>CP192092.1:0-3924915 GCA_050955755.1 Actinomycetota bacterium
GTGTCGACCACGGACGCCGACTACGGTCAGATCTGGCAGCAGACCGTCGCCGACCTCGACGCGGACGGGCTCCCGATCACCCAGCGTGCCTTCCTCTCGCTCGCCAAGCTCATCGGCCTGCTCGACGAGACCGCGCTGCTCGCCGTCCCCAACGACTTCACCAAGGAGATCGTCGAGACGCGCCTGCGCACTCAGGTGACGGCCGCCCTCTCCAACCGGCTCGGCCGCGAAGTCCGGCTGGCCGTCACCGTCGACGCCTCGCTCGGCGAGGAGGTCCCGCCGACCACCGGCCTCAGCGACGACCCGGAGCTCGTCCACTCCCATGAGGGCACCGACGACCCCCGCCTGGCCGACTCCCACGACCAGGCGCCCGACCAGCTCGGGCTCGACCTGCCGCCCGTCCCCGGCGCCGCCTCCCTCGGCGATGCCCCCGCCGACGCCCGCACCGAGCCCCACCTCGAGCCGCGTCCCGCGGGGCAGACGACGCCCGCCGGCACCGACTCCAGCACCCGCGACACCTATGGCGCGCCGACCGAGTCCGGCCCTGGCCGGCTGCGCAGCGTGCCGGTCGAGCCGACCGACGCGACCCGCCTCAACCCCAAGTACACCTTCGACACCTTCGTCATCGGCAGCTCCAACCGCTTCGCCCACGCGGCCGCGGTCGCGGTGGCCGAGGCGCCGGCCAAGGCCTACAACCCGCTGTTCGTCTATGGCGACTCCGGTCTGGGCAAGACCCACCTGCTCCACGCGATCGGGCACTACGCGCGCAATCTCTTCCCCCACGTCAAGGTCCGCTATGTGAACTCCGAGGAGTTCACCAACGACTTCATCAACTCGATCCGTGACGACAAGGCCGCCGCGTTCCAGCGCCGCTACCGCGATGTCGACGTGCTGCTCATCGACGACATCCAGTTCCTCCAGGGCAAGGTGCAGACGCAGGAGGAGTTCTTCCACACCTTCAACACGCTGCACAACGCCAACAAGCAGGTCGTCATCACCTCGGATGTGCCGCCCAAGCTGCTCTCGGGCTTCGAGGAGCGGATGCGCAGCCGGTTCGAGTGGGGCCTGCTGACCGACGTCCAGCCGCCCGACCTCGAGACCCGCATCGCGATCCTGCGCAAGAAGGCCATCCAGGAGCGGATGCAGGCGCCCGACGAGGTGCTGGAGTTCATCGCCAGCCGGATCTCGACCAACATCCGCGAGCTCGAGGGCGCCCTCATCCGGGTCACCGCCTTCGCCTCGCTCAACCGGCAGTCGGTCGACCTGGGCCTGGCCGAGATCGTGCTCAAGGACCTGATCCCCAACGAGCAGGGCAGCCAGATCACCTCGGCGCTGATCATGGCCCAGACGGCCGCCTACTTCGGGCTGACCATCGAGGACCTCTGCGGCACCTCGCGCTCGCGCGTGCTCGTGACCGCCCGCCAGATCGCCATGTATCTGTGCCGCGAGCTGACTGACCTCTCGCTGCCCAAGATCGGCCAGCAGTTCGGCGGCCGCGACCACACGACGGTCATGCACGCCGACCGCAAGATCCGCGAGCTGATGGGCGAGCGCCGGGCGATCTACAACCAGGTCACCGAGCTCACCAACCGCATCAAGCAGCAGTCCCGCTGAGGCCTGCCCGGGCAGCCCCCGGAGCGGCCGGAAAAGTTCTTCCGCCACCGGGGCAACCATCCTGGCCACCCAGGGCGTCTCCCCTCATGCGTGGGCGGTTCCTGTTCCCTGCCCGAGCCGCCCACGCCCCCCCCCCCGGCTTCTTCGCCGGCTCCCGGACCACCCGGTCGCAGCCGGCCTTTTTGCACCACCTGCTGACTTTTCCCCATGCCTGTCCACAGTTGTGGGCTGTGCGAGACCGCCCCGTAACCCGGATGTCACCCGCCGGCCAGCAGGTTCTCGCCGGATGTACGGGACTTCACGCATCCACACCTTGGGGATAACTCTGTGGGCTGTGGGTTGTCCACGCACGAAATCCCAGAGGTTGTCCACAGCCCTTGGGGGAAACCACCCTCGCCGGCCCGGTCCCACACAGCTGTGGACAAGTCGTGGAAAGGGCGTGGACCCGTCGGACCCCGCCCTGGGGATGACGTCACAAACCTGTGTATGCCGTGTGGGCGGCGCTGCGCCGTCCACAGCCACCCGTTGCGTCCGCACCGCCGGCTCCACCGGCTGTCCACACCACCCGCGGGACGCTGACCTGCACAGATGTCGGTTATCCACCTCGTCCACACCGCCGACAATGGCTACTAAACCTTCCACTCCAATGGTCCCGCCCCGAGTACCTGTGGTTTGTGCCCCTCCCGCGAGGGGGACAGACGACAAGAACAGCCGATGAGGAAGCGCAGGACACTTTGACCCCTTGGCTTTCGCAGGTCGCGTGGGAGCGTTAGTGTCATTCCTCCACGGCGGATCCACCTGCCGTGGGTCGCGCGTGCCTGCGCGACTTGCGTCCGTGCCGTCCCCTGACGGCAGTGAAGGGCAGGTATGCCGTGAAGTTCCGCGTTGAGCGCGAGGTCCTCGCCGAGGCAGTCACCTGGGTGGCCCGTGGTCTGCCGGCTCGTCCGCCGGTCCCCGTGCTTGCCGGTGTGCTGATCGAGGCGAGTGACGAGGGCAGCATCACCCTGTCCGCCTTCGACTACGAGGTCTCGGCCCGGATCACCGTGCCCGCCGATGTGGCCGAGGTCGGCACCGTGCTCGTGCTCGGCCGGCTGCTCGCCGACATCTCCCGCAACCTGCCCAACAAGCCGGTCGACGTGACGACCGAGGGCTCCAAGGTCCAGGTCGCCTGCGGCAGCTCGCGCTTCAGCCTGCTCCAGATGCCGAGCGACGACTACCCGACCCTGCCGGCCTCGCCCGCCCCGAGCGGCACCATCGCCGGCGACGTCTTCACCCAGGCCGTCGCGCAGGTCTCGATCGCCGCCGACAAGGGCGACACCCTGCCGATCCTCACCGGCGTGCGCGTCGAGATCGAGGGCGAGAAGGTCACCCTCCTTGCGACCGACCGCTACCGCCTGGCCATGCGCGAGCTGACCTGGAACCCCGAGGCCTCCGACGCCAGCCACATCGCGCTCGTCCCCGCCCGCACCCTGTCGGAGACCGCCCGCGCCCTCGGCGCCGCCGGCTCCATCGAGGTCGCCCTCGGCGACAGCGCCGGTGGTGACGGCCTCATCGGCTTCGAGGCCGGCCAGCGCCGCACCACCACCCGCCTGCTCGACGGCGAGTACCCCAAGGTGCAGTCGATCTTCCCCTCCAGCTCCGACAGCGAGGCCGTGATCAAGACGGCCGAGCTCGTCGAGGCCGTCAAGCGTGTGGCCCTCGTCGCCGAGCGCAACACCCCCGTGCGCCTGCGCTTCACCGACGGCCAGGTCGCCATCGAGGCCGGCACCGGCGAGGACGCCCAGGCCTCCGAGGCCGTCGAGTCGACGCTGACGGGCCCGGAGATCGAGATCGCCTTCAACCCGCACTTCCTGCTCGACGGGCTCGGCGCCGTCGGCACCGACTACGCCCGCCTGTCCTTCACCCAGCCCTCGCGCCCCGCGGTGATGTCCGGCCAGGCCGAGGCCGACGGCGAGGCCGACACGTCCTACCGCTACGTCCTGATGCCGGTCCGCTTCGCCAGCTGAGGTCGCTCTCGGTCTTGAGCCGTATGCCGTGTGTCCGGGCGGCTCTGCGCTGCGCGGCGCCTCCGCTCGCACGCTGAACCTCGTTCGCGGCATACCCACGTCGTCGAGCCGCCCGAAACGGACGTCAGGGCGTAGCCTCGACCACGACTGTCAAACGTTCCCGCAACCACAGTGAGGTCTTCGTCATGCAGCTGGGTCTGATCGGTCTGGGCAAGATGGGCGGCAACATGCGCGAGCGCATCCGCAATGCCGGCCACGAGGTCATCGGCTACGACCGCAACCCCAAGGTCTCCGACGTGAAGTCGATGAAGGCCCTGGTCGAGGCGCTCGACGCACCGCGTGTCGTCTGGGTGATGGTCCCCTCGGGCGACCCGACGCGTCAGACCGTCGCCCAGCTCGGCGACCTGCTCGAGGCGGGCGACCTCGTCATCGACGGTGGCAACAGCCGCTTCACCGACGACTTCGAGAACGCCGAGATGCTCAAGAAGAAGGGCATCGCCTATCTCGACTGCGGTGTCTCCGGCGGCATCTGGGGCCTGGAGAACGGCTACGGCCTCATGGTCGGCGGCCAGGCCAACCAGGTGAAGCGCGCGATGCCGATCTTTGACGCGCTGCGCCCCGAGGGCCCGCGCGAGGAGGGCTTCGTCCACGCCGGCAAGGTCGGCGCCGGCCACTACGCCAAGATGGTCCACAACGGCATCGAGTACGGCCTGATGGCCGCCTATGCCGAGGGCTACGAGCTGCTCGAGGCCAAGGACATCGTCACCAACGTGCCGGGCGCCTTCAAGGCGTGGACCCGCGGCACCGTCGTGCGCTCCTGGCTGCTCGACCTGCTGGTCAAAGCCCTTGAGGAGGACGAGCACCTCACGGATGTCTCCGGCTACACGGTCGACTCCGGCGAGGGCCGCTGGACGGTCGAGGAGGCCATCGCCAACTCCGTGCCGATGCCGGTCATCTCCGCCTCGCTGTTCGCCCGCTTCGCCTCCCGTCAGGAGGAGTCGCCCACGATGAAGGCCGTCGCGGCGCTGCGCGGCCAGTTCGGCGGGCACGACGTGATGACGGTCAAGGAGGGCCAGAAGCTGCGCTCGGAGGCCGAGGAACTGCGCCACCCCAAGGCCGTCAAGAAGGTCGCCAAGAAGGCGGCCAAGAAGACGACCACGCGCAAGGCGACCGCCAAGGGCAAGGCCGCGGCCTCCGCCGGGCCGTCCTCCGGCACTGGCTCAGCCGGCTCGACCACCCGCGGCCGCAACACCACCAGCACCGCGGGCCCGACGTCCGGCACCGGCTCCGCTCGCAAGGGCGCGGCCAAGAAGACCACCGCCAAGAAGGCCGCTGCCAAGCGCGCCTGAGCCACGCGGCATACCGACGCCCGGCCCACCATCTCGTGAGGGGATGGTGGGCCGAGCGCGTTGCACGGGGGAGAATGCCGTGTGTGCGCCGTGCGGCGCGCACCCCGCCAACCGCCGCCGACCAGACCGCCCCGCCCGCCGAAGAGAGCCGCCCGTGTTCGTCCGACACCTGACCGTCGGGGACTTCCGCAGCTATCCGAGCGCCGAGCTGCCCTTGCAGCCCGGCGTCACGACGCTGGTGGGTCTCAACGGCCAGGGCAAGACCAACCTGGTCGAGGCGATCGGCTATCTCGCGAGCCTGTCGAGCCACCGGGTCGCGACCGACCAGCCGCTGGTGCGCTTCGGCGCCGAGCAGGCCGTCATCCGTGGCGCGGTGGTGCGCGAGGGGCGTGAGTCGCTCGTCGAGCTGGAGATCAACCCCGGCCGGGCCAACCGCGCCCGGCTCAACCGCTCACCGCTGACGCGGCCGCGGGATGTGCTCGGCACGCTCCGCACGGTGCTCTTTGCCCCCGAGGACCTCGCCCTGGTCAAGGGGGACCCGAGCGAGCGTCGGCGCTTCCTCGACGACCTGCTCGTCGCGCGGCAGCCGCGCTGGGCCGGGGTCCGCAGCGACTACGACAAGATCGTCAAGCAGCGCAATGCCCTGCTGAAGTCGGCACAGCCCGTCCTCGCGCGCGGGTCGCGCCGCGGACGCCGGCCCGAGGGCGAGGACCCAGACGAGGCCAAGGCGAGTGCGCTGCACACCCTCGAAGTGTGGAACTCCCATCTGGCACAGGTGGGTTCGACGCTGCTCTATGCGCGGCTGAGGCTGCTGCGCGACCTCGGCCCCTATCTCGAGCAGGCCTACGACGAGGTGAGCGCCGGCCAGTCGGCGGCGCGGGCGACCTATCGCTCGTCGCTGCGCGAGTCGGCGGCCGAGGCGATCGCCGCCGGCGAGGTCCCCGAGATCGAGGAGCTGCGCAAGGAGCTGCTCGCGTCGATGGAAGCGTTGCGGGACAACGAGATCCAGCGCGGTGTCTCCCTTGTCGGACCACACCGTGATGACCTCGTCCTCCAGCTGGGCGAGCTGCCTGCCAAGGGCTATGCCAGCCACGGCGAGAGCTGGAGTTTTGCGCTGGGGCTCAAGCTCGCGGCATACCAGCTGCTGCGGCACGACCTGGGTGACGACCCGGTGCTGATCCTCGACGACGTCTTCGCCGAGCTCGACTCCGGCCGCCGGGAGCGTCTCGCCGCGATGGTCGCCGACTGTGAGCAGGTGCTGATCACTGCGGCCGTCAGCGATGACGTTCCGGAATCGCTTGCGGGACAGTCGTTCACGGTCGAGCTGGGCTCGGTGGTGAGCGATGACTGAGCATCTCGAGCCCGAGAATGGCCGCGCGACAGGTGATTCACAGCAGGACCACACGAATCCGACTGCGGCGCAGCAGGATTCCACAGACATATCCACACCTGTGGAGAATGCCGCCTCCGCTGCCCTCGCACGGGCCCGCGCAGCCGCCCGCGAGAAGGGTCTGCGCCCGGGCCTGAAGCCCATGCGGCGCCGCCGCCCTGGGGAGGCCGCGGCCCCGTCATCCCGACGAGGTGGGCGTGACCCCGAGCTCATCGGCGACCAGGTCGACCAGCTCGTCAGCGACCGGGCCTGGAAGGTCGATGTCGCCGCGGGCTCGGTGATGGGCCGGTGGCCGCAGATCGTCGGACCCGACATCGCCGCCCACAGCCAGCCCGTGTCATTCGAGCGCGGGGTGCTGACCGTGCGGGCGGAGTCGACCGCCTGGGCGACCCAGCTGCGGCTGCTGGAGTCGACGCTGATCGGGCGCATCGACGACGAGGCGGGCAAGGGCACCGTCACCGAGCTCAAGATCGTCGGGCCCAGCGCGCCGAGCTGGTCGCGGGGACCGCGCAGGATCTCCGACGGCCGGGGCGTGCGCGACACCTACGGCTGAGGGCCCGGCTCAGTCCTGGTGGGCGGACTCGCGGGCCAGAGTGAGCCGGTCATGGGCGTCGCGGCCGACCGCGCCGGCCAGGAACAGGCCGACCAGGTGGGCCGGCAGCGTCAACGGCCCATAGGTGACGAAGAAGTCGGGGCTGGGGGCGCCGAGCGTCGGCCCGGATGGGGTCGGATGCACCGCTGAGCAGGCGACAAGGAGCACGACCGCGGCGAGCAGGAAGGCGCTCATCGCCCCCACGCCGGCCCGCCCCCGGTCCGGCGCGCGCATCGCAGCGCGCGCCGACAGCACACCCGTGTAGCCGCCGATGAGCATCCCGATGGCGGTGAACGCGATGAGGGTGACGATGCCCGGCCCCAGCGCGTCGACGAGGGTCATCGACCCGGTCACCCACACGTGCACGGCGGTCAGTGCCAGCGAGGTGAGCACCCCAAGCAACGCGCCGGCTGCGGCCATGGTGCCGGCCGCACTGAGCGTCGCCGCCCGGCCGGCGCGGTCGAGATTGGCGGCTCGGCCGGCCTGTGACAGGGCCGTGCCGGCCCGGTCCTCGCGATGGGTGCTCATGGTGCTCCACAGAGATTGCCGTCGCGGAAGTCGGCATAGACCGCGCGGGCCTCCAGGCCGACGAAGACCACCGAGGCACCGCCTGTCGTGCCGGTGCTGCCACAGGCGACCTTGCACCCGGACCGGATGGGGGCGGGAGCGGTCGCGTCCTTGTCGGGCGAGCCGGTGCAGGCACTGAGGGAGGGGGCGAGCGCGGGGCCGAGGGAGACCACGCGGGCGGCCGGTGGTGTGGTGGGGATGGCGCACCTCCTTGACCACCCAAGGGTAGGGCCAGGCGGCCAACACGCGCAGACGCTCCCGCGCGGTGGACCGGCCCGACGGCATACTCGAGGACGACCCGGCGCACCCCACCCCAGGAGCTCTCGATGCCCAGCCGCACCGTCCGTCCCGTCACGACCGCGATCGCCGGGGCTCTCGTGGCCGCTGGGCTGGGACTGGCCGGTTGCGCTGACTCCGGCGACGGTGCCGCCACCACCACCAGCTCCACCGAGTCAGCCACCTCCGGCCCGGCCTCCTCACCGGCCGTGACCGCGCCGTCGGCCGGCACGACGTCCTCGACCGGCTCCGGCTCCTCCTCCAGCCCGGCATCCACGAACCGCACGACGACCTCGGCGCCCTCGTCCGCCAGCTCCTCAGGCACCTCGGCGCCCCCCGCCAAGGCCACGTGCTCGGCCACGGGCAAGACCTTCGCGCCGGTCGCCACCTCGGGCATGAGCCCGGCCGTCGCGGCGCTGGCCAAGCGGCTGTATGCCGCGGCCACCTCCTGCGACAGTGCCACCCTGATCGCGATCGCCAAGGAAGGCGGCACCCGCCTCTCCTTCGGCGAGGTCCAGGCCGAGCAGGCCCTCGCCGTCCCCGACCAGGAGGAGCGGTATGCCGCGCTGGCCCGCGTCCTCGCGACGCCGGGCGGCAAGGACCAGACCGCCTGGGTGCAGCCGCGCGTGGCCACCCAGGCCGGGACCTCCCAGCCCGCAGCCTGGGCCGAGGCCGTGTCCGCGGGGCTGCTCACCCAGGAGCAGGCCAAGGACGCCCAGGAGTTCGGCGAGGGCTACATGGGCTGGCGCTCGGGCATCACCGACGCCGGCAAATGGCAGTACTTCGTCGCCGGCGACTGACCCCCTCCTGGCCTGACCCGCCCGCTGGCCCACACGGCATACGCCGCAGTCGGGTGAAGCCTTCA
Organism: Actinomycetota bacterium; assembly: GCA_050955755.1. GTDB lineage: Bacteria > Actinomycetota > Actinomycetes > Actinomycetales > Dermatophilaceae > JAJTBD01. Next base: position 8,660 of record CP192092.1, read on the forward strand.
CCGCTCCCCGATGAGGAACGGATGTGAGGCCAAACACGACGTGGGCCGCTCGGTGTGGAACTTCCGCTTCTTAGCCGACCACCAGCGCGACCACGTCGGCGAGGTCTGCCCGATGGACAGCGGGCACCACCCCTCCAGCGAGTTCGGGCCGGCGGGTGCCCCTTCGACCCGGAGACCCGCCCTGCTCACCACCTCCGACGGGACGTCCGGATCCGCCCGATCTGCAGGGTATGCCGTGGTGCCGGCCCCCAGCCCGGCTGCCGGTTCGCGAAAACGTGCCTAGCGCGCGCTGAGGGCCCCCGATGGGTACGGGGAGTCACGGAGTGGGGCAGTTTCTCCGGAAAACCGTCCACAGGGGCCTTGCTTGGTGGGTTCTGGCGCGGGTGACGCGTAAACTTGGAAGGCAACGACGCGCGACCCGGCCCCGCCCGGTCGCGCGGTGCCGTGACAGGACCCCTGTCGCCCGGCACGTCGATTCGACCAAGGAGCACCGTGGCAGACCAGACGCCCATGCCCACGCCCGACGAGGAGCACCTCAGCGCCGCCGAGGCCGAGCAGGCCCGCGAGGCGGCCGAGGCCCAGGCCCAGCAGCAGGCCGACAAGGCGGGAGTCGACTACGACGCGAGTGCGATCACGGTCCTCGAGGGGCTCGAGGCCGTCCGCAAGCGCCCGGGCATGTACATCGGCTCCACCAGCGCACGCGGCCTGCACCACCTCGTCTGGGAGATCGTCGACAACTCCGTCGACGAGGCCCTGGCCGGCTACGCCGACGCGATCACCGTGACCCTCCAGAACGACGGCGGCGTGCGCGTCGTCGACAACGGCCGCGGCATTCCCACCGACATCCACCCGCAGGAGGGTGTCTCGGCGGTCGAGCTCGTGCTCACGCAGCTCCACGCGGGCGGCAAGTTCGGCGGCGGCGGATACAAGGTCTCCGGTGGCCTGCACGGCGTCGGGTCCTCGGTCGTCAACGCGCTGTCCACGCGGATGACCGCCGAGATCCACCAGAAGGGCCACGCCTTCCGCATCGAGTTCGACCGCGGCGAGGCCACCGGCCCGCTGCGCAAGGAGGAGGCGGTCGACAACACCGGCACCGCCATCACCTTCTGGGCCGACCCCGAGATCTTCGAAACCGTCGAATACGACTTCGAGACGATCCGCGCCCGCTTCCAGCAGATGGCCTTCCTCAACAAGGGCCTGTCGATCACGCTGATCGACGAGCGCGACCGGGCCAAGGAGATCGCCGAGGACGAGCAGGAGGAGAAGGAGACCACCGGCACCGACGTCGACGGCGTCGAGGCGGCCGACGGCGACGAGCAGGACATCACCGGCGAGGCCGCCGACAAGGGCGCCCGCAAGGTCACCTACAAGTACGACGAGGGCCTGGTCGACTACGTCACCCACCTCGTCGGCTCCAAGCGCTCCGAGCCGGTGCACGCCGAGATCATCGACATCTCCGCCGAGGACGAGGCCAAGTCGCTCTCCCTCGAGATCGCGATGCAGTGGACGACCGCCTACTCCGAGTCCGTCCACACCTACGCCAACACCATCAACACCCACGAGGGCGGCACCCACGAGGAGGGCTTCCGCGCGGCGCTGACGAGGCTCATCAACGACTTCGCCCGCGACAACAACCTCCTCAAGGACAAGGACGACAACCTCACCGGTGACGACGTCCGCGAGGGCCTGACCGCAGTCATCTCCGTCAAGCTCGGCGAGCCCCAGTTCGAGGGTCAGACCAAGACCAAGCTCGGCAACTCCGAGGTCAAGGGCTTCGTCCAGCGCGCGATGACCGACGAGTTCGGGCACTGGCTGGCGATGCACCCCAACGAGGGGCGCGAGATCGTCCGCAAGTCGATCCAGGCCGCCACCGCCCGCCTGGCCGCCCGCAAGGCCCGCGAGGCCACCCGCAAGAAGGTCCTCGAGTCCGGTGGCCTGCCCGGCAAGCTGCGCGACTGCCAGTCCAAGGACCCGGCCGACTCCGAGGTCTACATCGTCGAGGGCGACTCCGCCGGCGGCTCGGCCGTGCGCGGCCGCAACCCCCACACCCAGGCGATCCTCCCGATCCGAGGCAAGATCCTCAACGTCGAGAAGGCCCGCATCGACAAGATCCTGGCCAACCAGGAGGTCCAGGCCCTCATCTCGGCCTTCGGGTCGGGCATCGGCGAGGACTTCGACATCGACAAGGCCCGCTATCACAAGATCGTGATCATGGCCGACGCCGACGTCGACGGCATGCACATCCGCACGCTGCTGCTGACGCTGCTCTTCCGCTTCATGCGCCCGCTGATCGAGGCCGGCTATGTCTACCTCGCCCAGCCGCCGCTCTACCGCATCAAGTGGAGCAACGCCCCCCACGAGTTCGCCTTCACCGACCGCGAGCGCGACGCGCTCGTCGCGCAGGGCCAGAGCAAGGGCCGCCGCATCCCCAAGGAGAACGGCGTCCAGCGCTACAAGGGTCTCGGCGAGATGAACTACCAGGAGCTGTGGGAGACCACGATGGACCCCGACACCCGCACCCTCCTGCGCGTCACCCTCGACGACGCGGCGGCGGCCGACGAGATCTTCTCGGTGCTGATGGGCGAGGACGTCGAGTCCCGCCGGTCCTTCATCCAGCGCAACGCGCGCGACGTGCGTTTCCTCGACATCTGATGCGTATGCCGCGAGGTGGACTCCGCGGCATACCTCATGATCTTTTTGCGAATCCACTTGAAAGACAAGGGAACTGATGAGCGACACGACTGACGGTCTGCCCCCCGAGGGCCCCAACGAGGACGGTGCCTCGGAGGTGACCGAGGAGTCGCCCGACGACCAGGGCGCGGTGATGCACGACCGCAACCCGGGCGAGACCGACCGCGTCGAGCCGGTCGACCTCAACACCGAGATGCAGCGCAGCTACATCGAGTACGCCATGAGCGTCATCGTCAGCCGCGCGCTGCCCGACGTCCGCGATGGCCTCAAGCCCGTGCACCGCCGCGTGCTCTACGCGATGTACGACGGCGGCTACCGCCCCGACCGCGGCTACAACAAGTGCTCGCGCGTCGTCGGCGACGTCATGGGCCAGTTCCACCCCCACGGCGACTCGGCGATCTATGACGCGCTCGTGCGCCTGGTCCAGGACTGGTCGCTGCGCTACCCGCTCGTCGACGGCCAGGGCAACTTCGGCTCGCCCGGTGACGACCCGGCCGCCGCGCCGCGATACACCGAGTGCCGGATGGCGCCGCTGGCCATGGAGATGGTCCGCGACATCCACGAGGACACCGTCGACTTCGTCCCCAACTACGACGGCAAGACCCAGGAGCCGTCGGTCCTGCCCGCGCGCTTCCCCAACCTGCTCGTCAACGGCTCGGCCGGCATCGCCGTCGGCATGGCCACCCAGATCCCGCCGCACAACCTGCGCGAGGTCGCCGAGGCCGCCGAGTGGGTGCTCTCGCACCCCGAGGCGACCAAGGAGGAGACCCTCGAGGCGGTCATGCGCTCGATCAAGGGCCCCGACTTCCCGACGGGCGCTCTCATCATGGGGCGCAAGGGGATCGAGGACGCCTACCGCACCGGCCGCGGCTCGATCATCATGCGCTCGGTCGTCGAGGTCGAGGAGATCCAGGGGCGCGTGTGCCTCGTTGTCTCCGAGCTGCCCTACCAGGTCAACCCCGACTCGCTCGCGCAGAAGATCGCCGAGCTGGTCAAGGACGGCAAGGTCAACGGCATCGCCGACATCCGCGACGAGACCTCCGGCCGGACCGGCCAGCGCCTGGTCATCGTGCTCAAGCGCGACGCGGTCGCCAAGGTCGTCCTCAACAACCTCTACAAGCACACCCAGCTCCAGACGACCTTCGGCGCCAACATGCTCGCCCTGGTCGACGGTGTGCCGCGCACCCTCCCGATCGACGCCTTCATCCGGCACTGGGTCAACCACCAGATCGAGGTCATCGTCCGGCGCACCGAGTTCCGCCTGGCCAAGGCCGAGAAGGACATCCACATCCTGCGCGGCTTCCTCAAGGCGCTCGACATGCTCGACGAGGTCATCGCCCTCATCCGGCGCTCGCCGACCGTCGAGGAGGCCCGCGACGGCCTGATGGCCCTGCTCGACGTCGACGAGGTCCAGGCCAATGCGATCCTCAACCTCCAGCTGCGCCGCCTCGCGGCTCTGGAACGGCAGAAGATCATCGAGCAGCACGACGAGCTGGCCGCGATGATCGCGGACTTCCAGGACATCCTGGCCAAGCCCGAGCGGCAGCGCACGATCGTCTCCGAGGAGCTCGCCGAGATCGTCGAGCGCTTCGGAGACGAGCGGCGCACGCGGATCGACGCGGCATACGGCGGGGAGATGTCCATGGAGGACCTCATCCCCGAGGAGGACGTGGTCGTCACGATCACCCGCGGCGGCTATGCCAAGCGCACCAAGGTCAGCGAGTACCGCTCCCAGCGGCGCGGTGGCCAGGGCGTGCGGGGTGCGGCGCTGCGCGGCGACGACATCGTGGAGCACTTCTTCACCACGACCTCCCACCACTGGCTGCTGTTCTTCACGACGCTGGGGCGGGTCTATCGCACCAAGGCCTATGACCTGCCCGAGGCGGGCCGCGACGGCAAGGGCCAGCACGTGGCCAACCTGCTGGCCTTCCAGCCCGACGAGCACATCGCGCAGGTGCTGGCGATCCGTCAGTACGACGACGCCGACTACCTCGTGCTCGCCACCGAGAAGGGCCTGGTCAAGAAGACGCGCCTGGGTGACTACGACTCGCCGCGCTCCGGCGGCCTGATCGCCGTCAACCTGCGCGACGAGGACCGCCTGGTCGGCGCCCAGCTCGTCAGCGCCGAGGACGACCTGCTGCTGGTCTCCCGCAAGGGCCAGTCGGCGCGCTTCCACGCCGATGACGCCACGCTGCGCCCGATGGGCCGCTCGACGTCCGGTGTCACCGGCATGAAGTTCCGCGCCGGCGACTCGCTGCTGTCGATGTCGGTCGTCAAGGCCGGCGAGGACCCCGATGTCTTCGTCGTCTTCGAGAACGGCCTGGCCAAGCGCACCAAGTCGAGTGAGTGGACCGCCAAGGGCCGCGGCATTCTCGGTGTGACCGTCGCCAAGCAGTCCGACAAGGGCGGCGACATCGTGGGCGCGCTGACGATCGACGACGGCGACGAGGTCATGGTCGTGATGGAGAAGGGCAAGATCGTCCGCTCCCGCGCCGACGAGGTGCGCCTGACCGGCCGCAACACCCAGGGCGTGAAGTACGCGACGCCGGGCAAGGGCGACCAGATCGTCGCCGTGACCCGCAACCACGAGCGTGTCGTCGAGGAAGAGATCGCCTCCGGCGAGGACTCCGGTGACAATGGTGGGCAGGTCCCGGGCGACACGTCGGCCGAGACCGATATGACAGCAGAGTCTCCCGTGGGGGAGGCTGTGACCGAGGACTCCGAGTCCAGCAACGCCGCGTCCGGGGAGGACGGTGCCGACGAGGGCACCGGCTCGGATGACACCGCAGGAGGCAGCAAGTGAGCAGCACCACCGTCACCGGGCCCGACTCAGTCGGCACGTCCGCCACGGGCGCTCCCCAGCGCCGGGTGCGCCTGACGCTCTCGCGCATCGACCCCTGGTCGGCGATGAAGACCGCCTTCCTGCTCTCGGTCGCGATGGGCATCGCGGGTGTGGTGATGATGGCCGTGCTCTGGATGATCCTCAAGGGCATGGGCGTCTTCGACCAGGTCAACGAGCTGGTCGGCTCGGTCATCCAGGACGGCGAGAACAAGTTCGACCTGATGGACTTCCTCGGCTTCGGCCGCGTGCTCTCCCTCTCGGTCGTCATCGCGGTCCTCGACGTCATCCTCATGACGGCGCTGGCCACCCTCGGCGCCTTCCTCTACAACCTGTGCAGCTCGCTCGTCGGCGGCCTCCAGATGACCCTCACCGACGACTGAGTCTCACCTCCAACAGCACAGCACCACAGACAGACGCGGGTATGCCGCGGGGCCCAGCCCCGCGGCATACACGCGTTTTAGCCCACGTGGACGTACCCGCGTTTTAGCCCACTTGGGCACGAACGCGCCTACCCCCGTCAAGCCAAGTGGCGAGTTCCGCCCCGCGTTTTAGCCCAGTTGGGCACAAACGCGGCTCCCCCACTAAGCCAAGTGGCGAGTTCCGCCCCCGCGTTTTGGCCCACTTGGGCACGAACGCGGCTCAACCACATGGTTGACAACGCCCCGCCGGACTGCTTCTCTGGAGATCAACCACTTGGTTGAGGAGGATGCATGGCAGACGACCTGTCCCGCGCGTTCCAGGCGCTGGCCGACCCGACGCGCCGCGATCTCGTCGCGCGGCTCGCGGCCGGCGACGCGACCGTGGGGGCGCTCGCGCTCAACTACGACGTGAGCGTGCAGGCCGTCTCCAAGCACCTCAAGGTCCTCGAGGAGGCGGGGCTGGTGACCAAGTCCGCCGAGGGCACCCGCCGCACCGTCCACCTCGAGGGCGAGGTCCTCAGCCTGATGACCAAGTGGATCGAGCGATACCAGCGCCAGCTCGAGGAGCGCTATCAGCGCCTCGACGGCGTCCTTGCCGAGATGAAGCAGAGCGCCGACCTGACCCCAGGAGAGCAGTCATGACCACCTCATCGACCAGCACCCAGACCGACGAGACTCGCCGCGCCCGGCTCACCGCGCCCGAGGGCTTCCCGGTGATGTATGTCGAGCGCGAGTTCGACGCCCCCGCCGCCCTCGTCCAGCGTGCCCACGAGAACCCCGAGATCTTCGCCCGCTGGATCGGGCCGGCCGACATCGAGACCCGCATCGACCGCTGGGAGTGCCGCACCGGCGGCGAGTGGCAGTTCAGCTCCGGCCGCGGGGAGGAGGAGTTCGTCTTCTTCGGCTCCTTCCACGAGGTGCGTCCCGGTCGGATCGTCCAGACCTTCACGTATGCCGCGTGGCCCGACGATGTCTCCCTCGAGACCCTCACGCTCGAGGACCTGCCCGACGGGCGGTGCCTCTTGCGCACGACCTCCGCCTACGACAACGTCGAGGCACGCGACCGGATGATCGCCTCCGGTTGCGAGTCCGGCATCCAGGCCGGGTATGCCGCCCTCGACGAGATCCTCAAGGAGCAGTCCCGATGACCAACCCCCATGACCTGACCCAGGGTGACCCGGCGCAGTGGCACCGGGAGATCTCCGAGCACTTCTTTGACGTCGCCGACGCAGTCACCGACTGGCAGGCGCCCGCGCCGCCGGAGGGCTGGGCCGCGATCGACGTCGTGCGCCACCTCATCGAGTGGCTGCCCGGCTTCCTCACCGGCGCCGGCATCGAGCTCGACAAGGTCGCCGACGTCGACGAGGACCCCCTCGCGGCCTGGCGGGAGCACTCCGACCAGGTGCAGGCCCTGCTCGACGACCCCAAGACTGCGCAGCGGACCCTGTCCAACCCCGAGACGGGCGAGATGCCGCTGGCCACCGCCATCACCCGCTTCTACACCGCCGACGTCCTCATGCACACGTGGGACCTGGCCAAGGCCAGCGGCCAGGACCACGGCCTCTCCGACGAGGTCTGCGCCAACATGGCCGACGGCATGGAGCCCATCGCCGACCTGCTCGCCTCGAGCGGCCAGTACGGCCCGCGCGTGCCTGTGCCTGACGGCGCGAGTGGGGTCGACCGGCTGATCGGCCTGACCGGCCGCGACCCCGGGTGGACGCCTCGATGACACAGTCTGCGACTGTCTAGGCGTCGTCCTAGACAGCCCCATAGGCCCACATCGACGCCTCGCCGGTGACATCCGGGGCGCCCCGGCGCCCCGACCTCACCCACCACGACCAGCAGGTATGCCGCCCGCGGACCCGGCCGCGCGGCGGCATACCTCCTCGTTTTGGTGCCGCCCGCACGCGTGGGGTAACCTCGTGCGGTGCGTCCCCCGCGGACGCCAGCGGAGATTGGGACACGGGCCTATAGCTCAGACGGTTAGAGCGCTTCCCTGATAAGGAAGAGGCCACAGGTTCAAGTCCTGTTAGGCCCACCAATCCCGATCTCGCTTCCACAGGCGAACCAGGAGGTCCGACCATGAAGAAGCTCCTCATCCTTGCTGCGACCGCTGTCGGTGCCACATGGGCACGCAAGAAGATGGACCAGCAGCGCACCCACCAGGAGGCGTGGGGTCAGGCGACTGACACGACGCCCAAGCAGACCGGCGAGGCCTCGCTGCCGCAGCCGATCGACCCGAACGCCAACTGACGTTCACCGGAGCCACGGCTCCGCCCGGGGCCATGGCGCAATTGGTAGCGCACCTGCTTTGCAAGCAGGGGGTTAGGGGTTCGAGTCCCCTTGGCTCCACTGCCGACGGCCGCTCTCGTAAGTGAGGGCGGCCGTTTTGTATGCCGTGTGCACGGCGTCGTGGGTAAGTAGCCTTGCCGCCATGGAGTCCCAGAGGATCCAGGTGGCCGACCAGGTCGCCTGGCAGCACGACGGCGAGGCCCGGGGCGGCGTCTTCCACACGTATGACGAGCTCACGCTGGACGGCGATGACTATGGCTGGCACAAGGTGCACGTGTGGCTCCCGCCGAGTTATGTCGCCGGGTCGTCGCGGCATCCGGTGGTCTATGCGAACGACGGGCGGCAGGTCTTCTTCGGCGGCGGAGTCGGCCAGAACTGGTGGGTCCAGCAGGTCGTGCAGGAGTCGGGGCTTGAGGGCGGCGGTGCGGAGGGCAGGGCTGCGGCGCTGCCCATCGTGGTCGGGGTCGAATGGCGCCAGCGGTCCAACGAGTACCTCCACGAGCCGGTCGTCCCGCTGCGTTACGGGCCCGCCGAGCTCGTCCAGGGCGGCGGCCTGGAGCGCTATCGGGACTATCTGGTCGAGGTGATCGTGCCCTTTGTGGATGCGAACTACCGGACGATCGCGGACCGTCGGCACCGCGTGGTGCTGGGGTCGTCGCACGGCGGGCTGGCGGCATTCTTCATCGGCGTCACGCGGGGTGACGTCTTCGGTCAGGTGATCGCGATGTCGCCGTCGTTCTGGGTGGGCACGGTCAAACTGCTCCGGCAGTCGAGGATCTATGAGCTCGTCGCCGAGGACCTGCGGAGTGACACGCGGCCGCGGATCTATCTCGACTGGGGTCTGCGGCGTGACGGCGGCCCGCACAACAAGGCCGTCGAGGCCCTGGCCACCTCCTATGGCGAGGAGATGCGCGACGTGCTCGTGCGTGACCACGGCTATGTCGAGGGCGAGGACCTGATGGCAGTCGCCGACCCCGACGGCGAGCACAACGAGGACACCTGGCGTCGGCGTCTCCCCGCCGCCCTCAGGTTTGCGCTCGGGGAGTAGGCCGGCCGGCGTGGAGCCGAGCATTTGGACTATCAGAACTGGGCCGGCCCAGCGCGGCTGAGCGTGCGGCCGTCGGCCCGCGTCGATTTTGATAGTCCATTTGTCGTGCCAGGTTGGCAGACTGGCGGTGACGCCCGCCGCCGAAGACGAGGAAATCGCATGAGCTCCCACCGGATCACGACCCTGGCCGAGCTGAGGGAGCACTACCCCGCCGAACCGGTGCCGAACTCGCTGGCCAAGGAGTCCGAGATCGTGACGCCGCTCTATCGGGAGCTGATCGAGGCGGCGCCCTTCTGCGTGGTGGTCACGATCGGCGAGGACGGGCTCGACTGCTCGCCGCGGGGTGATGCGCCCGGCTTCGTGCGGGTGCGCGACAGCCACACGCTCGAGATCCCAGACCGGCGCGGCAACAACCGGCTCGACACCCTGCGCAACCTGCTCGTCGACCAGTCGATCGGTCTTATCTTCCTGATTCCCGGTGTGGGAGAGGCGATCCGGGTGCGCGGCCACGCCCACATCGGCACCGACCCCGACCTGCTCGCCTCTCACGCGGTTGGCGGCAAGGCCCCCGCCTCGGTCATCGTCGTCGAGGTCTCGCGCATCTACTTCCAGTGCGCTCGCGCCATCATCCGCTCCGGCCTCTGGGACCCCGAGCGCCACGTCGACCGGTCGACCCTGCCCACCGCCGGCATGCTCACCGAGGAGCAGGGCGGCTTCACCGAGGACGAGCGGGCGGCATACGACGCCGCGCTCGCCGAGCGACAGCAGCAGACGCTCTACTGACCGACCTCAGTGCCAGCGCGACCAGGCAGCCTGCTTGCTCGTGCCGGCCTCGCGGGCGACCTGGCTCCACGAGCCCTGCTCGGCGAGGGTGCGGGCAGACTGGCCGAGGGCGAGGCCGATGTGCTCGCTGAGCGCGAGCAGCTCCTGGAATGCCGCGGTGTCGGGCTGCGCGGCGAGCGCGTCGATGTGCCTGCGCGCCTCGGCGGCGTGGCTCACTGCTGGGTCACCCATGCCTCGATCGTGTCCTCACCGTCGTCGAACCCGCGCCGCCAGGTCGTGCCCGGCCAGGCGTAGGTCGCCTCGCCGAGGTCGGGCCGGTAAGCGGCGGTATAGAGCGTACCGAAGCCACGCGCGTAGTCCTCGCGGCGAAGCGGGGCGCGGAGGAAGGCCGAGACGAGCGAGTCCTCGTCGACCGGGGGCCCGTCGGGGGAGGTCAGCTCGAGCAGGGTCTGCTGGCGCTCGACCGACGCTAGCCGGGCGGCGCCGACCTCGTCCTCGACGACGTCGAGCCGGTGGTTGGTCGTAGCGCGCAGCCGGCTCACGACCGGCTCGTCACCCGGCGCGACGAAGACCGAGGCCGACGAGGGCCGGGTGTCCACGAGCGCGATCGTGTAGGCCTGCGCGACCGGCAGCCGGCGCAGCGCCTCGATCGCCTCGTCCACGGTCGCGCACGTCTCCAGCAGATAGCGGATGACGAGCGGGATGCCGAAGCCCGGGGCATCGGCAGGACTCGGCCGGCGCCCGCCACACGTGAGCGAGACGGCCAGCCCGTCCTCGTTCATCCCGTCGAGCAGCCCCCACAGCAGATCGCTCGTGCCGAGGACGCGGCGGCGCGCGGAGTAGTTCGTCGTCCCGACGACCCCCTCGAAAAGCGCCGGGTCATAGTCGTAGTTGCGCACGAGCAGTGGCTGCGGGTGCTCGAGGACGACCTGCGAGCACGCGCTCGAATACGTCGGCATCCGCCACATCGTCAGCATCCGCGCGGCGACCGGGTCCGTCCCGGTGAGGCGCACGAGTTCCTCCCACACCGGCGCGAGCTCGGGCATGTGCTCGGCGAGCGCGGCGCGGCATTCGTCAAGGGACGGGCGCGCGGCGAGCCCCTCCGAGAGGTACCACCCGCGATAGCTCGGCCAGGTCGCCCGGTGCAGCTCCTGCCAGCGTGGGCCGGGTCGGTCCTCGCGATAGCCGACGAGGGCGATCCGCCGCCGCCCCGCCTCGGTCCACGTGCCCGGCCCGCCGACATAGAGGGCGCCGGGCGAGGCGGTCGGCGCGATGAAGGAGGACCACGCGAGGTCCGCGCCGTCCTCGGCTGCGGGGGCCTCGGCCACCTCGGTCTCGCTCACAGGCATGGGGTATGCCGCGGCCGCCGGCTCGGCGGTGGCCGTCGCCTTGGTGGGGGTGGTGGTTGTCAGACCGACCTCGGCCCAGGCCAGCCCATAGGCCAGCCAGTCCTGCCAGTCGGTGGTGGTCGGAAGCGTGAGCGCTGTCGTCAAGGTTGTCATGACGTCAATCTAGCCTTGACGATCAAGTATCGTCAACACTTTGTTGACGCTCGGGAGATGGGCGAGAGTCTGAGTCGTCACATTCGAGCCGTTTGTCCCGCAGGGAGTGTCCAACCGGGCCAGTCAAACCGGCTCTTCGCCGTTGAGCGTGGGTCATAGGTTGAGTCCGCCGCCGATGAGGAGCATGCGCAGGCGGTAGTTGTCGCGGTTACGGAAGCCGCGGGCGATACGACGGTGTAGCTCGATGAGACCGTTCATCGCCTCGGTGCCGCCGTTGCTCGCGCCACCGGTGTCGAAGTAGCCGAGGAACTCGATGCGCCACTGGTTCAGGGTACGACCCAAGCGTGCGACCTCACCGATCGGACAGGTGGCGAAAGTGCGCAGGACTTGTTCGGCGATCTTGCGGCCGGCCGCGTGCGTGGGCTGGTGGTACACGGATCGGACGTGTTGGGCGCACTGCCACGCGAGCTCGACCTCGACGTGGGCCTCGTGCGCGGCGAACGCCGCAGCGAGGCGCGCGCGTTGCCGGTCGGTGAGGTTCTCTTGCCCGGCTCGCAGGATGTTCCGGATCCGGTACAGCGGGTCGTTCTTGCGTCCCCGGTGCCCGTGGAGTTCTTGCTGAACGCGGCGGCGGACCTGATCGACCATGTGGGTGGCGAGTTTGACGACATGGAACGCGTCCAGCACCGCGCGGGCGTCGTCGAGACGGTCATCGATCGCGTTCTTGTATCCGTGGAACGGGTCCAGGGTCGCGACCTGCACCCGGTCACGAAAGTCTTCACCGCGGTCGGTGAGCCAGTCGGCGTACACCTTCCCGGACCGGCCCGGGACCAGGTCGAGCAGACGGGTTCGGTTGTGTCCGTTGGGATCCGGGGTGAGGTCGACCATTCCGGTCAGTTCTTTCGGGCCGCGGCCGCCGTGCTCGACTGGCTTGGTGCTGACGTGGTGCCAGACGTGCTCATCAACCCCCAGGATCGTGACTCCCTCGAATCGGGCCGGGTCGTCGGCAGCGGCTTGCAGCAGTGGCCGGATCGATTCCCACACGGTGCGCCACCCGGTGCCGAGCTGCCGGCGGATCCCGTTGATCGAGGCGTGTTCGCGACGGATCTGTGCGATCGCCCACCAGCACGCGCGCGTCGTCAGCTTGGCCCGTGGCGCCGCGACCCGGTCGTCTTGTTCGACGAACACCGTGCGGGGACAGGAGGGTTCCAGGCATCGCCAGCGTCGCTTACGCCACCGCACCCGGACCGGACGCCCGAAACAGGGTGCATCGACCAAGGTCACTACGTCCCGGCCGTGCCCGGTCGCGATCACTGCGCACGCCGGGCACCCGACCGGTCCTGGTGCGGACTCGACCGTCACGACCACCCGGTCCACGGTGTCGTGCTCAACGCCGATCACGTGCAGCCCGGGCAAATCAACGAGCAGGTCACACCGGTCGCAGTAGCCGCCGGCAGCGCGGCAGCAGGACGTAGGCTCATCCATGTCGAGGTCCTTGCGGTCAGATGAGGTAGAAGTCCTCTGATCCTCAGGGACCTCGACCCACACCCACCGCACCCGACTCGGCGCGCCGCCTACTCACCCACGCTCAACGGCGAAGAGCCGTCAAACCCGACATTCTCGACAGGCTGTCCCTACGGTGACCCGTCGGTAAATCTCCATACTCCAGAAATCCACGACGAGGTGGACCGGACGAGGAAAGCGGACCATGGCACCGACACCCACGCTCCACAAGGGACTCAAGCAGCGTCACCTGACGATGATCGCGATCGGCGGCGTGATCGGCGCCGGCCTCTTCGTCGGATCGGGGGTGGTGATCAAGGAGTCCGGACCGGGGGCCTTCATCACCTATGCCCTCTGCGGCGTCCTCATCATCATGGTGATGCAGATGCTGGGTGAGATGGCCGTCGACCGGCCGAGCACCGGCTCCTTCGCCGAGTACGCCCGCGACGCCCTCGGCCCCTGGGCGGGCTTCTCCGTCGCGTGGCTCTACTGGTACTTCTGGGTCATCATCGTCGGCTTCGAGGCCGTCGCCGGCGCGAAGATCCTCCAGTACTGGATCGACGCCCCACTCTGGGTGATGTCACTCGCCTTGATGCTCCTCATGACTGTCACAAACCTCTACTCCGTCAAGACATTTGGCGAGTTCGAGTACTGGTTCGCCGGCATCAAGGTCGCGACGATCCTCATCTTCCTCGTGACCGTGTCACTCTTCGTCCTCGGCCTGTGGCCAGGCGCCGAGCTCGACTTCAGCAACCTGACCAAGCACGGCGGCTTCTTCCCGCACGGCAAGTCAATCCTGTTGGCAGGCATGGTCACCGCGGTCTTCTCGATGGTCGGCGCCGAGATCGCGACGATCGCCGGCGCGGAGTCCGAGGACCCCGAGCGCGCCGTCACCAAGGCCACCCGCTCGGTCGTCTGGCGCATCTCGCTCTTCTTCGTCGGCTCGGTCTTCCTGCTCGCGGTGGTCCTGCCGTGGAACTCGCCGGACCTGGCCGCGTCCCCTTATGTCAGTGCCTTCGAGCGCCTTGGGATCCCGTATGCCGCTGACATCATGAACGCGGTCGTCCTCACCTCCGTGCTCTCGTGCCTCAACTCCGGTCTCTACACGGCGTCGCGGATGCTCTTCGTCCTCGCCGGCCGGCGCGAGGCCCCGCCCCAGGTGCTGCGCGTCAACGAGCGCGGCGTCCCGACCTGGGCCATCGTGATGTCGACCGTCGTCGGCTTCCTCTGCGTCATCGCGGCATACCTCTCGCCGGACGGGATCTTCACCTTCCTGCTCAACTCCTCCGGCGCGGTCATCCTCTTCGCCTACATCCTCATTGCCGCCTCCCAGTTCGTCCTGCGCCGACGGGCCGACCGCGACGGCCGCGAGCTGAAGTTCAAGATGTGGCTCTTCCCCTGGCTCACGCTGGCCACGATCATCGCGATGGTCGCGATCCTCGTCTCGATGTTCGTCCGCGAGGACACCCGCTCGCAGATCACGCTCGGACTTGGCTCCTGGGCGGTGCTGCTCATTGTCTTCCGCGCCATCAAGGGCTATCGCGAGAAGGTCGTCGAGGAGGAGACGACGGCCGATGGCGAGCCGGCACCGACCCCTGTCAGCCGCGTCGTGGTCCTCGCCAACGACGACGTCGAGAGCGACACGTTCCTCGGCGAGCTCGGACGGGTGGGGCTAGCCGGCACCGCCGAGCACATCGCCGTCGTCGTCCCGGCCAACCCGGTCGACGCCCACACCCCGTCGCTCCTCAGCAACGCACCCGAGCTGCGCGAGGAGACCCGAGCCGTGGCCCACGCGCGGCGGGAGCGCTACGAGCTCATGCTCCGCGAGGCCGGGCTCCCCGGCGTCGTCGAGCTCGGCAACATCCGCCCGCTGCACGCCCTGCGCAAGGCGGTCGAGACGCACGACCCACAGGCCGTGCTGATCGTCACCAACCCGGCGCGCGCCGAGATGCTCATCCCCTCCGGCCTTGTGCGACATGCCCGTGAGGTCCTGCCGGTGCCGGTGTTCACCACGGTGGGTCTGTCCGGTCCGCCCCTCGACCTGGAGGCCCACGACCAACCCAGCGATGCGGAGGCAACGACACCATGACCGACGCTCTCGACATCCCGACCCTGGGCCCCGCGGGCCCGGTCACCCTCGACAACTGGGCCGACCCCGGCTACAACCGGTGGTCCTTCCTCAACCTCGACTCGGTGCTGCCGACAGTCCCGATCGCGGCCGTCGGGGACGGCATTCCCTTCCCGCGCCGCGACGAGGACATCCTCTCGGCCGGCACCCCCCGGCATGACGGTGTCGGTCAGGTGCAGTCGCGGTCCACCGTCCGCGACGTCCTCGACGACACGTGGACCGACGGCTTCGTCGTCCTCCACCACGGCCACGTCGTGTGCGAGGAGTACCGCGGTGAGATGACTCCCGAGACCCGGCACCTGATCATGTCGGTCACCAAGTCAGTGGTCGGTGTGCTCGTGTGCGACCTCGTCGACGAGGGGCTCTGCCTGCTCACCGACGCCGTCGAGGACCTCGTCCCCGACCTGATGGGCTCGGGCTTCGCCGGGGCGACGCTGCGCGACCTGCTCGACATGCGCAGCGGCGTCCGCTTCAACGAGACCTACCACGACCCCGACGCCGACGTGTATCTGATGGAGCACGCCGTGGGCTGGCGGCCCCCGCGCGCGGATGTCCCCTCGACGATGCACGAGTACCTCGCCTCGCTGCCGAGCGACGGCCCCCACGGCGGCAAGTTCCGCTACCGATCGAGCGAGACCAATGTCCTCGGCTGGATCTGCGAGGAGGTCACCGGCCGGCCGTTCGCCGAGCTGCTCGCGGAGCGGGTCTGGGGCCCGCTCGGGGCCGGCCACTCGGCGCACATCACCGTGGATCGCGAAGGGTCAGCGGTCGCTGACGGTGGCCTCAGCGCCACCCTGATGGACGTCGCCAGGTTCGCAGAGATGTTGCGCCGCAACGGGATCAGCCAGACCGGTGCCCAGGTCGCACCGGAGTGGTTCATCAGCGACACCCTCCTGGGCGCCGAGGACTCCAAGGACGCCTTCGCCAAGACCAACTCCCCGACGGGTATGCCGGGTGGTCACTACCGCAACCAGCTGTGGGTCCCCTTCCGGATGCGGACGGTGATCCTCGGGCTCGGCATCCACGGGCAGATGGTCTACATCAACCAGCGAGCGGGCGTCGTCGGCGTCAAGCTCTCGACCTGGCCGACTGCCCAGAACGCCACCGCGTTCTACGACACCTTGGGCGCGTTCGATGCGATCGCCGCCTCACTCACCCCCCACGACCACCACCTGCGCGAGTCCAGACTCGCCGAGCCCGCCGAGGTCAGCCATGCGCCGTAAGCACGAGCTCCGGAACATCTCCGAGATCCGCAGTTTCTTCCGCACCAACACCGAGCCGATCTACTTTGTCGGCCCCACGGCATTCAATCTCCTCGGTCTGAACCGCTGGGTGCGCAACTTCTACTACATCTCCTTCTTCGACCCGTTCGAGGGCATCCATCCCCGGGTGATCACGCCGGCGCGGCGCACCGACGAGGTCTTCACCAGCTCCGAGGCGATGACCAACTATCTGCTGCGCAACGAGGAGATCCGCCGGACACTCAAGGCGCGCGGCGGCACTCCCCACATCCTCGCCGTCTTCATCGACGAGGAGACCGAGGCGATCTGCCGCGACCTCGGCTATGTGCTCTGCCTGCCGAGTGTCGAGCTGCGCAAGCGGCTGGACTCCAAGCTCGAGACGACGCGGCTGGGCAACGAGGCCGGCGCGCCGAGTGTCCCCAATGTCATCGGTGCACCGCGCTCGTATGCCGAACTGCGCCAGCTGACCGGCACAGCCGGTATCGGCGACGACCTGGTGATCCAGCTGCCCTATGGCGACAGCGGCAAGACGACCTTCTTCATCGCCTCCGAGGTCGACTGGAAGCGGCATGAGCGCGACCTGTCCGGCGCCGAGGCCAAGATCATGAAGCGGATCGACAACAACGCCTTCGCGGTCGAGGCCGTCATCACCAAGCACGGCACGATCGTCGGGCCCTTCATGACCGACCTGACCGGCTATGACGAGCTGACCCCCTATCGCGGCGGGTGGTGCGGCAACGACATGTTCCCCCACGCGATGACGGCCAAGCAGCGCCGCAAGGCCACCAAGGTTGTGCGGCGGCTCGGGGACCGGATGGCGCAGGAGGGCTACCGGGGCTTCTTCGAGGTCGACGTCCTGATCGACCTGGCCACCGACGAGGTTTACCTCGGCGAGTGCAACCCGCGCATCTCCGGTGCCTCCCCGATCACCAACGTCACCGCGGGCGCCTATGCGGACCTGCCACTGTTCCTCTTCCACATGCTCGACTACCTCGACATCGACTACACGCTCGACACCGACGAGATCAACGACCGGTGGGGCGAGCTGGCGGCGGTCGACGTGTGGAGCCAGCTGATCATGAAGCAGCCCGAGGACGGGGTCAGCCTCATCGAGTCGGCGCCACAGACCGGCACCTGGGCCGTGGAGCCCGGGGGAAGGGTCAGCTGGCGGCGGGCCTCGCTCGACTGGCACGGCCTCCAGGACGAGTCCGAGTTCTTCTTCATGCGGATCTACAGCCCGGGCAACTACCTGTTCAAGGGCGCCGACCTGGGCATCGTAGTCACCAAGGCGAGGCTCCAGACCGAGGACCCGAAGGACCTGACCGACCGGTGCCGCACGATCATCGACGGCGTCCGGGGGGAGTACAAGACGATCCCCGCCGGTCAGGCCCCGGTCGTCGGGACGGTGCTCGGCTCCTCGGCGCTCTGAAGGACGTCGAGGGCGCGGAGGGCGACCCACAGGTCCACGCGCACGGCGGCGTTGTCGAGATCGCGTCGCAGCAGGTGAGTCGCCTTCTCGAGCCGGCGCCTCAGGGTGTGGCGGTGGATCTGGAGGGCGGTGGCAGCGCCTTCGGCGTAGCCGTTGTTGGACAGATAGGCCTCCACCGTCGTGACCAGCGCCGTGCCGTGCCGCTCGTCGTGGGAGAGGAGCGGGCCGAGCACGGAGCGGACCAGCGCGGCATTCGCCTCGGGTGGCTGGGCGGTCAGGAGAGCGTCGACCGGTTGCAGGTCGACGTACTCGGCGGCGGGGCGGCCCTGGAGCCGGGCGATGCGCGAGGCGCTGCGGGCCTGTCGGATGCCGGCCGCCGCGTCGCGGATCGACAGCGCGCGGGAGAGGCCGACCGTGACGTCGTGCACCGTTGGAATGCTCGTCGCCCGCGGTGCGGAGCTCTCGGCCATCACGAATGCCTCACCGTCGGCGAGCGCGGTCCGCAGCACGGGTCCGCCGGCCCGCGCGAGCAGGCGGTCGGCGAGGGCGCTGGCCCGCGCGGCGGCCCCGGCGACGTGGACCGCGACGACGCGGTCGCTCGGCTCGAAGCCAAGCGCGGTCGCCAGGCCCGCGTCGCAGCTGCGGCCCTCGACCAGGAGCGAGCGGGCCACGGCAGAGCGCAGGTGCCCCTCGATGGCCACGAGGCGCTGGGGCGTGCGCGCCAGGAGCGAGAGGAGCGTGACGGCGTGCGACAGGACGAGCCGGTCGTGGGCGTCGAAGGTCCGCGCCGAGCTCAGCGCGAGGATCTGGGGCTGGTTCTCCTCGCCGGTGAACGACTGGATCGTCAGGACCTCGTCGGCATAGACGTGCACGAGGCTGACCGGCTTGCCGGTGGACGTGCCGCCCAGACGCTGCCGCACCCGGGCCTCCAGGCTGGGGATGTCGCGACCGGCGCGCTCGGTCAGGTGGCCGCGCATGTCGAGCACGGCGACATCGGCGTCGAGGATGGACGACAGCGCCGTCACGACCCCGTCGGCGCCCCGCTTGAGCGCCGCCGCTGCGACCCGGTCCTGTTGTGCCGCAACGGTGGTGACCGCATCGAGCGCGTCGAGGGTGAGGGCGGACAGCACCGCCCTGCTGATCGCGATGAAGGGCGTGGGTGGCGGGATGCGCAGGATCGGGACCTGATGGCGCTCGCCGGCGTCGATGACGGACTGCGGGATCCTGTCGAGCACGATCCCTGTGTCGATGGCGAGCCCGACGACGCCCCGCTCGGCGAGTCGGCGGACATACTCGTCGTGGCCATCGGCGGTGTCGGGCAGCCCGAGCCCGAGCGTCATGATGAGCGCGCCGTCCTCCAGCCACGGAGAGGGGTCGGCCAGCTCGCAGGTGTGCGCCCACAGCGCCTGGACGTCGGTCGGCACCGACTCCGTGAGCAGGGTGAGCCCCAGACCACGGTCAACGAGCAGGTCGTCGAGGGTGATCGGCATCCCCAGCCTCCCGTCAGGCCTCAGGCACACTTCGGTGTGTGACTTGGCTCACAAGGGTAGCGATGGTGCGAGGGACAAATCGCCCGTGACCTGCGGCTTCTTTCAGGGCGTATGCCGCGGGGCTGAGCCCCGCGGCATACGCGCACCTCAGGATCGTGCGCACGTGGTGGGGTGATAGCCCCCGCAGATGCGCACGATCACGGGAGCGGGGGTCGTCTAGCTTTCGCGCGCGCCTTCTGTGAAGCTGACCGAATGTCCTACCCCCTGTGGGCCTACTACCCGAGGAACGCCCGCCCACCCGAGTGGGTCGCCGGTGTCATCGATGTCGTGTTGGGCGCCGAGGCGACGATCTCAACGGTCGACCGGAGCACAGGATTAGGCAGCGACGCGGTCCTCGGTCAGTTGCGGCCGGGGCTGGTCGAGCAGGGGTTTGCCGTCGAGTCCGGGAAGCGGGCAGTCGACAAGATCCGGCGCCCTGTGCTCTTCGGAGACGGCGGCGTGGCCGAGGTGTCTTACGAGATCGATGCCTTCCATGACGGGCTCGGCATCGCCGTTGAGGTCGAGGCTGGGCGTGGTGCGGCCAACAATGCCGATTACCGCGACATCGTCCGGACGTCCCTGATCCTCGACGCCGACTACCTCGTGCTCCTCACGCCAGTGTCGTACCGCTTCCAGAACACCCATATCCAGGCGTTCCGGAACACCCGGGCGCAGCTCAACGCGGTGTACGCCTCCGATCGACTGAAACTGCCCTTCCGGGGCGTCCTCTTGGTCGGCTACTGACTAGCGCGCCCCGGAGGGATCCAGCCGGACTACTTAGGACATCGACCTGCTCCTCGGCTGGAAGGGGGAGGACGGGCGAACCAAGCTCGTGCTGCTCGAGGCCCGACCGACCTCGCGATGAGTGTCATGCTCCCGCCGCTCGGCCACCAGCCCGACGACACCAAGTGGCTCCCGTCCTGGCCGGCTCGCTATCCGGTCGGCTGAGTCGGACGGATCATCGTGCGCATCTGAGGGGGCTATCACCCCACCAGATGCGCACGATCCGCTGGTGAGCCGCAGGGAAGCCCCGTCCCTCACGCCCGCCGAGCACACGGCATACCGCGTGATCAGGTGCGACGCGGGGCGAGGTGATCGGTCCAGTCGCGCTCGGCAAAGCCGCCGGGCCCTTCCCACACCTCGACAGCCCCGGCGTCGCGCAGCTCGGCCGCGCCGAAGCCACCGGATTGCACACCGACACAAGGGATTCCGAGCCGTGCAGCCGCCTCCGCATCCCACGTCGTGTCGCCGATCAGCAGTGCGCGATCGGCGTCGACGCTGTCCCAGGCGAGCGCGAGGATGTCGGGGTCGGGCTTGGACTCCTCGACGTCGGCGGAGGACACGATCGCCGTGAGGGTGTCGCGGATGCCGAGCAGGTCCAGGGCGCGATCGACGAACTCCTGCTCGCCAGAGGAGGCCAGCACGACCTCGATGCCGCGCCGCCGGGCGTCCTTCACGAGGGCCACGGCGCCCGGGAGCTGGCTGACCTCGTCGCCGAGCTCGCGATATTGCACCGCCCACTCGTGCCGCAGCGCCGCGCCCGCGAGCGAGCCCACCTCGTCACCGGCGATGTGCGCGATGAGCTTGTCGGCGCCGAGGCCGATCGCGCGGTGCACCTGCCACAGCGGCACCTCGATGTCCTCGGTCGTGAACGCCCGGTGCCACGCCAGCGCGTGGTGATAGGTCGAGTCGATGAGGGTGCCGTCGAGATCGAGGATGAGCAGATCGGTCACGAGACGTCACTTCTCCCTACGGTGGCGCGGCGGGCACCGGCCGCCCGCCTTGTGGACATCTCTCACCCGACCACACCCGGGGTCCGAGCGCTACCACCCCTTGGGCGGCATCGCCTGCTCGAGGCGTATGCCGCGGCCGCTCCTGACGGGGTATGCCGCGTGCTCACCCCACGCCGCGGCTCACCAGCTGCTCGCGCTGGTGCCGCCACCGCCACCGCCGCCGGACGAACCGCTCGAGAAGCCGGACGAGCCGCCGGACCCTCCCGACGAGGACGAGCCGGAGGACTCGGGGGCGGAGTGGCTCTTGACCTGGGAGTCGAGCGCGGACAGCCCGCGGGAGATGTCACCCAGCGAGGCCGGGCCCAGCCAGAAGGTCGTGTCGATCGGGTCGATGCGGCCTTCGTCGACGAGCTGCTGGCACACCTCGGTCCACCGCTCGGTGAGCCCGAAGAGCACCGCCCACGGCAGGTAGCGGCGGAAGATGTCGCGGTCGGCCTCGTAGTTGAGCTGGCCCGCCTCCGCCGTGGCGAGATAGGTCCGGAAGCCCTTGACCTGGTCGAGGTGGGCGGTGCCACGCGCAGTGAGCGGCTGCTCCGGCCTGCCGCTGAGGCTCAGGACGAAGGCGATCCCGGCTCCCGCCACCAGGCCCATGGTGACGAAGAGCCAGTCGGCGGTCAGCCGGCCGCCGATCGGCCCGCTGCCGAGTGCGGCGACGAGGAGCGCCAGCCCGGCCAGACCTGCCGCGAGCATGAGCCGCTGCCGCTTGTGCCTGCCGCTCTCCTCCTTGGGGAGGAAGCCGCCGTGTGTGAGGAGCCGCTCCTGCCGGCTCTCCACGGCCGCCCGCATCTGGCGCGCGGACTCGTCGCTCAGCTCCCTGTCCCGCCTGGTCGCCTTGGCGACGATCGCCTTCTCCGCATCGCTCATCGAGCCCTTGCCGCCGTCGGTGCGGATGACGGTCAGCGGCTTTGACTTGATCCTGAGCCAGCCGCGCACGGCCAGGTCGACCAGCATCGCGGACAGGTGGGTGGGCTGATAGCCACGGTCCATCAGCAGGCCCGCCTCCTCGAGGCTCACGTCCGGCGGGTTGAAGCGCACCGGCACGACGTCGTCGCGGCGCGCGGCGCGCACAGGACTGCCCTCGACCTCGACCACTCCCGGGGCCACGCTGGCGAAGCGCTGGTCCCGGCCCAGCGGGACCCGCTGGACCAGCAGCCCCAGGCCGGCCAGGGCTGCCGCCGCCAGCCCGCCGCCCATCAGACCCCGGGTTTTGCGGGTCTCGGACAGCGTGGTGAGGCTCTCCTGGAGTGGGGGCGGCTGGGTGGTCAGCGCCGACCCGTCGAAGGCGATGTCGATGAGGTCCTCCGCTCCGGCGTTGCGGTCGGGCGCGCGCGTGGCGGTCACGGCCTTGCCGCGCACGACCGGGTTCACGGGGCAGGTGGTCTGCTCGATCTTGTTGTCGTAGTTGGCTCTCAGGCAACGGATCTCACCGGGAGTGCCCGGCAGGCTCCACCGGCCGCGCGCTCCCTGGGGGGCGTCATAGGTCTGGGTGAGGGCCACGGGCAGGCGCAGGTGCGCGGTCTGTCCCTCGGTGACCACGGCGCCGTCGACGTCGTACTCGATCACGAACCGCCGCTCCGCGGGTGCCTCCTGGCCGCTCTCGGCGCCGTTGAAGCGCAGCCAGCCCATCTGCCGGCTCTCCGTCGAGTAGTGGCTGGACGGAGGCTGGAACTCGGCCTCCAGCTCCCTGCCCTGCTCGTCGGTCACCCGCAGGTTGCCGAGCCGGAAGACCTGGTCGTGCTCCTTGTCCCAGGGCGCCCGAGAGAGGATCTGCTCATGGACGATCTGTCGCTCCTCGTCGCGGGGGAAGGCGATCGTCACGTCGTGCCGCACGTGCGCGCGGGCGTCTGCCCCGACTGTTACCGTGCTCTCCAGCCGGCGCCACTCCTGGCTGCGGAGCTCCCGCTGCTGGAGGTTGGGCGTGGCATTGCTGACCGACCCTGCGGGCATGGCCGCCGCGACCGAGAGGGCGCCCGGCGGCCGCTCCCCGCGATAGGTCGCCACCCCGCCGGCGACCTTCGCCTCACAGGTCTGCGAGCCGGCCAGGCAGCGTGCCCTGGTGACGCCCTTGGGCGCGGTGACCCTCATCGAGTACTTCTCGATCGGCGGGTAGTCGGGGCTGGTCACATCCCAGAAGAGCTCGGGCACGCCGTCGAAGGTCCGCATCGCCCCGCGCAGGGTGTAGGTGATGACATAGCGCGCGTCCTTGCCCTTGATGGTCTCGCTCTCGCTGCCGATCCGGACGCTGATCGCCTGCTCCGAGCCGGACCCGGTGTCGGAGAGCGCGACGGCGTCTGGCGCCCCGCTGGGGCTGTCGACCTGGATGTCGCTGACGTCATAGACGACGTCCTGGGAGGTGTCCTTCTCCCAGGACTCGCGGGTCGCGATGCCGAACTTGATGCCGTGCCGCCCGCGCTCGCCAAAGAACCAGTCGAGCTCGTAGCGCACCTTGATGCTGCCGTCGGGCTGCACGTCAAAACTCGCATCGAGTGATCGGACAGACTCCTCCGCTGCCCGGGCTGGCCCGCCCCCCAAAGTGATCATCGCCATCGCCAGCAGAGCCACAAGCACTGCCGGCGCCCCCTGCGCCGCGCGTCTCATGCCGTCACGCTAGCAACGCACCGGTGCGCGCGCCGGGCAGGTCTGACAGGGTGGCGTGCATGATCGACACGCGACTCGTGCTTGCTCCCATGGCCGGTGGCCCGTCGACGGTCGCGCTCGCGGCGGCGGTCGCCGAGGCGGGCGGCTTCCCCTTCCTCGCCGGCGGCTATCTCACGCCCGAGCGGCTCGCCTCCGACATCGCCGAGCTGCGGTCGGCGACCGACCGCCCCTTCGGGGTCAACCTCTTTGTCGAGAGTCCCGAGGACGAGTCGGACACCGAGGCGGCGAGGGCGTATGCCGCGAGGCTGGCCCCGTGGGCCGAGCTCGCCGACATCGAGCTCGGGGAGCCGAGGTGGGCGGGCGACCACTACGCCGACAAGCTGGCCCTCGCGGTCGAGGCGAGGCCTGCCGTCATCTCCTTTGTCTTCGGCTGGCCGTCGGCCGAGGATGTCGCGGCCGTCAAGGCGGCCGGTGTCGAGGCCTGGATGACGCTCAGCGACCCCGCGGACGTCCCACAGGCGGAGGAGCTCGGCTTCGACGTGATCGTCGCCCAGGGCTGGGAGGCCGGGGGACACCGCGGCGGCCCCGGTGACAGCGGCGAGACGCAGCTGTCCACCGTCGACCTCGTGCGCGAGGTCCGTTCCCGCACAGGCCTGCCCATCGTCGCCGCCGGCGGGATCATGGACGCCGACGACGCCCAGGCCGCGCTCACCGCAGGCGCCGACGCAGTGGCGTGCGGCAGCGCGTTCATGCGCACCACCGAGGCCGGCACTGCCGAGGTGCACAAGGAGGCCCTCGGCTCCCGTGCCGGGACGGTGGTCACCCGCTGCTTCACCGGCCGCTCGGCGCGGGCCCTGACCACGACGTGGACCGAGCGCTTCTGCGAGGACGCGCCCGCGGCATACCCGCAGGTGCACTTTGTCACCGCGCCACTGCGCGCACACGGCAAGGCGACCGGCAACCCCGAGCTCGTGCACCTGTGGGCCGGCACCGGGCACGCGAAGGCGCGCACCGGCCCGGCCGCGGAGGTGGCGCGGGGGATCCTCGAGCACCTGGGCTGAGCACGCTCCGCACCCACAGGGGTGTGCCCGCGCGGCGACCGGCTCGGGAGGATGGACGACGCCCACGACCACCCCGGCGCGAGGAGGACCATGAGCGAGCACACCGACCAGCAGGGCGAGCGCGAAGGCGGCACCGACCGCGATGTCTCCGCCGGACGCAGACGGGCGCCCAGGCAGCTCGTGCTCGTGCGACACGGGCAGAGCATGGGCAACCTCGCCGACGCAGCGGCCCGCGAGAAGGGTCTCGGCCGGCTCGAGCTCGACACCCGTGACGCCGACACCCCCCTGTCGGAGGACGGCGAGGGGCAGGCCCGCGCCGTCCGCGCCCTCATCGAGGGGCTCGAGGGCGAGACGCGGCCGCAGGTCGTGCTGTCCTCGCCCTATGTGCGGGCGGCCGAGACGGCCCGGATCTCGCTGGAGGGCAGCGGGCTCGAGCCCGTCGTCGACGAGCGTCTGCGCGAGCGCGACCTCGGGGCGCTCGACGGGCTGACCGGCCAGGGCATCCGCGAGACCATGCCCGAGGAGGCTGCGCGCCGCGACCACGTCGGCAAGTTCTACTACCGCCCGCTCGGGGGTGAGAGCTGGACCGACGTCATCTTCCGCGTGCGCAGCATCCTGACCGACATCCGTGCGGAGTATCACGACGAGGTCGTCTGGGTCTTCAGCCACCAGGCCGTGATCATGGCCTTCCGCTATGTGCTGGAGGGCATGGACGAGAGCGAGGTCCTCGGCATCGACAAGGACACCCCGCTGCCCAACTGCTCGGTCACGCGCTATGTGCGCGGCGAGGGAGGGGCGCTCGAGCTCGACGTCTATGCCGAGACCACCCACATCGAGCAGTCCGGCTCGCCGACCACGCGGGAGACCCCGCACGGACAGGGCGAGCGGGATGACTGAGCCGGTCGTCGTCACCCCCGCCGTGCTGCGGGAGTGGCTGCTCCCGGCGCGTCAGGGTGACAAGTCGACCGCTCGCATCCTCATCGTGGGCGGCAGTGCCGGCACGCCCGGCGCGGTGCTGCTGTCGGCCGAGGCCGCGCTGCGGGTCGGCGCCGGCAAGCTCCAGATCGCCACCGTCGACCGCACCGCCACCGCGCTGTCCGTCGCCGTGCCCGAGGCCCTCGTCATCGGACTGCCCACGTGCGACGGCGGCGACATCGCCGCCGAGGCTGCTGACGAGATCGCCTCTGCCGCAAAGGATGTCGACGCGCTGCTCGTCGGCCCGGGGATGCTCGACCCCAAGGACGCCAGCGCCCTGCTCCTGCGGCTGCTCCCACAGGTCGACGTGCCCGTGATCATCGACGCGCTCGGCATGGCTGCCGTCACCGACGACAGGGAGTGCGTCGCACACCTCGACGGGCGTGCGGTCCTGACGCCCAACACGACCGAGCTGGCCCGCACGCTCGCCCGCGACGAGGGCGACCTCGACCTGCCCGAGGCGGTCCGGGAGCTGGCGACCACGTCGGGTGCCGTGGTGGTCTCGGGTGCCAGCACCTCATACATCGCCGACCCCGCCCAGCCAGATCGGCTGTGGCGCAACGACTCCGGCACCCCCGGCATGGCGACATCGGGCTCGGGGGACGTGCTTGCCGGAGCGGTCGCGGGCATGGTCAGCCGTGGCGCCGACCCCGCTCAGGCGGCGGTGTGGGCGTCCTATCTGCACGGTCGGGCCGGTGAGCGCCTCGCCTCGGAGGTCGGCCCGGTGGGCTTCCTCGCCAGACAGCTCCCCCTCGAGCTCCCACACGCCCTGGCCGAGGTGGAGCTGTGAGCAGAGCCTCCCGGGGGCTCGCCGCCCTGGTGGCCTGCGCGACGCTGACCGCTTGTGGCAGTGGGGGATTCCCGGCCGATCCCAACGACACCAAGGAGCGCATCCGCTCCAGCAAACAGCTGCGTGCCGGCGTCTCGCCCAACCCGCCCTATGTGGAGGTCAGTGCTCCCGACGCCGACCCTGCCGGCAGCGAGCCCGAGCTCATCACGAGGTATGCCGCGACGCTCGGTGCCGAGGTCGAGTGGACCGTCGGATCCGAGGAGGCCCTCATCAAGGACCTCGAGGAGGGCAAGCTCGACATCGTCGCGGCAGGGATCACATCCAAGAGCCCGTGGAAGTCCAAGGTCTCGCTCACCCGGCCCTATATCGAGGACAAGGACGACAAGGGCAAGACCGAGTCCCACGTGCTCGCGGTCCCGCCGGGGGAGAACGCGCTGCTCACCGACCTCGAGCGGTGGCTTGACACCCACGGGGGAGGGCAGCCGTGAGCAAGGAAGTCAGCTTTGGCGCGACCAGCCTGCCCGCCGAGCAGCGGCAGGCGCTGGGCAAGGCCAAGCGCCTGGAGTGGATCACGATCGCCTACATGGCGACCTGTGTGGCCGTGGTCTTCTCGGTCATGGGCTCCTCGCAGGCCATGAAGGCCGCGTGGATCGAGGACATGCTCGGCTTCGTCCCGTCGATCGCCTTCCTCGCCGCGGTGCGCGAGGCCGGCAAGCCGCCGTCGCCGGAGCACCCCTATGGCCGCCACCGTGCCGTCGCGAGCGGCCACCTCGCGGCCGCGGTGGCCCTGCTGATCATGGGCGTCTTTCTCATCGTCGACTCGGGGATGGGACTGGTCAAGGGCGAGCACCCGCCCATCGGCACCATGCACCTCTTCGGCCACACGGTGTGGGCCGGGTGGGTGATGATCGCCGCCATGTTCTATACCGGCATCGGGCCGGTCATCCTCGGCCGGCTCAAGATGCCGCTGGCGGAGAAACTGCACGACCGCGTGCTCTTTGCCGACGCCGACATGCAGAAGGCCGACTGGATGACGGCCGGCGGCACCGTCGCCGGGATTATCGG
This sequence comes from Actinomycetota bacterium, assembly GCA_050955755.1. Classification (GTDB taxonomy): domain Bacteria; phylum Actinomycetota; class Actinomycetes; order Actinomycetales; family Dermatophilaceae; genus JAJTBD01. The sequence continues at coordinate 36,349 of CP192092.1, forward strand.
CATCGGTCTGGGCCTCTGGTGGGCCGACGCCGCGGTCGCCATCGCCATTGCCCTCTCGATCGTGCGCGACGGCTGGTCCAACGTGAAGTTCGCGGCGCGCTCACTCATGGACGGCCGCGCCCGGACCTACGACAGCGAGCACACCCACCCGCTGGTCGCCCAGGTCCACGAGACGCTCGTCCACCAGCCGTGGGTCGCCGACGCGCGGGTGCGGGTGCGCGATCAGGGGCACCTGTTCCATGTCGACGCGTTCGTCCAGCCGCGGGACGGCGTGGTGCCCGCCCATCGGGTGGAGGAGGCCGCCCAATCTGTCCGCGACCTCGACTGGAAGGTCGCCGACGTCTCGATCACCCCCCTGCCCCAGCTGCCCGACACCCACGATGTCCCGGACGCCCGCGCCGACCAGCAGTGACCGCGCCCCGCGCTTTAGCCCAGTTGGGCACAAACGCGGCTCGCGCTTTGGCCCAGTTGGGCACGAACGCGGCTCGCGCTTTAGCCCAGTTGGGCACAAACGCGGCTCGCGCTTTGGCCCAGTTGGGCAGAAGCGCGTGGGGCGCGGCTCGCGCTTTAGCCCAGTTGGGCAGAAACGCGTGGGGCGCGGCTCGCGCTTTAGCCCAGTTGGGCAGAAACGCGTGGGGCGCGGCTCGCGCTTTAGCCCACTTGGGCAGAAACGCGTGGGGCGCGGCTCGCGCTTTAGCCCACTTGGGCACAAACGCGCCGGATGAGACTCAGTCGCGCGGCCAGTCCTTGCGCACGGGATGACCGCCGGGCTGGACGTCCTCGGGGACGCCGGCCGCGGCATACCAGCTGTCCTGGGGGCGATAGCCCAGATCGAGCATCGTGGACGTGAGATCCCACCGGCGGTTGGGGTTGTCGGACACGGCGTAGTAGATGCCGAAGTGGACCGGGGCCTCGACCGCGCAGCGGATGACCTCGGTCGCGTCGCGCTCGCTGAGCCACAGCGCCGACATGATCTCCTCATCGCCGGCCGCACCGATGTCGCCGGTGACCCAGCCGATCCGCAGGGCGATCACCGACAGGTCGTGGAAGTCGGCATAGAAGCGGCCCAGCGTCTCGCCAAAGGCCTTGCTCACGCCATAGAGGCTGTCGGGGCGCACGGGCTGACGTGCATCGATGGGCCACTCACCGTCGCGGTCATAGCCGCCGGTCACGTGGTTGGAGGAGGCGAGCACCACCCGGCGCACGCCCGCGCGCTGGGCACCCTCGAGGACCCCACGCGTGCCGACGATGTTGAGGTCGAGCACACTCTCCCAGTCGGATTCGGGCGAGGCTGCGCCCGCGAGGTGGACGACGGTGTCGATGTCCTCGCACGCCTCGGCCACCGCGTCGATATCCCGCACGTCGAGCCGCTCGACACCCTCGGCGAGGACCTCCGGGTCGGCGTCGGTGAGGGTCAGCGCGTAGTGCTCGGCCAGACCGGGGGAGACCGCGGTCGCGACGTCGCCACCCGCCCCGGTGATCAGGACTCGGCGCGTGGAGTCAGCGGAGGTCATCGGACCAGTCTCGGGCCGGGCGGGTATGCCGCGGCACCCCCGCCCGGGTGACGCCTGCCCCCAGCGCCGAGCCCGACTCAGGCGCCGAGCTCGCGCAGCCGCCGCTGGACCTCGGCGCGGAAGGCCGCGACATTGGCGAGCTTGATCTCCTCGTAGCCGCGCACCAGGTCCGGCAGGGCGAGGAGCTCACGCACCTGCTCGGCGTTGTCGGGCGTGAGGACCGCCGTCGCGCGGGCGGCGGCGCGGATGTACTCGTCGATGAGCGAGCGCTCGACCTGGCGCACCCTGGCCCGCCCGAAGGGATCCATCGGGGTGCCGCGCAGACGTCGGCCCCGCGCGAGCGTGGCCAGCGCCGGCCGCGCCACAGCGGCCGGGAGCGACATCTTGCCCTCCATGCCGAGCGCCCGCAGCATCGGCGGGTGCAGCCGGAAGGAGTACGTGCTGTCCGCCCCGAACTGCGCCCTGACCGCACGCTCCAGCCCCGGGTCGGTGGACAGGCGCGCCACCTCGTACTCGTCCTTGTAGGCCATCAGCTTGTGCAGCCCCCACGCGAACTCCGTTGCGAGAGAGCAGCCCCCGGTCGCGGCACGCTCGCGGGCATAGAGGCCGGCGACGTGGCGGCCGTACTCCGCGGCATACCGCCTGTCCTGATAGGCGATCAGCTCGTCGATGCGGCGGGTGAGCACCGCGCCCAGTTCGTCGTCGCCGCCGACGAGGACCTCGGACGCGAGTGCGCGAGCGGCTGCGCTCGGGTCGGTCGACTCCCTGGAGGTATGCCGCGTGGCCGCCTCCTCGACGCGCGCCCGGTCGGTCACAAGCAGGCGTCCCCAGCGGAAGGCCTGGAGGTTGGCGTCGACGGCAACACCGTTCTGCCGCAACGCATCCTCGAGGTGCTCGAGTCCGAACGGCAGCACGCCAAGCTGAGCGGCGACGCCGAGGAGGAAGGTGTTGGCCAGCTGGTCGCCGCCGAAGAGACCCTCGCACAGGCCCCGCGCATCCACTGCGACAAGAGACTTCGAGCGCTCCTCCACCGACGCCGCGACGCCCTCCACGCCGGGGAAGGTCGTCGCCACGTTGGAGACCATCGCCCCCGTCGGGACCGCCGAGGTCGAGAGCACGCTGACCGTCCGGTCGGGCGAGGCGACCGACAGGTTGCGCTCGTCAGCGGCGACGAGCAGGTCGCTGCCGAGATAGACATCGCAGGAGCCGGGCTCGAGCTTGTTGGCGCCCTCGATCGGCTCGCGGGAGATGCGCAGGTCCGAGACGACCGCCCCGCCCTTCTGCGACAGGCCCATCATGTCGAGGCTGCGCACGTGCATGCCGGCGGTGGTCGCGGCGACGGCCAGGACCTGCGCCGTCGTGACGATGCCGGTGCCGCCAATCCCCATGGCCCGCAGGTTGACCCGCGTCGCCTCGTTGACCGGGGGAGCGGGAATTACGTCCGCGGACAGCGTTGCGGAGGTGACGCCCGCGACCTCCCCGCCGGGCTCGACGGTGATGAACGAGGGGCAATCGCCGTCGAGGCAGGAGTAGTCGCTGTTGCAGGTCGCCTGGTTGATCTGGGTCTTGCGCCCGAACTCGCTCTCGACCGGCACGACCGACAGGCAGTTGGACTTCGCGCCACAGTCGCCACAGCCCTCGCACACGCGGGTGTTGATGAAGACCTTGGTGGTGGGCGCCTCGACCAGCCCGCGCTTGCGCTGACGGCGCAGCTCGGTCGCGCACTCCTGGTCGTGGATCAGAACCGTGACGCCGTCGACCTCGGCCAGCTCCTCCTGCACCTCGATCAGCCTGTCGCGGTGGTGGACCCGCACCCCCGCGGGCAGCCGCACCCCTCGATAGCGCTCGGGCTCGTCCGTGGTGATGGCGACTCGCGAGGCTCCCTCTGCCAGAAGGGATTCGACCAGTTGCGGGACGGGCATGCTGCCGACCGCATCCTGGCCGCCGGTCATGGCGACGTGCCCGTTGTAGAGGATCTTGTAGGTCATGTGCACGCCGGCCGCGATCGCCGCGCGCACCGCAAGTGAGCCGGAGTGGTGGAAGGTGCCATCGCCGAGGTTCTGCACGAGATGGGTGCGGGCGACGAAGGGCGCCATGCCGATCCACGCCGCGCCCTCGCCACCCATCTGGCACAGTCCGGTGATCTCTCCGGCCCGCTCGGGGTCGACATAGGCGACCAGCGCGTGGCAGCCGATGCCCGCGCCCACGAGACTCCCCGCCGGCACCTGGGTCGAGCGGTTGTGCGGGCAGCCGGAGCAGAAGTAGGGCGTGCGCACCGCGAGCGGCAGCTGGGTCCGCCCAGCCGGCGCCGCCGATGTCGGCTTCGCCGTGGAGTATGCCGCCGCGCCACCGATGCCGGTGGCCTCGCCGGCTGCTGACGCATCCTCGGCCGCTGCTGACGCAGCCTCGCCGGCTGCTGACGCATCGTCCGCCGCTGCCTCCTCCACCAACACCCCCCGCTCCCGCAGCACCGGAGCGATCGCCTCGGCGATGACGAACGGCGGCAGGTCGCCCCACGCCCGCAGGAAGGCCCGACCCTCGGGAGTCCGCTTGCCCCACACCGGGATCGAGGACCCATAGAGCGCGTCCTTGACCGCCAGCTCGATGAACGGCCGCTTCTCCTCGACGACCACGACCGCGTCCAGCCCTTCTGCAAAGGTCCGCACGAGCGCGGTGTCGAGGGGGGAGATCAGCCCCAGCTTGAGGATGCGAATGCCGCTGTCCCCCAGTGCATCTGGCGACACACCCAGGGAGGTGAGGGCCTCGAGGACGTCGTGGTGCGGCATACCGGCCGTGATGATGCCGACCCGGGCGTCCGGGTCACCTTGGACGACATTGAGCCCGTTGGCCCGCGCATAGCGCAGGGCGAGTTCGGCGCGCGGACCGACCGCACTCTGCTCCAGCACAGCGAGATTGGGCCCGAGGAAGCGGCCGGACACCTCGTGCCGGAAGTCCGCCCCGTCGATCTCGCGCGAGGGCTGCACGGAGGTGATCTGGGGCGTCCGCACCTGCACCGTCGCGGAGCCGTCGACGACGTTGGTGGCGAGCTTGATGCCGGCCCACATCCCCGAGAAGCGCGAGAGCGCCACCCCGTGGAGGCTGAGGTCGAGGACCTCCTGCGGGTCGGCGGGGGAGAGGACCGCGAGCCCGACCTCGGCCATCGCGGTCTCGGAACTCGACGGCACGGTCGAGGATTTGGCGGTCGAGTCGTCGCCGACGAGCATGATGACGCCGCCGTGTTCCGACGCGCCACCGAGGGCGCCGTGTCGGATCGCGTCGGTCGCGCGGTCGAGACCGGGGGCCTTGCCGTACCAGATGCCCACGACCCCGTCGTGGTTGAAGCTCTCGAGCGTCGAGGCGAGCTGGCTGCCCTGCACCGCGTCGGCCGCGAGCTCCTCGTTGACCGCCGGCCGGAAGACCACGCCCGCCGCGTCCATCAGCCCTGAGCGCCGCTGGAGCTCGAGGTCGTAGCCGCCCAGCGGCGAGCCCTCATAGCCGGAAATCAGCGTGCGCGTGTCCAGCCCCGCAGCCGCGTCGATGGCCCGCTGCGCCAGCGGCACGCGCACGAGCGCCTGGAGCCCCGAGAGCAGCACCTCGCCGTCGTCGAGCTCATAGCGGTCGGCCAGCCGGAAGTCGCGGGTCGTCGTCATCCCCACACTCTGGCCGCCGACCTGCGCGGATGCAATGGAGACACCGCCCAACACCGCCGACAGCCGGGAAGGCCCGGCCCCCGCGTGGGGACCGGGCCTTCCGGTGTCTCGATCAGGTATGCCGCGTGCTCACCGCACGCGCCACCTCACCTGAGGCTGTGGCTAGAAGCGACCGGCGTCGCCCTCGTTGCGGCGCTCCTCGTCGCGGCGCGCGGCCTCCTCGTCGGAGAGGGCCTCGCGGGGCGCGTCGTCGGCCTGGCCGGGGGCCTGGCCGAGCTCCTCGAGCGTGGTGACCTCGATGCCGCCCCAGGAGTCGCCGTTGTCGGCGGGGGCGTTGCTCACCTGGGTGCCGCCGAAGTCGTCACCCAGACGGGTCTCGACGTCGCGGTCATAGGAGTCGCCCTCGACCTCGACGCCCGCACCACGGCGCGGGGTGTAGCTGTCGGTGCCGGAGGCGGCAGCGGCAGCGCCGACGCCCGCGGCAACGGCGGTGTCGGACTCGTCGACCTGCCCGGCACGGCGCTCCGCGACCTTGTGCTGCACGGTGTCCTTGGAGTCCTCGACCTTGGCGGCGACGGCGTCCTTGGCCTCCGCGGCCTTGGCCTTGGCGGTGTCGGCGGCCTCGTGGAGCCTGTCACCCACGGACTGCTTGCCGATGTGCTCGGTGTCGACCAGGCCCTTGCCGTAGGGGTTGTCGGCCGGGACCGCCCACGGGTCGGACTTGGGCTGGGAGTTCTTCCACGCGGCATACGCCGCAGCGGCAGCCGCACCGATGCCGAGGAGGATGAGCCCCTGGCCACCGGAGCGCTTGGGCTTGGCGACGGCCTCGCCGCGGAGCACGGCCAGCGCGTCGGCGGAGCGGCCCTTGGCCTCGTATGCCGCGCCGCGGGCCTCCTCGCCGCGCTCCTTGAGCAGGTCGGCGAGGGCGCTGGCGTCGACGTCAGAGGCCTTCTGCTGGGCCCGCGCCTTGGCCGCGGCCGAGGCGGACACGGCGGCGGCGAGCGCCTTGACGACACCAGGGAGCACGTCCTCGGCGAACTTGTTCTTGCCGGCCACCACCTTGGGAGCGGCGAACTCGCGCGCCGCCTCGACCTTGGGGGCCATGGCCTCCTTGGCGGCCTCGACCTTGGGTGCCACGGTCTCGCGGGCCTTGTCGGCCTGCTCCTTCATGGCGGCCTGGGCCTCGTCACGGCGGGCCTGGGCGGCCTCACGGGCGTTCTCGGCAGCCAGCTGCGCGTGCTTGGCAGCGGCGTCCTGCTTGCGCTCGGACTTGGTCTTGAACACGGATCCTCCTTGTGATGTCTCCGTTACCTTTCCCCCCATCCTGCACTGTCTGCGCTGCTCAGGGCCACTTCGGTGCGGCGAAACTTGGGGTCATTCCACTTTGTGGGCCGTGGATGGGAGTATGGATGGCATGACGAACGTGACGCTGCACACCAACAAGGGCGACATCAACCTGACGATGTTCGACAACCAGGCTCCGACCACCGTCGGCAAGATCGTGGGCCTGATGGAGGAGGGCTACTACGACGGCCTGACCTTCCACCGCATCATCCCCGGCTTCATGATCCAGGGCGGCTGCCCGCAGGGCACCGGCACCGGCCAGCCCACCCAGGCCGGCTTCCCCTTCGACGACGAGATCCACCCCGACCTCCAGTTCGACAAGCCCTACCAGCTGGCCATGGCCAACGCCGGCAAGCGCATGGGCCGGGGCACCAACGGCTCGCAGTTCTTCATCACCGTGAGCGCCCCCAACTGGCTCAACGGCAAGCACACGATCTTCGGCGAGGTCGCCGACGGCCCCTCCCGTGAGGTCGTCGACGCGATCGCCGCCGTCCAGACGGGCGCGATGGACCGCCCCGTCGAGCCGGTCGTGATCGACAAGGTCACCGTCACCAAGTGACCCCTCCCCGAGCATGAGGTATGCCGCGGCGGCACCGTTCCGCCGCGGCATACGTTTATCCCGTCGTCGCCTGCCAGACCCGCACCAGCCAAGGACGATCACCACCCATGACCGAGAACCCGTGGAACAACGCCGGTGCGCAGCCGGTCGAGCCGCCGCCGGTGTGCCCGCGCCACCCCGACCGGGTGTCCTATGTGCGCTGCCAGCGCTGCTCCCGCCCGGTCTGCCCGGACTGCCAGCGGCCCGCGTCGGTCGGCGTGCAGTGCGTGGACTGCGTTGCCGCACAGTCCAAGACGGTGCGCCAGGGCACGACGGTCTTTGGCGGGCGCGTGACCGATGGGCGCCCCGCCGTGTCGATGGCGATCATCGCGATCTGTGCGCTGGTGTGGGTCGGTGAGCTGGCCAGCCGGGCGTTTGTCCAGCAGATCCAGTATGTCCCCGTCTTTGGCGAGGCCCGGCCCTGGACGCTGCTGACCTCGGCGTTCGCGCACAGCCCGACCCAGCCGATGCACATCCTGTTCAACATGTATGCGCTCTGGCTCATGGGCCAGTACCTCGAGCCGCTCCTCGGCCGGGCCCGCTTCCTCGCGCTGTATCTGATCACCGCGCTCGGCGGCTCGGTCGTCTACACGCTCATGGCGCAGGCGCCCGACGTCGCGCAGGTGCACACCTGGGACGACCTCGGCTCGTGGGGCACCGCGATGGTGGGCGCCTCGGGCGCGGTCTTCGGGCTCTTCGGCGCGCTGCTCGTGCTCAACCGGCGCCTCGGCCGCTCCTCCGCGGGCATGTATCTCACCCTCGCGATCAACTTCGCCCTCGGCTTCATGGTCCCCGGCATCGCCTGGCAGGCCCACGTCGGCGGCTTCCTCACCGGCCTCGCCGCGGCCGCCGCGATCGCCTATGCGCCCCGCTCCGCGCGTGGCCGCCTCATGCACTGGGGTGCGTTCGCCCTCCTGCTCCTGCTGCTTGTCGCCGCCGCCTGGTGGAAGTTCTCCGTCAGCCCCGGCCTCACCCCCACCTGACCCCCCGCCACCCTGGCCTCACCCCCAGCTGAACCCCAGCTCACACCACTTGGCGAGTTCCGCGCCAGCTCTCCCCGTCGCCGTCCCCCGCACCCCCGCCCCCTAGTCGACTGGCCAAGACACGCCGTGTGGCCTGGGGGGGGATTCAGGGGGTGAACGCAACACGACTCTTTTTGGAGGTGTGTTGTGACTTTGAGGCATGGGAACGCGACGCGGGATGCGGTGCTGGCGTTGTGGCAGCGCAATGGGGGTGATGCGACCGGGGCGGCGCGGGTCGTGGGGGTCTCGGATGCGTCGGCGAAGGGGTGGGTGCGTGAGAGTGGCGGGGTGATCCGGATCAGGAAGGCCCCCTCGGGGCACAGGCTGTCGTTGGAGGAGCGCGAGGTCATCGAGGAGATGCTCGGTCAGGACCAGACCCAGGCGAGGATCGCGCAGGTGCTCGAGCGGGACCGGTCCACGATCAGCCGTGAGCTGGCCCGCCACAGACGCTCGCGTGGGTCCATGCCCAACGGGACCCCGCGGTGGCGTCCGTACCGGGCCAGGATCGCGCAGCTGGAGGCCGAGGGCTCGGCGCGGCGGCCGAAGCCGACCAAGCTGAGCCGTTCCCCACGGCTGGTCAGGTATGTCACCGAGAAGATGTCCGGGCCCTCCCGGCTCAGTCCGGTGCAGGTCTCCCATGCGCTGCAGCGGGAGTATCCCGATGATGAGCAGATGCGCATCAGCCACGAGACGATCTATGCCGAGCTCTATGTCCAGGGCCGGGGGCATCTGCGCGCTGACCTGCGCAAGGCCCTGCGCACCGGCCGGGCCAGACGCGCGCCGCGCTCGAAGGCGGTCCGCCCGCGGGTGCCAGGCGAGCTGCTGATCGCCAACCGCCCCAAGGACGTCGACGGGCGCACCGTTCCCGGGCACTGGGAGGGCGACCTGATCGTCGGGCCCAAGAGCCGATCGGCGATCGGGACCCTGGTCGAGCGCCACTCCCGGTTCGTGATCCTGCTGCACCTGCCCGAACGCCACGACGCCGAGTCGGTCGCCGACCAGATCGCCGCGCAGATGGCCCACCTGCCCGCCCACCTGGCGAGGTCCCTGACCTGGGACCAGGGCGCCGAGCTGGTCGGCTCCCATCACCGCGTCGCGGAGGAGAACCACCTGACCGTCTGGTTCTGCGACCCCGCCTCCCCCTGGCAGCGCGGCACCAACGAGAACACCAACGGGCTGCTGCGCCAGTACTTCCCCAAAGGCAGCGACCTGTCCGTCCACACCGCCGACGACCTCGCACAGGTCGCCGCCGGACTGAACGCCAGACCCCGCGAGACCCTCGGCTGGCTCACCCCAGCCGAGGTCCTGGCAGACATACTCTGACCAGACCGAAAACCAGCTCGTTGCGATCACCGATTGAATCCACCTGGGGTGCGGACGGCGTGTCTTGGCCAGTCGACTGGGTATGCCGTGTGGGACCGGCCCAGTGCGCAACCGGGCCACCCGGGGCTGGCCAGTCGACTGGGTATGCCGTGCGGGCCGGGCCAGTGCGTAACCGGGCCGCTCGGGCTGGCCGGGCCGCCCGGGGCCACCCCGGCGCAACCAGACCACGCGGCATACCGCCCCAAATCCCCAGCCAGGTTGTCCCCAGCCGTGGACAACTCTGTGGATGAATGACATGCGTGTGATTCCACGTCTGTCATTCATCCACCGACCGTGGACAAACCTGTGGACAACCCCACTTATCCACAGAAGCCCGGTGGGAAACCGCTTAAAACCCGGGGATAAACGCGCACCGTCGTTCGCATGGCGAACTTCCCCCTCTATCGCCCCACAGCCCCCACGAAGCGAGGACACTGGAAGTGACGGGTGGCGACGAGGCCGCCGTCGCCTGGCGAGACCGTCACCCCGGGGCATAGCGGGGGCAGGAGGGCGGCGCAGGAGGAGCCATGGCAGAGGTCACCTACCGCGACCGTGTGGTGATCGGGACCGACGGTTCGCAGGTCGCACAGCAGGCGCTGAGATGGGGCGGCAAGTGGGCCGCCGACCGGGGGCTGGGCGTGACGGTGATGCGCAGCCACAGCCTGTCGATGTACACCTACATGGGGGCTGCCGCGGCCCAGCACGCGGAGTTCCACGAGGAGGAGCTGGCCACGCGCGAGCTCGGCGAGGCCGAGGCGACGCTCAAGGAGGCGCACCCGGACCTCGACGTCCAGACCGTGCTGCACACGGGCAGTCCTGCCGGCGAGCTGGTCGCCGCATCGGCGGAGGCCGCGCTGACCGTGATCGGCTCGCGTGGCCGCAGCCCCCTGGTCGGCACACTGCTCGGCGGCACCACCGACACCGTCATCACGCACGGCAACGGCCCGATCGCGGTCGTCCCGGCGGCGCACGCCAACCCCGAGGGGCCGATCGTCGTGGGCGTCGACGACGAGGACTCCGCGCTGCATGCCCTGAGGTATGCCGCGGACGTCGCCTCCGATGCCAAGGGCGACCCCGTCCCGGTCCTCGCGCTCGGCGTCTGGCCGCGCAACCCGATCTCGGGGGCGGCCAACTTCGAGCCCGACAAGGACGAGGCCTTGATGCTGCACCAGTGGGTGCTGCGGATCGTGGAGCCGGTGCGCAAGGAGTACCCGGCGGTGGAGTTCCACGCGGAGGGTGTCGTCGGCGACCCGGCCCACGAGCTGGCCAGGAAGTCCGAGGTCGCCTCGGTCATCGTGGTCGGCAGCCGCGGCCGCGGTGGTTTCCGTGGCCTGCTGCTCGGCTCGACCAGCCGCAAGGCGGTCTCGCTCGCGAAGTGCCCGACGATCGTGGTCTACAACCGGTGACCCCGCCGGTCAGGCCGATCGCTGACCCCGTCGGTCTCGCCGATCGCTGACCCCGGCGGTCACGGCCGACGGGTGACCGACCATCGAGGGTGACGCCCGCGCGCGAGCCGCGCGGGCGGCATACCCCCAATGCCTGAAGAGGTGAGGGTCAGCGCCAGCGCGTGGTCATCAGGAAGCCGGCCATCATGAGGGCGAAGCCGGCGCCGAGGTTCCAGCGGCCCCACTGGGGCACGGGGAAGCGCTGCGAGGTGATGTAGAAGGTCACGATCCACAGCAGACCGAGGATCATCAGGCCGAGCATCACGGGCACAAACCATGGCGGGTTGCCGGTGGGCTTGGGCTTGGCTGCCTGACGGGAGGTCACCTCGTCCCGGTGCGCGACCTTCTTCTTCCGTCCCTTGGACTCGGGCACGGGGGACTCCTTTGGGGCTGGATCGTAGTTCTGCCCTAGCGTAAGGGGTGCAGCCCCACACATCGGCACGCGGGAGGAGGCGGCATGGCAGACGACGGGCGTATGCCGCGAGGCGGCTCCCAGCCGACCCCGCCTCCCAGCGAGGGTGCGACAGGCGATGCCCCCGGCGGTGCGACGGGCGCGACCGCCGGCGGGGCGACGGCCGCGGCGCCGAGCCGTCGGGCCACCCAGCTGGTGGTGCGCAACCGGCAGGCCGTGCGCAACTGGCTGACCCACCGGCCGTCGAAGTGGTCCTTCCTCGTGCCCGTCATCGCGCTGTTCGCGGGGCTGCTGTTTGCGGTGAGCGCGACCACCGCCAACGGCACCGACCTGCGCTCGGAGCAGGCCGGGCTGGTCGACCTGGTGCGCGAGCGCGACCGGGAGCAGAAGGCCCACACCATGCGTGTGGCCAGCCTGCGCAACGAGGTCGACATCCTGGTCGCCCAGGCCGCCCCGGGTGACAAGCGGCTGGCCGCTGCCCAGGCCAAGGTCGCCGAGACCGGCGCCGACGCCGACCTCGACCCGGTGCAGGGGCCGAGCCTCAAGGTCTCGCTCGACGACAGCCCCCTGACCGCCGACACCCTGCCCGAGGGCATGACGGTCGACGACATCGTCGTCCACCAGCAGGACGTGCAGGCCGTCGTCAACGCGATGTGGCGCGGCGGGGCCGAGGCGATGATGCTCATGGACCAGCGGGTGATCTCGACTAGCGCCGTCCGCTGCGTCGGCAACACCCTGATCCTCCAGGGCCGGGTCTACTCGCCGCCCTTCACGATCCGCGCGATCGGCGACACCGAGGGCATGAAGCGCGCGCTCGCCGCCGACCCGCAGGTCAAGGTCTATCGCGAGTATGTCGAGGCGGTCGACCTCGGCTACAAGGTCGAGGACGAGGGCTCCGCGACCTTCCCCGGCTATGCCGGCCAGACCGACCTGCACTTCGCCAAGGCCGGGACGAAGTGATCCGCGCGACGATCCGCACGATCGGCGAGCTGATGATGACCCTCGGTGCCCTCGTGCTGCTCTTCGTCGTGTGGCAGCTGTGGTGGACCGACGTCGAGTCCGGCCGCGTGCAGGCCAAGACGCTCGACTCGCTCCAGCAGCAGTTCGCCGGCGCTGGCGGCTCGGGCTCGGGTCTCGGCGACCGGCCCAAGACCACCGACAAGCCGCTGCCGAAGCGCCAGGACCCCAAGGACGTCGCGACCACGCTCACGCTCGACGAGGCGTTCGCCATCCTGCGCATCCCGCGTTTCGGCGACGACTACGCCCGGCCGATCTTCGAGGGCACGGGCCACGAGATCCTCGACGAGGGCGTCGGGCACTACACCGGCACGGCCAAGCCGGGCGAGGTCGGCAACTTCTCCGTCGCCGGTCACCGCGTCACCTATGGCAAGCCGTTCAACCAGATCCACACGCTCGTCAAGGGCGACAAGATCATCGTCGAGACCAGGGCCGGGTATGCGACCTATGTCGTCGAGAGCCACCGGATCGTGCTGCCGGGCCAGAGCGAGGTCATCGCGCCTGTGCCCGACCAGCCCGGCGCGACGCCCACCGAGCGCTGGATGACGCTGACGGCGTGCCACCCGATGTTCAGCGCCCGCGAGCGCTACATCGTCCACGCCCGCCTCGAGAGCACCTACCCCCGCTCGACCGGGCTGCCCGCGAGCGATCTGAAGCTGGGAGGCTGATCGGATGTATGCCGCGCTGTGGCGGGCCCTGCCCGGCCCCGCCGTCGTCAAGCTCCTCCAGCTGCTCGTGCTGGTCGCCGCCGTTGTCATGGCGTGCTTCCTGTGGCTCTTCCCCGCCGTCGCGCCCCACATGCCCTTCAACGACAGCACCGTCAGCGGCCAGACCCCGACGACCTCCGCAACCACGGCCCCCTAAGGCAACGCGGAGACCTCGGCTCCAGGCCCGTTGCCGTTAAGCCACGTGGCGAGTTCCGCCCCCCGCGCTTTCGCCCAGTTGGGCACAAACGCGGGCGCCGCCGCCCCGCCCCTTCAGGCCAAGTGGCGAGTCGCGCCCCTCGCGCTTTCGCCCAGTTGGGCACAAACGCGGGCGGGGGTTGGGGGTGAGCACACGGCATACCCCTGTTTGTCAGGTATGCCGCGCAGGCGTCAGCCCGCAGCGACCATCCGCGCGACACCCTCGGCGTCGCGCACGAGGGGGCTGAGGCCGGCCGAGCGCTCGACGGCGCCGGCGTCGCCGCAGACCGCGAGCCAGTTGGCCAGGATGCGGTGGCCGCCCTCGGTGAGCACGGACTCGGGGTGGAACTGCACGCCGTGGAGGGGCAGGTCGCGGTGGCGGGCGGCCATGATGATGCCGCTCTCGGTGTGGCCGTTGGGCACGAGCTGGTCGGTCACGGTGGCCGGCTCGATCGTCAGCGAATGGTAGCGCGTGGCCGTGAACGGCGACGACAGCCCCTCGAGCACGCCAGACCCGTCGTGCACCACCCGCGAGGTCTTGCCGTGCAGCAGCTCCGGCGCCCGCCCGACCGTCGCCCCGCACACCACGCCCAGCGCCTGGTGACCGAGGCACACGCCGAGCATCGGCTGGGCGCGCTCCGCACATGCCTCGATCATCGCGATCGAGACCCCGGCCTCCTCGGGCGTGCCGGGCCCGGGCGAGACGAGCACACCGTCGAAGTCCGCTCCGTCCGCCGCGCTGACCGCGTCATTGCGCACGACCTCGGTCTCCGCGCCGAGCTGCTGGAGGTAGCCGACGATCGTGAAGACGAAGGAGTCGTAGTTGTCGACGACGAGGATGCGGGTCACGGCATACATCCTGACTCATCCACGCGGCATACGACATCGCCGGTCACCTGACGAGAGAGGGGTATGCCGTGTGCTCACCTCGACCGCGATCGTGCCCACGTGGGCGAAATCGCGAGGGGCGGCTGCTTTCGCGTTTGTGCCCAACTGGGCGAAAACGCGGCGGCGCGACTCGCCACTTGGCTTAACGGGCGGGGCGGCGGCATCCGCGTTTGTGCCCAACTGGGCGAAAGCGCGCGGGGCGGAACTGGCCACTTGGCTTAACGGGCGGGGCGACGGCTTTCGCGTTTGTGCCCAACTGGGCGAAATCGCGAGGGGGCGCAACTCGCCTCAGGGGGTGTTGCCGGTCGTGGGGGTGGAGTCGGTCGAGGGGGAGGTGGGGTCCTCGGTCGGGTCGGTCGTCAGCGTCGTGTCGGTGGTGGGGATCTGCGACGTGGGCGAGGCCGGCGCGGTCGGCGTCGTGCTGGTGCCGCTCGGCGTGCGACGGGTGGGCGGGGCCTGCGTCGCGGTCGGCTGAGGAGTCTGGGTGACGGTGCGCTCGGGCGGGGTGGCGACGACGAGGGTGACCTGCGAGCCGTAGTCGGCCTTGCCCTCGGAGGGGTCCTGGCTGAGCACGGTGCCGACCTTGGCGCTGGCCGCCTGATAGACCGTCCTGGCGGTGAAACCCTTGGCGGACAACGCACTCAGCGCCTCGGCGACGTCCTTGCCGACGACGCTCGGGACGGTCATCTTGCCGGACGAGAGGTTGAGGATGACGGCACTGTCCTTGGCCACGGCGACGCCGGCCTTGGGGTTGGTCGAGACGACCTTGCCCTTGGCGGTGGTGGTGTCGTCGACCTGGGTGGTGTCGCCGGCCTTGAGGCCGATCTGCTCGAGCGCGGTCTTGGCCCCGTCGGCGGTGTAGCCGGCGAGGTTGGGGATCTTGACCTGGGCCGGGCCCAGGGAGACCTTGATCGTGACCTGCTCGCCCTTGCGCAGCTCGCTGCCGGCACTGGGGTCCTGGTCGAAGACGTCGCCGGTGGGGGCGTCGTTGTTCTCCTTGACCACGACGGGCTCGAGCTCCTGCTGGCGCAGCTTGAGCTCGGCCGACTCCTGCGGCATGTTGACGACGGCGGGCACGGTGACGCGGGCGTTCTCCTCGGCGCGCTTGTCGAGGATGTTCTTGCCGGCCAGGCCGAGCAGGATCAGCGCGGTGAGGCTGGCGATGATGAGCATCACCCAGAGGGCGCCGCGCCGGCGCTCCTGCCGGTCGCCGACCGCGTCATAGGACGAGGTGTGCCAGTCGTCCGAGCGCACGCCGGGGGTGACGGGCGTGGCCTGGGTGGGCTGGTCGAGATGGAGCGCGGCGGCGGGCACGAGCGCCGGGCCGCCGGCGGTCAGGGCCCCCCGCGCAGCGCCCGAGATCGGTCGGCCGAGCCGGGCGGCCCGCAGGTCGCGCGCGAACTCCTCGGCCGTCTGATAGCGCTTCTCGCGGTCCTTGCTCAGCGCGTGCAGCACGACGGCGTCGAGGTCGGTCGAGATGCCGTCGGCGCCGGTCGAGGGCCGCGGCGGCGGCTCGCTCACGTGCTGGTAGGCGATGGCGACCGGCGACTCGCCGTTGAAGGGCGGCCGCCCGGTGAGCAGCTCGAAGAGCAGGCAACCGGTGGAGTAGATGTCGGAGCGGTGGTCGACGTTCTGGCCCTGGGCCTGCTCGGGCGAGAGGTACTGCGCGGTGCCGATGACGGCCTGCGTGTGGGTCATCGTCGCGTTGGCGTCGGCGATGGCCCGGGCGATGCCGAAGTCCATCACCTTGACCGAGCCGTCCTCGGCGATCATCACGTTGCCGGGCTTCATGTCGCGGTGGACGATGCCGCGCGAGTGGCTGTAGGCGAGGGCCTCGAGGACGTCCTCGGTGATGCGGGCGGCCTCGTTGGCCTCGATGTGCCCCTGCTGGTTGAGCAGCTCGCGGAGGGTGTGGCCCTCGACGAACTCCATGACGATGTAGGGGATGGCGACGGTCGCGCCGCCGGACTCGGTCGTGTGGTCCTCGCCGGAGTCGAAGACGGCGACGATGTTGGGGTGGTTGAGCCCGGCCGCCGCCTGCGCCTCCCGGCGGAAGCGCTGGATGAACGAGGTGTCGCGCGCCAGGTCGGAGCGCAGCATCTTGATCGCGACGGCGCGCCCGAGCCGCGTGTCGTGTCCGGCATGGACCTCGGCCATGCCTCCGCGGCCGACGAGCTCGCCGACCTCATAGCGTCCACCGAGCAGGTGCGGGATGCTCACCGCTGCCACTCCCTGCTCATCGCGTCTCCCTCATGACGTATGCCGTTCGCGTCAGTTGCCGGTCGTGTGCTCGGCGTCGTGGGAGGTCGCCTGGGCGGCCTCCGAGGACCGGGATGCCTCGGCCGCCGACGATGCCGAGGACGCCTCGGACGCGGACGCGCTGGCCTCGGATGCGCTCGCCGAGCGCGACGCCTCGGCCGACGCGGATGCCTCGGACGCGCTGGCCTCCGAGGACCGGGAGGCCTCGGCGGAGCGGCTGGCGTCGGCCTGCGACTGGCTCGCCGCTGCCGACCGGGACGCCTCCTCGGACGCGGCGGAGCGCGAGGCCTCATCGGCCGAGACCGACGAGGCCGACGACTCCGAGGAGCGCGAGGCCTCCTCCGACGAGCGCGAGGCCTCGGCTGAGCGGGACGCGTCCTCCGATGCGGTGTCGTTGGACGGCGACAGGGTCGTGGTGACCGTCGTCGGCGTCTGCGGGGTGTCGTCGCCGTTGTTCATCAGCTGGTAGCCGAGCGCGGCCGCACCGGCGAGCAGCAGCAGGAGCAGCAGCGGCAGCCACCAGCCACCGCCGCGGCGACGGTCGCGCTCGTCGTCCTCCGCGGCATACCGCACCTGCTCCTGGGGCTGGGTCGTGGGAGTGGGGTATGCCGCGGGCTGCTCAGCGGTGCGCGGCACCGACGCCCCGGCGACGCCCGCCCCGGCGGCCGCACCAGCGCCAGCCGCACCGGGGCCAAGGACCGGCGGGCCGACGACCTCGGTCGGGTCCTGGACGGGACGGAGCACCTCGGTCGCGGCACCCCCGCCACCCAGGGCTGGGGCGACGGCCTCGGAGACGGGGACCAGCCCGGCGGCGCCGAGACCGGCGGCGAAGGTGGCGGCGGTGCGCGGACGGTCGGCCGGGTCCTTGGCCAGGGCCTTCATGACGGTCGAGCGCATCGGCTCGGGGATGGCCGCGCCGAGGGGGCGGGCGGTGTCGTTGACGTGCGCGAGCGCGGTGGCGACGAGGGTGTCGCGGGCGAACGGCCGGCTGCCGGTCAGCGCCTCGTAGCCGACGACGCCGAGGGCATAGACATCGGAGGAGGGCGTGGCCTTCTGGCCGAGGGCCTGCTCGGGCGAGAGGTACTGGGCGGTGCCGATGACCTCGCCGGTCTGGGTGTGGCCGGCGGCCTCCATCGCGCGGGCGATGCCGAAGTCGGTGATCTTGGCGGTGCCGTTGTCGGCGACGACGATGTTGGCGGGCTTGACGTCACGGTGGATCACACCGGCCCGGTGGGCGGCGTCGAGCGCGCGGCCGGTCTGGGCCAGGACGGAGGCGACGAGGGCGGGGTTGAGCGCGCCGTGCTCCTGGATGAGGGCCGAGAGGGGGCGGCCCTCGAGCAGCTCCATGACGAGGAAGGCGCGGTTGCCGTCCTCACCGAAGTCGTAGACGGTCGCGATGTTGGGGTGCTGGAGCGCGGCGGCGTGCCGGGCCTCGTCACGGAAGCGCTGGGCGAAGCCCTCGTTGTCGGCGGTGTCGGGACGCATGACCTTGACGGCGACCGCGCGGCCGAGGACCTCGTCGGTGCCGCGCCAGACCTCGCCCATGCCGCCGGTGGCGATGCGCGAGACGAGCCGATACCGGCCGGCCAGCAGATCGGGGGTCGGGGGGGTCGTCACTGGTTGATCACCGCTTCCATCACACTCTTTGCGATCGGGCCGGCGACCGTGCCGCCGAATGCCTCACTGCCGGCGCTGCCGCCGTCCTCGACGACGACCGCGACGGCCACCTTGGGGTCGTCCGCGGGGGCGAACCCGACGAACCACGCGTGCGGCGCGGCTCCGGTGGCGTGCTCGGCGGTGCCGGTCTTGCCGGCGACGGAGACGCCGCTGATCCGGGCCGGCTTGCCCGTGCCGCTGGTCACCACTGCCTCCATCATGCGCGTCAGCTGGCCCGCAACGTCGGGCGAGACCGCCTGGGAGAGCTCCTTGGGCTTGGTCTCGTCGATCGTCGAGGCGTCCGAGCCCTGCACGGACTTGACCAGGTAGGGCTCCATGACGGTGCCGTTGTTGGCGATGCCGGCGGCGACCATGGCCATCTGGAGCGGGGTGACGCGCACGTCGTACTGCCCGATGGCCGACTGGGCCAGCTGCGGCTGGTTGAGCTCGGCGGGCACGGTGGAGGGGGTCACCCGCATGGGGATGCGCAGCTGGTCGCCGAAGCCGAACTTGGCGGCCTGGCTGCGCAGCGAGTCGGCGCCGATCTGCATGCCGAGCCACGCGAAGGAGGTGTTGCAGCTCTTCTGGAGCGCGACGATCAGGGTCGACTTGTCGCCGGGGCCGCAGGCGCCGCCGCCGTGGTTGGGCAGGCTGATCGTGGTCTGCGGGAGCTTGAGCGTGGCCGGGCCGGGGATCTCCGACTCCTGCGTGTAGTTGCCGGAGGAGAGCGCGGCTGCGGCGGTCACGAGCTTGAAGGTCGAGCCGGGCGGGTAGAGGTTGCCGGCGATGGCGCGGTTGACCATGGGCTTGGACGTCGCGGCATTCATCTCCTTCCACGCCTCGGCGACCTTGGCCGCGTCGTGCGAGGCCAGCCGGCCGGGGTCGTATGCCGGGTTGCTCACGAGGGCGAGCACCGCACCGGTCTGGGGGTCCAGTGCCACGGCGGCCCCGCGCTGCTTGCCCAGGGCCTCGTCGGCGGCCTGCTGGGCGGCGGAGTTGACGGTCAGCTCGACCGAGGCGCCCGAGGGCTTGTTGCCGGTGAGCATGTCGGAGACGCGGCGGTAGAAGAGCTTGTCGGACTGGCCCGAGAGCAGGTCGTCGGACGCGGCCTCGAGGCCGCCGCCGGCGCCATAGGTGAAGGAGTAGTAGCCGGTGACGTGGCTGTAGAGGCTGGCCTGGGGATAGGTGCGCAGCCACTTCAGCTCGTCGTCGCTGGGGACGGACTTGGCGATCGGGTTGCCGTCGACGAGGATCTGGCCGCGCTCGCGGGCATAGCTCGACAGCAGCGTGCGCCGGTTGTCGGAGCGGGCGTTGAGGTCCTTGGCCTGGAAGAACTGGATGGCCGTGGAGCTGACCAGCAGCGCGGCGAAGAGCAGCGCGACGAGGGTGGAGAGCCGGCGGATGGGGCTGTTCACTTCAGCCTCACCACCTCGGTCGCCGGGTCGGCGATCTCGTCGAGGTCGGGCAGCGGGCGGCGGGCCTGGTCGCTGATGCGCAGCAGGATCGCGACCAGCGCCCAGTTGGCCAGCAGCGACGAGCCGCCGGAGGACATGAAGGGCATCGTCAGGCCGGTCAGCGGGATGATCCGGGTGACGCCGCCGACGACCACGAAGCACTGGAGCGCGACCGAGAAGGCCAGGCCGGCGGCCAGCAGCTTGCCGAAGCCGTCGCGCACGCCGAGGGCGGTGCGCAGGCCGCGCTCGACGAGCAGGGCATAGAGCATGAGGATCGCGAAGAGCCCGATCAGGCCGATCTCCTCGCCGAAGCTCGGGATGATGAAGTCGGACTCGGCGAAGTAGGTCAGGTCGGGCCGGCCGCGGCCCAGTCCGGTGCCGAAGAGGCCGCCGGACGCCATGCCCATCAGGCCGCGCGCCAGCTGGTCGGAGGTGGCCAGCGCCTCGGGGGAGAAGGTGTCCAGCCACAGCAGCACGCGCCGCTGCACGTGGTCAAAGAGCAGGTATGCCGTGTAGGCGCCGGCGCAGAACATCGTCAGTCCCAGCACGATCCAGGAGACCCGCTCGGTGGCGACATAGAGCATGGCGACGAAGAGCCCGAAGAAGAGCAGCGAGGAGCCGAGGTCGCGCTCGAAGACGAGGACGCCGAGGGAGGCGATCCACGCCACGAGGATCGGGCCGAGGTCGCGGGCGCGCGGGAAGGTCATGCCGAGGAAGCGGCGGCCGGCCAGGCTCAGCACGTCGCGGGTGGAGACGAGATAGCCGGCGAAGAAGATCGCCAGCACGATCTTGGCGACCTCGCCGGGCTGGAAGCTGAACGGGCCGATGCTGATCCAGATGCGCGAGCCGTAGACCGAGCGGCCGAGGCCCGGCACGAGCGGCAGCAGGAGCAGGCCGAAGCCGACGACGGCAGCGGTATAGGTGTAGCGCCGCAGCGTGCGGTGGTCCTTGAGGAAGAACAGCACGCCGATGGCGATGGCGACGGCCAGGGCACTCCAGGTGAGCTGGCGCAGGGCCATGCCCTCGCCGATCGTGCGGCCCTTGGCGATGTCGAGCCGGTGGATCATCACCAGGCCCAGCCCGTTGAGGAGGGTGACGATCGGGAGGAGGAGGGGGTCGGCATACGACGCCCTCCAGCGCAGGAAAAGGTGGAAGACCAGGGCGATGCCTGCGAGGCCGGCCGACTGGGTCAGCAGGTCGACGGGGAGGCGCTCGTGGGTGGCAAGCTCGACATTGGCGTAGGCGAGGATGACCAGCCCGACGGCCCCGAGGAGGAGGGCGAGCTCGACATTGCGGCCCTTGGTGGGGGCGACGGAGTCGACGAGGCTCATGGTGTCGCTCCTGTCGTGATGCTGGTGTTGACCCTGGGCTGGCTGCTGGTGGCGCTCGCGCCGCTGGCGGTGCCCGAGGTGGCGGAGGTGCCCGGCGTCCCGGAGGTGCCGGAGGTGCCAGAGGTCGGCGATGTGGTGCCGGTCGTCGACGTCGGCGAGGTCGGGTTGATGGGGCCGGAGCCGCAGGGCTCGCCGCGCGACTTGCGCTCGTAGCAGGCGGCCTCCTGCACCTTGAGCGTCGCGACGAGACGGTCGGCGGCGGCCTTGTCGGCGACGACGAGGTGTCCCTCGACCTTGGAGCGGTAGAACTCGGGGAGGTTCTCGGAGCGGATCGTGGTGCGCTCCTCCATGGAGGCCAGCTCGAGCGGGCCGATGTCCTGGGGGACGCCGCGATAGACCGCGACATAGCCGTTGTCGGTGCCGACGTAGTACTGCTTCTGGCTCCAGTCCCACAGCGCGAAGCCGGCGGCGCCGACGACGAGCAGGACGGCCAGGGCCGCGGCCAGGCCGCGCAGGACGCGGGCGGCGCGTGAGCGCGGGCCCTCCTCGGCGAGAGCGAGCTCGTCGTCGTTGTTCTGGCCGCGGGTGAGGGCGGCGGCCCGGGCTGCGGGCGAGTCTGGGGTGGCGCGTGGGCGACGGCGGCGGGCGGCGGCGCCGACGACCTGGGGCTCGGTGGGCGGGGCGCCCTTGGTGATGTCGACCGTGTCGCCGACCACGACCGTGACGTTGTCGGGGGCGCCGGACTTCAGGGCCAGCTCGACGAGCCGGTCGGCTGCGGCGCCGGGGGAGCGCACGGTCGAGAGGACCTCGGCGATGGTGTCGCGCTCGACGACGCCGGACAGGCCGTCGGAGCAGAGCAGATAACGGTCGCCCTCGCGGCATTCGCGCACGTTGACATCGGCATCGTCGGAGGGCTGGCCGGTCAGCACCCGGGTGACCAGCGAGCGCTGGGGGTGGACTTCGGCCTCCTCCTCGGTGATCCGGCCCTCGTCGACGAGGGTCTGGACGAAGGAGTGGTCGTGGGTGAGCTGGCTGAGCTTGCCGTCGCGCAGGAGGTAGGCGCGGGAGTCGCCGATGTGGGCGAGGGTCAGCTTGTTGCGCGAGCGCAGGATGACGGTCGCGGTGGTGCCCATGCCCTGGAGCTCGGGGCGCGCGGCCATGAGGTCGCCGATGGTGCCGTTGGCGTTGGCGAGGCTGCGGGTCAGGCGCGTGGGAGCCTCGCCCGAGCTCAGCGAGTCGTCGTCGAGGCTGACGAGCTCGCCGACCGCGACCGAGCTCGCGATGTCGCCACCAGCATGCCCGCCCATGCCGTCGGCGACGGCGAGGAGGTGGGGACCGGCATACCCGCTGTCCTGGTTCTCGGAACGGACCAGGCCGACATCGGAGCGGGCGGCGAAGTGGAAGGTCAGCGGCATACGGCTACTTCCGCAGCTCGAGGTGGGTCTTGCCGATGCGCAGCACGGAGCCGGCCTCGACCTGCGTGGGCGCGGTGAGCTTGGAGTTGCCGAGGAAGGTGCCGTTGGTCGAGCCGAGGTCCTCGACGAACCAGTCGCGGCCGTCCTGGTAGATGCGGGCGTGGCGGCCCGAGGCGAAGTCGTCGTCGAGCACGAGCGCGGACTCCGGGGCGCGGCCGATCACGGTGCCGCCCGGCTTGAGCGGCAGACGGGTGCCTGTCAGTGGGCCGGCCGTCACGATGAGGGAGGTCGGGGCGTTGCGGCGCGGGCGCGGGGTGGCCGCGGCAGCCGGTGCTGCGGGCGCGGTCTTGCGGGCGCCGCCCTTGGCGCTGCCTGGCTGCGGGCGGGCCTGGACGCGGGTGCCATAGAGGTCGCCGCGCAGCACGCCGACGATGCTGAAGACGAAGACCCACAGCAGCGCCAGCAGGCCCAGGCGCATGATCGTCAGGGTCAGCTCGCTCACTTGCGGCCTCCGCGGTAGGTCATCGTCGTGCGGCCGACCGTGATGCGGTCGCCGTTGGTCAGGTGGGTGGGGCCCGAGATGCGCTCGCTGTTGACGAACGTGCCGTTGGTCGAGCCGAGGTCGCGCAGGGTCGCCACGACGTGCGGGCCGTCATGGGTGACGCGCAGCTCGCTGTGGCGGCGGGAGATGCCCGGGTCGTCGAGGATGATGTCGGCGCTGTCGTCCCGGCCCAGGACCGTGATGGCCCCGATCAGCGGGTAGCGCTCGCCGTCGACGTCCAGCCACGGGCGGTCCCTGAGGTTGACCTTCTTGGGCTGCGGCGGCTCGACCGCCTCCTGCATCTGGGTGGCGGGCATCTCCTCGCCCTCGCCCACCGGGCTGGGGGTGGGGGTATGCCGCTGGGCCGGCTGCGCGGCATACGCCCCGCTGTTGTCGTAGTCGTCGATGAGCTCCTCGGGGTGACGGGCCGTCGAGGGGCGGATGCGGAAGACGCCCGTCTCGAGCTCGTCCTGGCGGGAGAAGATCACGCGGATCGGGCCGCCCGGGATGTATCGCTGGGTCTCGGCGTGCTCCTCGGCCGCGGCGATCAGCTCGTCCTTGAGGTCCTGCTGGTCGAGGGTGGACAGGCGCTCGTAGTCGTTGGCGGACAGCTCGATGGTGAAGAGATTGGGCACGATCGTGCGGCCCTTGGACAGGATCGCTGCGCGCTGGTCCATCGCCCCGCGCACCCCCGCCGCGAGCTCGACCGGCTCCACCTCACTACGGAAGACACGCGCGAAGGCGCCCTTGACGCCCCGCTCGAGGCGCTGCTCGAGGCCGTCGAACAGTCCCATGTCTCCTCTTCTCCGTTGTGGTGGTGCTCGGTCGTGCTGGTGGGTGGTGTGCGGTGGTGCGTGGTCGTGCAGGTCAGGCTGGCGTGCGAATGGTCACGTGTGGCGGGCCCGCGTCCGGGCACACCGACGGCTGCCGATACGGCAGTCGCGCTGTCGATGTTAACGGGCGCGGCTGGGCACTCCCTGTATGCGCGCCGCGTGGCTGGTGGTGTTGTTGTGGTTTGTGGGGTGAACGGGGTGTCGTCGCCGCCTCTGGCGGGCCCGAAGCGACCGACTCGCCCCACCCCGCGCCGCCGAGTGCGTCGTTTGTGCTGTCACCCGGCCGCCCAAGCAGCACTTTCTACGCACTCGAGCCCGCTCAGCTCCTCCCGAGAGGCCGCCCCTGGGTCTGCGTTTGGTGATCCGGCCCTCCGTCTAGCACAATGTCGTGTTGCATCCCCCAGTGCAGATCTGGCTGGCGGGTGACCACGCGCAAGTGGCGGAACGGCAGACGCGCTGTCTTCAGGTGGCAGTGTCCTTACGGGCGTGGGGGTTCAAATCCCCCCTTGCGCACAGATGTCCTGTCTCAGGACATATGCAAGGCCCGAACCCTCATTGGGGGTTCGGGCCTTGCTGTTGTTGTGGTTGGTAGTCCTTGGTGGGGTCGAGGGTCAGTTCGCGGATGAGTTCGCCGGTGTGGGCGTGGATGACGGTGATCTGCAGGTCGTGGACCAGGAGGAGGACGGGGGTGTTGTTCCATCAACTTGCTGCACTTCTTGGGGGCCGCTGGTCTGCCAATGGAAGCAGCCCCGTGCTCGGGTCGCTCATGACGCCAATCTCGTATGCCGCGCCCGATTTGCCACCTAAGACGATTGGGCAGCTAGGGGGCTGCCCAACTGGCAGAGCATGGCTGCAGAGTCGGGAGTAACCGTCAGCCCAACTGAGACAATCGCGGCGAAGTCACGCGGGAGGCCACCGTGTGTGCCGACA
Source organism: Actinomycetota bacterium (assembly GCA_050955755.1). GTDB lineage: Bacteria > Actinomycetota > Actinomycetes > Actinomycetales > Dermatophilaceae > JAJTBD01. Next base: position 60,922 of record CP192092.1, read on the forward strand.
TGCTGCGCCGAACTGCGTCGACCTGATTGACAACGCCGACGGGTGGCCAAGCGCGGATGCTCTACGGCTGCTGCGGGGATGGCGGTCGCAGATGGCACCCTGTCTGTACACGATCGAAGTGGCATGTACTTGGGCGACTGCGCCTGCACCGCAGAAGGACGTACGACCTTGACTAGGGAATCATCGGGCCCTGAGCCGGACTCGGGCCGGGCTGTCGGACCATCGGCTATCCCTGAGGCCGAGAACTACATCCAGTGGCGCCTCAGCGACATGGCGGCGCGGAACGAGCACCACCTGTTCGAGACTGTCGCGACCCGCGTCGCTCGTCGGCGGATCAGCTCGAACATCCTGATTGCAACCGGCCCTGTTTCCGCCGGTGGCGACCAGCAGAGGGACGCCGAGACCTACACGACTCGAATTCCGGACGAGTTGCCGCACTCGGCGGGGTTCTCAGCATCGGCGTCCACGGCACCGGTCGTCGTCGCTTGCACCGTGCAGCGGGACGGCCTGAAGGCCAAGGTTCGGGCGGACCTCGCGGGCATCTGCGCCAGCACGGCGACACCGGTCGAGCATGTCGCGTTTTTCTGCACGCATTCGATTCCAGAGGCTGCGACCCACGAGCTGCAGCGCGAGGCTCGTGAGACTTACGACGTAACGCTCGACATCTTCTGTGGCGCCGACATAGCGATGATGCTGGCCGAGCCAGATCTCGTGTGGGTTGCTCAGTACTACCTCGACATGGCTTCCGCCCTGGTGCCTGAGCCGGCTGACGCCGACCCTCACCCCGAGTGGTACCCAGAACTGCTCGAGAACCTCCGCCGCAACAGCGGCCCTGTTGCGCTCACCCCCGCTACCCAGGGCGAGGTGATCGCAGGACTGCGGTACGCAACCTGGGATGAACATGCGAACGCTGACCTCCCCGAGTGGCTGGACTTCATGGGCGCGTTTCTCGCCGACTCCGACAACGGCGTCGACACCGACCTGGTCTTCCGTGCGTGCTACGAGATGGCGGTCGCCCGGTTCCGCGGCATGGGCCTCGCAGCCGGCATTGAGGACCTGGTTCGACGCGCGATCAACTACGCGTGCACGAGCGCCGAACGCATCGTCGTCGACGATGCCACGACGCTGGCGTCGTACTGGGGCGTCATCTGGGTCACAGGGGTTGCTGAAGCCGAATCCGCCGAGATCCAAGATGCGTGCGACCGACTCCGGGCCCACGTGTCCGGGTTGCTCGCTGCAACCGATCCTGCGGACTACCCGGTCCGCGCTGCGTCGCTCACAGGGACCCTTGCGTTCGCGAGCCTGGTGCCGAACTGGACCAAGGCAGAGGAAGTCAAAGGCCGTCCGCAGCGAGCAGTACGAGCAGCCAACGCCGGCGTACAACTCGATGAGAGCGAGGTCGACCCGTCGGCCCTTCTTGGTGAAGACTTGATCGACATCGACTCCGCCATGGACTACTTCGATCAGCTCGTCGACCTTCTTCCGCGCGCCCGGGCGTACTCGGTGCGGCAACTGGCCCGGGTGTTCAACATGTACGCGACCGCGGTGGCGTCGCACTCGCTGTACGAAAAGGTGCGTGACGCCCTAGACGCCTCTGTTTCCGGTGTACGGGGCGACTCTGCAGCAGCGGAACGATGCCGAGATCGCGGAACGGCGTTCGTGAAAGCCAACAAGCCTTTGCAGGCTCTCGTTGAACTGCACAACGCGAAACTGAACTGGTTCAACGGCGACACGTTATACGGCTCAGTGTTGACCATGCGTTACATCGGCTCCATGTACGCGGGACTTGGCCTGATGTGCGCGGCGAAGATGTACGCCGCGACGGCTGCGGCAATGGCGCTGAGCAGTGGCGATTCTGATGTCGAGCCTCAGGCGGCGGAAGCACTCCTGGAAGCGGCAAGGTACGCGCAGCGGGCAGGCACGTGGGTCGATGCCGCGGGCCTTACCGAGATTGCGCTGCTCGGGCGTGCGCAACTTCTGCCAGAACCGTTCGACTACGAAAGATGGCCCGACCTCAGGCATCACGAGACGAACGCGGCCCTGGGCCTTGCGGCAATCCGTACTTTCTGGCCTGAGGTCGAACCACTGATCCAGGCCGCACATCACCGAACGCCTTGGTACGACGACCTTGTCGAGATCATCGGGATTGCCGAGGGCGAGGCTCGCTTCAAACTCACTGAGGACGAGTTGCAGGAGCGTGCAAGCGAACAGCTCGCAGGGCCTGTTCTCGGTGACATCGGCGAGAACCGAATCATCGACTTCCGTGCCCTGGGCGTGCGCTGGATCTTCGAGTTCGCCAATGATCAGAGCGCCGTCCTGACCTCCGAAGGCTTCGTCGCCGCCTTTCAGGTGCTTGTAGCCGAAGCCGCGCTCTACACGCCAGTCCTGGTTGAGAGCACCGTTCGAATCCACGTGAGGGTGATTGCTGACGCAACCCGTGACGTCGACGACATCACCATCGACGACTCCGAACCCGAGATTCGAGTCCAGGCAGTTCTTTCGAGCTCAGTCACCGACGTGGCGGCAAGAGACGTCGCGATCCTCGCGCAGTGCTTCCAGTTGCTCCAGGCCGTCCACGCTCGGCACCCTCGAGAACTGCAGAGCATCCTCGACCCGCTGTTCCGGGGAGGCCTCCTGCACAAGGTTTCGGTCGGCCGGCCTTATGAAGAGACCGCGGCTCTGCTGGACGAAGAGCACTACGCGCGGTGCGCCTCGGTCTCTCGACCTAAGTCGTCGGCATCCTTCGTCCCCGCGGAGAACGAACATCTCGCACCACCAACCACGCCTGGCCCGGGATATGACAGCGCGGATTCGTTGCAGGCTATCCGGGAACGCTATGAGGTCGCATACGACGCGCTCCGGTACACCCTCCCGGTGCTTCTCGCTGACGAGGGCTTCCGTGCACAGGTCGTTCGCCTCCATGAAGATGGCTGGCTCGATTGGCAGATTCTCGTGGCGCTCGTGAACGCCCGGATGAATTGGTTGTTCCACCAGAACGGAATGCAGCCTGAGCTGGTCGACCCGCGTGAAGGGATTCGGATGGCGCGAGAGCCGGAGACACCGGACTCGCCGCAGATGCCAGTTGAGGAACTCTCACCCGAGATCCTCGACATGCACATGTACATGCAAACTGTGACGATCGGCCGCCGGATGGGCTTGCAGGGCAGGCAGGAACGAAACGGTGAGCACGCGATGCGCGCGCTACTGATTCGCCGGTACCGGTTTGCTGAGGACGACCTGCCTCATCGTGACCTACTCGACTGCGTCGATGAGGACGGAAGACTCATCCCGTTCGTCGTCCCGGAAACGGCTCTGCCTGCGGAAGGCCAGCAGTAGTCGGGCTAGAGAGGTAGGCATGATCGCGGCAGAACCAGGCGGGGACTCGGTGAGGCTTGGACGAGTGCTCGGCGATATCGATGTCGAGGCCTTCGGGGACCCGGAGCAGGAATTCTTTTTATTCGCTGGCTGCAAGTCCGTCGCGGACGTGCGATCAGTTCTTCGTGAGCAGGTGGAGATTGAGACCTCCGCGATGCTGGAACTTACTGCGGAGGCTGACGCGTTCGATGTGATCGAGCTGATGCGGATGCGTGAGTTCCCGCCAGTTCCCGATCCGCGAGTGACGATGCCAAGCGGGTCAGCGTTGGCGGTGGAGTTGGTGGCGGCTGTGCTGCTTTCTCGTTCCAACCGGAAGCCGAGCGATGTCCCGCGTGAGGAGACTCGTCCGCACGAGAAGATCGGGGAACTGCACGCGCGCGCTAAGCGGCTTGCGCGACTGGCGACGTACCGGCAGCAGTACGAGGCCCATCTGAGCGAGCACCCGCTAGCGCGCCTTGCGTCGGAGTACCAAGGTGCCGTGCTGAACATTCGAAACCTTCAGTACGACCACATCCGATATGAGCAGGAGCGTCGTCTCTTCCAACATCCCGTGGTCAGGGAACTCATGAACCAGCACTTGGGCTACGGGTACGACGACGTGGCGGGTGTCCGTGATGCCCTGAAATCTATCTCCGCAGATCGAATGACGAGTCTCCGTGACGCGATCGGAGACATCATGCTCGACCAGGAGGTCTCCTCGGAACAGATGCCAGAACAAGTGATCGCCCGTTTCAGAGAAGCGATGATCGACTTCATGTTCCTGCCCGGGGAGCGGGCGACGATGCGCGCCAGCGAACTTGCCGAAGCTGGACAGCTAGACGAGGCGAATGTTCTCACCGTCCTGAACTCGTACTCTCAAGTCTTTGACGATTCGATCTCTGCGGGGATGAGGGTCTGCGATCTCCTCACAGCCACCAACCCGTTCCTGATCACTCCGCTCATTGCGGACGGAGCAGGTGGCTTCGTGTCCACGGTCAACGATCCTGGCCTCGACTCGCTGCGCCTTGTACTTGAGCGAGCGCTCGCGCCGCACGCGTCCGCCATGCGGCGCTACGATCAGCGGGCCCGGCAGTCAGTTAGCGAGGGCCTTGCCGTCGCGAGTCTTGAACGTGTTCTTGGGTGTGCGGCGCTTCTTTCGGGGTTCCATTACTACGCGGCGAAGAAGGGCCGGAGAGAAGCCGAGGTCGGCGCCGCATGCAACGAATTGAACCTCGTGGCGGACCGCGTCGAGGGAGACGGGCTCTTCTTGGTCGACGATGTCGCGATCGTTGTGGAGGTGAAGGCGAAGTCGGTCGCTAGTCAGTCTCGACGTGGCGACGTTCGCAGACTCGAATCTGATTTGAAGGCGACGATCGGCGACGCAAACAATCAAGCGGTACGGCTGCAACGGCTGATCGAAGTGAACGGAGGCGTCTGGCTCACGCCGAACTCGTGGCTAGACCTGTCGCAGGTCCGCGAAGTGCGTTCGGTCATCGTCTTGCTGGACGATGTCGGTCCGCTCGGTGTGGCCATTGGTGATCTTCAGGCTGCCGGACTGCTCGCTGAGCGGCAGCCTCCCTGGGTTGCGTCGTTGCATGACTTGATGGTGATCTCCGAGATTTGTGATCGGCCCAGTGAGTTTCTTCTGTATCTGCGACGCCGCACTGACAGTGGCGTTGCCACGTTCTATCGCGGATCCGATGAACTTGATCTCTTCATGTTGTTCCTCGGTGGAGACCTTTACGTCGACGATGATCCGGACGAAGTGCGACGTGAACATGTATCCGCGCCTCCAGTGAAGGCACGGGATAGAAGGAGGCGCGGCGAGAGTGCCGTCGGGACAATGGTCGCCGATCACTGCCAACCGCTGAGCGAGTGGTACCTGCGCGATCAGATTCCCGAGTTCGAGCCGCGACCCGCGAAACCAACTTTCAACATTGCCCAGGAGATCGTCCCCATCGTCGATGCGATCGCTGACCTGGGCGAGCCCGGCTGGTTACGCTGCACGACTGATCTGCTCGGCCTTGCCGGTGAAACGCAGGCACGGCTTGTGAAAGGCATCCGCGAGTGTTGTCGGAGAACCTCCGCGGACGGAAGCTACCACGACATGCTCATGTCTTTTGCGGGCATGTGGGGGCATCCCACCGTGTTCGTTGGAGTGGCGCCGGGGACCGGGAACAGCCTCGCCTGTCGCGACCAGTTGTCACAGTATGTGCGGGTCAAGGGGTACCAGCTGCAATCGGATCGCGCGTACGGTCTGCTCTTCGATACAGAAGGAGACCTTCTCGACTCCATCTACCTAACGAACCCGCCGGGTTCCGATTCCGGCCTCGATCGATTGGTGGAAGAGATGGGCTTGCAGCCCGTTGGGCGTGCAAGCAGGCCCACTCCGCCGTCCGCGCGACGACCAACGAAGAGGCTGTGTGGGAAGAAAAAGCGCCGCTAGCGTCAGTAGGATCGCGAATCCTGGCTGTGAGGTGCCGCCCATGGCGGCTCCGACCCTCATCCTTGTCCCGGAGGTCGACCCAAGTCTGAGGTCGTGTGCGTTGCTGCGTTACCAGAAGGCAACTAACGCCGATGCTCGTTCCAGAACCACCGGCGAACTGAGGCCAGAACGCGGTCCAGCCAGCCTTTGGCTTCGTCTCTTGTGCTCTCCTTTCCACCGGTGCGAGTTTTGGGCGGCTGAGTCTCAGGTATACGTCCCCGGTCCATCCGCGCAAGGGCCTCTCGGTCTCGACTGCGGTTCAGGGCGACCTCGTCGTCGGTGTACTCCCGGGCCCACTCGACCCGGCCGCGGTCAATGACGTAGTGGGCGCGACACGGAAGCCCCCAGTTCCCGACCGAAGGCCAAAGGGAGACGTCCTTCCCGTTGTACGCAAACGACCACTGCGCGGGTGAGAGCGGGGTGACGACCTCGTGGCCGCAGCCACAGGCGCACAGATGACCACAAGTGTTGTACTCGAGGGAGATGTAGAACAACGCGGGCATCATCGGCGTCGGGAACTCATCGACGAACTCGGGCGTGTAGTCCTTGGTCATCGGTCGTCCTCGTTGGTGACGTTGTTGAGGTAGATGCTGTAGAGCGCGACCGTTTCGGCGTTTCCGTCGGCGTAGAAGCCGAGGTGTCGCTTCCATCGGCAGACGGCCAGCATGGCGTTCAGGGCATTGAGATCGGAGACCTGGATGTTGCGGCTGTAGTCGTCGCGTTCCTTGGCAGGGCCGGGGATACTGTTGGCCCGCGAGTTGGGGCCGTCGGCGGCGCCGGGGTCCTTGTAGGTGGTGCGGAGGAGGCCCGAGAGCTTGCCGTCGATCTCCTCAACGCCCATGCCGACGTCGACATGAGGGATACCGCGGTCGGTGAGGTGGGCGATGATGGCGGGCTTCATTGTTGCGTCGTCCATCGCGAGGAACACGAACGTGGAGTCGTCGAGCAGGTGCAGGTTCTCCTCGGTGATGTGCTCGGGCACCGGAGTGATGCCGGTGTGCATCCGGCCGTACACCTCGGCGAAGTACTCAACCTTGCGGGGGCGGCGGCGCAGATCCTCAAGGCTAGCTGCGCCGGGTGCGCGGAAGGCGTTGTGGTTGTCGAAGTAGTCGCGATCGAACATCGTGATGCTCGCGACTGGGGTCTTCGCGACCTGGTCGAGGATGTAGCCGCCGGTGCCGCCGACCCCCACGATGGCGATCCGCTCGGATAGGAACATCTTGGTGAGCCCCGCGAGCCCCGCGCGGGTCGTGGCGGTGTCGCGGTACCGGAATGGGAGGTCGTCCTCGACCTCCTGCCACGCCGCCCCCGGGGTGGCGGTCACGGTCGGGTCGAGAGCCTGGGCGGGGTGGGAGACGATGCGGGAGTACGCGGTGACCTTCTCGTACTGGCTCAAATACCCATGTGGACCCGGCTTGCTCGACAGCATGAACTGTGCCGTGAGCTCGTCAGTGATCACCCGCTGCTCGGGATTCACGCATGTCAGAGTCGTCCCGTTCTCGTTGCAGGGCGCGTCGCCGCCGAACCAGATGCGGTGGTCGGTCTCGGATATAACGCGGTCGCCGCTCACGGCTACCGGGTAAGCCAGGAATCCGTAGCCGACGGTGCGGTCGGAGCGGACGTAGGGAATGTTGCGGATGACCAGGTGCCCGCCCTGGATGACGGCGTCGAAGCCGTCATCCAGGACGCGGCCCAGGTCGTGGTCAAGAGCGAGCGGTCCGGTAGACATCGAACACCATCTTGTTCTTGACCTTGACGCTGTGGCTGGCCGTGAGCGACCCCTCGAGGGAGTCGTCCTGGCCGCGGCTGTACCGCACGGTGACCTCCTCCTCTGCGGGGTTAACGGGCTGGCCCGGGTAGGCCAGCTCGATCACCTGCTCGTAGGAGATGGCCCTCTCGCTCCACGGGTGCGAGCGGGTGTTCACGATGAGGGTCACCGTCTTCTCGTGCCCTTCCCCGCCGGTGCCCTGCCCAGTGTTGTCGTCGTTGCCCTTGTGGTCCGCCTGCATGGCGACTCCTTCGTGTGTTGTGCTCCGTGAGTTTGTGGTTGTCCGCGGCCCGGGTCTATTGGTGTCAGGGCCCACAGGGGCTGGCACCGCGTGGCGCCAACCGCCCCTTGGGCCGCCCTACTTCTCGTTGCGAACGCCCTTGTGCTGGTTCTGGCTGCCGTTCAGGATGCGGCCCGTTGCGGTGTCCCGCTTGAACCACGTCTTGCCGACCTTGAACTCGCTGCGCCCCTTCACCGCACCCACGCGGTAGTTGCGCCCCGTGTTCCTTGCCATCCCAATGCACCTCCTCCCCGAGAGCCACCGGCGGGTTGCGGTGTCCCCTCGGGAGGTAGTCGAACCTGGGGCCGCGATGTTTAGGCGGCTGAAGGTCGAACCATGCGCGCAGCGTCGACCGCGGCTAGGTCCGGCGATCTCGTGCGAGCATGCCGACGTCCACCGAGCCCGAGATGGCCCGGCGAGCCAAGCGGGGCCCGGGCTCTCCTGGGAATCAGCGGCAGTCTTCGCAGAGGCCGTCGATCAGCAAGTGCGGGAGGTACTGCAGGCCGCACCGTCCGGCGCATCGGTGCTCGGCGGCAGCCTGCCGGTCGCATCGACACTTCCCGCAGACGGGGCAGAACGGCTCGTCGCACCGGTGACAGGGGTAGCCGCGGACTCGTCGCGTGGTGCCGCAGCAGCGGACTTCTCGCTTGGGGCGGTCGTCAAACTCACGGGTGATGGCCGGGTGGAACCGGTCGATGTGCCACAGGTCGGTGTCGGCGAGTACGGCGACTGTGCGGCGGTTGCCGGCGACAGCGTCGAGATAGAAGTCGGCCCGGCTGCGCCAAGGCGTCTCCCAGAAAGACCGGGTCGTCAAGGTCGCTCCAACGGCGTTTAGTCGCCTGAGTGGATGGGCCCCCGGGACGGGCTGTCCGGGCCAGGGCAGCACCTTCGGCCAACCCCTGTCGGGGTCGGGGTGGATGCTGGCGTACTCGATAGTTTGGGATGACTGCTCCACGATGATGACGGCACCCAGCGTGGAGAGCTGGCTGGCGAGCGCGATGCCGCACACCGGGATGCTGGCGTTGGTGGCGCGGTAGATGTCGGCGACGTGGCGGGCCTGGACGGGGCCGTTGCCGACGGCTTGGCGCAGCACTGTGTCAGGGACGAGGAGCCGGGACGCGATCCGGTCGCATAGCGTCTCGAGCGCTACGTCTGGCTCGGGCTGGTCGTCGAGCCAGTCGTAGATGTCGTCGACCTGGTACACCAGCCAGTGCCCAAGCTCGTGGGCGAGGGTGAAGTTCTCCCGGCGGTTCTCGGTGGGGGCGTACAAGATGACGTCGTCCTTAAGGAACGACATGCCGTCGCAGCTGCCCCCGTCGTCCCGCGTCTCCGCGAGGTGGTCTGAAGCCTCCACCTTCAAACCGAGATCCCGGAGGTGCGTCAGCGGCGATGTTGTGAACCCTTCCCGCGTCCTGTCCTCGAGCACGCCGAGTGCCGCCTCGGTGCACTCCTCGAGCGTGTTCACAGGTCTGAGTCGTCCTGCTCGAGCGCCCTCACGAGACCCTCGACGGAGGCGAGCATCTGCTCGGCTGTGGGGTGGTCGCCGCGGTGCACGGTGGCAAGCATCCGCGCATGCAGCGTCGAGCCCGCCATTCCCAGTGACACGCCCTGGATGCGAGCGAACCGTGCGACAAGATCCTTGAACGTCGGCGTCTGGGCGACTTCCGAGGCAACACTTCGGGCCGTCGCGTGCCGTGGGTCCTCACGAGCAGACGCGGGCTGGGCTGCGGTGCCCGTCAACGCGTCGGGCTCGGCATGAAGCTCCGCTGCGACGGCACGCAACAGCGCCGGGGACATCGACGCTTCGCCGGTCCGCTCCCAGTGGAACACGTCGCCGGCAGAGACCGACCAGCCACGCCGGGACAGGGCAGCGGCAAGAACGGTTGGTTTCATGTTCGCCTTCGTGCGGGCGCGCTTCAACGCCGCAGGATTCAGCTGATAGCCCGGGTCGGGAACGAGGCCCAGCATCGCGGCGACAGGGTCCTCCTCCAACGGCGGCGCGCCCTGCCCCGCGACCCACGCGAGGTCAGCGACAGCGAGCATGCGCCGCGCCTGCTCCCGTGCCTGAGGCGCCATGGCACGCAGCAGGGGCTCACGGTCAGTTCCAGACGGGAGCTCCAGGAGTCGCTCGAACTCGCGGTCGAACGAAGCATCCCAATCGTCTTCGCTCATAACGTCACCCCCTTCGCTTCCATCATGACCGTCAACCGCCTGATTGCGGCTGACTTGAGTTGGCTTACCCGGCCGGGCGAAATGCCCATGGCCTTCGCTACATCCGCCTGCTTCTCTTCCCTCATGAGCACTCGCTCAGCGACCTCGCGCTGGTCATCCGTCAGTACTGCCAAGGCTTCTCGCACCAGCCTCACCATCCGTTCGCGTTCATCGGCCTCGACGACGGCCGTCGCCACCAGCGGGTCGTTGATGTTGACCGGTCGAATTCTCTCGCGACCCTCGACCCCGAGATCGTGAGGCCGTTCATGCCGCGCCAAGGTCCCGCGGGTGAAGTCGATGGCTCGTCGCTTTACCGTTGTCACCATCAGTGCCGACCAGCTCTCCACCCTGGCGGGCGGAGACTTCATCAGCGACATCAGGGCGGTCTGTACGACATCGAGCGCATGGGACTCCAGACCGTAGGGCCTGAGCACGAACGCTGCGGTCCGCCAGAGCATGTCCTTGTTCTCGCCGTACGCAACGAGTGCCGCATCGGGCAGCGTCCCACCCCGCCCCGACTCGTGGTCAAGCTCGTCCTCGCCATCCCCAACATCGGTCGTGCTCACCGCAACGCCACCTTCGGCTCTCGCGCACTGGCCCCGACGCTCGCACTCGCGCTCGCGCCGAAACTACCTTTGTCCGGTAGTCGATGCAGGCAGGCCGAGGTTTAGCCGTCGTCGTGTCGACACACCAACGGCATCATGACCGTTCCGGCGGCAGATTCGCCGCGCCGAGGCCCACGCTCCCCGTCCCGGCCGCAAGATACCTTCTTGTCACCCGTGGACTGGTTGAGGTGCATCCGTCCCTCGAAGTAGTCGGGGTATGGGCGCGTCGTTCCTGCGCGGTAGGCAGCAGGTCCCGGGGCACGCCCTAACTGGGCGGAGTGACGCGGATTGCGATCCACAACGTTGGCGACGTCAGGTGTGCCTGACTGGGAGTGGCCGCTGTGCCTTAAGGCGCCCCATCGCGGCCGTTGAGCCTGGTCAGCGACTTTCGGGAACTACCCACAGATCGGAAGTCCCGGCCCAGATGGGTCGGGACTTCTGTCGTTGTGGGCCTTCGACGCGGAGCCCAGAGGCCAGTTGTGGTGGGAATCCGGGCCGAATAGCCACCACTAGTGGCCTCTCGACTCGAGTGGATCGGACATCCCGAGCTCTCTTCCCGGCTCAGCCGCCCGCCCCACCGCCGGCGGCGCTCGAGGTGTCCTCCTGGGTCTGGTGCGTGATCCACGCGCAGAAGAGCAGCAGCCCGGGCGGGACGGTCGACGGCGTCACGGTGTCGGCCACCTCGATCGTCATGGTCCTCCCGAAGGCCGACGGTGTGAACAGCGCGAGCTGCTCGTCATAGCGCGTGAGCGCATAGGAGCCCTTCCACGCGCTCGACCGCACGAAGTCGTAGGCCACGCTCTGCCAGGTCAGCGGGCCGCGGCCGTGCAGCCAGTCCGTGCGCGGGTGGTCGCCGATCGGCCGCCCCTGTGCGTCGTCGGCGTGGAAGTGCGTCTGCCAGGCCGAGCGGCGGAAGACCATCGGCTCCCCGCCCGGCGCCTGCGCGTCTACGTCGGCGCTGTACCACTTGCGCTGCTTGAACCACCCGAGCTCCGCCGACTCGTATCGCCCGCCCTTGGCCCTGTGCAGCTCGACCGTCCCCATGTCTCCATGGTCCCAACTCGCGCGCCCAAAGAGGGGGTATGCCGTGTGCTCGCCTGGACGCCCCGGGAATAGCCGCGCCGTCGATTGCGCTATACCCCCTATGGGTATACACGACGGGCACGAGACCCACGCTGGCCACGCAGGGCACGACATGTCGGGGATGGCCGTCAGCGCGACCCTGCACTGCCTGACCGGTTGCGCCATCGGCGAGATCCTGGGCCTCATGGCGGGCACGGCCCTCGGCTGGTCGAACCTGCCGACCACGGTCCTGGCTGTCGCGCTGGCGTTCGTCTTCGGATACACGCTCTCCGCGCTGCCGCTGCTCCGCGCCGGGATCGCTGCGGGCACTGCGTTCGGGCTGGTGCTGGCGGCCGACACCGTGTCGATCGCGACGATGGAGCTGGTCGATAACGCGGTCATGCTGGTGGTCCCTGGGGCGATGGACGCCGGGCTCACCCACTGGCTCTTCTGGGTGTCGATGGCGCTCGCTCTCGGCATCGCCTTCCTTGCCGCACTCCCGGTCAACCGGGCCCTGCTGCGGCGCGGCAAGGGCCACGCGGTCACGCACGGCGCGCTGGGACACGACCACGCCATGGACAACCGCCCGCTCGCCTTCGGCATCTCGGGCTTCCTGCTCGGTGGGCTGGCTGCGGCGCTGGGGAGCCTGATCTCGCAGTGACTTCCCGCTGACCCGAGCGCCCGGTCCCTCAGTCAAGCCGGCATGCCGCGGGCGGCGCGTGCCCCTCCGAACGCGCGCTCGCGGCATACCTGCACCAATCCACCAGCGAATCAGAGCGGCGAGCCGCAGATCAGGGGCGGGAACCCCCGGGGAGGCCTCCCCCCGAGTAGCGTCAGCGCATGGGGTCGGAGAGGGAGCCCGTCGAGGTACTCGTGCGGGATCGTGGGGGCAAGGTCGCGCACTCGCGGGGGACGATCGAGCTGGAGGATCTCTCGCGCGTGGTCACGCGGATCGCGGCGCGGACGGGGCCCAACGGACCCAACGGGCCGGTCACGCAGTACCTCCTGCGCGAGGCCTCCCAGCAGCTGTCCGACCGGCTCATGGGCGACCTCGGCGAGGACGTCACCGGCGCGCCGCTGCGGGTGCTGTCCGCGCTGATCGGGCACGAGCCCTTCGTCGAGAACTCCCTCAACCTCAGCGCCCACCACATGCGCCGGCGCTGGCCGATCGCGTCCGACTGGTACGCCGACCTCATCTCCTATGTCCTGCGCCCGCACCGGTATGCCGTCAACGAGGAGCAGGCGCGCGCCGAGATGGCGGTCTGGGGGCCGCTCACGTTTGGGGAGCTGGTCGACCGGCTCGCCGAGCAGCAGGCGCTCGCGTCGACCGACCGGCAGCTCTTCCGGCTCGCCGAGATGCTCTTTGCGATCTGGCCGGAGTACCCGCAGATCCAGCACGCCTACGCCGACTACCGCCACACCGTCGAGGCGATCTGGACCCCCCTCTATCGGCAGCTGCTCGAGCTCTATGGGCTGCGGCTGCGGCCGGGCGTCGACCTCACCGACATGTGCTGGATGCTCGAGACGATCGTCTCCCATGCGGGCCGGGATCACACCCTGCGGTATGCCGCGGCGCCCACCCCCGCGCACGCCGCCCGGCTCGCGCGCACCTACATCGCCGGCGCGCTCGAGTCGGCCGACGGCCGGCTCCTCACTCTCGAGGAGCTCGCCGCCCTCGAGCCCCGCGCGCTCTAGGCCACGACGCTCCAGGACCCGGCGCTTTAGGCCAGTTGGGCACGATCGCCCCGGTCGCTCGCCCCGCGAGGGACAGACCTTTCGCGTTTCTGCCCAATTGGGCAAAAGCGCGGGTGGCCCATCGCACTGGCCGCCGGATCAGCCCTCGCCGCGCACGACCTCGTCGGGGCTCTTGTCGGGGCGCCAGCCGCGCCAGGAGGGGTGGCGCAGCCGGCCGCTCGAGGTCCACTCGGTGAAGGCGACCTCGCCGACCTGCGATGGCGTGACCCAGTGCGCCTCCTTGGCGTCGGCACGCGGGACGCCCTCCAGCGGAGGTGTCTTGCGCTCCAGCCGGGCGAGGCGACTCCCAATCTCCGCAAGGCTTTTGGCGTTGAAACCAGTGCCGACCTTGCCGGCATACTCCAGCCCGTCGTCGCCAGTGACCGCCAGCAGGAGAGAGCCGATCGCGCCACTGCGGCTGCCGCTCCCCGGGGTCCAGCCGACGACAATGACCTCCTGGGCGCGGACGTTCTTGATCTTGACCCAGGTCCGCGCCCTGCCGCCCGGCTGATAGACGCCGTCGACGGTCTTGGCGATCACGCCCTCGAGGTGCAGCTCCCGGCTGGTGCGCAGCGCCAGCTCGCGGTCGGTCCCGAAGGTCACCGGCACATGCACGTGCGCGCCGTCGATCCCCAGCGACTCGAGCACCTCGCGCCGCTCGAGATAGGGGGTGCGCAGCAGCGACCGGCCGTCGAGGTGCATGACGTCAAAGACCATGTAGTGCGCGCGAACCCGCGACTTCGCGTCCCCGCGGTTCTGGAGGCTGCCAAAGCTCGAACGCCCGTCGCCGTCGAGCGCGACGATCTCCCCGTCGAGCACTGCGCTGTGCCCGCCGAGAGCCTCGGCCAGCTCCTGCAGCTCCGGGTATCTCGCCGACACGTCAAGCCCGTTGCGGCTGCGGAAGGTCGCCGTCCCATCCGCCACCTCGGCGACAGCCCGATAGCCGTCCCACTTGGTCTCATAGGCCCACTCGCCCGACCGCACGTCGTCCTCGCTGCCGAGGGTGGCGAGCATCGGCTCGATCCGAGGGAGGTCGGCCGCCTTCTCAGACGAGGGGTATGCCGCGTCGCCGCTCCCGGTCTCCCGCGCCTTGTCGCTCGACTTGCCCTCGTCGTCGAGCGCCATCCGGTGGATCAGCCACTGGTTGTCCTTGTCACCACGACCGGTGTGGATGAGCGCGAATCTCGCTGTGCCGCCTAGGCCCCCGTCGGGCCGTCCGTGCAGCGTCGCGATGATCTCCTTGCAGTCGATCCACTTCTCGCACTCGTAGGTGCCGGCGTCCCAGATCGTCACCTCTCCCGCGCCGTACTGCCCCTTGGGGATGCTCCCCTCGAACTTGCCGTAGGCCAGGGGGTGGTCCTCGGTCATCACGGCGAGATGGTTCTTCTTGGGGTCGGTCGGCGGGCCCTTGGGCAGCGCCCACGACACCAGCACCCCGTCACGCTCGAGGCGGAAGTCGTGGTGCAGCCGCCGTGCGTGATGCTCTTGGATCACAAAGGAATTGCCGCTCCCACCGGCGGGCGCCTCGTCGGGCACGGGCTCGGGGGTCCTGGTGCCGTCACGCATCGAGCGGTACTTGCCGAGCCGATCTGCCCCGCTCGACTCCACGGCCCCCGACCCACCGTCCCGCGACTCGACCCGCGCCTCGGCCGGCAGCAGAGGAGCCAGCAGATCGCCGACGGTCGAGAGCCGTTCGAGCACCTCGGCATACTCCAGGTGGTGCAGGTCGTCGGTCAGCTCGTCCCACGAGCGAGGTGCTGCGACAAAGGGTCTCGCGCGACCACGGAGTGAATAGGGGGCGACGGTCGTCTTGTTGCCGTTGTTCTGCGACCAGTCGAGGAAGACCTTGCCGCCGCGCAGCGCACGCTTCATGTCGGCGACGACGAGATCGGGGTGGTCGGCCTCGAGGGCCCGCGCGAGCTCCTTGGCCAGGGTGGTCGCGGTGGCGAGGGACGCACGTCCGTCGAGCGCGGCATACAGATGGATCCCCTTGCTGCCGCTGGTGACCGGCACGCTCGGCAGGCCCATGTCGTTGAGGATCTCCTTGCACAGCCGCGCGACCTGGATGCACTCCGGCAGGCCGGCGCCCTCGCCGGGGTCGAGGTCGAGGACGAGCCGGTCGGGGTTGTTGTGGCCGCCGCGCGGACCGACGCGCCACTGCGGCACATGGATCTCCAGCGAGGCGATCTGCCCGAGCCAGACGAGAGTCGCGGCGTCGTCGACGAGGGGATAGGTGGCGCTGCGCTGCCGGTGCTCGAGCGTGACCGTGTCGACCCAGTCGGGGGTGCCGGAGTCGAGGTTCTTGCTGAAGAAGGACTGGCCGGGCTTGTCCGCCGTCCCCACCCCGTCGACCCACCGCTTGCGCGTTGCCGGCCGCCGCGAGTTGTGCGCGACGAACCACGGCGCGACCGCCTGGTAGTAGGCGAGCACCTCGCCCTTGGTCGTCCCGGTCTCGGGATAGAGCACCTTGTCGAGGTTGGTGACCCGGATGCGCCGGCCGTCGACCTCGAGCTGCGATTCCTGGCTGCGTGCCATCCGCCCAGTCTCGCGGACTCCCAGCCTTTGGTGGGCGTATGCCGTGTGCCCACCTTGGGGTGTGGCGCTCAGGCCTCGGACTCCAGGCCGCCGCGCCGGAAGACCAAGGCCAGCGAGCCGACGGCGAGGCCGGTGACGATGAAGACCACGCCGGCGCCCCAGATCGGGGTGAGTGCTCCGACGGCGGCGGGCAGGGTGAGCTGGCCGATCCGGTTGCCGGTCAGTCGAAGCGCCAGCGCGAGGCCGCGGTCGCGCGCCGGTGCGACGGTCGAGACCCAGGCCATCGTCAGCGGCTGGCCGACACCTAGCCCGAGGCCCATGACGGCCATGACGACGGCGAGCGCGGCATACGGCATGGGCATCGCGGTCGCGAGCAGGGTCAGCGAGGAGACGACCACGCTGATCACCATGAAGCGCGACCGGCCGATGCTGGCGACGATCCGCCCCAGCCCGAACCGGCTGACCATCGACGCCACGCCCCGGATCGCGAGGAGCGTGCCGACTGCGGCGGCGCTGAGCCCGCGCTCCTCGCCGAGCAGCGGCAGATAGATCACGGTCAGGTCGACCGCGGCGAGGATGAGCGCGCTGGCCACGACCGCGGTCAGCAGCCCCGGGATGCGCACGATGCCGCTCAGGCTGCCCTGGGGCTCGGCCTCGCCACCGCCGTGGTGGAAGGGCAGCCGGTTGAGGAGAGTGAGCAGCAGCAGCGCGACGCCGACACACACCAGCGTGAGGTCCTCGCGCGAGAACCCCTGTCTCGCAGCGGCATCCGGCGCGAGTCCGAGGGCCAGCGGGCCGAGGGCCTGGCCGAGTGAGGCGATGAGCGTGAGATGCCCGAATGCCGTGTCGAGCCTCCCCGGCGAGGCGTCCGCCACCGCGCTCTGCGCCGAGACCGTGCAGGCGAGATGGCCCGCGCCGACGAGTCCCGCGATGCCCGCGAGCGTCCAGGCAGACACCGGCGCGAAGCCGAGGGCGATGACGGCCCCGAGCATCACAGCCGACCCGATGACGAAGAGCGGCCAGGCGCCGATGCGGTCGTTCCACCGCCCGACGGGGATGGCGATGACGAGGGCGATCGCGGCATACGCCCCACCGATCACGCCGAGGACGCCGGCGCTGAGGCCGGCGTCCATCGCGGCATAGGTGATCGAGGGGCGCGAGAGATAGGTCAGGACGTGGACCAGGCCGGTCTGGATGATGACGAGCCACAGGGTGAGCCGCGGATCGAGCCTCATGCCTGCGGGAGGAGGGACTCGGCAGCGCGGCGGACGTGGCTGTGGCGGATGTGCTCGACCATGACAGCCCGCGCGGTCGTGGCGTCGCGGTGGCGGATGGCCTGGGCGAGGGCGCGGTGCTCGCGGGCGACCCGCTTGCGGTCGGTCGCGGTCGGCGTGGCGGTGCGCAGGCTCAGCGCGCGGTAGCGGTCGGCCTTGTCCCAGAGCTGCTCGAGGCTCGCGCTGAGGATCGGGTTGTGCGCGGCGCGGTAAATCGCACGGTGGAAGTCGCGGTGGGCGAGCATGGCGTCGACGTCGGCACCGTCCTGGAGGGGCCGGAGCGCGGCGAGTGCCCGGTCGATCTCGGCGAGCTCATCGTCGGTGCGGCGCTCGGCGGCCAGGGCGGCGGCCAGGGGGTCGAGGCTGTCGCGCACCTCATAGAGACTCATGGCCTCGTCCGCCGTCAGCGGCGGGATGCGGGCGTCGCGGTGGGCGCTGAGGTCGACGAGGCCCTCCGCGGCCAGGCGCCGGATCGCCTCGCGCAGGGGGGTGGTGCTCAGTCCCATCTGCTCGGCGATGCGGGCCTGCGGGATGACGGACCCGGCTTCGAGCTCGCCAGTGAGGATAAGGCGGCGCAGCGTCGCGTAGGCGTAGTCGTTCTTGGTCAGCAGCTCCAAGACTGTCCTCTCGCTGTGGTCCTGCGCGTGGTCGATCCGGCCGAGATCCCAGTGGCGAATCCGTCTCGTTGTATCTTATAACCTATAACAAACGTAGCAACGGAGACCGAGATGACTGGCACCGAAGGTGACCTGCACTGCGAGGTGGGCGGCACGGCATACCGGTTCGTCGATCTCGCGACAGCGCTCGGAGGCGACCCGGGCCGGCTGCCCGTCGTCCTGCGCCTGCTCGCCGAGAACGTCGCCCGCACCCAGACGGGTGCCGTGCGCGAGGCCGCACTTGCCGGGCTCGCCGCCTGGGCCGATGAGGGGCGCAGCGACGTCGAGATCCCTGTCGTGCCGGGGCGGCTGCTCATGCACGACACCACCAGCACGCCGGCGCTCGTCGACATCGCGGCGATGCGCGATGCGCTGGCCGAGCGCGGCGGCGACCCGTCGACCCTCGGGCCGGTACTGCCCGTGGAGGTGTCGGTCGACCACTCCCTCGCGGTCGACGCCTATGGGCGCAGCGACGCGCTGGAGCTCAACATGCGCAGCGAGATCCGGCGCAACCGGGAGCGATACGAGTTCCTCAAGTGGGCGAGCGGCGCGATGGAGCGGCTCCACGTCAACCCGCCGGGCACCGGCATCATGCACACGATCAACCTCGAGCAGCTCGCGACAGTCGTCACGACGGAGGAGCGCGACGGCGAGCGGTGGACAGTGCCCGATCTCATGGTCGGCACCGACAGCCACACGCCGATGGTCAGCGGACTCGGCGTGCTGGCCTGGGGCATCGGCGGACTCGAGGCAGAGACCGTCATGCTCGGCATGCCGATCACGCTGCGGATCCCCGAGGTCGTCGGGGTGCGCCTGACGGGCCGGCTCCGGCCGGGTGTCCTCGCGACCGACCTCGCCCTGACCGTGACGAGCCTGCTGCGCGGGATGGGTGTGACGGGGGAGCTCGTCGAGTTCTGTGGGCCGGGGGTCTCGACCCTGACCGTCGGCGACCGCGCCGTCGTCGCCAACATGGCGCCGGAGTATGGCGCCACCACCGGCTACTTCCCGGTCGACGACCAGACGCTGGCCTATCTGCGCGAGACCGGGCGTGAGGAGGAGCAGATCGAGCTCGTCGAGTCCTATTGCCGCGCAACGGGTCTGTGGTTCGACCCGGAGGCGAAGCCGCGCTTCACGCGGATTACCGAGCTCGACCTCGACACCGTCCAGACGAGTGTCGCCGGGCCGCGCCGGCCGCAGGACCTGCGTGCTCTGGCCGAGGCGCCGTCGGCGCTGCGTGAGGCCTCGCCCGAGGCGAGGGCGACAGGCGGTATGCCGGCCTATCCCGTTGCGCTGGCGGCGATCACGAGCTGCACCAACACCAGCGACCCGCGACTGCTGGTCATTGCGGGGCTGTTGGCTGGGCGGGCCCGACGACTCGGCCTCAGCGTGCCGGAGTGGGTCAAGACCTCCCTGGCCCCCGGCTCGCCCGCGGCGGCGAGCTATCTCCAGCGGGCAGGGCTGGGCGAGGACCTGCGCGCACTGGGCTTCGACATCGTGGGCTTCGGCTGCACGACGTGCATCGGCAACTCGGGTGAGCTGCCCGAGGCGGTGCGCGACGCGGACGGCATCCGGCCGGTCGCGATCCTGTCGGGCAACCGCAACTTCCCCGGCCGGGTCCACCCCGACCTCGACCTGGGCTATCTCATGTCGCCCCCGCTCGTCGTGGGCTATGCCCTCGCTGGCGACGCCGCCGTCGACATCGCGGAGGGTGTCGTCGCGGCGGCACCGGACGGGCGTGAGGTCCGCCTCGCCGACCTGTGGCCCAGCGAGGACGAGATCGCCGAGGCCATGGCGCTCTCGGCCGAGCCCCAGGACTTCCCGCGCGACTTCGCCGCAGCCAGCCGCAACCGGCTGTGGGACGCGCTGCCCGTGCCTGACGGGGAGCGCTTCCCGTGGGACCCCGACTCGACCACGCTGCGCCGCCCGCCCTTCGCCGACGCGGACCAGGGCTCGCTGCTCGGTGACTACGCGGCATACCCCCTGCTCGTCCTCGGCGATGACGTGACGACCGACCACATCTCGCCGGCCAGCGCGATTCCCGCCGACAGCTATGTCGCTGACTTCCTCGCCGAGCGGGGCGAGGACCGCGGCGACCTCAACGTCTATGCCGCGCGGCGCGGCAACTGGGAGGTCATGGCGCGCGGGGCCTTCCACAACCGGTCGCTGGTCAACTCGCTTGTGCCGCAGGGCTCCACAGGCCTGACGGTGCACGCGCCCTCGGGTGATGTCGCGCCGATCTGGGAGGTGGCCCGGAGGTATGCCGCCGAGCGCGAGTCCGTGGTCGTCGTCGCCGGGGAGCGCTATGGGATGGGCTCCTCGCGCGACTGGGCGGCCAAGGCGCAGCGGCTGCTGGGAGTGCGAGCGGTGCTCGCTGCAGGTTTCGAGCGGATCCACCGGACGAACCTCGTCGGCATGGGCATCCTGCCCGTCGTCGTGCCCGAGGAGGTGCGGCCGAGGCTCGCTGCGTTGGTCGCGGGGGACCGGGTCGAGGTATCGGCGCAGCCCGACGCCATCGCGCCCGGAGCCGAGGTGCCGGTGCGCGTCGTGCCGGCCGCGGGGGATGCCTGGGGCTTCACGGTGCGGGCGGCAGTCGAGACCTCCCTCGAGGTCGAGCTGCTCCGCACGGGCGGCGTCATCCCGATGATCATGGGGCGCTCTGCGCCGGGTCCGCTTGCCTGACGATCAGTGCCCGGCTGTGCGCGTGTTGCCATGAGCGCATCATCGACCGTTCACGCAGAGTGCAGTCCGCAGGAGTGAGGTGGTGGGCACCCGCAGTGCACCCGCCTCACAAGGAGACACCCGTGATCCGCCATCGCGTCCTGAACACCGCGGCATTCGCGCTTGCCGTTGCCGCTTTCGTCACCACTCCCACTGCAGCCAGCGGAGCGGCCGCCGCTGACAACGACCAGGCCCGTCGCGGCCAGGCCACCCGCATGAACCAGGTGCAGGTCGTGGCCACCCACAACAGCTATCACCGCGAGCTGCCGCCTGCCGAGCAGGCTGCGCAGCGGCGGTATGACCCGGGGGCGAACCCCAACCTCTTCTACTCCCACGCGTCGCTGACCGACCAGTTCACCGAGCAGGGCGTGCGCTCGATTACGCAGCGGGGTGGCGTCTGCTTCTGCATGTAGAGGCCGAGCCAGTCGAGGGACTCGAACGTGGTGACTGCGACTCCACCTGCGCGCATCCAGTCTCTGGCGGCGCGGTCGCGGTTTGGACCGTGAAGACGGTGGGCTTGCAGCGTCGACTTGGCGGAGATCTCGCGAGTCCAGTTGCTGACGACGGCGGCTGGGCAGATGACGAGGGAGCGCTGGACGCCGAATTCGTGGAGGTGGGCCATCACCGCCAATGCCTCGACGGTCTTACCCAGGCCCATCTCGTCTCCGATGATGACCTTGCGCTGGACGATGGCGAAGCGGGCTCCGAAGCTCTGATAGCCGCGCAACGAGGCTGAGAGGCGCCGGGTGTTGAGCTCAAGGTCTCGGATGGACTGGAGGATCTCCTTTGGGAGGTCCCCCTCGACCTTCTTCTCGTCCTCGACCATAAGTCCCAGCTCGGACAGCATGGCGAAGTAGTTCGCGGGTCGCTGGAGGAAGTCGTCCCATGGGTCAGCGTGGGAGAGGTTGCCGCCGGGGCGGACGCCGGCGAGGTCAAGGACCTCCTGCGCGGCCTCGCGGAAAGTCGATGCGTCTTCGCCCGCAGCGATGAGGGCGAGAGCCTGCTTGTTCTGTGCCGCCGACTTGATGACGCCTTGCCGCTGGAGAAGGAGGGGGCGGTAGGGGCTAGCGGTCCGCGCAGCCTGTCGCGCTCGGTCCCAGTCAGCCAATGCGCCGAGCAGGGCTGTCGACTCGGGGGACCGTTTCGAGACGTCCAGGCGCACGGGCATGTCGTCGTAGGTGGTCTGCCATATCGTGCGCGCCGCGCCCCGAACGTGGTTGGCCGTCATCGGGCCGATGCCAGGAAGTTGCTCGATGCGACCACCCGCATCGATGACAGACAGTACGGTGCGCAGACCGGCGTCCGTCAAAGGCTTGACGCGGATACGCTCCCGCGTCGCCTCTCGAAGGCCCGCGACCGGCATGTTCTGGAGCAGAACGCGCACTTCTGCTTGGCGCACTTGGTTGCCGTGCTGCACAGCCCTAGCCCGGTGTCGTTGCTCGACTT
The DNA here is from genome assembly GCA_050955755.1 of Actinomycetota bacterium. Lineage (GTDB taxonomy): Bacteria > Actinomycetota > Actinomycetes > Actinomycetales > Dermatophilaceae > JAJTBD01. The sequence goes on from CP192092.1 coordinate 83,050, forward strand.
GGGCCTGATTCTGAGCGGCGGTGAGTGCGGATGCCACGGCACTCACGTACTCGGTCGGCAAGACTTCGTGACCCTCCGACGGGGCATCGAGCGCTGCGACAAGCCCTACCTCGGGACCCAGCGCCGCGTGAAGAGGCACCTGGTGGTGGGCTACTTCGAGGTCTTCCTTGGCTCGCTCGAGGGCGTGACTGACCCCGGTCTGTTGGCCCCAGTCGTGGAAGGCGGCCAGGAACGAGGAAGCCTCCTGCGCCTGCTGCCGCTTCTTGGCGGACTGAAACAGCCGAGCGAAACCTCGGCCGCTCGAGGCATGGCTGACCGCTAGGGCAACATCGTTTGTGAGCCGCCCGATCGCAATCTCCGCAAGCTCGGAGAGAGGCGCTAGCCGGCGATTGCCAGCAAGGGCGCTAAGGTGCGGGACGTCGGCCTTGGAGAGGGGAATCGCCCTCCAGACGACGCGCTCTTGATGGACGAACGACACCACGCGACCGGTCAGCTCAGAGCGCGCGGCTTCCGCGGCTTCTTCGAGTTTGCGGCGCTCACGTTCAAGCGTGGTGGCCTGTGCAACCCATTCGCGCACTGCGGCGATGACCCGAAGGTGCTCCTCACTGTCTTTCACTGACCCCTGCCTTTGGTGTGTGACGACACCCTATCCGCCGGGGTCAAAGGGCATTGGTGGCTCTTCACCGATGAGTGTGGGGTGAGGGGTCGAGTCCGCCGCCTATGAGGAGCATTCGGAGGCGGTAGTTGTCTCTGTTTCGGAAGCCGCGGGCGACGCGTCGGTGGAGTTCGATGAGGCCGTTGATGGCTTCGGTGCCGCCGTTGCTGGCGCCGTCGGTGTCGAAGTAGCCGAGGAACTCGGTGCGCCACTGCTTCAGGGTGCGGCCCAGGCGGGCGACCTCGGGGATCGGGCACGAGGTGAACGAGGCGAGGATCTTCTCCGCGATGACCCGTCCGGCGGCGTGGCTGTCCTGGTGGTAGGCGGAGCGGACCTGCTGGGCGCAGCGCCAGGCGAGCTCTACTTCGACGTGCCGCTCGTCGGCGGCCCACGCCGTGTCCAGCCGCGCTCGTTGCCGGTCGGTGAGATGTTCTTCGCCGGCGCGCAGGATGTTGCGGATCCGGTACAGCGGGTCGTCCTTGCGGCCGCGGTGGCCGTGGATGTCCTGCTGGACCCGGCGGCGGACCTCGTCGACGACACCGGTGGCGAGTTTGACGACGTGGAAGGCGTCCAGGACGGCGCGGGCGTCGTCGAGCTGGTCATCGATGGCGTTCTTGTACCCGCGGAACGGGTCCAGGGTGGCGATCTGGACCCCGTCGCGGAAGGTCTGGCCGCGGTCGGTGAGCCACGACTTGTAGGCCTGCCCGGAGCGGCCTGGGACCAGGTCCAACAGGCGAGCCTTGGTGCGGCCGTGCGCATCTCGGGTCAGGTCGACCATCCCGGTCAGCTCCTTCGGGCCGCGCCCGCCGTCCTCGATCGGCTTGGTCGACACGTGGTGCCACACGTGCTCATCAACCCCGAGGATGGCCACGCCCTCGAAGCGGGCCGGGTCGGCGGCCATCGCCTGCAGCAGCGGCTTGATCGACTCCCACACCGTGCGCCACCCGGTGCCGAGCTGGCGGCGGATCCCGTTCACCGAGGCGTGCTCGCGGCGGATCTGCTCGATCGCCCACCGGCACGCCCGGGTCGTCAGCGACGAGCGCGGCGCGGCGATGCGCTCGTCCTGCTCCACGAACGTCGCCACCGGGCACCCAGGTTCGGGGCAGACCCACCGCCGCTTACGCCAGATGATCCGCACCGGTCGGCCCATCGCCGGGGCGTCGACCAACGCGACCGCGACCCGGCCGTGGCCGTGCGCGACGACCCCGCAGGTCGGGCAGCCCATGACCGTTGGCTCGGACTCCACCGTGACCACGAGGGCGCCGCCGTCGTCGCGGTCAACCCCGATCACGTGCAGCCCGTCCAACCCGACCAACACGTCACAACGCTCGCAGTAGCCGCCCAGAGCACGGCAACACGACGTAGGCTCACTCATCGTCGAGGTCCTCGATTTCAGAAGAGGTAGAAGTCCTCTGATCCTCGGGGACCTCGACCCTTCCCCAGCCTCAACCTGGCCCTCGGCGCGCCGTGCTCACCCCACACTCATCGGTGAAGAGCCGCATTGGTCCGATGCGGCTTCAGGTGGCTGGCTACTCGAAGCGTGCGTTCTCTCGCCTTTTGAACTCATCTAGATGCTGCTGGAGATATGTGGGGGAGGGCTCGTGGCCGGAGGTGGCCGGACTTACTGCGCCACCCGCGAGATGGGTGTACTCGCTCTCGTCGAGAGTTGAAGACAGGACGACGTGTCCTGCATCTATGGCCAGCAGGTATAGGTCGAACAGGGTGTGGATGTCGGTCCTCAACAGAAGGCCGTTGTCGGGCCTGTCGGTATGAGTCCCTTTGTAGGGCAAGATGTGAGCCGCATCGAGCAGAGCATCCACGTTAGTCCCCGTGATGGCGCACTTGTGGTCGTAGGCAGACAAGAGAGATTGTCGGAAAGCGCCCTGGCCGCGCCGCACAACGATGCTCGCCTCGATCCGGATCCGGCGGTCCACCTCGAGTTCTTGAGGTGACGGGGCGGCCTGTCCATCATCGCTCTGGACGAACTCCTCGGCGAGCTTCTCGGCTTCGGGATCGATGAACAACACATCAACGCCTGCCACCTGCTGCGCGAGCCAGCGCTCGCCATCATCCGTGGCGATCCTGCGGGGCCCGAAGTTCGTCTTCCCCCGCACCCCAGTGGCCGCTTCTAGTTCGCTCCAGCTCGGCTGGGCAGCGGCCGTCGCGTGGGTGGTCTCGAACTCGACGCGAGCCTGATAGTTCTGCCGCTTCTCATCCTCGATGTTCCAAGGCATGGATGTGCCTTCGGGGAGCTCATATGTGCCCTTCGTGACACGCGCGCGACCCAAGAGGGAAGCACGTGCTTGCCAGAAGTACAAGATGTCCCCGGGTTCGTAGGACGTCCACCGCGTCATGTCCCAGTACCCGTGGTGCTTGGCGTAGTCCCAATGCTGGGGGTTCTGTGCGTCGATACCAATGATCCAGGTGGCCATGCTCGCGCCTCTCGATGAGACGGGGAGGCATGTCCTGGGGCGGAAGCCTGTCGATCCGTGGTGGTTGATGTGGATGACGCCGCGGCGTCGGACCTACGCGCGGACTGACCTGCGTAGGAAGTCCTGTGTTGGTGGATCGGTGGAGTAGATGCCGACGCCTCGGAGCCCGCGGGTGAGGAGCACCCTGTAGACGTTGCGCACCAGACGGTCGAAGTCAGCGTCAGAGACCCGCTTGGTGTTGCGGAAGTCGGGGTCCTTGTTGGCCGAGCGGGCCGAGACCCACCGGTCACCCCGCCAGACGAGGTCGGGACCGAGAATCACTCCGGCGTAGTCGTATTCGAATCCCTGGGCGGTGTAGACACAGCCGACTTGATCAAACCCCGCCGGGTCCGTCGCCCAGAGAGCTGCTGGGGGTGCGCCGCCAACTGCTCTGTCTCCCTTGAGGTTCCACGGCCGAGCCCAAGCTCCGATCTGCACGTCTGGAATTAGGGTCCCGTCCCGGCGAGGATCGCTCCACGGCCAGCAGTAGCCGGCGGTCATGCGCGCGCCATAACCCGCTTGCTGTTGGCTCGCGAGCCACTGCTCCAGGGCCTCTGGCGAGTCATAGACCCGCACCTCGAAGTTGTCCGCGTGACTCCAGCCGATGGGGCCGCTGCCCTCGAGCCCGAGGAGCTGTTGCACCCACTGGATGTACTCCAAGGAACCGCCGCAGCGGAACTGGGCATCGAGGTCGATCTGGACGACCTCCATCCCCTTGAGCGTCGCCGCAGCCTTGATGTCGGCCACGGTGCCGAGCTCACCGGGTCGCACGACCTGGTGCTGGTCGAGGAGGAAGACGGGCACCCGGGCGGCATCGAGCAGCTCATCGATCTGCGGCCGCCCCGTACGGAGGTCAGCCTTGGTCCACCGATTGGCGGACGTCTCCCGGATGCGATGGGCCTCGTCGAGGATGAGGCAGTCAAGGTCGTTGGGCTCGGCCTGCATGAAGGAGTTGAAGTACTGGAAAGCCTTCTGCACGCGAGGCGCTCGCTTGCCGGCAACTTTGCGCAGAGTCTGGGTGAAGGAGCGCGACCCCGTCGCGTGGACGACCGTTCGGCCTTCCCGCGCGAGCTCGCCCATGACTGAGAGCGCGATGACGCTCTTGCCGCTGCCGGGGCCTCCGGAGATGACCACAGCCGTCTTGGTCGTCGCCCGACGGGCCTTGTCGACTGCATGCTTCACCAAATGGAAGGCGTCACGCTGCTCATCTAGCAGGACGAACATCTCGCGGTGCTGGACCTCCTCCGCTGCCAATGCGAGCAGCTGTTTGGAGGGCGCGATCTTGCTGCCAATCAGCTGGTCAGCCGCGGCGGCACCGCCTTCCCCCGAGAGCGTCTCGAGGAGGTAGTCCCGGAACTCACCCCGGCGCTGGCCGGTGAAGACGCGCCCATCCGGGCTCTGCGGCATACCCAAGAGCTCAGCGACGCCGTGGTCGGTGGCGTTGTGGAGGTAGGCGACGCCCCGCACGGACGCCGGCTGCTCCGCGAGGACGACCGAGAAGTCACGCAGGTAGTCGACGTAGCCGCGGACCTGGTCGAGAGGGTGACTGACTGGGTGGGAGCCGTAGCCAGCGATCTCCACGAGCACATCGCTGTCCTCGACCAGGTGCGCCTCGGTCCACTGTTTGAGCTCAACGACGACGTATGCCGGCTCGCCCGTCTTGGGGTTGGTGCCGGCGAGGATGACGTCTGCTCGCTTGGATGTCAGCGGCAGCTGATACTCGACCAGCATCTCGACGTCGCCGAGGCCGGCGGACACCAGGTCGGCAGCCAAGGCCGGAAGGCTGCGCTCCCAGGAGCGGCGCTCACCAGGCGAGGGGGAGTGGCCCGTGCTGGCCCTCATCTGCTCGGCGAGTCGCTCGGCCAGGTGGTATTCGAGCGCGGAGAAGCCGGCCGCAGACTGGCGCAGCAAGAACGACACCTGAACAGCTCCCGGGCAGCACGACAGAGGCGTGCGGGGGAGGCCTGTCCGGAGAAGGAAGCCTGTCGATCCGCTTCGATGAATGTGACTTTAACTGGCCGGCCGCACGTTTGCTCGGCGGGCGCTGTTGTGGTGTCGGATAGGCGCGCAAAGATTGGGACATGACAGACGCGGCCTATTCACTAGATGACCTGCAGCGGGAACTGCGTGAGTTCCGCGACGAGCGTGACTGGGGTCAGTTCCACGACCCGAAGTCGCTTGTCCTGGCGCTCGTGGGCGAGGTCGGCGAACTCGCGGAGCTCTTCCAGTGGGTCCCGGCGGACGCGGCGCGCAAGGAGTTCTCGTCGGGGCGCGAGCAACAGCGCGCGGCCGAGGAGATGTCGGACGTCTTCATCTATCTGCTCGGGCTTGCCGATGTGCTGGGTGTCGACTTGCTCGAGGCGGCGCGGGCCAAGCATGCGGCCGCTAGGGAGCGGTTCCCGGTGGAAGGGCATCTGGGGCAGGCGCCCGTGAAGAGGTGACAACCGTGAGCACAGCCACGCAGCCCGATGAGCGCACAGCGCTAGGCCATGATGGCATCGCCGGGAATACGCACGCTGGGCTCGTCAGGGCAAGTCTCGCAATCTCACAACAGCGGTTCTCTGCACGAGGTTGGCGACTCAACGACCCAGCTTGCGCAAGGCTGACAGTTCGGTGATGCGTCCTCGGGCACAACTTCATCCCTCCCCCGACTGTGGCCTGCACGTCCACAACTTAATCCGCCACGCCGGGCCCAGACCGCGGACAGGTTGTTCGGGATGTTGCGGCGAGGCAACCAGGGCGACGGATGTGGCAATCAACGAGGAGAACGACCCAAACTGTGTGCTCGCTGACTCTCCAAGAACGCGGCCTGGTCCTCGGTGCGGTGTCTGGCCATCACCGCGAGATGCACATTGTGGGCCACCGGGCCGGGCCTAACTCCGCGTGGTCGACCATCGCCGCGCAAGCGGGGTCAAACCGGGTTAGGGTCGGCTCCAACCGGAGTCAGGAGCCGTCGTGTCGCAGCCCAGGCTGAGCGCCGAAGAGATCGCGGTCCACCTTGGAGTCACCAAGGACAGCGCGTACGCGTGGATAGCCGATCGCGGCATGCCCGCGCACAAGGTGGGGCATCTGTGGGAACTGCAGAGCGACGCGCTCGACGGGTGGCTCCGTAAGAATCAAGCAAACGTAACGACTGAGGTCACAGGTTCGTGATGGCCACGAAATGCGTGAACCAGACCTCTTCGCAGAAGTCCGCGGGGAAGAACTCCCGATCGCAGATCCCGTGTACAAGCGGAGGCATAATGTCGCTCCCAAAGATCGTCAGTCTTTTCTCAGGGGCGGGGGGGCTAGATCTGGGATTTAGAAACGCCGATTTCCCTCTTGCCTTTGCCGTGGATCTATCGCCTGCTGCTATTCGCACACACAGGCGGAACTTCATCGAGACAGTTTCAGTCGCGGCGGATCTGGAGGAATTGGGTCCGGACGGTGTCCTTGCGCGGTTGAAGGATCTCCTGGAGCCGGGCGAAGCCATTGGCGTGATCGGTGGTCCTCCATGCCAGGGATTCTCAAGGGCGAATACTGCCTCAGCGGCGAGCGATCCGCGCAACCAGCTTCCCCTGCTCTATCTCCGAATCGTGGAAGCCCTCCAATCCAAGTTCCAGGTTGAGTTCGTCCTCTTCGAGAACGTCGTCGGGATCCGGGACACCAAGCACGCCGTGACCTTCAGCGGCATCATGTCGAAATTCAGAGAGATCGGCCTGACGCCCGTCGTAGAGGAGTATTCGGCGCTCGACTTCGGGGTTGCCCAGACCAGAAATCGCGTCATCATCTCGGGCTTCAGGGATGGATCGGTTGCCCGCGACTTCAAGCCCAACAGGACCGGTGCAAAGGGCCTCACCGTTAGGTCTGTTATCGGGGACCTACCGGAGCCGGCGTTCTTTGCCCGGCACCTTGAAAAGTCGGACATTCCGTATCACGAGAACCACTGGACGATGCGGCCGGTGTCGAAACGCTTCTCTGCCCCGGGGGGCGCCCAGCCCGGAGGACGCAGCTTTCGACGCCTGGAGTGGGACAAGCCCAGCCCGACGGTTGCTTACGGGCACCGCGAGATCCATATCCATCCGGATGGGCGCCGACGCCTCAGCATCTTCGAGGCTATGCGACTGCAGGGCTTCCCGAATGATTTCGTGCTAGAGGGGACGCTCTCGTCTCAGGTCGAGCAGGTCTCCAACGCCGTTCCGCCCCCGCTTGCCGAGGCGCTAGCCATGGCAATCAAGACGGCGATGCGGAAGACAGTGCATCATTCGTCCGCGGGTGAGGCGCTCACCGCGTGACAAGTGTTGGAGAGGTTGACGCTTTTCGTCGCGCGCGGGACGCTGCACGACAGCGCGTCCCGTCGGAGGCGCTCAGTCGGTTTGATCGTCGGGTGAGGAGTTGGCCGTGATGGCTTCTCCTAGCCGCCCGCCGACCCGACTTGTCCTGTCGGAGAGCCTAGACGAGCACGGAGGCGCTGCACATTGGATCGGCCCCATGCTGGCATTGGGGAGCCGCGTCGCGCGGTACCACCGGAGCCGTGCTGACCGTCAGCTGGTCATCGCGGTTTCCGTACCAAGCCGGAACTACGCGGCGGCGCTAATTGGCTGCGGATGGGTGCTCGCGAGCGACGCACCGACGCTGCCCAACCCTCTTGACACGCTGAGGGCAATAGAGCCCGGTCAGGCGCTGCGCGCTGTCAACAGCCGCCATGTCGTCACAGGGACCTTCTCTTACCTCGACGAAGCAAATGGGCCGCCCGAGACACAGTTCGCAGGTTCGAGGTGGCGTGTCGATGGCATTCGCGCGCTCGCTCCCCTCGCGCGCTTGGACACGCCCGAACGCGAAACTCGTCCCGAACCAGGAAGCATTGAATGCATGGCCCACTTGGATCTCGCCTGGGACGCACGGCTTGCCCTTCCGCCCGCTGATCTCGCGATTGTCGGCACCTTGAAGTGGTTGGAACTGGACTTCGACGCCTACCTGGCCAAGGCAGGGGATGGCCTCACGCCAAGTTCGATCCGGGCCTTGATCAGGCCGAAGGCGAGTAGGGCGGCAACTTGGTACACACGCCTGTTCCCGTCGGCGCGCCTTGCCGACCATCTACCGCTCCCGAAGGAGCTGAAGGCCGTCATTCTGGATGGCAACGGTGCTATCAGGTATCTGGGGGAGATCGAAGCCCCCGTTGTGGTCTGCGTGCTCGATCGCTCCGTGGCCGACGAGACTGCGGCCGAACTCGTAACACAACTGAGGAACACGCGCGGCGAGCCGCTCTCGGTCGTAGTTGACCTCGGCTGGCCACCCCCTGAGGGCGTGGAAGCTCTGGCGTTCACGGTGGCTCTATGAGCCGCGTCGACGCAGTGAACCAGCGCTACGCCGCTTCAGCCGCCCTCGCTAGAACCGGCGTCGAGATTCTCGCGATCGGAGACCCCGCGGGTGCGCGTTTCAACGTCGCCGTCCGACGTCTTGTGGTACTCGTTCGGGAGGAAAGCGGCGCGTACTTGGAGGACCTCGTGGGTGCGGCTAAGGCGCTGAGGTGGCGCCGCATCACCCAACCTCAACCGACCGCATTCAGCCCCGATCTCCAGCGGCTGGCCATTGAAGTCATCAACCATGCACATCGCCTGCGCGGCGCGATTGGGGATCAGTCTTTGCTCGACGAACTTGCTTCTTCTGCCGATGCGCTAGCCCAGTCGAACTCAGAGGTTGGGTCGGCCCTCCTGCGATCGATCCAGGAGGTTGGTGTGGATGCTTGCGTCGTCGTCGCTGCGAGTCGGCCTGCCGCGAGAGGGATCCAGTCGTGGCTTCGCGACCACCGAGTTCGTGTCCTGACGGCCGGCGAACTTGAGAAGGAGCAGACCGAGCCCGAACAGGCGTACGTGGTTGGGCCGCCGAGGTTCTACCGTTCGTCCCTGGTGACGGCTCCCGTCACGGAGTCGGTGAGTTTCCTCTTGCCCGCATGGTTTGGCGACCGTGCCGTCCCCCGTTCGCCGATCGCAATGTATGCCCAAGGAGGTATCCGAGTCCGGGCCCGGGTCTTCGTGGAGGGTGACACGTCAGAACCCGCCGTTGATCTGCCAGGCGACGAAGTCGAGGACCAGTACCTGCCGCAGCCAGTATGGGGGAACCGGCGTGGAGGTCACCGGGAGCCCACGAGCGACGAGGTCGAGGCACGAAAGCTGCTCCTTAGCGGCAACCTCGCGATGTGGCTGGATGACGGCGACCGCATTCGTTCCCTCGATCCGGACCAACCCGTCGGCGAGCGCGTCACGTATACGGACGTGTCGGCGGTGCGGCCTGGCACCTACTTGCTCCTTCGACAGGGTGAGACCGAGCGCAGTGCCCTGTATCAAGCGGCGATCGCGAGGATTCCTAGCGGTGGTGCCGTCGACCGATCGCAAGCTGTTTGGAAGCACCAGTTGGCGGAGCGCATTCATGAAGTCGGCTACGGCCCAGTCGTCCGACAGCTGCGTGCCGCTGGGTTCAAGGCCGCTGACCGAGCGCGAGCCTGGACTGATCCCAACCTGATCCGACCGGCCAGCGATCAGGACTTCGAGCGGCTCCTTCAGTGGCTTGGCATCCCAATCCAGCCAGCGTTCGGCTACGCCACGATGCTTCGAAGGACTCTCTACGTGGTGAGCGCCGAGATCGGGAAGCAACTTGAAGCTGCTGTCTCTGCCGCGGAACTATCTGAACTGGACGTGACTGGCCATCTCAGCCTCGACATAAAGACGGAAGGGTTTCGGGGCATCCTAGCCACTCGGGTTATGGCTGTTTCGCCCTTCACCGAGATCGTGGCGCGGCACGATGCGAGGGTGCCCTTTGAGGATCGGAGTGGGCAATGGCTCGCATGATGCCTGCATTCTGCCCGGAGGATGCGCCGCCGGGCGAGAAGGCTGTCTACGCCGCGCTGTGCGACAGCAAGGAGACCGATAACTGGCAGGTGCTCCACTCGCTGTGTATCGCCGACCATGTCCGTCAGGTCGAGGGCGAGGCCGACTTCGTGGTGATCGTCCCCCACATCGGCGTCCTCGTGATCGAGGTCAAGTCCCATCAGTCAATAGACCGGCGATCTGACGGCACCTGGAAGCTCGGTAACCACTCTCCCACGGCGCGCGGGCCGTTCCAGCAGGCGAGTGAGGCGATGCACAGCCTGCGCGCCTACTTGGCCAAACGGCATATCGATCTCCGTTCCATCCCGATGATCGCGGCGGTCTGGTTCACCGGTGTGCGCGCCCGAACCATGCTGCCCGCGAATCCCGAATGGCATGACTGGCAGGTCATGGACTCCGAAGACGTGAAGTCCGCACCTGCTGCAGTCCTGCGCACGCTGGCGGCAGGCACCACCCATCTCGACGACAAGATCGAGCACTTCTCCTACGGCGGCGTCGGACCGGACAGCGAGACGGCTGAGCGCATAGTGTGCCTGCTTCGCCCCAGGTTCGAACTGGTCACCGTCGCCGGGGATCGGCGGCGTGCTCGCGAGTCTCAGCTACTCACATTCATCGAAGAGCAATATCTGGCGCTCGACGCAGCTTCGGAAAACCACGCTGTCTTGTTTACGGGGCCAGCGGGATCGGGCAAGACCTTCCTGGCGACGGAGTCCGCCCGACGTGAGGTCGCCACAGGCAACCGGGGGCGGTTGCTGTGCTTCAACCGCTTCCTCGGCAAGCGACTTGCCAACGACCTATCGGACGTTGCTGGGCTCAGCGTTGGCACGTTCCACCAAACGTTGCTGCGCCTTGCCGATGTCGACCGCGTCCCGGAAGGCGTTGGACCCGAGTTTTGGAATGAGGAGCTGCCCGAGCGGGCGTTGGAAGCCCTTCTCGACCGCGATGGCTCGCCAGTCTCGGACTTCCTGATCATCGACGAGATCCAGGACATCGCCACCGATGCGTACCTCGACGTTCTCGATCTAATGGTCACCGGCGGGCTGAGGAATGGGCGGCTGCTCTTGTTCGGCGACTTCGAACGACAGGCCATCTTCGACAACAAGGCCGGGCGCGACCGGCTGCGATCCCGCGTCCCCTACCTGTCGAGCCACAAGCTGATACAAAACTGCCGCAACTTGCCACGCATCGGCTACCAAGTGAACCTTCTCAGCCGTCTGCAACCTGGCTACCAGCAGTTCCGTCGACAAGACGATGGCATCGACCCCGTCTTTCTCCAGTACCAGGCGGGGCAGGATCAGTCGACGCTACTCAACAGCGCCATTCGCGGACTCAGGGACGAGGGTTATGAACTCAGTGAGATTGTCGTTCTGAGTCCTCTGCGCCACGGCTCCATCGCAGCCACCACGAACGACCGGTGGCTCCGGCAGATCTTGAAGCCTGCCGATGGGTACGACGCCCGCCCCGGCCAGGTGCAGTACTCCACTATTCACGCCTTTAAGGGGCTCGAAGCCCCCGCCGTCGTGGTGACTGACCTCGATGGTGCCACCACAACAGACAACTTCGACTCGTTGCTTTACGTCGGGCTCACCCGCGCCACCGACCGCCTTGTCGCGCTTATCGAAGCCAGCACACTCCGTCACGCCGTAGGAGGCGCCCCATGAGCGGTCTGGAAGCCCGCGCCATCGTCGAGGCCGAACTCCGGCGAGAACTGTTTGGCCCCCGCGGCTCGGAGGAACCTGCCGGGAAGCCGATCGACTGCTCGAGGGGCACGCTCACCTTCGTGACGGCCGAAGAAGGCCGAGGACAGTTCCACGACAGCACCACGCTGCAGGAGATCTTGACCATCGGAACGCCGCTCACGCGCTACGGTATCGGCGTGCTCCACAGCGGGGCATCAATCGGGGGCACCGCTATCGGCCAGTCGGGCGACGAGGATGTCGACCTGATGGGAATCCCCGGCATTGCCCGCAACGAAGAGGACCCCGACGGGCCGCCCGTTGAGATCCAAGGCTCGCTGCGCCATGACGAGGCCGACTCCGACGACTTCGATCTGACCGACGCCAACAGCTTCAAGCCCTCCGCGATGGCGATCTCTTTCCAGTGCCGCGTACCGGCCGGTGGCTCCCTGTCCGTCACCGTGACCGGCGCCCACTACGAGAAGCTCAGCGTCCACATCCCGGGTGTCTCGAAGGCTATCGACTGGTGGCGTCGCCGCCCATTCGCGCTTACCGGGTCGGTGCCCGGGAGCGTCCTCGTCAACGAGACCAACAGGCTAAAGATCGTCGACACCACCCCGGAAGGCGACCCGCCTGGCATCGCGCCGACGACGCGCGTCTTCAGCCGCCCCGTACCAGGCGTCGACGACCAAGCGTTGCGCCTTGTGACAGTGGCGGTGGTCAATCAGGTGACAGGTACCGGGCCCAGTAGCGCGTTCTTCCAGATGGGGTTCACCGTGGCTGCAGCGGCCGGGTTGGTCATCGAGCCATATCCCGAGGTTGACCTGCCCGACCGTGACGATGAAGAGCAGTCGATCGACCTGCTGTACCGCAACAAGCGCACCTATGCCATCGGGCATGGCTGCGCGGCCGAGTGGGAGGGGGGGGCCGGGGCACCCGTCCCGTTGGTGCGTGCCGTGGCGTTGCCGGCTTACGAGGTTGTCAGCCTGACCCCGAACATCTACCTGACCAATGAGGACGGGAGCTATCGACTGGACTCGAAGGGGCAGCGTCTGGCAGTCACCGTCAGTATGAAGGAGCTGGCCGACTGGACTGCCGAAGGTCAAGCGCAGGTGCAAACCTTGCTGCGTCTCTATGGCGGATGGATCGATGCACGGAAGGCCGAGATCGACGATCTGCCCACGCGTTTCCGCGATGCAGCCAGTCGGCACATGGCGCTGGCAGAGAGGGCCCTCAACCGCATGAGGACGGGCTGGCAGCTGGTCGGCTCGGATCCGAAGGCGCAGCAGGCATTCCGATGGGCCAACGAGGCTATGCTCTACCAGCAAGTGCGGTCCAACTTCCCGTTGCGTGAGGTTGAACGGGGCAAGGACGATGTGCTACGCGTCAAAGGAGCCCATCCGGTAGCGGTCATCCCGCCTGGCAGGGGCACCTGGCGTCCCTTCCAGATCGCCTTCATCCTCGCCACCCTGCCTGAGCTGGTTGACCCTTCTCGCAAGTCGCGTTCCTTGGTCGACCTGATCTTCTTCCCGACCGGTGGCGGCAAGACGGAGGCGTACCTCGGCGCGTGCGCGATCAGCCTGCTGGCACGGCGCCTGCGCAATCCCGACGACGCTGGCACTGACACCTTGATGCGGTACACGCTGCGCCTGCTGACGGCCCAGCAGTTCCTCCGCGCCGCCTCGCTCGTCTGCGTCTTGGAAGCGATCCGGGACGACCACTCCGATGTGCTGGGCAGCTCGCCCTTCGGAATCGGAATCTGGCTCGGAGGCTCATCGACCCCCAACCGCTGGAAGACGGCTGTCGACGTTCTTGCGCGCCTTCGGCGGAACCCCTACGAGCAGAACCTCTTCCTGCTGCTGCGCTGTCCTTGGTGCGGAGCCCAGATGGGCACCAAGCCCAAGGGCAGGGGCGGACAGGATGTCATCGGCTACGAGCAAGTCGGGCGCGACCGAGTCGTGCTGCGCTGCGTCGACTCACAGTGCCGCTACTCGCGGCGTTCCGGCCTGCCGGTACATGTGGTCGACGAGGACATCTATGAAGCACGTCCCTCGATCGTGATCGGGACTGTCGACAAGTTCGCCATGATGGCCTGGCGTCCTCAAGCCCGGAACCTCTTCGGCCTTGCCGAGCAGGGTGAGCGTGTTGCTTCTCCGCCCGGCTTGATCATTCAAGACGAGCTGCACCTCATCTCCGGGCCGCTCGGCTCGATGGTCGGCTTGTATGAGCCGGTCATCGACGAGCTCTGCACCGACCGGCGAGGGGCCGACCCCGTCCCGCCCAAGATCATCGCCTCGACAGCCACCATCCGCCGCTACGAGGACCAGATCAAAGGACTGTTCGGCCGCGACGAAGTCGCATTGTTCCCGCCGCATGGTCTTGAGGAAGGTCGTTCCTTCTTCGCTGAACCCGCGCGGCTTGCGGATGGATCACTCGAGCCAGGGCGCCGATATGTCGGAGTCATGAGCGCCTCGCTCGGCTCGATGCAGACCGTCCAGACCCGCGTGGCCGCCGCGACCCTGCAGGCGGCGACAAGAGTTCCTGTAGCGGACCGCGACGGATACTGGACAAACCTGAACTTCCTCAACTCCCTGCGCGAACTCGGCAACACCGTCTCGCTGCTGGAGTCCGACGTACCCGACTACCTGACCGGGCTGGTGCGCCGCGACGGCATCGATCCTCGCTGGCCCAACCGCACGATGGAACTCACCTCCCGGCGTCGCTCCGACGAGATCCCGAAGGCCATCGAGCAGCTTCAAGCCCGTTATCGCCCGGACCAAGACCGCCAGGAAGCCGTGGACATCTGTCTCGCCTCCAACATCATTGAGGTCGGTGTTGACATCGACCGCCTCGGCCTCATGACCATCGTTGGACAGCCAAAGACCACCGCTCAATACATCCAGGTGTCTGGTCGCGTTGGCCGTCGCGCCGATGTCAGCCCCGGTTTGGTGATCACTATCTACGGCGCTGCCAAACCTCGCGACCGCAGTCACTTCGAGAGGTTCCTGACCTATCATCAGCAGCTCTATGCGCAGGTCGAGCCCACCTCGGTGACGCCGTTCGCCACCCCGGTGCTCCGAAGGGCGTTGCACGCCGCCGCGGTGGCCTACGTCCGCCAGACCGCACCAGAAGACCTCCCGCCGTACCCGTTCCCCTCGACCGAGTACGACGAAGCCATCGAACTGCTCCGCGAGCGTGCGCTCATTGCGGACGCCGGCGAGGTACCCGTGTTGGAGCGGATGGCCGCCAAGCGCGCCAGACAATGGGCCGGCTGGGAACGCACCATCTGGGAAGCTAACCCGGCTCCGTGGGGCGACCCCAAGCAGGGTCTGATGCGCTTCGCAGGGATGTTGCCTGATCTCGACAGCAAGGCGACCATCTGGGACGTACCCACCAGCATGCGCAACGTCGATGCCGAGTGCCGACTGGCAATCTCGCTGGCCTACGCCCACGCAGATGCCGAAATGGAGGACGGACTATGAGCACCGGAGCAATGAGGCGAGCCCAGCTCGTCACCCCTTTCGGGGTGGGCGCGATGAGCGTCCTCGTCAATGGCACCTCGGTCCTCACTGCAGGCCTGGATCACTGGTACAAGCCTGACGCCGCCAGCAGCCTTGCACTTGAGGAGTACCAGGAGCACGACTGGCGACTAGAAGCCCGTCTGCGGGTCTCGGAGTTCCGCCTCCCGCCGGACTATCGCCACCAGGGGCAGGACAACGACAACCGCAACGTCAAGCTCACCGTGCCAGTACTGCGGTTCCCGCGCTGGTGCTTCTGCATGTTCTGCAAGCGCCTGGAGCTGTCCACACTCACCATGCAGCAGGCGGTCGTCTGCAAGGACAAGAAGCATGTCGACTGGAAGTACAAGCCGCGCATGTCACAGGTCCCCTTCGTGGCCGTCTGCGCCGCCGGTCACCTCGATGACTTCCCGTTCGACAAATGGGTTCACCACTCTCACCGACCCTCCTGCAACGGAATGCTGCGCCTGAAGTCCCTCGGTGGAGGCGGACTCGAAGGCCAGCGCGTGGTCTGTGACGGCTGCCAGGCGGAGCGGACGCTGCGCGGCATCACCGAGGCGCGCTTCATCAACGGCGAAGAGCACACCAACCTAAGCGACCAGCTGTCTTCGCCCGAGGACCCTTACCTCTGTACCGGCGCCCGACCCTGGCTCGCCGAACTCGTCGGAGCCTGCGGACAGCCCACGCGTGGAGCTCTCCGTGCTGCCGGGAATGTCTACTTCCCGAAGGTCGAGTCCTCCATCTACCTGCCGCGCAAGGAAGGCGCGGTCAGTGCCGAGATGCACGACCTGATGCGTCACCCGGCAGTCAGCACCACCATGCGGACGCTGCACAGCATCTTCGGAGCAGGGCTTGAGGTTGAGGTGTTGCGCGCCCACCTCCTCAAGAATGTGCCACCGGAACTCTTCGGCCCCATCTCCGACGACGAGCTCATCGCGGGCTACCGCGACCTCCTGGGGGTCGGAGAGAAGGCGCCCGAATCGGGCGAAGAGTCCGATGCCGAACTGCTCACCGGTGACGACGAGTGGCGCTACCCGGAGTTCCAGCACATCCGCGAGACACCCAAAGATGATTACCTGACAGCCACCGACCCCGGCATTAACGCCGACCTCGATCCGTACCTGGAGCGAGTGCGCTCGGTCGATGTTCTTCGCGAGACCAGAGCGCTGAGAGGCTTCACCCGCGTTCGCGACGACGTCCTGAAGCTCAGCGCTGGCAAGGCGCTGCTGCGCCGTGAGCCGAATCCGCCCGTTCAGGACTGGCTGCCAGCGTATGTCGTGAAGGGCGAAGGAATCTACTTCGAGCTTGACCCGGATCGGCTAGCGGCCTGGGAAGCCCGTTCCGAAGTCCAGGCTCGCGCCCAGAAGATCACAGACCACTATGGGCAGGTTGCCTCGCAACGTGGCCTCCAGGACCGTACGCTGAGGCCGCGCTTCGTGTTGCTGCACACGCTGGGCCACTTGCTCATCAACGAGTTGGTCTTCGCCTGCGGCTACAGCTCCGCCTCGCTCCGTGAGCGTCTCTACATATCGACCACTGCCGGACGTGAAATGGCAGGGCTGTTGATCTACACCGCGGCTGGAGACTCCGAAGGCACGATGGGTGGGCTGGTGCGTATGGCACGACCGGGCAATCTCCGTTCGGTCTTTGCCTCGGCGATCAGCGACGCGCGCTGGTGCTCGACCGATCCGGTCTGCATGGATGCCGGGGAGAAAGGGCAAGGTCCGGACTCTTGCAACCTCGCTGCCTGTCACGGCTGTGCGCTGCTGCCCGAAACGAGCTGCGAAGAGTTCAATCGCTTCCTGGATCGTGGTCTCGTCATCGGCACATTCTCGGACCCGTCGCTCGGGTACTTTTCAACCTTTTGCTAGTGACCTGCACGTCGAGCGAGGACGGCGCGAGCGACCTCTTCGGCGACTTTCGCCACGTCCTCGTGCTCCCAATAGCGCAGAACGAGCCAACCTGCGGCGTCCAATTTGGCGCTCGTGTCTGCATCGCGTGCGATGTTGGCAGCGATCTTCACCGGCCAATACTCCACGTTGTGATTGAAGGTTTTCCGCCCGTGCGCCGGGCACCCATGCCAGAAGCATCCGTCGACAAACACAGCAACCCGAGCCCGAGTGAACACGATGTCCGCCCGGCGCCGCAGAGTTGGTTCGGGCGCAACCGCAACCCGATAGCGAAAGCCCCGGGAATGGAGGGCGCGCCGAAGTCGCAACTCGGGCTCCGTGTCCCGAGAACGATTCGCCTGCATGTTCCGCCGTCGCCCCGGACTCGATGCCCAAGAGGAAGCTGGCGTTGTCATGTTGGTGAGCCTACGACTCCAGGGACGCTTCAACACGAACGGTCGCGCTCTGCGTAGCGCCCGCGCGAGGAGGGTCGGCGCGGGTGTTGTCTGGCAACGCACTGAAGCGGCGCAGAGGAGGCGCGACGCGCGGTACTGCCATTAATGGGGCTCTTCACCGATGAGTGTGGGGTGAGCACGGCGCGCCGAGGGCCAGGTTGAGGCTGGGGAAGGGTCGAGGTCCCCGAGGATCAGAGGACTTCTACCTCTTCTGAAATCGAGGACCTCGACGATGAGTGAGCCTACGTCGTGTTGCCGTGCTCTGGGCGGCTACTGCGAGCGTTGTGACGTGTTGGTCGGGTTGGACGGGCTGCACGTGATCGGGGTTGACCGCGACGACGGCGGCGCCCTCGTGGTCACGGTGGAGTCCGAGCCAACGGTCATGGGCTGCCCGACCTGCGGGGTCGTCGCGCACGGCCACGGCCGGGTCGCGGTCGCGTTGGTCGACGCCCCGGCGATGGGCCGACCGGTGCGGATCATCTGGCGTAAGCGGCGGTGGGTCTGCCCCGAACCTGGGTGCCCGGTGGCGACGTTCGTGGAGCAGGACGAGCGCATCGCCGCGCCGCGCTCGTCGCTGACGACCCGGGCGTGCCGGTGGGCGATCGAGCAGATCCGCCGCGAGCACGCCTCGGTGAACGGGATCCGCCGCCAGCTCGGCACCGGGTGGCGCACGGTGTGGGAGTCGATCAAGCCGCTGCTGCAGGCGATGGCCGCCGACCCGGCCCGCTTCGAGGGCGTGGCCATCCTCGGGGTTGATGAGCACGTGTGGCACCACGTGTCGACCAAGCCGATCGAGGACGGCGGGCGCGGCCCGAAGGAGCTGACCGGGATGGTCGACCTGACCCGAGATGCGCACGGCCGCACCAAGGCTCGCCTGTTGGACCTGGTCCCAGGCCGCTCCGGGCAGGCCTACAAGTCGTGGCTCACCGACCGCGGCCAGACCTTCCGCGACGGGGTCCAGATCGCCACCCTGGACCCGTTCCGCGGGTACAAGAACGCCATCGATGACCAGCTCGACGACGCCCGCGCCGTCCTGGACGCCTTCCACGTCGTCAAACTCGCCACCGGTGTCGTCGACGAGGTCCGCCGCCGGGTCCAGCAGGACATCCACGGCCACCGCGGCCGCAAGGACGACCCGCTGTACCGGATCCGCAACATCCTGCGCGCCGGCGAAGAACATCTCACCGACCGGCAACGAGCGCGGCTGGACACGGCGTGGGCCGCCGACGAGCGGCACGTCGAAGTAGAGCTCGCCTGGCGCTGCGCCCAGCAGGTCCGCTCCGCCTACCACCAGGACAGCCACGCCGCCGGACGGGTCATCGCGGAGAAGATCCTCGCCTCGTTCACCTCGTGCCCGATCCCCGAGGTCGCCCGCCTGGGCCGCACCCTGAAGCAGTGGCGCACCGAGTTCCTCGGCTACTTCGACACCGACGGCGCCAGCAACGGCGGCACCGAAGCCATCAACGGCCTCATCGAACTCCACCGACGCGTCGCCCGCGGCTTCCGAAACAGAGACAACTACCGCCTCCGAATGCTCCTCATAGGCGGCGGACTCGACCCCTCACCCCACACTCATCGGTGAAGAGCCATTAATGGACTGCTGTACTGCCCCCAGGGAATAGACGTTGCCCAGACGCTGCACAGCCACGTCAATGCGATCGCCCTCGGCGTACTCGGCGGTCTGGCGTGCTGCCGTCACGGCGGCAGCAGCAGCGCGCCCAGGCCTCGACACGTTGGTGACCGGCGTGCGCGGCACTACGTGGATGAGTCTTGATGTCGTCGACGTCTCCCGCGATGGCGACGTCGCCGCCAAGGTGCCGCGCCGCACGCGGCAGGCGGCGCACCCGGGTCACGACGGTCAGGAGTGCTCGGACCACACCATGGACTACTGGCCGGTCTGCATCGGACATGGTCGATACTGCGACGCGCAGTCCGCGCGGGTCCCTCAGGTCTGCGAGTCCTGATAGGGGCAACCAGCCTCAGCGTATGCCGCGTCACTCTTCAAATGCCCGACGTCCCACCTGCGCCGCCGCGTGCGGATGGTGGCGCCGAGGCAGCCATCGCGCCAGCTCCGGCGGCCGCCGATTCCGGGATCTGTGATGCGCCTGCCGGGGGGCTCGCTCTCGCGGGTGTCCATCGGTCGTGGGCAGGTCGCTGCCAGGCAGATCGGGAACGCCGTTTCGGCGGCGCTCGGCCGTGCGCTGGGAGAGTCCATCCTTGCCGCTGCAACAGTGCCTACCACGGAAACGGCCGACGCCCCCTTTGCCGGCTCTTCGCCGTTGAGCGTGGGTGAGTAGGCGGCGCGCCGAGTCGGGTGCGGTGGGTGTGGGTCGAGGTCCCTGAGGATCAGAGGACTTCTACCTCATCTGACCGCAAGGACCTCGACATGGATGAGCCTACGTCCTGCTGCCGCGCTGCCGGCGGCTACTGCGACCGGTGTGACCTGCTCGTTGATTTGCCCGGGCTGCACGTGATCGGCGTTGAGCACGACACCGTGGACCGGGTGGTCGTGACGGTCGAGTCCGCACCAGGACCGGTCGGGTGCCCGGCGTGCGCAGTGATCGCGACCGGGCACGGCCGGGACGTAGTGACCTTGGTCGATGCACCCTGTTTCGGGCGTCCGGTCCGGGTGCGGTGGCGTAAGCGACGCTGGCGATGCCTGGAACCCTCCTGTCCCCGCACGGTGTTCGTCGAACAAGACGACCGGGTCGCGGCGCCACGGGCCAAGCTGACGACGCGCGCGTGCTGGTGGGCGATCGCACAGATCCGTCGCGAACACGCCTCGATCAACGGGATCCGCCGGCAGCTCGGCACCGGGTGGCGCACCGTGTGGGAATCGATCCGGCCACTGCTGCAAGCCGCTGCCGACGACCCGGCCCGATTCGAGGGAGTCACGATCCTGGGGGTTGATGAGCACGTCTGGCACCACGTCAGCACCAAGCCAGTCGAGCACGGCGGCCGCGGCCCGAAAGAACTGACCGGAATGGTCGACCTCACCCCGGATCCCAACGGACACAACCGAACCCGTCTGCTCGACCTGGTCCCGGGCCGGTCCGGGAAGGTGTACGCCGACTGGCTCACCGACCGCGGTGAAGACTTTCGTGACCGGGTGCAGGTCGCGACCCTGGACCCGTTCCACGGATACAAGAACGCGATCGATGACCGTCTCGACGACGCCCGCGCGGTGCTGGACGCGTTCCATGTCGTCAAACTCGCCACCCACATGGTCGATCAGGTCCGCCGCCGCGTTCAGCAAGAACTCCACGGGCACCGGGGACGCAAGAACGACCCGCTGTACCGGATCCGGAACATCCTGCGAGCCGGGCAAGAGAACCTCACCGACCGGCAACGCGCGCGCCTCGCTGCGGCGTTCGCCGCGCACGAGGCCCACGTCGAGGTCGAGCTCGCGTGGCAGTGCGCCCAACACGTCCGATCCGTGTACCACCAGCCCACGCACGCGGCCGGCCGCAAGATCGCCGAACAAGTCCTGCGCACTTTCGCCACCTGTCCGATCGGTGAGGTCGCACGCTTGGGTCGTACCCTGAACCAGTGGCGCATCGAGTTCCTCGGCTACTTCGACACCGGTGGCGCGAGCAACGGCGGCACCGAGGCGATGAACGGTCTCATCGAGCTACACCGTCGTATCGCCCGCGGCTTCCGTAACCGCGACAACTACCGCCTGCGCATGCTCCTCATCGGCGGCGGACTCAACCTATGACCCACGCTCAACGGCGAAGAGCCCCTTTGCCTAACCGCGATCACCCCACGGCTGCGTCCTAGAGTATTGGTTATGACACGTGGTGTGGATTGGACGACAGAAGAGAACAAAGTCACCGTCGAGGCCTATCTAGAACTGCTGCTCGCGCAGTTCGAAGAGCGTCCCATGGTGAAGGCAGAAATGAACCGCCGGGTTCAGGATCAAATAGACAGGACGCAAGGGGCGATTGAGTTCAAATTCCAGAACGTCAGCGCAGTCCTCCAGGATCTGGGACACCCGTTCGTGACGGGCTACAAGCCTGCGCAGAACTACCAGGACTCGCTCCGGGAAGCAGTCCTTGGAGGTCTTTCCATTCACCCCGTGCGATGGCATATGACGCGTACGACCTAGCCCCGAGTCACCAGTGGCGCACCGGATCCAGTCGGGAGCGACCGGATAAAGGTCGTCGGTCCTTAGCCGTGTTCCGAAGGGGTCAGATCGCGCGACTGTAGACCAACGGGTCCAACTGGCGTGTCCTATTCTCTCGGACCATGTCCTCGCTAAGCGGAGACGACTAGGCTGCCATCATGGCGGAGCACTCCCAGGACAAGCTCTACGGCACGGCACTTCAGACCATCGGCGCGGTTGCAAATCTTCCCGTCGTCCGGGTCGACCGCGAAGAGTTCCTACGTAAGCAGTTCCGTGGCTCACCCCACCTTGAGGTGATTCTCGAGAGCGGACCCCAGTCGGTGTACACGGTCGATTCGCTGCGGGAGAAGGCGAACTCGGTGATCAGAAACAGCGCCACCAAGACCTCGGCGGCCTCGTTCGCGACTGGTCTCCCCGCGAACCCTGTGGTCATGCTGGCTGCCGGGGGCGCAGATGTGGCCCAGTACTTCGGCTTCGCGATAAACATGTCGCAGCAAATCGCTTACCTGTTCGGCGAGGACGACCTCTTCGATGGCGGGGGCACGGAGCTGTCTGAGGAGGCCCAGATCCGGGTCATCGCGTACCTGGGCGCGATGTTCGGTGCGGCGGGGGCCGCCTCGCTGATCTCGCACACCTCCAAGGTCGCGGGCGCGAACCTGGGCAAGAAGGTCGCGGGACAGGCGCTGACGAAGACCGTCTGGTACCCGCTGGTGAAGAAGGTCGGCGCCGTTGTCGGTATGAAGATAACCAAGAAGTCGGTCGAGAAGACGATTACCAAGGCTGTGCCGGTGGTTGGGGGAGTCGTCTCCGGCGGTTTGACCTACGTGACCTTCCGGCCCATGGGGCATCGTCTTGCAGACACGCTCGTCAGGAACCTGAACGGTGAGTTTGTCGAGGAGCTCGAACTAAACCCCCAGTTCGCGGCGACGCTTCACACGGTGGACGACAGTGACCCGGAAAGGGTCTGACGCAGCGAGCTCCCGGGAGCCGCACAGACGTACGTCAACCATTGAGCAGGCTTTCGAGGTCTGGTTGGAACGCCATGACGAGGCTGTGTCAGGCAAGCATTGGATGCTGGCATTCAGGGAGCTGAGGTACCTACGGGCCCTCGCGTGCCGAGCCAACGGGCGTACTCGGGCCCAAATGCTCGCAGTGGTTGCCGACCGTCAACGCGGTCTCGATGAGGCGATGAAGCCGAAGGATCGCGCGAAGCCCTTGGGTACGACCCCAAGGAAGGCCAACGCGCGTTGTGACCGGTGCGGCCTACCCTTCAAACGCTCAAAGAACGACCTGCGCACCACGACGTGCGGGGCCTGCGCGCCAACGACTTCCCAGTCAGTTCGGACGACATCGGCCGGCCTGCCCGGTCTGGGGAGGCGCGGCTAATTGTCCCCGTCGAGAAGCCACCCCTGTTCGTTATGTGGCTGCCGCGCCATAAGTCCCAGATGCCGGTGCTCTGCGCCCGCCTTCCGTTACGAGTCGTCTGGCGGCACGCTAGGGATAGGTCTCGTAGCCGCTGTACGAGGGCGGACCGAGCTCTGAACCGGGCAGCGCGACGACGGAGCCAGTAATGACAACGCAAGCACACGGCATACTCACCAACCTCGACGGCATCAGGGGCGACCTCGAGTCCCTCTACAAAGAGCTCCACGCCCACCCGGAGCTCTCGCATGAGGAGACGCGGACCGCGGGGATCATCGCCGAACGCCTGAAGACAGCCGGCGCAGAGGTCCACGAGGGGATCGGCGGCACGGGCGTCGTGGGAGTGATCGCGAACGGCGACGGCCCGACGGTCCTGCTGCGCGCGGACATCGACGGCCTGCCGGTCAAGGAGGCGACCGGGCTGGAGTACGCGAGCACGCAGACCGTCGACAGAGATGGTCAGCAGGTGCCGGTCATGCATGCGTGTGGGCACGATGTGCATATCACCGGACTTCTCGGCGCCACAACGCTATTCGCGCTCCAGCGACAGTCCTGGTCTGGCACCCTGATCGCCCTCTTCCAGCCTGCCGAGGAGGTCGCGGACGGCGCTCGCACGATGGTCGCCGATGGCCTCGTCGACCGGATCCCGAAGCCCGATGTCTGCCTGGCTCAGCACGTGCTTGCCCAGCCTGCCGGCACGGTAGCCACTCGCGCTGGTGCGCTCTTCAGCGCCGCCGACAGCCTGCGCATCACAATCCACGGGCGCGGCGCCCATGGATCCATGCCGCACGCCGGAATCGACCCCGTCGTCATCGCCGCCAACGTGGTGGTCCAGCTCCAGCAGGTCGTGTCGCGGTTCATCGCGCCGACCGAGACCGCGGTGGTCACCGTCGGCGCCATCCACGCCGGCACCAAGAGCAATGTCATCCCCGAGACCGCCGAGCTGCTCGTCAACACCCGCACCTACAGCGAGGCCGTGCGTGCGAGCGTCCTCGAGGCGATCGAGCGCATCGTGACCAGCGCCTGCGAGGGCGCCGGCGCGCCGAAGCCACCGACGGTCGAGCGCTACGACACCTATCCGCTGACCACCAACGACGACGAGGTCACGGCCAAGGTCGCTGACGCGTTCGCCGCGCACTTCGGCGACGCGGCCCGCGAGCTGCCGATGCAGGTCGCCAGCGAGGACTTCAGCGAGATCCCCGTCGCCTTCGGTGTGCCCTACACCTACTGGGGTCTCGGCGGCGCCGACCCCGATGCGTATGCCGCGGCCGAGTCTGCTGGCAAGCTCAACGAGCTGCCGGTCAACCACTCGCCGTTCTATGCGCCGGTCATGCAGCCGACGCTCGACACCGGCGTTAGTGCCCTCGTCGTCGCGGCTATGGCTTGGTTGGGGAAGTAGTCGAGGATGCTCGCTTTGGCATATGAACCGATGACGCTACTCCCGCGTGGCAATGGGGTCATCCGGTAGGCGTGTCAGGATCTGCAACAGCCTGAATGAGGGTGAGTCGCTGTACGACTTAGTCTTCTTCGCCAGTTCTGCGAGGTCTCTGACTCTTGAGGAGTACAGGTCGTTGCACACCAGCGTGACGTCTTCATGCTCCGTCAGGACTTCGTCCAGTTTTGTGATCATGGCTGGCCGGACTTTGGGCGACCACACCTCGATGTGACGAGGAAGCCCCGGGAACGTGGCGTCCGCATAAGCCTTGACGGACTCGAGCTTCGTCCGAATCTTCCCTGCGGCGTCACCTTTGTACCCGCCTAGACCGCCCGTATGTGTGCTGACTTCGCAAAGCCACACTTCCTCGACACGATTGCCAGCGACCCTCAGTCCCACTACATCGATCTCTCCTTGAGAGACGCCTGTCCGAACGTTGAACTGCACAATCGGACAGCCCACGACTCTACCGAGGTACGCGCCGACCAAGTCTTCGCCAATGTCGATCATCGCCACAAACTAGCGCGTTCGGTGGTACGTCCTATCCCGGAGGAGGCGCCCATTCTTGGCCGGGACGTCGGAACTCAGGAGTGCGCCTCGACAGCGTCCGCAAGGCTGTTCGCCAGACGGCTGAGAGAGGCGAACGCCGAAGGGTCTAGATCGCGGCTGGCCGCGAGGCCTTCAGGTACCACGCGGGCGATCTCCGCCCATGTGACCCAGAGGATCTCAACCTGCGCGGCCTCTACTCCTGCCTCCGGCCGGCGCGCGGCGATGGCAGCCATGCCCGAGGTCACCGCCTCCTCGGGCGTCATCCGCCCAAGTCCCCTGACAGTGATGGGCGGGGGCGCTCCGAGCACCAGCAGCAAGACCGCACGGCGCCCGGCGGCGTGTGCCTGGGCCACGAGGACCGAGCGTGCCATCTGCTCGGTCTGGAATGCCGCCCGCCGGATGGCCTTCGCCTCCACGAACACGAAGGTGTGTCCGAGGTCAGAAAGACGTCCGGCTGCACCCGCACGCCCCAGTCGCCGGCCCCGAGATCGCCCGGGAGTACATCGAATGTCATGGACTCGACGGATTCTGACAACCCCGTTGTCGCGGGGCCCCCACGACGTTCCGCAACGTCGAGCACGGCGCCCAAGAACGCTGTCCGGGGGAGGAAGTCGAGAGCCTGGAAGACCTCCGCGGTGAGGACGTTCTCCTTCCCCTCACCGCCGCCCCGATACTTGCGGGCGTTGCCCTCCCACGAGATCTCGTCCAGAAGCCGTCGGATCACGCTTGCCACCCGACCATCCTCTCCTGCTCGGCGCAAAGCCGGGAGGTTATCTGGGTCAGCAGTCCCCCATGATTCCTGCGTCGGCATGCTGAACGCCGTCCAGGACCCACGCGATGACCAATGGCCTCCCTGTCCGCGGGTCGAAGTCGCCGACGACGTGCACGTGGTCCCCAGCAACGAGCTCCTGCCGATCACCCCACACAGATGGAGGCGCGAGCAATGTCATGGGACGACTCTGCCAACGCGCATCGATCGTCGCCCAGGGAAGACCGCGGGGCGACACCCGGCGGTTGATCTCCCCAAGGGCCACATCGAAGCGAACTCTGAGTCCGTCACCCTCGAGTCCGTCGAAGTGGCTCAAGGACAGAGGTTCAGATGGTGGTCGCCCTTCCAGTCGCCGCCCGTCCCTCATCGCTCTTCCTCCGCCCTAATGAGTCGTGCTCGCGCTGTCTCGTACTTGATCTTCAGACGGCCGGCCAGCTCCGGGTCTGAGTTGGCTAACTCGTCATTGGACTCCAAGTTGTGCGCGTTGTCCGCGAGCTTCACGAGCCGCCCCAGAGGATCGGCTGCAGCCCTTTCGATTAACGCGTCGTAGGACTCGCCAGCCCGCTTGCTCACTGACTCGACGGCGCGGACGACTTCCTGCGGGACCCCCATCCGCAGGAGTTGATCGGCCGTCACAACGGTGTCCTCGAGGATGTCGTGCAGCAGTCCCGCCATCTCGGCCTCAACGCCGTGCTCGGCGAGTTTCGCAGCGATCGGCCCTAGGTGCCCGTCGTAGTAGTCGCGTCCGAGTTTGTCCTGCTGCGTGCCGTGGGCTGCCCGCACGAAACCCCGAACCTCTTCGAGAGTGATCCCAACAGACGCGCACTCACCCCCGGTGAAAGGCGCGGCGGGGACAGGGATGGGGGCGACGAAGGAACTGCTGTACGGCGCTGGGCTCGCGTCCAGCCAGGCATTCCGACGCTTCCCGGGCCTTTCGATGCGGTCGTCCTGTGAACACCAGAGGACGATGTCCAGTAGCCGCAGGTCTGAGGCTACGTCGATGTCCGGGACCGTCAACCGGGCTGATGCGCGAAGTTCTCCCATGAGCTCGTCGTGCTGGGCGAGGTAGTCTCGCAACCCGAACACCACACTGCGGATGCGTCCATGCCTTGGTTCCTTGCCCTCCGAGAAGCCAGCACGCTTGAAGCCAAACGCCATGGCGACGTAACCGTCCAGTACGGGCACTGCCCTAGGGCGATACAGCGCGGCGAGTTTGGTGATCTTCGGAGCCCACACTCCTGCGAAGCCGAACTTGCAGAGGTCCACGACGGCCTCGACTTCCAAGTCCTCAAACGCCGCCAGGTCCTTGGCGCGGGGAACAGCCGCCACGCGATGGGCGAAGTCGAGCCGCCGTTTGGTGGTGAAGCTCGCCAGATCGTTGACCGACAGGCGGCCTGCAAGTGCGTCCGCCCACAAGAGCGACCACGGTGCCACCTCCTCGAAGTGGCCACGCTGGCGTGCCTCTGCCGCGAATAGGTCATAGGTGACCCATCCGCTCCTATGCGAAGCGCAGAACGCGACGAGCCGTTTGAGCGCCTCGTCAAACGCGACTGCCGGCATGCCGCCCGGAAAGGCCGCGGTGACATCTATTGTGCGAACAGCTTCCACGGTGAATCTCCCATCGCTGTCGGGCCTGCTGGCGTCACCGGTGCCCTGAACCTCCGCCGGACGATCGCCTGCATCGAGGCTATGGGCCAGGACCGACACTCACGTCCCGAATCGTCACTCGGACGCCGCCGGGGACAACCCAATGGGCCCTCGCCTCCAAATAGAAGGCGAGGGCCCACGATTCCAAGACCGGACCCTCACGAGGACGTTGTCCGGGTTGTCGTCGGCAGAGGTGTCCCTTCGCGGCAGCGCGCTCCCCCGGTGGAGCGGTGCTGACTCCCGTTCCCTGTGTTGGACGCTCCACAGGCGACTCAGCCATAATCGCCATGTCTTCACCGGAGGAGGAACGTCCATGACCACCGTCGATCGCGACAAGTTCGACTCCCTCTCCCAAGGACCCCAGTCCGTTGACTCCTCTTGGGCGATCTGGCATCACTCTGACCTCACTCAGCGAATCTCGGCCGGGGACACCCACGAGATGGACATTCTCAATCCCGACGTGAACACGAAGCTCACCAGCACCATCCACGCCCGGTTCGTGTTCGTGGGGATCAACCGCGGGGATTCCAAACAGAGGCTCGCCGGTCTCCCCGGCCAGGGAGCACCCTGGGGCATGTTCCACACCGGCGACACGGATTACTGGCTCGCAAATGCTCTCGAAGGGACCAGCGCATGGGGCTCCTTCATGACCGATTTCTACAAGGGCGAGAAGTGGGCGACGAAGGATGCGAAAGACCTCATGCCGGTTATCAAAGAGGCCGACGCTGCCGCGGAAGCAACCGGACGACCCGAAGAAGGACCAACCAATATCGCTCTGCGCGATCTTGATGATCAGCTGACTGAGCTGGGGGCGGACCGTTCCATGGTGGTTGCCATTGGAACGCGATCGCGGGATGCATTGGCCAAGGCGTGGAAAGAGCCGGTCAGGTGGATCTACCACTACTCCGGTTATCCCAGAGCGGGAGTTCCTCACGGCTGGGCCCATTCAAAGGACATGTTGGGTTATCGCAGCCATGTGATCGAGAGCCTCGACCTGACCGAACACTCGACCCCGGCATGGGCCCGTCCGAGGTAGGCGGACCGCACGTCGAGCAGCCTCCGCCGGTCGCTGCAGCCGAATCACATGCCCATCCACGCTCCTCATCACTGCCGTCGGACTTCGGCGAGCGGACCAAAGTGGTACGCATAGGGGGGATCGAGCGGCGCCGAAGACCGTCTTGCTCGGAGTCCAACCCCCGCTGGTCAGTCTGCCTCCGTTGGACTCTCACCCTCTCGCCAAGTGCGGGTGAGCGCTAACGATCATGGGGATGCCTGCGCATGGCGACGCAGTGCCACGCTGTGAGGCGGTGACTAACGACGGACATATGGCCGCGACCGCACCCCCCCCGCCGACGGGGCGGCCACCGAGAGGTGACCGCCCCGCCGAGGTATGCCGCGAGCGCGAGGTGCGCTCAACGGCATACCGGATCACTCGCCGGCGCCGACCATGGGGCGACCGGTCTCGAGCAGGGTCTTGAGGCTCGCGAGCACCCACGGCCAGCCGCCGCCGCCCTGCGAGGCGTCGCCGGAGCCCTCGATGTCGCGGGCGGTGTTCTGCGCGCCCGTGCAGTCGTGGGTGAGGGTCAGGCAGGTGAGGCCGCCGGGATACTCCTTGAGGTCCCAGGTGAGGGTCGTCTCCTCGTTGTGCCAGGCGGCAATCCACGTCTGCACGAGGCGATTTGGCGGGTCGGACTCGATGACGCGGCCGGTGACCGCGACGTCGCCCATACCCATCTCCTTCATCGCCGGCGTGGTGTGGCTGACGTAGTCGCCACCCGCCTGGAGGTCATAGGCGACCTTGCCGCCATAGCCGTACTTCGTCGAGAACTCCTCGCTCGTGATGCCGTCCCACACCTTCTGCGCGGGCGCCTCGATGTAGATCTTGAAGACCTGCACGTCGGGAGCGTTGCGCTCGCTGCCGTCGGTCATCGTCAGGGTCTCGGTGTTGCTCATGGGTTTTCCTCCAGCTGTCGTTTCAGATCGGTGAGCGCCACGACGTGGTGCTCGGTGAACTTGTCGATCCACCTGTCGTGGACCAGTCGGATGGGCACCGGGTTGAGGTAGTGGAGCTTCTCCCGGCCCTTCTTCTCCGTGACGACGAGGCCCGCCTCCTCGAGCAGCCGCAGATGCTTGCTCACGCCGAAGCGCGTCATCTCCTGGCGCGTCGCCACCACGGCCTCGAGGTCACCGAGGGTGCGACCGCCCTGCTCGAACAGCGCGTCGAGGAGCAGCCGCCGCGTCGGGTCGGCCAGCGCCTTGAACACGAGATCGTCCTGCACACCTCGACTATAGGTGACCAAAAGGTCACATGTCTAGAGGTGACTTAAAGTCGGATTGCCGCACCCCTCCTTTAGGGCGTAACCCGGGGTCAGCGGTCCCTTCCGCCCCCGAACTCCCGTAGGTTGAGCCGATCCTGCCCCACGCGCCCTCCACCCGGACGGCGCCTGCAGGGGACGCGGAGGTCCGCCATGACGCGACGCGACGAACGCCCCGGCGCCGTCCTGATCGACCTCGACGGCCCCCTCACCCGCCTCTTCCCCGACCCCGCTCATCTGGTGCTGGCCCGTGAGCTCTCCGAGCGAGCCGCGCTCCTCAGCGGTATGCCGCGTGTGCCAGCCACCGACCACGTGCAGCTCCTGCGCGGGCTCGCTGCCCTGGCACCCGAGCATCTCCCCGAGATCGAGGCCCTGGCTGCCGACGCGGAGATGCGCGCGGCCCGACGCTGCCGGCCCGCGTCGGGTGCGCGCGAGCTGCTGGCCGTGGCGGACGCCCTGGATCGGCCAGTGGGTGTGGTCTCCAACAACTCCCGCGCAGCCGTCCTGATAGCACTGGAGACCTGTGACCTGATCGACCTCGTCCATGACGTGGTGGGTCGCGACGGCGCGCAGGTCTCACGGCTCAAGCCGGCGCCGGACCTTCTGGTCAGTTCGCTGCGCGTGCTGGACTCCTCGGGCGAGCAGGCTGTCTTCTTCGGCGACTCGGTGAGTGACGTCGAGGCCGGTCGTGCTGCCGGCGTAGCCGTCGTGGGAGTCACCGACTCCGCCGAGCGCGCCACGGAGCTGGCGGACGCTGGGGCCGTGCACGTCGTGCCGACACTCCTGGAGGCGATCCCACTGCTTAAGCGCGACAGGGGCGTGCGCTCCACCCCCACACTGACCGTGCTGCGCGGAGAGGGACACGCATGAGCCTGACCTCGATCTCCCAGAGCCCCGCCGGCGACGGACCGGCCGTCACCCGCGTCGTCGAGACCCGCCTGCCGACGCGGCACGGCATCTTCCGGATGATCGGCTTCCTCGGTCCTGACGGCACGGAGCATGTGGCCCTTGCCATGCCCCTGGAACCAGACTCTGGCGCAAGGGCAGACACCCCACCCTTGGTTCGGCTGCACTCCGAGTGCCTCACCGGTGACGCGCTCGGCTCCTATCGATGCGACTGCGGCACGCAGCTGGACGCGGCCCTCGCCCGCATTGCGCTTGAAGGCTCCGGTGTCCTGCTCTATGTCCGGGGCCACGAGGGCCGCGGCATCGGGCTGCTCGAGAAGCTCAAGGCCTATCGCCTGCAAGACGGTGGCGTCGACACCTTGGATGCCAACCTGGCTTTGGGCCACCCGGCCGATGCCCGCGACTACACGCAGGCCGCCGAAATCCTCGCCGACCTCGGCCTGGCCCGCATCCGGCTCATGAGCTCCAACCCCGCGAAGGAGCACGCCCTCACCGCCGCCGGCATCGAGGTCGTCGAGCGCACTGGCATGTTTGTGCCCGAGCGCGAGCAGAACCTGAGCTACCTCTCCACCAAGCGCTCCCGCATGGGACATGACTCACCCACTGGTGACGTCTGGGGTGAGCTCGTCTCGGGCCGAGTGCCCGTCTCGGCCCTCACGCCCGCCGACGAGGAGCTCATCGATCGCTATGGCCCCCTCGTGGCCACCGGACCCCATCTCGTCGTGGCCCAGATGGCCCAGAGTCTCGACGGATTCGTGGCGACCCGCACCGGTGACGGCGCCCAGCTCTCCGGCAGCGAGGACCACGAGCACCTTCACCGGCTTCGGGCCCTCGTTGACGCCGTCGTGGTTGGCGCCGGAACGGTGGTGGCCGACGACCCGCAGCTCACAGTGCGCGAGGTCCCCGGCCCAAACCCTGTCCGAGTGGTCATCGACCCGCACGTCCGCATCCCGACGTCGTCCCAGCTCCTCACGGTCGGGGCCGCCCCCACGCTGTGGCTGGTCGGTGCGGAATGGAGCACCTCGACCAGCGAGATCGGGGAGCACGTCGAGGTGGTGCAGCTCCACGAGACCGAGTTTGAGCCCAAGCGCCTCGTGGGGAGCCTGCGCGAGCGAGGTCTGGCCCGACTCCTCATCGAGGGCGGTGGCAACACCGTCTCACGCTTCCTCGCAGCAGGCAGCCTCGATCGGCTCTATGTGACGACGGTGCCAGTGCTGCTCGGCGACGGCGTCCCCGGCGTGCGCGGCCAGGCCGTCGACCGGGTCGCCGACGCCGCCCGGCCGCGGGCCCGCCACTTCGGTCTCGGCGCGGACACCTGCACCGAGCTCGTCCTGCGCTAGGCGCGCAGGCCCTCTCTCGCGCCAGCGATGGCCCGGGCTGTGCTCGCCCACGAGGGGAGCCGCTCTCGAGCATCCCGTGCCACGTCGCCCCACTGCCCTCGCAGACCAGCGTCGGCCAGGAAGGCGCGCAGAGCCTCCGTCAGCCCAGCCGGGTCGTCCGTCGGCACCGCACATCCGGGTATGCCGCCGCCGAGCGCCAGCGCCTCCTCGGCGCCGGTTCCTCGGCCGACGATGGCCGGGACGCCCCGGGCCAATGCCTCTGTGATGACCAGACCGAAGGTCTCCTGCGTCGCGACGCTCAGGAGCAGGCTGGCACCGGCGAGCAGCTCGTCCCGGGCGCTCAGTCCCACCGGGGGCTCCAGGCTCGCCCTGGCACCGAGGGGAGCGAGGGTGTCGAGCAGCTCTGCGGCATACCTCTCGTCGACGACTGGTCCGACGAATCGGAGGCGGAAGGGCAGGTAGGCACAGGCGCGGAGAGCGCGCGCGGTGAGGAGCTGGTTCTTGAGTGGGCCGACGGCCCCCAGCTGTACGAGGACCGGCGGGTCCTGCCTCGGAGCAGGTGCGGCCGGCCGCACGCCAGGGGTGGCGACGACGACGTCGCCGCGGCCGTAGCGCCGCTGAAGGTCATCGGCCAGCCAATGGCTTGGCGCGATCACGGCGCTGGCTGCGGAGATGGCGCGGGCCTCGAGGGCCGTCAGCCGCTCTCGCTCGGCTGGCGTGAGGCCGCCCTCGGCGGGGCGGGGCATGTGCACGAGCAGCACGACCCTGTGGCCCGACTGCTCCGCCGAGGCCACGACATCAGGATGCTCACACCCAAGGAGGCCATCGACGACGCTGACCTCACGGGCGTCGAGGGCGGCGGCGAGGTCACCCGCGACCTCGTCACGGGAGCGGTGGGGGGAGAGCGGGATCCGCGTGCGCGTCAGTGGCGGCGCGTCGACCGGCCACGCGGCATAGACCTCGTCGTTGTAGGTCGCGCCGCCCGAGGGGCGCCCCAGCTCGGGGTCGACGAAGCCAATGTCGCCCACGGCCCGGAGTCAGCCTTGGAGCTCGAGGCGATAGCTCGCCCAGGCGTCAGGGTGTTCCCGCAGCAGCACCTCGACCGCGGTGATGTCGGCGAGACCCATCGAGTCCCGCAGGCCCTCGGCGATGTGCTGGGCGAGCCGCTCCGTGGTGGTGAGGACTCCTCGGAGCTCCTCGAGGTCGTCGAGGTTCTTGTAGTTGAGGCGGCCGAGCACCTCGTCGAGGCGCGTCGTCGCCTCGCCGATGTCGACGACGACGCCGTGGTCGTCCAGATCCGGACGCTCGAAGGTCGCCTCGACGACGAAGGTCGCGCCGTGCAGGCCGGCGGCCGGGCCGAAGAAGGGGTCCGGCAGGCTGTGGGCGACCATCACGTGGTCACGGACTGTGAGACGGAACATCAGGCACTCCCGGTGTAGTCGATGATCTGGCACAGGACCTCGCGCTGGTCTGAGGCAATCTCGTCTATCGCGGCCGGCAGGTCGTCGAAGGGGACCGGCGGGGTGAGCAAAGCGTCGAAGGCGCTGTCGCGCAGGGCCTCCAGCGCGATCGCAAGCCGGTCCCCATAGCTCCGGCGGGCGCTCCTCGCCGGGCTGACACGACCGACCTGGCTGGCGCGGATCGCCAACCGCTTTGAGTGGAATGCCGCGCCGAGCGGGGTCTCGGGGCGCGTCGTGCCATACCAGGACAGCTCGATGACCTCGCCCTCCATGCCGAGCAGCCCGATCGCGGTCGCCAGCCCGCCACTACTCGCCGAGGTATGGAAGACCAGGTCACACCCCTCGCCGGACTCATCGGGCGCCACGGCTGTGAGCCCGAGCGCGCGGACCTGCTCCCGGCGGGTGGCGTCGGTCTCGACGACCTCAAGCCGGCCAAGCGGGTGTCGGGCCAGCAAGAGGGCGATAGACAGTCCCACCATCCCGGCCCCGACGACCGCGATCCGATCGCCTATTCGCGGTGCGCCGTCCCAGAGCGCGTTGACGGCTGTCTCGACCGTGCCGGCCAGGACCGCGCGCTGGGTGGGCACGTCGTCCGGGATGGGCACCACGTCGGTCGAGGGCACGACGAACCAGTCCTGGTGCGGGTGGAGGGCGAAGACCCGCCGCCCCATGAGATCGGCCGGTCCCTGCTCGACGACACCGACGGACAGATAGCCATATTTCACCGGGTCTGGCAGATCGCCGACCTGGTGAGGTGCGCGCATATCCACGGCGATCTCCGGCGGCACCTCGTGTCGGTGGACGAGCGTCTCGGTCCCTCGGCTGACGCCGCTGGCGAGGGTGCGCACGAGTACCTCGTCTGACTCTGGCCTGGGGAGGGGCTCCTGTCGGATCTCGCCCATGCCTGGCCCCGTCGTCCAGTAGGCGCGGGCATGCCCCGGAGCGGGGGTGGCCCCGGCTGTGTCAGTGGCCACGGGAGGCGACCCTTGGGCTGGGTGTGGGCAAGGCGTGATGCCGTCGCTCCAGCTCGACGATGTCTCGACCGAAGGTCCACACGACGAGCGCGAGAGCGGTCGCGACGCAGGCGAGACCAAGAGGGTGCGCAGTGGTCGGGAGCGTGACGAGCCATAGCAGCGACGCAATGGCGACACCGATCGCCTTGCGGCTGAATCGGACTGGCAGCACCTCGCGCCAGCGCGGTCGCACCCGGCCCACGCCCAGGAAGGCATAACGAGCGGCGCCGATGAGCAGGGCCCAGGGGGTGAACCTCGTGGCAGACACAGCCAGGACGGCGACCAAGGCGGCGTCGACCTCTGTGTCATACCGCGCCCCGGCGGCCGATGCCGTGCCCGTGCGCCGTGCCACCCAGCCATCGACGGCGTCGAGCAGGAGTGTCGGCCCGGCGACGAGCGCGAGCCACCAGGAGTTGCTCAGCTGCCCTGCGAGCTCGAGCACGACCAGCACCGCACAAACCACCACGCCGACCGCACGGGTCGTGGTGATCTGGTTGGCTCCCGACATCCGCCCACTATGTCACCGCAGCCACGCACAGCGGCGCGTCCGCAAGGGTGGTCTTCGCACAGGTCATCCAGTCGTCCCCGCGGGGGAGTTGTCACGCGGAGTTCACCCGCCTCGCGTCGGGGATGTCTAGGGTGCGGACCATGGACCTGACTCGCCGTGGCTTCCTGACTCTCACCGCCGGCGTATCGCTGGCCGTCGCCCTCCCCGCCGCCCCCGCGCTGGCGCACCGCCCGCTGCGGGTGCTGGTCGCGACCAACGAGCCGTGGGGGACGTACCACATCAAGGCCCTCCTCGATGAGGCCGCGGCCGCCCGCCGCTGGGAGATCGCCCTCGTCGTGCCGGACCGCTCGCAGCTCAAGCCCGGCGACCCTGTCCCAGCCGTGACGCTGGCCGAGGCCGCCGCCTGGGGCGCGGACCTGCTCGTCGTCAACGGCGCCACCGCGTGGCCGACCCAGGTCGTGCAGACACTGACGGGCCTGCCCGTGGTTGCGAGCTCGCTCGCATACCTCCGGCCCGTCGAGGAGCCCGGCGCCGCGATCATCCGCCCGCGCCTGGTCGCTATGACCGCAGGCTCCAGCGAGGAGGCCAAGGTCTTCGCCGCGCACTTCGGCGTCGACCCCTCCCGCGTTCAGGTCGTCGGCAACCCTGCGCTCGACGACCTCCCGCCCTACACGCCCGTCGCCGGCACGGCGCTCATCGTCACCTCCGTGACGAAGTCCTCGGTCACTGGTGGCTCCGCGCCCGGCGCCCAGCTGCTCCTCGACTCGGCCGCCGCGCTCGCCGCAGCCGGCTGGCACATCCGCGTCGGCCTCCATCCCCGTGAGGACGCCTCGCTCTGGAGCGCCTACGAGATCGCCACGGAGGGGACGCTTCTCGCTTCCGCCAAGGCCGAGGTCGCCATCGGGATCCCGGGCTCGGTCTTCCCCTCGATCGCCGCCGTCGGCTGCCCGCTCGTCGGCGTCGTCGACCCTGCGCTGACCGTCCCGGCATACATCCTCAGCCTCTGCGCCCAGGCCCGCACCGTCCCTGAGGTGCTCGCCGCCGCCGGGGCCCAGTGGCTCCCGCCCGCCTCCGTCCTCAAGGCCTCCGTCGGCCCCGTCGGTGGCTCCGGCGACCGCCTCTGGAAGGTCTGGCGCAAGGCCGCCCTCCCATACGGCCAGCGCCGCGCCGCCTGAGCCGGGGCGCCGTAACCTCCGCGTAACTGGATCTACCGATCAGTTACATCGGCGAAACAGCAAGCACGAGAAGGGGTTACACGAGACTCATAGTTTGCGGACATCTCCCGAGGTGACTCGGGCGGCAACCCGATGTCCGCGAAAGGTCTCGCCATGTTCTCAACGCCCAGCAGTTCCCGACGTGTCGCTGTGCTTGCGGCCACCGCTATGGCCGGAGCAGCTTTGTCTGGCTGCGGCGCCAAGACGGGTGAGGCCAGTGCCGCCGGTGGTTCCCCTGCCAAGGCGTCCTGTGTCGACACCTCCGGGTCAGGCATCAAGATCGGCTTCCTCAACTCCCTGTCGGGGACGATGGCGATCTCCGAGAAGACGGTCAACGACTCGCTCAACCTCGCAGCCAAGGAGATCAACGCGTCCGGTGGCGTGCTCGGCAAGAAGCTCGAGATCGTCACCGAGGACGGCGCCTCGGAGCCCACGGTCTTCGCTGAGAAGGCCAAGAAGCTCATCTCCAACGACTGCGTCGCAGCCGTCTTCGGCGGGTGGACCTCCGCCAGCCGCAAGGCCATGCTGCCGGTCTTCGAGTCCAACAACTCGCTTCTCTACTACCCCGTGCAGTACGAGGGGCTGGAGGCGAGCAAGAACATCTTCTACACCGGTGCGACGACCAACCAGCAGATCGTGCCCGCCCTGGACTACCTCAAGGAGAAGGGGCACACAAAGCTCTTCCTCGTCGGCTCCGACTACGTCTTCCCCCGCACCGCAAACAAGGTGATCGCCGCCTACGCCAAGGCCAACGGGATGGAGATCGTCGGCCAGGAGTACACGCCGCTGGGCTCCACCGACTTCGCCACCATCGTCGGCAAGGTCAAGAGCAGCGGTGCCGACGCCGTCTTCAACACCCTCAACGGCGACTCCAACGTGGCCTTCTTCAAGGAGTACACCAACGTCGGGCTCAAGGCCGACACCATGCCCGTCCTGTCGGTGAGCATCGCCGAGGAGGAGGTCAAGGGCATCGGTGCGGCGAACATCAAGGGCCAGCTGACGGCCTGGAACTACTACGAGACTGTCGACAACGCGGCCAACAAGAAGTTCGTCGCGGCATTCAAGAAGGCATACGGCAGCAAGCGCGTCACCTCCGATCCGATGGAGGCCGCCTACACCTCGCTCTACCTGTGGAAGAAGACCGTGGAGAAGGCCAACTCCTTCGACGTGGCCGCGGTCCAGGGCGCCGCGGGAGGCGTGAGCTTCGAGGCCCCGGAGGGGACCGTCACGATCGACGGCGAGAACCACCACATCGCCAAGACCGCCCTGATCGGCGAGATCCAGCCCGACGGCCTCATCAAGACAGTGTGGAGCTCGAACAAGGCGATCGAGCCCGATCCCTTCCTCAAGGCCTACCCCTGGGCCAAGGGCCTGTCCTCCTGACCGTCGCCTCTCCCTGCTGCCGGTGCTGAGGCGCCGGCAGCAGGGGACGCCCGACCACGAGGAGAAGTCGTGGAAGTCATTGCATCGCAGTTGTTCTCGGGGCTCAGCCTGGGCTCGATCCTGCTGCTCGCCGCCCTTGGCCTGGCGCTCACCTTTGGCCAGCTCGGCGTCATCAACATGGCCCATGGTGAGTTCATCATGGTCGGCTGCTACACGGCCTACGTCGTGCAGCAGGTCGTCACGAACGCGGGCGCCAGCCTCCTGATCTCGCTGCCCCTCGCGTTCGTGGTCGCCGGCGCCCTCGGTGTGCTCTTGGAGTGGGCCGTCATCTCACGTATGCGGGGCCGGCCGCTGGACACCCTCCTCGTCACCTGGGGTGTGGCCCTGCTCCTGCAGCAGCTGGCCCGTGACATCTTCGGTGCGCCCAATGTCGACGTGCGGTCGCCAGAGTGGCTGGCCGGCCCTGTTGAGCTCCTAGGCCTGTCGATGCCCAAGTCCCGCCTCGTGATCATCGCGCTCTGCACCATCAGCGTCGTCGCCGTCGCGGCGCTGCTCGTCCGGACCCCGCTTGGCCGGAGGATCCGGGCCGTGGTCGCCAACCGCGACCTGGCCGAGGCGAGCGGGATCGACTCCGGTGGCATCGACCGCACCACCTTTTTCCTCGGCTCAGGACTCGCGGGGATCGCGGGAGTGGCACTCACGCTCCTCGGCTCCGTCGGTCCGACGGTCGGGCAGAGCTACATCGTCGATGCCTTCCTCGTCGTCGTGATCGGCGGCATCGGACGCATCTGGGGCGCCGTCATCGCTGCGCTCGGCCTCGGGATGGCGCAGTCCTTCCTCCAGCTGTGGACCGACGCCAGCATCGCCAAGGTCCTCGTGCTCGTCATCGTCGTTGTCGTCCTCCAGGCCCGGCCCCAGGGTCTCTTCACCGTCCGGAAGCGAGCCCTCGCATGAGCCTCGACCGACTCAACCTGCGCGCGACCGCGCTTGGAGTCCTCTGTCTCGCAGCGCTGCTCGCCGCGCCAATGATCCTCGGCGACTTCCGGCTCCAGCTCCTGGGCAAGTTCCTGTGCCTGGCCATGGTCGCTGTGGGCATCGGGCTGGCCTGGGGCCAGGGCGGGCTGCTCACGATGGGGCAGGGCGTCTTTTTCGGCCTCGGCGGCTATGCGATGGCCCTGCACCTCAAGCTCGCCGACGCCGGCCCATCGGGCGTGCCGGACTTCATCATGCTCTACGGCTCGGGCCAGGTGCCGGCGTGGATGGAGCCCCTGCGGAGCCCGGTGGTGACCCTGGCTGCGGTCATCCTCCTCCCCGCTCTGGTCGCCTTCGTCCTGGGGTATGCCGTGCTGCGCCGGCAGGTGCGCGGCGCCTACTTCGCGATCCTCTCCCAGGCGCTCGTCGCGGCATTCGCCATCTGGCTAGTCGGACAGCAGAAGGTCACGGGAGGAACCAACGGGCTCAACGGTTTCCGCTC
Organism: Actinomycetota bacterium; assembly: GCA_050955755.1. Taxonomy (GTDB): domain Bacteria; phylum Actinomycetota; class Actinomycetes; order Actinomycetales; family Dermatophilaceae; genus JAJTBD01. The sequence goes on from CP192092.1 coordinate 122,141, forward strand.
ATTCTTCGGCTACGACCTGGCCGACCCGGCCAACCGGATGACCCTCTACTACCTCGCCGTCGCGGCGCTGTCGGTGATGGTGCTGCTCGTCTGGCAGATCAAGCGCTCCCGCTATGGGGCACTCCTCGTCGCCGCGCGTGACCAGGAGAGCCGGCTGCGCTTCCTCGGCTACGACCCGGCCTGGATCACTCTCGGTGCCTTCGTCCTCGCCGCGGTCGTCGCGGGGATCGGCGGCGCACTCTTCGTGCCGATCGTCGGCATCATCTCCCCAGCCGACGTCGGCGTGGTCGCCTCGATCGGATTCATCGTCGGAGTCGCCATCGGCGGTCGGGCCACCGTCCTCGGGCCCGCCCTGGGCGCCATCGGCGTGGCCTTCGCGCAGACCACGCTCTCTGAGTCCTTCCCGTCGGCGTGGACCTATTCGCAGGCGGCTCTCTTCATCATCGTCATCGCGATCCTCCCCGGCGGTCTGGCGTCACTCCCCGCGGCGCTGAGACGGCTTGCCACGCGTCGCGCCGAGAGCCCTGACCGCAGGTCCGCAGTCCCCACCTCACACAAGGAGGTCACCACGTGAGCACGGCACCCGATGCCACCGCCGTTGACGGCTCAGCCCTCGGCGCGCTGGTGGATGACAGGGTCGACACCCGTCAGGATTACCTCGAGGTGCGCGGCCTGCGTGTGGAGTTCGACGGCTTCGTTGCCGTCCGCGATGTCGACCTCACCGTCCTCAGCGGGGACCTGCGCTTCCTCATGGGGCCCAACGGCGCAGGCAAGACGACCATCATCGACGCGATCACCGGGCTCGTCCCCGCGACGGGGTCCGCGACCTTTGGCGGGACCGAGCTGCTCGGCCGCAAGGTGCATCAGGTCGCCCGGCTTGGCGTCGGCCGCACCTTCCAGACCGCCAGCGTGATCGAGGAGCTCAGCGTCGTCGACAACCTCGACATCGCCGCCGGTGCCGCCCGCGGCGTCACCACACTGGCCCGCACCAACCGCGGTCGGGTCCCCGACGCCGTCGGCGAGGCACTCGAGGCCGTCGGCCTCACCAACGTCGCCGCACGCCAGGCCGGCACACTCGCGCACGGCCAGAAGCAGTGGCTCGAGATCGGCATGCTCCTCGTGCAGGACGCGCGGCTGCTGCTCCTCGACGAGCCGGTGGCCGGCATGAGCCAGCCGGAGCGTGAGGAGACCGCGCGGCTGCTGCGGACCCTCGCGGCCAAGCGCACCGTGGTCGTCGTCGAGCACGACATGGACTTCCTGCGGGCCGTTGCCGACTCGGTCACCGTGCTCGCGTCGGGCCAGGTGATCGCCGAGGGCTCGGTGGCGGACATCCAGGCCGATCCCGTGGTGCAGGAGATCTATCTCGGCCGCGCAACACACGAGGGAGGACGCTGATGATCGACATCCAGGACCTGCGGGTCGGATACGGCCGCACCACGGTGGTGCACGACGTGACACTCGACGTGCCAGGGCGGGGCGTCACCGCCGTGCTCGGACACAACGGGGCGGGCAAGTCGACACTGCTCAAGGGTCTGCTGGGGATCCTGCGGCCGAGCGCCGGACGGGTGGTCTTCGACGGGACGGACGTGACCACCATGCCCGCCCACGCACGTGTGCAGCGCGGGATGGCCTATGTCCCACAGGGCCAGCAGTCCTTCGGCGACCTCACGGCGCGCGAGAACCTCCAGCTGGTCGCCGACGGCCGGTCTCAGGGTGCCCGGCGGACAGACGAGGCGCTGGATCTCTTCCCTGCGCTCCGGGAGTGCCTCCCTCGCCGTGCTGGCCTCCTCTCAGGCGGTCAGCGTCAGCAGCTCGCTATCGCCCGCGCCCTCATCACCGGGCCACGCATGCTCCTGCTCGACGAGCCCACCGAGGGCATCCAGCCCAATGTGGTGCAGCAGATCGAGCGCGCCATCATCGAGCTGGGCCAGACGGGGCTGGGGATCCTCCTGGTGGAGCAGCACATCGGCTTCGCCCTCCAGGCAGCCGAGAACTATGCCGTGCTCGCCTCGGGCCGCGTGACCGACCGAGGTCCTGGTGGTGCCACGTCGGCCGAGCGGGTCCGCTCGGCGCTGGCGATCTGAGGGGGCGGCGTGCACCTGATGCCCTCCGACGTGGAGAAGCTCCTCCTGGCGACAGCCGGCATGGTCGCGCGGGACCGCCTCGCGCGCGGCATTCGCCTCAACCACCCGGAGACCGTCGCCCTGCTGTCGTGCTGGGTCATCGAGCGTGCCCGGGAGGGCGCCAGCGTCGCCCAGCTGATGGAGCAGGGGGGCAGCGTGCTGTCCCCCGACCAGGTGATGGACGGCGTGCCCGGGATGGTCCACGACGTGCAGGTCGAGGCGACCTTCCCCGACGGTCGCAAGCTCGTCACCCTGCACCACCCCCTCGGCTCCGCCCTCGATGCACCTGGCGCGGTTGTGGTGGCCGAGGGATCGGTGGAGATCAACGCCGACCGGAGCGACGAGGAGCGGGCCACCGTCACGATCGAGAACACCGGCGACCGACCTGTCCAGATCGGCAGCCATGTGCACCTGCCCGACGTCAACGCGGCGCTGGACTTCGATCGCGCCGCGACCGATGGGCACCGGCTCGATATCCCCGCCGGCACATCGGTGCGCTTCGAGCCCGGAGTGTCCCGCACCGTTGAGACCGTCGCGCTGCGCGGCCGTCGCAAGGTGCCGGGGATCGCTCTGCGAGAAGGGATCTGAGATGGCCATCCTGAGCCGTGAGCAGTATGCCGCGCTGACCGGCCCCAGCGTTGGTGACCGTGTCCGTCTGGCCGACACGGACCTGTGGCTGGAGGTCGAGCGGGACCACACCGTCGGCGGCGACGAGGCGATCTTCGGTGGGGGCAAGTCGATCCGCGAGTCGATGGCCCAGGGCACGACCACCCGCTACGAGGGCGCCCTCGACACCGTCATCACCAATGTCCTCATCCTCGACCACTGGGGAGTCGAGCGCGCAGACGTCGGGATCAGGGGCGGGCGCATCGTCGGACACGGTCACGCGGGCAACCCGGACATCAGCGACGGGATCACGCCAGGTCTCGAGATCGGGCCGGGCACCGACGTCATCGCCGGCGAGGGACGCATCCTCACGGCCGGTGGCATCGACATGCACGTCCACCTGCTGTCCACCTCCCAGCTGGACGAGGCGCTGGCGGCCGGCATCACGACGGTCGGTGGCGGCGGGACCGGGCCGTCCGAGGGCTCCAAGGCGACCACCGTCACGCCCGGCTCCTGGCACCTCGCTTCGGTGCTGCGCGGGCTCGACCATGTGCCGGTCAACCTCCTGCTCATGGGCAAGGGCAACACGGTGAGCGGCGAGGGGCTGGCCGAGCAGGCGCTGGGTGGCGCGGCGGCATACAAGGTGCATGAGGACTGGGGCGCCACCCCGGCCGCCATCGACGCAGCCCTGCGCGCCGCAGACCGCTTCGGCCTCCAGGTGGCGCTCCACAGCGACTCGCTCAACGAGGCGGGGTATGTCGACTCGACCCTGGCCGCCATCGGGGGTCGGACGATCCACGCCTTCCACACCGAGGGCGCCGGCGGTGGGCATGCGCCCGACATCCTGTCGATCGCCAGCCACCCCAATGTGCTTCCGGGGTCGACGAACCCGACACTCCCGCACACCGTCAACACGGTGGCCGAGCACCTCGACATGCTCATGGTCTGCCACCACCTGAACCCGGCGGTGCCCGAGGACCTCGCGTTCGCCGAGTCACGGATCCGGGCGACGACCATCGCGGCCGAGGACATCCTGCACGACATGGGCGCCCTGTCGATGACCTCCTCCGATGCCCAGGCCATGGGCCGCATCGGCGAGGTCGTCACCCGCACCTGGCAGGTGGCACACGTGATGAAGCAGCGCCGGGGCTCGATCCCCCTCGACGGCACGGAGCGCGCGGCCGACAACGCCCGCGCGATGCGCTATGTCGCGAAATACACCATCAACCCCGCTGTCGCCCATGGCATTGACCATGAGGTCGGGTCGGTGGAAGCCGGCAAGCTCGCCGACCTTGTGCTGTGGTCGCCCGCGATGTTTGGCGTCCGTCCCGATGTCGTGATCAAGTCCGGGGCGATCGCCTGGGCTGCCCTCGGGGACCCCAACGCCTCGATCCCAACACCCCAACCGGTCCTGATGCGCCCGGCGCTGGTGGGTCCGGCGGCCGCCGCCGCGTCGCTGGCCTTCGTGGCCGCCGCCGCTGTCGACGACGGTCTCGGTGAGCGGCTCGGGCTGGGGCGTCGTCTCTCGCCCGTGCGACCGACCCGAGGCGTCACCAAACACGACATGGTCAACAACGACGCCCTGCCGGACATCGAGATCGACGCGGAGTCCTTTGCCATCCGCATCGATGGCGAGCTGGTCGAGCCGTCACCCGCCGAGTCGCTCCCACTCGCCCAGCTGTACTCGCTGTTCTGATCGCCCCCCACCACTGAAAGGCTGGGCAATGACCCACTCGCACCACACCCTCGACTCGCCCCGCTTTGCCCTGCGCCTCGGAGTGGCCGGGCCTGTGGGCACGGGCAAGACCTCGATCATCGGGCTGCTGTGCCAGCAGCTGGGCCGGGACCTGTCGGTCGCCGTCGTCACCAACGACATCTACACCGACGAGGACGCCCGCATGCTCCGGGCCGCCGGGGTGCTGGACCCGGCCCGGATCCGTGGCGTCGAGACGGGCGCCTGCCCACACACCGCCATCCGTGACGACGTGACGGCAAACCTCGAGGCCGTCGAGCAGCTCGAGCGGGAATTCGACCCGGTGGACCTGGTTCTCGTGGAGTCCGGTGGCGACAACCTGACGGCGACCTTCTCCCCGGCTCTGGTCGACGCGCAGATCTTCGTGCTCGACGTGGCTGGCGGTGGCGACGTCGTGCGCAAGGGCGGCCCGGGCATCGCCCGCGCCGACCTGCTGGTGGTCAACAAGACCGACCTAGCCCCCCACGTCGGCGTCGACGCCGCACTCATGGAGCGCCAGGGGAGGCAGGCCCGCGACGGCCGCCCGGTCATCGCGCTGTCGCGCAGCGACACGGGATCCGTTGTGGCACTGCGGGACTGGGTGCTGGCAACGTTGGACTCCTTCCGGGGCGGCGACCACGAGGCACAAGACCCTGGTCCGATGGCGCCGCACCACCACGGCCCGGAGGTCGCACCGCATGTGCACCGCCTGGGGGCTCTGAGCCGCTCCGATCATGCGCACGCCCACTGACCACCCGGCCGTCCGGGGGAGACGCCTTCGCCTTGGTGACACCCAGCATCCGGGACCGTCGCCGGCCCACTCCCAGAGCATCCTGGCCTCGACGCTGCTGCTTGCCGACTCCCGCCTGCCCGTGGGGGCGCACACCCAGTCGGCAGGACTTGAGCCGGCGGTGCTGGCCGGCCTCGGGCCGGGCGAGGTCACGGCATACCTCCATGCGCGGCTGCGCACGACCCTCCCGATAGACGTCGCGACGGCAGTGGTGACCCTGTCGACGCTGGCCCCGGCGCTCGACCAGCCCTCAGACCCGCGCTTGAGCGACAAAGAGACCGCGGACAGGCTGGCGCTCGTCCACGCGCACTGGTGCGCCCGGACGCCGAGCCACGTGGCCCGCGAGCTCGCGGACAGTGCCGGCGCGGGATATCTGCGGCTGCTGCGCCGCACCTGGCCCGACCGCCCGGTCACGGCTGCGATTGAGGCACTGCCCACGCCCTGCCGCCCGATGCTCGTCGCCGCGCTGGCGAGCGTGCTGGGGGTCGACGCGGGATCCCTTGCCGCCGTGCTGGCCCACGACGAGATCGAGACGGTCATCGGTGCCGCCCTCAAACTGCTGCCGCTGGACCCCGGCTGCATGGTCCCCTGGTCGCTCGAGGCCCACGCCATCGCTGCCGACGTATGCCGCGACCTCAGATGGCTCGAGGACCCGGAGGACATCCCCATGGGCTCTCTGCCCCTGCACGATGCCTGGGTCCATGACCACGCCGGGACGACGCGGAGGCTGTTCCGTGGGTGAGCGGGCTGGCGCGGATCTGCGGCTGGTGGCGAGCGAGCCGGAGGAGGGCCTGCGCGGCGGGGTCGTCGGCGTCTGGCGAGGGGAGAGCGACCGCGAGCGAGCCCGCCGGTCCTCGCTGCTGGTGACGCGACTTGTGGCGGAGTCTGGAGGTGACGGCAGACCCCCACGGCTGCACACTCGGACGGGCGCGTTCGCGGCCCGGCTCACCCGCTGCCGGGCGGACGGCATCGAGGCGAGCCTGGTCGCCACGATCGCGACACTCCTCGGAGGAGACTCCCTCCGGCTGGAGGTCGTGGTCCGCTCGGGTGTGCGGCTCGCCCTCACCGATGTCGCCGCGACGGTGGCCCAGCACGGCCGCGGCCTGCCGGCCCACTGGGATGTGAGCATCGTGGTGGAAGACGGTGCAGCGCTCGACTGGCGCATGCAGCCCCTCATCGTCAGCGACGGTGCGGATGTCAGATGGGCGCTCGACGCACAGGTCGCGCCGCACGGCTCCCTGACGCTGAGGGACAGCGTCGTCCTGGGCCGCAGCGGGCAGCGCGGTGGGCGCGTCGAGGTCGTGCAGCAGGTGGACCATGGCGGTCTCCCGGTCCTTCGTGAGCGCACTGTGCTCAGCGGCGTCGCTGACGACGTCGACCAGGGGTTCGTGCGTGGACCACGCCAGGAGCTGAGCACCCGCCTCCAGATCGGGCCGAGCCTGTTGGGGGAGGAGTCGGCGGGGGACGCGAGTCCTGAGAGCGGGTCCTGCCCGGGTCAGGCCGACACCGTGGTGATGCGTCTCGCCGGGGGTGGGCTGCTCTCGCGGACCTTGCGGTGACGCGGAGCACTCCCGAACACGACCTAAACTGGAGTGTTGGCCGGAGGCGAGCTCACGGCATACCCCATGAACCCAGGAGGACGAGTGTCGCTGCTGTCTGCGGCCACGCTGCTGTTCCTCGTGCTCGACCCGGTGGGCAATGTGCCGATGTTCCTCAGGGCGCTGGAGTTCACCCGGCCGGAGCGGCAGCAGCGGGTCATCGCGCGGGAGCTGCTGTTCGCGCTCGTGATCATGGTGGCGGCGCTGTTCCTCGGGCGCTGGGTCTTCGTCGTGCTCAAGGTCGGGGCGGAGGCGCTGATGACTGCGGGCGGAGTTCTGTTGCTGCTCATAGCGATTCGCATGATCTTCCCGACGCCGCTGCGCAACCGTGAGGAGCCGGTGACCCGCGAGCCGCGCATCGTGCCGCTCGCCGTCCCCTACACGGCGGGGCCGTCGGTGATCATCTTCGAGATCCTGCTGATGAGCCAGTGGCCGGGGGAGTGGCTGACCTGGCTGGGCGCCGTCGTGCTCGCGTGGCTTGGCGCCGCGGTCATCCTGTGGTTCTCGGCGCCGCTGCAGCGCAGGCTCGGGCGGCGCACCCTCGAGGCGGCCGAGCGGCTGATGGGGATGATCCTCGTGCTCGTCGCCATGCAGATGCTCCTCGGCGGGCTCAAGTCGTTCTTCGGGATCGGAGCCTGAATGACCCTCCTGACCGCCGCGACCCTGCTCTTCATGGTCATGGACCCGCTCGGCAACGTGCCGCTCTTCCTCACCGCGCTGCGCAGCGTCGCACCCGAGCGGCGCCAGCGGATCATCGCCCGCGAGCTGCTGATCGCGCTCGCGGTGATGCTGGTCTTCCTCTTCGTCGGGCAGTCGCTGCTGTCGGTGCTGCACGTCTCGCCCGAGGCCCTGACCGCAGCCGGCGGCGTCATCCTGCTGCTCATCGCGATCCGGATGATCTTCCCCGCGCCCGACCACTCGCTCGAAGAGCCCATCATCGACGAGCCCTTCATCGTCCCACTGGCCGTGCCCTACTCCGCCGGCCCGTCGCTGCTCGCCACCGAGATCCTCATGATGAGCCAGGAGCCCGACCGCTGGCCCGTCTGGCTGCTCGCCGTCGTCCTGGCCTGGCTCGCGTCGTCGGTGATCCTCTACTTCTCCGGCTATCTCCAGCGCGTCCTCGGCGAGCGCACGCTCCTCGCTGTCGAGCGGCTCATGGGCATGATCCTCGTCGTCGTGTCGATGCAGATGCTGCTCACGGGCATCAAGGAGTTCTTCGGCTGGTGACGGCTGGCTGTGCGTAAGCGCAGAAGTGTTGCACATATAAGTGCAATCGTCTTACATTGGTGACCTCATCCGATGCCGATCGATTGACTAGGAGTCGGGATGTCCGCACCAATCGCACCCAATCGCGTATTCACCTCACCGCGTGACGCCGAGCTCGCGAAGGACGTGCTGGCTACCCTCGAGGGCCCCGAGGGATTCCTCTCCGTCGGTCAGGTGGAGGACGAGACGACCCCCCTTCCCCCGGAGCTCGGGCGGCTGCTTCAGGAAGTGCTCCAGTCGGTGGCAAGCGGGTCGACGCTCACAATCGGGGCGATCCCACCAGAGCTGACCACCGCGAGCGCGGCGTCTCTGATCGGGGTCTCGCGTCCGACGCTGATGAGGATGATCAAGGACGGGGATCTGCCATCGCACAAGGTCGGGTCCCACACCCGCGTCAAGGCCTCGGACGTGTTCGCCTTCCTCCAGGCCCGCCACGAGCGGCAGACCGCGGCATTCAACGAGCTGCGCGAACTGCTGGACGACTGACTCAACAGGCGCTTGTCGGACCCTGGTCCTAGGCTCCCGCTATGACGCGGTTGGGGGCGAGCAGGGTGTTTGTCGATGCCAACGTGCTCTACTCCCAGACGTTGCGGGACTGGCTTGCACTCCTGATGCTCGAGTCCTCAACCCCTCCATACCGCGTGTACTGGACCGAGGACGTCATGGCCGAGGTGATCTATCACCTGCGCAAGGACCATCCGACCTGGGATGGCGGCAAGATCAGTCGAATCCGCGACAGGATCACTGGCACCTTTGAAGGTGGGCGAGTCGAGGACTTCGTGATCACCCAGGGTTTCGATGGGTCCGATCCCCATGACGCCCATGTCCACGCGGCTGCGTTGGCCTGCGGGGCCGACTACCTCCTGACGGGCGACGATCCCGACGACTTCACCCAGGACCCAGACTCACTGCCCTATGAGTTGATGACGCCGGATGGCTTCTTCATGCTCATTGAGGACTCCCAGCCGGGCTTGGTCCGGGATGTGACCCGAAAGCAGATGAGCTACTGGGCCAAGAAGTGCGACGAGGCGCTCCTGCCGCAGTTCTTGGACAAGGCAGGGTGTCCCCGCTTTGCCGGAGCGGTCGCCCACCACCAGGCCGAGATCGGCGGATTGGTCTAGGTCGGGCCCGGCGCCCTCAGGGGTGTGAACCTGCTGCTCAACCACCCTGAGTGAGCCAGAACCCGCCTACGGTGGGGCGATGACGAACACCGAGAGCAACGACGACGACTTCGGAACCTACGCCCGCGACGCCGAGCAGGAGCGCGACGCTGAGATCAACCTCGAGGACCCCGAGGCCACCGATGACACCCCTTGGTCGCCGCCGGAGCGGCAGCCCCGCGGGGCGGAGTTCGCCGACCTCGACCCGGCCGAGGAGGAGACGATCGACCAGCGCATCATGCAGGAGGTGCCCGAGGAGGGCACGGCCTATGGCGCGCCCGACCACGAGAGCGACCCCGAGCCCACGGTCGGCGGCGACGACCCCGACGCGATCCCGGCCGAGGACGACGTGCTCGGCGTCGACGAGGCCCAGTCCCTCGACGAGGGGGACGCCGACCTCCGCACCGACGTCCCCGCCGAGGAGGCCGCGATGCACCTCACCGACGAGCCCGGCAGCGACGCCGACCCCGTCATCGCCGAGCCTGAGGAGTAGCGGCCGGTTCGCGGGTGAGTTCTGGGGCGCGCCGGCACCCCGGACTCACCCCACCAGACCAAGGCGCGGGTATGCCGCGGAGGCGACTCCGCGGCATACCCGCCTTTGCGTCGTCGGTCAGGCCCGCCGGGGAAGTCGCTCGAGCCGGCCGCGGAGCTGGTCGACGCGGTGGGCGTTGCCGTGCAGCGCGAGGTAGCGGTCGCGGTAGGTCGCGAGCAGCGCGTCGTCGAGACGTCGGACCGCGCCGGGCGGGTAGTGGTAGCCCATCGCGGTCGAGATCGCGGGCTGGTCGACGCTGCGCAGCAGCTCGCGCAGCTCCTCGAGCGAGGTGATGCCGAGCTCGAGCAGCAGCCCCGCGATCCACTCGTAGTGCCCCGTGCGCGACCACCCCGCGTCGGCGAACTGCCCGGCGAGGAATGCCGCCAGGTCCGTCGCCGCGATCCGCGGGTCGTCGTCGTCCTCGTCCGCAGTGTCGGTGACCTCGTCGCGCAGCCGGTCGCGGATCGTGGAGAACTGCTGGTCGGCCAGTTCGAGCAGGCCCGCGGCGAGGGTGAAGCGACGGTCCAGATCGGAGGCGTGCTCCTCGGGAACCGTTCCCTTGTAACGGATGTCGTGCTCGAACTCCGCCCACGCATGCTGGAGCACAGTCCGCACCTGGACCGACGCGCGCCGCCCGCGCATCGGGCCGTCGACCTTCTCGCGCGCAGGGTCGAGCGCGACGAGCAGGTGCCGGCTGGAGTAGCCGAAGCGCCCCTGCGCCGCCGTCTCCTGACCCATGTCACGGTCGTCGAGCAAGGTCAGCTGGTCGCCCAGCAGCTGCGCGATCGCGTCGACGTCGGCCAGCACATAGGCCACGACCCGCACCCCGATCTGGTCGGTGATGTCGGTCGCCGGGTCGGGGAAGGCGAGCTTGCCGCCGATGCGCCGGGCGGCCTTGCCCGCGTAGGACTCCACCGACTTCGTCCGCCCCGTCACCGACAGGTAGTCGATGCCCGCGTCGTCGAGCAGCTGCGTCACGAGCGCGACATAGGCCGCGGTTGCCGCCTCGACCTGCGGGCGGTCCGCGGCATACCGCTCCGTCGCCCTGCGGATGCGGGCTGCCTGGTTGCGTGCCATGCCACAAGGGTGCCGTATGCCGCGGGGCCGGCTCCGCGGCATACCCCTGGTTTGTGGTGCGTCGCCGGGACAGGGAGGGCCGCCCGGGTGAGGATTGGGGCACGACACCTGCGGAAGGAGCGGCAATGCGCAAGGGACTGGTCGTCGGGCTGGCCGCGCTCGCGCTGGTCGGCGGCTGCGGGTCGGGCGACGAGGCGGGCTCGGGGGAGTCGACCACCGCCGAACCCGTGCTGACGCTGGACACCGCAGACGCCGAGGGTGGGCGGACGGCGGCGCTCGAGCCCGACGGCGTGCTGATGGCGACCATCGACGGAGGCAAGGCCTGCTTCTGGGTGGCGACGCCCGAGGGTGAGGTCTCGCTCGTGTGGCCCAAGGGGGCGAAGGCCTACTACGGCGCGATCCGGGTCGTCGACAAGGCGGGCAAGGTGATTGCCACAGAAGGGGATTCGGGCAAGTCCTATGGCGGTTCGATGACGACCCAGCTCACCGGCTGCCGCCCCGACTCCCAGGTGTGGGTTGTCTCTGAGGTCGCCGAGCGCGGCTGAGTGCCCCTCGCGGCGGGCTGTCGCGCGGGTCAGTTGTTGTAGAGGCGGGCGTGGGCCTCGAGGACTGCGAGGGTGGCGACGGGCTCGTCCTGGAGGTCGGCGATGGTCTCGATGTCCTCCCACTCGCCGCCGTTGACGCGGTACTGGCCGGTGAGCTTGGCGTCGACGTGGATCTTCGCGGCGGGGACGGGCTTTGTGTAGGTGTGGGTGATGTCGCCATCGGGGTAGGTCCCGCCGGCGCTGCCTGTCTCGCCCGAGCCTGCGCCGTCGCCGAACGCGTAGTTGTAGGAGTGGGCGTCGATCTTGAACTCGACGCTCCACGACAGGAGCTGGACGGGTTCGCTGATGTCGCCCGGCGCCAAGGTGGAGTCGGAAGGCCATGAGGCCGCGAAGTAGGTCGGCAGGTTGACCAGCGTCTTGTTGCCTACGGGCTGGACGCTCACGCTCGGCTTGGCGAACGGCAGCTCGCGGAACGCCTGCTGGATCTGGGCGAAGGTCGGGACCGGCGGGGGCGGCGGGATTGGTGCGCCGGCAGGCACCATCGCCGGGATGTCGCGCGCCGGGTAACAGGTCTCGCCCAGGAACTCCCACGCACCGGTGCTGCCCTCGGGTCGGCGGTAGAGATAGGTGAGGGGCCCGGGTCCGCCGCGGTCCTGGCAGACGGAGATGGCATAGGTGCAGGACGTCACCTCACCCCCGCCGGGGCAGCCGATCTCGGCTTTGGTCTCCCACTTCACCTTCGGCTCTGGCGCCTTGACGTATTGGCCCTGCGGCGAGAAGCCGCCGTTCTTCCACTCACCCGCCATGTTGACCGGATCGACCTGGCCCGGGGCCGCGGTGCTGGGGCGCTGGAATGCCGTCTTCGCCATGGCTTCTGCACCCGCGTTGTTCAGGATGCCCATCACGCCCGGGGGAGGGTCGGCGTGCGCGGGAGCCGCGGGTCCGACGGTTCCGAGGACCGCGATTCCGACGAGGAGAAGCCGACGTCTCATGCCTTCACCAAATCGAACGCGGCGACTCGCCAGCCGTCGTTGGTCCAAGTGGCTGCGACGCGGATGTTCCCATTGGCTTTGGGCATCTCTTCGGAGCTGCCGTCTGGGTTCACCATTCGAGTTGCACGCTCGGTCACGAGGAGATCGACGCGGGTCTGTCCGGACCCATCTGGGTCGAGCACCTGAGAGAGCTTCACGGACAGTCGGTCATCGGCAACATGTTGGCCGGTCTTCGCCTGCCCTTCGACGGCCGTTGCGATCGCCGAGCAGCCTTTGCACGTCGACGTCGCGTAGTGGCTGACTGTCTGGGCGTCGTTTGTCACGAGCGACTTGCTGACCTGGCTCGCATAGAACCGGGCGAAGGCCTCGGCGCCCTTGTCGGAATGCTCCTTGGCGGCAGCGGGAAGCGCGGCGGGAGTCCCACTCGAGCCGCCAACGGTGGACGTGCTCGCCGCACCCGTGGACGCCGTGGAGCCCGACGCCCCAGACGTCGCCGAAGCCGAACTCGTGAGGGTCCCAGCGGTCGGCTTGACCGAGCTGCTCGACGAGCCCGACGCCTCATCCCCGGAGCCGTTGCACCCCGCGAGCGCGAGCGTGACGGCGGCTCCACAGAGCGCAGTGGATATGCGGTGGCTGCGTGACACGAGTGCTGGTTCCCCTCAGTACTGCGCCCGCCCCGGGGCGCTTTGTCTGCCGCGTTCGAGTCTAGGTAACCCACGGGATCTCGCCACTTGAGTTGTCCACAGCCCCGTTGACCTGCGCAAACGCGCCTCGATCGCAGCGGCTAGCGCCTTCTTCCGCCAGGCCTAGACGCCCGCAGAAAGCGCCATCGACCGCTCGCAGATACTGTGCCGTGGCGCTTCATCGACAAGGAGATCAGGAGTTCGCCCGCCGTGCGAGGTCCCCCGCCTGCCCGCGCGGTGGCCCGCTCGATCGCTCCTTATCGGGCGATCTAGTGTCAGAGGTATAGAGCCCCAGAGACATGTAGGGGTATGCCGCGGCGCCTGGCGTGCGCCGCGGCATACCCCTGCGTCGTGGAGCGTTGCGAACCTGTGGTGACCGTCGGTAGCCCCGCCGGCCCGCGCGTGTGATTGAGTGAAGGCCGACCCCCGCACGAGGTGAACATGAACGAGCCCATCCGCCCCACCCCCGGCCGCCGCATCGACCTGGCCACGGCCGGCCGCGCCGTGCTCAGCACCGGTGCCGCCGCGAGCGCGATCGGCGCGCTGTCCAACGCGCCCGAGCGGATCGCCCACCTGCTCAGCGGCCGCTACCCCGTGGTCGCGGTGACCGGCATGACCGGTGTCGGCAAGACCTGGCTCGTCGACCGGCTCGTGCGCCGCCAGATCAACGAGGCCACCGCCGAGGTCGGCTCCGCGACGATGGAGCGCCGCACGCGCCGGGCGAGCGGCCTGCGCGGGTTCCGCTTCAAGGTCGTCCCCGGTGAGAATGCCGCGACGCGCCTCGGGGCTCTGGACGAGGTCTTCCACGACGAGCCCGTCGACGGCATCCTGCACGTCGTCTCCTATGGGCATGCCACCCCGCGCCGCACCGCCGGCACGACCGGGCGCGCCGAGGCGACCCGCGAGGAGCAGCTGGCCGCGGAGCTCGAGGACTTCGCCATCACCTCCCACCGCATCGCGTCGATGGCCGTGCGGCGCTCCCACCCGACCTGGCTGGTCATCGCCGTCACCAAGGCCGACCTGTTCGCCGACGAGCTGGACGAGGCGATCGAGTACTACTCGCCCGGCTCCGGCTCCCCGTTTGCCGCCAAGCTCGACGACCTGCGCGCCCTCTCCGGCGCCGCCAAGCTCTCGATCGACGTGCTGCCCGTCTGCGCCCAGGGCGGCGACAAGCGCTCTGCCATACCCGAGAAGAAGTGCTCCTCCCTCATCGCTGCCCTCGAGACCCGGCTCGGCCAGCTGAGCGGCCACGTCTGAGCACCCCCCGCCCCTGAGGGTGAGCCGGGGTGGGATACCCGCACATAGCGTGGATCGGACCCGACGAAGGAGAGTCCCATGACCACCCAGCGCCCGGACGCCCAGCTCACCAGCGACCCCAAAGAGGTCGACAAGGTCCACAAGCTCATCGACGACGCCGACATCGCGATGCTGACGACGCACGACGCGAGCGACCCCGAAGGCAATCTCGTCAGCCGCCCGCTGTCCACCCAGCGGGCCGAGGACGGCGACGCGCTCTTCCTCGTGCGCGCCAGCTCCGCCGTGGCGCAGGACATCGCGGCCGACCCGCGCGTCAACGTGTCCTATTCGACCAAGTCCGCCTGGGTCTCGGTCGCCGGTCGTGGCGAGATCGTCACCGACCCTGCGCTGACCAAGGAGCTGTGGAGCCGCGGCGCTGCCATGTTCATGGAGGGCGGCCCGGAGAACCCGGACAACGTCGTCCTCAAGGTGCACGGCGAGACGGCCGAGTACTGGGGTGGAGAGTCGCTCGTCGCCACCGCCGTCAAATCGGCCAAGGCCATCGCCGGCCGTGACCACAACGAGACGACGACCGTCGTCGACCTGACCTGAGCCTCGACCTGACCTGAGCCTCGGCCGGTCAGCCTCGGCCGGTCAGCCTCGGCCGGTCAGCCTCGGCCAGATCGCCTGGGGGACCAGCCTCGCGGCCTTCATCGCGGCAGTCATCTGCCAGGGGAAGACCACCTCGGCCGCGCCCGACTCGATGCCGTCGCAGATGGCCGCTGCGGCGGCATCGGGCTCGACCATCCACGGCATCGGGAAGTCATTGCCCTGCGTCATCTCGGTCCGCACGAAGCCGGGGCTGACCGTCACCACCTCGACACCCTTGCCGCGCAGTGAAGCCCGCAGGGCCTCGGTAAGATTCAGCTGGGCTGCCTTGGTCGCGCCGTAGTACTCCGCACCCGGGAGCCCTCGATAGCCCGCCACCGATGCGACGACGGCGATGGAGCCGCTCCCGGCCGCGACGAGCTCGGGCGTCACCAGCTCAAGGACATTGCTCAGGCCGAGCAGATTCACCTGCACATGCCGCTCGAACTCGGCTGCGTCCCACCGGGACCCATTCGCGCGCTTCCAGTAGCCCGCGGCATACACCACGCAGTCGACACCCCCGAGGCTGTCCTGCACAGAGGTCCAGCCCACCGAGATGCTGTCGACGTCGGTGACATCGGCGGGCACCACCACCATCGCGTCACCGGCCACCTCCCGCAGACTCTCCTCGCGCCGAGCGGTCACCGCCACCCGCGCCCCGCGACCCACCAGCTCGCTCGCCACCGCCGCGCCGATGCCACTCGACGCGCCGACCACCCAGACCCGCGACCCCTCGACCCTCATGACCTGCTCCTCTCGATGCGCAGCTGGACGACGTCGAGGTAGCCGCTGCGGAAACCGGCCTCGGAGTAGGCGAGATAGAACTCCCACATGCGTCGGAACTCCTCGTCGAAGCCGAGGGCCGCGACGCGGTCGGCCGCCGCACCGAAGGTGTGCCGCCAGCGGCGCAGGGTCTCGGCATAGTGCGCCCCGAGGCTGCGGCTGTGGGTCACCGACAGCGAGGTATGCCGCGCCAGCACCTGGTCGATCGCCTCCCGTGAGGGGATCAGTCCGCCGGGGAAGATGTGCTTCTGGACCCACCCGTGGGAGTGGCGGGTCGCCAGGAACCGACTGTGGGACATGATGATCGCCTGGATCGCGACGCGACCGCCGGGGGCCAGCAGCCGGTCCAGAGCCTCGAAGTAGTCGGGCCAGAACTCCTCGCCCACAGCCTCGATCATCTCGATCGAGACGATCGCGTCAAAGCTGCCCGTCACCGACCGGTAGTCCTCGATGAGCACCTGCACCGCCACGCCGGCATCGTCAGCCCGTTGCCGGGCCAGCGTCGCCTGCTCGCTGCTGAGGGTGATCGAGGTAACGTCGGCCCCGCGCTGGGCGGCGCGGATCGCCAACGCCCCCCAGCCCGTGCCGATCTCCAGCACCCGTGTGCCGGTGCCGACCCCGGCATCGTCGAGGGCGGCGTCGATCTTGCGCAGCTGGGCCTCGCGCAGATCCCCGGTGAAGGGGGGCTCGCCCTCGAAGTAGGCGGAGCTGTAGGTCATCGTCGGGTCGAGGAAGGTCGCGAAGAGCTCGTTGCTCAGGTCGTAGTGGGAGGCGATGTTCTCGCGGGACCCCTCGGGGCTGTTGCGGGTGTGCTCCGGGTGGGCCCGGTCGCTGATCCGACGCAGGCGCAGGAGGGGGGCCGGCACAAGGTCGGCAAGCCGGCTGGCGAAGGGGGCCAGGGCATCCGCGAGATCGGTCCCGGGTGCGGCCGACCAGTCCCCGGCCATATAGGCCTCCCCGATGCCGATCTTGGGGTGGGCGCCGATGCGGGAGAAGGCATCTCGGGGGCAATCGATGTGCAGTCGCGGCGCCTGCGGGTCTGCCGACCCGAGATGTGAGCCGTCGGGCAGCACGGCGACCACCCCGGCCCTTCTCAGGGCGACGGTGCACAGCGCCCTGGCGACCGCGGCCCGTGGGCGGGAGCGGACGAGCGGTTCCATCAGATCTGCGGTGCGGCGCGGCGCCATCGTCGTCAGACTCCTTGCGGCGGTCGGTGGGTGGGGCGCTGCTGCACGGGCAGCCTGCGCAGCCAGAGCCAGATCCCGTGTGCCCGGATGAGCGCACTCACCCGCTGGGGCATCAACGGTGAGCGCACCGAGGCGGCGAGCACGGCGCGACGCGTCGCCGGCCTGGGCGAGCCCACGAACGAGCCGTGGAAGACCGCGCCGGCCTGGTCGGCGTGGAGGGAGAGAGAGACCCGGATGCGCTCGGGTGTCAGGCCAAGCCGCACGGCATATCGCCCGGAGACGTCGAAGAACGGCGAGACATAGAAGGCCTTGTCGACGTCGGCGTGGCCGTCGGGGTGCGGCTCTAGCAGATAGGCGTGTCGCTCGCCATAGGTGTTGTGGACCTCCATGACCACGCAGCGGAGCGTGCCGTCGGTGGCGAAGCACCAGTGGACGGTCAGCGGGTCGAAGACATGGCCAAGCACGCGGGCGTTGGCGAGCATGACGATCCTGCCGCCGTCGAGTCGGATCCCCTGCGCGGCAACAAAACCCGCAACGTTGTCGCGGATGCTGCGCGTGGGGTCACCGAGGTGGTCCGCCGCGTGGAAGGACGCGAGGGCGCCGTGGTCGGGCAGGTCGTCGAGGTCGACCAGCCACTGGTGCACGCGGTGGCGAAAGCGGTGGGAGACGGCGCCGGCCCGGGCGTGGGAGACCCTCCCCTCCACGAGTGCCGGCAGTGGCGGCAGGGACGCGGTGGTGGTCACCACACCACCCCGAAGTGCTCCGCCGCTGCCACCCCGGAGCGGCAGCCGTCCTCGTGGAAACCCCAGCCGTGGTAGGCCCCGGCAAACACAGTCTGTGGGGTCGCCAGCTCTCCCAGCCGCGCCCGCGCTGCCACCGACTCGCCCGTATAGACAGGGTGCGCGTAGTCCATCGAGGCGATCACGGCGGAGGGGTCGACCTCGGCGGAGTTGAGGGTGACCAGGTGCGGCCGGGTGCTGGCATGGCCCATGAGGCGGTTCATCCAATAGGTGACCACCGGCGCGCTGGCCACGGAGTCGCACGAGTCCATCTGGAAGTTCCAGGAGGCGCGGGCCCTAGCGGTCTCGGGAAGCAGGGACTCGTCGGTGTGCAGCACAGTCGCATTGCGGCTGTAGGGGATTGCCCCCAGGATCTCCCGCTCGCTGGTCGTCGCGTCGGCGAGCAGGCGCAGGGCCTCGTCGGAGTGGGTGGCGATGACGACGCCGTCGTGGGTCGAGGTCGCCCCGGACTGCGTCGTCACGCTCACGCTCTCGCCGCGGCTCACGGCGGTGACGGGGTCGGCGACGCGCACGTCGTCCAGCCGGCCGGACAGGAGCTCGACATAGGTCGCCGAGCCGCCCACGACCGTCAGCCAGGTGTGGCTGTGGCGCACCGCGAGCATGCCGTGGTTGTCGAGGAAGCGGAAGAGGAAGCGGGCGGGGTAGTCCAGCGCGAGCTCGTGCCCGCTGGACCACACGCAGGCCACGAGCGGCATCGCGTAGTGGCGCACCAGGAAGTCGTCGAACCCGTGGCCCGAGAGCCACCGGCCGAAGGTGGTGGTCTCGTCCTCGCTCTGCGCGAGCCAGCGCGTGGCCGCTGCATGGAAGCGGCGGATGCCCACCAGCATCGAGCGGAAGTCCTTGCGCGCCAACGCGGTCGGCTGGGCGAGGATGCCGCCGAGGCCCTTGCCCCCGGCATACTCCAGTCCACAGCCGCCACACGAGACGCTCATGCTCATCTCGGTCGGGCGGGTCTGCACGCCGAGCTCGTCGAAGAGGCGGATCAGGTGGGGATAGGTCACCCGGTTGTGCACGATGAACCCCGAGTCGACCCGATGGGTGGAGCCGCCGTCGGTGATGTCATGCGTGTGGGCGTGCCCCCCGAGTCGGGGCTGTGCCTCGAACAGCGTCACCTCGTGCGAGCGCGAGAGCAGGTATGCCGCGGTCAGCCCGGCGACACCGCCGCCGACGACCGCGATGCGCCGCCGGGGTGTCAATGCCTCGTCCACGGCAGGGTGGCGGCGCACAGGGCGCCCCAGCCGGCCGCGATCGCCATGACCTTGCCGCGGGTGCGGGGTGGGCAGGCCAGCCCGAAGCCGACCGTGTCGGCCGCATCGCAGAGCACCCGGGCGGTGACAGCGGCGCGCAGGGCGGGGCCGGGCGCGGCGGCGATCATGGCGCCGCCGGAGAGCACGTCGCGCACCCCGATGGCCCTCGCGATCGCGGTCGGTGTGGCGCCCTGTGAGAGCCCTGCCGTGCGCAGCATGGAGTCGGGTCGGGCGACCGAGTAGGCGCCATAGGCCAGGGTCAGGATGCCCATCAGCCGGGGTGCGAGGTTCGTCATGTGGACCAGCTCCGAGAGGGGTGAGTGTCGGAATGCGGATCATTCGACAGTGGAAACATTCGAACATCGAAGGATACGATCGTCAAGATGACCCAGCCACAGCCCCGCGACGAGCTCCTGCGTGAGCTGCAGGCCCAGCTCCGGGCCGTGTCGCTGCACTCGCGGCGCTATGTCGCCGACGTCGCCCGGGCGCTGCGCCTGCCCTCCTCCGACATCCACGCCGTCGGAGTCCTCAAGGACGCCCACGAGCGCGGTCGTGAGGTCACCGCCACCGAGCTCGCTCACGGGGTCGGCCTTTCCAACGCCGCCGTCACCGCGATGCTCGACCGCATGCAGCGCGTGGGCCATGCCACCAAGCACCGCTCGGCCGTCGACGCGCGCCGGGTCATCGTCGACCCCACCGACGAGGGTCGTCTGACCAGCTCCGAGATGTTCCGCCCCATGAACGACTCGATCCGCGCGGGCCTCAGCGGCTATTCCGACGCCGAGCTCGAGGCTTTCACTCAGATGCTCGGTCGGGTCTCCGAGGCCATGCAGACAGCCCAGGAGCCCACGCGGCGGGCGCCGGCCGGCGACTCGTCGGGTTCGGACGAGGTCGCCTGAGCCATGGCCGGGCCCAGTGATGACGTGAGCCGATGAGTCGACTGATCTCACCGGTCGCCGAGGTGCGGGCGTTTGCGACCGCCGCTCTGCGCGACCCGGTCGTGCCGGCCACGCCGGAGTCGCCTGCGGCGCAACGACGCCGCAGGGTGGTGGTGCTCGTGAGCCTGCTGCTCGGCAGTCTGGGGCTGGGTCTGGCGCTGCGCGTGCCACCGGAGCAGGTTCAGCTCTTCACCCTCGCCAACGTGGGCGTGCTCGCCATCTGGGCGCTGGGCGCCCTGGCGTCCGGGCCCATCCACCTCGGCCACGCGCACTCCCGCGCGGGCGGCCTGTCGAGGGGCATCGTCCAGTCGCTCGCACTCGGGGCCCTGCTCGTCGCGCTCTTCCTCGTCGGCGCCGTGGGCGTGGCTGCCGTGCCCGTCCTGGCCCGGCCCGTCGACGGCCTGTTCGAGCACGCCCACACCGGGCAGCTCGGCGTCGTCGCGCTCGTGACTGCCGCGAGCGGGGTGGCCGAGGAGATGTTCTTCCGCGGTGCACTGTTTGCCGCTCTGCCGGCGAGGTATGCCGTGGCCGGCAGCCTCGTCGCCTATACCCTGACGGTGCTCGGCACCGGCAACCCCATGCTCGTCCTGGCAGCGGCGCTGCTCGGACTGCTCACCGGACTCCAGAGACGGGTCACCGGTGGCGTGCTCGGCCCGGCCATCACCCACGTGGTGTGGTCGATGTCGATGCTCTTTCTCCTCCCGCCCATCCTTGACGCACTGAGGTGACCTCGCATGACACCCGAGAACGACCGCTCCCACGCGACGGAATCCGCGTCACGGGTCCCTGATGCCCGCACCGCTCTCGTCACCGGGGCGACCGGCTATGTCGGCGGCCTGCTGGTGCCGCGACTGCTGGAGGCCGGCTGGCGAGTGCTGGTGCTGAGCCGGTCCCGCGAGCGAGTTGCCAGCACCGCGTGGTCGGACGACGTCGACATCGTCACCGGCGACGCGAGCGACCCGCGGGACCTCGCCACCGCCTGTGAGGGCGTCGACGTCGCCTACTACCTGCTGCACTCGATGGACGGCGAGGGGGACTTCCGGGAGCGGGACCGCGAGCTGGCCGAGCTCTTTGCCCGCGCCTGCGAGGACGCGGCCGTGGGGCGCGTCGTCTATCTCGGCGGCCTGCTGCCCCAGGGGGAGCAGGACCTGTCCGACCACCTTGCCTCGCGCGCCGAGGTCGGCCAGGTCTTCCTCGACTCCCGGGTGCCGGCAGCCTGCCTCCAGGCAGGCATGGTGCTGGGCGCAGGGTCAGCCTCGTTCGAGGTCTTGCGGCACCTGACCGAGCGGCTGCCCGCGATGGGCGTCCCGCCGTGGCTGCACCAGCAGGTCCAGCCCATCGCGGTCGACGACGCGCTGCACTACCTGGTGGGCGCTGCCGAGCTCGACCCCGAGCTCAACCGGACCTTCGACATCGGCGGGCCCGATGTCGACACCTATGTCGGGCTGGTCGAGCGCTATGCCCAGGTGGCCGGGATCCACCGACGCCCGGTGGTCACCGTGCCACTGATCACCCCCGAGCTGGCCAGCTATTGGATCGCGCTGGTCACGCCGGTCGACCTGGGCCTGGCCCGCCCGCTCGTGGGCAGTCTGCGCCACGACATGGTCTGTCACGAGGACGACCTGAGCCGGCTGGTCGGCCCGCCTCCCGGCGGTGCGACCTCCTTCGAGGCGGCGGTGCGCGCTGCGCTGGCCGACTCCTCCCCGCGGACCTTTGGCCGCAACGTGCGGCGAGCGGCGGGGATGGTGGCGGCCTGTGCCGTCGCCGGCTCGCTCGCGTCGGACCCGAACAGTCGCTGGTATCGCTCCCTCGATCTCCCGTCGTGGCAGCCCCCTAAGGCCGCCTTCCCGATCGCCTGGACCACGCTGTATGCCGCGATCGCGGCCGTATCTGCCTCTGCCACAACGCAACTGGATGACGAGGCGCGCGATGGTGAGGCCACGGCATACTGGCGCGCGCTCGGTGGCAACCTGGCCCTGAACGCGGGCTGGAGCGCGCTGTTCTTCCGCGCGCGGCGACCCTGGCTCGCCGCGGCCGGCGCCGCCGCCCTGGCGACCAGCTCGGCCGATCTCATGCGCCGGGCCGGAAGCGTCAGCCGCGGCCACGGCATCGCCCTCGCCCCCTATCCGGCCTGGTGCGCCTTTGCGACCGCGCTGTCCACCGAGATCGCGCGCCGCAACCCCTGACGCCGTCGGCCCCCAGGGCGCCCGGGGCACCCGAGGGAACCCGTCGGCGCCCCGGCCGGTGCCGGGGGCGACCGCGCTCGGGCTGGCTGTCGGGGAGCGGGCAGTATGGCAGGGCGGCTGCTCGCCGGGACGCCGATCCAGGCCGATACCAGCGAGGCCGGCTGCGCACCCGGAGGGGCCAGGTCGTGGGCGCGCGAGCCGAGGCACGGCATTCGTGATCGACTGCACGAGAGCAAAGTTGCACTCAGTGCACCATCGCGCCTAGCGTGGGCGGGTGAGCAGAGACCTTCGCGTATGCCGTGCGCCGCTGGGCTCCCGGCGCGAGGCCAACAAGGAGCGCACCCGCACGGCCATCGTCGACGCGGTCTACGGCCTGGTGGGGGAGCGGGGCCTCGAGGGCGTGACCGCCGAGCAGGTCGCCGAGCGAGCCGATGTCTCCCGGCGGACCTTCTTCAACTACTACTCCTCGGTCGAGGCCGTCCTCGGTGACACCGCCTCCCGCAGCATCGACGAGATGGCGCAAGCGATCGCCGAGCGACCCCACGACGAGCCGCTGTTCGTCAGCCTCGACAGGGCCGTCGCCGAGAGCTTCGACGCCGACGCGCTCAAGCGGGCGGCGATCGCCTGGCGCGCGGCGGCGACCTCCGAGGCGACGGCGCGACACCTCGCCTACTGCGAGGCGCAGCTGGTCGAGCACGTCCACCTCGTCGTGATGGAGCGGCTCGCGGACCGCGGCATCACCGCCTCCCCCCTGGAGACCCGCACGCTCTCGTGTGCCCTCATCTCCGCCGCCACCGCCGCCCAGGCCGAGTGGCTCAAGGCCACCGGCGGCAAGGTCACCCCGACCTCCCTGAAGCAGTTCAACGACCTGCTCCGCGAGGCCCTCGCCTTCATCGGCCGCGGCTTCGCCCACCTCGACAAGTCCTGACCCCCCACTACTGACGCCCACTCCTGACGCAACACCGCACGGAGGCAAACAACTCATGGCCACCTATCTCTACAAGCTCGGCCGCTGGTGCGCCCGCCACGCATGGACGACCGTCCTGGCGTGGCTGCTCGTGCTGGGCCTGCTGGTCGGCTCGGCGGCGACGCTGATGAAGCCCTTCACCAGCGAGATGAAGATCCCCGGCGCGCCCTTCCAGACGGTGCTCGACGACCTCAAGACCGAGATCCCGGCCGCGGCCGGCGGTGTGGGCACGGTCGTCTTCGAGACCAAGGACGGCAAGCCGTTCACCGCCGAGCAGAAGTCCGCCATCACCACCGTGCTGGGGGAGTGGAAGAAGGTCGAGGGCGTCGAGACGAGCGTCGACCCCTTCGCCATGCAGAAGCAGATCGACGACGGCGCCACCAAGCTCGCCGCGGGCCAGAAGCAGATCGCCGACGGTGAGGCCAAGATGGCCCCGGGCAAGGCCAAGATCGAGGAGGGCGAGGGCCAGCTGGCCTTCGGCAAGCGTGCTCTCGACGACCTCAGGGCCCAGGCCGCAGCCGCCCCTGCCGGAACCCCGCAGCGCGCCCAGCTCGACGCGCAGGTGACGGCTCTCCAGCAGCAGATCGCCGAGGGCGAGGCCCAGCTCAACGCCGGCAGGGCGCAGTACGAGAAGGGCCGCGCCCAGCTCGACGCCGCCAAGGCCAAGATCGACACCGGCGCCCGCAAGGCCGCACTCTCCGAGGGCATGCGCTTCGTCTCCAAGGACGGGTCGGTCGCCCAGTCCCAGGTGATCTTCCACGACGCCATCAACAACGTCCCGCTCGAGACCCGTCAGGCCATCCCCGAGGCGGGGAAGTCGCTGAGCGACAAGGGTGTCGAGGTCAACTACTCCAGCGAGCTCGTGCGCGATGTCGCCGGCATCATGGGCCCGGGCGAGATCATCGGTCTGGCCCTGGCAGCCCTCGTCCTGCTCATCATGCTCGGCTCGATCGTCGCCGCCGGCCTCCCACTGCTCAACGCCGTCGTCGGTGTCGCGGTGGGCGTGCTCGCGACCGTCGCGCTCACCCACTGGGTCCAGATGAACGACATCACCCCCGCGCTCGCAGTCATGCTCGGCCTCGCCGTCGGCATCGACTACACGCTCTTCCTCGTCAACCGCCACCGCGAGCAGCTCGCCCGCGGCGTGCCTCTCGAGGAGTCGATCGCCCGTGCCAACGGGACGGCCGGCAGCGCCGTCCTCTTCGCCGGGATGACCGTCTTCGTCGCCCTGGCCGCGCTCTTTGTGACCGGTATGCCGTTCCTGACCATCCTTGGTCTGTCGGCCGCGGGCACCGTCGCGGTCGCCGTCCTCGTGGCGCTGACCCTGACGCCCGCCCTGCTGCACATCATGGGCAACCGCGTCCTCTCGCCGCGCTCCCGCAAGAAGCTCCGCGAGGAGCTCGACCGCGAGGACGAGATGGCCGCCGAGGCTGCCCGCACGCACCACGAGCCGCCGGCCACCGGCTGGGGTGGCCTGGTCACCAAGCACCCCCACGTCGTGATGGCGATCGTCACCGGACTGCTCGTGCTGCTGGCGATCCCGGCCGCATCGCTCCGACTCGGCCTCCCCGATGGTGGCACCGACCCCTCCGACTCGACCGGCTACAAGACCTATTCGGCCATCGCCGACAACTTCGGCGCCGGCGCCAACGGCCCGATTGTCGCCGTCGCCAAGGTCGCCGAGCCCAAGGACGCCGCCGGGACCGACACGCTCAGCCTCGAGCTGGGCGAGCGGCTCAAGGAGACCGGCGGGGTGGAGTTCGTCCTGCCGATCGGTGCCAGCGAGGACCGCGACACGATCGCCTACCAGATTGTCCCCGCCACCGGCCCCGGCGAGGAGGCGACCGTCGGGCTCGTGGAGAACCTGCGCGCCATCGCCCCCTCCATCGAGCGTGACTCCGGCGTCGACGTCGGCTTCACCGGCCAGACCGTCGCCAACATCGACATCTCCGACAAGCTCGGCGACGCCCTGCCGATCTATCTCGCGGTCGTCGTCGGCATCTCGCTGATCCTGCTCCTGCTCGTCTTCCGCTCAGTCGTCGTGCCGCTCCTCGCAACCGGCGGCTTCCTGCTCAGCGTCGCCGCGGCATTCGGCGCCGTCGTGGCGGTCTATCAGTGGGGCTGGCTCGGCTCGCTCTTTGCCGTCGAGCACCCGAGCTCGATCCTCAGCTTCCTGCCGACGCTCGTGATCGGCGTGCTCTTCGGTCTCGCGATGGACTACCAGATGTTCCTCGTCACCGGCATGCGCGAGGCGTGGGCCCACGGGCAGGACGCCCACACCGCCGTCCGCACCGGCTTCAGCCACGGCGCCCGCGTCGTCACCGCCGCCGCGCTGATCATGGCGTCGGTCTTCGCCGGCTTCATCCACGCCGAGATGACGATGATCCGCCCGATCGGCTTCGCCCTCGCGATCGGCGTGCTCATCGACGCCTTCCTCGTGCGCATGACCGCGACCCCCGCCGTCATGCACCTCCTGGGCGAGCGCGCGTGGTATCTCCCCGCCTGGCTCGACCGCATCCTCCCCGACCTCGACGTCGAAGGCACCAAGCTCGCCGCCGCCCGCGACGAGGACTCTGCGGCCGAGGCGGAGGCCGCCGACGACGAGCTCGCCGAGGCCGAGTCGCACCGCCCCCGCCACGCCGAGGTCTGATCGGGCCCTCCCCCAGAGTCGTGTCCGGCTCGCTATGCATTGCCACGCGGGCTTGCACTGCCTCGGGAGGTTGCATTGCCTCGCGGAATTGCATTGCCTCGGCAAGTGCCCGTTCGCGAGGCAATGCATAGCCTCCGCAACACGATTGGGTATGCCGCGCTGGGAGCCCCAGCGCGGCATACCTCTGTGCGCAGTTGAGTAGGAATACCCTCCCGGGCAACCGACCCCACGCGGGACGATGGACGTGGGAACCACAGTGGTCCCGCCCGAGATTCGGGAGGCAGCGATGCGCAGCACCGACAGCCAGTCCCTCGCCCGGTCCGTCGACGCCCTCGTGGGCGCCGGCCTGGTCGACCCGCAGCGACGCGAGGAGGCCCTCGCCGTCCTCACCACCTCGGAGCGCTCCGCCGGAGACCGGCAGACGACCGGCGTCCTGACCGAGATCGCCGGCTACGTCGGCGGGATCCTCGTCATGGCGGCCGCTGCCGTCTTCCTTGCCACCCAGTGGCACACCATGTCGCCGACAACCCGCGTGAGCGCCCTCGTCGCCGGCGCGCTGATCCTCATCGGCGCGGGCGTCGCCGCGACCCGCCTCGGCATCCGCGGGGCCATCACCGACCCGGGCCAGGAGATCCGCCGCTACCTCGCGCGCGTGCTCCTCGTTGGCGGCGCGATCGTCCTCGGCTTCGCGGCCGGCCTGTGGGCACTGGAGTTCACCGACCTGCGCGAGCCGCGTCCGCAGTCGATCGGTTTTGCCACGGTCGTGCTCGTCTCGGCCCTGTCCTATCTCGTCGCCTCGTCCGCGGTCGCCCTCGCCGGCGCCGCCCTCCCGCTCGGGATGCTCTGCGCCTCGCTGGTCTACGACCAGGAGCCGGGCGAGCACGACCCGCTGTGGTTCGGCGGCATGCTGCTCGTGGCAGCCGTCATCTGGGGCGTGCTCTCCGAGCGGGGAGCCTTCCGCGAGGTGACGGTCGGGCGCCTGATCACCGGCGCCTTCGCGGTCATCGGCGCGCAGAACCTCGCCTTCAGCACGGGTGAGGAGTGGATCGGGTATGCCGCGCTCGCGGTCGTCGGTGCCATCGGCTTCGCGCTCTATGTCCGCGGGGGAGCCTGGCCCTACCTGGCGTTGGGTGTCCTCGCGCTGACGATGTCCGCGACCGAGGCCGCCGTCGACTGGAGCAATGGGGCGCTCGGCGCCGCCGGTGCCCTGCTGGTCGCCGGCGCGGTCCTGCTCGGCCTCAGCCTGCTGGGCATGCGGATGCGCAAGGAGGCCGCCGGGACGGCATGAGTCTGGTGGGTCCGGCTGGACGCGTGAGTGAGCGCGTCAGTCGGCAAGGAGCCGGGGGAGCATCGCCCGGGCGGTCGCACTGAGCCGCTCCAGCGCCCCCGGCTCTCCCGCGAGGTGGCGCAGCAGCGCCTGCTCAAAGACCCCGTCGAGCATCGGGTATGCCGTGGCCACCGGGATCGCGAGCGGCCGCCCGGCCAGCTCGGCGTAGCGCTCCAGGACCCGGCCGACCATGTGCTCGAGCGTCTCGTCGATCGCGATCGCGTCGGTGCGCAGGTCGTCCTCAAACATGGCCTGGGTGCGGAAGTCGTACCAGAGGCGGTGCATCGGCGCCTCGGTCTGGATCGTCTCGGCCAGTTTGGCCGCGAAGCCCTCGACCAGCTCCTCGGGCGTCTCGGACCGCTCGACGACCTCGTCATAGCGGGTCACGCAATGCGCCTTGTAGTGGCGGATGCAGTAGATGATCAGCTCGGTCTTGTCGCTGAAGTAGTAGTGCACGACGCCGTGGCTGAACTCCGAGTGCTGGGCGATCTCGCGCAGCGACGTGCGGGCATAGCCCAGCTCGCCCAGGGTGGTCAGCGCCGACTCGGCGAGCTGGTCCCGGCGGGCCCGGGACTTCTCGCTGCGGCCACGGGGGCTCGCGTCGGCGACGGCTGTCATGTGGGGGAGTCTAGCGACCGTTCCCAGAATATTTGGACAACTGGTCTTGACAGTTGTCAAGAAACCGGGACAGTTGGCGCACCCCGGACCGGCCCGGCCGCCGCCCTCGTCAGCGTCCGAGCGCCGGGAGACCACGACCCGGGCGCCTTTGCGCCCACACGTTTGGCAAAGGAGCCAGCGGTGACCTCATATGACTTCAGCGGGAAGGTCGCCCTCGTCAGCGGCGGCGCCCAGGGACTCGGCGAAGGGATGGCCAAGGCGCTCGCGGCCGCCGGCGCCACTGTGATGATCGGCGACATCAAGCCCTCCGGGGAGCAGACCGCCGCCGCCCTCGGCGAGGGCCACGCCTTCACCACCCTCGACGTGACCGACGACGCCAGCTGGGCCGCCGCTGTCGCCGCCACCGTTGAGCGGCTCGGCGGCCTCGACATCCTGGTCAACAACGCCGGCGTCGAGATCACCAGCCTGATCACCGAGCTCGACCCCGAGCAGGCCCGCACCCAGCTCGACGTCAACATCCTCGGCACGGCCCTCGGCCTCAAGCACGGACTGCGGACCATGCGCCCCGAGGGCGCCGCGGGCAAGGGCGGCGTGATCGTCAATGTCGCCTCCGTCGCGGCGACCATCGCCTTCCCCGGCATCGCGATCTACTCCGCCACCAAGTCCGCGGTCGACCGGCTCACCCGGGTCGCCGCCGCGGAGTCCGGCAAGCTCGGCTACGGCGTGCGCGTCAACTGCGTCTATCCCGGCCTTGTCCCCACCGAGATGGGCACGGGCCTGGCCGTCTCCACCGCCGAGGCCGGCCTCTTCGAGAGCCCCGAGGCCGCCGTCGGCACCGTCGTCGAGCTCACCCCCGCTGGCCGCCTCGGCACGGTCGAGGACATCGCCGACGCCGTCGTCTTCCTCGCCTCCGACGCCTCCCGCTTCATCACCGGCGCCGGCCTGCCCGTCGACGGCGGCATGGGGATGTAGCCGCGCGCTCCGCGCGGACCCGCCCACACGGCATACCAGATCGTCTCTCTCGCAACGCAACCCACGAAGGAAGAGCACCACATGAGTGACAAGCAAGTCATCGTCTACGGCGCCTCGGGATACACCGGCCGACTCGTCTGCGAGTACCTGCGCGAGTACAACATCCCCTTCGTCGCGGCCGGCCGCAGCGAGGAGAAGCTCACCGACTCCATGAACTCGAATGTCGCGGGCATCGAGACCGCCGACTACGAGATCAAGGTCGTCGAGCACTCCGTCGAGGCGCTGACCGAGCTCTTCTCCGGCGCCAAGGTCGTGCTCAACACCGTCGGCCCGTTCAGCAAGTACGGCCCCGAGGTCGTGCAGGCCTGCCTCGCCGCCGGCGCGCACTACACCGACACGACCGGCGAGCAGGACTGGCTCATCCGCTGCGACGAGGAGTGGGGCCAGGCGTTCGCCGACAAGGGCCTGCTCCTGAGCCCCGGCATCGCCCACATGTACACCGTCGGCGAGATCGCCGCGCAGATCTGCCTCGAGAAGCCCGGCCTCGACACCCTCGACATCGCCGTCTTCTGGGGCGGGTCGCCCACGATCGCCTCCACCCAGACGATCCTCGTCAACGCCGCCACCTCCAAGGCGCACTATCTCGAGCAGAACCAGTACGTCGAGTTCGAGCCCGGCCAGGGCCTCGTCCCCCTCGTCGTCCCCGGCCAGCACGAGCTCGCCCTGTCGCTGCCGTGGGGAGGCACCTCCCACCCCGTGTGGTTCAAGCGCGACCCGCGCGTGTCCAACTGCAAGGCGCAGGGCGGCGTCTTCAACGCGGCGCTCATGCACGGCGTCCCGCAGATCGTCGCCGGCGCGCTCGAGGCCACCAAGGACATGTCGGCCGAGGAGCGCGACGCGGCCCTGACCGAGACCGCCGCGCAGGTCATGAATGTCATGCCGCCGCGCGAGAACCCGCGCATCAACAAGTCGCTCGACTCGGTCCACGCCTCCGGCCCGCTCGGCCGCGCGCACTGCGTCATCCACGGCAACAGCAACTACAAGCAGACCGGCCTGCTCCAGGCGTATGCCGCCCACCACCTGCTCCAGCAGCCGCCCAGGAGAGTGGGATTCGCCTCGGGCTGCCAGGCCTTCGGCCACCGCGAGCTGCTCGGTGTGCTGCGGACCTTCGGTCTCGTCAGCGAGCCCATCCTGACCGTCAACGACTGAGGCAGCGGGCATGCGAGTAGTCGACTTCCTCGACAAGGGCGCCTCGATCGGGCCCGACCGTCCGTGCCTGACGACGGACGGCGAGAGCCTCACCTATGCGCAGGTGCAGCAGACCTCCTATGAGGTCGCCGCCGCCCTGGCCGCATCGGGTGTCGAGCCGGGGCGCAGCGTCGCGGTCATCTCGGCCAATGACCCGCGCGCGTTCTCGTGCGTCTTCGGCATCAGCCGGGCGGGTGCCGTGTGGTGCCCGATCAACCCGCGCAACGAGGCTGCCGAGAACCGCGAGCTGCTCGAGCTCTTCGACACCGAGGTCGTGCTCTTCCAGAGCTCGTATGCCGCGCTGGTCGCCCGGATCCACGCAGACCTCCCGCTCGTGCGGGCGTGGGTGTGCCTCGACGACGACGTGTCCTCCGACGTCCCGGGCGCACTCACCTGGGCTGACTTCATCGCCCGAGGCGACGGGCGCGCGGTCGAGGGAGGCGAGACCCTCGACCGCGCGGCCGTCGACGACATCGGGATGATCGTCGGCACCGGCGGCACGACCGGCAAGCCCAAGGGCGTGCTGCTGACCGGCACCAACCTCGAGACGATGAGCGCCATCACCCTGATGGCCTATCCCTTCGAGGGGCGGCCGGTCTATCTGGCGCTCGCGCCGCTCACCCACGCCGCCGGTGTCCTCTGCTTCCCGATCATGTGCCTCGGCGGCGAGATCGTCATCATGCGCACGCCCGACGTCGGCGGCTTCCTCGAGCACGTCGAGCGGCACGCGGTCACCCACACCTTCCTGCCGCCGACCCTCATCTACATGGTGCTCGGGCACGAGCGGCTCGAGGCGACGGATCTCTCGTCGTTCCAGTGCTTCTGGTACGGCGCGGCGCCCATGTCGGTGGCCCGGCTCGAGGAGGCGCTCACCCGCGTCGGCCCGGTGATGGCCCAGCTCTTCGGCCAGACCGAGGCGCCGATGATGATCTCGACCCTGCCCCCGTCCGAGCACTTCGTCGACGGCCAGGTCGCCACCTCTCGGCTGTCGTCGGCAGGCCGTCCCTCACCCCTGGTGACGACCGCGATCATGCGTGAGGACGGCTCGCTGGCCGAGGCCGGGGAGCGCGGCGAGATCGTCGTGCGCTCCTCGCTCGTGATGGCCGGCTACTACAAGAACCCCGAGGCCACCGCCGAGGCGGGCAAGCACGGCTGGCACCACACCGGCGAGGGGGGCCTGCCGCGTGGACGCGACGGGGAGGACTCCCCGTCGGGTGCGCCCGACAGAATCGGTGTGACGCAGGTCTCCCATCACGGGACCGCGGGCGCTAGCCTCACCTACCAGCGGTAACCCGCGTCTTCTCGGCATCACCCCCGATCAACCGCTGTCCCCTGCCCCCGCCCAGGCCGCCGCCATCGGCCTCGCACAAAGGAGTGCGCCTTGCCCCGTCCCACCCGTCTTGCCGCCGTCCTCGCCGCCGCCACGACCCTGCTCGCCGCGCCCCTCGCGACCGGGGTCGCCCAGGCCGCCCCGGGCCCCGACCAGTACGTCGCCCTCGGCGACTCCTATGCGTCCGGCAACGGCACGTCCAACTACAACCTCAACTACTCGTGCGCCCGCAGCACCGACGCCTACGCGCCGATCATTGCGGCCCAGCGCCCCAACACCGAGCTGTCCTTCCTCGCGTGCGGCGGTGCCAAGACCGGCGACGTCCTGGCCAACCAGCTCGGCACACTGAGCGGCGAGACCGACTACGTCACGCTGAGCATCGGCGGCAACGACGTCGGCTTCATCAACCTCATCCTCGGCTGCTGGAACTGGCTGGACACCTCCGGCTGCCTGAGCACGATCGACTCGACCAACGCCAAGATCGCCAATGAGCTGCCCGCGAAGCTCGACCAGACCTACGGCGCCATCAAGTCCCGGGCCCCCAAGGCCAAGGTCATCATCGTGGGCTACCCGCACCTGCTCGGAGACAAGGTCGGGTGCAGCCAGGCCGACGGCATCACCTCCACCGAGGCGCCCAAGCTCAACGCGCTCGTGGACAACCTCAACGCCACGATCGCCCAGCGCGCCCGCGCCAACGGCTTCACCTTCGTCAACCCGGTCGCGGCCTTCGAGGGCCATGACGTCTGCTCCTCGACCAAGTACGTCTGGGGCAAGTGGGCGCCGCTGACCACCGACATCTACCACCCGACCAAGGCCGGCTTCCGCGACGGCTACGCCCCGCTCGTGCGGGCCATCATGGGCTGACTCGCAGCCCACCCGGGGAGGTCCCGGGCAGATCGCCTCGGAGGGGTGCGATCTGCCCGGGATTGTCCTTTTTGGGGTCGGGCGGGTCAGCAACCGGGCAGTTCTGCCCCTTTCGCATTCGCCAGACCCCGCTACCCTGATTGGCGAAACCACAGCCCTCCCGAAGAAGGTGAACCCTCCGTGGTGACCACGCACGCCCTCCGCAGCCGCCGCACCCTTGGCGTCGCTGCCCTGCTCATGGCCCTCGCGGCCCCGACCGCTGCGATGACGGCGCTGGACGCCCAGTCCGCCAACGCGGCCACCGTCAGCAAGAAGAAGCCGACCCCGGCCCCGACGACCACCACCGCGGTGCCGACGATGACGGCCACGTCCAAGCCGACCAAGCGCCCCACGATGCGTCCGACCATGCGTCCGACCATGCGTCCGACGATGGGCAACACCGCGACCGTCGAGGACAACACCCAGGTCGCAGCGGCCCGCTAGGCCGACAAACAGGTATGCCGCGCTGGGAGTCCCAGCGCGGCATACCTCATGCTCGGCGTCCGATCAGGTCGGGCGCTTCTTGGGCGCGCGGGCGTCGGTCTGGTCGGCGTCGCGCACGACCACGTCACCGAGGACCTCGTCGATCTTGGCGAGCAGGTCGGGCTCGAGCGTGACGCCCGACGCCTTGACGTTGTCGTCCAGCTGCTCGGGCCGCGAGGCGCCCACCAGCGCGGCGGCGACGTTGGGGTTCTGCAGGACCCAGGCGACCGCGAGCTGGGGCATCGTCAGGCCGGCCTCCTCCGCGAGGGGCTTGAGGCCCTGGACCGCGGTCAGCACGGGCTCGGTCATGAAGTCGCCCATGTTGCCGCCTGCGTCCTTGTCGGCGCCGCGGCTGCCCTCGGGCGCGCCCTCGCCGGGGAGGTACTTGCCGGACAGCACGCCCTGGGCCATCGGGCTCCACACGATCTGGCTGACTCCGAGCTCCTCGCAGGCCGGGACGACCTCGGGCTCGATGACGCGCCAGAGCATCGAGTACTGCGGCTGGCTCGAGATCAGCTGGAAGCCAAGGTCCCTCGCCATCGCGTGGCCGGCGCGGATCTGGTCGGCCGTCCACTCCGAGACGCCGATGTAGAGGGCCTTGCCCTGCCGCACCACGTCGGCGAAGGCCTGCATCGTCTCCTCCAGCGGTGTCTCCACATCGAAGCGGTGCGCCTGATAGAGGTCGACGTAGTCGGTCTGGAGCCGCTGGAGCGACCCGTTGATCGACTCCATGATGTGCTTGCGCGACAGACCCGAGTCGTTGGGGCCGCCGGGGCCGGTCGGCCAGTAGACCTTGGTGAAGATCTCGATCGACTCGCGCCGCTCGTCCTTCAGGGCCTCACCGAGGACCGTCTCGGCCTTGGTGTTGGCGTAGACGTCGGCGGTGTCAAAGCTGGTGATGCCGAGGTCGAGCGCCCGCCGCACGCACTGCGTGGCGACGTCGTTCTCGACCTGGGAGCCGTGGGTGGTCCAGTTGCCGTAGGTGATCTCGGAGATCTTGAGCCCGCTGCTGCCGAGGTATCGAAACTCCATCCCTGCACCGTATGCCGCGTGGTGCCGTCCGCGCGAGCCGCGCCCTCGCGGCATACCCCTTGGGAGGGTGTCATGCTCACGGGGCGAGCGGCGAAGTAGGGGTGTGCGCATCACGGTGGCGCGGATCGGGAGTGACCGCGGCGCGCTCCGGCGCGCCGCGGGAGGCCTGCTTCGAGCAGTGAACGGCGCGCCGCGCGCCTCAGCGTCGGGCTGACGCCCGCGCGAACTGCGTGAACTCGTCGGCTCCTGACGCCATCGCGCTAGATTCGTCTGGAGGCCAGGGCGTGGGTGCCTCCGCAGCCCGGCGAATCCGTGGACGGCCGTGGCACGATGGCCGGGTGAGTGAGCGTCTCGTCCAGGTGCCGTCCCCCGAGCAGCCCGAGCGGCCGCGTGTCGCGCTCGCCCTGGGTGCCGGGGGAGCGCGCGGCTATACCCATATCGGTGTGATGCAGGTGCTGCAGGAGCGGGGCTACGAGGTCGCCGCCATTGCCGGCACGTCCATGGGCGCCCTGGTCGGCGGCATCGCCGCCGCGGGGGAGATCGAGAAGTTCACCGAGTGGGCGCGGGGCCTGACCCAGATGGACGTCGTGCGGCTGCTCGACCCGGCGCTCGCGGAGGCGGGGGCGCTGCGTGGCGTGCGGGTCTTCACGGCCCTGTCCGAGCTGCTCGGCGACCGGATGATCGAGGACCTGCCGATCCCCTTCACCGCGGTCTCGGCCGACCTGTATGCGCGCCGCGAGGTCTGGTTCCAGTCGGGCCCGCTGGACGAGGCGATCAGGGCCTCGGTCGCGATCCCGTCGGTCATCACCCCCGTGCTGCACGAGGGCCGCACCCTCGTCGACGGCGGCGTGCTCAACCCGGTGCCCATCGAGCCCCTCAGCGCCACCCCCTGCGACCTTACCGTCGCGGTGTCGCTGAGCGGGTCGTCCCCCCAGCAGCCCCAGACGCCGACCCACGAGGCCGCCCGCACCGAGGAGCGCATCCGGGCCGCCGACTGGGTCCGCGCCAAAGGGGCCGCGGTGGCCTCCACGATTCGCGAGAGCCTCACCCCCACCGCGCCGCAGGCGGTGATGCGCTCGCTCGAGCAGACCACCCGGGCGCTCGACACCATGGGCGATGTCATCGCGCGCTACCGCCTCGCCGGGCGACCGCCGGACGTGCTGATCACCATCCCGTCCGACGCCGCCCGCACCTTCGACTTCCACCGCGCCGAGGAGCTCATCGACCTCGGCCGTCGGCTCGCCGAGGTCGAGCTTGACCGCGCCGGGCGCTGACGCGGAGTGCGCAGCCGTCCAGCAGGGTGCGGGGTAGGGTTCGGCACGTTGCGCGAAATCGACTGGGGAAGAGGCGGCAACTCGACGGTGACGTCCTTCCAGCCGCGGCGCACCGCTGACGGTCTTGAGTTCGTCGTCGAGACGCGCAGCACGCAGCCGGCCCGGGAGAGCATCTACCCCGAGGCACGCGCGGTGGCCCGGGTTGAGATCGAGGGCGGCCCACTGTGCTGGAGAGGGAACGGGCGCCATCTCGGCCTCTGGCTGCACGACGCGTGTGTCGGTGCCGACGACCCGGCGTTGAACCCGCCCGAGCCCGAGCCCACACCCGAGCCCACTCCCGAGCCCACTCCTACGGCCTCGGAGTCTCCGACGTCCACGCCGACCCCGACCCCGACCCCGACGCCGACCTTCACCGTCCCGCCGATCCTCTTCGAGCGGGCACGGATCCGGACCGTTCTGGCAGAGTGAAGGCCGTCGTGCGCCACCACCCCGGGAGACAGATGCGTTCCGCCAGAAGCCTTGCCGGCCCGCCTGTGGTGATGGCGATGTCGGTCTGGCCCTCGATGCTGCCGGTCGCCTGACCCGCACCCCGGACCACTCCCGCCTCGCCCTTGACGTTCCCCTCGCCTTGGAGGGATGTCTTGAAGCTGATGACGTCGGCGCCGTTGATTCCCGCGTTCCGATCGCGTGCGGCCTGCTCCTCGGCGGAGGGCGACCCAGTCACCAGGTCGTCGATCCCCTCGGACGCCCAGCGCGCCAGTCGTCCGCCCCCCTCGCGAAGTGTCGTGACGCCGGGGCCTCCGACGATCTGGATGGCGCGGTTCGTGGTGCTCTGGTTGCTTTCCGTCCAGCCCTTGGCCGTCTCGTAGCCGCCGTATTCGGTCGGGAAGTTGTACTGGTAGATGACGTCCCCGCGCAGGCCGATCTTCCCGTCTGCGGACGCGGATGCCCCGTCGTAGATCGACGGCGCCCGGTGTTTGCCCCGGTAGCCCTTCTTGCGGTCGTCCGTCCCGAGCGTGCCGCTGAGCTGTCCCCCCTGGGAGACGCGCACCGCACCCGAGCCGTCACCGAACTCGATCAGCGTGTCGCCGTCCTCGCGGTCCACCTGCACGAAGCGGAAACTGCCGTTGTAGCCGAGTTTGCGATCGCGCTGGTTGACGATGCATTTGATGCCGAGGTCGCGGGCCCGGTCGGCCGTGGCCTGGGCGGCGCAGCTGATGCCGAGGGCCCGGCACAGCGCGTTGTAGATCGCGCCCGCTATCGGCTTCCCCCCGCCCACCGGCACAGCGGCGATGACTGCGATGACAATCGCGGCAGCCACGAAAATCGCGCCGGCATACTCCGCTGTCGCGGCTCCGCGCTCCTGTACCCGTCGTGTCATCGTCGATGCCCCCTTCGGCCTCCTATTCTTCGGTGGCAGATGAGCAGACGCGAGGGCCCATGGACCCAACCTCAGGGGCCTTTGGTCACAGGCTGTCACTGCTTGACGAAGGTCATCCAGAACCCGACGACGATGACGAGGAGGGCCAGCGCGACTTTCCAGCCCTCCCGAAGCAGCAGCCCCTGCCCGGCGGGCGGGACCAAGCGGACCTCCGAGGGATTGGCCTCGCGGTACCACGCGTCACGGGTCGTGCCCAGCCAGCCGCGGGCGGTGGCGTCGCTGACGACGCGCATCGCCTCGGCGTCAACCCAGCGGCCGTCGCGGGTGCGCACCTGCCCCACGGGGACATAGCTGCTCGTCCCGGGCGTCGAGCCCGAGGAGATGTCACTGCCGTCATAGCGCATGTCTGTGATCCGCATCTGGGTGCGCACCCACTCGTGTGCGGCCTCGGAGCGCTCCTCCATGACACGCATGACGAGATACCAGGTGAGGAAGAGCGCGAACCCGGCCGGGGCGGCGTCGTTGAGCGAGTCCGGGAAGTGGATAGCGGCAGCGACCATGGTCGACAGTGTGCCAAAGGCGACGACCGCGGGCGTATGCCGCGTGGCCGGCCCGGGAAGCGGCATACCTCCCGCTGGTGGCCGGGCTCTGGAAGAGTCGGGGGCATGACGCAGCGAACTGTCACGCTCACCTTCCTCGGGGCCTCGGGCACGGTCACGGGTTCGAAGTACCTGCTCACCGTCGGTGACCGGCGCATCCTCGTCGACGCCGGCATGTTCCAGGGCGAGAAGTCCTGGCGGGAGAAGAACTGGGAGCCCTTCCCGGTGGACCCCGCCACGATCACCGACCTGCTGCTCACCCACGCGCACACCGACCACATCGGCTATCTGCCGGCGCTGGTGCGGCGCGGCTTCCGCGGGCCGATCTGGACGGCCGAGGGCTCGATCCGCCTCGGCGAGATCGTCCTGCGTGATGCGGGCAAGCTCCAGGAGCAGGCGACCGAGGAGGCCAGGCGCGGCGGCTACTCCAAGCACGCCAACCCCGAGCCACTCTATGACCTGAACGACGTCGAGCAGACGCTGCCGCTCTTCCGCATGGTCGAGTTCGACGAGGACCTCGACCTCGGCGACGGGATCGTCGCGCGCTATGTGCGCTCCGGGCACATCCTCGCCTCGGCCTCGATCCACGTGCGCACGCCCGAGACCTCCGTCCTCTTCTCCGGCGACGTGGGCCGCCACGACCACCCGATCCTCAAGCCGCGCGACACCCCGCCCGGGGCGAATGTCGTGGTGATGGAGTCGACCTACGGCGACCGCGAGCACCCCGAGCCCGACGTGCCGCACAAGGACTTCGCCGACGCGATCAACCGCACGATCAAGCGCGGCGGCACGGTCGTGGTCCCGGCCTTCGCCATCGACCGCACCGAGACGATCCTCCAGGCACTCGTGCAGATGCACCGCGAGGGTCGCATCCCCGACGTGCCCGTCGTCGTCGACGGCCCGATGGCGCTCGCGGCGATGGACGTCTACCGCTCGATGCCCGACGAGCTCAAGGACGGCGTGACCGTCGAGGACTTCACCGACCTGCCGCAGCTCACCGAGACGCGCACCGGGCCCGAGTCCAAGGCGCTCAACCGGCGCACCGACCCGATGATCATCATCAGCAGCTCGGGCATGGCCGAGGGCGGTCGCGTCCTCCACCACCTCTCGCGCAAGCTGCCCAACGGGCGCAATACCGTTGTGCTGACTGGCTTCCAGGCCGAGGGCACGCGTGGCCGCGCGCTCGAGGACGGCGCCCGCGACGTCAAGATCAACGGTCGCTACACCCGCGTGCGCGCCGAGATCGTCCGTGACCGCGAGTTCTCCGTGCACGGCGACGCGTCCGACCTCATGGACTGGGTCACCTCGCTCGACCCCAGGCCCGAGACGGTCTATGTCGTCCACGGCGAGGCGCAGGTGGCGACCCACTTCGCCGACCGCATCGAGGACGAGCTCGACATCCAGGCCGTCACGCCGCGCTATGGCGAGGTCGTCAGCCTCGTCCCGGGCGCCGAGGACCCCGAGGACCTCGACGTCGAGCAGCCCGCCCCCGCCGACCCGGGCTCCGAGCCCAAGGAGTGACGCTCCCCCCTCCGTTGACTTGTAGCAACTCACGCCTAAAACGCCGTTCTTAGGCGTGAGTTGCTACAAGTCAATGCGGTTTGGGCGGCGGGTTCTGACCACGGGGTATGCCGTGAGCTCGCCGCCTGCCCGCCCGTCACCACCGCGGGGGAGGGTGCGGATTCGCGCGGCGCGCGGCATACCCCGTAGT
Source organism: Actinomycetota bacterium (assembly GCA_050955755.1). GTDB lineage: Bacteria > Actinomycetota > Actinomycetes > Actinomycetales > Dermatophilaceae > JAJTBD01. The sequence goes on from CP192092.1 coordinate 160,765, forward strand.
GTTGAGGGTGCAGCCCGACCCGTTCTGCATCGGACTGCGTCACTTCTCCAAGTCGATGCCACTGCGCCGCGACGCCTCACCATGACGGTGACCATCCCTCGCGCCGGGCAGAACCGATCGCATCGCACCCCTCCCCGGGAGCATCACATCTCTGTGTCCACTGACACCTTCGGCGCGCTTGGCGTGCCCTCCGCCCTCTCCGACGTTCTCGCCGCGCGCGGCATCACGACCCCGACCCCGATCCAGGCGGCCACGCTGCCGGACTCGATGGCCGGTCGTGACGTGCTCGGCCGCGGGCGCACGGGGTCGGGCAAGACCTATGCCTTCCTGCTGCCCACCCTCGCCCGGCTCGCCGCCTCCGGCCGCCGGCGCCAGCCGAAGCGCCCCCGCGCGCTGATCCTGGCCCCGACGCGCGAGCTGGCCACGCAGATCGACGAGGCCCTCGCGCCGCTCGGCGCGGCCCTGGGCCTGACCTCCCGCACCGTCTTCGGCGGCGTCGGGCAGAACCCCCAGGTCACCGCCATCGCCAAGGGCGTCGATGTCGTCGTCGCGTGCCCGGGCCGGCTCGAGGACCTTATCCGCCAGGGTCACGTGAGCCTCGACGCGATCGAGGTCACCGTGCTCGACGAGGCCGACCACATGGCCGACCTCGGCTTCCTGCCGGTCGTCAAGCGACTGCTCGACGCCACCCCGCGGGACGGCCAGCGGATGCTCTTCTCCGCCACCCTCGACAATGGGGTCAACGCGCTCGTCAAGCGATACCTCCATCAGCCCGTCGCGCACGAGGCCGACTCCGCACAGTCGCCGGTGGCCGCGATGGAGCACCACGTCCTGCACGTCGCGAGTGGGGACCACCTGCCGGTGCTGGTCGACCTCGTCGCCGCCCCGGGCCGCACCGTCGTCTTCACGCGCACCAAGCACCGGGCCAAGAAGCTTGCGCGCCAGCTCAACTCGCACGGCATCCCTGCCGTCGAGCTGCACGGCAACCTCAGCCAGGGCGCCCGGACCCGCACCATGGACGCCTTCCACTCCGGCGCGGCCGAGACCCTCGTCGCCACCGACATCGCCGCGCGCGGCATCCATGTCGATGACGTCGGCCTGGTCATCCACGCCGACCCGCCCGTCGAGCACAAGGCCTATCTGCACCGCTCCGGCCGCACCGCCCGCGCCGGCAACTCCGGCACCGTCGTCACCCTCATGACCGACGAGCAGGTGCGTGACGTGCGCGACCTGACCCGCAAGGCGGGCATCCGCCCGACCACCACCCGCGTCTCCCCGACACACGGCCTCCTGCGCGAGATCGCGCCGGGGGAGCGGGAGTTCGCCGGGGCCTTCACCGCACCTGCCGCCGAGGCGCCCGCCCGCGCCGAGGGCGGCTCGGGCCGAGGCGCCGGGTCGCGCGGCTCCGGCTCCCGTCGTGGCTCGGGCTCTGGCGCCGGCGGTCGCGGCCGTGGCCGCGACCAGCGCGGTGCCCAGCAGGCTGCCGGCTCGCGCCGTCAGGGCGAGGGCTCCCGCTCGGGCGACGGCGCGCGCCCGGGCGTCGCTCACCAGGGTGACGGCTCCCGCCAGGGCGGCCAGCGCCAGAGTGCCGGCTCCCGCCAGGGTGGCCAGCGCCAGGGCTCCGGCCAGCGCCAGGGCGGCGGCTCCCGCCAGGCGACCAGCCGCCAGGGGCGACCGTCGAGCGGTGGCGGCGCTGCGGCATTCTCCTCTCGCACCCGAGCGGGGCGCTGACCGCACGTCGGTGGCTAGGCTCGGTGCCATGCACATCGTCATCCCGGTGACCGAGGACGGTCAGGTCGACCACCGCTGGGGGCGGGCCGCGCGAGTGGCCGTCGCCGCGGTCGAGGACGGCGAGGTCACCTCGTGGACCGAGCACGCCGTCGGCTGGGATGTCGCACACGACGAGGGCAACGAGGGCAGCCACCACGCCCGCGTCGTCCGCTTCCTGCGCGACCACCAGATCACCCACGTCATGGCCGACCACATGGGCCAGGGCATGGTGCACACGATCAGCCGCATGGGCCTGCCGATCGCCCGCCCGGGCAGCGCCGACGCGCGCGAGGCGGTCGCGGCATACGCCTCCAGCCTGTCGAGCCCGGACTGAGGCGAGGGGCCATGCAGCGGCTGCCGCTCTTCCCGCTCGGCACGGTGCTGATGCCCGGTGCCTATCTGCCGCTGCGGATCTTCGAGCCGCGCTATCTCGACCTGGTGCGCGACCTGAGCGCGCGTGACCCGAGCGAGCCGGCCTTCGGCGTGGTCGCGATCCGCCGGGGCCGCGAGGTCGGCGCGGATGTCGTCAACGAGCTGGCGTCCGTGGGCTGTCTGGCCGAGGAGGTCAAGGTCCGCCAGCCCACCAGTGGCCGGCCCTATTTCGGGGTCAAGGCGTTCGGCGGCCGCCGCTTCCGGATCGAGGGCATCGACGAGTCCGCCGGCACGCGATATCTGACCGGCCTCGTCACCTGGCTGGAGGAGGAGCCGCCCACCCCCGCCTCCGAGGCTCGCCTGCGCGACGCCTACCACTCGCTGTGCGACGAGCTCAACGAGATGCCCGAGGAGTTCGTCAAGCACGGCCTCGACTTCGTGTATGCCGTGGCCGCCGCCCGCGTCTGCGACCTCACCCTCGCCGAGCGCCAGTCCGTCCTCGAGGCCAGCACCGGCACGGTCGCCGCCGAGATCCTCACCGGCCTGCTGCGCCGGGAGCTGAGCATCGGGCCCGAGTTCCGGCTCGCGCCGTGGCAGCCCCCGCCCACCGGCGCGCAGCTGAACTGACCGACCTCAGCCGGCGGGTCCGTCCAGCCGGGCCGAGTCGTCCTCGAGCTCTCCGCCCAGCCGCCGCACGAGTTTGTCGCGCCAGGCCTGCGGTATGCCGGGTGCCCCCAGCATCCGCTCGATCCCCTCACGGTCCCCCCGGTCCACGTTCATCACGCGGTTGGTCTCGGCCGCGCTCACCGAGCCCTCGGGGCGGTCGACCAGCTCGAGCGTGTCGCCGGCGCCGACCTCGCCCTCCTCGAGCACGCGCAGATACCAGCCGACCCGGCCGCTCGCCTGCGCCAGCCGGGGCAGGTCCCGCCGGCCCCAGCGCAGCCCGAGCGTGGCGCACGGCCGCCGCGGCTGGGTGACCTGGGTGAGGGCGCTCCCCACCCGCCACGTGTCGCCGATGTGGACGTCGGCCTCGGTCAGCCCGACCACCGTGAGGTTCTCGAAGAACGCGCCCGACGGCAGCTCGACCCCCTCGGCCGCCCACCGGGGATAGTGCGACGCGGCATACACCAGGACTGCCTTGTCGGGGCCACCGTGCACCTTGAGGTTGCCCTGCTCATCGCCGGGAATCCCGTTGACGCACAAGCGAACCCGCCCACTCGTCTCCTCCTTTGCCGCTGCCGTCACGAGGGTGCGCGAGCCCCAGGTCTGCTCCCGCGCCGGCCCCAGCCGCACGGCTGCGACGTGCGGTCCGGCGGCCCGAGGGGAGGTCATGCACCCATCCTGCCTTGCCCGGCCGGGCGGCGGTGCGGTTGCATCGACGCAACACACTTCCGGCCGTGCCGGACAGGTAGGGGATGTGAGCACAACGACCAGCACCCGTGAGGCGAGGTTCCGCGAACTGTATGCCGCGGCATCCGAGGACCTCCTCCACTTCGCGCAGCGCCGCGTGCACCCAGCCACGCCGAGGACGTCGTCGCCGAGGCCTTCCTCGTCGCCTGGCGTCGCCTCGACGACCTGCCCACCCGGCCCGGCGACGCACGCGCCTGGCTCTTTGGCATCGCCCGTCACTGCCTGCTCAACGCCCGCCGGGGCATCGAGCGGCAGGACGCACTCGCCGTCCGGATCGCCGACGCGGCCCCACCCACGCCCACGGCCGCAGGGCTCGACCCAGACGACATCGCCCGCCGCGTGGACCTCGCCCACGCGTGGCGGCGCCTCTCGCCCGTCGACCAGGAGGCGCTCGCGCTCGCGGTCTACGAGGACCTCACCTCGCCCCAGGCGGCGCGGGTCCTCGGGATCAGCGCCGCGGCATACCGCCTCCGACTCATGCGCGCCAGACGCGCACTGCGCCGCGAGCTGGAGCTCGCCGGCGACACACCACAGACGACCACTCCGATCGAGGAGCCCACGCGATGAACACCACCGACCGCACCCTGCGATCGCTCGACGCTGCCGAGCCCATGACCGACGCTCAGCGCGAGCGCGCCAATGCCGTTCTCTCCCAAGTCATCTCGACCGACCCGTATGCCCCGGGGGCGACTTCCGCTCCGACCGCGCCCGCACGCCGGTGGAGCGGCCCCCGGCTGGCCGCCATCGGCACGGCCGCGGCCGCGCTGGCCACCGCCTCGATCCTGCTGCCGGGGATGGGCAACGCCAACAAGGCCTATGCGACCTGGACCCCGACCGGGACGCCGATCTCGACCGAGGACGCCCAGCCCGTCATCGACGAGTGCCGGTCCTATCTGGCCAAGAACGCCAAGGACCCCCACACGGTGCCCGGCATCAAGGCCGGCAGCGACCCGGTCGCCATCGCGGAGCGGCGCGGCGACGCCGTCGCGGTGATGATCCGCGGCGCGGAGGCCAACTACGCCGCGATGTGCGTCGGGGTCAACAAGCCCGGCTCCGACGATGTCGACAACATGTCCGTCGGCCTCGGCGGCAGCGACGGCCCGCGTGTCACACCGCCGGCCAGCGCCTTCCAGGCGGGCAGCGTCTCCCAGTCGGGCGACGACCCGGCGATCTCGATGACCGAGGGGCTCGTGGGCCCGGGCGTCACCGACGTGACCATCCACGCGGGGGGGCTGGCCGTGAAGGCGACGGTCAAGGACGGTGCCTATGTCGCCTGGTGGCCCGGCCGCGCCTTCCCCGACGAGCCGCTCCCGCCGAGCGGTGAAGGCGGCCCCGAGCCGTTCATGACCTATGACCTGACCCTCGCCGACGGCACCGTGGTCAAGGACGCCAAGTCGACCGTCCCCGACGGCCCGCCGGTCGGCCAGTCCTCCTCCAGCGGTGGCGAGCAGTCCGGCGAGTTCACACCCCCGGCCGACCCGAGCTGAGCCGGCCACAGACCAGGTGGGCTATGCCGCGGAGCAGGGGTCTGCGGCATACCCCACCCCTGTGCGCCCGGAGCCCCGCGTTTTAGCCCAAGTGGGCAAAAGCGCGGGAGGGCGGGGTGGCGCGTTCTAGCCCAAGTGGGCAAAAGCGCGGGAGGGTGGGGGCGCGCGGGGCTGGCGCGTTTTCGCCCAAGTGGGCGAAAGCGCGGGGTGCGGGGTGGCGCGTTCTCGCCCAAGTGGGAAAAAGCGTGGCGGTTAGTGCCCAAGTGGGCGAAAGTGCAGGTCACGAGGGCTGTGAGGGAGCAGACATCTGCGGGCCCGGAAATCGGACGAACCGGACGCCGCCAGCGCGCGTATCGTCATGAATATGACCGCGATCGAGATCCGGGATCTGACCAAGACCTTCGGACCGGTGAAGGCCCTCGACAACCTCACGATGGATGTCGCCGAGGGCGAGGTGCACGGCTTCCTCGGGCCCAACGGCGCGGGCAAGTCGACGACCATCCGGGTGCTGCTCGGCCTGCTGCGGCAGGACTCCGGCACGGCCCGGCTGCTGGGCGGGGACCCCTGGAAGGACGCGCCCGCGCTCCACAGACGCCTGGCCTATGTGCCCGGCGACGTCAACCTCTGGCCCAACCTGACCGGCGGTGAGGTCATCGACCTGCTCGGCCGGCTGCGCGGCGGGCTCGACGAGGCCCGGCGTGACGCGCTGCTCGAGCGCTTCGACCTCGACCCGCGCAAGAAGGGCTCCACCTATTCCAAGGGCAACCGGCAGAAGGTCGCCCTCGTCGCCGCCCTGTCCTCCGACGTCGAGCTGCTGCTCCTCGACGAGCCGACGGCCGGTCTCGACCCCCTCATGGAGGCCGAGTTCCGTGACGTCATCCACGCCGAGCGGAGCAAGGGGCGCACGGTCCTGCTCAGCAGCCACATCCTCAGCGAGGTCGAGCACCTCTGCGACCGCGTGAGCATCATCCGGCAAGGCCGGATCGTCGAGTCCGGCACGCTCGCCGAGCTGCGCCACCTCACCCGCACGGCCGTCACCGCCGAGCTCGCCCGGCCGGTGCCTGCCGAGATCGCCTCTCTCCCAGGCCTGCACGACGTGATGATCGACGGCCATCGGCTCGACGCCCAGGTCGACGACACCGCGCTCGGCGACCTCCTCGGCCGACTCTCGGCCCTCGGCGTGCGGACCCTGACGAGCGCGCCGCCGACGCTCGAGGAGCTCTTCCTGCGCCACTACGACGAAGACATCCGTGAGCCGGCGGGGGAGCGCGAGCCGGCATGAGCGGCCTCGGCGACCTGCTGCGGCTGACGATCCGCCGCAACCGCTGGTTCTATCTCGCCTGGGTCCTCGCCCTGGCGATCACACCGGTCATGACGGCCAGCGCCTACGAGGCGGTCCTCGGCCAGGGCGCCACCAAGGACGTCCTCATCGCGACGCTCGAGGGCAACCCCACGATGCGCGCGATGCTCGGCCCGCCCTTCGACCTGACGACGCCGGGCGGCTTCTCGGCCTGGCGCGTGGGCACCTTCACCGCGACGATGGCCTGCATCATGACCGCCCTCGGCGTCATCCGCTCGACCCGCGCCGACGAGGAGGAGGGCCGCACCGAACTCGTCCGCGCCGGCTCCGTCGACCGCCGCGCGCCCCTCACCGCGGCCGTCCTCATCGCCCTCGCCGCTGCGACCGTCCTCGGCATCCTGATGACCGTCGGCCTCATCGGCCTCGGCCAGGCCGTCGCCGGCTCGATCGCCTACGGTCTCGGCACCACCCTCGTCGCCGCGGTCTTCGCCGGCGTCGCCGCCGTCACCGCGCAGATCACCGCCTCCGCGCGGGCCGCGCGCGGCATGGCCATGGGTGCCCTTGGTGCGATGTATGCCGCGCGCGCTGTCGCCGACGGAGTGTCCGAGACCAGCGTCCTCCGTCCGATGCAGTGGGCCTCCCCGGTCGAGTGGATGGCCCTTGCCCGCCCCTACGCCGGTGAGCGCTGGTGGGTTCTCGCGCTCCCAGCCGCACTCGCGCTGGTGCTGGTCCTCGCGGCATACCGGCTCGAGGCCGTGCGCGACCACGGATCAGGGCTCCGCGCGACCGCGAGCGGGCGACCGCATGCCAAGGCCTCGCTGCTCTCGCCCGAAGGACTGGCCTGGCGGCTCCAGCGTGGCAGTGTCATCGGCTGGACACTCGGCATGATGCTCTTCGCCTTCGCCATGGGATCGCTCTCGGGGAGCATGGGCGACATGCTCAAGGAGGCCCCGGTCCTCGAGGAGATCTTCCGCCGGATGGGGCAGGACGCGACCGACCTGGTCGACGCGTTCTATACCGCGATGCTCGGCATCGTCGGCGTCGTCGTCGCGGTGATGGCCGTCCAGCTCTTCCAGCGGCTGGGCCAGGAGGAGCGCCGCCAGCACGCCGAGATGGTGCTCGCGACGTCGGTGCCTCGTCTGCGGTTTGCGCTGTCGCACATAGGGATTGCGGTGATCGCGGGCACTGTGCTGATGGGTCTGGTCGGCTTCTTCCTCGCCCTGCCCGAGGCCATCGGCCAGGGGCACACCGACCGGCTCGGGCAGATCGCCGGCGCTGGCCTCGCCCTTGCCCCGGGCGTGCTGCTCGTGCTCGGTCTGGCCGTCTTCCTGCACGGCTGGCTGCCGCGCTTCGAGTGGATCACGTGGGTCGTCGTCTTCTGGTCGCTCTTTGTCATCTGGGTCGGCGGGACGCTCAACCTGCCCGACTGGATGAAGAAGCTGACGCCCTGGGAGCTCCTGCCCAAGATCCCCGCCGAGCCCATGGACTGGGCACCGGTGCTGATCTCGGTGCTCGTCGCACTCGCCCTGATGGCGCTCGGACTCATCGGATACCGCCGCCGCGACATCCGCTCCTGAGCCCCCGCCGGGCGTCGCTGCTCAATCGTGACCCACCTTTGTGGCGATTTGTGTGGAAGCGGTTGCGCGCCAGCTCTAGGTTGAGAAGTGCCGGAGCTTCAGGGGCCCGGCACGGGATCCATTGAAGGACCGCTCATGAGCATCTCCCGCCGAGTGGCACTCCCCGCCGCAGCCGCCACCGTCGCGCTCGCCGCCGTGCTCGCCACCGGCACCGCCCCCGCCCAGGGCCAGCCGGCCGCACCCACCCCGGCCCCCGACGACCGCACCAGCACACTCGCCGAGGAGGCCAGCAGGCCGCTGCCCGCGCAGGCCGAGCTCGGCGTCTACACCGCACAGGGCGCCAAGCTGCGCCGGGTCGCCAAGGACGGCGCCCGGGTCGGTGCCGTCAAGGGCATGCGCGATGTGCGCAGCCGCTTCACCAAGGCCGAGCTGCGCCGCGTCGAGGGCGCCGTGGCCGCGGCCCGCACCTCCGGGTCGGCCTACGGCTTCTACTACGACCCCGCCAGCGACAGTGTCCGCGTCGACGGCAGTGTCGACCGCGCCCGCCTGCCCAAGCGCGACCTCGCCAGCGGCGCGGTGCGGGTCAACCCCTCCACCGGCGGCGCGCGTGTGGCCCTGAGCCGCTACGCGGACGACGCGCCCCACCGCGGCGGCGCCGCGATCTTCACCGGCAACGTGCGCTGCACCTCGGGCATCACCGTCAAGCAGGCCAACGGCACGCTGGCGATGGTGACGGCCGGCCACTGCGGCGGCGTCGGCACCCAGTGGCGCTCCGGCTCGACCGAGCGGGTCAAGGCCGACTTCGGCTCGATCACCCGCCGCGCGACCTTCCCACGCACCGACCTGGCACTGCTCACCGGCGGCAAGTACCAGCCGCGCACCTGGCTCGGCGGCCAGACCGGCTTCAACGCGGCCGCCGGCGCGGCATACACCCTGCGCCCCGGCGTCTATTACTGCACCAGCGGCTCGACGACCTTCGAGGCCTGCGGCAAGACCGTCGTCTCGATGAACGCGACCTTCTGCGATGCCTCCGGCTGCACCTACGGCCTGGTCACGCTCAAGGGTGGCCGCGCCGTCCAGCCCGGCGACTCGGGCGGCCCCGTCGTGCTCAAGGCCAACAACCGCTCCTACCCGCGCGGCATCATCATCGCGGTCAACAACGGCCTCACCTATGCCCACAACTGGACGACCGTGGTGAGTGCCTTCGGCGTCACGAGCGTCTCCTACCCGGGCTGACCCCGATCACGAGCAGGTATGCCGCGCAGCCGGTTTCGCGGCATACCTCACCTCGTGCGACGCGCAGAGTCCTGCCATTCATCCGCAGGTTTGATTTCTGTGCCCCGACTGCATCCTGCGGACAGGACGCAAACCTGCGGATGAATCGTGCCCAGGACGGAAGCGGCCCGGCTCCCACGCGGGGTGCCGGGCCGCTTTCGCGCGGGCAGGTCAGACCGTGAAGTCGACGCCCTGGGCGAGGGGGAGCTCGCCGGAGTAGTTGACGGTATTGGTGGCCCGTCGCATGTAGGCGCGCCAGGCGTCGGAGCCCGACTCGCGGCCGCCACCGGTCTCCTTCTCGCCACCGAAGGCGCCACCGATCTCGGCTCCGGAGGTGCCGATGTTGACGTTGACGATGCCGCAGTCCGAGCCCTCGGGACCGACGAAGATCTCGGCCTCGGCCTGGTCGTTGGTGAAGATCGAGCTCGAAAGCCCCTGCGGCACATCGTTGTTGAGGGCGATGGCCTCCGTCAGGTCCTCATAGGGCAGGACATAGAGGACCGGGGCAAAGGTCTCGGTCGCGACGATCTCGGTCTGGCCGGGCATGCGCACGACGGCGGGCTCGACGTAGTAGGCGCCGGAGGCCTCCTCCTCGAGCCGGCGGCCACCGCCGACGACGACCTCGCCGCCCTGCTCCTTGGCCGCGGCCAGCGAGTCCTGCATCATGGTGAAGGCGGCCTCGTTGATGAGCGGGCCGACGAGCGTGCCCTCGGTCATCGGGTTGCCGATCGGCAGGCGGGAGTAGGCGTCGCGCAGCCGCTCGACGAGGTCGTCGATGACGGAGGAGTGAGCGATGACCCGGCGCATCGTGGTGCAGCGCTGGCCACACGTGCCGGCCGCGGCAAAGACGATGCCGCGCACCGCAAGATCGAGGTCGGCCGACGGCGTGATGATCGCGGCGTTGTTGCCGCCGAGCTCGAGCAGCACCTTGCCGAAGCGCTCGGCGGTGCGCGGGCCGACGGTCTGGCCCATGCGCGTCGAGCCGGTCGCCGAGACGAGCGCGACCTTGGGGTGGTCGACGAGGGCCTGGCCGACCGGGCCGTCACCGAGGACGACCTGGCTCAGGCCCTCGGGCGCGCCGACGTCCTTGGCGGCCTGGTCGAGCAGAGCGGCGCAGGCGGCGGCGCACAGCGGGGCGCCCTCCGAGGGCTTCCACACGACGGTGTCGCCGCAGACGAGGGCGACCGCGGTGTTCCAGGACCACACTGCGACAGGGAAGTTGAAGGCCGAGATGACCCCGACGACGCCGAGCGGGTGCCACGTCTCCATCAGGCGGTGGCCCGGGCGCTCGGACGGCATCGTGCGGCCATAGAGCTGGCGCGACAGGCCGACCGCGAAGTCGCAGATGTCGATCATCTCCTGCACCTCGCCCAGCGCCTCGGAGGTGATCTTGCCGACCTCGAGGCTGACGAGCAGGCCGAGGTCCTCCTTGTGCTCGGTGAGCAGCTCGCCCAGCCGCTTGACGAGGTTGCCGCGCACCGGTGCCGGCACCGTGCGCCACTGGAGGAAGGCCTCGTGGGCCCGCTGCACCGCGGCGTCGACGCCGGCGGCGTCGGTCCACGCGACGGAGGTCAGCTCCTGGCCGTTGATGGGGGAGACGCTGGCCTTGTCACCGGCGATCGCGGACAGGTCGACGCCACAGGCCTCGGCGGCGGCGCGGGCCTGGCCGGCGAGGTCCTCGGCGGTGGGGAGGGTGGTCATGGTCTGCCTTTCGGGTGTGCTGCGGACGATCAGTTGGGAGGTGCGGTATGCCGCGAGGCGAGCCCGCGGCATACCTCCTGTGTCAGACGATGTTGAGCTCGGGTCGGATGTGGTCGGCCGCGAATCTCTTTGCGTCGAAGCCTGCCACATCGACAAAAGGTTGTGCGCCGAGGTAGAGATCGCGCAGGATCTCGCCCACGGCGGGGCCCATCAGGAAGCCGTGGCCGGAGAAGCCGGTGGCGTAGAGGAAGCGGCTGGCCTCGTCGGCCACGCCGATGAGCGCGTTGTGGTCGGGGGTGTTCTCGTAGAGCCCGGCCCAGCCCGACTGGATGCCGAACTGGGTGAGCGCGGGCGCGCGGCGCTCCATCACCTCGGCCAGCGGCTCGAGCCAGGCGTCGTCGCGGGCGAGCTTGAAGCCGGGCGTCTCGCGCTGGTCGGACATGCCGAGCAGCAGCCCCGGGCCCTCGTTGTGGAAGTAGAACGAGGTGGAGAAGTCGATCGTGAAGGGTGTGTCCGGCAGCAGGTCGGGCACGGGCTCGGTCGTGAGGATCTGGCGGCGCACCGGCTCGACCGGCAGGTGCACGCCGACCCACTCGCCGACCTGCTGGGCCCACGCGCCCGCGGCGCAGATGACGGTGTCGGTCGCGATCGTGCCGGCCTCGGTCACGACCCCGGTGATGGTGCCGCCGGAGGACTCGATGCCGGTCGCCGCGCAGTTGTTGACCAGCGTCGCGCCGTGCCGCCGGGCCGCGCGCACATAGCCGGCGACGACCGACTCGGGCGTGCAGTGCCCGTCGATCGGGTTGTATGCCGCGGCGGTCAGACCCTCGGTCGAGATATAGGGCGAGAGCTCCTTGGCCTCGGCCGGCGTGATCATCCGGCTCGGCACGCCCAGCTCGTTCTGGAGCGCGACCTGGCGCTCGAACTCGGTGACGTCCTCGGGCCGTTCGAGCAGGAAGAGGTAGCCGACCGTGTGCAGGTCGATGTCCTGGTCGAACTCCTCCTTGAAGCGGTTGAAGGTCGCCAGGCTGCGGTGCCCGATCTCGATGTTGACCGCGTCCGAGAAGGTCGCCCGCACCCCGCCCGCGGCCTTGCACGTCGAGCCCTCGCCAAACGCGCCCTTCTCGACGAGCACGACATCGCGCACCCCCGCCTTGGCCAGGTGGTATGCCGCGCTGACGCCCATGACGCCCCCGCCGATGATGACCACCGAGCCCGAAGCCGGCAGCTTTGCCCCGCTCATCCGCACCTGCTTTCTGGTTGATCGGTCGCGCGCCGTGGTCGGCGGCAGGTCCGACCCACCCTGTCGGAGCGCCCCGGCGGTGGGCGAGAGCCGAAGCGCGAGCGTCGGTTGGCGCAGGCTCACACTTCCTTGCGCTGGTCCCATGGCCAAGCAGGGGGGAGGCGCGCCTATGCTCGCGGCCACCGCCCCGTGATGCTGCCAGCGCGGCGTATGCCGCCGGGTGGGCGCACGGCATACCCAGACACCAGCTGACCGGACGACAACACCAGCCAACGGAGGACCTGTGAGCGAGCCAGCCGACCTGATCTTCCTCACCGCCGCGGATGTCACCGAGCTCCTCGGACCCGACGAGGCCATCGCCTCGCAGCGGCGCGCCTTCAGCGAGCTGGGCAACGGCCGGGCGCGTCTCGCGCCCAAGGTCGCGATCGACGGTGCGAAGGGCGCGGTCGCCCTCAACTACACCGCGCGGCTGTCGGAGGACAACGCGCCGGTGGGCAAGTTCCTCAGCGTCAACCCCGCCAATGTCGAGCGCGACCTGCCGCTCATCCACGCGCTCATCACCGTGCTGGACCCGGAGACCGGCCGCCCGACGGCGGTCATGGACGGCACCTCCGTGACGACGGCGCGCACCTCGGCGGGCACGGCCGTCGCGGTCGACGCCCTGGCCAGCGAGGGGAGCCGGACCTGCGTCATCGTCGGCACCGGCGTGCAGAGCCGCGGCCATGGACGTGCGCTGGGACGGGTCCGCACCTTCGACCGGGTGATCATCGCCGGCCGCAACCGGGACGCGGCGGCGGCGGTGGCGGACGAGCTCGGCGCGGAGATCGGCGGCGAGACCATCGCGACCACCGACGTCGAGGCCGCGGTCCGTGAGGGCGATGTGGTCGTGCTCTGCACGACGAGCATGGAGCCGGTCATCGACTGGGACTGGGTGCGCCCGGGCGCGACGGTCGTGAGCATCGGCTCCTTTGCCCACGACCGACACGAGGTCGCAGCGGACGCACTCGGACGCGCCGACATCGTCGTCGTCGACGACGTGCAGACCAACGAGGAGCACGGGGGACCCGTCATCGAGGCCCTGGCGTCCGGGGTGATCGACCAGGCCAGCCTCGTGCCGCTCGCCGCGGTCATCGCAGGGCACCACCCCGGTCGCACCAGCGACGAGCAGACCATCTTCTACAACTCCGTCGGCATCGCAGTCCAGGACGCTGCCGCCGCTGAGACGGTCCTCGCCCGCGCCCTCGAGGTGGGTGCCGGCACGCGCGTCCTGCTCTAGCCCGAGTGCCCTAGCCCGAGTGCCTCCGCCCGAGCGCCTTGGGCCCAACTGGTCTGGGCGCCTGCGCTCACGGCAGCGTGATGAGACTGTCGGGCGTCGCGGCCGCGATCTCGGCACACGCGGACCGCAGTGCGGCGATGGCCGAGTCCGTCACGGCGGTCGACTGCGCCTGCCGGTGCAGCGCGAGCAGGTGTCGCCCGACGCCCTCGTCGCCGCGGCCGAGCCGTGCGGTCACCACCCCGGCCGTGGGCCGGTGCCCGAGTGCCGGCACCAGGGCGATGCCGAGACCCATCCGCACGAGCTCGTGGATGACGCCGTAGTCGTTGGTGCGCAGGTCCACCCGCGGCTCGAAACCCGCCTTGCCGCAGAGGCGACGCAGGCAGGCCGCCGCCATCGAGCGGGCCGAGGTCGCGACCCAGGTCTCGTCGGCCAGGTCGGCGACGGCGACGGCGCCTGTGTCCGCGAGGCGATGACCCTCGGGCAGGAGCAGCAGCAGCGACTCGTCGAGCAGGGGAGTGCGGCGCAGGCTCGGGTCGGTCGTCCGCGGCACGAGGTCGTACTGGTAGACCACCGCGAGGTCGAGCCGGCCGTCCAGGACCGCGGGGCCGAGGGTGTCCGGCTCGCCCTCGTCGAGGTGCACGGAGACGCGCGGGTTGTCGGTGAGGAAGCGGGCGAGTGCCGGGGGCAGGACGCGCGCGTTGGCCGTGGCGACCGACCCGATGCGGATGTCGCCGACCGCGCCCTCGGCCAGATGGCGCGCCTCCTGCTCGAGGTCGTTGAGGGCCGCGAGCGCTGTGGTCGCCTTGGCGGACAGGTGGATCGCGGCCGGAGTGGGCCGCACCGAGTGGGCCTCCCGCTCGAAGAGGGGGAAGCGCACGGCGCGCTCGAGTGCCGAGATCTGCTGGGACACGGCCGAACCGGTGTAGCCCAGGGTCCGGGCCGCGTCGGCGAAGGACCCTGTGGCGATCACGGCGGCGAGGGTGCGGAGCTGGACCGGGTTGAGCATGGCTGGCACTCCTGGCTCGAGGGTGAGGGACCTCCAAAGACCCCACGATGGCATAAGAATCGCTTGCCCCGGCACGACGACCGTGCGCGCTCGGGCAGTTCCGCCCCGTGCCCCGGGTCGGGCATTGTCTGTCCCCAACGCCACTGGAGTGACCCGCGACACAGGGAGGAGTTGCCGACGATGAGCGATGTTGCGAGCGGTCGAGGCGTGCTTGACCAGCCCCTTCGTGTCGGCAACCGCACTCTGCGCAGCCGGGTCTACCTGCCCGCGCACCAGCCTGGTCTGGCCGTCGGCGGCCGGCCGGAGGAGCGCTACATCGCCTATCACGCAGAGCGTGCCCGGGCCGGGGTGGCGATGCAGGTCACCGGTGCCACGCCGGTCACGCCCTCGGCCGAGTGGGGCGAGATCTGCCTGTGGAACATCGACGAGTCGATCGTCCCCGGATACCAGCGCCTCGCGGAGGCCGTCCACGCCGAGGGTGGCGTCATGGTCGCCCAGCTGGCCCACCCCGGTCCCACGGAGTATGAGGGGCCCGACGTCATCGGCGCCTCGCTCGACTTCTCGGAGGTCAGCCGCCAGGTGGCCGTCGAGGCCACGGCCGCCCAGCTCGACACCGTGGTCGAGCAGTATGCCGCGGCCGCGGATCGGTGCCGCCGCGGCGGTCTCGACGGGGTCGAGATCAGCATGGCCCACGGGCTCCTGCTCGCGTCCTTCCTCTCGCCGCTGACCAACCGCCGCACCGACGGCCTCGGTGGCAGCCTCGCCGGGCGGGTCGCCTTCCCGCTGCGCGTCCTCGCCGCCGTCCGTGAGGCCATCGGGCCGGACCTGATCCTCGGGGTGCGGCTCGGCGTCGACGACCTCGTCGAGGGCGGCCTGGTGCCCGAGACCGCGGCCGAGGTGGCCCGTGAGCTCCAGTCGCACTGCGACTACCTCAGCGTGATGGTCGGCAACAACAACCGCCTCGAGGCGCGTGTGCGCCACTGGCCGCCCGCCCCCGCCGAGCCGGGCCTGTTCCGCGAGGCCGCGCGCACGATCACCCACGCCGTCGACATCCCTGTGTTCGCCGTGGGCCGCGTGACCACCGCGGCCCTGGCCGCCGACATCGTGGCGAGCGGCGACGCCGACATGGTCGGGCTCGTGCGCGCGCACATCGCCGACCCCGAGCTGCTGCCAAAGTCGTTGGCGGGCAACGCCGCTGACGTCCGGCCGTGCATCGGGGCCAATGTCTGCGTCAACTCCCTGCTCGAACGCCGCCCCCTGCGCTGCCTGGTCAACCCTGACGCCGGCGACCCGGGCCGCGACCTCACCGCGCAGGCAGCCGAGCGTGGTGTCGCCGTCGTGGTCGGCGGGGGCCCCGCCGGACTCGAGGCCGCCCGCCGGCTGGCGCTCATCGGCCACCGGGTGACCCTCCTCGAGCGGGCCGACCACCTCGGCGGACAGTTCGCCGACTTCGCCCTCGCCCCCAGCCGCGCCGAGTTCGCCGCTTTCATCACCTGGCAGGCCAGGCAGATGACTGCGCTCGGGGTGGACGTGCGGCTCGGCACGGACGCGACCGCAGAGTCGGTCCTCGCCCTCGACCCCGTGCTCGTCGTCATCGCCACCGGTGCCGTCCCGCGTGCCTACCCGCTGGCCGCCGACGACGCCAGCGTCCCCGTGCTCGACTACGCCACCGCACTGCGCACCCCCCAGCGCGGGCGGGTCGTCGTCTTCGACGACGCAGGCGAGCTCGACGCGGCATACATCGCCGAGAAGCTCGCCGTGGCCGACGGCGCAGAGGTCACGCTGCTCACCTCGCGACTGCACGTCGGCGAGGGCGAGGGGATCTCAACCCTCTATCCGATGCTGCGCCGCCTCGGGGAGCTCGGCGTGACGCTCGTCGACCGGCAGCGTCCCATCGCCGTGGCCAACGGCTCGGTGGTCTGCACCGGCACCTTCGGCGAGAGCGAGACCGTCCATGCCGCCGACGTGCTCGTGTCCTATGCCCGGTCGACACCGGTGACCCAGCTGCGGGACGACCTCGCCGAGAGCGGCATCCCGGTGCACCTCATCGGCGATGCCCGCCGGCCGCGCCGGGTCGTCGACGCGACCGCCGACGCCCACGCCATGGTCGAGGAGATCCTCGCCGCCAGCCCATCCCAGCCCGGTCAAGGAGAGACCAGATGACCGCAAGCACGACCAGCACGACCTCGAGCAGCCGCAAGGAGACCGTGGCGATCAGGCTCGAGAAGGTGCAGAAGCGCTTTGGCGACAATGTCGTCCTCGACGACGTCTCGATGGACGTCCGCGAGGGCGAGGTCTGCGCCATGATCGGCCCGTCCGGCGCCGGCAAGTCGACGCTGCTGCGCTGCATCAACCTCCTTGAGACCCCCGACTCCGGCGAGATCACCGTTGAGGGCGTGACGATCCACGCCGACCATAAGATCAAGTCCAAGGAGCTGGCCGAGCTGCGCCGCAACGTCGGCATGGTCTTCCAGTCCTTCAATCTCTTCCCGCACCTGTCGGTCCTGCGCAATGTCTCGCTCGCCCAGGAGCGGGTCCTCGGCCGCAAGAGCAAGGAGGCCGACGAGCGCTCCCGCCAGCTGCTCGAGCGGGTCGGCCTCGCCGACAAGGCCGACCAGTACCCGAGCCGGTGCTCCGGCGGCCAGCAGCAGCGCATCGCCATCGCCCGCGCCCTCGCGCTCGACCCGCGCGTCATGCTCTTTGACGAGCCGACCTCGGCCCTCGACCCGGAGCTCGGCCTCGAGGTGCTCGCGGTCATGCGCGAGCTGGCCGCCGAGGGAATGACGATGGTCGTGGTCACCCACGAGATGCAGTTCGCCCGCGACGTCTCCGACCACCTGGTGGTCATGGCCGACGGCGGCATCATCGAGGAGGGCCACCCCGAGACGATCTTCAGCGATCCCCAGGAGCCGCGGACCCGCAAGTTCCTCCGAGCCGTGCTGGAGCGCTGATGGAGCTGATCTCGGCCGTCGGCCAGGGTGTGGGCGCCACCCTGCTGCTGACCGTGGCCGGCTTCCTCATCGGCGCCGTCGGCGGCATACCGCTGCTCCTGCTGCGCATCTCGCCCATCGCCCCGGTCCGCTTCGTCGGCCGCGCGATCATCGAGATCCTGCGCGGCGTCCCGCCCATCGTGTGGCTGTTCATGATTTTCAACGGACTGCCCTCTCTCGCACCGGGGCTCACCAGCACCTTCACCCCGATGCGCTCGGCGATCCTCGGTCTCGGGCTGATCTCCTGCTCCTACATGGCCGAGATCTACCGCGGTTGCCTGACCGCCATCAAGCAGGGTCAGTGGGAGGCCTCTCACGCGCTCGGCATGTCGACCTTCGACACGGCGGCACGGGTCATCGGTCCCCAGGTCATGCGCATCGCGGTCCCGGCCGCGGCGACCTATGCCATCGGCCTGCTCAAGGACAGCTCGATCGCCTACTCGATCGGCGCGACCGAGCTGATGTGGCACGCCTACAACCAGATGCAGATCAGCTCCGACGCCATGACGCCCTATCTCGTGGCGGGAGCTTTCTACATCCTGCTGACCGTCCCGACGGCCTACCTCGCCCGGACGGTCGACGCCCGACTGCGCAGGAGGGTCGCCCGATGAACCAGCTCTGGCAGGACTGGCTGACCTATGACGGCCGGCTGATCGGCGGCATCCTCCTCAACGCCAAGATCGCTCTCTTCACCCTGCTCATCGGTCTCCCGATCGGGCTGCTGCTCGCCATCGGGTCGGGCGCTGTCAACAAGGTGATCCGGTGGGTGTGCATCGTGCTCGTCGAGATCGGACGGGGCACGCCCGCCATCCTGATGATCCTGCTGTTCTACTACGGCCTGCCCGACCGCGGCCTGAGCCTGTCGGCTTTTGTCGCGGCGGTCCTTGCGCTGTCGGTCACGACCGCGGCATACACGGCCGAGATCATCCGCGGCGGACTCCAGGCAGTGCCCGACGGCGAGCTCGAGGCCGCCCACGCGCTGGGCATGTCCCAGTTCGACACGCTGCGCTACATCGTTGTCCCACAGGGCATCCGGATCGCCATCCCGCCGCTGATGGGCTTCGCCATCCTCATCTTCCAGGCCTCGACCCTGGCCTTCACCATCACCGTCCCGGAACTGATGGCGCAGGCCCGCAGCATCGCGAGCCAGAACTTCCGGCACATGAACATGTTTGTCCTGGCGGCAATCCTCTTCGCCGCCATCACGATCCCCGCAAGCTGGCTCAGCGAACGTGCCGAGAAGCGGCTCAGCCGCCACTTGTAGGAACCCCCGGACGCATCCAAAACACAGGAAAGGTGGACCTCATGCGTCGATTCTTTGCCCTCACCGCCACGGCTGCTGCCGCGGCGTCCCTGGCGGCGTGCGGGGGCTCGAGCGACACCGCTTCGGGCTCCAGCTGCACGCCCGCCCACAAGTTCAAGACCGTGGCCGAAGGCAAGCTGACGGTGTCGTCGTTCGACCTGCCGCCCTACTCGATGATCGAGGCGGGCAAGCTCAAGGGTGTCGACGGCGCCATCCTCGACGCGATCGCCAAGATGGAGTGCCTCGAGGTCGTCGTCCAGCCGATGGACACCGCCAGCGTCATCCCCGCGGCCCAGAACGGCCGCGTCGACCTGGCCGCGGGCGACTGGTACCGCACGGAGAAGCGGGCCGCGGCCGTCGCGCTGTCCGACCCGCTCTACACCGACCAGATGGGCGTCGCGTCCAAGGACGGCATCGAGGAGATCCCGAAGCTGAAGGGCAAGAAGGTCGGCACCGTCGACGGCTACCTCTGGGTCGAGGACCTCAAGGCCTACCTCGGCAGCGGCATCAACGTCTACCCCACCTCCAGCCAGATGAACCAGGACCTCAAGGCCGGGCGCATCGAGGTGGCCATCGACTCCTTCGGCTCGGCGACCTACTCCAAGAAGGACACCGGCATGCAGGTCAAGGTCGCCAAGGCCGACGACGCCGTGGCCGCCTCCAAGGAGCCGGCACAGGCGGCATTCCCGATGGCCAAGGGCAAGGACGACCTGCTCAAGGCCATCAACGAGGACATCAAGAAGCTCAAGGACTCGGGCGAGTTCAACAAGCTCCTGACCGCCAACGGGCTCGACGAGTCGGCCGGCGACACCGGCGAGGCGCGCCTCATCCCGTAACCCCACGTGGCCGCCCCGTTCCGGGACGAGTGACCGTCCCGGAACGGGTGGCCCGACGAAGGAGAAGCGCGTGTCCCTGGCGCCCGTCAGCCTGGTCCTCGGCGCGGCCGGCGGTCTCGGCGAGGCCTGCGCCGAGCGGCTGGTGTCCGATGGGCACGAGGTCGTGCTGGCCGGTCGTCGCCGTGAGCCGATGGAGACGCTCAAGGCGAGACTCGACGGTGCTGCCGGGCGGCCGGCCACCCACATCGTCGAGGTCGACCTCGGCAGCGAGGTGAGCGGGGAGCGACTCCTGGCCGAGGTCCTCTCCAGCGCAGGGCGCCTCGACAATGTCCTCAACACGGTCGGTGTCTATGAGCCACGGGCAGCCACCGAGCTCACACTCGAGCACTGGGATGCCGTCATCAACCCCAACCTCCGAGGCGCGCTGCTCGTCACCGCGGCCTGCGCTGCGGAGCTGGCACGGCAGGGCCGGGGCCGGATCGTCCACCTGACCTCGATCACGGCCGGCGTCAGCCGCGGGGGCTACGCCGCCTATGAGGCATCCAAGGCCGGGCTCGCGGCCGCAGCGCGGTCAACGGCTGTGGAGCTCGCACCGCACGGCGTGAGCGTCAACTGTGTGGCACCGGGCTGGTTCCGCACCCCCATGGCCGCGCCCTTCATCGACAGCCGGTCGTCCGAGACGATCACCGACCTCATCCCCGCGGGCCGGGTCGGGCGTCCCGAGGAGATCGCCGAGGTCGTCTCCTGGCTCCTCGGCCCGGCGCCCGACTTCCTCACGGGACAGACGATCACGGTCGATGGGGGACAGACCGCCCACACCGCAACTCTCTGACACGGCATACCTGCCCCGGCACGGGGGCGATCAGAGGCAGACTGGACTGCCGAACGCAACGAAGCGAGGGAATGAGTCAGTGTCCACCGAGACGCTCGAGCCGGTCGATCTCCATTTCACCGAGCAGGTGCAGGCCCTGGGGCGGGCGCCGCGGGAGCTGCCGCCGGGGCTTGACGCGCAGACCCTGCTGACCTACTTCGACGCCCAGCTCGAGACGCGGCATGTCGACTTCGCCGCGCGGTGGATGCGGGTGCAGAAGACGGGCTACTACTCGATCGGGTCCGCCGGGCATGAGTCGAATGCCGCGGTGGCGATGGCGCTGCGCCCGACCGATCCCGCTCTGCTGCACTACCGCTCGGGCGGCTTCTATGCCGCGCGCTCGCGCCAGATGGGCATCGACTCGGCCACCGACACCCTGCGCTCGCTGGCGGCCAGCTCGCGCGACGCGATCTCGGGCGGCCGCCACAAGGTCTTCGGCCACCACGGCATGGCCGTCATCCCGCAGACCTCGACGATCGCCTCGCACCTGCCGCGGGCCTTCGGCGTCGCGATGACCCTCGGCCGGCAGGGGCTGCTCGGTCTGGAGAGCCGCTGGCCGTCCGACGCGATCGCCGTGTGCAGCTTTGGCGACGCCTCGGCCAACCACGCCAGCGCCATCGGAGCGCTCAACGCCTCAAGCTATGTGACCCACCGCGGCATCCGGCTGCCACTGCTCTGGGTCTGCGAGGACAACGGCATCGGCATCTCCACCCGCACCCCGGCCGGCTGGCTCGAGGCCTCGCTCGCCTGCCTACCGGGCGTCGACTACAACCTCGTCGACGGCTCCGACCCCGAGGCCGCACTCCTCGAGACGCGGCGCGTCGCCGACCAGGTGCGGGCGACCGGCCGCCCCGCCCTGCTCCACCTCAAGACCGTGCGCTTCATGGGCCACGCCGGCACCGACGCCGAGGTCGCCTACCGCTCGCGCACCGACATCGCCCGCGACTACGAGCGCGACCCGATGCTCGGCACGGCCAGGCTGCTCGTCGACACCGGGCTGCTCACGCCGGAGGAGGTCCTCGAGCGCTACGAGGAGAAGCGGGCCCACGTCATGGGCATCGCTGCCGAGATGGGGGAGGAGCCCCACCTCACGAGCTCGGACGAGGTGCGCGAGCCCCTCACGGTGAGCCGCCCGGAGGAGGTGCGCGAGCTCGTCCGCAGCAGCGCGGCATACCTCCAGGGGCGCGAGCCCGTCGTCAAGGTCGGCGCCAAACTCACTCTCGCACAAGCGATCAACGCGGTCCTGCACGAGACGCTCGCCTCGCGCCCGGAGGCCTTCGCGTTTGGCGAGGACATCTCGACCAAGGGCGGCGTCTATGGCCTGACGCGTGGGCTGCGCAAGCGCTTTGGCGAGGCGCGCGTGTTTGACACCATCCTCGACGAGGAGACGATCCTCGGCACCGCGCTCGGCATGGCCGTCAGCGGCTGGCTGCCGATCCCCGAGATCCAGTACCTCGCCTATGTGCACAACGCGATCGACCAGATCCGCGGCGAGGGCGCGACCCAGGCCTTCTTCTCCAACGGCGACTTCACCAACGGGATGGTCATCCGGATCGCGGGACTGGCCTATCAGAAGGGTTTTGGCGGCCACTTCCACAACGACAACTCCGTCGCCGCGCTGCGTGACATCCCTGGCGTCCAGCTCGTCGTGCCCGCCCACCCGCAGGACGCGCTCGAGCTGCTGCGCACGTCGGTCGCGGTCGCCCGCGCGGAGGGGCGGATCGTGATCTTCCTCGAGCCGATCGCGCTCTATCACTCCCGCGATCTGCACGAGGCCGGCGATGGGCTGTGGACGAGCGAGTATGCCGTCCCCGCAACGGATCTCGACGCTCGCCCGGTCTCGGCGCGGCGGCACGGCGATGGCCGCGACCTGCTGATGGTGACCTTTGGCAACGGCGTCCCGATGAGCCTGCGCGTGGCCCAGCGGCTGGAGGAGGAAGGCGTCCACGCGAGCGTCCTCGACCTGCGCTGGCTCACGCCCCTGCCTGCGGAGGACATCCTGGCCGCGGTGGGCTCGGCCGAGCGGGTGCTCGTCGTCGACGAGACGCGGGTCAGCGGTGGCGTGTCCGAGTCGGTGCTCGCGCTGCTGGCCGACCACGGCGTGGGCGCGCCCGTCGCGCGGGTCTGCTCGGACGACTCCTTCATCCCCCTCGGCCCGGCCGCCGACACCGTCCTGCTCGACGAGGACCGCATCCACGCCGCCGCGATGCGCCTCATGGGCGGCTAAACGCCGTCAGCACCGAGACGAGAGGCCAGTTGTGGCGGCTATTCGCCCGGAATAGCCACCGCAACTGGCCTCTCGCGTGAAGGGCCGGCCGCCACAGGAGCGTCCGCGCCCCTCTTTACGCCAATTGGGCACGATCGCCCGGCGCGATCGTGCCCACTTGGGCTAAAGGGTGGGGTCAGGGGCGGTCGGTGACGTCGCCCCAGGGGTCGCCGGCGCCGGCTGCGGGGGGCGGGCCGTCGGGAGTGCCCGCGTCCCTGGGCATGTCCGCGAAGGGCTGGGAGCTGTCGTCGGTGCGCCACACGCCCGGCTGCGGCTCCTGCGGCTTGGCGACGGGGGTCTCGTCCTGGGCCGCGGCGTCGGGGGTGTCCGTGGCGTCCGCCGCACCTGCTGCGCCGCCGGCACCGGCCGACTTGGCCTGCTCGGCGAGCTTCTCGCTCTGCTTGTGGAGCGACTCCTTGGCCTTCTCCACCTTGACGGCGTACTTGCCGTCGGTCTTCTCGTTGACCTTCTGGCTGGCCTTCTCGATGACCTCGTCGATCTTGTCCTGGTGCTGGCTGGCGTAGGCGCCGGCGTTGCCGACGGCAGACTTCGCGATCTCCGCGAGCGCGTCGATCAGGTCCTTGGCCTTCTGCTCGAGC
This sequence comes from Actinomycetota bacterium, assembly GCA_050955755.1. GTDB lineage: Bacteria > Actinomycetota > Actinomycetes > Actinomycetales > Dermatophilaceae > JAJTBD01. Next base: position 184,047 of record CP192092.1, read on the forward strand.
CCGACCTCGTCCGCCTTGCGCTTCATGTTGTCGCCGAAAGTCATTGCGGTCCCCTCCTTGGGATCGGACGCCATCGGTGGCGGCGTCTCCAGTGACATCAAACGTCCGGTATGCCGCGGCTGTTCCGCCCCAGCGCGGCTACGGCGTGTCGGGGTGGTCACCCTTGGCCGGTCACGGCGCCCGATTTCCGCCAAACGCCGACGCCGCGCCTCGCCGCCTCAATACCCTGTGGTTGAGCGCGCAACCAAGGAGTCCCGATGAGCGGTCGTACCTGTCCCTCCTGTGGCCACGAGGACAACACCGGCAAGTTCTGTGTCAGCTGCGGCGCCTCCCTCGCCGATGTCACCGAGGTCGTCGAGGACCACACGCCTGAGCCTGAGCCGGCCCCAGAGCCCCAGCCTGAGCCCACCCCGCCGCCTCGGCCCACCCCACCGCAGCCGACGGCGAATGCCGCGCACCCGGCATACCCCTCCGTCGCGCCCCAGCCGACCGGGCAGATCACGCTGCTGCCGGGGGAGCGGCTCGAGCGGGACGTGCAGTTCACCCCGCACCTGATCCTCCAGCACCTCAAGACGCGGGTGGTGCTGACCGACCGGCGTGCGATCGTGCAGCACCCGCAGACCCTGTTTGGGATCATCCCGCTCGGCTACAGCGTCTCGTCGGCGCCGTGGCGCGCGATCGACGAGATCAGCTATGGCACCCGGGTGCGCGGCCGCTATCTGGTCCTCGGGGCGCTGCTCGTGCTGTGGGGACTTTTCACGCTCATGTCCGGCAGCGCGATGGGGATGTTCGGCCCAAGCGGCTACTACGGCGGGGGCATCTCGCTGATGACCGTGCTCTTCGGGCTGTTCATCCTCGCCGTGGCGGCCTATGTCTTCTTCAAGGCGCGGGTGGTCGGCATCTTTGTCGACGCCGGCATCGCGCCGATGGTCGCCGCTGCGCGCGGTGGCGAGCTGGCCCGGGTCGAGGAGACCGGCCAGGCCGCGATCCGGCTGCTCGACGAGGTGCGCGGCAGGAGCTGACCGGGGCCTAGCTGTGCGGCGGGGTCATCTGCCGCGGGTAGCAGACGTTCTGGAGGTCTTTGCCCGAGAGCCCGGGGAAGAGCTGTGAGCAGTAGCTCTGGGCGTCGGCCTTGCTGTAGAGCCCGCCGGGGTCGGCGATGGTCGTGTAGGTCTTGCTCGAGATGTTGATCTGCTTGCCGAAGTCGCTGCCCATCAGCAGATAGGTGTTGACGCCCTTGGCGCCCATCTGGCCGCTGATGCGCTGGTGCTCGGCGAGGATGTCGACATAGCGGAAGATGTGGGACCCGTCGCTGGCGATCTGCCTCGGGTCGGGCACACCGTCGTACTTGCTGGCCAGCTGCACGATCCAGCGGCCGTCGAGGTTGAGACCGCCCTGGAGGCTGTAGGACCGCAGCTGGTTGAGGTCGTTCCTGGCCTGGGCGTTGGCTGCCGCCCTGGAGTCGACGGTCGGGTTGCCGGGCGCCGGCGCCGGTGCACCGGGTGCGGTGTTGGTGACCGCCGCGGTGCTCGGGGCGGCCGCGGCCGTCGTCGCGGCGCTCGAGCTGGAGCTGGAGCTCGGGGCGGAGGCGGACGCCGACGTGCCGGTCGGCGGGACGGTCGCCGTCACCACGACGGTGGGCCGGTCGGTCGCCTTGTCGTCGCCGCGCATCGACGAGATGGCGAAGTAGGTCGCGCCGGCCAGGAGCAGCACTCCCGCTCCCGCGGCCGCAGGGACGACCCAGCCGGGACGCGAGTCCCGTTGTGGCGGAGGCGCGCTCGCACTGCCCGCCCACCCCGGGTCGGTGCCCGCGCTGGGAGGTGGATATGCCGCGGGCGGCGGCTGCGCGGCATACCCCTGCTGTGGGGGTGGGGGCTGGACGGGGATGGCCTGGGTGTCGGCGACGGAGGTGGCCTCGGGGAAACGGTGACCGCATGACCCGCAGAAGGCGCTCGCCCCCTCGCGGTGCGCGCCACAGCTGCTGCAGAACTCCATGAGACCCTCCCTCGGCGACGAACTCGCCCTGTGGGTCCATTGTGCTCGCGCGCGGTGTCCGGTGTGGGCGGTTTGCGCATGCCCGCCCACACATCGATACGGTCGAGGTGGACGCACTCACCAGATCGCCTGTGACGACAGCAAGGAGAGAGCAATGGCCACCACCCCCCGATACGAGCTCAACGACGGCAACAGCCTGCCGCAGATCGGTTTTGGGACCTATCCGCTCAAGGGCGAGGACGGGATCGAGGCGATGGTCTCGGCGCTCGAGACCGGCTACCGGCTGCTCGACTCGGCCGTGAACTACGAGAACGAGAAGGAGGTCGGCGAGGCCGTGCGCCGCTCCGGGCTCGACCGCTCCGAGGTGCAGCTCACGACCAAGGTGCCGGGCCGCTTCCACGAGAGGGCCCTGGCTCTGAAGTCGGTCGAGGACTCTTTGACCGCGATGGGATTGGAGCAGCTCGACCTCGTGCTGATCCACTGGCCCAACCCCAGCGTCGACAGGTATGTCGAGGCGTGGGAGGCGCTGGTCGAGGCACGCGAGCGCGGGCTGACCCGCTCGATCGGCGTCTCCAACTTCACCGAGGCCCACCTCGCCCGCATCGTCGACGCCACCGGCGTCACGCCCGCGGTCAACCAGCTCGAGCTGCACCCCGCCTTCCCCCAGGAGCAGATGCGCGCGGCCAACCAGCGCCTCGGCATCCAGACCGAGTCGTGGAGCCCGCTGGGCAAGCGCGAGGCGCAGTACGACGCGGCGCCGGTCGTGCAGGCGGCCGAGGCCCACGGTGTCTCGCCGGCTCAGGCGATCCTGCGCTGGCAGGTCCAGCTCGGCAGCCTGCCGCTGCCCAAGTCGGCGACCCCGTCGCGGCAGCGCGAGAACCTCGACATCTTCGGCTTCGAGCTCTCCGACGCCGAGATGGCCGGCATCTCCGGCCTCGCCCGCGAGGACGGCCGCCTCTTTGACGGCGACCCGGACACCCACGAAGAGATGTGACCTCAGGCGGCTGACCGGTCCTCGCCCGGCGGGTCCTCCGGTGAGGGGTCCTCGGGTGAGGGGTCCTCGGCGGGGATCGCCGCCAGCGCGCGCCTGATCACACGGGTGGCCAGCAGGCCAGCGGCGTGGTCGGCGCGATGGCGCAGGGGACCGGTGTCGAGACCGAGCGCGGTCCGGGCGTGGTCGGGCAGCAGGGCGACTCCGCCCCGCGCGACGAGGGCATAGCCCGGCCGTGCGATGGCCGGCAGCGGCGGCTCGTGCAGGAGGAAGTCGGCCGCGTCCCGGGCAGCGGGCGAGACCTCCAGCTCCGGGCTGTATGCCGCGAGCGCCGTCTCGAGCTCGCCCACCGTCCGCGGCAGCCCGGTCGCGCCGAGCCGCTCTGCGGCGACGCGGGTCTGGTCGACGTAGTGGTCGGCCTCGGGCGCGGTCAGCGGCGTGGGCGAGTAGGTCTGGTGGGCAGCCAGGAAGGTCGAGATCTCCGCGACGTGGACCCAGCGCAGCAGGTGGGGGTCGCTCGCGGCATACGGCCGTCCGCGGTGGTCCTTGCCCCGCACCCGCTCGTGGATCGAGCGCACGTGGGCGATCGTCTCCTCGGCGAGGTCGATCGTGCCGAAGGTCGTCGCGGCGATGTAGTAGCTGGTGCGCTGGAGGCGCCCCCACGGGTCGGAGCGGTATCCGGAGTGGCCCGCGACGCCGGCCATCGCGCTGGGGTGAAGCGACTGGAGCAGCAGGGAGGCGATGCCGCCCGGATACATCGCGGCATGCTCGTGCACCCGGCAGATCGGCTCGCCTCGACCGAACCACCGGGGTCCCGGGGTGTCCCAGATCTCCGCGCGCAGCCGGGCCGCGTCGTCGCCGGCGACCTTGCTGCGCAGCAGGAGCCCGAGGGCCCTACTTGGTGAGATCCGAGCCGTCGGCGTCATCGCCCTCGTGGATCTGCTCGGCGACCTTGTCGATGTTGTCCTCGGGGGCGTCGACGCCCGCCTCGGCCAGACCCTCCTTGAGAGTCTCCTCGACGGTGGCCTCCTCGGAGCCGGTGTCGCCCGAGCGGGCGGCGTCGACGACATAGTCGGCGGCCTGCTCCTTGGCCTCCTGCACCTCGTCCTGGCTGGGGTTGCTGTTGTCGCTCATGTGTCGACGCTAGGGGCAGGCCCGCGCCGAGGAAACCCCCGCGCGGGTGAACACTGCGGGAGCCGGGTCCGCCGCGAGGGGGCTGGAAGGCAACCGGCGGGCGGGGGGCGAGCACGCGGCATACCCTCTGGTTGTGGTCACCGCTTTTGCCGTCCTGCTTGTGCTCACCGCGGTCCTGGCGTGGTTCAACGAGCGGTTCGTGCGCGTCCCCACCACCGTCGGCGTCACGCTCGCCGGCACGGTCGCCTCCCTGGTCCTGATCGGGCTCGACCGGGTGGGCTTCTCGGGTCCCCGGCTTGAGGGCGAAAAGCTGCTCGAGACACTGGATTTCACGCAGTTCGTCCTCAACGGGATCCTCTCGCTGCTCCTCTTTGCCGGGGCCATGAGCCTCGAGGCGAGGCAGATGGTCAGGCAGCGCGCCTCGATCCTCACCCTCGCGGTCGGCAGCACCGTCCTGTCGACCTTCCTCATCGGCTTCGGGGCGTATGCCGTGTTCGCCCTCGTCGGTCTCGACGTCCCGCTCGTCTGGTCGCTGCTCTTCGGCGCGCTCATCAGCCCGACCGACCCGGTGGCCGTCCTCGACCTGCTCAAACGCGCCTATGTCCCCAAGAAGATCGAGACGCTGATCGCCGGCGAGAGCCTCTTCAACGACGGTGTGGGCGTCGTCATCTATATCGTCATCGCGGGCATCGCCGGGGTGGGTGCAGGCGGGCATGCCGAGGCGAGTCTCGTTGGGGCACTAGGGCTTTTTGCCAAGGAGGCGCTGGGCGGGATGCTCTTCGGCGCGGTGGTGGGCTACGCGGCATACCTGATGTGCAAGAGCATCGAGGGGCACGTCGTCGAGGTGCTCATCACGCTCGCGGCCGTGATCGGCGGCTACTTCGCGGCGGCGGCGCTGGGCATCTCGGGACCGCTCGCGATGGTCGTCGCCGGCCTGGTCATGTCGTGGGGCAAGGAGGACGCCTTCCACGGCGAGACCCGCGAGCATGTCGAGGGCTTCTGGGAGACGCTCGACTCGGTGCTCAACGTGCTGCTGTTCGCCTTCATCGGGCTCGACGTGCTGCTCACCCCGACCAGTGGCGCGCAGATCGTGGCCGGGCTGCTGCTGATCGTGGTCGCGCTGGCGGCGCGCTTCATCAGCGTCGGGCTGCCCATGCCGCTCGTGCGCGGGCGGGACGGCTATGGGCCGTGGACAGTGCGGCTGCTGACGTGGGGCGGCCTGCGCGGCGGCATCGCGATCAGCCTCGCGCTCGGCCTGCCGCAGGGGCCCTATCGCAGCACGCTGGTGACCGCGACCTATGCGATCGTGCTTTTCACCATCGCCGTGCAGGGCCTGACCGTCATGCCGCTCGTGCGACGGGCCGCCGATGCCGACCCGGACGCTGTGCTCGAGCGGGCCTAGGGCTGGGGGAGCGGCCCTCGGGGAGGGGCTAGGCCTGCGGGGCGAGCGAGCGGACGCCTGCGACGATCACGTCGAGGGCATCGGTGAATGCCGCGTCGGGGTCGTCCGCGCGGGCCGGCGCAGCGCCGAGCCCGGCCATGGTGGCGTGGGTCTGCTCGTCCTGGACGAAGCCGAGCACGAAGTGCAGCAGTGCATCGCGGGAGGCCGTCACGTCGGGGTGGGAGAGCCCACCGAGCCCCAGGACCTCCTCGAGTCGCTTGCCGAGGTCGCTCGTGCCGAGCGAGGCCGCGCGGCTGGCGGTGACGATCTCGGCGCCGTCGCGCTGGGCGAGGAGGGTGGCGCGCAGGTCGCCGGCGAACTGGGTGACCTGCCGGTCCCAGCGTCGGCGCGACGAGGGCTCGGGGACCGCGGCGAGGAGCTCGTCGGCGATCTGGGCGAGCAGCGCCTGCTTGTTGTCGACGTGCCAGTAGAGGGCGCTCGGCTGGACCCCGAGCTCGGTGGCTAGGCGGCGCATCGTGAGGTCGCCGAGTCCATAGGACGCGACGATCGAGCGCGCTGTGCGCAGGATCTCCGCCCGGGTGATGGCCACGGACTCACCATAACCGGCAGCCGCGGTTATCCTGAACGCCGTTCAGTAGACGTGAAGCAGGAGAGTGACCCGTGTCCCGCAGGAACCCGATGATGGACCTGGCCCTCGTGGCCATCTTCGCCGCGCTCATCGCGGCCGTGACCGTCTGGGTGCCCGGCATCTCGATCCCGGGCAGCACCGTGCCGATCACGCTGCAGACACTGGCCGTCGGCCTGGCCGCGATGGTGCTCGGGCCGTGGCGCGGTTTCGCGGCCACCGCGCTCTATGTGCTCGTCGGTCTCGCCGGCCTGCCTGTCTTTGCCCAGGGCACCGCCGGCGTCGGCGTGCTGGCCAAGCCCTCGGTCGGCTATCTGCTGAGCTTCCCCCTCTATGCCCTCCTCGTCGGTGCCCTGTCGTATGCCGTGCTGCGCCGCGGGCTGCGGATGGCGGTCGTCGGGCTCGTGGTCGCCGGGCTCGTCGGCAGCTTCCTGCTGGTCCACCCGCTCGGCATCGTCGGCCTGATGCAGAACCTCGACATCCCCTTCGGCAAGGCGCTCAAGGTCGACATGGCCTTCTGGCCCGGCGACCTCGTCAAGACGGTCGTGGCCTCGCTCATCGCGACTGCCGTCCACAAGGCCTTCCCCACGCTGGCCCTCCGCCCCGCCCCCGCCGCCCCCGCCGAGCGCGAGCTCGTCGCCTGACGTGCCCCGCGCTTTAGCCCACTTGGGCACGAACGCGGCGACGCGGCATACCTCCAGCCGGGCGAGGATGACAGCGTGATCGAGCTGCATGACGTGAGCGTCGCCGTCCCCGTGTGGGGTGACGGCGGGCGCCAGCGCACCAAGCAGCTCCTGGCAGGTGTCTCCGCGTCGCTGGCCGAGCAGCGCGTGGCCGTCATCGGCGCCAACGGCTCGGGCAAGTCGACGCTGCTGCGGCTGCTCAACGGGCTGATCACCGCCTCGTCGGGCCGGGTGCTCGTCGACGGCATCGACCCGGCGCGCGACGGAAAGGGTGCGCGGCAGCGGGTGGGCTTCGTCTTCACCGACCCGCTCAGCCAGCTCGTGATGTCGACCCCCGCCGACGACATCGAGCTCAGCCTGCGCAAGCGCATCCGCGACCGCAGGGAGCGGGCCGCACGCGCCCAGGCGATCCTCGACGAGCGCGGTCTCGGCGACGTCGCGCACCAGTCCATCTATGACCTCTCCGGGGGCGAGCGCCAGCTCGTCTCTCTCGCAACGGTGCTCGCGATCGAGCCGGCCATCGTCGTCGCCGACGAGCCGACGACGCTGCTCGACCTGCGCAACCGCATGGAGGTGTGCGAGGCTCTGCTCGGCCTGCCCCAGCAGCTGCTCTATGCCACGCATGACCTCGACTTCGCGGCCCAGGCCGACCGGGCGCTGGTGATCCACGAAGGGCGTCTGTCCTTTGACGGCTCTGCGGCAGAGGCGATCTCGCACTATCGCGGGCTGATGGCATCCGGGACCAGGGCATCCGGGACCAGGGCATCCGGCGCGAGGGTGGTCGGGGGCGCATGAAGCCCCAGACCCAGCTCTTCGGCCTCTATGTCCCTGGCCGGTCGGTGATCCACCGGCTGCCGGTCGGGGCGAAGTACCTGCTCGTCCTCCTCGGCACGATCCCCAGCCTGCTCGCACAGCAGTGGTGGCTGGCGCTGGCCGTCCTGGGCATCGCCGCCGCCGTGCTGATGATCGCGCGGCTGCCGGTGCGGCTCGCGCTCAGGTTCGGCTGGGGCATGGGGATATTGCTCGCGCTGATCGTCGGGTATCACTCGCTCTATGGGCGGCCGCTGGTCGGCCTGACGCTCGCCACGAACCTGCTCGCCTGTATCTGGCTCAGCCGGGTGCTGACGATGACGACGCCCGCGCCGGTCCTTGTCGACGCGCTGGTGGCCGTAGCCCGGCCGCTGGACTGGGTCGGGCTGAGCTCGGAGCGCTTCGGTCTCGCGGTCGCCCTGATGCTGCGCTCGATCCCCTATCTCGTCGGGCTGTCCGGTGATGTACGGAATGCCGCGCGCGCCCGTGGGCTGGAGCGCAACTGGTTCGCTGCCGTCACCCCCGTCGTCATCGGCGCCGTCGCCTATGCCCAGCGCACCGGCGACGCCCTCGCCGCCCGCGGCCTCGGCGACGACGACTGACCCCCACCCCCATAAGCCAAGTGGCGAGTTCCGCCCCGGCTCGCCCCGGCGCCCCCGCGCTTTAGCCCAGTTGGGCACAAACGCGGCACGGCATAGTTCCGCGCCCCGCGCTTTAGCCCAGTTGGGCACAAACGCGGCGCGGGCACACCGCGGCCCACCCCGTTAGGCCGAGTGGCGAGTTCCGCCCCCGGCGCTCCCGCGCTTTAGCCCAGTTGGGCACAAACGCCCCACCGGCGAGCGTGAGTCCGGGATGATCGAGACATGCTCACAGGGATCCCTGGCCTGACCCTCAGCTGCGCCGACCCCGAGGCGAGCCGCGCGGCATACGCCCTCGTCCTAGGGGAGGAGCTGCGCGCCGGCGACACGGTGATCGAGCTCGTCGAGGGCGGCGGCGGGCTCAGCGGCGCGACGTTCGCGAGCAACGACCTCGCAGGCGATACGCGAGCGCTCGAGCGGCGCGGGTTGACCCTGGCCGACGGGCAGGTCGAGGTCTCCGGGCTGACCTGGCGGCTCCAGCAGGCCAAGGCCAACCGCAGCGACTACAGCGCGATCCTCGACCACGTCGTCGTGCGCACCAACGACCCGGAGCGGGCGGCCGCGGACTATGGCGCGCGGCTCGGGCTCGACCTGCGGCTCGACCGCACCTCACCGGAGTGGGGGATGCGGGCGTTGTTCTTCCGCTGCGGCGGCACGATCCTCGAGATCGTCAGCCCGGAGCCGCCGGCCGATGACGCGGCGGGCGACCGCTGGGGCGGCTTCGCGGTGCGGGTCAGTGACATCGAGGCCGTGCGCTCGCGGGTGGCAGATGCGGGGTATGCCGTGTCGGACGTCCGTCCCGGCCGCAAGCCCGGCACACGCGTGTGCACCCTCAAGGACGAGGCTTTCGCCGGCCCGACCCTTCTGCTCGACCGTCGCGGGTGAGACCCGCCCGCGTTTGTGCCCAAGTGGGCTAAAACGCGAGGGGCGGAACTGGCCACTTGGCTTACGGGGTTGGAGCCGCGGTGTGCGCGTGCCCGCGTTCGTGCCCAAGTGGGTTAAAACGCGGGGGCGGGGTCGCGGTGTGCGCGTGGCCGCGTTTGTGCCCAAGTGGGCTAAAGCGCGGGGGGTCAGGGGAGGTCGCAGCCGTCGCAGCCATCGCAGCCGTCGAAGACCCCGCCCACGCCGTCGAAGAGCTCCCCGGCGCTGGAGACGAAGTCGCCGACCGACGACGTGACCTCCGACAGACCGCTGCCGACGGTGTCGAGGAAGCCGCCCGGGTCGAAGGCGAACGCGTCCCCGATGCCGCCGAGGTCGGCGAGCCCAGCGCTGGGGTCGCCGAGGTCGATCGGCACGACGGCGGCGTGGCTGAGGAAGTCCATGCCGTCGAACCACGTCAGGTCGAGCGTGGCGTCGACGGTCGCGTCGGTCATGCCCGCCATCCGCGCCTGCCGCGCCACATCGCCAAAGACCTTGGCCCAGTGCTCCGCGACGCCGAAGACGATCGCATAGGGCAGGAAGCGGCTGAAGACATCGCGCGCCTCCTCGAAGCGGATCTGGTTGGCCTCGGCCGTCGCGAGGTACTTCTCGAAGGCCATCGCCTGGACCCGCGCGGCCGACCCCTCGGCGGTCCGCGGCGTGCGCCCGCGACCGCCCCAGATGAGCAGGGCGGCGCCCAGCACCGAGCCGACGCCGCCGGTCAGGAGCGGGACGCCCCACTGCTGGTCGGTCCCGATGCTCCGCCCGATGACATAGAGCCCGCCGACGATCGCGCCAATCCCGAGCAGCAGCAGCAGGATTCCCAGCTTGGCCAGCCGCCGGTTCCGCTCGCGGGGGTGCTTGCGATACCAGCCGCGGTCGACGACCTCGCGATAGAGCCCGACCTGCGCCTCGCGCATCGTGATGTCGAAGCCGTGCCGTTTCAGCTCGTTGATGCTCGCGACGTCGCCGCGCCGGAAGAGCTCGGCGAGCAACTCGCGCTCCAGCGGCAGCAGCAGGTCCTCGGGGGCCGGGTTGGTCAGGGTCAGCACCCAGTCGCCCGCCTTGGGCGGCTCACCCCCGGCGGGTGAGGTATGCCGCGGAGCCGGCTCCGCGGCATACCCCTCCCTGGGCGTGGGCATGGGACTGGGACCGCCCCCGTGTCTGGGGGCGCGGTCGGGGCCGGCCACGGTGGCGCCGCCCTGGGGGAACTCGCCGCGGGGGACGGCTCTGATCGTGAGGTGGCCGCGCACGGCGAGGTCGACGATCGTGGCGCTGACGTCGACCTGGTTGGCCTTGCCGTCGATGACCGTCCCGGCCAGACCGGGAGTGAGGCCGTCGGGCGGGGTGAAGCGGGGCGCGACCGAGCCGGACCACTCGTCGCCGCCGCGCACGCGCTCGCGTCGGGGCTCCTGCCCGAGGCCGGGCACCTCGCCCGGGGTGATGCCGGCGAAGATCTCGTCGCGGCGCCGGCGGCGGAACCACACGAGGGTCGGGATGATGATCAGCAGCGGCGCGAGGGCAGCGGCCACGGCCTCGAGGGCGGTCAGCTGGTCGGGAGCCACACGGTCAGAGTAGGCACCCGCCCGACCGGCTGTAGAGCCCTGGGGGTGAACGGGGCAAGATCGAGACATGACCTACCAGCCCGCGGACAGCAGATACGACTCGATGACCTATCGCCGCACGGGCCGCAGCGGCCTGGACCTGCCGGCGGTCAGCCTGGGGCTGTGGCACAACTTCGGCGACGACGTGCCGATGGAGCGCCAGCGCGAGATCCTGCGCACGGCATTCGACTCGGGGATCACGCACTTCGACCTGGCCAACAACTACGGACCGCCCTATGGCTCGGCCGAGCGCAACTTCGGCGAGCACCTGCGGAGCGACTTCGCGGGGCTACGCGACGAGCTGGTCATCTCGAGCAAGGCCGGCTGGGACATGTGGCCGGGGCCGTATGGGCAGATCGGCGGCTCGCGGAAGTACCTCATCAGCAGCCTCGACCAGAGCCTGAAGCGGATGGGCCTGGACTATGTCGACATCTTCTACCACCACCGCCCCGACCCCTCGACCCCGCTCGAGGAGACGATGGGCGCGCTCGACCACATCGTCCGCTCCGGCCGGGCGCTCTATGTCGGCATCTCGTCCTACTCGCCGGAGAGCACCCGCCGCGCGGCCGAGATCCTCGACGGACTCGGCACGCCGCTGCTGATCCACCAACCGTCCTACTCGATGCTCAACCGCTGGGTCGAGGCCGACGGATTGCTCGACACCCTCGGCGACCTGGGCGTCGGGTGCATCGCCTTCAGCCCGCTGGCCCAGGGCATGCTCACCGACAAGTACCTCGACGGGGTGCCCGAGGGCTCGCGTGCCAGCCAGGACAAGTCGCTGGCCACCGAGATGCTCAGCGACGAGGCGATCGAGCACATCCGCGCGCTCAACGAGATCGCCCAGGGTCGCGGCCAGACCCTCGCCCAGATGGCGCTCGCGTGGGCGCTGCGCCGGCCCGAGGTCACCTCCGTGCTCGTCGGCGCCAGCCGGGCCGAGCAGGTCCGCGACAGCGTCGGCGCGCTCGAGCGCCTCGACTTCACCGGCGACGAGCTCGCGGCCATCGACCAGCACGCCGTCGAGTCCGGCATCGACCTGTGGCAGGCCGCGCGCGAGAGCGACGGCCGCCAGGACGGCTGACGCGCCCCCGGCTGACGCGCCCTCCCTCGTTGACTTGTAGCAACTCACGCCTAAAACGCCCGTCTTAGGCTCGAGTTGTTGCAAGTCAACGGTTTTGGGGGCGGCCAACACGAGGGTGAGGTATGCCGCGGGGCCGGCCCCGCGGCATACCGCCGATTTGGTCTGAGGTCACCCGCTCGATAATCTGGAGTCGTTCCAGACAAACGGACTTCTCTAGAAGGAGAGCACGCACTACATGTCTCTGATCAACACGCAGATCAAGCCGTTCTCGGCCACCGGGTTCCGCCAGGGTGAGTTCGTCGACGTGACCTCGGAGGACATCGCCGGCAAGTGGGCGATCTTCTTCTTCTACCCCGCCGACTTCACCTTCGTCTGCCCGACCGAGCTGGGCGACCTCGCCGACCACGACGAGGAGCTCAAGGCCATGGGCGTCGAGGTCTACTCCGTCTCGACCGACACCCACTTCACGCACAAGGCGTGGCACGGCTCGTCCGACACGATCGGCAAGATCCGCTACACGATGCTCGGCGACCCGACCCAGGAGCTCTCGCGCAACTTCGAGATCCTCCGCGAGAACGAGGGCCTGGCCGACCGCGGCACCTTCCTGGTCGACCCGCAGGGTGTCATCCAGTTCATGGAGGTCACCGCCGAGGGCATCGGCCGCAACGCCGCCGAGCTCGTCCGCAAGGTCAAGGCCGCGCAGTACGTCGCCGCCCACCCGGGCGAGGTCTGCCCCGCCGCCTGGGAAGAGGGCGCCGAGACCCTGGCCCCGTCGCTGGACCTGGTCGGCAAGATCTGATGCTCGCCCCCGCACTGCTGACTCAGCTCACGGAGCTGCTCACCAAGGCCAGCGAGCCGATCGAGCTGGTCTCCCGGCTCGACGACTCGGCCACGGCCGTCGAGATGGGCGAGCTGCTTGACGAGATCGCAGGCGCCTCGGGGTCCGTCACGCACGTGCGTGGCGGCTCCGAGGCGGCGGGGGACGCGCGCGTCCCCTCGTTCGTGATCCGTCGGGCCGGCACCGACGTCGAGGTGGAGTTCGCGGGCCTGCCCATGGGCCACGAGTTCACCTCGCTCGTCCTCGCCCTCCTCCAGGTCGGCGGCTACGCGCCCAAGATCACGCCGGAGCAGGCCGAGGCCATCCGCGGCATCGAGGGCACGCACCACTTCGAGACCTTCTTCAGCCAGTCCTGCCAGAACTGCCCCGACGTCGTCCAGGCGCTCAACGTGATGTCCGTGCTCAACCCGGGCATCACCCACACCGCCGTCGACGGCGCGGTCTTCCCGCAGGAGGCGACCGACCGCGGCGTCCTCGCCGTGCCGACCGTCTTCGTCGACGGCGAGACCTTCGGCTCCGGCCGGATGACGCTCGACGAGATCATCGGCAAGCTGGACACCGGTGCGGCCGCCCGCGCGGCCGAGCAGCTCAACGCCGCCGAGCAGTTCGAGGTCCTCGTCATCGGCGGTGGCCCCGCCGGCGCCGCTGCCGCGCTCTACACCGCGCGCAAGGGCATCCGCACGGGCATCGTCGCCGAGCGCTTCGGTGGCCAGCTGCTCGACACGATGGCGATCGAGAACTACCCGTCCGTCCAGCACACCGAGGGCCCTCGCATGGCCGCGGACCTTGAGGCGCAGGTGCGCTCCTACGGCGTCGAGGTCGTCACCGGCCAGCAGGTCGAGCACGTCCACCCAGCCGAGGGCGACGAGCCGATCCGTGTCGAGCTCGCCTCTGGCGCAACGCTTCGCACGCGCTCGCTGGTGATCGCCACCGGCGCCCGCTGGCGCACGATGGGCGTCCCGGGCGAGGAGGACTACCGCACCAAGGGCGTCACCTTCTGCCCGCACTGCGACGGCCCGCTCTTCAAGGGCAAGCGCGTCGCGGTCATCGGCGGCGGTAACTCTGGCGTGGAGGCCGCGATCGACCTGGCCGGCATCGTCGGGCACGTCACGCTGCTCGAGTTCGACGAGCAGCTGCGCGCCGACGCGGTGCTCCAGGCCAAGGCCGAGACCCTGCCCAATGTCGAGATCGTCACCCGCGCGGCGACGACGCAGGTGCGCGGCGACGGCGCCAAGGTCGTCGGCCTCGACTACACCGACCTGCGCGCCGACGCCCACCACGAGCTCGACGTCGAGGGCGTCTTCGTCCAGATCGGCCTGCTGCCCAACACCGAGTTCCTCTCGGGCACCCTCGAGATGAACGAGCGCCACGAGGTCATCGTCGACGACCACGGCCGCACCTCGCTGCCGGGTGTCTTCGCCGCCGGCGACTGCACCACGACGCCGTTCAAGCAGATCACCGTCGCCTCCGGTGCTGGTGCGACCGCCGCGCTGTCGGCGTTCGACCACCTGATCCGCAGCGACGTCACGGAGGCCGCCCAGCGCGGCTGAGCGACCGATGTGCACGCGAGCGCGCGGCATCCCTCTCATGCAGGGGTATGCCGCGCGCTCGCCTTGCCGCCGCCCGCGCGGAATAGCGGGTTGTTGACCCAGATGAGAGCCTTGATGTCCACAGAAGGAGGCGGCCATGTTCAGCAGCGACTTCTCCCTCCCCGGTCTCCCGCCGGTCGAGATCGACGCGTTCACGCGCTTCCGCTGGGCGCAGAACCTCTTTGACCACGGCGACTACCGCGACGCCGCACGCGAGCTGGAGCGGCTGCTCGAGCAGGCCGAGTCCGAGGAGCTGACGACCGGCCTCGAGGACGCGCGGCTGCTGCTCGCCCGCGCCTACTACCACTCCGCCCAGCTCGGCCGGGCCGAGGAGATGGCGCGCGAGGTGCTCGCGACGCACCCCACCGAGGGGTATGCCGCGCTGCTCCTCGGGCGCACGATGCAGCGTCAGGGGCGGCGCGAGGAGGCCCAGTGGGCCATGGACCTCGCGCGGGCCCTCGGCGCGCCCGGCACAGGGGAGGTCTGATGCCGGACTACGGCCTGGAGCTGGAGTTCGGCCTCTTCCCGACACCGTCCGCGGCGGACCCGCAGCACGTGCTCGAGCTCGCGCAGCTGGCCGAGGCCAGCGGGCTCGAGCACGTGTCCGTGCAGGACCACCCCTATCAGGCGGCGCACCTCGACACCTGGACGCTGCTGTCGGTCATCGCCGCCCGCACGACCACGCTGCGGGTCTCGCCCAATGTCGCGAATCTGCCTCTGCGAGAGCCGGTTCTGCTCGCCCGCGCGGTCGCCACACTCGACCTGCTCAGCGGCGGCCACGTCGAGCTGGGCCTGGGCGCCGGCGCCTTCTGGGATGCCATCGAGGCGGCCGGGGGGCCGCGGCGCTCGCCCAAGGAGGCGGTCGACGCGCTCGTCGAGGCCATCGAGGTGATGCGCGGGGTGTGGGGCGAGTCCGGCGAGCGGGCCGTGCGGGTGCAGGGCGAGCACTATCGGGTCGAGGGCCTGCGGCCGGGTCCCCTGCCGGCACACCGGATCCCGATCTGGCTGGGCGCCTACAAGCCGCGGATGCTGCGGCTGACCGGCCAGCTCGCCGACGGGTGGGTGCCGAGCATGGGCTATGCCGACCCGCCCGCGCTGGGCGAGCTCAACGCGCGCATCGACGAGGCCGCGGCCAAGGCCGGCCGGGCGCCGCAGGACATCCGCCGGATCTACAACATCTTTGGCTCCTTTGGCCGCTCGTCGGACTTCCTGCGCGGCACGCCTGCCGACTGGGTCGAGCAGCTCGCGGGCCTGGCGCTCGACGAGGGCATGTCGACCTTCATCCTCGGCACCGACGACCCCGACACCCTGCGGCGCTTCGCCGCCGAGGTCGTGCCCGCCGTGCGGGAGCAGGTGGCCGAGGAGCGCGAGCTGCGGGCGGGCCAGGCGGCTGCCGCTGCCACGCGTCCGCAGGCGGACGGCATGGCGGTGTCGGCCCAGCCCGAGTTGACTGTGCCGCAGTCGGATTCGCCGGGCTCACAGGCCGGTATGCCGTCGGCGGAGACGTCCTCGAACCCCCGGGCGGTCCCGATGCAGGTCGTCGCGACGGCCGACGACGGGGAGCGCCTCACCGGTGGACTGGCCTGGGACGAGGCCAGCCGGCCGGAGGCACCCAAGCCGGCTGACGCGGCATACCCCCCGGAGGCGCAGGCCCAGGCACAGCACCTCATCGATGTGCACGACCACCTGCGCGGCGAGCTCGCGCAGGTGCGCGACATCATCGACCAGGTCCGCGCCGGGCACCTCCAGATCGGGCAGGCCCGCTCGATCATCAACACGATGACGATGCGGCAGAACAACTGGACCCTCGGCGCCTATTGCGAGAGCTATTGCCGCGTCGTGACCGGCCACCACACGCTCGAGGACCGCAGCATCTTCCCCCACCTGCGACGCAGCGACCCCCACCTCATCGACGTCATCGACCGGCTGGAGGACGAGCACCATGTCATCGCCGACGTCCTCGAGCAGGTCGACCAGGCGCTCGTCGGCCTCGTCGGCGTCGAGCCGAAGGATGTGGGGGAGCGGCTCGAGGCCCTCGCCTCCGCCGTCGACCTGCTCACCGACACGCTCCTGTCGCACCTCGCGTATGAGGAGCGGGAGCTGATCCACCCGCTTGCGCGGTACGGGATGTATTGATCGACATACATTGATGGGTGATTGCTGATCCGCTCACCTGCGCGATTGCCTAGACTCCACCCGTGAAGTCACGTGTGAAGGACATCGGCCTCGTGGCGTTGCTCGTCCTCACGCTGGGACTCGTCGCAGCGGCATTGCGCACGCCTACGCCGCCGAATGGGCCCACGGCAAAGGCCTCAAGGTCCGACGCTGCCGCCACCGCCAGTTCCTCGGCTGCGTCCGCTTCACCGACCACGTCGGTGCTCCCCGGACAGGGGGCCATCGCTGTCTTCCTGGGAGACTCGTTCGCAGCCGGCGTGGGTGCCTCGACACCAGAGCGACGCTTCACCACGCTCCTGAGCCAGCGCTTCGGCTGGAAGGAGCAGGATCTCGCCCACCCTGGCACCGGCTATCTCAAATCGGGCGGCCCTGCTGTCTGCAACGGTTCGCCCTGTCAAGGGTTCGCTGCACTGATCCCCTCGGTGGAGAAGCTCAAGCCCGCTCTTGTGATCATCACGGGGGGCGCCAATGACCTGGGCCAGCCCGAGGCCGAGGTGCGCGCCGCCGTCAATCGGACCTTCACCCAGCTCACGACGGACCTGCCGCAGACCAAAGTGATCGTCGTCAACCCCTGGTGGGGCGGACAGGCCGTGCCTGAACGACTGGGTGCAGCCGCCGACGTCATCCAGTCCGCTGCGGGCTCCCACGACATCACGTATATCGACATCGGTCAGCCACTGAGTGAGTCGGACGGCCTCCTCACAGGCGGAGAGGCCAACGACAGGGGCCACGCCGCGATCGCTCAGGCAATCGGGGACCGACTCGAAGGTCTGCGCTAGTACCTACCCGTGGTCTAATTCGTGATGGCGTTCAGACTGTGTGCGCCGTCTTGTTGGGGATCTATGGCCAGGTGGGGATCATGGCGAAGACTGCGAGCCCGGCGCGTGGCTACGGATGGCGGGAGATAGCGGTTCGCGCTGCCTGGATCGCCGCGGATATGGCCATCATCACCGGTGCGGTGTATGCGGCAACCTTCCTGAGGTTCGACCTGAGGCCCGAACGTGCGTTCACCGGCTCGACCCAGTTCTATGCGGTCTCGTTCGCCGGGATCTTTGGCCTCATCGCCGGTGTGGCGGCGGGCTTCGCACGGGCGCACCAACGCGGCTCCTTCGAGGAGACCGCCCAAGTCCTGAAGACCTTGCTCACCGCCGCGGTCATCTCAGGTCTCGCGGTCCACTTCCTCCCACCCATCTTTGTCCCCCGCAGTGTGCCTCTCATCGCGCCCGCTGTGGCAATGCTTGGCATGTTCGCGCTCCGGTTCGTCGTCAGAAGCTACCGGTGGGGACGGGCAGAGCCGCGCGCCGAAGACAAACGAGTCGTTGTCTACGGTGCGGGCGAGGGCGGTCGACAACTCATCCGAGCTCTCCAGTCCGACACCTCGGCGGGTCCCCGACTGATCCCGGTGGCCATCGTCGACGATGACCCCCTCAAGCGTCGTTGGCGTCTTGACGGCGTGCGCGTTCGAGGTGGATTGGCCGATCTCCCCCACGTCGCGAAGAAGGCTGGTGCCCAAGCGCTGGTTGTCGCGATCCCCTCGATCGAGCAGGCGGGGCTCCGGCGAGTGCAGGACCTGGCTGATGAACTCGACCTGGAAGTGCTGGTCTTGCCGACTCCAGGCCGGCTTCTGGGCGCACCCAAGGGCGCAGACCTGCGCCGGTTGGACCTCGAGGACCTCCTCGGACGCCGTCAGGTCGAGCTGGACGCGACGGCAATTGCCGAGAAAATCAACGGCCGAGTTGTTCTCGTCACGGGGGCGGGCGGCTCGATCGGCTCCGAACTGTGCCGCCAGATCTCCCGATTCCGACCCGCTCGCCTCATCCTGCTTGACCGCGACGAGTCGGCGCTCCACGGAGCCCAGATGAGCCTGACCGGCCGGGCGCTCCTGGATGACGGCTCTCTGGCCCTGTGTGACATCCGTGACTTCGATGCGGTGCTTGAAGTGATGGAGCGGGAGCGTCCCGACATCGTTTTCCACGCGGCGGCGCTCAAGCACCTCACGCTCCTCGAGCAGTTCCCCCTGGAGGCGTGGAAGACGAATGTCATCGGATCTCTGAACGTCTTGCAGGCGGCCAACCGAGTCGGTGTCGGCACCTTCGTCAACATCTCGACGGACAAGGCCGCCGACCCGACCTGTGTGCTCGGCTACAGCAAGCGCATTGCCGAGCGGCTGACCGCCGACTATGCCTCCAGAGACGCGGGAGTCTACGTGTCGGTTCGATTCGGCAATGTCCTCGGCAGCCGGGGCTCGGTCATCACCGCATTCACGGCCCAGATCGAACAGGGCCGCAACCTCACGGTCACCCATCCTGACGTGGAGCGCTACTTCATGCTCATCCCCGAGGCGTGCCAGCTCGTGCTGCAGGCAGCAACCATTGGCCGGGACGGCGAGGTCATGGTCCTCGACATGGGCGAACCGGTGAAGATTCTCGACGTCGCCAAACAACTGATCCGGCTCTCGGGCAAGCGTGACATCGGCATCGACTTCACGGGGCTCCGTCCGGGCGAAAAGCTCAGTGAGGACCTCTTCTCGAGCAGTGATGCTGTGCAGCCGACCTCCCACCCACTCGTCAGTCATGTGGTCGTGCCCCCCTTGCGCCCCTCGGCGGTCCGGACCGAGACCCCGCTCGATGGCGATGAGGCACGCCGGTGGATGTATGACGAGAGCATCCAGGCTGGATCGGGGACCGAGGCGTGACCGACCGCATCCTGCTGTCGCAGGCCAACGTGACCGAGGTCGAGGAGCGTCTGGTGGTGGAGGCGCTCCGCTCCGGCTGGGTGGCTCCGCTCGGCCCGTTTGTCGACCGTTTCGAGCGTGAGGTCGCCGAGCGGGTCGGGGTGGCCGGGGCGCTCGCGTTGTCCTCGGGCACCGCGGCGCTCCATCTGGCACTCATGCACGCGGGCGCCCGAACAGGGCGCTACGTCGTGCTGCCCTCGATGACCTTCGCGGCGACCGCGAACGCCGTCATGTACACCGGGGCGACTCCCGTGTTTGTCGATGCCCGTGACGACGACGCCAACATGGACGTCGCCCTCACCCTCGACGCAGTGAGCACCCTCCAGCAGGAGGGCGCAGACGTGGCCGCCGTCGTTTCGGTGGACCTGTTCGGGCGGTGCGCCGACTACTCCGCCTTGGTGCCGGGGTTGGCCGAGCTTGGGGTCCCGCTCATCGAGGACGCCGCGGAAGCCTTGGGCGCGACACACCACGGTCGCGCCGCCGGCTCGTTCGGGGATTCCGCAGCCCTGTCGTTCAACGGCAACAAGATCATGACCACATCGGGCGGAGGGATGCTGCTGTCCGACAACACAGACCTCTTGCAGCGTGCGCGATATCTGTCCACCCAGGCCCGCCAGCCGACTCCGTGGTACGAGCACACCGAGGTCGGATACAACTACCGGATGTCCAACCTCCTGGCTGCGCTCGGCGTGGGTCAGCTCGCGCGTCTCGACGAGATGATCGCCCGCCGCCGACAGATCCGAGAGAGGTATGCCGCAGGACTGGCCGACGTGCCCGGCCTTCGCTTCCTCGGACGCGCCTCCGCAACAGGGGACGGCGAGGACAACTGCTGGCTCACCTGCCTCGTGCTCGACCCGGACCACCAGAGCAGCACGCCCGACGAGGTCATGCACCAGCTCGACGCAGCCGGCATCGAGGCCCGGCACCTGTGGAAGCCGATGCACCTGCAGCCTGTCTTCGCTGACGCCTGGATGTTCGCCACAGGGGTCTCGGAGCGGCTCTTCCGGCGAGGCGTGACCCTGCCCACCGGGGTGGGGCTGGCCGACGATGACGTAGACCGGGTAATCGCTGCGTTCCGCGCGGCGGCCGGGGAGCAGTGATGGCGCGATACCGTGGCAAACGAGCTCTCGACCTGGCCGTTGCCGCACCCGCGCTGGTGCTCTCGCTGCCTGTGCAGGCCGTGGTCGCGGTGTTGGTGCGACGCCGCCTCGGCTCGCCGGTGCTGTTCCGACAGACCCGGCCCGGTCTGCAGGGGGAGCCGTTCGAGTTGTTGAAGTTCCGCACGATGCGCGAGGTCGACGAGGCCGCGGGCCTAGTCACCGACGACGATCGGATGACGCCCTTCGGCGCCGCGCTTCGCTCGACCAGCCTCGACGAGCTGCCCACGCTGTGGAACGTGGTGCGCGGTGACATGTCGCTCGTCGGTCCCAGGCCCCTCCTTATGAGATATCTCGAGCGCTACAGCCCAGAGCAGGCCCGTCGCCACGAGGTGCGTCCCGGCCTCACGGGGCTGGCCCAGGTGAGCGGCCGCAACGCGATCTCCTGGGACGAGCGGCTTGCCCTCGACGTGGCCTACGTCGACGGGCTGTCCCTGTCAGGTGACCTCCGGATCATGCTCCGAACCGTGGGCAAGGTTCTCGCCCGCGAGGGCATCACTGCGGATGGTGCGAGCACCATGCCGGAGTTCCGCGGCAGCGCTCAGGGAGGATAAGGGTGTGAACGCACCCCTCTGGATCATTGGGGCAGGCGGCCACGGGCGGGAGGTCGCGCAACTGGTGCTGGCGATCAACTCCCACAGCCCGACGTGGCAGCTGGCCGGTTTCGCGGACGACGCTCCGAGCGCCCAGAATCACGCGCTCGTGCAGTCCCTCGGCGACGGTGTGATCGGCGGTGTCAACGCGCTGCTCCAGCGGCCTCCTGGGCACTACGTCATCGGTATTGGCAACGGTCCGGTGCGGCGCGAGATCGATCGCCGGATGTCAGACGCAGGCTGGCAGGCCGCCACCCTCATCCACCCTCATGCCACCCTCGGCCGGGACATCGAGCTCCAGCCCGGGTGCATCGTCTGGGCAGGAGCCAGGCTGACGACGAACATCCGGTGCGGCCGGCACGTGCATCTCAACTCCAATGCCACAGTCGGCCACGACACGGTGCTGGAGGACTATGTGACCCTCAACCCGCTCGCGGCCGTTTCCGGCGGGGTGCGACTCGGCCAAGCGGTGACGGTCGGGGCGTCCGCGACTGTGCTGCAGTATCTCGAGGTGGGCGCCGAGACGGTCGTCGGCGCGGGTGCCGTGGTCGTGCGCTCGGTCGACCCGGGGCGCGTCGTCAAAGGTGTGCCGGCTCGATGAGATCGACCTTCCCTCGTCTTCGCCAAGGAGCCGTCGACAGCCCATGAAGATCGCCCTACTGACCAGCATCGGCGTGACTCTGGACGCCTTCTTCCCTCCCCTTGTGGCGGAGTGGCGGGCAGCAGGACACGAGGTGGTTACCGCCTCAGCCGAACACAGTGATCTCACGCCTCACACCGAGCTGACCCAGCTCACCCGGCGGCCCTCACCCAAGAACCTCGGTGCGCACCGCGAGATCGCCTGCTGGTTGCGCGCTGAGCGCGCGGACGTGCTCGTGACCAACACGGCGGTCGCGTCCTTTGTCGCCCGCGTACGCCCGCAGCCCTGTCCAGTCGTCTACTTCTGCCACGGGCTGCACTGGAACGAGGAGCACAGCCCAGGCGGACGTGTCTGGCAACTGCTCGAACGGGCGGCGCTGCGCAACACCGACGGTGTGGTCACGATCAACTCCGACGACGACGACTGGTTCCGGCGGCATCTGCCTGGCGACCGGGTCGCCCGGTTGCACACCGGTGTGGGACTGCCGACCACGGCATACCCGCGTAGTCCCGTCCCCCCGGTCGGAGACCGTGTCGATCTGCTGTGGGCGGGGGAGTTCTCACAGCGCAAACGGCCCCTGCTCGCCCTAGAGGTCATGCGGGCGATGCGTTCCGCGCTGCCTTCCGCCCACTTGACCATGTGCGGCAGCGGGGAGCTGCTCGACCAGACGGCGGATCGCGCCCGGAAGCTCGACCTCGCCGAATATGTTTCCTTCCCGGGTCACGTGACTGACCTCGACGAGCGTTTGACGGCCTCCCACGCGCTGCTGATGACATCGTCGTGGGAGGGCCTGCCGCGCATCGGGCTGGAGGCCATCGCCGTCGGCCGGCCGGTGTTCGCGTTCGACGTCAAGGGGGTGCGCAGCCTCCCGGATGTGCTCCTTGCCCATGACTCCGAGCCAGACCAGCTGGCTCGTCTGATCGCCGACACGGTTGAGCGTGGTCTCGACGGATTGGTCAGCACGCCCCACGCGCAGCTGGACGCGACCTTCGCGGCCCAGGAGCTGCTCACCTTCTTCCTCAGGATCGGAGCTGTGGCATGAACATGCGCCAGACCCACGCGACGGCGCCAGGGGTCTCGGTGCTGATGGGGGTCTACAACTGCGCAGACACTCTCGCTGAGGCCCTCGACTGCGTTGTCGCCCAGACCTACACCGACTGGGAGTTGATCGCCTGCGACGACGGGTCGAGCGACGCCACGCTTGAGGTCCTGGAGGGTTATGCCGCACGCGACCACAGGATCCGCGTGCTCCGCAATGAGCGAAACGTCGGATTGGCTCCGACGCTCAACCGCTGTCTGGCCGAGGCGCGCGCGCCAATCGTGGCCCGGATGGACGGTGACGACCGGTGCTCCCCTGACCGGTTCGCGACTCAAGTTGACTTCCTGAAGGCGCACCCGGACTTCGCTCTGGTCAGCACGCCCATGGTTCTTTTCGACGAGGCCGGGGACTGGGGGCGCACCAACCCGGTCGCCGAGCCGGGACCGCGCGATCTGCTGGCTGGCAGCCCCTTCGCGCACGCCGCACTCGCCATGCGGACCTCCGCGTTGCGCGCCCTCGGCGGCTATTCCGAGCGACGCCGACACTGGAGGGTTGAGGACTTCGAGCTGTGGGTCCGGTTCATGAGGGCTGGCTACCGCGGGGCCAACCTGCCGGAGCCGCTGTATGCCATGCGCAACGACCGCGAGGCAGCCTCGCGGCGCAAGTTCTCGGCGCGCGTCAACGAAGCCGGTGTTGTCGCCAAGATAGTGCGGACCTTCAACTTCTCTCCGGTCCATTACGCGCAGGCCGCCCGACCACTGATACTTGGCATGCTGCCGGAGCCCCTCTATCTGGCTCTTCACCGCAGACGACGGGGGTTGTGAGCATGGCCCCGCAGCGGATCCTCCATGTGGTCGGCGCGATGGACCGCGCTGGCGCCGAGACGATGCTGATGGCGATGTATCGCGCGTTGGACCGGGAGCGCTACCAGTTCGACTTCCTCGAACTCGAGGCGGGTCGCAGTGACTACGCCGACGAGATTGAGTCCCTCGGTGGCCGCATCTTCCACTGCCAGTGGTCGCAGTCACCCCTCAAGCTCAGGAGCACGGTCCACTCGATCGAGGCTGTCATCGCGGCGCACGGACCTTTCGCGGCGGTGCACTCCCATGTCCTGTTCGCTTCTGGCACAGTCCTACTCGCAGCAAGGCGCGCAGGTGTGGCGACTAGGATCGCGCATTCACATAGCACCTCCACGCACCGTAGCGGGGCGATGGAGCGTGGGTACCAGACCTACGCTCGGGGTCTGTTGCGGCTATCGGCGACGCACATGGCAGCCTGCACTGGCGCTGCCGGGGACTATTTGTTCGGGGCGCGCCGCTTCTCCGGGTCGCCCCACGTGGTGCCCAACGCGGTGGACGTCGAGAGCTTCAGGCCGGCCGAGGGACCGGAGCGTGACCAACTGCGACGCGCGCTGAGTATCCCGGACGAACGACTCGTGCTTGTCTCGGTAGCCCGGCTCGAGCCAGTCAAGAACCATGAATTTCTTGTCGCGGTGGCCACTGAGCTCGAGGCGCGCGGGTACGACTTCGAGATGTTCTTTGTGGGGGACGGCAGGTTGCGCAGTCACCTAGAGCAACTTGTGACTCGACAGGAACTCGACCGCAAGGTGCGCTTCCTAGGTCTACGCAACGACATCCCTGAACTCCTGCGAGCCAGCGACCTGCTGGTCATGCCAAGTCTCTACGAGGGACTTCCCGTTTCGCTGGTAGAGGCCCAGGCGAGCGGGTTGCCGTGCCTTGTCTCTGACCAGGTCTCTCGTGAGGCTGACCTCGGGCTGGGGCTGGTTCGGTTCCTGGCCGCGACAAACCCCGCTGACTGGGCAGACGCGATCACCCATCCTCCCGCGTCTGTGTCGGACGGCGGGGTCATCCGCCGCGCCCTCGCCATACGTGGCTACACCGTCGACTCGGCTCTGACCACGATGTGCGCGCTCTACGAGTTGCCTTAAACCAGGTAACCGACAGACGTCGCGGAATGGGCGATGCTCGAAACCATCTGATCCGCCTGCGCAGGCGTGAGCCCACGACCGACCCGCCACCGATCGGACTCCCAGCGGGGCGATCGCGCCATCTCCTCCGCCCTGCGCGCCATCAGATCGGCAGTCCGCCCGTTTGGGCGTGCCGGCACTCCGTAGGCGACGGAGCCGGTCGGAAGGTCAGATGACACGACACTCCCCGCGCCGATGATGACGTCGTCGCCGATGGTGACGCCCGGCAGGATGGTCGTTCCGGCTCCCACGAAGACCCGGCTTCCGATCGACACGGGGGCCAGCCTCGTGAAGCCGAGGCTCCGTTTGGTGGAGGCGTCGTGCGCCAACACGTGCACGCGGTCGGAGATGGTGACGTCATCGCCGATCGTGATGAGGTGCCGGTGCCCGCTGTCGAGCAGCACGTCGGCTCCCAAGTAGAGGTCTCGGCCAAACTTCAGCCCCGTGGCACGCAGGTTCCCCAGATCACTCTGCCCCCGCAACGCCTTGAGACCCGCCCTGATTCTCAAGAGGTTCATGCGTTCGAGTCTAGGCGGGGCCGCGTCTCGGTTCCGGTGGATGGGAAACACTGCGGACGCCGCGGCATCCCTGCAGGTCATCACGGCCTTGGCCGAATATGCTGTTGTCGCAATGGCGACCTCCGGACCAGGGCAGGCGGATCGCACACATCGATGGAAGGTGCCGCGGTCCGATGATCTCGACGATCGTGCCGGTGTACAACGCCGAGGAGACGCTGGCCGACTGCATTACGAGCATCCTCGAGCAGTCTTATCAGGACATCGAGCTCATTCTCGTCGACGACGGTTCAACCGACGGTTCCGCGGCACTATGTGAGAACTTCGCGGCAGAGGATGCGAGGGTGAGCGTCATACGCAAGGAGAACGGTGGGGTCTCTACCGCTCGAAACGCCGGCTTGGATGCTGCCCGAGGGCACTTTGTTCAGTTCGTCGACGCCGACGATCTGCTCCCCGACGGTTCGACTCAGCGGCTGGTGGATGGACAGCAAGGGTTCGGCAGCGACTACACGGCACTGGGTTCTACTTGGATCGACCTACGGACCGGTCGGCGTCAAGAGTTCACGCTAGAGGAGTCAGTTGGTCTTTCCTTCGAGGAGTTCTTTGCCGATTTTGCGCGCTGGGCAGCCCTTGAGTACACCCCAGGCCCTTGTGGCAAGCTCTACCGGCGATCGATCCTTGAGGGCCATGGCATCCGCTTCCCCGAGGGTGTGCGGATCGGTGAGGACGTGCTCTTCAACAAGATGTTCTTCGAGCACTGCGAGCGCTTTGCACTCCTTGCTGGCGTTGGCTATCTCTACTTGCACCACCGGGCCGGCGACTCTGCCTCAAAGACGACGCGGTTCGAGTTTGGGGACGACGCCCGGGCACTCCTCGCGGCGCGACGCAGGTGGATTGCCAGCAGCACGACCGAAACCCAGCGCCGGTCCCGATCCGAGGAGTATGCGGCACACATCGCTACTCACCTGGTCCCCCTTGGAGCGCAGCGCTGCTCTATGCGCGAGTTCAACGCGCTCGCACGCGAGCTGAGGCTCGATGAGATCTATCAGCAGCACCGCGAGGCCGTACCCACGGCTGGCCTCGGCCAGAGCGTCCGTGGGCAACTTTTCAACCACGGCCTGTTCGTGCCGCTCTATCTGCTGTTACGTGGTGCGGGGCCGGTCCAGAGGTTTCGGCACAGGGCGAGCTCGACCCGCTTCTTCCACTAGCGTCGCGCCATCTGGCGGGCCAGACGCATGGCAAAAACAAGGGAAGCACGGGTGTCGGGGACCAGCGTCAGCAGCAACAGGAGCACGGCGACGGCGGCGAGCGCGCCCGCCACCACCTGGCCCACGGGAGCATGCCCAGCCAGAGCGCCCACAAGCACCGCAGCCGCGCTCGATGCGAGCATCACCGCAAGGAAAAGGCTCACTCCCATGAGCAGCAACCTCCCCTTCGGGACCGCCTCGGACTGTGGCAGCCACGCGATGCCCACGGCCCACGTCAGTGCATTGGCTGCTACGAACGACCACGCTATTCCGTTCAGCCCGAACAGGGTGCCGAGGGCGATAGCGCACACGAACAAGGGCGTTGTGGTCAGTTTCCACATCAGGTTGCGTCGACTCGACTCCGTGAACATGTAGGCCCAGAGCGCGATGTGACCGAGCACTGAGAAACATCCCGCAAACGCGAGGATGCGGAAAAGGCCGATAGCGGGTTCCCACCCTGGCCCGAGGGCCAGCGGGATGAGGGCGTCGGCGGTGCCGGCTGCTGCCGCGAGGAAGGCCATCAGGGGAATGCCGACGGCCGCCTGGACATGGAGCAGGAGCCCTTCGGACTCATCGCGCTCGGCGGAGTGGCTGTTGAGCGTCGGGAGCACGATCTGCCGCAAGGGCACGACCAGGCCGTCGACCGTGTTGAGGATGAGCTGGCTCGCCCGGTTGTACTGCCCCAGGGCCGCGGCGTTGAATGAGCGTCCGATCACGACATTGGTGGCGCTGGACTCGATCGTGTAGAGCATGCCGCCGACCCAGTAGTGCAGGCCGGTGCGGACGAGCTCAGACGTCCCGTGGCCACGTCGGAAAGGCTGTGGGCGCCATCGTGCGGCGACCCACAGGATGGCAAGACTGACGATGGCAACCACGAGGATCTGCGCGACCAAGGCCCAGTAGCCGTAGCCTGCCATGGCCAGGCCAATGGCAATCGCGGCCGCCAGTGCCGTGGCGACCAGGGTGCTAAGGATGACGGGCCGGAAGCGCATAGCCCGTGCGAGATGCACTCGGATCTGCGCGGTCGCACCGTAAACCAGGATGGACACGGCCAGCGCGGGGATCACCGCTGAAAGCCGCGGCTCGTCGTAGAAGTCGACGATCAGAGGCGTGGTGAGAACGAGCGCCACCATGATGGCCAGAGACAGCGCGACGTTGATCCAGAACAGGTTCGACGACTGTTGTGCAGTAAGGCGCTTCTGCTGGAGTGCGGAGTTGGAGACGCCGAGGTCACCCAGCAGCTGACCGATCGCGAGGAAGACCTGGACCATGGCGATCAGCCCGAAGTCTGCTGGCCTCAGCAAGTGGGCGAGCACCACGACCGATCCCAACTGGATCACGATCGTCAGAGCGCTGGAGAGGACGCTCAAGCCACCGCTGCGAGCCCCTTTTGCAACGGTCGTGCTCATCCGCGAGCCAGACGCACCGGTCGGGTTCTTTCAGTTCGCCGCTGGGAAGATGACCCTGTTGCCAACACACTGCCACCAACGATCAACAGCCACGACAGGAGCGGCAGGTAGCTGGTGCCGAAGAGAAGTGACTCGGTAAGCATGATGATGCCGACCGCCACGACGCCGGCGGTGATCCCCGGCCCCATCCCGTCGAGCGATGACGACATCGCGGCCCACGCGAGGAGCAGCACTAGGAGGACGACGACGCTGACCGCGACCCACCCCAGTTCGAGGACGGTCTCGAGATAGCTGTTGTGGGCGGAAGGGAGGCCGGTGGCGGAGCGAAGCACCGTTGGCGTAGCCCGCCACCCGATCCCAAGAGGGTGGTCCTGACTGAGTCCGATCACGAAGCGCCACAACTGGGTACGGCCGTTGAGCGAGTCTATGTCGCCTCCACCGCGGACGAAACGCTCCCTCGTCGACCCGAGCAGGCCGCCCGGCATGGCGGCAAAGACGGCAGCTGCGAGGAGCAAGGGCACGACGAGCACGACGGTGCGTGCGACGTGCTTGCGGACCGCGACCACGACCAGGCCGGCCAAGGCCGCCAGCAGCGAGGTGCGCGACTCCGAAAGCCACAGCTGAGAGAGCGGTAGGAGGGTGGTAGCCAGAACGAGCAGCGAGCGTCTCCGGTAGGCCACACCAACACCGAGTACCAGGGCAAGAGCCGCGAATGCCCCGAGACCGTTTGGGTTGGCGGTGACTCCGGTCCAGCGGCCGGCCGATCCATCCCACTGCTGAACGGTGGCTATGGGGGAGCCTGTGATCGCCAGTGAGGCGCCAATCCCCAACACGGCAAGAAGCGTCCAGTACACAGTGCTGAAGTCCCCGTCCACAACGTCCCGGTCAGTCCAGCGAGTGGTACTGACCCGGTGCAGCGCACCGGTCATCATCAGCATCGTGGCGCCGTTGATGATGGTCTCCTTCTGGTCCATGCTCCACAGAGTCGATAGCAGGCCTAGGAAGGTGACGAACCACAGCAGCTGGATGGCGAGGCGGTGGACGGGACCGCTGAAGGAAGCGGTTTGACCCCTGGTGGTCCAGAGCGCCGAGAGCAACAAGAGCAACAGCCCGGACGCCAGGATGGGCGTGTTGACGCTGCGCAAGCTCACGATCGAAGTGGATCCGAGGAACATGGCTGCTATCGCGAGGACGAGTGCGCGACGCCAGTTCGCGAGCGCGGCGAGGCCGAGGCCCGCCAGTGCAATGAGCGCGAGGAGCATGAGGGCGAGTGTCTGCGAGGCCACCAGGAGGTAGGTGAGCGCGACCGCAATGACCGCTGTTGCGACAGGGACGCTCCGCAACAGGAGGACATCCCCGGTGCGTCTCGCGGGCGCGGTGCGTGTGCTCATTGAGTGTCGTGCGGCTCGTCGCGTCAGCGCGCCGCCTAGCGCGCCTTGACCGAGCGCGCCTGCGGAGTCACGGGCTCAGGCGTCGAGCCCGCTCGGCGCTGCGGGTCACTCTCGTAGTACCCGTACCGCTCGCTCATCTGCGAGGTCGGCACATCGTTGAGCACCAAGCCCAGGAGGGTGACCTTGGCAGTGTCCAGCAGCTCCATGGAGGACTTGACGTCCGCCACCTTGACCTCGCCCGACCGAACCACGAGTATCGCGCCTCCCGTCTGCGACCCCAGGATGGTGGCGTCGGCAACGGGCAGGACCGGCGGCGAATCGAAGATGACATAGGTGAACTGGCGCTCGGCCATGGCAATGAAGTTGTTCATGGCGGCCGAACCGAGGAGCTCTGAGGGATTTGGGGGGATTGTGCCGGCCGGCAATACCCGCAGGTTGCGATCGGCGTAGACCGCAAGGTCTTCGAAGGATCCGCGGCCGGTGAGGACATCCGACAAACCCAACTCACCGTCGAGGCGCATCCGGTCGTCCACGCGGGGCCTCCGGAGGTCGGCGTCCACGAGCAGGACCGATTCGCCGGCCTGGGCGAGCACGTTGGCAAGGTTGACTGCCGTCTCGGTCTTGCCCTCGCCTGGCATGGAGGAAGTCACCACCATCGAGGAGCTCCGCTCGCCGCCGAGGCCGACAAACCCCACATTGGTGCGGAGCCGACGGTACGCCTCGGAGTGGGCCCGGGCGCTGGCAGCGTCACCTTTGTTAGAGATACGGCCAACCGTGGCGAGCACAGGGGCGTCGCTGAATGCCTGAAGATCCTCGGTCGTGCGCACACGCGTGTCCAGAGTGCTCCGCAGGATGGCCTGGCCCAGTCCGAGCATGAGCCCGAGGATGGTGCCCAGGACGAGGTTGAGGAGTGGTTTCGGGGCGCTCGGGGCCACCGGTGACCGCGCTGGGTCAACCACGTTCGCGCTGACCAGACTGGTGCCGCCCGTGCGTTTCGGCGAGAGCACCTCCACCCGGTCGACAAGACTCGCTGCGATCTCATTGGCGATCTGGGCGGCCCGCTCCGGGGTGTCGCCGTCGGCAGCGATGTCGATGATCGAGGTGGAGTCCGGTGAGGTCACCCGCACCGACTCCTTGAGCTTCTCGGGGGTGGTCTGGAGGTTTAGCTTGTCGATGACTGGCGAGAGCACGCTCGAGGTGGTGGCCACCTCGATATAGGAGAGCACCTGCTGCTCGGCGTAGGTGGCCCCTTGGGAGAGCTCGCCCGCGGAGGATCCGCTCTCGACAGTGAGGAAGACAGATGCGTCCCCCGTATAGGTGGGGGAGCGAAGCAGTGTGAAACCCGCAGCCAGTGCGACGGTAAGGAGAAGCGTCGCCAAGATGCTCCGCCAGAACGCGCGCGCGATCTTGAGCAGTTGCTGCAGTTCCATGAACCGTCCTTACGAGGGAACCGAGCCTGGGGGAGGCCCAATTGGTCATAGGCTACTCACCTTCCAAGTGCGCAGGTCAGCGGCGCCCCGGTGAGTTGCCCCACCGGTTCAAGAGGGGTGGCGCTCGCGCGGATAGGCTTAAGCGAACAGGGAGCGCGAGAGGCAGGCATGCAAGAACTGGCCATCCACGGCACGAGTATCCCCGGACTCCTGCTGATCACGCTCGCGGTGCAGCCCAACGAGGACGGCTGGTTCAAAGAAGACTGGCATCGCGAGAAGATGACAGCCCTTGGCCTTCCTGACTTTCCCCCCGTTCAGCACAACGTGACCCACATCGCAAACAGGGGTGTTACGCGGGGATTCTTGGCGGAGCAGTGGGACCGATACGTGAGCGTTCTCTCCGGCCGGGCGATGGGCGCGTGGCTGGATCTGCGGGAGGGGCCGGGCTTCGGCCGAGTTGTCTTCCACGACCTGGGCCCCCGGACAGCGGTATTCATCCCACGTGGAGTCGCCAACGCCCACCAGGTGCTCGAGGACGGCACTACCTTCAGCTACCTCATGGAGCGACATTGGACCCGCGCCAAGCGCGCGAACTTCTCGTCCGTCAATGTTTTCGACCCAGCTCTGGGCATTCCCTGGCCCATTGGGCGTCAGGACGCCATAGTCGCCCAGCGCGACGCCCTGCAGCCGACCTTGGCAGACGCCAGGAGTATGCCGCCTCGTCGAACGCTCGTCGTGGGGACCGAGACCTCCGTCGGGCGGGCCCTCGCAATGGTCACGCCCTCTGCCGTCGGGGTGCGAAGCGAAGAGGTGGTGGGCCGCGAGCGCCCAGACATCGAGTTCGCGCAGTTCGAGACCATCGTCAACGCCTTCGGAGACGCTGATTCCGGCCTGGCGGCGGAGCGCCACGTTGCGGAGGACTGGCAGAGCGCGGCCATGCGCGCACGCGCCCTCGCTGATATTGCACGCGCGCATCAGCTGCGCTATGTGCATGTCACATGTGATCCGGTTTTCGAGAGCGGACGGGGAGCGGCGGGCGAGGAAGAGCGAATCAGTCTCAATTCCGCACGCGGGCAGGCGCTTGCTGCTGGTGAGCTCGTGGCCACGACGCTGCCACGGCACATCATCCTGCGTACAACCCGCGTGATTGGCGAGCCTTCCTCGTTCGTCGACTTGATCGTGCGCGCCGCCCGGCGGGGCCAGGTGACAGAAGTCCCTGACGGACCACCGGCGCGGCTGACCACTGCCCGCCAGCTAGTGGCAGGGATCAACCACCTGCTCGAGGCCGGTGCTCCGGCAGGCGTCTACAACCTCACCGGGGAGGGGCGGGCAACAACTTGGCTGGAGATCGCCCGCGAGGTCTATCGGTCCATGGGGGCTGACCCGACCCTGGTGCGCGTCGGGCCAACCATGCCGCACCAGGAGGCTGCCACCCTCGACCTCTCTCGCGTGACCAGCACAGGCTTCCGCCCGGGCGACTGGCGGGCGGCGCTGAGCTCGAGGGCCGAAGCCAGTGATGGCAGGGGAGGTCGGGGCGATCGACCCACGCCTGCACAGGACGTGCGCATGGCGTCCGCGGACCCGCCACCGCGGTCGGGCTCATACCGCGTGCTGTTCGTCTGCACGGCCAACATCTGCCGCTCGGCCTATGCAGACGTCGTCGCGCGCGACGAGGCTCCAAGCGGCGTTGAGTTCGCCTCCGCGGGCACGCATGCCCTTGTCGGCGAGCCCATCGATCCCCCAATGGCCGCACAGACGGGAGGGCGTGGGAAGGTCGGGGCCCACAGGGCGCAGCAGCTCACCCACGAGCTCGTCGACTGGGCCGATCTCATTCTCGCGATGGGGACATCTCACCGCCGCTACATCCTCGACGAGTGGCCGTCCGCAGTGCGCAAGACCTTTCTTATCGGCCACGTATCCAGGGCTATGGCGCAGATGCCGCCCGACGTCCGACTGGATTCCCTGACCGAATACCTCAGGCGGCACCGCTCCAACCCTCGGGGCGATGTGGTGGCCGACCCATACCGCAGGGGCGACGCCGCAGCCGCCAGAGCCGGACGAGAGCTCGATGCTCACCTCCAGTCGATTCTGGGGGGTCTGCACGAGTTGACGTCGCGGGAGCACGGGGCCTGACAAGGCGCCCGCCACTCGGCCGCATTGCGCCAAGCGGGTGGAGACAAGGTGGGGGGACGCGGCATACCGTGGCCATCACGTCCACAGACGCGACCCCCGCCCCAATCGACCCCGGGAGACCCCCATGCCCGTCAGCGCATTCGACCTGTTCAGCGTCGGCATCGGGCCGTCGAGCTCGCACACCGTCGGGCCAATGCGGGCTGCGGGCACGTTTGTGCAGCGCCTCGCCGAGGAAGGGCTGATCGACCAGGTCGGACACGTGCGGTCCGAGCTTTTCGGCTCGCTGGGTGCGACCGGGCACGGGCACGGCAGCGTCAAGGCGGTCGTGCTCGGCCTGCTCGGTGAGCGTCCCGAGGAGGTCGACCCGGCCGCAGCCGACCCCGCGGTGCAGGAGGCCAGAGAGACTGGTCGGATCCGCCTCGGCGGCACCCACGAGATCGCGCTCGACGTCGACGAGGACATCATCCTGCACCGCAACAAGCGGCTCGACTTCCACACCAACGGCATGCGGTTCACGGCATGGGCCGCGGAGCAGCCGGCGGAGGACGAGGAGCCCTTGGTCGAGCGCGAGTACTTCTCTGTCGGAGGCGGATTCGTACTCGACGAGGACGAGACTGGCGCCCAGTCGATCGTGCCGGACCACACCCCGGTCGCCCATCCCTTCACGACCGGTGACGAGCTGCTCGAGATCACCGAGCGCACCGGCAAGTCGATCAGCCAGGTGATGCTCGAGAACGAGCTGTCGTGGCACACCGAGGAGGAGGTGCGCGAGGGCCTGCTGCACATCTGGGCGGTGATGCAGGAGTGCGTCGAGAGCGGCTGCCGCAACGAGGGCACCCTGCCCGGAGGGCTCAAGGTGCGCCGGCGCGCCAAGCAGCTGAGCGAGCAGCTCGGCGAACACGAGAACTGGACCGACCCAATGCGCGCCCTCGACTGGGTGACCCTCTATGCCCTCGCGGTCAACGAGGAGAACGCCGCCGGGGGCCGGGTCGTCACAGCGCCCACCAACGGTGCCGCCGGCATCATCCCGGCCGTCCTGCACTACTACACCCGCTTCGTGCCCGGCGCCGACGACGACGGTGTCGTGCGCTTCCTGCTCACGGCCGCTGCCATCGGCACCCTCTTCAAGGAGAACGCCTCGATCTCCGGGGCCGAGGTCGGCTGTCAGGGTGAGGTCGGCTCGGCCTGCTCGATGGCGGCCGGCGGCCTGGCCGAGGTGCTCGGCGGCACCCCGCTCCAGGTCGAGAATGCCGCGGAGATCGGCATCGAGCACAACCTCGGCCTCACCTGCGACCCCATCGGCGGCCTCGTGCAGATCCCCTGCATCGAGCGCAATGCCGTCGCCTCGATCAAAGCGATCACTGCCGCCCGGATGGCCATCCGTGAGGACGGCGACCACTTCGTCCCCCTCGACAAGGCCATCAAGACCATGCGCGACACCGGGCGTGACATGAAGGTCAAATACAAGGAGACTGCCCGCGGCGGGCTCGCTGTCAACGTCATCGAGTGCTGACCTGGCGGGCGACGATGCTCGAGGGCCACGTCTTCACCGCCGAGACGTTTCACAGCGTCGTTGGTGCCTCCGCGAGTGGTCGATCGGAGAGTTTCACCTAACGACATCCGGGAGCCAGTCAGGGGCCCGATCGGCGGCAGGGATGCCGACGGGCTCCTGGCGGCGAGCAATCATCCGGCGCTGTGCGTCGGCCAGTGCCGAGTCCCTCGGGACATCATTGCCGTCCCTGCCCACCAGCCACACGAGACCGCGTCCATGGCCGGGGGCGTCGCGCTCGCGGCCATGGCCGTCGACTACCAAGGCCACCGCATACGTGACTCCCGGAGCCGCCTCCCTTTGCGCCCAGTCGATCACCTGGAGGCCGTCGCCGCCCCCGACGTCGTAGGTGGAGGTCCACCCCGCGGTGCTGTCCTCTGCGCTGACGTGCAGATAGACCCTGAAGCGCGGATCGGCCGACTCCCAGAAGCTGTCGCGCTCGTCGACAGGGGTCACTCTCATGCCCAAGTCAAGCACGGCGGCAGCTGATCGCCGGCTACTCCGCGATCCACCCCTCAACGCGTGACGATGCGAAGTCACTCGAAGCCTAGGACGGCGTCCAGCCGTCTCGCCGCAGCCATGGCGACCAAGGTGTGCTCGGCGTAGCGACTGGCCGCATCGGGGTGGGTCGCGCCGACGATTGCCCTCTCGAGCGCGTGCGCGCTGCGCCGGAAATCAGCAGCGGCCTGCTCGCCCGCGGCCCGGCCATCGTCGTCAGCGGCAGGGCGCGCTGGCTGCTCGTCCCAGTTGCGCTGTGGATTGCCCAGGCCCAGGATCTCGGTGATGAGCCGCCGGTGCTCCGACATCAGCTCGTCACAGATCTGGGCGCCGGTGACGCCATCGGTCGACGGGCGGCTCAGATCAGCTCTGCTGGCCTCGGTCAGACCAGCAGCGATGTCCTGGTTGATGTGCTGCAAGATGGTGGTGTCCATGGCCGCCGCCTCGAGTAGTCGGGCTTCTTCCCGGATGGCGTCGACCGCTCACTGGCGCCATTCGTCTACCACCGTAGACGAAAATCATCTACAAGGGTAGAGGGTTGGAATGACGGAAGCTGTCCCGGCCTCGGGTGAGCCGCGTGACCTCGCGGACCTGCTCGCGCGGATCTTCCCGCGCCTGGCGGAGCTCGAGGGCCCGATCCTCGAGGCGGCGGGGCTGTCGATGTGGGAGTACGCCATCATGACCGAGCTGGCCAGCGCGGAGGCCGTCTCCCAGACGGACCTGTCCCGCCGGGTCCGCCGCGACCCCACGAGGCTTGGGCGCCACCTCGACGCCCTCGAGGAGCGCGGTCTCGTCAGCCGGACTGCGGCCGAGGACAGGCGTCAGCGCACGGTCTCGCTGACCCGCGAGGGCAATCGCACCTTCCGGCGGGCCAAGCAGGACATCCGAGGCGTCGAGGACGCCCTCGTGGGCGAGGCCTTCACGCCAGACGAGGCCGCGGAGCTGCGCCGCATGCTCCAGCGGCTGGCGGAGGCCTGTGCCCCGCGCCGCCAATAGACGCGTGCGCGGTCAGGCCGTCGGGCGACTCGACTGCGCGAACTTCGCGGCCTTGACGGGGTCGCTGAGTGTGCGGTTGAGCGCGGCGTCGTCCTTGGTCGCCTGGTCACCACCGATCACGTGGTCTTGGTCTGCGAACAGCGCGTCGAGCCCTTGCCGGGCCACGAGAGCAGGGTCGTTCTTCCAGTCGTTCGACCCAAAGACCGTGTTGTCCATGCCAGCCGAGTGGTGGAAGTCCGTCGCGGTCGCACCCGGGAGCAGAGCCGTGACGACCACGTGATGCTCCCTCATCTCCTCGCGCAGGCCCTCGGCAAAACTCAGCATGAAGCTGCGGGTGGGACCATAGATCGACTCGTAGGGGGTCGGTGTCAGCGCCGAGCACGATGTTGTGACAAGCAGGTGACCAGTCTGTCGGGCAGCCATGTGCCGCACCACATGCTTGGCCAGACGCACCTGGCCGGTGACGTTCAGGGCAAGCATCGAGAGCTCGTCCTCGAGGTCGGTGTCGAGGAATGCGCCACCCAGGCTTCGTCCGGCGTTGAGGCACGCCACGTCGAGCGGCCGGCCGGTGGATTCGACTGCTGCCCACACCTGCTCGACGCCCTCGGCGGTGCTCAGGTCCGCCTGGACAGGGACGATCTCGGCGCCGCTGATGCGTGACCCGAGCTCGGTGATGCGGCCGCTGGCGCCGACCCCGAGGAGGTCATAGCCTCGCTTGGCCAGTTGGCTGGCGAGCTGGAAGCCGATACCTGCGGATGCGCCGGTGACGAGGGCAAGAGCCATGGCTAGACAGTAGCGCTGGGCCCCTCGCGTGGAAGGTCCGTGCCCTCTGCTCGTCAGGTGCGCGGCCGGGGCCGCGCCTCAGAAGGTCAGAATGTGACCGGTGCGCGGGTCGGACTGGCCCGACTGGACCTCCTGCCAGACGGTCTGGAGGGCCTCGGGGCCGGACTGCTCGCTGAGCTCGACAAACAGGTCCGAGTCGGCGGCAAAGGAGCGCCAGCCCTCGGCGAAGCGCTCGTCGAGGCCGTCGAGCCCCCAGTCGGAGATCCGCTTGCGCATCTGGTCGGGGGCGAAGAAGAGCCCCTTGCTCGTGCGCGTGGGCAGGCCGGCGACGGGGCGCTCGTTCTGCGCGGTGATGCCGACGACGACGGCCTTGATCAGCGACTCGCCGAGGTGCCCGTCCAGCGCCGTGAGGTGGTCGGCGTCACCGGAGAAGTCGCAATAGACGCTCGGCTCAGCCGGGTCCAGCTGGTCGATCTCGTCATAGGTGCGGACCTCGTCATAGCAGCCGAGCCCCTCGGTGAAGTCACGGTTGCGTCCGGACGTGAGCCCGACCCGGCGCAGTCCCTTCCCGGCCAGGCAGTGCGCAGTGCCGTATGCCGTCTTGCTGGATGCCGATGACATGACCACCCGGGTGGCGCCCACCGCGCCGCCGTCTGTCAGCCAGTCGGCGAGCAGCCACGAGGTCCAGAAGAGCGGGCGATAGAGCGCGAGCAGGTCCTCCTGCGCCTCGTCATAGGCCCGGTCGGTCGAGGTCAGCGCATAGGTGTTGTAGGGGGAGGGCAGCTCGACGCGGTGCGGCGAGACCTCCGAGAACCCCCGCTGGTCCACCCGCCCCGGCTTCGCCACCATGTGCGACGCCGAGGGATAGTAGCCATAGAAGCGCTGGCCCACCTCGACGCCCGGCACCTGCGACTCGACCACGTCGGCGAAGCCCCACACCGGCACGATGCCCCACGGCTCCTCCGCCGGGAAGAACTGCCAGTAGCGGAAGGAGTCGCCCAGCGCGGCATACGTGATGTTGTTGGCGCTCAGGCCGATCCGGTCCAGCCGCAGCACCACCTCACCCTCGCCGGCCGAGGGGGCCGGGACCTCCTCGAGGCGGGTCACGGAGATGTCGTCACGACGGGTGAGCAGGCGCCAGGCGTTCGTCATGCGGCCAACGCTAGAGCCGCGCCCTGCCCCTCGTCACTGGGCAGGGCGCCCACTCTGGCTCAGAAGACGGGCTTGCCGCCGGTCACGCCGAGCACGGTGCCCGAGACATAGCTCGCCTCGTCGGAGGCGAGGAAGACGTATGCCGCGGCGACCTCCGTCGGGTGCCCGGCGCGGCCGAGCGGGGTGTCGGAGCCGAAGCCCTTGACCTTGTCGGCGGCCATCGTCGCGGGGATGAGGGGCGTCCAGA
Source organism: Actinomycetota bacterium (assembly GCA_050955755.1). Lineage (GTDB taxonomy): Bacteria > Actinomycetota > Actinomycetes > Actinomycetales > Dermatophilaceae > JAJTBD01. The sequence continues at coordinate 222,027 of CP192092.1, forward strand.
TCGGGCCTGGCGCAACGGCATTCACGCGTGTGCCCTTGGGGCCGAGCTCGGCGGCGAGGTTGACGACGAGGTTGTTGAGCGCCGCCTTGGTCGCGGCGTAGTCGAGCAGGTGCTCGCTGGGGGAGTAGGCCTGCACCGACGTCGTCACGATCGCGACGCCGCCGTCCTCGAGGTCCTTGGCGCACTCGTGCACGAGCCAGTAGGGCGAGTAGACATTGGTCTCGAAGGTCTGGTGGATCTGCTCCTCCGGGAACTCCTCGAGCGAGTCATGGGTCATCTGGTATGCCGCGTTGCACACCAGGACCTCCAGCCCACCGAGGCCGTCGCGCGCCTCTGACGCGGCGCGCCTGTTCTCCTCGAGGGTGCGCAGGTCGGCGGCGATCAGGACGCACGTGCGGCCCGCGCCGCGGACGAGCTCTGCGGTCTGCTCGGCGTCCTCGGCCTCGTCGGGCAGATGGGTGATGGCCACGTCGGCGCCCTCCTTGGCGAAGGCGACGGCCACCGCGCGGCCGATACCGGAGTCGCCGCCAGTGATGAGGGCGCGCTTGCCGGTGAGGCGGTCACGGCCGGTCCACGACTTCTCGCCGTGGTCGGGAGTCGGCTCCAGCTCGGCCACCCGGCCGGGCCAGTCCTGGGTCTGGGCGGGGATAGCGGACAGGTCGGTGCGATCGGTCATGCCTCCACCCTGCGCAGATGACCGCGCCGCCGGGCACACCCCAAGGTGCGGGGGTCGTCAGGCGGGCAGGCCGCCGGCGTCGGCGGACTCGGCCAGATCGCGGAGGTATCCGCTGAAGCCGCCGGGTGTGCGGCCCTCCAGCCGCGCCGAGGTGAGCACGCTGTTGCCAGCCGTCGCGGACTCGGCCACCCCGAGCGCCCGGACCCGCTCGACGAGGTCGACGTCCTCGTGGACGTCCAGCGCCGCATACCCACCGGCAGCGACATAGGCGTCGCCGCGCACGCCGAGATTGGCGCCGTGGATGTGGGGGTGACCGTCTGCCACCTGCGGCTGGCTCGCCCACAGGCGGGCCAGCCGCGGCGACATCTCGTCGGGGTCGGGGTGGACCGTGCCGAGGACCAGCTGGCTGCCCGCGTCGGCGAGCACGAGCTGGCGCACCAGCCACTGCGGCGGCACCACGGAGTCGGCGTCGGTGCTCGCCAGCCACACCCTCTCCAGGGGTATGCCGCGTGAGCTCGCCTGTGCGAGAGCGAAGTCGCAGCCGCGGGCCCGGGTCTCGCCGACCAGGCCCGAGTCGGTCTCGAGCACCTCCACCCCCAGGCGCGAGCGGGCGATGCCGGCGCTGTGGTCCCGGCAGTCGTCGAGGACCACGATGATCTGCACGTCGTGGTGTCCCTCGGCGCTCGCGGTGGCAGCGGCGGTGGCGACGCTGTCGAGACAGCGCCCCAGGAGCTGCTCCTCGTCGTGCACAGGGATGACGACACGGGTGAACCACTCACTCACAGCAGCCCCTCTCTCTCGGCGACGCTCGGCAGCCCGGGTCGCGTGAGCAGATCGAGGGCGAAGTCGGTCTCGACGTGTGTGGCCGTGGTGACGAGATCGCCTCTGCGGGAGGCTCGCTCGCGCACATCGTCCCCGTCCAGCGGCCAGCCCTCCACCGGGTGGCGCCAGTTGACCAGGACGAGCTCGCCTGTGGGAGAGAGGGACTCGAGGCAGCGGTCCAGGAGCCTGTCGAGGCTCGCGACGTCGAGGAAGTAGCCCACCTCCGACAGCACGATGAGGTCGAAGTCCCCCTCCGGCCAGTCGTCGGGCACCCGACGCTGCTCGAACCGGACCCCCTCCGACCGGTCGTCCGGCAGGCTCTCAATCCGCTGGGCGGCCGCGGAGAGGGCGGCCTCGGAGACGTCCACCCCGACCAGCTCGTCGCAGCGGCCGGCCAGCTCGGCGAGCAGCGCCCCGACGGAGCAGCCCACCTCGATCCCACGTCTGTAGCGCTCCCGCGTCAGGCTCGCCAGGGTGATGTCGCGCTTGCGCCGCTCGTACCACCGGCTGTCCACGCCCCACGGGTCGGCCGAGTCGCTGTGCAGCTGCTCGAAGACCGACGGGTCCGGGGCGTCCTGCGCCGTCTCGGTGCTCGAGGCGATGAAGGTCTCGTGGGTCCGCTCGAAGTGCGCCAGGAGGTTTGGCGGCAGGAGGGTCTCGTCGCCGGGCTGCGCCGACAGCGGCTCCACCTGAGAGGTATGCCGCGTGATCGCCCTCCGCTTGGCCGTCACCGCGTCCTGGTCGAGGTCGTGGCGGACCATCGACTCCCACGGGGCGTCGTCAGCGGATCCCCAGTGCCAGAGCCAGATCGGAAACTCCAGGTGCAGTGCTCCCAGCCCCTCGGCCACCCGTCCGGCAGCCCTGCCGGCGGCCTCGTGGTCGGGGTGCCCGTCTCCGCTCCAGGGGGAGAGGACCACGCCGGGGCGGGAGGCCCAGCCACGCGACAGCGACAGGACCTGCTCGACGATGTCGTCCTCGCGCTCGGCCAGCCCGCCGTCGGGCAGGTGCAGACACGTGAGCTCGATGGCGGGGTCGATCTCGTCGAGGGCACCGCGCAGCTCGCCGAGCCGGCGCGCGCCCAGCCGCTCGGGCGGGTGCGTCGGCGATTGGGGGTGCGAGCCCTCCCCGGCGGTGGACACGACGACATGGACGAGTCGGCCGAGCCGGCAGAGGCGGTGCAGCAGCCCGGCGGCGCCGAGGGACTCGTCGTCCGGGTGGGCCGAGAGGACGAGCACACGGCCAGCGGGCAGCCCGTCGAAGTCGAGCGTGCGCAGGGTCGCCAGCCTGGAGTCGGCCTGCCACTCGCTCTCGGGTGTGCCGGTGTCGGTGTGCCGGATCATGCGGTCGGTGTTGCCGGTGTCGTGAGGGTGGTCCTCGACACCGACATCGCCACTGCCGGTCGCTGTGCCGGTCACCACGGGACGCACCCCGGCCCGTCGGCGAGCACGGCACGGCCGAGGGCGGCCTGGTCGCGCTCGGCGTGGTCCTGACGGACATAGACGGCGAGGTCGGCAGCACGTCGGGCGTGCTCCTCCTCAAAGGCGAGGGGTGCCGGACCCATGGCGTGGCCCGCTGTAGACAGCACGGACTCCGCTGCGGCAGAGACGATCTGGCGCACCCGCAGGGCCAGTCGCGCGCCGGCAGGGCCGTCGGCCTGGCCCGCGTCGATCAGCTGTGCGGCCTCGGCTAGCACAGCGCGGCTCGCGTGCAGCTGCGCGTCGACCGCGCCGATGTGCATCTCGCCGACCTGGTCGAGGTCCCGCTCGCCAGCCTGGGCGGCCAGCCGCCGGGCCACACCGACCATGCCGCCGTGCCAGACGGCCGCGACACCGATGCCGCCCCACGCGAAGCCGGGACGCGACAGATACCACCCGGCCTCGCCCACCGGCACGGCTGCCACGTGGGCGAAGGAGACTGGCGTCGACGGCACGCCAGACAGCCCGCGCGAGACCCAGCCGTCCCGCTGGACCCGCACCCCCGGGTCGGCGAGGTCGACCGCGAAGAGCCGGCGGTCGCCGCTGTCGAGGAACGCGGTGACCAGCGCATGGCTGAGCGAGCCCGCGAGAGAGCACCACGGCTTGCTGCCCGACAGGACCCAACCCTCGGGACCCTCCTCGGCGGTGAGCCGACAGCCCTGGCCCTCCGCGGCATACACACCCCACGTCGAGCGGGTGTCGGTGACGTGGAGGGAGTCCAGACCCGGCACCTCGCCCGCCTCGGCGAGGATCGACAGGGCGTCGAGGTGGGGCTCCACGACGCGGGCGAGCGTGAGGTCGCGGGCGCCGAGGGAGGCCAGCACCTCAAACAGCGCGAGGGTCTCGCCGCTGCCGGGACGGGGCGTGAGCGGGCCCAGCGCGAGCGCGATCTCGACGCCACGCTCGACCTTGGGCAGGGGCGGGGCGGCCGCGATCACGTCGAGGGCAGGGGTGCTCCAGTGCGAGGGTTCGGCGGCAAGCCGGATGGGGCGATGGGTCACTCTGGGGCTCTTCTCGTGCCTGAAACTCGCTGGTCGCGTCACTCTAGTCAGGGCGCCGGCCAACCCGCCTCACCCTGCCGGGTGCTTCGGTTCGGGCCGTGCATTACGGTTGGGGCATGACAGATACCCCCTCTGACCTGCGCAAACCCATCTCGGCGGCGCTGGTCAATGACTACGACCTTGTGGTGCGGGGGGTTGCCCACATGCTCGATGACTACAAGGACCGCGTCTCGGTCGTGGAGCTCAACGCGGGCACCGATGTCGACGAGCAGGTCGACATCGCGCTCTATGACTCCTTCGCCCAGGCGCCCTTCGACGCGGGCGACCTCGCCGACGTGCTCAACAACCCCAAGGTGAGTCGTGTCGTCGTCTACACCTGGAATCTCCAGAACGACGTCATCCGGCTCGCGCTCGACATGGGCGTCGACGGCTACCTTTCCAAAACGCTTCCGGCAGAAGGCCTCGTCGACGCGCTCGAGCGGATCAACGCGGGCGAGCGCATCGTCAGCCGCGTGCAGACCCAGGTCGAGGACGACGAGCTCGTCGGTGGCGACTGGCCCGGCCGGGCGGAGGGCCTGACCCAGCGCGAGTCCGAGATAATCGCCCACATCACCCAGGGCCTGAGCAACCAGCAGATCGCCTCCACCTGCTATCTGTCGATCAACTCGGTCAAGTCCTACATCCGATCCGCCTATCGCAAGATGGGCGTCGGCAGCCGGTCCCAAGCGGTCCTGTGGGGTGTCGAGCACGGCTTCGCGCCCGATCACCTGCGCCGCAAGCGTCCCGAGCTCAGCTGACCCCCCGCGGTTTAGCCCACTTGGGCACAAACGCGAGCGCGCTGCATACCCCACGCCTGTCGGGCGCCCCCGCGTTTTAGCCCATTTGGGCACAAACGCGAGGGCGCGGCATACCCCACGCCTGTGGAGCCGCCCGCGCTTTAGCCCAGTTGGGCACAAACGCGAGCGGCGCGATCGTGCCCAAGTGGGCCAAAGAGTGACCCGAGGACGACGGGGAGGTATGCCGCGGCGCTGAGCCAGCGCGCGGCATACCCCACGCCTGTCGGGCCCCCGCGCTTTAGCCCACTTGGGCACAAACGCGAGGGCGCGGCATACCCCGCGCCTGTGGAGCCGCCCGCGCTTTAGCCCACTTGGGCACAAACGCGAGCGGCGCGATCGTGCCCAAGTGGGCCAAAGAGTGATCCGAGGACGCCGGGGAGGTATGCCGCGGCGCTGGGCCAGCGCGCGGCATACCTCCGCGTCGTTGGCTCAGTCGCGCATGAGGGCGCGGACCTCGTTCTTCTGGATCTTGCCGGTGGCGGTCTTGGGCAGCAACTCGACGACCCGGACCTCCTTGGGGACCTGGAAGCCGGCGAGGTGCTGCTTGGCGTGGGCGATGACGCCGGCCTCGATCTCGTCCTCGGGCACGGAGCCGTCGGCGACGACCACGGCACAGACCGCCTCCCCCCAGCGCTCGTGGGGGACGCCGATGACGCTGCACTCCGCGACGCCGGGGGCGCCGAGGACGACGGCCTCGACCTGGACCGAGGAGACGTTCTCGCCGCCCGACTTGATGATGTCCTTGAGGCGGTCGGTGAACCACACGACACCGTCGTCGTCGAGATGGCCGATGTCGCCGGAGTGGAACCAGCCGTGCGCGAAGGCGACAGCGTTGGCATCGGCGTTGTTCCAGTAGCCGCTGCACACATTGGGCCCGCGGTAGGCGATCTCGCCGGTGCCGTGCGGCGCGTGCACCTCGCCCGTCGCCGGGTCCATCGTCTTGGCCAGGACCGACGGCACCTGCGGGCCCCACGAGTCGGCGGCGGTGTCGCGGTGCTCGGGCCACTGCATGACCGTGGCCGGGACGACCTCGGTCTGGCCCGAGCCGAGGATGACGCAGGCGTTGGGATACATCGCGTCGACCTTGTCGAGCAGCGGCGCGGGCATCGGTGCCATCGCATAGACGGCGCAGGTCACCGAGGACAGATCGCGCGGCCGGGCGGCCTGCTCGGCGGCACACGCCGCGTGCATCATCGGCAGCATCATCATGTGGGTGACCTTGTGCCGCTCGATCGCGTCGAGCGACGCGGCGGGGTCGAAGGCCATGCCCGGCAGGACGACCGTGCCGCCCATCATGATCACCGGCATCGTGAGGGTGTTGAGCGCGGTGACGTGGAACATCGGCAGCACGACGAGCATGATCGGTGGTTGGAGGCCCCAGGTCTGGCGCGTGACGATGGCGTTGCTGAGGAGCGCGACCGTCAGGGCGGTGTGGCTGACCAGCACGCCCTTGGGACGCGAGGTCGTGCCGGAGGTATAGAGGCACTGGGCGGTGTCGCGGTCGTCGACGATGACGCGCAGGGGGCCGTCCTCGCCTCGGGCGACGAGCTCCTCCCAGCCGATCGTCTCGCGGCCCCCGACCTGCTCGGGGGAGTCCTCGCGCATAACCACGCGGTTGACGCCGGGGGTCCCCGCCAGGACGGCCGACAGCAGCGGCCGCATCGCTGCGTCCGCCATGACGATCGGCGCCTGCGCGTCGTTGATGATCCACGCCGTGTCGTCCGGCGAGAGCAGGAAGTTGAGCGGCATACACACCAGTCCCGCTCTGGCGCATGCGTAGTAGGTCGCCAGCATCTGCCACGAGTTCGTCATCATCAGCGCTACCGGAGTGCCGGGCTCGAGTCCCAGTCCCAGCAGCGCGTGGCCGAGCCGGTCGCTCGTCTCGGCGAGCTGGCGATAGGTGATCTCGCCGTCAGGCTGGACCACCGCGGTCCGGTGGGGGAAGAGCTCGGCCGTGCGGGTCAGGGTGTCACCGATGTTGACCCGGGTCGCGAGGTTGTAGTCGAGGGGGTCCACCTGGGACAGGTCGGGCTTCATGGGAGGTCCTTTCGCGCCGTTGCGAAATCGGAGGGCTGGGTCACTCGTCGAGGAAGATGTCGAGCTCGAGGTCGTCGCCGCCATAGCGGGACAGGTCGGTGATGCCCTCCTCCCGGAGGACGTCGTCGTCGATGAAGAAGTTGCCGGTGCAGGTGCGCGGGTCGCGCGTCAGCACGGCGTATGCCGCGTCGGCCATGATCTCGGGCGTGCGGCTGCGGGCCACCAGCTGCTCGCCGCCGAGGATATTGGCGACGGCGGCTGTCGCGATAGTGGTCCGGGGCCAGAGGCTGTTGGCCGCGATGCCGTCGGCGCGCAGCTCCTCGGCGAGGCCGAGGGTCACCAGGCTCATGCCGTACTTCGCGATCGTGTAGCCGAGGTGACGGCCGGCCCACTCGGGGCGCAGGTTGATCGGCGGGGACAGGGTGAGGACGTGGGCGTGGTCGGACTCCCGCAGGTGGGGGAGTGCGGTCTTGGCCAGGAGGAAGGATCCGCGGCAGTTGATGTCCTGCATCAGGTCGTACTTCTTCATCGCCAGGTCGGACGTGTTGGACAGGTCTATCGCGCTGGCGTTGTTGACGACGATGTCGATGCCGCCGAAGCGCTCGACGGTCTGCGCCACAGCGTCGGCGACCGACGCCTCGTCGCGGACATCGCCGACGACGGGGAGGGCGTGGCCGCCGGCCTCCTCGATCCTGGCCGCGGCGGTGTGGATGGTCCCCTCGAGCTTGGGGTGTGGCTCGGCGGTCTTGGCGAGCAGGGCGACGTTGGCGCCGTCGCGGGCCGCCCGCTGGGCGATGGCCAGGCCGATGCCGCGGCTGCCGCCCGACATCACGATCGTGCGTCCGGCGAGGGTCATGGGTGCGTCCTTGTCATGATGGGGCGGGTTGTGTGGCCGGCATCAGGCGGGCAGGCCGTCGAGGCGGGCGAGGACCTGGAGCATGACCTCGTCGGCGCCGCCGCCGATGGAGCTGAGCCGCACATCCCGCATGAAGCGGGCGGTCCAGGTCTCCTCGATGTAGCCCATGCCGCCGTGGAACTGCAGGCACGCGTCGGCGACCTCGCGGATGAGCCTGCCGGCCTTGAGCTTGGCGACGGAGGCGAGGCGCGTGATGTCCTCGCCGGCCAGCTGGGTCTCGCAGACGACCAGGTTGTGGCTGCGCAGCAGGTCCACCTCCGACTGGAGCTCGGCGAGCCGGAAGGCGACGTGCTGCTTGGTCGCGAGCGGCTTGCCGAAGACCTCGCGCTCCTGGACGAACTGGCGGGTGCGTGCCAGTGCCTTGTCGCAGGCCCCGACGGCGCTGTATGCCGCGAACATCCGCTCGATCACGAACTGGTGCATCTGCTGCTGGAAGCCCCGACCGGTCTCGCCGATGGTGTTGGCGACCGGCACGCGGACCTCGTCGAGGACGAGCTCGGCGGTGTCGGAGCAGCGGTTGCCCATCTTGTCGAGGGTGCGCGCGACGGAGAAGCCGGGGGTGTCGGTCGGCACGATGATCTGGGACATCCCCTTGTAGCCGCCCTCGTCGGAGGTGCGGGCGAGGAGGCAGACCCAGTCGGCCTGCTTGCCGTTGGTGATGTAGAGCTTGCGGCCGGTGATGACCCAGTCGTCGCCGTCGCGGCGGGCGCGGGTGCGCAGCCGCGAGACGTCGGAGCCGGTGTCGGGCTCGGTCACCCCGATGGCGGCGACCGAGCTGCCGGCGATCGCAGGGGCGAGGAACTGCTGCTTCTGCTCGTGCGTGCCCAGACGCGCCAGGGACGGGGTGGCCATCATCGACTGCACGCCGATGGCCATGCTCACGCCCGCCGCGTCACACCGCCCCAGCTCCTCGGCCGCGATCATCTGGAAGCTGTGGTCGGCCCCTTCGCCGCCGTATGCCGGGTCGTACTCGATGCCGAGCAGGCCCACCTCGGCGGCCTTGGGGAAGAGCTCGTGGGCGGGGAAGATCCCCTCCCGCTCCCACTTGTCGACGTGGGGATTCACCTCGGTGTCAACGAAGTTGCGCACGCTGGCACGGAAGTCACGGTGGTCGTCGGAGAGCCGCATGACGTGAAGGTAGCGGAATTCGAACCCATAAAACAAGCACTCTTGCTTGTTTTCTCGTTCTGTGCCAGTCTGCCCGCCATGAGCGCTGACACCGTGCAGGCCTTCCTCGATGAGAGCGCCGATCTCGACGCCCTCGTCGCCCCGCTCGACGACGCCGGGTGGCGCACCGACACCCCCGCCGCGGGCTGGACGATCGCCCACCAGATCGCCCATCTGGCGTGGACCGACGAGGTGGCGCTGGCCGCGGCCACCGACCACGCGGCATTCGCGGCCGTGGGCGAGCAGGCGATGAAAGACCCGCTCGGTTTCGTCGACGCCGAGGCCGAGCGGCTCTCCCAGCAGCCGTATGCCGCGCTGCTCGCCTCATGGCGCGAGCGGCGGGAGGCGCTCGGGGCCGCCCTGCGCGACGCCGACCCGGCGACCAAGCTCCCGTGGTTCGGCCCGCCGATGAGCCCGCGCTCGATGGCGACCGCGCGGCTGATGGAGACCTGGGCGCACGGGCAGGACGTCGCCGACGCGCTCGGCGTGCGCCGCGAGCCGACCGACCGGCTGCGCGACATCGCCCACCTCGGCGTCCGCACGCGCAACTTCGCCTATGCGATCAACGAGCTCGCCCCGCCGGCCGAGGAGTTCCGCATCGAGCTGACTGGGCCGTCCGGCGACCTGTGGACCTGGGGGCCGGAGGACGCGGCCGAGCGCGTGACCGGGCCGGCCGAGGACTTCTGCCTCGTCGTCGCCCAGCGCCGCGAGGCCGAGGACACCGCACTCGTCGCCGAGGGCGAGCAGGCCGCGCGCTGGCTGACCTTCGCCCAGGTCTTCGCCGGCGCACCCAAGGCGATGATGCGCGGACGCGAGGCCTGACATGGCCGACGTCCTGCGGGTCGGCAACTGCTCGGCCTTCTATGGCGACCGGCTCTCGGCCATGCGCGAGATGCTCGAGGGCGGCGAGCTCGACGTCCTCACCGGCGACTACCTCGCCGAGCTGACGATGCTCATCCTCGGCAAGGACCGGATGCGCGACCCGTCGCTCGGCTACGCACGCACCTTCCTGCGCCAGCTCGAGGAGTGCCTCGGCCTCGCCCTCGACAAGGGCGTGCGGATCGTCGCCAACGCCGGCGGCCTCAACCCCCTCGGTCTCGCCGACGCCGTCGGCGAGCTGGCCGGGCGGCTCGGGCTCGAGGCCTCCGTCGCCGCGGTCCACGGCGACGACCTCACCGCCCGCGCCGGGGAGCTCGGGCTCGACGGTGCGCTCGCGGCCAACGCCTACCTCGGCGCCTTCGGCATCGCGGAGGCCTGCCGCGCCGGCGCGGACGTCGTCGTGACGGGACGGGTCACCGACGGCTCGGTCATCATCGGCCCCGCCATCGCCCACTTCGGCTGGGGCCGTGACGATCTCGATGCGCTCGCAGGCGCGACCGTTGCGGGGCACATCATCGAGTGCGGCACCCAGGCGACCGGCGGCAACTACGCCTTCTTCACCGAGATCCCCGATCTCACCCGGCCCGGCTATCCGATCGCCGAGATCGAGGCGGACGGCTCCTTCACCATCACCAAGCACTCCGGCACCGGCGGCGCGGTCACCGTCGACACCGTCACCTCCCAGCTGCTCTATGAGATCCAGGGCGAGCGGTATGCCGGCCCCGACGTCACGACGCGCCTCGACTCCGTGCGCCTCACCCAGGACGGGCCAGACCGCGTGCGCGGCAACGGGATCCGCGGCGAGGCGCCCCCGCCCGACGTCAAGGTCTCGTGCTCGACCCTCGGCGGCTTCCGCAACGAGATGACCTTTGTCCTCACCGGCCTCGACATCGACGCCAAGGCCGAGCTCGTGCAGCGCCAGGTCGAGGACGCCCTGACGGTCCGGCCCGCCGAGCTCACCTGGACCCTCGCCCACACCGAGCATGACGACCCCGACACCGCGGCTCGCGCGGCCGCGACCCTGACGGTTGTCGCCCGCGACCCCGACGAGAAGAAGGCCGGCCGGGCCTTCTCCAACGCCGCCGTCGAGGTCGCCCTCGCGTCCTATCCCGGCTGCTTCATCACCTCGCCCCCTGGTGGCGGCTCGGCCTATGGCGTCTTCACGCCCGGCTATGTCCCCCAGGCGATCCCGGAGCACTCGGTGCGGCTGCCCGACGGGTCCACCGTGCGGATCGACCCGCCCGCCGAGACGCGGGCGCTCGAGCCGGTGGGTGTGCAGGAGCGAGTGGCCGACGCGGGCGAGCAGAGGGGTGAGCCGGGGCCGGGGGGTGACCTCGCGGCATACGGACCGACGCGACGGGCGCCGCTCGGGGCCCTCGTCGGTGCCCGCTCCGGCGACAAGGGCGGCAACGCCAACATCGGTGTCTGGGCGCGCAGCGACGAGGCCTATGCCTGGCTCGACGCCTTCCTCACCACCGACCGGCTGCGCGGGCTGCTGCCCGAGACCGCCGGCCTCGAGATCACCCGCACCCCGCTGCCGGGCATCCGCTCGCTCAACTTCGTCATCGAGGGGATCCTCGGCAAGGGCGTGGCCTATGCCGCGCGCTTCGACCCGCAGGCCAAGGCCCTCGGCGAGTGGCTGCGGGCACGTGTCGTCGACATCCCCGAGAGCCTTGTGGACGGAGCCCAGTCATGAGCGAGAAGTCCGGCCAGAACCTTTGGCAGACAGCGGAGCTGACCGCGCTGCGTGACTCGGTCACCCAGTTCGTCCGGCGCGAGGTGCTGCCCCACCAGGACCAGTGGGAGCGGGACGGCGAACTGCCGCGCGAGCTGCACCGGGCCGCCGGGCGGCAGGGGCTGCTCGGCGTCGCCTTCCCCGAGAGCGCGGGCGGCGGGGGTGGCGGCCAGCGCGAGGCGCTCGTCGTCGCCGAGGCCTTCCACGAGGCCGGGGGCGCCGGTGGCGTCTATGCGTCGCTCTTCACCAACGGGATCGCCCTGCCCCACATCATCGCCTGCGGCGACCAGGGCCAGATCGACCGCTGGGTCCGCCCAACCCTCGAGGGGGAGCTGATCGGCTCCCTCGCGATCACCGAACCCGGGGGCGGCTCCGACGTGGGCGGGCTGCGCACCACCGCCCGCCGCGACGGAGACGACTACATCGTCAACGGGTCCAAGACCTTCATCACCTCCGGGTGCCGCGCCGACTTCGTCACCACCGCCGTGCGCACCGGGGGCGACGAGGCCCCTGGCGCCCGGGGCATCTCGCTCCTCGTCATCGAGCGCGGCACCCCCGGCTTCGAGGTCTCGCGCAAGCTCGACAAGATGGGCTGGCGCTCCTCCGACACCGCCGAGCTGTCCTTCACCGACGCCCGGGTGCCAGCGGCCAACCTCGTCGGCCCGGAGAACTCCGGCTTCCTGCTCATCGGCCTCGGCTTCCTGTCCGAGCGCATCGCCATTGCGGCACAGGCCTATTCGCAGGCGCAGCGGTGCCTCGACCTCGCGCTCGACTGGTGCCGGCAACGCGAGACCTTCGGCCAGCCGCTCATCTCGCGGCAGTCGGTCCAGAACACGCTGACCGAGATGGCGATGCGCATCGACGTCGCCCGCACCTACACGCGCAATGTCGTCGAGCGCTTCGAGGCCGGCGAGCCGGTCGAGCAGCTCATCCCGCAGGTCTGCTTCGCCAAGAACACCGCCACCCAGTCGGGGGAGTGGGTCGCCCACCAGGCCGTCCAGCTCTTTGGCGGGATGGGCTACATGGCCGAGTCCGAGGTCGAGCGGCAGTACCGCGACATGCGCATCCTCGGCATCGGCGGCGGCACCGTCGAGATCCTCACCCAGCTGGCCGCACGACGATTGGGGTACACCTCATGACCACGCTCCGCAGCACCTTCGACCCGACGAGCGAGGAGGCCCGCGCCAACGCCGAGGCGATGGAGGCCCAGCTCGCCGAGATCGACGAGCAGCTGGCGATCGCCGTCGCCGGGGGCGGTGAGAAGTACGTCGAGCGGCACCACAGGCGCGGCAAGCTCACCGCCCGCGAGCGCATCGAGCTGCTGCTCGACCGCGACGCGCCCTTCCTCGAGCTGGCGCCGCTCGCCGGCTATGGCAGCGACTTCACCGTCGGCGGCAGCATCGTCGCCGGCATCGGCGTCGTCGAGGGCGTCGAGTGCCTGATCGTCGCCAACGACCCCACGGTCAAAGGCGGCTCGAGCAACCCGGCCTCGGTCAAGAAGTCGCTGCGCATGCACGACATCGCCCGCGAGAACCGCCTGCCCGTCATCTCCCTCGTCGAGTCCGGGGGCGCCGACCTGCCCACCCAGAAGGACATCTTCATCCCCGGCGGCGCGACCTTCCGCAATCTCACCCGGCTCTCGGCCGCCGGCATCCCGACGATCGCCCTCGTCTTCGGCAACTCCACCGCCGGGGGCGCCTATCTGCCGGGTATGAGCGACCACGTCGTGATGATCGAGGAGCGCTCCAAGGTCTTCCTCGCCGGCCCGCCCCTGGTCAAGGCCGCCACCGGCGAGGAGTCCGACGACGAGTCCCTCGGCGGCGCGTCGATGCACGCCCGGGTGTCCGGCCTGGCCGACTACTACGCCCTCGACGAGCAGGACGCGATCCGCATCGGCCGGCGGATCGTGCGGCGGCTCAACTGGCGCAAGGCATCCGGGCCGCGCACCGCGGCATACCAGCCTCCGAGGTATGCCGCCGAGGACCTCCTCGGCATCGTCCCCGCCGACCTCAAGAACCCCTTCGACCCGCGCGAGGTGATCGCGCGCGTCGTCGACGACTCCGACTTCGACGAGTTCAAGCCGCTCTATGGCAGCTCGCTCGTCACGGGCTGGGCCGAGATCCACGGCTTCCCCGTCGGCATCCTCGCCAACGCCCGCGGCGTGCTCTTCAGCGAGGAGTCGCAGAAGGCCGCGCAGTTCATCCAGCTCGCCAACCAGAGCGACACCCCGCTGCTCTTCCTGCACAACACGACCGGATACATGGTCGGCAAGGAGTATGAGCAGGGCGGCATCATCAAGCACGGCTCGATGATGATCAACGCCGTCTCCAACTCGACCGTCCCGCACATCTCGGTGCTCATGGGCAACTCGTTCGGCGCCGGGCACTACGGCATGTGCGGGCGGGCCTACGAGCCGCGCTTCGTCTTCACCTGGCCGAGCGCGCGCAGCTCGGTGATGGGGGCCCAGCAGCTGGCCGATGTCACCTACAGCGTGTCCAAGGCGTCGGCCGAGGCCCAGGGCAAGCCCTTTGACGAGGAGGGCGCCCAGATGATCCGCGGCATGATCGAGCAGCAGATCTCGGCCGAGGCGATGCCCCTCGTCCTCTCGGGCCTCGTCTATGACGACGGCATCATCGACCCGCGTGACACCCGCGACGTCCTCGGCGTTGCGCTGTCCGCCATCCACACGGCACCGGTCGAGGGCACCAGCTCCTTCGGTGTCTTCCGCATGTGAGTGGGAGCTGACGACATGACGACCACCCCTGAGGCCATGACCAACCCGGAGCCCGCGAGCACTGTGCACACCACCATCACGAGCGTCCTCGTCGCCAACCGCGGAGAGATCGCCCGACGCGTCTTCGCCACCTGCCGCGCGCGCGGACTGGCCACCGTCGCCGTCTACTCCGACGCGGATGCCGCCAGTCCTCATGTCGCAGAGGCGGACTCGGCCGTCCATCTGCCGGGTGTCACCCCGGCCGAGACCTATCTGCGCGGCGACCTCATCATCGAGGCCGCCCGGCGGGCCGGCGCCGACGCGGTCCACCCCGGCTATGGCTTCCTGTCCGAGAACGCCGAGTTCGCCCGGGCCGTGCAGGAAGCCGGCCTGGTCTGGATCGGCCCCGGCCCCGACGCGATCGAGGTCATGGGCTCCAAGGTCGAGTCCAAGCAGCGCATGAAGGACGCCGGCGTGCCGGTCCTCGAGCGCCTCGACCCGGCCGCGATCACCGAGGCCGAGCTGCCGGTGCTCGTCAAGGCCTCGGCCGGCGGCGGCGGGCGCGGCATGCGCGTCGTGCGCACCCTCGCCGAGGTGGCAGAGGCCGTGGAGTCGGCCTCCCGCGAGGCCGCCAGCGCCTTCGGCGACCCGACCGTCTTCTGCGAGCGCTATCTCGAGTCGGGTCACCATGTCGAGGTGCAGGTCATGGCCGACGCCCACGGCACCGTGTGGGCGCTCGGCGAGCGCGAGTGCTCGCTCCAGCGCCGCCACCAGAAGGTCATCGAGGAGGCCCCCTCGCCCCTCGTCGAGCGCATCGGCGGCGACCTGCGCGAGCGCCTGCTCACCGCCGCCCGCGATGCGGCCGCGGCCGTCGACTACCGGGGGGCGGGCACGGTCGAGTTCCTCGCCGACGCCTCGGGCGACTTCTACTTCCTCGAGATGAACACCCGCCTCCAGGTCGAGCACCCGGTCACCGAGTGCGTCACCGGGCGCGACCTCGTCGGGCTCCAGCTCGACGTCGCCGCGGGCGAGGCCCTGGAGGGTGGCGAGCCGACGATGAGCGGCCACTCCATCGAGGCGCGGCTTTATGCCGAGGACCCGGCCGCCGACTGGCAGCCCCAGAGCGGGACCCTGCATCTCGTCGAGATCCCCGGTGTCGCAGCGGAGTTCGCGATCCCGCCGATGCACGGCATCCGGCTCGACTCCGGTGTCGAGGACGGCAGCGAGGTCGGCACGCACTACGACCCGATGCTCGCCAAGGTCATCTCCCGCGCCCCGACGCGCGAGCAGGCCGCCCGCGAGCTCGCCTCGGCGCTGCGCCACGCCCGCGTCCACGGCATCACGACCAACCGCGACCTCCTTGTCGCCAGCCTGCTGCACCCCGACTTCCTCTCCGGCGAGGCCGACACCCGCTTCTACACCCAGCACGACCCGGGGTCCCTCACCGCCGACTCGGGGCTGGACCCGCGCCTCGGCGCGCTGGCCGCGGCGCTGGCCAACGCGGCATACGACCGCTCTGAGGCCAGGGTGCTCGGGGGTGTAGCCAGCGGATTCCGCACTGTCCCAGCCCTTTTCCAACAGCGCAGGTATGCCCTGGGCGACCTCGAGCTCACCGTCGCCTATCGCCTGCGGCGGGGTCGGCTGGAGCTCGAGCAGCTCCCCGGGGGCGTCGGCGAGGTCGTGCTGCTCTCGGCAGCGCCCGAGCAGGTGGTGCTCGAGATCGACGGCGTGCGACGGGCCTACCGCATCGACCGCGTCGGCGAGGACCAGGTCGTCGTCGACAGCCCCCAGGGCGGGGTTGTGCTGCGGGTCGTGCCGCGCTTCGTGGACCCGTCGGCGCAGGCGCCGGCCGGCGCCCTTGTCGCGCCGATGCCGGGCTCGGTGGTGCGGGTCGCGGTGGCCGAGGGCGACCACGTCGAGGCAGGTCAGCCGCTGCTCTGGCTCGAGGCGATGAAGATGGAGCACGTCGTCGCCGCGCCCGCGGCCGGTGTCGTCGCTCACCTTGCGGTGTCGGCCGGAGACCAGGTCGCGCAAGGCACTACGTTGGCTGTTGTCGAGACCGCCGACGAGACCCTGGAGCAGTGATGTCCGAGAGCAAGCCCGTCCCCACCGGTCCCCGTGTCGCCGTCGAGCGCGTCGACGGCCTCGCGCGCATCGCGCTCGACTCGCCGCACAACCGCAACGCCCTGTCCGACCAGCTCGTCCGCGAGCTGCACGAGGCCCTGGCCGCCGCCGACGCAGATGAGTCCGTGCGCGCGGTCGTGCTGACCCACACCGGCGGCACCTTCTGTGCCGGGGCCGACCTGACCGAGGCGTCCTCGGGGACGATCGGCGACCCGGCACGTGCCCGGGCGGAGCAGCTCGTCGACCTGCTGCGCGCGATCGTCGCGCTCGGCAAGCCGGTCATCGGGCGCATCGACGGCCACGTCCGCGCCGGCGGCATGGGCCTCGTCGCCGCCTGCGACATCGTCGTCGCCGGCCCGAAGTCGACCTTCGCCCTGACCGAGTCGCGGCTCGGCCTGGCCGCGTCGGTCATCTCCGTCACCGTCCTGCCGCGGCTGACGAGCCGCGCGGCCTCCCAGCTCTTCCTCACCGGCGAGACCTTCGACGCGGCCGAGGCCGAGCGGGTGGGGCTTGTGACCCGGGCCGTCGACGACGTGGACGCCGCGGTCGAGGAGCTGCGCGCGGCATTCGCCGTCTGCTCGCCCCAGGGCCTGCGCGAGTCCAAGCTGCTCACCACCCACGCCGTCCTCGCCGGGCTCGACGCCGACCGCGACCGGGTCGCCGAGCAGTCCTCGCGGCTGTTCGCGTCCGAGGAGGCGCGCGAGGGCATGACGGCATTCCTCGAGCGGCGCAAGCCGCGCTGGGCCGCCGAGTGACCGGCCCGCTGCCGGGGCGCGCGTGAGCGCCGTCACCGAGCCCAAGCAGGACCGCAGCCGGGCCACCCGCCAGCGCCTGCTCGAGGCGACCGTCGAGTGCCTCGCCACCCGGGGCTTCCACGCCACGAGTGTCGGGGCGATCGCGGCCGAGGCAGGCATCAGCCGCGGTGCGCTCCAGCACCACTTCCCCACGCGCGAGGACCTGATCATCGCGGCGCTGGACTACATGTTCGGCGAGCGCACGGCTGCCGCGCGCGCGCTCACGCCGCCGACCGAGCGCGGGGCCGCCCGGGTGCGCAAGGTCGTCGCCGACCTCATGGACCTCTATATGGGCGAGCTCTTCCGTGCTGCCCTCCAGGTGTGGACCGTGGCTGCCGCCGACCCGGTGCTGCGCGACCGGATCGTGCCGCTGGAGCGGAAGTTCGCGCGGGGCGTGCACGCCATCGCCGTCGAGCTGCTCGAGGTCGACGACTCCGACCCGCACGTCCGCGGACTCATCCAGGCCACCCTCGACATGGCCCGCGGCCTCGCGCTCGCCGACATCCTCACCGACGACTCCCGCCGCCGGGCCCGCGTCCTTGACGCCTGGTCCGACCAGCTCGCAACCGGCCTCGGTCTCGCCTGACCTGCGGGTCGCGTTTGTGCCCAACTGGGCGGGTGTCGCGCTGGGGGTGGGGCGTCTGTGGCGCCAAGTGGGTCAGAGCGCGGGCGGTCAGGTGAGGGCGGGGTCGGAGTCCTGAGGGCGATAGCGGCTGTGGCTCACCCGGATCACGAAGGCGAGGACCCCGATGAGGGAGCCGGCCACGAGCAGCACGGTGGAGAGCGCGGGCATCTGGCCGCCGGGGCGGTGGGCGGCGATGCCGATGGAGATGTCGGCGCCGGTCATCAGCAGCAGCAGCAGGACGGCGAACCACATCATGTCCTCGCGGACCATCCGCTCGAACCGGATCAGCCGCGCGGGGGTCTCGAGCCACCACTCCTTGTGTCGGATGTTGATGCCGCCGGGCCAGTAGAGGCACAGCTTCGACAGCCAGATCATCGGATAGACGAACAGCAGCGGCGTCAGCAGGGCGAACCACAGCTGGCCGGCGCGGCTCGCCCACCCGTCGGGGGCGCTGCTCGTGCTCCAGTGCGTGGGGACCCGATCGGGGAGGGTGAGCCACTGCCACACCAGGACCGCGAGCCAGAGCAGGGTGGCCAGGAGCAGCGCGACCCTGGGCGTGGCACCAGCCGGCTGACGTGGCAGACCTTTTGCCTCCCCGGCCGCCGCCTGTCGTCGCGCCTCACGCTCTCGCCAGTCCTCCCCAGACATACGGCCATCATGCCAGCAACCTCGATGCGGTCTTGGGAGCGCATAGGGGGTACACCGCACACCCCTGCGGAGGGTGTCTGTACAGGTCAGGGCTGTCTAGCGTCATAGATGGACCCCTGCCACGCAAGGAAAGGCACCACAATGGCGACCCGCAAGAACGCGAAGACCTCCAAGGCCGCGAAGCCCGAAGACATCGTCGGCAACGGCGGTGAGCTGCACCAGGCGGTCGAGGGCGATGCCCGGATGACGACCGCGCAGGGCATCCCGATGTCCGACGACCAGAACTCGCTGCGCGTCGGTGACCGGGGGCCCACGGCCCTCGAGGACTTCGCGATGCGCGAGAAGATCTTCCATTTCGACCACGAGCGCATCCCCGAGCGCGTGGTCCACGCCCGCGGCTATGGCGCGCACGGCGTCTTCGAGTGCTACGAGGCCGTGCCGGAGCTGACCCGCGCCGCGCCCTTCCAGCAGCGGGGCAAGCAGACCGAGGTCTTTGTCCGGTTCTCCACTGTGGCAGGCAATCTCGGCTCGATCGACCTCGCCCGCGATGTCCGCGGCTTCGCGACCAAGTTCTACACCGACGAGGGCAACTGGGACCTGGTCGGCAACAACATCCCCGTCTTCTTCATCCAGGACGCAATCAAGTTCCCCGACCTCGTCCACGCCGTCAAGGAGGAGCAGGACCGCGGCTTCCCGCAGGCGCAGTCGGCCCATGACACCTTCTGGGACTTCGTCTCGCTCATGCCCGAGTCGACCCACATGACGCTGTGGCAGATGTCCGACCGCGCGATCCCCCGCTCGTTCCGCTTCATGCAGGGCTTCGGGGTGCACACCTTCCGGTTTGTGAATGCCGCGGGCGATGCCAAGTTCGTCAAGTTCCACTGGACCCCGCTCCAGGGCCTGCAGTCCGTGGTCTGGAACGAGGCGGTCAAGATCAACGGCGCCGACCCCGACTTCCACCGCCGCGACCTCTACGAGGCCATCCAGGCCGGCGACTTCCCGGAGTGGGAGCTCGGCGTGCAGATCTTCGACGACGCCTTCGCCGACGAGTTCGACTTCGACGTGCTCGACCCGACCAAGGTCATCCCCGAGGAGCTCGTGCCCGTCAGTCCGCTGGGCAAGATGACGCTCAACCGCACCGTCGACAACATCTTCGACGAGACCGAGCAGGTCGCCTTCTGCACCGGCAACATCGTGCCCGGCATCGACTTCACCAACGACCCGCTGCTCCAGGGCCGCAACTTCTCCTACCTCGACACCCAGCTCAAGCGCCTGGGCAGCACCAACTTCACCAAGCTGCCCGTCAACGCGCCCAAGTGCCCCGTCATGCACTTCCAGCGGGACGGTCACATGCAGACCGAGGTGCACAGGGGCGTTGCCAACTACGAGCCGAACTCGTTGCAGGGCGATGAGCGTGGCCCGCGTGCCGATGTCGAGCAGGGCTTCCAGACGGTCGCCCGGCAGGAGGGTGGTCAGATGCGGCGTATCCGCGCCGAGTCCTTCGCCGACCACTACAGCCAGGCCCGCCAGTTCTACATCAGCCAGAGCCCCGTCGAGCAGCAGCACATCATCGACGCCTACACCTTCGAGCTCGGCAAGTGCGTGCGGCCCGAGGTGCGTCTGGCCGTGCTGGCCAACCTGCGCAATGTCGACGAGGACATGGCCGCGATCATCGCCGACGGGCTCGCGATGGAGCTGCCAGCCGCGAGCGAGCCGGCCGCCGCGCCGGTCAACCTCGAGGCCTCGCCTGCGTTGTCAATGACCGCGCACGCGCCGGAGTCCTTCGCCGGCCGCAAGCTCGGCCTCCTCGTCAGCGACGGCGCCCCCGCCGCTGCGGTCAAGGCTGTCCTGAATGCCGCGAAGGCCGCTGGTGTCACGGTCAAGGTCGTCGCCCCCGGCGTCGGCGGTGTCACCCTCAGCGACGGCAAGAAGCTCGCCGCCGACGAGGCGATCGCGGGCGGCCCGTCGGTCCTCTTCGACGCTGTTGCCCTCGTGCCCGGCGCCGACACGGTGGCCGACCTGGCCGCCAACCCGGCAGCCAAGGACTTCGTCTCCGACGCCTTCCACCACTTCAAGTTCATTGGTGTGGGCGCCGACGCAGAGCAGCTGCTGGAGTCGGCGGGCGTGGCCATGAAGCGCGACGCGGGCTTCGTCGACATCGGCTCGCGTGCGAGCGTCGAGGCCTTCCTCCAGACCTGCGCCGCCCTGCGCTACTGGGAGCGGGCCGTCTTCGCGCCCTGAGCTGCCCTGCGGCGGCACCTTGAGGGGGCGGCGCTCCCAACCGGGGGGGAGGAGCGCCCGGACCAGCCGGAGGTATGCCGCGCAGCCGATCTGGCTGCGGGGCATACCTTTTGGTCAGCTCAGAGCGGAGGCAGGACCAGGGGTGTGCCGGTGTCGGGGTCGGCCACGATCCGCGCGCGCAGACCAAACGTCTGCTCGACCCGGTCCGGCGTCAGGACGGCTGCGGGGGCGCCCTGGGCGATGACCCGGCCGTCACGCATCATGACCAGGTCGTCGGCGAACGCCGCAGCCTGGCCGAGGTCGTGCATGATCGCCACGACGGTGCGGCCGCTGTCGCGCAAGCTGGTGCACAGCTCCAGCACCTCATGCTGGTGGGCGATGTCGAGGAAGGTCGTGGGCTCGTCGAGCAGCACGACCGGGGTGTCCTGGGCGAGGACGAGCGCCAGCCAGACGCGCTGCCGCTGCCCGCCGGACAGCTCGGCGACCGGCCTGTCGGCGATCTCCTCCGTGCCTGTCTGCGCGAGCGCGGCCTGGATGGCGCGGGCATCGTCGGCGCTGGAGGTGCGCAGCATGGAGTGGTAGGGGTAGCGTCCGCGGGCCACGAGCTCGCGGACTGTGATCTGCTCTGGCACAACGGGATTCTGGGGGAGCGTGGCGACGGTGCGGGCCGCTTCCTTGGGCCGGTATGCCGTCACGGGCCTGCCGTCGAGCATGACCTCACCGCGCATCGGACGCAGCGCCCCGCCAAGGCCCTTGAGCAGGGTCGACTTGCCACACCCGTTCGGGCCAACGACCGCGGTTAGGGCGGCGGGGCGGAAGTCGACGGTGATGTCACGGCATACCTCCTCGCGCCGGTAGCCGAGTGCGAGATCGGAGCACGAGAGGAGGGCGGCAGTCATGCGAGTCCCTTCCGCCAGGTGAGGGTGAGGAGTGCCGCGAGATAGGCGCCGCCGAGCGCGGCGGTGAGGACGCCCACCGGCAGACCGTCGGCCCAGGACGCCTGGGCGGCAATGAGATCGGCGCCACTGAGGA
This sequence comes from Actinomycetota bacterium, assembly GCA_050955755.1. Taxonomy (GTDB): domain Bacteria; phylum Actinomycetota; class Actinomycetes; order Actinomycetales; family Dermatophilaceae; genus JAJTBD01. Next base: position 243,748 of record CP192092.1, read on the forward strand.
CGACCGCGCCCACGGCGGCCGACAGGGGCAGGCGCCAGCGGGCGGCCCCGGCCAGATACCGAGCGATCTGCGGCGCGGTCAGGCTCACAAAGGCGATGGGCCCCGCCGCCGCGACCGCGCCGGCCGTCAGCAGCACCCCCAGGCCGATGGCGAGGGTGCGTGTCCGCGCGGCCTGACCGCCGAGCCCGTCGGCCAGCTGGTCGCCCAGCTCGAGCAGCGTCAGTCGCCGGGAGAGGGCCCCCGCGGCAACGCCGAGGACAGCCGCCGTCGCAGCGGCCGTCGCGGCATGCTCCCAGCCGCGGGCGTTGAGCGAGCCCGCGAGATAGCCGGCCAGGGTGCTGGCCTGCTCACGCAGGGTCATGGTCACCGCATACTGCGTGAGCGCGGTGGAGACGGCTGCGATGCCGACGCCGGCGAGGACGAGTGGTGCCACCGCCCGGTATCCGGATCCCGTTGCGAGCCAGGCGATGACAGCGGCGAGCCCGGCTCCGGCGAGCGCGCCCACCCAGCCCGGCGACCCAGGGGCGAAGAGGGTGGCGGCGGCAGCCCCGGCGCCCGCCCCGGCGGTGATGCCGATGACGTCCGGGCTGCCGAGCGGGTTGCGGGTGGCGGACTGCATGAGCGCCCCGCCCATCCCCAGCGCAGCCCCCGCACCGAGTGCCGTGACCAGCCGTGGTCCGCGCAGTCTGGTGGCCACGATCCGGGAGCGCCCGTCGAGCCCACCCGTGACCAGGTCGCCGAGCTCGGCCAGCGACAGCCCGAGTCTCCCAAAAGTCAGGGTGCCCACGGCGATCGCCGCTAGGGTCCCCAGGAGTGCCCCCAGGACCAGGGCAGGGCGCGCTCTCATGCCGCGACCGCCCCGCGACGCACGAGGACCAGCAGGGCGACGCCACCGAACAGTGCAGTCAGGACCCCGACCTGGACCTCCTCGGGCCGGGCGACGACCCGGCCGGCGATGTCACCGAGGAGCAGCAGTGCGGGCCCGACCAGTGCGGCCGCCGGCAGCAGGAGGCCATGGTCCCGGCCCACCAGTGCCCGGGCCACGTGCGGTGCGGCCAGGCCGAGGAAGACGATCGGTCCCGCCGCGGCAGTCGCCGCAGCGGCGAGGAGTGCGGTCGCGGTCAGTGCGAGCAGGCGGGTGCGCCCGGGCCGCGCGCCTAGCGAGGCGGCCACGTCGTCGCCCAGCGCGAGGGCGTTGAGCGGACGCACGAGGGCACCGGCGAGCGCGGCGCCCAGCGTCGCCACGAGCACTGGGCCGAGGGTGGGCAGCCCGTTGTTGAGCGAGCCGATGGCCCAGAAGCGATATGAGTCAAAGGTTCTGGGGTGGGTCAGCGTCACACCCTGCACGTAGGCGCCCAGCAGGGCGGTGACGACGGCGCCCGCCAGGATCACGCGCACGGGGACCAGCCCGCTGCGTCCGCCGCCCATGAGCATGACCAGGCCGAGCGCCGCCAGCGCCCCCGGGATCGCCACCCACACAGCGCTGCCAAGTCCGAGGAAGGCGGTGCCGGTGACGATCGCCGCGGCCGCGCCGCCCGTCGCCCCGAGCAGCCCGGGATCGCCAAGCGGGTTGCGGGTCGCGGTCTGCGCCAGCACGCCGGACATGCCCAGCGCCGCCCCCGCAAACAGGCCGACAACCGTGCGCGGCCAGCGGCTGTCAATGACGGCGGCGACCGCCGGGTCGCCCGTGCCGCGCAGCCCGTCGACCACCGCGGTCAGGGGCAGCGCCCGGGAGCCGAGCGCGAGGCTGGCCAGGCACAGCACGGCGAGGCCCGCCGTCAGCGCGAGAAGCGTGACGGCGGGCCGACGGCCGCTGCCGCGATCAGCCAACCTTGGCCACCGCAGCGTCGATCAGGCTGGCGTAGCGGTCCATGACCCAGGGCACGGTCAGGGGGTTGATCTCCGAGGTCGCCGTCACCAGGGACGTGTCGGCCGAGGTGACCACGGAGCCGCGCTTGACCGCCGGGATCGCGGCATACAGCGGCTGTGCCTCGATCTTTGTGCGGGAGGCCTCGTCCGTGTAGAAGGTGAAGAAGAGATCGGCGTCTTTGAGCTTGGAGGCGTTCTCCAGCCCGATGACCGCCGACATCGTGCCGGGCTCCTCCTTGAAGGTTTTGACGACGGGATCGGTTGTCAGGCCAAGCTTCTCGACGAATGCCGCGCGCTGCTCGGCGGGCAGGAACACCCCGAGCGTGCCCGGGCCGGTGTTGTAGGCGTAGACAAAGCTCTTGCCTGCCCAGTCCGGGTGCTCGTTAGCCGTCTTGGTGAAGAGCGCGTCCAGGTCCTTGATCTCCTGCTCGGCCTCGGCCGACTTGCCCAGGGCCTTGCCCACGGTGCGGATCTGCTCGTCCCACTCGACGGTCCACGGCTGCTTGTCATAGGCGACCGTCGGCGCGATCTCGCTGAGCTGCTTGTACTGCTCGGCGGTCACGCCCGACCAGGGGGCGATGATCACGTCGGGCTCGAGCTCCAGGATCTTCTCGATGTCGAGCTCGTTGGCGCCGGTGATGAGCTCGGGCGCCGTGCCGCCCTGCTCCTTGACCGCCTCGGCCACCCACGGCAGCTGCCCGGACTTGTCCGCGCCCCAGTCGTATCGCTCCGTGCCGACCGGCGTCACGCCCAGCGCGATCGCCGTCTCGGCGCTGCCCATGCCCAGCGTCACCACGCGCTTGGGCTCGGCGGGGATCTCGGCCTTGCCGAGGGCGTGGGTGATGGTCACCGGGAAGCCCGCTCCGCTGCTGGAAGTGGAGGTGCCCGACCCCTCGCCTGAGGTGGACTCCCCGCCCCCGCAGGCGGCCAGCGAGACGGCGGCCAGCGTGGCCAGGGCAGTGATGCGCAGGGTGTGACGCATGGGGTCCTTTCGGTATGCCGCGGGGGAGCGGCGGGGTTGCGGCGCACCTCGGTGCGCCGGTGGTGGGGCGGGCTGGGCGGTCTCGCTCAGCACTCCTGGTGGCCGGCGCGCCAATAGCCCATGAAGGCGATGTCCTTGCGGGACCAGCCATGGCTGCCGATGAGCGTCCGGCGCATGGCGCGGACCATGGCCGACTCGCCTGCGATCCACGCAAAACGGCGATGCTCGTCGGACTCCGGTGTCTCCCAGACCATCTCGTCGATCCCGAAGTCGGCATCCGGTGTCTCCAGGACGGGTCGGGGGAAGCGCTCGAGAGCCGGCGGCACGTCGGCAACGATGCGCTCGCCGGCGACCTCTCCGGCGGCCCGGGGCAGCCAGACGACCTCGATGCCCTCGGGGTGTGCCAGCGGCAGGATGTCATCGGCGGTGGGCACCTCGAGGAAGGCCTGGCCGGTGAGGTCGGCCGGGGCCTGCTCCAGGATCGACGCGATCGCGGGCACAGCCGTCTCGTCACCGACGAGCAGCACGCGCCGGGCGGTGCCGGGTCGCCACTCGACGCCGCAGAGGGCGGAGTCGCCGCGCGAGTCGGGGCCGACGATGAGCAGGGGCATCCCCGGAGCCGCCTGCTCGGCCCAGGTCGCTGCGGGTCCGGGCTCGGTGCCAGGGCCGGCGTGCCCGTGGAGGGCGATGTCGATGTCGACCTCCCGCAGGTGCGGCCGCACGGCTCGGGCGGTGAAGGTGCGGATCGGGTTGCGGCGCTCGTCAGGCAGCTCGCGCCAGGGCCGGAACCAGTCCTCCCCGCCCGGGAAATGGGCGAAGGGCTCGTCGCCCGGGAGCGGCAGGACCAGCTTGACGCGCTGGTCGAGACAGGTCTCGCCAAAGAGGTGCAGGTCGTCGCCGGTGAAGGTCACGCGCAGGAAGTGCGGCGTGAGCCGGTGGACCGCGGCCACCGTCACCGCGAACGGGCGGTAGACCGGCTGGCGCTGAGGGGCGACGCTCATGGGACAAAGGTAAGGTAAGCCTTACCTAATTCGTCAAATCACGGTCCTGCTCCTCGGGACCCGGCGCGGCCCGCCCCCCGGCGGGTGGACCCGTCAAAAGGTATGCCGCGCAGCCGATCTGGCTGCGCGGCATACCTTTTGGTGCTGGTGACCCTCAGGTCAGGTGACCTCCGGTCAGCGAGCGGACTCGCGGGTGAAGGCGTCGGGGTCGACCTCCATGAGGGCCTTGCGGACGCCCTCGCCATAGGCGGGGTCGGCCTTGGTGCAGTTGTCGATGTGGCGCTCGGCGGTCCGCTTGGTGACGCCGGCCATCGCGCGCGCGGTGTTGTAGAAGAGCGCCTGCTGCTGCTCGGGGCTCATCTTCTCGCGGAAGAGGATGCCGGGCTGCTCGTAGTAGTTGTCGTCGTCGGCGCGGAAGTCCCACCGGTCGCCGGGCTTGCCGTCGAGCTGGTAGGCCGGCTCGCGGTACTGCGGCTGCTCCTCCCACAGGCCGTAGCCGTTGGGGTTGTAGTGCTTCTCGGAGCCGAGGTTGCCGTCGACACGCATCTGCCCGTCGCGGTGGAATGAGTGCTGCAACTTGGCGGCCTTGGGCGCGTTGACCGGGATCTGGTGGTGGTTGACGCCGAGGCGGTAGCGCTGGGCGTCGCCATACGAGAAGAGCCGGCCCTGGAGCATGCGGTCAGGCGAGAAGCCAATGCCCGGGACGACATTCGCCGGGGTGAAGGCGACCTGCTCGATGTCCTGGAAGTAGTTGTCGGGGTTGCGGTTGAGCTCGAACTCGCCGACCTCGATGAGCGGGTAGTCCTTCTTGGACCAGACCTTGGTCAGGTCGAACGGGTGGTAGCGGTAGGTCGCCGCCTCGGCCTCCGGCATGATCTGCACGAAGAGCGTCCACTTGGGGAAGTCGCCCTTCTCGATCGACTCGTAGAGGTCGCGCTGGTGGGACTCACGGTCGGAGCCGACCATGGTCGCGGCCTCCTCGTCCGTGAGGTTCTCGATGCCCTGCTGGGTGCGGAAGTGCATCTTGACCCAGAAGCGCTCGCCCTGCGCGTTGTAGAAGCTGTAGGTGTGCGACGTGAAGCCGTGCATGTGCCGGTAGGACTTGGGAATCCCCCTGTCGGACATGACGATCGTGACCTGGTGCAGGGCCTCGGGCAGGCTCGACCAGAAGTCGAAGTTGTTCTCCGAGGAGCGCATGTTGGTGCGCGGGTCGCGCTTGACGGCGTGGTTGAGGTCGGGGAACTTCAGCGGGTCGCGGAAGAAGAACACGGGGGTGTTGTTGCCCACCATGTCCCAGTTGCCCTCGTCGGTGTAGAACTTCAGCGCGAAGCCGCGGATGTCGCGCTCGGCGTCGGCAGCGCCGCGCTCGCCGGCGACGGTGGAGAAGCGGGCCATCATCTCGGTCTTCTTGCCGACCTCGGCGAAGATGCTCGCGCAGGTGTACTGCGTGATGTCGTGGGTGACCGTGAAAGTGCCGTGGGCGCCGGAGCCCTTGGCGTGCATGCGCCGCTCGGGGATGACCTCACGGTCGAAGTGCGCGAGCTTCTCGAGGAACCAGACGTCCTGGAGGAGCATCGGGCCGCGCGGGCCGGCGGTGACGGAGTTCTGACCGTCCCAGACCGGCGCGCCGGCAGCCGTGGTCATCGGCTGCGGGTTGGCCTCGTCATGGGAGGGGATGACGTTCTGCGCCTGCTCGACCTTCTCGGCCGGCTGGTTGGGTCCCTTTTCGCTTGCCACTTGCAGTTCTCCTCGCTCTGGAAGGTGCTGATGGTTGGTGTGGGTCCTCAGGGTGGTCGGCTGACCGCGCCGGTATGCCGCGTCAGCCGCCCGCGGCGTCGCCCGCCGTGGGTGCGCCGTCGGGTGGGGTCAGGCGGCACTTGGGGCACAGGCCCCAATAGGTCACCTCGGCCTCGTCGATCACGAAACCGCGGTCGTCCTCTGCCTCGAGGCACGGGCGGTGACCCACCGCACAGTCGACGTCCTCGATGTCGCCGCACGAGCGGCATACGAGGTGGTGGTGGTTGTCGCCCACCCGCAGCTCATAGCGGGCGGGCGACCCGGCGGGCTCGATGGCGCGCACGATGCCGGCGCGGGTGAGCGCGCCGAGCACGTCATAGATCGCCTGGGTGGAGACGCGGCCGAGGTCCTCGCGCACCGCCGTCGCCACGGTGTCGGCGTCGGCGTGGGGCCGCGAGACCAGTGCCTCGATCACGGCCACCCGGGGACGCGTCACGCGCAGCGATGCCGCGCGCAGCTGGGTCTCGGGTGTCGTCATCCCACGAGACTGGCACGTTCTTTGGAACAGGTCAAGAAAACTGGCGCACGATCGCGGCGTCCGTGTGGGGCAGCGGCAATATCGACTATCACCAACCCCCGCTTGGCCCGCCGCTCAGGCTGGGCACGGGAGTGGCAGGCCTGAGGTGATAGTCGATCTTGCCGCCCAGGGGCCTGTGGATAACCGCCGAGGCCCTCTCGCCGATCCGGGCAGGCTCTAGCAGGTGGTCTATGAGATCGAGATGCGGCACTGGGACATCACCCTCACGATCAAGCGCCTTGGGGGCGTCGCGACATGGCGTGAGCTTCGGCGCGTGTACTCCAGAGGTCGGATCGATGCCGCAATGCGCGACGGGGGCCGTGGTCCGTCTGTGGCACGGCAAGTACGTGCGTGGCGGCTTCGTCCACGCGAGCGACGCGGCCCGCCGGCTGTCAGGAGTGGCCGTGCTCCTGACCGCCGCCGAGTTCTGGGGGTGGCCCATGCAGTGGACTGCGCGGCAACCCCAGGTGGCGGTGCCCCGGGGGCGCAAGGTCAGTGCTGCGCGGCGGGACGGCGTGGGCGTGAGCTGGCGCGGCATACCTCCTGAGGACGTGCAGGACGGCTGGGTGACCACGCCCCTGCGCACAGCGCTGGACTGCATGGTGTTCCTGCCCTTCACCGAGGCGCTCGCTATTGCGGACTCGGCGCTGCGCTCTCAGCTGGTCACCCGGGCCCAGCTGGTCGCCGGGGTCGAGACGCTGCCCAAGCAGTGGCGTCGCAGGGTCACCAGGGTCCTGGATGCGGCGAACGCAGATGCCTACGGGCCGTTCGAATCGGTACTGCGCGCACACGTCCTGGACATTCCCGGTGCGGTTTTCACGCCGCAGGTCAAGATCGAGGACGAGGACGGATTCATCGGGCGGGTCGACCTGGCCTGCAAGGAGCTCAAGATCGTCCTGGAGGCAGAGAGCCACGAGTTCCACGGTGAGCCGGATGCATTTGCGCGGGATTGTCGGCGTTATGCGCGGATGGCGGCTGAGGGGTGGACGGTGTTGCGGTTCTCCTGGGCCGATGTGATGCACAAGGGCGAGTGGGTTCGCCGCATCGTCGAGAAGACGGTGCGGATGCGGCAGGCGCTCCTGGGGTGAGCGGCAATATCGACTAACACCTCAGGCGGTGCGGGCATCCGTCCGTGCTCAGCCCGTCGCGTGAGTCGCTGTGGTGATAGTCGATCTTGCCGGGAGAGGGTGCTAGGTATGCCGCGTGGTCGGGGTGCGCGGGCAGGCCGCGTCAGAGGGCGTTGGTGTGCAGGAGCTCGACGAGCTGCCCCCAGGTGGCGATCTTGGTGCGCTCGCGGCCGTGCTCCCGGCCAAGGGCGAGCTCGGCGGCGTCGATCGAGCGCCAGTCCGCGAGGGTGCTGGGCTCGAAGCCGCGGGCGCGCATGGCGGCGGGGAGGTCTACGGCGGGAGCGGGGGTCTCGCCCGCGGCGAGCAGGTCGTCGACGAGGTGGCCGACGGTCTCGGCGGCGTCGGACTTGTTGGTGCCGATGACGCCGATGGGGCCGCGTTTGACCCAGCCAACGCAGTACTCGCCCGGCGCCGCCTGTCCGGCGTCGTCCACCACGCGCCCCTCGACATTGGGCACCACGGCCCTCGTCGCGTCGAAGGGGACGCCCGGCAGGGGAGAGGAGCGGTAGCCGATCGAGCGCAGCACCAGCTGCACGTCGATCGACTCGCGCTCGCCGGTGCCCACGACCCGGCCGTCGTCGTCGAGCCGGGTGCGCTCCAGCACGAGCCGCGACAGGTGGCCGTCGGCGTCGCGCTCGAGCTCGACCGGCCGCCGCCAGAAGAGGAAGTGCAGCCGCCGCTGCGGCGGGCCCGCGCTGCCGCCTGACGCGTCGGCGGCCATGGCGCCGGCGCCCCCCGCCGCCACCGGGGCCTCGCTCGTGGGGGAGCCGGGCAGGTCGCGCAGCAGCTGGACATTGGCCTTGGTGCGCCGGTCGAGAGCGGCCTCGTCGATCCCCTCGAAGTCACCGTCTGAGACGGACACGCTCAGGCCCGGCAGCTGGAGGAGCTCGCGCAGCTCCTTGGTCGTATAGGACGCGTGCTGCGGACCGCGGCGGCCGATGATCCAGACATCGTCGACCCGCGCCTTCTCGAGCTCGTCCAACACGGTCTGGGGCATGTCGGTCACAGACAGCTCGGCCGAGGTCTTGAGCAGGATCCGGGCGACGTCGACGGTCACATTGCCGACGCCGATGGCCGCGGCTCCGCGCACGCCCGCGAGCGACTGGACGGTGGCGTCGGGGTGTCCGCCGTACCAGGCCACGAACTCCCGCGCGCTCCTGCTGCCCTCGACCGACTCACCCGGGATGCCGAGCTCGACGTCCTCGCTGGCGCCCACGGCATACACGACGGCGTCATAGGCCGACAGGAGCTCCTCGCGGGTGGTGTCGCGGCCGAACTCGCACATCCCCCAGAAGCGGATGGCCGGGTCGTCGAGCACTTTGGCCAGCGCGGTGGCAACGGCCTTGATGTTCTCGTGGTCGGGCGCCACGCCATAGCGCAGCAGCCCGAACGGCGTGGGCAGCCGCTCGATCAGGTCGACCTCGACCGGCAGCCGGTCCTGGCTGGCCAGCGCCTGCGCCGCGAACAGCCCGGACGGGCCGGCGCCGACGATCGTGATCCGCCTGGGCCGTGTGGTCATGCCATCTCCTTGTCGGTATGCCGCGTGCTCGCCTCATCGAAGCATCTCGCCCCGGTGCATGGCGGGCCAAGGGCACACGAGAGGGTGTCCCCGTGATCTTCAGTGCGGAGCAGGCGGGGACCCTCTGGGATGTCATGCGATGGCGCCGGGATGTGCGCCACTTCAGAGCGGACCCGCTCGGCGAGGACGTGCTCGACCGGCTGCGTGCCGCGATGGACCTCGCCCCCTCGGTGGGCAACGCCCGGCCGTGGCGGGTGCTGCGGGTCGACGACCAGGACCTGCGCGCGGCAGTCCGCGCGGAGTTCGAGGAGTGCAACGCGCTCGCGGCGGCGGAGTACGACGACGCGGCGCGCGCGGCATACATCCGCCTGAAACTGGAGGGGATGGAGGTGGCGCCGGTCCAGCTGGCGGTCTTCACCGACACCGACCCGGCCAGCGGGCGCGGGCTGGGGCGGCGCACGATGCCCGAGACGCTGAGGGCCTCGACGGCGATGGCGGTGTATTCGCTCTGGCTGGCCGCACGCGCCGAGAACCTCGGGCTCGGCTGGGTCTCGATCCTGCGGCCGGAGGTGATCCGGGAGATCCTCGGGGTGCCGGCGGGCTGGGCCTTCGAGGGGTGGCTGTGCCTGGGGCATCCGGAGGACTCGGAGGCCGCGGTCTCGAGCACGCCGCTGCTCCACCGAGTCGGCTGGCAGGAGAACGCGACGACCGAGTGGGTGCGCCGCTAGCCGCGGGCAATGCTGGATGTCCTGCGCCGCGCCCCCGGCAGGAGCAGGATGAGGTCAGCGGCACGCGGGGGCGTGCCCCAACTCCAAAGGAGTCGTCATGGCCGACCAGCGTCCCGAGGTCAAGCTCCCCACGTGGGTCAATGTCGTCCTCATCCTCATCCTGCTGGCCTCGTGCGGCAGCGCCGGCGACAACGCCGTCAGGATCAACAGCAACACCGACGAGAGCCTCAAGCAGGTCTGCTCGGTCCTCGGCGCCGTCGCAAAGAAGCAGGGCCTGACCGCGGCCGAGCTCCAGGCGGCGATGGACGCTGCAGGTGACGGCGGCAGCGGGCCGTGCCAGCAGGTCGTCGAGTCGCTCGACGGGGCGGCGCCCGCCCAGTGAGGTCGGCCCACTAGATTGGGCGGCACCCACGGAGGAGGCGCCCGATGAGCCGGCACACGCACGAGCCCAACACCAACGACGCGATCATGCTCGAGCTCGAGCGGGCCTTCGACGCGCCCCGCGAGCAGCTCTACCGCGCCTTCGCCGACGGCGAGATGCTCGCAAAATGGTTCGGCCCCAAGGGATTCCACGTCGACCCCGCCTCCGTGGACGTGCAGGCGGTCGTCGGTGGGCCGCAGCGCTTCACGATGGTCGCCGACGACGACCCCACCTTCGTCTCGCCGGTCAACGCGACCTTCACCGAGGTGGTCGAGGGCGAGCGCCTGGTCGGTGAGGAGCGGGTGACCGGTGAGGGCGACGGCGAGCCCCCGATGGACCTGACCCTGGCGCTGCGCCTCGACTTCGCCGACGGCCCCGACGGCGGCTCCCGGCTTCGCCTGACCCAGGGCCCCTTCCCCGCCATGGTCGCCGAGCAGGCCCGCGGCGGGTGGGAGTCCTCCTTCGGCAAGCTCGACGAGCTGCTGCGCGGCTGAGCGGCGGCCACGCGGCATACCTGGGCAGGTGGGGCGAGCACGGCGTCGGCGTGCTTCGATTGACGCATGGCGACCACGACCCCCACCGGCGCGACGGCCCGCGGGCACGAGCTCGACGACAACCAGGGCCCGGTCCTCGGGCTCCCGACCGGCGTGCTCCTGCTCATCGCGCTCGCCGCGGCGACGATCGGCATGGGCGGCCTGCGCTTTGTCGCCTCGATCGCCGGGCCGGCCTTCTTCGCGCTGACCCTCGCGATCGCGGTGCGCCCCGCGATGCACTGGCTCATCCGCAAGGGGCTGCCCGCGTGGGCGAGCACCCTCGTCGTGCTGCTCGCGCTCTACACCGTCTTGCTCGGCATGATCGCGGCGCTCGGTGCCTCGATCGCCAACCTCTCGGCGACGCTGCCCGACTACAAGGACCGCTTCGAGGAGCTGTGGCAGCAGATCCTTGGCCTCGTCGGCCGCTTCGGCATCGGCACGGCCGACATCGAGAAGCAGCTCCAGAGCTTCGACTACACCTCCATCCTCGGCGTCGCGCAGAAACTCGTGGCCGGTGTGGGGTCGGGCTCCTCGCAGGTGCTGACCCTGCTCATGGTGCTGGCCTTCATCGTCTTCGACACGGCCAACCTCACCGACCGGGCGGCCGAGCTGACCCGCGCCCGCCCGGCACTCGCCGCGTCGCTGACCGACTTCTCCGGCCGGGTGCGCAGGTACTGGATCGTGTCCACGGTCTTCGGCCTCGTCGTCGCGATCATGGACTACTTCGCGCTGCTCGCCCTCGGCGTGCCGCTCGCGTTCACGTGGGGCGTCTTCGCCTTCATCACCAACTACATCCCCAACATCGGCTTCGTCATCGGCCTCGTCCCACCCGCCCTGCTCGCGCTGCTCGAGCACGGGCCGGTGTCGATGCTGTGGGTCATCGCGGCATACACCGTCATCAACTTCGTCATGCAGTCGGTGGTCCAGCCCAAGTTCACCGGTGACGCGGTCGGGCTCAACACCTCGATCACGTTCATCTCGCTGATCTTCTGGACGACGATCATCGGGGCGCTCGGCGCGGTGCTCGCGGTGCCGCTGACCCTGTTCTTCAAGGCCGTCCTCATCGACAGCGACCCGCGGCTGCGCTGGCTCAATGTCTTCTTCGCGGCCGCGAGCACCAAGGAGAAGGCGCCCCATCCCGACGGCCGCGACATCGCGGCCGAGCGGGAGGTCACCGACGAGCTCGCGGCCAGCGAGACCCAGGAGTCGCCCGAGGCGCGGGCCGATGCCGCTGCGAGCACCCCTGCCCCCGAGCGGCTCGGCGACGACCGCGTCTGAGGGGTATGCCGCGCGCTCGGGTATGCCGCGGGCTCAGCCCGAGGCGACGCCCTCCTCGAGGGTGCGGCTGAGATAGAGCGCGAGGGCGGTGCGGTCGCGCTGCTGGAGCTTGCGCAGGATCGTCGAGATGTGGTTCTTGACCGTGCCCTCGGCCAGCACGAGGGCACCGGCGATCTCGCCGTTGGTGGCGCCGGTCGCGAGCTGCTCGGCGACCAGCCGCTCCGCGCGGGTCAGCACCGCCAGAGGCTCGGGGGCGGTATGCCGCGGGGTCGAGAAGAGCGCGGCCCGCGCCACCCGAGGGTCGATCACCAGGCCACCGTCGTAGGCGGAGTGGATCGCGTGCACGAGGTCGTCGGTCGAGGTGTCCTTGAGCAGGAAGCCGGCCGCGCCGGCCGAGATCGCCTCGCGCACCAGGTCGGCCTCGTCGAAGGTCGTCAGGATGATCACCGGCAGGCCGGGGAACTGCTCGCGCGCGGAGGTGACGACCTCGACGCCGCCCATGCGCGGCATACGGGCATCGGTGAGGACGACATCGGGATGGCGGGCGGCGATCACGGCCAGGCCCTCCAGGCCGTCGGCCGCCTCGCCCACGACCTCGACGCCCTCTGCCGTGGACAGCAGCAGCGTCAGGCCACGGCGCATCAGCTCGTGGTCATCGATGATGACGATGCGCATCGGGCCCCCTGAACTCACACGGTCGCATCCAAGGCCATGATGCACCCCTTTCGGGCTACCCGCTCGTCACATCCGCCTGCTGGCCGTCACTGCGTCCGCTCGGTGTCGGCGAGCGGAGCCGCGGCTGCGCCCGCCGCCGCGCCTAGGGGGACCGTCGCGACGAGCTCGAAACCGCCTGCCGCGCCCTGCCGTGTCTCGAGCGTCGCGCCGAGGGCGGCCGCCCGCTCGCGGAGTGACCGCAGGCCGAAGCCGCCCGCCTGGCTGCCCACACGGTCGTCGTCACGACCGTTGTCCGACAAGGCGATCCGGAACTCCTGAGGCGACTGCTCGACCAGGATGTGCACGCTGGTCGCGCCGGCATGGCGCAGCACATTGGTCAGGCCCTCCTGGACGAGGCGGGTGGCCAGCAGGGCGACCTCGCTGGGCAACGGGGCCTCGCTGCCGTGGTGCTCGACCGTGACGTCCAGGCCGGTGCCCCGGAACGACTCGGCAATCGCGTCGAAGGCCTCGGCGCCGCCCATGCCGGGCAGCGGCCGGGGCGGGTTGAGGGCCCGCACCCACAGCCTCATGTGGTCGAGGGCCTCGCGGTTGCGGGCGGCGGCGGCGTCGACCTCCTGCCAGGCCCGCTCGGGGTCGCGCTCGCGGACCCGCTGGGCGAACTCCAGCGACATCCCCGTCAGGGTCAGCTGGTGGCCGAGGCCGTCGTGCAGCTCGCGCGCCGAGCGGGCCCGCTCCTCGGCCAGGGCGAGCTCGCCCCGGGTCACGAGGGCGGCCTCGAGCTGTGAGTTCGCCTCCAGGAGCTGGGCGTTGAGCCGCTCGGCCCGCCCCCTGGAGAGCTCTGCCTGCCTCATCGCCGTGCCGATCCCGGCGCCGACGCCGTAGAAGACGGCGATGGCCAGGATCTCCGCGCCGATGGACGGGTCGGTCCCGCGGCCGAGCGGGATCGCGGTGAACCACAGGATCCCGGTGGCGACGGCGATCAGGCCCAGGGCCGCACGTGGGCCGTGGCCGAGCGCGACCACGAGGACGGCCACAAAGAGCAGCAGCGAGACGAAGGCCACGACATTGGGGAACCACAGGCCGGCCAGGCCGACGCCCGCGAAGCCCAGGGTCACCGTCCGGTCCGAGAAGTCGCGTCGCAGTCGCAGCCAGAGTGCGCCGAGCAGGGCCATGACGATCACGCCCGCGACCTGCTCCTGGCGGGTGGTGGCTGCGTGGACGGCGAGGGTGAGCACGCCCAGCACCGAGCTGAGCAGGAACATCAGGTCGAGGATGAGCTGGGTGCCGGGCGGGGCAATGACGCCGGGGGGAGCGGCCTCTCCCGCGAGGGGCGACCCGGAGGCAGCCTGCTCCCGCCCAAGGGCGCCCCGCCGCCCGGCGGGCCGGAAGAAGAGGCTGGTCCCGCTCACCCCGCCAACGTTAGTGCTGGTGGCCGCTTCGGCACCCGTGACCGGGGTCATGGGTCCGGGCCGCGACGGCATGACCCCAGCGGCCGAAGTGGTGACCAGAGGGTGATGGGCGGGGCCCGGGACCGACCTAGCGTCTGGTGACATGACGACCGTCCGAACTGACCCCATCCCCGCACCGGCCAATGTCGGGGCTCCCATGCTGACCGCCAGCGGTGTCACCAAGTCCTATCGGGCGGGCAAGCGCGACATCGAGGTGCTCCACGGCATCAGCCTCGAGGCCCGACCCGGCGAGATGGTCGCCGTCATGGGGCCGTCGGGGTCCGGCAAGTCGACGCTGCTCTACTGCCTGGCCGGGCTCGAGGAGCCCACAGGCGGCGAGGTGGCCCTGCTCGGCCGCCCGACGCGCAGCACCTCGCGGGCCGACCTGGCCAAGATGCGTCGCTCCGAGGTGGGCTTCGTGTTCCAGAGCTACAACCTCGTGCCGACCCTCACGGCATACGAGAATGTCGCCCTGCCGTTCCGGCTGCGCGGTGACAAGCCGGCGCGCACCGAGATCAAGAGCGCGCTCGAGGCGGTCGGGCTGGCCGAGCTGGCCGAGTCGCGGCCGGCCGTGATGTCGGGCGGCGAGCAGCAGCGCGTCGCGCTCGCCCGGGTCCTCGCCCAGCGGCCACGGCTGCTCTTCGCCGACGAGCCGACCGGTGCGCTCGACACCCGGACCGGCGCCATGGTGCTCGAGGAGCTGCGCCGGATCGCGCACGACCCCGAGCGCTGCGTCGTCACCGTCACCCACGACCCCGGCGTGGCCGCCCGCTGCGACCGTGTCCTCTTCCTGCGCGACGGCGAGCTCGTCGAGGAGCGCGGGCAGGTCACCCGCGAGGAGGTCGCCGACCTCATGGCCGGGCTCGACGCCACCCGCCGCGGCAACGCGGAGTCGGACCGATGACCAAGATCGCGCTCGCCGACATGCGCGAGTCCTGGCTGGCGTGGCTGGGCGTCTCGCTCGCCTTTGTGACCTCCAGCTTCTGCCTCGCGCTGTCCTCGATGTTCATCATGAGCTCCCTGGAGGGCAAGGACTCGGGCGTGCTCAAGGGCGATGCCCCGGGGCAGTTCCTCGCCGACGGGGTCATGAACCTCCTCTTCTGCTCGATGGTCTCGCTCGCGGTCATCGGCACGGCCACGGCGCTGGTCGTCGCCTCCCGTCGCGGTGCGATCGCGCGGCTGCTGCTGACCGGCGCCACCCCCAGCCAGGTCGTCCGCTTCGTCATGACCCAGCTGGTGCTGACCGTCTTTGTCTGCGCGATCCTGGGCGCGCTGCTCTCCCGCTTCGCCGTGCAGCCGGCGCTCGACTATGTCGCCGCCGACCGCAAGACCCCCCACGTCGAGGCCGTCCTCGCCCCGGACGCCATGCTCGGCGGCGCGCTCTTCACCGTCGTGCTCGCACTCTTTGGCGGCCTGCGCCAGGCCCGTGCCGCGAGCCGCATCCTCCCCGTGGAGGCGCTGCGCCAATCCCGCGACTCCGGGACGGCCCGGCGCTCCCGGGCGAGCGTCGTGCTGCGCTGGCTGGTCTTCGTGGTCCTGGCCGCGGTCATCGTCGGCATGGTCTTCTTCTTCAAGGGGGCGGCCAAGGAGATGGGCCGCGACGCCCCGATGAACCTCGCCCAGATGTCGCTCGCCTCGCTCTTCCTCACCGGCCTCGGGCTCGCCGTGGTGGCCCCGCTGATCGTCGGTCCCATGACCCGCCTGTGGACCGCTCTCCCGGTGCCCGGCGCGGCCTGGCACCTGGCGCGGCATACCGCCATCGCCAAGAGCGACCGGCTCGTGAAGTCCGTTGTGCCCGTGATGTTTGCGGTCGGTCTGGTCTTTGGGCTGGTCGCCTTCGCCGGGACCATGGACCGCTCGATCTCCGACTCGATGGGCATCCAGCTCGAAGGCTCCTCGGCCGAGGCGATGATGTCGATGATCGCCCTGCCCCTGGCGATCGCGGTCGCCGGCTCGGTCGGGTCGCTGGTGATGATGTCGCGCCAGCGCGACGCCGAGCTCGCCCTCGACGGGGTCATCGGCGCGACGCCCTCGCAGCAGACGGTGATCCCCGTCCTCGAGGCGCTCATCGTGACCGTCACCGCGACCGTCCTCGGGCTGGTCATGGCGCTGGTCTCGACGACCTTCCTCTACGTCGGCTTCCGGACGCTCATGCCCAGGGCCCACCTCGTGATGCCCTTCGGCTACCTGGCCAGCGCCATAGCGGTGTGCTTCCTCGTCACCGCGGCGGCGACCCTGCTGCCGACGCTGCGCTCGCTGCGTGAGCCGGCTCCCAAGGTCGTGGCCCGTCTCGTCGCCGAGTGATCTACGGTGGGCGCCATGCCCCAGGTGAGTGCGGACGCCTACGTCCCGTGGCCCCCCGCCGAGGCGGAGGAGGTATGCCGCGGACGCGGCCCCGTGCGCGTGCCCGCCTATCTGCGCCCGGCCATCCGGCCCTGGCACATGGCGCGCGACGGGTGGACGGTCAAGCCCGAGGGTGACGGCGCCCGGATCATCCGGCGGTTCGGCTACACCATCCGCTACACGTGGCTGCACAAGGTGGCCAAGCCGGCCTTCCAGCTCGCGGTCGTCCCGGTCGTCAAGGGTGACCTGGACCGGGCGCTGCGGGCGGGTCGGCGGGCCCACGCCAGACGCTGAGCGGCGGTCGACGGCCCTCGACGGCCCTCGGTGACCCTCGGCGGCACTCGGAGAACCGGGGCAGTTCGACTGGCGTTGCTACGCTGTCCCGCGCGTCGCACCCCTGCCGCGACCACCCCTCCGCTAGGGAGCATCCCCTTGTCCCAGACCGTCTCCTACGTCATGGCAGCGTTCAACACTGCCGAGACCATCGCCCCGGCTGTGCAGAGCGCGCTCGACCAGACCGATGCCGCGGTCGAGGTCGTCGTCGTCGACGACGCCTCGAGCGACGACACCGTCGAGGCGGTCCAGTCGCTCGGCGACCCGCGTGTCCGGCTCGTCCGCCTTGAGCAGAACCAGGGCCCGGCCGAGGCCCGCAACGCCGGCCTGGAGGCCGCCACCGGCGACTGGGTCGCCGTCCTCGACTCCGACGACGCGCTGCTCCCGTGGCGGACGCGGCGCCTGCTCGACCGCGCGGCCGACGCCGGCGCCGACATCGTGGTCGACAACCTGCTCACCGTCCACGAGCAGATCGAGGGCCCGGGCCAGCCGCTGTTCTCCACCGAGATCTTCCGGCAGCCCTCGAGCCTCACGCTCGCGGAGTTCGTCGCGGGCAACTCCCGCTTCGACAAGCCGAGCGCCCCCGCCTACGGCTACCTCAAGCCGATGATCCGGCGCTCGGTCATCGCGGACAACGGCATCCGCTACCGGCCCGACCTGCGCATCGGCGAGGACTTCTACTTCCTCGCGGCGGCGATGGCCCACGGCGGGGCTGCGGCCACCGAGCCCTCCGCGGGCTACCGCTATCTCCAGCGGCCCGGCTCGATCTCCCGTGGCCTGGACGACTCCCACCTCCTCGGGATGCTCAACGCCGATGCCGACTTCGTGCGCGACCACCAGCTCGACGCCGACGCGAAGGGGGCTTTCGCCGAGCGCTCCAGCGCCGTCGAGGACCTGCTGGCCTTCCGTCAGTTCCGCGAGAGCGTGCGCTCCCGCGATCCCCTCCTCGCGCTCCGCGCCGTCGCCGCGCGACCCACGTCGCTGCGCCATCTGCGCGTCACCGCCGCCGACCAGCTCGCCCGCCTCCGCCCCACCCGCTCCTGACCTCCACCCGCTCCTTACCCTTGCTGGGGGCGCCGTCACCCCAAGCCCCTTAAGCCAAGTGGCGAGTTCCGCCCCGCGTTTTAGCCCAGTTGGGCACAAACGCGACGGGTATGCCGCGTGCCCCCGCCTCCCGCGTTTTGGCCCAGTTGGCCACAAACGCGGGGGACGTATGCCGCGTGCCTTAGCCACGCGTTTTAGCCCAGTTGGCCACAAACGCGACGGGTATGCCGCGTGCGGCCGCCCGGGGTTGTGGCTACTCTCGGTCGGCATGAGTGCTCGTGAGCCCTTCGCCCCTGCCGTCAGCATCGTCACCGGAGGGGCCTCGGGCATCGGCCTGGCCCTAGCGAGGGCCCTCGTGGCCCGTGGCGGCCACGTCGTGATCGCCGACCTCAACCGGGACGCGGCCGATCGCGTGGCGACCGAGCTGAGCGCGGCCGGGCCGGGCAGTGCCAGCGGCTACGGCGTGGATGTGGCCGACCGGGCAGCGATGGAGGCCCTCGTAGCGCACACGGTCGAGCAGCGCGGCCGGCTCGACCTCATGGTCAACAACGCCGGCATCCTCTTCGCTGGGCCGTTCGAGGAGACGACCGACCGCCACTGGGACACCGCCATCGACGTCAACCTGCGGGGCGTGGTCAACGGCTGCCGCGCGGCATACCCGGTCATGCAGCGGCAGGGAGGCGGGTCGATCCTCAACACAGGCTCGCTCGCCGGGCTGATGCCGGCGCCAGTGATGACCCCCTATACGGCGACCAAGTGGGCGGTCGTGGGCTTCAGCCAGGCGCTGCGGGCGGAGGCGACCCCCAAGGGCATCCGCGTCTCGGTGCTGTGCCCGGCCTATGTCGAGACCCCGCTCATCGACGAGCCGTTCGAGCCGACCAGTGGGTATGCCGAGGGCAGTTTCCGCAAGAACATCAAGGCTCTCCAACCGCGTCTGATCCAGCCTGAGACAGTGGCCGAGAAGGCGTTGGAGGGTCTGGAGCGCGACAGGGCGGTCATCCAGGTCGGCACGCTCGCGCAGTTCCTGTCGCGGGCGCAGCGGTTTGTCCCCAAGGCGGTCGAGCTCGGCATCCGGGTCCAGGCCCGGCGCTGACCCTCACGCGTAGGTGCGCGCGATCCGCATCGCCTGCGCGGCATACCCGCCGCCGAAGAGCACGGCGTGCAGAAGCACGGGGTGCAGCTGGTGGAGGGCGACCCTGGCCTGCCAGCCTTCAGCGAGCGGGCTGACCTCCTGGTATGCCGCGAGGAGCCGTCCCAGGTGCGGCGCGCCGAAGAGGTCGAGCATCGCGAGGTCGGTCTCGGCGTGGCCTCCGTGCGCGGCCGGGTCGATGAGGACGGCCTCGGAGTCCAGCCACATGAGGTTGCCCGACCACAGGTCGCCGTGGATGCGCGCCGGCGGGCGGCCGTCGTCGAACTCCCCGTCCCGCAGGCGGGCGACGACGCGCTCGATCACGGCCAGGTCGCCCGAGCTGAGCTCGCCACGGGCCACGGCCTGGCGGGCGGTCGACCAGACCCGGTGGACGCCATAGAGCTCCCCCCATGTCTCGCACGGCACCAGACGCAGGGGGAGAGGCTCGCTGAGCGGCCCAAGGAAACCGTCGCCGGACCATCCCTCCGGTGGTGCGCCGAAGGCCGGGGCGCCGGCCAGGTGGGTGTGGGTCAGTCCGCGTCCGAACGCCTCCGCTGCCTCGGGCGTCGGGGTGCTGGGGGAGAGGCGCTCGAGGTCGAGGTGGTCGTCGGCCGCCTCGAGCACACCGACCGTGCGCGCCCCGTCAGCCGAGGCGAGCCAGTCCAGCCCGGCTGCCTCCCAGCGGAAGTAGCCGTGAGGAGCGCCCGCGCTGCTCTTGCGATAGACGGCCGTCATGAGCCCACCCTCTCAGGCGCAGGCCAATCACCCGACGGGCCGTGCGGTCGAGTGAGGAGAAGCGGGCCTACTTCTTGCCCTTCTTGCCGCGTGCCTTCTTGGGCTTCTTGGCCTTGGGCGCGGGCTCCGCGATGGGCTCCTCATCGGGGGCCGGCGTGGGCTCGGGCTGCGTGGGCGTGACCGGTGCGGGGGCAGCGGCGAGGGCGCCGAGTGCGTGGGCGACCTGGGCGCCGGCCGGCACGGAGGAGGGGTCGGCCAGCCACATGCGGGCGACACCGTGAATGGTGCTGTAGGCGAGGGCCGCCAGCGCCCTGCGCTCCTTGCCCCGCAGGTCGGGCCAGGTCTTGCCGAAGCCCTCGGCCAGCTCGGCCAGGTCGCTCGCCTGATCGGCCTGCACCCGCTCGCGCGTCTCCGGGGAGCGCTCGGCCAGCGACAGCGCCTCGATGCCGGCCAGCAGCGCGGACCGCTGCTCGTCGAGGCCGGCGACGACACCGGAGAGCCCGGCGGCGAAGACCTCGGCACGCGAGCGGCCCCCGCCGGCCGCAGCCTCGGAGAATGCCGCCCACCACAGATCGAGCAGCTGGTCGGCGGCCATCTGCGCGGCAGCCTCGGCCAACAGCACGTCCTTGGACCCGAAGTGGTAGCCGATCGCGCCCAGGCTCACGCCCGCGGCATTCGCGATATCACGCGCGGTCGTGGTGGGGATGCCCTTGTCGGTGATGCAGCGCTTCGCGCCGTCCAGGAGTGCCGCGCGGTTGCCCATGGCAGGGGATTCTAGCCGTCGTGTCGCACGTGTTTATACGGCCGTCCACGGGAGCGCCCGCGCGTTCGTGCCCAAGTGGGCGAAAGCGCGGGGGTGGGGGCGGCGGGGAGCCGCCGGTCCGATGGAGGGGTATGCCGCGCCGAGCCACTCGATCTCGACCGCTCACGCCCTGGATCACCTGACCCCCAAGACGATTGGCAGGGGGAGGTCAGGGGGTCGCGGGGACGATGACCTGGACGGAGCCGATGGGGACGAAGCCGGCGCGGAGGAAGGCTCGCAGCGAGCGGGCGTTGCCGGGGGAGACGGAGGCGACGACCGTCTCGCCGGCGGGCAGGGCGTCGAGCGCATCGTCGACGATCGTGGAGCCCTGACCGGGGGTGGCCACCTCGAGGCCGATCTCCAGCAGTCCGCCCACCCCACGGCCGACGGAGACGACATCGCCGCGACCGGTGTCGCGGTATCCCCAGGCCACGACGTCCTCCCGCATCCGGCGCCCGTGCACCACCCGCGGGTGCTCGTCGAGGTCCGGCCGCCGGACCAGGGCAGCGTCGGGCCGCCCGCGTCCCACACCGAGCAGCACGGCGTCGAGCACGTCCATCCAGCCACCTGTGTCGGCCAGTGCCAGCGCGACCTGGGGCGCGTGCGCGCCACCGGTGCCGTCGACCCCGAGAGCGGTCAGCTCCTCGTCGGTCAGCGCCGTCTCGGTGCACAGATAGGCGTGGCCGGTCAGCGCCACGACGGCGTCGGTGCCGGCGCGCCAGCGGGGCAGCCGCGTCCAGCCGCCGTCCGGGTCGGGATGCCGTCCGTCCCGGGCCGAGTCGAGGATGTCGGCGAGGGGATGGCGGCTCACACCCCAAAGGGTAGATGTTGGTGGCGGATGCGGGCGCGGTGCTACGTGCGCGTTAGTTTGCTCGGGAGTGGCGTGTGTGCCACCTGACCTGTGCCTATGTCCCCTTGCCTGGAGGCACCCCATGCCCACGCTCGACAGCTCCTCGAGTGACGCCGTCCTCGCCTCGCTCCTGACCGACCTCGACGGGGTCTGCCGCACGATGGACGAGCTCGAGGCCTATCTCGAGCGGGTGGTCGGTGTCGTCCAGCGGCACATCGACGGCTGCGACGAGGTCGGCATCACCCTGATGGGCGACCGCGGGCCCCAGACCGCCGCGTGCACGACCGCCGAGACCCTCCAGATCGACGCCGTGCAGTATGCCGTGGGCGACGGTCCCTGCCTCGACGCCTTCCGCGAGCGCCGCGAGAACCTCGTCACGCTCGAGGCCGCCCGCGAGCGCTGGCCGGACTTCGTCGACGGGGTCGAGAGCTTTGGCGACATCCATGCCCTGTATGCCGTGCCGCTGGTGAGCGAGGACGAGCCCTTGGGGGCGCTCAACCTCTACGGCAACGAGTCCGACGCCTTCACCGACGAGGGGGTGCGCTCGCTGACCCGCGCCGCGGCCCGGCGAGCAGCCGACGCCATCCACGCCGGGATCGAGATCATCGGCGCCCGCGAGGTCGCGGCCCAGATGGAGGAGGCGATGGCCTCCCGCGCCGTCATCGAGCAGGCCAAGGGCGTGCTCATCGGCATCCACGGCATCGACGAGTCCAGGGCCTTCGACGTCCTGCGGACCACGTCGCAGCACCGCAATGTCAAGGTGCGCGACCTGGCCCGGCAGATCGTCGACGCGGCTCGGCGCGGCGACGCCGGTGACGCCGGTGAGCTGCTGGCGTAGAGTGAAGCAGACCTGAAGCCGCTGGGTCGGCCATCTCGTCGACCCCTGCCACGTCGATGCGGGGTGGCCCCCGACGACCCGCCGACATCCGTCGGCGGACAGCTCCTCACCCCTAGAGGCATCGATGAGCCAGTTGCCCCGACCCCGTCGGTGCGGCCTCTGGTCCGCTCCGCACCGCCCGCGTGCCTGCACCCACAGCGAGTCCAGCGTGCCGTGCCTGCCCCCGGGTGGATCGGCCTGGCTGGGGCGTATGTCGGCCCGCCGGGTTCGCCACGACCGTCTCCGCTCCGACGGCGAGCGTCCGATGATCACCTGCTTCCTCGACCCGCTGTTGGCGCTGACCCCAGGGCAGTGGGTGGTCCTGGAGCAGGTGGCCGAGCGCTACCGCGACGATGTCGACCTCGAGGTGGTCGTCGCCGGGCATGACCTGGCCGCGTCCGCGGCGCTGCTCGCCCTGCTCACCGCGGCCGACGACGACCGGCCTCGGGCCGTGCGCACCTTCTATGACGGGCTGGTCGACGGCCTCGACCCCCGCACGGTCGACGGGATCACGGAGATCGCGCGACGTCTTGGTGTGGACGCCGAGGCGACGGCCATCTTCGCGGGCTCCGACACGGCATACGACATGGCCGGCGAGGACGCGGCGATCGCAGCCGAGTTCGAGCTGGCGGCCCTGCCCGCCCTGACCCTCTCGTGGGGCGAGCGCCTCTGGCGCCTCGATCTCGACGAGGCCGACGTCCGCCGCGTGATCGGCGATATCGCGCGCGCACTCAGCTCCCAGCGCTGACCGTGCTCTAGGCTCACAGCCATGGCTCGCCCGCATGCTGCCGCCCTCCTCGAGGACGCCCTGAACCGCTGGGTCGAGTCGGTGCTGCGCGGACGCGGGTGGCGCACCCGCCTGGTCAGCCACACCGGATACGGCTCGCCGCGGGCCGCCCGGATCCTCGGGAGGGTGCTGCTCACCCAGGGCCCGGCCGACTCCACGAGCGTCGACGCCAAGGCGCCGGACGCCGAGCTGGAGGAGGCCGAGCACGAGCAGCGGGGCTGGCGGGCCTTCGTGACCGCGCCCGCGATGAACGCCCCCGTCGAGATCACCCTCGGCGAGGCCACCGTCGCCAGCCACACCGACCGGGCGGGGCTGATCGACCTGACGATCGCCGGCCATGGCCTCGAGCCCGGCTGGCACGAGGCCCGGCTGCGCTCGCCGGACGCCGAGGACGTGACCGCGGCGGTCCTCATCGTCGACCCCGAGCAGCCGATCGGCCTCGTCAGCGACATCGACGACACCGTGATCACCACGATGCTGCCGCGACCGCTGATCGCGGCGTGGAACACCTTCGTCCAGCACGAGGGCGCCCGCCGCGCCGTGCCCGGGATGGCCACGATGTACCGCTCGCTGATGGAGCGCTATCCGGGCGCCCCGATCGTCTATGTCTCCACCGGCGCGTGGAACACCGCCCCGACCCTGACCCGCTTCCTCAAGCGCCACGGCTACCCGCTCGGGCCGCTGCTGCTGACCGACTGGGGCCCAACCAACACCGGCTGGTTCCGGTCCGGTCAGGAGCACAAGCGGCAGTGTCTGGCGCGTCTGGCGCGCGAGCTGCCCAACACCCGCTGGGTGCTCATCGGCGATGACGGCCAGCACGACCCCAAGATCTATGGCGACTTCGCCGAGGGCAACCCCGACCACGTCGAGGCCATCGCGATCCGCGAGCTGACCCCCGCCGAGCAGGTCCTCAGCCACGGTCTGCCGCTCTCCAACGACGAGATCGGCGAGTTCCTCGACGGTCGCCGACCCGAGGGCGCGGTGCCCGACGTGCGCGCACCCGACGGCTACGGGCTGCTCCACCTGCTGCGCCAGGTGCTCGGGCAGAGCGACACGGCCGACGAGAGGGCCTGAGGCATGCCCGAGCTGCCCGAGGTCCAGGCCCTGGTCGACTTCCTCGCCGAGCGCACCCGAGACCGCGCGGTCACCGGCGTCGAGCTCGGGTCGATCTCGGTGCTCAAGACCTTCAACCCGCCACCGGAGGCCCTCGTCGGTCTCCTTGTCGACGGGGTCGCGCGGCACGGCAAGTTCATCGACCTCGACTGCTCCGGCACCCACCTTGTCTTCCACCTCGCGCGGGCGGGCTGGCTGCGCTGGTCCGAGCAGATCCCCGAGACCCGCCTGCGCCCGGGCAAGTCGCCGATCGCGCTGCGGGTGCGCCTTGACGACGGATCGGGCTTCGACCTGACGGAGGCCGGCACCAAGAAGCGGCTCGCGGCATACCTCGTGGGCGACCCGGCCGAGGTGCCGGGCATCGCGAGCCTGGGCCCCGACCCGCTCGGCGAGGGCTTCACCCGTGGGGCGTTCGCCGAGATCCTCGGGGCGCGCAAGGCGCAGATCAAGGGTGTGCTGCGCGACCAGTCGGTCATCGCCGGCATCGGCAACGCCTACTCCGACGAGATCCTCCACGTCGCCAAGCTCTCGCCGTTCGCCATCGCCGCCAAGCTCACCGACGAGGAGGTCGACCGGCTGTATGCCGCGCTGCGCGACACTCTCGCTGGCGCCGTGGTCGCCGCGTCGGGGAAGCCTGCGGCCGAGCTCAAGGACGCCAAACGCGCCGGCATGCGCGTGCACGGCCGCACTGGCGAGCCGTGTCCGGAGTGCGGCGACAGTGTGCGCGAGGTGAGCTTTGCCGACTCCTCGCTCCAGTACTGCGCGACCTGCCAGACCGGTGGCAAGCCGCTCGCCGACCGCCGGACCTCGAAGTTCCTCAAGTAGGCCGCGATGCGGGTCGCGCTCCTGGTCACGTGCGTCAACGACGCGATGTTCCCCGAGACAGGCAAGGCGACTGTGCGGCTGCTGCGTCGGCTCGGGGTCGACGTGGATTTCCCTGCGGCACAGACCTGTTGCGCACAGCCGATGGTCAACACTGGATATCTCGACGAGGCTGTCCCGGTCGTGCGGACCTTCGTGGACGCGTTCGCAGGGTATGACACGGTGGTGACGCCGAGCGGCTCGTGCGCGGCCTCGGCGCGGCACCAGCACGCGCTCGTTGCGGAGCGGTCGGGTGATGCGGGGCTGGCCAGGGCGGTGGCCGAGACGGCGCCGAGGGTGCAGGAGCTGAGCGAGTTCCTCGTCGATGACCTCGGTCTGACCGATGTCGGTGCCTACTATCCCCATCGCGTGACCTATCACCCGAGCTGCCACTCGCTGCGGCTGCTCGGCGTCGGCGACCGCCCGCGCCGGCTCCTCGAGGCGGTCCGCGGGATCACCCTCGTCGACCTGCCGGGGGAGTGGGAGTGCTGCGGCTTCGGCGGCACCTTTGCCCTCAAGAATTCCGACATCTCGGTCGCGATGGGCTCCGACAAGGCTCGCCACGTCCGCGAGACCGGCGCGGAAGTCCTTGTCGCAGGCGACAACTCGTGTCTGATGCACATCGGGGGCGTGCTCTCCCGTCAGCGCTCCGGCGTGCGCGTGGCCCATCTCGCCGAGGTGCTCGCCGCGACGGAGGAGGAGCCATGACCCACACCTTCGTCGGCATGCCGCCCTTCCCCACATCCGCGCGCGCGGCGCTCGCCGACACCCAGCTGCGCCACAACCTCGCCCACGCGACGTCCGTCATCCGCGCCAAGCGGGCAGCCGTCGTCGGCGAGGTCGAGGAGTGGGAGGAGCTGCGCCTCGCTGGCGCCGCGGTCAAGGAGCAGGCGCTGCTCGACCTCGAGACCCACCTCGTCCGGCTGGAGGAGGAGCTGACCTCCCGAGGTGCCACCGTGCACTGGGCGCGTGACGCGGAGGAGGCCAACGCGATCGTCGTCGGGCTCGCCCAGCGGCACGGCGTCGACGAGGTCGTCAAGGTCAAGTCGATGGTCACCCAGGAGATCGGGCTCAACGAGGCGCTGGTCGACGCGGGCATCCTGCCGTGGGAGACCGACCTGGCCGAGCTGATCGTGCAGCTCGGCGACGACCTGCCGAGCCACATCCTCGTCCCCGCGATCCACCGCAACCGCGCCGAGATCCGCGAGATCTTCCTGCGTCAGATGGCCAAGGCGGGGCGCCCCGCACCGGCCCTGCTGACGGACGAGCCGGCCGCGCTCGCCGAGGCCGCGCGACTGCACCTGCGCGAGAAGTTCCTGCGGGCCAGGTTTGCCGTGTCGGGCGCGAATTTTGCTGTGGCAGAGACGGGCACGCTCGTCGTGGTCGAGTCCGAGGGCAACGGCCGCATGTGCCTCACGCTGCCCGAGGTGCTTGTCTCGGTCGTCGGCATCGAGAAGGTCGTGCCGACCTGGGCCGGTCTCCACCCGCTCCTGCGGCTGTTGCCGCGCTCGTCGACCGGTGAGCGGATGAACCCCTATACCTCGATGTGGTCCGGCGTCACCCCCGGCGACGGCCCGCAGGAGGTGCACGTCGTCCTGCTCGACAACGGCCGCACCCGCGCGCTCGCGGACGAGGTCGGCCGCCAGGCGCTGCGGTGCATCCGCTGCTCGGCCTGTCTCAACACCTGCCCCGTCTATGAGCGCACGGGCGGGCACGCCTATGGCTCGGTCTATCCCGGGCCGATCGGCGCGATCCTCAATCCGCTCATGCGCGGCACGGGCGACCCCCAGGTGGACTCGCTGCCCTATGCCTCCTCGCTGTGCGGCGCGTGCTTCGAGGTGTGCCCGGTGCGCATCGACATCCCCGAGGTCCTCGTGCACCTGCGCTCGCGCGTCGTCGACGGCCACCGCGGCGATCGCGTGCCGAAGCCCGAGGCCGTCGCGATGCGGGCCGCGTCATGGGCCTTCGCCGATGCCAGCCGGCTCGGCCTCGTCGAGCGCGCGTCGGGACTCTCCGGCCCGGTGCTGGGCCGCCTCTCGCGCTCGGTCCTGCCCGGTGGCCGCGCTGCCGCCGGCCGCCTGGCCGGCCCAGCCACCGCCTGGACCGGCGCGCGTGACCTGCCGGCACCGCCGCGGGAGTCCTTCCGCCAGTGGTGGTCCCGCACGGATGGAGGCCGTGATGAGTGAGGCCCGAGCGGAGATCCTCGGCCGCGTCCGGGCAGCCCTCTCCGACAAGGGGTATGCCGCACAGCCGACCTCCCAGCTGCCGGCGCCGCGGCGGGCGCCACTGTCTGACGCAGAGCGGCTGGAGCTGTTTGCGGAGCGGGTGGCCGACTATCGGGCGGTCGTGGAGCGCTGTGCCCCAGCCGAACTCGACGAGACCGTGCAGCGAGCTGTCGCCGACGCCGCCTCCGTCCTGGTCGCTCCCGGCCTGCCCCTCGACATCCCGGGCGCCCGGGTCGACGACGGACTGAGCGCGGCCGGGCTGGACGGCATCGGCGCCGTCGTCACCACCGCAGCGCTTGGCATCGCCGAGACGGGCACGATCGTCCTCGACCACGGCGAGGGCCAGGGGCGGCGGGCGATCACGCTGGTGCCGGACCGCCATGTCTGCATCGTCCGGGCGGACCAGGTCGTCGACGACGTCCCGGACGCCATCGAGCGACTCGACCCGAGCAGGCCGCTCACCTGGATCAGCGGCCCCAGCGCCACCAGCGACATCGAGCTCACCCGCGTCGAGGGCGTCCACGGCCCGCGGCACCTCCACGTGATCATCGTGGCCTGAGCGACACCCCGGACGATCCGTGGATACCCGGGTGGGCATCTCGCTACCCTCGGGCCATGACCAGGCGCCCAGCCCTCGCCCTCGCCTGTGCCGCCCTCGCCCTGTCGGCCTGCGCCGCCACGACCTCGGGGGACCCGTCGTCCCCGGCGGGCGCACCCACGGCGGCCGACCCTGCCTCCGGCAGCGCCTCATCGTCTGGCGGGAGCCCCACGTCTGGCACGTCGTCCACCGGCCGGGCGCTCGAGGTGAGCCTGGTCGCGATGGGCGATGTCCTGCCCCACGTGGCGGTCAACAAGTCGGCCCAGCGCTTCGCGCAGACGAGCGGCGCGGCATACGACTATGGGCCGATGTATGCCGACGTGAAGGCTGCGCTGTCCAACGCGGATCTCACGCTCTGCCACATGGAAACGCCCCTCTCACCAGACAACTCGGACCTGTCGATCGAGAACACGGTCTCGTTCAACACCCCGCACGAGATGGCCACCGCCCTCAAGGACGTCGGCGTGGACGGCTGCGACTTCGCCCACAACCACACGCTCGACCGGGGGCTCGAGGGCATCCGCGCGACCGAGGAGGTCATCCGCGGCGCGGGGCTGGGCTACGCCGGGCCGACACTGCACAAGGAGCGGGCGGGCAAGGCCGAGATGTATGACGTGCGGGGCGCCACAATCGCCCACCTCGCCTACACCTACACCTTCCCCAACTCGGGCAGCCCGACGACGACGATCCCCAGCAGGGCCGCCTGGCTGGCGAAGTACTCCTGGCCGGTGCTGGACAGCGCCGGGATTCTCACGCAGGCCAAGGCCGCCCGGGCCTCGGGCGCCGATTTCGTGGTCGTCTCGATGCACTGGGGCACGCAGTACATCACCGAGCCGACCGACGACCAGACCCGGATCGCCAAGGCGCTGCTGCGCTCCGGCAAGGTCGACCTGATCCTCGGCACCCACGCCCACGTGGTCCAGCCATGCGAGCGCATCAACGGCCGTCACGTGCTCTATGGGATGGGCAACTTCATCTCCAACCAGAGCCGCGTCATCTCGCCGCACCAGCCCGAGGGTGTGCAGGACGGGATCATCGCCCGCTTCACGCTGCGCCGCGACGAGGCCGGCAAGGTCACCACGGACATGACCTATCAGCCGACCCGCGTCGAGCGACCGAGGTTCATCGTCCGGATGGCCACGCCGACCACGGACCACGCCGCCTGGCAGCGCACCGTCGACGCTGTCGACCAGCTCGGCGGCTGCGGCGCCCGCCCGGAGTAGGGCCGGGCGACACCCCCCGGGGACCCAGCCTCCCCTTCGTTGACTTGTCACAACTCACGCCTAAGAGGCCTCGTTTAGGCGTGAGTTGCTACAAGTCAACGGGACCGGAAGCCAGGTGGACCGGAGGTGGGGAGGTCACGACCCCGACCCCGACCGCGTCCGCGACCGGGTCCGCGACTGGATCTGTGATCGCGTCGGCGCGCTCGATGACCACCAGGCCACGCCAGCCGCGCTCGGCAGCAGTTCCAGCAGCCGGTTGCGGATCTGCACCGCGGCGGGGCCGGCGGACTGGACCACCGTGTCGAGCAGCTCGATGACGATGTGGTCGGGGAGGTCGGTGCGCTGCTTCTCCAGCTCACCGCGGGCCTCCGCGGTCTCGGCGAGCGCCGCCAGAGCGTCCGCGATCTCAACCAGTAGTGCCTCGTCCTCCTCCTCGGCGACCGCGAGCATACCTCATGCTCGCGGTGGGGACCGCTCAGGTCACTCGGCGTCGAGATCGCTCTCGACGAGCGCGGCGATCTCCTCGACCGCGGCCTCGTTGTCGGAGGTGACGGTGACCGTCGCGCCCTTCTCGGCGCCGAGGGTCATGATGAGCAGCTGCGAGGCGGCGTCGACGCCCTCCTCGTCCTCGGGCGTGGAGAGGGTGATCTCCTCGTCGTACTTCTCCGCGGCCTCGGCGATGATCGTCGCGGGGCGGGCGTGCAGGCCGACGGCGGATCCGACGACTACGGTCTTGCTGGCCATGGTGGCTCCTTATCGGTTGGTGACTTGAGTGTGACGCTAGCGGGTCAGGCGGCGACGCGCGCCGGCTCGACCTCGGTGTCCTTGCGGCCCATCGACTTGACCGCCATGGTGATCACCGCGGAGATGACCGCGCCGATGACGATCGCCAGCAGCCACAGCAGGAACTTGTCGATGGCGAAGAAGACGAACACGCCTCCGTGCGGGGCCTTGGACGCGGCGGCGAAGAGCATCGACAGCGCGCCGGTGACGGCACCGCCCACCATCATCGAGGGGATGATGCGCAGCGGGTCGGCCGCGGCGAACGGGATGGCGCCCTCGGAGATGAAGGACGCGCCGAGCAGCCATGCGGCACGGCCGTTCTCGCGCTCGGACGGGGTGAAGAGGCCGGGGCGCAGCTGGGTCGCCAGGGCGAGCGCGATCGGCGGGACCATGCCGGCCGCCATGACCGCGGCCATGACCTTCATCGACGCGGTGTTGTTGACGTCGAGACCGGTGGTGGCAAAGAGGTAGGCCGCCTTGTTGACCGGGCCGCCGAGGTCGAAGCACATCATCAGGCCGACGATGACGCCGAGCAGGACCGCGGAGGTGCCGGACATGCCCTCGAGCCAGGTGGTCAGCGCGTTGAGCAGGGAGGCGAGCGGCTTGCCGAGCAGGATGTACATCAGGCCGCCAGCGAGCAGGGTCGTCACGAGCGGGATGATCACGACGGGCATGAGGCCGGCCAGCCAGCGCGGCGGGCGGAAGGTCGTCAGCCAGTGCGCGATCGCGCCGGCGAGCAGACCACCGACGAGGCCGCCGATGAAGCCCGCGCCCACCGCGCCCGCGACGGCACCGGTGATGAAGCCGGGGGCGATGCCGGGACGGTCGGCCAGCGCGAAGGCGATGTAGCCCGCGAGCGCCGGCACGAGGAAGCTGAAGCCGAGGCCACCGAGCTTGAACATCACGGCGCCGAGGTAGGTCATCAGCGACGAGCCGAAGAGTGCGTGGCCGGTCGGGTCGGGCAGGTTGGTCAGCGAGTTCTCCGCGACGACCTTGTCGGCCACCTCGGTGATGTCATAGCCGCCGAAGAGGAAGCCGAGGGCGATGAGCAGACCGCCGGCCGCGACGAACGGGATCATGTAGGAGACACCGGTCATCAGCGCCTGCTGGATGCGCTTGCCGAAGCTCAGCTGCGGGCCGGTCTCCTCGGCAGCCGCTGCGCTGGCGTCGCCGGCGACGCGGCGCGCGTTGGGGTTGTCGGCGGCGGCGAGCGCCTCCTCGAGCATGACGCGCGGCTCGTTGATCGCGCGCTTGACGCCCGACTCGATGACCGGCTTGCCGGCGAAGCGCTCGCGGCCCTTGACGCCCACGTCGGTCGCGAAGATGACCGCGTCGGCGGCGGCGATCTGGGCGGCGGTCAGCGGGGTCGAGCCGGCCGAGCCCTGGGTCTCGACGAGCACGTCGACCCCCATCTCCTTGCCGGTGTCGGCGAGCGAGTCGGCGGCCATGTAGGTGTGGGCAATCCCGGTGGGGCAGGCGGTGATTGCGACGACCGAGCGGTTGCCCGCCGTCGTGGCCGGCTGCCCGTCCTGGGCGTATGCCGCGGGGGCGGCTGCGGTGTCAGCGGCACCTGCCGGGGTGGTCCCGGCCGCGGTGGCCGCGGTGGCGCCGGCGGCGGTCGCAGCAGCGGCACCGGTGGCGGCCGCAGCGGGTGTGCCCGCGGCATTCGCCTCGGTCTTGGGGGCGGGGTTGACCACGCCGTCGACGAGCGCGACGAGCTCGTCCTTGGACTGGGCGCCTCGCAGGGCGGCGACGAAGTCCTTCTTGACGAGCGCGCGGGCGAGCTTGGTCAGGAGCTTCATGTGCTCCTGGCCGCCGCCCTCGGGCGCCGCGATGAGGAAGACGATGTCGGCGGGGCCGTCCTTGGCGCCGAAGTCGACCTTGGGGTCGAGGCGCGCGAAGGCGAGCGTCGGCTCGGTCACCGTCGTCGAGCGGCAGTGGGGGATGGCGATGCCGCCGGGCAGGCCGGTGCCGGACTTGGCCTCGCGGGCGAGGGCGTCGTCGAGGAGCCCCGCCACGTCGGAGGCGCGCCCGGTGTCGGCCACCTTGGTCGCGAGGGCACGGATGACCTCGCTCTTGTCGGACCCGAGATTCTCGTCGAGGGCGACGAGATCGGGGGTGATCAGCTGGGTGTCGGTCATGGCACCTGGTGCTCCTTCTGAGATGGCCGGCTCCTGGGACGCCGGGTCGTGCTTCACAGCTGGGTGATCGTGATGCCGTCGGCGAGCGCCGCGGCCTGGTCGGGTCGGGGGAGGTCGGTGCCCGGCAGCGACGCGGCCACCGAGCCATAGGCGACCGCGCGGCGCAGTCGCTCCGGGTGGGGCAGGCCGGCCTCGGCCGCCGAGACATAGCCGGCCAGCGAGGAGTCGCCGGCGCCGACGGTGGAGACGACGGTGATGCGCGGGGCCGTGGCGTGCCAGACTCCCTCGGCCGCTGCGAGGACGGCGCCGGCACCACCGAGGGTCACGAGGACCTCGGCCACCCCGCGCTCGCGCAGGGCTGCGGCGGCCTCGACGACTGGCGCGATATCGCCCCGCTCGGCAGCCGTTTCGAGCTCGACGCCGTCGCCGCGCCCGATGAGCTGGGCCAGCTCCTCCGAGTTGGGCTTCATCAGGTCGGGGGCGCTGCCGGGGAGGCGGGCCGACAGGGCTGCCAGCGGCGCGTCGGAGGTGTCGATGGCGACCCGGGCGGCGCTGCCGGACGCGCGCAGGGCGTCGATCGTCGCGGCATACCACTCGGCCGGGAGGCCGGGCGGGAGCGAGCCGGACATGACGACCCACCCGGCGCCCATGGCGTGCTCGACGACGAGCGAGGTGAGGGCACGTGTGTCGTCGTCGCTGAGGACGAAGCCGGCCTCGTTGAGCTTGGTGGTGGTGCCGTCGGGCTCGGTGACCGCGGTGTTGGTGCGGACGGCGCCGGGGGCGGGGACGGTCGCGCGGCGCAGGCCGTGCTCGTCCATCGCCGCCAGCAGCGGGTCGTGGTCACGGGCGGGCAGCAGCGCGAGCGCGTCGACGTCGGCATAGTGCAGCGCCCTCGCGACGTTGATGCCCTTGCCGCCGGGCTCGGAGATCACCGAGGTGAGGCGATGGACGGCGCCGCGGACGAGCGGCCCGTCGAGCGTGACCGTGCGGTCGATACTCGGGTTGGGCGTGACGGTGACGATCATGCGATGACTACCTCGACTCCCTTGTCGGAGAGGGCTTTACGGTCTGCGGGCGCAAGCCCGTCGTCGGTGATGAGGACGTCGATGTCCTCCAGCCGGGCGAACTGCACGAGGTGCTCGGCGCCGATCTTGGAGGAGTCGGCGAGGAGGACGACGACCCGGCCCGCCGCGGCCATCGCGCGCTTGGTCGCGGCCTCGCTCGAGTCGGGGGTGGAGGCGCCGTGCGCGATCGTGACCCCGTCTGTGCCGAGGAAGGTGACGTCGACGCGCAGCCGGCCGAGGGTCTCGACACCGGTCTCGCCGACGGTCGCCTGGGTCATGCCGCGCACCCGACCGCCCAGCAGGACGACCTCACCGGGGAGGAGGTCGACCAGCTGGCCGGCGATCGGCACGGAGTTGGTGACGCAGGTCAGGTCCTCACGCGGCGGGATCAGCTCCGCCAAGGCAGCCGTGGTCGTGCCGGCGTCGAGGATGACATTGGCGCGGCCGGAGGGGGTGACGGCCGGCAGCCACGAGAGCGCGGCGCGGGCGATCGCGGCCTTCTGCCCGGCGTGGCGTTGGCTGCGCTCGGCGACGGTGGTCTCGAGGCGGGGGAGAGAGCTGCGGGGGATCGCGCCACCGTGGACGCGGGAGACGACGCCGAGGCGGTCAAGCTCGGCGAGGTCGCGGCGGATGGTCTCAGGGGTGACCGAGAAGTGGCGGGCGAGGTCGGTGACGGCGACGCGGCCCCGGGCGCTGGTCAGCTGCGCGATCTGCTGCTGCCGCTCGGGTGCGTACATGCCGTCCTCCTCGTCGAGGTCTGGTCAGGGGCTCATCCGAAGCCAATCGGAAGTCCGTATGTGTTTGTTTACTCCCGTATCTGTTGTGCCGTCAAGGGGGAGGTGGCTACGATCGGATCACGGCAGCGACGCCGCTGCCCGTGAAAGCTCGCCGAGGAGTTGGACATGGCCGACAGCACGCGCACCCAGGGCACCCACGTGGAGTCCCCGACCGGCACCGCCACCGATGCCGCCGAGATCCGTGGGACGGGGGTCGTGCCCGGCGTCGGATACGCGCCGGCCGCCTGGACGAGGCCCCGGCCTCAGGTCCCGGCGAGCGCGCCGGACCTGCCCGAGGGCGAGCGCGATGCCGCCAAGGAGCGCTTCACGGCTGCCGCGAATGCCGTCTCCGACCGCCTCCGCGAGCGCGCCGAGCGCGTCACGGGTGTCGCTTCCGAGGTGCTGCTCGCCACGTCGGCGCTCGCCAAGGACCGCGGCTGGATCAAGGCCGCCCACAAGCACATCACTGCCGGTATGCCGCCGGCCCAGGCCGCCGTCGCCGCCACCGAGCAGTTCGTGGTCATGTTCACCAAGCTCGGCGGGCTGATGGCCGAGCGCGTCACCGACCTGCGCGACATCCGCGACCGGGTCGTCGCCGAGCTCGAGGGCCTGCCCGAGCCAGGCGTGCCGCGCCCGAACGCCCCTGTCGTCATCCTCGCCGAGGACCTCGCGCCGGCCGACACCGCCGAGCTCGATGCCTCGCTCATCGTCGGCCTGGTGACCTCCCTCGGCGGCCCGACCTCGCACACGTCGATCATCGCGAGGCAGCGCAGCATACCCTGCATCGTCGCCGCCCATGGCATCGAGGCCATCGAGGACGGCGAGCCGATCCTCGTCGACGGCACCTCCGGTGTCATCGAGCGTCGCCCCGACGAGGCCGCGGCCCGTGAGCGGGTGGCCGCCGACGCCGAGGAGCGCGAGCGCATCCGCACCTGGACCGGCCCCGCCCAGACCTCCGACGGCCACCGCGTCGACCTGCTCGCCAATGTCCAGAACGGCGAGTCCGCCCAGCAGGCCGCGTCCGGCCAGGCCGAGGGTGTGGGGCTCTTCCGCACCGAGCTGTGCTTCCTCAACCGCGACGCCGAGCCTGACGTCGAGGAGCAGACCGAGATCTATCGCGAGGTCTTCGCGGCATTCCCCAAGGAGGCCAAGGTCGTCCTGCGCACACTCGACGCCGGCAGCGACAAGCCACTCGAGTTCGCCACTGCCCCAGACGAGCCCAACCCGGCGCTCGGCGTGCGTGGCGTGCGGACGTCCTTCGGCAACGAGGGGCTGCTCACCCGCCAGCTCGACGCCGCCCGCGCCGCCTCCGTGGCCGCGCGCGGTGAGGACGCGTCGACCTGGGTGATGGCGCCGATGATCGCGACCATCCCCGAGGCCGAGGACTTCGCCGCCAAGTGCCGCGAGCGCGGCATCACCCCGGGCGTCATGGTGGAGGTGCCCTCGGTCGCGATGCTGGCCGACCAGTTCCTCGAGGTCGTCGACTTCTTCTCGATCGGCACCAACGACCTGACGCAGTACGCCATGGCCGCCGATCGCATGTCGCCCGACCTCGCGACGCTGACCGACCCGTGGCAGCCGGCCGTGCTGCGGCTGATCGCCCGCACCGCCGAGGCCGGCCAGCGCGCCGGCAAGCCCGTCGGTGTCTGTGGTGAGGCCGCCGCCGACCCAGTGCTGGCATGTGTGCTCGTCGGCTTCGGCGTCACGTCGCTGTCGATGGCCGCGGCCGCCGTGCCGTCCGTCGGCGCCCGCCTCGGCCAGGTCACCCTCGACCAGTGCAAGAACGCCGCCGCCGCCGTCATGAAGGCCCGCGACTCCGTCGAGGCCCGCGAGGTGGCCGCCGCAGCCCTCGCCTGACAAGCCGGTCCCCGGCCGCACTTAAGCCGAGTTGGCGAGTTCCGCCCCCGCGTTTTAGCCCAAGTGGGCAAGAACGCGGTGGGCGGGCCTCGTGGGTGACTTCGGTGGCGTGATCGCGCCCCTGACCTCACCCGCGAGTCGCCGCGGATCCCGCCACTTGACGGGTTCCCCCCGCGCGTTTTAGCCCAAGTGGGCACAAACGCGCCGGCCCATTCCCGCCGTGGGGTGCCCCATCAGGGACTCCCGCAGCCCGCAGCTGCCGTGATCCGCTAGATCCTGAACGAGACCGACCGACCCGAAGGAGCAGCCCACATGCGTGGAGTCGTCCTGCACGCACCCCGTGACATCCGAGTCGAGGACCGAGAGGACCCGACGATCAAGGAGCCGACCGACGCGATCATCCGCGTCACCGCCGCCTGCGTCTGCGGGTCGGACCTGTGGCCCTACCGCGGCACCGACGAGGTCAAGGAGCCCAGCCCGATGGGCCACGAGTACGTCGGCGTCGTCGAGGAGATCGGGTCCGACGTCAAGAACCTCAAGGTCGGCGACTTCGTCGTCGGATCCTTCTTTGCCTCCGACAACACCTGCGAGATCTGCCAGGCCGGCTACCACTCGCGCTGCGTCCACGCCCAGCCCGTCGGCGCCGAGGGCACCCAGGCGCAGAAGGCCCGCATCCCCCTCGCCGACGGCACGCTCGTCGCCACGCCCGGCCAGCCCGATGAGGACCTCGTCCCCTCGCTGCTCGCCGCGTCCGACGTCCTCGGCACCGGCTGGTTCGCCGCCGTCGCGGCCGAGGCCGGCCCCGGCAAGACCGTCGCGGTCGTCGGAGATGGCGCCGTCGGCCTGCTCGGCATCCTCGCCGCCAAGCAGCTCGGGGCCGAGCGGATCATCGCGATGAGCCGCCACGCCGACCGCCAGGCGCTGGCAAAGGAGTTCGGCGCCACCGACATCGTCGAGGAGCGCGGCGACGACGGCGTGGCCAGGATCAAGGAGCTCACCGACGGGCTCGGCGCGCACTCGGTCATCGAGGCCGTCGGCACCCAGGAGTCGATGATGCAGGCGATCCGCGCGACCCGCCCCGGCGGCCACGTCGGCTATGTCGGTGTCTCGCACGACGTCGAGCTGGCCGGTCTGGAGCTCTTCTTCAGCGGCGTGCACCTTCACGGCGGCCCCGCACCCGTGCGCCGCTTCCTCCCCGAGCTCATCCAGCTCATCTGGGACCGCAAGATCGACCCCGGCAAGGTCTTTGACCTCGCCCTCCCGCTCGAGCAGGCCGCCGGGGCCTACCAGGCGATGGACGAGCGCCGCGCGATCAAGGCGATGCTCACCATCTGATCCACAACGCAAGAGGAGGTATGCCGCGGGCCCGCCCCGCGGCATAGCTCCTCTTGTGCCCGCTCACCCACCCGCGATTCATCCGCAGGTTTGCGCGCTATCCGCAGGATGCACTTGGGGCACAAAGAGCAAACCTGCGGATGAATGCCATGCCCGCGGTCTGCCAGACTGGCGCGCATGAGTGAAATCCCCGTCATCGCCCCCCGCGAGATCCCCGACGACGAGGTCATCGTCGACGTGCGCGAGCAGAACGAGTGGGACGCCGGGCACGCGCCGGGCGCCGTCCACATCCCGCTCGGCGAGCTGCCCGGCCGGGTGGCCGAGCTGGCCGACATCGAGGAGCCGTGGCAGATCGTGTGCCGCTCCGGCAACCGCTCGGGCCGCGCGGTCCAGTGGCTGGAGCAGCAGGGCTACCAGGCCGTGAACATCGAGGGCGGCATGAAGCAGTGGGCCGCGGACGGCAAGGCGATGGTCGCCGACAAGGGCGAGCCGCAGGTCATCTGAGGCGCTCCCGCACATCATCTGAGGCGCTCACGGAAAAACCCGTCGCGTCCTGTCGCACCCAGGCCGGCCCGTCCGTGGTGTCAGTGAAGGCCCCGACGGGGACACCCACTGAACACAAGGAGCACGTGATGTCGCAGTATCTGCTGTCCGTCCACCACGACTTCGAGCACGCCTACGACGCGGGCACCGACCTCGAGCAGGTCTTCGCCGACGTCGACGCGTTCAACACCGCCGTGACCGAGGCCGGGGCCTACCGCTTCGGCGGCGGCCTCATGCCCGGCTCGTCGGCCAAGGTCGTCGACGCCCGTGGCGGCGAGGCCGTCACCACCGACGGCCCCTACCTCGAGAGCAAGGAGCTGCTCGGCGGCTTCTGGGTCATCGACGTGGCGGACGACGCCGCCGCCCTCGACTGGGCGGCCCGCGCGTCGGCCGCCTGCCGGCAGCAGGTCGAGGTCCGCCCCTTCCAGCCCGAGGGCTGAGACCCGTGAGCGAGCCCACCGCACCGGAGGCGCTCGAGGCGACATTCCGCAGCGAGTACCCCCGGGTGGTGGGCTCGCTCATGCGCCGCTTCGGCGACCTGCAGTTGGCCGAGGACGCGATGTCCGAGGCGGTCGTCGAGGCGATGCGCACCTGGCCCGAGCGGGGCGTGCCGCCCAACCCCGGCGGCTGGCTGACGACGACCGCCACCCGCCGAGCCCTGGACCACCTGCGCCGGGAGTCCACCCGGGATGCCCGCGAGAGCGCGGCGCTCGACCTCGACACGCCGGCCGAGCCGATCGGCGCGATCGACGACGACCGGCTGCGGCTGATGTTCCTCTGCGCGCACCCCTTGCTCGCGTGGGAGCAGCGCGTGGCGCTCACCCTGCGCCTCGTCGGGGGGCTCCCGATGGCGGAGGTCGGGGCGGCATTCCTCGTGCCGGAGCGCACGATGGCCCAGCGGCTCACGCGGGCCAAGCGCACGCTGCGTGAGGCCGGGGTCACCATGGAGGTCCCGTATGCCGCGGACGTGCCCGTGCGTCTCGGCGGCGTCCGCGACACGCTCTATCTGCTCTTCACCAGGGGCGCGCGCGATGAGGCGATCCGGCTCGCCCGGCTGCTGTGCGAGCTCGTCCCCGACGACCTGGAGTCGCGCGGCCTGCTCGCCCTACTGTTGCTGGCCAAGGCCCGATCCGCCTCTGCGAGTGAGGAGTTCGAGCCGGTGTCGGAGCAGGACCGCAGCGGCTGGGACCGGGTGCTCATTGCCGAGGGCGACGCCCTCGTGCGCTCCTGCCTCGCTGCGGGGCGGCCTGGTCAGCTGCAGGTGCAGGCGGCGATCTCGGCCGTGCACTGCTCGGCGCCGACCTATGCCGACACAGACTGGGGGCAGGTGCTGGAGCTCTATGACCTGCTCCAGTCGCTGGCCGACCAGCCCGTCATCGCGCTCAACCGGGCGGTCGCCCTGGCCGAGGTCCATGGGCCGGAGGTCGCGCTGCCCGTCGTCGAGGACCTCGGGCTGGAGCACTACCAGCCGTGGCATGCCGTGCGCGCGGATCTGCTTGCGCGAGTGGGCCGCTCAGCTGACGCGGCCGCGGCATACCGTGAGGCAGCCGACCGGGCCGACGACGCGGCCCTGGCCGCATGGCTGCTCGGGAAGGCGGTCGAGGTCAGCTGAGGCCGTGGGCGAAACCTCGGGCGTAGGCATCGAGGAGCTCTGCTGACATTGGGCCGCCCATGTCGCGCACGAGCCGAGAGCGTGAGACATGGTCGCGGAGGACGGCGGCGACCGATTGTCCTCGGACCTGCGCGAACAGTCGAGCTGCCTCGCGACCGCATCGGAACGGTCCCGCAGTGATGATGTCGTAGTCCACGGCGTTCAACGCGTCGTCATCCGACCAGGTCTCGTCGGCATAAGGGCCCCGGCTGGCTGCGTCGAGCAGCGTGCGCAGGTCGACGGCGTCCTTGGTGTCATAGTGCCGACGGTCGCGCCAAGCGAGCACCTTGAGGGCCGACTGGGCTTCGAGGGAAGCGACAGGGACGACCAACTCTCTGCTGAGACTGACGGTGTCCGCGCTCTCGATGGCCTCCGTGAGACCGACGACGTCCAGGGAGCGGTCGCTGCCAAGAGACACTTCCCCACACTCCTCGACACCATCGCACGGGACGAGGTCGACTTCGATGCCCAGCACCTCAACCTTGTGCGAACCCAGACGCTTGCCCAGGGACATCGTGAACCGGGAGAAGTCGTGGTGATTGTCCACTGCGATGCTGATATCGACATCATGGGTGGCTCGGCCCGGCGCCGCATCGAGCGGCATGTGGATGACGAGGTCCCTGGCGGTTGCGCCGATGACAGCCCAACGATGACCTGAGGAGTGTGCGCGGTGCGCGACTTCGCGCAGCACGTCGACCGCGACGGGGACGTCACGCCCGGAGAAGTCGAAGGTCCGGCTCATGGGCCTGCAGGTCGTGGGCGAGGGTCTCGAGCCTGGGGTCTTGCGTTGCGACCAAGTCGGCATAGACCACGGGCACTGGTGCAGTGATCAGTCCGTTGGGCCACGTGCGGTCGAGTGCCTCGGGCCAGATCGGTCGTCGCATGATCACGGATCCCGCGGGATCGGGGCGCAGCCGAGCACTCTTGACGAAGTCCTTGGGTGTATCGCGTGCATAGAACTCCAGCGTCGTCGGCCGGATGTCATGGCCAAGCGCAGCCGCCGCACATTCCCCCGTCAGGGCGAGTCCGTGCGCGTGGTCGACCAGTGCGGGTGCTGTCGTGTCGGCGGTGAATCGACGCGGTTCCTCCTTGTCTCGGGTGCCGTTGAGGTATGCCGTGACCCAGCCATTGAACAGGCGATTCCAGCGGCGACGGGTCGGGAGCGGCATCGTGTGAACCTCGTCTGGGGAGATGTCCGCGAATCCGGATCTGCGCAACTGGCCGACCACCTTCTGCACGGTGCCAAGCGAGCTGCCGGACCTCGCGTGGGTCTCGCGCATTGGTTGGTTGATGAGGCCGGGGTCAGCGAGGAGGGCGAGCACCACGGGCATGGCGGAGCGGCTATAGAGCGGGTCGGTTTGGACGCGTCGACTGCCTGGTTTTGTCGGTCGGCGACCAGCGATGTCTATGACGACACCGTCGGCTCGTATCCACGCGTTGCCAGCCGAGTCGAGGTAACTCCAGCCGGTGTGCCGCAGGAGTTCGCCGGTGCATTCCGTGATGTGGTCGCTGACGATGACCGCGCCACGTGGCGCAGTGTCGAGCTGAAGGCGCAGGGCGGACGGGCGCAGGCTGGTCTTGAAGACGAGAGGCAGGTGCGCCGACCGGCCGTCGAGCTCGATGATGAGGGTGCCGTCCGTCCGGGTGTCGGCGGAAGGATCCGCCGGCCACCAGTCGAGCACGATGTCACGCTTGGCCAGGCTCCTCTGTGCGTGGACGAGGATGGTGTTCAACTTTTCCACGTGTTCAGGATACGTGAACACGTGGAAAAGTTGAACAACCTGGGAGACTGTCACGCGGGTAGTTCTTCGACACGCGTCTGCCGAGATATCGCTGGGACCCTAGAGAGCGGCATACGGTCTCATCGTGGACCCGATCAGGAACCCCTATGCCCCCGGCGCCGGCCAGCGCCCGCCCGAGCTCGCCGGGCGTGACGCCGAGCTGAAGACCTTCGCGGTCGTGCTCGAACGCGTCTCGCGCGGGCGGCCGGAGCGCTCGATCGTGCTGACCGGTCTGCGCGGCGTGGGCAAGACGGTGCTGCTCAACGCGCTCCGCGGCGCGGCGGTGCGCGCGCGGTGGGGGACCGGCAAGCTCGAGGCGCGCCCGGACCAGCGGCTGCGCCGGCCGCTGTCGGCGGCGGTGCACATGGCCGTGCGCGAGCTCGGCCACCCGCAGAGCGACGACGTCGACCAGGTGCTCGGCGTCATCAAGTCCTTCGCCCAGCGTGACTCCGCGCCCGGCACCAAACTGCGCGAGAAGTGGAACCCTGGGATCGACGCGCCCGCCGTGCCGGGCCGTGCGGACTCCGGCGACATCGAGATCGACCTCGTCGAGCTGCTCAGCGACGTCGGCGGGCTCGCCGCTGACCTCGGCAAGGGCGTCGCGATCTTCATCGACGAGATGCAGGACCTCGACCCCGAGGACGTCTCGGCGCTGTGCGCGGCCTGCCACGAGATCAGCCAGTCCGGGCTGCCGGTGATCGTCGTGGGCGCCGGCCTGCCCCACCTGCCGGCGGTGCTGTCGGCGTCGAAGTCATACTCCGAGAGGCTGTTCCGCTACGCCCGCATCGACCGGCTCGACCGGGAGTCCGCCGACGCGGCCCTGTCCGTGCCCGCGGAGGAGGAGGACGCGGCATACGCCCCCGAGGCTCTTGAGGCGATGTATGCCGCGACCGGCGGCTATCCCTACTTCATCCAGGCCTATGGCAAGGTCGCGTGGGACGTGGCGCCGCAGTCGCCGATCACCGCCGAGGACATCAAAATGGCTGCGCCAGAGGCGGACTCGGAGCTGGCCGTCGGCTTCTTTGGGTCGCGTTATGAGCGGGCTACGCCGGGGGAGCGGGAGTATCTGCGGGCCATGGCCGATGTCGCCATCGCCATCGCGGAGGAGGGTGGCGAGGACCTCGACGAGGTGCAGTCAGTCCCCACCTCGGCCGTCGCCGACCTGCTCGGCCGCAAGCCCCAGTCGCTCTCTCCCGCAAGGGATTCGTTGCTCAAGAAGGGGCTCATCTACTCCGGGGAGCGTGGCCGGATCGCGTTCACCGTCCCGCACTTCGGCAGGTACCTGCGCGACCACCAGTAGTCCTCGTGTCGTGTCAACGGCGAGCGATTTTGAGATTTACCCGGGAGTATGAGACGGCGTGAGACAGATCGCCGCTCCAGCGGTGGACTTTGAGACACCAGCCGCGGAGTTTGAGACGACTTCCCCGGTCACATCCCCATCTGGCGGTTGATTGCGGTCGCTCCGATCTCGATCGCGAGATCCCGGCCCGCGTTGCCAAGGTATGCAGCGGTCTTGCGCAACCAGCCCTTCCGCTCTGGGTCCGGCTCACGGTCCGCTGCCTCGTCGAGTGCGCTGACGAGGCGATCGGCGATGCTTTCGGGTGTTGGCCACGCGCCGACTGCCCTCCGTGCGTGGCCTGTGGGCTTGCCAACGAGGCTGATCCCACCGGAGGCTCGTCGCTCCAACTTGGTGATGAAGGGCGGCTCTTCGCCTTCGAGTGCCCGCAGCGCGGCCTCGACCTGGTCAGCTTCCAGACCGGATTGCTCCACGATCTCGGTCGGGCGCATGACTCGTCCCGTGCGCTCGAACACCTCCACGATCGCGGTGAGCACGGGCAGGTCTCTGCTAGTCCAGGTCTCATCCATGTCCCCATTCACTCAGATGCCACTGACAAGGCCAGCGAGTGCGGCACGCTGGGTACATGACAAGCGGCGACGACATGGGCGAGCGTGACGACATCCCCGAGTTGGCGGACGCCATCGATGAACTGCGCTCTCTCCTCCGAGCCTTCGACGACGTCCGGCCTTCGGACATGGACGAACGCTTCTACCTCCATGCCTACAACGAACTGGACCTGGCTGGCCGGACGGTCATCGACGCTTTCGACCGAGAGCGGGACACAGACGAGGGGCTGTGGCGCAAGTAGGTGGCTCTCCCGGACGGGGACGCTGCACCACCCTTAGGGTTGCGAGTAGTGAATACCGGTAATGGCGACCCCCAGCTGGCGGCGGAGCAGCGTGCGCGCGTCCTGATCGACCGCCAGCTCGCTGATGCCGGGTGGTCGGTGCAGGACAAGAAGTCGCTAAACCTGATCGCTCACCAAGGTGTCGCCTGCCGCGAGGTCGTCATGAAGGCCGGGCACGGACGCGTCGACTACCTCCTCTACGTCGACCGCAAGGTCGTCGGTGTGATCGAGGCCAAACCCGAAGGCACGACCCTCAGCGGCGTCGAGTGGCAGTCCGCCGTCTACGCCAACGGTTTGCCGGCGGAGGCGGAGCTGAAGTCGATCACCGTTGACGGCCGGTT
Organism: Actinomycetota bacterium; assembly: GCA_050955755.1. Classification (GTDB taxonomy): domain Bacteria; phylum Actinomycetota; class Actinomycetes; order Actinomycetales; family Dermatophilaceae; genus JAJTBD01. Next base: position 287,021 of record CP192092.1, read on the forward strand.
GCCCTTCGTCTTCGAGGCCAGCGGCTCCGAGACCCACTTCACCAACGGCTATGACCCTCATCCGAGGGCTCGCCGGATCTTCAACTTCCCGACCCCATCGACCCTGGCCAAGCAGATCCGCGATGCCGAGGCCGACCCTGACAGGCCGACGTGGCGAGCCAAGGTCCAGGATCTCCCGCCGCTCGACGAGGCGCCACTCCGTCCGGCCCAGATCACGGCGATCCAAGGCATCGAGCAGAGCCTGGCCAAGCAGCATCACGACCGGTCCCTCGTCCAGATGGCCACCGGAGCCGGCAAGACATACACGGCCGTCACCGCGGCATACCGGCTGCTGAAGTTCGGCGGATTCCGGCGGATTCTCTTCCTCGTCGACCGCAACAACCTGGCCGAGCAGACGATCGCCGAGTTCCAGAACTACCGCACCCCCGACGACGGACGCCGGTTCACCGAGCTCTACAACGTCGACAAGCTGACCAGCGCCGGGATGCTCGGCTCTTCCCACGTCATCGTCTCCACCATCCAGCGGGTCTACTCGGTGCTGCGCGGCCAGGAGGTCACCGAGGGTGACGACCCGAACCTCGACGACTTCGTCCCCGATGCCCCGGTCACCGTCACGTACTCACCCGAGATGCCGCCCGAAGCGTTCGACCTGGTCATCGTCGACGAGGCCCACCGCTCCATCTACGGCGTCTGGCGCGGCGTGCTGGAGTACTTCGACGCTCACGTGGTCGGCCTGACCGCGACCCCGGGCAAGCAGACCTTCGCCTTCTTCCGGCAGAACCTCGTCTCCGAGTACACCTACCCCCAGTCCGTCGCCGACCGGGTCAACGTCGACTTCGACCTGTACCGGATCCGCACGCAGATCAGCGAGCAGGGTGGCGCGATCGAGGCCGGCACGATCGTCCCCAAGGTCGACCGTCGCACCCGTCAGCAGCGACTCGAGGCGATCGAGGAGGACTTGGAGTACACGGAACGGCAGCTCGACCGTGCCGTCACCGCCAAGTCGCAGATCCGCCTCGTCCTGGAGACCTTCCGCGACAAGCTCTTCACGGAGATCTTTCCCGGTCGCTCCACCGTCCCCAAGACGCTGATCTTCGCCAAGGACGACGCCCACGCCGAGGAGATCGTCACCACCGTCCGGGAGGTCTTCGGCAAGGGCAACGACTTCGCCGCCAAGATCACGTATGCCGCGCGCGACCCCAAGGGCCAGCTCCAGGCCTTCCGCACCTCACCGTCACTGCGGATCGCGGTCACCGTGGACATGATCGCCACCGGCACCGACGTCAAACCACTCGAGTGTGTCTTCTTCATGCGCGACGTCCGCTCCGCACAGTACTTCGAGCAGATGAAGGGCCGCGGCGCCCGCACCATCACCCCGGCCGACTTCCAGTCCGTGACACCCGACGCCCCGGCGAAGACGAGGTTTGTGATCGTCGATGCGGTCGGAGTCACCGAGCACGACTTCGTCGACCCGCCGCTGAACCGGGACAAGGCGATCACCCTCAAGAAGCTCCTCGACAAGGCCGCCACCCTCACCTTGACCGAGGACGAGACCGCCACTCTCGCGTCCCGGCTGGCAAAGCTCGAGCTCGAGCTCACCGACGCTGAACGCACCGAGCTCGACGACGTCGCCGGGCGCTCGGTGCGTGACATCGTCCGGGGCCTCGTCGATGCCGTCGATCCCGACTTCCAGGCCAAAGCCACGGAGGGCGCAGCCGACCCTGATCAGGCTCGCCGGGACCTCCTCGAACGCGCCGTCGAGCCCATCGCCGGCAGCCCCGACCTGCGCACCCGCCTCCTCGAACTGCGCGCGACCCACGACCGGGTCATTGACGAGGTCAGCGTCGACACCCTGATCGATGCCCACGGGGTCGTCGACACCAGCCGCGCCAAGTCCGTCGTCGAGTCCTGGATGCAGTACCTGCTTGACCACCGTGACGAGATCACCGCCATCCAGCTCGCCACCGAAGCCAACGAACGGCGGATCGCGTTCGCCGACATCCAAGAACTGGCCGACCGGATCTCCCGCCCGCCGTACAACTGGACCCCCGAGCTGATCTGGAACGCCTACGAAGCCGTTGACGTCGGCCGGGTCCGGCACAGCAACCACCACACACTCACTGATCTGGTGTCATTGCTGCGCTATACCGTCGGCGTCGACAGTGAGCTTGTCCCATATGCAGCCCGCGTCCAGGAGCGGTATGCCGCGTGGCTGGCCCAGCAGGCGCAGGCGGGCAGCGAGTTCTCGCCCGACGAGAGGTGGTGGCTGGACCACATGGTTGACGTTATCGCGTCCTCTGCTGGCATCTCCGCCGACGACTTGGACCGTGCACCCTTCACCGAGAAGGGCGGGGTCGACGGCGCCCTGCGCGACCTCGGCGACCGCGCGGGCTACCTCCTCGATGAACTCAGCACGGAGCTAACCGCGTGAGGCACCCAGCCCACTGGATCGCCAGGCCTCTCGCGGAGGTGGTGGACATCCTGGACGCGCGCCGGATTCCCGTGAAGGCGACAGATCGAGTCAACTTGGGTGGTGATGTCCCTTACTACGGAGCAACCGGCCAAGCGGGAACGATCGATCGGGCCATTTTCAACGAACCCCTGGTGCTCCTGGGTGAGGACGGGGCGCCCTTCTTCGATGCAAGCAAGTCAAAGGCCTACCTAGTGGAAGGGCCCGCGTGGGTCAACAACCATGCGCATGTCCTGCGACCTCGGCCCGGTCTTGACCGGCGCTTCCTGAAGTACTTTCTCGACGTTTTCGACTATCGGGGGTTCGCGAACGGGACGACCCGACTGAAGCTCACTCAAGCAGCGATGCGGTCGATTCCCGTTCCCATCGCGGACAGCGTTGAGCAGGGGCGGATCGTCGAGATCCTCGAAGATCACCTCTCCCGCCTCGACGCCGCCCACCACGGGCTGCGCCAGGCCAGCCAACGGGCGGAGAACCTCCACGAGTCAGCCATCCGATCACTCATCCCTGACGACTGCCCATCCCGACCCCTGCGCGGCTTCCTTGAGACACCACTCACGAACGGTCGATCGGTACGTTCACGAGACGGGGGTTTCCCCGTGTTACGGCTCACGGCCCTGAAGGGCGCTGGTGTCGATCTGTCTGAGCGCAAGGCGGGTGACTGGTCGCGCGCTGAGGCCTCCCGGTTCCTCGTGCAGCGCGGCGACTATCTCATCGCCCGAGGTAACGGGAGCTTGCGGCTGGTGGGCAGGGGGTCGCTGGTACGCGCCCAGCCCGACGAGGTGGCTTTCCCTGACACTGCGATTCGCGCCAGGCCGAGGGCGGAAACGATGCTCCCGGAGTTCCTCGACATGGTGTGGAACTCGAGGCGGACCCGCTTGCAGATTGAAGGGGTCGCCCGAACCAGCGCTGGCATCTACAAGGTCAACCAGTCGCAACTCGAGGGAATCGAGCTCCCTCTGATACCGCTCGAGGACCAACAACGGTTCGTCGCCAGCATCGGGGCTATCGACGACCATCGCCGCCGACTCATCGCGGCCATTTCCTTGGCCGAAAGGCGACACACGTCACTGAGGAGAGCCGTCTTGGCGGCGGCGTTTGAGGGGAAGCTCACCGGGCGGCACACGGACGCCGAAATGATCGAGGAGTTGACCGATGTCTGACCTCAAGCTGTTCCGCATCACCGACGGCGTGGCCACGGAGTTGCAGGGCGCCTCGGTGGCCTTGGAGCGCTCCCTCCAGAAGCTGATCGAAGCCAACATGGACACGCTGTTCGGTGTGCGGCTCCTGGCGACGGAGTACTCCACGGGCACCCGCCATGGCGGCCGGATGGACTCGCTCGGGATCGACGAGAACGGCAGCCCGGTGATCTTCGAGTACAAGCGGGCGATCAACGAGAGCGTCATCAACCAGGGCCTGTTCTACCTTGACTGGCTCATGGACCACCGTGGCGACTTCAAGGTGCTCGTGCTCGAGCGTTTAGGTACCGAGGTGGCATCAGGGATCGACTGGCGCAACCCGCGACTGATCTGCGTGGCCAACGGGTTCACCAGGTACGACGAGCACGCGGTGAACCAGATGGACCGCAGCATCGACCTTGTCCGCTACCGCGACTTCGCTGGTGAGCTGCTCGCTCTCGAACTGGTCCACTCCTCGCGGGTGGATGCCCAGACCTCGACCGGCGCGCCTGACGTGACGCCACCGGTGACCGAGTCGCCAACCCCCGCGACGTACAAGACTGTCAGTGAGTACCTCGATCAATCGCCGACCGAGCTGAAGGACCTCTACGGCGAGCTCGACGACTACGTGCGGGCGTTGGGCGACGACGTGACGCAGAAGACCCTGAAGTACTACATCGCCTACCGGCGCCTGAAGAACTTCCTGTGCGTTGAGATCTTGCCGCAGCGGCGCGAGCTCGCCCTATATCTGAAGGTGAACCCGGACACCGTGGATCTCGTGGAGGGCTTCAGCCGCGACGTGCGCCAGATCGGCCACTTCGGCACCGGTGATCTCGAGGTTCGAGTCAACGGCCCGGAGACGCTCGCTCAAGCGCTGCCGCTCGTCCAGCGCTCCTACGAGGAGGGCTGACTGTGACGAACGAACCGATCACAGTTCCCGCGCGGAGTCGCCGCTGGGGTGTACGTTTGGGACACCAAATCCCCCGAGCCTCTCAACGATGCGCAACTGGGGGATTTTCTCTTGCCTGAACGCCAACGGAGTCGGGCGCGAGGCGTTGAGCGCTACCTCAAGCCCGCCCTCTCGCAGAGCGACCTCCTGGATCGCTGGCAGCAACGAGGGCTGATCCTTGACGATCGGGATCGTGCCGCCCGGTATCTGAGGCACATCGGCTACTACCGGATGTCCGCATACGTACGCAGTTTTGAGGCCGACGAGAGGGACATCCTGCGCGCCGGTACAACCTTCGATGAGGTGCTAGGCCTCTACATCTTCGATCGCAAGCTACGCCTGATCGTCCTCGACGCACTGGAACGGGTCGAAGTCGCAGTGCGGGCTGCCCTGGGGGACCAGATGGCCCTCGTGCATGGACCGCACTGGTACGAGAACAGCGCCCACTTCGCCCGCCCAGGCACCCATACGCGGCTGCTCGAGGACGTCGACCGGATGGTCACAGATCAGATTCAGCGGCCTCGCGAGCAGTTGGTCGGCCAGGACTCGTTCGTATCTGCCCTCGAGCACTACGTCACGCGCTACGGCGAGCCGGCACGGCCCCCGACCTGGATCGTCATGGAGGAGCTGAGCTTCGGAAGCATGCGAAACGTCTATGCCTCCCTCGCAAACACCACGGCCCAGAACGACATTGCGAGGACGCTGGGTCTCAGGGCCCCGGTCTTGGCCTCGTGGCTGCTGACCTACCAGCGGGTGCGTAACATCTGCGCCCATCACGGTCGTCTGTGGAACAGGGGACTCGGCGTCTACCCTGCCATTCCCAAGTCGCGCGCGATCCGGTGGATCGACGACGGCGACCTGTTCATCCGTGACGAGTGGCGACGCCAGCGGTTGTATCCCGTGCTCGTCTCGCTCCAAACCATGCTGCACACCATTGCGCCAGGCTCGTCGTGGGCTTGGCGTCTCGACGACCTGTTTCACGAACATCCCGCTGTCCCGCTCTCGGGAATGGGCATACCCCGCGGATGGATCGACGACCCGTTTTGGCCGAGGAGGCACCCGTGAGCGATTCCCGACGGTTGGTGGACAAGCTGTGGTCGTACTGCGACGTCCTCCGTGATGACGGCGTTGGTGTCATCGAGTACACCGAGCAGCTGACCTACCTCCTGTTTCTCAAGATGGCGCACGAGCGCGCCACGCGGAAGCTCCGACCGCAGCAGATCGTGCCGGAGGAGTACTCCTGGCAGAAGCTGCTGGACGCGCAGGGCGACCAGCTCGAGTTCGAGTACACCCGCATCCTCAACGGCCTCGCCCGGCAACCCGGAGTGATCGGGACAATCTTCCGCAAGGCGCAGAACCGGATTCAGGACCCGGCCAAGCTCAAGCGCCTCGTCGTCGACCTCATCGACAAGGAGAACTGGAGCGGCACCGGCACAGACATCAAGGGTGACGCCTACGAGGAGTTGCTCAGCAAGGGCGCCTCCGACAAGGGTTCCGGCGCCGGCCAGTACTTCACTCCGCGTGCTCTCATCCAGGCCATCGTCGACGTCGTCCAGCCAACGGTCGATGACACCGTCGTCGACCCCGCGTGCGGCACCGGGGGCTTCCTTCTCGTGGCCAGTGAGTATGCGGCGCAGGGCGCCGAATCCATGACACCCACCGAGCGGGACAAGCTCCGAGACAGCTTTGTCACCGGCTTCGAGCTCGTCGATGGAACCGCCCGACTGGCAGCGATGAACCTGCTGCTCCACGGGATGGGTTCCGCAGACGGCGACTCACTCATCCAGGTCCGGGACTCGCTCACCGCCGACCCGGGTCAGCGCTGGTCCGTCGTGCTGTCGAACCCGCCGTTCGGGAAGAAGTCGTCGCTGACGATGATCGGTGCCGACGGGCGAGAGGTCCGCGAGGACCGCGAGATCGAGCGCCAGGACTTCGTCGCGACAACGAGCAACAAGCAACTCAACTTCGTCCAGCACATCATGACGATCCTGGACACCAACGGCCGGGCCGCGGTTGTCCTGCCGGACAACGTGCTCTTCGAGGGCGGCGCCGGCGAGACGATCCGCCGGAAGTTGCTCACCGACTTCGACCTGCACACGATGCTCCGCCTGCCGACCGGAATCTTCTATGCCCAAGGCGTTAAGGCCAACGTGCTCTTCTTCGACAAGAAGGTTGCCCGCCCCGGCCAACCCTGGACTGAGCGGCTGTGGGTCTACGACCTCAGAACGAATAAGCACTTCACCCTCAAGCAGAACCCCCTCCGGCGAGCCGATCTCGAGGACTTCGTCGCGGCATACAAGCCGGGCGCACGGGGTGAGCGGGAGGAGAGCGAACGCTGGAAGCCGTTCACCTACGACGAGATCACGGCGCGAGACAAGGCCAACCTCGACATCACGTGGCTGCGTGACGAGTCCCTCGAGGACCTCGACAACTTGCCGTCACCGGATGTCCTGGCGCGCGAGATCGTCGAGGACCTCACTGCTGCGCTCGAGGAGTTCGAAGCAGTCGCGACCGCGTTGGAGGAGCAGTTGGCCCGACCGGTCGAGTAGGCCCTTCCCAACCGCTGCACATACCGGTATGTTCACAAACCGGTAAGCCACACCGGATCTCCGATAGATCGAACGTGGCCCGGACGGGCCTGACCACCCCTTTCCGGCAAGCAACGGGCTATCACCCTCTGGCCCCAGCTTCGTTGAAGTTGGAGTGCCGGAGGAAGACATGGTCGCCAAGCAACCCATCAAGGCCCGGCGTGGGCGTCCCCGGCTTCGCGCCATCTCCACGGACTGCCCGGTCCGTGTCGAGTTGCGGCTCACCCCCGAACTGGCACGACGCCTCTTCGCCGTCGCCGACGACACAGGACGCACGGTGAGTGCAGTCGGCGAAGCCGCCCTTCAGGAGATCCTCCTCAAGGAGCAGGCCATGTGACGCGACCCGGGCACTTCTGGGAGCCCGTCATCCCCCAGACACGACGAAAGCCGGGCGGCAACCCGGCTTCGACGCGAAACGCGGCAGGACCGCGCTCAAGTTCATTCAACCCGAAACCCCTTGGGGGCTCGCTGCTGCCATTGTGGCGACCCGACGTGCCCGCGTCAACGGTGAGCCTCTTGACGAGAGGAAACCCTTCATGCGCAAACGCCACTCCGCGGTCCCCCACAGACTCGGCCGACGGACCAACTTCATCCCCTCACTCGAAGGACATCCCGCGAAGTGGGCAGAGGTCGTCGACGTCGCTGGCGACGCCGCCGAGCGGGCGAAGGTGGCCTCAGCCGCCACGGCGACACTCCTGACGATCGACACCAACTGCCTGCCCATGGTCGCGACCGCCGACGTCAACTCCTTGACGTCGATGGTGCCGGACCAGCTGCTGCCGGTCCGCCGGCCCGCCTCTCACAAGGGAATGAAGAACTACATCTCTAGGGTGGTCGTCCCGACCGAGGCCCACGAGTGCCGGGCGGTTTGGTGCGAGAGCTTCAACGAACTCACCCATCTCCGCGACCTGCTGATCACTCGACCACCGACCCAAGTGGCTACACAGCCCTTTCGGCTGGAGTGGATCATGACGACTGGAGTCCGGGGACACGTCCCCGACTTCCTCCTCCGCGACGCTGACGGGCGTGCGCTCTTGGTCGACGTGACCACGCGGACCAAGCTCGACGATCCAAGATTGCAGGCAGTCCTCCAGCTCACGGCGACGACCGCTGAGGCCCTGGGGTGGGAGTACCAGGTGCGGACCGAGCTCCCCGCCCAGCGGGTGCGGAACATCAACTTCCTCCACGCCGGACGCCATGACACCGATCAGGACCGGGTCGGCGCGTCACGCGTCTTGCGCCAAACACCAGGCTCGATCGACGTCCAGCGTGCAAGCGACCTGCTTGGCGGAGGGCCACAAGGCTTCGTCCGCCTGTGGGATCTCATCGCCCACGGCCACGTGCACGTCAACCTCGACTCCGTGATGGAGCTGGACAGCACCGTCGCATTCCAGGCAACGGGAGGGGGTGCGCCGTGGCTGCACACCATGTGACCGCTGCTCATCGCCGTCGGCCCATCGGTGCTGGACACCCGGTCGACGAGCAGCCAGACGCGGGCAAGGTCATCGGGATCACCCACGATGAGGACGGCAGGGTCGTTGTCGTCGTCGACCATGGTGACCACCGAACGCGAGTGACGTGGATGGCCCTGGTCAAGGCATCACTGACCTGCAAGCCTGCACCACCCGTGGATGTCCTCGAGCAGCATCCAGCCCCCATGCTGGCGGAACTGGCCGAAGAAGAGCGCGCGGCAGTCTCGAAGCGCTACCGCGACCTGGTGCAGATCGAGACGGGATCACTGCGAGGGAACCCGGAGGCCGACCGCCGCGCTGGAATCCTCAACCCGGCATACGACCCGAAGACAACCACCTCCGCAGAGCGCCTGATCACGAAGAGCCGCGAGCTCAAAGCCCTCGGCGAGGTGGCCGCCTCCCGAGCCTCGCTCTACCGCCAAGTTGGCCGTATCGGCGAGGGCCCCGACTTCCTCATCCACGGGAACCGCCGGACTCTGACCCAACGACTTGATGAGTTCGATCCGGCCGTCGTTGAGATCGTCCGCGAGGAAGTCGCGGCCGAGAGTCAAAGGCCGCGAAAGAGCCAGCGCAAGCTGCTTGTCCGCATCAGAAGCAGGCTCGATCGGGCCGCAGTGGCGGACGAGGTCACGCGCCATCAGTTGGGCGTCCTGGTCGGGGAGGTCTCTCGCGGACGCGGGCTTCACCACGTGGCAAAGACTCGTCGTTCTGAGTCCAGCCGGCCTCTCGCCGTCTACGGGGCTCAACGCGTCAGTCGTCCCGGTGAACTGGTCCAAGTCGATGCCACCCCCACGACGGTGGCCATCCTCGGTCCCCAAGGTGTCTTGGTGCCAGCAGTCATCCTCAGCGCGATCGACGTCTACACCCGTTGGTTCGTTGCGCTTCGCGTCTGCGTCGGCGCAGCCACATCACGTGACGTGTGCGCGTTGATCGCGCAGATGGGCAGGCCGACGGTCACCAGAGCCGGCTACCCCTACGAACTGGAGATGTGGCACGGCATACCGAAGCTCGTGGCGCTCAACGACGACCCAGAGGGTGAGAAGACCACCATCCAGAAGGTCATCGGCCGCAAGCCCGCGATCCATTCCAGCACCCTGGTGTTCGACCACGGCACGGAGAACGCCAGCGACCACACCTTGGGGTTCGCAGCAGAGTGCGACATCGACGTCGTCTTCTGCCCACCACGACAAGGGCACGCCAAAGGCGTCGTCGAAGCCATCCACAGAGTCATCGCCGACGTCGAGAGCGCCCTGCCGATCCACAAGGGCCAGAACGTACTGAACCGGCCGAACGACCTGGAGCTCGCCGTGCCCGTTAAGCCGCAGGATCTCCAAGACATGCTCTGGGAGTACGCCATCGACGTCTACGCGAACGAGCCGCACCGCAACCTCACTGAGGCACACGGATCTCCGACACCCCTGAGCCCAGCCATGGTATGGGCCGACTACGTGACGTCATTCGGTGAGCTCGACCGCCCCGCTGATCCATGGCTCTACCTCAAGGGCCTCCAGCGCGCCGAGCGCCTGCTGAGCCCGGAGGGAATCCGCCTGCACACGGTCACCTACAACTCCAGTGAGCTCCAGCAACTGCGATCAGTCGTGATGCGCGGCATCGGAGTCAAGGCCCGTCCCCTCACGATCTTCTACGACCGCCTCGACACGACTCGGATCTTCTTGATCCACCCCGTCGAGCGCCACTGGATGATGGTCCCCCGCGCCATCGACCGAAACGGCAGCGTCGCTCCGATGAGCTCGCTGGTCCGCACCCATGCCCTCCGCGACATGGATCAGGACACCCGGCGCGTGCTCACGGAGACCGAGATCCACCGGCTGGAGGCAGCGCTCCTGACCCGTTGGATTGATGGCGTCTTCACCGACCGCCAAGACGGGCGGTATGCCGCCATTGAAGGCGGTCACCAACGCACCTACGCACATGACCTGGAGCAGGCCAGCGACGAGGTCCTCTCGCTCGCGTTCCCCAAGCCCGAGGCAGAGCCGGCGGCCGAACCAGCGTTGCAGGAGTACCCCGACACCCGCGATGACGACGAAGAGTTCGACTACACCGAGGAGATCGAGTTCGACGACGACCTCTCCGACTCCTTGGTCGAGGACGAGTCGGGATGGGGGACGTCATGACCGAGCTGACCATTCACCGGCGCCTCATGCCCCAGGACATCGACGACTGGAAGCACCTCGTCATGAACCAGAACCCGCGTCCCGAGCTGGGCGGTCCCGTCACAGACGCGCTGCGGGAACGGGTCGACGCGTACAACCAACGCATTGGCACGATCACGACCCGCGACACGAAAGGCGTAGCTGAAGCCATCCGACGAGCGCACTTCGAGAACGACCACTCGGCATATGGCAGCGCCACCTGCGTCATCATCAGTGGTCCTCCGATGAGCGGCAAGACACACGCAGCCCTCACCTGCGCGTTCAGTGAGACCCGCGACATCTGGGGCCGGTTGGGGCGCGAGCCAGACGCCGAAGGATTCGACCGGAGCGTGCCGTGGGCCTACGTCGAAGTGCCCAAGCTCGCCCGCGGACTGTCGGTCCTCAAATCGCTTTGGACATTCATCGGCCCACCAGAGCTAGCGCCCCGCGCCACCGCCGCCGACTACCTACACGCCCTGCGCAAACTCGCGCCGTCCATTGGCCTGCGGGGCATCGTCATCGACGACAGCCACGGCGTCGGGCAGAGGCAGAACGAAGACTCTCGCCTGCTCGCCGACATCCTCAAGGGCATCATCACCGGCCTGCCCGCAACCATCGTCCTGGTCGGGACCGGCTTCGACGAGTCAGGGGTCCTCCGCGGCTCAGCGGGAGATCAGGTCCGGCTCCGCGGGGCCCGCTGGATCGACGTCGGCAAGTGGCACCCTCCAAGTGCCACCGGGATCGGAGACTGGGAGCTGCTCGGCAAGAACTTGAGCGAACGCCTGATCCTGCCGAACCCAGGAACATCGATCCGGCTCACCACCCGCGGGACGATTCGCTACCTGCATGAGGGAAGCCGCGGACGACCAGGCCTCGCGGTGGAGTGGGCCAAACGCGCCGCATCGTATGCCGTGTGGCACGACGTCGACCTCGACGCGACTGCGCTGGCTGCAACCCTCGCCGAGCCTTCATTCGGGGAGGCGCCGTGACCACACGCTTTCCCCTACGGATAGAGCCGCTGCCCGGCGAGTGGTGGCGCAGCTACCTGCAACGGGTCGCCGCGAGATACGGGGTCCACCCATTCGCTGTCCTAGAGCGGGTCTACGGCATCGATCGTCCAGAGCGTCGCCACCTCCGCTGGTCCGGAATCGTCATGTCGGATGCGGCCGTCGCCCACTCCGCCAGGGTCGTGAATCTCGCACCCGACGAGATCCGAGCTATGCACTTGAAGTTGCTCGACGGCTCCGCGCTGGACTTCACCGGCCGCGATCTCGACGAGTTCAATCCCGCAGCCTCCCTGTCCGCCACTCGTCTCCACCTCCGCAATGTAGGGCCACTCGTCCACGCCGCCACCGATCGTGTCTGCCCAAGCTGCGTTGAGGGCTCTCCGTTGTATCGGGCCACCAGTTGGCGCCTCCAAGTGCACCTCGTGTGCACCCGCCATCGACTCCCCCTCTCGCATCACCTTGAGGCCACGGCGGATACCGAAATCGACGACGAGGTGTGCGCTGCCCAGCAGACAGTTCTGGATCGGCTATCCCCCACGGCCGAGAACGCAGCCTTCTTCAAGGATCTCTATGCCCAACTCGGTCCCTACCTGAAGCGTCCGGCGCCGAGCCTGGATCAAGCCTTAACCGTGTCAACGGAACCAACACTCGAGTCGTTTCGTGAAGCTGTGCACCGGGCGCTTGCCTACGGTTACCCCCACTACCAGGGATTCGACGGATGGCCCTTCGCTCGAGCAGCCAGCCACCTGCGGCCTCCCCACGAAGTCGTGATCCATGACAACAGGTCAGTCCGGTGCTTCCCTCATCTACTCCCGATGCACCTCTTCGCACCGGGACTGTCAGATCTCCTTCACCGCGCCCAGATCCGGCCGGCACGGGCCATCGGCGCGGCAGGTGCAGCAATGTGCGTCGGCGCCCGCTCCCTGAGCCAATCGCTAGAGCTATTCCCGCCGGGTCGCAGGAACACCACCGCCAGACTGGTGATGACCCACCTGCTGAACCTCGAGCGCGAAGGGCGTGCTGAGCAGTTCTGGCAACTGTGCGCTTCTGCGGCTCTGCAACTCCTCAAAGAGAACGTCGACTACAGACAGCGTGAACAGGTCTGCGATCGCGATCAGACCTACGACGTCGCAACCTCGGCCGAACCATCCGCATACCCCCGAACCGTCCGGACGTGGCTCGTGGACCAATGGGCCTGCACCTACACCTCGAGCAACGTCCGACCCAGCGTGCGTGACGGGAGTATCGAACACTTCGACCGTCTCTATGGTCCCGGAATGCGCGCGGCGCTGAACGCACACCTTCGAGAGTGCGCAGCGTGACGCGACTACCCCTGGCGCTCAAGCCACTGACGGGAGAGACCTGGTCTTCCTACCTGACACGACGCGCAGCACAACACGGCGTCACCCTCGCCGCGATGGGTAGCCATTTGGGACTTCGAGACGAACGCGGTAGATGGCCCGGACGGTTCGGCGTCAGTCTCGCACCCGACGACGTGCAGCGCGTCTCCGCGATCCTCGGCCTCGTGCCAGTGGAAATCGAGAGGATGCAGCTGTCGTCATACGACCAGCTGGCCTTCGACCTCACTGGACTCGCCAACGACAGCCCGATCGCCGGCACACGCGCAACGGCCAACGCAGCGTGGGTCTGGCTCGCCGGTTCCACGTTCTGCCCCCGCTGCTTGGCCGAAGACGACGGTGTGTGGCGCTTGAGCTGGCGCATCCCGTGGATCACAGCGTGCCTGCGCCACGGGGTCGCGTTGCGGGGCTCCTGTGCCGTCTGCGGTGGAGTGCCCGGACTGGGCAACCGCCTCCACGGGTCAGCACCGCCTCGAGTGGCAGCCGCACCGGATGGGCGCCTATGTCCACACCCCGAGCCCGGTGGGGCGGTATGCAGCGCTGACCTCGTTCCGCAGCGGACGGTACTGGCTGATTCGACACGCCTGGCGCGAGCACACCTGATGGTCGAGCTGACGAGCGGCAGGCGGACCCAGGTCGCCGGCATCGAGCGAACCTCTCTTCAAGCGCTCCGCGCATGGCAATCCGCGATTGGCATCGCGGTCCGACTGGGCGCCGTCGACGTTGGCGACTGGGGCCGCACGCATCGATGGGCCAACCCGCCACGCGATCCCGACCTCGTCGACCAGTTGCTCGAATGCGTCGAGCCTGTCATCGACGCCAACGACCCAAAGTCGGCCGCGCTTGTCCTCGAGGGCTGGCTGCGCTCGGCTGGTATTGGCTCGCCGAACGCCAACACGTTCTCCCGGATCACCCAGCCGTCCGCGGCACTGCAGCCAGTCATCAACGAAGTGCTCCGACGCCGCGGGCGCGCCCATACGTTGATCCAGCGGCGACTCGTCGGGCAGGACGGTCTGGCCATCGACAAGCGCGGTTGGGACGTGGACGACATCCCACAGCTCGTCTGGCCTTGCGCGCTGCCGGAGCACCTACGCGACTCCACCCGGCCCGACCAACGGATACTCCGCGCCGTGGTCTCGATGATCCTCGTCCGCATGTGCACGGACGCAAAGGACTGGGTGGAAGTGGGCGCAGCTCTTCGCTTCCCGCCGGACAAGTCCCGCAACTGGAGCCGCTACGCCTTCTCTGCGAAGTTGGCGATTAAGGCCGACCTGGTGCGCGCCGCGCAGGCTCTTGGCGCGAAGCTAGCGAAGGAGTCCGACAGGGTCACGTTCCAGTGTCGAAGCCAAGTGAATGGTTTCGGCAGCGGGGCACTTCAGGATGTGCAATCTCCAATGTGCCTTGACCAAGGAGGCAGCGACTGGTGTCCCTGCCATGTCTAACCGGCTGCAGGAAGTGGCGCCTGAACGGTCATGCGCGTCGCATCGATGAGCGGCGCTTTCCGCATGGAGGTGCGCCCCCTTCCCGGAAGGAGGCCGGCTGGCACCCTCGTGCAGCTCAGTCCTCGCATGTTACGGACGGCTGCCGGTGGGGCAACCTCGTTCGGCAGCGCTTCGCCAGTCGGGGGCGCGTTCAGCGAATTGTGAGCGATCAGCGCCTCACGGAGATCTCGGGTGAGGTTTGTGGGTGTTCCTCTATGTCGCGGAGGGCGTGCCCCTGTGCGTCAGGCTGAGGTGAGACACCACTTCTGCGTTCGATCCCTCTGCACGGGGCGAGAAGCGAGACACCTGATGACGATGACGTTGGCTGATGCCGCCCGGCTCGATGATGGGACGGTGAGTCCGAGAGCAGACCGTCCGAAGCGGCGCACGTTCACCGCGGAGTACAAGGCTCGGGTCCTGGCCGAGTACGACGCCGCTGACCGCATCGAGCGGGGGGCGATCTTGCGGCGCGAGGGCTTGTACTCCTCCCACATCGCCGAGTGGCGCAAGGCCGCCGAGGCTGGCGCGACAGCCGCGCTGGGCCCCAAGGCCCGGGACCGTAGGGACCGGGAGGTCGAGCAGTTGCGGGCCAGGGCGGAGAGGGCCGAGGCCGAGCTGGCTAGGACGCGAGCGGCGTTGGACATCGTGGGAAAAGCGCACGCGCTCTTGGAGACGCTCTCCGAGAGCAGGGGCACGCCGAAGCCGCCGCAGCGGTGATCAACCCGGCCGTGGACGACCTGGCCGAGCACACCGGCGTGAAGCGCGCCTGCGAGCTGCTGGGCCGTCCGCGTGGGAGCCACTACCGCGCCAAGCAGCCTGCGGTCCACGGCACGGCACGCAAGCGGCCGACACCGCGCAACGCGCTCACCACAGCAGAGCAGGAACAGGTCCTCGCGGTGTTGACCAGCGAGCGGTTCTGCGACAAGTCCGTGGCCCAGACCTGGGCCACGCTGCTCGACGAGGGCACCTACTGGTGCTCGATGTCCACGATGCACCGCCTCCTGCGCAAGCATGGCGCGGCCGGCGAGCGGCGACGCCTGGCCACCCACCCGGCCAAGAAGAAGCCCGAGCTGCTGGCCACCGCACCAGGGCAGGTCTGGTCCTGGGACATCACCAAGCTCCGCGGCCCCGGCCGCGGGGTCTGGTTCCAGCTCTACGTCGTGCTCGACATCTTCTCCCGCTACGTCGTCGCGTGGACCGTGCAGACGGTCGAGGACTCCGGCATCGCCAAGACCATGCTCGAAGAGGCGATGGGCGTCCACGGCATCCCCCAGGCGGTGCACGCCGACCGAGGCACCTCGATGACCTCCAAACCGGTCGCGCAGCTGCTGCTCGACCTGGGCGTCGACCGCAGTCATTCCCGACCGCGGGTGTCCAACGACAACCCGTTCAGCGAGGCGGCGTTCAAGACGCTGAAGTACGCCCCGGTGTTCCCCGAGTGCTTCGGGTCCCTGGCCGACGCACGCGCGTTCTGCGAGGTCTTCTTCGCCTACTACAACCATGACCACCGGCATTCCGGGATCGGGCTGCACACCCCAGCGTCGCTCCACCACGGCACCGCGCCCGAGATCCGGGCGCAGCGACAGGCGACCCTGGACGCCGCTCACGCCGCTCACCCCGAACGGTTCGGCACCCGCCGGCCCATGGCGCCGAAGCTCCCCACCGCCGCCTGGATCAACCAGCCATCACCGGAGGCCCTCATACAGACCGCGTAACGAGACGTGTCTCAAACTGCTTGACATCTTCCGTGCCGCAGGAGCGCGTCCAGTACTTCCGTGTCTCCCGGGCCCACGTGCCCGAGTGCGTCGGCTGCCAGCGTCCTGATGGCGGTGACGGGTAGCCAAGGAGGAATCTCTCGGTAGGTGCGATCAAAGCCGACAAGGTTCCAAGTTGAGGAGTCAAGCTTCTCCACCCACCCTGCGCAGGAGACGACGATGGACATCAGCAGCTGAGGCTCCGTCTTCAGTACGTCGGTCAAGCGATCGCGCACCTCCGCATCTGAAGTAGCGCGAGCGAAAGCCCACATCATCGACTGCCCATTGACGTCGTTACCCAGCCATGAGTCTTTGCTCGCCCAGTCGGTCTCCGACCACAAGCTGAGCAGGTGCTGACTAGCGGTAACAGCGGCAATGTCCTGCTTGTTGGGCTGGCGACTGGCCTCTTGAAGGAGCGCCGCGGCGGAGCAGATGGGAAGCCGTCGTCGATCCCGCTCCACAAGGTCGAGACGCTCGTCTTCGGGGGCGTTGCCCGCTACCGCGACCGCGAGAGCGGCTGTGGTGTCAAGTCCGATCGCCAGAAAGTGCGCGGTCGGTGGTATGCCTGCGGCTCTGCTGGTGGCTGCTGCGACCCGCTCGCGAAGGTCGGGGTCGTATGGCCGGTGGCTGACTCGATGAAACGGCCGGGCTTCGTCGAGGAGGCACCGGTGTTCGGCAAGTGGATCCACGTCTTCGACAACGGTCGCGACCGGTAGAATGTTCGGCGGTTCCACATCCTCGCCGCGCGTCGCGCGCACGAGATCGTCAATCGATCGCTGGAGTCCCCGCAGCGCGCTCTCGAACGCGTCGTCGGACGCCGACTCTGGGCCTCCCGCCCAAGCAGAAGCCGTATCGATCAACTCTGTGATGGCCCAAGCTAGAGAGTCGCACCATGGGGCCAACTGTTTGCGCGTCACTTTGACAGCAGCGAGTTCGATCCGAGCCTTCTCGGCGGCAGGACCAACTTCATCCAGTGCTTCTGTCAGAGCGGCCTGGATGCCCTCACGCATCGGGCGAAGTTCCATCTCCGACGGCTCCGCATACAAGGGGTTGCCGTCTTCGTCCCATGCGGTGAAGGATCTGCGCGTCTGCTCTCTCAGTTGTTGCCAACGCCGTGCCCACGATCGAGCGGGTTGGCGAGTCCGCTCTGCCACAAGCCGAAGCGCCTCGACCCGTCGCACCAGCTCGATCGTTGCCGGTGCGTGGAAGGCGTCAAACGCCTCTGACGCGCCGAGCACCTCAGTTGCCTCATCGTCGCTGATCGGCCAGTTGCGCTGGAGCCGGTCGTACTCTGCGATCTGTGCTGTCTTCCACTCGCGAAGCATCTCGGCTGGATACAGGTCCGGCGCCTCGTCAATCTCGTAGGAGTGCTCGATGCATAGCAGGACGAGGTTGTCGAACGCCCGATTCTCCTCGGCAGACATGGCGACCCACCGGGGCCCGCCCTTGCGCCGTGCGTGGATGTGCGCGACTCGGCTGTTCAGCAGCCGATCACCAGTGTCGTCCGAGAGCTTGTACAACGGTCGGCTGCACTCCGGATGCGCGCACCGAAATGCAGACCCGTATAGCTGACGCACGGTGGACGGAGTCGGGAGCGGGTAGACGGTGGATGTCATTCCTGCGAACCCGGGTCGTGAGTCGCTGGGAATTGCACCCGGAGGCGGGCGAGTACACCGTCCGCTTTCGTCAGAATCTCGGAGGCACAGATGGTGCAGTACGTGGTCTGGCTCTGCGGTCCGTCTCGGACGACAAGACACGGGTCCCCCTTGAGGATCTCGTGCGACTTCTTTCGGTAGCACTTGCGTCGCCGCCCCGCTACCTCCGTGCTGACGTGCTTCAGGATGTTCTTTACCGTCGCCATGTGGTCACTCCTCGATCGCCGTCTTGATCGTGTCGGCCACCTGGTCTCCGATCTCGTCGAGCGAGTCGTAGGCAGCTTGCAGCTGGTCGAGTGTCCACTTGTCTCTACTCTTCTTGCCCTGGCCGGCGAAGGCGTTGATCTCCCGATTGAGCAGGACGTAGAGAGCATCGGCGTTGTTGCCCCGGGCTCCCTTGATCGATCGGCTGACGGCGAAGCCTGCGCGGGGCAGCCCGAGGTCAGCAAGGATGCGTTGATGGATCGACTTTGAGCGGCTGTCGAGCCGGCTTCGCAGCGTCTGGCGTCTGACTTGCGGCTGGACAGGCACTGAGTCGGCGGGTTCTTCCTCGTGCTCCTTGCGGTGGGCCAGCTGTGCCCGGAGCACGTCCGCGGTGATACCGAGTTCGCGGAAGGAGAAGCCGCCCGGTCCCTTGGCGTCCAGCATCTCCTCGATGACTCGGTCATCGTTCGGGTCTAGGAACGAGCGATTGAGAAAGTGGCTGAGGCGCTCGTCCTGGGCCACGGGGTCGTCGAAGCGTTGCGCCGTCTGTTCGGGATCGCCGCTGCGGTTTCGGCTGGTCGAGTCGGCCCCTTCTCCACGAGTCCAGCCGCGGACGATCTGCTGGTCTTGGGTGTCGAGGTCGCGGAACTCATCCCACTGCTCTTCGTTGTTGAGGCCCACATGGGAGACGACGAAGCCCTGGTTGTTCGGACTGTTCGGATCGTTCAGGTCGACTGTGCGCATCACACGGCCGACGAACTGGATGTAGGGCGACAACGAACGGTAGGGGCGGAATATGGCCGCCACGCTCAGCGGAGGATGATCGAAGCCTTCGCCGAGCATGGCCACTTGCACGATGACGTCGATCTGGTTGTTGCGGAGTTTGGCCAGCACCGCTGCCTTCCTGTCGTCAGCGAGGTTGCTGTGGATGGTTTCGGCTTGCAGACCCATCTCTTGGAAGATCGCGCGCACTTGGTCGGCGTGGTCGATCGACATCGCTGACGCCGCGATCTGGTGAGGGAAGCCAGTCGCCGCCCGGAGGGATTGGAGCTTCTCGCTTGCCTTCTCGGCGATGTGGCGGTTGCACTCGTCAGAGAGCGCTACACCACGACGGAACCAAGCCTCCTCCTTCAATTCAAGGATTTGCTCCAGTGTGTAGGTGTCGCTTTCGCCGCGCGCGGTGAATGTGATCTCGGCAGGATGCGCTGAGGCCGAGACGATGTGCTTGATGTAGCCGTTGAGCATGGCGCGGGCGAAGGGGTAGCGATAGATCAGCTCACCGAGTAGTTCCTTGTTGTCGGCGCGGAAGGGCGTCGCGGTCAGGCTGACGAAGCGCGCTTGGGGGAACGACCGCACGACCTTCTGCCAGCTTTCGGCGGCGACGTGGTGGCCCTCGTCGATGACAACGAGGTCGAAGAAGTCGCTGGGGAACTGCGACAGCCAGCGGTCTGCGCTGCTGGCGAGCTGTTGGATATTGGCGACGACGATGTGGCTGTTGACGCAATCGTCCATGTTCGCCTTGGGGCCGTCGACCAGCGCCGTGAAAGGCCCGGCCGTGAAGGAGTCGAGGACGCCAGCCTTCTTCCAGAAGCAGGAGGCGTTCGAGATGTTCAGGTCGGCGTAGAGGCCCTGGCGAATGGTGGTGTTCGGCGCGATGATGAGCGTTCGCTGGTGGGAGAGGCGGAAGGGCAGGATCGCGGCGACGCCCGTCTTCCCACAGCCCACGGGCAACTGGATGATCGCCGGTGTCGTCTTCCGGGAAAAGTGCTCGACAGCGGCCTCGTAGGCCTCCTTCTGAGGCTCGCGAAGCTGCGGGTTGCCGTCGATTGCGGCGTCGGACGTGTCAAAGAATCCAGCGACCAGGCCCTTGGCCTTCTCGGCGGTGTTGTACTCAAGGCGGAAGGGTTCCAGGTCGGCGATGCGGTAGAAGCGGTACTGGCTGCCAGGGCGGCGCACCGCGGTGAGGGTTCCTGCTGCGTCCCATCGGCGGAGCGTGGCGGCCGAGACACCCACGTAGGCGGCGGCCTGGGCGATGGTGAGGTAGTCGTCGTACGAGTCGCTCATGGCTGTACAGCATAGCGCAAGACATCCAACCTTATGCAAGTCTGTCGATCACGAGCTTGCTTGAATGGTCGAGGTGCCCGGCGTTCCGCGCCGTCCTATGTGTCGTCGCGGTCGAGTCCGAGGCTCGAGGAGGTCGATGCGTCTCAGGATCCCCCGCGGAGGATGTCCCAGAGTCCGCCGTGCGAGCGTCTGTTCCGTCTCAAATTCGCTCGCGCCTGACATGTCGGTCGGGGGCGCCTGACGGGCTGCGGGTCACCGCTCCTCGACAGCCGCCGGCTCGTCGCCTGTGTGGCCCGCGTTGCGCGGCAGCGCGATCGTCGCAGCCAGGCCGATGAGGAGCGCGACGGCGGCCAGGCCGGTCGTCCACCGACTGGCCTCGATCATGGCCTCGCTGGCCGCGCGAGCCACCGCAGCCTGTCCCGGCTGGGCCTGAAGACCCGCGATGGCGATGCCGGCCGACTCCCGGACGGCGGTGACGATGCCATCGGAGGCAGCGGACGGCATACCGAGCGCCATGAGGTTGTCGTGGGTGGCCCGGCCGAGCTGGGCGAGGGGCAGGGTGAAAAGGAGGCCGAACTCGCCGAAAGAGACGATGAGCGCGGCGATCGCGCCGTTGCGGAAGGAGCGGATGCGCAGCAGGCCGAGGTCGACCAGGACGTCCTTGCCGGCTGCGGCCCGCGATCGCTCGAGCTGGACGAAGCCAAGGAGGAGGACGAGACCGGCGACGAGCACGAACGACACTGGGGAGAGGGCGCCGGACTCCTGGCGCCACCAGCCGTAGCACTCGGACTCGATGAGGGCGAAGACGAGAGCGCCCATCCCGACCGCGGACAGCAGCACGCCACCCCAGTCGCGCAGCTCGGCTGCGCGGGCATCGCGTCTCGGGGAGCGCCCTGAGGATCCCGAGGACGACGAGGAGCCCGACGGGGATGTTGAGCCAGAACGCCCAGCGCCAGGACACGTCTGTCGCCAGCCAGCCACCCACGAGGGGGCCGATCGCCGCCATACCGCCGATGGCCGATCCCCAGACGGCGAAGGCGATCGCGCGCGCCCGCCCCTGGAACATCGCATTGAGGGTTGAGAGTGTGCTCGGCACGATCATCGCGGCTCCGAGGCCCTGGACGAGCCGGGCGCCGATGAGCATGGGGCCGTTCTGGGCGAGACCGGCGACGACAGAGGCGCCCATGAATATCGCCATCCCTGTGAGGAAGACCCGCCGCCGGCCATGGACGTCGCCGATGCGGCCGACCGTGAGAAGGAGGGCGCCGAAGACCAGGGCGTATGCCGCGTTGAGCCACTGCGCATCGGCCGCCGTGAGATTGAGCTCCTCGAGGACGACCGGCAGGGCGACGTTGACGATCGTCGCGTCCATGATGACGAGGCTGACGCCGAAGCCGAGCGTGAGGAGGGCGGCCCAGCGCTCGCGGGTCATGCCGGTGTCGGCGACCGGTTCTGTCGAGGGGAGGTCGGTCATGTGTCGATCTTATCGACACTCATGTCGACAAACAACCCGACAGCGGTGTCGACAAGATGCCGTCTTCTGAGAGGATGGGCGGCATGCCGAAGATTGACGCTCCCACGGTCGCCGAGCACCACGCGCAGCGCCGGGCCGCCATCCTCGACGCAGCGGTCGACCTCCTTGGCCGGGAAGGCATCAGCGGGGTCACCCCGGCGGCCGTCGCAGCAGCCTCCGGGCTGGCCAGAAGCAGCGTCTACCAGTACTTCCCATCGACCGACGCCCTGGTCGCCGCCGGCGTCGGCGAGGCATTCCAGCGCACCCGTCGCCTCATCGAGCGCGGCCAGGCGCGGGCGGGCTCCCCGTCCGAGCGGGTCATCGCCTGGGTCGGCAGCGCACTGGACGCCGCAGCGGCGGGTCACGAGCCGATGCGGGTGTATGCCGCGGCGGACCTGCCGGCCGAGTGCCGTGCCGCCGTGGCCGGCCTGCACCGAGAGCTCACCGCGCCGCTGGTGTCCGCCCTCGAGGCCCACGGGGTCGCCGCACCGGCCGTGACCGCCGAGCTCGTTGGCGGCGTCGTGGCGGCCGGCGCCGAGCAGGTCATGCGGGGTGAGTCGGTGCGCGTCGTGCGCCGCCGGGTGCGCGACTTCGTCCTCAACGCCCTGGGCCCGGCGAGCGCCTGAGCCCGCCTGCGAATCAGCAGAGGCGCCCTGGGCCGCAGGCTGACGAGGGCGGGCCGGGGGCTAGCGGTTTACGGAGCCGCGGTGCCATCTTGATGCAACCTTAGCGACTATAGTTACACCAACTGATTCGGGCGGTTTACCTAGGAGTCGACGATGGGCACGTACGTGTCGCGATCGTGGCAGAGCGATCTGACCTCGGGCTTGCCGCGTCGAGCGCGCCGATCGGGCGAGTACCGCGCCCATGTCCCGGACCCGTTGGCCGGGTCACCGCTCGCCCTCCAGTCCGAGACGGACGCGGCTGTGGCCGAAGCCGAGCGGATGGTGCGCTCCGTGGACGGCTCCGCACGAGACTTGGCCGGGATTGCCCGCTTCCTGCTGCGTTCGGAGGCAATCGCCTCCTCGCGAATCGAGGGCATCACGCCGTCGGCGAGGCAGGTCGCCTTGGCGGAGCTGGGGCAAAGCGAGGACGTCAAGGGCGTCAGCGAGCAGGCCCAGCAGGTGGCTCACAACATGACGATCGTGCGGGAGGCCACGACCGAGCTGCTCGACGTCGGGCGAATCGACGTCGCCCACATCGTCCGGTTGCACGCGTCCTTGCTTCCCGACGAGTCCAAGCACCACGGCATACGCACCGCGCAGAACTGGGTGGGCGGCTCGGACTGGCATCCTCTGGAGGCCGACTACGTGCCCCCGCCACCGGGGGAGGTGCCGCGACTGATGGCAGACCTGACGGACTACCTGGCGACCGGCCTGCACTCGCCCTTGGTGCAGGCTGCGCTGGTCCACGCCCAGTTCGAGACCATCCACCCGTTTACCGATGGCAACGGTCGTGTCGGGCGAGCCCTGATCCACACAGTCCTCGGCCGGCGCGGTCTCACAAGGGAGGCCGTCCTCCCGATCAGCCTCGTCCTCGCGACGTTGAAGACCGACTACATCGGTGGCCTCACGGCATACCGGACCGCCGATCCCGCCATCTCGGATCTGGGAATGCAGGCACGAGACCAGTGGATCGCCGTTTTCGCCCGGGCGACGTCGCTCGCGTGCCAGCAGGCCACTCGCATCGCGGGAGAGCTTGCGGAGATCAGGAGCGATTGGGAAGAGCGACTACTCGCGCACCGCTCAGCGCGGGGCGCGAGGCGTGCGCTGCGCAGCGACTCGGCGACCGCAGCGATCCTGGCCGACCTGCCTGCGACCCCCATCCTCACCCCACAGACAGCGCACCGCATCCACGACGTGTCCAGACCGGCTGCCGCCAAGGCTCTTGACGAGCTGCATGCGGCTGGCATCCTCGAGAAGCGGAGCATCGGACCTGGGCGTCAGGCGTATGCCGCGAGCGATGTCCTGGAGATGATCACTTGGGCCGAGCGGCGGCTGGCCAGCACCCGTTTCGACACGAGGGTCTCGCCACCGCAACGCGGCGTGCCTGCCGCGCCGCAAGGTGAGCAGGGCGCTGACCTCCTGCCGTGACCAGTCGCTGGGGATCCGCGTCTGCGGGCGGGTGACCCCGAGATACCTCCCACGTCAGTCGTCCATCGCCTCGATGCCGAGCTGGGCGAGCTCGCCTGTGCGAGAGCGGATCCGCTCGACAAGTTCGACGGGTGGTGGCTGCCAGCCGACGACCTCCTCGACGACGCGCAGTGGCTGCTTGGTCCGATAGGACCTTGTCGGGTTGCCGGGGAAGCGCTTGTCGGTGACGTTGGGGTCGTCCTCGATCGGACCGGTTGGCTCGACGCGGTACACGCGCGGCGGCCCGTCGCCCTGGGCGAGCTCGGCGGCGAGCGGCGCGCCCTCCTTGCTGGCGGTGAGGTAGATGTTGCGCGACTCGCGGCCCGAGCCGTAGTTCGTCATCCACCCCGGCGTCAGCAGATCGCCGGGCCTCAGGTCGGCGCGGGTGCCGTGGAAGAACGGACCCTCGTCGTCCACCTGCCGCGGCGTCGGCGGCGGGTCGCGCAGCAGGCTGTCGAGCCGTCGCATCAGGACGGCCACGCGTGAGTTCCCCTCTGGCGCACGGGGATAGCGTTCGAGGACCGCCCGCACTACGGGCGTCGCGCGCCCCGCCGCTGCCGCCAGCACATACTCCGCGACGACCGGGTCGTCGCCCTGCGCGAGCTCGGCCGCCCTCGCCGCGTGGGCAGCGGCCCCGAGGATGTGCCCCACCTGGGTCGCCTTCTCGAGCGGATGGAGGTATGCCGCGGCCGCAGCGGCGCCCGCGGCATACGCCGCGTGCCTGGCCACCTCGTCCGTGGCCTCCTTGGCGGCCCGGTTGGCCTCGACAGCGGCGACCCGCTGCAGTCGCGACCGGGCTGCCCCGTCGGCGAAGACGCGGGCGGCCTGGATCCCATCCGCCGGCCGCGGGTCGTCGGGGTGGACCCGCTGGAAGAGCACCAGCGTCTGCTCGGCGCACCTCGCGGCATACCCGGCGACGGTCCGGAGTTCCTCCATCGAGAGTTCGAGATTCGCGCTGGGGCCGGCCATCGCTCGACTCTCGCAGGTCACCGCCGCCATGTCACGCGCGCGACTCAATCCCGGCGCATAGTCTGCGGGCGTGGCCACACCGTTCGCACTCGTCCCGGCGTCCTATGTCTACCTGCTCCGCTCGACCCCATACGGCGACGAGGTGCTGCTCCAGCAGCGGGCCAATGCCGGATACATGGACGGCCACTGGGTGTCCGGCGCGGCCGGGCACGTCGAGCCGGGGGAGACCGCAGTGCTTGCCGCGGTCCGTGAGGCGGAGGAGGAGCTGGGCGTGCGCGTGGCGCCCGCAGACCTCACCCTGCTGACCGTCATGCAGCGCCGGAGGGGGGAGGAGCCGATCGAGCAGCGCGTCGACTGGTTCTGGTCGGCACGCGTGTGGACGGGCGAGCCGCGCATCGTCGAGCCGCACAAGTGCTCCGGCCTGGCCTGGTTCCAGCTCACCGCCCTGCCCGAGCCCGTCCCCGGCTACGAGCGGATCGTGCTGCGCGGCATCGAGACAGGCGAGTTGGCCCCGGCGACCGCGTGGGGATTCGACTGAGCGCCAACCCCGTCGGAGCTGGTGAGGAAGCACAAGAGGACTGCTAGCGGTAGTGTGGATGGCCTGCTAGAGGTAGCGTAGAAGTCCTGCTAGAGGTAGCGTAGACGACGTGGTCGACTACCTTGAGCGCACGGTGGACGCGGAATTGGACGTCCTGCTGAAGCATGCGCCTGCGATAGCGCTGGATGGCCCGAAGGGCGTCGGCAAGACGGGCACGGCCATACGCCGGGCCACGCAGACCTGGATGCTGGACGACCCTGCGCAGCGGGCTCTCGTTGAGGCCGACCTGAGCCTGGCCGCTGCGCCGATGGGCACGCTCCTGCTGGATGAGTGGCAGCGGGCGCCGGCGGTGTGGGACTCGGTGCGGCGACAGGTGGACTCAGGCGCGCCCCCCGGGAGATTCCTGCTGACCGGCAGCGCGACTCCGCGTCAGGACGTGACTACCCACAGCGGGGCGGGGCGGATCCTCTCTCTGCGAATGCGTCCCCTGGCCTGGCACGAGCGACATCCGCGCACGGACACGGTCAGCCTCGGCGCGCTGCTGGACGGTTCGGCCGTTGTAGCCGGTCGGAGCGACGCTGTGCTGGGCGACTACCTCACGGCTATCGAGTCGAGCGGCTTCCCCGGCATTCTCGGGCATCCTCCCCGGCTGCGTCGCGCCTATCTCGAGGCCTATCTCGCACGTGTGGTCGACCGTGATCTGCCGGAGCAGGGCCTCAGCGTCCGCAGGCCGGAGACCCTGCGACGGTGGCTGGCGGCCTACGCCGCGGCCTCCTCCACGACCACCGCCTATAGCCGGATCCTCGACGCCTCCACTGCAGGTGATGGCTCGCAGCCGGCAAAGACAACGACCATCGCCTACCGCGATCTGCTCACGCAGATCTGGATCGTTGACCCCCTCCCCGGCTGGAGCCCCAGCCGCAGCCCGATGACCCGCTTGCAGCAGGCCCCCAAGCACCAGCTCGCGGACCCGGCTCTCGCGGCCAGACTGCTGGGTCTGACTGCGGCCACCCTGGGGCAGCCGGCGGGCGCACATCTCGCTGGCCCTCTGTTCGAGTCCCTGGCCACCCTCGGTGTGCGCGTCGCCGCTCAGCGGCATGAGGCCCGAGTCGGTCATCTGCGCACCCGCAACGGGGACCACGAGATAGACCTGATCGTTGAGGGGCCAGAGGGGCAGGTCCTGCCGATCGAGGTGAAGCTCTCGCCCTCGGTCACCGATGCCGACGTCCGGCACCTGTTGTGGCTGCGCGAACAGCTGCCCGCGGAGGTTGTCGACACCGTCATCCTCACCACCGGCCGCGAGGCGTATCGGCGCCCGGACGGAGTGGCTGTTGTCCCACTGGCCCTCCTGGGCGAGTGACGTCCTGAGCGCCCCAGATCCGTCAGGAATCGAGAAGCCATCACCGACGAGGTGTCCCTATCGTCGTGTCGACGGCCGTGCCAGCGGCCGAAGGACCAGGAGGCAAGCGATGGGCGGGTTCAGCAAGGCCGAGCGCGAGGCGATGAAGGAGCGGGCAGCCGAGCTCCAGGCCGAGGCGTCGTCGGGCAAGAAGGGCAGCAAGAAGGCCAAGGAGGAGAAGGCCTGTCTCGACGCCATCGCCGAGATGAAGGACGGCGATCGCGAGATCGCCGAGCGCGTCCACGCGATCGTCACCAAGGAGGCGCCGCAGCTCGCTCCCAAGACCTGGTATGGCATGCCCGCCTATGCCGACTACAAGGGCAAGGTCGTCGTCTTCCTCCAGATGAGCGCCAAGTTCGAGACCCGTTATTGCACACTGGGTTTCAACGATGTGGCGCAGCTCGACGACGGCGATATGTGGCCCTCGGCGTATGCCGTGACCAAGGTCAGCGCGGCCGTCGAGAAGGAGATCGCCCGGCTTGTGAAGCGGGCCGTGGGCTGACCGCCGGCCGGCCGCGGACATGAGCGCGCGGCATACGCCTCACGAGGACGTATGCCGCGCAGCGGGATTGGTCGGTCAGCGTCGGCTGAGCGGGGCGTGCGTGAGAGACGAGGCGTCATCGGGCGCGGCGAGCTCACCGAGGCCGAGCGCCGGACCGGCAACTGCCGCAACGGAATCGGCCGCCTCGATACCCCGGTAGACCTCAGTGCCGCGCAGCGGGTTGATGCGCTGGTCGCGCAGTCGCTTGAGGTGCCAGGCCATCACGGCGATGTTGGACGCGAGCGCCAGGGCCGAGACGGTGAAGAGCGCGACGGGGTTGTGCGAGGACTGCACCGCAAACGGCGAGCTCGTCACAAAGGCGGGCACGGTCATCGTGAACATCATCCAGAAGGCGAGCGTCTGGGCGCGGGCCTGGAGCCAGGTGCCCTTGGTGATGAAGAAGGTCGGGATCGTGCACGAGATCAGCAGCGCCGCACCGGCATAGAACGAGTGGTCACCGACGCAGTTGTAGACGTAGGCGAAGTTCCACAGGTCGTAGGCGATGATCCACGGCCAGATCATGTCGGGCCAGATCATGTCCTTGTAGCGGTCGCGCGAGAGGCGGATGCCGAGCCAGCCGGAGATGGCGGCGATGTTGAGCAGGCCGGCGATGCCGTTCATGAGGTTCCACGGGCCGGAGATCATGTGGACGCCGTCGACCATGCCGTCGGCGTGCATGCCATAGACCTGGAAGTCGCGGATGACGGCCTCGAGGATGTTGAGGGCGAGGATCGCGGGCGGGAAGGCGAGCCACCACTTGCTGGCCGCCGCGCCCTTGACGAAGCGGATCGCGAGGAAGCCAAGGCAGCCGGCCAGCGCCGAGTAGACCTTGACCCAGTGGAACCACGTGCCGGTCGAGGAGCCCGCGCCGGCGGTCTCCGGCCAGACGAAGATCGTCAGGCCGATCGGCAGGGCGAGGAAGAGTGCGAGCGCGGCCCACCGGCTGCGGCGCGCGATCTCGTTGGCCCCGATCAGGGCGCCGAGGACGACGAACCACATCGCGTAGGCGTACCAGGGGGCGGCTTCGAAGAGGAACACCAGATCACCTCCGTTTGGGGGAGAGTGAGCGGTCGGTCGGCTGGTGCTGGTCGGCCGAGGCTAAACGGACATCTGTGTCCGTTTAGGTCAAGAGTACACCGCTGCGCGCCTACGATGTTGCCTGTGACCCAGCGAGCAGACGCCCGCCGCAACCGCGAGGCGATCCTCGCCGCGGCCGAGACCGTCTTCGCCGAGCACACCCCGCAGGCACCGCTCCAGCTCGTCGCCGAGGAGGCCGGCGTCGGTCGCGGCACGCTCTATCGGCACTTCCCCGACCGGCGCGCGCTGGCGACCGCGATCTACGAGCAGCGCCTGGAGCGCTACGAGGCCTACGGCCGGGAGTATGCCGCGGAGCCGGACGTGCTCATCGGCATGCTCCGCCTCGTGGCCCTGGACCAGATGGCCATCCCCGGCCTCTTCCGGATCATCAACATCGGGGTCGACGAGAGCCCGCCCGTCGCGGCCCTGTGGAGGCGCACGGTCGCGGCATTCTCCGGACCGCTGGAGGCGTCCAAACGCGTCGGTGCCACGCGCGCAGACGTCGAGCTCGTCGACCTCTTCCTCGCCATCTCGATGCTCTACGGCGTGGCCAACTCGCCCGGCACCTTCCCCCACGACGAGACCACCGTCGACCGCGCCCTGGCGATCATCGCGAGGGGGATCGGTGAGGTCAGGTCCGGTGCTGGAGGACGTTGAGCACGTTGCCGTCGGGGGCGCGGACAAAGAAACGCCGCACGCCCCACTCCTCGTCTGTCAGCGGGTGGACGATCTCGTAGCCGCGTTGTCCCGCAAGGGCATACGCCTCGTCGACGTCGTCGACCTGGACGGAGATCACGGGACTCTCGGGCGCGGTGGCGTCGCGGGTCATGACCTGGAGGTGCGCGCCGGTCTCGGGTGAGGTGAAGCGGGCGACCCAGCCGAGGTTGAACTCCTCGGTCGACAGGCCCAGATAGTCGGTATAGAAGCCGCGGGCGGCCTCGATGTCGTCGACCTCGAGGTCGGCGATGATGTTGACGACTCGCATGGCTGCTCCCTGTCTCGGGCGGCTGGTCCCCTCGACGCTATCGACTGCCGGCCACACGGCATACCCCTAGATCTGGACGCTCATACACACCTTGGCTGGCGACGCACGTCCCGCAGGGCCTGCGCCGGCGACAAACCTGTGCATCGACGAGATACACAGGCGGACCGCCCGCCACCCCAGGGGGCGACGGGCGGTCCGGTGCCTACGAGCTCAGGACTCGTTGAGATCCTTCTCGACCCGGTTGTGGGCCTCCCAGATCTCCTCGGGCAGGTTGGTGAACGCCTCGAGGTGGGCCTTGCGGAAGCCCATCTCCTGCTGCCAGCGCTCCTTGTCGATGGACAGGATGGTGTCGAGGTCCTTCTGGTCGAGCTCGAGGCCCTCGAGGTCGAGCTCCTCCTGCGTGGGGATGACGCCCACGGCGGTGCGGTTGCCCTTGACCTCGCCGTTCTTGTACTGCATCAGCCACAGGAGCGGACGGAGGTTCTCGCGGTAGCCCGGCCACAGGAAGTGCCCGTCCTCGGGGTCACGCTGGAACCAGTTGACGTGGGCGAAGACCGGCTGCTCCTTGGCGGCGCCGACGATCTTCATCCACTGGGCCGCGTAGTCGCCCTCGGGGTAGGACATGAACGGGCGCATCGACATCGGGTCGTAGCGCAGCTGGCCCTCGACGCCCTCGGCGGCGAAGGTCGCCTCGGCGCCGAGCGTCAGGCCGTCGTAGACGCCCTCGGCCAGGTCGTCGATCGCGCGGATCAGCGGCTCGCGGTCGCGGGTGCGGCCACCGAAGATGATGCCGTCGATCGGCACACCCTTGGGGTCCTCGAAGTCCTCGGCGATGTTGGGCACGCGCGCCAGCGTCGTCGTGAAGCGGCTGTTGGGGTGTGCCCACGGCTCGCCCTTGGCCTCCTCGGAGCGCTCCGAGATCTTGTTGCCCTTCCAGTCGACCCAGCCGTCGGTGTCGGCCGGCGGCTCCTTGGTCTTGCCCTCCCACCAGACCTCGTGGGTCTTCTCGTTGTAGGCGATGTTGGTGAACAGGACCTGGGTGCCCTCCTCGACCGACTTCAGGGCCGTGGGGTTGGTCGTCTCGTTGGTGTCCTTGGCGACACCGAAGACACCGTTCTCCGGGTTCATGCCGTAGAGCTTGCCGTCGTCGCCGACCCACAGCCACGCGATGTCGTCGCCGTAGAAGGAGACGTAGTAGCGCTCACCGAGAGCGTCGGGGGCGAGCATCATGGCGAGGTTGGTCTTGCCCGAGGCGGAGGGGAAGCCACCGGCGATGTGGTACTCCTTGCCGGTCTCCTTGTCCTTGATGCCGATGAGCATGAACTGCTCGGACAGGAACTTGCCCGAGGCCCAGCCGTCGTATGCCGCCTGGCGCAGACCGTGGGCGATCTTGCCGAGGAGCGCGTTGCCGCCGTAGGAGCTGCCGTAGTGGAGGATCGTGCGGTCGTCGGCGACGGTGACGAAGTAGCGCTCGTCCTTGTCGGTGCCCTGACCGAGGTTCTCGAGGTCGCCGGTCACGTGCACGGCGCGCACGAACGAGTCGGGCTTCTCGAGGTTGTTGATCAGGTCGACGCCGACCCGGGCCATGCGGATCATGTGGAGGACGACCGTGCGGTTGTCGGTCAGCTCGATGCCGGCCGCGAACTCCTCGAGCGGCGAGCCGGGAGGCGACATGAGGTAGGGGATGACATACATCGTCTTGCCCTTGGACTTGCCCCGCATCAGCTCGGTGAGCTTGGGGACCATCTCCTCGGACGAGCGCCAGTTGTTGTAGACGCCCCGGTCGCTCTCGTTCTTGGTCGCGACGATCGTGCGCTCCTCGGAGCGTGCGGTGTCCTTCCAGTACGAGCGGGAGTAGTAGCGCCCCTCGCCGGCCGGCAGGATCTCTCCGGCGTCGAGCGACTCCTGGATCAGCCGTGCGTCATCCGCTGCACTGACGACCTCGATCTTGTCGGGCTCTGTGACCGCGGCCCAGTAGGTCACGTACTCGCGCACGGCAGGGTTGGTCAGGCCAGCAGCGTCGAGCACTGCCTCCACGTCAGCCATTCACCTCAGTCCTCTCACTTGCGTCGGTCCTTGCGGGCCGGCCTTCTGTAACCGGCTTCCGGCGAACGGGTGCATTTCTCCCGTTCTTAGAACCTAGTCCTCAACACCGGTGCGCGGCAGGGTTCCGTCGATACCGTCTCGTGACAGTCGCCACGCTGCCTTCTGAGAGTCGGTTCAGGAGCGCGGCGCGTCAGCGGCCCTCGGGGATGTGGACGATCTCGCGGCCTCGCGGCATCCATCCGGTCTGCGGCCCGCCACCCCCGACGAAGGCCATCGGCAGCGCGCGGCCGGTCGCCAGGTCGAGACCGTTGTTGACCTGCACATGGACGTGCGGCTCGGTGCTGTTGCCCGAGTTGCCGCACTGGCCGATGGGCTCGCCGACGCTCACCTGCTGCCCGGTGCGCACGGTGACCGAGCCGCGCCGCAGGTGGCAGAGCGTGACGATCCGGCCGGCACCGAGCTCGATGGAGATGTGGTTGCCGGCGAGTGCGTCAGCCCCGCCTCTCGCGCGTCTCCCCTGGGTGAGCAGGTATGCAGTGAGGGTCAGTGGGGAGCGCCGCCCCGCATGGTCCGGCTCACCGGCGTGCACGTCGACGACCTGCCCGTCGCCCGGGCTGAGGATGGACGCGCCGAAGCCGAGGAAGGTCTCCGGTGGCTCGGTCGCGAGGTGGGTCCGCCAGGACCTGGGTCCGGAGCGGCCGTGCTCGTCGACGGCGACGAAGTCCACGGCATACCTCGTCCCGAAGGCGTCGGTGCCATGGCTGGGCACCCGGTCGGCCGGGGAGTTCTCGGTGCGCCAGCGCCCGGTGAAGGGGAAGCGGAGCAGGACTGGCTCGCTCACACCTCCACCCTGACACCCGCAGGCCGCCCGGCCCACCCCCTTTGGGCGGGGTGGGCCGGGCAGCCGGTGGGGTCAGCGTGGATCGACCACCATCGCGGAACCGCCACCACGCCGGGTGGTCTCGGCAGCTGCTTCGAGGTCGGTGGGCGAGTGGGTGCGGATGGCGACTCCGGCGCCGATCTCGCGGACCCGTGAGAGTGTGTGACCCATGGCCTTCAGCTCCGCTCCGATCGGTCCGTCGGCGATGACCGGCTCGGCGCCCTCGCTGCCGTTGCGCGACGAGAGCCGCGGGGCGGCGACGGCGTCGACGAGAGGCAGGCCGCGGTCGACATAGCCGAGGATGATCTGCGAGACGGTCGTGATGATCGTCGCGCCGCCGGGGCTCCCGACGGCCAGGTAGGGACGGCCGTCCTCGACGAGGATCGTCGGCGACATCGACGAGCGCGGCCGCTTGCCCGGCCCCGGCAGGTTGGGGTCGGGAACTCCCGCAGTGACCGGCACGAAGTTGAAGTCGGTCAGCTCGTTGTTGAGCAGGAAGCCATAGCCGGGGACGGTGATCCCGGAGCCGCCGGTCTGCTCGATCGTCAGAGTGTAGGAGACGACATTGCCCCACTTGTCGGCGACGGACAGGCTGGTCGTCGACTGCCCGTCGGCGGGCAGGCCGGTCGTGCCCGCCGCCTCGCCACAGTCGGCGTAGTCGCCGTCGGGGGTGCCGAACGGAATCGGGCGCGGGTGTGCCCGCTCGGGGTCGAACAGGCAGGAGCGCTCGGCGGCGAAACCCTGACTGAGCAGCTCACCGACGGGGACGCCGGGGACATCGCCCACATATCGGTTGCGGTCGGCGAAGGCCGTCGCCGAGGCCTCGCTGAACCAGTGGAGGTAGTCCGCCTCGGACAGGTCGGAGACCTTGGCGCCCGTGCGCTTCTCGTAGGCCTCCATCAGGTTGAGGATCTCGCTCACCGCGATGCCGCCCGAGCTGGGCAGGCCCATGCCATAGACGTCCAGGCCGCGGAACTGGCTGTGCGTCGGCGCCTTGCGCAGCGCCTCGTAGTCGGCGAGATCGGCCATCGTCAGCTCGCCCGCCATGACATCGGCGCCGGGGTCATGGACGGTGTCGACGACCGCCCGGGCGAGCCGGCCGGAGTACATCGACTCGACGCCGTGGGTGCGCAGCTCGCGGTAGGCCTTGGCCATGCCCTTGTTGCGGAAGACGGACCCGACCGCCGGGGGAGCGCCACCGGGGAGGTAGACATCGGCGGTGGCGGGGAACATCGCGAAGCGCTCGGCATTGTCGGCGGTCTGGTCGTGGAAGGTCTGGTCGACGACGAAGCCCTTGTTGGCGATGGTCTCGGCCGGCTTGAGGAGGCTGCCGAGGGGCTTTGTGCCCCAGGCGTCGGCGGCCACCTGCCAAGTGGCGGGGGTGCCCGGAACACCGACGGACATGCCGGAGTTGACGACGGTGATGAAGTCCATGGCCGTGCCGTCGGGGTTGCGGAAGACGTCCTCGTCATAGCTCTGCGGTGCCGTCTCCCGACCGTCGACCGTCTCGACCTTGCCGGTGTCGGCGTCGTAGTGGACAAAGAAGCCGCCACCGCCGATGCCGGCGCTGTAGGGCTCGGTGACACCGAGGGCGGCGGCGGTCGCGATCGCCGCGTCGGTGGCGTTGCCGCCCTGCTCGAGGACGTCGATGCCGACCTGGCTGGCGACCGGGTCGACAGAGGAGACGGCGCCTCCGGCGCCGCGCATGACGGGGACCTTGGGGAGCTGGTGGCCGACCGGCGAACCCTGCCGATCTGGCTTCTTCATCTCGACGGCAGCGGTGGCGGGGAGCGTGAGGGCCACGGTGAGGCTGCCGGCGAGGGCGCCGACCAATGCGATGCGTTGCGTTCCCATCCACAGACCGTAGCGGGGTGTGACCCAGGTCGCATCCGGAGGAAAAGCGCAGGTCAGCCGTGTTGGTCGGTGCGGCCGCGGAAGTCGTCCATCGTGTGATAGATCCCGAGGCGGCCGGCGACGAAGTCCCGCCAGCCGGTCGGCAGGATGCCCTTCATCGTCTCGCTGAGCAGCACTGTCTGGGGCATCACGACCATCGCCTTGCCGGTGAGCATCGCCGACCAGGTCTGGTTGACGACGTCCTCGGGCTCCAGCAGCGGCAGCAGGGGAGCGGAGCGGGCCCCGTCGAACATGCCGGTCTTGGTGTAGTACGGGCAGACGGTCGTCACCTTGACGTGGTCGTGGCCCGCCTGCTCGATCTCGAGCCGCACCGAGTCGGACCAGCCGATCGCGGCCCACTTCGACGCGGCATACGCCGCCATGCGCGGGTTGGAGGTGAGGCCTGCGGCGGAGGCGATCGTCACGAGGCGGGCGGGGCGGCCGGTCTCGATCATGCCGGGGAGGAACTCGCGCGCGACATACATCGGCGCGAGGGCGTTGACCTCCATGGTGAACCTGGCGTCCTTCTCGACGTCGGTCTCCCAGAAGTAGCGGTTGCCGCGCACGACACCGGCGTTGTTGATGACGATGTCGACGCCGCCGATGCTCTCGCGCACGTCGTCGGCGGCCCAGCGGATCTGGTCGAGGTCACGCACGTCGACGACGTGGGAGAGGACCCGGTCGGGCGTGGCGCCCATCGCCTCGGCCGCCGAGTTGAGGGCGGCCTCGTTGACATCCCACATGACGACGCTCGCGGCGCCCTCCGCCAGCGCCCGCTCGACGAAGAGCCGCCCGAGCCCCATCGCGGCGCCCGTGACGAGCACCCGCAGACCGGAGACGGATTCCATGGCTCAGTTCCCTTCTCTCGCAGCGAGGGCCAGCTCCCTGACCCGGTCGAAGTCGGCATCGGTGAAGACGCCGTTGACGCCGGAGATCGTGGCCAGGCCCATGCCGTGCTTGAGCCCGAGGCGATAGATCTCGCGGACCTTCTCCCACTCGATGGCACGGCCGACGGTGAACGGCTCGTAGCGGCCCTCGAGCGCGAGGACGACGGTCTCGGCGAGGCAGGCATAGACGACACCCTTGGGCAGGCCGATGCTCTTCATCCGCACGTTCTCGCCCGGGAGCACGACCTCGCCCGACTCGATGACCAGCACGTCCGGCCGCTTGGCCACGTCCTCGGCGGAGAGGTCGAGCGGCCGGGCGACGTCGGTGATGACCGCGCCGGGCTTGACGTCCATGATGTCGAGGACCTTCTTGCCGCCCGCCGAGGTGGCGGTGACGATGACGTCCATGTGGCGCAGCGCCCGGTCGGGCTTGGTCGCGCAGTGCACGGTGGCGCGGGGGTTGTCGTCCTCGATCTCCTGCTTGAGCGCGAGCAGCTTGGCCGTCTCGGGGGAGACCAGCCAGACCTCGTCGGCGACGAGCGCGAGCAGTCGCGCGCAGACCGAGCCGATGGAGCCGGTCGCGCCGACCACCATGGCCTTGGCCCTGATGTGTCCGTCCTCGTCGACCTCTGAGATGTCGAGCTTGCGCACGGCGTCGGCCGCGGCCCACAGGGCTCCGGAGGCGCTGTAGGAGTTGCCGGTCGTGATCGGCAGCGGGGCCTTCTTGGCCACGGTGATGCCGGCGTCGCCGACGACCTTGGTGAACGCTCCGAGCCCCATGATCTGGGCGCCAAGGCGCTGGGCGATGTCGGCCGCCTCGAGCAGCCGGCTGTAGGTGAACTCCGGGCTGTGCGAGAGCAGCTCCTTGGGCGTGCCGCCGACCGCGAGCAGCCAGCCCTCGGCCTCGGCGCCCGTCGGTGACTGGATGCCCGTGACATGGCTGTAGATGAAGGGCGGCGCCATGGCCGCGGCCTTCTCGACAATGCCGCCGAGCCCGGGCACCTGGCTGATCGTGCCCATCGGCTCGACCTTGTGGAAGAAGTCACGCGAGAGGGGGTGGATGACGA
Source organism: Actinomycetota bacterium (assembly GCA_050955755.1). Taxonomy (GTDB): domain Bacteria; phylum Actinomycetota; class Actinomycetes; order Actinomycetales; family Dermatophilaceae; genus JAJTBD01. Next base: position 323,281 of record CP192092.1, read on the forward strand.
AGGCGAATCGGCTCTTGCGCCTGGGCCCGTGCGGATAGATCGAGCGCGGCTCCAGCCGGGCGCGGGTGATCATGTCGAGCATCGCGCCGTCGTCGAGCGCCTCGCCCTTGGGCAGCGCGAGCAGCATCATCGCCTCGAGCGTCGCCGCCACGACCGTCACGTCGAAGGGCTGCGGCACCGGGTCGAGCACGAGGTCGACGCCCTTGGCCGCGAGCTCCTCGAGCTGGGCGTCGCTGATCGCCGTGGTCGCCACGGTCTTGCCGGCCAGCTCGGGCAGGTCGAATGCCGCGAGCTCGACGGGCGTGCCCACGATCAGGTCCGCGTCTCGGGCGGCCTTGCGGGCGAGGTTGGCGCTCAGGTGCTCGGTCTGGACCTGCATCTGGGACAGGACCGGGCCGGGGATCAGCCGCGAGGAGAGTTTGGTCAGGGCGAGCGACTGGGAGAGGAAGGGGTTGAGCTGCATGACCGCGGAGGACTCGACCCGCAGGCCCGGGTCGGTGAAGTCGATGTTGGAGGTGTGCTCGTGCAGCACCTCGACGGCCCGGCTGTGGTTGCCGTGGCCGAGCACGACCGTGCGGGCGTTGGTGAAGTAGCCGGGCATCTCGGCGTGGATGCGGCGCAGCCCCCACTCCTGGAGGACCTCGGTCAGCCGGCCGCCGGTGGTGACCGGCACGTCCTCGGCTGCCGCCTGGAGTCGCTCGATCGCGCGGTTGATCGTCCACGGGCCGGTGCGGAAGAAGCCGAGCGCCTTGGCCGAATGCAGCCCGCTGATCGCGAAGGCGTCGGCCTCCTCGCGCCACTTGACCACCAGGCGTGACGCCGCCGCGACGTCGCCGTTGGTGCCGATGCGCACGATCCGGTACTTGCGGCGCAGGAAGGTGACGACGGTGTCGTAGTCGCCGGACGAGTCGGTCAGGCTGATGTTGACGACCGTGCGAGGGGCTCTGGTGGCCATGGTGCTCCATCCCTGGGGGTGGGTCGGTGAGCGGACCCTACCGATAACTAGATACCCGCAACAGCCTTCCGTCGGGAAATGGTTGCCGACGTCACGTTTGTGCCTTTTGTCCGAGCCAGTCAGCGACCGTTCAGAGCCTCCCGGTCAAGTCCTGGGCGGCGATGTAGCCGAAGACGAGCCCCTCGCCGATGGTCGCGCCCGCCCCCGGGTAGGACGACCCGAAGGCGTTGCCCGCGGTGTTGCCGATGGCATACAGCCCAGGGATCACCGCGCCGTCGGACGTGAGCGCCCGTGCCCGGTCGTCGGCCGTGACGCCACCGCAGGTGCCCAGGTCGGAGAGCACCATGCGCACCGCGTGGAGCGGGCCGGCCAGCGGCCGCAGGTTGGGGTTCGGCGTCACGGTGGGGTCGCCGTAGTAGCGGTCGTATGCCGACGCGCCCCGGTTGAAGTCCGAGTCCACCCCCGACGCGGCAAGCTGGTTGAAGCGGCCGATCGTCGCCTCGAGGGCATCGGGCGAGACACCCATTGCCTCGGCCAGCTCGCGCGGTGAGTCCCCGGACGCCGCGATGCCCGCCTCGTACCAGGCCTTCGGGATCGCCTGGCCCGGGAAGACCGAGCCCGCGAGCAGATAGCTCGCGCGGTACTTCTTGTCGAACACCAGCCACATGTCGGTGACCGGCCGGCCCTCGTCCTCGCGCCGCAGGATCTCCTGGCCAAAGGACATGTAGTCCATGGCCTCGTTGAGGAAGCGCTGGCCGTCCTGGTTGACGATCAGCGAGCCGGGCAGGGAGCGCTCGGCGAGGAGCACCTGCGGGGCGTCGTCGCCGATGGGTGCGACCGCCGGGAACCACCACGACTCCCGCATCAGGGAGGTCCCGGCCCCGACGTCCTGCGCGGCGCGGATCCCGTCACCCATGTTGCCCTCGGCGCCCAGGCTGAGGTCGTCACGCATGCTGGGGGACTGGTGCTCGCGCCGCATGTCCATCGCGTGGTCGAAGCCGCCCGCCGCGAGGACCACACCGCGCCGCGCGGTGACCGTCACTCGCCGGCCGTCCTGCTCCACGACAGCGCCGGTCACCCGGTCGCCGTCGCGCGTCAGCTCCACGAGCGCGGCTCGCGTCCAGACCGGCACGCCGGCCCGGATCAGCCCGGCGAAAAGGCCGGCCGCGAGCGCCTGGCCGCCCGCCACGTATTCACGCCCGAGCGCCATCCCGCCGACGCCCTGCACCACGCGCCGCATGATGCGCGGCCACGCCTGGGCGGGCTTGCGCATCATGAGGTTCATCCACTTGTAGTCGGCCCCCGTGACCGGCATCGGGATGGGCGCCTCCATGACGCTGCCGCGCAGACGTCCGCGCTCCTCTCCGAGGACCGAGGCGTCCAGGGGCTCGCACTCGCACGTGCGACCGACGGCCGAGCCGCCCGGGTTCTCCGGGTGGTAGTCCGAGTATCCCTTCGCCCAGAAGAAGGTCATCGGGGTCGTGCGCGTGAGCATCGTGATGGCGTCGCGCCCGTGGGCGAGGAACGCGCGACGGCGCTCGGGCGGTGCCGAGTCGCCGACCACCGCGTCGAGGTATGCCGCCGCCGACTCGTCGGTACCCGGGGCGCCGGCTGCGCGCAGCGCCTCGTTGCCGGGGACCCAGAACGCGCCGCCTGATCGGGCGGTGGACCCGCCCACCAGCGCCGTCTTCTCGACGACGAGTGCGGACAGGCCGAGCTCGTGGGCGGCCAGCGCGGCGGCCATGCCCGTCCCCGAGCCGACGACGAGGACGTCGACGGTCGTGTCGGAGGCCTTGGGTCCGGTGGGCGGCGCGGTGGTCATGGGGCTCCTCTCGGCGAGGCCCCACGGCGGGGCCGGGATATCGCTATCGTGTCCCAAAACTAGCCGATCGGCAAGTATCGGATGTGGGAGTCTGTGGGGTCCGCACCGGCCCCAGATCGAAGGAGTGCGCATGCCCCGAGGTGACTCCTCACCGGAGCGCATAGTCGACGTGGCGCTCATCCTCTTTGCGGCCCATGGCGTGGCAGGGACGTCCTTGCAGATGATCGCGGACGAGCTCGGGGTCACGAAGGCAGCCGTCTACCACCACTTCCGCACGAAGGACGCGATCGTCGACGCGGCCATCGCACCGGCCATGCACGACTTCGTCGCCATGCTCGAGGAGTCGGCGCCCCATCCGGCAGAGGTGCGGGCGGGCATCGTGGTCGACCGGATCGCGCGCCAGGCTGTCCGTCATCGCCGGCTGTATGCCGTGGTGCTGCGTGACCTCTCCGCGCGCCGGTTCATCGCGGAGGTGCCGGAGCGCAGGGAGGTCTTCCGGAGGCTGCGGGAGGCCCTCACCCTCGGCAACCAGCCAGACGCCGCGGTCCGCGCCGCGATCTTCCTCTCCGGCCTCGACGGGCCACACGTGGACCCGGATGTCGCCGGCCTCGACGACTCCCAACTCGAAGCCGTCATCGCGGACGTCGGACGGCGGATCCTCGGCCTCGCCCCACGGTGATATGCCTTGTCCATGCGTGCAGTGGTCTATGACGAGGTCGGTGTCCAGCCAGTCGTCCGCGAGGTGCCCGAGCCCGACTGCCCACCCGATGGCGTCGTCGTCGCGGTGACCGCGACGGGGGTGTGCCGCTCGGACTGGCACGCGTGGATGGGCCACGACCCCGTCGACCTGCCGCACGTGCCCGGCCACGAGCTGGTCGGCACGGTCGCCGCGGTCGGCCCCCAGGTCACCCGCTGGCAGATTGGCGACCGCGTCACCGCACCCTTTGTCTGTGGCTGCGGCACCTGTGGCGTATGCCGCGGAGGCGACCCCCAGGTCTGCCCCGCCCAGACCCAGCCGGGCTTCACCCACTGGGGCTCGTTCGCCGAGCAGGTCGCCCTGCACGCCGCGGACTTCAACCTCGTCGCCCTGCCCGACGGCATCGGCGACGCGGCCGCCGCGTCGCTGGGCTGCCGCTTCGCCACCGCCTATCGCGGGGTCGCGATCCAGGGCGGACTGGCCGCGGGGCAGTGGCTCGCGGTGCACGGCACCGGCGGCGTCGGGCTGTCGGCGCTGCTCATCGGCAAGGCTCTCGGCGCGCACGTCGTGGCCATTGATGTCGCCGACGAGGCGCTCGCCACCGCCCGAGGCCTCGGCGCCGACGCGCTCGTCGACGCCCGTGGACTCACTCCCGAGCAGGTCGGCGAGGCCGTGCACGCAGCGACCACTGGCCAGGCGAGCCCGGCCACGGGCGGCCCCGTGGCGGACGCTCCGGGCGCTTCGGCGCCCGGCGAGTCAGGCGCGCATGTCTCCATCGACGCCTATGGGGCGCCGGCCACGGCGGTCGCCTCGGTGCGCAGCCTGCGCAGGCGCGGCCGGCACATCCAGGCCGGGCTGCTGCTCGGCCCCGAGTCGACCCCGCCGCTGCCGATGGACCGCGTCGTCGGCTGGGAGCTGGGCGTCCTCGGCACGCACGGTCTGGCGGCCGCGGACTACCCGGCCATGCTGGGGCTGGTGGCACGCGGCATACCCCTCGACGCGATCGTCGGGGAGACCGTCGGGCTCGACGAGGCACCCGCCGCGCTGATGGCCCTGGGCGGACCACCGGCGCGCGGCGGGATCACGGTCGTCGACCCGCGCCGCTGAGGCCGGACTACTTCGCGTTCTCGTCGGGCTGGTGGATGCCGAAGGTGTTGCCCTCGGTGTCGATGTAGTAGCCCTGCCACGCCATGCCGGGCAGCGCCATCTTGGGCAGTGCGACGGTGCCGCCGGCCTCGAGGATGCGGGCCTCCGTGGCGTCATAGTCCTCGACACCGACCGTGCAGACATAGGCGTTGGTGCCCTGCCCCAGCCCCGGCGCGGCGACCGGGCGCTGCATCAGCCCGCCGTTGATGCCGGCCTCCTCGTCGTCGCCGGTGATCACCCCGAAGTAGGGCGACCCGGTGAACTGGCTGTAGTCCTCGAAGGACCAGTCGAGCGCGTCGGCATAGAACTTCTTCGCCCGCTCGATGTCGTCGACCCGGATCTCGAAGTGCACCACGCGTGCCATGTCCGGCTCCTTGTCATGAGGGTGATCGTGGTTGCCGTGCACCACCAGTCTTGCGGAGCGCGCCGACAGCGGGAACCCTTGAAGGGGCACCACCGTTGAGACAGGGTGGCCGCGCCCACTGCGCGCCACCCGGACCACATCGCGAGAGGAGAGGCCGATGGCCCCACGCGAGCGCTCGAGCTTCCCGCTCCGCGCCTGGCTGCTGTCCGCCCTCCCCGTCGTCCTCGCCGCGGTGCTGCTGGCCGACCGGGGCGCCCCCGTCCTGGCCACCGCCTCGCCGCTGCTGCTCTTCGCCGCCATCGCGGCGCTCGCAGTGACCGTCGTGACCGCCTCGGTCCAGGACCGCGCGCCCGTGCCGGTGCGCGTGCGCGCCAAGGTCCGCCGCCGTCAGGCGCCCCTGGCCCACCGCATCGACGTGCCCGCCCAGCCGGCCCGTCCGCGGGCTCCCGGTTGCCGCTGACCCTGCCCGTCCCAGCGTGGTCCCGCCACGCCTGAGGTATGCCGTGTGCTCACGCCCGGCACGCGCAGGGTCCTTCTCCCGCAACCCTTCTCATCTCGAGTGGCCCACCCCGGGCCGGGAGACCCGCCATGACCTTCATTGCTCTGCCTGCCGCCCTTCCGACCATCTCCAACCCCGTGACGGGACCGATCAGCTCGGCCCTCGCCGCGGCATACGACCTCTTGACCAGGCTCGGGCTCGAGCCCGACAGCGGCACCACGTGGGTGTCCGCCCTCGTCCTGCTGGTCGTCGGCGTGCGACTGCTCGTGCTGCCGATCGCCATCCATGGCGTGCGCACGGCGCATGCCAGCGCCCGTGCGCGGCTGCAGCTGACCGAGCTGTCGCAGCGATACAAGGGCAAGACCGACATCGAGAGCATGCGCGCGATGGCCGAGGAGCGTCGGGCGATCACCAGCGAGCACGGTGTCTCGCCGCTCGGCTGCCTGCCGATGCTGCTCCAACTGCCGGTCTTCTTCGGCCTCTATCGGGTGCTGTCGGAGGTCGCCCAGCATCGCCCGATCGGCGCGATGACGCCCGACCTCGTCGCCTCGCTCGACTCGGCGCGCTTCGGTGGCGTGGCGATCGCCGACCGGTTCACCGACGCCTTCGCGTCCGGTCCGGGCCCGGCGGCGCTCGTCGGCGGACTCGTCCTCGCCGCTGCGGTGCTGACGTGGGCGACCCAGCGCTTCTTCACGCTGAAGTCCTCGCCGCGGCTGGAGATGCCGCAGGTCGAGGGTGCGCCCCCGATGCCCGACATCATGGCGATGATGCCGGCACTGTCCTTCGTCGGAGTGCTCGCGGGCGGTTTCGTCGTGCCCTTCGGCATCGTCGTCTACTGGCTGGCGAGCAATGTCATCGCGCTGGTCCAGGCCGCGGCCATCTGGCGCTGGGCGCCGACCCCGGGCTCGGAGGCACACGCCGCGCGTGAGGCCCGACGAGCGGCGCTCGCCGGCTCGTCGGGCACGACTGGGAGCTGAGGGCTACCAGCCGGTGATGAGGTAGTCGTGCGGGTGTTCCTCCACCCGCGCCTCGGGGTCGGTCGTCCCGTCCGAGTCGCCACGCAGGTAGTCGAGCAGGGCGCTGTCCTCGGAGCGGATGGCGTCCAGCTCGGCCGTCAGGTCCATGTCATCCATCGTGAACATGTCTCCCAGCGTGACCCAGGTCACGTTTGGGCGGAACCCCTGACCCGTGAGTAGTGTCGTCGGAGCGGGAATTGATCGCCGGCGCGCTCGGTTGCGCACACTGGTTGATCCGTCAATAACATCCCGAACTGCCCCCTAACAAGGAGATCCCCCCGTGAAGATCGGCCTCATCATCGGCTCCATCCGCGAAGGCCGTAACGGCGAGAAGGTCGCCACCTGGGTCAAGCGCGCTGCCGACACCCGAGGCGACGCCGACTACGAGGTCATCGACCTCAAGGACTTCAACGTGCCGCTGCTGACGACCGCCACCGTGCCCGGTGCCGCCAACAAGCAGTACGACTCCGCCGAGGTCACGCGCTGGAGCCAGGCCATCGACGCCTGCGACGCCTACGTCTTCGTCACGCCCGAGTACAACCACGGCGTCCCCGGCGCCTTCAAGAACGCCGTCGACAGCCTGGGCCCGGAGTGGACCGGCAAGGTCTTTGGTCTCGTCTCCTATGGCGCCGACAACGGCGTGCGTGCGGTCGAGCAGTGGCGCCAGATCCTCGCCAACTTCCAGGGCCTCGTCGTCCGCGGCCAGGTCTCGCTCTCGCTCTTCACCGAGATCGGCGAGTCCGAGGTCACGCCCGAGGAGCGCCGCGGCGAGGAGATCAAGACCCTCCTCGACCAGGTCACCGAGCTGGCCGCCAAGACCCGCGGCTGACCCCACGGGGCCCGGCCCGGCCAGCACCCAAGCCCGGCCACCCCCCAGCCCGGCGTCCCGCCGGCGCCTGGCCCCACCCCCCTTTCCGCCAAGTGGCGAGTTGCGCACCGCGCGCAACTCGCCGCTTGGCGTAGTGAGGGGGTGGGCGCTGCACAACGACGACCATGGTCGTGCGGTATGCCGCACACGCCGTGCTCAGCAGCCCGCCAATTGGGTGCGTGGCCGGCAACCGTGGTCGTCGTTGTGCGGGCGGGCGGGACCGCGAGGTAAAGAGGCGGGCAACGAGCAGGTGGGCGGGCGACGAGGCGGCCAGGCGAGCGGGCAGGGAGTGGACGCCGCGCTGACACCGGCGGGCACGCGGCATACACTCCAGTGAAGAGCACGTGCTCCGGGGTCGGTGCAATTCCGAACCGGCGGTGACAGTCCGCGACCCGGGTCCGCTTCGGCGGGCGCGGTTGACCCGGTGGGATTCCGGGACCGACGGTGAAAGTCCGGATGGGAGGCAGCACGAGCGTCGCCGCGCGCACTGTCGCGTGGGGACGTGCCGGCGACCCGTCGCCCGCCCCGGTCACGCGCGAGGAGTCGCAGCGAGACGGAAGGCATTGGCAGTGAAGGGTTTTGGCCGGCGGGAGCTCATCGCCCCGTTGCTGCTGGGTGCCCTGCTGCTCCTTGTCTGGTGGGTGCTGACCGCGGTCGGGGCGGTTCCCGACTACACCCTGCCCACGCCCGCGGCCGTGCTCGCAAGCCTGCGCGACATGCTCATCGGCGGCGAGATCTGGCCCTATCTCGGCGTGACGCTGCTCGAGGCGGTCGGCGGTGCGCTGCTCGGCACCGCCGTCGCGCTGCCGCTTGCCGTCCTCATCCACCGCTCGCGGTGGTTCTCCGCCGCCACCCAGCCCTTCCTCGGCGCGACCCAGGCGATCCCGGCCATCGCACTCGCGCCGCTGCTCGTGCTGTGGATCGGCTACGGCCTTTGGGCCATCGTCACGCTCTGCGCGCTGATGGTCTTCTTCCCCATCCTCATCTCGACCGTGGTCGGCCTGCGCCACGTCGACCCCGATGTCGTCGACGCCGCGCGCATCGACGGCGCCGGCTCGTGGAACCTGCTGCGCCACGTCGAGACCCCGCTCGCCCTGCCGTCGGTGCTCGCCGGGCTGCGCAACGGCGTGACGCTCTCGGTCACCGGCGCGGTCGTCGGCGAGATGGTCATGGGCGGCAACGGGATCGGCACGATCCTCACCGTGCAGCGCGACGCCGTCGACACCGCCGGGATGTTTGCCTCCATCCTCATCCTCTGCGTGATCGCCTCCACGGCATACAGCCTCATCCACACCTGGGAGCAGCGCTCGCAGGTGATCGAGTCACTCACCCGACGTCCGTCGAAAGGCAGCTGATGACCACCTCGCTCACCTCCTCGTCCCGCACCAGCCGGTATGCCGTGGGCGCCGTCGCGCTCGCGCTCGCCCTGGGTGCCTGCTCCACCGGCGAGGCCGCCAAGAAGGCGTCGTCCTCGGCTTCGGCCGCCGGGTCAGAGTCGTCCGCGGCCGTGCAGCCGGCGACCATCGGCATGAGCTATATCCCCGACATCCAGTTCAGCCCCTGGTACGTCGCCAAGGACAAGGGCATCCTCGAGAAGAACGGCGTCAACGCGACGATCCGGCACCACGGCGCTCAGGAGGGGCTGTTCACCGCGCTCACGTCCGGCAAGGAGCAGTACCTCATCGCCGGCGCCGACGAGATGCTCCAGGCGCGGGCGCAGGGGATGGACCTGATCGCGATCGCGCCCTACTACCGGTCCTACCCCGTCACCCTCATCGTGGGCGCCGACTCGCCGGCGGTGAAGGTCGCCGACCTCAAGGGCAAGAAGATCGGCATCCCGGGCAAGTACGGCGAGAGCTGGTTCGGCCTCCAGGTCGCGCTCAAGGAGGCGGGCCTGACCGTCGGTGACGTGACGGTCCAGGAGATCGGCTACACCCAGCAGGCCGCGCTGACGACCAAGAAGGTCGACGCCGTCGTGGGCTACGGCAACAACGACCTCGTCCAATTCGGGCTCGCGGGCGTCAAGGTCCGCGCGATCCCCCTGGCCGAGGAGATCCCGCTCGTCTCGGTCTCGCTGCTGACCACCGGCAAGCAGGCCAAGAACAACCCCGAGCTGACCAAGGCCGTTGTGAAGTCGCTGCGTGAGGGCATCGAGGCGGTCAAGGCCGACCCCGACGGCGCCATCGCGATCTCGGCCACAACGATCCCCGGGCTCAAGGGCGACAAGGCCCAGAAGTCGGCCAAGGGCACCCTCGACGCCTCGCTCAAGCTGATGGTCGACGAGAAGGGCGAGGTCTCGTCCGAGCTCGACAAGCAGCAGTTCGTCGACATGGCCGCCTTCATGGACAGCCAGGGCCTGCTCAAGGCCAAGGTCGACGGTGCCGAGGCGATGGCGACGGAGTATGCCGAGTAGCGTCTCGATGAGTGCTGGCCTCACATCGTGGCGAGTTTGGCCGCGATGGCCAGCATCGTGATGCCGACGCCGATGTCGATGACCTGCCAGGTGCGCGGTCGCGCGAGGGGTTTGGCCAGCTTGGTCGCGCCGAAGCCGAGACCGGTGAACCACAGGACGCTGCCCACCATGGCGCCCGCGGCATACGTCCACTTGGCGCCGTCGTACTGGTTGGCGAGGTTGCCGAGCATCAGCACGGTGTCGAGATAGACATGCGGGTTGAGGAAGGTCAGCGCGAGCGTCGTCGTGGCCACCGACCCCCTGGAGCGCGGTGAGGCCTCGGCCAGGGAGTGACGCTGGGTGGCCGCGCGCAGGGAGTTGATGCCGAACCAGGTCAGGTAGGCGACGCCGCCCCACTTGAGGAGGGCGAGCAGTCGGGGCTCGGCACCCAGGAGAGCTCCCACGCCGGCCGTGCCGACGCCGATGAGCGCCATGTCGGCGAGCGCGCAGATCGCCACGACGGCCCCGATGTGCTCGCGCCGGATGCCCTGTCGCAGGACGAAGGCGTTCTGTGCGCCGATGGCGATGATGAGCGAGAGGCCGGTGAGCAGACCGGTGAGCGCGACGTGGTTCACGGTGAAAACGCTAAGCGTCATCTGACCTGAAGCCCAGCGCAGGAATCTGAACCATCATTAGAGTTGCTTCATGCGCTTCGACCAGCTCCGCGCCCTCGCCGCCGCCGTCGACCACGGGTCCTTCGAGGCGGCGGCCCGCGCGCTGCACATCACCCCGTCGGCGATGAGCCAGCGCATCAAGGCGCTGGAGTCCGAGGCCGGACAGGTGCTGGTGCGCCGCTCGCTCCCGGTCCAGGTCACCGAGGCCGGCGCGCCGGTGCTGCGGATGGCCCGCGAGGTGGCGCTCCTCGAGGCCGAGACGCGGGCCGCGATAGGAGAGGCGTCCGGAGCGGACACCCCCGGCGAGCCCACCCCACTGCATGTCGCGGTGAATGCCGACTCGCTGGCCACGTGGTTCGCGCCGGTCCTCGGCGCGGTCGCAGGCTGGGCCGACACGACGCTGCATCTCGAGGTGGAGGACCAGGGCTACAGCGCCGAGCTGCTCCGCCGCGGCGATGCCGTGGGGGCGGTGGTGGGGACCAGTGCCGCGTCGCCGCCGGTGGTCGCGGGATGCCGGGTCGAGCCGCTCGGGGTGATGCGCTATCTGCCGGTCGCGACCCCGGAGGTGCGCGCGCGGCATACCCAAGGGCGGTCCGTCGACTGGGGGCGGATGCCGGTCGTGCAGTTCGGCGCCAAGGACGACCTTCAGTGGGGGCTGTTGCGCGACAAGGGAGTCGACGTCGCACCGCCCACCTCGGTCGTGCCGTCCTCGGAGGGTTTCCTCGCAGCGGTCCGCGCGGGACTGGGCTGGGGGATGCTCCCCGAGGCGCAGCTCGCCGACGAGCTGGAGACCGGCGAGCTCGTGCTCCTCGACGGGCGGGCGCACGCCGACGTGCGGCTCTTCTGGCAGGTCTGGCGCCTGCGCTCCGAGCGGGTCGAACGGCTCACCGGCGCGGTCCACGACGCGGCGCGCAGCCTGCGGCCGATGCGCTGAGTGTCACGACCCGGCGGCAGCGGTCTCCTTGTCGCCGAAGTACCACATGCCCAGGAAGGCGACGACGGTGATCAGGGCCGGGATGACCCAGACCCACGGCTCACCCGGTCGCCCGAACAGCACCCCGATGACGCGGCTGGCGTGGTCGAAGGCGAACCACTGGACGAGTGGGAAGGCCCCCAGCGACAGGAAGACCAGGAAGCAGAGCCCGGCCAGACCCTTGGCGGTTGATGCGGTCATGTTGTCCTCCTCTGTCCGCAGCCGTTCGAGTTTTCAGTGCGACTGCATTGAGATCAGAGTAGGCCTGCGATGAGATAGAGTCAATGCAGTTGCATTGATTCTGAGGAGGTGGACATGCGCCAGGAGCTGCGCGACGAGCGACGTCGGCACATCGGCGCCGCGGTCATCCGACTGGCGGCGTCGTCGGGCATCGGCGCCGTGTCGCTACGGTCGGTGGCGTCGGAGGCCGACACCTCGATGGGGCAGGTGCAGTACCAGTTCGGCTCTGTCGCAGACCTGCTCGCCTATGCAACCGAGCTCGCAGTCAAGCGGATCGAGGCCCGCGTCGCCGCCGACGGCGTCGAGGGCCAGGACCGGCTCAAGCTGCTCGCCCGGACCCTCGTCACCCACGACCCCGAGCTCGGGGAGGTGCTGCGCGCCTTCGCCCAGCTGCGGACCGCCGCGGTCGGCAATGAGCGGATCGGCGCGAGCGTCGCCGGACTGCATCAGCGTCAGCGCGACGAGATCGCGGACGTCCTCCGGGTGGCCCGCAGCCGCCGGCTGCTGCACTCGATGGTCGAGCCGGCGGCCGAGGCCGACGTCTTCTGGACCCTGCTGCTCTCCGTCGCGATCGAGGTGGCCCAGGGGCTGCGGCCCGCCGACGATGGCCTGGCGACCGTGCGCTACCACTTCCTCACGCTGGCCCGCAGCCGTCGCGTCACCCGCCCGCTCCGCCCGTCCGCCGTCAACAGAGATTGACGCGCCCGGCATTCGTCAACCATGATTGACGCATGAGGACGGCACTGAACCTGGGCGACGAGGGCGGCACGCCGATCGAGCGGCTGGCCCGGGTCGCCACCGCCAAGAGCGAGATCGCCCGGGCCGAGGCGGCCGAGGTGCGCCGCGCCCGGCTGGCCGGCATGAGCTGGGCCGAGATCGGGCGGGTCCTCGGCGTCAGCAAGCAGGCCCTGCACAAGAAGTACGGCAAGGTCGGCTGAGGGCCGCTCCGGGCTGCGGTGACCTGAGCACATTGCCGCGCGCGCGGCATACCCCTGCCTTGGGGAAGTAGTCTGCGAAGGTGAGTTTCGAGAAAGTCGTCTTCGGGTTCTTCGTGCTGCTGGCAGCCACGATGAACTTCGGGTTCTTCATCGGGGACATCGACGACCCCCGCGTGCACAACATGACCGAGCTCTACATCGCAGTCGTCATCAACCTGGTCGCCACCGTGCTCAAGTTCGGCGACCGCACGCAGATCGGCGCGATCCACCTCGCGACCAGCCTCGTGGCCGACATCCAGCTCATCGCCGCCGCCGCGGTCTACATCTACTCGACGCAGGCTGCGGGCGGGCTCACCCCGCACTCGATGAGCAGCGTCGTCTCGCTGTCGGGCGGCGCGCTCTTCGCCAACGTCGTCTCGGTCGTGCTGCTCGTCGCCGAGACGCTGTCCTACCGGCGCCGCTGAACCCGGGCCGCCCCGTGCAACCGCTGCTGTCGTTCATCGCGCGGCCCTGGGCTCGCCAGCCGAACCACAGCGCCCGGCGCCGCCGAGTCGACATCCCCACCGAGACGCCCTCGACCGACGCGATCTTCCTCATCCTGCGCCGGATGCGGATGCCGCTCATCGTCCTCATCACGGTCTTCACGGTGTCGGTGGCCGGCCTGACACTCATGCCCGGCGTGGACGACCAGGGCAACCCCTACCGGATGAGTGTCTTCGACGCCTTCTACTTCATCAGCTACACCGCGACGACGATCGGGTTCGGCGAGACCCCCTATACGTTCACGATCCCCCAGCGCATGTGGGTGACCGGCTCGATCTACGCGACGGTGCTCGGCTGGGCCTACACCTTCGCCGCGCTCTATGGGCTGGTGCAGGACAACAACTTCCGCGACGCGGTCGCCCACCAGCGCTTCGCCCGCCGCGTGCGCCGGCTCACCGAGCCCTTCGTCATCGTCGGCGGCTATGGCCAGTCAGGCGAGCTGGTATGCCGTGAGCTCGCCGAGGCGGGACGGCGTTTCGTCGTCATCGACGTCAGGGGCGAGCGGATCGACGCGCTCGGCGGCGAGCAGCTGGGCGCTGACGTCCCCGGGATCGAGGCCGACGCCCGCAATCCCGGTGTGCTCGGCCTCGCGGGCCTGGCCAAGCCCAACTGCGAGGGCCTGCTCGCGCTCACCAACGACGACAACACCAATCTCGCCATGGTGATGGCCGCCAACCTGCTCCGCCCCGAGCTGCCGGTGATCGCCCGGTGTGGCGACCGCGCGGTCGAGGAGCACATGCACGACTTCGCGGCCGAGGCGGTCATCAACCCCAACGACCGCTATGGCGGCTATCTCGTCCTGGCCATGCAGCGGCCGACGACCTATCAGCTCGTGAAGTGGCTGATGGCGCCCGAGGGCACCGAGCTGCCCGAGCGGACGGAGGGTCTCGGCGAGGGGCCGTGGGTGGTGTGTGCGGATGGGCAGTTCGGCGAGGAGGTCAGCAACGACCTGCGCACCGGCGGCCTCGAGGTCATCTGCGTCGACCCGGCCGACGGTGACCCGGACGTGGCGAGCGCCGCGGGCTTCGTCGCTGGCACCGACGACGACACGACCAACATCGCGCTGGCCGAGCACGCCCGGCAGCACAATGACAACCTGTTTGTCTGCGTGCGCCAGCAGTCCACGATGAACCAGCCGCTCCTCGACGCGCTCGACGTCCACTCGGTCTTCATCGCCACCGACCTCGTTGCGCGGGAGTCGCTGGCCCGGGTGGTCACTCCCGTCTTCCGCTCCTTCGTCGATCACGCCCTCGAGCAGCCGGAGGAGTGGGCGCAGGCCCTCATCGACCGTCTTGTCGACCGCTGCGACACCACCGCACCCCGTCGCGACCTCTATGTCCTCGACGGCAAGGAGGCGCCGGCCGCCCACCGGTGGATGACGCGTGGTCGCGACCTGACGCTGCGCGACCTGCTGCGCGACCCCGACGACCGCGAGCAGCCGCTCGCCATCGTCCCCCTCATGCTCATCCGGGGCACCGAGGTCGCCTTCACCCCCGACGAGTCGGTGCGGCTCGAGCCTGGCGACCAGCTCCTCCTCGCCGGCCGTCCCCGTGCGCTCGGCGACCTCAGTGAGGGCCTGTTCTATGACTCGGTCATCGAGCATCTCGCCACCGGCGCCAACGTCCCCGACACCTGGCTCTGGCGCAAGCTCTCCAAGCGCTGACGTCCCCCCGCGTTTTGGCCCAGTTGGGCACGAACGCGAGGCGCGCACCCGGTGCAGGCGCGGCATGCGGCCCGCGCGTTTTGGCCCACTTGGGCACGAACGCGAGGCGCGCACCCGGTGCAGGCGCGGCATACGGCCCGCGCGTTTTGGCCCACTTGGGCACGAACGCGAGGGACGCGCCCGGTGCAGGCGTGGCATGCGGCCTCCGCGTTTTGGCCCACTTGGGCACGAACGCCCCGTCAGGCGCAGGTCGTGCCGAGGGTGCGCTGGGCTAGGGCGCCGGCGGCGCACACGACATAGACGACCGCGCCGAAGACCGATGGGGCGGTCGCCGCGAGTGCGAAGAGCCCCATCAGCACGAGCAGTCCGGCGATCCGCGAGCAGGGCGCGGACGGTGTGGCAGTGCCCCGGTCGGCCGCGAGCGGCACATAGGTGGCCAGCGCGAGCGCGCCGATGATGGACCCGAGCCCGACCAGCCAGGCCCACACGAAGGGCAGTGTCGGCAGGATTGTCGAGGCGAGCCAGAACAGCAGCGGGGTCAGGGCAACCGCCGCGAGGGTATGCCGCGCGCTCCAGGCGTGCACCCAGCTCGCCTTTGCGTCGGGACCGCTGAGGAGCTGCGGTGCCCGGGGGATGTGGGTGAACATCCGCTCGAGGCTGTCATGGTCGGCGCGCACCTGAACAGCATACCCATGGGGGTATGTGAGGTGCGCTCGCGTTTGTGCCCAACTGGGCTAAAGCGCGGGGGTGTCGCGGCGCGTTTGTGCCCAGTTGGGCTAAAACGCGGGGGGGGGGGGGGGGGGGGCTGGCCGGCGGGGGTGTCGCCGGGGGGAAGAGACGGGGCGGAACTCGCCAATTGGCGGAATGCGCTGGTGGCACGATGGGGCGGTGGACGCGACGAGGCGGGTGAGGATGTGTCGGCAGCAGCGGCGGTGAGCGGGTGGCTGCGGCGTGTGGGCGTCCGCTCCGACCTGCCGGTCAGCACCGCGATCACCCTGCCCGACGACCTGCGCCGCCGCGTGGCCGTGGTCCTCAACCCGAGCAAGCCACGGTGGGAGGAGGCCCGCGACGAGATCGCCCGGCAGGTCGCAGTCGCCGGGTGGCGCGAGCCGAGGTTCCTCACCACGACGGTCGACGAGCCGGGCGCGAGCCAGGCCAAGCAGGCCGTCGAGGGCGGCGCCGACCTCGTCCTCGTCGGCGGTGGTGACGGCACGGTGCGGGAGGTTGCGCGCGGGCTGGCGCACCGCGGCATACCTCTTGGGATCGTGCCCCTGGGGACGGCAAACCTGTTCTCCCGCAACCTGCTTCTCTCGCCGCGGCATCTGCACGACAACGTCCGCACCGCCCTGCACGGCGGCACTGTGTGGCTCGACGTGGGCGTGGCGACCTTCCGCCAGGACGGCCGCGAGCAGTGGTCGAGTGAGCACCTTTTCCTCGTCCTGGCGGGCATCGGGCACGACGCCGCGACGGTCAGCGAGACGCGTCCCGGGCTCAAGGAGCGGCTGGGATGGGTGGCGTATTTCGAGTCCGGCGCGCGACACCTGCTCAGCCGGCCGGTGCGGATGCGGGTCGAGCTCGACGGGGGAGAGGCGCGTGAGATCGACGCGTGGAGCGTGCTCGCCGGCAACTGCGGACGCGTCCCGCCCGACGTCGTCGTCTTCCCCGGGGCAGCCATCGACGACGGCCGGCTCAACACCCTCGAGGTCACCGTCCGCTGGCCGCACGAGTGGATCGCGGTCGCGGCCAAGGGGGCGCTGCGCCTGCCCATGGACGTGCCGCGGCTTCGCTATGACACCGCCCGCCGCCTGGCCGTCACGCCGGCCCAGCCGATGCCGCTCCAGCTCGACGGCGATGTCTTCCCCGACGTGGCGGAGGCACACCTTAGGGTGATCCGCCGCGCGCTGCCCGTGCGCGTGCCGGTCCCCGTGGGTGAGGATGGGTCCCATGGCTGACCAGCTCCCCCTGCTCAAGGCGCTCATCGACGGACACACCGACCGCGACGAGGAGGCCCAGGCCCTCGCCCTCCTGCGATCGGCCACCCCCGACGAGCTCAACGCACTCCTCGACGGTGTCGACGTGCAGGACCTCGTCGCCAGCGTCGACAACCGCGTCGTCGGGCCCGACCACCGCGACGAGCTGGTCCGCCTGCTTGCCGTGGAGCGTCGCGCCGAGCTGAGCACCGCCAACCAGGCCAACGTGATCCACGGCCTCCAGCAGGGCCGCACCGGCTCCGGCGACGAGCGCGCCATCGCCGACATGCTCCTGGCCGTCCGCGGCGCCGAGCTCACCGCGCTCAAGAACCAGCTCAACATGCGCACCGACCAGCACGACCTCGAGGGCCTCGTCTTCGCCGACATCGACGACGAGCAGATCCGCGACGAGATCCTGCGCCACATCGCCGCGGAGGCGCCGGTCGACCTGCCCGCCCGCGAGCTCAAGGTCCTCTCGGACATCGACGACACGGCATTCGCCAAGATCCACGAGAAGCGCTATCCCAAGGGGATCGTCTATCCGGGCGTGCTCGCCTTCTACCAGGCGCTCGACCAGGGCCCCAACGACGCACCGCAGTCGACCGGCGACCTGACCTTTGTGACCGCGCGCCCCGGCGACGCGTTCGGGCTCATCGAGAACCACTCGCGCGCGGCCCTGCGCAAGGCCGGCGTCGCCAACATGTCGCTCATGGGCGGCACCGTCGTCGCGCTGCGCAGCAAGGACGCCATGGCCGGCATGAAGTTCGCCAACATGGAGCACTACCGGCGCCTCTTCCCCGAGTACGACCTCGTCTTCATCGGCGACTCCGGCCAGGGCGACGCCATCGTCGGCGAGAAGATCCTCGGTGAGTGGCCCGGCGCGGTGAAAGCCGTCTTCATCCACGACGTCGTCGACACCCCGCCCGAGCGGCGCGAGGAGCAGGCGGCCAAGCGCCTCTACTACGTCGACACCTATGTCGGCGCCGGCACGACCGCACGCGAGCTCGGCATGATCTCGGCCAAGGGGCTCGAGCAGATCATCACCGAGACCCGCGACGGCTTCGACAAGGTCGAGTGGGAGAGCCCCGAGCAGGAGCAGGCGATGCGCGCGATCCTCGAGCGCGATATCGCCGCCGCCGGCGCCTGAGGGGTATGCCGTGTGGCCGCGTCGGCGGGGCGGGCGAGCCTCCCGGGGCGGCTGAGGCGGGGCGGCCGAGGCGGGGCGGCCGAGGTGCGGGGGATGGCCCCCGCGGGGTGCATGACATCTGTCATCGCGCACTGCTGACATCGGATGTGGGTCCGCCGGGCGCGCTCCCGGGATCGTAGAGATCACCGGGGCATCCGCCCCGCAGACCACGAGGAGCCAGCCATGAGCCGCAACTGCCAGACCAGGACCACCGACCGCACCCGCACCGGCATCGTCCTCGGCGACGCCGGCCCCGCCGCTCCCGAGACCGTCGGCCAGCGCTTCGCGACCGCCTACTTCCCGCTCGCCGGCCTGATGACGGCGCTGTCCGCCATCGCCGGCCTCCACGCGGGCGTCGTCGCGATCATCCTCTTTGCCGTCGTGCCGCTCGTGGCACGGGTCCTGGGCGTGGGCCTGGGCAGCTGCTCGCGCACCACCGGCCCGCAGGACGCACCCGTCCGCTGAGGGGCGAGCACGCGGCATACGCCCTCGCAGGGGGAGGGCGTATGCCGCCCAGCCGCCCTGGGATGGGCCCCGTGATCAGGCGGGGTGGTCGGCGACCGGGGGGACGGCGCCGGCGGCCATGACCTCCAGGGCGCTCGCGGCGCCGGCGTGGAGCAGGTCGACGTCGCTGGTGATCGCCATCCAGTCGAAGCCGTGCTCGCGCAGGACCCGGCCGCGGTTGGGGTTGCCCGCGTAGGTGCCCGACAGGATGCCCGCCCGGCGGCACGCGCGCAGGACCGTCGGCAGGGGAGCGGACTCGCCGTGGTCGGCGACGAGCTCGTCGACATTGCGGCCGAGCGCCAGGGAGAGGTCAAAGGGACCGAGGAAGATCATGTCGAGCTCGGGCGTCGAGGCGATCTCGTCGACCCGCTCGAGTGCCTCGGCGGTCTCGATCATCACCGCGCAGAAGGGCCGGTCGGGATAGCGGATGCCGCCGGTGGGTCCAAAGCTGCGGGTCCCCAGCGGCGGGTGGTGGGTCGCGGCCACGGCCGCGCGGGCCTGCTCGCCGTCCTGGACCATCGGCACGATGACGCCGTCGGCGCCCGCGTCGAGGGCCCGTCCGATGTGGGCGGGGCTGTTGTCGAGCACGCGCACCACGATCGGGGCGTCCCCGTCGCGCCGGCGCTCGATCGTCTCGCGGACCGTGCGGTCGTCGTGGATGCCGTGCTGCGCGTCGAGACAGACCCAGTCGAACCCGGTGCGCCCGAGCTCAACTGCGACCCGCGGCTCGCCGAGCGAGGACCAGACCCCGAGTCGTGGGGTCAGCGGATCCGCAGCGCCGTTGCTCATGGCGTCAGTCTGCCGGTTGGGCCGCTCACCTCGTCAAACTGTCCGGCGGCTGACCTCAGCAGCAGCGGCTGCCGGTCGGCGCGGCCAGGCGGTCGTCGAGCTGGAGATAGGCCCGGACAGCGGACAGCGCCGCGGGCTGGACGGTGTAGTGCGCCCAGCGGCCCCGCTGCTCTCGGGTGACCAGGCCGGTGGTCTGGAGCTTTTTGAGGTGGTGCGAGAGCGTCGGCTGGCTGATCCCGAGCGCCTCGGGCAGGTGGCAGGCGCAGGCCGTGCCGTCGTCCGAGGCCGCCAGATAGCTCAGCAGGCGGACCCGGGCGGGGTCGGCGAGCGCCTTGAAGACCGCCGCCAGCTCCTCGGCCTCGGCCAGAGGCAGCAGCTCGCGCCCCTCGTCGGGCGTGCGGCAGTCATCGGTCCCCGTCCCCATACAGGCGAGTCTAAGCCCGGCGTGTGACACTGCGGCCGTGACGGAGTTCCTCGCGAGCGTCCCGGTGCCGCTCGTCTATCTGACGGTCGGCCTGCTCATCGGCATCGAGTCGCTCGGCATCCCGGTGCCCGGCGAGACCGCGCTCATCGCCGGCGCCGTGATGGCGGCCCACCACGAGCTCGCCGTCTCGCCCTGGGGTGTGGCGGTCGCTGCCTCGCTCGGGGCGATCGTCGGCGACTCCATCGGGTATGCCGTGGGAGCCCGCTATGGCGAATCGATCCTCACCCGGCTCGGCCGGCGCTTCCCCCGGCACCTGTCACCCGACCACATCGCGTATGCCGAGCACATCTTCAGCCGCTACGGCGTGCTGGCCGTCTTCTTCGGCCGGTTCATGGCGCTGCTGCGCATCCTCGCCGGGCCGCTCTCGGGCGCGCTCAACCTGCACTATCCGCGCTTCCTCGCCGCCAATGCCCTCGGCGGCATCCTGTGGGCCGGCGGTCTGACGGCGCTGGTGGTCCTCCTCGGCGAGGCCGCCCAGCGCACCTTCGCTCAGGGCGCCTGGGTCTTCCTCGCGGCCTTCCTCGTGCTGGGCCTGGTCTTCTCGCGGGTGCTCAACCACCGGCTCCAGCGCAATGTGCGGGCGTATGCCGCGCAGCGCCGGGAGCGCGGCCTCGCCTGACGGGCTGTCGCTTTTTGCCCAAGTGGGTGAGAACGCGAGTAGGGGAAGGAGCTGGGCTGTCGCGTTTGTGGCCAAGTGGGCGAAAGCGCGAGTGGGGTCTGTCGCGTTCGTGGGGTCTGTCGCGTTTTTGCCCAAGTGGGTGAGAACGCGGCGGGGGGAAGGAGCGGGCTGTCGCGTTTGTGGCCAAGTGGGCGAAAGCGCGAGTGGGGTCTGTCGCGTTCGTGGGTTCTGTCGCGTTTGTGGCCAAGTGGGCTAAAACGCGAGTGGGGTCTGTCGCGTTCGTGGGGGCTGTCGCGTTTTTGCCCAAGTGGGCGAAAACGCGGCGGTGGGGAAAGGAGCGGGGCTGTCGCGTTTGTGGCCAAGTGGGCGAAAACGCCCCGGGGGCAGGGCGGGTGTCGTGGGGCGGGACCACCTTTGGGGTGGTGGCAGGGGGCACACGGCATACCTAGGGTGGAGGGTCCGCTCGCACCAGGAGGTACGCACAATGGCTCGCACCACCACCCCGCGCCGCATCCTCGCGGTCACGACCTCGACCAGCAGCTACGAGCCCGCCGCCGGCTACCGCACGGGCCTCTGGCTCGGAGAGCTCACCCACGCCTATGACGTGTTCGTCGAGGCCGGTCACGAGGTGACCGTCGCGAGCATCGCCGGCGGCGAGGTGCCGATCGACCCCGAGAGCCTCCAGAAGGGCGTGATCGGGATGGGCGACACCGACAAGCGCTACGAGGACCCCGAGTTCATGCGCCTGCTCGCCGACAGCCCGTCCGTGCGCGACCTGTCTGCCGACGACTTCGACGCCATCTATCTGACCGGCGGCCACGGCACGATGTTCGACTTCTCCGACCCGGCGCTCGTCGCGCTCGTGTCGGCCTTCGCCGCGCAGGACAAGGTCGTCTCCGCCGTCTGCCACGGCCCGGCCGGGCTCATCCAGGCCACCGCCGCCGACGGGCAGCCGCTCGTCGCGGGCAAGAAGGTCACCGGCTTCTCGATGCCGGAGGAGAAGCTCGCCCAGCGTGCCGACGTCATCCCCTTCGTGCTCCAGGACGAGCTGAAGGCCAAGGGCGCGAAGTACACCAAGGCGCTCGTGCCCTTCAAGTCCAAGGTCGTCACCGACGGGCTGCTCGTGACGGGGCAGAACCCGACCAGCGCCGCCGACGTGGCCAAGGCCGTCCTCAAGGCCCTCAAGAAGAACGGCTAAGCCGCCCCGATCCGGGGGCCTGCCCCCTTGGGCACCGGCCGACGACGTGGCACGTTGGACCGGTGGCGCCCACCCGCGTGGGTGGGCGCATCGCCGCGCCAGCCCCGCGGCATACGTGCCACGATGGGACCCGACCCCACGACCAGGAGAGCCATGTCCGAGCCGCTTCAGCCCCCCGCGCCCGTCGCCGAGCCCGCCCTCACGCTGGAGGCGCCGGCCGCGCCCGCCGCCGTGCAGGCGACCGCCGCCCCCAAGATGGCACCCGCCGTCGACCCGGCCGTGATGCCCTCGCTGGATGCGAAGGTCGACTCCTATCTCCAGACGCTGACCGCGGAGGAGACCAAGTCGCCGGAGTTCGCCGACAAGGCCGCCGACGTGCGCACGATGGGCGACGCCGACATCCGGGCCGCCGCCGAGACCTCCAACCGCCTCCTCAAGACGCCGGTCAAGGCGCTCCAGGAGGGCGGCATCTCCGAGAAGTCCCAGGTCGGCAAGACGCTGCTCGAGCTGCGCAAGACCGTCGAGGACCTCGACCCGGCCGAGGCCAAGGGCAAGAAGAAGTTCCTCGGGATGATCCCCTTCGGGGACAAGATGACCGACTACTTCCGCAAGTACGAGTCGAGCGAGGACCACCTCAGCGCGATCCTGCACGCGCTGCGCAGCGGCCAGGACGAGCTCGCCAAGGACAACGCGGCGCTCAACCTGGAGAAGCAGCAGCTCTGGGACACCATGGGCAAGCTCAACCAGTACGTCTACATCGCCGAGAAGCTCGACGCCAAGCTCGCCGCGCAGATCGCGGGCATCGAGGCGACCGACCCCGAGAAGGCCAAGGCGCTGCGCGAGGACGTGCTCTTCTATGTCCGCCAGAAGCACCAGGACCTGTTGACCCAGCTCGCGGTCTCGATCCAGAACTACCTCGCGATCGACGTGGTCATCAAGAACAACATCGAGCTCATCAAGGGCGTCGACCGGGCTTCCACCACAACGGTTTCGGCGCTGCGCACCGCCGTCATCGTGGCCCAGGCGCTCAACAACCAGAAGCTCGTCCTCGAGCAGATCACCGCGCTCAACCAGACCACCTCCGGGATGATCCAGCGCACCTCCGAGATGCTCAAGGAGAACTCGATCACGATCCAGGAGCAGGCGGCCTCCTCGACGATCGGGCTGCCGCAGCTCCAGGCGGCCTTCCAGAACATCTACGACACGATGGACGCGATCGACGCCTTCCGCCTCGAGGCCCTCGACACGATGGCCACCACGATCGGCACCCTCGAGTCCGAGGTCGACCGCTCCCGTGCCTACCTCGAGCGCGCCCAGAAGCAGAGCGCTCGCCGCGAGGGCAGCATGCTCGACGTCACCGGCAGCACCACGCCACAGGACCGCTGACCCGTGGGCGTCGGTGACTTCTTCTCCCGCCTGGGGGGCCGGGACGAGGAGGAGCGGCTCTCGCCCCCTGGCCCGCCCACGCGCGAGGAGATCGAGAAGTCGCTCGACCGCGTCGAGGAGCTCGCGGCCGGCGCCGCGGTGCCCTCCGTCGTGACCGCCCGCGTCGACCGCGTCGTGCGCATCGTGCGCGAGACGCTGCCGGCGCTCCAGGGCGGCAGCGACCTCGGCTACAACGTCATGGCCACCGCGACCGACTACCTGCCCGAGGCCGTCGGCGGATATCTGCGGCTGCCAAGGCGGTTCGCCGACACGCGCCCCGTCGACCGCGGCCGCACCTCGCTCATGGTGCTCGTCGATCAGCTCGACCTGCTCGCGATGACGATGGACCAGGTCTATGACGCGATCCACCGCGCCGACGCGACGGCCCTGGTCGCCCACGGCCGCTTCCTCGAGGAGAAGTTCGGCCACCACGGCACCGGCGGCGGCCTCGACGCCGCAGGCGTGCCCGCACCTCGCGGGCCCGTGATCGAGTCGGACGGACCGGAGGGCCAGGAGGGGGCCGGGCCCGCCTCACCGCCGCCTGCCCCCGCCACACCACCCCCCGGACCCGCCGCCCCCGCGCCCACCCCGCTCCAGCCGCCTGACCCCGTCTGAGGACAGCCATGACGCCATCTGCAACGACAGCCCTGCCCGCCGCACTCGACGCGCTCGTCGAGGTGGGCAAGCGGGCCGGCCTCGACGAGGCGACGGTCCGCAGCGAGGGCACCTCTCTCGCCGCCGCAGTGATCGAGGAGGCCGGCTCCCAGGTGCACATCGGGTGGAGCCGCGCGCTCGGTGTGTCCGAGACCGACTTCTTCGAGCAGGCCCCGCGCGGCCGTCGCTATGCAGGCGGCCCGACCGCGCTGCTCGCCACGCTCGCTGCGGAGAAGTCGCCCGAGGCGGCCGCCTATGCCCAGGCCCTCTCCGACGTCGCGGTCGCCGCGTGCACCGTCGACGGGGCCGGCCAGGGCGCCGTGGGCCGCGCGACCACCGTCTCCCACGCCCAGCAGGCCGCGCTCGGATCTGCCTCCGGTGCAACGGGATCCGGTATGCCGTCTGGTCCCGGCCTGCCCTATCTCGCGCCTCCCAGCGCGCTGCCCCGCGACACCCTCCCGGGTGCGAGGCACCGCTCATCGCTCGACCTGCCTGGCGGCCGCTCCGAGCAGATCGCCGAGGCGCAGTCGACCACCAACCGCATCCTCGGACAGCTCCAGGCGCTCCAGGAGGCCACCCTCGAGATGGTGCGCCACCGTCGCGAGGAGCCGGGCTCCACGCCCCAGGTACCGCAGTTCCCGACGCCCCAGTCCCCCACGCCGGAGGGGCCCGGCGCGCAGCCGCCGGCGGGCGGCATACCCCCTGCTGGTCCCGGCGCCCCCGGGGGCCCGCTCACGCCCCAGGACCCGGCCAGCCCCGGAGCGCCGGTGGCGACCGAGAACCCGCCCGCACCAACGGATCCCGCGGCTCCAGCCACGCCGCCCGAGCCCGAGAAGACCGTCGAGGAGCTGCTCGCCGAGCTCGACGAGCTCGTCGGCCTCACCGCCGTCAAGCGCGAGATCCACCGCCAGGTGGCTGTGCTCAAGATCGAGGCCAAGCGCCGGGAGGCCGGGCTCAAGACGGCCACCCTGACCCGCCACCTGGTCTTCACCGGCAACCCCGGCACCGGCAAGACGACCGTCGCCCGGCTCGTCGGCGGGATCTACAAGGCGCTGGGCCTGCTCAGCAAGGGGCAGCTCATCGAGGTCGACCGCTCCGAGCTCGTCGCGGGCTATCTCGGCCAGACCGCCGTCAAGACCGCCGACGTCGTCAAGACCGCGATCGGTGGCGTGCTCTTCATCGACGAGGCTTACTCGCTCGCCGGCGACCAGTACGGCAAGGAGGCCGTCGACACGCTCGTCAAGGAGATGGAGGACCACCGCGACGACCTGGTGGTCATCGTGGCCGGATACCCCGCTCCCATGCAGGAGTTCATCGACACCAACCCCGGCCTGGCGAGCCGGTTCCGGACGATCATCGACTTCGCTGACTACACCGACGACGAGATCACCGGCATCCTGATGATCCTCGCCGAGAAGAACGACTACGACATCTCCGACGACGCGGAGCAGCGCTTCCGCGAGCTGCTGGCTGCCGAGCCACGCGACGAGACCTTCGGCAACGGCCGCTACGCCCGCAACATGCTCGAGGCCGCGATCGGCCGGCACGCCTGGCGTCTGCGTGACATCGACAGCCCGACCGTCGAGCAGCTGCGCACCCTCGAGCGCGAGGACTTCGAGGACCGCGAGGACGAGCCGCCGGCCGCCGTGCCCGCGGACCAAATGCCTGCGGTCGAGGCTCCTGTCGAGGAGGCTCCTGTCGAGGAGGCTCCTGTCGAGGAGGCTCCTGTCGACGGGGCTCCTGTCGACGGGGCTCCTGTGGACGGGCCCCACAGCGGCAACGAGCCGGACGCCGACGACGAGGGAGGTGGCCACGCGTGAGCATGCAGCCCCAGCCGGCGCAGGCCACCAGCCCGAGCGCCCGGGCGCAGGAGGCGACGACCCAGACGCCGTCGACCCAGCCCACGACCGGCTCGACGACCACGAGCTCCACGGCGGGACAGTCCGCCCCCGCGCAGCGGCCCAAGGAGTCCGGCACCCCCCGGGCGATGCGCCGGCTGCGGGCCGCGGCCGCGATCGGCTGCGTGCTGACGGGCCTGACGGCCACCGGCTTCCTCGGCTCCGAGGGCTACCAGGCCGCGCCGTCGTCGACGGCCAGCCAGCTCAGCCATGTGCAGCGAGCCCAGGGCCAGCTCCTCCGCGCCGACGCCGAGAGCCGCGAGGATGTCGTGCGGGTCTCGCTCGGCGGCACGTCCGACCGTGCCCAGCTCGATGAGGCGGCCGACTCCGCTTCTGCCGCAATCGGTTCCGCGCTGCGCACCGGCAACGGCGCGGCGGGCGGCACCCTGGCCAGCGTCAACAAGACGGTCACGACCTATCTCCGCACCGCCGAGCGTGCCCAGGCCACTGCCAAGACGCAGCCCGCTGCCGCAGCCAAGCAGATCCAGGCCGCGGGCACGACCCTTCGGACCTCCGGCGTCGAGCGGCTCGAGTCGGTGGCCCAGAGCGACACCCAGCGGCTCGTGCAGGGTCCGGGCGGCGGCAACCTCGCCCGCATCGTCGGTGCCCTCACGACCGCCATGCTCATCCTCGGCGCCCTCTGGCTCGCCCAGCGCACCCACCGCGCCGTCAACCCGGGCCTGCTCGCGGCGACCCTGATCACGGCCGGCCTCACCTGGCTGGCCCTCAACCCACAGACCCTCCCCGGCACCTCGGTCACCGCGGTCAAGCAGGCCGATGCCCTGCGTGAGCTGCGCACCCAGATGTATGCCGCGCGCACCGCCGAGCTCGACCGGCTCGCCCCTGGGGCGGCCACGTCCGCCGCGGAGGTGGCGTGGTCCGATGCGGCCGATGAGGTCAGCACCCTGACCCGTGGCAAGTGGCTCGGTGGCGGCAGCGACTCCGCAGCCTCCGACGCCACCCGAGCCGCCTGGCGGGACTACACCGCACGGCATACCGCCGTCACCAAGGCGACCACCAACTCGGCCAAACTCGCTGCGCTCCAGGCGTCCACGACCCAGTGGGACAAGCTCGTGGCCGCGCTCGACGCCGACTTCGCGTCGACCCAGAAGGACGTCAACGCCGAAGCCGGCACACCCGCCCTCATCAGTGCGGGCGCCGCATTGCTGGCCGGGTTGCTTGCCGCCGGGCTGGCGTGGAGCGGGATCTCCCAGCGGCTGAGGGAGTTCCAGTGAACGAGCCCATCGCCGTCGCACCCGCCGCGCCCGGTGCCCTCGGGCAGGACGTCGCGCCCGAGCTGCTCATGCGCTATCTCGACGCGCTCGGCAGGTGGCGCGACCAGCGCCGCCGCGAGCTCGACGAGCTCGACGCCGCCGCCCTCAACTCACCCGAGGGTGCGGCTGTCACCGGCGACATCACCCTGTCGATGGCGCTGTGGAAGGCCGTCTCGGACCGGCACGACCTGCTGCTGGCGACATGGAACTCCGGTCGGGTGGGCCCGACCGAGCGGCGACAGCTGGCCACCCTCATCTGGGGGCGGCTCGAGCAGCAGCCGGGCGCCAATTCCTCACTGGCAGTGTCGCTTCCGGAGGCCTCCCGCCTCTCTGACTCGCTGGCCTCGTCGCTGCGGGCCCGCCTGCGCATCGACGGTGCGGACCCGGACCACGCCAACCGCCTGCGCGCGCTGCGCGCCCAGATCGAGCGCATCCGCGACCAGCTGGCGGTCATCCCCGAGCAGATGCGCGCCACCGCCGGCGGCCGGCTCGACGGCCTCGACCGGCGCCTCGACGATGTCGTCGACCGCAGCAAGCGCGGTTCCGACATCGGTGGCCTCATCGGCACTCTCGAGGCCGACGCCGCGCTGACCGAGCGGGACCTGATCGTGGGCGCCGCCCAGGGGGCGCAGACGGCCGGCCAGCGTGTCCAGGTCGAGCAGCTGCGCGAGGAGCTCATTGCCAAGGGCAAGGCCGTCCAGGCCCTCGCCGACAAGGCCGCTGCCACCGTCCGTCAGGCCCCGCGGCTGGCGGTGCCGGACGTGACTGCGCTGGGGCCGGTGCCGACCGGCCAGGGTGAGCTCACGGCATACGCCGACCGGCTTGCGCTCGTCGAGCGCGCTCTCGGGCAGGCCCACGCGGCGTATGCCGCGGCGCTGGAGCACCAGGGCGACCTGGCCACCCGCCAGTCCGAGGTCACCACGGCGAGCGAGTCGCTCTCGACGCAGGTCGCCGCAGACCTGGCGCCGCTGCGCGCCGCGGTCGAGCAGGCCCAGCAGGCCAGCCCCGTCGACCTCCAGCGCATCGAGGCCCTCGTGGCCGCGCAGCAGGCCTATCTGAGTGTCATGCGCCGCAGCAGCGGCGCCGCGAGCCCCGGGGGTGAGTCATGAGGTGCACCGAGCCGGGCTGTACCGGGACCTATGAGGACGGCTACTGCAATGTCTGCGGCTCGCCGCAGGGCTCCTCGGGCTCGCCGACCTCCGCGGCCTGGGGCGAGTCCGCTCCGGCGCCGGGGAGCGACCCCGCTGCCGAGGCCCCGGCCGAGGGATCGGCCGATCCCGCTGCGGCCCAAGCGGACCCGGACGGCAGCCCCGTGGAGGCCGAGCAGCATGCCGTGGTCCAGCCGGGTCTTGCCGGCCGTGTCGCCAAGGCCGCGGCCGGGCGCATCGCCCAGGGCCTGCGCAATGCCGCCGCCCGCCGCCAGGGGGCTGCCGGGACCTCCGCCCGCGCGGCCGCTGCGCAGCGCCGCCGCCAGCAGCGCCGTGGCACGGGGACGCGTCTGGGCATGGGGCTGACGACCGTCCCGACAGTCCCCTATGTCGACCCCTCGACCGTCCTGATGAAGGACCCGGTCGTCCCCGAGGAGCGGCGCGTCTGCCCCAACTGCGGTGCGCCAGTGGGGCGTTCGCACGACGAGGGATCCGGCCGCACCGAGGGCTACTGCCCCCAGTGCCGTGCCCCCTACTCCTTCACGCCCAAGCTCCAGGAGGGCGACGTCGTCGCCGGGCAGTACGAGGTGGCCGGTGCGCTCGCCTATGGCGGACTCGGGTGGATCTATCTCGCCCGCGACACCAACGTCTCGGGCCGCTGGGTCGTGCTCAAGGGCCTGCTCAACAGCGGCGACGAGGACGCCCAGGCCGCGGCGGTGGCCGAGCAGCGCTTCCTCGCCCAGGTTGAGCACCCGCTCATCGTCGAGATCTACAACGTCGTCTCCCATGAGGGCGCGGCATACATCGTCATGGAGTATGTCGGCGGGACCTCGCTCAAGCAGATGCTCAAGGCGAGGCTCAAGGCGGCCGGCCACTACGACCCCTTCCCGGTCGCGCAGGCGCTGGCCTATGTCCTCGAGATCCTCCCGGCCTTCTCCTATCTGCACGACGCGGGCCTGCTCTACTGCGACTTCAAGCCCGACAACCTCATCCAGGTCGGCGACAGCGTCAAACTGATCGACCTCGGCGGCGTCCGCCGGGCCGACGACCTCGAGTCGCCGATCTATGGCACCGTCGGCTACCAGGCGCCGGAGGTCGCCGAGACCGCCCCGACCGTGGCATCCGACATCTACACGATCGGCCGCACGCTGGCGGTGCTCACCTTCGAGTTCCGCGGCTACCAGAGCACCTATGCGACCTCGCTGCCGCCGCGCGACCAGGTCCCGGCCTTCCGCGAGCACGACGCGTTCTATCGGCTTGTCGCCAAGGCCTGCGCGCCGGACCCCGACGATCGCTTCCTGTCCATCGAGGAGCTCCGCTCACAGATGGTGGGCGTGCTGCGCCAGGTGGTCCACGCGGACGGGGACGCCACTCCCGCAACGCAGTCGGCCCACTCGCTCTTCTTCGAGCCGCCGACGGTGACCGGCGAGACCCTGCCCTGGTGGGAGCTGCCGACGCTGCGCCACGACGACCACGACCCCATGCTCGACTGGCTCGCCAGTGTGGGCGAGCAGGAGCCGATGGCGAGGTATGCCGCGCTGTCGCGTGCCCCCGAGGCGTCGCCGGAGGTGCTGCTCGAGATGGCCCGGGCGGCCCTGCGCGGTGGGCGCTCGGACCTGGTCAAGGAGGCGGCCAACACCCTTCTGGCGCAGGACCCGTGGGACTGGCGAGCGGTCTGGATGCTCGGCCTGGATGCGATCGCCCGGGGCGACAGCGCCGCCGCGATCTCGTCCTTCGGCGCGGTGCGCGACCAGATCCCCGGCGAGCTTGCCCCGCGTCTTGCCCTCGGCCTGGCCGCCGAGGTGGGCGGCCACGCACCCGCAGCGGAGCAGGAGTACCTCACCGTCCTGCACTCGGACTCGGCCTATGTCGCCGCCGGTGCGCTCGGACTGGCCAGGCTGCGAAGCGGTGCCAAGGACCCCAGTGGTGCTGTTGCGGCGCTCGAGCTCGTGCCCGCTTCGAGTCGCACCCACCCACGCGCACAGCTCATGCGTGCCCGGCTGCTCTCCTCGAGGGGTTCGCTCACCGACCTGCGCGAGGCGGTGGCCGCAGTGCAGACCTTCAGCGCCGACCCTCGGGAGCGCGCGTCCTTCCAGGCCGATGCCCTGGAGAATGCGCTGCGCCAGGTGCTCGCCAACGGGCCGCGGACCGATGTGGCCGTCGCCGGCGTGCCCGCGACCGAGATGTCACTGCGCAACGCGCTCGAGAAGACCTATCGCGAGCTCGCAACACTCACCCCTGACCCCGAGGAGCGGGCCGGTCTCGTCGACCGCGCCAACGACGTCCGACCCTGGAGCCTGATATGACCGACACCAGCGCCCCTGCGCCCCAGCCGAACCCGGCACCGGACGCCCCGGTCGACCCGGTGGCGCCCACGCCCGTGCAGGACCAGACCGAGGCCGTCTCACGCGAGGTCCAGTCGGCCGCGCCCGAGCCCGAGGCCGAGGCCGAGCCGGTACCCGCGCCCGCGCCCGGGGCCGCGGCCGTGCCCGAGACCGCTCAGCCCGAGACCGCTGAGCCCGGGACCGAGCCTCCGGCCGAGGCTGAGCCCGACTCGGGGGCAGCTGCCTCGCCGCTCGCGCCGCCTCCGGCGCTGACCTGTCCGAAGTGCGGGACCGGCCTGGCCGACGCCACGCTGGCGAGCTGTCCCGAGTGCGGGGTGGAGCTCGGCGCCGGCCCGCCGCCCCCACTGCCCACCCCCATCTCCGCCGAAGGCGCGCCGCCGCCGATCCCGGCCCCGGGCGCAGGTGCCAAGCCCGACATGCCGGTGCTCGGCGGCATACGGGCTGGGACGCCACCGCCCGCACCCGCTGAGCCGGCGGTGGCAGCCCCGACCCCGACGGCAGGTGCGGGCAGGCCCGCGGGCTCGTCCGCCGCCGGCGCGCCCTCCTCCCCCGCGCCGACAGACGAGAAGTGCCCGCAGTGCGGTGGCGCGATCGACACCGACGGCTACTGCACCCAGTGCGGCGCGAGCCGGCCCAACCCCCGCCACCACGTCGAGGACGCGCCGACCGCATGGGCGGCAGGCGTGTGCGACAGGGGGATCCACCACGCCGGCAACGAGGACGCCATGGCCCTCTGGGCCGAGGGCGAGGCCCCCGGGCGGGCCGCCCTCGTCGTCTGCGACGGCGTGACCACCGCGCAGCGCTCCGCCGAGGCCAGTGAGGCCGCGGCCGACGCCGCTGTGGGTGTGCTGCGCGGCGCCCGCTCGACCGGCATGGGGGTGGCCGCGGCCCGCGACGCGGCGCTCGGTGCCCGGCTCGACGCCGCGGCCGACGCCGCCTCCGGCGCGGTCGCCGAGGTGACCGAGACGCTTGTCGCACAGGGGATGTCGGGCGACTCGCTGCCGTCCTGCACCTTCGTCGCGGCGGTGGTCGAGGAGTCCGTCGTCGCGGTTGGGTCCGTGGGCGACAGCCGGGCCTACTGGTTCCCCGACGAGGGCGAGGCGCGGCTGCTGACCACCGATGACTCGCTCGCGCAGGAGCGGATCAAGGAGGGCACCGACCGCGCGGAGGCAGAGAAGGCCTCCGATGCCCACACGATCACCCGTTGGATCGGCGTCGACGCGCCGGACCACACGCCCGACAAGACGGTGCTCGAGATCGACGCCCCCGGCTGGCTGCTGCTGTGCAGCGACGGACTATGGAACTACGCGTCATCGCCCGAGGAGCTCGGCACCCAGGTGAGCTCTGCGCTCGAGGCCGGCGGCGGCATACCCCTCGGTGGTGCCAAGGAGCTGGTGCGCTGGGCCACCGAGCAAGGCGGCCGGGACAACATCACCGCCATCCTCGCCAGGCTCGGCGCTGGCGCGCCGGAAGCCGTTGCACCGCAGGCTGATCCGGTCGAGGAGAGCCCGGCCGAGACAGCCGAGGGGACCCAGGCGACCGAGGTGACCGAGGGGACCGAGGTGGCTGCCGCAGACTCGACGCCTGCCGAGGCAGCCACCACCGACAAGACGACCACCGAGACGACCACAACTGAGGAGGCCTGACATGGCCCAGTTCTCTGCGACCGTCTATCAGAACGAGTTCCTGCCCGAGGGCGGCACCGATGTCCACGCCATCGTGTCGGTGACGTGCAGCGGCGCCGGCAGCGTGAGCGCGGCCACGCCCGGGCAGGCCGGCGAGGTCATCGTCGTCGACACCTCCGGCTCGATGCAGTGGCAGGGCGTGCAGGCGGCGCAGTATGCCGCGGCCGCGGCCCTCGACCAGATCCCCGACGGTGTGTGGTTCGCGGTCGTCGCCGGGGACCACCAAGCCCGGCTGGCCTATCCCACGGGCAACGCCGTGACGATGGCGCAGATGAACCCGCAGGCGCGGATGTCGGCCAAGCACGCGCTGCGCAATCTCTATCCCGACGGCGGCACCGCGATGGGGTCGTGGCTGCTCGCGGCCGCCCAGCTCTTTGACACCGTGCCTGGACTGGCCAAGCGCCACGTCATCCTGCTGACCGACGGCAAGAACGAGCACGAGACGCCCGACCAGCTCACGCGCGCGATCGAGACGGTGCGCGGGCGCTTCCAGTGCGACTGTCGCGGACTGGGCTCGGAGTGGTCGGTCGCCGAGGTCCGGCGCATCTCCGAGGCGCTGCTCGGGTCGGTCGACCTGATCCGCTCATGGGAGGCCATGCCGCAGGAGTTCGCGGCGATGATGCAGCAGTCGATGGCGCGTGGTGTCGCCGACGCCGCGCTGCGCGTGTGGGCGCCGCAGGGCGCCGAGATCCTCTTTGTGCGTCAGGTCGCGCCATCGCTGGAGGACCTGACCGCCCGCCGGCAGGAGGTCAACCCGCTGACGGGCTCCTATCCGACCGGCGCCTGGGGCGACGAGACCCGCGACTACCACGTGGCAGTCCGCCTGCCCGCCAAGA
Source organism: Actinomycetota bacterium (assembly GCA_050955755.1). GTDB lineage: Bacteria > Actinomycetota > Actinomycetes > Actinomycetales > Dermatophilaceae > JAJTBD01. Next base: position 356,086 of record CP192092.1, read on the forward strand.
GCGTTGGTGCCGAGCAGCTCGCCTCGCGCGTGCAGCTGGTCGTCGGCGAGGACGTCGTGGCGCAGGCGCTCGTCAAGGCCAAGTGGTCCAACGACACGATGCTGACCGCGCAGATCAGCCCCGAGGTCGCCCACTACACCGGACAGACCGAGCTCGCGACCGCGATCCAGGAGGGCCTGCGGGCCCGCTCGATCGGCGACGACGTCACGGCGACGGCCAAACTCGGCCGGGCCGCCCAGCTCGCCAAGGAGGGCGGCAACGCCGAGGCGCTCGAGCACCTCGACAAGGTCGTCGACATCGAGGACGCCGCCACCGGCACCGTCCGGCTCAAGCGCAATGTCGACAAGCTCGACGAGATGGCGCTCGACACCGCCTCGACCAAGACCGCGCGGGTGCGCAAGTGAGCGCCGTCTGCCCCAACGGGCACACCAGCGAGGCGACCGACTACTGCGACACCTGCGGCGCTCCGATGAGCGGCGCTGCGGCTGTCCCAGACTCGGCAACCCCGCCGGCCCCCGCAGCCCCGGCGCCGGCTCCCGAGCCCGAGCCGGCGCCGAAGGCCGCCACCCGCCCGTGCCCCCACTGCGGCGTGGTCAACCCCGAGGCCAACCTCTTCTGTGAGGCCTGCGGCTACGACTTCACCACCGGCACCCCGCCCCGCGACCCGAGCGCCGAGCCGGCCGAGGCGCCGGCCGGCACCGGCTCGATCCTCGACCTCGACACCCCCCTCCCCTCCGAGGCGCCCGCTACCGAGGCGGAGCCCGCGTCTGAGGTGGCGCAGCCCGAGCCTGAGGCCGCAGCTGAGCCCCAGCCCGAGCCGGAAGGGGCAGAGCCCGAGCAGCCCGCGGCCGATGCCGAGGGGGACTCCGCGCTTTCGCCCAATTGGGCAGAAACGCGGGAGGGTGACGCAGCGCCGGAGGCAGCTGAACCCGAGGCGGAGGCCGCAGCTGGGCCCCAGCCCGAGCCGGAAGCGGCAGAGCCCGAGCAGCCCGCGGCCGATGCCGAGGGGGACTCCGCGCTTTCGCCCAACTGGGCAGAAACGCGGGAGGGTGACGCAGCGCCGGAGGCAGCTGAACCCGAGCCCCAGCCCGGGCCGGAGGGCCAGGGTGACGGGGCGATCGTGCCCAATTGGGCTAAAGAGTCTGAGGGCGAGACATCGTCGGAGCCGGAGGCAGCTGAGCCCGAGGCCGAGCAGCCTGAGCCCCAGCCCGAGGCGGACGGCGAAGCGGAGGAGCCCGCACCGGAGCAGCACCAGGCCGCCGAGCCAGAGCCTGAGCCTGCGCCCGAGGTCGCTGCGCCGGCTCCCGCACCGCGGCGCGAGACACCGATGCCGAGTTCGCTCGAGGTCGAGGCGAAGGCCTGGGCCGTGGAGGTCTGGATCGACCCGGACTGGCATGCCGACCAGGAGAGCGCGGAGGAGTGCCCGTCGCCCGGCATACCGGATGTCGTGCTCATCGAGCGCACGCCCGTGCTGATCGGCCGCCGCTCCGCGACACGCAACGTGCGGCCCGACATCGAGTGTGGCGCCGACTCGGGTGTCTCGCGTCGGCACGCGGCCCTGTCGACGGACGGAACCCGTTGGTGGATCGAGGATCTCGGCTCATCCAACGGCACCTTCGTCGGCCTGCCCGGGGCGCCGCTGCCCACGACCCCGATCGCACCGGGCCAGCGGGTCGAGATCTCGGCCGACCACCGGATCTATCTCGGGGCTTGGACCCGCCTGTCCATCCGCCGCTCGACCGAGTCGGAGCGCTCCGGACAGGGCTGAGCCATCTGGCACCGTTGTGCCGCAACGGTTCCCAACAACATAGATGAGGTATGCCGCGGGGCTGGCCCCGCGGCATACCTCATCTATGTGGATGCTTTGAGCCTCAGGCGGCCTTGTCGTCCCACTTGAACAGCCGGGCCGCGACCAGGCTGCACACGACGGCGAAGGCGAGGAGCACGAGGATCGGCAGGCCGATCGCTTCGGCGCCCTTGCCGCGGACGAGGACGTCCATGAGGCCGTCGTTGAGCCAGCGGAGCGGCATGAACTTCGAGATCGTGAGCAGCCAGTCGGGCGCCATCTCGAGCGGGATGAACGAGCCGGACAGGAAGGCCATCGGGAGGGTCACGACGTTGGCGATGCCCGAGGCCGCGTCGACGGTCTTGGAGATCGCGCCGACGATGAGGCCGAGCGCCATGAAGGCGAGGGTTGCGGCAGTCACGAGGGGGACCGCGGCCCACGCCGCCCCGGAGAGCTTGAGGTCGAAGAAGCCGACGGCGATGCCGAGGAAGAGCGCGGTCTGGATGAGCGCGATGACGACGCTGAGCACGGCCCGGCTCGCGACGAGCGACTCAGGTCGCACGGGGGTGAGGCGAATCCGCCTGAGCAACTTGTTAACCCGCCACTGGACGAAGGGCATCGCGGAGTTGAAGGCCGCACCCATCGCGACCGCCCAGCCGAGCAGACCAGGAGCGAGGAACTGGATCGGCTTGAGCCGGGCGTCCTCGACGCGGGTGCTCTTGAGCTGGAAGGTCGCCGGCGTCTTGGAGACGGCCTGGTTGGCCGACTGGACGAACGAGTCGAGCGTGCCCTGGAGCATGCCGGCAGCGGTCGTGTCGGCACCGGTGTAGTGGAGCTCGAGGGTCGTGCCGGTCATCGAGACCGCGGCGTCGGCGTCGCCGTCCTTGACCTGCTGGATGGCGGCGGCCTTGTCGGTGGACCGGGTGATCTCGAAGACGTCGGCCAGTGCCTGTTTGCCCTCGGCCGGCATGCGGTCGAAGAGCGCGACGTCGCCGATCTGGACGAGCTCGTACTTGGGGGCGGCGTCCTCGCGATAGATCGAGCCGAAGAGCACGAGGAACATCAGCGGGAAGGCGAGGATCCAGAAGAGGTTCTGCCGCTCGCGCCAGAAGCCCTTCCACTGCGCGCGGGTGAGGGCGAGGAAGGCCTTCATGCCCGGTACTCCCTTCCGGTCAGGTTGAGGAAGACGTCCTCGAGGTTGGCCCCGGTCACCTGGAGCCCGTCGAGGGCGTCGCGGCGCGCGAGCTCGGTGAGCGCGTGGGTCGGGTCGTGGGTGGTGAGCGAGAGGGTCCCGTCCTCCTGGGAGACGCCTTCGACGCCGCGTATGCCGCGGGCCTCCTCGATCTGAATCGCCCCGGCCCGCAGGTTGATCCGCGTCGCGGCGCCGAGGTCGCGCACGAGCGCGGCGGGGGAGTCGACGGTGAGGATCTGGCCGTGGTCCATGATCGCGATCCGGTCGCAGAGGACCTCGGCCTCGTCCATGTGGTGGGTGGTGAGGACGACGGTCGCGCCGCGGTCGTTGATGCCGCGCAGGACGTCCCAGAGGTTGCGCCGGGCCTGGGGGTCGAGGGCGGCGGTCGGCTCGTCGAGGAAGACGACCTCGGGGTCGTTGATGAGCGCGCACGCGATCGAGAGGCGCTGCTTCTGGCCGCCGGAGAGGTCCTCGGTCGTGGTCCTGGCCTTGTCGGTCAGGCCCGACATCTCGAGCAGCTCGCCGACCCGCCGATGGTCGACGCCGTAGAGGTCGGCGAAGACCTCGAGCTGCTCCCTGGCGGTGAGCCGCTCGAAGAACGAGCTGGCCTGCTGCTGCACGCCCATGCGGGGGAGCAGCCCGGTGTTGCGCGGCCAGGTCGGCTCGCCGAGGATGCGTGCCTCGCCGGCGTCGGGCTGGCGCAGGCCCTCGATGAGCTCGAGCAGCGTCGTCTTGCCCGCGCCGTTGGGGCCGAGGACACCAAAGAAGGTGCCCGGCTCGACGGCGAGGTCGACATGGTCGACGGCGGTGAGGCTGCCGTAGCGCTTGACGAGGCCGCGGGCCTCGATGACGGCCGTGCCGTCAACACCTCGTGAGGTGGTGGTCGTTGATCCCCTGGTTTCTCCCATACCTGCAACGTAGAGCGGCCGGAGAGGCCTGCGCGAGGCCTTCGGGGATAGTCGTGACAGATGTCAGTCGGCAGCTACGCCGGACGTCATCTGACCTCCCACGGCGCCACCTCGCCCGGGACCTCGCGGAAGACGGGGTGAGGTGTCGGGGCCTCCTGCCGCGCCGCGGCATACCTCTCTGGGGAGCGGGAGCTGAGCTTGGCCAGCAGATGCTCCCACTCATAGGCGAGCTGTCCGGATGTGACCTCGATCTGGTCAATCCCGTTGGGCGGGAGGCAGATCCGGCCGCGATCGAAGCGATAGCCTCGCGCGTCGGCCTCGTCCGCGACGCCATGGAGGTATGCCGCGATGCTCGCGACCGGGTTGTCGGTCGCCTGCCAGCGCAGCAGCTGCGGGTGGTGGCGGTATCCGGTGGTCAGACCGCGCAGGACCTTCTGCGCGAGCAGCGTCTCGCGCCAGCAGGCCACGAGGCCGGGCGGGTCGAGGTGGCGCGGGTGGAGACTCCAGATCCTCATCCGGCGTCAGGGCGATCCTCGCCGGGGTCGAGCTCGCGGATGACCTTGGCGGGGTTGCCGACGGCCAGGACATTGGCGGGCAGGTCCTTGGTGACGACGGCACCGGAGCCGACGACGGTGTTGTCGCCGATGCTCACGCCGGGCAGGACGATGGCGTCGCCGCCGAGCCAGACGTTGTCGCCGATCGTGATGGGCTCGGCGGCCTCCCACTTGTCGCGACGCGGGCCGGGCTCGAGCGGGTGGGTGGGCGTGAGGAACTGGACGTGCGGGCCGATCTGCACGTCGTCGCCGATCGTGATGGCGGCGACGTCGAGCGCGGTCAGGCCGAAGTTGGCGAAGCACCTCGCGCCGATGGTGATGTTGGTGCCGTAGTCGATGTAGAGCGGGGGGCGGATCTCGGTGTCCTCGCCCACCGAGCCGAGCATCGCCTCGAGCAGTCGCCGCCGCAGCGGGGCCTGCCGGGCGGAGGTCGCGTTGTAGGCGTCCATGAGGTCGAGGGCCGCGGCGCTCGCCTCGGCCAGCTCTGGGTCGTCGGCGATGTAGAGGTCGCCGGCGAGCATCCGCTCGCGCATCGAGCGTGTGTCGGTGCTGTCCTGGTCGTTCGTGGGCATGCGGACCAGCCTAAGCGCCGGTGGGGGCGCGTCATCGCGACACCGCGCCGCATACGAGTGTCAGCAATGTCGTGACACACAGCAGCGCGGCGATCGCCCCAGCAGCCAGGACCGGGCTGGTCGCCCCGAGGCTCGCGGCGAGGATGCCCGCCAGCGCCGTGCCACCCGAGCCCCCGAGGTTGGAGACAGTGGTCACCCACGTGCTGGCCTCGGTGCGGGCGGCGGGCGGGACGGCGGCGTCGGCACCGCGATAGGCGACGACCCACATCGGTGCGCCCATCGCACCGGCCAGGGCAAGCGCGGGCAGGGCGGGCCCGGCAAGGTCGAGCTGGGTCGACAGCAGCACCGCAATCGCCCACGGCGCCATCAGCGCCGCGACCGCGAAGGCACGGGATCGACTGTGCCGCAGGCGTCCCCACAGACATCCGCCGGCCACCGCGCCGACGCCGATGGCGGTCTCGGCGATGCCGGCCAGACCGGGACGCCCGAGGTGGTCGGCGCGGGCAGCGACGCCGGTCACCAGCAGCGACACGGCGCTGCCGAAGGCGAGCATCGTGATCAGCACCGGCCACAGCGGGCGGTGGCGCAGTGCCCCACGCCGCGCTGGCCCTAGGTCCTCGCTCTCGTCGGCGCGGGACCTCAGCCGGCCGGCGGGCGACAGCGCGAGGGCCATCGCGCCGAGCAGCAGGAGCGCCGGGATCACCGGGAGGGTGCGGGCGGCCGGTCCGGTGGCGAGCAGCCCGCCAGCGATCGCCGGACCCGCCAGCCACAGCACCTCCTCGGTCACCGCGTCGAGGGCGTATGCCGCGTCGAGGTCGTCGGGCGCGACGGCCCGCCACTGCGCGCGCATCGACGGTCCGAGGGGCGGTGCAAGGCCGCCGAGGGCGCACACGGCGAACCAGAGGTGCGGCTGCGGCATACCCAAAATGCCTGCGGCAGAGGCGCCCCCGAGGGCAAGGCACTCACCGATCGCCAGTGGGGGCAGGACGGTCCGCTGCCCGAAGCGGTCGATGAGCAGGGCTGTGACGGGCATGACGAGGGTGGTCAGGGCATAGATGGACATCGCCGCGGCAGCCACGGCAAAGGAGCCGGTGGCCTGGCGGATCGTGAAAAGCAGAAGCAGCGGCAGCATCGCGTAGCCGCCCCGGCCCAGCGAGGACAGGACAAAGGTCCGCCTCGTCACGGGGTCGGAGAGCAGGCGTCGATAGCCGCCGGCACGGTGGGTGCCGGTCATGGAGAGGACTCCGCATCAATGAGGGCCCGCCGGGATCAGGCGGGTGGCTGTGGGTGGACTCGACTGCGCCGGAAGGGTCGTCGGCGCGGTCGGTCTAGGGCCGTGATGCGGTCATGGGAGCAACCATAGCGGCTGTCCTTGGGGCGATTGTGCCCAGTTGGGCGAAAACGCGAGGGGGGGAGCTCGCCAGTTGGCGTGAGGTGGTGAGCGGCGTGAGGCGCGCCGGCGCGATCGTGCCCAAGTGGGCGAAAACGCGAGGGGCGGAACTCGCCAGTTGGCGTGAGGGAGTGGCGTGAGGTGGTGAGTGGGTGCGGAGGAGGGGTCTGCCGCGGAGCCCCTTCCGCGGCATACCCCTCCGTGCTCCCGGCACCCCCCTGTGGGGCCGGGGCGGGCGCGGACCCTGACGTCCGCGCGGGCCCGGGTGGTGGGCCCGTCCCCTGAGGGGCCACCACCCGGGCGGTCTGGCTACTCCTGGGCGAGCGCGGCGGCGGGGGCGACCCGGGCAGCGCGGCGCGAGGGCAGGAGCGAGGCGAGCAGTCCGGCGACCAGGGCGGCGGCGACGATCATCGCGAGCCGGGCCCACGGCAGCCCGAGCGTGATCGCGAACTCGCCGCCGACGAGGGTCTGCGCGCCGGCCCAGCCATAGGCGATGCCGAGGCCGATGCCGAGCAGTGCGCCAACGAGCGCGATGAGGGTGGCCTCGATCGCGACCGACGTGCGCAGCTGTCCGCGGGTCAGGCCCAGCGCCCGGAGCAGGGCGTGCTCCTGGCCGCGCTCGAGCACCGACAGCGAGAGCGTGTTGGCCACGCCGACGACCGCGATGACCACGGCGACGGCGAGCAGGGCCGCAGCGACGGCCAGGATCGTGTCGAGGATCGAGACGAACTGCTGGCGGGTCTGCGCGGTGCCGCTCAGCGACACCCCGGGCACGGCCTCGAGGGCGCTCTCGATGTCAGCGACGGCCTGGGCCGGGTCGGCGCCCTCGTCGAGCTGGGCGAGGACGGCGATGGGCGTGGTCGTCGGGGTGATCGTGGCGAGTTCCTCGGCAGGCATGGTCACCTCGCCGGGCATGCTGCCCGCGATCGCGACCGTGAACTCGCGGGCGGTCGAGCCCGACGAGATCCGCACGCGCTCACCGGCCTTGGTGCCGACCTTCTCGGCAAAGCTCCGCTTGAGCACGACCTCCCCGGCAGTCAGCGGGTCGACGACCTTGGCGTCGCGGATGACCTTGAGGCCGGCCGCGTCGACACCCATGGCGGTGACCTTCTCCTTGCCGACCGTCACCTCGCCGGAGCGCAGCACCGAGGTTCCCGCGACCGAAGGGACGTCGGCGACCAGGCGCTCGGTCTTGTCCGGCACGGCGCTGTCGGTGCCGGCGGTCGCGACGACGTCGATGGCCATCTCGGAGTTGAGCATCGCGTCGACCGAGCGCAGCATCGTGGCGGCGCCGACTGTCATCGTCGCGATGAGCGTCACGCCGACGAGCAGCGCGGAGGCCGTGTTGGCGGTGCGGGAGCGGTTGCGCACGGCGTTGTCGACCGCGAGCTCACCGGGCACGCCGGTCAGCCGGCGGGCCACGGCGCCGAGGGCGCGCACGACGGCCGGCACGAGCAGGCTGCCGATGAGGATGATCCCGAGGAAGGACAGCGCCCCTCCGGGGAGGCCGAAGAGCAGCTGGTGCTGGCGCACGCCGAGGACGAGCAGGACGACGCCGGCCACGAGCGCGAGCAGGCCAAATCCGATGCGCACCTTGCCCGCCCGGGAGCCAGCGGTGACGCCGAGGTCCGGTCGGAGGGCGGCCAGCGGCGTGACGCGGGTGGCGCGGCGCAGCGGTGCCAGGCCCGCGATGAGGGTGACGAGCGTGCCGACGAGCAGCGGCAGCAGGATGTCGACGGGGCGGACGATGAGGCCGGTGCCGGCCATGCCGACGGTGCTGGCCGAGGACTCCATGGCCTTGACGCCCAGCCAGGCCAGCCCGGTGCCGACGGCGACGCCGATGGCCGACGCGGTGACGCCGACGATCAGCGCCTCCAGCCCCATCGAGCGCAGCAGCTGACCGCGGGTGGCGCCCACGCAGCGCAGGAGAGCGGTCTCTCGGGTGCGCCGGGCGAGCAGGATGGCGAAGGTGTTGGCGATGACGAGCGAGGAGACAAAGAGCGCGATGCCGGCGAAGCCGAGCAGCAGGTAGCGCAGCACGTCGGTGCCGCCCGTCAGCTTGGTCCGCAGGTATGCCGCCTGCTCGGCCCCCGTGCGCGCGACGGCCTTGTCGGGGAGCGCCTTGTCGAGCGCGGCCGCCAGGGCCTCGTCGCTGGTGCCCGGCGCGGCAGTGACATCGAGCTCGACGAATCCGTCGTCCTTGCTCGCCTGTGCCACACCGGTGCTCGTGGCGAAGGCATAGGTGCCGCCGCCGGAGTACATGAAGTCGCCGGCGGTGTCGACCACGCCGACGACGGTGAAGGTGTGGACCGCGCCGCCGTCGACGGGGGAGTAGGACTGGGTCTGGCCGACCCGGACCTGCTTCTTGTCGCGGGTGGCGGTGGGGATGGCCAGCTCCGTGGGGGAGGCGGGCATCCGGCCCTCGACGAGGTGGGCCTTGCTGCCGGGCGCCGGGGGCGTCGTCAGGAAGACGACCCTGCTGCTGTCCCCGCGGGGGCGGACGGCCCCGTAGCGGACCTCGTCGACGTCCTTCACCCCGGGGACACCGCGCACGGTGGCCACGGTGGAGGCGGGCAGGGAGGCGACGTCATCAGCGGGGCTGACCACCGCGGCATACCCACTCGCGGAGCCGGCGATGGAGTCGGTCAGGCCCTTGGTGGCGGTGGCCGCGAGCATGAGGCTGGAGGCGAGGAAGGCGACGCCGAGGATGACCGCCAGGCCGGGCGCGATGAAGCGGCGGGCCTGGGTGCGCAGGGAGGCGAGGGCGAGCTCGAGCATCTCAGGCCCCCAGACCGCGGAGCGCGTCGAGCACGGAGTCGGCTGTGGGAGAGGCGATCTCGCCGGCGATCTGGCCGTCGGCGAGCAGCAGCACGCGGTCGGAGTATGCCGCGGCGCGCGGGTCGTGGGTGACCATCACGATCGTCTGGCCCAGGTCGCGCACGGAGTCGCGCAGGAAGGAGAGCATCTCGGTCGAGGTGTGCGAGTCCAGCGCGCCGGTGGGCTCGTCGGCGAAGAGGACGTCGGGTCGGGTGAGCAGGGCGCGGGCGACGGCGACGCGCTGCTGCTGGCCGCCGGACAGCTCGCTCGGGCGGTGCCGGAGGCGGTCGCCGATCCCGAGGGTGTCGACGACGTGGCCGAGCCACTCGCGGTCGGGCCGCTTGCCGGCGAGCTTGAGGGGGAGGGTGATGTTCTGCTCGGCCGTCATCGTCGGCACGAGGTTGAAGGCCTGGAAGACGAAGCCGACGCGCTCGCGGCGCAGGCGGGTCAGGGCGTCGTCGCCGAGGGCGGTCAGCTCGGTGTCGCCGAGCCAGACGCGGCCGTCGGTGGGCGAGTCGAGCCCGGCGAGGCAGTGCATGAGCGTCGACTTGCCCGAGCCCGACGGGCCCATGATCGCGGTGAACTCGCCGCGGGCAAAGGCGGTGCTGACCCCGGCGAGGGCGTGGACGGCGGACGGGCCGGAGCCATAGACCTTGGTGAGGGACTCGGTGCGGGCGGCGGCGACGGTGGTCGGCTGGGATGGCGGGACGGTGGCGGTTGTCGTCATGCCCACAACGATTCCGCGGCGAGGGGGTCGGTCACATCGGCCCGTGGTCGGGACCTCTGGCTGCCTGGACGGTCCCAGTGGTCCCGTGGGACTACGACCGTGGTCGTATCTCGACCAGCCCCGTCTCGTAGGCGAGCATCACCATCTGCACCCGGTCGCGCAGCGCGAGCTTGTGCAGGATGCGGCCGATGTGGGTCTTGACCGTGGCCTCGGCCATATAGAGCTCGGCCGCGATCTCGGAGTTGGTCAGGCCCCGCCCGACGGCGGTCAGCACCTCGACCTCGCGGGCGGTCAGCGGCTCGAGCCGGCCGAGGTCGGGGCCTGTGGCGACGGCGCTCTGTCCGTCCTCGGGCAGCGACTCGGCGAAGTGGTCGAGCAGGCGCCGGGTCGTGGACGGCGCGATGACCGAGTCGCCGTGGTGGACAGCGCGGATGGCGGCGAGCAGGTCGGCCGGGCCGGCGTCCTTGAGGAGGAAGCCGGCGGCGCCGGCCTTGAGCGCCGCGAAGGCGTATTCGTCGAGGTCGAAGGTCGTCAGCACCACGACCCGGGGCGCGTCAGGACCCTTGGCGCACAGGGCTTTTGTCGCCGCGACGCCGTCCATGCGGGGCATGCGGATGTCCATCAGCACGACATCGGCGGCGGTGGTCTCCAGCAGCTCGAGGGCGGCCTGGCCGTCGCCCGCCTCCCCGACGACGGTCATGTCGGACTGGGCGTCGAGCACCATGCGGAAGCCGGCGCGCACCAGCTCCTGGTCGTCGACGAGGACGACGCGGATCGGCCCGGTCGCGGTGGGGTCGGTCGCGGTGGGGTCGGTCATGGCCTGGGCTCCTTGGTCGGGATCGTCGCCTGCACCCGCCATCCTCCACCAGGCGCCGGGCCGGCGGCGAAGTCCCCGCCCACCTGGGCGACCCGCTCGCGCATGCCGATGAGCCCGTTGCCCATCCCGTCGGTGTCGGTGGCCCCGGCGCCGTTGTCGCGCACCTCGATCCGCAGCGGCTCGCCGTAGTCGACGGTCACCCGCGCGGCCGCTGCCGGCCCCGCGTGCCGCAGCACATTGGTCAGCGACTCCTGGACGATGCGGTATGCCGCGAGGTCGGCCTCGTGCGAGAGCGCGCGCCGGGTGCCGCGCTCCTCGAGCTCGACGGGGAGGCCGGCGCTGCGGGTGCCCTCGACGAGCTCGTCGATCTCGGCCAGCCCGGTCGTGGGCGTGTAGTCGGCGTTGTCGCCCTCCTGGCGGAGCACCCCGACGAGGCGACGGGTCTCGGCGAGGGCCGAACGGGCAGTCTCCCCAATGGTTTTGAGCGCACCTGCCGCCTGCTGGCGGTCCCAGACATCGCCGTGCTCCGCGGCATACGCGGCGCCGTCGGACTGGACGACCACGACCGAGAGGCTGTGGGCGACGATGTCGTGCATCTCGCGGGCGATCCGGGTGCGCTCCGCCTGCGCGGCGAGCTCCGCGCGCTGGTCGCGCTCGCGGCGGAGGGCGGCGTTCTGGGCCTCGAGGCCGGAGACGAGCTCCTCGCGCTTGCGGTTGAGGTCGCCCCACGCCCAGAAGACGATGACGAAGGCCGACAGGAAGGTGCCGTTGAGGAGGAAGCCGAGGAGTGAGTTCGGGCCGATCTCGCCGCGCCAGTCCCACGCCGCCAGATAGCCGGACACAGCGCAGATGACGAGGCCGAGGCGGCGCTGGAGCTGGTCGCGGGAGTTGCGGGTCAGCGAGTAGGCGGCGACCAGGACGGCCGCGTCCGTGGGCGCGACGGCATCGGTGCCGACCAGCTGGATGAGACAGCCCGCGACCACGGTCCAGAAGGCGAGCACGGGCCGCATCCGGCGCAGCGCGACGCCGATCGTGTGGGCGATCGAGGTGATGAAGAGCGCGACGACGTCGGCATAGGGGAAGGCCTGGTTGGGCCGGCCCGCGGCCCCCTCGGCGAGCACGATCACCCAGAAGCTGCCGAGGATGAGCCAGAAGACGATCGCGGTGCCGATGTCCCACCAGCCAGTGTGCTCCCTCGGGAACGCGCGGAGCCGACGCCACAGCGGCCGGGGGTCCGGCGTCGGCGCATAGGGGTTGGGCTCGGGCGTCACGCCCCCGACCCTATTGGGGCCGCGCGGCCCGCCACATCCGACCGTGGTCGGATCTCAGTCGCGCGCCTCGAGGTCGAGCAGATAGCGCTTGGCCTCCAGCCCACCGGCATAGCCGGTGAGCGCGCCGCTCGCGGCCACGACCCGGTGGCAGGGCAGCCGGACGCAGAGCGGGTTGGCGCCGAGCGCTGCCCCGACCGCGCGGGCCGCGCGGGGCCGGTCCACCTCGGCGGCGAGCGCGGCATAGGTGGAGCGCTCGCCATAGCCGACCCGCTCGGCCAGGGTGGTGAGCACCGTGCGCTGGAAACCGGTCAGCAGCGCGAGGTCGACAGGTGTCTGCCAGTCACGCACCCCTCCCTCGAGGTATGCCGCGAGCTCGCGGCGCGCGGGATCGGTGGCCCTGGGCGCGCGCAGGACACGGGGCGAGACCTGCCGGGCGAGTCGCACGAGCCAGGCGTCCTCGGCGGCGGCATCGGGGGCGAACGCCGAGGCCAGCAGGGTGCCGTCGGGCCGGACGGCCAGCAGCATCCGCCCGATCGCGGTGTCCTCCACGACATAGGAGACGTCGGTGACGGGCAGCGCGGGCGGGACGGCGTCGACGGTCAGCCGGCCCAGGTCACGGGGGTCGAGGCGATCGGTGCTCACGGCAGGTCCTTCCGCAGGGTGGCCAGCGCGTCGCTCACGAGACGGCGGCTCATCGCCGGCGAGCACCCGAGGGCCGCGGCGATCGTGGGGTGGTCGAGGTCGACGACGTATTTGAGGACGACCGCCTCGCGCTGCCGCTCCGGCAGCGCCGCGACCGCGGCCCAGAGCGGCTCGTCGGGGAGGCCGGCCTCGGGGCCGGGCACACGCGGCATACCCCCGTCGTCGGGGAGCTCTCCGGCCGGGACCGGCCGCCGCGCACGGGAGCGGTGGGAGTCCATCGCGCACCGGTGGGTGATCGTGAGCAGCCAGCCGCGCAGGTTGCGGGCACTGCGCACCGAGGGGTATGCCGCGAGCGCCTGGGTCCACGCCTGCTGGGCCACGTCGTCGCCGTCGCCGGGGGCCAGTGCGTGGGCGAGACGCGCGACATCGCGCCAGTGTGCGTCGACGAGGTGCTGGAAGGGTGGCAGGCTCACGATGGTCCAACGCTAGCGGCCGCGTCCGTGTGAGCCACCCGTCGCGCGTGACGACCGGTTGCCGGACTGTGACCCAGACCCTCTGGACGCACGGCCGTGGATAAGTAAGGTGGCGCGCGGAGGAGGGCCACCGTGACACCGAACAACAGCCCCGCAGGGGGTCTGACCAGCACCGATACGGCGCACCTGGACGACATCGACCGCCGGCATCTCGTCGACGACCAGGGGGCGGTGCCGGGCGCCGACCCGACTCGGACCATCCGGGTCGTCTGGGACCCGGCCTCGGTCGCGGAGGTGCGGCGCATCATCGTGGCCGACCTCCAGGCCCGCGAGGAGCTGCCCGAGCAGATTATCGACGAGGCCGAGATGGTCGCCTCCGAGCTCGTGGCCAATGCGCTCCGGCACGCGCGGCCGCTCCACGACGGGATGCTGCGCGTGCACTGGAAGGTCAAGCCGCCGGTCGTCGAGATCGAGGTCACCGACGGTGGCGGCGAGACCGTGCCCAAGGCCGCGCCGATCGCGCTGTGGGCCTCCTCGGGCCGCGGCCTGCGCATCGTGCGCAGCCTGGCCCATGAGTGGGGAGTCGTCCCGGCGCGCAACGGCATCACGGTGTGGGCGGCCCTGGGCGGGCCCTCGCGCCGCCGGACATCCTGACCGGCGCGGCATACCCGCCCGTTAGTGTTGCCGCATGGGCAAAGCATCCCGCCGCAAGGCCAAGGCCGGCGCTGAGCGTCCGGCACGTGTCAAGGTCGCTCCCGCGCCGTACGCGCGACGGCCCTTCGAGGGGCTCCCGGGCGAGACCGACTGGGTCGCGCTGCGCGAGATCCTGCCGGCCGCGACCGCGAGCGTTCGCGTGAAGAAGTCGGCCCTCCCCGAGGGCGTGGGCTCCGGCGACGCGACCGTCGCGACCGTCCTGCCCATGGCCTGGCCGGCACTGCACCGCGGCGACGAGACCGTCTTTGTCGCAGCCCAGTTCGGCGCCTCCTCCGGCGACGCCTCGCGCGATATCGCCTCCGCGCTGCTCGCGGCGCTCGAGACCGAGGCCGGCCTGCCGGTGACGGCCACCCCGCAGCCCACCGCCGAGACGCCCCGCCTCCAGGACATCCTCGAGGACGACGCGCTCGAGGTCACCGTGCACGAGGGCTTCGAGTTCTGGACCGGCGAGAGCGAGCTCGAGGGCGAGGCCAAGGAGTCCATGGAGCGCGCCAACGCCTCGGTGATCCCGACGAGCAAGATGTCGGCGCTGCCGTCCGCCTACTGGTGCCAGATCGGCGACCGCACCTATATCCGCCTCATCCTCGGCGACGACGAGGAGGCCGCGACCGACGCCCTCGCCCGCCTGCACGTGGCCGGCGAGGACGCGCTCGGCGAGGGCACCCGCCTGCTCGGCGCCTTCCGCGCGTGCGGACTCCTGGCGCCCGTCTTCGAGCTCGACGCGACCAAGGCCGCGGGCGACTACGAGGACGCGCTCGCGGCATTCGGCAAGCGGTATGCCGCCGCGCTCGCCTCCGAGACCGACCTGACCTCCGAGGAGCGGCGCGCCCGCTCGGGCCTGCTCAGCCGGCAGGTCACCCTCCGCTGAGGAGCTGAGATGACGACCACCCCGCCCTTCGACGCGACCCCGATCCCTCCGGCGGCCGGCACGCCCACCGCCGTCGCCGCGGTGATCCCCGCCCTCAACGAGGCCGACCGGATCGCCTCGACGATCATGGCGGTCCAGGCCATCGGCGGCGTCGAGTTCGTCGTCGTCGTCGATGACGGCTCCTCCGACGAGACGTCCGCGATCGCCGAGAGCGCCGGTGCGATCGTCGAGCGCCACGCCGCCAACAAGGGCAAGGCCGCCGCGATGGCGACCGGTGCCGCGCGGGTGCGGCTCGAGGAGTCGCGCTTCGGGGTCGAGACCCCCCACGCGGTGCTCTTCGTCGACGCCGACCTCGCCGAGACGGCCGCCAACCTCGGCGTGCTCATCCCGCCGATCCTCACCGGCCAGGCCGACCTCACGATCGCGACGCTGCCCCCGCAGCGGACCGTCGGCGGCGGCAAGGGCCGGGTCGTGCGGCTGGCCCAGCGGGGGATCGAGGAGCTGACGGGTTTCCGTGCAGTGCAGCCGCTCTCGGGCCAGCGCTGCCTGACCCGGGCCGCGATGGACGCCGCCACCCCGCTCGCCGACGGCTGGGGCGTCGAGGTCGGCATGATCATCGACGTGCTGCGCGCCGGCCTGCGGATCAAGGAGGTCCCCTGCGAGCTCCAGCACCGCGTCACCGGCTCCAACCTCAGCGGCCAGATGCACCGCGCCCGACAGCTCAAGGACGTCTCGATCGCCCTCGCCAAGCGCGGCGCCACCCGCTCGCTCACCGAGACCGCCTCCGCGCCGGTCAAGCGTGCCGGCGGCAAGGCCGCCGCGGTCGGCGGCCGGGCCGCCTCTGCGGCCGGATCGCTCGTCCAGCGCGCCCGCAAGCGGGGCTGACACCTCTCCGGCGATGGTGACGCCCCCGTCACGCCAGGTGGCGAGCACCGCTCGCCGCGCTTTTGCCCAATTGGGCGAAAACGCGGGAGTGAACGGCTCCGGCGGGCGGGCGCGCGTCGTCGCGATAGGACTCATCGTCGCGTCGCTCGGGCTACTGCTGCTCGTCGGTGCGCTCGGCCCCTCGGCGGCCAAACCCCCTCTGGGGGAGCGGGGCTGGGGCATCGGCACACTGCCGTGGTCACCCGACTCGGCCACGGTCTCGCTGCTCCTGGCGCTCGCCTATCTGATCGGTGCCGTCGGCGTCGCGATCGGCCTGGTGCGTCGGGTGACGCTGCCGTGGGGCGGCCTCGCCACTGGTGTCCTCGCGGCCCTCGCCCTGGCGACCCAGCCCTTCGGGTCGGCCGACCACGTGAACTATGCCGCCTATGGCCGCATCCTCGTCGGCGGCGGAGACCCCTTCGCGCAGAGCCCGATCGACTGGGCCGGTGGCTCGGACCCGGTGACGTCCGCGGTCGAGGACCCGTGGACGACGACACCCAGCATCTATGGCCCCTTTGGCACGGCAGTGATGGGCCTCGCCTCCCTCGTCGGCGGCGCCAATCTGCGACAGACCGTCATGGCCTGGCAGATCGTGATCGTCCTCTGCTGGCTCGCCGTGCGCTGGATCCTGTTGCGGGGCGGGGCCTCCCGCGCCCGCGTCGACCTGCTCTGGACGGCGAACCCCATCGTCTTCGGCGTCGGCGTCCTCGGTGCCCATGTGGACCTGATCGCGACGGCACTGGTGGTGGCCGCTCTGGTGAGCGCGCGGCATACGGCTCTCGCCGCAGGCGTCCTCTGCGGGCTGGCCGCGAGCACCAAGGTGACCTATGGCTGCGTCGCGGCCGGGCTCGTCATCGCGTGGGCGCGCTCGCGTGAGGCCGGGTGGGCCAGGCGCGTGGCGATGCTGGTGCTCGGCTTCCTCGTGACGGCCGTGCCGCTGCACCTCTGGGCCGGGCCGGAGGTCTTCGGGCAGCTCGGCAAGGCGCGGCGGTCGGTGTCGCTGGCGACCCCGTGGCGGCCCGTCGTCGAGATGCTCACCGGGCCGCTCCAGCAGACGACGGTGCGCTCTCTGGTCTTTGCCCTGTCGGCGGTGGTGTGCGTGCTGCTCACCTGGCTGCTGCTCCGCCTCACCCGCGAGCTGGTCGCCGGCGACCCTGTCTCCCAGGGGATCCGGTGGGGCTTCGCGCTCGCGACGGCCTACGCGCTGGGCGCCCCCTACTCGCTGCCCTGGTACGACCAGCTGTCCTGGGCACTGCTGCCCCTGCTCGCGGCCTCGGCGCTCGACCTCGTCCTGCTCGGCCGCGCCGCGGTCATGGCGCTCGCCTATGTCCCCGGCCGCGTCCTCGGCATGAGCGAGGGGGTCAAGAGCGTCTCCCTCGGCTTCCGCCGCCACGTCGCCCCGTATGCCGCGCTCCTCGCCTGGGTGGCCGTCGGCTGGCTGGCGCGGCGGGAGCCGTCGTCGAGTCGTCACAAAGTGCGGGTTTGACGGCTCAAACTCGCACTTCGTGACGACTCGAGCGGTCTGGCGGGGCCGCCTCCCGAACGCGGTTGTCGTCGCGGTCGGCGCCGCACCAGACTGGAGTGGTGCTGACCCCGACTGTCCCGCGTCTCGACGCCCCGCCCGTCAGGCTGCGGGCGTTCGAGGACAAGGACGCCGGGCTCATCGCGTCGGTGGTCGATGACCCGCTGATCCCGGAGATCACGACCGTCCCCCGGGGTGGCGGCCCGGCGGAGATCGAGGCCTATCTGGAGCGCCAGCAGCGTCGGCTGCCGGACTTCTGGGGCTACTCCTTCGCGATCGCCGACCACGACACGGACGAGGCAGTGGGGCAGGTCAGCCTGGCCCTGCGCAATCTCGACCTCGGCCGGGCGAGCGTGGGCTACTGGGTGGCCTCGCAGTTCCGCGGGCGAGGCTACGCACGGGCCGCGCTCGAGACGGTCACCGAGTGGGCGCTGTCCTTCGAGCAGCTCGACCGGCTCGAGCTCTATGTCGAGCCGTGGAACGAGGCGTCCTGGCGCACAGCCGAGGCGTGCGGCTATGAGAGGGAGGGGCTCCTGCGCCGCTGGGGGATGGTGGGCGAGGACCGCCGCGACATGTTCATCTACAGCCGGCTGAGCGAGCGGTGAGGGCTCCTCGCGACCGGTGAGCGCGGCATACCCTCTCCCCATGGACCACAACGCGCAGCGGGACCTCGAGGTCCTGGACGCCCTGCTTGCGGCTATCGACCGGCGCAGCGAGATCAGGGAGGCCATCGCCGACTCCGACGACACTGAGGCTGCCGTGACGGCGATCGCCCGGCTGCTCGACGTCGACGAGATCCCGGCTACCGCTGTCGCCAACCTCCAGTGGCGACGGTTCACCCGGGGTGAGCGCGCGAGGATCGCGCAACAGCGCCAGGAGCTCCTGCGCACGTCCGGCACCGCCGACTGAGCCGGCGGCGTCGAGACGTCACGAAGTGTGGGTTTGGGCGCTCAAGGTCGCACTCTGTGACGTCTCGTCGCGCGGTGACGGCGTCTCCTCGGGTGCGGGATCGGGCGGCTCCGCCGCAGGGGTATGCCGCGAGCCCGCCAGCACGCCCGCGACCACCAGTGCCGCGCCGAGCAGCTCGAGGGGGCTGGGACGCTCGCCGAGGATGAGCGCCGCGGCGGCGATCCCGACGACCGGGACCAGCATCGAGAAGGGCGCGACGAGCCCGGCGCGGTGGCGGGTGAGCAGCCAGGTCCAGATGCCCGAGCCGACGACGGTGGCGATGACGACGGTGTAGAGCAGGCCGAGCCAGGCGGGCACGGCACCCGACGACAGGCTGGTGCGGAGGCTGTCGCCGATGGCGGCCGGTCCCTCGAGCCAGAGGGAGAGCAGCAGCATCGGGATCGGCGGGATCACCGACATCCACATCGTGAGGTGGAGCGGGTTCGTAGGTCTCGCAAGGCGGCTCGAGAGATTGCCGATCGCCCAGCCGAGCGCGCCGAGCAGCACGAGCACATAGGGCCAGAAGCCCGACGCCTGGAACCGGGAGACGCCCACGACCGCCATGCCGGTCAGCGCCACACCCAGCCCGACCCACTGGTGGCGTGTGACGTGCTCGCGCATCAGGAGCACACCGAGCACGAGGGTGAAGGGACCGGAGGCCTGGAGGACCAGCGAGGCCAGCCCGGCCGGCATGCCCGCCGCCATCCCGGTGTAGAGGAAGGCGAACTGGAGGATGCCGAAGCCGACGCCGTAGCCGACCAGCCACCTGAGCGGGACATCCGGCCTCGGGACGAGCAGGATCGTCGGCACGGCCAGCATCGCGAAGCGCAGCGCCACCAGGAAGAGCGGCGGGAACTGCTCGAGCGAGGCGTGGATCGCGATGAAGTTCAGCCCCCAGAGCACCGCGACGATGCAGGCGGCGAGGCGGTCTCGGGTCGTCACGCGTCCATCCTCGGGCCGGCACACCTGTGAGCACCAGCGACAGTTCCTGCACAGACTGTTCAGCAGCGCTTCACTATGCTCGGGCCATGGACGTCCGCCATCTCCTGCTGCTGCGCGAGCTCGCCGCGCGGGGGAGCGTCACAGCCGTCGCCACAGCGACCCACCGCACGCCGTCGGCCGTCTCCCAGCAGCTGCGCTCGGCCGAGCGGGAGCTCGGGGTGACGCTCACGCAGCCGGACGGCCGCGGCATACGCCTCACGGCCGCAGGCCGGCTGCTCGCGGAGCGGGCCGACGACGTCTCGCGCGCCCTGGCCTCGGTGCAGGCCGACCTCGACGACCTGCGCGAGACCCCCAGCGGCACCGTCACTCTCGGCGCACTGCCGAGCGCCGCCGAGATCCTCCTGCCGCCGCTGCTGGTGCGGCTGCGCGAGACCGACATCGACGTCGCCTTCGACGACTTCGACATCGCCGAGAGCGAGTATGCCGCGCGCACCCTCGACCACGACATCGTCCTCGCGCACAGCCTCAGCGGCCCCCGTCCGCTGGGCGCCGAGGGCCTGAGCGTCACGCCTCTCGCGCGCGAGCCCGTCGACATCGCGCTCCCGTCCGCACACCCCCTCGCGGCCAAGGAGACGCTGCGCCCCACGGACCTCGCCGGTGCCCGCTGGATCGCGGTCCCAGAGGGCTATCCCTTCGAAACGCTGCGCCTGGCCGTCGACCACGCTGCGGGAGGTGGCGGTGACGTCGCGATGCGCCTGCGCGACAACGATGTCGTGGCCGCGCTGGTGGCCTCTGGCGAGGGCGTCGCGCTGCTGCCCCGCTTCACCACCCGCCCCCGGGAGGGCATGGTGCTGCGCCCGCTGCGCGGCGTCCGGGCCTCCCGCCACATCGTGGCGCTGTCGCGACCGGACCGGGCCGAGCGCGCCGCCGTGCGACATGTGGTGCGCGAGCTGCGGGCGATTGGCCGGGGGCTTGCCTCGTGACCGACCCACGTCTGCCGCCCCATGTGGCGACGATGACCCTCGTGGCGCCAACTCCCTTTGACGCCAAGGGAGTCCACGCAGTCCTCGCTGCCAGGGCAGTCCGCGGGGTGGAGGCCACCTCGGTCGACGGCGAGCAGCTCACCTATGCCCGCGCCCTCCAGCTGCCCTCGGGCCCTGGCGCGATGCGACTCACCCTCACCCCGGAGGGCGGAGACACCTGGCGGATCTCGGCCGAACTCGAGACCTCCTCTGCCGC
The DNA here is from genome assembly GCA_050955755.1 of Actinomycetota bacterium. Classification (GTDB taxonomy): domain Bacteria; phylum Actinomycetota; class Actinomycetes; order Actinomycetales; family Dermatophilaceae; genus JAJTBD01. Next base: position 376,392 of record CP192092.1, read on the forward strand.
AGACGAGCCCACCGTCAGACTGCTCGCCCGCAGGCTGCTCGACCTCGACACGGACCCGCACGCCGTCGACTCCGCGCTCGCGGCCGACCCCGAGCTGCGCCCGCTGGTGACGGCCACGCCGGGCATCCGGGTCCCCGGTGCTGTCGACCCGCACGAGCTGGTCGTGCGCGCGATCGTCGGCCAGCAGATCACTGTCGCAGCGGCAGGTGGCCACCTGGCCAGGCTCGCGGGCTCGCTCGGCACGGCATACGCCTCCCGGTTTGCAGGCCTGACAACGCTTTTCCCCACGGCAGCGCAGGTCGCCGGGCTGCCGCGCCCGCCGGAGGAGGGCCCGCTCGACCCCGACCGTCTCGTTCGGCTGCCCCGGCGGATGGTCTGGACCCTCCGGGACGCGGCCCGCGACCTCGCCGACGGCAGCCTCGTGGTGGACGGGGACTTCGACCCGGAGGCCCTGCGCACGACGCTCACGGCGAGACGGGGCATCGGGCCGTGGACCGCGGCATACCTCGCCATGCGCGTCGGAGGGGACCCGGACGCCTGGCTGACCGGGGACGTCGCCCTCGTCAACGGCGCCCGTCGGCTCGGGATCCTGTCGGCCACAGGCTCCGCGGCTGCGGCCCACCGAGAGCTGGCCAGCCGGGCGCAGAGCTGGTCGCCGTGGCGCTCGTATGCCGCGATGCACCTCTGGCGCGCGGCCGTGTGACCTGCGCCGCGCTCCCGTGCGGCGCACCCTGACCAGGGGAGTGGAACCGGCCACACCGGCGGGGAGGACGCCCGCATCGCCGTTAGCGTGAGCGACGTGGAAGAGCTCATCACGCTCGGCAACGGCACGACCCTGTGCGTGGACTCCCTCGGTGACCCCGAGGCGCCGCTCGCGCTCCAGCTCGAGGGGCACATGGCCCAGCTCGTGTCGACGCCCGAGGGCTACTGTCAGGACCTGGCGGACAACGGGTTCCGCGTCGTGCGCGTCGACAACCGCGACGTGGGCCGCTCGAGCCGGTTCCCCGATGCGGCATACACGCTCGAGGGCATGGTCGAGGACGTGCACGCCCTCATCGAGCAGCTCGGCGGCGCGCCCGCCCTCGTCTGCGGCCGCTCCATGGGCGGCATGGTCGCCCAGCTGCTCGCGCTCACCTATCCCCAGGATGTCGCAGGCCTCGGGCTGTTCTTCTCGACTGCCCGCGTGGGCCAGAGCGCGGCCGGCGAGAGTGGTCCCAGCGCGGCCGCCTCGGACTACCCGCGCTTTGCCAGCGAGGACGAGTTCGTGGCCTTCGAGCTGGCGAGCCTGGCCGACATCGCCGGGCCGCGCTATCCCTTCGACGACACCTATGTCGAGGACCTCGCCCGCACGATGTGGGCGCGCGGTGTCGACCCGGACGGCTGGGCACGCCAGGGACACGCGATCGCGACGACGCCCGACTGGTCAGGGCTGCTCGGCACCCTCGATGCGCCGGCCATCGTCGTGCACGGCGATTCCGACCCCGTCCTGCCTCTGGAGAGCGGGCGCGACCTGCACGAGCGGCTGCCCGACTCCCAGCTCTATGTCATCGAGGGCATGGGCCACCAGCAGCCGGAGGAGCTCGACGAGTGGTTCGTCGAGACGACGGTCGGGCTCGCCGAGCGGGCCGGCCTGGGCTGAGGTGCCCTCGGGCTGAGGTATGCCGCGTGCGCGGCATACTTCAGCGGTGGACGTCAGGGTCGGCGATCGACGCGAGATAGCGCACGGTGTGGATCGAGCTGCCCGAGAGGATGCCGCCGCGCGCCAGCAGCCGGCCGCCCTGCCAGTTGGACAGGCCCAGCTCGGGGGTGGACAGGGCGTACTGCCCGTCGACCCAGCGGGTGAAGCCGTCGGTGACGAAGGGCGCGTTGACGCCGTCATAGACGCGCTGGCGCTCGGCCTCGTCCTCGCTGACGACCGAGACGACGAACTGCGGGCTGTGCTCGTTGAAGAGCGCGACGGCGTCGGCGACCTGGGGCACCACCACGAGCGAGACCTCGGGGGAGTTCTCCCACTCCCACTCGGTGCCGAGCTCGGCGACGGGAAGGTCGCTGGCCTGGGGCTCGGTGTGCGGGCCGTCGGCGCGGTCGATGGTGACCTCGGTCGTGAAGCGCGCGTCCGGCACGGCGTCGCGCGAGCCCTCGGCGACGTGCAGACGGGCCGAGGTGTCGCGGCGGCGCGCGGCCTCGTCGACCGCCTCGAGGAAGACCTCGACCAGATCGGGCCGGCCGGCCGGCAGGCACGCGACGTTGAGGGTGTTGCAGACCTTGCGGTCGAGCGAGTTGGTCACGGCCGCGCGGAAGCGGTCGGCATCTGCCGCCTCGCCGGCGACAAGCCAGGCGCCACCCGTGCCGTGCAGGCTGACGGGGGTGCCGGCCTGCCGGGCGACGGCGCCGAGCTGGGCGACAGCGGCACCCGAGCCACGGGCGACGGCCAGCGCGAGCCGGCGGTCGTCAAAGAGCGCGAGGCCGGCGGAGCGGGCGGGGGAGCGGACCAGGCTGACCGTGCCCTCGGGCAGGCCGGAGTCGCGCAGGGCCCGCTGGATGGCCTCGCCCATGATCGCCTCGGCGGTCCCGAGGGCGTCCGAGCCGATGCGCATGACGACGGTGTTGCCGGTGCGGACGACGCCCGCCGCGTCGGCGAAGACATTGGGCCGCCCCTCGAAGACGAAGGCCACGACCCCCAGCGGCGCGGTGCGCGACTGGACCGACCAGCCCTCGTGCTCGACCGTGTCGAGCGGCACCTCGCGGCGCAGCGGTGCGTCCCGCCAGGTGCGCAGGCCCTCGACCATGTCGCGCAGCATGCCGTCGCTGAGGACGAGCCGGGTCGTGGAGCGGCCGAGCTCGTGGGCGCGGGCGACGTCGGAGTCGTTGGCGGAGCGGACCCTGGCGACGACGTCCGGGTCCTCGAGCGCGTCGGCGAAGGACGCGAAGAACTGGGTGATCTGGTCGTCGGTGCACTCGCCGAGCGCCCCGAACGCCTCCACCGCGGCGTCGACCGCCTCGGTCGCGGCCTCGTGCTCGGCCTGCGGCACGTGCAGCAGCGCGCCGGTCTCCTGCACCACGATCAGCCGGTCACCATCGCGGAAGGCCTCGGCGAGCTCCGGCGAGACGGTCGTGACCCGGTCGCCGCCATAGACCACCGGCTGGCCTGCGGTCAGGGAGGTCAGACGGCCGGCGGTGGGGGAGTCCTGGCTCTGCATGGGTCCATCCTGCCCGGCCGGCCGGCTCGTGCGTCAGCCTGTCCGCGACGAGGGGTATGCCGCGTGCCCTCATCCAAGTGCCCCTAGGCTCCTGCGCAGACGCGGGGCGCGCGCGCCTCGCCTGCGACCGCACGACCGAAGGAGTCCCCGTGATCGAGCGTCTCGTCGAGTCGCTGCCCGCCGGGAGGGTGCTGACCAGCCCCGATCTGATGGAGCGCTATCTCCACGACGAGGCCGAGTGGGCGGCATACGAGCAGCCGCTGGCCGTGGTGCGCGCGCAGTCGACCGAGGAGGTCGCGGACACAGTGCGCTGGTGCGCCGAGCACGGCGTCAGCGTCGTCACGCGGGGTGCGGGCACCGGTCTGTCCGGCGGCGCGAACGCCCAGCGCGGCGGCATCGTCCTGGTCCTGGAGGCCATGGACAAGGTGCTCGAGATCAACACCGCCGAGCGGCTGGCCGTCGTGCAGCCGGGCATCGTCAACGACACCCTGCGCGCGAAGGTGGCCGAGCACGGCCTCTGGTACCCGCCCGACCCGGCCAGCTCGCCGTGGTCGACGATTGGCGGCAACGTGGCCACCAACGCCGGCGGCATCTGCTGCGTGAAGTACGGCGTGACCGGGGACTACGTGCTCGGCCTGGAGGTCGTCACCGGCACGGGCGAGACCGTCCGGCTCGGCCGGCGCACCCGCAAGGGCGTCGCGGGGCTCAACCTCTGCGGTCTGATGGTCGGCTCCGAGGGCACGCTGGGCATCATCACCGAGATCACCCTCCGGCTGCGGCATGCCCGCCCCGCCGAGCGCACGATCGCGGGCTTCTTCCCTGACGTGCACAGCGCCGGCGTCGCGGTGACCCAGGTCGCCGACGCGGGTCTGGTGCCCTCGGCGCTGGAGCTGGTCGACCGCTACTGCCTGGAGGCCGTCGACGCATGGAAGAACATGGGACTGTCCGCCGAGGCCGACGTGCTCCTGCTCGGCCGGGTCGACTCGGGCGGTGCCGCGGGCGACGAGGAGGCCCGCCTGATGGAGGAGGCCTTCCTCGCCGCGGGCGCGACCTATGCCGCCGCGTCCACCGACGAGGCCGAGGCGGAGGCGCTCTTCTCCGCCCGGCGGCTGGCCTACCCGGCGCTGGAGCGGCTCGGCCCCGTCCTCACCGAGGACGTCTGCGTGCCGATCTCGGCCGTCCCCGAGATGCTCCTGCGCGTGCAGGAGGCCGGGCGCCGCCACGGCGTGCACATCGCCAACATCGCGCACGCCGGCGACGGCAACCTCCACCCGCTGCTCATCACCGGCTCCGACGACGAGGCTGCGAGCGCAGCCGCCCGCGCGGCATTCGAGGAGATCATCTCGGCCGCGCTGGAGCTCGGCGGCACCGTCACCGGCGAGCATGGCGTGGGCCTGCTCAAGCGCCCCGGCCTGACCCAGGAGATCCCACCGGAGGTCGCGCGCATGCAGCACGCCGTCAAGCGCGCCCTCGACCCGCGGGGCATCCTCAACCCGGGCAAGGCCCTGCCCCAGCTCCCCGACGAGGACCACCAGCTCTGGGCCGCCGGCGCCGCCACTCCCTGAATCGGGCCGGCGGGGCCGGGCGGGCCCGCGCGGGCTCAGGCGGGGTCGGGTGGGGTGTCGGGGCCGAGCTCGGCGGCATACGCCCCGTCACGGGCCGCGGCCGAGAGGCGGGCGTCGTCCTCGAGGGCGCGCACCGAGATCGAGATGATCAGGGGCACGGCCAGGGTGGCGCCGACGGCCGGGATGGCGGTGCCGGAGTCGTTGATCGCGAAGCCGATGATGAGCATGACGAGCAGCGCGATCAGGCCGGGCCGCAGGGCGGGGGCGCGGTCATAGGCACGCTGGAGGCCTCGGGTGCCCCAGGCCGTCGGGCGGGCCAGGACATAGACGACGAAGGCGAGCGAGATCGGCACGAGCATCGTCAGGGGCATGTTGCCCGTGAGGATCGCGAGGTTCTGCTGGGCCTTGCGGACGATGATGTCCATCGCCCCGCCGTCGAGCAGCGTCGTGAAGAAGCGGCCGAGGTGGCTCTGGGACTCCGCCGGGCGGAGCGAGTCGAGGAAGGCCACGCCGAGGAACATCGCGACGGTGACGAGGAGCAGGAGCAGGGCACGCTTCCAGTCCAGGCGGATGCCGAGCACGGCCAGGGTGAGCACGACGATCGCGGGGAGCAGGGCGGGCGGGCCGCCGCCGTCGGCACCCCACCACGGGGCCCCGTCGATGACGAGCCCGGTGAGCCCGACGGCGACCACGGCCAGCGCGGCGGTGGCGCGCCGGCGGCGTCGGAGGAAGCGGTCGGCCAGCGCCATCGCGAGCAGCACGGTCGCGGTGCCGAAGAGCGCGAAGGCCACGTTGCCCATGCCGTAGTAGCGGCCGCCGACGACGGGCTGGAGGCCCATCAGCGAGGAGATCTGGAGCCGGGCGCCGGTGAGGATGTCGCCGGCGAGGGTGAGCATGGTCGCCGCCGAGACGACGGTCAGCGGGCCGAGCAGCCGGCGGCGCCACGCCCCGAGCAGGGCGATGCCCGAGATCAGCGCGACCCAGATCCCGACGGACCCGACGACCGCGATCATCGGGGTGGTCGAGCGCCACCACGGCAGCAGGTTGGCCAGGAAGGTCGCGGCCGGCACGGACGCGGCGATCACCGCGATCGAGCGCACGAGCGACAGGCCGCGCAGGCGCGCGTCGAGGGAGCCCCGCTGGGTGCGCCAGAGGAGCGCGACGAGGCCATAGATGACGACCTGCGCCCACGCGAAGCCGGTGAAGAACGGCGGCACGAGCGAGTGCACCTTGTGGCTGGCCTGGTCGTAGTCGACGAGCCCCACCAGCCGGTCGGCGGCGGCCTCGTCGGTCGCGGTCGGCTCGTCGTCGCCGGAGCGCAGTGCCTTGCCGCCCAGCGATGCGGGCACCTCGGCGCCGGCGAGTGAGAGGAGGGTCGAGGTCAGGTCGGCGGCCTGGACGAGCCCGGGCTGCCGGGTCGACGGCGAGTCGAGGCGGCCGGGCTGGAAGTCCGGGCCCAGCGCCGCCGCCAGCCGCAGCCGCTCGCTCTCGCCTGCGTCGGACATCGAGGCGAGCACGATGTTGGCGCCCTGGGGTGCGGCCGCGAGGACCTCGGCGATGCGGGCGTCGACGGCCCGCACCTGCTGCTCGCGCGTCAGGGTCGGCTGCGGCTGCTCGTCCGACTGGAGATCGCCGGGGTCGCGCACCGCGCCGACGTCGACGAGGGAGACGGGGCAGCCCGCCATGGTGGTGCGCAGGGAGGCGGGGGCGTATGCCGTGTGCCTGGCCACGGTGCCGTCCGGCAGGGCCGCGCCGATCGCCGCCCCGTCCCCGATCGCGTTGACGCACAGACCGGCCGCGTCGAGCTGCTCGCCGAGCAGACCCAGGCGGGAGTCGAACTTCACCTTGCCTGCTGCCTCCTGGTAGCCCTGCCAGCCGGGCACGCTCGTGCCGGTCACGGGCGGGATCGGGGCGCACGGCGGCTTGTTGTTGTGGGTGCCGTTGGGTCGCTTGACCTCGGAGACGGCCGAGGCGCGGTTGCCGGCGCCCAGCGCCAGCCAGCCGTCGATCGGGCAGGTGTTGGTGTTGACCGAGCGCACCGACATCGAGGCGGTCGCGCCCTCCTTGAGGAAGCGCCACAGCGCGGGCGTCGCCTCCTGGGAGACATCGGTCCACGTGAACCCGCCGGTGCCGATGAAGACGACCGGGGCGGGCTGCGGAGCGGCGCCCGCACGCCCGGCCGGGGCCAGCACACCGAGGGTGACGCCGAGGGCCACGAGCAGTCCGAGCAGGGCAGCGGAGGGTGCGGTGAGGCGTCGGGTCACCGCTACAGGCTAGTGCCGAGGGCGCGCCGGAGCCCCATCGCCGAGGTCGCCCCCGGCCTGTCGGTGCCTCTGGCTAGGGTCTGTCCCGTGGCCCTTCACCTGCATCGCGCGCCCGGTGCGCTCGAGCTCGCCGACGCCCTCGGCGAGCTGCTGGCCACGCCCCTGCCCGACCCCTTTGCAGAGGAGGTCGTGGCCGTCCCGGCCAAGGGCGTCGAGCGGTGGCTCGCCCAGCGGCTCTCGCACCGGCTGGGCGTCGGGTCCCGTGGTGGCGACGGGGTCTGCGCCGGGGTGCGCTTCCTCAACCCCCACTCCCTCGCCTCGCTGGTCCTCGGCATCGACCGTCAGGACCCATGGCATCCAGACCGCCTCGTCTGGCCCCTGCTCTCGGTGATCGACGAGTCGCTCGGTGAGCCGTGGTGCGCGACGCTCGCGGCCCACCTCGGCCACGGGCTCGAGGGCGAGGAGGGCACGCTGCGGGCGGGCCGCCGATACAGCGTCGCCCGCCGGCTGGCCGGCCTCTTTGCGGGGTATGCCGCGCAGCGCCCCTCGATGGTCGCCGCCTGGCGGGTCGGTGATGACAGCGACGGCACCGGTCACCCCCTCGACGACGACCTCCTCTGGCAGCCCGAGCTGTGGCGTCGGGTGCTCGGGCGGGTCGACGCGGTGCCGCCCGACCTGCGGGTGGAGCAGACGGTCGCCCGCATCCGCTCCGGCGACGACGGGCTCGACCTGCCTGGGCGGCTCTCCCTCTTTGGGCACACCCGGCTGCCGCTTGCCGAGCTGTCCGTCGTCGAGGCCCTGGCCGAGCGGCGCGAGGTCCACCTCTGGCTGCCCCAGGCCTCGCCGCGGCTGTGGGGCGACCTGGCCCCGGTCGTCGCCGACGGGCCGGTGCCGCGCGCGGAGGACGGCAGCGCGGCATACGTTGGGCACCCGCTGCTGGCGACGCTGGGCCGTGACGCGCGAGAGGTCCAGCGCACCCTTGCCCTCGCCCGCGATGTCGTCGACCACCCGCCGGCCGACGACGGGCCAGACCGCGCCGATCTGCTCGGCTGGCTCCAGCACGACCTGCGCAGCGGGCGCGCGCCCGATGCCGACACGGTGGCCGGGCGGGTGCGCGAGCCGGGCGACCAGTCGGTGCAGGTCCACGCGTGCCACGGCATGGGGCGCGAGGTCGAGGTGCTGCGCGAGCTGCTCGTCGGCATCCTCGCCGACCGGCCCGACATCGAGCCGCGCGACATCCTCGTCATGTGCCCCGACATCGAGGCCTACGCGCCGCTGCTCCAGGCGGCCTTCGGTCTCGGCGGCCTCTTCGCCGACCCGGTCGCGGGACACCCGGCCCACCGGCTGCGGGTCCGGCTGGCCGACCGAGGGCCGATCCACACCAACGCCCTGCTCGGCGTGGCCGCCCAGCTGCTCACGCTTGCCGAGTCGCGGGTCAGCCTCACCGAGGTGCTCGACCTCGCGCGGATGCCGGTGGTCTCGCGGCGCTTCGGCTTCGACGACGACGACCTCGACACCATCGCCGAGTGGGGGCGCGCCGCGGCCGTGCGGTGGGGTCTCGGCAGCGAGCACCTCGAGACCTATCGGCTCGGGCAGTTCCCCCAGAACACCTGGGCTGCCGGCCTCGACCGGCTGATCGCCGGGCTGGCCGTCGACGGCGTCGAGGTGAGCGGTGTCGGCGATGCGCTGGCCCTGGTCAGCCTCGACTCCGGCGACCTCGACCTGGCCGGGCGGCTGACCGAGCTGGTGCTGCGGCTCAAGGCGACCCTCGGCCGGCTCGGCGGTGCCCGGCCGGCCACCGAGTGGACCGATGCGCTGCGCGAGGGGGTCCTCGACCTCGCCGACCCGTCCGCGACCGACCCGGCCGAGCTGAGCCTCTTCACCCGCGAGCTGTCCTCGATCGCCGACGGCGCCGGCGAGACGGCGCTGCTGCGGCTGCCCGACGTGCGGGCCCTGCTCCACACCGGCCTGTCGGCGCGCCCGACCCGGGCGAGCTTCCGCACCGGCACCCTCACGGTCTGCACCCTCGTGCCCATGCGCGCCGTGCCCCACAAGGTCGTCGTGCTCATGGGCCTCGACGACGGCACCTTCCCCCGCACCACCGTGCCCGACGGCGACGACGCCCTCGCCCGCCGGCCGCTCACCGGCGAGCGCGACACCCGCAGCGAGGACCGCCAGCTCCTCCTCGACGCGATCATGAGCGCCCAGGAGCAGCTCGTCGTCATCTACTCCGGCGCCGACGAGCACACCGGTGCCGAGCGGCCGCCTGCCGTGCCGCTCGGCGAGCTCATCGACAGCCTCGCCGTGACGGCCACAGGTGGGCCCGACATCGTGATGCGTCATCCGCTCCAGGTCTTTGACGAGCGCAACTTCACTGCGGCAGAGGGCGATCCGCCCGTCAGCTTCGACCTGGCCGCGCTCGCCGGCGCGCGGGCCGCCCTGGGGGAGCGCCACAGCGACGACGCCTTCGGCCAGCCACTCGACCCGGCCGGCCTCAGTGAGGTTTCGGTTGACGAGCTCGTCGAGTTCGTCAAGGACCCCTATCGCGCACACCTCTCCCGACGCCTCGGCATCCGGCTGCCCGAGGTGCCCGAGACCGGGCGCGACGCCATCCCCCTCGAGCCGAGCGGGCTGGAGAAGTGGGCCATCGGCGATCGCGTTGCCCGCGCCCTCGTCGCCGGCGCCTCCACCGACGACGTGGTCCAGGCAGAGCTCCGCCGGGGCACGCTGCCGCCGGGCGGTCTCGCCTATGTCGTGCTCGGCGACATCCTCAAGATCTCGGGGCGGGTCGCCGCAGCGGCCATGACCCACCTGGGCGGTCCGCGGCGGGCGGTGGACCTCGACATCGACCTGCCCGGCGGGATCCGCCTCACCGGCACCGTGGCCGGCACCGTCGACGGGTGCACGCTCCACTACGGCTACTCCTCGCTCGCGCCCAAGAACCTCCTGCCGGTCTGGGTGCGCTATCTCGCGCTCCAGGCGGCCGAGCCGACGACACAGTGGCAGGGCGTCGTCATCGGGCGGGACCGCCAGCGCGTGGCGCGGGTGCGCTATGCCGGTGTCACACCCGAGCGGGCCCGCGAGATCCTCTCCGAGCTGGTCGACCTCTATCGCCGCGGGATGGACGAGCCCGTACCCATGCCGCCGGGCACTGCCGAGGCCTTCGCCCGCAACCGCGGGCGCGGTGAGGAGGACGCGCTCGACGCAGCCGCCAAGAAGTGGGCCAGCGGCTACAGGTTCCCCGGCGAGAACGCCCAGCCCGCGGCGCAGCGGATCCACGGCGGCGAGGTCGGCATCGAGGTGCTCACCGAGCCCGCCCGCGACGACGAGCGCTGGTCTCCCGATGAGCCAACCAGGCTGGGGCAGTATGCGGTCCGGCTCTGGGGCCCGGTCCTGGAGTTCGAGCGCAAGGAGCGGGTGTGATGGAGCCGTTCCGGATCACTGACCCGCTGCCGACGGGCACAGTGCTGCTCGAGGCCAGCGCGGGCACCGGCAAGACCTGGACCATCGGCGCGCTGGTCGCGCGCTTCGTGGCCGAGGGGCGGGCGACCCTGGACGAGCTGCTCGTCGTGACCTTCTCGCGCGCCGCGACCCAGGAGCTGCGGGCGCGGGTGCGCGCCCAGCTGGTCATCGTCGAGCGGGCGCTCGCCGCGGCGACCCACGCGCCCGGGTTCGCCGTGGCGGACGAGCAGCGCGATGAGCTGCTCGAGCTGCTGCTGGCCGGGTCCGCCGATGAGCTGACAGTCCGGCTTGAGCGGGTCCGTGCGGCGCTGAGCGACTTCGACGCCGCGACGATCGCGACGACCCACCAGTTCTGCCACCTCGTGCTCGGCTCGCTGGGCGTGGCCGGTGACACCGACGCCCGCGCCACCCTGGTCGAGGACCTCGACGAACTCCTGCTCGATGTCGTCGACGACATCTATCTGCGTGGGTTCGTCGGCTCGAGCGAGGCACCGCTGTTCTCCTACAAGCAGGCCGTTGACATCGCCCGCGAGGTCACCTCCGACGCACCGGCCCGCATCGAGCCCGCCGACGCCCCTGCGGACACTCCGGTCGGGCGACGGGTGCGCTATGCCGTGGCCGTCCGACGAGAGTTCGACCGCCGCAAGCGGCTGCGTGGGGTCCTGCACTACAACGACCTGCTCTCCCAGCTCGCCCACGCGCTTGAGCCCGAGGACTCGCCGGCCCGCGCCCGCATGCGTCAGCGGTGGCGGGTCGTGCTCGTGGACGAGTTCCAGGACACCGACCCGGTCCAGTGGCAGGTGCTCGACCGCGCATTCTCCGGCCATGCCGTGATGGTCCTCATCGGTGACCCCAAGCAGGCCATCTACGCCTTCCGCGGCGGAGACGTGACGACCTATCTCCATGCCGCCCGCACCGCCGCCGTGCGCCGCACCCTGCCCCGCAACTACCGCGCCGACAGTGACCTGCTGCGGGCCCAACAGTCCCTCCTGCTCGGTGCGCCCCTGGGTGACGACCAGATCGTCGTCCACCGTGTCGAGGGCGTCCACCCCGGCACCCGCCTCGCGCAGCTGCCCGTCCCGCACCCACTCCGGCTGCGGCGGGTGGACCCCAAGCGGCATACCGCCGGCCGCAAGGCCGTCGCAGACATCCGCTCCCACATCAGCCGCGACCTGGCCCGGGACATCGCACAGGTCATCGCCTCCGGGGCCACCTTCGACGGAGCGCCCTTGCGCGCCAAGGACATTGCCGTCATCGCCTATCGCGTCAACACCCTCCACGAGGTGCAGGCCGAGCTGCGGGCCCTGGGCGTGCCGGCGGTCATGGCCGGCGGCGGCAGCGTCTATCACACCGAGGCAGGACGCTCCTGGCTCGCGCTGCTCCATGGCATCGCCGCACCCCATCGCGCCGACCGGGCCCGGGCCGCGGCGCTGACGCCCTTCCTCGGCTACTCCGCGGCCGACCTTGTCCACGGCGGCGATGCCCTCTCCGACCAGCTGTCGGCCCGGCTGCGCCGGCTTGCCGAGGTGCTCGACCGCCGCGGCCTGGCGGCGGTCCTCGAGACGCTCACGGTCGAGGGGCTGGGCGCCCGGGTCCTGGCCTGCGTCGGTGGCGAGCGCACCCTCACCGACCTCCGTCACGTCGGCCAGCTGCTCCACGCGGCCGCCCGCGACGAAGGGCTCGGCGTGCTCGGGCTCGTCGACTTCCTCCAGGCCCAGGTCGCCGACGACGCACTCGAGTCCGCCAGCAGCCGCACCCGCCGGCTCGACACCGACGCCGCCGCCGTGCAGCTGTCGACGATCCATGGCAGCAAGGGCCTCCAGTTCCCCATCGTCTATCTCCCCACCCTCGGTGAGCGGTGGGCGCCCGACCCCGACATCCCGCGCTATCACTCCGAGGCTCCCGAGGAGGAGCGCTGCCTCGACGTGGGCGGCGACGGCCCCCAGTGGTCGGCCCACGCCCGCAAGGCCAAGGAGGAGGAGGCCGGCGAGTCGCTGCGGCTGTTCTATGTCGCGCTCACCCGCGCCCAGTCCCAGGCCGTCCTCTGGTGGGCGCCCTCCTCCCAGGCCCCGACCTCCGCCCTGCACCGCCTGGTCTTCGGGCGACGCCCCGACTCCATCGGCGAGGCGGCGCGCGTGCGCGACCAGGTGTCTGTCCCGGGCGGTGACGAGGTCGACGCGCGACTCGCCCAGTGGCAGCAGGCCGGTGCGCTGCACGTCGAGATCGCCGACCTGGCGCCGGTGCCGACACCTCCGGTGCGAGACGGCGAGCCCGAGCTCGCCGCGAGGGTCTTCGAGCGGGCCATCGACACAGACTGGCGCCGCACCTCCTACACCGCGCTCAGCTCGCCCGCCGACACGATCCACACGCCGGGCGTCGACTCCGAGCCCGAGACCCCGCCGCGCCAGGACGAGCCTGACGGCCCCGACCCGGCTGCCCCCGACGACACCGACGCGCTCTTCCCCCTGAGCGAGCTGGAGCCCGCGGGGCCCGTCGTGGCAGGCGACATCCCCTCGCCGATGGCCGACCTGCCCGTCGGCGCCACCTTCGGCTCGCTCGTCCACGCCGCCCTCGAGGAGACCGACGCGACCTCGCCCGACCTGCGCGAAGAGCTCGAGCGCACCGTCCGTGAGCAGGCCGTCTGGTGGCCGGTCGAGCTCGACCCGGCGGCTCTCGCCGACGCCCTCGATGCCGTATGCCGCACGCCCCTCGGCCCGCTGGCCGGCGACGCCACCCTCGTCGACATCGGCCGGGACCGCCTGTGCGAGATGGACTTCGAGCTCCCCCTCTCCGGCGGCGACCTCGTCCGCGCCCCGCACCCTGCTGCCCCTCGCGCCGCTGCCCCGCACCCCGACGGGCCCGATCCCTCCGCCCCGCACCCCGCGGCTGCCGACCCGTCCGCCCCCCTTTCGCCCAGTTGGGCACGATCGCCCCGCGGTGCCCACGTGGACGGACCGACGCTCGGCGACCTGAGGCCCATGCTCGAGCGGCACCTGCCCGAGGCCGACCCGGTGCGCCGCTTCGCCGCCGCGCTGGCCGACCCCGCCCTGGCCGAACAGCCCCTGCGCGGCTATCTCACCGGGTCGGTCGACGTCCTGCTCCGCGTCCCCAGCACCGGCGCCTATCTCGTCGTCGACTACAAGACCAACTGGCTCGGCCCGTTCGACTCCGACGAGCCGCTCATGGTGTCCGCCTACCGCCCCGAGGCCCTCGACGACGCGATGGGCCACTCCTCCTATCCCCTCCAGGCCCTGCTGTATGCCGTTGTGGCGCACCGCTATCTGCGCTGGCGCCTCCCCGACTACGACCCGGAGCGGCATCTCGGGGGAGTGCTCTATCTCTATGTCCGCGGCATGTGCGGGCCGCAGACGCCTGTCGTCGACGGCAACCCTTGCGGTGTCTTCTCGTGGCGCCCGCCGGTCGGGCTCGTCCTCGAGCTGTCCGACCTGCTCGACGGGGGTGAGCTGCGATGAGCGAGCTGTGGGAGTCCACCGGCGCACACGACCGCCGGCTGGCGCGCTCGGCGACCGGGATCCTCGCCGAGGCCAATGCCGCGGGCGTCCTGACCGCGGCCGATGTCCACATCGCGCAGACCCTGACCCGTCTCGGCGGAGTCGACGGCGAGACGGCCGAGTCGGTGAGCCTGGCGGTGGCGCTCGCGGCCCGTGCGGTGCGGCGTGGCTCGGTGGGGGTCGACCTCGCCGGCCTGTCGGCGGTGCTGCCCGAGCGCGAGTGGCCCGAGGCGGGGCCGTGGCTCGAGACGGTCATGGCGAGCCCGCTCGCCGAGGCCGGGGCGCTCGTCCACGAGCACGGGCTGCTCTATCTCCAGCGCTATCACGCCCAGGAGGTCGCGGTCTGCGACGCGCTCCTCGCGCGGGCCGCGCAGCCGCGGCCGGCCGTCGACGAGGCCGCACTGGCCGAGGGCCTCGACCGCTTCTTCGCCGGCGACTCCTGGACCGAGCAGCGGGCGGCCGCCGAGGCCGCCTCACGCAGCTGGACCACCGTCGTCACCGGCGGGCCGGGCACCGGCAAGACCACCACCGTCGCGGGCGTGCTCGCCCTCCTCGCCGAGCAGCACGCGCTGGGCAGGAGCGGCCGGCCACCGCGGATCGCCCTCGCCGCGCCCACGGGCAAGGCCGCGGCGCGGCTGCGCGAGGCCACGAGCCAGGCGGTCGACGCCTTCCTCGAGCGCGGCGGGCTCGACGACGCGGGCCGGGAGCGGCTGCGCGCGGTGGGCGATGTCCCTGCCTCCACCCTGCACCGGCTGCTCGGCTGGCTGCCCGGTGGCTCGGGGCGCTTCCGCCACAACGCCGGCAACCGGCTGCCCCACGACGTGATCGTCGTCGACGAGGCGTCGATGGTCTCGCTGTCGATGATGCGCCACCTGCTCGAGGCCCTGCGGCCGACGACCCGGCTCATCCTCGTCGGCGACGCCGACCAGCTGGTCTCCGTCGACGCGGGCGCCGTCCTCGCCGACCTGGTCGCGGCGTCCGACGAGGCCATCGCCGCGGGCTCCACCCCAGCCGTCGAGGTCGCGCGCCTGCGGGTGAGCCACCGGTTCGGCGCCGCGATCGGCTCTCTCGCAACAGCACTGCGCTCTGGCGATGCATACGCCGCGCTCGAGGTGCTCCACGCCCGCAGCCGCGAGGTGGTCCACCACGACGGGGCCGACCCCGGCGAGGTCCTGCGCGCCCCGCTGCTCGACCAGGCCCTCGCGCTCCACGCGGCAGCCGAGGCCGGTGACAGCGAGCGCGCCCTCGAGGTGCTCGGCCGCCACCGCCTGCTGTGCGCCCACCGCGCCGGGCCCCACGGTGTCCGCGCCTGGAACCGCCACGTCGAGCAGTGGCTGACCGAGACCACCGGCGATGGGCTCTATGACCCGATGTATCTCGGCCGGCCTCTCCTTGTCACCGCCAACGACTACGCCGTCGGGGTCTTCAACGGCGACACCGGCGCCGTCGTCCGCGGCGAGGACGGGCGCCCCGTCGCGGTCATCGAGGGCACCTCCGGCGCGGAGATCTATGCCCCGAGCCGGCTCGGCGATGTCGAGACGATGCACGCGATGACCATCCACAAGGCCCAGGGCTCACAGGCCGACGAGATCACCGTGCTCCTGCCCGACGAGGACTCGCCGCTGCTCACCCGCGAGCTGCTCTACACCGCGGTCACCCGGGCCAAGTCGCTCGTGCGCGTCGTCGGCTCCGATGACGTGGTCCGCGCAGCCGTGGAGCGCCGGGCCGTCCGGGCCTCCGGTCTGCGCGCCCGCCTCCTGTCCACGGGGGGCGACTCGCCGCCTGCTCGCGAGCCCTGACGGCGGGGGCGTCCCCAGCGACTGGCATCTAACCCAGGGCGAGGTGCAGGCGGAGCGCCTGGTCCACGTCGCTCATCAGCGCGAAGGGGACCTGGCCGATCACCGGGCCGAGGCGCCCCACGGAGACCGAACGGACCTGCTCGGCCTGGGCCTTGGAGTCGACCCTCAGCCCGGTGGTCTCGGCCGGGAGGAGTACCTGGAAGGGATAGACGCGAGCCGTGTTGCTGGTGACCGGCACGACTGTGACGACACCCTTCCCTCGGCGGGCGGCCGCGGCATTCGCCCCGTCGTTGCTCACCAGCACGGCGGGGCGACGCTTGTTTGCCTCGCTGCCGAGGGCAGGGTCGAGATCGACCAGGCGAATCTCACCGCGCAGCACGAACGGGCCCTTCGGTGGGCCCATTGCCGACCCCGTCGGCGCCGGCCGCGGCCCACGCCTCCTCGTCGCCGGCGGCAGCCCACTCGTCCCACGCCTCGGCGTAGGCGTGCTCGAGCTCGGGTTCCCGCAGGCGACGGATCGCCAGCTGGACTCCAGCAGATCGCGAGGACAGTCCGCACTTCTCGACATAGTCGTCGAGCGCAGCGACGTCCTGCTCGGTGAGGCTCACGCTCAGTTTCATACCCTGATCCTACCGGGGTAGGAAGCCTCATGAGGTGTATCGCGCTTGCCGACCCTGCCTCTGACAGTGGGTGCTGCGGCCCGGCCGAGTCCGCGGGAGGCCCGCCTTCGGTGACAATGGCTCCCGTGAGCGCGACCGCAGCGGCGACGAGGGACCCGGCAGCCAGGCCGGCGGCCAGGCGACCCTCCGCGGCGGTCGTGCTCGGCGGCATACTCCTCATCGCCCTCGGGGCGCTGCCGGTGGTCTGGCACTATCTGATCGCGTGGCCGCAGGACCAGTGGCAGGTCGACGTCGAGGTCTATCGCCAGGGCGGGGAGTCGGTCCTGCTCGGCCGGCCCGTCTACGAGACGATGACCGAGCCGCCGCAGCTGCTGCCCTTCACCTATCCGCCGTTCTCGGCGATCCTCTCGGTGCCGCTCGCGCTGGTGCCCTTCCGCGTGGCGGGCTGGGCCTGGACGGTCGCGCAGATCCTCGCGACCACCGCGATCGTCTGGTACGCCGGATACCGCGTCATCCACCGTGCCGGCCACCTGTGGCCGCTGCTGCTCGGGGCGCTCACGGCCCCGATGTTCTGGCTCCAGCCGGTCAGTGACGGCATCCGCTTCGGCCAGGTCAATGCCTTCCTCGTCCTCGCCTGTCTGATGGACCTGCGCCGGCCCCGCCCGCGCCTCGTCCGCCGCATCCCACCGGGCGTGCTCGTGGGCCTGGCCATGTCGATCAAGCTGGTGCCGGGCGTCTTCGTCATCCACTACCTGGTCAACCGCCGGTGGAAGGAGGCGGCCACCGCCATCGGCACCGCCGTCGTCGCCACCCTCGGCTCGTGGGTGATCCTGCCGCAGGCCTCGTTCGCGTTCTGGGGCGGCGCGCTCTCGGACCCGACCCGCCTCGGCCCCAACAAGGGCACCGCCAACCAGTCGATGCGCGGCGTCATCCTGCGCTCGCTCGGCGAGGGCATGGTGGGCACGGTCCTGTGGCTGGTGCTCGTCGCGGTCGTCGGCTTCTACGGCTACCGGCTCGCCCGCCGCGCCTGGCTCGCCGGCGACACGATCACCGAGGTCGCGGCCGTGGGCCTGATGGCGATGCTGCTCTCGCCCGTCGCGTGGATCCACCACCTGCACTGGCTCGTGGTCGTCCTCTTCGCCATCCTCGGCGCCGACCCCCTGCGCGACCACGCCCGCCTGATAGCGGCCGGCGGACTCGCGCTGTTCTTCGTCGGCCGCGTGCCCTGGTGGGGCATCCACTGGATCGAGAACAAGTGGCCGCCCGTCCTGGTCGGCAAGCTCCTCCAGAACTCCGACTGCATCGCCGCCCTGGTCGCGCTCGCCCTGCTCGGCTGGTCGCTGCGCCGCTCGCTCGAGCGCGACGACGGGCCGACCCACCTCGAGCCCGAGGCCGCGGTCCAGCCGGTCCACTGACCCGCCTGCCCCTGCGTTGACTTGTCACAACTCACGCCTAAACGCGGTCCTTAGGTATGAGTCGCTACAAGTCAACGGGTGAGGGTCTGGGGACGGGCGCGAGCCCATGGGTGTACGCCGTGTGCTCAGCCCTGCTCGGCGGCCCGCTTGAGCGCGGCGAGCTGGGTGTCCCAGGCGCTGGCCCGCTGCTCGAGCCAGGCCGCGCTGACCCGCAGCCGGGCCGGCTGGACGTGATAGCGCACCTCACGCCCGACGTGCTCCGGCGCGACGAGCCTCGCCTCGGCGAGGACGGCCAGATGCTTGGCGACGGCCTGGCGGGAGATCTCGACCTCCCGGGCAAGGGCGCTCGCGCTCGCCGGGCCCTCACTCCCGAGCCGGCTCAGCAGTGCGCGCCGGGACGGGTCCGCGAGTGCCGCAAAGACCGCCCCGGCGCGCTCGTCGGCTGAGCTCACGCCGCGCCCTCGAGGTGGCGCTTGGCCGCGGCCAGCTCGTGCTCCCAGCCGCCGCTGTTCTCGCGGTAGTCGCGCTCGCGGATCTCGTCGGGCACGTCCCCGGGGAGGAAGCCGCTCTCGCGCACGGTCACCTCGACCGGCCCGTCGCCGCTGATCGTGAACTCCACGAGCGTGTTGAGGGTCGGCTCCGGCTCGCCGTCCGCGTCGGGGTTGGACAGCCAGCGGTATGCCGCGTACTCGCCCTCGCGCGCCTCCACCGTCTCGACGGTGAAGGTCCCGTGCTTGCTGTCGGTGACCCGGTGGACCGAGCCGTCGCTGACGATCTCGTGCTCGCGGATCTCTCCCTCGTTGATCCACCAGCCGGGCTCGCTGATGAGCTGCCAGACCCGCTCGCGCGGGGCGTCGATGGTGATGGAGCGCTCGATGGCGTCGGTGATCGTGGTGCCCATGCGGCATACCTCCTGGGTGGTGCCTGGTCGGGGGTGAACTGCTCGATGTGCAACCCAACCATTGCACTGCTGGAGGCCTTGCGCAACCCTCCGGTTGCATTTCTTCGGCCCGGGCGCAGGGTCCACCATGCGCGCCGGGAAGGTCAGCCCGAGATGACTCCAGCGATCTGGAGCACCGACAGCAGCGCCATCAGCAGACAGAGCGCCCCGCCGATCCGGCGGATGGTCGCGAGCCGGATCCTGGTCAGCAGCACCCGGCCGAGCGCCGCGCCGAGACCGGAGACGGCGAGCAGGGCGGCCCAGGCGCCGATGCCGACGGAGAAGGGGTCCTCGTACTTCATCGCGAGCGATGCGGTCAGCAGCTGGGACAGGTCGCCCCACTCGGCGAGGAAGAGCACGAGGAAGGAGGTCAGCACGGCCTTCCAGCCGGTGGCGGGCTCCTTGGCCTTCTCCGCGAACTCCTCCTCGGTCTCGGCCTCCTCCGCGTCTGCCTGGGCCGCGCCACGCAGGAGCAGGATGCCCCCGATGAGGAACATCAGGGCGGTGAAGATCTCGATGGGGCGCTTGGGAAGGTTGGCCAGCAGCCCTCCGATCGTCACGGCGATCAGCACCTGCACGCCGAAGGCGAGGCCGACGCCGATCCAGACCAGGAGCGGCCGGTAGCGGGTGGCCAGGACGAGCGTTGCGATGAAGGTCTTGTCGGGCAGCTCGACCATGAAGATGAGCCCGAAGACGATGGCGGCGGTGGCGATCTCGAATGTCATGACGCCGCAGAGGATAGACCGCCAGCCGCATACCCTTGGGCCGTGACCATGTCAGCGCTGCCACGGACCGGGGGTGACCCATGGAGCTGAGCGCCCTCGAGCTCGCCCTCCTCCTCGTGCCGCTCACCCTTGCCGTGCTCGCCATCGCGGCCGCCGTCGGGCTCGCGCGCCGCGTCGGCCGGCTCTCCCGCGAGGTCCGCCACCTCCAGGCCCAGCGCCCCGTGGGGTCGGGCGACCTCGAGCGGATCGAGGACGAGATCGCCCAGGCCCTGCGCCACGTCGCGGTCGTGCGCTACGACGCCTTCGGCGACATGGGCGGCCGGCTGAGCTTCTCCGCCGCGATCATCGACGACTCGGGCGACGGCATCGTCATCAGCTCCATCCACGCGCGCGGCGAGTCGCGCACCTACGCCAAGGGCGTCGTCGCCGGCGCCTCCGACGCCACCCTCACCCCCGAGGAGCAGCAGGCCCTGGCCGCTGCCCGCACCGGTTCGCAAGGAGCCTGACCGCAGTGACGACCTACGCCTATCTCGGCCCCGTGGGCACCTTCACCCAGATGGCGCTGACGGCCTTCGACCCAGCCGCGGAGGAGGTCCCGCTCGCCTCCGTCGACGCCGCGCTCGCGGCCGTCCGGCGCGGTCACGTCGACCGGGCGATGGTCCCGATCGAGAACTCCGTCGAGGGCGGTGTCAGCGCCACCCTCGACGCCCTCGCCTCGGGTGACCCGCTTGTCGTGGTGGGCGAGGTCCTCGTCCCCGTCACCTTCGTGCTCGCTGCGCGAGAGGGTATGCCGCTGGGCCAGGTCGGCTCGGTCGGCACCCACAGCCACGCCTGGGCCCAGGTCCGCGGCTGGGTGGGCCGGGAGCTGCCGGGCGCGGCATACGTCGCGACGCTCTCGACCGCGGAGGCAGCGGAGTCGCTGGCCAAGAACAGCGCGTCCTATGACGCGGCCGTCTGCGCGCCGCTCGCCGCCGAGGTGCACGGGCTCCAGGTGCTGGCCGAGGACATCCGCGACAACGACGCCGCGGTGACCCGCTTCGTCGCGGTCTCGCTGCCTGGCGCGCTGCCCGAGCCGACCGGCGCCGACAAGACGACGCTCGTGCTCTATCAGCGCTCCGACCGCGCCGGCGGGCTGCTCGAGCTGCTGGAGCAGTTCGCGGCCCGCGGCATCAACATGACCCGTCTCGAGTCGCGCCCCACGAAGTCCTCGATGGGCGACTACTGCTTCTCGATCGACATCGAGGGGCATGTCATGGACGAGCGGGTCGGCGAGGCGCTGATGGGCCTGCACCGGATCAGCGGCGGCATCACCTTCCTCGGGTCCTATCCGCGGGCCGACAACGGCAAGGCGCAGATCGCCGACGCGGCCGACAACGCCTCCTTCCGCGAGGCGCGCGAGTGGCTGCGCTCGCTGCGACACCTGGCCTGAGGCCTCCGACTTTGGGATGACGCGGCGCATCCCGATGGGCGATCCGGAGCGGCCCCCGGTCGAGCAGAGTTGAGCCATCAACCCGATCGACCAGCCAGGAGCCCGGACCATGAACGCCACGACGACCAGCCCGCAGCCCACCACCGAGCGCGCAGCGACCGGCGGCCCCTCGATCCTCGCCGCAGCCCTGTCCTACCTGCTGGTGCGGACCGTCTTCGGGTGGGAGGGCGACGGCTTCCTCATCGGCACGATGCGCGCGGCCTTCGGGGACGCCGAGTGGCAATGGGCGTATGCCGCGCAGCTCGCGGCCTTCCTCGTCTCCTGTGCAGCCCTCGACGCGCTCTGGCGTCGAGCCCGTCGCCCGCGGTCCGGAGAGTCCGCGGGCTGACGTCGCGGCCGGCTGGGGGCCCGGCCACCAGCGAGCCGCCGTCTCGTCACCGCAGGGATGTGACGAGACGGCGGCTTGCCGTTGTCGCCCAGGTTGTCGCTCAGGCCTGCGGCGGCAGGAGGGCGCGGAGGGTGGCGAGGGTGTCGGCCTCGGTGGGCGACTTGTCGAGCCGATAGCCCTTGACCCGCGCGAAACGCAGCGCCACCCCACCCGGGTAGCGCGCCGAGCGCTGCACGCCGTCGATCGCGACCTCGACGACGGTCACCGGCTCCACGAACACGGTCGAGCGGGTGCGGCGGGTCTCGATCGTCGGGAAGTGCTCGGTCTGCCAGCGCAGGATCTCGTCGGTCATGCCCTTGAAGGTCTTGCCGACCATGACCATCGCGCCCGGCTCGCCCACGCTCCCGTCGGCGTCGCGGGCGCCGAGATGGATGTTGGACAGCCAGCCCGAGCGCCGGCCCGAACCCCACTCCACGCCGAGCACGACGAGGTCGAGCGTCACGACGGGCTTGACCTTCTGCCAGTCCTTGCCGCGTCGGCCGGCGGCATAGAGCGAGTCGAGGCCCTTGAGGACTATGCCCTCGTGTCCGGCGGCCAGCGCCTGACGTGAGAAGTCCTCTGCCACAGCGGGATCCGACGTCAGGATGCTTGGGATGCGCAGGTCGCCGACGACCTCCGAGAGGATGCCGCGACGCACCCTCAGCGGCTCGTCGATCAGGTCCTGCCCGTCGGCGTGGAGGACGTCGAAGAACCACGGCCGCAGCACCCTCGCCGCGGCATCCTGGCCTCCGAAGCGGCTCATCGTCTCCTGGAATGGCCGCGGGCTGCCGTCCTCGGCAAGCAGCAGCGTCTCGCCGTCGAGGATCAGCTCGCGGGCAGGCAGGGCCCGGACCGCCTCGACCAGCTCGGGCACCCGCGCGGTGATGTCGGCCAGCGAGCGGGTGTAGACCGCGATGTCGTCGCCGCTGCGGTGGACCTGGATGCGTGCGCCGTCGAGCTTGTACTCGACCGAGGCCTCACCCAGCGCGATCACCGAGCTCGCAGTGTCGCCACCGGGGGAGGCCAGCATCGGCAGCACGGGTGTCCCCACGGACAGGCCGACGGACGCGAGCTCCTCCGGCGCGGTCAGCGCGAGCCGGGCCGTCGCGGCGAGGTCGCCCGAGAGCATGGCAGCCCGTCTGGCAGTGGCGGCCGGCACCTCGCCGGCGGCCGCGATGGCGTCGGTCAGCACCCCCTCGAGCGCGCCGGTGCGCACCTCGCCCCCGATCGCCCGGACCAGGAAGTCGGCCTCGTCGGGGTCGGCGCGGGCGAAGAGGGCCCCGAGCGCGTCGCGCCGGGCGTTAGCCGACCCTCTGCCGTGTGTCCCGGCCACGAGCTCGAGGGCGGCGTCGACGTCGGCGATCGTCAGGGGCGACGGCGCGTTCGTGCCCAATTGGGCGAAAGGGGGAGCGGGGTCGGTGACGTTGCCGTTGTCGCCGTTGTTGCCGTTGTTGCCGTTGTTGCCGTCGTCTGTCGTGGGAGGGGACGCCTCGGGAGGAGGCGAGCCCGCGGCATACGCCTCGCGCGCGTCGAGGAGGGTCCGCCAGCCGACGCCGACCCGGCCCTGCCTCGGCCGGCCGAGCAGCAGGCCCACCGCGGCGGCGACATCATCGGACCCGAGCCGGCGCAGCAGGCCGCTGAGCAGCGCGGTCTTGTCGCGGCGCGACCTGGTGGCGGCCACGGCGCGCTCGGTGTCGACGACCTCCCGCAGCAGCATGTGCGTCACCCTAGGGCCGGCTGCCGACACCCATGTGACCTACTGGACATAAATGGCGCGAGTTAGGTCCGGTTCGCCCCGTTCTGGGGGAATACGCTGGCGTGGTGTTCGAGGTTCGTATCCACGGACGCGGTGGTCAAGGAGTCGTCACAGCAGCCGAGCTCCTGTCCGAGGCAGCCTTCGAGGAAGGCCGCCACGCTCAGGCGTTCCCCAGCTTCGGTTCCGAACGCACTGGCGCTCCGGTCGTCGCATTCTGTCGCATCGCAGACAACCCCATCCGCGTGCGGGAACCCGTCATGGTCCCCGACGCCCTCGTCGTGCAGGACTCGACCCTGATCCACCAGGTCGACCTCTTCGCCGGCCTCAAGCCGGACGGCTATGTGCTGGTCAACTCCTCGCGTTCGATCCACGAGCTCGGGCTGGAGGACCTGCTGCCCGGTCGGGAGGGGAGGGTGCGCACCGTGCCGGCCACGGCGCTGGCAAAGGAGCACATCGGCCGGCCCCTGCCGAATGCCGTGCTGCTCGGTGCGCTGGCCGGCATCACCGGGCTGGTCCACCTCCCCTCGGTCACCGGCGCGATCGCCGACCGGTTCCCCAAGGCGGTCGCCGAGGCAAACATCCGGGCCGCCACCGCGGCATACGAGCTCGTCCTCAAGGAGGCCGCGCATGCGTCAGCAGATTGAGGGCTCGCAGGCCGTCGCCCAGGCGGTCGCGGCCTGCCGGCCACAGGTGATCTGCGCCTACCCGATCTCGCCGCAGACCCACATCGTCGAGACCCTCTCCCGGCTCACCAAAGCCGGCGAGGTGCCCGGCTGCGAGTTCATGAACGTCGAGTCCGAGTTCGCCGCGATGTCGGTCGCGATCGGCGCCTCGGCGGCCGGTGCACGCTCCTACACCGCGACCGCCAGCCAGGGCCTGCTCTTCATGGTCGAGGCCGTCTACAACGCCTCCGGCCTCGGTCTGCCCATCGTCATGACCGTCGCCAACCGCGCGATCGGCGCCCCCATCAACATCTGGAACGACCACTCCGACGCGATGAGCCAGCGCGACTCCGGCTGGCTCCAGCTCTATGCCGAGACCAACCAGGAGGCGGCCGACCTCCACGTCATCGCCTTCCGGCTCGCCGAGGAGCTCTCGCTGCCCGTCATGGTCTGCATGGACGGATTCATCCTCACCCACGCGGTCGAGGAGGTCGATGTGCCCGAGCGCGAGCAGGTCGACGCGTGGCTGCCGCCCTACGCGCCGCGCCAGGTCCTCGACCCCGACGACGCCGCGTCGATCGGCGCAATGGTCGGGCCCGAGGCCTTCACCGAGGTGCGCTACCTCGCGCACGCCCGCCAGATGCAGGCGCTCGAGCTGATCCCCGAGGTGTGCGACTCCTTCGAGCAGCACTTCGGCCGCGAGGCCGGCGGGCTGGTGCGTCCCTATCGGATCGACGAGGACGGCCAGTGCGCCGAGACCGTCGTCGTGGCACTGGGCTCGGTGCTCGGCACCATCAAGGACGTCGTCGACGCCCGTCGCGAGGCGGGCGAGAGCATCGGCGTGCTCGGCATCCAGTCCTTCCGCCCCTTCCCGATGGAGGCCGTGCGCTCCGCCCTCGAGGGCGTCACCCGCGTCATCGTGATCGAGAAGGCCTTCAGCGTCGGCATCGGCGGCATCGTCGCCTCCAACCTGCGCATGGCCCTCGACCACCTAGACATCCAGCTGCGCACCGTTGTCGCCGGCCTCGGCGGCCGGCCGATCACGACCCGGTCGCTGCACGCCCTCTTCGACCGGCGTGACTCGCTCGAGCCGCTGGAGTTCCTTGACCTCGACCGCGAGCTCGTCGACCGAGAGCTCGAGCGCCACGCCGCCGGCGGCCGCACCGGTGGCGCAGCAGAGAACCTGCTCAAGGACCTCGGGTCCGTGCGGTCCACCCCGCACTGAGGAGTAGCGCGATGACCCAGACCCACGAAGGCCCCGCCCACGACCACCTGAAGTTCTATCAGGTCGGCTCGTTCGCGATCGGCAATCGCCTTCTCCCACTTGAGGTCCGGTCGGTCCAGGCCGACCCCGAGCGCAACAACGCCATCACCTCTGGTCACCGTGCGTGCCAGGGCTGCGGCGAGGCGCTCGGCGCGAGGTATGCCGTGGACGCCGCCTTCCGCGCGGCCCAGGGCAAGCTCGTCGCCGTCAACGCCACCGGCTGTCTCGAGGTCTTCTCGACCCCCTATCCCGAGACGTCCTGGCGGATCGCCTGGCTGCACTCGCTCTTCGGCAACGCCCCTGCCGTCGCGTCCGGCGTGGCCGCGGCATACAAGGCCATGGGGCGCGATGACATCCGCGTGCTCGGGCAGGGTGGCGACGGCGGCACCGTCGACATCGGGTTCGGCGCTCTCTCAGGCATGTTCGAGCGCAACGACGACGTCCTCTATGTCTGCTACGACAACGAGGGCTATATGAACACCGGCGTCCAGCGCTCCGGCGCCACGCCGCCGGCCGCGCGCACGATGACGACCCAGGCCGTCGGCGAGGCCCCCGGCAACCCGTTCGGGATGGGCAAGGACGTGCCGCGCATCGCCATGGCACACGAGATCCCTTATGTCGCAACGGCAACCGTCGCCGATCTGCACGACCTCGAGGCCAAGGTCACCCGTGCGATGGAGTTCCGCGGCGCCCGCTATATCCACGTGCTGGTGCCCTGCCCTCTGGGCTGGGGATCCAGCTCGCACGACACGATCAAGGTCGCCCGGGCCGCCACACAGTCGGGGCTCTTCCCCGTCTTCGAGGCCGAGCGCGGCGATGTCGTGTCGGTGTCGCGGATCCGCAAGCGTGTGCCGGTCGAGGACTACCTGCGGCTGCAGAAGCGCTTCGCCCACCTCTTCTCGCCCGAGCGGGACGAGGAGGTGCTCGCCAAGCTCCAGGCGCGTGCCGACCGCAACATCGCAAGGTATGGACTCCTCGGCCCCGACGGCGACATCGAGGAGGGCATCGCGGCGCGCCGCGACGAGCTTGAGGGAGAGGGAGCCTAAGTGAGAGAGAAGCCGTTTGCGATCACCCTCGACGTGGGGTCGTCGCTCGCGAACCACACGGGCACGTGGCGCACCGAGCGCCCCACCTATGTCCACCTCATGCCGCCGTGCAACAACGCCTGCCCCGCGGGTGAGAACGTCCAGGCCTGGCTCTATGAGGCCGAGGAGGGCAAATACGAGCAGGCCTGGCGGGTGCTCACCGCCGACAATCCCTTCCCCGCGATCATGGGGCGTGTCTGCTACCACCCCTGCCAGACCGCCTGCAACAGAGCCGAACTCGACGAGGCCGTTGGCATCAACGCCGTCGAGCGTTTCCTCGGCGACGAGGCCATCGCCCAGGGCTGGCGCTTCCACCCGCCGGAGAAGCTGACCGGCAAGCACGTGCTCGTGATCGGCGCGGGCCCCTCCGGCCTGTCCGCGGCATACCACCTGCGCCGTCTCGGCCACGAGGTGACGATCCGCGACCTGGCGCCGCTGGCCGGCGGCATGATGCGCTTCGGCATCCCGTCCTACCGGCTGCCGCGCGGCGTCCTCGCCGATGAGATCCGGCGCATCGAGGACATGGGCGTCACCTTCGAGCTCGGCCACAAGGTCGAGTCGCTCGAGGAGCCGCTCGGTGCCTTCGACGCGGTCTTCCTCGCGGTCGGCGCCCAGCTCGGCAAGCGCGCCTATGTGCCCGCCGGCGAGGCGGCCAAGATCGTCGATGCCGTCACGATGCTGCACGACATGGAGGGCGAGGAGAAGCCACAGCTCGGGCGCCGGGTCGTCGTCTATGGCGGCGGCAACACCGCGATCGACGCGGCGCGCACGGCCAAGCGGCTCGGTGCCGAGGAGGCGATCATCGTCTACCGGCGCACCCGCGACCGGATGCCCGCCCATGACAGCGAGGTCCGCGAGGCCGAGGAGGAGGGCATCCTCCTCAAGTGGCTCTCGACCGTCCAGCACGCCGACGCCGGCAGGCTCGTCATCGAGAAGATGGAGCTCGACGAGAACGGCTTCCCGCAGCCGACCGGCGAGACCGAGGAGCTCGAGGCCGACTCGCTCGTGCTCGCGCTCGGCCAGGAGACCGACCTCTCGCTCGTCGAGGGTGTCGAGGGCGTCGAGATCGAGGACGGCGTCGTCAAGGTCGACGAGCGGATGATGACCGGCCGCGCCGGCCTCTTCGCCGGCGGCGACATGGTGCCGGCCGAGCGCACGGTCACGGTCGCGGTGGGGCACGGCAAGCAGGCCGCCCGCTGCATCGACTCGTGGCTGCGCGGCGAGGAGTTCGTCCACCCCGAGCGCCCGGCGCTGGCGACCTATGACCGGCTGACCACCTGGTACTACTCCGACGCACCCCACAAGGCGCGCCCGCTCATCGAGCCGGCCCGCCGCCAGGGGACCTTCGACGAGGTCGTCCAGGGGCTCGACGAGCGCAGCGCGATGTATGAGGCGCGGCGGTGCATGAGCTGCGGCAACTGCTTCGGCTGCGACAACTGCTTCGGTGTCTGCCCCGACAACGCGGTCAAGAAGCTCGGCACCGGCGCCTACATGTACGAGTTCGACTACGACTTCTGCAAGGGCTGCGGCCTGTGCGTCGAGGAGTGCCCCTCGGGCTCGATCCTGATGATCCCCGAGGAGGGCTGACCCGACCAGAGGTATGCCGCGCGGGCCCCTCCCCGCGCGGCGTACCCACGTCTGGCGGTGAGTGGGTCCCGGGCGCGCTGTTGCCCAAGTGGGCACAAACGCCCGGGCGCGTTTTGGCCCAGGTGGGCACAAACGCCCGGGCGCGTTTTAGCCCAAGTGGGCGCGAACGCCGGGCGCGTTGTCCCAAGTGGGCACGAACGCCCCGGTGGGCTGTGTCGCTCACTCGATGGAGGCGAGGATCTCCAGGGTGCGCTCGCGCTGCTCAACGGTCCCCGCGGCATTCGTCACCATCAGCTCGTCGGCGGAGGCGTGCGCGGCGAACTCCTCGAGATAGTGCGCGACCTCGTCGCGGGTGCCGACGGCGGTGTACTGGAGCATGTGGCGCGCCTGGTGCCCGACCGGCCCGGCGAGCGCGGCCTCGACCTGCTCGTCCGAGAGGCTGGCGCCGCCGACGCGGGTGGCGAGCATCCGCACCCGGCTGCGCAGCTGGCTGTCATAGAGCCCCTGCGCGGTGTCGTTGTCGTCGGCCGAGATCACGTTGAGCGCGGCGATGACATAGGGCTCGGCGAGCTGGGCCGACGGCTGGAAGCGCTCGCGGTATGCCGCGACGGCCGGCACCAGCGCGTCGGGCGCGAAGTGGCTGGCGAAGGCGTAGGGCAGGCCGAGCGCCGCCGCGAGCTGGGCGCCGAAGAGCGAGCTGCCGAGGATGTAGAGGGGGACATTGGTGCCGCGGCCGGGGTAGGCGTTGATCGTCGGGACGAGCGTCTCGTCGGACAGATAGCCCTGGAGCTCCTGGACGTCCGAGGGGAACTGGTCGGCGGCTCGGGGGTCGCGGCGCAGCGCCCGCAGCGTCACCTGGTCGGTGCCGGGTGCGCGGCCCAGCCCGAGGTCGACCCGGTCGGGATAGAGCTCGGACAGCGTGCCGAACTGCTCGGCGATCACCAGCGGGGAGTGGTTGGGCAGCATCACGCCGCCGGAGCCGACCCGGATCTGCTCGGTCGCGGCGAGCACCTGGCCGATCAGCACCGAGGTCGCGGCCGACGCGATCCGCGGCATGTTGTGGTGCTCGGCGAACCACAGCCGCTCGAAGCGCCCGAGCGAGTCGGCCTTCTGCGCCAGCCGGATGCTGTCACGCAGCGCCTCGGCGACGGGCTGGTCGCGGCGGATCGTCGCGAGATCGAGCAGGGACAGGCGCTGGCTCATGGGGGGTCCTCGGGTGGGCGGTGATGGTCTCGTCAGATCGCAACGAGCGTATGCCGCGTGGGCTTCCCCGCGGTCCAGCGTCTGGGACCGCCCCGTCCCTCGTGCTGGACCGCGGCGCTGTCAGCGGGACCTGCGGGCAGCCCGGCCGATGCCCGCGGCCACGGCCACGCCGATGAGCGAGCCGATCAGCATGAGCAGGGCGCCGACGAGGAAGAGGCCGGTCTCGTCCGGGAGGAGGAGTGCGCTGACGATGAACGCGAGGGTGAGCGCCACCGGCATGGTGAGGACCGCTGTCCGTCCCTGTCCGTGCCACCCGGCCACGGCCGCCGTGACCGCGATGACCAGGGCCAGCCCGATGACCTGCCACGCGGCATACGGCCCCGCGACCTGCCCGGTCACGGGATCGGTCTGGTACTCGTCGTCCCAGCCGAGGAATGCCGCATAGGCCGCGGCCGCGATCAGGGCGAGGGCGACGGACCAGGCGAGGGTGTGCTTGCGCATGTCACGAGCCTGCCCGGGGCCGAGGCGACGCGCCAAGAGTCCTGCTACTCACTCATCGCCTCCCGGTCGGTCGGGCGCAGGCGGTTCCACGACGAGGAACGCCCACTTGCACGCCCGGTCAGGTAAGCCTTACCTTAGTGATGTTTTCGCAACACAGTCCTTGCCAAATACGACCGGAATCAGGTGGCCCCATGCTCGTGAGCAACGCGCTGATCGGCCTGCGTGAGGGCCTGGAGGCCGCGCTCGTCGTCGTCATCCTCGTCGCGTTCCTCGTCAAGAGCGGCCGCCAGTGGGCGCTGAAGTATGTCTGGGCCGGTGTCGGGGTCGCCGTCGCCCTGTCCGCCGCACTCGGCGCGGGTCTGACCTTCGGCACCCGGCAGCTCTCCTTCGAGGCGCAGGAGCTGATCGGCGGCACCGCCTCGATCCTGGCCGTCGCCTTCGTCACCTGGATGGTCTTCTGGATGCGCTCGGCCGCCCGCAGCATCTCGGGCGAGCTCAAGGGCCGCATGGACCAGGCCCTCTCGGCGGGGCCGCTCGCCATCGCCACGGTCGCCTTCCTCGGCGTCGGGCGCGAGGGCCTCGAGACCGCGATCTTCTTCTATGCCACCGCGCAGGCGGCCGGCGCCGGCACCATCCAGCCGATGCTCGGCTGGGCCATCGGCATCGGCGCAGCGGTCGTGCTGGGCTTCCTCACCTATCGCGGCGCTGTGCGCATCAACCTGGCCAAGTTCTTCCGCTGGACCGGCATCCTGCTCATCCTCGTCGCCGCCGGCATCCTGTCCTATGGCATCCACGACCTCCAGGAGGCCCGCTTCCTGCCGGGCCTGAACACCCTGGCCTTCGACGTCAGCCACGTGATCGCCCCCGACGCCTGGTATGCCGTGCTGCTCAAGGGCATCTTCAACTTCACCCCCGCGACCACCGTCCTCCAGGCCATCGCCTGGACGGCGTATGCCGCGGTGGTCCTGACCCTCTTCCTCCGCCCGGACCGCCCGACGGAGACCGCCCCGGCCGCAAAGCCCGCCGGCGTCACCCGCGGTGGCGCGAGCGTCCGCGCCTGAGCCGCGCACGCGGCATACCCCAGCTCACGAAACACCCATGAGGAGAACAATGAACCGCACGATGACCGCTGCCCTCGCACTGGGCACGGCACTGCTCGCCGCCGGCTGCGGCGGCGGCGCGAGCGAGGCCGGGTCCGACGGCGGCAAGGGCCCGATCGCCGTGCAGGCCACCGACACCGAGTGCAAGGTCGAGCGTGCCGAGGCGCCCGCTGGCACAGTCGAGTTCACCGTGCAGAACACCGGCTCCAAGATCAACGAGTTCTATGTCTATGGCGAGGGCGACCGCGTCATGGGCGAGGTCGAGAACATCTCCCCGGGGCTCGTGCGCAAGTTCCACGTGCAGCTCGACGAGCCGGGCAAGTACGAGACCGCGTGCAAGCCGGGGATGAAGGGCAAGGGCATCCGCGCGGCATTCACCGTCACCGGCTCCTCCGCCGCGCCCAAGAGCGATGACGCCAGGCTGACGGCCGCGACCGCCAGCTATCAGCGCTATGTGGGCAGCCAGGCCGACGCCCTCCTCACGGAGACCACGAAGTTCGTCGAGGCGGTCAAGGCCGGCGATGTCGCCAAGGCCAAGACGCTCTATCCCGAGGCCCGCAAGTACTGGGAGCGCATCGAGCCGGTGGCCGAGTCCTTCGGCGACCTCGACCCCAAGATCGACGGGCGCGAGGACGTGGTGGAGGAGGGCATGAAGTTCACCGGCTACCACCGCCTCGAGAAGGACCTGTGGGTCGACGGCCTCCAGAAGGACTCCAACGCCATCGCCGACACCCTGCTCGCCGACGTCAAGAACGTTGTCGCACAGGCGAAGTCGGTCAAGCTCAACCCGCTCCAGCTCGCCAACGGCTCCAAGGCGCTGCTCGACGAGATGGCGACCGGCAAGATCACCGGTGAGGAGGAGCGCTACTCCCACACCGATCTCTACGACTTCGCTGCCAACTTCGAGGGCAGCAAGTCGGCTGTCGCGGCGCTGCGGCCCGTGCTCCAGGAGCGCGACCCCGAGCTCGTCAAGGCCATCGACGCCAAGGTCGCCACGCTCGACGCCCTCATCACCAAGCACCAGAAGGGCGACGGCTACAAGCTCTACACCGACCTGAGCAAGGCCGAGGTCAAGGAGCTCTCGACCGCGCTCGACGCCACGAGCGAGCAGGTCGCCAAGATCGCTGGGGTCGTCGCACAGGCATGACCCAGCACTCAGACCTCGCGGATCCACTACGGCCACAGCCGGATCCCGGAGGGCAAGGCCCGGTCGCCGGCGGCGCTGTCACGCGCCGCCGGCTTCTCGGCGTCTCGGCCGGGGCCGCGGCTGCCGGTGTCCTCGCCGGCGCGGGTGGGGCGTATGCCGCGACCCGCGACTCCCAGCCCGCCTCGCCTGCCGGCGACGCTCTCGACGCCGAGGTCCCCTTCCGCGGCGAGCACCAGTCGGGCATCACGACGCCGGCGCAGGACCGCATGCACTTCGTGGCCCTCGACGTCGTCACCAAGGACCCCGACGAGCTCAAGGCCATGCTGACCGCATGGACCAAGGCGGCCGAGCGGATGATGCTCGGCGGCGAGGCGGCTCCCGGCGGCGTGGTCGGCGGCGGCCCCTACAACGTGCCCGAGGACACCGGCGAGGCCTATGACCTGCCGCCGTCCAACCTGACGATCACGATCGGCTACGGGCCCTCGCTCTTCGACGGGCGCTTCGGCCTGAAAGGCAAGAAGCCCAAGGGTTTTGAGGACCTGCCCGCCTTCAAGGGCGACGACCTCGACCCGGCGAGGTGTGGTGGTGACATCGCGATCCAGGCCTGTGCCAACGACCCGCAGGTCGCGGTCCACGCCGTGCGCAACCTGATCCGCATCGGCTTCGGCACAGTCTCGGTGCGCTGGAGCCAGCTCGGTTTCGGGCGCACCTCGTCGACCAGCCGCAGCCAGCCGACGCCCCGCAACCTCTTCGGCTTCAAGGACGGCACCGCCAACGTCAAGGCCGAGGACACCGAGCGGCTGGACCAGCACGTCTGGGTCCAGCCCGACGACGTGCCGGGCGGCGCCGCGTGGCTGTCCGGCGGCTCCTACCTCGTCGCCCGCCGCATCCGGATGCACATCGAGGTCTGGGACCGCACCCATCTCCAGGAGCAGGAGCTCGTCTTCGGGCGGGACAAGCTCGAGGGCGCGCCGCTGGGCCAGAAGGGCGAGTTCACGCCCGTCGACTTCGCGACCAAGTCGGCCGACGGCGGTCCCGCGATCGACATGGCCGCGCACGTGCGTCTTGCGCACCCCGAAAACCTTGGGGGAGTGGAGATCCTGCGCCGCGGCTACAACTTCACCGACGGCTCGGACGGCCTGGGCCATCTCGACGCCGGCCTGTTCTTCATCGCGTTCTGCCGCGACATCGGCAGGCAGTTCGTGCCGATGCAGCGAGCCCTGGCCGCCAAGGACCGCCTCAACGAGTACATCGAGCACACCGGCTCGGCCGTCTTCGCCTGCCCGCCGGGCCTGGCCGAGGGCAAGGACTGGGGAGCACAGCTCTTCGGCTGACCTGATCGCTCCGCGGCCGCCCCAGCCGTGACACGGTGGAGCCCATGAGCGACCCGAAGCAGACCCTGAGCCCCGCAGAGGTGAGCGAGGCCGGCCTGACCGGCTGGCGCCAGGACGGCGAGACGATCGTCGCGGCATTCGACACCGGCGACTTCGCCAGCGGCCTCGACCTCGTCAACCGGATCGGCGCCGCGGCCGAGGAGGCCGACCACCACCCCGACCTCACGCTCACCTATTCCCAGGTGGCCGTGACCCTCTCCAGCCACGATGTCGGCGGCATCACTAGCCGCGACATCGACCTCGCCCGCAAGATCAGCGGGTATGCCGCGGATCTCGGCGCCGCCCCGGCCGCCCCGTAGTCAGGCCAGCCACTCACGCAGGGCGGCGTCCACCGTCACGTCGTTGAGCAGGTCGAAGTGGTGGGCGGAGCCGATATGGAGCAGGTCCGCGTCGGGGAAGAGCGTGACGAGCCGCCCCTTGCCGTGGGCCGACGGGACCCGCACGAGCAGGTCGCCGAGATAGTGGCCGACGGGGTGCGTCGAGGACGTGCTCAGCGTCGCGGAGACGAGTCGATAGCGCGCATGCGGCAGCGCCGGCACGTCCTCGCCCAGTCCCTCGACCAGGTCGTCGATGCCGAGGGCCCGCAGGTCGAGGATCCGCCCGAGCGGTGCGGTCTCCGGCAGTTTGCCCAGCCGCGTCGCCGCACGCCCGACACCGCCGGCGAGGGGCGCGCCCAGGTGAGGCGTCCCGAGGGTCACGACATCGGTGACAAGCGGTGTCCAGGTGCAGTCGTCGTCGGTGCGCAGGGCCGCGGCGGCGCGGATGATCAGACCGCCCATCGAGTGGCCGACGAGCGCGATGCGCGTGACCGGCACGGGCCAGGCCGCGACGAGGTCGGTGAGCAGCCGGTGGAGCTCGACTCCGTTCTCCCGCACCGCAAGCCCGGTGTTGGCGCGCAGGAAGACCGGCGACCAGCCCTGCTCGGCGAGCGACGCGGCATACGTCCGATCGCCGGCGACCCGACGGCCGTGGTCGGTCGGGCGGCGCCGCCAGGAGGCATCGCTCTCGGTCATGCCGTGGAGGAAGACCGCGACGTGCGTCCCGGCGTCAGGGAATGCCGCCGCCACCGCCTCGGGGGTCAGTGGCACGTCGCGATGGTCGGCCCGCACCGCCATCCGGATCGCCAGCCGCTGGTCGCGGATCCGGTCGCCGCGTATGCCGTGGACGGCGGCGTTGAGGAAACGGCCGGCAGGGCTGTCTTCCAGTGCCGGCCCCACTCCCGCGGCGCCGAGCGCCGAGAAGCCCTTGTCGGCGGCCTTGACCGCCAGGCCGATGCTCCCGTAGACGGCGCCCGATACCGCCCGGTGGGCCTGGCCGATGCCCCGGGCAGCACCGCCGGTCGGCTCGTCGAGCAACCCGTGGACCCGGTCGGAGATCGCGTGATGGGTGTCGCGGATGGGGGTCACCACCAGCTCGTCGATCAGCTCCGCGCCGAGGGCGAGGGCGTCATGGACCCGAGGACCGCTGTGGTCTGCCATGTCTCCCAAGTTAGCGAGGACCCAAGGCCCGGGAACAGGGCTTCCTACCGTGAGTAGTCAGACACTGCAGAGGCGACGCGGCCCGGGCGCTTTAGCCCAGTTGGGCACGAACGCCCCGGGCGCTTTAGCCCACTTGGGCACGAACGCCCCGGATTTTGGGCTCAGCTGCCGACCCGGACGGTCAGGCTCTTGGGCTCCACCCAGGCGCGCAGCCGGCGGGCCTGGCCGATGGTGTCGCCGTCGATCTGGACCTCCTGGTCCGACTCGCTCTCGAGGCTGAACTCCTTGCCGGTGAAGTGCTCGAGCCGCTTGTGGCCGCGACGCTGCCGCGTGACGACATGCGCTGAGACCGCGGCCCAGCCGATGAGGCCCTTGGGGGAGACGACGATGCAGTCGAGGGTGCCGTCGTCGACCTTGGCCTCGGGGATGAGCTGCACGCCGCCGGTGAGCTCGCCGACGTTGCCGAAGAGCACCGACTGGGTGCGGCGGCTGATCGGCTCGGCCTCGTCCACGACCAGGTGGACCCGGAAGCGGTCCCCGCCAAGGTGTTTGGCCGCCGAGACGACATAGGCCGGCCAGCCGACGGTGTTCTTGAGGTCCTCCGGCGCGTCCGCCATGACATTGGCGTCGAAGCCGATGCCGGCCATGACGAGGAAGACATGCTCGGTCGGGGGCCTCTCCTCCGACGGCTGCTCGGCCTCGGGCGCGGGCCTGATGTCGTCGTCGGTCGGCTCGCCGTCGGGGGTCTCGACGACCGCCAGGCGGCCGACGTCGATGCGCCGGTTGCGGCCCGTCAGGGCCACCCGCAGCGCGTCCTCGAGGGAGTCGATCGGCAGGCCGAGGTTGCGCGCCAGCAGGTTGCCGGTGCCGCCGGGCAGCAGCCCGAGCGGGGTCTCGGTGCCCGCCAACCCCGCCGCGACTGCACGCACGGTGCCGTCACCGCCGAGCGGGCAGACGACCTGCACGCCCTGCTCGACCGCCTCGCGCGCCTGCCCGGTGCCGGGGTCGTCGGCGGTGGTCTCGATGAAGAGCGGCTCGGCCCAGTCGATGCGCTGACACACCCCGGAGATCTGGCGCTGCACCGAGGCGAGGTCGTCGAACTTGGTCGGGTTGACGATGATCGCCGCCCGGTTCTTGGGCCGCTCGACCTCCGCAGCGCGGAACTGGTCACGGTGCGGCCGCCGCTTGCCGTGCCGTCCGCCGCGGGTCTGCCGCGACCCCGCCGGCTGCCGCATCGACAGCGCCAGGATGAGCAGCAGCGCGAGCACCGCCACGACGGCGAGCGCGACCCAGGGGAGGTTGTTCTCCAGCACCTCACGAAAGTACCCGAAAGCAGCCGGCCCTCCCGCACCCGTGCAGGTGAGGTATGCCGCGGAGGCGACCTCGCGGCATACCGCACCGAGGTCTGTGTGACCCCCAGGGGCGGGGCGCGGCAGGATAGGGGCCATGGAGCAGACGGGCGTGACCCGACGGCCTGGCCGCAAGCGCATCGGAGTCCTCACGAGCGGCGGTGACGCGCAGGGCATGAATGCCGCCGTGCGCGCGGTCGTGCGCGGGGGGATCCACTTCGGGGCGGACGTCTATGCGATCTATGAGGGCTACGAGGGGATGGTCGCCGGCGGCGACGGCATCCGGCAGCTCGGCTGGGACGACGTCAGCGGCATCCTGCACCGCGGTGGCACCGTCATCGGCACGGCGCGGTCGGTGGACTTCCGCGAGCGCGAGGGGCGGCGCCGGGCTGCGGTCAACCTCGTGCGGCACGGCATCGACCGCCTGGTCGTCATCGGGGGTGACGGATCGCTGACCGGCGCCGACGCGCTCGCCCAGGAGTGGCCCGGGCTGCTCGCCGACTCGGTCGCCGCGGGCGACCTCGAGCAGGCGGCCGCCGACGCCCACCCGGCGCTGATGATCGCCGGGCTCGTCGGCTCCATCGACAACGACATGGTCGGCACCGACATGACGATCGGCGCCGACAGCGCGCTGCACCGCATCACCGAGGCGATCGACGCCATCGCCTCCACCGCGGCGAGCCACCAGCGGGTCTTCGTCGTCGAGGTCATGGGCCGCCGGTGCGGCTATCTCGCGATGGCAGCCGCGATCGCCGGCGGCGCGGACTATGCGCTCATCCCCGAGAACCCGCCCGAGCCCGGGTGGGAGGACCGCATGTGCCAGGCGCTCCAGCGCGGTCGCTCCCTCGGCCGGCGCGAGTCGATCGTCCTGGTCGCCGAGGGCGCGCGCGACCGCTCGGGCGCCGAGATCACCACCGACACGGTCAAGGACGCGCTCAAGGAGCACATGGGCGCCGACGCGCGCGTCACGATCCTCGGTCACGTCCAGCGCGGTGGGACGCCCAGCGCCTTCGACCGGTCGATGGCCACGATGATGGGGTATGCCGCGGTGGAGGAGCTGCTCGCGGCCACCCCCGAGACCGAGGCCCAGCTGATCGGGCTGCGGCGCAACCGGGTCTATCGCGGGCCGCTCATGCGCTCGGTGCGGCGCAACCAGGAGATCGCCTCGATGGTCGACACCGGCCGCTACGACGAGGCGATGAAGGCGCGGGGCGAGAGCTTTGGCGAGCTGCACCGCATCCTCAAGGCGCTGGCCGAGCCGACCCCGACGCCGGTCTCGGGCGAGCCCAAGCGGATCGGCATCCTGCACGCCGGCGGCCTCGCCCCCGGCATGAACACCGTCGTCCGGTCGGCCGTGCGCATCGGCCACGACGCGGGCCACGTGATGCTCGGCATCGAGGGCGGCTTCAAGGGGCTGCGCCACGACCAGGTGCGCGAGCTGGCGCTGTCCGACGTGGAGGGCTGGGCCGCGCTTGGCGGTGCCGAACTCGGCTCTCGCAGAGGCGTGGTCGAGCCCGAGCACCTCTACCCGATCAGCCGGGCGATCGAGACACATCGCGTCGACGCGCTGCTTGTCGTCGGCGGTTTCGACGCCTACGAGAATGTCCACGCGCTCATCCAGGAGCGCGACAAGTTCCCGGCGCTGCGCATCCCGATCGTCTGCCTGCCGGCGAGCATCGACAACAACCTGCCCGGCACCGAGCTGTCGGTCGGCTCCGACACCGCGCTCAACAACATCGTCGAGTCGGTCGACCGCGTGAAGCAGTCGGCCATGGCCGCACGGCGCTGCTTCGTCGTCGAGACGATGGGCCGCAACTGCGGCTATCTCGGGCTGATGTCTGCGCTGTCCTCCGGCGCCGAGCAGATGTACATCCCCGAGGAGGGCATCTCGCTGAGCGGGCTGGCCTATGACGTCTCGCGGATGCGGGCGCGGTTCGCCGAGGGGCGGCGGCTGTTTGTCGCCGTCCGGTGTGAGGGCGCCGACGAGCACTACACGACCGATGTCGTCGCCAAGCTCTTCGAGGCCGAGGGACAGGGCGTCTTCGACGTCCGCCAGGTCGTCCTCGGCCACACCCAGCAGGGCGGCAACCCCTCGCCCTTCGACCGGATCCTGGCGACCCGTCTGGCCTTCCGGGCGATCGAGGAGCTCACCAGGCAGCTGGGCGCCAGCCGGTCGGACGCCCAGATGATCGGTCTGCTCAAGGGCCAGCTGACCCACACCCCGGTCGCGGCCATGGACGAGCTCATCGACTGGGAGGAGCGCCGCCCCGTCGACCAGTGGTGGGTCAAGCTCAACCGGATCGTGCGCGACCTCGCCGACCCGCCCGGCCCGGCCTGACCGGCCTGACCGGCCACCGGGGCAGGGCGGCGGGCGAGCGGGTCACGACTGGTCGGGCTCCCAGTCCAGCCCAGCCAGGTCGTCAGAGGTCTTGCCGTCGAGCTGCTCGCGGATGATGTCGGCGTGGCCGGCGTGCCGGACCAGCTCCACCAGCACGTGGCCGACGCCCCAGCGGGCTGACATCTCCATCTCGGGCGGGTCGAACCACGGCTGCGCCGGCTGGCGGCAGCGGGTGTCGAGGTCGACCGACCCGACCAGCTCGAGCAGCCGTGCCGCGGCAGCGTCGTAGTCGGCCAGGGTCGCGGCGAGCGTCTCGCCCTCGGCGAGCGCGAAGGAGGCGTGCCACTCCGCGATTCGGCTCTCCTGGTCGCGATCCCACTCGGACAGCTCGGGCGCGGCCTCCACCCGGGCGATCCAGGTGTTCAGGCCGAAGGTGACGTGCTTGATGATGCCGCCGACGGACAGCTCGCTGCGGGTCGGACGCTCGCGTGCCTGCTCGTCGGTGAGGTCGCCGGCGGTCCGGCGCAGGCTGGCGACCTGCTCGGTCAGCTCCCCCGTCCAGGTGGTGCGTTCGTCGCTCAGCTGTGGCTCGAAGAGGGTCATTGCCTTGCTCCTTTGCTGCGGCGCCGGGTGCCCCGCTGAGACCACCCTCCCGGTCAATCAGGTCATTCTCCGACCGCGATAGCGCAGTCCTGGATCTCTGCACACGTGGAGCGGCGCCGTGGCAGCCGGCCGCGCGCAGGGGTGAGGCGGCGCGATCCGCGCAGGTGAGAGGGTATGCCGGTGTCCGCTGACGTCGTCTATCTCGTCGGGGGCCTCGCGCTCCTCGTGGCGGTGGCCCTGCCGACCGCGCTCCGGCGCGCCTGGATCTCGGCCCCCGTTGTGCTCGTCCCGGTCGGCGCGCTCATCGGCCTGATCGGGCTGCCCGACGGCGCGGAGATCGACCCGGTGGCCCAGCGGGCAGTGATCGAGCACGTCACCGAACTGACCATCCTCATCGCCCTGATGGGTGTTGGGCTTGCGCTCGACCGGCCGCTGAGCCTGCTGCGTCGCGACGGCTGGCGGGCCTGGGCGGCCACGTGGAAACTGCTGGGCATCGCCATGCCCCTGACGATCGCCGCGGTCTTCCTGCTTGGCTGGGGTGCGCTCGGGGTCGCCCCGGCCGCAGCCCTCCTGCTCGGCGCGGCCCTGGCCCCGACCGACCCGGTCCTCGCCTCTGATGTGCAGGTCGAGGGGCCGGCGACGGAGTCCGAGGAGGAGATCGACGAGCACGACGAGGTGCGCTTCGCCCTGACGTCCGAGGCCGGCCTCAACGACGGACTGGCCTTCCCGTTTGTGTATGCCGCGATCTTCCTTGCGTCCAAGGGTCCCCTCGAGGAGTGGGGTCTGGACTGGCTCGGCTGGACCCTCCTCGGCAAGGTGATCGTCGGGGTCGGCGTCGGCGCGGCAGTGGGCTGGCTGCTGGCGCGGATCGCCTTCCACGGACCCGCGCCCTCGCTGCGGCTGGCCGAGGTGGGGGAGCCGCTGCTCGCGCTGGCAGCGCTCATGGTCGCCTATGGCGCTGCCGAGGCCGCCAAGGGCTATGGCTTCCTCGCCGTCTTCGCCTGCGCGATGGCGATGCGCTCTTATGAACGCTCGCACGGCTTCCACGAGCACATGCACGAGGTGATCGAGCGTCTCGAGCGACTGCTCACCCTGGTCGTGCTGCTGCTCGTCGGGGTCGCGCTGACCGACGGTGCTCTCGACAACCTCGACTGGCGAGGAGTGGTGATCGCGGTGGCCCTGGTCTTCGTCATCCGGCCGCTCTCCGGGCTGGCTGCGCTCTCGCTGGGGCAGTGGCGGATGACCGTCCCGGCGCACCGCCCGCTCGAGCGCACCGAGCGCGCGGTCACGGCCTTCTTCGGTGTGCGTGGCGTCGGCTCGATCTACTACCTCGCCTACGCGCTCGGCCACGCCCACTTCCCGGAGGCCCGCTGGCTGTGGTCCACCGTGCTCTTCACGATCGTGCTGTCGGTGCTCGTCCACGGTGTCGCCGCGACTCCGGTCATGGACCGTCTGGAGAAGCGCCGTGACGCCCTCGAGTCCCAGGCCGGCGGCCCCGCCGCCAGGCCCGGGGCCACTGCCGACCGGCGAGACGCCCCGGCCTGACCCGACCGCGCGGCATACCCCTCCAGTCGACTGGGCTCGGCAGGGTCAGCGGGCGCGCAGCACCGCGTCGAGCAGGTCGGGCTTGTTGGTGATGATGCCGTCGACGCCCATGTCGATCGCGCGCTGCATGTCGGCGGGCGCGTCGACCGTCCAGACATTGCTCACCATCCCGGCCTCGTGGACCTTGGCGATGTATGCCGCGTCGACGGACTTGTGCGCCGGGTTGATCTGGTCGGCCCACGTCGCGAGCTCGGGGAGCAGCGCCTCGGCAGGGCGGCCGAGCAGGCCTGCGGGGACCTGCGGCTGGATGGAGTTGTACTCCTTCATGAAGGCCCAGTCGAAGGACTGCACGACGAGGCGCTCGTTGGCGACGGCGGACTTGAGGTAGCCCGGCTCGGCCGCAATCTCGTCGGCGACCTGCTGGGCGATGCCCGGGTAGAGCGCCGGGGCCTTGACCTCGACGAGCAGGCCGGAGCCGCTGCGGCGGACGGTGTCGATGACCTCCTTGAAGGTCGGGATGCGCTCGCCGGCGAACTGCTCGCCCTTCCACGAGCCGGCGTCGAGCTGCTGGAGCTCGGCGTAGGTGAAGTCCTTGACCTCATAGGACAGGCGGTCGGGGAAGACCTCCTCCACGTTGGTCGTGCGGCGCAGGTTGGTGTCGTGGATGACGACGAGCACGCCGTCCTTGCTGCGCTGGACGTCGATCTCGACCATGTCGGCCTTGTCGCAGATGCCCTCGCGCACGGCGGCGAGGGTGTTCTCGGGCTGCTCGAAGCTCGAGCCGCGGTGGGCGATCTCGGTGATCTGGCGCTCGAGGGGGATGTCGGCCTGGGCGGCCGTCGCGGTCGGGACGGCGAGGGCGCCGGCGGCGAGCACCGCGGCGGCAACACGGGTGGTGCGGGACATGCTGGTCTCCTTCGTCGGTCGGGCTCTGACCCGCTCGAACGTAGGGACCGGCCGTGACACCGGGGTGAACGCCCCATGACGGTCGGGAGGCCGGGTCGTCAGGGTCCCGTCAACCGAGTGGATGGCCAGAGCCCGCCGTATGCCGCGGCTACCAGGTGCCGGGCGCTCGCTCCCAGTCGCCCGGGGTCGCTGCATCCGTGGCGGGCGGCTGGCTCGACGAGGCCGGTGCCTGGCGGGTGTGCAGCCTCTCCAGGATCATCTCGCGCTGCTCCCGCGGGAGGCGTGCGAAACCGCGCCGCAGGTTGTCCACGATCTGCTGCGAGATGCGGTGGAACTCAGGGTGGCGGAAGACCTGCCGGATCGAGGCGTTGCCGGCCTCGACGTCGCGGGCGAGGCGGGCGAAGTCGGGGTCGGCGCTCTGGGCGGCGATGCGCTGGATGTTGGACACGGTCTCCTGGGCCCTCGTGCGGTCGCCGCGAGCGAACGCGATCGCGCCATTGCGGACCAGCGGGTCGTCGAGATCGGTCTGGCTGCTCATGCCGCCTCCACCCCGTTGTAGGCGTCGGTCACCACGCCCGGACCACCGGCGAGGCCCGGGTGGTGATAGCTGACAGCCGGGATGGCGAGGGTGGTGTCGTAGTTGCCAAGGTCCGGCTCGTCGCCGGACAGCGCGGCCAGTGCCAGACCGATCGTGAGCGGATCTCCGCAGAGGTCGATGAAGCGGGTGACTTTGTCGATCAGCTGGGCGACGTCGGAAGCGGCCCAGATGCCCATCAAGACGGTGAGGTACGGAACTGCTGCCCCGGCGACTTTGGCGATCAGTCCGATAACAAAATCGATGAGCTCGATGAGCAGATCGCAGACCACGTCCGCAACTGTCTCGAGGGCGAGCGCCGCCGATGTGTAGTCCTGGCCGAGGTCCCTGAGTTTTGCGGCGCGGTCTTCGAGACCAGAGGCGAACCCAGCGAAATACTCCTGGGCGCCATCGGACGCGTTGCCGGTCCAAAGGGCACTCAGTTCGACCATGGCCGTGGGGATGTCCTGCGCCGCAACGGTGTCGCGTTCCGCGAGGTTGCCCAAAGCCTCCCCAACGCGGAAGAGCTCGCTCGTGTCGCCGCCGACCGCGTCGGCGACCATCCCCGCGGGATCGCAGCCGAACCAGCTGAGAATGGTGATGACTGCGACACCGACCGAAGCGAAGTTGGCCAGATCGAGGACGCGCCCTGCTAGATCGAGGGTGCCCTCTGTAACGCCAGGGTCGGTCAGCACCGCAGCGGGATCTCGAATCCACGAGGTGCCGGCGGGCGTCGTAGTGGGATCAGGCAAGGTCGCGCCGGGATAGGTCGCGTCCAAGGCATCCCGTCCAGCTGCATCCATCCGGATGTACTCCGCCTCGGCGGCGCGCAGCGCGTTTGCCGCGGAGGAGAAGCGGTTGCCGATGCTCTCGTTCTCACCGCGGATGAAGGCGACATTGTGCTCGTTGGCCTCGGACAGCCCGTTGAACGCGATCCCTTGGTGCGGGCCGACCACGCAGTGCGTCTCGATGTAATCGGTCGCGGCCTGGTGATAGACCCCCGCCAAGTCGATGGCGCTTCCGCCGTCGGCCAGCACCCCCGCGAACGACTCCAGACATCCCGGTGTGAACTCCATGACTTCCCCCATAGCCTGTCTCCAGCAAGTGAACTCACCGTGCCACCGGCCATCACGGATGACCATGGGGAGCACTCCCCCCGGGGCAGCAGCGCACTGCCGGCCACACGGCATACCCCCTGCTCGCGAAAGCCGGGTGAGGGTGAGGCGCGCGCGTCGGTAGGCTTGCCGGGTGATCGACATCAAGCTCCTGCGTGACAACCCTGAGGCCGTGCGTGCCTCGCAGCGCGCCCGCGGCGAGGACGAGGGCATCGTCGACGCGGTCCTGGCCGCCGACGAGCGCCGCCGCTCCTCGCTGACCCA
Organism: Actinomycetota bacterium; assembly: GCA_050955755.1. GTDB lineage: Bacteria > Actinomycetota > Actinomycetes > Actinomycetales > Dermatophilaceae > JAJTBD01. Next base: position 419,621 of record CP192092.1, read on the forward strand.
GTTCGAGCAGCTGCGCGCGGAGCAGAAGTCGGTGAGCAAGGACGTCGGCCAGCTCATGGGCCGCCTCGGCAAGGCCAAGAAGGCCGGCGAGGACGTGGGTTCCCTTGAGGCAGAGGCGAATGCCGCGCGCTCGCGGGCCGCCGAGCTGTCAGACCTGGTGAAGTCGCTCGAGACCGCCGCCGCCGACAGCCAGGTCGAGCTCGACGGGCTGATGCGCCAGATCGGCAATGTCGTGCAGCCGGAGGTGCCGGCCGGCGGCGAGGACGACTACCGCGTCCTGGAGGAGGTCGGCGAGATCCCGACCTTCGACTTCGAGCCGCGCGACCACGTCGCCCTGCTCGAGGGGCTCGGCGCACTCGACATGGCCCGCGGCGCCAAGGTCGGCGGCTCACGCTTCTACTACCTCACCGGTGTCGGCGCCCGCCTCGAGCTAGGTCTGCTCAACATGGCGATCGCCCAGGCCGTCGAGCACGGCTTCACGCCGATGATCACCCCCACGCTCGTCAAGCCCGAGGTCATGGTCGGCGCCGGCTTCCTCGACTCGCACGCCGACGAGGTCTATCGCCTCGAGGCCGACGACCTCTATCTGACCGGCACGTCGGAGGTGGCGCTCGCGGGCTATCACGCCGACGAGATCATCGACCTGTCCGACGGCCCGAAGCGCTATGCCGGCTGGTCGGCCTGCTACCGCCGCGAGGCCGGCTCCTATGGCAAGGACACCGCGGGCATCATCCGCGTGCACCAGTTCCACAAGGTCGAGATGTTCACCTACTGCCGCGAGGAGGACTCGCCCGCCGAGCACCTCAAGCTCCTCGAGATGGAGCGGGCGATGCTGGCCAAGGTCGAGCTGCCCTATCGCATCATCGACACCGCGGCCGGCGACCTCGGCGGCCCCGCGTCGCGCAAGTTCGACTGTGAGGCATGGGTGCCCACGCAGGGCCGCCACCGCGAGCTGACCTCGACGTCCAACTGCACGACCTTCCAGGCGCGCCGCCTCGGCACGCGCGAGCGCACCGACAAGGGCACCCGTGCGGTGGCCACCCTTAACGGCACGCTCGGCACGACCCGCTGGATCGTCGCGATCGTCGAGAACCACCAGCAGGCCGACGGCTCGGTGCTCGTGCCCAAGGCCCTCCAGCCCTATGTGGGCGAAGAGATCCTGCGACCGGTGGGCTGACCAAAACCTATGCGCCCCAAGCTGATCGGCCTCGATATCGACGGCACGACGATCACCCATGCCGGTGACCTGTCACCCGAGGTGTATGCCGCGGTGCACAAGGTCCGCGACGCCGGTCACCATGTCGTCATCGCGACCGGCCGGGCGATCGTCTCGACCGTCCCGATCCTGCGGATGCTCGACATCACCACCGGGTATGCCGTGTGCTCCAACGGCGCTGTGACGCTGCGGCTCGACCCCGACGAGCCCCAGGGATATCAGATCGTCGACTCGACCACCTTCGACCCGCGTCCCGCTCTCGACCTGCTCCACGGCAAGTGGCCCGACGCGGTCGTCGCGGTCGAGGAGCTCGGCGTCGGCTTCAAGCTGAGCGACCCCTGGCCCGACGAGGCCGAGCTCGAGGGTGAGCTGCGGGTCGTCTCGTGGGAGGAGCTGGGTGCCGACCCGGTCACTCGGGTCACCTTCCGCTCGCCGACTGCGTCTGCCGAGGACTTCGCGGAGCTGGCCGAGCAGATCGGCCTGCACGGTGTGAACTACTCCGTCGGCTACTCCGCCTGGCTCGACATCAACCCCGAGGGCGTCTCCAAGGGCGCGGCGCTCGAGCTGCTCCGCCGCGAGCTCGGGGTGGAGCCCGGCGACACGGTCGCGGTGGGTGACCAGCGCAACGACGTCGAGATGCTCGGGTGGGCTGCCCGCGGTGTCGCGATGGGCAATGCCCCCGACGAGGTCAAGGCCTGTGCGGACGAGGTGACCCTCACGGTCGACGAGGACGGCCTCGTGCCGGTGCTCCGCTCTCTCCTCTGAGCGACCACTGCGCCAGGGCGAGGGCGCACCACGCGATCCCGACGAGGATCCCGCCGAGGACATCGCTCAGATAGTGCTGGCCCAGCATCACCCGGTCGACCCAGGTCAGAGCGGCGACGCCGGACGCTGCGACCGCCACTGCCCTGAGGGCTGGCGGCGACACGATCCCCCGCAGCAGCCAGAGCAGCACGAGCGTCGCCACGACCACGCCGGCCGAGTGCCCCGACGGGAAGGACAGCCCGTGCGACTGCGCGAGCACCTCGCCCGCCTCGGGCCGGGCCCGGCCCAGCAGGGTCTTGAGGCCGGCCACGCCGACCCACGCGCTGCCCATCGTGGCGATCGCGGCCACCGCTGCCGCCCAGGCCAGCCGCCCCACCGCGGCGAGGCCGAGCGCGAGTAGTGCCACCGCGGCATACAGCCAGCGAGGCTGCGAGACCTCCTGCCACCACCGCAGCACCTCGGCCAGGCCCTCGCTCGACCGGGCGGGGCCGGTGGCGTCGGTGACGATCCGGGTGTCCACGCCCTGGGACCAGCCGGTCGTCACGACGACGGCGAGCGCCACGAAACCCATGGCTGACAGGGCTCCGACGAGCACGGGACGGGCGGTCACCCCGCCATTCTCGCGGTCGGCGGGATTCTGTCCGGCCCCACCCGTGGTCTAGCCTCGATCCATGTCCGTCTCGCTCGGTATGCCGCGTCGGCGCCCCTCCGCGCCCGACGCCTCGGGCGCGCCCACGTCGGGTGGGCTGGCCGACCGCTTCGGGCGGGTCGCCACGGACCTGCGGCTGTCGCTGACCGACAAGTGCAATCTGCGCTGCACCTACTGCATGCCGGCCGAGGGCATGCAGTTCATGCCGACGTCCGAGTTGCTGACGGCCGAGGAGATCACCCGTCTCGTCGATGTCGGCGTGCGGCTGCTTGGCGTGCGCGAGCTGCGACTCACCGGCGGCGAGCCGCTCATGCGGCGCGACCTCGTCGACATCATCGGTGGCATCCGCGCCCTGCACGATCTGCCAATCTCGTTGACCACCAACGGGATCGGCTTCGATGCGGTCGCGCGTGAGCTGGCCGAGGCCGGTCTGACGCGGGTCAACGTCTCCCTCGACACGCTCGACCCCGAGACCTTCCGCCGCCTGACGCGGCGCCCCGGTCACGAGCGGGTGCTGGCCGGCATCCGGGCCGCGCGCGACGCCGGCCTGACCCCCGTCAAGGTCAATGCGGTCCTCATGCCGGGCGTCAACGAGCACGAGGCCGTCGACCTCCTGCGCTGGGCGCTCGCCGAGGGTCTCGAGCTGCGCTTCATCGAGCAGATGCCGCTCGGTGGCGAGCGTGACTGGGAGCTGGCGCGCATGCTCACCGCCGGCAAGATCCGCGAGCTGCTCTCCACGGCATACGACCTCGTGCCCCACCACGCCCCCCGGGACGGCGCCCCCGCCGAGCGCTGGACCGTGCGCGACCAGGCCAGCGGCGCCGACCTCGGCACGGTCGGCATCATCGCCTCGGTCAGCGAGCCCTTCTGCGGCGACTGCCGCCGCACCCGGATCACGGCCGAGGGCCGCGTCCGCTCATGCCTGTTCTCCCACGACGAGACCGACCTGCGCTCGCTCCTGCGCGACGGCTCCGACGACGAGGCCATCGCCCAGCGCTGGCGTGAGGCCATGTGGGGCAAGCCGCGTGCCCACGGCAAGGACGAGGTCGGCCTCCACACCGACGACTTCGTCCAGCCCGAGCGCACCATGAGCGCCATCGGCGGCTGACCGATACCCCGCCCCGCCCCCGGCCGGGCCCTCGCCTCGGACCGGGCCCTTGGCTCATGAGTCGAGAGGCCAGTTGTGGTGGGAATTCAGCCCGGATTCCCACCACAACTGGCCTTTCGACTGCGGTAGCCACGAGCGTCACGGACGTCGCCCCATCATGGGAGTCGCGTGCCGTGTGCTGCGAAGGGCAATCAGGCCGCCAGGCGGTCGGTCTGGCCGAGCTCGGCAGCCACTCGCCGGACGAGGGCGTCGCGACGGGCAGCCGTGGCCAGGTCAAGTTTGGTGATCTCGATGACCGTCCAGTCGAGATCGTCGAGGTCACGGCGCCGGTGCACGTCGGAGACAGACCGGCCCTCATCGCCGAAGTGCCGGCTGCCGAGGTACTCGATCACCACCCTCTCGGCGAGCCAGACCAGATCTCCCGTGGCGACGAACTCGCCTGCCGCGTCGGTGATGTCCTTGTTGAGCTCGGGTTCGCTGAGCCCCGCCCGCATCAAGAGCAGCCGTGTCCGGGTCTCGGTCGGGGAGCGGGACCCGTAGCGGATCTCGGCCAGCGCAGCACGCCACCGCGCGCTGCCGCGGGCCTTGCCGCGGCGCCGAACCGCCGCGACAAGCGGGCCGACTCCCTTGAGCCGTCGAGCGACCTCGTCTCCGACCACGATCAGATCGTCGAGGTCGAGCAGATCACCCAGCTCGGCTAGGTCACACCACGTGTCGACAAGGCCCACGACCGGGATTCCGCGCGTCGTTGTGGCCCGTCGTCTCTCGAGTCCCCGGTGGCCGACGACGCCGGCCCGTCGGATGCGGGGACGGGCCGTCGGGACCATCACGTGGAGCAGCCGCGTGGCCTCGCAGCGGCTGGGCAGGGGCAGATTGAGCAGCAGGGCAGCGGTGATGTGGGAGTAGACGGCATACGCCGGCAGCACAGTGAGCAGCGCGCGACACCGATCGAGCAGGTGTGAGGGGACGCCGCGCCAGCGCACACCCCTGTGCGGCCGGGCCCACTCCTTGGAGCGCATGCGCTGTCGGGACAGGCCACGTTTACGCCCTTGCCCCACCGAGAACCCGCGGGAGGGCAGGTCGCGGGGGAGGGGTGTCGGTCGCCTGGCCATAGGAGAGATCGTGGCCAATCCGCGGCCTGGGCGTCGCGGCTTGTCCACAGGCGCGGGCCGGGCATGGGGGCGAGAGGCCACTTGTGGTGGGAATTCGGGTCAGATTCCCACCACAAATGGCCTCTCGCCTCGGGTGGAGGACGAGGGGCGGGTCCCGGATGGGGTATGCCGTGCGCTCCCCAGGGGCTGCCCCGGCTAGCGGGACTGGAGGGCGTCGAGGGCGACGGCCATGGCCATGGCGACGCGCCAGTCGAGCTGCCAGCCGTTATCGGCCACCGGCACGGTGATCGTGTAGCGGTCGCGCAGTGACATCTTGCGCTCCGAGCTCAGCACGACGCGGCCGTCGGGGCCGGTGAAGTCGAAGTGGAAGAGGAACGGCAGCGGCATCTCGCCGATGACCGGGAGGAACTCCCACACCCGCCGCAGGACGGCGACATTGGCGTTGCGCTCCTGGCCGGTGCCGGCGAAGCCGTCGGGCGTCGAGATGTGCCACGTCGAGCGCAGCAGCGACTTGCCGAAGTCCTTCTTGAAGTAGCCGATCGTGCGGCCCTCGGCGTCGAACACGTCATAGCCGGCGCCGAGGTCGAGCTTGCGGCGGGCCTTGAACGAGAACACCGGACGGGTCCGGCCCTCGTCGGCATAGAAGGTGACCTGCTCCTTGAACGCCATCCGCTTCTGCTGGGCGATCGCCATCGGCGCGCCCTCGGCCCCGGTGACTGGGTCGATCGGCGCGATGACATAGCGGTTGACCATCATCGTGATCTTCTGGCGCAGCGCGAACTGCTCCTGGCGCGGCGTGCCCTGGGTGTTTCCCGGTGTGTTCCCCTGAGTGCTCATGGCGGCATTCTCACAGCAGTGGTGCGACGATGGGCAGCGCTATGGCCGATCTGCTCATCACCTCACCCGCCAACCCCCGCCTGAAGACTCTCGTCGGGCTGCGCCGTCGCCGCCAGCGGGAGGAGAGCGGGCTGACCGTCGTCGAGGGCTATGAGGAGCTCGAGCTCGCCCTCGACGCGGGGGTCCGGCCCCGCGCCGTCTACTACTGCCCCGAGCTGATGCTCCACCCTGACGAGCAGCTGACGATCCTCGACCGGGCCCGTGAGCTGGGCGCGGAGTGCGTGCAAGTCAGCCGCCAGCCGTTCGAGAAGACGGCCTACCGCGAGGGGCCGGACGGTTTCATCGGCGTCGTCCCGGCCGTCGGCGCCACGCTCACCGACCTCGACCTGGGCGAGGCGCCCCTCGTGCTCGTCTGCCAAGGGGTGGAGAAGCCCGGCAACCTGGGGGCCATGCTGCGCACCGCCGATGCAGCGGGTGTCGCCGCCGTGATCGCGGCCGACCCCGTCACCGACTGGGGCAACCCCAACCTCGTCCGTGGCTCCAAGGGCACCGTCTTCTCCGTGCCGGTCGCGAGCGGCACCAGCGGTGAGGTGCTCGCGTGGCTGCGGGAGCGCGGCATACCCGTGGTCTCGACGACGCCCGACACCGAGACCGAGCACACCGACCTCGACTACCGCGGGGGCGCGGCCATCGCGGTGGGCGCCGAGAAGTACGGCCTGACCGACGACTTCCTCGCCGCGTCGGACGAGCGAGTGCGCATCCCGATGGCCGGGGTCGTCAACTCGCTCAACGTCGCCACGGCCGCCGCGATCGTGGTCTATGAGGCGGTGCGCCAGCGGGGTCTGCGCGCCCCCTGAGCCACTCCGGCAGACCGGGACAAACCGGATGTCCTGAGCACGCGGATGTGACCTGTGAGACAGGAGGTGTATGCCGCGTGCTGGCCGGGGGACCCGTGGTCAAAGCACCCCAAAACGTGTGCCACGATTGGCATATGCGAGTTGACCACGTGAGCTACGCAGCAGAATCGGATGGCCTTCAGGCCACGGCCGAGCGCCTGGCAGCGAAGCTGGACGCCCAGACCTTCGACGGGGGTGTGCACCCCCGGTTTGGCACGCGCAACGTGATCATCCCGCTCGGGCACGAGCGCTACCTGGAGGTCGTCGAGGCGCTGGAGCACCCCGCCTCCTACCGCGCGCCGTTCGGCCAGGCCGTGCGCAAGCGCTCCGAGGACGGCGGCGGCTGGCTCGGCTGGGTCATCGCCGTCGAGGACATCAAGCCGCTCGAGGAGCGCCTCGGCCGCGACGCCGTCGACGCAGACCGCACCCTGCCCGACGGCACGCAGCTCCAGTGGAAGCAGCTCGGCGTCAACGGCCTGATCACCGACCCGCAGCTGCCCTTCTTCGTCCAGTGGCTGACCACCGACCGCCACCCCTCCACGCAGCGCGCCGACAACGGCATCGTCATCAACCACCTCACGATCGCCGGCGACCCCGAGCGCGTGCACGAGTGGATCGGCGAGCCCGCCAACACGACCTCCTCGGTCATCGACTTCGAGTTCGTCGCGCCGCACGGCACGCCGGGCCTGCTGTCGGTCACCTTCACCGACGGCAAGGGCAGGACGGTCACCGTCTGACCCGCCCGCCGGCATGACCGGCCTCCAGCACACGACCCGCCAGCCGCCCGCTGTCGACACAACTCCGGGCCTGGCGGGTCGCGCTGTGTCCGGGGCGCCGATTGCCGACGCCCCTCGTCCTTCCGGATGACGGGACGGGGCCGATCGGCTGACGCGCGCGGGCCCGACCCGTGGGTAGCGTGACGCCCATGTCAACGCCCGCAGACCAGATCGTCCTCGCCCACGACGGGCAGGAGCTGGCCCTCCACGTCCACCCCGATCCCGGCGGCGATGCGCCTGTCCTGCTGTTCCTGCCCGCGATGGGCACGCCCGCAGGCTTCTACCGCCGGTTCGCGGGCGAGCTCAGCGCCGCCGGAGTCTGGCCGATGGTCGGGGACCTGCGCGGCACCGGGGCCTCGCGCCCCCTCGCCAGCCGCTCCGCGGCATACGGGTATGCCGCCCTGGCGGCCGACGTCGATGTCCTCCTCGAGGAGGTGGCCCGGCGGGCGCCCGGGCGTGCCGTGGTCCTCGGCGGGCACTCGCTCGGCGGGCAGATGGCGGCGATCCATCTCAGCCGGGGCGGGTCCCCGGCGCGTGGGCTCTTCCTCATCGGGACGGCCATCCCGCACTTCCGGCGCTATGGGCGGCGCGGCGCAGGGCTGCTCGCGATGACCCAGGTGATGGCGCTGGGCAGCCGGGTCGTGGGCTACTGGCCGGGCTGGGCCTTCGGCGGGCGACAGGCGCGCGGCACCATCCGCGACTGGGCCCACACCGCCCGCACCGGCCGCTATCCAGAGCTCGACGGTGCCGTGCCCGACCTCGCCAAGATCGACGTGCCCGTCCTGTGCGTGACGCTCGGCGCCGACCTGCTCACGCCACGGGCCGCGACCCACGACTTCACCGACCGCATGACGGGGGCCGAGGTCACCCATGTCGACTACGCGTTCGAGGACGGGCGGGAGGCCGACCACTTCACGTGGGCCAAGGAGTCCGGGCCGCTGGCCGCGCAGGTTGCCGACTTCGTGAGGGAGGCGACCCGATGAGCACCCCCTCCGGCCAGTGGACACAGCCGATACCGGGCCAGCCAGGACCGCCTGTGCCACAAGGCTATTGGGCCGGGCCCACGCAGGCCCCCGCCGGTGGTCGCGCGCTGGACCACCAGCGGGTGAGCAGCGAGGGGCTGGAGTATCACCAGCTGCTGCGCCCGCGGCATACCTGGTGGCGGCCCATCGTGGGGATCCTGCTGGGCTCGATCCTCGCGATCGCGGCGGTCATGACGACCGGGATCTATGCGCTCGCGGTCGCGGCACTCCAGGGCTCGCCCGACCCCGTGCGCGAGGTCGACCGGTGGCTCACCAGCCAGCACGTCAGCGCCGAGACCCAGCTCGTGATGGACCTCGGGCTCGGCGCGCTCATCGTGGCGGCGATCCTGACCATCGGGGTTGTCTATCGGCGCTGGACGACCCTCCACTCCGTCGTCGGCCGGATCCGGTGGGGCTGGCTGCTGCGCTGCTGGCTGACCCTGCTGCCGCTGTGGCTGCTCGTCATCGTCGGCGGGTGGGCCATCGACGGCGCCGAGAACCGTGACCCGTCCAGCGACTGGCTCTGGGTGGTGCTGCTGTCGCTGGTGCTCACGCCGTTCCAGGCCGCGGGGGAGGAGTACGCCACGCGCGGGCTGCTGCTCCAGAGCGTCGGCTCGGCCTTCCGCAACCCCATCGTGGGGCTCGTCGTGGGCGGCGCCGTCTCGGTGGTCGTCTTCGCGGCGCTGCACGGCACGCTGGACCCGTGGCTCAACCTCGAGCTCGCGGCATTCGCGATCGGTGCGGTCGTCCTCTGCTGGCAGACCGGCGGCATCGAGGCGGCAATCGCCCTGCACGCCGTCAACAACATGGTGATCGGCGTCCTCGGCGCCCTGACCGGGCTCGGCGACGACTCCTATATCGACGCCGAGGCCGTCGGCGACCCGCTGTGGACCGGCGTCACGGTCGCGCAGACGGCCATCGCCGTCGCCCTCATCCTGTGGCAAGCCCGCCGCACGGGCATCACACGGCGGGCCATGGTCGAGCGGCTGCCCTGACTAGGCGGCATACCCCTCCTCAACGCGAGAGGCCACTTGTGGTGGGAATCCACGGGGAATCCCCACCACAAGTGGCCTCTGGGCTTGAAGCGCGGCTGGTCAGCGCTTGCCGTACCCCCGCAGCCGCAGCGAGTTGGTCACGACGAGCACCGACGACATGGCCATCGCGGCGCCGGCGATCATCGGGTTGAGCAGGCCGGCCATCGCGAGCGGGATCGCGGCGACGTTGTAGCCGAAGGCCCACGCGAGGTTCTGCTTGATGATCGACAGCGTCTTGCGGGACAGACCGATCGCGTCGGAGACGGCCGACAGCTCCGGCCGCATGAGCACCACGTCCGCGCTCTCCATCGCGGCGTCGGTGCCGGAGCCCATCGCGATGCCGAGGTCGGCCTGGGCGAGCGCGGCGGCGTCGTTGATGCCGTCGCCGACCATCGCCACGACCTTGCCCTCGCCCTGGAGGCGCTCGATCATCGCGTGCTTGTCGGCGGGCTTGACCCCGGCGAAGACGTGCGCGGGGTCGATGCCGGCCTCGGTCGCGATGGCGCGCGCCGCCTCCTCGTGGTCACCGGTGAGCAGGTATGCCGTGAGGCCCTGCTCGCCCAGCGCCCGGATCGCGGCGGGCGAGCCCTCACGGATCTCGTCGGCCACCGTCAGCGCCGCACGTGCCTTGTCGCCCCAGCCGACGAAAACCGTTGTGCCGGGCCGGCGCAGGTCGCGCAGCTCGGCCGGGACCTCGGCGAAGAGCTCGGCCTGACCGACCGTCACCTCGGTGCCCTTGATCGTGGCCAGCGCGCCGCTGCCGGGCAGGGCGCGGAAGCCGTCGATCGCCGGGATGGGGAGGCCGCGCTCCTGGGCGGCGCGGACGATGGCCTGGGCGATCGGGTGCTCCGAGCCGGACTCGACCGCGGCGGCGGACTGGAGTGCGGCCGTGGCCGTGAGCCGGCCAGAGGGCGTGACCTCGGTCAGCCGCGCGACGCCGGTCGTGATCGTGCCGGTCTTGTCGAGCACGACGGTGTCGACGCGGCGGGTGTCCTCGAGGACCTGCGGGCCCTTGATGAGCACGCCCATCTGGGCGCCACGGCCCGTGCCGACGAGCAGCGCTGTGGGAGTGGCGAGTCCGAGCGCGCACGGGCAGGCGATGATGAGCACGCTCGTCGCGATCGAGAGCGCCCGAGCCGGGTCGCCCGTGCCGATCCACCAGCCGACAAAGGTCAGCAGGGCCAGGACCAGCACGACGGGCACGAAGATCGCCGAGACGCGGTCGGCCAGGCGCTGCACATCGGCCTTGCCGGTCTGGGCGCGCTCGACGAGCCGGGTGATGCCGGCCAGCACCGTCTCGGACCCGACCTTGCGGGCCTCGACGATAAGCCGCCCGTGGGTGTTGAGCGTGCCGCCGGTGACCTCGCTGCCGGAGCGCACGTCGACCGGGATCGGCTCGCCGGTCACCAGGCTGGTGTCGACCGCCGACGTGCCGTCGAGGACGACGCCGTCGGTGGCGATCTTCTCGCCCGGGCGGACGACGAAGTGGTCGCCGACCGCGAGCTGGTCGATGGGGATGCGGACCTCGGTCGTCGCGCGGGTGCGCGAGTCGATCCGTTGCACCGCAACGTCTTTGGCGCCGAGGTCGAGCAGGGTCGTCAGCGCCTCCTTGCCGGAGCGCTTGGCCCGCGCCTCGAGCCAGCGCCCGAGCAGCAGGAAGGTCGTGACGACCGCAGCCGTCTCGAAGTAGTAGTGCCCGTGCGCGCCGCCGCTCGTCACCAGCGTGACCGTGGACCAGAGGTATGCCGCGAGCACGCCGAGGCTGACGAGCGTGTCCATCGTGGACGCGCCGTGCCGCGCGTTGATGGCCGCGGCCCGGTGGAAGGGCCAGGCCGCCCACGCGACAACCGGTGTCGTCAGGGCGAACTGCACCCACGGGTTGGCCGCGAAGTGCGGGACCGGACCCATCGCCAGGACGACGACGGGGACGGTGAGCAGTGCCGAGACGATCGCGCGCAGGCGCAGCGACTCGACCGAACGCAGGTCGTGGGTCTGCTTCGGCGGGGCGAGCGGGCCGGTCTCGTCGGCGGCCGGGGCCTCCGGCTCGATGACGCTGGCGCCGTATCCGGTCTTCTCGACGGTGGCGACGATGTCATCGACGGTGAGCGGCGCGGCATACCGCACGCTGGCCTTCTCGGTGGCGAGGTTGACGCTCGCCTCCACGCCGTCGAGCTTGTTGAGCTTGCGCTCGATGCGGGCCGAGCACGACGCGCACGTCATGCCCGTGATGGCGAGGTCGACCTCGTTGTCGAGTGGTGTCTGGGTGGCCGTCGACATCAGGAGAAGGCGACGGTGTAGCCGGCCTCGGCCACCGCGTCCTCGACGGCCTTGCGGTCAAGCTCGGCGTCGCTCGTGATGGCCACGGGGGAGTCGCCACCGGCGACGAGGTCGATCGCGACGTCCGTGACGCCCGGGATCTCCTTGAGCTCGTCGGTGACGGCGGCGGTGCAGTGGCCGCAGGTCATGCCGGTGACGATGACATTGGTCGTGGTGCTCATTGTGGATCTCCTTGCGGGGGTGGGGGATTGGGTATGCCGTGTGGCTGGGTCTGTGGGGTCTGCCGGGCTCAGCTGCGGACGAGGCGGGCGATGGCCTCGGAGGCCTCGCGGACCTTCTCGGCACCGGCCTCGTCGGACTCACGCGCGGCGTCGACGACGCAGTGGCCCATGTGGTCCTCGAGCAGGCCGAGGCTGACGGCCTGGAGGGCCTTGGTGATGGCGCTGACCTGGGTGAGGACGTCGATGCAGTAGGTGTCCTCCTCGACCATCCGGTGGATGCCGCGCACCTGTCCCTCGATGCGGCGCAGCCGCTTGAGATAGTCGTCCTTGCTGCCGGTGTATCCGGGCATCGCCACTCCTGTCGGTCGGGTCGTGACGTCCAACAGCATACCCCTATGGGGTATTCCGGCTCAGCCCAGGTGCTGCTTGACGAGCTTCTTGGGCGCCATCCGGGCCCAGGCGTCGGTGATGACCTCGACGAGCTCGATGTAGTCCAGCTGTGGCAGGTCCCGGGCGCGGATCAGCACGGCCGCGTCGCTGCGGAAGTGGTCGGTCGTGAACCACGGCCCGTCTGACTCCACCAGCGCGCGCTTGTCCTCGTCGGTCGGCACGACGATGCGGATCACGTCGTCCATCGGCTCACCGGTATCGGGGTCGACGGCGTCCTTCTGCGGTCCGCGCAGGATGATGAAGCCCTTGTCGCGCAGCTTGTAGGTCGGCTTGTCGCCCCATGACGTGCCGAGCGTGACCTCGGGCAGCGCCATCGCGATGTCGTGCACGTCGTCCATCGACAGCGGCTCGCTCATGCCGTCCAGCATCGCCACCGACCCCCGCGCGCCGCAAGCCCGCGGCGCGATCGTGCCCAAGTGGGTTAAAACGCCCGGGGCGGAACTCGCCAGTTGGCTTAAGAGGAGGAGGGTGGGCTGGAGAGCGGGTGGGTCCGAGGGGCGGTATGCCGCGGGGCGGGGGTGAGCGGGCGGCATACGATCTCGGGCATGTCGGACAACACCTCCTGGTCGCCGGACACCCTCGCCGTGCGGGGCGGGCTCACCCGTTCCGGGTTCGAGGAGACCGCCGAGGCGATGTACCTCACGAGCGGCTTCGTCTACGAGACCGCCGAGGACGCGGAGGCCGCCTTCAAGGAGGAGGTGGAGCGCTTCGTCTACAGCCGCTACGGCAACCCGACGGTCGCGATGTTCCAGGAGCGACTGCGGCTGCTCGAGGGCGCCGAGGCCTGCTTCGCGACGGCGTCGGGCATGTCGGCGGTCTTCGTCGCGCTCTCCGCCCTGTGCGGGCAGGGCTCGCGGCTGGTCTCATCCCGCGCGCTCTTCGGCTCGTGCATGGTCATCGTCGACGAGCTGCTGCCGCGCTGGGGCGTCGAGACCGTCCTCGTCGACGGCAACGACCTCGACCAGTGGCGCGCGGCCCTCGACCGACCGACCGACGCCGTCTTCTTCGAGACGCCGAGCAACCCCATGCAGGAGCTGGTCGACATCGCCGCCGTCTCCGAGCTCGCGCACGCGGTCGGCGCCAAGGTCGTCGTCGACAATGTCTTCGGCACGCCCGCCTTCTCCAGGCCGCTGGAGCACGGCGCCGACATCGTCGTCTACTCCGCGACCAAGCACATCGACGGGCAGGGCCGCACGCTCGGCGGCGCGATCCTCGGCCCGGCCGACTTCATCGGCGGCCCGGTCAAGAACCTCATGCGCCACACCGGCCCGGCGATGTCACCCTTCAACGCGTGGGTGCTGCTCAAGGGCCTCGAGACCCTGACGATGCGCGTCGAGCGGATGGCCGACTCGGCACTCGCGATCGCCCGGCACCTCGAGGGGCGGCCCGGCATCCGCCGCGTCATCTATCCGATGCTCGAGTCGCACCCCCAGCACGACCTGGCCCAGCGCCAGATGACGGGCGGCGGCACGGTCGTCACCTTCGAGATCGACGGCACCAAGGCGCAGGCCTTCGCGCTGATGAACGCCCTCCAGCTCGTCGACATCTCCAACAACCTCGGCGACTCCAAGTCGCTGACCACCCACCCCGCGACGACGACCCACCGCCGCCTGTCCGAGGAGGCCCGCGCCGCCGTGGGCATCACCGACGGCACGATCCGCCTGTCCGTCGGCCTCGAGGGCACCGAGGACCTCATCCTCGACCTCGACCAGGCACTGTCCACTGCCTTGGGGTGAGTCGCCCTCTGCCACATCGCAGTTAGCCTGTGCCGAAGCAAAGGAGTCACACATGAGCGAAGCCGAAGGCACCCTGACCTGGACCCCCGTCCCCGACGCCGAGCCCGCCCTGCTCGCGACGCGCACGCGGGAGGCCATCGCGGCATACCCCTCGGCCAAGATCGCCCCGATCGACGCGGACCTCGCCGACACGGCGGCCTTCTGCGAGGCCTATGGGTCCGCGCCCTCCCACTCCGCCAACTGCGTGGTCGTCGCCGGCAAGCGCTCCGGTGAGACGAGGTATGCCGCGGTGCTGGTCCTGGCGACCGACCGCGCCGACATCAACGGCAAGGTCCGCCGGCACATGGACGTGCGCAAGATCAGCTTTGCGCCGCAGGACGACGCGGTGGCGTTGACCGAGATGGAGTTCGGTGGCATCACCCCGATCGGGCTGCCCGCGGAGTGGCCGCTGCTCATCGACTCGCGCGTCCTCGAGCGCGACCAGGTCGTCATCGGCTCGGGCATCCGGGGCAGCAAGCTCGTCGTCGACCCGTCCGAGCTGGCCAAGCGCATCGGCGCAGAGGTCATCGACCTCGCGCTTGCCTGACCAGACCGCGCTGATCGGCCAGACCCTCGAGCGGGTCTGGCCGATCCTGCTGTTCCTCATCCTCGTCAAGGTCCTGGCCGACCTCTTCGACGATGCGGGGCTCTTTGACGCTGCCGCCCACCGCATCGCCCGCTGGGGCAGGGGCCGCACGCTCTGGCTCTATCTGCTCTTTGTGGGGCTGTGCACTCTCGCGACGTCGCTGCTCAGCCTCGACACCACCGCCGTCCTGATGACGCCGCTCGCCATCCACGTCGCGCGGGAGGTGAGGGTCGACCCGTGGCCCTTCGCGCTCGGCTCGCTGTGGCTGGCCAACACCACCAGCCTGCTGCTGCCCATGGGTAACCTGACCAACCTCCTCGCGATGCACCGGCTCGGCACGGGGACAGGCGGATTCGTCGAGCTGATGTGGGCGCCGCAGCTGGCGGTGCTGGTGGTCACGGTCGTGTGGCTGCTGCTGCGCCACCGGCGCTCGATCACGGGTCGTTATGTGCCGCCGCGCCACCTGCCTCGCCACGACCGAGTGCTCGTGCCCCTCACGGCCGCGCTCACCGCCCTGCTCGGCGCGGCGGTCGTCGCGGGTGTCGCGCCATGGCTCGCCACCGGGGTGACGCTGCTGGTGACGGTCGCGGCATTCGCCTGGCGTAGCCCGCACAAGGTGCGCCCCGGCAGGCTGGCACGGCTCGCGCCGTGGCCCATGGCTGCGTTCGCGCTGGCGCTCTTCCTCGCCGTGGGTGCGCTTGAGCCGTGGTTCGCGCCCCGCGTGGTCTCGCTGGTCACGCAGGGCGATGGGTCGGGCGCGCTGCTCCAGATCGCTGGTGCGGGAGCCCTGTCCGCCAACGCGATCAACAACCTGCCGGCCTATCTCGGGCTGGAGCCGCTCGGCACAAGCGGGCCCCGGCTGGCCGCGCTGCTCGTCGGGGTCAATGCCGGCCCACTCGTCACGCCGTGGGCCTCACTGGCCACCCTGCTGTGGCTCCAGGCCTGCCGCTCCCGACGCCTCCCCGTGAGCCTGCCGCGCCTCGCCCTCGAGGGCCTGGCCGTGGTGCCACTGGCACTCCTCGCGGGCGTCGCCGCCATAGCCTTGGCGGCCTGAGCCAGCGGGCGGCAGGCCATACACAGCTTTGTCGCCGACGCACGTCCTGCTAGACGTGCGCCGCCGGCCAGGGTCTGCGCCGGCGAGCAGCCTCAGTCCAGGAAGTCGACCAGGTCGGGCGCCATGCCGATGTAGGTCTGGGGCGTCATGGCGGCCAGCCGCTCCTCGACCTCCGCGGGCAGGCCGAGACCGCGCACGAACTCGACGAGCTCGGTCTGGCCGATCCGCCGGCCGCGGGTGAGGTCCTTGAGTCGCTCGTAGGGGTTCTCCATGCCGGCGACGCCCTGCGCGCCAAGCGCCCGCATCGCCGACTGGACCGGCTCGCCGAGGACCTCCCAGTTGGCGTCGAGGTCGGCGGCCATCGCCTCGGGCACGGCGTCGAGGCCGTCGAGGCCCCGGGTCGCGTTGTCCAGGGCCAGCATCGAGTGGCCGAAGGCGGTGCCGATGTTGCGCTGCATGGAGGAGTCGGTGAGGTCGCGCTGGAGGCGCGACTGCACGAGCGTCGACGCGAGCACGTCGAGCAGCGCGCACGAGACCTCGAGGTTGGCCTCGGCGTTCTCGAAGCGGATCGGGTTGACCTTGTGGGGCATCGTCGAGGAGCCGACCGTGCCCTGGCCGCGCACCTGGGCGAAGTAGCCCATCGAGATGTAGGTCCAGACGTCGGTGCACATGTTGTGCAGGATCCGGTTGAAGCGCGACATGTCGGCATAGAGCTCGGCCTGCCAGTCGTGGCTCTCGATCTGGGTGGTGAGCGGGTTCCACGTCAGGCCCAGGCCCTCGACGAAGGTCCGCGAGATCTCCACCCAGTCGGCCTCGGGCACGGCCGCGAGGTGTGCGCCGAAGGTGCCGGTGGCGCCGTTGATCTTGCCGAGGAACTCAGCGCTCTCAACGCGCCGCAGCTGGCGCTGGAGGCGCCAGGCGAGCACCGCGAGCTCCTTGCCCATCGTCGTGGGCGTCGCCGGCTGCCCGTGGGTGTGCGCGAGCAGCGGCACGTCGCGCAGGTCGGAGGCCATCGTCGCGAGCTTCTCGACGAGCGCGGTGGCCTTGGGCAGCCAGACCTCCTGCACGGCGCCCTTGACCATGAGTGCATAGGACAGGTTGTTGATGTCCTCGCTGGTGCAGCAGAAGTGGATCAGCTCCGACAGCTGCGCGCCGTCCTCGGGCGCGATCTCGGTCAGGCGCTTCTTGAGGAAGTACTCGACGGCCTTGACGTCGTGCTGGGTGACCTTCTCGGTCTCGGCCATCTCGGCGATCGCGTCGGGCCCGAAGTCCTCGACGACCTTGCGCAGCGCGGCCTGCTCGTCACCGGTGAGCTGGCGCACCCCGGGCACGACCTGCTGCTCGGTGAGGTGGATCAGCCACTCGACCTCGACGCGGATCCGCTCGCGGTTGAGCGCCGGCTCGGACAGGTGGTCCACGAGCGGGGCGACGGCTCCGCGGTAGCGGCCGTCGAGGGCACCAAGGGCGATCTGCGGGGTCACGTCAGCAAGGGAGGCCATGGGCCCAATCCTTCCAGAGCCTCGCGCGCGCCCGCGCGAGAGTCCATGGGAGGTATGCCGCGCGCTCACCGCGAGCGCGCGGCATACCCCTGCGTCGTTGGCTCAGGCCGGGAGCGTCGGCTCGATCACGGCGAAGAGCTCGCCCTCGAGGCCGGCGATGACGGCCATCCGGCCGTAGGGGCTGTCCTGCGGGGCCATGAGGACCGTGGCGCCGAGGCCGGCCGCGGAGTCGACGACGCCGTCGACGTCGCCGACCGCGAAGTAGAGCAGCCAGTAGCCGTTGGTGCCCTCGGGGACGGCCGGGTCGTCAAAGACGCCGCCGACCGTGTGGCCGGCCACGTCGAGGGTGGAGTAGCGGAACTCGTCGGTGTCGCTCAGGGGCGTCGCGGTGACGCCAAAGACGCTCTCGTAGAAGGGGATCGCCTCAGCGAACCGGGTGGTGTGCAGCTCGTGCCAGCAGACTGCGCCAGGCGCGCCGGTGATGCCGAAGCCGATGTGCCCGCCGGCCTGCCAGATGCCGACGGCGCACCCGGCGGCGTCGAGGACGAAGGTCATCCGCCCCATCCCCGCCACGTCGAAGGGCTCGCCCATCATGAGCTCGCCGCCGTGCTCCTCGATGCGCGCGGCCGTCGCGTCGGCGCTGTCGACGGCGAGATAGGTCGACCAGGCGGACGGGACCGCGGCGAGGTTCTCGGGCTTGGTGCCGATGCCCGCCACCGGGCGCCCGTCGACGCTCGCGATGAGGTAGCCGGGGAAGTCGGGGTTGCCGTCGATCTGCCACCCGAGCAGCCGGTTGTAGAAGTCGGCCATCGCCTCCAGGTCGGTTGCCTGGACATCGGCCCAGCAGGGGGTCCCCTCGGGCCAGGTGGTCTCGTGCGCGGCCAACGTCGTGCCTTCCGGTCGTGCTCTGCCAGCGGTATGCCGTCTCGTGGCCAAGTCCTACCACGTCGCCGGTGCGCGGGACCCCACCCGCATGGGGTGTCTCGGGCAGGATTGTGGCCATGGCGACACAGGTGCGAGATCTCGAGGCGTCCGTCCACATCGAGGCGCCACCCGAGCGGGTGTGGGCCGTCGTCTCCGACATCCGTCGGACGGGGGAGTGGTCACCCGAGTGCCGCCGGGTGCTGCTGCTCGGACCGCGGGCCGCCGGCACCCGGTTTGTCGGCATCAACCAGCGCGGGCTGGTCATCTGGCCGACGACCTCGACCATCACCGAGCTCGACGAGGGGGAGCGGATCGCCTGGCGGGTCAATGAGAACGGCTCGATCTGGTCCTACACCCTCGAGCCCACCGCCTCCGGCACCCGCGTCGTCCAGCGGCGCGAGACGCCCGCAGGTGTGAGCGCCTTCGCGTCCGCCTTCACGGGCCTGCTGCTCGGCGGCAACGAGGGCCACGGCGACGAGCTCGAGCGCGGCATGCAGCGCGGCCTCGAGCGGATCAAGCTGATCGTCGAGGAGAGCTGAGGCGCCCTCCGCCCCTTGGCGAGCGCGCGGCATACCCCCACGGGTGTCGTCTCAAAATCAGAACATCCAGTTTGGATACCCATAACCCGGGGTTCTAGTGTGGTGCTCGGTCACGAGCCCCAGCGCGAAGCCCCGGCTGGCTGGGCGGCAACCCTCCACTGCGGTGGGGTGCCCCGGGTGATGACCGGGACCGGCGACGCATGCCGGTCAAGCGCAGGCACGCCTCGATGTCCTGTGCGTCAACCCCAAAGCCACGCCCAGGAGAGCCCCGCAATGTCCGAGCTGTCGCTCATCGAGATCGTCCCCGCCGCCCCCAGCAAGGAGGCCGCCCTGGCCCTCATCGAGGCCGCCTCGGGTGTCGCCGAGCAGGTCGGCGGCCAGCTCATCGAGTCGGAGGTCACCGCCGACCAGGGCCGGGTCTTCGTCGTCGTCGAGACGCCCAGTGTCGAGGACTTCGCCGGTGCGCTCGAGGCCGCCCCGATCGAGGGGGCGAGCGAGGTCTCCGGGCCCGACCGTGTCCGCCTGGTCGGCGCCGAGCTCGAGGACATCAAGGCCGCCCGACCCAGCGCCGGCTACCTCGTGGAGTGGGACATCCCCAGCCACATCGACATGGACACCTACCTCGCGCGCAAGAAGGAGAAGTCGCCGAAGTACGCCGAGGTGCCCGAGGTGGCCTTCCTGCGCACCTACGTCCGCGAGGACATGGTCAAGTGCCTCTGCCTCTACAACGCGCCGGACGAGGACGCCGTCGTCACCGCGCGCAAGGTCGTCGAGACCCCCATCGACCGGCTGCACGCCCTCGCGGACTGACCTCATGACCATCCTCGCCACTGACCCCACCGAAGGACTCGCCGTGGCCGACCTCGTGCGCACCCGCAACCGCATCGTCGATGTGGCCGCCGAGCAGATCCGCGCCGAGATCGCCGGGACCGCTCAGGCCATCGACGCCGGGGAGGCCTCTCCCACAGCGCATTTCCCGACTCTCCACCACCTGCGGGTGCTGGACCTCGGGGTCGACGCGCTGCGCACCGGCCGGGCCGACGCCGTCGATGTCACGGGCAGCGCGCGCCTCATCGCGCTGGTGGCCGAGGAGTGCATGAGCACCGCCTTCAGTCTCTGGGCGCACCGCGTCGTCCTCGACTTCCTCGCCCGTGGCCGCCGCTCGCCGGCGACCGACCGGGTGCTCGAGGAGCTGCGCAGCGGCCGCCGGGTCGGCTCGACCGCGATGGCCTCGGGCCTCAAGGCCCTGGCCGGCATCGAGCCGCTCGGCGTCACCGGCCGCCTCGACCCCGACGGTGCGGTCATCGCCAGCGGGTCGATCCGCTGGGCCTCCAACCTCCTGCCCGGCTCGGTCGTGGTCCTGCCCATCGAGCTCAATGACGGCCGCAAGATCGTGGCCTGGGCCGAGGTCGGCGACGCCGGTCTCACCGTGCGCCCGGTCAGCGGGCTGCTCGCCCTCAACGCCACCGCGTCGGCGTCGATCGCGATCGAGGACCTGCGCATCCCCGCCGACCACGTGGTCTCCGAGGATTTCGCCTCCTTTGTGCGGGCCTTCCGACCGACCTTCCTCGTGCTCCAGTCCTCGTTCTGCGTCGGCGTCGCCCGCCGGTCGCTGCGCGAGGCCGAGGCACTGATCGGCAAGCCCGGCGCCGAGGGCCTGCGGGAGCGGTATGCCGCCGCCCAGGCCCAGCTGCGCGAGGTCACCACCCGCTGGGAGCGGCTGTCGGCGGATGTGTCGGCGGCCCAGCCGATCGACTTCGTGCGCCTGCGTCTCGACTCGAGTCTCCTTGCGGGAGAGGCGACCCGGCTCGAGGCTGCGCTCGCCGGCGGGCGTGGCTACCTCGCCACGAGCGGTCCGGCCCGGCGCTTCCGCGAGGCGGCCTTCCTCCCCGTCCAGTCGCCCTCGGAAGGACAGCTGCGGTGGGAGATCTCCTCGCTCGCCTCGAGCGCCTGAGCGTCCGCTACGGCGCGCGGGAGGTCCTGCGCGACATCACCATCGACATCGAGCGCGGCCACCAGCTCGCGGTGCTCGGCCCCAGCGGCGCCGGCAAGTCGACCCTGATCAAGGTCCTCGACGGCCAGCTCGCCCCGTCGGCCGGGTCGGTGCGCTTCACCGGCGAGGCCCGTCAGGGTGTCGTCTTCCAGTCCGCACTGCTCTTCCCGTGGCTGACGGTGGGCGAGAACATCGCCATCGGGCTGCGGTATGCCGCCAACGCCAGCCACAGCGGCCCCGCCCGCGTCGAGGAGCTGGTCACCCTCCTCGGCCTCGAGCAGGTGCGGGACAGCTATCCCGATGAGGTCTCGGGCGGACAGGCCCAGCGCGCCTCTCTCGCAAGGGCGCTCGCGGTCGACCCCGACCTCCTCCTGCTCGACGAGCCGTTCAGCGCGCTCGACCCGTCCACCCGCTGGGAGCTCCAGCAGTGGCTGCGGGCCGAGGGCGACCGACGACACCTGACGAGCGTCATCGTCACCCACGACATCGACGAGGCGCTCATCCTCGCCGACCGCATCGTCCTGCTCGGACGGGACGGCCGCATCGCCCGCAGCTGGGAGCACACCCCGGCGGCCGACCACGAGCACGCCGTGGTCCACCCGCTCCGCGGTGAGATCCGGGCCGCCTTCGACGAGGAGCCGGCCCGTGTCGCCTGACCTGACCCGCCGCCAGGCGCTGCGGCTCGGTGGCCGGCTCGCCGCTGCCGGCGGGATCGGCGCGCTGGCCGTCGGCGGCGCCGTCCGCTCGCTCGCCCCGCAGGAGGACGCGGGCAAGGACGTGCTCGGGCGGGAGCTGCGCATCGGCTACCTCCCGATCACCGACGGCGCCGCCCTGCTCACCGCCCATGAGGGAGGCTTCCTCTCCCGCAACGGGATCCGCTCCGCGCGGCCCGTGCTCTTCCGCAGCTGGGAGTCCCTCGCCCAGGCCTTCGTGGCCGGCGAGGTCGACGCGGTCCACCTGCTCATGCCCTTTGCCGTGCAGCTGCGGCTGGCCCGCAAGGCACCGCTCAAGGTCGTCGCGTGGGGCCACACCAACGGCTCCGCGCTCACCGTCAGCCCCGAGATCACCCGCACCGAGCAGCTCGCCGGGACGACCGTCGCCATCCCCTACTGGTGGTCCGTCCACTCCGTCCTGCTCCAGCGCCTCCTCACCGACGCCGGCCTCACGCCCGTCATCCGCGAGACGCCGTCGGCGGCGGCCGGCACCGTCCAGCTCGCGGTCATGGCCCCCGCCGAGATGGTGCCCGCCCTCGCGGCCGGGCGCATCGGCGGCTTCGTCGTCGCCGACCCCTTCAGCGCGGTGGCCGAGGCCAAGAAGGTCGGCCGGGTCCACCGCTTCCTCGGCGACGTGTGGCACGACCACGGCTGCTGCGCGATCACCGTCCGCGAGGACCTCATCGACTCCCACCCCGGCGCAGTCACCGGCCTGACGACGGCGCTCGTCCAGGCCCAGCAGTGGCTCGACGGGCACCGCTCCCAGGCCGCAACCGAGGTGCTCGCCGGTGCCGGCAAGTACCTGCCCCAGCCGCCCGCGGCGGTGACCAAGGTGCTCACCCGCACGCCCGCGGCATACGCCTCGGTCACCAGCCATCCGACCTGGCACGGGGAGCGGATCGCCTTCTCTCCCTACCCCTTTGCGAGCTACACGACCAGCCTCGTCGAGGCGATGCGGACCACCAAGGTCGACGGCGACGCGTCCTTCCTGCGCGGCGCCGAGGGGCCGGAGGTCCATGCCGGGCTGGTCGACGACCGCTTCGTGCGGAGTGCGCTGCGGGCCACGGGCCAGCGCGTGCCGAGCCCGGACCGAACGGAGCAGATCGAGCCATGAGCATCCTCGCCAGCGAGCGGCCGCGCACGGCCGCCGAGACGCCGACCGTGCGGACGGCCGAGCCGGAGCGCCGCGAGCGCTCCTCGTGGTGGCTGCCCGTCGCGGGCATCGCCGCCTCCGTCGCCCTGTGGTGGCTCGCCACCGATGTCCTCTTTGCCGGTCGCGCGCTCATGCGCGACTTCTCGCCGTCGCGCACCCTCGTCGGCCTGCGCGAGCTCGCCGCCAGCGGGGCCCTGCTCGCCGACGCCTCGAGCTCGGTCTATCGGCTCGCCGCCGGTCTGCTCATCGCGGCCGTCGTCGGCACCCTGCTGGGCGTCGGCATCGGCTCGGTCCCGTGGCTGGAGAAGGCGACCCGCCCCACCCTGCTCTTCCTGCGGATGGTCTCGCCGCTGTCCTGGGCCCCCATCGCCATCGGCCTCTTCGGCATCGGGGACCCGCCCGTCATCGCTCTCGTCGCCGCCACCACGGTCTGGCCGGTCACGCTCGCCGCGGCCGCCGGGGTGCGGTCGGTCGACCCCGGTCACCTGCTGGTCGCCAAGGCGCTCGGCGCGACCTGGTGGGAGCGGCTGCGCACTGTCACCGCGCCCTCCCTCCAGCCGCACCTGCTCGGCGGTCTGCGGATGGCCATCGGCATCGGCTGGGTCGTGCTCGTGCCCGCCGAGATGCTAGGTGTGACAAGCGGACTCGGCTATCAGATCCTCAACGCCAAGGACCAGCTGGCCTATCACCACATCACCGCGCTGATCCTCGTGATCGGCACGATCGGGTATGCCGTCGACGTCCTCGCGCGCTGGCTGCTCACCACCCGCCGCGAGCGCCGCGCCGAGCGCGCGGCCTGAGCCGCGACGCGGCATACCGCCTAGAGACCCAGCTCGCTGCGCACGTGCGCCACGATCCCGGGCGTGGCGGCGCGGACCTCCTCATAGGTCTGGTCGAAGGACGCGTCGTCGCCATACCAGGGGTCGTCCATCTCGAGCGTCCCGGCGGTGATCGAGTCGTCGTCGAACTCGCGCAGCAGGTGGACCTTGGCGCGGTCGGCCTCGGTCGGCGCGAGGCGCTGGAGCACCCCGAGGTGCCCCCGGTCGGCGGCGAGGACGAGGTCGAGGTCGGCGAACCAGGACCGCTCGAACTGCCGGGCCCGGTGGTCGCGACCGCCGAAGTCGTCGTGGCCGTTGCGGGTCAGGACCGACAGGGTGCGCCGGTCGGCCGGGTTGCCCACCTCCCACGACGTCGTGCCGGCCGAGTCGATGACGACGCGATCGCCCAGCCCCTCCTCCTCGAAGGCCTCGCGCAGCAGGAACTCGCCCATCGGCGAGCGGCAGATGTTGCCCGAGCAGACGACGCAGATGCGATAGGGGTCGTGCGGCATGAGGACACGGTATGCCGTGTGGCGCCGGCATGCGCCCGGCGTCGCCACGGACTTGTGGCCGGGGCCGCCCGGAGTGCGGGCATGGGTGGCCTGTGCCACATGGAGGAACGATTTAGGCATGCCTTACCTACAGGCGTAGCCTCGGAGGCGTGACTCTCACGCTTGACCGCGCGCCGATCGGTGAGCCGCTGGTCTTCCTCGAGGCGAGCACCGCCCCCGAGGTCCGTCGGCGCCTCGCCGAGCTCGGGCTGCGCCGTGGGGCCCACCTCACCTGCGTGCAGCGCACCTCCGGCCGCGGCCGCGTGGTCTCGGTCGCCGGGTCGCGCATCGCGATCGACGCGGCAACGCTGGGCCACCTCACCGTCCAGCCGCTGTCGGCCATCGAAGAGCTGGTCCGCGAGGGCGCCTGATGACCGACGTGCGCGACCGGGGCGAGACGGTGACGGGGGCTGCCGCCCAGCAGCGGCCAGAGCCCGTCCTGCCCCGGCCGCGGTTCCGCGCCTCGCGCGGCGCCACCCCCTCCTGCCACGGCGACGTCCCGGGCTCGGGAGCACCCGACGGCTCGCCGGTCGTCGCGCTGGTCGGGTCGCCCAATGTCGGCAAGTCGACCCTGTTCAACACCCTCACGGGCGCCAAGCGCACGGTCGGCAACTGGCCCGGCACCACCGTCGAGGTCGGCCGCGGGGTCTGGCCCACGACCCGGGCTGCCGCCACGTGTGACTGCGAGACCTGCACCTGCCCGCGCCAGGCCGAGCCGGTGACCTTCACCCTCGTCGACCTGCCGGGGGCCTACTCCCTCGACCCGGCCAGCCCCGACGAGGCGCTGACCCGCGAGCTGCTGGTCGACGTCGAGCCCGACGAGCTGCCCGACGCGGTCGTCGTCATCGCCGACGCCGCCCACCTCGCCCGCAGCCTCTACATCGTCGCCCAGGTCCGCGAGCTCGGCCTGCCGCTCGTGGTCGCCCTGACGATGAACGACGTCGCCCGTCATCGCGGGATCGAGATCGACACCTATGCGCTCGCCGAGCAGATCGGCGCCCCCGTCGTCGCCGTCGACCCCCGCCGCCGCCAGGGCGAGTCCAACCTCGCCGCCGCGGTCCTCGGGGTGCTCGACGCCGAGCGGCCCGCCCCGCGCGCCGTCGACCTGCCCGGCCACGACGGCTCCCCGTGCGGCTCGATGTGCCCGCTCTCGGACTGCGGGCTGGAGGACCTCGAGCTCGCCGACGAGCGCTTCGAGTGGATCGAGGCCGCTGTCCACGCCGGCACCCGCGACACCGGCGACGCGCGCCGGGGCCGCTCCGACCTCATCGACCGCTTCGTGACCGCACCGGTCCTTGGCCCGGTCATCTTCCTCGCGGTGATGTGGCTGGTCTTCCAGATCACGACCACGATCGCCGCGCCGCTCCAGGACGCCCTCGACGGGCTCTTCACCGGCCCGGTGTCCGACGGCACCCGCTGGCTGCTCGACAGGGTCGGCCTCGGCGGCACCCCGGTCGAGGGCTTCCTCGTCGACGGCCTGGTCGCCGGGGTCGGCATGCTGCTGACCTTCGTGCCGCTCATGGCGCTGATGTTCCTGCTGCTCGCCCTGCTCGAGGACTCCGGATACATGGCCCGCGCGGCCGTGGTCACCGACCGGATGATGCGGCGCATCGGCCTGCCCGGCCGGGCCTTCCTGCCGCTGGTCGTGGGCTTCGGCTGCAATGTGCCGGCCGTGGCGGCGACCCGCATCCTGCCCAACGCCCGCCAGCGCGTCCTCACCGCACTGCTCGTGCCCTTCACCTCGTGCAGCGCCCGACTGACCGTCTATGTCCTGCTCGCGACGACCTTCTACCCACGCCAGGCCGGCACGGTCGTCTTCGCGATGTATCTCGTCTCCATCCTGCTCGTGGTCGCCGTCGGCCTGCTGCTCAAGTCGACCCTGTGGCGCACGATGGGCGCCGACCCCCTCGTCATCGACCTGCCGCCCTACCAGCTGCCCACCGCCCGGCTGACCCTGTCGGTGATGTGGCAGCGGCTCAAGGGCTTCCTCCGGACCGCCTCGGGCATCATCGTCGCCACCGTCTGCGTCGTCTGGCTGCTCCAGTCGATCCCCGCCGTCTCGGGCGCCGGCTTCGGCGAGGTCCCGGTCTCCGACAGCGTGTATGCCGCGGTCGCCAAGTCGGTCGCGCCGCTGCTCTCCCCGGCCGGCTTCGGCCAGTGGGAGACCGTCTCGGCCCTCGTCGTGGGCTTCATCGCCAAGGAGGCCGTCATCTCCTCCTGGGCCCAGACCTATGCGATCGCCGAGCCCGCCTCCGAGCGGGAGCCCGGCCAGCTCGGCGCCCAGCTGCACCAGACCTTCGAGATGGCCTCGGGCGGGCACACCGGTGCCGCGCTCGCGGCATTCATGGTCTTCCTGCTCGCCTACACCCCCTGCGTGGCGACCCTCTCGGCGCAGAAGCGCGAGATCGGCCTGAGGTGGACGGTCTTCGGCGTGCTGCTCCAGCTCGTCGTCGCGTGGGTGCTGGCCGTCGCGACCTTCCAGATCGGCCGGATGATCTGGTGAGCCGGCGCCCGCTCTCGGCCGTGCTCGCGGCATTCGAGGCCGGCGCGGAGTCGCTCGACGACGTCTCCCGGCGCACCGGGCTCGACCGCGACGTCGTCTCGGCCGCCGTCGACCAGCTCGTGCGGATGGGCCGGATGGACGCCCGCGAGCTGGCGATCGGCTGCCCCTCCGGCGGTTGCGGCTCGTGTGCCTCGGGCACCAGTGCGGGTCAGGCCGGCTGCGGCGCAGACGGGCCGAGCGGCACCCGCTCCGGCCCGGTCCTCGTCACGCTGTCGGTGCGCCGTCCTCGCGCCTGAGCGCACGGACTCCGGACCCCTAGCGGCGGAGTCCTAGCGCCGACGCCACTGCACGCGCGTGATCAGGTATGCGGTCTCGCCCTGCCCGGTATGCCGCGGGCGCGCACCCGGCTTTTCAGCGGCGCTTGCGGGCCCGGTCGCGCCGGGTGTACTCCCAGGCGACGCCGCACGCGATGGCCAGCGGGATCCCGGGGAAGCCGGCCGTGACCCACGACCAGTCCTGCCAGTCGGCCACGAGGCGCGTGACGCCCATCAGGACCAGCCAGATCGCGATCGTCGCCGCCATGTAGAGGCTCGCGCGGAACCAGCCGAACTCGGTGAGCGGGGTCTTGTCGATGTCCATGAGTGCCATGACTCCAGTCAACGAGATCGGGGCATGGGGGTCGTCAGCCCGCGGTCTCGACCTGCATCAGCCCACGGTCGTATGCCGCGTGCCTCAGCCCTCGTCGCCGTCACCCTCGGTGACAGCCGCCAGCAGCGCCGGGCCGGACCAGTGCGGCGGCTTCGGGCCGGCCGCCTCGGACTCACGCACGAGCTCGACTATCTTGCGGCACACCGGGGTCGGCACCCCATGCTGCTCGCCCAGACGCACGATCTCGCCCTGGAGCTGGTCGATCTCGGTCGGCCGGCCGAGGGCGAAATCGTCGGCCATCGACGACGTCGCGCGGGGGTCCACGCGGAGCGTGCGGCCGGCGACGAGCGAGAAGGCACGGTCGGGCAGTCGCAGTGAGCGCGCCATGAGCGAGGCGGGGACCGCGGAGATCCGCGCGGCCTTGAGGCGCGCGGCCGCGAAGACCGCGGCACCCTCGTCCATGCAGAGCGCCACGACCTGGCGGTAGGCCCGCTGGCCCAGCTGCTCGCGCAGCGGCAGCCCGGACAGGGCGTTGACGGCGTTGTTCATGTTGACCAGCAGCTTGCCGCGCTGGATCTCGTCCATGTCCTCGCGCAGCTCGATCTCGAGCCCGGCGCGCAGCGCCGCGTCCTCGAAGGCCTCGGCCTTGGCGGAGTAGCCGACCATGAGGCGGCCGCTCGTGCCCTGCACATAGTGGCCGGGCTCCGGCACCGCGACATTGAAGGGCACCATCCCCGTCAGCACCGGCTGGCCGGCGAGGTGCTCGCGCAGGATGTCGGGGTTGTGCAGGCCGTTCTGGAAGCTGATGACCACCGTGTCCGGGGAGAGATGCGGGGCGAGCTCCGTTGCGGCAGTAGCGGTGTCGGTGGACTTGACGCACACCAGCACGACGTCGGCGCCCTGGGTGGCGCTCGGCGTCGTCGACAGCCGCAGGTGGTCCTCGGCCACCTGTCGCGCCTGCTCGCCGAGGGGGGTGACCCGCAGGCCCTGCTCGCGCAGCGTGGTGATCACCCGCGGCCGCCCGATCAGCGTCACCTCACAGGTGTCGGCAAGCCGCCCGCCGAGATAACAGCCGATGGCGCCCGCGCCCAGCACGGCGACGCGCAGCCGGGAGGTCTTCTCGCTCATGGGAGCCAGTGTGCCGGACCGGGACCGGGGCATGAGGCGTGTCGCGCGTGTCGGCCGCGCCGCGGCATACCCCTGCGTCTGTGAGGGCTCAGCCGAGCCGCGCGAGCCGGCCCGGGAGCTGGCGCTCCGCCTCGTCGAGCGCCTCGCGCAGGTCACGCAGGTCCTCTGCGCTCGCGTGGTCGAGGAAGTGGGTCAGGGCTGAGCGGCGCTCGGCCCGGTCCATGCCCTGGAGCTGGTCGTGCATGGTGGTGGCGCTGAGCAGCTCGCGCGTCGTGACGGGCGCATACAGATAGGCGCGGCCGTGCTTGGTGCGGGTGAGCAGGCCCTTGTCGACCAGCCGGGTCATCACCGTCATGACGGTCGTGTAGGCCAGGGGACGCGCATCGCCGAGCCGGTCCTGCACCTGGCGGACCGAGATGGGGCAGGCGTCCTCGCCGTTGGCCTGCCAGACCTCGTCCATGACGGCACGCTCGAGCTCGCCGAGTCTGTTGAGCGCCGAGCGACTCATCATGCACCTCCGTCGGTGTGGCGTCCCGCCTCCCCAAGCGTCCCACCGATCGGCACGATTCGCGTGCAGTGCTGCGTGCCTTCCTCGCGGTGGCTGACCATCACGACGGTGCGCCCGGCGCTCGCGGCGAACAGGTCTGCGAGCACGGCCTCGGCCGTGGGGTGGTCGAGGTGGGCGACGGGCTCGTCGAGCAGGAGCACCGGGCGCTGGGAGAGCAGGGCCCGGGCGATGGCGATGCGGGCGCGCTCGCCACCGCTGACGCCGGTGTTGCCCTCGCCCAGCATCGTCTCGAGGCCGTCGGGGAGGTGGGTGCGCCAGGTACGCAGCCCGGCCGCGTCGAGGGCCGCCTCGATGTCGGCGTCGGTCGCGTCGGGGCGGGCGAGACGCAGGTTCTCGCGGACGGTGCTGGTGAACAGGTGCGGCTCGTCGTCGACGATCGCGTATGCCGCGCGCGTCACCTCCAGCGGCCGCGCGTCGGCGGGCTGGCCGTCGACGAGATAGGCGCCGCCCGAAGGGTCGAGGTGGCGTGCCAGGACGGCCAGCAGGGTCGATTTGCCGGCGCCGTTGGGCCCGACGAGGGCGACGTGGTCGCCCGGCTCGATGGCCAGGTCGATCGGCCCGACATCGGTGCGCCCCGGCACCCACCCGGCTCTCACCCCGCGCAGCTCCAGCCGCGGCGCACTCCCCGCGTTTTCGCCCACTTGGGCACGATCGCGCGGCGCGTTTTCGCCCAGTTGGGCACGATCGCGCGGCGCGTTTTTGCCCAGTTGGGCACGATCGCGCGGCGCGTTTGTGCCCAACTGGGCCAAGGGTGCGACGGGGGCCGTGGCCTGGGCGACGGCGGGCTCCTGGGTGACGAGCGCCTGGAGCCGGGCGGCGGCGGCGCGGGAGCGTGCGAGGGCGCCCATCGCCTCGGGCAGCGGGGCCGTGATCTCGCCGAGGGCGAGGGGGATGAGGAGCAGCAGCGCGGCGACCGGCCGCGAGAGGGTCGTGCCGACCGAGGGTTCGATGAGCAGGGCGATGCCGGCCGTCGCGCCGGCGATGCAGACCAGCATGAGCGCCGCGCCGATGGCCCGGATCGCGCCCTGGCGCGAGGCGGCCCGCCGCACGCGCTCGTGCGCGTCGTCGAGCCACGCAGCGGTGTCGCCACCGGCCCCGATCGCCTGGAGCTCATGGGCATTGGTGGTGACCAGCGCCGCGACGCGATGGGCCTGCGCGCGCGCCTCGAGCCCTTCGTGCTGGCTGGCTCCCTCGAGCCGGGCGAGTAGCCAGACGATGGCGGCGAGCAGGAGCACCAGGGCGGTGATGGCGGCCGCGGCCGGGAGGTGCACTGACGCGGCATACGCGATCGCGACGAGGCCGGCAAAGAGCGAGGCGACCAGGGGCACGACCACGCGCACCTGCGCTTCGACCTCGTCGTCGAGATCCTTGACGGCCGCGGACAGCACGTCGCTGCGTGCCCGCCGCCCGAGTCGCGCCGGGGTGAGCGGGATCAGCCGCCGATAGGTGTCGACGCGCGCGGCGGCCAGCTCCGCCAGCGCCGCGTCGTGCGAGCGCAGCCGCTCCCAGTAGCGGAAGACCGGCCGGGCGATGCCAAACGTGCGCACCGCCACGATCGCGACCAGCAGCGAGAGCACCGGCGGCCGCGACGACGCCTGCACGATCAGCCAGCCCGAGGTCGCCGTCAGCGCCACACCGCACGCCAGCGCGATGCCGCCCAGCAGCCCTGCAAGCCGTAGGGGGCCGCGGAAGGTCAGTCCGCGGTGCCTCAGAGCAGCGGTATGCCGTGTGGTGCCGTCGGTCGGGGCGGCACCCCTGCGCGGGGTCGCGTCCGGCGAGGGGCCTTGCGTCGCAGGCGTGCTCACGCGGTCACCGCCTTGCGGGCGGGCACGGTGACGACAGCGTCGGCCGCGTCGACGAGCTCGCTGCGGTGGGTGACGGCGATGACGGTGCGGTCGGCGGCCAGGTCACGGATGATGCCGTGCGCGAGCTCGGCGCTGGCCGGGTCGAGGTGGGCGGTGGGCTCGTCGAGCAGCAGCACGGCGGGGTCGGCGAGGATCGCGCGGGCCAGCGCGAGCCGGGCCCGCTGCCCGGCCGACAGGCCGAAGCCGCCGTCACCCAGCGGCATACCGAGTCCGTCGGGACGGGAGGCGACCAGCTCGCGGAGGCCGACCCGCTCGAGGGCCGCCCACAGCTGGTCGTCGGTGGCGTCACGCCCGTCGCCGAGGCGGAGGTTGTCGGCGAGGGATGCGGCTGCGACAAAGGGGGTCTGGGTGACGACGTGCACGCGGCCCGCGGGGCGGTAGACCGTCCCGGTCGAGGGCACCCGCAGGCCGGCGATGAGGTCGAGCAGGGTGGTCTTGCCGGCGCCGGACGGCCCGGTCACCGCCGTCAGCCCGGGCGCGAAGTCGGCCGAGAAGCCCTCCAGCGCAGGCCCGCTCGCCCCCGGATAGGCATAGGACACGTCCGCCACGCTGACGCTCGGGCCCAGATCCGCCGCCCGGTCGGACCGCGTGCCCGTGCCCCGTTGCGTTGAATCCGCCCGATTCGACGCCACACCGGGCTCCTTGGCGTTGAAACCAGTGTTTTCAACGTCATCGGGGCGGGCGGCGGCAGCGGAGCGGGAGCTGGGGGGTGTGGCGGCGAGCTCGTCGAGGACGGTGGTGAGGGCCTCGGCGCCGTCGGCGGCGTTGTGGAACTCGGCGCCGACGCGGCGGATGGGCCAGTAGGCCTCGGGGGCGAGCAGGATCGCGGTCAGGCCGGGCAGCAGTTCCATGTGGCCGTGGGCCAGGCGCAGACCGACCGCGACGGCGACGATCGCGACCGACAGGGTGGCCAGCAGCTCGAGCGCGGCCGAGGACATGAAGGCCAGGCGCAGGGTGCGCATCGTGGCGGCGCGGTGCTTCTCGCTGACCGTGCCGATGGTCGACAGCTGCCTCTCGGCGCGGCCATAGCCGACGAGGGTCGGCAGCCCGCGCACGACGTCGAGGAAGTGGCCCGAGAGGCGGGAGAGGGTGTCCCAGCGCTTGGCCGTCTCGTCACGGGTGGTGGCGCCGATGAGCGCGGCGAAGAAGGGCAGCAGGGGCAGGGTGAGGAGCGCGATGAGCCCGCTCACCCAGTCGACGGCGAACATGCACGCGACGACCAGCGGCGGCAGGACGGCGGCCTGCACGAGGGTCGGGAGGTATTTCGCGACATAGGGCTCGACCGCGCTGGTGCCCTGGGTCGCCAGGGTCAGCGCGGTGGTGGGCTCCGGGCGCTCGTCGGCCCCGCGCCGCAGCCACGACGCCAGCAGGGCCGCCCGCAGGCTGGTGCTGACGGCGGCACCGGCGCGCGCGGCATACCACTCGGTCAGCGCGGAGAGCACGGCCCGGGCGGCGAAGGCACCCATCGCCCACCCCAGCGGGCCAAGGATGCCGCCACCGTCGACGAGCCGCGTGACCAGGCGCGCCACGGCAAAGACCTGCACGACCGTGGCGACGCCCGAGAGAACGCCAACCCCGCCCAGCAGCAGGACTGCTGGGCGGGCTTGGGGGTGCTCCCGAACTAGGCGAGGGTCGAACGGCTTCACCAGTTGAGTGTGCCTGATGCCTCAGATACCGGACGCCTCCGGGATGTGGTGAGTGCCGATCCGCCGGCGGAAGATCCAGTAGTTCCAGGCGGTGTAGGCCAGGGCGATGGGTGTGAACACCAGGGCCGCGCCCGTCATGATCTTCAGCGTCATCGCGGAGCTCGACGCGTTGTCCACCGTCAGCGACGTGCCGTCGGCCAGGTTGGTCGGCATCACGTCGGGGAAGAGGAGGAAGAAGTACGTCGCGACCGCGAAGGCCACCGTGAGGGTGGTGCCGATGAAGGCCTTGCCCTCGGCGCCCTTGGTGTTGAAGAAGATCGCCGCGAGCAGCGCGACCGCCGCGAGGACCGTCGTGATCCACGAGCCGGCGTTGCCAGGGCGCGACAGGCCGAGCCACAGCAGCAGGATGACCGCGAGCACGGCGGTGACCAGACCGGCCTTCGTCGCGATCGCGCGGGCGTCCTCACGGATCTGACCCTCGGTCTTGAGCGCCAGGAAGTGCGCGCCGTGGGTGAGGCACAGGGCTGTGATCGTGATGCCGCCGAGCAGGCTGACCGGGTTGAGCAGGGTGAACAGGTTGCCCGTGAACTCCATGTTCTTGTCGATCGGCAGGCCGTTGACGAGGTTGGTCAGGGCGGTGCCGATCAGCAGCGGCGGCAGCAGCGACCCGAACATGATCGCGTTGTCCCAGTTGCGCTTCCACGAGGCCGAGTTGCGCTTGTGGCGGTACTCGAAGCCCATGTTGCGCACGATGAGCGCGACGAGGATGAGCAGCAGGGCGAGGTACATGCCCGAGAACATCGTGGCGTACCAGTGCGGGAATGCCGCGAAGGTCGCGCCACCAGCGGTGAGCAGCCACACCTCGTTGCCGTCCCAGAACGGGCCGATGGTCGTGAGCAGCACCCGGCGGCGCTTCTCGGTGTCCTCGGCGTCACGGCCCCTGCCGAGCACGCCCAGCAGCATGCCGACGCCGAAATCGAAGCCCTCGAGGACGAGGAAGCCCGTCCACAGGACGCCGATGAGGATGAACCAGAAAGTCGAGAGATCCATTGTGCGATAGTCCTTTCCGGCTCAGTAGGCGAAGGCCAGCTCGTCGTCGTCCTCGAGAAGGTCCTGCTTCTCGTAGGGCTCGGCGCCGCGCCTGATGTAGTCGAGGAAGAGCTTGACCTCGACAACGGCCAGCACGCCGTAGAGGAGGGTGTAGACGATCATCGAGATCCACACGCTGGAGGCGGACACGCTCGGCGAGACGCCCGCAGCGGTCGTCATCTGGCCGAAGACGATCCACGGCTGGCGGCCGACCTCGGTGAAGATCCAGCCGAAGGAGTGGCCCAGGACGGTCGCGATGGGCGTCAGCCACAGCAGCGGCTTGACCCAGCCGGCCATCGGCACGTTGTCCTTGCGCGTGGCCCACAGGACGTATGCCGCGACGCCGGCCGCGAAGAAGCCCGCACCCATCATGAAGCGGAAGTTCCAGTAGGACAGCGGGATGTTGGGCACGTAGGTCGGGCTGGCCGTGTAGTTGCGGTTCTCACCGGCGAGCGACTTGAGGATGACCGCGTCGGAGCCGTTCTCGCCGTACTTGGCGGTGTACTCCTCCTTGAGGTCGTTGATGCCGCGGACCTCGCCGTCCCAGGACCCGGTGCCGAGGAAGGACAGCAGGCAGGGGACCTTGATGAGCTCGGTGGCCTCGGAGCCGTCGAGCTTGCCGACGGACAGCACCGAGAAGTCGGCGCACTCGCCGGCGGGCGGGGTCTCGTAGAGGGCCTCGGCGGCAGCCATCTTCATGGGCTGCACCTCGGTCATGATCTTGCCCTGGACGTCGCCGGTGATGGCGACGAGCAGGCCGGCGATGAGCGTGGTGACCGCACCGAGCTTGACCGCGCGGCGCCACATCGGGATGTCCTCGGGCAGGTTGGCGTACATGCCCGGGGCCGGCTTCTCGACGCGGCCGTCGATCTCGGCGGCCTTGGCCTGGCGCATCTTGTGCAGGGCCACGCACATGACCATCGCGCCGCCGACCATGTAGGAGGCGGTGACGACGTGGGGGAAGGTGACCAGCTGGACCTTGTTGGTCAGGACGGCGACGAAGTCGGCCATCTCGGCGCGGCCCGTCTGCTCGTTGATCTTGAAGCCGACCGGGTTCTGCATGAAGGAGTTGGCCGAGAGGATGAAGTAGGCCGACAGCACGGTGCCGAGGTGGACCAGCCACATCGTCGCGGCGTGGATCTTCTCGGGGATGCGGCCCCAGCCGAAGACCCAGACGCCGAGGAAGGTCGACTCCATGAAGAAGGTCAGCAGGGCCTCGAGGGCCAGCGGGGCGCCGAAGATGTCACCGACGAAGCGGGAGTAGTCCGACCAGTTCATGCCGAACTGGAACTCCTGCACGATGCCGGTGACGAGGCCGAGCGCGAAGTTGATCAGGAAGAGCTTGCCGAAGAACTTGGCCAGGCGCAGGTCGTCGGGGTTGTGCTTGCGCACATATGCGGTGTGGAACCAGGCCACCAGCGCGGACATGCCGATGGTGATCGGCACGAAGAAGAAGTGGTACACGGTGGTGATTGCGAACTGCCACCGGGCAATGTCGAGTGCTTCCATCGGATCAACTCCAAGAGGCATGGTCTAAGAGGGCATAACAGGCATCCCGATACTACGGCGGTAGTAAAGAGGATTTGTCGGCTTCACCCGATCGTGACTGTGCCCTCAGTCACCCATTTGGGGGGACGGACAACGGCGGGGTATGCCGCGCGGCTGTGCCACGCGGCATACCCCGCCCGAGTGCGTGGGGCCGGGGCCGGGGGAGATCGCCCCGGCTCAGTGCGTCTGGTGCTCGCGGAGCTCGTTGACGAACAGGCGCGACTCGTCGACCGTGGTGGTCCGGATCGCCCGCCGACCGACCATGTGTGCGGACACCGGCGCGGTCATCAGCTGGGCCAGCACCGTCAGGGTGAGGACGCCGACGACCGAGGGTTCGCGCAGCAGCAGGGCGACGCCGCTCAGCACGAGGATCAGGCCGAGGGTCTGGGGCTTGGTGGCAGCGTGCATGCGGGTGAGCAGGTCGGGGAAGCGGACGAGCCCGACCGCGGCGGTGAAGGCGAGGAGCGCGCCGCTGAGCAGGCAGAGCACGCCGAGGAGGTCCAGCAGCCGGCTCATCGGGTCCCCCCACGGGTCTCGGTCGGCGCGAAGCGGGCCACGGCGACCGAGCCGACGAAGCCGAGCAGCGAGAGGACGAGGAGCACGGGCACCAGCCACGCCTCCCGGGTCCACGCGGTCAGGACGCCGAGCGCGGCCAGCGAGCACGCGACGGTGACGTCGAGCGCGACGGTCCGGTCGAGGTTGGTGGGGCCCACGGTCAGGCGGGCGAGGGCGAGCGCGACGGCGACGGCCAGCAGGAGCATGCAGAGGCCGAGGGCGATGGTCATCGGAGGGCTCCTTCGCGGGAGGGGGCGTGGCAGGCCGCACGGTCGGACTCCGAGCCGAAGGCCTCGATGACCCGGCGCTCCTGCTCGAGGGCGAGGTGCCGCGCGACGACGACCTGCTCGTCGGTCTCGGCGTGCAGCACGTGCAGATAGAGGGTGGCGGTCGGACGGTCGATCTCGATGACGACCGAGCCGGGGACGAGGCAGATCAGCTCCGCGGTCATGGTGAGGGTGAGGTCGGAGCGGGTGCGCAGCGGCACGGCGATGATCGCGCTCGGGGGGACCGGGCCGGGGCGCAGTGCCGCGGCGGCGACATGGGCGCTGGCGGTGACGAGGTCGCGCAGGAAGCGCCCGGTCAGGCGGGCCACCCCGGGCGGGCTGACCTGCCCCGGCAGGGCGACCCGCGGCAGCGGGAAGACGAGCAGCACCAGGGCGGCGACCGCGAGCCCGCCGAGCACGGTCAACGGCGCGAGCGAGCCCCACACCAGGCACCACACGACGCACAGGACGATGAGGGTGGGCCAGTCGGAGGCGATGAGGCGGCGGCGACGGGTCATGTGCTCCTCCCGAGGACGACGTCGATGTATGCCGCGGGGTCGAGCAGCTCCTCGGCCGTGCGCAGGCTCAGGTCGAGGACGGGGCCGGCGAGGAAGGTCAGCGACAGGCCGAGGACGACCAGGGCCAGCGTGGGCAGCGCCAGCCCCAGCGGGAGGCGCTCGCGGGCGGCCAGGGAGGTCAGCCCCTCCCAGCGGCGGGCGGGCCGGGCCGGTGCGGCCCCGGTCCGGGCGCGTGGGTGGGCGCGCGGGCCGTGCCCGTAGAGGGCGCCCATGGTGTCCTCCTCGGTGGCCGCGCCGACCGGGACGAGTCGGTCGCGCTCCTCGGGGAGCTCCTGCGGGGCGGGCTGCCAGAAGGCGCGGTTCCAGACCCGGGCCAGCGCATAGAGGGTGAGCAGGCTCGCCACGATCGCGGCCGCGACGGTGACCAGCGCAAGGGGGGTGCCGGTCGCGAGGCCGGCCTGGACGAGGGGCACCTTGCCGAGGAAGCCGGACATCGGCGGGATGCCCGAGAGGTTCATGGCGGGGACAAAGAAGGTGACGGCGAGCAGTGGCGCGGTGCGCGCCAGCCCGCCGAGCCGGTCGAGCTGGGTGGTCCCCGCCCGCAGCTCGATCAGGCCGGCGAGCAGGAAGAGCGAGGTCTGCACGACGATGTGGTGGATCGTGTAGAAGACGGCACCGGCCACGCCCAGCGGCGAGGCGAGGGCGACGCCGAGCAGCATGTAGCCGATGTGGCTGACGAGGGTGAAGGACAGCACCCGCTTGATATCGGACTGGACGATCGCGCCGAGCGCGGCCACGAGCATCGTCAGCGTCGCGGCGACGAGGAAGAGGTCGGTGAGGGGCTGCTCGGGGAAGAGCAGCGTCTGGACCCGGATGATCGCGTAGACACCGACCTTGGTGAGCAGGCCGGCAAAGACGGCCGTCACCGGCGCGGGGGCCGTGGGATAGGAGTCGGGCAGCCACGCCGAGAGCGGGAAGACGGCCGCCTTGACCGCGAATGCCGTGAGCAGGACGAGCTGGAGCATCAGCGCCACCCCGTCGGGCAGCTCCGTCAGGCGGGGGCCGAGGTCGGCCATGTTGACGGTGCCGGTCGCGGCATACATCAGCGCAAGCCCGGCCAGGAAGATCACCGACGAGACCAGGCTGACCACGACATAGGTCGTGCCGGAGCGCACCCGGGGGGCGCTGCCGCCGAGGGTGATCAGCACATAGCTCGAGACGAGCAGGATCTCGAAGCTGACGAAGAGGTTGAACAGGTCGCCGCTGAGGAAGGCGTTGGAGACTCCCGCGCACAGGATCAGGAAGGTCGGGTGGAAGACCGAGAGCGGTGTCTGCCGGCCCAGCTCGGCGACCCCCTGGCCGAGGGAGTAGAGCAGCACGCACAGGGTGACGAGCGTCGAGATGAGCAGCAGCAGCGCCGCGAGGCGGTCGGCGACCAGGGTGATGCCCATCGGCATCTCCCACCCGCCGACGTGCAGGATCTGCGGTCCGCGGGTGTCGGCCTGATAGAGCAGGACGGCCGCGAGGAGGACGCTGAGCGAGAGCACGGCGATGCTCACCAGCCGCTGGGCTCGCGCGGAGCGGCCGAGCACGAGGCACAGGCCGGCACCGAGCAGGGGCAGCGCGACGGGGAGCGCGACGAGGTTGTTCATCGGTCGGCACCCTCCTCCTCGGGCAGCCCCTCGGTGAGCGGGTCGGCCAGCTCGGACTGCTGGTCGGCCAGCGCGCGGCGGCGGATCTGCCGGTCCTCGACGTCGTCCTGCACCTCGTCGTGGCCGGTGATGCGCGAGGCGCGGTAGGCCAGCGCCAGGCCAAAGGACGTCGTCCCGAGCGTGATGACGATGGCGGTCAGGGTCAGTGCCTGGGGCAGCGGGTCCGACATCGGCCCCGTGCCCGCGCCGACGATCGGCGCACGGCCGGGCGGGCCGGCGGCGATGACGAAGAGGATGTTGAGCGCGTTGCCGATGAGGATGAGGCCGACGAGGATGCGCGTCAGACTGCGCTCCAGCACGAGGGTCACACCGCCGGCCATCAGCACTCCGACGACGATGACGAGGGACAGGCTGACACTCATCGGAGCACCTCCATCGGGTATGCCGTGTGTTCGGGTTCCATTGGGACAGTGGGCTTCTCGCCGGGTGAGTCGGCGTCGGGTGAGTCGGCGTCGGGTGATGCGGCCGTCAGCTCGGGTGCCGCCTGCCCGTCGGCGTCGATGCCGCCGCCGAGGCTGCGCAGGATGTCGAGCATGAGCCCGATGACCACCAGATAGACGCCGATGTCGAAGACTGTCGAGGACACCAGGTGCAGCTCGCCCAGCAGGGGGAGGGTGAGGTGTGCGGCACCGCT
Organism: Actinomycetota bacterium; assembly: GCA_050955755.1. Taxonomy (GTDB): domain Bacteria; phylum Actinomycetota; class Actinomycetes; order Actinomycetales; family Dermatophilaceae; genus JAJTBD01. The sequence goes on from CP192092.1 coordinate 458,269, forward strand.
GGCCAGGACCTGGTGCCCCAGGGCGACCGGGACGAGGGCGGTGCCGGCCGCGATGACGAGACCGAGCCCCAGGACGACGCCCGCGTCGATGGGAGCCGCCTCGTCGAGCTCGTGGCGGCCCCCGGCGAGATAGCGGATGAGCAGCGCCAGTCCGGCGACCAGGCCGGCGACGAAGCCGCCGCCCGGGGTGTTGTGGCCGGTGAGCAGCAGCCAGACCGAGACGACGAGGATCGGGTGGAAGAGGAAGCGGGTGACGACCTCGAAGATGATCGAGCGCGCGCGGGGCCGGTCACGGAGCGTCGAGACGAGCCAGTGGTGTCCGGTGGGGTCGTCTGCGCTGTCGGCGCGGGCGGGGGTGAGCCGGCCCGAGCGGCCGGTGATCAGATAGATGAGGCTGGCGACACCGGTGGCGGCGGCGACCAGGACGGCGAGCTCGCCCATGGTGTCCCACGCCCGGATGTCGACGAGGGTGACGTTGACGATGTTGCGGCCGCCACCGCGGGTCACGGCTGCCTCGGCGATGTCGCTCGAGGTGGCCGGTGACTGCCGGGCCGCGGCCGCGGCATACGCCATCGCGGAGGTGACGATCCCGACGAGGGTGCCGAGCGTGATGCTGCGCCACCGGTTGCGGGTGAACGGGCGCTCGGAGAAGTGGCTGGACAGGCGGCGCAGGGTGAGGGCGAAGACGACGACCATGACCGTCTCGGTGAGCACCTGGGTCAGCGCCAGGTCGGGTGCGCCGTGGAGCGCGAAGAGCAGCGCCGTGCCATAGCCGGTGAACCCGCGACGAGGACCGCGCGCAGGCGCCGTCGGGAGCGCACCGTCACGACGGTGGCCGCGATCACGACGAGCGCGATGAGCGCCTGGGCCGGGCTGTCGGCGAGATGCACACCGGCCTCGACGTCCACGCGGGAGAGGGCGACGGCCGCGCCGACAGCCCAGACGAGGAGGATCGTCGACAGATAGAAGGGGAGCGAGCCGCGCTGGGTGGCGCCGGTGGTCTCGACGGCGAGGCGGTCGAGCAGGCGCATGGCGCGGCGGTGCGTCGTCGCTGCGTCGGGGAGCAGCGCGCGACCGGTCCAGCGCAGCTGGCGACCGCTGCGCACGAAGAGCGCGGTGCCGAGCAGCAGGACGGCCGCGCTCGTCCCGAGTGCCGGGGTGAGCCCGTGCCAGAGCGCCAGCCCCGGCGCGGCCTCGCTGCCCGGAAGCGCGCCGAGATAGGGGGCCATCGCGGTGGTGAGGGGGCCGGCGAGGGCGGCCATGACGACACCGGCCAGGGCAAGGACGACGGGCGGCATGACGAAAAGCGCTGCGGGAGAGTCGATCACGGGGGTGTCGCTGAGACCCGGTCGCGTGCCAAAGGTGCCCCACACGAATCGTGCGGAGTAGGCGACGGTCAGGACCGAGCCGACGGCCAGGCCCAGCAGCAGCGCCCAGCCGGGCAGCCAGTCGACCTGGGAGTGCAGCGCGGCGTCGAGGGCGGCCTCCTTGGCGATGAAGCCGAAGGTGGGTGGGACACCGGCCATCGAGAGGGCGGCCAGGGCGGCTGCGGTCGCGGTGACGGGCAGCCGTCGGGCGAGGCCGCTCAGCTCCCGCAGGTCGCGGGTGCCGGTGGCCCGGTTGACGACGCCGACGACGAGGAAGAGTGCGGCCTTGAAGAGCGCGTGCGCGACGAGGACGCCGATGCCGGCGAGGGCCAGCCGGCGGGTGCCGGCGCCCAGCAGCAGCATCATCAGGCCGAGCTGGCTGACCGTGCCGTAGGCGAGCAGCAGCTTGATGTCGTGCTGGCGCAGGGCCCGGACACCGCCGTGGAGCATCGTGAGCAGGCCGAGCGTGATCAGGGCCGGGCGCCAGCCGGGGGAGCCGGCCAGGGCGGGGGCCAGCAGCGCGACGAGGAAGATGCCGGCCTTGACCATCGAGGCGGCGTGCAGGAAGGCGCTGACCGGGGTGGGGGCCGCCATGGCGCCCGGCAGCCAGTAGTGGAAGGGGACCAGGGCCGACTTGGTGACCGCGCCGACGAGCACGAGCAGGGCACCGACCGCGACCGCCGTGCCGGTCGGCGGCGCGGCCAGCACCCCGGAGACGCGATAGGTCCCGGCTGCCTCGCCGAGCAGCACGAGGCCGACGAGCATCGCCAGCCCGCCGAGGGTCGTCACCAGCAGGGCCGTCATCGCGGCGCTGCGGTTGGCCTGCCGCTCGGGGTTGTGGCCGATGAGCAGATAGGACAGGACGCTCGTGGCCTCCCAGAAGACATAGAGCAGCAGGAGGTTGTCCGCCAGGACGAGCCCCAGCATGGCACCGGCGAAGAGCACGAGCACAGCGCTGAAACGCCACAGCTCGCGGTCGCCGGCGCGGAAGTACCAGGCGGAGTAGACGAGCACGAGAGCGCCGATGCCGGAGACGACCAGCGCCAGGACGGCCCGCAGCGCGGTCAGCTCGAGGTCGATCCCGAGGCCGATCGCGGGCGCCCACGCGAGCTGCTCACGCAGGGGCTGGGCGCCGGGCCCGGTGACCGAGGGCCAGGCGGCGGCGACCCAGACCGCCGAGGCGGCGGGGACGAGGGCGAGCGGGAGGAAGGCACGACGGTCCAGCACCCGCACGAGTGCCGGTGCGCAGACGCCTGCCAGGAGATGGGCGAGCAGGAGGGCGAGCATCACCGGCCGGGGGTCCGGCCCGGCGGGGTGCTGGCGAGGCGCTCGTCGGCCCAGCGCACGATGTCGCTGACGTGGGGGAGCGCGATCGACTCGACCTGGACGCCGCGGGTGAGCACCCCGATGTCCTCGGTCTCGTCGTTGATCCGACGGCGCAGCTCCTCGATCGGCTGGTGCTGGAGACCCGAGAGGTCCTCGAGGCTGACCCCGGCGACGTGACCGGCGACCACCCGCCGGGTGATCGCGGCGACCTCGGTGTCGACGATCTCGGTGGAGACCGCCCGCCGCGGGTCGACGACCTCGACCTCTGCGGTCACCTCCAGGCCCACCCGCACGCCATCCCGGGTCGTCACCGCATCGAGCGGGACGTGGTGGTTGGCGACCGAGATCGGCAGCCGCTCCACCCGCTCCGCCCACGGCAGCGTGAGCGTCGCCCCCGGGCCCGCGACGCGGACCGGGCGGCCCCAGCGATAGACCACCCCGCGCTCGCCGGGACCGAGCAGGTGGATGATCTCCGTGCCGACATAGAGCAGCAGCAGGAGGGCGATGACGATGAGCGCCGCCCACGGTCCGGCAGCGGCGGCCTCGTCGACGACACCTTCGGAGGCGGTGAGCGGGATGTCCATGACGTCTCTCTCGGATCGGGTCGGAAGTGCTTGCGGCGCCCGGTCCGGGGAAGGCCCCTGACACGGCCGAACCGGGCGCATACTCACCGTCTCGCGGCACGGCATACCGGTGCCATCGGGGCTGGCACCCATCTCCGGCGCAGCCGACCCCCATCGCGCGCGGTAGTAATGGACCCGGGGATGCCTCGTGGGGGAGGGTGGGGCCCAAGGAGGTGGCGCATGCCCCTGATCTGGCGCCTGGTGATCGGCAACGGGATCGTCTTCACGCTCGGCACGGTGCTGCTCGCCGTGCTCCCGCTGACGGTCTCGACCCGGGTGGCCGCCACCGAGGCGGCCGTGCTCGCCGTCGGGCTCAGCGTGCTGCTCGTCCTCAACGCGCTGCTGATGCGGCACACGCTCGCCCCGCTCCAGCGGCTCGAGCGGCGGATGGCGGAGGTCGATCCGCTCGTGCCGGGCGAGCGCCTGCGCTGCGAGGGCAGTCCCGAGACCCAGCGGCTGATCTCCGCCTTCAACGCGATGCAGGACCGGCTCGAGGGCGAGCGCAGCACCAGCAACGCCCGGGCGCTCGCCGCGCAGGAGGGCGAGCGGCGGCGCATCGCCCAGGAGCTGCACGACGAGATCGGGCAGAGCCTGACCGTGGTCCTGCTCGGGCTCAAGCGCGTGATCGACCGGGCCCCCGAGGACCTGCGTGACGACCTCTCGTCGGTGCAGACCGCCGCCCGGTCGAGCCTGACCGAGGTCCGGCAGGTGGCCCACCGCCTGCGGCCGGGGGCGCTGGAGGACCTCGGCCTGACCGCCGCGATCTCCTCACTCGCCACCGAGCTCAGCTCGTCCGCGGGGCTGAGCGTGCACCGGCGGATCGCCCGGGTCGTGACCGACGACCCCGAGGTCGACCTCGTCGTCTATCGGGTGGCCCAGGAGGCGCTGACCAATATCGCCCGGCACTCCGGCGCGCGCACCGTCGAGATCACCCTCGCCCAGGACGGCGACGGGGTGATCCTCACCGTCGAGGACGACGGGGTCGGTGCCCCGGCCGGCGCCGTCCTCTCCGAGGGCGCGGGCATCCGCGGCATGCGCGAGCGGGCCCTGCTCGTGCGCGGTGACCTGAGGGTCGAGCCGAGCGCCTCCGGCGGGACGCGTGTCCGCCTCGACGTGCCGCTGAGAAGGAAGGCCTGACGTCCCCGATGAGCACCCCCGATCCCCGAGGCCACGTCTCCTGGCCGGAGCGGCCGGCCAGGATCCTCCTCGCTGACGACCCCGCACTCGTGCGCCAGGGCGTGCGGCTGATCCTCGACGGCGAGCCCGACCTCGAGGTCGTCGCGGAGGTGGGCGACGGCGCCGCCGCCGTCGAGCGGGCCGCCGAGGGCGACATCGACCTCGCGGTCCTCGACGTGGCGATGCCGCGGCTGACCGGCCTCCAGGCCGCCCGCGAGATGACCCGGCGCGAGCTCGGCATACCGATGCTCCTGCTGTCGATGTACGACAACGACCAGTACCTCTTCGAGGCGCTGCGGCTCGGCGCATCGGGCTATGTCCACAAGTCGGTCGCCGACCGCGACCTGATCTCCGCCTGCCGGGCGGCGCTGCGGGGCGAGCCCTTCCTCTATCCCGGCGCGCTCACCACGCTCATCCGTGAATACGTCCAGCGCGCGGAGACCGGCGAGGACGCGCCCAGCTCGGTGCTTACCCCGCGCGAGGAGGAGATCCTCAAGCTCATCGCGGAGGGCTACTCCGGCAAGGAGATCGCCGACGAGCTCGTGATCAGCATCAAGACGGTCGACCGGCACCGGGCCAACCTGCTGGCCAAGCTCGGCCTGCGTGACCGGCTCGACCTCGCGCGCTATGCGATCAAGGTCGGTCTGGTCGAGCCCTGAGGACTCAGCGCAGCAGGAGGGCCTGGACGAAGACCTTCTGGATGTCCTCGGCGCTCTTGGCGACGAAGGACGAGCCGCCGGTGGCCTTGGCGACCGCGGCCGCGGAGGCCGGGTCGGTGTTGGCCCCGATGCCGATCGTGATGACCTTGACCGGGCGCTCGGGGTCGCCCTCGCTCTTGATCGTCTCGAGCAGCTTGGCGAGGGTGATGCCGCCGTCGGGGTCGTCGTTTTTGCCGTCGGTCATGATCACGACCGAGTTGATGTAGTTGGGGTCGAAGCTGCCGTGCATGTGGCGCCACGCGGCCAGCGTCGTGTCAAACAGGCCGGTGTCGCCGCCGATGAGCTTGGGCATGGTCGCGACGGACTTCAGCAGCGCGTCGCGCTGGTTGCCCTTGCCGACCGGGGCGTCGAGCTGGCGGACGGGGGTCATCTCGACCCAGTCCTTGCGCTTGCCGTCCTTGTGCGTCGAGAAGGCCCAGCCGCCGATCTGGGAGCCGGCGGGCAGGATCTTGAGTGCGCTGCTCGCGGCGCCCTGGGCGACCTGCATGCGGCTGGCGCTCTCGGTGACGGGCTGCTTCATCGAGCCGGAGACATCGATGACCGCGAGCATCCGCATGTCCTTCTTGACCGACTGCCACTGCTTGACCGCGGCCTCCCGCTGGGAGGGCTTGAGCGCGGTGATGGCCGTGAACGCGCCGCCCGTGCTGCCCTCGAAGGTCGGGCCGGCGTCGGTGGCCTCCCGCCGGAAGCCGGCCTCCTTGAGGTGCTTGCGGGTGGCGTCGCTGGCCATCTCGGCCTGCACGGCCCGGGCGATGGCACTGCCCTCGGGCGTGAGGTGCGTGCTCGCGATCCACGGGTAGTCGAGCGCTGCCGTGCCGCCCAGCGGGACGTAGCCGCCGAGCTTCTTGTCGCCGTGGTCCTTGTTGTATGCCGCGATGGCCTGCTCCGACGCCGGGAACGACGGGCTCTTGGTCGGGTTGGCGGTGTAGTTGGTCAGCAGCTCGAGCTGGCCGTGGGCCTCGGCGCGGGAGAGGAAGATCGCGCCGGCACCGGCCTTGAGCTGGTCCGCTGCGCTCTGCCCACGGGCGGCTGTCGCGGCAAAGAGCGCTAGCCGGCTGGCCGCGTCGCGCTCGGGGTCGGCCATCCGGACGGCCTGGCTACCGCCGCCGAGGAGGGTGGGCCAGGACGGGCGCTGCTCGCTGCTCTTGGCGACGTTGTAGGGGCTGGCCGCGACCATGACCGGGCTGGTGGCCAGCGAGGGGCCGTCGCCCCACTTCTCCTTGGAGGCACCGGAGTTGGCCTTGTCGGTCCAGATCGAGCTGTCCGGCACCCACACGTCGGGCAGGAAGCCCTGGGCGATCTCGCGGGCGGCGTCGGCGCTGGAGCCGCCCTGGACCGAGACCTCGCCGCAGATGCCGCGGGCGGCCACGCGCTCGCCGGCGGCCCGCACGACAGCGGCGATCTCATCGGCGGCGCGGACGATCACCAGCGGACGCTCGGTGCAGTCCTCGTTGCCGCCCGTGCCGGCGGCCTCGCTGTCGCCGCCGCCGCCGGACCCGATCCGGGTCACGGCGATGCCCAGCACGAATGCCGCGATGACGGCCGCCGCCAGCAGGGCCTTGCCCAGCCACGCCGGCTTCTCCCGCTTCCGCGCGTACTTCCCAGCCATGCCACTTCCTCCTCGCGCCCCCCGCAGGCTAGTGGGAGGTCGTGTGGGCTGGTGACCGGTGCGGCATACCGCACGGCCCCGAAGCCCACTGAAGCCTACGGTGCCTGACACGATGGTGGGCATGACTCCGATGGGCAATTCACAGGTGGTCGCCGTGGTCGGTGCGGGCGCGATGGGCGCCGGTATCGCCCAGGTGGCCGCGGTGGCCGGACACGAGACCGTCCTCGTCGACGCGGCGGAGGGGGCCGCCGAGGCCGCCCGCAGCGCGCTCACGACGACGCTGGAGAAGCTCGCCCACAAGGGCAAGCTCACCGCCGCCCAGGCCAGCAGCGCCGTCGGCCGGCTGCGCGCCGTCGACGCCATCGAGTCGCTGCCCCCGTGCGGCCTGGTGATCGAGGCCGTGGTCGAGGACCTCGCGGTCAAGCGGGAGATCTTCGCCCGGCTCGGCCAGACCCAGCCCGAGGACGCGATCCTGGCCACCAACACCTCGAGCCTGTCGATCGACGACATCGCCGCCTCCGTGCCCCACCCGGAGCGCTTCCTCGGTCTGCACTTCTTCAACCCGGCGCCGGTGATGCGCCTGGTCGAGGTCGTCAGGGGCGAGCAGACCGGCGCCACCACGCTCGTGATCGCCGAGAGCCTGATGCGCTCCTGGGGCAAGACACCGGTGCGCTGCACCTCCACCCCGGGTTTCATCGTCAACCGCGTGGCCCGGCCGTTCTATGGCGAGGCCCAGCGGATGCTCGAGGCCGGTGTCGCCGACGCTGCCACGCTCGACGCGGCGCTGGTCGAGGCCGGCTTCCGGATCGGCCCGCTCGCGCTGACCGACCTCATCGGCCAGGACGTCAACCTCGCGGTCGGCACCTCGGTCTGGGAGCAGACCGGCCGGGACGAGCGCTATGCCCCGACCAGGGTCCAGCAGGATCTCGTGGCGGCCGGCAAGCTCGGCCGCAAGAGCGGCGAGGGCATCTATCGGTATGCCGCGGACGGCGGCTCCGAGGCGCCCGAGCCCGACCGTGAGGTGCTGGACCGCATCGTCGGCGGCCCGCTCGAGACCGACCCGGTCGCCCGCACGATCGCGATGCTCGTCAACGAGGCGGTCGACCTGGTCCACCGCGGCGAGGCCAGCGCCGAGGACGTCGACACCGCGATGCAGCTCGGCACGGGCTATCCGTGGGGGCCGATCGCCAAGGGCCGCGAGATCGGCTTCGCGCAGATCGCCGGCCAGATCGAGGCACTCGATGCGGCCTTCCCCGGCGGCCGCTACCGGCCCAGCCCCGGCCTGCGCGAGCAGTAGCCGACCGCTGCGCGTCCGGGCGGGACTCAGCCGCGCCGCATGGGGACGTGCGGGATGCCGTCCTCGACGAAGCCGCGCCCGCTCGGGGCATAGCCGAACGCGGCATACCAGTCGACAAGGTGGGCCTGCGCGTCCAGCACGCTTGGGCGCTCGCCGATCTCGGCCAGCGCTGCGTGCATGAGCCGCGCCGCAAGCCCCCGGCCGCGCTGGTCGGCGCGGGTGAGGACCCGGCCGATGCGGGCGGCGCCGGGATCCGCCAGGACCCGCAGGTATGCCGTGGGCTCGCCGGCGTCGTCGGCGCACCACAGGTGCCGGGTCGCCGGCTCGAGGTCGCGGCCGTCGAGCTCCTGGTAGGGACAGTCCTGCTCGACGACGAAGACCGACTCGCGAAGCGCCCACAGCCGGTAGGCCATGGGCGCTTCGAGGTCGGCGAACGAGGCCGAGTGGACGGCGGGGACGCCGTCGGGTGCGGCCATCAGAGCTCGTCGTCGTCGGGCAGCAGGGCGTTGGCGACCATCGACACCAGCGTGATCACGACCGCGCCCATGACGGCATCCCAGAAGAAGTCCTCGACGTGGAAGGCGAGGCTGAGGCTGCCGGCGAGCCACGAGGTGACCTGGAGCATGGCGGCGTTGACGATGAAGGTGAACAGGCCCAGCGTGAGGAAGATCAGCGGGGCGGAGACGAACTTCAGGAAGGGCTTGAGCACGGCATTCACGACGCCGAAGATGACGGCCACGATCAGCAGCGTCCCGATCTTCTCGGTCCAGCTGCTGGTGCCCTCCTCGAGCGTGATGCCGTTGATGACGGCCGTGGCGGCCCACAGCGCGAGTGCGTTGACGAGGACCTTGATCGCGATCGACTTCATGGCTCCATGCTCGCATGACCGGCCGACAACTCGGCCCGGCCGGAGCCGGCCACCTCAGTAGAGGTTGGTGCCCGGGACGGCCGTCGGGTCCTGTCGGATCTCCTTGGGGTTGGTTTCCGGGGTGGCCAGCACCGACAGCAGCGTGAGGATCGCGATGACGGTGATATAGACCGAGACGCCGAAGGACGAGCCGGTCTTGGCCATGATCGCCGCCATGATGAACGGTGTGGCACCGGAGACCGTGATGGCCGAGAGCTGGTAGGCGAGCGAGGCACCGGACATGCGCACCTCGGGCGCGAACATCTCGCCGAGGTATGCCGCGAGCGGGCCATAGGTGAGGTTCTGCCCGACGCTGGCCACCATGACCGCGAGATAGATCATCGACATCCGGCCGGTGTTGACCAGGTTGAAGTAGGGGAAGGCCCAGACGATGAGGATGAGCGCGCCGACAATGACGACCGGCCGGCGCCCGATGCGGTCGGAGAGCTGGCCGGCCCACAGGATCATCGGCACCGAGACCGCCGAGGCGATCAGGCTCATCAGCAGCATGTCGTTCTTGTCGATCCCGAGCTGCTCGACGCCGTAGTTCATCAGGCCGAGGATCGAGATATAGAACATGACATTGGTGGCGGCCAGCAGGCCGCAGCCGAGCACGATCCGCTTCCAGTTGGTGCGCACCGCCTCGCGCAGGGGCGCCTGGACGACGTGGTGGCGGGCCCGCCGCTCGCTCACCTCGGCCGCGAGCTCCTTGAACTCGGGGGTGTCCTCGACCTTGAGGTGGATGAACATCACGACGGGGAAGAGCACGGCGCTGAACCAGAAGGGGACCCGCCAGCCCCACGACATGAAGGACGCCTGGCTCACGCTGCCGCCGACGATGAGGAAGGCGAGGCTGCCCATCAGGAGTCCGATCGGGACGCCCATCTGGCCGAAGGTGCCGGCGAAGCCGCGCTTCTTGGGGCTGTAGGACTCGGTGAGCAGCAGGACGATGCCGCCCCACTGCGCTCCGGCCGCGATGCCCTGGAGGAAACGGAGCGTGACCAGGAGGGTGGGGGCGAGGGCGCCGACCTTGGCCGCCGAGGGGAGGCAGCCGATCAGGAAGGTCGCCAGCCCCATGAGGAGCAGCGAGGCGACCACGACCGGCTTGCGCCCGTGCTTGTCGCCCATGTGGCCGGCGAGCATGCCGCCGATCGGCCGGGCGAGGAAGCCCGCCCAGAAGGTCGCGAAGGACGCGAGAGTGGCGGTGAGCTGGGACTGCTCGGGGAAGAAGACGTGCGGGAAGACGATGGCCGCCGCCGTCGAGAAGAGGAAGAAGTCGTACCACTCGATGGAGCTGCCGACGAGGCCGGCGGTGAGCAGCTTTGCCCGGCCGCGCCGGTCCAGATGGTGTCCAGCGGTGGGCTGGGGCTGGCTGGTGGACATGCGGCACCTCGATCCCTGGGCCCGCGGCGGCCCGGCCCGCCACGAGGTGCGCCCCAGTGTCCTCGGGGTGTGTGCTGGGTCACAACGTGCGCGGAGCACAAAATCGGGGGTGGGTCGAACCTCGGTGACCTGCAACGGAACTCGCGCTGGGTCGGTCGGCTCCGGCCCGCGCGGCGGTCCGGCGGTTGTGACCGTCCAGTATGCGGGACAGGTCTCATCCGGATATGACATGACCTTTCCGGTTTCCTAAGGTGACGTTATGACTTCCGCGATCAGCCCCGCCGGCCGCATGCCGATGGTCATGTGCTGTTGTCGCCGAATGCGTCTGGGCGCTGCCGCGCCGTCCGACCAGGCCCGCTGAGGGACCCCAACCCCTCTCGTCGCCGCCGGACCGCCGCCGTACGCCGCCCGCCCCGCGGGGTCCGCAGGCCGTATGCCGCGCACCCCACCGGTCTCGAGTACCGGCACCTTCCGCATTCGAACCCTCTGGAGTCACCACCATGCCCATCACCGCGCTTCCCGTCCTCGACCTCCGTCTCGCGGCCGACCCGGCCACCGCGGAGCAGTTCCGCACCCAGCTGCGCGCCGCCACCCACGAGGTCGGCTTCTTCTATCTCGTCGGCCACGGGCTGACGCGTGAGCTCCAGGAGGAGCTCGTCGCCACGGCCCGGCGCTTCTTCGCCCTGCCGGATGCCGACAAGAAGGCCATTGAGAACCTCCGCAGCCCGCACTTCCGCGGCTACACCCGCCTCGGCGGCGAGCTCACCCAGGGCCAGACCGACTGGCGCGAGCAGATCGACATCGGCCCCGAGCGTGAGTCGCGGATCGGCCGGCCCGGTGCCGTCGACTGGGACATCCTCGAGGGCCCGAACCAGTGGCCGGCGGCGCTGCCCGAGCTCCGCGAGGTCGTCGAGCGCTGGCAGGCCACGCTCGAGCAGACCGCCCTCACCCTCCTGCGGGAGTGGGCCCAGTCGCTCGGACAGGACAGGCACGTCTTCGACCCTGCCTTTGCGACCGATCCCTCCACGCTCATCAAGATCGTGCGCTACCCGGGCCGCGAGGACCGGGGCCAGGGCGTCGGCGCCCACAAGGACTCCGGTGTGCTCACCCTCCTCTTTGTCGAGCCGGGCAAGGGCGGTCTCCAGGTCGAGCACGAGGGGGAGTGGGTCGACGCCCCGCCGGTCGAGGACGCGCTCATCGTCAACATCGGCGAGCTGCTGGAGGTCGCCACGGGCGGCTACCTGATCGCCACCAACCACCGGGTGGTCTCCCCACCCGCGGGCGAGGACCGCATCTCGATCCCGTTCTTCTTCAATCCCGCACTCTCCGAGCGGATCCCGACGCTGGAGCTGTCGGCCGGTCTCGCGGCGGAGTCCCGTGGCGTCACCGTCGACGCCGACAACCCGATCCATGACACCTATGGCGCCAACGCGCTGAAGTCCCGGCTGCGTGCGCACCCGGACGTCGCCGCCATCCACCACCCCGTGCTCGCGGCCGCCCGCTCCTGACCACTGCGCCGCTCACCACGCGGCATACCTCCCGCGTGTCGACGACGACGTCGACGCGTCCATCACACCTGCGCGGATCCGCGCTGCCACAAAGGAACTGGAGATAACCATGTCTCGCACCACCCGCCCCACCCTGACCCGACGCAAGGCCCTCGCCCTCACCGCCTCCCTCGTCGCCGCGACCAGCCTGGCTGCCTGCGGCGGCTCCTCCAGTGGCGCCAGCGGGGACGCATCCGACCCGCTGACGATCTCGGCCTCGCCGGTGCCCCACGCGGAGATCCTCAACAAGGCGCAGGAGCTCGGCCTGCTCGGCGACACCAAGATCGAGGTCAAGGAGATCACCGGCGACCTCGACGCCAACCAGCTGCTCGTCTCGGGCGATGTCGACGCCAACTTCTTCCAGCACGTGCCCTATGAGAAGGACTGGGCCAAGGAGCACGAAGCGACCAACCTCGTCGACGCCGCCACCGTGCACGTCGAGCCGCTCGGGCTCTACTCCCGCAAGGTGACCGACCTCGCGAAGGTCCCGCAGGGCGCCACCGTGGCCGTCCCCAACAACGTGACCAACTATGCCCGCGCCCTGCTGCTGCTCCAGCAGGCCAAGCTGATCACGCTGGACGTCTCGGCCGACAAGGCCGCGCTGAGCCAGCTGAGCGAGAAGAACATCGCGACGAACCCCAAGGGGATCACGCTGACCGAGGTGTCGGCCGAGCAGCTGCCGCGCACCCTCGACGACGGCAAGGTCGACCTGTCGGTCATCAACGGCAACTACGCGCTCGAGGCCGGGCTCACGCCCAGCAAGGACTCGCTCGCGCTCGAGTCGGCCACCGACAACCCCTACGCCAATGTCTTCACGACGACGACCGAGCTCACGGACGACCCGCGCGTCAAGGCGGTCGCCAAGGCCCTCGTCGACCCGAAGCTCCAGGCCTGGATCAAGTCCAACTACAACGGCTCGGTCCTGCCGGCTGCCAGCTGAGCCGGCGCGCCCGGAGCCGTCACAGGGGTGGCCCCGGGCGTCGCCGCGCCAGAGTCACAAGGACACTCACATGATCACCGTCGAACAGCTCTCCAAGACCTTCCAGTCCCCGCACGGCCCCGTCCACGCCGTCGACGACATCAGCCTCGAGGTGGACCGCGGCGAGGTCTTTGGCATCCTCGGCCCCAGCGGCGCCGGCAAGTCGACCCTCCTGCGCTGCCTCAACCTGCTCGAGCGGCCCACCGCTGGCCGGGTCCTGCTCGATGGCGAGGATCTCACCGCGCTCGGCCCAAAGGCATTGCGGGACAGGCGTCGTGACATGGGCATGGTCTTCCAGCAGTTCAACCTGCTGCACGCCCGGACCGTCGCGGACAACGTCGACTTCCCCCTGGAGATCGCCGGCATGCCGCGGCGCGAGCGGGACGCGCGCGTCGCCGAGCTGCTCGACCTCGTGGGTCTGACCGAGCGGGCCAAGGCCCACCCCGGCCAGCTGTCCGGCGGGCAGCGCCAGCGGGTCGGCATCGCGCGGGCGCTGGCCGCCCGCCCCAAGGTGCTGCTGTGCGACGAGGCGACCTCGGCGCTCGACACCGAGACCACCGTCCAGATCCTCGACCTGCTGGCCGAGGTCAACCGGCGGCTGGGCGTGACGATCGCGCTCATCACCCACGAGCTGGAGGTCATCCGGCGGATCTGCCACTCGGCCGCGCTGCTGGACGCTGGCCGCATCGCAGAGTCGGGCAAGGTGGTCGACCTGGTCACCGACCCGAGATCGCCTCTGGGAGAGGCGATCCTGCCCACCGGCGGGCCGGACGACTACCCGCTGACGGCGATCCTCGCCTTTGACGCGGACCACGTCAGCGGGGCGCTCATCTCGCAGATCACCCGCGACCTCGACCTCGATGTCTCCCTCATCGGCGGCGGACTGGAGCGGCTCGCCGGCCACGAAGTCGGCCGACTGCGGGTCGGCATCTCCCACCCCGGCGACCCCGCCTCGGCGCCCGACAAGGCGAGGGTCGAGGACTACCTGCGCGGCCGCGGCATACCCGCTCTTGTGCATGCCCGCGGCGACGCGCCCTGACCGTGGCGGCCACCAAGGAGGCAGCAGCATGATCGCCAAAACCACTGTGCAGGAGGCACTCCCGGAGGTCTGGGAGGCCACGGTCGAGACGGCCATCATGGTCGTGCCCGCGTTTGTGCTCACGGTGCTGCTCGGGACCGCGCTCGGGGTGGTGCTCTTCCTCACCTCCTCGGCCGGGCCGGCGCCGCGCAAGGGACTCAACTCCGTGCTCGGCGCGATCGTCAACGTTGGCCGCTCGCTGCCGTTCATCATCCTGCTCATCGCGCTGATCCCGTTGACCCGGCTGGTCGCCGGCACGGCGATCGGGCCGTGGGCCGCGATCGTCCCGCTGACGATCGGCAGCGTGCCCTTCTTTGGACGTGTGGTCGAGGCAGCGCTGCGCGAGGTCGAGCGTGGCAAGGTCGAGGCTGCGACGGCGATGGGCGCGACCACGAGCCAGGTCGTGACCAAGGTCCTGCTGCCCGAGGCGCTCGCCGGGCTCGTCGCCGGTGCCACGCTCACGCTGGTCATGCTCATCGGCTTCTCCGCGATGGCGGGGACGATCGGTGGTGGCGGCCTGGGCGACTTCGCGATCCGCTACGGCTACCAGCGCTTCAACACGCCCGTCCTGCTCGTCGCGGTCGTCCTGCTCATCGTCATCGTGCAGGCCGTGCAGTCCACCGGCGACGCGCTAGTCCGGGGCCTGGCCCACAAGCGCTGACCCGCGGAGCCGCAACGCCACTTTCACCCAGTTGGGCACGATCGCCCCGGGGCGCTTTCACCCACTTGGGCACGATCGCCCCGGGGGGCAGCCGGGGTCAGGCGTGGACCACCGAGGGGCGGGCGCGCACCAGCACGCTGACCGCGAAGCCCGATCCCGACGTCCACGGCCGCAGGTCCCACGTGGCGAAGCGGTGCTCGAGGCGCAGCCCCGCCGCAGGCAGTGCGCTGTCCAGCTCGCCAGGGGTGTAGCCCCGTCCGACCCGGCAGCCGATGACCAGTCGGCCGTCGTCGGCCAGCGACTCCGCCAGCCGGCTGACCACGTCTGCGCGATAGGGCGGGGTGATGAAGTCCATGACATTGCCCGCGACGAGGACGACGTCAAAGGGCTCGTCCTCGCCGAGGGCCGCCAGGTCGAGCCTGGCCAGGTCGGCCACATGCCAGGTGGCATCGGGGTGGTCCTCGCGGGCGGCCGCGATCAGCGCCGGGTCCACGTCGACCCCGACCACCCGGTGCCCGAGCGTAGCGAGACAGCCCCCATGCCGCCCCGGCCCCGAGCCGGCGTCGAGGATGCGCGCGCCGCGTGGGGCCAGCGTGTCGACCAGCCGGGCCTCGCCGAGGATGTCCTGCCCGCGCTCGCGCATCTCCCGGAAGCGCTCGACATAGGCGGCCGAGTGGCCGGCATCGCCCAGCCCAGGCCAGAGGCTGGTCGGTGCGGTCGGCTGCGCGGCGGGCGGGATCGTCGGGGGCTGCTCGTCGTGGCTCACGGGTCCAAGGCTAGGCGTGACCCCCACCTGAGCGGGACCCAGCCACGCGCTGGACGGGGTATGCCGCGGGCCAGGCCCACGGCATACCCTCACCAGCATGAGCGAGCAGGTGCGCATCCGACCGAATGTCGCGGGGCTGCCCCCCTACCGCCCCGGGAGGCCGCCGGTCCCGCGGGAGGGCGTCGCGGCATACAAGATCGCGTCCAACGAGAACCCGCACCCGCCGCTCCCGCGCGTCGCGAAGGCGATCGAGGCGGCCGCGCTGGAGATCAACCGCTACCCCGACGCCGGCAATGTCGAGCTCGCCGAGGCACTGGCACGGATGATCCAGGTGCCCACCGAGGACCTGGCGTTCGGGCCGGGCAGCGTCGGGATCCTCGGCCAGATCCTCCAGGCCTTCTGCGACCCCGGCGACGAGGTCGTCTATCCGTGGCCTTCCTTCGAGGGATACCCGCTGTGCGCCGGTCTCGCCGACGCCACCTCTGTGGCTGTGCCCCTCGCTGCCGGTGCCCGGCTGGACCTCCCTGCGATGGCAGCCGTCGTCACCGAGCGCACCCGGGTCGTGTTGGTGTGCACCCCCAACAACCCGACCGGGCCCGCCGTCGGCGCTGGCGAGCTGGAGGCGCTGCTGGTGTCCGTGCCGAGGCGCGTGCTCGTCGTCGTGGACGAGGCCTACCTCGAGTTCGTCACCGCCCAGGACGCGCCCGACGCGCTTGACGTCTATCGCCGCCACCCCAATGTCGTTGTGCTGCGGACCTTCTCGAAGGCCTACGGCCTCGCCGGTCTGCGCATCGGGTATGCCGTCGCGCAGGCCCCGCTCGCCGAGGCCATCCGCAAGACGTGCCTGCCGTTCGCGGTGAACCGGATCGCCCAGGTGGCGGCCGTCGAGTCGATCGCCGCGGTCGACGAGCTCCAGGTGCGTGTCGACGGCATCGTGGAGGAGCGCGGACGGGTCGTTGCCGCGCTGCGTGCGCAGGGCTGGGACGTCCCCGACTCGCAGGCCAACTTCGTCTGGCTGCCGCTGGGGGAGGAGTCGCTCGAGTTCGCGGTCCTGTGTGACTCGGAGGCGTTGTCCGTCCGCCCGTTCGCCGGCGCGGGCGTGCGGTGCTCGATCGGCGAGACCGAGGCCAACGACCGGCTCGTCGAGCTCGCCGCCGCATACCGCTCGGGCCGTCGCGCCTGAAGCGGGGTGGTCCCGTGGGGCGCCCCCGATGAGCCGCTGATGACGGGCAGCCCGCTGGTGTCCTCGCTCGAGGAGCGTCTGCTCGAGGCGGTGCTTGCCGACCCGGTGTGCGTCGCCATCCTTGATCGAATGCCGCGGCTCGCGCTGCCGGAGTGGTGGCTCACTGCGGGCGCGGTCTTCCAGAACGTGTGGAACGCCCAGGCCGGTCTGCCTGCCGGCCATGGGATCAAGGACTACGACGTCTTCTACTACGACGACTCGGATCTGTCATGGGAGGCGGAGGACCGGGTGATCCGGGCGGCTGCGGAGCTCTTCGCTGACCTGCCGGCGATCGTCGAGCTTCGCAACGAGGCGCGCGTGCATCTCTGGTACGAGGAGAAGTTCGGTGTGCCCTGCCCCCGCTTCTCGTCGGCGACTGATGCGATCGATGCCTTCGCGGCCACCACCTGTTGCGTCGGCGTGACCCGGCCAGTCACGGCCGCCCAGGGCCTGGAGGGCCAGGGCAGCTGTCTGGTCCACGCGCCCCACGGGCTGGAGGACCTGTTCGCCATGCGGATGCGCCCCAACCCGCGGCTGGCGCCGCGGGAGGTCTATGAGGCCAAAGTCGTTCAATACCAGGCTCGTTGGCCCGGCGTGACCAGTGACCCCTGGCCGATGTGGTCGCCAGGAGACTGCTGACTCCCGTTGCACGTGCAGTGCGCTTTCGGTGAACAGATCTCGCGGATGCATCCTGGCGATGGCAGCGTGAGGGCATGGATCTGCTGGTGCTGGGCGGGACGGCATACCTGGGAAGAGCGATCGCCGTGCAGGCGCGCGACCGCGGCATCGACGTGACGTGTCTTGCCCGTGGCACGTCCCCCGCCCCTGGGGGAGTCGGCTTTGTCACCGGAGACCGCGACAGCGCGGACGGGCTGGCGGGGGTGGCGGGCGGGCACTGGGATGCTGTTGTCGACGTCTCGCGCCAACCCGGCCAAGTGCGTCGCGCGGTGCGTGAACTCGACACGGAGCACTGGGTGTTCGTCTCGTCGGGCAATGTCTACGCGGCATTCGACAGGCTCGAGCAGTCGGAGGACGCGGCGCTCAACGAGCCGCTCGATGGTGACGTCATGGCGGACATGTCGCAGTACGGCCCGGCAAAGGTGGCCTGCGAGAACGCAGTTCGTGAAGCCAGCGTGAGCGCGACGATCATCCGCTCTGGGCTGATCGGTGGCCCCGGTGACTGGTCGGGTCGGACCGGCTACTACCCATGGCGGTTCGCGCACCCGACAGCGCCGGATGTGCTGGTGCCGGAGGACCCGGACTTCCCGTGCGCGCTGATCGACGTCGACGACCTGGCGTCGTGGGTGGTGCACTGCGCGGCCGAGCGGGTGGAGGGGACGTTCAACGCAACAGGTCCGACGACCAGGCTGGAGGAGGTGCTGCGCGCGGCCCGAGAGGTGGCCGCGGACCCGGTCGCGGTTTCGGACTCTGGCTCTGGCTCTGGCTCGGCGGATGGTGAGCCGAGCGGGGCAGGTCGGGTGGTGCCAGACATCCGGTGGGTGCCGCCGGACTTGCTTCAGCGCGAGGGGATCGCTGCGTGGATGGGGCCCAAGTCGCTGCCGCTGTGGATCGACGACCCCGGCTGGCGCTACTTCGCGACGCTGGACACCTCGGCCGCGCGAGGGCAGGGCCTGACAACCCGGCCACTGGAGGAGACCCTGCGTCGTGCCCTGGACTACGAGCACTGGCGGGACGTGCCTCGCCAGACCGGCCTCACGGATGACGAGGAGCGTGAGCTCCGGGCGGCCATCACGGGGTGACGGGCGGCTGTCCCACTCGGGCGTCGGGAGGGTTCGCGAGAAGGGTCGTCAGAAGGGCGGCAGCCCGGTGATGATGCGGTTCCAGCTGTGGTGGTGGGGGTCGTATCGCCAGTGCCAGGGGTTGTTGTGGCAGGCGGTGGGGAGCTGGTTGTCGGGGGTGCGGGGTGGTTCGCCGGCGAGGGTGGCGAGCAGGTCGCTGCGCCATCCGTTGGGGATGGGCTCGGGTCTGCGGCGCAGGGGGATGATGTGTCGCCACGCGTCGCGGGCGGGGTGGCCTGGTGGTGGGGAGAGCCATTCGTGGCCGTTGTCGTCGACGTAGCGGCCGGCGGCCTCGGCCTCGGCACAGCGTCTGTCCCGCTCCTCGGCCTCGGCGTCGGCGTGGATGGCCGCGGCGTAGGCGTCGGTGCTGGTGCGCACGCGGGGTCCTTCCCGGTCCCCGTCCAGGTCCGGGTGGTCCGCGCAGTCGGGGTCGCCCGCGCAGTCTGGGTCGCTCGCGCAGTCGGGGTCGCCCGCGCGCTGCGGGTCGGTCGCGCTGGCCGGGTCGTTGGCCTCGCTCGCCCCGGCCGGGCGGGCCGGGGTGGCCGGGGTGCGTGCTGTGGTGCGGGCGGTGTCGAGGGCGGCGCGGTGGTCGTCGTCGAGGCCGGCCAGGGTGGTGTCGATGGCCAGGTCGGTCTGCCAGCCGAGGATCTCGGTGGGGGTGGTGGTGCGGGTGGTCCCGGTCGGGGAGGTGATGGTGACGCTGCCCTCGGGGGTGATGGCCACCCGGTAGCCGGGTGCCTGCTTGGCCCGGTGGTGGCGCCGGCAGTCGTGGGCGAGCCCGGTCGGGGTCGTGGCCCCGGCGGGCCAGGGGGTGACGTGGTCGAGGTCGGCGTTGCGGGGCCCGACGGTGTCGGGGTCGGCCACGGCGGGGCGGGTGCACCCGAACCAGCGGCAGGTCCCGTCGCGGGTGGCCAGGAACTCCCGCATCCGTTTGGGCACCCGGTAGGCGTCGGTGCGGGTCTCCAGCAGGCACCCGGTGGCCGCGTCGAGCAGTGCCCGTCCGACCGTGACATCCGTCCGGGTCAGCAGCAGCTCGACGGTCGCGGCGTCGATGACGCCGACCTTGGGGATCTCCACCGACGTCACCCACGGCACCCCACCACCAGCGGACACACCTGTCCCGTCGGCCGCGGCCACGGCTATCCCGTCGCCTGCGGACATGGGCGTCCGATCTGGTGTGGGCGCACCTGTCCCGTCGGGCGTGGGCACACCTGTCCCGTCGGGCGCGGACACGGCTGTCCTGTGGGCCGGTCCATCGCAGTCCTCGGGGCACTCCTCGTCGGGCTCTTCGCCGTGTGGGTACGCGAAGGCCTCGTCCCAGTCCTGGTTGGACACGGCTGTCTTGTGGGCCGGTTCATCGCAGTCCTCGGGGTCCTGCTCGTCGGGGTGCCGCTCGTCCTGGTGCTCACCGCGCAGGTGGGCGAAGGCGTCGTCCCAGTCCTGGTCGGACACGGCCTCCCAGCCGTCGTCGAGGTCGGGGTCGAGGTGGAGGCTGGTCGCCCAGGCGTCCAGGCCGGTCTCGGCCAGCCAGCCACGCCAGGCAGCGTCCTCGGCCTCCGCCAGCCGCGTCAGATCGGCGAGCACTGCGTGGCCCGGGGGGTCCTCGGCGGCTGTCGGTTCACCGGCTGCCCCGGACGCGGTCGAGGCGTCGCCCGTCTCGCCGGTCTCGCCGGTGGGTGTGGGCACGCCCGCGGGCAGGGGCAGGGGCGCTGTCGTGGGTGTAGCCGCCGTCGGAGGGGTGGGGGTCGTGGTTGTGGGTGTGGTGATGGGGGTGCGGATGACGGGGATGCCGAGGGTGACCTGGGCGGTGACGGTGGTGTTGCCCAGGACGAGGTCGGCCAGGGCGTGGGCGCGGGCGGCGCCGGCCCGCAGGCCGGGGTCGGCCTTGCGGTACTGCGCGGCCAGGGTCGTGACCGCGGCCCACATCGCCGCGGACTGAAGGGTCGGGATCTGGGCCCACCACTGGGTCGACCCGTCCGGGCCGGGGGTGACCTCGACATCGTCGACCCGGCGGGCAGCGCGCCGGGCGGCGGTGGCCTCCTCAGGCGCGATCCGCTCCCACGCCCGCCGGTAGACCCCGCCGACCCGGGTCGGGTCGAGGCCGGGGACCCTGTCGGCCAGCGCGACATCCAGGACACCGCAGACGGTGTCGGAGGCCTCGCGGGTGGTGGTGTCGACCCGGGCGGCCTTGGTCTGGTCCACGGCCCCGGCGCCCATCGCCCGCAACAGCCGCGGGTGCCTGCCGGCCAGGCGCGCGGCCTGGTGGCAGCGGGCCGCGGCCGCGTTCGCGGAGATGCCCAGGGCCAGGCCGACACCGGTCACCGCGAGCGGGTCGACATGCCCCACCCCGTGCACCACCGCGGGGCCCAGGTCGGCCAGCCGGTGCTCCCGCCGCACCGTGTGCGCGATCGTGGCGTGCTGCACACCCTGCGCGGCGTTGAGCACCTGCTGGGTCGCGGTCACGACCGCCTCGAGGGCCTCGTCCTGGGCCATCGACTCATCCCCGCCCATCCCCGGGTCGAAACCCAGACCGGCGACCAGCTCGAACAGCTCACCAAGCCGCGCGCCCATCCCCGCGACCTCGGCCCGGACCCCCTCCAAC
This sequence comes from Actinomycetota bacterium, assembly GCA_050955755.1. Lineage (GTDB taxonomy): Bacteria > Actinomycetota > Actinomycetes > Actinomycetales > Dermatophilaceae > JAJTBD01. The sequence goes on from CP192092.1 coordinate 479,330, forward strand.
ACCTCACGGGCATCACCCGCGGGCGTGTGGTCGACGGACTCGGGGTCTACCTCGCCGTCGGCGTCAGGCGCGCCGAGGCGACCGGGCGCGGCAGCTGACCCGGGCGCAGCCGCAGTGGCCGAAGCCGTGTCGGGATCTGTCGCGGGTCCCGTTGTCGCACAACCCTGCCCAGCACGCGCCTTGGCCTCGCGGGCATCCCCCGCGAGTGCCTGAGCAAGCGTCAACTGGACCATGCACCAACACTAGAAGCCACCACCGACAACCGAACCCGACCAGCAACAAGGCTGTGGACAGCGGGCCCCGCGGACCAGCCCATGTGGACGAGTCACGCCTCAAGTCACGTTGCGCCGCAACGGGATGGCTCGCGCGCGGGCTTTCTAGAACGCCAAGGACCCTCTAGAGCTCCCGGCTGTCCCGACAGTGCAGCCCCCCGCGCCTCATGACATCAACGGCAGGTCCAGGTCATAGGCCACGACGATCGCCCGGGCTAGCGCGTTCTCCTGGTCGCGGTGCAGGTGCCCGACGAGCCGCCCTAACGTGGACGTCGGCACCGTCAGCACGTTGTCGACACTGACCGCGCACTCGTGGTCCAGCCCGTTGCGCGGGCCCACCGCGACCTCGCTGGACAGTCCTTTGACGGTGCTGGTGATCGGCGCGACCGTCACCTTGGTCATGGCCCCACGCGCGGCCTCTCGGGTCAGCACCACGGCCGGACGGGTCTTGTCGAGGTGCACGAGTCGGATCTCGCGCACGTCAGTCCTCGAGCCGGGTATGCCGCGTCGTCCACTCCACGAGCGGGTCGAGATCGTCAGCCGCCCCCACGCCGCCCAGCCGCTCGGCATCGGCCTCGGCGAGCATCCGCCGCATCTCGCGCTCCAGGGCCGAGGTGACCAGCGCGGCGCGGCTCGGGGCCTGCCCTGCCGCGACCGCGCGGTCGAGGAAGCCCACGACATCGTCGGGCAGTCGGACGGCGATCTGGATGCTCATGAGGGAGAGTCTAGGGCTTTGCATCCCAATGCGGGATGCAGGTGAGGTATGCCGCGGAGCCGGCTCTGCGGCATACCTCACCAGAAGCCCGGTATCCCGGAGTGTGAGATTTCCCGGCGTTCCCAGTAGGGTGCGAGAGCCAGCACATGTGACCCCAAGCACAACGAGGGGGTATGCCGTGGGGCCGCCCACAAGGCCACCCCTCACGGCCCGAGCCGAGGAGCCCGCACACCCACGGGCCCGAGGGAATCAGGAGTGCCCATGAGCGACACCGACGTCGCGGCCACCGGCGGGATCCCCGCAGGTCTGGACGCCGCCCGACCCGACCCCGGGGACGGCGGACCCGACATGATCCAGCTGCTCACGCCCGAGGGCGTGCGCATCCCCAACAGCGAGTACGACCGCTATCTCGAGGACCTCACCCCGGACGACCTGCGCGGGCTCTACCGCGACCTCGTCCTGGTGCGCAGGCTCGACGCGGAGGGCTGGTCGCTCCAGCGGCAGGGCGAGCTGGGGCTGTGGCCCTCGCTCCTCGGCCAGGAGGCCGCCCAGGTCGGCTCCGGCCGGGCGCTCAAGCCGCAGGACCACTGCTTCCCGACCTATCGCGAGCACGGCGTCGCCTGGTGCCGCGGGGTCGATCCGCTCAGCCCGCTGCTGATGTGGCGGGGCGTCACCAACGGTGGCTGGGACCCGGCGGAGCACAACTTCCACCTCTACACGATCGTCATCGGCAGCCAGGCGCTGCACGCGACCGGCTACGCGATGGGCGTGACCAAGGACGGCCGCGTCGGCACCGGTGACCCCGAGCGCGACACCGCCGTCATCGCCTACTTCGGCGACGGCGCGTCCTCGCAGGGCGATGTCAACGAGGCGTTCGTCTTCGCGGCGTCCTACAACGCGCCGCTCGTGTTCTTCTGCCAGAACAACCAGTGGGCCATCTCCGAGCCGGTCAGCCGCCAGACGCGCATCCCGCTCTACCAGCGGGCCCGTGGCTTCGGCTTCCCCGGCGTGCGTGTCGACGGCAACGACGTGCTGGCCTGCCTGGCCGTCACCCGCCACAACCTCGACGAGGCGCGCAGCGGCAACGGCCCCCTCTTCATCGAGGCGTTCACCTATCGGATGGGTGCGCACACCACGGCCGACGACCCGACGAAGTACCGCTTCTCGGCCGAGGTCGAGCGCTGGAAGCACCGCGACCCGATCCTGCGCTACAAGACTTGGCTCGCACGCGAGGGCCACGCGGACTCCGCCTATTTCGAGCAGGTGGACAAGGAGGCCGACGAGTTCGCCGCTGACCTCCGCCAGCGCTGCGTGACCACCCCCGACCCGGGCGGCGAGACGTTGTGGGACCACGTCTACTCCCTGCCGCACCCGGTGATGGAGGCCGAGAAGGCCGCCTACGCCGAGTACATCGCGAGCTTCGAGGAGGAGAACTGACATGGCCCTCGAGAAGCTCACCCTCGGCAAGGCCCTCACGGCCGGCCTGCGCGCGGCGATGGACCGCGACCCCAAGGTCGTCCTGATCGGCGAGGACATCGGCAAGCTCGGTGGCGTCTTCCGTATCACCGAGGGACTCCAGAAGGACTTCGGCGAGGACCGGGTCATCGACTCGCCGCTGGCCGAGTCCGGCATCGTCGGCACCGCGGTCGGCATGGCCCTGCGGGGCTACCGCCCCGTCTGCGAGATCCAGTTCGACGGCTTCGTCTTCCCGGCGTTCGACCAGATCGTCACGCAGGTCGCCAAGCTGCACGCCCGCTCGGGCGGCACGGTCAAGATGCCGATCGTCATCCGCATCCCCTTCGGCGGCGGCATCGGCTCGCCAGAGCACCACAGCGAGTCGCCCGAGGCCTACTTCGCCCACACCGCGGGCCTGCGCGTCGTCTCGTGCTCCAACCCCGAGGACGCCTACTGGATGATCCAGCAGGCCATCGAGTGCGACGACCCGGTCATCTTCTGCGAGCCCAAGCGCCGCTACCACGACCGCGCCGAGTTCGAGCTGGGCGGCGAGGCGCCGCGAGAGCTGTTCTCCGCCAACGTCGTCCGCGAGGGTGAGGACGTCACGCTGCTCGCCTATGGCCCGACGATCCGCACCTGTCTCGAGGCGGCGAATGCCGCGGCCGAGGAGGGCACCGCGATCGAGGTCATCGACCTGCGCACCCTCTCGCCGCTCGACACCGAGACGATCCTCGCATCGGCGCGCAAGACCGGACGTGTCGTCGTCACCCACGAGGCGCAGAACAACCTCGGCATGGGCGCGGAGATCGCGGCCATGCTCCACGAGGAGCTCTTCTATGACCTCGAGGCCCCGGTCATCCGCGTCGGTGGCGCCAACATCCCCTATCCGCCGAGCCGGATGGAGGAGCACTTCCTCCCCGACCTTGACCGCATCCTCGACGGCGTCGACCGCGCCCTGGCCTACTGAGAAGGGCTGAGACACATGGCAATCCAGACATTCCGCCTGCCCGACCCCGGTGAGGGCCTCGTCGAGGCCGACATCATCGAGTGGAAGGTCGCCCCCGGCGACAGCGTCACCGTCAACCAGATCATCCTCGAGATCGAGACGTCCAAGTCCCTCGTCGAGCTGCCGTGCCCCTGGGCCGGCACCGTCAAGGAGCTGCTCGTCGAGCCCGGCGCCACCGTCGAGGTCGGCACCCCGATCATCACGATCGACGACGGTCAGGGCGGCGGCCCGACCGCCGCCGAGGACGGCTCCGCCGACGCCGGCAGCGGCGAGCACGCCGACGCCACCGGCGAGGGCTGGGGCGACACCAGCGGCGGCCCCAAGGAGAAGACCGCTGCCGAGGCCAGCGCCTCCGGCGACAAGAGCGAGAATGCCGCGAGCCAGGCCACGCTCGTCGGCTACGGCGACCGGGGCGGCTCCAAGACGACCCGGCGTGCGCGCAAGGGCCGTGCGCCGCAAGGCGATCGGCCGGTCCGCTCGATCGTCCAGACGAGCTTTGACCCCGAACTCGCGGCCGTCGAGCCCGAGCACCCGGGCCGCGTCGCGATGTGGGAGCGGGCCGCGGTCGCCGAGGCGACCGACCCGGCCCTCCACCCCGCGCCCGTCGCCCGCCACGACGAGCCGGCCGAGGGCGAGCGCCCGCGCGCCAAGCCACCGGTCCGCAAGTACGCCAAGGACCGCGGCGTCGACCTGGCCCAGGTCAGCGCCACCGGACCGGACGGCACGATCACCCGCGGCGACATCGACGCGTTCATCGCCCAGCAGTCCGCACCCCAGGTGGGCGGCGCGCCGGCCGGCGGCTCCGCGGCATACGCCATGGACCGCGGCGAGACCCGCACGCCAGTCAGGGGCGTGCGCAAGGTGACGGCGCAGGCGATGGTCGGCTCGGCCTTCACCGCGCCCCACGTCACCGAGTGGATCACCGTCGACGTCACCCGCACGATGGAGCTCGTCGAGCGGCTGAAGTCGCACCGGGAGTTCCGCGGCGCCAAGGTGACCCCGATGCTCCTGCTCGCCAAGGCGCTCTGCCTGGCGATCAAGCGCAACCCGGGCGTCAACGCCACGTGGGACGAGCAGGCCCAGGAGATCGTCGAGAAGCACTACGTCAACCTCGGCATCGCCGCGGCCACTCCGCGCGGCCTCATGGTGCCCAACATCAAGGACGCCGACCTGATGTCGCTGCGCGAGCTCGCCGACGCCATTGCGGCGCTCACCGAGACCGCGCGCGAGGGACGGACGCAGCCGGCCGACATGTCGCAGGGCACGTTCACGATCACCAATGTGGGTGTCTTCGGCGTCGACGCGGGCACCCCGATCATCAACCCGGGCGAGTCGGCGATCCTGTGCTTCGGCGCGGTCCGCCGCCAGCCGTGGGTGGTCACCGCCGCCGACGGCACCGAGTCGATCGAGCCGCGCTGGGTCACCCAGCTCGCGCTGTCCTTCGACCACCGGCTCGTCGACGGCGAGCTCGGCTCCAAGGTGCTCGCCGACATCGCGGCTGTCATGGAGGACCCGGGCACGGCCCTGCTCTGGGCCTGACCCGCTGCTCGAGAGGTGACGTCCCCCGCGGAAAGCGCGGATCCCGCGGGACGTCACCTCTCGTCATGTCCGAGTAGGTCCACGGCAGGGGTATGCCGTGTGCGCGCCCGCGCAGTGCGAGGATCAGTCCCATGGCTATCAGGCATCTCTCTGGCGGCACCCCGACGATGGCTGAGGTCCTCCGCCGGCTCGCCGACCACCCGGCGGCGCTGCCCGACGAGTGGGACTTCTATGGAGAGGGCGGCCGACCTGTCCCATCTGCTGCTGCACGAGGAGGACGGGCAGAGGCTCCGCCACGGCTTCGAGTTCGTCTCTCGCACAACGGGACCACAGCCGCCGACCGCCGACCGCCGAGCGGCTTGAGGCCGTGGGAGACGGATGGGGCCGCGGCCGTGATGGCGCGCCTGCCGTGACGGGCCCAGCCACCACCAGACAGACGTATGCCGCGGGGCCCAGCCCCGCGGCATACGTCCTTGCTGGTGCAGTGAGGCTCAGTGGCTCTGGGCCTTGCGCAGCTCCTTGCGGAGCTCGTTGTTGGCGTGCGCCTGGGCCGACTTGCCCTTGGTCTTGCCGGCCGGGTTGGTCGACGGGGCCGGGGCCGACGGGGCCGGGGTGGCGGCCGTCGAGCCGGAGCCGGACGGCGCGGTCATCGCGGTCGTCGGCTGCGGGTCGGGCTGGGGGACAGGCGGGCACTTCACGTCGGCGCCCTTGCCCTTCTGGCGAGGCGGCAGCGCGCCGGTCGCGAAGTAGTTCGCGATGATCGAGTCGGTGCACTCGACGCCCGAGAGCGAGCCGGAGTGGGTCGTGCCGCCGACGCCCTCGATCAGGACCGAGTTGGGGTAGCGCTTGCGGACCTCGAGCGCACCCGCGAACGGCGTTGCGGCGTCAAGGGTCTCGGAGATCAGCAGGATCGGCGGGACCTTCTTGCCCTTGATGTTGACCGGCTTGCCGGCCTTGGCGCCCCAGGTCAGGCAGGGGGCGTTGTACCAGGCGTTGGCCCAGGTCTCGAAGGGCGCGTTCTTGTGGATCTTCCAGTTGTCGACGCGCCACTTCTGGAAGTTCTTGGGCCACTGCACGTCGGTGCACTGGGTCGCGAGGTACATCGCGTAGCCGTTGTCGGAGCCCGGGCCGGCACCGTTGGCGCCGTCATAGAGCTCCTTGATCGGCTGCCAGTTGCCGTCGTTGATGGCCGCGGCGTATGCCGTGGCGACGTCCTCCCAGCCGTAGACGTAGTAGCCGGCGGACAGGAAGGCGTCGGTCCACTCGTCCGGCCCGATCAGGCCGAGCGCCGGGGTGGCGTCGAGCTTGTCACGCGTGGCGTACCACTTGGTGCGCACCTCATCGCCGGTCGTGCCCAGGTGGTAGACGTTGTCGTGCTTGGCGATCCACTCGAAGTAGATGTTGATGTTGCGGTCGAAGGCCTTGTCCTGCTCGAGGTTGGCGTCGTACCAGACACCCCGCGGGTTGACCACGCCATCCCAGACCATCCGGCGGACGCGCTCGGGGTAGAGCGTGGAGTAGACCTGCCCGAGGTAGGTGCCGTAGGAGAAGCCGTAGTAGTTGATCTGCTCCTCGCCGAGCGCCTTGCGGATCGACTCCATGTCGGCGACGGTGTCGGTGGTCTTGACGTGGTCGAGCAGCTCGCCGCCCGCGGCGTCGCACTTCGCGGCATACCCGGCAGCCTTGTCGAGCCAGGTCTGCTCGAGCTCACGCGTCGTCGGGATGTAGTTGGGGCGGTCATAGCCGAAGTAGTCGCCGTCGCAGGAGAGCGAGGGGACCGAGGCACCGACGCCACGGGGGTCGAAGCCGATCCAGTCATAGCTCTCGCCGGCGCCGTCGGGCAGCCAGCCGCCGAGGCGGGACATGCCGAGGCCGGAGCCGCCGGGGCCGCCGGGGTTGGTGAGGGCGATGCCCTGGTACTCGCTGTCGGGCGAGGTGTGCTTGATGCGCGAGAGCGCGATCTGGATCTTGGTGCCGGACGGGTCGGCGTAGTCCAGGGGGACGGTGAGCATGCCGCACTCGGCGCCCGCGGCCTGGAGGCGCGGGCTCTCGCACTGGCCCCACTGGATGGGCGGCGGCTGGTACTCGGTCGTGGCCGGCTTGGGCGACGGCTTTGAGGGCGCGCTCGGGGCGGCAGTGGCGGTGCCGGCCGTGACGAGCGAGGCGCCGAGCAGACCGGCGGCTGCCGCGGCGCTGACGAAGCGTTTCATCGGTTGTATCCCCTTTGGGTGTCTGTGCGGTCCCTGGGGTGGGCCCGCCCAGGGTCCACCTTGGCCCTGATTCGGCGAGATGGGAACACCCTTGGGGCCCCGATCACGGCAGGATGTCCCCATGACAGAGCCCACCGGTGTCGTCTTCCCGCTCGTCGAGGGGCGTCGCAGCACGTCGGCGACCGGGCGCGCAGTCGTGTCCGACGCGCTCGCCCACGTGGACGCGAGGGCCGCCGGCGCCGCGCGGCGGGAGACCAACTGGCGCAGCGGCTACCTCGGCCACTTCCGCCACCTCGTCGAGGCGGGTCTGGCCAGCCCCGACGCTGCCCGCCAGATCGCGCAGGACGGCCTCGCTGGGCTGCACGGCCGCATGCGCTGGGCGGCAGCCGACTCGGAGGACCGCACCCTGGAGGAGGCCCTCGCCGCCGAGGTCACCGAGCCCTTCGGGACCGAGACCGTCACCGGCACCGGCGATCCCGAGCGTCAGCTCTCGGTGCCCTATCGCGGCATCCGGCTGGCCGGCGACGACCTGCGACGCCAGATCGACCGGTGGATCGCCGAGGGCGTCGCCGAGCCGAGCCTGGCCGAGGCGGTCGGCAAGGTCATCGACAACCCCGAGTGGCTGGACCTGAGCGACCAGACCGTGGTCGTGCTCGGTGCCAGCGCCGAGATGGGCCCGCTGCGCTCGCTGCTGCGCTGGGGCGCCGATGTCGCGGCGGTCGACCTGCCCCGCCCCGACCTGTGGCGGCGCCTGGCCGGCGACACGGCGAGGTATGCCGGCTCGATGCGGGTGCCGGTGCGCCCCGGCGACGGCCCGGTCATCGACCGCGCCGGCGGCGACCTCCTGCACGACCTGCCCGCCGTCACCCGCTGGGTGGGCGAGCTGGAGGGACCCCTGGTCCTCGGCAACTACGTCTACGCCGACGGCGAGACCAACGTGCGGGTGGCGATGGCGGTCGACGCGCTGACCGAGCGGCTGCGGGCCCAGCGCGACGACCTCGCGCTTGCCTTCCTCGCCACCCCGACCGATGTCTTTGCGGTCCCGCCGGAGGCCGTCGCGGCGTCGGTCGCGGCATACGACGAGCGCAAGGCGAGCAGACTGCTTCGGGTGCCGCTGCGCACGGTCAGCGGCGGCCGGCTGCTGCGCCGCAACTATGTCCCGGGGGAGGTGCCCGGCCTCAACGACTCGGTCGTCACCCAGCAGGGCCCCAACTACCTGCTCGCCAAGCGGCTCCAGCGCTGGCGCGCCACCCAGGCCCGCGCCGCCGGGACCACCGTGTCCTTCAAGGTCGCCCCGCCGACCCGCACGCGGTCGGTGGTCAAGAACCGCGCACTCGCCGCGGCCTATGCCGGCGCCCACCGCTTCGGCATCGAGGTCTTCGAGCCCGCGACCTCCAACACCCTGATGGCTGCCCTGCTTGTCCACGACCTGCGGACCGGCTCGCCGGCGCACGAGCACCCCTGGCAGGACGAGGCGTATGCCGCGGTGCACGGCGGTCTCTGGCGCACGGCATACGACCCGCGCAGCGCGCTGGGGATCGCCGCCCTGCTCGGGGCGGCCGCGGCCCGCTGAGCCCGGCCGACGGCGGCCGGGGCGTCAGCTCTTGACGCTGAGGGTCATCTCCTTGTCGAGGATGAGCAGCCGCACCGTGCGCTTGTCCTTGGTCGCAGTCAGCGTGCCGGAGGTGAGGGTGTCGCTCCAGGCGCCCTCCTCGGCGACCTGCCAACCCTTGGCGGCCAGGGCCGACTTCATCTCGGTGAACGAGGCCTTGGGGTCGACCAGGTCGTAGTTGGCCATGATCAGGCCGCCGAGGTCCTCGACCGTGCCCTTGACCTTGGCGCCCTTGGGCAGCGGCACGTCCTCGGGGACCTTGCCGGCCTTGACCGACTCGCTGGCCGACGACGCAGCCGAGCCGGCCGAGCCGACCGCAGAGCTGGCGGCCGAGCCGGCCGCGTCCGCTGCGGAGCTGGCCGCCGCGGAGGCGGACGAGCCGGCGGCCTTGGCGGTGGTGGTCGCGTCGCTGGCCGCCTCCTCCGAGCAGCCGCTGAGGGCGAGGGCGGCGAGCAGGCCGGCGGCGGCCAGTGCGGTGGTGCGCATGTGGTGGTTCCCCTGTGATCGGCGATCGGACCCCTCGACCCTAACCACTCCCGAAGCCCTGCGCCCCGTCGGTGGGCTGGCCTAGGGTCGGTCCATGAGCGACTACGACGTGCGCATGATCATCCTGTCGACCGACGACCTCGAGGAGTCGATCCGCTTCTACACCGAGTCCCTGGGCCTGACGCTCAAGTTCCGCGACGGCGACCACTTCGCCGCGCTCGACGGCGGCTCGGTGACGCTCGCGCTCGCGACCAAGGTCGACCACCCGATCCACGGCCAGGTGGTCGTCGGGGTCAAGACCGCAGACGTCGACGCGGCGGCCAGGGCCATCGAGGAGGCGGGTGGCGGCATCGTCAAGGCGCCCTACGACGACGCCCATGAGCGGCGCGCGGTCGTCTATGACACCCAGGGCAACGGCCTGGTCTTCTACAGCCCGCTCCAGCGCTGACCCGCGCGCCGAGCCTCAGGGCAGCTTCTCGTCCTGGAGCGCGTCGGCAAAGCGGTCGAGGTATGCCGTGAACTGCGCGATCTCCTCGGGCGTCCAGTCCTCCAGGAGGCCGGCGAGCCAGGCCGCCCGCTTCTGCCGCAGGGTCTCGACGAGCTGCGATCCCTCAGGGGTGATCGAGATCAGCTGCGCCCGGCCGTCCGCGGGGTCAGTGACCTTGGCGATCAGCCCGGCCTTGGCCAGGTGGGTGACCTGTCGGCTAACGGTCGAGACGTCGGAGTGGATGAGGTCGGCCAGCGCCGAGACGCGCTGGGGCTCGCCGCTGAGCGAGAACAGGATCGGATAGCTGGCGCTCTCGACCGCAGGGTGCACCCGGGCGGCGCGGGCCTTGGCCGCCTGGAGCATCTTCATGCCGCGGATGACGCTGACGAAGAGTCGGCCGGCGGCTTCCTGGGTGGGCACGCGGCATACCTCCTGGAGATAGTTGCTAGATACAACTATACCGGAGGCTCAGGGCGTGATGACCAGCGCCTCGAGCACGCGGCGGCCCACCGACTCGTCGCCCTCGAGCGTGTAGTGGGTGTCCTCGACGCTGACCCGGCCGGCGGCCCGGCGGGTGAGGGCGTCGGTGGACATGTGCATCGAGGTCTTGGCGAACTCCGGGGGTGGGGGAGCGCTGGGGTCGATGACGGGGATCACGCCGGTGGAGTCGCCCGAGAAGAGCGGCATGCCGACGGCCCTGCCGTCCTCGCCCTCCTCGACGCGCACGCCCACCCGGCCGACCGCGGGCCCGGTGGACTCGATGATCACCGTGTTGCCGGGCTCGATGCCGGCCGTCTTGGCCACGATCCGCGGGAAGGCGTCAAAGAGGGTCTGGAGCGCGATCGAGGCGCCGGGGGTGTCGAGGTTGCCGGGGCGGCCGAGCGCGGCGCGGATGTCCTGCTCGTGCACCCAGATGTCAAAGATGCGCAGCCGGAGGAAGGCCTCGAGGGTCATCGGGCCGAAGGGCCCCTGGACCTCCTCGTCGGCGCTGCGGTCGGCGTCGTAGAGCCAGCCCTGGCGGATGGCGAGGACCTCCTGCAGCTCGTCGACGACGTCCTCGCCCGAGAGCGGTCGACGCGCGGCGACGAGGGTCTCGACCAGCCGGCCGAGGTCGTTCTTGACGTGGGGTGCCTCACCCACCTCGACCTCGGGCACCTCCCCGGTGGCGAAGTAGTGCTCCAGGCTCGACACGTGCGCGATCTGGTCCTTGACGGTCCAGCCGGGGCAGGCGGTCGGCTTCTCGAAATCGGCCTCACGGCAGCTGCGCCCCAGGTCGATGACGGCCTGGACCGACTGGGTGTGGGCCTCGATCAGGCCGGGCAGGTCTTGCGGGGCGGGTGGGTGAACCGGCATGAGGCCACCCTACTTACCCTAGGAGGTATGTCATCCCCCACCACTGCCCGGCAATCGGCGTCCTGGTGGCTGCCGATGTTGCTGACGCTCGGCGCCGGCGCCCTCGCCACGGTGATCAGCGCCGTGGCTCTCGGCACCGCCACTCCTCTCGAGATCGGCGACCCGGGGCCGGTGGCCCGGTGGGGCGGGCTGCTCGCCCGCATCGTTCACGACGTCGCCGCCGCGACCACCGTCGGCCTGCTCGGCTTCGCGGCCTTCCTCACCCCCGAGACCAATCGCACCGACCGCCGCATCACCGCGACGAGGTATGCCGCCCTGGCCGCCCTGCTCTGGGTGGTCGCCGGGGTGCTCTCGTTGCTCTTCACCTTCGCCAATCTCGCCGGCCTGGCGATCGGCGCCCCCGGCTTCGGGCAGCAGTTCACCCGCTTCGCCTGGGCGCTGGAGCCCACCCGCGTCGCGGTGATCTCTCTCCTGGGTGCGGTCGTCGTCGGCACGATCGCCGCGGTCGCCCGCACCCGCACGGCGATGGCGTGGGCCTCGGTGCTGTCGGTCCTGTCGGTGCTGCCGCTCGCGCTGGCCGGCCACGCCGCCGGCGCCGTCGGACACGACACCGCGGTCAACTCGATGGCCTTCCACCTGATGTGCGCCACGATCTGGCTCGGCGGTCTGATCGCCCTCATCGGCTTCCGCACCGAGCTCGGCCGGGACCTGCCGGTGACCGTGCGCCGCTTCGCGACCTTGGCCGCCTGGTGCTTCGTGGTCGTCCTCGTCTCCGGTCTGCTCGCCGGCAGTGTGCGTTTCAACGCCCTCGGCGACGTCTTCTCCTCCTCCTACGGCCGGCTCCTCCTGGTCAAGGTCGTGGCCCTGGCCGCCCTCGCCGCCGCCGGTTGGCTGCAGCGCTCCCGAATGCTCGACCGGCTCGACGCCAACCACGACGACGTCGCGGCATTCGCCCGTCTCGCCATCGGCGAGGTCATGCTCATGGGGGTGGCGATCGGCGCCGCGGTGACCCTGGCCCGCTCCGCGCCCCCCGTCTCCGACGAAGCCCCACCGAACCCGGACCCGACCCTGGCGTTGACCGGCTACCCGTCGCCGCCGCCGCTGTCGATGGACACCTACTTCACGATGTGGCGCTGGGACTGGCTCTGGTTGCTCGTCGGTCTCGCGTGCATCGGCCTGTACTGGTACGGCTACCGACGGCTGCGCCGGCGTGGTGACAGCTGGCCGCTGCGCCGCCCGATCATGTGGACCCTCGGCTGGGCCGTCATCATCTATTCGATGTGCGGCGCCCCCGGCATCTATGCGCGGGTGCTCTTCTCACAGCACATGCTCATGCACATGTTCATCGCGATGCTGGCCCCGATCCTGCTCGTGCCGGCCGCGCCGATCACGCTCGCGCTGCGCACCATCCCGGCCCGTCGGGACAAGACCTGGGGCGTGCGCGAGATGATCCTCAAGATCGTGCACTCGCACTATCTGCGCTTCTTCGCCAACCCGGTGATGGCGGCCGGATTCTTCTTCGTCTCGATGGCGGTCTTCTACTACTCGCCACTCTTCGAGCTGGCGCTGCGCACCCACACCGGGCACATCCTGATGATGGTGCACTTCCTGATGGCGGGCTACATCTTCGTATGGGTGCTCATCGGCATCGACCCCGGCCCGCCGAAGTGGTCGCCGCTGATGCGCCTGGTGATCCTCTTTGCCACCATCTCCTTCCACGCCTTCTTCGGCGTGGCGATGACCGGCGGTGACACGGTGCTCGCCAAGGGCTTCTTCGAGGCGATCCACCAGCCGTGGATGGAGCCGATGCTGGACGACCAGCACAAGGCCGGCGCCATCGCCTGGGGCATCTCCGAGGCGCCGACGCTGCTGCTGGCGATGCTGGTCGGACTGGCCTGGATGCGCGAGGATCGACAGGAGACCACCCGCAAGGACCGCCAGGCCGACCGCGACGGTGACGCCGAGTTGGCGGCCTACAACGCCCACCTCGCCGCGCTCAAGGAGCGTGACGACCAGCAGGGGAGGCAGCCATGAGAGTCGCCCTCATCCAACTCGCCTACGGCGACGACGAGAGTATGCCGCAGCGCGTCACCCGCGCCGCGGACCTGGTCCGGGCCCAGTCCGGCCACGACCTGGTCGTCCTGCCCGAACTCTGGGCGCCGACCGGCTTCGACTACACCCGCTGGGCCGACGCCGCCCAGCCGGTCGACGGCCCGATCGCCCAGGAGATGGCGGCCGCCGCGCGGGACGCCGGGGTCACCCTGCACGCCGGGTCGATCGTCGAGCGCCCGAGGGACGGGGAGGTCGGCTCGGACGGTCGCGGCATGTGGAACACCTCGCTGGTCTTCACCCCCGCAGGTGAACTGACGGCCACCTATCGCAAGATCCACCGCTTCGGTTTCGCCGAGGGCGAGCCCGCCCACATCGACGCCGGTGAGGAGCTCGTCGTCGTCGATCTGCCCGCCGGAGAAGGCGATTCGCTGCGCGCCGGCCTGGCCACCTGCTACGACCTGCGCTTCCCGGAGATGTTCCGGCTGCTGCTGGACCGCGGGGCGGAGGTCTTCGTCGCGCCGGCGGCGTGGCCGCTGAAGCGGGTCGAGGCCTGGCGACTGATGGTCCAGGCCCGGGCTGCCGAGGACCAGTGCTTCGTGATCGGCTGCAACACGGCCGGCACCCATGCGGGCTTCGAGATGGGCGGTCATTCGATGGTCGTCGCCCCGACCGGGGAGATCCTGGCCGAGGCCGGCGAGGGTGAAGAGGTGCTGTCGGTGGAGTTCGACCCCGGCCAGGTCGCCAAGGCCCGCTCGTCCTTCCCGGTGCTCGCCGACCGGCGGCTGGGGTGATCACCCCCCAAGGGAGGTATCGCTGAAACCGCAGGTCAGCGGTCGTCTCGGGTAGCGTGACCGCGACCTGACCCCCTGGCCGCACGGCGCGGGCTCGGCATCACCCTGATCGTGCTCGGCGCGATCCTGTCCTTCACCGACCTGGTCGACAACCTGGTCGGCACCAACCTCGACACGGTCGGCTGGATCCTGCTGCTGGCCGGCATCCTCTCGATCGTCGTCGGGCTCATCATGAACGGTCAGCGGGCCCGCAGCCACACGGTCGTCGAGCGGCGGGGCGGCCCCGACGTCGTGGAGCGCCGCGACGACCTCCCCTGACGACGGCTCGGGGAGTTCTCCCCGTTGCAGGCCCCGTGGCAGCCACCTAGCGTGGTGACCACGGCGAGGTTGTCCCGAACAGGGGGCGACGGACGACCTCTCCGGTTCGCCACACCGCAGGGGGGGTCGGCGACGGTTGCGCAGGGGTGTGCCCGTCGTCGTCCGCGGGATGGAGCAGCGGCCCCGTTGAGGATTCCTCACCGGGGCCGCTGCGCGTGTGCGGCTGGGCCCGCGGCATACGGACCACGACGAACGTATGCCGCGGGGGCTGGTGTCCTAGAAGGCCGCCTCGGGGACGTCCATCAGGGAGTTGTCCATCGACTCGGCGATGACCCGCTCGGCGGTCAGCTTGGGCAGGACGTTCTTGGCATAGAAGGACGCGGCCGCGACCTTGCCGGTGTAGAAGTCCTGGTCCTTGCCCGCGTCGCCGGCGTCGAGCCGGGCCTGCGCGATCTCGGCCTGGCGCAGCAGCAGCCAGCCCACGACGAGGTCACCGGCAGCCAGCAGCAGGCGGGTCGCGTTCTGCCCCACCTTGTAGAGGTTGCGCAGGTCGCCGCCCTCCTGGCGCGGGTCGGACTTCATCAGCTCGCCGAACATCGCGCCGAGGATGCCCTGCACATCGGCCAGGGCGGTGCCCAGCAGCGCGCGCTCGGTGCTCAGGGAGTCACCCTCACCGCCGCCGTCGACGGTCGCCTGGATCTGGTTGTTCAGCTCACCGATGGCGGCGCCCTGGTCCTTGACGATCTTGCGGAAGAAGAAGTCCAGACCCTGGATGGCAGTCGTGCCCTCATAGAGGGTGTCGATCTTGGCGTCGCGGACGTACTGCTCGATCGGGTAGTCCTGCAGGAAGCCCGAGCCGCCGAAGGTCTGCAGGGACTCGGTGCCCAGCAGCGTCCAGGCCCGCTCGGAGCCCAAGCCCTTGACGATCGGCAGCAGCAGGTCGTTGATCCGCTCGGCCATCTCGGCCTCGGAGCCCTTCTCGACCGGGGCCGCGGGGTTGCCGCCCTGAGCCTGGGCGACGATGTCCTGCTGGGTGGCGGTGTAGACGACCAGGGCGCGCAGCCCCTCGGCATACGCCTTCTGCAGCATGAGGCTGCGGCGCACGTCCGGGTGGTGGGTGATGGTCACGCGCGGGGCGTCCTTGGCCGGGGTGGTCAGGTCGGCGCCCTGGACGCGCTCCTTGGCGTATTCGAGGGCGTTGAGGTAGCCGGTCGACAGGGTGGCGATGGCCTTCGTGCCGACGAACATGCGGGCGCTCTCGATGACCTTGAACATCTGCGCGATGCCGTCGTGGACCTCGCCGAGCAGGGTGCCGACGGCCGGCTCCTTCTCGCCGAAGGTGACCTCGCAGGTCGTCGAGACCTTCAGGCCCATCTTCTTCTCGACGTTGGTGACATAGGCGCCGTTGCGCGGGCCGAGCTCACCGGTCTCGAGGTCGACGTGGAACTTGGGGACGATGAACAGGCTCAGGCCCTTGGTGCCGGGGCCGGCGCCCTCGGGACGGGCGAGGACGAAGTGGACGACGTTGTCGACCATGTCGGACTCAGCCGAGGTGATGAAGCGCTTGACGCCCTCGATGTTCCAGGTGCCGTCCTCGTTCTGGGTGGCCTTGGTGCGGCCGGCGCCGACATCGGAGCCGGCGTCGGGCTCGGTCAGCACCATCGTGCAGTGCCAGTTCTTCTCGGCGATCCAGCGTGCGAGCTTCTTCTGCTCGTCGGTGCCCATGTAGTAGAGCAGGGTCGCGAAGGAGTACGACGCGGCGAACATGTGGATGGCGGGGTTGGCGCCGCAGACCAGCTCGGCCACCGACCAGCGCACCGACGGCGGGACGACCATGCCGCCGAGCTCGGCCGGCAGGTCCAGCTGGCCCCAGTCGCCGTCGACATAGGCCTGGAAGGACTTCTTGAAGGACTCGGGCATGGTCACCGAGTAGTTCTCCGCGTCGTAGACGGGCGGGTTGCGGTCGGAGTCCAGCAGCGACTCGGCCAGCTCGTTCTCCGACAGGCGGGCGACCTCGCGGATGATGTCCTTGGCCGCGTCGGCGTCGACGTCCTCGTAGATGCCCTGGCCCAGGACGTCCTGGCGGCCGAAGACCTCGAAGAGGTTGAACTCGATGTCACGCACGTTGCTCTTGTAGTGGCCCATGGGTCCTCCTGTGTCGCCGGGCGGTGTCGTGGTCTGTCGTGGTCTACGGGGCCGCCGCGGGGACGGCGTCCGGGCAGCCGGGATCGCATTACCGGCCAGTAGGACCATCCTGATACCCGCGAGTAACAAAAGGCAAGCGATCGTGACGCGGGCCACGTCACGGCATTCCCGGGGTAAAGACGAGAGGGGTATGCCGTGTGCTGCCGGGGGGAGCCCCGCCTCACGCGGCCATCCGGGCAGGATC
The DNA here is from genome assembly GCA_050955755.1 of Actinomycetota bacterium. GTDB lineage: Bacteria > Actinomycetota > Actinomycetes > Actinomycetales > Dermatophilaceae > JAJTBD01. Next base: position 496,015 of record CP192092.1, read on the forward strand.
CTTCGCTCACGGTCGCCTGTGGCCCGCTCGCCCGGCCATGCGCGCAAGATCCTTCGCTGACGGTCGTGTGCGGGCCGCGCGCCCGACCATGCGCGAAAGATCCTTCGACGATGACCCCGCGACGTCCTGCCGCGTTTCGCGTTTCTGCCCAATTGGGCAGAAACGCGAGCGCCGTGGGGGCTGGTCCCGCCAGGCCTTGCGCCCGAACCATGTGCGCAGGGCACTTCGTTGACGGTCGTACGGCAGCGGCGAGCCCGCTTCACCAGGGGCTGGGCTCGAAGTCCTTGACGAAGCAGCCGTAGATGTCCTCGCCCGCCTCGCCGCGGACGATGGGGTCATAGACGCGGGCGGCGCCGTCGACGAGGTCGAGCGGGGCGTGCCAGCCCTCGGCGGCGATGCGCAGCTTCTCGTCGTGCGGCCGCTCGTCGGTGATCCAGCCCGTGTCGACGGCGGTCATGAGGATGCGGTCGGTCTCGAACATCTCCCCGGCCGAGGTGCGCGTGAGCATGTTGAGCGCGGCCTTGGCCATGTTCGTGTGCGGGTGGCCGGGGCCCTTGTAACGACGGGAGAACTGGCCCTCCATCGCCGAGACGTTGACGACATAGGCGCGCCGGGCACCGGCCTCGACCGCGGCCCGCATCGACGGCCGCAGCCGCGAGACGAGGAGGAAGGGCGCGACCGAGTTGCACATCTGCACCTCGAGCAGCTCGAGCGGGTCGACCTCCTCGACCTTCTGCTTCCACGAGTTGGAGCGCTGGAGGTCGGGCAGCAGACCGCCGGCGTCGACCGCCGTGCCGGCGAGATGCGCCTCGAGGCTGGCGTTGCCGGCCCGCAGGGCGAGCGCCGTCATAGCCGCGGCGCTCGCGGTCAGGTCCACGGCGTGGTCGGTGTCGCCCTCCTCGCCATGTGCGACTGCGTGCCGCTCGAGTGTCCCGACGAGGGCCGCGGGATGGGTCTCGCTGATCCGGTCGAAGGTGATCATGCGCGGCAGGGGGCCGTCGGTGGGCAGCGGCAGCGACTCGCCCTCGACGAGCGGCGCGTAGGCACCGGGGCTGCGTCGCACTGTCTGGCACGCGTTGTTGACCAGGATGTCGAGGGGTCCTCGGGAGGCGACCTCGTCGGCGAGGGCCACGACCTGGGTCGGGTCGCGCAGGTCGATGCCGACGATGGTCAGCCGGTCGAGCCACTCGGGGGAGTCGGCCAGCTCGGCGAACCGGCGCGCGGCGTCGCGGGGGAAGCGGGTGGTGATCGTCAGGTCGGCGCCGTCGCGCAGCAGCCGCAGCGCGATGTACATCCCGATCTTGGCCCGCCCGCCGGTGAGCAGGGCGCGCTTGCCCGACAGGTCCGTGCGCTGGTCGCGCTTGGTGTGGCTGAAGGCGGCGCAGTCGGGGCAGAGCCAGTGGTAGAACGCGTCGACCTGAGTGAACTTCTCGTGGCACATGTAGCAGCCGCGAGGGGTGTTGAGGTGGCCGGCGATCGCCCCAGGCGCGGTCGAGGCGAGGGGGATGCCCTTGGTCTCGTCGTCGATGCGCATGGGCGATCCGGTCGCCGTCGACTCCAGCACCTGGCGGTCGTGCTCGCGCAGCGGCCCGAGGGTGCGCTCGCGCTCGGCAGCCCTGCGCGCCTTGCGGATCCGCTTGTACATCGTGCCGGTCGCGCGCTTCACGGTCTGGATGTCCGGGTGCCCGGCGGGCAGCTCGTGCAGGGCGCCCAGCACCCGCAGCGTGGTCTCCAGGTCGGCCGGGTCCACGCCCGGCCCGAGTGCATCGACGTCGAGCTGCTCCGGGAGCCCGGAGTCCTCGGGGGACGCGTCGGTCGGCGGGGTGGTCACCGGCCAAGTCTAGGTATGCCGCGTGCCTGGCCCGGTGCCCTGTCGGACCTCCCTGCTCTGATGGACCCCGTGCACAAGGTCGTGATCGGGGCGCTCGTCCGTGACGGGAGGGTGCTCCTTGCCCACCGCAGTCCCCACAAGCAGGCCTATCCCGGGGTGTGGGACCTGCCCGGTGGTGTGGTCGAGGCCGGTGAATCCGAGCTGGAGGCCCTCGCCAGGGAGCTCCAGGAGGAGCTCGGCGTGCAGATCGCGACGGAGTCGGTGTCGCCGCTGGGCCGGGTGGTCGCCGGGCCGGCCGCCGATCCGGCCCACATCAGCGCCTGGCTGGTCCGCGGCTGGCAGGGGACGCCGGCCAATCTGGCACCCGACGAGCACCAGGACATCGGCTGGTTCGACCTCGCCACTCTTCCGGCTCTCGCGCATCCGCTCGTGGAGGAGTCGCTGGTGACTGCCGTGGAGGCGGGAGTCGGGTGATCGCACAGCACTAGGGTCGGGGCATGCACCGATTCGTCCGCGAGATCCTCCTGCCCGGCGCCGCGATCACCGGGGCGATCGCCGGGGCGGGCAAGGTCATCATGGGTCCGCTGCAGGGCTTCCCCCAGGAGGACGTGGTCAATCGCGCGCTGGTCGAGCGCCGCACCCCGGCCGGCAACCGCTGGACCTGGGCTGCCTCGACCTACACCGATGTGCCGCAGACCATCTCGATGGCCGTGGTCTATGGCGCGCTGGCCTATCGGGCGACCAAGGACTGGCGTGAGGGTGTCGCGCCGATGGCCAGCATCGCGCTCGAGACGGTGTGCTTCATGACGGCTGCCCATGCCACCGGCCGGCCGCGTCCGGACGTCGAGTGGCTGGACACACCCCGCCCCACCTCCAGCTTCCCCAGCGGGCACACCGGGGCCACGACGGCGATGCACACGACACTCGCCGGCACCCTCGAGCGCTCCGGTCACGCCTCGACCCGCCTGCTTGGTCCCGTGCTGCGCTATGGATTCCCGCCCGTCGTGGGCTATTCGCGGCTCTACCGCGGCATGCACCACCCGTCCGATGTCGTCACCGGGATCGGGCTCGGCCTCTGGTCGGCCCACGCCGTCCGGCGCGCGCTCTTCCCCGAGCACCCGCGGGGCGACCTGGCCTGAGCAGACGAGAAGGCGGGTATGCCGCGTCCCCTGACGCCGCGGCATACCCGCCTCTCTTGTGGACTCGGACGCAGTCCCCTGGCGTCCGGTTCCGTGCCCGGCTCAGGGAAGTGCGAGCCGGAAGATCTGCTTCCAGGTCGACGCGAGCTGCTTGTGCATCGGGCCCGTGTTGTAGGGCAGGCCGTAGCGCTCGCAGATGTCGCGCACCTTGACCGCGATCTCCGCGTAGTGGTTGCTCGGGAGGTCGGGGAAGAGGTGGTGCTCGACCTGGTGGCTGAGGTTGCCGGTCATGATGTGCATGAGCGGGCCGCCGGAGATGTTGGCCGAGCCGAGCATCTGGCGGATGTACCAGTCACCCTGGGTCTCGCCCTCGATCATCTCCTCGGTGAAGGTGTCGGCGCCCTCGGGGAAGTGGCCGCAGAAGATCACCTCGTGGGCCCAGATGTTGCGGGTCGCGTTGGCGGCGAAGGTGCCCACCAGCGCGGCCTTGAAGGACCCGGTGAGCAGGCCCGCGACGGCCGGCGTCGCGAGGTAGTCCTTGCCGACCTGCTTGGCGAGCTTGCGGCCGACGGCCTTGAGGTCGCGCTTGAGCGCGGCGACGGGCTTGCGGCCGGCCTGCACCTCGTCGAGCTCGAGGTCATAGATCGCGATGCCCCACTCGAAGAAGGGCGCGAGCAGCATGTTGTAGACGGGGTTGCCGATGTTCCACCACTGCCACGGCTGGTCCTTGTCGACGCGCAGGGTGTTGTAGCCCACGTCGCGGTCCTTGCCGAGGACGTTGGTGTAGGTGTGGTGGGTGTCGTTGTGGGTCTTCTTCCAGCCGGCGGCCGGCGCGACGAAGTCCCACTCCCAGGTGGTGGAGTGGATGTCGGGGTCGCGCATCCAGTCCCACTGGCCGTGGATGACGTTGTGCCCGATCTCCATGTTCTCGAGGATCTTGGCGACGCTGAGCATGCCGGTGCCGGCGACCCACGCGACGGGGTGCTTGGCAAAGACGAGGGTGCCGCGGCCGGCCATCTCCAGCACGCGCTGGGTCTTGATGACCTTGCGGATGTATGCCGCGTCCTTGGCCCCGCGCCGCGCCTCGATGTCTGCGCGGATCGCGTCGAGCTCGCGGCCGAGCTCGGCGACCTGCTCGTCGCTGAGGTGGGCCGCGGCCGGTGGGCGCACGAGGGGCGCGCCGGTCTTGGCGATGACCGGGCGGCGGACGTGTGTCGCCGGGGTGGCGGCGACGTCGGCGGGCGGGCGGGTGTCGACCGCGGAGACGGCGGTCTCCAGCTCCTCGGTCGACACGCTCGTGAGCGGACGGTCTGCGGTGGCAGTCATGCGGTCTGCCCTTCTGTGTTGGGGACTGTGCAGGTCAGTGCAGGTCAGGGGTGGTGCTGGTCAGAGGTCGAGGTGGACGGGGCCGGCGGCGGCGTTGACACAGGTCTGGACGAGCTCGCCCTCCTCGCCGTGCACCTCGCCGGTGCGCAGGTCGCGCAGCTGGCCGGAGATGAGTGGGGTCAGGCAGGAGCGGCAGATGCCCATCCGGCAGCCGCTCGGCATGACCACCCCGGCGTCCTCGCCGGCGTCGAGGATGGTCGTCTCACCATCGGCCTCGACCTCCTTGTCGGACTTCTCAAAGGTGATCCGGCCGCCCTCGCCGCCGGCGCCCTCCAGGAGCACCGGGGCGAACCGCTCCATGAGCAGGTCGGCCTCCTCGCGCTGCCAGAGCGCCTCGGCGGCGTCGAGGAACTCGACCGGCCCGCAGGCATAGGCGGCGCGGTCGCGCCAGTCGGGGCAGATCTGCTCGATGTCCTCAAGGGTGTCGAGCCCGATGCGGCGGCCGCGCTCGGCGGTGTGCCAGAAGTGGACCTTGAGCCCGGGGAACTGGTCGGCCAGCTCCAGCAGCTCCTCGCGGAAGAGGGTGTCCTCGGGGGTGCGGGCCGAGTGGACGAGCACGACATCGGCATCCGGGCGGCGGGGGATGAGGGTGCGGATCATCGACATGACCGGCGTCAGGCCCGAGCCGGCGGTGAGCATCAACAGCGGCCGCGGGTGCTGGGGGAGGACGAAATCGCCCTGCGGCGGGGCCAGGAAGAGGACGTCACCGGGTGTCGTGTGACGCACGAGGGCGGTGGAGACGAGGCCGATCGCGGTCACGGTGATCGCGGGGTCGGCGCCGGCCGGCGCGCTGAGGGAGTAGGAGCGCCACTGGCGCACGCCGTCGATCTCGACGCCGATGCGCGCCCACTGCCCGGCCAGGTGCGGGTCCCAGCCCTTGCCGGGGCGGAACCGGATGGTTGCGGCGTTCGGGGTCTCGTGGGTGACCTCGGTGACGATGCCGCGCAGCTGCCGGGAGCTGGCGAGCGGGTTCACGAGGTTGAGGAAGTCCTCCGGCGTCAGCGGCGTCGTGAAGATCGACGCGGCGCGCGAGAGAGGACGCAGTTTGCCCATATATCAATCCTGCGGCCGGAATGGGGGTCTTCTCTCGTCTCGCGACGTACGATTGCTGACCAGAAACTATCTCGTCCCGATGAAAAATGGTGACTGTGACGTGGATCAACGTATAGACGACCCGCCGTGGTTGTCCCTTCCCGTCGAAATCGGGGATCTGCTGCGCCCAGAGATGGCCCGCATCGCGACCGACGTCATCCAGAGCCTCGGCCGGGCCGTGCCGGACTACGCCCGCCCGCTCGAGGGCCGATTCGGCGAGGGTGTGCGCCGGGGCGTGGAGGTCGCCTTCGACCGCTTCCTCGAGCTGCCGGGCACCCGTGAGCCAGGCCTGACACCGGAGAGCAGGGTCGTCTACGAGGGGCTCGGACGGGGCGAGGTCCGCATGGGCCGCACGCTCGACGCGCTGCTCGCGGCATACCGGCATGGGGCGCGCTCGACCTTCCGGGAGGTCTCCCGGGTGGCGATGGACGCGGGGTTGGAGACCCCGGTGCTCGTCAGCCTCGGGGAGTCGATCCTGGCCTATATCGAGGAGCTCTCCGCGGCCAGCGCCGAGGGGTATGCCGCGGAGGTCGCCGATCGCGCGGGGGAGCGGGACCGCCTCCGCGCCGAGGTGGCCGACCTGGTCGTGCGCGGGCATGGTGACGAGGAGTCTGTGCGCCTCGCGGCGGTCGCCGCCGGGTGGGCACTGCCCGAGCGGGTCGTCGTGGTGTGGCTTCCAATCGCCCGGGCCGAGGGCATCCGGAGCGCCCTCGGCGTGGAGGCCGTGGTCGTCGGCCGCGACACCGACGCCGTCGCCGTGCTCCCGGCGCCCGCGTCCAGCCGGCGGCGCCAGCAGGTCGACGCGGCGCTGCGCGACCGGGACGCGGTCGTGGGTCCGCCTCGACCGCTGGGTGAGGCGTCGGACTCACTGCGCCTCGCGATGCTGGCTCAGACGGTCTTGCATGCTCCAACCGAGCCATCCTCCCCGCGCTTTAGCCCAACTGGGCACGATCGCGCCAGCGCGGCACAGGCGGTGTGGGTGGACGAGCGGCTGGCCGACCTGGTCCTCGCAGCGGAGCCCCACGTCGTGGCCGATCTCGCCCGGACCCGGCTTGCGCCGCTGGAGGGACTGCGGGCGAGCCAGCGGGAGCGGCTGACGGCCACCCTCCTGTCGTGGCTGCGACACCAGGGCCAGCGGGCGCCGGTCGCCCGCGAGCTGCGCATCCACGAGCAGACGGTCGGCTATCGGGTGGGGCAGCTGCGCGAGCTGTTCGGCGCCGACCTCGAGGACCCCGACATCCGCTTCGAGCTCGAACTGGTCCTGCGGGCCGGCCACCGCTGAGGGGAGACGGTCACCGCTGACCACAGGGCGTGCCGAAACGTCCGTGTGTCGGCCGCTGGCGGCATACTGCACGTGTGACCAACGACGCCGTGAGCCGCGCCCGTGACGACCTGACGGCCGGACGCCCCGAGGACGCTCGTGGCCGCCTCGTCGACCTCGTCGAGGTGAGCGACGACCGCGAGGCGCTCGACCTGCTCGGGGAGGCCCACTACGCCCTGGGCGACCTGCCCGCGGCGGCGGCCGTCTGGTTCGGCACCGGTCGCAAGGGACCCGAGGTCCAGGAGGCCACCGATGCGTGGCGAGCCGAGCACCGCGACGACTTCGCCGCGATGTGGCGCTCACTCCCGGCGTCCGTCCGCGAGGCCGACGAGCAGATCCCCCGGATCGCCGCCCTCCAGCGCAAGGCCATCGAGGCCGACCCGTCCCTCGACCGGGTCGTCTATGACCCCAACCCCGCCCCGGTCAACCCCGGGCCCGAGGCCGCGGATGATGTCGAGGCTTCCGAGCCGCCGTCGCTCGAGGGCGTCGTGGTCGACGAGCCGGATGACTTCGAGGAGCCCGCAGCAGCCGACGAGCTGCCTGCCATGGACGACCCCGACGTCGTCGAGGTCGAGCGCGTCGATGAGCTCGATGACGCGGTCGACTCCCGGGCGGAGCGCGAGGACCGTGACGACACCGACCTGCGCACGGCGGAGGGTGCGAGTGCAGCCCTCCGCCCCGCAGGAGACGAGCCCACACTCGACAAGGTCGTGCCCGCCGGGCCGTCCGAGCGCAAGGGTGTCGACACCGCGATGGTGATCGCCCTGGCGCTGGCCGTCTTTGCGGTCATCTGCGCGATCGTCGGGCTGATCACGATCGTCCGCTGGGTCGTGCCGGGCTGACGCCAGCTGCATAGACACAGACTGTGGGACTGCCGAATGGGCAGTCCCACAGTCGTTCTCGCGCGGCGCTGGCGCTCAGCCGGCGAAGTCGAATCCCTGAAGGGCCGCGTGGAAGCCCAGCTCGTCCTTCTCGCCGTTGACCGTGCGCGTGTAGGTGCACGAGACGCCCGACTTCTGCGAGACACATGAGTAGTCGCCCATGACGAGCCAGGAGCCGTAAGGCAGGACCTTGGGGCTCTGCTCGATGAAGACGCCCTCTCTGGTGCACCTCCGAACAGCTCCGTTGGGGCCCACCGCGATGAAGGCCTGGGCGTCGTCGGGGTTGTCACACTGTGGGAGGTTCGCCACGAGCTTGGGCGACTGGCAGCCGACGATGTTGGCCGTCTTGCCACAGTAGAGATTCCCGGACGGGGAGACGAAGCGGTACTCGCCGGCCACCGGGCCGGCGTAGTCCTCAGGATTCACCTTGGTGATCCCGGCAGTGGGCGAGGTCGAGGCCGAGCCGGTCGCGCCCGGTGCCTTGCTGGTGGTGCTGGCATCCGCCGACCCCGTGCTGCTCGACGCCGGCGCCGACGAGGCGTCGGACTCCGACGGGGTCGCTGCCGACCCGCTCGTGCTGGAGCTGGCCGACGTCGTGGCCGGCTCCGTCGTGGCGTCGGCGCCGCTGTCCGAGCCGCCGCTGCACGCGGTGAGGGCCAGGGCAGCGCTTGCGACCGTCACCAGTCCGATCCTGCGCATCTGCTGAAGCGTTGATGCTCCTATAGATCGTCAAGTCGATCAGGCCGCGATTTCGAGCTCTCCATTAACGGGCTTGGCGATGGCGTCCGGGGCCGGCAGCAGGCGGAAGAGCTCGCGAGCGAGGTACCGCTTCAGGCACCGGATGATCTCCCGCTTCGACATGCCCTCGGCGGTGCGACGGGCCACGTAGTCGATCGTCGGCTGATGCCAGCGCATGCGCACGATGACCACGCGATACAGCGCGGCGTTGGCCTGCCGGTTCCCGCCGCGGTACAGACGGTGCCGGCTGTTGGTCTTGCCGGATCCAGCCGGGATCGGGCACGCGCCACACATCTTGGCAAACGCTGCCTCGGACTTGATCCGGTTGGCGTTGTCGCCGGCGGTGATCAGCATCTGTGCCGCAGTGTCGTAGCCGACGCCGACGGCCTCGACGAGCTGGGGCGCAGCGGCCGCAGTGAGTGCCTTCAGTGATGCGGCGTGAGCCTTGGCCTCCTCGTGCAGCGCCAGCCAACGCTTCGCCATCGAGGACAGCACGTATCGCATCGCCACATCCGGGTCACCCGGCACAACAACGGCAGGTGCGCCACGGCGCACGGGCGGCAGTGGAGTCGGACCCTCCAGCGCCGCGCACGCGAGGATCAGCTTGTGGTCGGTGAGCGTCTCCAGCTCCGCCCGCAACGCCTCGCTCCCGGTCGCGAGGGTCGCCTTGAGCGTGATCATCGCGGTTGTCCGCGCTTGAACGGCACCGTCGTAGGCGATCTTGACCAGCCTGATCGTTTCGACCGCGCCGTCGGCGGTCTTGGGTGTCGACAGCCCGTGCCCAGCCAGGAGCTGGCGTGCAGCGTGCTCGGCATCGATGGTGTCGTTCTTCCCTGCGAGTCGACGTTCCGCGGCCCGTGCTGGGCGGGCGATCTCGTGGACGTCGTGACCGTGGTTGCGCAGGTAGCGCGCCAAGCCGACCCCGTAGGAGCCGGTGCCCTCGACGCCGAACCCGATCAGCCGACCGGCCGACCCGACGAAGGCCAGACAGAAGGCGAGGAGCTCCTCAAACCCGGCGATGGTGGTGGGCACGACGATGTCGCCGAGCCGGCCGCCAAAGCCGTCGATCGCGACCGCTACGTGGTTGTCCTTGTGGGTGTCGACGCCGACGATGACATCGTCACGCCGAAGCTGCATGCTGGGCATCGGGCTGTGGATCCTCTCTCGCACTTTCCGGGCGGGCTGTCCATGGCTCAGCTGGCCGGAGTGGGCGGACAGGACTGCGATGAGGCCCTGGTCGAGTCAGGCTCCTATCAGGTCACTGCCCACCCGGCCAGCAGCCTGGTGAACGCCACCACCCGGGGCCAACACGTCAACGCGAGGGCACCCGCAGGGCCGGTCATAAGCAAGGGTCAGACCCCAGGTGGTGGCGCAGTCACGATGCTCGCAGTCATGACTCCTCCTCGATCTCCGTGGCGACGGCTGCTCGTTGCCAGTCTTGTCGGTCGGCCCGGTCGTCCGAGCCCTTCCAACTGTGAGATGCCTTGAGGGGCAGTGGATGTTGCGTGACGGGAGCCACGTGATGGTGGTCCGCAGCAACGACGAAGCCGCAGGCCGAGCATGTGCTCGTACCTGCGGCTTTGTGGTCTGGAGCCGATGACGGGAATCGAACCCGCGTGTCCAGCTTGGGAAGCTGGCGCTCTACCATTGAGCTACATCGGCGCGCGCCCGTGGTGGGCTGCGAATGGCGATTCTAGCCCACGGTTTCGCGGTGCCACGCACCCGCCCACGCGGCATACCTCCCCTCTGGCAGCAGCGCGCGCTAGCGTGACGGGGTGCTGCTCTCCGACCGTGACATCCGAGCCGAGATCGACGCCCAGCGGGTGGTCCTAGACCCATGGGACGCCGACATGGTCCAGCCGAGCTCGGTGGACGTGCGCCTCGACAAGTTCTTCCGGCTCTTCGACAACCACAAGTACCCGGTGATCGACCCGGCCCAGGAGCAGCCCGAGCTGACGCGGCTGATCGAGGTCGACGCGGGGGAGGGCTTCGTGCTGCACCCGGGTGAGTTCGTCCTCGGCTCCACGCTCGAGGCCGTGACCCTGCCCGACGACCTCGCTGCGCGCGTCGAGGGCAAGTCGAGCCTCGGACGTCTCGGCCTGCTCACGCACGCGACGGCGGGCTTCGTGGACCCGGGCTTCAGCGGCCACGTCACCCTCGAGCTCAGCAACGTCGCGACCCTGCCGATCATGCTGTGGCCGGGGATGAAGATCGGCCAGCTGTGCTTCTTCCGCCTCAGCTCGCCCGCCGAGAACCCTTATGGCTCAGCCAAGTACGGCTCGCACTACCAGGGGCAGCGGGGCCCCACCGCGAGCCGCTCGTGGCAGAACTTCCGCCGCACGGACCTGTGAGGACGAGATGACCCAGACCCTGGAGGTCCACATCTCGGCGCCCGACAGCGCCACCGCCGAGCGGCTCGCGCGACTGCTCGTCGAGGAGCGGCTCGCGGCCTGTGCGCAGGTGCTGCCCGACATGACCTCCTACTACCGCTGGGACGGTGTCGTCCAGGCCGACCCGGAGTGTCTGATCCTGGTCAAGACGACAGCGGCCCGGTTCGACGAGCTGGCCGCGCGGGTAGAGCAGGAGCATCCCTACGAGACGCCCGAGGTCGTCGCCGTCCCCATCGTCGCCGCCAACGAGGCGTATGCCGCGTGGCTGGCCGAGGCCGTCGCGCCCCTCCCGGAGTGAGCGGGGCGCAGGTCGCCTGACCTGCGCCGTCGCCTGCTGGCACCGGGACCCGTCGCAGATCCACCCGCTCCTTGGCGGGTCGGGTGTCGGTGCGCCGGGTTAGGGTCGAACGCATGATCAGGCTCGAGCAGGTCTCGAAGCGCTATCCCGACGGCACCGTGGCCGTCGACGACCTGACGCTGACCGCACCCACCGGCAAGATCACCGTCCTCGTCGGTCCGTCCGGCTGTGGCAAGACCACCAGCCTGCGCATGATCAACCGGATGATCGAGCCCACCAGCGGCCGCATCCTCATCGACGACCAGGACACCGCGTCGATGGACGCCAACGCCCTGCGCTCCGGCATCGGCTATGTCATCCAGCACGCCGGTCTCTTCCCGCACCGCACCATCGAGCACAACGTCGCGACCGTGCCGCTGCTGCTGGGCTGGGACAAGCGCAAGGCGCGTGAGCGGGCCCGCGAGATGCTCGCCGTGGTCGGGCTCGACGAGTCGATGGCCCGGCGATACCCCAGCCAGCTCTCCGGCGGCCAGCAGCAGCGCGTCGGGGTCGCCCGAGCGCTCGCGGCCGACCCGCCGGTCATGCTGATGGACGAGCCGTTCAGCGCGGTCGACCCGGTCGTGCGAGAGCAGCTGCAGGACGAGTTCCTGCGCCTCCAGGCCGAGCTCGGCAAGACCATCGTCTTCGTCACCCACGACATCGACGAGGCGATCCGCCTCGGTGACCAGGTCGCGGTGCTCCGGGTCGGCGGCAAGCTCGCCCAGGTGGCCGAGCCGGCATACCTCCTGGCCCACCCGGCCGACGACTTCGTCGCCGACTTCGTCGGCAAGGACCGCGGCTACCGCGCCCTGGGCTTCGTCGACGGCCAGGTCCGGGTCCACGACGAGCCGACCGTGCGGCTCGGTGCGGGTCCCGATGAGGCCCGCGCCGCCACCCGCGACCCATGGCTCCTTGTCGTCGACGACGCCGGTATGCCGCAGGGCTGGGTCGAGCCCGAGCGTCTCACCGACCCGATCGAGACCTCCACGCTCGCGCTGGGCGGGACCCTTGCCCGCCAGGGCGGCCCGCTGCGCAATGCCCTCGACTCGGCCCTCTCATCCCCGAGCCGGCGAGGCGTGGTGGTCGACGACGAGGGCCGCTTCGTCGGCACCGTGCGAGCAGCCGAGGTGCTCCACCAGATCGAGTCCGCCGAGCGGCCAGAGCAGCGCGACGACGACGGTGCCGCCGCCCTGCTCGAGCAGACCGGGGAGCTGCCCGTCGTGACAGCAGAGCCGAGGCGCGACCCGTGACCTGGGTCAGCGACCACGCCGGCGACATCGCGACCCTCGCGTGGCGCCATCTGCTGCTGGCCGGCATCCCGCTCGTGCTGGGGCTGCTCATCGCGATCCCCATCGGCTGGGCCGCCTCGCGCAGGCCCCGGCTCGCGACGGCGATCGTGACGGCCTCCGGTCTTCTCTACACGATCCCGTCGCTGGCGCTGTTCATCCTCATGCCGCTCATCCTCGGCACCAAGATCCTCGACCCGATCAACGTCGTGGCCGCTATGACGATCTATACCGTCGCGCTCCTCGTGCGCACGGTCGTCGACGGCCTGCGCTCGGTGCCCGACCATGTGGCGCAGGCAGCGACGGCGATGGGCTACCGGCCGTGGCGCCGACTCTTCGCGGTCGAGCTGCCGCTCGCCGTCCCGGTCATCGCCGCCGGGCTGCGGGTGGCCGCCGTGAGCAATGTGAGCATCGTCAGCGTCGCCAGCCTGTTGGGCGTCTCCCAGCTGGGCGACCTGCTGGTCGACGGCTATGAGCGCAACATCCCGGCCGAGCTGGGCGCCGGCATCGTCGCCTGCCTCATCCTCGCGCTCGCCCTCGACGTCCTCATTCAGGTCGGGGCCCGGGTGCTCACGCCGTGGCGCTCGGCGGTCAGGGGCGCGCCGTGATCGCCTCTGTGATCGACTGGCTCACCGACCCCGCCCACTGGAGCGGCACCGACGGCATACCCGCCCGCATCGTCGAGCACCTGTGGGCCAGCCTGCTCGTCGTGGCCCTCGCAGCGGCCATCGCCATCCCCCTCGGGGTCTGGGTCGGGCACACCGGCCGCGGCAAGTGGCTGGTCTCGGCCGCCAACGCCCTGCGCGCCATCCCGAGCCTTGGCCTGCTCTTCGCGGTCGCGCTGTGGCTGGGGCCGCGCATCTCCAATGCCGACCTCGCCTTCCTGCTGCCGGCCGTCATCGTCCTGGTCATCCTGGCGATTCCGCCGCTGCTCTCCGGCGCCTACGCCGGTGTCGAGGCCGTCGACCCCGCCGCCCGCGACGCCGCTCGGGGGATGGGCATGTCGCCGATGCGGGTCCTGCGCGAGGTCGAGCTGCCCTGCGCCCTGCCGCTGATCCTCTCGGGCCTGCGCTCGGCCACCCTCCAGGTCGTCGCGACCTGGACCATCGCTGCCGTCCTCGGTGTGGGCGGCCTCGGGCGCTATCTCCTCGACGGACTCGCCTCCGCCGACTACCCCCAGACGGCCGCCGGGGCGCTGCTCGTCGCCGGTCTGGCCGTCCTCGTCGACCTGGTGCTGGCCGGGGTCGAGCGCTTCGCCGTCTCGCCCGGCCTCACCGACCCCACCCGCGCCGGGAAGAAGCCACGCCGCGACCCGGTTGCCACCACCGACCCCGCTGGAGCACCCATCGGTGCCTCGGCTCCTACTCAGGGAAGAGACGCACCATGACCAGCAGCACCCCCACCCGGCGCACCACGCGCACCGTGACCCTCTCGCTCGCCCTGGCCGGTGCGCTCGGCCTGACCGCGTGTGGCGGCGGCTCCGACCCGCTGGCCTCCGAGACGAGCGCATCCGGCTCGGGCTCCGCCAGCGCCTCGAGCTCGGGCGGCTCGGGCGGCGGCGGCCCGGTCGTCGTCGGCTCGGCCGACTTCTCCGAGTCCGAGCTCCTGGCCGAGATCTATGCGGGTGCCCTCAAGGCCAAGGGCGTCAACGCCTCCACCAAGCTCGGCATCGGCAGCCGCGAGATCTATCTCAAGGCCCTCGAGGACGGCTCGGTCAGCCTGGTGCCCGAATACACCGGAGCGCTGGCGCTCTACTACGACAAGGGCTTCACCGGCACCGACCCCGACACCGTCTATGACGCGGCGCTCGGCATGGCCCAGACCAAGGGCCTGACGCTGCTGGAGAAGTCCGCGGCCGAGGACAACGACTCCCTGGTCGTCACCAAGGAGACCGCGAGCACGAACTCGCTCACCAACCTCAGCTCGCTCAAGGGCAAGGCCGACAAGCTCACGCTCGCCGCGCCGCCGGAGTTCAAGAACCGCCCCCAGGGCGTGCCCGGGCTCGAGAAGACCTACCGCGCCACCTTCAAGTCCTTCCGCCCGCTCAAGGGCCAGGCGCTCGTGCAGGCCCTCAAGAACGGCCAGGTCGACGTCGCCAACATCTTCAGCACCGACCCGTCGATCGCGGCCAACGGCTTCGTCACCCTCGAAGACGACAAAAAGCTCTTCGGCTCCCAGAACGTCGTCCCGCTGGTCAAGCAGGGCGCTCTCAACGCCGAGGGCGAGGCCGCGCTCAACGCCGTGTCCAAGGCGCTGACCACCGACAAGCTCTCCGCCCTGCTGAAGCAGGTCGACGTCGACAAGAAGGACCCGTCAGCCGTCGCCAAGTCCTTCCTCAGCGAGTCCGGGCTGGGCTGATCCCGGGAGTCTCAGGCAGCCGAGACACGCACGAGGTATGCCGCGCGCTCACCGTGAGCGCGCGGCATACCCCTTGCTCGGGCCGGTCACCCAGAAGCGGAGCGTCAGTATGTAAGCGCTTGCACAACGCGTCGTTATGGCCGGGCCCCAGATTCGGCTGTCTGCTCGGTCACGTCGGGGACGCGCGCCCCGGCGGGGTGGGGGATTGTCGGGTTTGCGGGCATATGCCCGATGTGTGTTACCGACAAGAACGATGCAAGGATTGTCAGCATGAGCGAGCAGCGACAGATTGGCGTGACCGAGCTGGTCCTGCGCGACGCCCACCAGTCCCTCATGGCCACCCGCATGGCCATGGAGGACATGGTTGACGCCTGCGCTGACATCGACGCAGCCGGATATTGGAGCGTGGAGTGCTGGGGCGGGGCGACCTTCGACTCCTGCATCCGCTTCCTCAACGAAGACCCCTGGGAGCGGCTGCGAACCTTCCGTGAACTTCTCCCCAACAGCCGCCTCCAGATGCTGCTGCGCGGCCAGAACCTCCTGGGCTACCGCCACTACGAGGACTCCGTCGTCGAGCGATTCGTCGACAAGTCCGCCGAGAACGGCATGGACGTCTACCGCGTCTTCGACGCCCTCAACGACCCGCGCAACATCGCCCACGCGATGCAGTCCGTGAAGAACGCCGGCAAGCACGCGCAGGGCACCATCTGCTACACCGTCTCCCCGCTGCACACCGTCGAGGGCTACGTGCACCTGGCCGGCCAGCTCCTCGACATGGGTGCCGACTCCCTGGCCCTGAAGGACATGGCGGCGCTGCTGAAGCCGCAGGCGGCATACGACATCGTCAAGGCGGTCAAGGACGCCCACCCGGGCGTCCAGATCAACGTCCACTGCCACGCCACCACCGGCGTGACCCTGGTCAGCCTGATGAAGGCCATCGAGGCCGGCGCCGACGTCGTCGACACCGCGATCTCCTCGATCTCGATGGGCCCGGGCCACAACCCGACCGAGTCCCTCGTCGAGATGCTCGAGGGCACCGGCTACACCACCGACCTCGACTACGACCGCCTGCTGAAGATCAAGGACCACTTCGCCGAGGTCCGGCCCAAGTACGCGCAGTTCATGTCCTCGATCACCGGCGTCGAGACCGAGATCTTCAAGAGCCAGATCCCCGGCGGCATGATCTCCAACATGGAGAGCCAGTTGCGCCAGCAGGGCGCGGGCGACCGACTCAAGGACGTCCTGGAGGAGGTGCCGCGCGTGCGCAAGGACGCCGGCTACCCGCCGCTGGTGACGCCCAGCTCGCAGATCGTCGGCACCCAGGCCGTCTTCAATGTCCTTGTGGGCCAGTACAAGACGCTCACCGCCGAGTTCGCCGACCTCATGCTCGGCTACTACGGCAAGGCCATCGGCGACCCCAACCCCAAGGTGGTCGAGATCGCCAAGAAGCAGACCGGCAAGGAGCCGATCACCACCCGCCCGGCCGACCTGCTCGAGCCCGAGTGGGACAAGCTCAAGGACGAGGCGGCCGCGCTCGAGGGCTTCAACGGCTCCGACGAGGACGTCCTGACCTATGCGATGTTCCCCGGCGTGGCGCCCGGCTTCTTCACCGCTCGCCCGGAGGGCCCCAAGAACGTCGGGACGGACCCGGAGGCGGCCAAGGCCGCGTCCGACCCCAACGCTCCCGGCGCCCGCGCCCTGAACGAGCCCATCAAGTACTCCGTCACGGTGAACGGCAAGGCCACCACCGTCGCGGTCGAGCCCGCCTGAGGAGGGCCAACCCATGACTGACAACGCACAGCAGGCCACCGCGCCCAAGACCATGGCCGAGCGCACCGAGGAGCTCCTCGAGGCGCGCGGACAGGTCGAGCTCGGCGGTGGCGAGAAGCGCATCGAGAAGCAGCACGAGGGCGGCAAGCTCACCGCGCGTGAGCGCGTCGACACCCTCGTCGACCCCGACTCCTTCCAGGAGGTCGGGATGTTCGCCAAGCACCAGTCGACCTACTTCGGGCTCGACAAGGTCGACATGCCCGCCGACGGCGTGGTCACCGGCTCCGCCTCGGTGATGGGCCGCCCGGTGCACATCGCCTCGCAGGACTTCACCGTCGCCGGTGGCTCCGCGGGCGAGATCCACTCCAACAAGGTCGCGGCGACCCTCAAGGCCTCGCTCCAGACCGGCACGCCGTTCGTCTTCATCAACGACTCCGGTGGCGCCCGCGTCCAGGAGGGCATCGGCTCGCTCGCCGGCTATGGCCGCGTGTTCTTCAACAACGTGCTGCTCTCGGGTGTCGTCCCGCAGATCTCGATCATCGCCGGGCCGTGTGCCGGCGGCGCGGCATACTCGCCGGCGCTGACCGACTTCATCATCCAGACGCGCAAGGCCCACATGTTCATCACCGGCCCCAACGTCATCCAGCAGGTGACGGGGGAGAAGGTCACCGCCGACGCGCTCGGCGGCGCCGACGCCCACATGAGCACATCCGGCAACATCCACTTCGTCGCCGACGACGACGAGCAGGCGATCCTCATCGCCAAGAAGCTGCTCAGCTATCTCCCGCAGAACAACACCGAGGACCCGCCGATCGTCGACCCCGACGACACGATCGAGCCCAATGCCAAGCTGGCCGACATCGTGCCGGTCGACGGCAAGAAGGGCTACGACGTGCGCGAGGTCATCGCAGGCATCGTCGACCACGGCGACTTCCTCGAGGTGCGAGCCGGGTTCGCGATGAACATCGTCGTCGGCTTCGCCCGCGTCAACGGGCGCACCGTCGGCGTCATCGCCAACCAGCCGCAGGTCTACTCCGGCGTGCTCGACATCAACGCCTCCGACAAGGGCTCGACCTTCATCCGGTTCTGCAACGCTTTCAACATCCCGCTGCTGACGCTGGTCGACGTCCCGGGCTACCTGCCCGGCGTGGCCCAGGAGCACGGCGGCATCATCCGCCACGGCGCCAAACTGCTCTACGCCTACTCGGCGGCGACCGTCCCCAAGATCACGGTCGTGCTCCGCAAGGCCTACGGCGGCGCGTATGTCGCGATGTGCTCCAAGGACCTCGGTGCCGACCGCGTCTTCGCGTGGCCGACCGCCGAGATCGCGGTCATGGGCGCCGAGGGCGCGGCCGAGATCGTCTTCCGCAAGGAGATCAAGGACGCCGAAGACCCGGCGAGCAAGCGGCAGGAGCTCATCGAGGAGTACCGCGAGACCTTCTCGACGCCCTATGTCGCCGCGGCCCGCGGGCTCGTCGACGACATCATCGAGCCGGCGCGCACCCGCGAGTACATCGCCCGCGCGCTGGAGACCCTCCAGGCCAAGCGCGAGCTGCGCCCGGCCAAGAAGCACGGTCTGGGTCCGGCCTGATGTCCACTCCCGCAACGGAATCCACCACGGGCACGCCCTCCACGGAGGAACTGCTCGCCGCGGTGCAGTCGCTCGTCGCCCGCATCGACTCCCTCGAGAAGGAACTGCACGAGGTCCGCAACTCCGTGCCGATCCCCGAGGAGACGGTGCTGGCCATCTCTGCCGCCGTCGCGGCATACCTCGGCCACAAGGCCAAGCTCAAGCAGATCCACTACCGGACCGGCGCGGCGTGGGCCCAGCAGGGTCGCGTCGCCGTCCAGGGCCGCAACGTCGTGCACGGGGTTAGGTGATGACCAACATGAATCTCAAGGTGACTGTCAACGGCCAGGTCTTCGATGTGGAGGTCGAGGTCGAGGACGACGCTCCCAAGCTGGGCTCGATCTTCATGAGCGGCGGCAACTTCGCCGGCGCGGCGGCTCCGGCCGCTCCCGCCGCGGCTCCGGTCATGACCGGCAACGGCGTCAAGGCGCCGCTGTCCGGCTCGGTCAGCAAGGTCCTCGTCGAGAAGGGCCAGTCGGTCCAGGCCGGCGAGACCCTCGTCGTCCTCGAGGCGATGAAGATGGAGACCGAGATCACCGCTCCTGCCGACGGTGTCGTCTCCGAGGTCGCGGTCAAGGTCGGCGACACCGTGACCGGCGGCCAGGTCCTCGTCGGCTTCGAGGAGTAGGCGCGGCATACCGACGATGCGGGCCGGTCACCACTGCGTGTGGTGACCGGCCCGCTCTCGTATGCCGTGGGGTGCACCGTCGAGCTGGCGCCACCAGCTGGGGACGCCAGGCGCCTGCACAACGACGACCACGGTCCCGGGTCACCGACAGCCGCCGTGCTCAGTCATGGGAGTCTGCTCGGTCGCCCGGCCAACCGTGGTCGTCGTTGTGCGGCCACACACAGCGTCAGGGCCCGCTCACCGGTGTGGTGAGCGGGCCCTGACGGTATGCCGTGTGCTGCGGCCTCAGCGAGGGGTCAGTCCCACGGGTCCTTGCTGTTGAGGATCTCGTCGGCGTTGGCAGGTGCCTCGGCTGCCGGGGCAGGCGCGGGCTGCTCGGCCGGCGGCTCCTCGGCGGGTGCCTCGGGTGCAGGCGTCTCGTCGACGGGTGCCTCGTCGGCCGTGGACTCCTCGGCGGGCTCCGCCGGTGCGGCCGGCTCCTGCTCGGCGCCTGCCTCGGGCTCGGGCGCGGCCTCTGCCTGCGGCTCCTCCGCGGGAGCCTCGGGCTCGGGTGTGGCCATTGCCTCGGGCTCGGGTGCAGCCGGGGCGGCCGCGGCCGGAGCCGCGTCGCCGGGGGTGTCCCACGGGTCGGGGGCGTTGAGCAGGTCGTCCGCGTTGTCGACGGCCGGCGCAGCCTCAGCCTTGGGAGCCTCGGCCTTGGGGGCCTCCGGCTCCTCGGCGGGTGCCTCAACCTCGGCGTCGGAGTCCTGCGCCTCGGCAGCCGGGGCCTCAGCTGGAGGCTCCTCAGCCTGCGGCTCTGCTGCCTTGGGCTCGGCGGCAGGCGCGGCCGCCGCCGGGGCGGCGGTGCCGGGCTCGTCCCACGGGTCCGGGGCGTTGAGGACGTCATCCGCACCGGCGGCAGGTGCTGCGGCCTCTGCCTTTGGCTCCTCGGCGGCCGGGGCCTCTGCAGCCTTGGACTCCTCGGCAGGCGCCTCGGCCTTGGCTGCGGGTGTGGCTGTTCCGGGCTCGTCCCAGGGGTCGGCGTCGTCGGACGCAGCCGCGGCAGGTGCCGCTGCTGCCTTCGGCTCTTCGACCTTGGCGGCGGGTGCGGCGGTGCCGGGCTCGTCCCAGGGGTCGACGTCGTCGGATGCGGCCGCGGCAGGTGCCGCTGCTGCCTTCGGCTCCTCGGCCTTGGCTGCGGGGGCCGCGGTGCCGGGCTCGTCCCAGGGGTCGACGTCGTCGGACGCAGCCGCGGCAGGTGCCGCTGCTGCCTTCGGCTCCTCGGCCTTGGCGGGGGCGGCGTCGCCGGGGGTGTCCCACGGGTCCGCGTCGGCGGTGGCGTCGCCGGCGGGGAGCTTGTCCGGGTCCTCGCCGGCCTCTTCGATAGCGGCCGCGGCGGCGACGGCGGTGCCGCCCGCAGCGACCTCCTTCTTGGCCTCCACGTCGGTGCGCTCGGGAGCCGGGTTTGCCTCGGCCTGCTCGGCCGCGGCGGCCTCCTCCTCGACGTCGGCAGACGCGTCCCTGGCCGTCACCTCGGTGGCAGCAGTGGCGCCTCCGGCAGCCGGCTCGGCGGCATTCTCATCACCGCGACGGACGGCGGCGAGGAGCATCTGGGCGATGTCGACGACCTCGATCTCCTCGCTGGCACCCTCGGCCTGCTGGGCCGTGAGGCCATCGGAGAGCATCACGCGGCAGAAGGGGCAGCCAACGGCAATGCGGTCGGCACCGGTCGCGACGGCCTCCTCGGTGCGGTTCATGTTGATCCGCGTGCCGAGCTTCTCCTCCATCCACATGCGCGCGCCACCGGCGCCACAGCAGAAGGACTTCTCCTTGGTGCGCTCCATCTCCCGCAGCTCGACGCCGGGGAGGGCGCCGATCAGCTCGCGCGGCGGCGCGTAGACACCGTTGTGGCGGCCCAGGTAGCACGGGTCGTGGTAGGTCACTGTCGGTGCCGCGGAGGCGACGTCCTTGGCCGTCGACTTCACGGGGGCGGACGGACGCGCGACCGGCGTCAGCTTCTTCTCGCGCACGAGGCGGTTGAGCAGCTGGGTGTGGTGGACGACCTCGTAGTTGCCGCCGACCTGGGGGTACTCGTTCTTGATGGTGTTGAAGCAGTGCGCACAGGTGACGACGATCTTCTTGGCGCCCATCTCGTTGAGCGTCTCGACGTTCTGCTGCGCGAGCATCTGGAAGAGCACCTCGTTGCCCGCGCGGCGGGCGGAGTCACCGGTGCAGGTCTCGCCGTCACCGAGGACGGCGAACTCGACACCGGCGGTGTGCAGCAGCTCGGCCACGGCGCGCGAGGTCTTCTTGGCGCGGTCCTCGTAGGCGCCGGCGCAGCCGACCCAGAAGAGCCACTCGACCTCGTCGGCCGACTCGATGTCGGAGCCGAGCACCTTGACGTCGAAGGGCAGGTCCTTGGCCCACTCCATGCGGGCGCGGGCGTTCATGCCCCATGGGTTGCCCTTGGACTCGAGGTTCTTGAACAGGCCGCCGAGCTCGGACGGGAAGGCCGACTCGATGAGGTTCTGGTAGCGGCGCATGTCGATGATGTGGTCGACGTGCTCGATGTCGACGGGGCACTGCTCGACACACGCACCACAGGTGGTGCA
This sequence comes from Actinomycetota bacterium, assembly GCA_050955755.1. Lineage (GTDB taxonomy): Bacteria > Actinomycetota > Actinomycetes > Actinomycetales > Dermatophilaceae > JAJTBD01. Next base: position 517,393 of record CP192092.1, read on the forward strand.
CGACCACAGGACGTCCTCGTCGATGACCGCGTCGGGGCCATGCGGGTTGTATGCCGTGAGGGGGTGCTCGATGTCGTAGCCGGTCTGGCCGACCAAGGCTAGCTCACCCCAGTTGATCGCGTCGGCGCTGGGGGCCTCGTCGAGCTTGGCCTCGAGGGTGGCCACGCCGCCCTCGCCGTCGGCAGCGGCGGGTGCCACGTCGGTCGCGACGGTGCCACCCGTGCCGCCGTCACCGTTGGCGGTCGCCAGGTCTCCATCACGCAGGGCCCGCAGATAGGGGGCCTTGGCGTTGGAGTGGTTGCGCAGCGTCATCATCAGCAGCTTGGGCGACAGCGGCTTGTCGGTGTTCCACGCCGGGCACTGGCTCTGGCAGCGGCCACACTCCGTGCAGGTGGAGAAGTCGAGCAGGCCCTTCCAGGTGAAGTCCTCGACCTTGCCGACACCGAGCGTGGTGTCCTCGTCGAGCTCCTCCATGGCCTCCATGGAGAAGGGCTGGCCGTTGACCGTCATCTCCTTGGCCGCGCCCAGGGCGGTGCGGCCGTCGGCGTTGCGCTTGAACCAGATGTTGGGGAAACCGAGGAAACGGTGCCAGGCGACACCCATCGTCGGCGTCAGCGAGATCGTGATCATCCACGCGAAGGAGATGAGGATCTTGATCATCGCGATGAGGTAGACCCACTGGGCCAGGCCCTGGGTGCTCAGCCCGCCCCAGATGCCGCTCAGCCAGCTGGTGAGCGGGAAGTGCAGCGCCTGGCTGGTGCCGGGGTCGATGAGCTTGACCATGGCCGACTCGAGCGTGCGCAGCAGCAGGATGCAGATCGTGACGGCGAGGATGGTGAACTCGACGTAGTAGGCCTGCCACCAGGTGGACCCGAAGAACCGCGAGCGCCGGCCGTCGGTGCCTGCCGCCGAGCGGGGGTGGTTCTTCTGCCGGATCGCGATCAGCACGAGGATGCCGATCAGGCCCGCCCACGCGAACAGCTCGATCAGCCACTCGAACGGCGGGAAGTGGCCGATCAGCGGCAGCCGGTAGTCCGGTCGCACGAGCTGGAAGAAGGCGTTGACCAGCGTCGCGAAGAGGATCAGGAAGCTCAGCGCGGTGAACCAGTGCGCCACCGAGACGACGGGCAGCCGCGACATGCGCGTGTGCCCGAGGAACTCGCGGATCAGCGTCCACGTGCGCGCACCCGGGTTGTCCCGCCGGTTCTCGGACTGGCCGAGCCCATAGAGCTTGAAGAAGCGCGCGACCTGGCGGAACAGCAGGATCCAGCCGATCGACGGGATGATGAAGCACAGCACCAGCGCGATCAGCTGGAGTGGCCCCACATCACCGAATGTCGCTGTGTCTGGCTTGGGCCACCAAGGCATGTCGCTCGCGGGAAGCGTGCTGAGCATCAGTGCAGGTGCAGGCATGAGCCGGAGTCTACTTGCGCGCTTCTTGCCGTCCAGCGCCTTGTGACGAGGGTCGCCTCACAGTCCTGTCACGGCCTTAAACGCGCGTGGTGCACCGTGTCCAAAAGCACCTACAAGGTATGCCGCGGGGCCGCCACCCAGAGTGGGTGACGGCCCCGCGGCATACCGGAAAAAGAGAGGTCAGTGGCGCCCGTCAGGAGGCGGACGCGGACGGCAGCGCCGGCATCTGGATCTGGCCGACCTCGGCGGCCGGCGGCGCGGTGATCTTGACGTCGGCGCCGTAGTCGCTGTAGGTCATCGTCATCTTCTCCGACGCGCTGGTGCCACCCGTCATCGTGACGGTGGCGGGGCGGCCCTCCTTGTCGACGACCTGGGTGATGGTCATCGGCGACATCGAGGGGATGCTGTCGGTCGGGAGGCTCGTCGGGGCGCCCGAGGCCATCTGCTTGAGCTGCTCCTGCGCCAGCTGCTTGAGCTGCTCCCCGCTGATCTTGGTCTCGTAGGTGACGTTGTCGCCCTCGACCTTGGTGACCGTGGAGTTGACGCCCGAGAGCTTGCTGTAGATCGAGGACGGGTCGGACAGGCTGTCCATCTGGTTGAGCATGGGGCCGATCATCTTGCTCATCATGTCGTCGCCGTCGGCGGAGATCTTGACCCACTTCTTGCCGTTGCTCAGGGCCTTCATCGACTCGCCGGACATATACATCGTCTTGTCGAGCAGGATGATCTCGGAGTCGCCCGCCGAGCCGCCGCTCATCGTCATGTGCATGGCCGGGCTGCTGCCCTTGTAGGAGATCTCGCCGGTCATGGCGCCGGCCTCGCCGCCCATGTCGGCCTTGGTCTTGACGGTGCCGGCCTTCTTGAGCGCCGCCGTCATGTCCTTGGACAGGTCTGCGAGCGGGACGGTGTCGCCGACCTTGACGTCGGAGCCGCCGGCCGCGGCTGCGGACGTGCTCTCCTTGGTCGCCGTGTCGGAGCCGCCGCACGCACCGAGCGTGAGCGCGGCCGCCAGCGCGGTGCCGGCGGCGAGGAAGCGGCGGGTGGTGGACGTGGTCATGTGTTTCCCCCTGTGATTGGTGCGGCCGGCATGCCGGCCCCTGCATTGCGAGCGTAGTGACAGACGTGCCCGCGTCCCAATCGGTTCCCCCGGGGAGCACTCCCCGCCTGCTCGCGCGGCCCATCTGCTCAGCGGCCCGATGGGCCGTCCACAGGCGGGACACAGACCGGCCCGCGAGGCTGGGGCCAGCCAGCACAGACCGCCACCAGGAGGACCCGATGCCCATCCGCAGACCGGCACGCCGCCGCGCCCCGCAGGCCAGCCAGGCCAGCCGGGCCAGCCGGCCGGAGGCCGCCCAGGCGCCCACCTATGAGGGGCGCGCGCTGCCCCGTCCGGACGAGGACCTCTATGACCAGGGGCTCGGCTTCGACGTCACCACCCTGCTCGGCAGGCGCCAGGTCCTTGCCGCGATGGGTCTGGGCGTGGGCGCGACTGCACTGGCCGCCTGTGGCAGCCCCGACTCCGGCACGGCGGCGAGCACCTCGGGCTCGTCGTCGGGCAGCGCAGGCAGCGCGAGCGGCACCTCGAGCGCCGACGCAGCGAGCGCAGACACCGAGATCCCGCAGGAGACGGCCGGGCCCTATCCCGGCGACGGGTCCAACGGGCCGGACGTCCTCGAGGAGAGCGGTGTGGTCCGCGAGGACATCCGCACGAGCTTTGGCACGGGCAGCGCCACGGCCGAGGGGGTCCCGATGACCCTGCGCCTGAGCCTCCAGGACCTTGACAACGGGGGAGCGGCACTTGCGGGCGCGGCCGTCTATGTCTGGCACTGCGACCGCGAGGGCCGCTACTCGATGTACTCCGACGGCGTCGAGAACGAGAACTACCTGCGCGGTGTGCAGATATCGGACGACGAGGGGGTGGTCTCCTTCACCAGCGTGGTGCCCGGTTGCTACGCCGGCCGCTGGCCCCACATCCACTTCGAGGTCTATCCGGACCAGGCGAGCATCACCGACGCGGGCAAGGCCATCACCGTCTCCCAGGTCGCCCTGCCCGAGCCGATGTGCACCGCGGCCTATGCCACCGACGGCTACGACTCCTCCGTCGGCAACCTCCAGCAGATCAGCCTCACCTCCGACACCGTCTTCGGGGACGACGGTGGGGCGCGGCAGCTCGCCACCGTGACAGGCGACGTCACCAAGGGGTATGCCGTGTCGCTGGCCGTGCCCGTGAGCGCCGGCTGAGCGGTCGCGACCGACCGTCACGCAGTCCGCGTCGAGCGCCTGACCTGCGCCCGGGCGGGCGCTCGACCGGTGCCTGAGACGGCATTCTCAGGGGCTTGGGCAAACCGATAACCTCGTGTTGGAATACCCATAAGAGCGGCGGCGTTGCCGCCGAGGAACCTGCCCTCGACACGGAGACGATCCCTCGTGCCCATCCTCAAAGACGTGACCCAGGCCGTTGGCAACACCCCGCTGGTGCGGATCAACCGCATCATCGACACTGCCGACGCCGGCACCACCGTCGCCGCCAAGCTTGAGTTCTTCAACCCGGCCAACTCCGTCAAGGACCGCATCGGCGTGGCCATCATCGACGCCGCCGAGCAGTCCGGTGAGCTCAAGCCGGGCGGGACCATCGTCGAGGCCACCTCCGGCAACACCGGCATCGCACTGGCGATGGTCGGCGCGGCCCGCGGCTACAAGGTCATCCTCGCCATGCCCGAGTCGATGTCCAAGGAGCGCCGGGCGCTGCTGCGCGGCTTCGGCGCCGAGCTCGTGCTCACCCCTGCCGCCGACGGCATGAAGGGCGCCGTCGCCAAGGCCGAGGAGATCGGCGGCCAGGAGGGCAACATCCTCGCCCGCCAGTTCGCCAACGCCGCCAACCCCAAGGTCCACTACGCGACCACCGGTCAGGAGATCTGGGAGCAGACCGACGGCAAGGTCGACATCGTCGTCTCCGGCATCGGCACCGGCGGCACCATCACCGGTGTCGGCCGCGCCCTCAAGGAGAAGAACCCCGAGATCTCGATGGTCGCCGTCGAGCCGGCCGAGTCGCCGATCCTCAACGGCGGCCAGCCCGGCCCCCACAAGATCCAGGGCCTGGGCGCCAACTTCGTGCCCGACATCCTCGACACCGACATGTATGACGAGGTCATCGACGTCAACGCCGAGACCGCGATCGAGTGGGCCCGCAAGGCCGCGACCGAGGAGGGCCTAATGGTCGGCATCTCCGCCGGCGCGGCGCTCGCCGCCGCCAACGAGGTCGCCACCCGCCCCGACAACGCCGGCAAGACGATCGTCGTCGTCCTGCCCGACCTGGGCGAGCGCTACCTGTCGACGCCGCTCTTCGAGGGTCTGGTGGACTGAGATGGCACTCGCAGCTGAGTCCGACCGGGTGCGCGGGGAGCGGGTCGCCCCGTCCGCGCGCCGCACGGTCGTCGGCAAGGCGCGCGGACACATCATCGAGGACCTCGACGCGGCCATGGAGCGTGACCCCGCCGCCACCTCGCGGATGGTGCTCTTCCTGACCTCGGCCGGGCTCCACGCCATCTGGTGGCACCGGCTGGCCCACTGGATGTGGCGCAAGCCCGGCCTGAAGATGGCCGCCCGCCTGGTCGCCCACTTCTCGCGCTTCCTCACCGGTGTCGAGATCCACCCCGGTGCGCGCATCGGCCGGCGCTTCTTCATCGACCACGGCAACGGCGTCGTCATCGGCGAGACCGCCGAGGTCGGCGACGACGTGATGCTCTATCACCAGGTCACCCTGGGCGGCCGCTCGATGGCCCGCGAGAAGCGCCACCCCACGGTCGGCGACCGCGTCACGATCGGCGCCGGCGCGCGCGTGCTCGGCCCCGTCTATGTCGGGTCCGACTCCCAGATCGGCGCCAACGCCGTCGTCGTCAAGGACGTGCCGGCGGGCGCGATCGCGGCCGGCATCCCGGCGACCATCCGCTTCCCCAAGTCCAAGGGCGAGGACCCCTACGAGGCGCTCTTCCGCGAGCCCGCCCTGTTCATCTGACAGCCCGCGTGTGGCGCGGCATTCCCCAGGGGGATGCCGCGCCACACGTGCGTCTCCACCCACACAGACGAGGTATGCCGCGGGGCTGGCCCCGCGGCATACCTCTCCTCTGCGGTTTCCCCTCTCCCTGAAGCCAATTGGCGAGTTGCGCCCGGTGCGCAACTCGCCAATTGGTCTACCGGGGGAGGGGGCTCAGGGGAGCTTGTCCGGCCCCGGGCCGAAGCCGCTGGTGTCGGCGTGCAGGCGGCCGTCGGTGCCCCGGTGGATCGTCTCGGGGAGGTCCTCGTTGCCCGTCGTCTTCTTCATCTGCTGGGCCGCGGCCTTGGCGGCGTCGCCGATCTTCTCGGTGACATAGGGCGCGGCCTTGGTCTTGGCGGCCTCGGAGGCCTGGCCGACCTTGGTCTGCACCGGGTCGGACTTCCACGCCTTGTTGGTCTGGGTCTTGATCTGCTCGTAGCGCTCCTGGCCGGCGCGGGCGCCGAGCACATAGCCGGCCGCCATGCCGGCGAGGAAGGACAGCTTGCCCATGGGGGCTCCTCTCGTCGAAGGGTTCCGCTCGACCCTAACCCGCGGGCAAGCCCCGCGGAGAGTTGACGTTTGTGCTGGTCAGACGATCACGGGTCCGAGGGGCGCTCATCCGCCCCGGAGGCGGACCGCAGCCACAGCGGCACCACGCTCCACAGCGCGATGACCGCCAGCAGCACCCCGGCCCCCGCTGCGAAGCCGGCCGTCGGCCCGAAGACGAGATGGAAGACCAGCGTCGCGGCGCAGGCGAGGGAGAGGCCGAGGGAGGCCAGGCCGAGCTGGGCGAGGGTGTCGCCGGTCTCGACGATGGTGTCCTTCTGGCGCTTGCGGAAGAGCACCCGGTGGGTGCTGACCGGCGCGATGATCAGCACCGTCGCCGCGAGGGCGAACGCGATCGCCAGACCGTATGCCGTCCGCTCGGTCCGGTCGAGGTCGGGGAACCGGGACTGGAGGGGCATCGCCAGCAGGAACCCGGTCAGGATCTGCACACCCGTCTGGGTCACCCGCAGCTCCTGGAGCAGCTCGACCCACTGTCGGTCAAAGCGCTCGGCCCGGCTCTCGAAGTCGCGTTCGTAACTTGCCATCCTCACATCGTCGCAGGTCAGCGGCCTCGTGACGGGGGTCGGGCGCAGGGGCATTACGGTTGTCCTGTCCGACGGTGCGCCGTCGGGCTGGAGGGCTCGCATAGTGGACTAGTGCGGCGGTCTTGAAAACCGCTAGGGGCCTGCGCCTCTCGTGGGTTCGAATCCCACGCCCTCCGCCGCTCGGCGCGGACATCCGCGCAAGATCCTCGCGCAGGGTCACGTCCGGCGGCCGTGCCCGACCACGCGCGCAAGATCCTTCGGCTGTGGCCGCTCGGGGGCGCTTTACGGTCCTGACTACGCTGGCGGGATGAGCGGGCGCAGCGACGACAGGGGCGGTATGCCGCGTCTGGTCACCTCGGTCCCGCCGGGCCCGGAGCCGCTGCGGCTGCGTGGCCGCACGTTCGACGCGGGCCAGCCCGCGGTGATGGCGATCATCAACCGGACGTCGGACAGCTTCTGGGCCGGCAACCGGCATGCCGCCCTCGACTCGGCGCTCGCGGCCCTCGACGAGGCTGTCGAGCAGGGCGCCGACATCGTGGACGTCGGGGGAGTGCGGGCAGGCCAGGATGGCGAGCCCGTCTCGGCGGCTCAGGAGATCGACCGGGTCGTGCCCTTCCTGCTCGAGGCCAGGCAGCGGCATCCCGAGCTGGCACTCTCGCTCGACACGTGGCGCTCGGAGGTGGCCCGGGAGGCGGGGTCGGCCGGCCTCGACCTCGTCAACGACACCTGGGAGGGCCACGACCCGGACCTGGTGTCGGTCGCGGCGTCGATCGGCGCAGGCGTGGTCGTCTCACACACTGGCGGGCTGCCGCCGCGGACCGACCCCGTCTCGGTGACCTATCCGCCAGAGCCGGACGGTGTCGTAGTGGACGTGCTGCGCACCCTCCGGGGCGGTGCGGCGCGGGCGCTCGCGTGCGGCATACCCCGTGACCGCGTCCTCGTGGACCCGACCCTCGACTTCGGCAAGACGACCGCGCACTCCCTCACGGTCCTGCGGCATACCGCCGATGTGGTGGCGCTGGGATTCCCTGTGCTGCAAGCGATCTCGCGCAAAGACTTCGTGGGAGAGGCCCTCGATCTGCCCGCCGACGAGCGACTCGAGGGCAGCCTCGCCGCGACCGCCGTCGCCGCCTGGCTGGGGGCCACCGTCTTCCGGACGCACGACGTGCGCGCCACCCGCCGGGTGCTCGACATGGTGGCGACGCTCCGCGGTGAGCGTCCGCCGCTGAGGTCAGATCGGGGAAACGCGGGCTGACCTGCACCGATGCCCCCCAGGGTGTCGCTCGTGCTGGGCTGCGCCCGGCACAGTGAACAGTCGGTGACCAACACGCCGATTTGGCCCGCTCCGTGCTAGCGTCGTCGTCGGTTGCAGTTGCGGTTCCTCGGTACGTCGAATGAAAGCCCGGGCTGTCACAGCCCGGGCTGTGTTTGTCTGACGAGCGTGTCTCGTTGGGGGAGTTGGTGGTGCAGCCGCGGGGCGCGCGAAGGGCGCGTCCTATGGCTACAGAAAGAAAGAGTTACCCCATGGCACAGGGCACCGTTAAGTGGTTCAACGCTGAGAAGGGCTTTGGCTTCATCGCCCAGGACGGCGGCGGCCCCGACGTGTTCGTTCACTACACCGCGATCGACGCGAGCGGCTACCGCTCGCTCGAGGAGGCGCAGCGCGTGGAGTTCGAGGTCACCCAGGGCCCCAAGGGCCCGCAGGCCGACCAGGTCCGCCTCGTCAACTGACTCCAGTCGTGACGTGACGGCCTAGCGCCGTCCGAGAAGGCCCCGCCCGGCACCCGCCGGGCGGGGCCTTCCGTTCCGCTCTGACACGGACCCGGGTATCGGTGGTCTGGCGTATTCTCAGGTAACTCCCAATGAACGCTGGGACGCTTGAGTGGCCCTACACTCGATAGAGCGCCACCCTCGCCGGCCCAGCCGGCCCAGGGGAAGCCGGGACGCCGGCGGGCGCCCGTTCGCACAGAGAGTCCGACGTTGGCACAGCAGCACACCCCTGACGCGCGCCGCGCGAAGTCGCGCGCGGAGATCCACGGCCGACGCCACCCCCTGCTCCGCGGCAGCACCTATGCCCTCGTGGCCCTCCTCGTGCTCGGCATCGCGCTCGGCGGCCTCGCCTATCTCAAGCTGACCGGCAACATCAACCGCCTGAGCATCACCAAGCAGCTCGGGCGCGACCGCCCGTCCGCCGACACCGGCGCCAACTCCCCGCTCAACATCCTCGTCATGGGCTCCGACACCCGCACCGGCGCCGGCAATGACCAGTACGGCTCGGAGGCCGAGGAGTACGGCAGCACCAACGCCCGCTCCGACACCAACCTGATCGTCCACCTGTCCGGCGACCGCAAGTCCGTCACTGTCGTGTCGATCCCGCGCGACTCCATGGTCAAGTCGCCCAAGGACTGCAAGGACCCCGCCTCGACGGTCAAGGACGGCGTGATCCGCCAGTACAACCAGAACTTCTCCCAGGGCGGCGGCGGGGCCGACGGCGCCGCCTGTGTCATCAAGACCATCGAGGGCAACACCGGCGTCTACATCAACCACTTCGTCATCGTCGACTTCGCCGGCTTCAAGAACATGGTCGACGCCCTCGGCGGCGTCGAGGTCTGCACGCCGGTCGCGATCAACGACCCCGACTCCAAGGCGCGTATCCCGGCCGGCCGCAGCCGCCTCAACGGCACCCAGGCCCTGGCCTACGTGCGCGTGCGCAAGACCCTCGGCGACGGCTCCGACATCGGCCGCATCAAGCGCCAGCAGGCTTTCCTCTCCTCCGTCGCCCAGGAGGCCACCAAGTCCTCGCTGCTGCTGCGCCCGGACCGCCTCTACCGATTCCTCAACGCGGCCACCAACTCCACGACGATGGACGACCAGATGAGCGTCAACAAGATGCGTCAGGTCGCCCAGAGCGTGCGGGGCACCGGCATCGACAAGATCAAGTTCGTGACCGTGCCCACCGAGACCTACCCCGCCGACCCCAACCGCGTGCAGTGGACCAGCGCAGCCGATGAGCTGTGGAAGGCACTGGCCGCCGACGATCCCCTCCCCGGCTCCAAGGAGGCGACGGCCAAGGCGACATCCAGCCCGACGACGACCCCCAAGCTCACGGTCGCACCCGACAAGGTGCAGGTCGCGATCGTCAACGACTCCGGCACCGAGGGCCTGGGCGCGCAGGCCTCCGACGCGCTCAGGGTGCAGGGCTTCAAGATCACCGGGGTGAGCAACGGCACCGACACCTCGGTCAAGGGCGTCGTCGTCAAGCACGGGCCGGCCCAGGCCGCTGCGGCCAAGACCGCTGCCGCGGCATTCCCCGGCGCGACGACCAAGGAGGACAAGAGCGTCGCCTCCGGCGTCGTCGTCCACCTCGGCGCCGGCGCCCCCAATGTCGTCGCCGTCCCCAACCGTCTGGGCACCGCCCCGATCCCCACCCCCAGCGTCACCGTCTCGGCCAACCCGAGCACCATCACGGCCCGCGCGGCCAACGAGGACATCTGCGGCTGACCGCTTTTGCTCCGCACCGGCACCGACAGGTAGCCTGTGCGGGTTGTCTGGAGGTGTCGCCTAGTCAGGTCTATGGCGCCCGCCTGCTAAGCGGGTTTGGGGTTTATAGCCCCATCGAGGGTTCAAATCCCTCCACCTCCGCCAGACGTGCAGCGCCCGGCCCGGGGCTTTCCCGGCCGGGCGCTTTCACGTATGCCGCGTGCGCGGCATACGCCCGCGTCCCCCGCCCGCGTGGGGTGCCCTGACAGTGCCTTCCTCCCAGGGCCGCACAGATGATGTGCTGTTCGCCGGCGCCTCCGACAGGGGCGCGCCAGGAGAACCCAGGACGAGAAGGAGAACTGCCCATGCGAGGCGTCGTGATGGTCAAGGCCGGCGAGGTCACCGTCGAGGACCGCGAGGACCCGAGGATCGTCGAGCCCACCGACGCGGTCATCAAGCTGAGCGCGACCTGCATCTGCGGGTCGGACCTGTGGCCCTACCGGGGGATCGAGCCCGCCGACCGCACCCTGATGGGGCACGAGTACGTCGGCGTCGTCGAGGAGATCGGCGACGAGGTCAAGAACGTCAAGGTCGGTGACTTCGTCGTCGGCTCGTTCGTCGTCTCCGACAACACCTGCGAGATCTGCCAGGCCGGCTTCCAGTCCAAGTGCGTGCACGCCGAGTTCGTCCACGGGGGCATCGGCACCCAGGCCGAGCGGGCCCGTATCCCGCACGCCGACGGCACCCTGGTCGCGACCCCGGGCCAGCCCGACGAGGACCTGATCCCGTCGCTGCTGGCCGCCTCCGATGTCCTCGGCACGGGCTGGTTCGCGGCCGTGGCGGCCGAGGCGGGCCCCGGCAAGACCGTGGCCGTCGTCGGCGACGGCGCCGTCGGCCTCATGGCCATCCTCGCGGCCAAGGAGCTCGGCGCCGAGCGCATCATCGCGATGAGCCGGCACAAGGACCGCCAGGAGCTCGCCCGCTTCTATGGTGCGACCGACATCGTCGAGGAGCGCGGCGAGGAGGGCGTGGCCAGGATCCGCGAGATGACCGGCGGGATGGGCGCCCACTCCGTCATCGAGGCCGTCGGCACCCAGGAGTCCTTCATGCAGGCCGTCGGGGCCACCCGCGGTGGCGGCCACCTCGGCTATGTGGGCGTCAACTACGACGTGCAGATCCCCGGCATCCACACCCTCGGCGGGCCCGCGCCGGTCCGACGCTTCCTGCCCGACCTCATCCAGATGATCTGGGACCGCAAGATCGACCCGGGCAAGGTCTTCGACCTCACCCTGCCCCTCGAGCAGGCGGCCGAGGGCTACAAGGCGATGGACGAGCGCACCGCCACCAAGGTGCTGCTCACGATCTGACGCGTTGGCAGCAGAGCGCCCGGCCCCGCATGGGGCCGGGCGCTCTGGCGTCGGCTCGCTATCGATTGGGTCACGCGAGATCGGGTATGCCGTGTGGGGCGATCGCGCGGGGAGCACACTGACGCTGCCCCTGCGAACGATGGAGGACACATGTCCGACCAGCCCCCCAGCCCAGTGACCCCGCCCAGCGCACAGCCGGCCCCCGGGTGGCCCACGCCGCCCGCGTCCGGGACGCCGGCCTGGCCGGCCGCCAGCACGCCCCCACCGCACCCCGGCACGGCATACCCCGTCCAGCCCCCCCAGCACCCATGACGGGCTCGCCCGAGGTCTGGCCATCGGTGGCCTCGTCCTCGGCGGCCTCGGACTGCTCGGCAGCATCGCCTCGACCTTCTTCGGCTTCGGCATGGGTCTGGGGATGGACGAAGGCATCTTCCCCAGCGGCGGCTACACCGTCACGATCGACGGGGTGAGCGCGGGCCAGCGGGTGCCCGGCACCGCCATCGCCGCTGCCGTCAAGGAGGAGGGCGAGGACTACGGCATGCCCGTGGACTCCATCTCCTGCAATGACCTTGCCGCCGCCGCGTCCAACGCCGTCACCGTCTGCCGGGCCAGGGTCGCCGACGTCGACGAGCGCTTCGTCGTCGTCCTCGAGGACGACAAGGTGGCCGCGACCGTCGTCGAGATCGACGTCACCAAGGTGCCCTTCTGAGTGGGCAGACACGCAACTGGCGAGTAGCCGAAGGCGCTTGGATCCGGGGCATGGCACAGGACTAACGTGACCCTCACGCCCCACTCTCCGGGGACCACGACAAATCCGGAGGCCCACTGTGAGTGTGTCCACCCACCCCACGATCATCCAAGGCGGGATGGGGGTGGCCGTCTCCCACTGGCACCTCGCGCGCCAGGTCTCCCTGAGCGGCGGTCTCGGCGTCGTGTCCGGCACCGCCCTCGACGCGGTGCTCGCACGTCGCCTCCAGGACGGCGACCCCGACGGCGACATGCGGCGGGCCATGGACGCCTTCCCCGTGCCGGAGGTCGCCGAGCGGGTGTGGGACAAGTACTACCTCGAGGGCGGGCGCCCCGAGGGGACCGGCTACCGCCCGATGACCGATCTCTCGCTCCGGCCCAACCGCGCGGTCAACGAGCTCGCCGTCGTCGGCAACTTCGTCGAGGTGTGGCTGGCCAAGGAGGGGCACGACGGGCTCGTCGGCATCAACTGCCTCGAGAAGGTCCAGATGGCCACGCCCGCGGCCATCCTCGGCGCGATGCTCGCTGACGTCGACTATGCGCTCATGGGCGCAGGCATCCCGCGCGAGATCCCGCGCCTGCTCGACGACTATGCCGCCGGCCGGCCCGGCACCATCTCGGTCGACGTCGCCGGTGGCGACGCCCGGCCGCTGACGCTCGACCCGCGCGAGCTCCTCGGGCAGGAGGTGCCGATGCGTCGGCCGCTCTTCCTCGCCATCATCTCGGCCGAGGTGCTGGCCGGCTATCTCTCGCGCGACGAGTCGACGCGGCCGGACGGCTTCGTCGTGGAGGGGCCGGTGGCGGGCGGCCACAACGCCCCGCCGCGCGGCAAGCTCAACCTCGACGAGCAGGGCGACCCCGTCTATGGGCCGCGCGACATCGCCAACCTCGCCAAGATCGCCGACATGGGCCTGCCCTTCTGGGTGGCAGGCGGCGCCGGCACCCCCGAGGGCGTGGCCGCCGCGCTGGAGGCCGGGGCCACCGGCGTCCAGGTCGGCACGGTCTTTGCCCTCAGCCTCGACTCGGGCATCGACCCGCCCCTGCGCGCCAAGATGCTCGACGAGCTCCGGGCCGGGACGCTCGTCGTCCGCACCGAGCACCGCGGCTCGCCAACTGGATTCCCCTTCAAGGTCGCCCAGATCGACGGGACGATGTCGAGCGAGGACGTCTATGCCGACCGCCCGCGCCTGTGCAACCTCGGCTATCTGCGGGTGCCCTTCGAGAAGGCCGACGGCGCCGTCGGCTATCGCTGCCCGGCCGAGCCCGAGAGCACCTGGGAGCGCAAGGGCGGTGAGGCCGAGAGCACCGAGGGCCGCAAGTGCCTGTGCAATGGCCTGCTCTCCGCGGTCGGCCTGCCCCAACACCGCAAGGACGGCTACGTCGAGCCGCCGCTGCTCACCCTCGGCTCCGACCTCCAGGGCGCGAGCCGGCTCATCGAGCTCCACCCGGAGGGCTGGCGTGCCCAGCAGGTCGTGGAGTGGCTCACCCCCTGACCCTGAGACGAGCATGAGGTATGCCGCGTGGTCGGCCGACCACGCGGCATACCTCTGTCTGGGGTGCTGTCAGGAGGGCGCCCGCTCGCTGCGCACCTCCCGACCGCCGGGGAGGACCTCCAGTCGCGGTGTCGCAGAGGGAAGCTCGGTCTGGGTGATCTCGGTGCGGCGGAAGATGACGTGCTTCATCACGCCGAAGCGCACGATCGTGGCGACCAGGTTGGCCAAGGCGATCGCGCCCGTCTGGAGCCACGTGGGCGGCTGTGAGACAAGGGAGTTGACCGCGACCAGACCCGCGGCCGAGGTGCCCCAGGTGAGGAAGAACATCGACAGACCCTGCGCCTGGTGCTTCACCGCGTCCTTGCGGCCGGTGACGCCGAAGGTCCAGCGCCGGTTGAGCGCGGTGTTGCCGATCGTGGCGAGGACGAGCGCAGTGATGTTGGCGGCCTGGCCGGCCATCACCTGCTCGAAGGCGGCGAACATCCCCAGGTGGGCGACGGTGGACAGGGCGCCGACGACGGCGAACTTGCCTACCTGAGAGGCGGTCTCGTTGCCCTCGGGCATCCCTCGCCCCATCCTGGAGCGGATGTCGTCGACAGGGAGCTCGCCACGGGACAGGGACCGGCGGACGCGCCAGACGCCCTTGAGGTCGTCGGTCGCGGTGGAGACGATGTCGACGCGGGAGTCGGGGTCGTCATACCAGTCGACCGGCACCTCGTGGATCCGCAGGCCCGAGCGCTCCGCGAGCACGAGCAGCTCGGTGTCAAAGAACCACGTGGTGTCCTCGACCATCGGCAGCAGCTCGACCGCCACGTCCTTGCGGATCGCCTTGAAGCCGCACTGCGCGTCGGAGAACCTCGCTCCGATGCCGAGCCGCAGGATCCGGTTGTAGGTGCGGGAGATGAACTCCCGCTTGGCCCCTCGCACGACACGGGACTGCTTCGACAGCCGGCTGCCGATCGAGAGGTCGGAGTGGCCCGACATCAGGGGTGCCACCAGCGGCCAGAGGGCGTCCAGGTCGGTCGAGAGGTCGACGTCCATGTAGGCGAGGATCGGCGCGGGCGAGTCCAGCCAGACCTGCTTGAGCGCCCGGCCGCGGCCCTTCTGGTCGAGGTGCACCGCGGCCACCCCCGGCACGGTGGCCGCCAGGGCGGTGGCCACCTGCCAGGTGGTGTCGGTGCTCGCGTTGTCGGCGATGGTGATCTGGAAGGGATAGGGGAAGGTCTCGACCAGATGGGCGTGGAGGCGTCGGACGCAGGCCTCGACGGTCTCCTGCTCGTTGTAGACCGGGATGACGACGTCGAGCACGGGGGTGGTCATGATGTGTCTCCTTGGTGAGTTCGGTTGTGCCGGAGGTCAGCTCGCGGTCGACGAGCTCGACGTGAGTGGCTGGGTCAGGTCGTAGAAGGTCTGGCTGCCGATCGTGACCTCGGTGTAGTTGGCCGCGACCCACTCGCTGATCTGCGAGGAGGCGTTGCTGCCGCCATCGCTCTGGCCCATCCCGCCGCCGGCGAGGAAGTAGTGGATCTTGCCGTCCTGGACCAGCTGCTGGAACTGCGCGAGGGTGGGGCTCGGGTCGGACCCGTTGAAACCACCGATCGCCATGACCGGGAGCTCGGTGCCGAGCTGGAGGCCGGCCGCGTTCTGCGAGCCGATCGCCGCCGCGACCCAGGTGTAGTCGGAGGCATTGGCAGACAGTGCCGCCACGATCTCGGTGCTGGGGGTGGAGGCGTTGAGCAGTCCGCCCATGCCGCCGCCAGCGCCTCCGCCAGGTCCGCCCTGCGCGCCGGTCGTGCCCTGCTGGGTGGTGCCGTTCTGCTGGGTCATGGCCGGCGGCATACCGCCACCGCCACCCGGGCCGCCGCCGCCGGGGCCGCCACCGGTGCTGGGGCCGGCGGTGACGATCGAGCCGGAGTAGGCCGAGTTCACCGTGGTCACGCTGTAGGCCGCAGGGCCGGCGAGACCGGCGAGCAGCGCGGCGCCGAGGACGACGGGGACCGCCTTGCGGTGCAGCCGGGTGAGGCCCAGGAGCATGAATGCCGCGGCGAGACCGAGGGCCAGCACGCCGATGCGCAGCCAGTCGCCGTAGGCCGTGGTGCGGGTGAGGAGGACGAAGCTCCAGACCGCGGCCGCGGCGGTCGCGACCGAGAGGACGACCGAGCCCCACTTGGACCGCTGCTCCCAGGCCTCCTGGGCGCCCATGCCGACAAGCGCGGCGATGGCCGGGGCGAGCGCGACCGTGTAGTACTCGTGGAAGATGCCGGCCATGAGCGAGAAGGTCAGCATCGTGACGACCAGCCAGCCGCCCCAGACGATGTAGCCGGCGCGCCGGAGGTCGGTGCGCGGCATACGCCCGCGGAAGACCAGACCGGCAGCGAGCAGGACGAATGCCGTGGGGATGAGCCACGAGATCTGGCCGCCGATCGCGGAGGAGAACATCCGGCCCAGACCGGTCTCGCCCCAGCCGCCGCCCTGGCCGCCGCCGACCGAGCCGGTCTCGTTGCCGTTGATCCGGCCGAGGCCGTTGTAGCCGAAGGTGAGCTCGAGGAACGAGTTGGTCTGGGAGCCACCGATATACGGCCGCATGCTCGCGGGCATGAGCTCGACGATGGCGACCCACCAGCCGGCGGAGAGGACCATCGCAGCGACTCCGGCGATGGCGCCCGTGATGCGCCGGCGCAGGGTCGTGTTGGCCGCGAGGAGATAGGCGATGCCGAAGAAGGGCACGACGAGCAGGACCTGGAGGGTCTTGGTGAGGAAGCCCAGGCCGATGAAGACGCCGACGAGCGCCATCCACTTGGCCGAACCGCGCTCGATCGAGCGCATCGTCGCCCACGCGCCGAGCGCCATGAGCAGGACGAGGAGGGCGTCGGGGTTGTTGAAGCGGAACATCAGCACCGCGACCGGGGTCAGGGCCATGACGAGGCCCGAGACGAGGCCGGCGATCACGCCCCAGTAGCGCTTGACGGTGGCGTAGACGACGCCGACCGTGCCCACGCCCATGAGGACCTCGGGCATGAGGATCGCAAAGGAGTTGAGCCCGAAGAGCCGGACCGACAGTGCCATGATCCACAGCGCGGCCGGCGGCTTGTCGACCGTGATCGAGTTCGCGGCGTCGGACGAGCCATAGAAGAAGGCCTTCCAGCTCTCCGAGCCGGCCTGCACCGCAGCGGAGTAGAAGCTGTTGGCGTAGCCATTGGCGGTGAGGTTGTAGAAGTAGAGGCAGGCGGTGGCGAACAGCAGCGCGAACAGCGCCGGCCGTGCCCAGGAGGGGTCCTGCTCGGGCCCCCTCCACAGACGTGCCACTCGGCCCTGGTGGCGCCCGACAGTGGGTCGGGTCGCGACGGTCTCGGCCGAGAGGTCCTCGGCGGAGCGCGTGGCCGCGGTGGGCCCGGGGGAGAGGGTCATGGGTTCCATGTCCTCAACGGTCGGCCCGCCCGCTGTGCCCGGCCTGTGCCACTCCTGAGGTGTGGCGGTGACCTCCGCGGCCCCGCAGATGCACGCTGGCGTTCACCCGGTGGCGGGCCTGCGGTCATGTGCGTCTGGCATAGAGGACATGTGCTCCTCCACGCCCCCGCGGCCAGCCCTCAGGCCGCTCCCTCGGACGCGCCCGCGGAGTCCCTCCACGCGGGGCACGTCCGGCGCGCCCCGGCGCCACCGCGGCGCTGGTCGCCGCTGTCCGACCTGGCCCTGCTGGCGCTGGTCGCCGTCATCCTCGAGATCGGTCTGGACGTGCTCCCGGACGCGCCCGCCGTGTGGGTCCTGACACCGATGCGGATCGTGCTCATCGTCGGGCTCGTCTGTGGCACAGCGGGATTGCCCATCGGCGTCCGCCGTCCCCGAGCGGTGACCATGCTGCATCTCGCCATGGTCGCGGTCATCGCCACCGCCGCGCTGGCGACGGTGCGGACGGGGCACGACTGGTCTCTCCTGCGCGGGCTCATCACCGGCGTCGGCGTCTATCTCCTGGCGGCGGTCGTGGCCCGCGGCCGGCGGGACGCCTGGCCTGCCCTCACCGCGCCGATCCTGGCCAGCGTGGCGGTCGCCTCGGGAGCCGCGCTGCGGCAGTCCGTGCTGGGCGAGCAGACCGGCTTCTGCCGCGCCTCGGTCCTCGCGGTGGCCGAGGGCTGTGACGCCCCAGGGGCCGTGGTGCGCGCGACGGGGACCTTTGCCAATCCCAACCTCCTCGCGGCATACCTCGTCGTGCTCCTGCCGCTGTGCGTGCTGGTCGCGGTGACACTGCCGGCGGGCAGCCCCCGGCTGCTCGGGCTCGCCCTGGCGGGCTGTGGGTATGCCGCGGTGCTGGCGACGATGTCGCGCGCCGGCCTGCTCGCGGCCGTCGTGGGGATGGTGGCGCTGGGAGTCCTGCACCGGCCCACCCGACGGCTTGTCCTGGCGGTGGGGGTCTCGGCCGTCGCGCTGGTCGTGGCGGCGGCAGGCAGTGTCCTGGCGGCGGGTGGCTCGCTGCGCCGCGGGACCGTGTGGCGGGCAGCCCTCGACGCGGTGCGCGACGAGTCGCTCGGCCACGGGCTCGGCCGTGCCGGGGTCGCCGTCAGCGAGCGGGTCCCGGGGCCGGCCAGCTATGCCCACGCGCACAACGTCTGGCTCGACTGGCTGCTCGACACGGGGGTGCCCGGCCTGGCGGCCGTCGTGGTGATGACCGTGGTGGTCGCCCGCCTCGTCCTGCGGTTGGCGCGGGCGGGGTCCCAGGCCGCGGTCGCGCTGGGGGCCGGCCTCGCGGCATTCGCCGTCATGGCGCTCGCCGACGACCCGGCCCAGACCAGCAGGATCGCGCTGCTGCTGTGGCTGGTCCTGGGCTGCATGGTCGGCATCGGCGCGCCGGTGGTCTCGGCGGCGGAGCTGGCCCGCGGGCCGCGGCACGCACGCCGCTGACGGAGGAAGGTCTCAGCCGGCGGGGACCAGGACCGAGAAGGTCGTGTCGCCGGGGTGGCTGTCGAGCTCGACCCGGCCGCCATGCGCAGTCGCGACGGAGTCGACGATAGACAGGCCCAGACCGGTCGACCCGCCGGTGCGGGTGCGTGCGGTGTCGCCGCGGGAGAAGCGCTCGAAGACCGTGCGCTGGAGCTCCTCCGAGACACCAGGACCGTTGTCGTGCACGAAGATCCGCGCGAAGTTGCCCTCCCGACGCAGACCCAGCACGACCGTCGTCCCCTCGGGGGTGTGGGTGCGGGCGTTGGCCAGGAGGTTGACCATCACCTGGGTGAGGCGGGCCTGGTCGCCGGGCACCTCGACCGGCTCGTCGGGCAGGTCCAGCTCCCACCGGTGGTCGGGCGAGGCGGCGTGGGCGTCGCCGAGCGCGGTGATCGCGAGCATCGTCAGGTCGACCGGCTTGCGCTCCAATGGGCGGCCGGCGTCGAGACGTGCGAGGAGCAGCAGGTCCTCGACGAGACCGGACATGCGCATGCCCTCGGACTCGATGCGCGAGAGCGCGTGGGTGACCCCCTCGGGGACCGGCTCCTTCTCGCGGCGGGACAGCTCGGCATACCCCCTGATCGACGCCAGGGGAGTGCGCAGCTCGTGGGAGGCGTCGGCGACGAAGCGGCGCAGCTTCTCCTCGCTCTGCTGGCGCGCGGTGAGGGCGGAGTCGACGTTGTCGAGCATGGAGTTGAGGGCGAGGCCGACCTGTCCCACCTCGGTGCGGGGGTCGGTGTCGCGGGCGTCAACGCGCTCGGTCATCTGGACCTGGCCGGAGCCGAGCTCGAGGCGGGAGACGCGACGGGCGGTGCCGGCGACCCGCTCGAGGGGCTGGAGGCTGCGGCGCACGAGATAGGTGCCGCCCGCCCCGATGCCGAGGGTGCCCAGGCCGATGCCCATGAGCAGGAGCGTGCGCAGGTTCTCCAGCGTGTGCTGCTGGGGCGCGAGGGAGAGGCCGCTGACCGCCGTCTGCGCCTGGCCCGTCGACCGGGAGACGACATTGCGCGCGACGAGGCGGAATGTGCCGAGGTCGCCGCCCAGGTTGACCGTCTTGGGGGTGTCGCCGAGGCCCGCCGTCGCGAGGGTGCGGATCTGCTCGGCCGTGAGCTCGACGACCTCGTTGTCCTTGTTGACCGCCACATTGCGGGTGGTCGTCAGGGTCGAGCCGTCGGTGGCGTAGATGAGCCGGAGCACATCGGGGGCAGCGCCGGGCGCGTCGTCACCGTCGCCGCCACCGTCCGGGTGCGGGCGGTCGTCGAGGCGGGTCGAGAGGGCGTGCAGGCTGTCGTCGGTCTGCTGCATCAGCGACCGCTCGAGCGCGAGGTGGGTGAACAGGCCCGTCGCCATCGAGACTGCGAGGAAGAGCGCGAGCACCGACGCGACGAGCTTGGCCCACAGGGGCCAGGCCGACGGGTGCCACGCGGGACGGGTGTGATGCGGGGGCGGGACGTCGGGTCGCACCACGGGTGCGGTGCTCACTCCGCCGGCTTGAGGACGTAGCCGACGTTGCGCATCGTGTGGATCATCGGCGAGCGGCCGGCGTCGATCTTCTTGCGCAGGTAGGAGATGTAGAGCTCGACGACATTGGCCTTGCCGCCGAAGTCGTAGTTCCACACCCGGTCGAGGATCTGGGCCTTGGACAGCACCCGCTTGGGGTTGCGCATCAGATAGCGCAGCAGCTCGAACTCCGTTGCGGTGAGGTTGATCTGCTCCCCGGCGCGGGTCACCTCGTGGCTGTCCTCGTCGAGGACGAGGTCGCCGACCACGATGACCGAGCTCTGCTCGTCGGCCACGATCGCGGTGCGGCGCATCAGGGCGCGCAGCCGGGCGACGACCTCCTCGAGGGAGAAGGGCTTGGTGACGTAGTCGTCGCCACCGGCGGTCAACCCGGCCACCCGGTCCTCGACCGCGTCCTTGGCCGTGAGGAAGAGGACGGGGATGTTGGGGTTGTCCGCGCGCATCCGGCGCAGGACCTCCATGCCGTCGAAGTCGGGCAGCATCATGTCGAGTGCCACGGCGTCGGGCTCGAACTCGCGGGCGGCGCGGACGGCGGACATCCCGCTGTCGGCGGTGCGCACCTCCCACCCCTCGTAGCGCAGGGCCATCGAGAGGAGCTCGGTGAGGTTGGGCTCGTCGTCGACGACGAGGACACGGACGGGGGAGCCATCGACGCGGGTCAGCCGCACCGAGGCTGCGGAGGAAGGGCTGCTGTTCATGGCATTCATTTCATGTGCGCTTCCTGTGAGCGGTGCTGTCGGCTCCCTGTGAGCAACCTGTGAGTCCTCGCCACTGAGTTTGCCAGCGATGGGATATCCCTTCCACAGCGCCGCCACAGCGCCCGGGGCGAATCTCGTGGGCAACGACACCTTCCACGACCAGGAGGACCCCATGCCGTCCCGCGACGAGCACACCAGCGAGATCCCCGTCCAGCGCACGGGCGAGATCCCCGTCCAGCCCGCTGAGCCTGCCGGTGCCGGCTGGGCCACGCAGCCCAGCGCGCCCACGCCCGCTCCAACGCAGGGGTATGCCGCCGCGCCGGCCACCGAGCCCGCTTCGGCCCCCGGCGCTGGCCCGTCCGCTGACCCTGCCTCGGGCTGGGCGCCTCAGGGGGTGGCCAACAGCGTTGCGCCACAGGCGGTTCCGATGCACACTGCAGGCCCGGTCTCGAGCTCGGCGCCCGCAGTCACCGGCCGGACCTGGTCGGGCAAGAAGACAGCGATCGCTGCCGCACTCGCCATCGGCCTCACCGGGGCCGGCGCCCTCGGTGCCGCTGCTGCCCTCCCGCAGGGCACCGGCGCCAGCCAGACTGGCGGTCCCGGCGGCGGCCAGTTCGGCGGCCCCGGCGGCCACGGCCCCGGTGGCCAGCAGGGTGGGCCCGGTGGTTTCGGCCAGCAGGGCGGACCGGGCGGCTTCGGCCAGCAGGGTGGCACCGGCCAGCAGGGCCAGTCCGACTCCAGTGGCGCGGCCGCCAACGGCACCGACACCACCACCTGAGCCGACCGCACCGGGCCCCGATCTGTGCCCCAGTTTGATCACTCGCCACCGATCTGTCCGCAGGTTTGCGTCCTGTCCGCAGGATCAACCTGGGGCATAGAAAGCAAACCTGCGGATGAATGCCGCGCAGGGCAGACGGAAGCGCCCGGGTTCCACGGGGACCCGGGCGCTTCCTGCCGCTCACGCGGCGACGACGGTCAGGCGCCCAGGCGCGCCTTGAGGCCGTCGAGCTCGACCTGGAGAGCGGTCGGCAGGTCGTCGCCGAACTTGGCGAACCACTCCTCGATCTGCGGGATCTCGGCCTTCCACTCCTCGGCGTCGACCTCGAGGCAGGTGGCGAGGTCCTCGGCGGACATGTCCAGGCCCTCGGTGTCGAGCGACTCCGGGGTCGGGACGTGGCCGATGGCGGTCTCGACGGCCGCGGCCTTGCCCTCGATGCGCTCGATGATCCACTTCAGGACGCGGCTGTTCTCGCCGAAGCCGGGCCACACGAAGTCGCCGTTGTCGTCGCGGCGGAACCAGTTGACGTAGAAGATCTTCGGCAGCTTGGTGGCGTCGGCGTCCTTGCCCACGTTGATCCAGTGCTGGAAGTAGTCGCCGGCGTTGTAGCCGATGAAGGGCAGCATCGCCATCGGGTCGCGGCGCACGACACCGACCTGGCCGACAGCAGCGGCGGTCGTCTCCGACGAGAGCGTGGCGCCCATGAAGGTGCCGTGGGTCCAGTCGCGGGCCTCGGTCACCAGCGGCACGGTCGTCTTGCGGCGGCCGCCGAAGAGGATCGCGTCGATCGGCACACCCTGCGGGTCGTTGTACTCCGGCGCGAGGATCGGGCACTGCTCGATCGGCGTGCAGTAGCGCGAGTTCGGGTGCGAGGACAGCTCGCCGGACTCAGGCGTCCAGTCGTTGCCCTTCCAGTCGATGGCGTGGGCCGGCTCGTTCTCCAGGCCCTCCCACCACACGTCGCCGTCATCGGTCAGGGCCACGTTGGTGAAGAGGCTGTTGCCGATGTCGATCGTGCGCATGGCGTTGGGGTTGGTCTTCTCGTTGGTGCCGGGGGCGACGCCGAAGAAGCCGAACTCGGGGTTCACGGCATACAGCCGGCCGTCCTCACCAAAGCGCATCCAGGCGATGTCGTCGCCGAGGGTCTCGACCTTCCAGCCGGGGATGGTCGGCTGGAGCATCGCGAGGTTGGTCTTGCCACAGGCGCTCGGGAAGGCGGCCGCGACGTAGTAGACCTGCTGCTCGGGGGAGGTGAGCTTGAGGATGAGCATGTGCTCGGCGAGCCAGCCCTCGTCGCGCGCCATGACCGAGGCGATGCGCAGGCTGTAGCACTTCTTGCCGAGCAGGGCGTTGCCGCCGTAGCCGGAGCCGAAGGACCAGATCGTGCGCTCCTCGGGGAACTGCACGATGTACTTCTCGTCGTTGCAGGGCCACTTGACGTCCTGCTCGCCCTCGGCGAGCGGGGCGCCGACGGAGTGCAGCGCGGGCACGTAGTCGGCCTCGAGCTCCTCCATCCTGGCCAGGACCTTGGAGCCGATGCGGGCCATGATCCGCATGGACACCACGACGTACTCGCTGTCGGTGATCTCGACGCCGAACATCGGGGCCTTGGCCTCGAGGTGGCCCATGACGAAGGGGATGACATACATCGTGCGGCCGGCCATGCACCCCTTGTAGAGGCCGCGCATGATGTCCTTCATCTTCTCCGGCTCCATCCAGTTGTTGGTGGGGCCGCAGTCCTTCTCGTCCACGGAGCAGATGAAGGTGCGCTCCTCGACGCGCGCCACGTCTGCGGGGGAGGAGGCCGCGTAGAAGCTGTTGGGCTTCTTGTCGGCGTTGAGGCGGGTGAAGGTGCCGGCGTCGACCAGCTTGTCGGTCAGCTCGGTCCACTCCTCGTCAGAGCCGGTGACATAGACGATGCGGTCGGGGGTGGTCAGGGCGGCGACCTCCTCGACCCAGGCCTTGAGCCTGGGGTGGGTGGTGTCGCCGATGGTCTCGATCTGCGTGCCCGTGGTCTCGCTCATGATGATGCGGAACATCCCTTTCGCCCGGCATGGCTGCGCCGGTTGGTGGCGGTGAGGTGGAGTGCGCCGTCGGGTGCCTGGTCTCAACTCCGGCGGGCGCTCCGGCCACGCTATCGGCGCATTTCGGGCCCCTTTACCACTGCAAACGCTTCCACCTTGTGCATCTGGTCACAAGCCTTCGGTGACTTGCCGGTATGCCGCAAAGTCCTTGCGGATTCGTTGCAAGGAAACGACATTTCGCGCGTCGTGGCGAGCGCGAGGAGAGGTATGCCGCGGAGCCGGCTCCGCGGCATACCCGCTGGTCGTTGGGGTGCAGGGGCCGTCGGCTCAGAGCCCGACGCGCGCCATGCCCGCCTCGTTGTAGCGGTCGCCTCGCACGCCGATGCGGCTGGCGAGGCCGTCGAGATCGGCCACCTCGTCGGCCGAGAGGGCGACGGTCGTGGCGCCGGCGTTCTCGTCGACGCGCTCGCGGCGACGGGTGCCGGGGATGGGGACGATCCAGGGCTGCTGGGCGAGCAGCCAGGCGAGTGCGATCTGGCCGGGCGTGCACTCCTTGGCCGCCGCGAGCTCGCGGACGTGGGCGACGATCGCCTCGTTGGCGGCGATGTTGTCGGCCTCGAAGCGGGGGATCGTGGCGCGGATGTCGCCCTTGGCGAAGCCGGCCTTGGTGTCGACGGTGCCGGTGAGGAAGCCCTTGCCGAGCGGGCTGAACGGCACGAAGCCGACGCCGAGCTCGGCGCACGTCGGCAGGACCTCGGGCTCGGGGTCGCGGGTCCACAGGGAGTACTCGCTCTGGAGCGCGGTCACCGGGTGGACGGCGTGGGCGCGGCGGATCGTCTGGGCGCCGGCCTCGGACAGCCCGAAGTGGCGGACCTTGCCGGCCTGGACCAGCTCGCCGACGGCGCCGGCGACCTCCTCGATCGGGACGTCGGGGTCGACGCGGTGCTGGTAGTAGAGGTCGATGACGTCGGTCCGCAGCCGGCGCAGCGACTCCTCGGCGACCCGGCGGATCTGCTCGGGGCGGGAGTTGGTGCCGACCATCTGGCCGTCCTCGATCTGCCAGCCGAACTTGGTGGCGATCACCACCCGGTCGCGGATGGGCTCGAGCGCCTCGCCGACCAGCTCCTCGTTGTCATAGGGGCCATAGACCTCGGCGGTGTCGATGAAGGTGACGCCCGCCTCCTCCACCGCGTGCCGCAGCACGCCGATCATGTCGTCGCGGTCGCCCGGGTTGGGGCCATAGCTCATCGACATGCCCATGGCGCCGAGGCCGATCGCCGAGACCTCCAGGCCCTGGCCGAGTTTGCGTGTGTGCATCGTGGGACCTCCCTGTTGCTGGTGTGCTCGACGCTAGCCGCGCGCCTGGCGGCGAGGGAGACCCTGCGAGTGCCCCCCGCTCTGGGGGGCGAGCGGCCTCGATTTCGTGCTCGGGGCACTCTGCGGGTATCGTTGTCCCTCGTTGCGCTGGGCGATCCTCGGCGTGACATTGCGCCCGTAGCTCAACGGATAGAGCATCTGACTACGGATCAGAAGGTTAGGGGTTCGAATCCCTTCGGGCGCGCGCTGTGTTGAGACAGTGACAGCAGGCCCCGGTGAGTCATCACCGGGGCCTGCTGCCGTGTCAGGGGTATGCCGCGCGCTCACGGACGGGTGGCTTCGGGTGACGCGGGGAGCCCAAGCAGGCCCGAATCCACAGCCCTCGTCCGCCGTCGGCGCGCCAGACATTAACGCGTTAAGATTCTGCCGATTGCCTAACATGTCTTAGCGATGCGTTGGAGGGCTGTACATATGGTGTGGGATCCCGAGCGCCCCTATGACCAGCTCCCCGATCTGCCCCCAGCTGGAGTCGACCTGGAACCGCGCGCGGTTCTCAAGGCGACGGTGGAGGCCAGGGCGGCTCTGGCCACGCTGGCGCAAGCCGGACGCCTTCTGCCCAACCCAAATGTCCTCGTTCACGCAGTTCCGCTCCTGGAAGCACAGGCCAGCTCAGAGATCGAGAACATCGTGACGACCGCCGACGAGCTGTTCAAGCAAGCTGAACTGGGCGGGGGGGACCAGGCGACAAAGGAGGCCTTGCGCTATCGAACGGCCTTGTTCGCCGGGGTGAGTGAGATCAGACGCCGACCGCTGACCGCGCAGACGGCAGCATTGGTGTGCAGCGAGTTGCAGGGCCGTGAGATGGAGGTACGGGCCGTCCCAGGGACGCGGATCGCCAACCCCGTCTCCGGCAGGATCATCTATGCCCCGCCCGAGGGGGCCACGCTCCTACGCGAGAAGCTCTCGAGCTGGGAGCGATTCATCCACGCCGATGACGGCCTCGACCCCTTGGTGCGGATGGCGGTGGCGCACTATCAGTTCGAGGCCATCCACCCGTTCCATGATGGCAACGGCCGCACTGGGCGCGTCCTCAACATCCTGATGCTGATCGAGGCCGGTCTGCTCGACGAGCCCATCCTGTATCTGTCGCGAGCGATCATCGCCCGCAAGAACGACTACTACCGGTTGCTCCGGGAGGTGACTGCGGAGGGGAACTGGCAGGACTGGGTCCTCTACATGCTTGAGGTGGTGCGCGAATCCGCAGTCTCGACCACCAGCAAGATCAGCAGCATTCGCGCCTGCCAGCACGACATCGCCGAGCGGGCCCGCGCCGCAACCTTGGGCGGCCGCGACGCCCAGTTCCTCGCAGTGCTGTTCGAGCAGCCCTATTGCCGGATAGCAACAGTCGTCAACCGCTGTGGTGTCTCCCGCCAGACCGCATCCAACTGGCTGCACGCGCTGGTCGAGGCGGGGTTGCTCTATGACGTCAAGATCGGCCGAGAGCGACTCTTCGTGAACCACCTCTTCCTCGAGGTGCTGACTCGGGCGGACTAACCCCCCCCATGGCGTATGCCGCGTGCTCACCTCAGCCTTCCGCAGCCTCGTCGGCGGCGCGGGCGTGGGCGACGATCTCGCCGACGATCTGGGGCCAGAGCCCCTCGGGGAGGTCGTGGCCCATGCCGGGGAAGCGCACGATGCGGGCGCCGGGGACGGCCTCTGCGGTGGTGATGCCACCGTCGACCATGACGAGCGGGTCGTCGTCGCCGTGCAGGACGAGGGTCGGCACGCGCAGCGACCTCAGGCCGGGCACCCGGTCGGGGGATGCGAGGATCGCAGCGAGCTGGCGGGTGACGCCGCCGGGGTCGTTGGAGCGCCGGTAGGACTCTCGGGCGCGGGCGGCCATCCGCTCCTCGTCCATGGGATAGCCGGGGGAGCCGATCACCCGATAGACGCCGAGCGTGCGCTGCACCGCCTCGTCCTCGTTGGTGGCCGCCGGCGCGAGCAGGGTGGCGGTCGCCTCGGGAGTGGAGCCGCCGACCTGGCGGTTGGGCGTGGACATGATGGAGGTCAGGCTGCGCACCCGGTCGGGGTGGTCGATGGCGACGGTCTGGGCGATCATGCCGCCCATCGAGGCGCCGACCACGTGTGCGCTGTCGATCTCGAGGGCGTCCATGAGCCCGACGGTGTCGGCCGCCATGTCGCCGAGCAGATAGGGCGCCTCGATCGGCTGCCCGCTGAAGGCAGGCATGATGTCGGGCACCCCCAGCGACCCGAGGTGCGTCGACAGTCCGATGTCGCGGTTGTCGAAGCGGATCACGTGATAGCCCTCGTCGACCAGGAGCTGGCAGAAGCGGTCGTCCCAGGCCAGCATCTGGGTGGCCAGCCCCATCACGAGCAGGATCGTGGGCTGCTCGATCGACCCAAAGCTGTCATAGGCGATCTGCACGTCCCCGACGTCCGCGATCCGTGGCTGCTGCTGCTCGTTCATGTGGCACCTCCGCCTTCCGCTGGTCCTCCCACCGTACAAACGCCGCTGCTCCGCTGACTATGGCCGCGGCGCCCATCTCTGCCAGTGAGTTCGCCCAGCCGTCACCTTGGTGCGGTGGCCTACCGCGAGGTATGCCGTTAGCGTCGGTCCACCTGCAACCCACCCAGGAGGACGCGATGCCCCACGGCGACATCACCCACATCGACATCCCGGTCAGTGACACCGGTGCGGCGTCGAAGTTCTACTCCACGCTCTTCGGCTGGCAGATCGCCGAGGTGCCGGGCTACGAGGGCTACCCGATGTGGCAGGCCCCCAACCAGATCAGCGGCGGCGGGCTCGCCCCGCGCGGTGAGGGCTTCACCCAGCCGCGCTCCTATGTCGAAGTCGACTCGATCGAGGAGACGCTCAAGCTCGCCGCCGACAACGGCGCGGAGATCGTGATGGAGAAGTCGCCGATCAGCGAGACGAGCTGGTGGGCGATCTTCCGTGACCCCGACGGCAACGAGATCGGCCTCTACGAGGGCGTGACCGAGGTGTCCCGCGAGGACTGAGGTCCACGCGGCATACCTGCTAGGAAAGCGCGAGTCCGGCAGGGGGACAAGGGAGCCCAGCCGGATTCGGCTTGCTCAGGAGGCGGAGCTGCCCGTGACGACCGGGCGCCCGCCGGCGACCCAGGCGCTGGTGCCACCGTCGACGCTCACCGCGTGATCTCTCGGCCGGCCTGCTGCCAGGCGCCGATGCCTCCGTCCAGGTGATAGGTGTGGGTGAAGCCGGCGTCGGCCATCTGCTGCACCGCGACGCCGGAGCGGTTGCCGCTGCGGCAGTAGACGGCATACGGCTTGTCCTTGGCGAGTGCGCCGATGCGCTGGCCGAAGTCGGGGGACTCGACGTCTATGTTGACGGCGTCCGGCAGGTGGCCGCTCGCGAACTCGGCGGGCGTGCGCACGTCGAGGACCGTGGTGCCGGGCACGGCCAGCCGGGTGGCAAAGGTCGCGACGTCCACTGCCGCGCCGTTGGCCGGCGCGCCACCCGAGGCAGAGCCAGTGCCGGTGCTCGCGTCGGTGCCGGACGAGCAGCCCGCGGCAAGAGCGAGCAGGAGCAGCGCGATCAGCGCGCGGAGCCGGGTCATGGGATCTCCTCGGGTGGGGACTGCTGCGACAATATACCCCCGGGGGTATGCCGTTCAACTCCGGTCCGCGGGCCGCGGCCCGGAGTGGCCGGGGGGTGCCCGAGCAATGCCTACCTCGGGTAGCCTTTGAGGACTACTCACGGGTAAGCGGCGGTGCCCGCCGCGCGACTGGAGGCTCGCCAATGACGGCAGCGAAGAACAGCGGATCGATCCTCGACGCAGGGACTCGGATCGGGCTGCGTGCGCTCGGCAAGGCCGGCGGACTGCCGGTCATGCGTGACAACGAGCGGATGCGGGCCTTCGTCGAGAAGGCGCTCTACAAGGGGACACAGCAGGGCTTCAAGAGCGCCCAGACCGTGGCCAAGCGCCAGTTCGCGCGCAAGACCGGATCGGGTGACGCCGTGCGCGCCGAGACCACCCGGTCGCCCAGGCTCTTCGACCTGACGCCCACCGAGGACCAGGCGATGATCCAGGGCGTGGCCCGCGAGCTCGCCGACGAGGTCATCCGTCCGGCTGCGGCCCACGCCGACACCGAGCGGACCGTGCCCGCCGAGGTCCGTGACGCGGCCGCCCAGGTCGGCCTGACGCTGATCGGCGTCCCCGGCGAGCTCGGCGGCATCGCCGAGGAGCGCTCCGCCGTCACCAACGTCCTCGTGCTGGAGGAGCTGGCCCGGGGCGACATGGGCATCGCGGTGGGGCTGATGGCGCCGGCCGGTGTCGCCAACTGCCTTGCGCTGTATGGGGATGCGACCCAGCAGGGGACCTTCCTCGAGGCCTTCACCGGCGACGAGGCCCCCACTGCCGCAGCGGTCGCGCTCATGGAGCCGCAGCCCCTCTACGACCCCCTGGCGCCGCGCACCACGGCCCGCCGCGAGGCCGGTGAGCTCGTGCTCGACGGCACCAAGGCGATCGTCCCGGGCGCAGCCGACGCCGAGCTCCTCATCGTCTCCGCGATGCTCGACGGAGCGCCCCGTCTCGTGATCGTCGAGCCCGGCGCCGAAGGCCTGTCGGTCGCCGACGACCCGGCCATGGGCCTGCGTGCCGCGGCCACCGGCCGCCTGGTCCTCGACGGGGTCCGCGTGCCCGAGGGCAACCTGCTCGGCACCACCGAGGACCACCTCGACGCCGTCCGCCGGGCCCGGCTGGCCTGCGCTGCCCTGGCTGTCGGCACCGCACAGGCGGCCCTCGACCAGCTCATCCCCTATGTGAAGGAGCGCCACGCCTTCGGTGAGCCCATCGGCCACCGGCAGGCCGTCGCCTTCACCGTGGCCGACATCGGCATCGAGCTCGCCGGCCTGCGCCTGCTGGTGTGGCGGGCGGCCAGCCGCCTCGACCAGGGCAAGGACGCCAGCGCCGAGATCGCCAAGGCCCGTCAGCTCGCCGCCATCTATGGCGCGCAGATCGGGTCGAATGCCGTGCAGCTGCTCGGAGGGCACGGCTTCGTCAAGGAGTTCGACAACGAGCGGTGGTACCGAGACCTCCGCGGCGCAGGCGTCCTCGAGGGCGCCCTGATCGCCTGAGGCAGAAGGGAACCCATCATGATCGACCTCGAGCTCCCCAAGAAGTTCGCACCCCTCGTCACCCAGGCCCGCGGCATGGCCGAGGAGGTCTTCCGGCCCATCTCGCGCAAGTACGACCTCGCCGAGCACGAGTACCCCCGCGAGCTGGACCTCGTCTCGGCCGTCATCGACGGCATGAGCGACTCCGGCGTCGGTGAGGGCGCCGGCGCCCGCGGCTCCACCCGAGCCAAGGACGACGTCGCCGAGACCACCGACGGCGAGAAGGTCGCCGCCGTCGGCTCGGGCCGCAGCGACCGCAGCAAGGCCAAGGGCGGCCCGCGCAACGGCGCCAACATGTCCTCGGTGCTCTCGATCATCGAGACCTGCCGCGGCGACGTCGGCCTCACCCTGTCGATCCCACGCCAGGGCCTCGGCAACGCCGCCATCGCGGCCGTCGCCAATGACGAGCAGAAGGCCCGCTATGGCAACCGCTGGGCCGCCATGGCGATCACCGAGCCCGACACCGGCTCCGACTCCGGCGCCATCCGCACGACCGCGGTCAAGGACGGCGACGAGTACGTCCTCAACGGCGAGAAGATCTTTGTCACCGCGGGGGAGCGGGCCGAGCTCGTCGTCGTGTGGGCGACGCTCGACCGCAGCCTCGGCAAGCAGGCCATCAAGTCCTTTGTCGTCGAGCGCTCCAACCCGGGCATGAAGCTCGTCCGGCTCGAGCACAAGCTCGGGATCCGGGCCTCGGACACCGCGGCATTCTCGCTCCAGGACTGCCGCGTCCCGGCCCAGGACCTCCTCGGTGACCCGGAGATCCGCATCGAGGGCGGCTTCGGCGGCGCGATGCAGACCTTCGACAACACCCGGCCCCTGGTGGCGGGCATGGCGATCGGCCTCACGCGGGCCTGCCTCGACACCACGACCGAGCTGCTCGCCAAGGAGGGCGTCACCGTCGATTGGGACCGCCCGGCCACCGTGCAGTCCGCGGCCGCAGCCCGGCTGCTCCAGATGGAGGCCGACTACGAGGCCGCCCGGCTGCTGACGCTGCGGGCGGCGTGGATGGCCGACAACGGCAAGCCCAACTCCATGGAGGCCTCCATGGCCAAGGCCAAGGCTGGCCGGACCTGCGTCCACGTCGCACTCGCGTGCGTGGAGCTCTGTGGTGCAACGGGATACGCCGAGACCGAGCTGCTCGAGAAGTGGGCCCGCGACTCCAAGATCCTCGACATCTTCGAGGGGACCCAGCAGATCCAGCTCCTCGTCGTCGCCCGGCGCCTGATCGGTCTCACCTCGGGCGAGCTCAAGTAGGGCGGGCGCGCGAGGGCGCGCACGCGGCATACTCGCCCCATGGCCAAGGACGAGCATGGGGCGCCGCTCGAGCTGAGCGTCGGCGCGCGCACAGTGCGGCTGAGCAGCCCGGAGCGGGTCTACTTCCCCGAGACCGGGGCGACCAAACTCGACCTCGCCAACTACTACCTGGCGGTGGGCGACGGGATCGTCAATGCGCTGCGCGAGCGGCCGTGCATGCTCCACCGCTTCCCCAAGGGGATCGAGGGCGCCAAGGTGCACCAGAAGCGGCTGCCCAAGGGTGCGCCCGACTGGGTCGAGGCAGTGCGGCTGCATTTCCCGCGCTATGACCTGCACGCCGACGAGCTGTGCGTCACCGAGCTCGCGTCGGTGATCTGGGCCGTGCAGATGTCGACAGTCGAGTTCCACCCGTGGAACAGCCGGCGCGCCGACCCCGAGAAGCCCGACGAGTGGCGGATCGACCTCGACCCGATGCCCGAGGCCGGCTTCGAGCGGGTGCGTCGGGTGGCTGGCACGGTGCACGAGATCCTCGACGAGCTCGGCGCGACCGGATACCCAAAGACCAGTGGTGGCAACGGGATTCACATCTACGTGCGGATCCCTCCGAGCCATGGCCACGGCGAGGTGCGCCGGGCGGCCCTCGCCTTCGCGCGAGAGGTGGAGCGGCGTATGCCGCGTGACGTCACCACCACCTGGTGGCGCAAGGACCGCGACCCGGCCGCCGTCTTCGTCGACTACAACCAGAACGCCCGCGACCACACGATCGCCAGCGCATACTCGGTGCGTGGCAACGCCATTGGCACGGTCTCGACCCCGATCCGGTGGGACGAGATCCCCGACGTCGAGCCGCGCGACCTGACGATGGCCACCGTGCCCGCCCGCTATGCCGAGCTGGGAGACCTGCACGCCGACATCGACCAGCACGTCTTCGACATCGCGCCGCTGCTGGAGTGGGCGGAGCGTGACGAGGCCGAGGGGGCCGAGGCGCCGCCCGAGCCCGATGCCGACCCTGACGCCACGAAGTCGAAGTAGTCCAGGAAGGCTGGGAGACAACGATGCCCGCACCGCGCGCCCTGATGATCCTCACCGAGAACGACGTCATCGTTGACGGCGGTGATCTCGATGCGCTCGTCGAGTTGGCGGTTGTCGCCGAGGAGGCGGGCGTCGATGGTGTGATGCTGAGCGAGCACGTCGTGCTCGGCCCCTCGGCCGGAGCGCTGGGCCTGCCCGGCAACCCGCGTGCCTATGCGGCGCCCGGCAACCAGGACCCGGCGATGCCCTGGCCCAACTCCCTTGTCCTGCTGAGCGCGATGGCCGCCCGGACCTCGCGGCTGAGGCTGGTCGCCGGGGCGGTCATCACTCCGTTGCGTCACCCGCTGCTGGTGGCGAAGGAGTACGGCACGCTCGACCGGCTCTCCCACGGCAGGCTCGTGCTGCTGCCGACCGTGTCCTGGCACGAGGAGGAGTACCGCGCGCTGGGCGTCGACTTCCGCCGACGGGGACGGATGCGCGACGAGCAGCTCGCCGCATGGCAGGAGATCTGGTCGGCGGGGCCGGCGACCTTCCACGGCGAGTTCTATGACTTCGAGGACGCCTATGTCGAGCCTCGCTGCCACCGCCCCGACGGGCCACGCATCTGCATCGGCGGCTCCTCGATGCACGACAAGGTGATCGAGCGCCTGGTCCGCTATGGCCACGCGTTCAACCCCTTTGGCGCGCCGACCGAGGAGGGGATGGGCCGGCTGCGCGATGCGATGGCCGCCACGGGCGCGACATCGGCGAGCTCGAGCTGGTCGGGGGAGTGCGTGCCGAGCTGCCCGAGGACGACTCGCCCGCCTCGCTGGACCAGGCCCTGGCAACGGTCCCGCCACAGTTGGAGCAGGGCTTCCCGACCATCTGCGTGAAGCCGTCGATGTTCATCGACAGCCTGGACGAGTACCGCGACTTCTGCCGGGCCGTGGTGTCCGGATTGAGTGCATTTGAGTGACCGTTCGGAGATTAGGCCACCGGATTTCACCCCAAGCGCTGCGCTTTCGCCTACGGTGACGGCCATCCGCTGCGATCGCAGCATTCTTTGAACCGCCAACCAAGGAGTCCCCTCGTGCGCGCTTCCCGCCTGATCGCCATGACCGGCGCGGCCGCCCTCAGCGCCGCCGCGCTGGTGGGCACGGCCACCGCCCAGGCCGCCCCCACCGTCACCACGAAGGCTGTCGCCTCGACCGGCTCGAGCACCACGTATGCCGTGCTCGCCGCCAAGGGTGCCGACGCCAACGCCGTCGCCGCCGCCCTGACCAAGGCCGGCGCCCAGGTCCAGTCCGTCAACGCGGCGATCGGCCTGGTCACCGTCAAGTCCTCCGACGCCGGTTTTTTGGCCAAGGCCCGCGCCACCAAGGGTGTCTCCAAGGCCGCCGTCGAGGGCATCGTCGGCAAGGCCCCCGTCGTCGACGCCAACAAGAAGCGCGACGCGGTCGAGAAGGAGAACCGCAAGTCGCCCGGCAAGTCGCACGGCAACGCTGCCGCGGACAAGAAGGGCAAGAAGGGCGCGACCGACCCGCTCGACCACCTGCTGTGGGGCATGGACATGATCGACGCGCCCGAGGCCCACCGCCTCGAGACCGGCGACAAGCGCGTCAAGGTCGGCGTCATCGACACCGGCATCGATGCCTCCCACCCGGACCTGCGCCCCAACTTCGACTTCAAGCTCTCGCGCAACTTCACCACCGACATGCCCGACATCGACGGACCGTGTGAGGTCGACGGCTGCAAGGACCCGGCCACGGTGGACGAGGGCGGCCACGGCACGCACGTCGCCGGCACGATCGGCGCCGCGCTCAACGGCTTCGGTCTCAGCGGTGTCGCGCCGACCATCGGCCTGGTCAACCTGCGAGCGGGCCAGGACAGCGGCTACTTCTTCCTCGGCCCGGTCAGCAACGCGATCACCTACGCCGCCGACAACGGCGTCGACGTGGTCAACATGTCCTTCTACGTCGACCCCTACGCGTTCTACTGCACCGGCGGTGCGCCGGAGGACAGCGCGGAGGAGGCCGCCCAGCAGGACCTCACCATCGAGACGATGCGCCGTGTCATGGAGTACGCGCACGGCAAGGGCGTCACCATGGTCGGCTCTGCCGGCAACAGCCACCTCGACCTGGCCAACCCGGGCATCGACCAGGAGAGCCCCAACTACCCGGCCAACACCGCGCACCCGCGCACGATCAACGGCCAGACCTGCTACGACCTGCCGGTCGAGGGCCCGCACACGATCGGTGTCACGGCGGTCGGTCCGTCGGGCAAGAAGGCCGACTACTCCAACTGGACGACTGACCTGAAGTCCGGTGAGGTCGAGGTCGCCGCTCCCGGCGGCTGGTTCCGCGACGGCTTCGGCACCGACTCCTACAAGACCAACGAGAACCTCATCCTCTCGACGGCACCGCTCAAGGTGCTCCAGGAGGAGGGCTCGGTCGACGAGAACGGCAACATCACCGAGCTCGGCGAGGCCCTCGGCGTCATGAAGCAGTGCCGCGACAAGCAGTTCAAGGGCGCGACCTCCTGCGGCTACTACCAGTACCTCCAGGGCACGTCGATGGCCTCCCCGCACGCCAGCGGTGTCGCCGCGCTCATCGTCAGCGCCCACGGCCGCGTCAACGGCCGCGCCGGCTACGGTCTGGCCCCTGACACGGTCAAGTCGATCCTGATGAAGACGGCCACCAACCACGCCTGCCCGGCCGGCGGCGTGCAGTCCTACACCAACGAGGGCCGCGACGCCTCCTTCACCGCGACCTGCGTCGGCACGCCGGACTTCAACGGCTTCTACGGCGACGGCATCGTCAACGCCTTCAACGCGGTCCGGTGACCTCCTAGGCCCTGACCCACAGGCAGTCGGTATGCCGCCCGCGCAACCTGCGCGGGCGGCATACCTCTTTGTCCGTCGTGCATTTGGACTATCAAAACCGGTGTCGCACAGCGTGGCTCGTGCTCAGCGGCTGCCGCGAGGGTCGGTTCTGATAGTCCAAATGCCGCGGTATGCCGTGTGGGCGCCTCGGGCGCCGGCGCTCAGCTGCGCTGGGTCTCCAGGAACTCGGCGATGCGGCCGATGGCCTCCGTGAGCATCTCCTCGTCGGGGAGGGTGACGAGCCGGAAGTGGTCCGGGGCGACCCAGTTGAAGCCGGTGCCGTGGGTGACGAGGATCTTCTTGGCGCGCAGCAGCTCGATGACGAACTCCTGGTCGTCCTCGATGGGATAGACCTCGGGGTCCAGGCGCGGGAAGCAGTAGAGCGCACCGCGCGGCTCGACGCAGGAGACGCCGGGGATCTCGTTGAGCAGCCGGGAGGCGAGCTTGATCTGGTCATAGAAGCGGCCGCCGGGGACGATCAGCTCGTTGACCGACTGATAGCCCCCGAGCGCGGTCTGGATCGCATGCTGCGCAGGCACATTCGCGCACATCCGCATGTTGGCCAGGAGGGTCAGGCCCTCGAGGAAGTCCTCGGCCATGTGCTTGGGGCCGGAGATCATCACCCACCCGGCGCGGTAGCCGCACACCCGGTAGGCCTTGGACAGGCCGCTGAAGGTCAGGCAGAGCACGTCGTCGTCGGCAAACGTGGCGGCATGGTGGTGGACGGCGTCGTCGAAGATGATCTTCTCGTAGATCTCGTCGGCCATCACGACCAGCTGGTGCCGGCGCGCGATGTCGACCAGGCCCTTGACGATCTCCTCCGAGTAGACCGCGCCGGTCGGGTTGTTGGGGTTGATGATCACCAGCGCGTGGGTGTTGTCGGTGATCTTGGACTCGATGTCGGCCAGGTCCGGGTTCCAGCCGTTGGACTCGTCGCAGAGGTAGTGCACGGCCTTGCCGCCGGCGAGCGTGACAGCGCCCGTCCACAGCGGGTAGTCCGGCGCGGGGACGAGCACCTCGTTGCCGTCGTCGATGAATGCGGTGAGCACCATCGAGATCAGCTCGGAGACACCGTTGCCGATGAAGATGTCGTCGACGACGCAGTCGCGGAAGCCCTTGGACTGGTAGTACTGCGCGACGGCCGTGCGCGCCGAGTAGATCCCGCGGCTGTCGGAGTAGCCCTGCGCGTGCGGCAGGTGGTGGGTCATGTCGGCGAGGATCGCCTCGGGCGCCTCGAAGCCGAACGGCGCGGTGTTGCCGATGTTGAGCTTGAGGATCTTGTGCCCCTCGGCCTCGAGCCGCTGGGCCTCGACGAGGATCGGCCCCCGCACGTCGTAGCGGACTCCCTGCAGCTTGCGGCTCTGGACGATGTGGCGCATGGGGCCATCCTCGCAGGCCAGTCACCCAGATCCCCGGAGGGTCCGGCCGGGGAGTGCGCGTCAGCCCAGGAGGACTGTGCGACCGGGCGAGGGCAGGGCCCCGGTGTCGCCCCGGCTCTGCCCGAACGCGAACAGGCCGGCGGCAAGGGCCACGCAGACGACCGGCACGACAAGGACCCACGGGCCCGGTCGCCGGGACAGCGCCCAGATGGCCACCAGCCCGAGTGCTGTCTGGAGGATGGCCAGGGCCCACGTGAGGCCTCCCCAGCCCAGGCCCAGGAGCATGATCGCCGCGAGCAGCGCCGTCTGCGCCAGGGCAGCGAGCAGCACCACCCCCTGTCGGGCCGGGCCACGGTCGGCGGTGTCACCTGTCCGTGGCCGCTGGGGCCGCTGACTGCCTGACATGGCTACGACTGTCCCAGCACTCCCGCCCCCGCCGCTAGTAGGCCGCCGGCATCATCGGACAGGTGCGCCCGGATGTGTGGGAGGACATTTGGACTATCAGAATGCCGCGTCGCCGGGCGTGCTGAGCACGCGCGGCGGGGTGCCGGGACGGTTCTGATAGTCCAAATGCTCGGCGACGCG
Source organism: Actinomycetota bacterium (assembly GCA_050955755.1). Taxonomy (GTDB): domain Bacteria; phylum Actinomycetota; class Actinomycetes; order Actinomycetales; family Dermatophilaceae; genus JAJTBD01. The sequence continues at coordinate 554,576 of CP192092.1, forward strand.
GGCCAGGGATACCTAGGACTGCGCGGAGTGGATCTGCTTGAGCTCGACATAGTGGGCGGCGTTGAGGGCGATGTGGGCCCGCTCCTCCTCGGTGGTCTCCCGCCGCACCTTGCCGGGGACGCCAGCCACGAGCGAGCCGGGCGGGATCTCGGTGCCCTCGAGGATCACGGTCCCGGCGGCGATCAGCGAGCCGGAGCCGACACTCGCCCCGTTGAGGACGATCGCCCCCATGCCCACGAGCACCTGGTCGCCGATCGTGCAGCCGTGCAGCACGGCCCGGTGGCCCACGGACACGTCGGCACCGACGCTGAGCGGACGGCCCGGGTCGGTGTGCAGGACGCAGCCGTCCTGGATGTTGGAGCGGGCGCCGATCGTGATGGCGTCGCCGTCGGCCCGCAGGACCGAGGTGAACCAGACACTCGCCTCCTCGTCGAGGGTGACCTGACCGATCAGGTCGGCGTCATCGGCGCACCACGCGCTCTCGGCGACGGAGGGGGAATGGCCTTGCACGGCATACGTCCTCATGCAGCCATCCTGCCGTGCCGGACTAGGTGATCGGGGGCAGGGTCAGGCCCTCATCGGACAGCGCGCGGCCACAGCGGCGCTCGTAGTCGGCGGCATAGGCATGCACGGCCGCGGGCAGGGTGGCAAAGATGCGCTCCTCGCCCACGTCGGCCACGAAGCCGGCGGCGGCGAGCTGGTCGCGCAGCTCCTGCTTGACCCGCGCCATCGCAAAGACGATGCCCCGTTTGTCGAGCTCCTCGCGGAGCTGGTCGAGCGCGTCGACGGCGGTCAGGTCGACCTGGACGTTGGCCTCGGCGTTGAGGAGGAACCACTCACAGGGCGTCGGCGCCGAATCCACCGCGTGCATCGCGCGGCTGACGAAGTTGTCGGCGTTGGCGAAGAAGAGCGGGGAGTCATAGCGATAGACGACCAGCCCGGGCACCTGCCGTGCGTCGGGGTAGTCGTCGACGTCGTGCATGCCGGCGAGACCGGGCACATAGCCGAGCACGCCGTCGTGCGGCACAGCGAGGCGGCGGAGCAGGTCGAGCAGCGAGAGCGTGATCGCCGCGCCGATGCCGGACAGGACCCCCAGGGTGAGCACGGCCACCGCGGTCGCGACCGCGAGGATGAGCTCGCTGCTGCGGAAGCGCGCGATCCGCCGCCACTCGGGCACGTCGATCAGCCGCAGCGCGGCATAGATGACGATCGCTCCCAGGGCGGCCGTGGGGAAGGACTCGAGGATGCCGCCGAGGAAGAGCAGCGTCCCCACGACACACGCCACCGATACGAGCGAGTGCAGCTGGGTGCGCGCGCCCATCGCGTCGGCCAGCACGGTGCGGCTGCCACTGCTGCTGACCGGGAAGCCTTGGGAGAGACCGGTGGCCACGTTGGCGACTCCCAGCGCGAGCATCTCCTGGTTGGCGTCGACGCGGGTCCCGTGCCGGGCGGCGAAGGCGCGCCCGGTGAGGATGTTGTCGGAGTAGCCGACCAGCGCGATGCCCAGGGCGGCCGGGACCAGGTGGGCCATCGGCACCGACGTGAAGTCGGGGATCTGCGGCATCGGCAGCCCGCGCGGCACCGCCCCGACGACCTTGAGGCCGACTTCGCCGAGCGGCGTGAAACGCACCAGCGCGGCCGAGAGCAGGATCGCCACGAGCGGGCCGGGGACATAGCGGGCCCACCGGGCCAGCGCGAGCAGCAGGACGAGCAGCCCCAGCGCGAGCACCAGGGAGGGCAGGTGCACCTCTCCGAGCCGGCCGAGCACCTCGCGTGTCTGGTCGACCGGCGTGGTGGCCTCGATGGACAGCCTGGTCACCTTGCCGAGCTGGCTGACGATCATCAGCACGGCGACGCCGGCGAGGTAGCCGACGAGCACCGGCTTGGAGAGGAACTCCGACAGGAAGCCCAGCCGCCCGAGCGCGCCGAGCAGGCAGACCACCCCGACCGCGAGGGCGAGCACGGCTGCCACCTCGGCCCGCCGCTCCACCCCGGCGATGCCGACGAGCGCGGCCACACCCGAGGCGGTCATCAGGGCGGTCGTCGACTCGGGGCCGACCGACAGCTGCCGGGAGGAGCCGAGCACGGCATACGCCAGGAGCGGGGCGAGGACCGCCCACAGGCCGGCGACCGGGGGCAGGCCGGCCACCACGGCATAGGCCATGACCTGGGGGACGAGGTATGCCGCGACGGTCACCCCCGCGAGCACGTCGCCGCGCAGCCACCTGCGGTCATGGTGCGTGAGGGCGTCGACGCCCGGGGATAGGGGCACCACCCTGCCGAGAGGGCGTCCGGGACCTCGGGCACACCGGAGGCAGGTCTGGTCGACGTGCGCTGGTCCCTGCCCACAGACCAACGCTAGTCCTGGAGTCGGCCCTCGTCCGGGGATCCGCGGCGGGCCGCCCAGTAGGCGGGCGCCCGCAGCGTTGCCACCGGGGGCAGTTGGCGGGTCCCAGGCAGCGGGTGGAGCACGGGGTCGAAGCGGATCTCGGCGTCATCGGCGGACCAGGTGACGACCAGGGTCGCCACCGGCTGCCACTGCCCGCCCAGCCCGGCCACCGAGATCTCGTAGCGCTCCGGGGGCAGGTGACCGCCCGTCCACCCGAGCGGTGCCGCACGGAAGGTGACCATGCCGCAGGAGGTGCGCACCGGAAGCAGCGTCGTCAGGTCGCCGTGCTCACCGTCATGCCGCAGGGCCAGGAGATGCCGGTCCAGCGTGCCGACGCCGGTGCTCGCGAAGAGCAGGTCGGCGGGCCCGGTCGCGAGGTCGAGCCGCACGGCCAGCCCCTCGATGTCGTCGGAGCCCGGCTCGCGGCCCATGGCCCGGGACCAGCGGGCGGTGCACTCGTGCTCGCCGTTGGTCCCGAGCAGGGGTATGCCGTGTGTGTCGCCCCGCGCGGTCACCACCAGCCGCCCGGCGCCGACCACGCCCACGGGGTGGAGCGGCTTGTCCCGGCGGACCGCGCCGGCCACGAGCGCCGCCGTGGCCAGGGCCGTCCCGGGCAGGGCGCCGGCCGCCGCACCAACGCCGCCCACCAGCCTGGTGACCGCACGACGGGGCGGCAGGAGCCTCATGGCTTCAGGACGACCTTGAGGCAGCCGTCGCGCTTCTCCTGGAACATCGCGTAGGCGTCGGGTGCCTCGTCGAGGCTGACGCGGTGGGTGGCCAGGGACTCAAGGCCCAACACGTCGTCGGGCTGGTCGGCGATGGCCAGCAGCTCATCGGTCCAGCGGCGCACGTGGCACTGTCCGAAGCGCATGGTCAGGCCCTTGTCGAAGATGTCCATCATCGGCATGGGGTCGGCCATGCCGCCATAGACCCCGCTGACCGAGACCGTGCCGCCGCGCCGGACCGCGTCGATGGCGAGGTGCAGCGCGGCGAGCCGGTCGATGCCCGCGGTCTCGAACGTCTTGCGCGCCAACGGCTTCGGCAGGCGTCCGGTAAGGCCGATCACCTGCTCGGCGACCGGGTTGCCGTGGGCCTCCATGCCGACCGCATCGAGGACGGAGTCGGCACCCCGTCCGTCCGTCATCTCGCGGATGGCGGCGGCGGGGTCCTTGACGGAGGTGATGTCGATGACCTCGGCGCCGGAGCGCTGGGCCAGCGCCAGCCGCTCGGGCACCAGATCGAGGGCGATCACACGCTCCACGCCGCGGTGCCTGGCGGAGCGGACGGCCAGCTGCCCCACCGGGCCGAGACCCACCACGACGAGCGTGCCGCCCTCGGGCACGGCGGCATACTCCACGCCCTGCCAGGCGGTGGGGAGGATGTCGGAGAGGTAGAGATAGCGCTCGTCCGCGTGGTGCTCCGGCAGTCTGACCGGGCCGAAGTCGGCGTGGGGGACGCGCACCCGCTCGGCCTGTCCACCCGGGACCGCGCCATAGAGGCTGGTGAATCCGAAGAGGCTCGCGCCCTTGCCCTGTTGGACGTTCTGCGTCGTCTCGCACTGCGCAAACAGGCCGCGCTCGCACATCCAGCAGTGGCCGCAGGAGATGGTGAAGGGGACCACCACCCGGTCGCCGACGCTGAGGCTGCCGACCGCAGAGCCGACCTCCTCGACGATGCCCATGAACTCGTGTCCGAGGACGTCACCGGGCTTCAGATAGGGGGCCAGGACCTTGTAGAGGTGGAGGTCCGAGCCGCAGATCGCGGTCGAGGTGACCCGCACGACCGCGTCGGTCGGCTCCTGGATCACCGGGTCCGGGACCTCGGTGACCTCGACCTGTTCGATGCCCTGCCACGTGAGTGCTCGCATGCTTTTCACACTATGCAGCCGGGTCGCCCGGGGAACCCACCCCAAGGGGTCGAACTGGCCGCAGACCCGTGACCCGCGCCCACGCGGCGGCTAGCGTCGATGCATGAGTGATGTCGCGATGGTGGTCGGCGGGTCCCGGGGGCTCGGTCTGCTCGTCTGTCGGGAGCTGCTGGAGCGGGGGTATGCCGTGGTGGCCTGTGCCCGCGACGAGGCCGAGCTCGAGCGGGCCGCCGCCACTGTTGCCGGAGCGGGGCGGCTCGAGACGCGGGTCTGCGACATCCGGGACCGGGACGCGGTGCGCGCGCTCGTCGCCGAGGTCGAGCGCGCCCATGGCCACATCGATGTGGCCATCACGGTGGCCGGCATCATCCAGGCCGCACCGGCGGAGTCACTCACCCAGGAGCATTTTGACGAGGCCATCGAGACGATGCTCGAGGGGCCCATCGTGGTGGCCCGCGCCGTGGAGCCCGGCATGCGCGCCCGCGGGCGCGGCCATATCGGCACCGTCACCTCCGTCGGCGGCATGGTCTCGCCGCCGCACCTGCTGCCCTATGCAACAGCGAAGTTCGGTGCGGTCGGTTTCTCCGACGGGCTGGCGGCCTCGCTTGCGGGGACGGGCGTGACGGCCACGACGATCGTGCCCGGCCTGATGCGCACCGGCTCCCACGAGAACGCCCAGTTCGGGGGCGACTCCGCCGCCGAATACGCATGGTTCGCGCCGGCGGCCTCGCTCCCGCTGCTGTCGACCGATGCCGACCGGGCGGCCAGACGCATCGTCGACGCCGTTCTGGCCGGCAAGCCCATGGTGGTCCTCACGCCGCTGGCCTGGCTCGGCATCCGGGTCAGGGGTCTGATGCCGGGCACGACGACCCGAGCGATGGGCCTGGCCAACCGCCTGCTGCCCTCTGCCCCGCCGGGTGCGGGAGGCGGCACCGTCGACGGCAAGACCGCCGGGCACAGGCTCGACTCACGTGTGGTGCGGGCGCTCGCCACGCTGGGCACCCGAGCCGCCCGTCGCAACAACGAGTGAGCCGCCAGCTGCGCCTGGCGGTGATCGGGCCGTCCCGGCACCCGCTCGCCGAGCCGTTCCACGGTGGGCAGGAGTCGCACTGCGCGCTGCTGGTCCGGGCGCTGCGCGAGCGCGGCCACCACATCCGGCTGTATGCCGCGGAGGGCACCGACGAGGGGCTCGCCGACGAGCTCATCATCCACGCCCGGCCCCCGGCGCTGAGCGAGCGGGCGGCGGCCGACGCCCAGCTGCCCGAGCCCGGCTACCTGCGCGACCACCACGCCTACACCGGTGTCTTCGCGCACCTGCTCGGCCATCTGGACGACATCGACGTCGTCCACAACCAGAGCCTGCACCACCTGCCGCTGTCCTGGAGCGGGCTGCTCGGTCGTCCGCTGGTGACGACCCTGCACACCCCGCCCTTCCCGTGGATGGAGCTCGGAGCCGCCCTCGCCGCGCCGGATGCGGTCTATGTGGCGGTCAGCCAGGCCCTGGCCGGCATGTGGGTCCCGGTGTTGCCCGGGCCAGCGGTGGTCATCCCCAACGGGGTCGACGAGCACAGATACCCGCCCGGTCCCGGTGGCCCAGCGCTGGCGTGGGTCGGCCGGCTGACCCCCGAGAAGGGCGCCGACACCGCGGTCCGAGCGGCCCGTGCCGCCGGCCGGACGCTGCGGCTCATCGGGCCGATGTCCGACCCCGACTGGTTCGAGCAGCGCGTGCGCCCGCTGCTGGGCGAGGACGCCACATGGCTGGGCCACCTCGACCAGGCGGAGGCGGCCCGGCTGGTGGGGGAGAGTGGGGCGCTGCTCATGACGCCCCAGTGGGACGAGCCCTTTGGCCTGGTGGCCGCCGAGGCGATGATGTGCGGGACTCCCGTCGTCGCGCTGGAGCGGGGCGGCCTGCCCGAGTTCGTGGTGGCGCCGCGCGGGGTCTGCGTCGGGTCGGGACCGGGTGAAGTGGAGCGGCTGGCCGCCGCCGTGCCGGAGGCGCTCCGGCTGGACCGGTCGGCCGTCCGACACAGTGCGCAGGCCGAGCTCTCCCTCGAGCTCATGGTCGAGCGCTATGAGGCGCTCCTGCGCGAGGTCGCGTCGTGATCGGCTACTACGTCCACCACGTCGGCGCCGGCCACCGGGTGCGTGCGGGTGTGATCGCCAAGGCCCTGGCAGACCGGGGCCAGGAGGTCGTGATGCTGGGCAGCGGGCTCGACGGCCGTCCCGGCGTGGTCCCACTGGCCCGCGACGACGCCGGTCCGCCCGCAGCCGATCCGACCTCGGCCGATCCGACCGCCGGGGGCGCGCTGCACTGGGCACCCCTGCACGACGAAGGACTGGCCGATCGGATGGCCGCGATCTCGGCGTGGATCGCCCACCATCGACCGCGGGCCCTCGTCGTCGATGTGTCGGTGGAGGTCGCGCTCCTGGCCCGGCTGCACGGCATACCGACTGTCGTCGTGGCCCAGCCTGGCGACCGCAGGGACGACGCACACCAGCTCGGATACCGCACTGCCGCAAGGATTCTCGCGCCATGGCCAGACGTGGTCAGCCCGTGCCATGGACTCGGCCCCTGGCAGGACAAGGTGCGCGCCACCGGCGGGATCTCCCGCTGGTCGGACATCCCGGCTGGTCAATGGCCCCGCTCCGACCCACCACGCAGGGGGCTCGTGCTCGGCGGCCGCGAGAGCAGCCCGGAGTGGCTGACAGGGCTGGAGCGGGACCTCCCGGAAGTGGCGTGGGAGACGCTGGGCGGCCAGCACTGGGTCGAGGATCCCGGTGAGCAGCTCCGCGAGGCGGACGTGATCGCCACCCACGCGGGCCAGAACGCCGTCGCGGACGTCGCGGCCGTGGGCGCGCCCGCGGTCGTGGTTGCCGACGAGCGACCGCACGGTGAGCAGGTGGCGCTCGCCCGCGCGCTGGACGAGGCGGGCCTGTGTGCCGTCCACAAGCCGGGCGCCGGCTGGCGGCAGGACATCGCGCTCGCGCTCGAGCGGCGGGGCCGCTGGGATGCCTGGCAGACGGCCGGCGCACCCGAGCGGGCTGCCGACGTGATTCTCGAGGTGGCGATGCCATGAGCGCCGATGCCGACAGGCTGGCGATCGTCACCATCGTCGCCGGCCGTCACGACCACCTGCGCACCCAGCGGGAGCACCTGCGCGCAGCCCATCCGCAGCTGCGCCACGTCGTGGTGAGTATGGGGGACCCCGAGGTGGCTGGGGTCGTCGGCGACGACCCCAGCAGCCAGGTCATCGAGATCGACGTGCCGGCCGAGGGGCTGCCGCTGGCGAGGGCACGCAATATCGGGGCCGCGGCCGCGCTCGCCGCCGGCGCCCACCTCCTCGTCTTCCTCGACGTGGACTGCATCCCCGACCCGGCCCTGCCCGCGGCATACCTCTCGGCGGCTCGCCAGGTCGGGGGACTGCTCGCCGGCCCGGTCACCTATCTGGGGGAGGAGGCCGAGCTGCCGTGCCCGGGCGACTCGCTGCTGGCGCTCAGCGACCCGCACCCCGCGCGCCCGGCGCCGCCGCCCGGCGCCGTCACCATGGCTGACGACCTCACGCTGTTCTGGTCGCTCTCCTTCGCCATCGGCGCCGAGGACTGGCGCCGGGTCGGGGGGTTCTGCGAGGACTATGTCGGCTACGGCGGTGAGGACACCGACTTCGCCCTGTCAGTGGGCCGGGCCGGGCTCACGCTGCACTGGGTCGGCGGGGCAGAGGCATTCCACCAGCACCACCCGCCGAGCGCGGCGTCGCCGGAGCGGGTCGACGACATCGTGCGCAACGCCCGGCTCTTCCGCGCGCGGTGGGGATTCTGGCCCATGGCCGGGTGGCTCGAGCGCCTGAGCAGTCAGGGGCAGGTGAGCTGGGACCCCGAGGGCGACGAGCTCGTCCGGATCGCCTGACCTGCCCGGATTGTCCGGCGCCGACCACCCGCCGCGCCGTTCGCCCGGTCGGGCCCACTACCCCCGGACGGGGGTTGATCGCGTCCGGGCCCTCCGCTGTGATGTGGCCTGCACCACTGACTCCACCGAGAGGCAACCATGTCCGAGCAGGCCCAGCTGTCCCACACCGTCGGCGAGACCGAGCCGGCGCTCCTCGAGCAGACGATCGGCGACAACCTCGACGCGACCGTGGCCGTCCACGGCGACCGCGAGGCGCTTGTCGACGTCGAGCAGGGTGCCCGGTGGACCTATCGCGAGTTCGCCGCGTCCGTCGACGAGCTGGCCCGTGCGCTCATGTCCGACGGCGTCAAGACCGGTGACCGCGTCGGCATCTGGGCGCCCAACTGCTCGGAGTGGACCCTGACGCAGTTCGCGACCGCCAAGATCGGCGCGATCCTGGTCAACATCAACCCGTCCTACCGCACGCACGAGGTCGAGTACGTCCTCAACCAGGCCGGCATCTCCTACCTGATCTCCGCGGAGTCGTTCAAGACCAGCCACTACCGGGCGATGATCGAGGAGATCCGCCACGACTGCCCGCAGCTGCGCAAGGTCGTCCTGCTCGGCACCGACGACTGGCCCGCGCTCCTCGCCGAGGCCGACGGCACGACGCCGGAGCAGCTCGCCGAGGTCCAGGCCGGTCTCAACCCCAACGACCCGATCAACATCCAGTACACCTCTGGCACAACGGGATTCCCCAAGGGCGCGACGCTCTCGCACCGCAACATCCTCAACAACGGCTACATGGTCGGCGAGATCTGCCGCTACACCGAGGAGGACCGGATCTGCATCCCGGTGCCCTTCTACCACTGCTTCGGCATGGTCATGGGCAACCTCGCGGCCACCACCCACGGCGCCTGCATGGTCATTCCCGCGCCCGGCTTCGACCCCAGCAAGACCCTCCAGGCCGTCCAGGACGAGAAGTGCACCTCGCTCTATGGCGTGCCGACGATGTTCATCGCCGAGTGGGCCCTGCCCAACTTCGCCGACTACGACATCTCCTCCGTGCGCACCGGCATCATGGCCGGCTCGCCGTGCCCCGCATCGATGATGACCAAACTCATCGAGGCCGGTATCGAGGAGATGACGATCTGCTACGGCATGACCGAGACCTCCCCGGTCTCCACCCAGACCCGCACCGACGACTCCTTCGAGCGCAAGGTCGGCACCGTCGGGCGCGTCGGCCCGCAGCTGGAGATCAAGGTCGTCGACCCGATCACCGGCGACATCGTCCCGCGCGGCACCGCCGGCGAGTTCTGCACCAAGGGCTACTCGGTGATGCTCGGCTACTGGGAGCAGGACGACAAGACGGCCGAGGCCATCACCGACGGGTGGATGCACACCGGCGACCTCGCGGTCATGGACGAGGACGGCTACGTCCAGATCACCGGCCGCATCAAGGACATGGTCATCCGCGGCGGCGAGAACATCTACCCGCGTGAGATCGAGGAGTTCCTCTACACCCACCCGGACGTCCTCGACGCGCAGGTCATCGGCGTCCCCGACAGCAAGTACGGCGAGGAGCTGTGCGCCTGGATCCGGATGAAGCCCGGCACCACGCCGCTCACCGCCGACTCGCTCAAGGAGTTCGCGACCGGCCAGCTCGCCTACTACAAGATCCCGCGCTACGTGCAGATCGTCGAGGACTTCCCGATGACGGTCACCGGCAAGGTGCGCAAGGTCGAGATGCGCGCCCAGTCCGTCGAGCAGCTGGGCCTGCAGAACCAGTCCTGACCCCGGCCAGACGACAAGGCGGGTATGCCGCGGAGCCAGCTCCGCGGCATACCCGCCTTGCGTCGTGGTGCGGATTGGTGACATCGCAAGCGGACCCTCGCGGCGCCTGAGCGGCTAGTTTGCTGTGAAGTGGTCGCGCGCGCCCGCCTGCGACCTGCACCTCAGGGAGGACCGGATGTCCAACAACAACCTCGTCTGGGTCATCGTCGCCGTGCTGGCGGCGCTGGTGCTGCTGTGGCTGCTCGTCTCGATGACGCGGCGCGGCACGGCCGAGTCCCACCGCGAAGAGGCGGCCGCGATCCGTGAGACCGCAGCCCGTCACGAGGAGAACGTCGTCGACCGCGAGGAGCGGGTCGCCCTCCTCGAGGACGATGCGGCGGCGGCCCGTGCGGAGGCGGAGTTCAAGGCCCGCGAGGCCGAGCAGCTCGAGGCCGACAGCATCGAGCAGCGCGCCCACGCCGACCGGCTGCGCGAGAAGCAGGAGGAGCGCTGGCGCGAGGCGGACCGCATCGACCCCGACGTGCCCACTGACAGCGAGGGGCGCCGGCTCGACACCGCGGCGCCGGTGGCGCGTGGCGAGGGCTTCGACCGCGACAGCGACCACCGCTTCGACGAGGAGTCGGCGCGGGCCACCCGGCGCGAGCCCGTCGCCCATGACGACCTCGACGTGGACCGCGGCCGTGACCACGGGCCCGCTCGCGTGATGGGCATGCGTGACGACGACCGGGTCGGCGAGCCTCAGGACGGCGGCCTGGGCGGCTACGACCGGCCCGACTACGAGCGCTCCGACCTCGACCGCGAGGACCTCGACGGACGCGGCGGCCTCCACCCCGCCCGCCCCGACAACGCCGACACCCTCGCCGACGAGCGCGACCTGGGCCGGCGCGACGACCGCGGCTTTGACGACCGGGACCTCGGCCGGCGGGATGACCGGGGCTTCGACGACCGTGATCTGGACCCGCGCGATGACCGGGGCTTTGACGAGCGTGATCTGGACCCGCGCGATGACCGGGGCTTTGACGAGCGTGATCTGGACCGGCGGGACGACCGAGAGCTGGACCGGCGGGACGACCGAGAGCTGGACCGGCGGGATGACCGAGACCTCGACCGGCCCGTGATGGCCGAGCGGGCACCGGACGACGAGCGGGGCGGTCAGCGGCCGTTCGACGAGGGCCAGCCGCCGGTGCCCGAGCGCGATGGGGTCGGTGGTGACCCGGGGGAGCGCGATTACGACCGCGGCCCGGACCGCGACGTCGAGCGCGACTCCGGTGGCTGTCCCGGCCTCGCCGGCGACGACCGGCCGAGCATGCGTGACCGCGGCTTCGACCGCGACCTCTACCGCGACGAGCGCAGCCCTGAGCCCGCGATCGACTACGACGGCGCCAGCCAGGCGACGCGGGACGCCGGCATGCGCGAGCAGGCCGAGGCCGCAGCCCGCCAGCAGTCGGCGCAGCCCGAGCGCAAGCGCTCCTTCCTCGACCGTCTGCGCGGTCGCTGAGCTGACACCGCACGAGGGGTATGCCGCGCCGGGAGCCCGCGTGCGGCATACCCCTCGTTGCGTTGAACCGCTGGGAGTCAACGCCACACCAGCCCCTTTAGCGTTGAAACCAATGTTTTCAACGCCAAGGGGGTGCGGGTGGCGGTGAAGCGCTGGGAGTCAATGTTCGCGATGCAGTCACCTTCTGAGCGCAGGGATGCCGTGCGGCATGCTGTCTCCTCGTGAACCTCCTGCGCGCCCTCCTCGACGTCATCGTCCCGGTGGTGCTCGTCGCGGGCGTGGGCGCGATCCTGGGGCGTAACTTCGAGCTCGACCGCACGACGATCTCCAAGATCAGCCTCAACGCCCTCACCCCGGCGCTGGCGCTGCACACGATCCTGACCACGGAGGTCTCCGGCCGCACCGGGCTCGTGCTCGTCGCCGCCTATGTGGTGGTCACGCTCATCGCGGCCTTCCTGGGCTGGCTCACCGTCCCCGGTGTCCCCGGCATCACCCGGCGGTCGATGGCGGTGGCGGTCGCGATCGGCAACAACGGCAACATGGGGCTGCCGATCGCGCTGTTCGCGCTCGGACGGTCAGGGCTCGACCAGAGCGTGCTGATCTTCCTGATGTCCGTCGTGCTCGCGTTCATCCTGGCCCCGGCGCTCTATGGCGCACACGAAGGGCCGGCGGGTGCCATCCGCGGCATCCTCCGGCTGCCTGCGATCTGGGCCATGGCCGTCGCGCTGGCACTGCGGACCGGGGACGTCACCCTGCCGGTCGGCGTGATGCGGGGCATCGAGCTGCTCGCGCAGGCGACGCTGCCGATGGTGCTGCTCATGCTCGGCATCCAGCTCGGTTCGAGCGGCCGGGTGCGGCTGAGCCGGCCCGTGGTGACCGCATCGCTGCTGCGCGTCCTCGTGGTGCCCCTCGTCTCGCTCGGCGTCGGCCTGGCGATGGGGCTTGAGGGCGTGCCGCTCCAGGCGCTCGTGCTCGCCGGCACGATGCCGACCGCCGTCAACGCCTTCCTCCTCGCGGTCGAGTACCGCGGCGACATTGACGCCGTCGCCCACACAGTCACGGTCTCGACGCTGCTGTCCTTCGTCACCGCGACGATCGTGACGACCCTGCTCCCGTGGATCGGCTCGCTCTAGCGCACAAGGCGGCCACCCGGCATACGGGCACAACGACGACCACGGTTGGGTAGCGCGCGGAAGCGGCCGTGCTCAGAGCGGACCCGAGCGGCGCCGCAGCGCCGGACCATGGTCGTCGTTGTGCGGGCGGGCGACGCCCGCCGCCCTCACATGAAGGGGTGGAGCGGGTTGAGCAGTCGCTCGGCGACCCGGGCCGCCCGGCCGCGCTGCTCCCACTCCTCGAGCGTGAGCTGGCGGCAGTTGGACAGGTCGCGCTCGAAGACGGCCTCCATGTGGGCGGCCTGGTCGTCGCTGTAGAGCTCGAGGTTGACCTCGTAGTTGCCAAACAGCGAGAGCCGGTCGATGTTGGCGGTGCCGACCGTGCTCCAGCGCCCGTCGACGGTCGCGGTCTTGGCGTGCATCATCGCGCCCTGGTAGAGCCAGATCGTCACCCCGCCGCGCAGCAGCTCGGTGTAATAGCCACGCGCGACCCAGTCGGCCAGCACGTGGTTGCTGAACTCCGGCACCAGGATCCGCACGTCGACGCCCCGCGCCGCGGCCGCGAGCAGGTCGGTGAGGATCTCATGGTCGGGGATGAAGTAGGCCTGCGTGATGTAGATGCGGTGCTGGGCGCGGTCGATCGCGTTGAGATAGAGTCCGCGCACGGGGAAGAGCATCCGGGACGGGGCGTTGCCGGCCGCCCGGATCCGCGCCTCCCAAGCCGCCGCGCCGGTGTCGTGGATGCGCGGGTGGTGGTCCTCGCGGTGGGCGTTCCAGTGGTCGACGAACTCGTTCTCGAGCTCCCACACCGCGGGCCCCTCGACCCGCACGTGGGTGTCCCGCCAGCGGTTCGCGTAGTCGTCACCGACGTTGTATCCGCCGACGAAGCCGACCCGCCCGTCGACGACGAGGATCTTGCGGTGGTCACGGCCGAACTGGCGCATGTGCGGCAGCAGGCGCGGCCGGAAGAGCGGGAAGCGCAGGACGTGCAGCGATGGTGGGAAGCGGTAGAAGCGCGGGCTCACCACGAGATTGGCGAAGCCGTCGTAGACGGCGTAGACCTGCACCCCGCGCCGCCACGCGTCGATGAGCGCGTCCTTGAACTGCTGCCCGATGTCGTCGGACTTCCAGATGTAGGTCTCGAAGTAGACGGTGTGCTCCGCCTCGCGGATCGCGGCCAGCATGGCGGGGAAGAGGTCGGTGCCGGAGGTATAGGTCGTCACCGTCGAGCCCACGACGTCGACGGGCTCCGGGTCGGTGCTCGGCCAGTCCTCGCTCGGCGCGGTCCGTCGCTTGCGGATCCGGTCGACCGCGACGACTCCGGCCGCGGCCGCGAGCTGGGCCGCCCCGAGTGCCGCGCCGACCCCGCCGGCGACGCGCACGGCACTGCCGCGGCTCACCTTGCGGGGGATGCGGCGACGGGACATGCCCCAAACCTAACCCGAGCGCGGCGATGCCCACCCCCAGACGCAGGTATGCCGCGAGGGCCAGCCCCGCGGCATACCGTGCGTTGGCGCGCAGCGCCCTTAGAACGCCGAGAGGTTGGGTCCGTGCTCGTCGTCGCGGGCGTTGCCGGACAGGCGGCTGTGGGACATGCCGTAGAAGAGGTAGACCGCCAGGCCGAGAGCCATCCAGATGATGAAGCGCAGCCAGGTCTCGGTCGGCAGGGTCAGCATCAGGTAGAAGCAGATCGCGGCCGAGGCCCACGGCAGGAACGGGCTGAACGGCACCTTGAACGGGCGCTCCAGGTCGGGGCGGCGCCGGCGCAGCACCGGCACGGCGAGCGAGACGAGCAGGAAGGCCGTCAGGGTGCCGATGTTGACCATGTACTCGAGCTTGCCGATCGGCGTGAGCGCGGCGGTCAGGGCGACCAGGATGCCGAGGCCGATCGTGATCTTGACCGGGGTGCCGGTCTTGGGGTTGACCTTGCCCAGGCCCGGGGGCAGCAGCCAGTCGCGGCTCATCGCGAAGACAACGCGGCTGGCGCCGATGAGCAGCGTCATGACGACGGTGGTCAGACCGGCGACGGCGCCGGCGGAGATCAGCGTGGAGTAGCCGTGCTTGCCGACCGACTCGAAGGCCGTCGCCAGCGAGGCGTCGGACGAGATCTTGTCGTAGGGGAGCATGCCCGTGATCGTCAGCGTGACGCCGATGTAGAGGACGGTGCAGATCAGCAGCGACCAGATGATGCCCTTGGGCAGGTCCTTCTGCGGGTTGGCCGCCTCCTCGGCGGTCGTGGCGACCACGTCGAAGCCGATGTAGGCGAAGAAGACCAGCGAGGCAGCGGCGAAGATGCCACCGACACCGAACGCGGTCGGGGCGGCGCCGGTGATCAGCTGGAGCAGCGGCTGGGTGGCCCAGCCCTCGACTGCGGTGCTCTCACCGGCCGGCGGGATGAAGGGCGTGTAGTTGTCGGTGTTGATGAACTGGATGCCCGCGAAGATCACGAACAGCACGATGAAGACCTTGAGCGCGACGAGCGCGAGGTTGACCCGCATCGACTCCTTGATGCCGATCGAGATCAGCACCGTCAGGACGGCGACGAGCAGGAAGGCCGGGAGGTCGAAACGCGAGCCATAGGCCACCGACTCGGGGATGGTGAAGCCGACCTTCTCGAGGAAGACCCCGAGGTAGGCCGACCAGCCCTGGGCGACCACCGAGGCGCCGAGCAGCATCTCGAGGAGCAGGTCCCAGCCGATGATCCAGGCGACGAGCTCGCCCAGCGAGGCATAGGAGAAGGTGTAGGCCGATCCGGACACCGGCACCAGCGAGGCGAACTCGGCGTAGCAGAGTGCGGCCAGCGCACAGGCGAGGGCGGCGACCGCGAACGAGATGACGACCGACGGGCCGGCCAGCTCGTGTGCGGCGCGGCCGGTCAGCGTGAAGATGCCGGCACCGATGACGACGCCGACACCGAAGACGGTCAGGTCGAGCGCGGTGAGCTTGCGCTTGAGCTGGTACTCCGGCTCGTCCGTCTCGCGGATCGTCTGCTCGATCGACTTGGTGCGGAAGATATTGCTCATGTGGTCTCCTCGGCGGCCGGCAGGCGGGCCGGTCGCGATGGGGTGCCGTCGGTGAGTCGTGCGATCGGGCACGGGCCGCCTCGGCGATGCTGTCGGCGGTCAGATTACGGCAGGTGGCGCGAGTCGGCGCGTCACTCGCTGGAGTGCGGTCACTTCCAGTCGGTGGGCGGGTAGAGCGGGATCTCTCCGGTGTCGGCCTGGTCGTCTGCGCGCACGAGGTCGGGGCTGCGATAGAGCGCCTCCTCGTCGCCCCCGCTGTGCCTGATGCGTATGCCGCTCGGCGGGGTCGCGACGTCGGTCCGGCCCTCGGTGCGCCGGCCCCGGGCGGCCCCGCGGGCGCGGCGGCCGGAGCCGGGTCGCTCCCAGCCGTCGCGGCTGGCGGAGTGGGGCGCGGCGGGGCGGATGCGCTCGGCGACCGGGCTCTCCCAGGTGCCGTCGTCCCAGTGGTCGTCGACGGCCGAGCGGGGGGAGGTGGGGGAGGGGCCGGCCGGGGTGCCCGGGCCAGAACCGCCCGGGCCGCCGCGGCGGGGGCCGCGGCCGTTGCCGGTGTCGTCGTCGCCGTAGCCCTCGTCGTAGCCGTCGTCATAGCGGTCGGCCGCCGGCTCGCCGCCCTCGAGCTCGTCCTCGTCGCCGTCGATGCCGAAGATCTCGGCGCAGATCGCCCGGTAGGTGCGGTCGGGCTCGGGGACGAAGTGGATCTCGCGCAGGGCCTGGTCCTGCCCGGCGGACTCGAGGATGAAGGTGCCGTAGCCCATCAGCCGGCCCGGGATGGAGCGGCCATAGGACATGTCGGTGACTTTGGCGAGGGGCATCATCGAGACCTTGCGGGTTATGAAGCCGTAGAACTTCAGCAGGCGCTTGTCGGTGGCCACGAACCAGTCGTGCCGCCACTCCAGCAGGCGATAGACCGTGCGGGCGAGCACGACCATCCAGCCCAGCCACGCGGCATTCGCGATGAAACCGGCGGTGACGGGGACGTTGATGTCGACCCAGAATGCCGCGATGGTCGCGGCGACCGCGGAGGCGACGGGCTCGGCGACCTTGGCCCAGTGCTGGTGGACCGCGGTGACCACCCGCTCACCGTCGAGCAGGTAGCGGTCGAGCTCGCTGTGCCGACGGCGGGGCATCGCGCTCTCCGGCGTCAGTTCTTCTGCAGGAGCGCGTCGAAGAACTTCGCGAGGTTGCGCACGCCGTTGGCCAGGACGTCCCAGACCGAGTCGACGATGCCCGCGGCCTCGTTGGGGCTGGTGAAGATGGCATACAGCACGAAGATCAGAACAAGCCACCAGAAGATCTTCTTGGCCTTCTGCATGTCATCTCCTACTCGTCATTGGGGCACCTTGGCAGGCGCCGGCACGGCACATGTCTGGGCACCATTGTGCCGTGTGTGACTCGTGTGACTGATGAGGTCAGGCCGTCGGCGTGGCGCGCTCAGACCACGGGCTCGGGCGGCGCGGTCAGACGACGCCGTAGAGGCGGTCGCCGGCGTCGCCCAGGCCGGGGACGATGTAGCCGTGCTCGTTGAGGTGCTGGTCGATCGCGCCGGTGACGAGCGTGACCGGGACCTGCACATCGGAGATCTGCTCCTCGAGCGCCTTGATGCCCTCGGGCGCGGCCAGCAGCGTCACGCAGGTGATGTCGGTGGCGCCGCGCTCGGCGAGGTAGTGGATCGCCATCGCGAGCGTGCCGCCCGTGGCCAGCATCGGGTCGAGGACATAGACCTGCCGGTTGGTCAGGTCGTCGGGCAGCCGGTTGGCATAGGTGACGGCCTCGAGGGTCTCCTCGTTGCGCAGCATCCCGAGGAAGCCGACCTCGGCGCTCGGCAGCATGCGCACCATGCCCTCGAGCATGCCCAGGCCTGCGCGCAGGATCGGCACGACGAGCGGCTTGGGGTTGGCGAGCTTGATGCCCGTGGTCGGGGCGACCGGGGTCTCGATGTCGAAGGGCTCGACCCGCACCTCACGCGTGGCCTCATAGGCCAGGAGCGTCATCAGCTCCTCGGCCAGACGCCGGAACGTGGGTGAGTCGGTGCGCTTGTCCCGCAGATAGGTCAGCTTGTGGTTGATGAGCGGGTGGTCGGCAACGAGGACTCGCATAGGCGAAACTTACCGCGTGAGCCCCCTGCGCGCCCCAGCGGTCGATGAGCGGTATGCCGCGGCGATGCGCCGCGCGCTCGAGCTCGCCTCCGAGGCGGCCGGGGACGGCGACGTGCCGGTGGGCGCGGTGGTCCTCTCCCCGGACGGCGAGGTCATCGGCGAGGGGCGCAACACCCGCGAGCGGGATGGCGACCCGACCGGGCACGCAGAGGTCGTCGCGCTGCGGGCCGCCGCGCGGCATACCGGCTCGTGGCGGTTGACCGACTGCACGCTCGTGGTGACGCTCGAGCCCTGCCCCATGTGCGCGGGGGCGCTGATGCTCGCGCGCATCGCCCGGGTGGTCCTGGGGGCGTGGGACCCCAAGCTCGGGGCGTGCGGGTCGGTGTGGGACATCGTCCGCGACCGGCGCGCGACCCACCGCGTCGAGGTGATCGGCGGGGTCGAGGAGGCGGCCTGCTCGCAGGTGCTGCTCGACTTCTTTGCCACCCACCGCAAGGGCTGACTGGTCTCGGTGCCCCACGGGTCTTGTTCTCCGGCAACCGTTTAACGCACCGAACCCGACAAATCGGGCGGGAGCCGTTGACAGCCCCGCGGCGCACCTCGGAATACTCCGATGCACCTACCGGGCGAGCGCACGGTTCGGCCGGGCCCGACGCGCACGAGGAGCAGTCATGGCAGAGTCGCCGGAGATGCGGGAAGTCCTGGGCGAGGACACCCCCACCAACTGGGGCAAGTGGGGCCCCGACGACGAGGTGGGATCGCTCAACTACCTCGATGCCGCGCAGGTGCTGCGGGGCGTGCAGGAGGTCAAGACCGGCGAGGTCTACACCCTCCAGATCGAGATGGGCCGCGACGAGGCGCCCGGCGACCCGCTGTGGCCGGGCCGGCGCGGCATCGAGCGCTCCAACGTGCTGGACGAGACCACCTGGGACGGCGACGAGGCACCGCAGTTCCCCGGTGGCCTGCACTATGCCGACGACACGGCGCTGATCTTCCTCCAGGGCTCGACGCAGTACGACGCGCTCGGCCACGTCTGGTACGACGGCAAGCTGTGGAACGGCTACGACGCCCGCAGCACCGAGAAGGCCATGGACAAGGCGTCGGTGCTGCCGATCGCCGAGCGCGGGATCGTCGGTCGCGGCATCCTCATCGACATGGCCCGCCATCGCGGCAAGGACAGCCTCGACAAGGGCGAGACCTTCGACCACAACGACCTGATGGAGGCCGCCAAGGCCCAGGGCGTCACGATCGAGAAGCGCGACATCCTGTGTGTCCGCACCGGCTGGCTGAAGTACTGGTACGACCTCAACAACCCCGAGCAGTTCTACGACGGCTTCTGCGAGCCGGGCCTGACCTACTCGCGTGAGCTCGTCGAGTGGTTCCAGGAGATGGAGATCCCCAACCTCGTCACCGACACGATCGCCAACGAGGTCACCTATGAGCCGGAGTCGGGCGTCGCGCTGCCGCTCCACTGCTCGCTCATGCGCAACCTCGGCGTGACGCTGACGGAGATCGCGTGGTTCGAGAAGCTCGCCGAGGCCTGCGCGGCCGACAACCGGTGGACCTTCCTCTACACCGCGGCGCCGCTCAAGGTCGTCCACGGCACCGGCGCCCCGGTCAACCCGGTCGCCATCCGCTGACCCGGTCCCACCACTAGGAGTGGCATGAGCGTCTACGACGACAAGCCCTGGCTCGCGCAGTATGCCGCGGGGCAGCCCGCAGAGATCACGCCCGAGTTCGACACCGCGCTCGAGATGTTCCGGGCCACGGTCGCGCGCGCCGGCGACGCCGATGCCATCCGCTACTTCGACGGCCGGATCGGGTATGCCGAGCTCGACCGGCTCTCGGACGCGCTCGCCGTCGCGCTGCAGGACAGGGGCCTGCAGCGCGGCGACCGGGTGGCCGTCTACCTCCAGAACGTCCCGCAGTTCGTCCTGGTGCAGCTGGCCGCGTGGAAGGCAGGCTGCACGGTCGTCAACATCAACCCGATGAACAAGGGCCGCGAGCTCGCACTTCTGTTGCAGGACAGCGGCTCTCGGGTGCTCGTGACGCTGGAGTCCCTCTATCGCGATGTCGCCTCTGCCGTGGTGGGGGAGACGGCCGTCGAGTGGGTCATCACCACGAGCGAGCTCGACTTCCAGTCCCAGGACGACCCGCGGGTCTTTGCCGGCGTCAGCCACCTCGAGTGCTCCGGCCCGGGCGACCCGCAGGACCTGCTCGAGGTGATCGGCGGGGCGCAGGGGCGCTCGCCCGAGCCCGTCGAGATCACGGGGGAGGACATCGCCTTCCTCACCTATACCTCGGGGACAACGGGGCCGCCCAAGGGCGCGATGACCACCCACGCCAACCTGACCTTCAACTCGCAGGTCTATCGCGAGTGGATCGAGCTCAGCGGCGACGACGTGATCCTCGCTGTCGCGCCGCTCTTCCACATCACGGGGCTCGTCGGGCACATCGGCATCGCGCTGCTGGTCGGAGCGCCGCTGGTCCTGATGTACCGCCTCGTCCCTGAGCTGGCGCTGGAGACGATCGAGCGCGAGCGGGTGACCTTCACCATCGGCTCGATCACCGTCTTCATCGCGCTGATGAATGCCGCGGGGGCGCGCCGGGAGCAGCTCGCCTCGCTCACCAAGATCTTCTCGGGAGGCGCGCCGATCCCGCCAAGCACCGTCGCGGCATTCGAGGAGGCCTTTGGGCAGTACATCCATAACATCTACGGACTGACCGAGACCACCTCGCCGTCGCACTCGACGCCCCTGGGTGGCACGGCGCCGGTCGACCCGCAGTCGGGTGCGCTGTCGGTCGGCGTGCCCGTCTACAACACGGTCGTGCGGATCGTCGGCGAGGACGGCCAGGACCTGCCCGCCGGGGAGATCGGCGAGCTGGTCACGGCCGGGCCGCAGGTGGTCGTCGGCTACTGGGAGAAGCCGGAGGCGACGGCAGATGCCGGGCTGCCGGCCTTCCTGCGCACCGGCGATGTCGGCTACATGGACGCCGACGGCTGGTTCTACATCGTCGACCGCAAGAAGGACCAGATCAACGCCGGCGGCTACAAGGTCTGGCCGCGCGAGGTCGAGGACGTCCTCTATGAGCACCCGGCCGTCCGCGAGGCTGCCGTGGTGGGTGTGCCCGACGCCTACCGCGGTGAGACGGTCAAGGCCTTTGTCTCGCTGCGGCCCGGTCAGCAGGTCGAGGCGCAGGAGCTCATCGACTTCTGCAAGGAGCGGATGGCCGCCTACAAGTACCCGCGCGCCGTCGACATCCTCGACGACATCCCCAAGACGGCGACGGGCAAGCTGCTCCGGCGCGAGCTGCGTGCGCGTGAGCAGTAGCGGGCCGGGCGAGGTCGATGCGACGGGCCTCGTCGGGGCGTCGCGGCTGGGGGAGCGTCTCGCCGACGTGACGGGTGAGCCCGCCTGGCGGGAGCTGTCGGCCGAGCTGATCTCGGGCGGCAAGTCCAACCTGACCTTTGTGCTCTCCTGTGCCGCAGGCGAACTCGTGCTGCGCCGACCGCCGACAGGCGAGCTGCTGCCCAGTGCCCACGACATGGGCCGGGAGGCGCGGGTGCAGTCGGCGCTCGCGCCCACGGCCGTCCCGGTGCCGGGCATCGTGCTCGCCGAGGAGTCGCCCGACGTGATGGGCGCGCCCTTCTATGTGATGGAACGCGTTGCTGGACATGTGATCCGCGACGAGGTGCCGGCCGAGCTGGGTGGTGCAACCGGCGCGGGGGAGCGGCTCGCGGGTGCGCTCGCCGATGTGCTCGGCGATCTCCACGCGGTCAACCCCGTCGCTGTCGGGCTGAGGGACTATGGCCGTCCCGACGGCTATCTCGAGCGACAGGTCCGCCGGTGGGCCGGCCAGTGGGAGCGCTCGCGCTTCGAGCCGGTGGCGGAGGTCGAGGAGCTGGAGCGTCGCCTGGCCGCGCGCGTGCCCGGCTCGTCCGGCGCATCGGTGGTGCACGGCGACTACCGCCTCGACAACTGCGTCATCGCCCCTGGCGACCCGAGTCGCGTTGCGGCAGTGCTGGACTGGGAGCTGTCGACTCTCGGCGACCCCCTCGCCGACCTCGGTCTTTTCCTGTTTTACTGGCGCCAGCCCGGCGAGCAGCACCCCTCGATCATCCCCGCGATCACGGCCCAGGAGGGCTTCCCCTCCCGCGAGTGGATCGCCGGGCGGTATGCCGCCCGCACCGGCCGCGACGTCTCCGACCTCGCCTTCCACCTCGGCCTCGCACACTACAAGTTCGCCGTCATCGTCCAGGGCATCGCCGCCCGCGTCCGCGCCGGCTCGATGGCCGGTCAGGACTTCGGCGACCTGTCCGAGGAGGTCCGCTTCACCGCCGAGCAGGGCCTCGCCGCCCTGACCTGACCCCGCGGCATACCCAGCCCGCCCGCGGCAGACCCGCCACGCGGCATACCCCGGCCGCGCGGCATACCCGGCCACGCGGCATACCTGGCCGGCCCCCCAATAGCCCGGCCACGCGGCATACCGGCTGCACAACGACGACCACGGTCTGCAGGAAATCGGGCGTTCGGGTCTCGCCCGTGCTCAGACCGGGCGGCCGCAGCTGAACCATGGTCGTCGTTATGCGGCGAGGAGTCGCTGGCGGAGCGCGATGCCCTTGGCGACCATCGCCCGCACCCACTCGCCCTCAAACATCACCTGCCACCAGGTGAACCTCAGGACAAGCCAGCCCGCCAGCCCGAGCCGGGTGTAGCGCTTGCAATCGCGGTCCAGTTGCTCGGCCTCGCTGTGGAACTCGAAGCTCTCGCCCTCCACCACCAACAGGAGTGTCTTGTCCGCCAGATCCACCCGGCCGACGAACCCCGCCTCATCGTCGATCCGGACCTGCGGTTTGAGGTCGGCGGGGAGGTCGAGCAGGTGTGAGCGCAGCACCGACTCGAAGGGATTGGCAGCCAGCGGCGATGCGGCTTCGATGACTCTGAGGACCCTGGCACGGCCCGCACGGGCGGGGATCCGTAGCGCTGCTGCCCGGGCCTGCTCGCGCGTCACCAGCCCTGAGCGCAGCGCAGAGTCGGCGATCGCGAGGGCCTCGGAGAAGGGGAGGTGGGTGACGCAGTCCATGAGGGTGCGGATCGGGGTGGTGACCCACCCGTGCGCAATATCCGTGGCCGGGATCGTGGACCACGAGACGCGGACGCCGGCACGTCGCTGCGCCGCGACCTTGCGGCCCCGTGGCACTGCAATCTGTGGCTCACGCGGTGTCCACTGCATCTTCCAGCCCCAGTAGGCCGCCGCGCTCTGCCGGATGGCCACTCCGCTGAGGCGGTGTGCAGCGGCCCTCGCCTCCTTGGCGGTCGGCAGGGCGTACCTGCCTCGCCACAGGCGCACGATGGTGCCCGCTGCAACCGCTTGCTCGATGTCCACACGGCGGTGCACTGCCGCCAGCTCGGCATAGGTGGCCGTGCCGCCCAGGCGCCGCACAGTGACCTCCACCTGGGCTGGGGAGGCCGGTCTGCGCAGCCTGGCCGGCTGGTCGGCAATGAGCGGCATGGTGGCAAGCCTGCCCGGATTCGCCGCGAGCCTCCGGCGCTATCCACAGCCGCGCACAACGACGACCGCGGTTCAGGTTGCGCAGCCTGTGCGAACGCGTCGCTGAGCATGGATCGTCGGTGGAGGCGCCGACCGTGGTCGTCGTTGTGCGGGTATGCCGCGAGGGCCAGCCGGGTGGGGTGGCGGGCGTTCACCGCGATTTCACCGGGGATCGGCGGCTCTAGTAAGGTTCTCCGCGGTGGCGTGTCCGAGCGGCCTAAGGAGCACGCCTCGAAAGCGTGTGAGGGTTTACGCCCTCCGTGGGTTCAAATCCCACCGCCACCGCCAGACATGAAGCCCCGGTACTCGCCGGGGCTTCATGCATGTCAGCGCAGTTCCAGGGCGTGGGCGATCGGGTAGTCGGCGATGCCCGTCGGGGGCAGGTGCCGATAGGCCTGGGCCGCGCGGACGGCTCGAGTCGTGCCGGACCCGTAGACGCCGTCAACGGCCAGCCCGTAGCCGTACTGGTTGAGCCGGCGCTGGAGGGCCCGGACCTCCGAGGCGTATGCCGTGCCGGCAGTGAGCGTGTGCGTGATCGTGTCGGGGGTGTAGAGCCTGATGCGACCGGTGCCCACACCCATCGAGATGACATCGCCGGGCCGGCCGGCGCGCAGCTTGCGGACCACGGTCGCGTAGTCCGCGGAGACACAGCCGGCAGTCGGGCCCCCGGTGCCGACGTGGAAGAAGATGGCCGAACCCGCGCTCTGCACAACGGGATTCATGTTGTAGTTGATGACCGCGCCCTGCTTGTAGGCGCCCGTGACATAGGAGTACATCCGCTCGTCGCCCGGTCGGCAGGTGCCGGTGTATCGCCTGTTGTAGAGCGAGGACCCGACCGTCGAGCCCCAGCAGGAGGTGGGGGTCAGCGTCCAGTAGCCGAGGCCGCTGCCGGGGTTGGCGGCCCCGAAGCCGGTGCCGAAGCCATAGACCCCGCTCGGCGTGCGCCCATCGCCCTCTCGTTTGGCGCCAGGGGAGGCGAACCCCCGGGACCCGACGCGCGCCGTGGTCTGCCACGACACGGCATACGCCCCAGTCGAGGTCTTGGTGCACTCGACCAGCCGGGCGTAGGTGGAGCCGTAGCCGGAAGCAAGCGCGAAGGTGACCGTCCCGGACGGGTGGTCAGGCCATAGACCCGGCCCTGGGCGATCGCCGCGCAGGGGTTTGTCGCGGCCCCGGCCGGGACCGGTGCGATGGCCAGGCCCGCCGTCGTCAGCAGTGCCGCGGCCAGCGCGCTGCGCATCGTCCTCATCCTGGCCACCTCCTATCAGGTCTGATGCGTCGGCTCCGCCGCGGTGTCAACCCCGTCGTCGGGTGACTTGCGAGCAGGTCTTTAAAGATATATCGTTAGTAATACGTTAGTGACGACAAGCAAGGAGAACGTCATGAACAACGCAGACAGCCGCCCCGAGTGGGGCGAGCGAGACAACAGCTTTGGGCGGCGTGGCCGAGGGGGCCGCGGCCGCCGCGCCGGTCGGGACCTCGCCGGCTTCGGGCCCCTCGGCCATCACCCCGAGGGCGAGAGCCGCGGACATCGCGGACGCGGTCGGGGTCGTCGGCCCTTCGAGGCCGACGCCATGCCCGGGCCGGGCTTCGGTCCTGGCTTCGGCCCACGCGGCGGCATGCCGCCCTTCCCAGAGACCCCCTTCGGCCCCGGCGGCCCACGCGGACGTCGCGGCCGGGGGCGGGCCCGCCGGGGCGACGTGCGACTGGCGGTCATCGCCCTCCTGGGCGAGGAGCCGGCCAACGGCTACCAGCTGATCCGCGCCCTGGCCGACAAGACCGGTGGCGCATGGCGGCCCTCTCCGGGCGCGGTCTATCCGGCGCTCAGCCAGCTCGAGGACGAGGGCCTGATCCGGCCCGTCGAGGTCGACGGCCAGAAGGTCTTCGAGCTCACCGATGCCGGCCGCACGGCCGCGGCGGAGATCGAGACGCCGCCGTGGGACGCCGTCAACGAGCAGCACGCCCCGCGCGACGCCGCGGGCGCCGCCGGGTTCCAGGAGGAGTTCGGCAGGCTTGCCATGGCAGCGCGGGCGGTCGGCATGTCGGGGACGCCGGCGCAGGTCAAGGCCGCGACCGACCTGGTCGCCGAGACCCGGCGACGGCTCTTCGGCCTCCTCGCCGAGGACGAGTCCGCAGGCGACGCGACCGACCCCGCCTGACCGACCCAACAGCAGCGGGCCGCCCCCTCGGAGGGGGCGGCCCGCGGCCGTGTCTGCATAGGGTGGCCGGATGGGACGGCTGGCCGGGATCGATGTGGCGCGCTTCCTCGCCCTGCTCGGGATCATGGTCAACCACGTGCGCGGCGGGACGCCGAGCGCCGTGCTCTGGGACCTGCACGCGGTCCTCTTCGCGCTCCTGATCGGCGTCGGTGCATCGCTCGGTCGCGCCTCGGGCCGCAGCTCGGTGCTCGACATGCGTGCCGTGCTCATCCGGGCGACCGTCCTGGTCCTCGCGGGTCTCGCGCTGACCCAGCTCGGGTCACGGGCGGCCGTCATCCTGGTCAACCTCGCTGTCGTGACAGTTGTGGTCGGGCTCGTGGGCGACTGGAGCTCAAAGCGGCTCGTGATCCTCTGTGCCACAGTCCTGCTCGTCGTCCCGCCGGTCGCGTGGGCGGTCCGCCGCGCGCACGGCCCCTTCGACGGGCAGGCCTCACTCGAGGGTCTCGGCGACCCGCTCCGTTTCGCCGGGACGGTCCTGTTTGGGACGTCCTATCCCGCGGCGCTCTGGGTGGCCTTCGGCATTGGCGGGCTGCTGCTCGGCAGGCAGTCCCTCTCGACGCCGGCCGGGAGGGACCGTGCGGCCGGGTGGTGTGGCGCTGCCCTGCTCTCGGGGATGGCGCTCAGCTTTGGCGGCCTGGTCCTCACTGGGGGCACGCACCTGCTCGATTGGGAGACCGCCGCCCTCGGGGGCCGCGCCTTCGACGCCCCGGACGCACGCTGGCTCCTCCTCATCGGGGCCTATCTGCCGTCTGCGCCGAGCGTTCTCGTGAGCGGCGCCATCGCGGGTCTGATCGCGATCGCCTGCTGTGCGGTGGTCTCCGACGTGGGCGACAGCCGGCCGCAGATCCGGGCCATGGTCACCGTGGGCGCCATGACGCTGTCGATGTATGCCGCGCACATCGTCCTGCTCTCGCAGGCCGGCCGCCTCGCCCTGCTCGGCCTGCCCGACGGCACCTGGCTGGCCTACGGCATACACGTCCTGACGGTGCTTGTCCTGGCGCTCGCATGGCGGGCGGCTGTCCGCGGCCCCATGCGCCAGGGCCCGCTCGAGGGCCCCACCCGGCTGCTCGCGGCAGCGGCCACGAGGCGGTGACCCGAAGGGGTGGTTGCAGCGGTCGGCGGGCCCGGATGGCGCTGACCAGCGGATTTGTCACGTAGGGTGGATGGTTCGCTCAACACCTGAAGTGAAAGGAAACCCTCCAATGGGCTTCATCCTCTGGATCATCATCGGCGGTATCGCCGGTTGGATCGCGAGCAAGATCATGGGCACCGACGCCCAGCAGGGCCTCCTGCTCAACATCATCGTCGGCATCGTCGGCGGCCTGCTCGGCGGCTGGATCCTCCAGCTCGTCCTCGGCAACGACCTGAGCAGCTCCGGCCTGATCGTCAGCCTGCTGACGGCCATCGCCGGCGCCTGCCTGCTGCTGTTCATCGTCAAGCTCGTGACGGGTGCCGGCGCCCGCCGCTGACCCGCACCACACGAAGGGCGCGCCCCGGCTGACTGCCGGGGCGCGCCCTTCGTGCGCCCCCGGGGGCGTATGCCGTGTGGACCCCTGTGCCACACGGCATACCGCCCCTCAGGCCATCAGGTTGCGCAGCCGCTCGAGCTGCTCCCAGTGCTCGGCCCTGGCGGCTCTGCCCCGGTCGGTGATCGCCGCGGTCGTGAGCGGGCGGCGGCCGCGGAACGACTTGGTCACCGCGATCAGCCCGGCCTCCTCGAGGCGGGTCAGGTGTGTCGAGAGGTTGCCCTTGCTGAGCCCGAGCATCGTCTCGAGGAAGGTGAAGTCGGCGTCATCCACAGCGTCGAGGACGGTGAGGATGGCCATCCGGGCAGGCTCATGGACCGTCTTGTCGATGGCCGGGATCGACTGTGGCCCAGACTGATCCGCTGCTGAGCCCGTCATCGCTCGGCGCGCCTGCGGGTGATGGCCGACATCAGCCGACTGTGGTCGATGAGGCCGACGACGATGGCCGCCAGCCCAGCGGCGGCAAACGAGGTGAGCACCCGCCCCGCGGTGGACAGGTCCACGGCGGCGGGGAGGAGTGCGGACAGCGCCAGGACGCCGCACGCCGCGTAATGGCCGATCGTCAGTCCGCTGCGCCTCAGGGCATAGCGCATCAGCGCCAGCATGAGCACGGCCATCAGGACGGGCGCGAGGAGGAGCCGCCAGGTCGAGAACGCGTCGAAACCGATCGCGGCGAGGATCGCGAGACAGCCCGCGGCTGCGGCCAGCACGGCCACCGTCGAGGTGCGGTGGCGGCTGGTGGCTGAGCCGAGGTTGTCGTCGTACCACCGCTGGGCACGGCGCAGGCCGATGCCCTGCACGAGCAGGCCCGCGAGGACGCCGAGGAGTGGCCCCAGACCGCTGTCGGAGTCGATCGCCATCGACGCGACGAGCGCGCCGACGAGCAGTCCGGCGCCGGTCGGCACCAGCAGGAGCCCCTTGAGGCTGTCGTATTCGCGCACCACCGCCTCGAGCGGAAGTGTCGAGGTGTCGCCCGTGGTCCTGGTCATCGTCTCCCCTGACGTCGATACTCGGCAAATAGGTTTGCAACACAAACCATACGCTGACGGAGACCAGATGGGCAAGAGCTGCCGTCATCCGGATCGGCAGCAAGGGCGGCGGTGCCGCCAAGTCTTCACGCGGCATACGCCTGGGCGACCCCGTGGTGTTCACCGGCGCAGGGGCAGACTCCGCAGGTCTCCACCCGCCGACCCGAAGGGCCTCCCATGCGCCTCCGTCCCGTCCTCGTCGCCGCCATCGCCGGCGCCGCCCTGTCCAGCCCGACCGCCGCGCTCGCTGCCGGCTCGGGCCAGGACAAGCCCGGCCACTACGACTTCGCCGTCATCGGCGACATCCCCTATGGCGCCGACCAGATCGCGGCCTTCCCCGGCTGGGTCGACGACATCAACGCGGGCGACCCCGAGTTCACCGTCCACGTCGGCGACATCAAGAACGGCTCGACCCGCTGCGACGACGCCTACTACCGGATGATCCGCGCGCAATTCGACCGCTTTGAGGAGGCGCTCGTCTATACGCCCGGTGACAACGAGTGGACCGACTGCCACCGCCCCAACAACGGCGCCTACAACCCGCTCGAGCGTCTCGCCTTCGACCGCTCGGTGTTCTTCACCCGGCCCGGCATGACCCTCGGGCAGGACCCAATGAAGGTCGCCAGCCAAGCCAATCTCGGTGTGCCAGAGAATGTCTCGTGGCGCAAGCAACGGGTCTCCTTTGCCGCGCTCCACGTCGTCGGCTCCAACGACGACCTCAAGCCGTGGACCGGCATCGGCGAGACGGCGCCCACCGCGGCGCAGGTCGCCGAGCAGCAGGCGCGCCTGGACGCGGCCCTCCAGCTCGTCCGCGAGACCTTCGCCGACGCCAGCAAGCGCAACGACCGCGCAGTCGTGCTCATGCTCCAGGCCGACATGTTCGACCCGTCCTACACGCCGACCTGGTCGGACATCTCCGCCTTCCAGCCGCTCGTGCAGCTGATCGTCGACGAGTCCGCGGTCTTCGACGGCGAGGTCTACCTCTTCGACGGCGACAGCCACACCTACAACGTCGACCGTCCGCTGGCCGCCGGGTCGGCCTGGCTCGACACCTACCGCGTGAGCGGCTCGGCCGACAACCTCACGCGCGTGACGGTCGACGGCGCCGCCAACAACACGTCGTGGCTGCGGGTGACGATCGGCCGGCCGAACGCCGCCCAGGTCCTCTCGTGGGAGCGAGTCCCCTACAGCCAGTGAGCTTTTCGCGATGGTGAGTATGCCGCGGGGCCCGGCCCCGCGGCATACTCACCTCTCAGGGGCGCAGGCCCCGCAGATAGACCTCGATGAGCCAGTCGTGGACATCGGGGAGCTCGCTCTCGACGAGCTCGGGGAGCGGGCGGGTCAGGACGCCGAGGCCGATCTGGAAGTGCTCGACCGAGATGTCCTCTCGCACAAGGCCATTGGACTGGGCCTGGGCGACGATCCCCCGGATCTGACTCAAGCCGTCGGCGCGCAGCCTCAGTGCCGCTGGGGGCAGGCTGTCGAGGCTGCGGCCCTGGACGAGGGCGGGGATCACCGCGCCCATCCGCAGGGCGGCGAGGTCGTGCACGATCCGCGACCATGCCGACGCGGGATCGGTCTCCCAGGTGGGGGAGTGGGTGTCGACGATGGCTGCGATGCGACGCAGGAAGTCCTCGGCGATGCCGAGCAGGAGGTCATCGCGCGTGGGGAAGTGGCGGTAGAGCGTCGCGATGCCGACGTCGGCGCGCGCGGCGATCTGGTTGAAGGGGACCTCGGCGCCCCGCTCGGCGACGAGCTCCTGTGCCGCGGCGACGATCGCGTCGCGCTTGGCCTGGGCATCTGCCCGCATGTCGCTGCCTCCTCGTCCGTCGAGTTGCCGAATCACTAAGTGGAGTATTACTCTCCATTTGTAAACGGAGCAAATCTCTCCACTTAGGAGCCGCCATGGCCAGCACCGTCGCCACCGCGACCACACCCTCCACGCCCTCCAGCGACAAGGAGCCCCGTCGACGCCCAGGCTGGGGCGCCCTCGTCGGCCTCGTCCTCGCCCTGACCACCGTCGTCACGCTGATGCTGCTGGCCTTCGCAGGGCCGAGCGTCAACTCCGGGGCGCGTGACCTGCCGCTCGCCGTGAGCGGCCCGGCCCCCGCGGTCGCCAAGGTGACCCAGGCCCTCGACGCCGCCAGGCCCGGCGCGTTCGAGGCCACGACCTACGCCTCTGCGACCGAGGCCGCCGACGCGATCCGGCACCGTGAGGCGATCGGCGGCATCTCGGTCGGCGCCGACGGCGTGACGATCCAGACCGCGTCCGCGGCCGGCGCCCCCTACGGCCAGCTCCTGCGCACCGTCGGCGCCGGCCTCCAGGCGCAGGGTCAGAAGGTCACCTACACCGATCTCGCCCCCTACACCGCCGAGGACCCCGCGGGCGCCGGCCTCATGGCACTCGCGCTGCCGCTCGCCTTCGGCGGCATGATCCCGGCCGTCCTGCTCACCCGCCTCTTCGCGGACAGCACGACTATGCGGGTCATCGGCGCCATCGCCTTCTCTGCGCTCGCCGGCCTGGTGGCGACCGCGATCCTCCAGTACGGCTTCCACTCCCTTGACGGCAGCTACCTGCTCACCGCTGCTGGGGCCAGCTTGGGCATCGCGGCGATCTCGCTGACGATCCTTGGTCTGGAGTCCGTGCTCGGGTATGCCGGGTTCGCCCTCGGCGCGCTGCTCATCATGTTTGTCTCGAACCCGCTGTCCGGCATGGCCGCCGGCCCGCACTGGCTCCCGCAGCCGTGGGGCGAGATGGGCCAGTGGCTGCCGCTCGGCGCCGCCGGCGCCGTGATCCGCTCGGCTGCGTTCTTCGACGGCAACGGCGCGGGACGCGAGCTGCTCATCCTCGGCGCGTGGGCGGCATTCGGCCTGCTGCTCAGCCTTGCCGGCCACCACCGCGGCAAGAGCGCGCCGGCCGCGGCCTGACCCCGACGACGCGTTTGTGGCCAAGTGGGCTAAAGCGCGAGTCACGTGTGGGGGCGGCGGAAGTCGCCATGTGGCTGACGGGGCGCGCGTTTGTGCCCAAATGGGCTAAAGCGCGGACGGGCGGGTATGCCGTGGGACAGGGGCCCGCGGCATACCCGCCCGCCCGTCGCCCGTCGTCCGTCGTCTGTCGCCCGTCGCCCTTGGCACCGGGGGTCAGAGCTCGCGGAGGCCGGGGAGGACCTGCTCGGCGAAGGTGGTCAGGAAGCGGGACTGGTCGTGGCCGGGGGCGTGGATGACCAGGTGGTCGAAGCCCATCTGCACGTAGTCGGCGATGGCGTCGACGGCGGCCTGGGGCTCGGACGCGACGATCCAGCGTTTGGCGACCTGCTCGATGGGCAGGGCGTCGGCGGCGGCCTCCATCTCGGCGGGGTCGTGCAGGCCGTGCTTCTGCTCGGCGGTGAGCGAGAGGGGCGCCCAGAAGCGGGTGTTCTCGAGGGCCTGGTCGTGGTCGGGGTCCCAGGAGAGTTTGATCTCGATCATCCGGTCGATGGGCTGGTCGGCCTTCTTGCCGAGCGAGCGGCCCTCCTCGACGGCGGGCAGCAGCTGGTCGACATAGAGCTCGCGGCCCTTGCCGGAGGTGCAGATGAAGCCGTCGCCCATCCGGCCGGCGTACTTGGCCATGGTCGGCCCGCCCGCCGCGATGTAGACCGGGATCGGCTGGTCGGGCCGGTCATAGATGGTCGCGTCCTCGACGCGGTAGTAGTCGCCCTCGAAGGTGACGCGCTCGCCCGCCCACAGCTGGCGCATCAGCCGCACCGACTCCCGCAGCCGCCCGAAGCGCTCCTTGAAGTCGGGCCAGGCGTCGACGGCCCCGACCGCGATCTCGTTGAGGGCCTCGCCGGAGCCGACGCCGAGCGCGATCCGCCCCGGGTAGAGGCAGCCGAGCGTGGCGAAGGCGTGCGCGACGACCGCCGGGTTGTAGCGGAAGGTCGGGGTGAGGACCGAGGTGCCGAGCTGGACCCGCCCGGTGCGCTCGCCGACCGCGGCCAGCCACGCCATCGAGAAGGGCGCGTGCCCCCCGTTGTGCCGCCAGGGCTGAAGATGGTCGGAGACCCACACGCTGTCGAGGCCCACCTGCTCGGCCTGCACGGCATACTCCACCAGCTCGCGTGGCGCGAACTGCTCGGCCGACGCCTTGTATCCGATCCTGAGTGCCATGCGGTCACCCTAGGACAGCGGGGACAGCACGAGGAGGCCCTGCCCGGTGGGCGGGGCCTCCTCGCGGTGGCGGGTCAGACCTTGGTCTGGTGGGTCTTGGCGAAGCCCTTCTTGAGCTCGATCTCGACGAAGCCGACACCGGAGTCGGAGTCGTTGACGACGTTGTGCGTCAGACCGGCCTTGCGGGAGTAGGTCTTGCCGGGCTTGAGGCGGACCTTCATCTCTTCGCCGTCCTCGGAGCGGGCGATGAGACGTCCATCAGCGACAGGCACGACGATGTAGTCGTACTCATGCGTGTGCGGCTCAGTCTGGGTGCCCGGCTCGAACCACCAGAGAGCGACGCGCATCTCGTCGTCGTCGCGCTGGACTTCGCATACTGCGTCGTCGTAGTCCGCCATTGCAATCAGTCCTTCTTCCTGATGTATGCCGCTGCGGTGCAGCGGATCTGGGCCCGCCCTGGCTGGACGGGCAAGTGGGTTAGGTGCCGAGCGCCCGGTAGCGCTCCAGCCGGGCCTCGAGCCGGTCGTCGCCGTCCATGCGCACGAGCGTGGCGAGCTCGTGCTGGATGGCCTGGGACATCCGCATGCAGAAGGCCTCGGGCTCCTCCGCAGCGTCGGGCTGCTCGGGGACGACCCGGTCGACGATGCCGTCGGCGAGGAGGTCACGTGAGCGCACGCGCTGGGCGTCGGAGATCTCGGGGGCGCGGCTCGTCTCGCGGTAGAGGATCGCCGAGGCGCCCTCGGGCGGCAGCGGGGAGAGCCAGGAGTTCTGGGCGCAGATGACCCGGTCGGCGGGCATGAGCGCGAGGGCCCCGCCGCCGCAGCCCTGGCCGAGCAGCACGCACACGGTCGGGGCGTCGAGCATGACGAGCTCGGAGAGGCAGCGGGCGATCTCGCCGGCCATGCCGCCCTCCTCGGCCTCCTTGGACAGGGCCGCGCCGGCGGTGTCGATGATGCTCACCAGCGGCAGGTCGAGCTCCTGCGCCAGCCGCATGCCGCGCCGGGCGACGCGCAGGCCGCCGGGGCCGAGGGGCTCCTCGAGCGTCTGGCCGCGCCGGTCCTGGCCGAGCACCACGCAGGGCGCACCGCCGAAGCGGGCAAGGGCCATGAGCAGGCCGGGGTCGTGCTCGCCCTGGCCGGTGCCCCGGAGCGGGAGCACGTCGGTGGCGCCGAGCTTGAGCAGGGCGCGCACGCCGGGACGGGATTCCTTGCGGGAGAGGGTGATCGACTCCCACGCGGGCACGTCGGGCACGTCGCTCTGTGGGATCTCGGGGACGTCGGGCAGGTCGCCGCGCGGCCCGGTGAGGACGTTGAGCGCGCGGTCGGCGATCTCGGCAAGCCCCTCGACCGGCAGCACGGCGTCGATCAGCCCGTGCTCATAGAGGTTCTCGGCGACCTGCACGCCCTCCGGGAAGGGCCGGTCATAGAGCGCCTCATAGACGCGGGCGCCGAGGAAGCCCACCATCGCGCCGGGCTCGGCGACCGTCACGTGTCCGAGCGAGCCCCAGGAGGCGAAGACGCCGCCGGTGGTGGGGTGGCGCAGATAGACGATGTAGGGCAGGCCGGCCTGCTTGAAGGTCGCCACCGCCGCGGAGATCTTGACCATGCCGACGAATGCCGGGGTGCCCTCCTGCATACGTGTGCCGCCGGACGTCGGGGCGGCAAACAGGGGCAGGCCCTCGGCGGTCGCGCGCTCGAAGGCCAAGACGATGCGCTCGGCCGCAGCCCGCCCGATCGACCCGGCGAGGAAGCGGAACTCGCCCGCCACGACGGCGACCCGGCGCCCGCGGATGGTGCCCTCGCCGGTCACGATCGACTCATCGGTGCCGGCCTTCTCGGCAGCGGCGGCGAGCTCGGCGGCATACGTGCTGCCCTCGGCCGCCACGGTCAGGTGGGTGACATCCCAGCTCGACCACGAGCCCTCGTCAAGCACCGTCTCGATGAGCTCGCGCGCACCGAGACGACGGGGCTTGTCGGGCGTGGTGGTCATCTCCAGCTGCCTCCGGCGTCGTTGATGGGGCACCACCCACTCAACACCTTTTCACGTCCGATTTCACCCAAAATGCCTGTGGCGAACCAGACACCTTCACCGAGGCGTATGCCGCGTGTGCCTCGGTCAGCAGCCGGGCGGGCGCGTCGGGGCGGGCGGTGGCTTGATGGCGGTGAACTTCTCGCCTAGGACCAGGTCGATGTCGCCGCTGGTGCGGCCGTCGTTGACGAGCGTCGCCCCGGGGACGTGGAGGGCGACGAAACGCGCCTCGTTGACCGTGGCCGAGCCGTAGCGGACCTGGGCGGCGTTCTTGACCGTCGCCTTCTTGGGGTCATTGGCGACCGTGCCGATGAAGAAGCCGCGGGCGGCCATCGCGTTGGAGGTCTTGGCAGCGAGGCCGGCCCTGTCGGTGGCGTTGTAGATGTTGAGCGAGACATCGCCCGGCCGGACATGTGCGCTCGTCGGACAGGAGGTGGTGACCGCACGTGGCTCGCTCGCGGCGCGGTAGTAGGAGTAGTAGGAGAAGGCGTACCAGAAGGCGAAGAAGAGCAGCAGGCAGACGACAGCCAGGGTCACGGCGGCCTTGCGGCGACGGCGTGCGATGCGCTGTGCCGGACCCTCGATCTCCTCGGTGTCCTCTGTGCGTCTGATGTCGGTGCTCATGGTCGTGCCCCTTCGAGACCCGGACCCCTGACCGGGCTAGTGGTCAGTGAACCACCATGCGGCGCCGAAATGAGGGGATTTGGAGGGACTCGCCGACGATCTGTTGCTCAGAGCGTGAGCACGCGTGCGTGGAGCGTCGCCCGCTGCGCCAGGGCCGAGCGCAGCGCCCGGTGCAGGCCGTCCTCGAGATAGAGCGTGCCCTCCCAGTCGACGACGTGGGCAAACAGGTCGCCATAGAAGGTCGAGTCGTCGGCCAGGAGCTGGCCGAGGTCGAGGATCCGCTTGGTGGTCACCAGCTCGTCGAGCCGCACGAGCCGTGGGGGGACGGCCGCCCAGTCCCGCGTCGTCACCAGACCGTGGTCGGGGTAGGGACGCTCGTCGCCCACGGCTTTGAAGATCACGCTTGCAGGATAGGCGAGGGGTGCGCGACTACAGTCATCACCTGTGACGGAGACACCTGCTTCCAGCCCCATCGAGGACCCCCAGGCGAATGCCGCGCAGCCGGCTTCCGAGGCCCCGGCGCCTGCCCCGGCGGACGAGGCCCCGACGCCTGCGCCCGCGGAGGCCAGCCCCATCCTCGACGAGATCCGGTCCGGCTATGCCTTCGAGGGCGCCGCCCTCGACTTCGGGGCCGCCGTGGTCGACGGCGCCGCACACCCCGACGTGCCCGTCCGCATCCCGCTGTCGGCGATGAACCGTCACGGCCTCGTCGCCGGCGCCACCGGCACCGGCAAGACCAAGACCCTCCAGCTCATGGCCGAGCAGCTCGCCGGCCAGGGCGTCCCCGTCTTCATGGCCGACATCAAGGGCGACCTGTCCGGCATGGCCACCCCCGGCGAGGCCAACGACAAGGTGGCTGCCCGCGCGAGTGACGTCGGGCAGCAGTGGCAGCCCACGGCATACCCGACGGAGTTCCTCTCGCTCGGTGGCCAGGGTGCCGGGGTGCCGGTGCGCGCCACCATCACCGACTTCGGGCCGATCCTGCTCGCAAAGGTGCTGGGGCTCAACGCGACCCAGGAGTCCAGCCTCGGCCTCGTCTTCCACTACGCCGACCAGAACGGCCTGCCGCTCGTCGACCTCAAGGACCTGCGCGAGGTCATCCAGCACCTCACCTCCGCGGAGGGCAAGGAGGAGCTCAAGGCGCTCGGCGGGCTGTCCAAGGCCACCGCGGGCGTGATCCTGCGCGAGCTGATCGCCTTCTCCGACCAGGGAGCCGACGTCTTCTTCGGCGAGCCCGAGTTCGACACGGCCGACCTGCTGCGCGTGACCGCGGATGGCAAGGGCATCGTGACCTGCCTCGAGCTGCCCGGTGTGCAGGACAAGCCGGTGCTCTTCTCGACCTTCCTGATGTGGCTGCTCGCCGACCTCTTCGAGGACCTGCCCGAGGTCGGCGACATCGACAAGCCCAAGCTCGTCTTCTTCTTCGACGAGGCGCACCTGCTCTTCAACGAGGCGAGCAAGGACTTCCTCGCCGCGATCCAGCAGACCGTGCGGCTCATCCGGTCCAAGGGTGTCGGCGTCTTCTTCGTCACCCAGTCGCCCAAGGACGTGCCCGCCGACGTGCTCGCCCAGCTCGGCAACCGGGTCCAGCACGCGCTGCGCGCCTTCACCCCCGACGACGCCAAGGCGCTGCGGGCCGCGGTCAAGACCTATCCGCACACGGCATACGACCTCGAGAAGCTGCTCACCGAGCTCGGCACCGGCGAGGCCGTGATCACCGTGCTGTCCGAGAAGGGCGCACCCACCCCCGTCGCCTGGACGCGCATGCGCGCGCCGCAGTCGCTCATGGCGCCGAGCCCCGAGACGGTCGTCGACCAGATCGTGCGCGCCTCGCAGCTCGCACCCAAGTACACGACGGCGGTCGAGCGCGAGTCGGCCTACGAGATGCTCAAGGCGCGGGTCGAGACGCCCGCCGAGCCCGCCGACGTCACCAAGGAGCCGGCGCCCGCCCCCGCCGAGCGGCCCACCCGGAGCGCCGCGGCCAAGGAGGACCCCGGCATCGTGCAGTCGGTGGTCAAGTCGAGCGCCTTCAAGTCGATGATGCGCTCGGCCGGCACGGTCATCGGCCGCGAGATCACCCGCTCGATCTTCGGCACCCGCAAGCGCTGACGGACCCAATCTGCCTGAGGCACAAAGGTATGCCGCGCACCCAGCTGGGTGCGCGGCATACGTCATGCTGTGGCCGGCTGGAGGTCAGCCCTCGTCGTCGGCGGTCTCGTCGGTGGCGGGACCCTCCGGGGTCGCGCCACCCTCGTCGCTCCAGTCGCCGCCGGTCTGGTCGTCCTTGGCGGGATCGGAGATGGTGTCGGGCTCGATCGGGGCTTGGTGGTTGTCGCTCATGCCATCGACCCTCCACCGCGCCGTTGCCGCCGCGCAACAGCCCTGCGGGGGGAATGAGCCGTCAGGCCAGGCCCATGTCGGCCGCCTCTTCCCACAGCTCGGCGCGGACGCTCGGGTGGGCGCACTGCTCGATGATGTGGCGCGCCTGGGTCCGCTCGTCGCAGCCGCGGATCTTGGCGATGCCCTGCTCGGTCACGACCGAGGAGTGCTGGAAGGACGTGACCGGCTCGGAGACCAGCGGCACGATCGTCGAGACGTCGGCCTTGGGGTGCCACGAGCGCAGCGCCATGAAGGACTTGCCGCCGACCGACTGGAGCGCGCCGACGGTGAAGTCGGTCTGGCCGCCGAAGCCGGAGTAGATGCGGGCGTTGATGCGCGAGGCGTTGGCCTGGTCGAAGAGGTCGACCTGGAGCGCGGTGTTGACCGAGGTCATCTGCTGCTGCTTGGCGATCTCGGCGACGGCGTTGGTCGTCTCGGTGCGGCGCATGACCACGCGCTCGTTGAGGTTGAGCCAGTCATAGAGGTCCTGCGAGCCGAAGACGAAGGACGAGGTGATCGGCACCGCCCGGTCGAGGACACCGTGGCGCTCGAGGGCGAGCACGCCGTCGGAGAACATCTCGGTCCAGATGCGCAGGCCGGTGCGGGTGGTCAGCCCGGCGATGATCGCGTCGGGGACGGCGCCGATGCCGGCCTGGAGGGTCGCGCCGTCGCCGATGTTCTCGGCGACCGTCGCGCCGATCGTTGCCGACGTCTCGTCGATGGCGCCGGGCGCCGTGGACAGCAGCGGCTCGTCGACCTCGACCGCGGCGTCGATCATGTCGAGCGTGATCTCCGCGTCGCCGAAGGTGTAGGGCATCTTGGGGTTGACCTGGGCCAGGACCAGGCCGCCGCGCTTGCGGCAGGCCTCGAGGGCGCCCGGCATGATGTTGACCTCGACGCCGAGGCTGACCTTGCCGTTGCGCTCGGGCGTGGTGTGCAGGATGACGATGTCCGGCGGCAGCGAGTGGTTGAAGAGTCGGGGCACGCGCGAGAGCCGGGCCGGCACATAGGACAGCCGCGGGTGGTGGCGGAAGCCAGGGCCGATGAAGCACGACTCGGGGATGACGCCGTCGTGCAGCGGGACGTCCTTCTGGGCGAGCAGGACGTGCAGCCGGCAGGACTCCAGCTGGTCGATGACGACGCGGGTGAGGGTGTTGGGGGCGGCGAAGTTGCCGCTCGTGACGACGCGGGGCTGGCCGTTGTTGGCGGAGGAACGCTCGGCAGCGAGGCGGCCGGCCTCCTCGAGGGAGATCATGCGCATGGGGCTCATCCTCCCATCCAAGGACGCACCGCCCAAAGCGGACGAATGCCGCCGTGCGGGAGGATGGGCAGATGATCAGCCTCGATCTGGCCCGGGCCCTTGCAGCGGGCGGTGTCCTGTGGGAGCCACGCCCGGGGGACCGCTTCGCCATCGCCGCCGAGCAGCTGGCGGGCGAGGTCTACTGGGTCAGCGACATGACGATCGAGCTCCAGACCCACCACGACCAGCCGCTGCTGGGCTTCAACGGCACGACCGAGTGGGCGCTCGACTCCGTCACGCTCGACCAGGCCGTCTGGCTGCCCCGCGAGGACCAGCTGCGTGAGCTGCTCGGCGACCGCTTCGTCTCCCTCGGGCGCGACGGCTCCGACTGGGTGGTGACGACCACGGGAGGCGAGTCGCGCGACGGGGATGCCGAGACGGCATACGCCCTCGCCCTGCTCGCGCTCTGCTGATCAGGTGAGCAGCAGCGTGATCAGCAGGATCACCGGCACCGAGCCGATCGTCGTCACGAGGATGGTGTCGCGGGCGAGGGTCGCCCGACGGCCATACCGCGTCGCGTGGACGAAGATGTTCTGCGCGGTCGGCAGCGCCGAGGTGACCACCACCGCGAGCAGCGCGTGGCCGTCGAGCCCCAGCGCGAAGTGCGCGAGCAGGTATGCCGCGAGCGGCTGCACCACCAGCTTGATCACCGACAGCGCGGCGACCTCGGAGACGCGGGCGTCGGCGCCGAACTTCGGGCCGAGCCGCAGCGAGACGCCGTAGGCGACCAGCACCATCGGGACGGCCATGTTGCCGACGAGCTCGAGCGGGTCCCAGAGGAATCGGGGGAGCGTCCACTGGCCGAGGGCCAGGACGACGCCGATGAGCGAGCCCACCGTGAGGGGGTTGGTGGCCGCCTGCCTCACGAACTGCCGCACGCTCGTGCGGGACCCGGGCCGCTGGGCGTCCAGGATCGCCTGCGCGATGGGCTGGAGGAAGAGCAGCTGGAGCAGCAGGGTCGGTGCGACATAGGAGGCGTCGCCGAGGACATAGACCGCTATGGGCACCCCGAGGTTGCCGGCGTTGACATAGCCGCTCGCGAGAGCGGCGATGACCGAGTCGCCGAGGTCGTGCCGCCAGAGCAGCCGGTTGGCAAGCGCATAGACGAGCACCGCCGCCAGCACTCCACCGAAGGAGGCAATCAGGTTGCCGGAGAACACCTTTGGGATGTCGGCCTTGCTCAGCATCGTCAGCAGCAGCGCCGGGCTGGCGACGAAGAAGGCCATCGTCGTGAGCACACGCTGGGCGGCCAGGTCGACGAGCCCGAGGTGCCCGATCAGCGCGCCCAGGCCGATGACCAGCCCGATCGTCGCGAACCCCTCCAGCACCGCCTGCACGCGCCCGATGCTGTCACGGCTCCGAGGATGGCTGTCCGGCAGGTCTGTCTGGTGGGCAGGGGCAGCAGAACGACGACCACGGTCCGCCCCGACGGCGGTGTGCCGAGCGTGGGCCGCGCGCCTAGGCGGCAACCATGGTCGTCGTTGTGCGGGTATGCCGCGGGGCCGGTGACGCGCGCTGCGTCACCGGCCCCGCGGCGTACCTCATGGCCTGGAGGTTAGCCCTCCTTGTGCTCCAGCACGGGCTTGAGCGCGTCGAGGACGGAGACGTCCTCGATGGTGCCGGGCACGTTGGGGGTCTTGCCGTCGGCGATCTCGCGCATGGTCTTGCGCAGGATCTTGCCCGAGCGGGTCTTGGGCAGGCCCGAGACGATGTCGACCTGGCGCAGGGCGGCGACCGCCCCGACCTCGTCGCGGACGCGCTTGACGAGCTCCTTGCGGATGCGCTCGCCCTCGGCGTCGGCGTCGATGCCGGCTTTGAGGACGACGAAGCCGCGGGGCAGCTGGCCCTTGAAGTCGTCGGCGACACCGATCACGGCGCACTCTGCGACGTCGGGGTGACCGGCGAGCGCGGCCTCCATCGAGCCGGTCGAGAGGCGGTGCCCCGCGACATTGAGGACGTCGTCGGTGCGGCCCATGACATAGACATAGCCGTCCTCGTCGATCATGCCGCCGTCGCCCGTGGCGTAGTAGCCGTCGTAGACCGACAGGTAGGAGTCGACATAGCGCTGGTCGTCGCCCCACAGCGTCGGCAGCGTGCACGGGGGCAGCGGCAGCTTGATCGCGATCGAGCCCTCGTTGCCGCGGTCGCACTCGGCGCCGGTCTCGTCGAGGACGTGCACCTCATAGCCGGGTACGGAGACCGACGGCGAGCCGGCCTTGATCGGCATCGGCTCCAGGCCGCGCAGGTTGGCCGCGATCGGCCAGCCGGTCTCGGTCTGCCACCAGTTGTCGACGACCGGGATGCCGAGCTGGTCGCTCGCCCACTGGTAGGTGTCGGGGTCGAGGCGCTCGCCGGCGAGGAAGAGGTTACGCATCGAGGAGAGGTCGAAGCCCTCCTTCTTGGTGCCGGTCGCGTCCTCGCGCTTGATCGCACGGAATGCCGTGGGGGCGGTGAAGAGCGCAACCGCCTTGTAGTCGTTGACGATCCGCCAGAACGCGCTCGCGTCGGGGGTGCCGACCGGCTTGCCCTCGTAGACGATCGTCGTCGCGCCCGTCAGCAGCGGGGCGTAGACGATGTAGGAGTGGCCGACGACCCAGCCGACGTCGGACGCGGTGAACATGACCTCGCCCGGCTTGACGTCGTAGATGTTCTCCATCGACCAGCGCAGCGCGACCGCGTGGCCGCCGTTGTCGCGGACGATGCCCTTGGGGCGGCCGGTGGTGCCGGAGGTGTAGAGGATGTAGAGCGGGTCGGTCGCGTCGACCTCGACGCAGTCGACGGGCTGGGCCTGCTCGGAGGCCATCGCCTCGGCCCAGTCGATGTCGCGCTCGCCCATCTCGGCCTCGACCTGGGGGCGCTGGAGGATGATGCACTTCTCGGGCTTGTGCTCCGAGCGCTCGATGCCCGCGTCGAGATAGGGCTTGTAGGGGATGGTGCGGCTCGGCTCGATGCCGCAGCTGGCCGAGAGCACGACCTTGGGGGCGGCGTCGTCGAGGCGGGCGGCGAGCTCGGCCGGCGCGAAGCCGCCGAAGACCACCGAGTGGATCGCGCCGATGCGCGCGCAGGCGAGCATGCCGACGAGGGCCTCGGGGACCATCGGCATGTAGATGACGACCCGGTCGCCCTTGGTCACGCCGAGGCTGGTCAGGTAGCCGGCCAGGCGGGAGACCTGGTCGAGCAGCTCGCTGTAGGTCAGCTGGCGCTTGGTGTCGCTGACCGGCGAGTCGTAGTAGATCGCCACCTGGTCGCCCCGGCCGTCGCGCACGTGGCGGTCGACGGCGTTGAAGCAGGTGTTGAGCTTGCCGCCGGTGAACCACCTGTAGAACGGCGGGTTGCTGTCGTCGAGCACGACCGGCGGCGGGGTGAACCACTCGATCGCCTCGGCTGCCTTGCCCCAGAACGCGTTGGGGTCAGACAGGCTCTGCTCGTATGCCGCGGCGTATGCACCATTGCTCATGTCGTCATCCTCCCGCCGACGCACTGCGCCTGCCACCCCGACCCCCGGACCTGCGACCGGCGGCGTCCGGTCCGCGCCGGGCGGTCCCCCGAGCAGGACGTATGCCGCGTGGCCGCCGCGCCCACGCGGCATACCTCAGCGTGGTGGTGAGCACAAAAGCAGCCGGCCCCGTCTGAGGCGACGGGGCCGGCTGGCTGGCGGAGGATG
Organism: Actinomycetota bacterium; assembly: GCA_050955755.1. Classification (GTDB taxonomy): domain Bacteria; phylum Actinomycetota; class Actinomycetes; order Actinomycetales; family Dermatophilaceae; genus JAJTBD01. The sequence goes on from CP192092.1 coordinate 596,705, forward strand.
GGGGATTTGAACCCCCGAGGGTTTTATCCCAACACGATTTCCAATCGTGCGCACTAGGCCACTATGCGAATCCTCCAACGGAGGAGATTACCGGAGGGCGACGCCGCGGCGAAATCGCGGAGTGGCCGTGGGGCGCTCGCCCGGCGCCTCACGACATCTGGACTATCAAAACCGGGGGTGGGCCCGCGTGGTCGTGCTCAGGTCGGGGTCCGGGAGGCAGTTCTGATAGTTCAAATGTCGGCGGGATCAGCGGGCGGAGGCGTGCCGGCCGCGGCGGCGACGCATGACGAGGAGGAAGACGCCGCCCGCGACCAGACCCCAGAAGGCCGCGCCGATGCCGGCCAGGTGCAGGCCCGAGGCCGCGACGAGGAAGGTGATCGCGGCGGCCTCCCGGTGCTCGGCGTCACCGAGGGCGGATGCCGCGGCCGCGGCGAAGGTCGCGATCAGCGCGAGGCCGGCGACCGACTCGATCAGCCCGTGGGGATGTTCTGGCTGGTCATCGTGACGAGGAAGAGCGGCAGCGCGATCGCCACCACGGCGGCCGAGTCCCAGAGGGGCGTGACGAGCTCGAGGGGCGGCAGCGCGGTCGAGACCCGGGCGAGGCCGCCCTCCAGCGCGACGACGACGCCCGCGGCCACCAGCGCACCCGGCACCGCCCAGCGCCGGGCCAGCCGCAGCAGCACCAGCCAGACGAGCACGACCAGCGCGACGGCCGCGGGGGAGTGGGCCAGCGAGCGGAAGGGCACGGTGCACAGGGTGAGCAGGACCCCGGCGAGCATCGCGTTGGCGAGCGCGGTCGGGATCGCCTCGACCGCGCGGAAGAGCGGCCGGGTGAACGCGGTCAGGGTAAGAGCACGCCCGAGACGATGAAGGCCATGACCGCGACGCCGAAGCCGTCGGCCGGTGCGGCGGTCGAGGCCAGCAGGGCCGCGCCGGGCGTCGACCAGGCCATCGTGATCGGCATCCGCAGCCGCAGCGACCACAGGATGCAGCCGAGCCCCATCGTCAGGCAGAGCACCATCAGGCCAGAGGCGGCCTGCTCGCGGGTGGCGCCCACATGCTGGAGACCGGTCAGCACGACGGGGAAGGCGCTGAGGAAGCCGACCAGCCCGCAGACCACCCCGGCGATGACCGTGTGCCCCGTGCCGACGGGCGCGGGCAGATCGTGCGGCGCGTCGTCGGCGGCGTGGTGGGCGGTGGTCACCGGGGGAGTATGTCGGATCCGCTCGGTTTCCGGCCCACCGGTCCCGGCACGTATGCTGGGGCAAGACCCCCCGTGTGGTGGTACCTCACCCAACTCCCCCAGGGCAGGAATGCAGCAAGGGTAAGTGAGCTCTTCCAGGTGCGCGGGGGGTCCTTCTATGTCCCCACAGCGGCGGTGTGCCGCGTGGCCGGCGTGTGTGGGTCCGTGTCAGCCGGTGCTCAGCGGGCCCACGGCACGGGCGGGCCGACCCAGAGCAGGAATGCCGTGGTGAGGCCGATCGTCAGGCCGGCGGCCAGTGCGGCCAGCACCGGGCTGCGCAGCGCCCAGGCCACGACGCGCTCGGCCAGCGTGGTGGGGGCCTCGGAGGCCAGGCGCCACCGCTCGGCCAGCAGCCCGCGCCCCTCTGCCCACCGCTCGAACGGCAGCGTCATGAAGGGCGGCACCGCCGACGCAAGCCCGAGCAGTGCCTGGCCGGCGGTCCAGCGGCGGTCCACCCACAGCGCGAGCGTTGTCAGGACGAAGGCGAGGAAGACCACGCCGTGCACGAGCCCGAAGACGCGCACACCCAGGTCGGTGGTGTGGGTGACGTACTTCAGCACCATCCCCACGATGAGCAGCGCCCAGGTGATGACCTCGGCAAGGGCGACGCGGCGGAACAGGGCGATGGGGCTCATGCCCCCAACCTAGGCGACCACTGTCGCGCTAGTGACCGCAGGCCCCGCCGCACCCGCCGCCGGCGCAGCCCGAGCTGCCGGTCTCACCTGCGGTTTCGTCGGCAGCTGCCGAAGCACCGCCGCAGCCGGAGTCGCCGCAGCCACAGCCGCCGTCGCCACACATGCCGCCGCGGGCGGTGGGGGCGATGTCCTTCTCGGCCCAGGCCTGCTCCAGCGCCATGAGGATCGTCTCGAAGGGCTGCACACCGGCCAGCGAGTACTTCTGGCCGAAGACGATCGTCGGCGCGGTCTCGATGCCGGCCATCTTGGCGGTGGCCTCGTCGACGCGGACGGGGTAGCCCGACCCGTCGCCGTCGAGCATCTCGCGGACCTCGTCCTCGGGGAGGCCGACTGCCGTCGCGACGGGCACGAGGGCCTCACGGTCGCCCAGCGCCGTGCCGTCGGCGGCGGCCCGGGCCAGGGCCTCGACCGCGGCGTCCCCCAGCCCATGCGTGCGGGCGAGGTGGTGCACCCGGTGCGCGTCGAAGGTGTTGCACTCGCCCGGTGTGCGGTCCTGTTCGAAACTGTGCCAGACGACCTCGAGCTCCCCCTCGTGGCCGGAGGCGGCCATGGCCTCGGTCAGCTCGTCGAGGGTGTGGAGGGTCTCGGGCCCGGAGAAGTCGGCCCACACGTCGATACGCACCCGAGCAGGGTACGCCGGGTGGGGTGGCGCACCCACCTGGGGACGACGGCATACCGGCTGTCGGTGAAGCCGACTAGTGTCTCGCAGGTGAGCACCGCCCTCTATCGCCGCTATCGCCCCGAGACGTTCGCCGACGTCATCGGGCAGGAGCACGTCACCGAGCCCCTGATGCAGGCGCTGCGCACGGGCCGGGTCAACCACGCCTACCTCTTCAGCGGCCCGCGCGGGTGCGGCAAGACCACCAGCGCCCGCATCCTCGCCCGCTGCCTCAACTGCGCGCAGGGGCCGACGCCCGAGCCGTGCGGCGAGTGCGACTCGTGCGTGCAGCTTGCCCGCGGCGGGGCCGGCTCCGTCGACGTCATCGAGATCGACGCGGCCAGCCACGGTGGCGTCGACGACGCCCGCGACCTGCGCGAGAAGGCCTCCTACGGCCCGGCCCAGAGCCGCTACAAGATCTACATCATCGACGAGGCCCACATGGTCACGCCGCAGGGCTTCAACGCCCTGCTCAAGATCGTCGAGGAGCCGCCCGAGCACGTGAAGTTCGTCTTCGCGACGACCGAGCCCGAGAAGGTCATCGGCACCATCCGCTCGCGCACCCACCACTACCCCTTCCGGCTCGTGCCGCCCAAGCGGCTGCACGACTACATGGAGGAGCTGTGCGGCAAGGAGGGAGTGGCGGTCGCGCCCGGCGTGCTGTCCTTCGTCACGCGCGCCGGCGGCGGCTCGGTGCGTGACTCGCTCTCGGTGCTCGACCAGCTGATCGCGGGGTCGGGTGACGAGGGCCTGACCTATGAGGGCGCGGCCGCGCTGCTCGGCTTCACCGACGGCGAGCTGCTCGACGCGGTCGTCGACGCGTTCGCCGCCGGCGACGGAGCGGGCGTGTTCACCCAGATCGACAAGGTCATCGAGACCGGCCTCGACCCCCGCCGCTTCGTGGAGGACCTGCTCGAGCGGCTGCGCGATCTCATCGTCATCGCGGCCGTCCCCGACGGCGCCTCGTCGGTGCTGCGCACCCTGCCCGAGGACCAGATCGAGCGGATGCGCACCCAGGCCGCCGCCTTCGGTCCCGGGGCACTCTCCCGCGCGGCCGACATCGTCAACCAGGGCCTGACCGAGATGACCGGCGCCACGGCGCCGCGGCTCCAGCTCGAGCTGATCTGTGCTCGCGTCCTGCTCCCGGGCGCCTCCGGCGAGCAGGGGTATGCCGCGCGCCTGGACCGCATCGAGCGTCGCCTCTCCGTGGGCGGCGTCCCACAGGCCGCTGCCGGCGCGCCGCACGCGGCTGTCGGCGCGCCGCACGCGGCTGTCGGCCAGCCTCCGACCGGTGCGCCCGCGCAGAGCGCCAGTCCTGCGCCTGGTGGCCCCGACCAGCAGCAGGCCTCGCCGCAGGCCCGGCAGCAGTCTCCGGCGGACTGGCCCGAGGAGAAGCCCGATGCGCCGGAGGGCGGGGGAGGCCGGGCGCCGTCGCCCGTTGCCGATCGCCCCGGCGGTGGCTCGACCACCCACGGTGGCGACCGAGGTGGCCACCTGCAGGGCGACCGCGGTGCCCATCAGCAGGGCGCCGACCGAGGTGGCCACCAGCAGGGCGCCGACCGCACTCCCGGCCACCAGCAGAGCGCGGGCGGATCGCCCGCTCAGCGGGGCGGTCCCGAGTCGGGTCCCACCCGGCAGCAGCCCCCCTCGACCGCCGCGCCCGAGCAGCGTCAGCACCAGCAGTCGCCACCCCCCGCGGCGACCGGTGGCCTCGACGTGGCGGCGATCCGCCGTGCCTGGCCGGATGTCCTGGGCAAGGTCTTTGCGATGAAGCGCTCGACCTGGACCTTCGTCTCCGAGCACGCCCAGGTCATCGACTACGACGGGCAGCGCCTCGTCCTCGGCATCGCCACCCTCGGTCTGGCCGAGACCTTCCGCCGGGGCCCGCACGCCGAGATCGTGCGTCAGGCGCTCATCGACGTCCTCGGCATCGACGCCCGCGTCGAGGGCGTGCCCACCGACGAGGCCCACCAGCGTGCCGCTGCTCCGCCGCCCGCTGCGGTGCTCGAGGCCGACCAGCCCCGTCAGGAGCGCCACCACCCCGATCTGCACAGTGCTACACAGGCGGGAGGCCCTGCGCCACAAGGGGATTCGGCCGGCCCCGCCTCGCGAGTGGCCCAGTCTCCAGATGGCGCGCCGCCCGCTGGCGGCCCCGCCTCCGGCCTGCGGGCCGGCGCACCTGCCGGCCAAGGCCCACAGGGTGGCGCCCCGGCCCCGGGGGAGGCCGCCGCGGAGCCCGGGCCGCGGGGTCCCGAGTCCCGGGCCGGCGCCCCTGACCAGGGCCAGGCCGGCGCCAGGCAGTCGGCTTCGCCAGAGGCCGACAGCTGGGCGAGCATGCCCGCGCCCGACGACGCGCCGCCGTCCTGGGGCGAGGAGCCGCCGCCGGAGGATGTCGTCCCCGAGTTCTCGCACGACGCGGGTCCCGCGGGGCCGGGTGCCCCCCAGGGCTCCCCGGATGCCCAGGTCCCGACCGCCAGCCGTGGGGCCGAGGCGGCCCGGGCCGCCCTCGGTCGCGGCGCCGCGGATGCCCCGCCCGAGCCGGAGCGCCGGGTCGTCAGCGATGACGACGTCAGCGACGACGACGAGGACATCGAGGAGGCCGGCGAGGTCGGCGTCCCGGTCGTCGAGCGTCTCCTCGGCGGCACCGTCATCAGCGAGGACGAGGCCTGACCTCACCGGGGCAACCCGCCACCGATGCCGGCCGGCACCGTCACCGGCGGCCAGGCGGCGCGGCCACGGGCGCCCAGTCCGCACCACCAGCGATGGCCGGCCGCACCGTCACCGGCGGCCAGCCGGCACCGCCACCGAGGGCCGACCGCAGGGTGAGCGCGCACGGCATACCCGCCGCTCGGCGCACGGATCCCGGCGTTGTCGGCGCGAGGGCTTAGGCTCGCTGACGTGTATGAAGGCGTGGTCCAGGACCTGATCGACGAGCTCGGCCGGCTGCCCGGCGTGGGCCCCAAGAGCGCGCAGCGCATCGCCTTCCACCTGCTCCAGGCCGACTCCGCCGACGTCAAGCGGCTGGTCGACGCGCTCACCGAGGTCAAGGCCAAGGTCCGCTTCTGCGAGACCTGCGGCAACGTCGCCGAGGGGGAGCAGTGCCGCATCTGCCTCGACGCCCGCCGCGACGGCACCGCCATCTGCGTCGTCGAGGAGCCCAAGGACGTCGTGGCGATCGAGCGCACCCGCGAGTTCCGCGGGCGCTATCACGTGCTCGGGGGTGCGATCAGCCCGATCGACGGCATCGGCCCCGACGACCTGCGCATCAAGGAGTTGATGACCCGGCTCGCCTCCGGCGAGGTCACCGAGATCATCATCGCCACCGACCCCAACCTCGAGGGCGAGGCCACCGCGAGCTATCTCGCGCGGCTCCTCGGCCCGATGGGGCTCAAGGTCTCGCGCCTGGCCTCCGGCCTCCCGGTCGGAGGAGATCTGGAATACGCCGACGAGGTCACGCTGGGGCGGGCCTTCGAGGGACGGAGGCTGCTCGATGTCTGACGACCTGACCGCACTGGCCGCGGAGTCCGCCCAAGACGCCCGCATGTACCTCGAGACGGTGACCGACGTCGCCTCCGGCGAGTCGCCCGACAGCGCCATCCCGCTCTGTCTGCTCGCGGTCTCCCAGATCCAGCTCATGGGCGCGCGCCTTGGCGCCATCGAGGATGTCCTGCCCGACGAGCGGTTCGAGCCCGACAGCGGCCCCGACGCCGACATCGACGCGCTGCGCAACTCGCTGGCCCAGATGTTCGACGGCCTCGACGACTATGCCGATCTCGTCGACCCGGTCGTCTCCCGGGAGGTGACCAGCGGGTCGCTGTCCAACGACCTCGCCGAGATCGCCGCCGCGTTGCGCCACGGACTCCAGCACCTCGACGCCGGCCGCCCGATCGAGGCGCTGTGGTGGTGGCAGTTCAGCTATCTGTCCGACTGGGGCGAGCGCTGTGCGGCCGCACTGCGCGTCCTCCAGTCGATCCTGGCCCACATCCGCCTCGACGCCGACGACGATCTCGTGGCCGAGGCGGAGTTCGACGCACTCCACCCCTGAGCCCAGGGGGCAGCCGAGGCCGCGCAGGTCACCGGTGCCGTCCGGCATCCGGCCCTGCCGTGACGCCCGCCACCGCGCGGCTAGACTGACGACGCCCAATCCACCCGACACCCGGAGCAGCTGAAGTGAGCCTGGTCGTCCAGAAATACGGCGGTTCCTCCCTCGGTGACGCCGAGAGCATCAAGCGCGTCGCGCAGCGCATCATCGAGACCAAGAAGGGCGGCAACGACGTCTGTGTCGTCGTGTCCGCCATGGGTGACACGACCGATGAGCTGCTCGACCTCGCCGGCGAGGTCAGCCCGCTGCCGCCTGCCCGCGAGATGGACATGCTCCTGACCGCCGGCGAGCGCATCTCGATGGCGCTGGTCGCCATGGCCATCGCCGACCTCGGGCAGACCGTGCGCTCGTTCACCGGCAGCCAGGCCGGCGTCATCACCGACGCCACCCACGGCAAGGCGCGCATCATCGACGTCACCCCCGGTCGCATCACCGGCGCCATCGAGGAGGGCCACATCGTGATCGTGGCCGGCTTCCAGGGCGTCAGCCAGACGACCAAGGAGATCACCACGCTCGGCCGCGGCGGCTCCGACACCACCGCCGTCGCCCTCGCCGCGGCGCTCAACGCCGACGTGTGCGAGATCTACTCCGACGTCGACGGCGTCTTCACCGCCGACCCCCGCCTGGTCCCCAAGGCCCGCAAGCTCGCTCGCCTCGACAACGAGGAGATGCTCGAGATGGCCGCGGCCGGCTCCAAGATCCTGCTGCACCGGTGCGTCGAGTACGCCCGCCGCTATGACATGCCCATCCACGTCCGCTCCTCCTTCACCGACAAGGAGGGCACCTGGGTGGTCCCCAATGCCTACGAAGGAGACGACATGGAAGCCCCGATCATCACTGGTGTCGCCCACGACGTCAGCGAGGCCAAGATCACCGTGGTCGGCGTGCCCGACAGCCCCGGCAAGGCGGCCGAGATCTTCCAGGTCGTGGCCGACGCCGAGGTCAACATCGACATGATCGTCCAGAACGTCTCGGCGACCGAGACCGGCCTGACCGACATCTCCTTCACCCTGCCCAAGGCCGACGGCCACCGGGCGATGCAGGCGCTGACCAAGGTCCAGCAGACCGTGGGCTTCAAGTCGCTCCAGTACGACGACCAGATCGGCAAGCTCTCGCTGGTCGGCGCCGGCATGCGCTCCAACCCGGGCGTCTCGGCGACCTTCTTCAAGGCGCTCGCCGCCGCCGGGGTCAACATCGAGATGATCTCCACCTCTGAGATCCGCATCTCGGTCGTGACCCGCGAGGAGCGGCTCAAGGACGCGGCGAATGCCGTGCACACGGCATTCGGCCTCGACTCCACCGAGGAAGCGGTCGTCTACGCGGGCACCGGGCGCTGATCCACGATGCGCCTGTCCACTCCCGCGCGGCCCACGCTGGCCGTCGTGGGCGCGACGGGTGCAGTCGGCCGCACTGCCCTGAGCATCCTGGGGATGCGCGAGGACCTGTGGGGCGAGATCCGGCTGGCCGCTGCCCTCGAGGACGTCGGCATCACGCTCACCGTCCGCGGTGAGGAGCTGGTCGTCCAGGAGCTGACGCCGGAGTTCTTCGACGGTGTCCAGGTGGCGATGTTCGACATCCCGCCAGAGGTCACCCGCGAGTGGGCCGAGATCGCCGCTGCCCGCGGGGTGGTCGTGGTCGACAACGGCACCGCGCTGCGACGTGACCCCGACGTGCCGCTGATCGTCACCGAGGTCAATCCCCGCAAGGTCGCCGATCGCCCGCGCGGCATCGTGGCCAACCCGGGCGCGGGCACGCTGACGATCATCGACGTGCTCGCCGTGCTGCACAGTGGGTGGGAGCTGACCGAGCTCGTCGTCAACTCCTACCAGGCCGCCTCAGGCGCAGGAATGGCCGGCGTGCGGCGGCTCTATGACGAGCTCGCCGTGGTCGGCGGCGAGCGCAGCCTCGGCCAGTCGCCCGGTGACGTGCGCCGCCACATCGAGCACGAGATCGGCCGCACCGACGTCTTCCCGGCGCCGCTGGCGATGAATGTCATCCCGTGGATCGGCACCCACGCAGGCGACGGCTGGACCACCGAGGAGGTCAAGATCCGCCACGAGGTCCGCAAGATCCTCGGGATCCCCGACCTCAAGGTCTCGGCCACCTGCGTGCGGGTGCCGGTGATCACCACCCACTCGGCAGCCGTGCACGCCACCTTCGCCAACCGCATCCCGGTCAAGGCGGCGCGTCAGGCCCTCATCGAGGCGCCCGCCGTGGTCGTGCTCGACGACCCCGAGGTCCCCGACTTCCCGACCCCGTCCGACATCGTGGGCGCCGACCCGCGGTTCGTCGGCCGGCTGCGCCAGGCGATGGACTTCCCGCACACGCTCGAGTTCTTCATCTGCGGCGACAACCTGCGCAAGGGCTCCGCGCTCAACATGGTCCAGACCGCCGAGCTCATCCACTCCGAGCTCACCTCCTGACTCCCGCCCCCAGCCCACGCCCTCGACCAGCCCGTCCCAACCCGGTCCGCCGCCCGCCTTCCAAGTCGACTGGCCACGACACGCCGTGTGCCGGCGCGCACGACGGCGTGTTGTGGCCAGTCGACTGCCGGCATCGTCACCCGCTCGTGACCCGTGCGGCCCATGGTGCCCTTGTGACAACTGTGACTAGTGGGGCATCATGGAGGTCCGCACTGTGTGGGCAGGCCAGTGCGGGATCTGCACGTGCACACGACGACAGGGAATGAGAGGGGACCTGTGGCCGGCAACGACCGCGAGCAGCAGACGCCGAACCCATGGCGCAAGGGGCGCATGCGCCAGGTCGCCGTTTTTGTGACCCTGCCTGCACTGATCTTCGGCACCGCGACCGTCTCTGCGGCATACTCCGCCGGGCTCCTGGCCCCGCGCGAGGCCGCCAGCTGCCAGCCCACCCTCGTGCGTGCGCCGGCGCGCAGCTCCTTCACCGTCAAGGTCCTCAACGCCACCGGTGTCGATGGTGTCGCCACGACGACCGGCCGCGAGCTCAAGCACCGCGGCTACCGCGTCACAGAGGCCACCAACGCACCCGAGAGCCTGCTCGTGCGCGAGCCCGGCCTGATCTATCACGGCCCCGACGGCCTCGACGCCGCCCTCCTCGTCGCCAGCCAGATCCCCGGCGCGACGCTCTCCAACGACGGCCGCGCGGGCAAGAGCGTCGACCTCGCGCTCGGCCTGGCCTACAAGGACCTCGTCCCCGTGCCGCCGCGCCCCGCCCCGCGGGCCAAGACCATCAAGGTCAACGTCTACAACACGACCTATCACGAGGGCCTGGCCAAGCGGGTCCTGAACGACCTGACCGCGCGCGAGTTCAAGCCCGGCAAGACCGGCAACGACCCCAAGCGCACCTGGCAGCTCGGCGTCGGCGTCATCCGCTACGGCCCCGAGGGCCTGCGCCAGGCCAAGGTCCTGCGCCAGCACCTCCCGGGCGTCACCCTCGAGCAGGACGACCGCAAGGACACCAGCCTCGACTTCGTCATCGGCATGAAGTACAAGTCGCTCGGCCCGATCGCGGCCGTCCCGGTGCCCCCGCCGGTCTCGCAGGCCACCGCGCCCACCGTCGCGCGTCCCTGCACCCCCGAGGGCTGATCAAGCCAGCGGTATGCCGCGTGCGCGCGGCGGCCACGCGGCATACCGCCTGCGCGTGGCCGCCTGCCGCATCGGATGTGACTCACGACGCCCGGACGGGGACAATGGGGACATGACCGTCCGCACCGTTGCCATGCTCACCGCCGGGGGTCTTGCCCCGTGTCTGTCCGCCGCCATCGGCTCCCTCATCGAGCGCTACACCGAGGTCGCCCCTGACGTGCGGATCATCGCCTACCGGGACGGCTACGCCGGCCTGCTCACGGGTGACTCGATCGAGGTCGACGAGCAGACCCGTCGCGACGCCCACCGCCTGCTCAAGTTCGGTGGCAGCCCGGTCGGCAACAGCCGCGTCAAGCTCACCAACGTCGCCGACTGCGTCAAGCGCGGTCTGGTCCAGGAGGGCCAGGACCCGCTCCACGTCGCGGCCGAGCAGCTGACCAAGGACGGCGTCGACGTGCTGCACACCATCGGCGGCGACGACACCAACACCACGGCGGCCGACCTCGCGGCATACCTCCACGAGAACAGCTATGAGCTCACGGTCGTCGGCCTGCCCAAGACGATCGACAACGACGTCGTGCCGATCCGCCAGAGCCTGGGCGCCTGGACCGCAGCCGAGCAGGGCGCCGTCTTTGCCCGCAACATCATCGCCGAGCACTCCTCCAACCCGCGGATGCTCATCGTCCACGAGGTCATGGGCCGCCACTGCGGCTGGCTGACCGCCCGCACGGCCCTCGAGCACCACGAGTGGGTCAAGGCGCAGGAGTTCGTGCCCGGCATCGGCAACCAGCAGCAGGACTGGGACGTCCACGCCGTCATCGTCCCCGAGGACCACGTCGACCTCGACCACCTGGCTGACCGGCTGAAGAAGATCATGGACGAGACCGGCTGCGTCAACCTCTTCCTCTCCGAGGGCGCGGGTGTCGAGGAGGTCGTCCAGGAGATGGAGGAGGCCGGCGAGTCCGTCCCGCGCGACCCCTTCGGCCACGTCCAGCTCGACAAGGTCAACCCGGGCGCCTGGTTCGCCAAGCAGTTCGCCCACCGCCTCGGCGCCGAGAAGGTCCTGGTGCAGAAGTCGGGCTACTTCTCCCGCTCGGCCGCGGCAAACGAGGAGGACCTCGACCTGATCAGGCAGTGCTGCGACGTCGCCGTCGACGCCGCGCTCGCCGGCACTCCCGGTGTCATCGGCCACGATGAGGAGCGCGGTGACGAGCTGCGCCCGATCGAGTTCCCGCGGATCAAGGGCGGCAAGCCCTTCGACATCTCGGTCGACTGGTACCAGGGGCTGCTCAAGGAGATCGGCCAGATCTGAGGCAGCGCCTGCCGAGACTCGCGGGCCCGCCGTCACCACCTCCGGGTGGGGCGGCGGGCCCGTTCTCATTGGGTGGGGGTGCTGGGGGCGCCGTTCGTCGGGGCGGGCGAGGAGCCGGACGGGCACACGAGCGGCGTCGTGGGGCCCACGGTGACCTGCTGCTCGGCGCTCGGTCCGCTCTGGGCGTCGCCGCGCACCGCGGTGACCGTGTAGGCCAGGCGGGCGCCCTCCGGCAGGGGCCGGTCGGTGAAGTGGTCGTCGAGGACGCCCACGGGCAGCGGGCGCGGCTCGGCCGGGTCGTCGGCCTGCTTGGAGGCGATGCGGTATGCCGTGGCGCCGGGCACGTGGTCCCAGGTCAGGTCCACGCCGTGCGGGCCCGACTCGGCCGTGACGGTGGGCGGGACCAGTGGCAGGTCGGTGGCGGGCGGGTCGGTGAGTGTCCAGCCGCCGGAGCCGAGACCGACCTTGGCGAGCGCGGCGAGCATCGCCTTGGCCAGGTGCTGCTCGCCCGCGGCGTTGGGGTGGGTCTGGTCCCAGGTCATGGTGGCGCTGTCATAGCCGCTCGCGAGGTCGGCGGTGACGACACGGGAGTCCTCGGTGCTGATGCGCGCGGCGAGCCGGGGCAGGTCGTCGTTGTAGAGGCGGCTGATCGGACGGTGGTCCTCGTAGCCGCTGGCCGGCGCGACGAGGGGCACGGTGGTCAGGACGATGTCGGCCTTGGGGGCCTCGCCACGGACCTTGCCCACCAGCTCCTCCAGGTTGTCCTGGGTGACATCCCAGGACATGCCGTAGTGGAGGTCGTTGAAGCCGAGCTCGAGGACGACCACGTCGGGCTCCGCGGCCCGGACCTGGCCGGGGGCGTCGGCGAGGGCGTGGGTCAGGGTCTGGCCCCAGCGGGCGGCGTGGGCCGAGCCGGTGGCCTTGGGGAAGGCCTGGCGGTAGGGGCCGCCGGTGGCGTCGGCCGCGAGCGGCGTGCCATCGCTCGGGCGGGGGCAGGTGGCGTCGACGCGGGCGTCGGCATAGAAGTCATAGGTGCCCGTGTAGGGGCCGACGTAACTGAAGGGGACCTCCTCCTGGGCCAGCTGCCGGGCCGCCCAGTAGCGCCAGGTGTAGTCACCCGGCATGCCGTGGCTGAGGGAGTCGCCGACGACGAGCACGCGAGGGGGGCCGTCGTCTCGGGAGCGCGCGACCAGCCAGGCGACGGCCGCGCAGGCGATGAGCGCGGCAATCAGGGCCACGGCCAGCCATCGCCGAGACGAGGCAGGGGTGGTCGGCGCGGTGCTCACGGGACGAACCTACCCGTGGGTCGGCCGGGGCGCGTCAGGCTTGGAGGATGTCTCAGGCCTCGTGGATGTCGCTGCCGTCGAGCCAGAGGGCGAACCCGCCGCCGGGCATGCACACCGCGAGCAGACCGTCGTCGGTGTGGATCTCCCACGCCTCGAAGTCCTCACTCGCCCGGGCCTCGATCCATTGCCCGTCGGTCACGTCGACGCGCAGGGTCGAGTCCTCGAGCACCGCCACCCCGATGACCTCACAGCCGATGAGGCTTCGGGTGTGGACGCGGCCCTCGTCGCCCTCGGGCGTCCCGGTCCACGGCTCCATCCCGTCGGCGTGCACGGTCGTCTCGCCCTCCACGACGATCGTGTGGCCGGCCTCGGAGTCGATGTCGATCCGCAGCTGGAAGGGGTCATGGGCGATGCGCGTGATGGAGTGGCCCACCGTCGTGAGCAGCTGGGCGGCCAGGTCGATGCGGTCCTCCGGCTGAGCGGCCATGGCTGCATCGTGGCATCGACCGTCCGCGGCCTGTGGGAGGTCTGCCGTGTGGGCGCGCCGCGCTTTCGCCCACATGGGCACGATCGCCCCGAAGCCGCCCACGCGGCATACGTCAGGAGATCTCGTCGTCGACGAAGGAGTGACGGGCGCAGCGCAGGCCGGCGAAGGTCATGAGCACGCCGCTGAGCATGAGCAGCACGAGGATGAGCGTCCAGCCGCCGGTGAGGTCGTGCAGGATGCCGACGGCGAACGGCCCCAGGGCGGCGAGCATGTAGCCGATCGGCTGGACGAAGCCGGACAGCTGGGCGGTGACGGCGGCATGCCGCGTGCGCGCGGCGATGAGCGCGATCGCCGTCGGGAAGGCGAAGCCGGAGACGCCGAGGAAGAGGCACCACAGCCACGGCGCGGCGGCCGGCGCGAGCAGGATCCCGAGGTAGCCGGCGATCAGCAGCGCGCCGAAGCCCCACATGACGGGGGAGATGTCGTGGTGCCGCGCGATGACGGACGGCATGACGAGGCCGCCGATGATTCCCAGCGCCGCGATGAAGGACAGCAGCATGCCGGACTGCACGGTCGAGATGCCTGCGTCGCGCAAAACCTGTGGGAGCCAACCGAACTGGACGTAGGCGTTCATCGACTGGAGCCCAAAGAGCGCGGTGAGGGCGACCGCCGTCGGTGACGAGCTCAGGCGGCCGCTGGGGGCCTCGATCGGAGTTGCGTGGTCGCCGGGGTCGCGGCGCTCGCGGAGGGTGATCAGCACCCACGGCACGATCGCGACGAGGGCCACCAGCCCCCACACGGCGAGCGAGGAGCGCCAGCCGTCGGCGAGCCGGTCGGCCAGGGGAGCGGCCAGCAGGGCACCGATCGAGCCGCCGATCGTCAGGCCGGTGCTGTAGACGGTCATCACCATGACCGGCCGGCTCGTGTGGCGCTTGATCCACGCCGGCACGATGACATTGCCCAGGGCCATGCCGGCCAGCGCCAGCGCCGTCAGGGCGATGAACGCGGCAGGGGTGTCGACGACGCTGCGCGCGAGCAGCCCGACGACGACGGCGACCGCGCCGAGAGTGACGCCCGCCGACATGCCGACCCGCCGCGCGAGGCCGACCGCCAGCGCCCCGATGAGGCCGAAGCACAGCCCTGGCAGGGCGGTGATCACGCCGGCGACCGTGCCGCTCATCCCGAGCCCGGTGCGGATCTCCTGGAGCAGCGGTCCGACCGACGAGGCGCCGGGCCGGAGGTTGATCGCGATGAGCGCGACGCCGAGGAGAGCGAGCGCGGGTCCGACCAGCTCCCGGTGGGGCGGGTTGTCGCCGCCGGGGCGGGAGGGCTGCTCGGTCACCAGCAAGTCCTATCACGAGGTATGCCGCGGGCTTTCGCCCGCGGCATACCGTCCGTCTGTTGTTGTCCGGGCTATTGGCCCGGGCCGGGTGCCGGCCCCGACAGGGATCGAGGGCCGGCACCCGCGCTGCGGTCAGTAGCCGCAGTGGTAGGGGCCGTAGTACCCGGTGCCGTTGTTGTAGGCGTCGAGCAGTGCGGCGGCCTTGAGCAGCTCGGCCTGCTGGGCCCTGGTGAGCTTGGTCTTCGGTGTCGCAGAGGCGAAGAAGGACTCGGCCTGCGCGAGGGCGTTGGTGACCTCGGCGGAGGCCGCCGCACCGCTCGCGACGTTGAGCTCAGCAGCGATGTACTGGTAGGCGAGCTGGTAGTACACACCCGACTTGGCGCTGGTGTTCATGACCTTCAGCCAGGTCTGGCCGGACTGGAAGAAGGGGTTGCTGGGGCTGTAGCCGGTCGGCCATGTCGCAGGGTGGGTCTTCCAGTAGCCCTGGGTGTAGGTGCAGCCGGCGAAGCACGACTCACTCACGTCGGTGAACGTCCACTCGGTCGTGACGCCCTCGGCGAAGACGTGGCCCGCTGCGGGTACAGCGGTGACGGTGAGCTTGCCGTCGACCCAGCCGGTGGAGGTGTAGGTCCACGTGGAGGTGTCGGCGGGGATCGTCACGGTGTCGTTGTCGACCGGGCCACAGACCTGCGTCTGCTCCGGGGCTGCCGGCTGGTCGGTGATCCAGCAGTCGGCGATCGTGCCGGACATGACCGAGTCCATCACCAGTTGCTTGCCAGAGCCGTCGTGGAGCAGCAGAGCGCCGTTGATGGCGACGGCCGACTTGGCGGGCATGCTCGCCACGGTGAGTGTGAGCGTCTTGCCGTCGGCGGACACCGTCGGCGTGCCGATGCCGGTGGCGGCGACGGTGTAGCCGTTGTCGTCGAGGGCGCCCATGTTGGCGGCGGTGAGGACCTGGCCGAGGTTGGCGGGGTCGAAGGTGAAGCCCTGGGCCGCGGTCCACGTGATGGTGACGTCGGTCAGGTCGGTGTCCGTCGCGGCATACACGCGGGCGTAGCGCTTGCCGCCGTAGATCCACGAGTCGGCGTTGACCTCGGCACCGTCGCCGTACTTCTGACGGTCGGTCACGTCGCCTGCGCCGACGGGGATGATGGTGCGGCCGGTGACGACCTGCTCGCACGGCTCCTCGGTGGGAGTGGCCGGCAGCTCAGGGGTCGTCTCGACGCACGCAGGGTCGGTCGCGACGAAGGTGCTGTCCATGACGAGCTGCCTCAGCGAGCCGTCCGGGACCGCGACGGCGCTGAAGGCGATGGCGGACATGGCCGGCATGCTCGCGACGGTCAGCGTGACGGTCTTGCCGTCTGCGGAGATGACGGGAGTGCCGATACCGGTGGCGGCGACGGTGTAGCCGTTGTCGTCCAGCGCGCCCATGTTGGTGGCGGTGAGGACTGTGCCCAGGCTCCCGGCCTTGAACGTGAAGCCCTGAGCCGCGGTGAACGTGATGGTCGCGTCGGTCAGGTCCTTGTCGGTGGCGGCATACAGGCGCAGGTAGCGGGTGCCTGAGGCGCTCCACGAGTCGGCGTTGACCTCGGCGCCCTCGCCGGTCTTGATGCGGTCGGTGACGTCGCCTGCGCCCAGCGGGATGATTGTGCGGCCAGCGACGGCCACCTGGCAGCCAGTGGTTATCGGGGGAGCGGGCACTGCGGGGACGGTGCCCGCGCAGCCCGAGCCCTCGGCATAGGTCGCGGTGAGGGAGGCGCTGACGAGGTAGTGGCTCTCCGGGTTCTGACCCTGGCCATCGGTCGCGGTGCCGCCGAAGGAGTAGATGTCGGCGCTGCCGACGGGGATGACATCCCAGTGCAGCGTGATGGCGCCGTCGGCGTAGGAGACGGTCGGCGCCGGCGCCTGGGTCGTGTACTTGGCGTTGCCGTCGATGGCGACGTACTTGGCGAGACCGAGTGACGTGATCGGCTGGGAGAGAGTGAAGTTCGAGGAGTCAGCCTTGATGGTGACCGTCACGTCATGCATCGTGTGGTCGGTCGCGAGCGGCAGGCGGAAGCCGAGACTGGTGTTGGTGTTCGCCCAGTGGTGGAGCAGGAAGTCGCCAGGGCCGTGCACGGCCGGGTAGGTGTTGCTGGAGCTGACCTCATAGAGGTAGCCGCGGTTGGAGTAGACCTCGCCGGGGGCGATGGTGCCATCGCCGTCGTAGTCCTGGGTGTAGGACGTCGACAGATCAGACTGGGCATACCAGCTGACCGCGCAGCCGGTGGTGTTGAGACCCGACTTCGTGTCGGGGTTGGTAGCGCGCGCAAGGGTCGCGGGCTGGACGAGCAGGGCGAGTGTCACTGCGGCCAGTGCTGCGATCAAGCGCCACCACGTGCGGACCGAGTATTCGGTCATGGCGGGCCTTTCGAAAGCAGGGATAGGGGACGCGACTGGGCCCTCCCCCGTCTCCCCGTGCCCCCCTCAGGAGTGGCGCAGTTGGCGCTGTCAGGCCTGGTTGCGTGTGGGCTGTCGGCCTCGAGATGACCTTTACGGTCGGTAGCCCACGGACAGCATCTTGGCACTGCCATTTCGGAAGTAAAGGGCGTTCCCAGACATTCTCGCGACGGTGGGTGTGATGCTCGCCTCACACCCCCCATAAACGGGGGTATGCCGCGGGGCTGGCCTCCGCGGCATACCTGTCAGTGTGTTTGGGTGTTGGATTCCTGTGTCGCTCAACGGGATTCGAGCGCCCCAAGGATCTTCCTCGCGCGTGCGCCCATGGCGTCACCGAGCGGCTCGGGCCAATGCGGCTGCCGGTCTTTGTCGACCAGCTGGGCCCGCACCCCCTCGACGAAGTCTCCGTCGCGGATGCAGCCCTCGACCAGGACGCGGTCGTCGGCAAGGGTCTGGTCGGGGCCGGGATCATCGGCGGCGCGGCGCACGGACTCCCAGGTGACCCAGACCGAGACGGGGGAGCGGGCCTCGATGGCGTCGGCGGCGTCCTGGGCCTCGCATTCAGGGCGGGCGCGCAGCCGCGCAACCACCTCGGCCGGGCCGGAGGCGCTGTAGCACGCATCGATCCAGTCGCGCTGCCCAGCGAGTCTGCTTGTGGGAGAACGGTCTCCAACGCCATCGATGCTCTCCTCAGCAGCCACCCGGGAGATGATCTGTGGCAGCTCCTCGGAGTCGACGAGTGCGTCCGCCAGTCCGATCGCGACAGCGTCGGCGCCGTCGATGGAGGTGCCGGTGAGGGCGAGGTGCATGCCGAGCAGTCCTGGCGTGCGGGCCAGCCAGTAGCGGGCGCCGACGTCGGGGAAGAGCCCGATGATCGTCTCCGGCATCGCGATCGTGCTCCGCTCGGTGACGAGGCGGTGATCGGCAAAGGCCGAAAGTCCGAGCCCGCCGCCCATGGCGATCCCGTCCATCAGCCCGACGACCGGCTTGGGATAGGCCGCGACCATCGCGTCGAGGGCGTACTCCACGTCGAAGAACTCCAAGACCGTCTCGTCGCCGGCGAGGAAGCGCTCGCGCACCGCGCGCACGTCGGCCCCAGCGCACAGTCCCCGCTCGCCCGCCCCCTCGATGCAGATGACCGTGACCGAGTCGTCGTCGCGCCACGCCTCGAGCTGCGCCGTCATCACCTCGCACATCTCGCGGGTGAGCGCGTTGATCGCCTTTGGACGGTTGAGCAGCACCCGCCCCAGCGACCCGTCGACGGCGAACAGGACCTCGTCGGTGCCAGTGGCCCCAGGGCGGAAGTCGGTCATGGTGGCGAGGCTATCGACGGGCAGTCGCCGGCTCGCAGACGGCCCGGCAGCCAAGACGAAGCGAGACCGGCCCTGACCGCGATGTCGCAGGTCAGGGCCGGTCTGGAGTTGGTCGGGGTGACAGGATTTGAACCTGCGACCTCTTCGTCCCGAACGAAGCGCGCTACCAAGCTGCGCCACACCCCGGTGATGCCGCGCTGCCACAAGGGCAGCAGGGAGAGATGTTACTGCACCCGTGTATGCCGCACGAAATCGGTTCGGGTGGCCTCCGGCCCGGGCCTCAGCCGGAGGTGAGCGTCAGGAGGGTGGCCTCGGGGCGGCAGGCGAAGCGCACGGGGGCGAAGGGGGAGGTGCCGAGGCCGGCGGAGACGTGCATCCACGCGGCATTCGCCGGGGCCTGGGAGGAGGGGGTGGAGCCGGCGCCGGGCCACCAGCGCGACACACCCTTGACCCGCGAGGTGTCGAGGTCGCAGTTGGTGACGAGCGCGCCATAGAAGGGCACGGCGAGCTGGCCGCCATGCGTGTGGCCGGCCAGCACAAGCCCCGCCCCATCGCGGGTGAAGCCGTCGAGCACCCGCTGATAGGGCGCATGGGCCACACCGACCGTGAGCGCGGCATCGGCCGCCGCGGGACCGGCCACCTGCTCATAGCGGTCGTAGTCGAGGTGCGGGTCGTCGACGCCCACAAACTCGAGGTCGTGCCCGCCGACGGTCATGCGCGCCCGCGCGTTGTCGAGATCGAGCCACCCCGCGCCGAGGAAGCCCTCCCGCAGCTGCTCGGTCGGCAGCCGGGGCGTCTCGCCCACGCCCTTCTTGTGGTTGGGCGTCAGATAGAGACCGGGGTTCTTGACCTTGGGTGCGAAGTAGTCGTTGGAGCCCATCACAAAGACGCCGGGGATCTCCAGCAGCGGCTCGAGCGCCCGCAGCGCAGTCGGCACCGCCTCCATGTGGGCGAGGTTGTCGCCGGTGTTGACCACCAGGTCGGGCTGGAGCGACGCCAGCCGGCGCACCCACTCGACCTTGCGCCCCTGCCGCGGCACGAGGTGCATGTCGGAGATGCACAGCACCCGCAGCGGAGCCGCACCGGACGGCAGCACGGGCACCTCAAAACGCCTCAGCGCGAACGCGTTCCGCTCGATCAGCGAGGCATAGCCGACTCCGGCCACTCCCGCTCCGGCGAGGGCCCCCAGGGTGCGCAGTGCAGTGCTCATCCCCACGAGTGTCGCAAAGACCCCGGTCACCCGCCTAAACGGCTTGCCCCCAGGTGGGAGACTTGACCCATGAGCATGAGCCCCCTCGAGACCACCCTCCACGACGACCTCACCGAGGCCATCCGCGGCCGCGACCAGGTGCGTGCGGGCACGCTGCGCATGGCACTGGCCGCCATCAGCAACGAGAAGGTTGCCGGCAAGGTCGCCAAGGATCTCACCGAGGACGAGACGCTCAAGGTCCTCGCCAAGGAGGCCAAGAAGCGCAAGGAGGCGGCCACGGCATACCGCGAGGCCGACCGTCCCGAGCTGGCCGAGAAGGAGGAGGCCGAGCTGGTCGTCCTCGAGGCCTACCTGCCCGCGCAGCTGTCCGACGACGAGCTCGCGGCGATCGTCAACGAGGCCATCGACCTCACCGGGGCGACCGGCATGCGCGAGATGGGCCAGGTCATGAAGGCCGCCAGCGCCAAGGTCGCCGGACGCGCCGACGGGGGGCGGGTGGCCGCCGTGGTCAAGGCGGCGCTCGCCGGGAGGTGAGCACGCGGCATACGCCCACAGGACAGCGAAGGGGCGCGACACCAGATCCGGTGTCGCGCCCCTTGGCTGTTCGGTATGCCGGGTGGCTAGTTGCCCGCGGTCGTCGCCGACACCGTCGGCTGGTCCGGTGTGGCGGTGTCCGGCGAGACGCCGGTCGACAGGTAGATGCCGATCGAGCTGCCCTTGGGGGCCGTGCCGAAGGGCGAGGTGCCCGCGACCTGGCCCTTGGGGCGCGCCGAGTTCATCACGCCGGCACGGTACGCCGTGAAGCCTGCCTCCTCGATGGCCGCGACGGCGTCCTCGTAGCTCATGCCGTAGGTCGCCGGGACCGGCACGCCCCCACCGTCGGACGCCGGGTCGGCCTCGGCGGTCTTGAAGTTCTCCCACTTCAGGCCCTTGTGGGCCTGGAGCATGATGCTGCGCCACAGCGGCGCGGCGACCGTGCCACCGAAGACCTCGCCGTAGCACTGGTCGAGGCAGATGCCCCTCATCCGCTTCTGGGTGAGCGGCGTGCCGACCCAGACGGCGGTGGCGCGCTGCGGGGTGTAGCCGACGAACCAGGACTCGACGTGGTTGTCGGTGGTGCCGGTCTTGCCGGCGGCGGGGCGGCCGATGTCGGCGCCGCGGCCGGTGCCGTTGGTGATGACCCCGCGCAGCAGTCGCGTGACGCTGGCGGCGGAGGAGGGCCGGATGACCTGCTTGCAGGCGTCGATGGCGAACTTGACCGGCTTGCCGGCCGGGTCGGTGATCGACTCGACGGGGCGCGGGGCGCAGTACTTGCCGCCGTTGGCGAGCGTCGCGTAGGAGCTGGCGATCGTCAGCGGCGTGGTGTCATCGGAGCCGAGGGTGAGGGCCGAGGCGACGGGCGTGATCGGCTTGCCGTTGCCCTGGTGCATGCCCATCTTGGCCATGACCTTGGCGACATTGCAGCCACCGAGGTCGAGGACGAGCTGGGCGAATGCCGTGTTGACCGACTTGGCCGTCGCGGTCGACAGCGGCAGGTCGCCGCCGATGGGCTCGTCGTTGCGGACCGGCCAGGGCCCGGTGAAGCCACACTCGTCCTTGACCTGGCTCGGGAAGAAGGTGTGGGCCTTCTGGGTGTCGGCGAACGGCGCGTTGACCGAGGAGTTGGAGCTGCGGCCCTGCTCCATCGCGGTGGCCAGGGCATACATCTTGGCCGTGGACCCGAAGGCGAATCCGTTGGTGCCGCCGTACTTCTGGTCGACATTCCAGTTGACCTGGGTCGAGCCGTTCCAGTCGAGCAGGGCCTTGCCGTTGTCGCTGTACTTCATCTTGGCGTCGCCGAACTTCGAGCTCTGCGCCATCGCCAGGACCTTGCCGGTCGAGGGCTCGATGACGGTGGCGGCGGCGCCGACGAAGGCGGCGTTGTCGGAGGGGACCTTCTTCTGGACGCGGGCGACGGTGTAGGCCTGGAGCTCGGGGTCGAGCGTGGTCTTGATCGTCAGACCGCCGCGGTTGATCTTCTTGATCCGCTCCGGCAGCGTCTTGCCCAGGCTCGGCTGCTGCTTGAGCCACGCGAGGATGTACTCGCAGTAGTAGGGCTGGCCCGACGCGGCGCACGTGGTCTTGGGGTAGGTCACGTTGAGCATCGACTTGATCGGGATGGACTTGGCCTTCTCGGCCTCCGCCGTCGAGATCACGCCGAGCTGGTGCATGCGGTTGATGACGACATTGCGGCGCTCAAAGGCCCGCTTGGGGTTGTTGACCGGGTCGGTCGAGCCGGGGGAGCGCACGGTGCCGGCGAGCAGGGCAGCCTCGGCGATCGACATCTTGTTGGCCGAGTGGCCGAAGTAGTGGCGCGAGGCCGCCTCGACGCCGTAGGCCTTGTCGCCGTAGTAGACGAGGTTGAGATAGCCCTCGAGGATCTGCTCCTTGGAGACCTCCTCCTCGAGCGCGACGGCGTACTTGAGCTCCTGGAGCTTGCGCGTGTAGTTCTTGGCGACGGCTGCCTTGGCGGCCTCCTGGTCGCCCTCTGCGAGCGCGTTCTCCTGGAGCGAGATCTTGACGTACTGCTGGGTCAGGGTCGAGGCGCCCTGGACGTCACCGCCGCGGATGTTGGAGATCAGCGCGCGGGACAGGCCGCGCAGGTCCATGCCGCCGTGCTCGAAGAAGCGCGAGTCCTCGATGGCGATCTGGGCCTTCTGCATCATCGGGTCGATCTTGCTGAGCGGGACGACGACGCGGTTCTCCTCGGCCGGCGTGGCCAGCACGTTGCCCTTGGCGTCGAGGATGCGCGACTGCTGGGCCAGCGGGTTGGCGGTGAACTCGCTCGGCAGCGAGTCGAACAGTGCCACCCCCGACTTCGCCATCGTCCCGCTGGCGCCGACAGCCGGGATCATCAGCCCGGCAGCCACCAGTCCCATCACCATGGCGGTCGCCACGAATGCCCCCAGAAGCGTGCCCAGCCGTGGGGCAACCGCAGTACGTCCTCGCATGCCGATCAGGGTATCCCGCGAGTCTGAGAGCGACCGAGCACCGAGGGCGGATGTCGGGCTCGGATCCGATGTCTCCCGAATGGGGTTGATTTGGGTCACATGCGGGCATGCTCGGACGAATGCCGCGTGCTCGCCTCCGCGCGTTCGTGCAGGTCAGCACGGTGCGTGCGGGAGTGACTAGTCATTCCGGGCTAGGTGATGGCTAGGTACAACCCACCCGAATGCCCTATATGCGGACTGCGCCGGGGCGTTCTAGGTTCCGGAAGTAGGGCGATGGCCCTCACGACGAGTATTCCCGCCGCGGCAGCGTCGCCGCAGCGGAACTGAAAAATGGGGACCCACTATGACCCTCGCACCGGAGCGACCCACTGCTGCTGATCGCCACCCGGAGCGAGAGTGGGTGCGCGACTGGGCCGGCCTGGGCGTCTGCGCCGGCTCCGACCCCGACGCACTCTTTGTCCAGGGCAAGGCCCAGCACGACGCCAAGACCGTCTGCCGCACCTGCCCCGTCGTCCAGGAGTGCCTCGCCGACGCCCTCGACAACCACACCGAGTTCGGTGTCTGGGGCGGGATGACCGAGCGCGAGCGCCGTCAGCTGCTGCGCCGCAACCCCGGCGTCGAGTCCTGGGCGGCCCTGTTCGCCGCCGCGCGTCAGGACTGACCGACCTCACGCACCACGGGAGGTATGCCGCGCGCCCCCTGCCACGCGGCATACCTCCCTTGCGTGTGCGCACCCTCGCGTACGCGCCCCCGCGTTTCTGCCCAACTGGGCGAAAACGCGGGGCGCGGCGCCGTGCTCACCGACCCGGCGCAGGTCCCGTTCTGATAGTCCAAACGCGCCCGCTCGGCCCACTCGGGGGATGCGCGCGCCCCCGCGTTTCTGCCCAACTGGGCGAAAGCGCGGGCGGGGGTCAGCGGAGCAGGGCGCTGCCGACCTCGCGCAGTCCGTCGAGGTCGTGGATGTCCTGGGCGGCGGCCGGGACCTCGGTGACGGGGACGCCGGGGTGGCCAGCGACGAAGCGGGTCGCGTGGGCGCGCTGACGGGCAGCCGTGGCGGCAAGGGCCTCGTGGAGCAGGAGCAGACCCGAGGTGGTGCGCGCGGTCGCGGACTCCTCGCCGTCGGCAAGCTCCTCGGCGGCGGACGCGGCGCGGGAAGCACTGAGCGAGCCGGTCGCCAGGCGCTGCATCCGGTTGAGGACGACCCCGGCCAGGGGCATCCGCTCGGCGTCCAGCCGCTCGACGAAGTAGGCGGCCTCGCGCAGCGCGTCGCGCTCGGGGGCGGCGACCACCACGAATGCGGTCTCGTCGGCGCCGAGCAGCGCATAGGTGACGTCGGCGCGCTCGCGGAAACCGCCGAACATCGTGTCGAGCGCCCCGACGAAGGTCTGGACGTCGTCGAGCATCGAGTTGCCGAGGATCTTGCCCATGGTCTGGGTCGCGAGGGTCACGCCACCGGAGAGCACCTTGAGATAGGCGCGGCCGCCGGCCTTGGCAGGGGCCATGAGCAGCCGGATGAAGCGGCCGTCGAGGAAGGACCCGAGCCGCTTGGGGGCGTCGAGGAAGTCGAGCGCGGACCGTGACGGGGGAGTGTCGACGATGATCAGGTCCCAGTAGTCGTCCTCCTCGGCCTGGGCGCGCAGCTGGCCCAGTTTTTCCATCGCCATGTACTCCTGCGTGCCGGCGAAGGAGCTCGAGACCGCCTGGTAGAAGGGGTTGGCCAGGATCTGCGCGGCCTTGTCGGGCGTCGCGTGCTGCTCGACGACGTCGTCGAAGGTGCGCTTCATGTCGAGCATCATGGCGTCGAGCGAGCCGCCGGCGGAGGGGTCGATGCCGGCGACGGGGCGCGGGGTGTTGTCGAGCTCGGTCAGCCCGAGTGACTGCGCGAGACGGCGGGCCGGGTCGATGGTGAGCACCACGACGCGGCGGCCCCGCTCGGCGGCGACCAGCCCCAGGGCGGCGGCGGTCGTCGTCTTGCCGACGCCTCCCGCCCCGCAGCAGACCACGATCCGGGTCCCGGGGTCGTCGACGAGCGCGGCGAGGTCGAGGTGGGGTGCCTTGGCAGCGGCCTTGGTCATCGGGCCACCCCCTGCTCGCTCAGGGCGTCGGCCAGGACGGTGATGCCCCCTGAGTCGAGCCCGTCGGGCAGGCTCGGCAGCCGATAGACCGGCAGACCCTGGGCGACCACATCGGCCTCCTGCTCACGCTGGAGCCGCACCCGGTCGGCGTGCTCGGCCGCCTCGGTGAGCAGGCCCTGCGCCATGGCGGTGGTGGCCTTGACGCCGACCGCAGCGAGGTCCGCCCGCACCGCCTCGGCCAGCTCGGGGGAGGGCTCGGTCACGGCCTTGGCCACGGCGGCCAGCTCCGCGTCGTCGAGGATCTCCTCGCGCACCTGGTTGACGATGATCGCCCCGACCGGCAGGCGCTGGGCCCGCAGCTCGGCGATCGCGTCGATGGTCTCCTGCACAGGCATCTCCTCGAGCAGCGTCACGATGTGCACCGCCGTCTCCTTGCCGCGCATCATCTCGGTGATCGAGTCGGCCTGGGAGCGGATGGGCCCGGTCTTGGCCATGTCGGCCAGCTGCTCGTTGACCGCAAGGAAGCGCACGACACGACCCGTCGGTGGCGCGTCGAGGACGACGGCGTCATAGACGGGCTGGCCGCCCTTGTTGCGCCCGGTGGTCGAGCGTCCGCCGGTGCGGCGGCCGACAGCCTCATAGACCTTGCCGGTGAGCAGCACGTCTCGCACACCCGGCGCGATCGTCGTCGCGAAGTCGATGGCACCGACCTTCTCGAGCACCGAGCCCGCGCGGCCGAGCCTGTAGAAGGTGTGGAGGTACTCGAGCAGCGCCGCCTTGGCGTCGATGGACAGGCCGAAGACCTCGCCCCCGGACGGGTCGGACACCAGCCGCTCCTCCTCGTTGCCGAGCGGCGGCACGTCGAAGGTCTGCGCGATCCCCTGGCGGCCCTCGACCTCGACGAGCAGCACCCGCTTGCCGCGGCGGGCCAGCGCGAGCGCCAGCGCGCCCGCGACCGTCGTCTTGCCTGTGCCCCCCTTGCCTGTGACGACATGGAGCCGGACGCCGGGGAAGGGTGCAGGGGTCGACATGAGATCAGGGTATGCCGCGAGCACACGGCATACCTGCCTGTCGCCTCCCGCCGTTAGGGTGACGCTCATGACCAAGTGGGAGTACGCAACCGTGCCGCTCATCGTCCACGCGACCAAGCAGATCCTCGACCAGTGGGGCGAGGACGGCTGGGAGCTCGTCCAGGTCGTGCCCGGCCCCGACGGGTCCGGTCTCGTGGCCTACCTCAAGCGGGAGAAGGCCTGACATGGGCGCCGTCGAGGACCGCCTCGCCGCGCTCGGGCTGACCCTGCCGGCCGTCGCCGCCCCGGTGGCCGCCTATGTGCCTGCCCTCGTCGACGGCGACCACGTCTACACCTCGGGGCAGCTGCCCTTCGTCGACGGCGAGCTGCCGGCGATCGGCAAGGTCGGGCTGGGCGAGGGGCAGATCGACCCCGACAAGGCCAAGGAGCTCGCCCGGCAGTGCGCGCTCAACGCGATCGCGGCCATCGCCAGCGTCGTCGACGACCTCGAGAAGGTCCGCATCGTCAAGGTCGTCGGCTTCGTGGCCAGCGGCCCGGCCTTCACCGGTCAGCCCGGCGTGATCAACGGCGCCAGCGAGCTGCTCGGCGAGGCCTTCGGCGAGTCCGGCGCCCACGCGCGCTCGGCCGTCGGCGTGGCGGTGCTTCCCCTCGACTCCCCGGTCGAGGTCGAGGTCATCGCTGCTGTGTCTGCCTGAGCGTCTCGCGGAAGATCACCGTCGCTGCGTCGAGCAGCCGGTGGCGCAGGTGGTCGTCTCGCAGGCTGGGGTGGAGCTGGCCCTCGATGTGCTCGGCGACCTGCTCGGCCGCCTGTGAGACGACCATCGCGAACTCGGCGATGACCGGATAGGCCACGCCCTGCCCGGCCAGGTCGCCGACGATCGCCATGCCGAAGGGGTCGCCGCCGATCCCGCCGTCCGGGGTGCGGCGCACCAGGCCCTTCTCCAGCATGATCTCGACGATCTCGGGGTGGGCGGAGATGATCTCGCGCATCGCCTCGCGGTCGAAGGTCGCCGGCTCCGACTGGTCAGGGGCGACCCCGCCGCCGGGCTCCAGACGCCGCGCAGGGGTCATCGACTCCAGCAGATAGACCAGCGCCGTCTTGCTGACGTCGGAGCGCAGGACGGTGGCGACCAGTGACAGCGGGAAGCCGCGGTCGGTCATCGCCGTGATCAGGCGCAGCTCGGTCAGGTGCTTCTGTCCGTAGACGCGCTGGCGTCCCTTGGTCTCGCCGGGCGAGAGCAGGCCCTTGGTGCGATAGAGGCGGACTGTGCGCTCGGTCAGCCCGCTGGTCTCCGCCAGCTCCCCCAGGCTGTACTCGCCTACCACGGTGGCGATTGTGCCATCTGGGCCTCCCGGGGGACAGGGCATGCTCCTAGGATCGAGGCGTGCGAGACTTCCCGATCGGTCACCTCGGTCACCTCGGCTCCCGCGTGCAGGAGTGGGTCGACGCCCCCGGTGAGCCGCCCCAGACCCGCCCAGCCGCCACCGTGATGATCGTGCGCGAGGCGCAGGGAGACGGTGCCGGCGTCGAGGCGTTCATGCTCACCCGCGCCTCCACGATGGAGTTCGCTCCGTCGATGATGGTCTTCCCCGGAGGCGGGGTCGACACCCGCGACGCCGACCACGGTCTGCCGTGGGCCGGCCCGTCGCCGGCCGAGTGGGCCGCGCTGATGGACACCGACGAGGACAGCGCCCGCATGCTCGTCGTCGCCGCCATCCGCGAGGTCTTCGAGGAATGCGGCGTGCTCCTGGCCGGTGCCGACGCCACCTCGATCGTCGACGATGTCTCCGACGAGCTGTGGCGCCAGGCCCGTGAGGGGCTCGAGTCGCGTCAGCTCTCCTTCGCCGAGCTGCTCGAGGACCGGGGCCTGGTCCTGCGGACCGACCTGCTGCGCTATCACGCCCACTGGATCACGCCCGAGTTCGAGAAGCGGCGCTATGACACGCGCTTCTTCGCGGCGACCCTGCCCACCGGGCAGGTGGCCGCCGACGACAGCCGCGAGGCGTCCGAGGCCGGCTGGCACCGCCCCGAGGCCCTCCTCGAGCGCTGGCGCGACGGCGAGGCGATGCTCATGCCGCCGACCCTTGTGTGCGTCGAGGACATGGCGCGTGCCGACGGCGTCGAGGGCTTCCTCGCCGACAGCCCCGACGTCAGCGCGATCATGCCGGTGCTCGTGCGCGACGGCGACGAGATCGTGCTGCGGACGGAGCTGCCGTCATGATGGCGCCCCCCGCCCCGTCGGCGGTCTATGGCGAGTGGGCCGGTGGCCAGATCACCGAGCGCGCCCTGTGCGTCCTCTGCCCCAACCCCAGCCCCATGACGCTCGACGGCACCAACACCTGGGTCCTGCTGGAGCCCGGCGCGAGCGAGGCCGTCGTGATCGACCCGGGCCCCCTCGACGAGGCCCACCTGCAGGCCGTGGTCGCCGCGTTGGAGGAGCGCGATGCCCGTGTCGGTCTGACGATCCTCACGCACGGCCACGACGACCACGCGGAGTCGACCGACCGCTTCGCCGAGCTCACCGGCGCGCCCACCCGGGCTGTCGGCCGCGGCCACGACGACCTCGCCGACGGCGAGACCGTGCGCGTGGGCGGGCTGGAACTGCGGGTGGTCGCCACCCCGGGCCACACCTCCGACTCGGTGTCCTTCGCGCTGCCGGCCGACGGTGCCCTGCTCACGGGCGACACGATCCTCGGCCGCGGCACCACGGTGGTCGCGCACCCGGACGGCGAGCTCGCGGCATACCTCTCCTCGCTGGAGCGGCTGCGCGAGGTGACGGGCGGGGGAGCGGCCAGCATGATCCTGCCCGGCCATGGCCCCACGATCCACGACGCGGCCGGGATGGTCGCCTACTACCAGGTGCACCGCAGCGAGCGGCTCGAGCAGGTGCGGCAGGCGCTCGCGGACGGCGCGGCCACCGCCGACGATGTCGTCCAGACGGTCTATGCCGACGTGCCGCGCGATGTCTGGCCGGCGGCGCGGCTCAGCGTCCTCGCCCAGCTGGAGTACCTCGGGCACCCCCTGCACTGACCCCCTCCCTTACGCCAAGTGGCGAGTTGCGCGCGGTGCGCAACTCGCCACTCGGCGTAAGGATCAGGAGGGAGGGGCGTACGCCGTGTGGTCCAGCCGGCGTGCCCCGCCGGGTCAGCGGGCGCGGCGGCGCAGCCGCTCGACGTCGAGGAGCAGGACGGCGCGGGCCTCGAGGCGCAGCCAGCCACGGGTCGCGAAGTCGGCGAGCGCCTTGTTGACCGTCTCGCGGGAGGCGCCGACGAGCTGGGCGAGCTCCTCCTGGGTGAGGTCGTGGGCGACGAGCACGCCCTCCTCGGCCGGCCGGCCGAAGCGGGCCGAGAGGTCGAGCAGCGCCTTGGCGACGCGGCCGGGAACGTCGGTGAAGACGAGGTCGGCGAGCGTGTCGTTGGTGCGGCGCAGCCGGCGGGCGAGCGCGGCGAGCAGCGTGGCGGCGGCGCCGGGGTGCTTGGTGAGGATCTCCTGGAGCGACTCGTTGCCGAGCCCCAGCAGCGTGGTCTCCGCGACCGCGGTGGCCGTCATCGTGCGGGGGCCCGGGTCGAAGAGCGAGAGCTCGCCGAACATCTCACCGGGGCCGAGGATGGCGACGAGGTTCTCGCGGCCGTCGGCGCTAGAGCGGCCGAGCTTGATCTTGCCCTCGCCGATGACATAGAGCCGGTCGCCCTGGTCGCCCTCGTGGAAGAGGATGTCACCGCGCTCCATGTGCGTCGTCGTCATCGAACTGATCAACGTCGCCGCTTCCTCGTCGTCGAGGGCGGCGAACAGCGGGGCTTTGCGAATCACGTCCTGGTCCACGGGGGCCAGTGTGCCATGCCTGTCCCCGTCGCTGTCGGAGCCATTACGTAGTCTTGACGATGTGGCTGCCCGACTCACCGCCGAGACCGTCCGCGACGAGACCCCTGTCGCCCGGACCCGGCGCGCGCGGCGCATCTATCGCACGCTCGCCGACACCTATCCCTATGCCGCGGCCGAGCTGACCTTCTCGACCCCCCTCGAGCTGCTCGTCGCCACGATCCTGTCGGCCCAGAGCACCGACGTCGGCGTCAACAAGGTCACGTCGGTCCTCTTCCAGCGCTATCGGACGGCCGAGGACTATGCCACCGCCGACCGCACCGAGCTCGAGGAGCTCGTGCGGCCCACCGGGTTCTTCCGGGCCAAGACCGACGCGCTGATGAAGTTGGGCGTCGCCCTCCAGGAGCACTTCGACGGCGAGGTCCCCGGCCGACTCGAGGATCTCGTCACGCTGCCGGGTGTGGGCCGCAAGACCGCCCATGTGGTGCTCGGCAACGCCTTCGGCAGGCCAGGGATCACCGTCGACACCCACTTCGGCCGGCTCGCCCGGCGCTTCGGGTGGACCGAGGAGACCGACCCGGTCAAGGTCGAGCACGAGGTCGGCGCGCTGTTCCCGCGCAAGGACTGGACGATGCTCAGCCACGTCGTGATCTTCCACGGCCGCCGCACCTGCCACGCCCGCAGGCCGGCGTGCGGCGCGTGCCCGATCGCGCGGCTCTGCCCGGCCTATGGCGAGGGCGAGACCGACCCGGTCAAGGCGGCCAAGCTGCTCAAATACGAGCTCGCCCCCGACGCGCGTGAGCGGGGCATCACCCCCAACGGCATGGCCACGGCCACCTATGCCGCGTGGCTGGCCGAGCAGGACGCCCGCGCCGCCGGCGACGGGCCGGCCGGGGGAGCGGCTCGGTGACCGCGCCCCCGGAGTGGATGCACCACGCGCTCGCGAGCGCCCGTGACACCCCTCCCGACTACTTCACGCGGTTCGCCCCACCCGACGACCCGCCGCGTCGCTCCGGCGTGCTCATGCTCTTTGGCGACCTGGAGGGCGGCGGCCAGGATGTCGTGCTGACCGAGCGGTCGTGGAGCCTGCGCAGCCACGCAGGCCAGGTCTCCTTCCCCGGCGGCACCGTCGACCCCGAGGACGACGGCCCGGTGGACGCGGCCGTCCGGGAGGCCGAGGAGGAGGTCGGCGTCCGGCCCGAGAGCGTGGAGGTGGTCGGCCAGTTCGAGCCGCTCTACATGACCCCCACCCGCAACGCGGTCACCCCCGTGCTCGCCTGGTGGCGCGACCCGCACCCGATCGGCATCGTCGACCCCGGTGAGGTCGCCACCGTCGAGCGGGTGCCCCTCGCCGAGCTGCTGCGACCCGAGAGCCGCTTCACCGTCGTGCACCCCAGCGGCTACTCCGGGCCGGGCTTCCGGGCGTCCGGGCTCTATATCTGGGGCTTCACCGCCATGCTGCTCAGCACCCTCTTTGACCTCGCCGGGCTCACCGAGCCCTGGGACATGCGCCGTGAGGAGGAGCTGCCGCCGCGCATGCTCGCGACCACGGTCTGGGCGGGCCGCCGGGGATGACCCTCGAGATGGGCACCGCCCTCGACCTGGCGCTGGGGGCACTGCTCCTGGCACTGGCGCTGCGTGGCTGGCGCCAGGGCATCGTGCTCGGGGGCCTGTCGCTGCTCGGGCTGCTCGCCGGAGCGGTCGCGGGGCTGGCGCTCGTGCCGCCGCTCATCCGACGCTTCCCGACGCTCGACACCACGCTGACGCTGCGCATCTTCGCCCTCGTGGTCGGGGTCGTCGTGCTGGCCTCGGCCGGCCGCTCCGTGGGCGCCCACCTGGGCTCCGGCCTGCGCCCGACCAACCGCCGGGGCGCCGCCCGGACCTTCGACGCGACGCTCGGTGCGCTGCTGTCGGTCGCGCTGACGAGCGTGTTGATGTGGTTCTCCGCCGGGGCAGTGCGCGACGTCCTGCCGCCCCTGGCCGGTCGGGCCGTGAGCGACTCCACCGTGCTCTCGACCATCGACCGGGTCGTCCCCTCGGGCACCAGCCGGATCTTCGCCGGGGTCCGAGACGTGCTCGACCGCGAGGGCTTCCCCCGGGTCTTCGACACCATCCGCCAGGAGCCGATCGTCCCCGTCGACCCACCCGAGGAGGCGATCCAGAAGCAGCCCGGCGTCCGGCTCGCCTTCTATTCGATCGTCAAGGTGACCGGCCCGGCCACCGGGTGCTGGCGCCAGCAGGAGGGCTCGGGCTGGGTGCTTGACCGGGGCCGCGTGGTCACCAACGCCCACGTCGTCGCGGGCGTCGACCGCCCCCGCGTCCAGGTCCAGGGCCAGCCCGCGGTCTCGGCCCGCGTCGTGCTCTTCGACCCCCACCGCGACCTGGCGGTCCTCAGCGCGCCGGAGCTGCGGGCCGCCCCGCTCGAGCTCGGCTCCGAGCTGGGCCCGGGCGACTCCGCGGTCGTCGCGGGCTTCCCGCTCAACGGCCCCTATCGCACCGATCCCGCGCGCGTGCGTCAGGTCCTCAACGCCTCCGGCCTCGACATCTATGGCCGCGCCGGCGCCAACCGTGAGGTCTACTCGCTCTTCACCCGCGTCGAGCAGGGCAACTCCGGCGGGCCGCTCCTGGACTCCCGCGGCCGCGTTGTCGGCGTCGTCTTCGCCAAGTCGCTCGACGACCCGAGCACCGGCTATGCCCTGACGGTGGCCGAGGCCCGTAGCGCCTTCACCGAGGGCGCCCGCGCCGTCGAGCCGGTCGACACCGGCTCCTGCGTGCGCCACTGACCGCTACGCGCGGCCCCGACTGCTCCCGGCAACTGACTCGGACCCCGCCGCCTGCCACCCGCGCGCGGTCCCGACCTCGCGGCATACCCCATGGGCAATCTGTGCCCCCGTTTGGTTTCTGTGCCCCGACTTGATCATGTCGACAGAACGCAACCTGGGGCACAGATTCGCGAGCGGTGACGGGGCTGGGGCACAGATTCGCCCGAGCGGCCTGGGCGGAGGGTGCGGCGCTGGGCGGTCAGGGGGTGTAGGCGACCTCGTCGAGCCAGCGGACGAGGTGCTCGCTGACCTCCTCGGGAGCCTCCTCGGGCAGGAAGTGCCCGGCGTGGGCGACGACGTGGTGACGGTTGGGACCGGAGAGGTATGCCGCGCTGCGGGCCTCGGTGCGCGGCAGCACGACCGGGTCGTCGGCGCCGTGCAGGCGCAGGACGGGGACGCTCACCGGCTCGGACACGCGGGAGGAGAAGCGCCACCCGTCGGGGCGGAGCATGCTGCGGCCCATCCAGCGGAAGTACTCGGCGGCGGAGTGGGCGACGAAGGGCAGGGCGGCGGCCTCGGCGTAGCGGGCGGCCTCCTCGACGCTGGGCCAGATGCCGGTGGGGGAGGACCACTCGCGCAGGACCCGGGAGACATAACCGCTGTCGCGGGTCATCTCGCGCTCGGGGACAAAGGGGCGCTGGAGCCCCAGGAGATAGCTGTTGGCCTTGGCCTGGCCGGCGTCGCGCAGCCACGACTGGCGGAAGGCGCGGGGGTGGGCCATCGACATCGAGGCGATCGCACAGGTGAGCTCGGGCGCGAGATAGGGCATCGTCCATGCGGTCCACGCGCCGGCACCATGGCCGACCACGACGGCCTCGTCGGCGCCGAGCGAGCGGATCACGGACGTCACGTCACGCACGGAGGTGGTGGTGTCATAGCCGCGCGGCGGCTTGTCGGAGGCACCGAAGCCGCGCAGGTCGAGCGCGACAGCGCGGAAGCCGGCCTCGGCGACGGCGACGAGCTGGTGACGCCAGGCCCACCAGAACTGCGGGAAGCCGTGCAGGAAGAGCACCAGGGGGCCCTCGCCGACCTCGGCGACGTGGAAGCGCGCGCCGTTGGCGGCCACGAAGCGGTGCTTCCACGGGCCGTCGACGAGCACGCACGCGGCGTCGGGCGTCATCGGTGCCTCCTTCTCGAGCACGGTCGTCGGCGCCCGGACACGAGCCAGCCGCCACCGTCAGTATCGACGGGGCGGCTGGTCGGGTGGTAATCGGTGGCGGCCGCGTGCTCGCCTCAGCAGGGCGGGGGCGTGGCCGGCCGGCGGCTCAGTCGCGCTCGCGCTCGCCGAAGACCTTGTCGTCGGCCTCGCGGGCCGCGCGCAGCTGCCCGTGCTCGGTCGGCGGCAGCTCGCGGTCGGCCACGTGCAGCCCGGGCTGGGTGCCGGAGGCTGCGCCGGCCTTGACGGCCTCGACGGTCTCCTGCGCGTTGCGGATCGTGCGCTCCGGCTTGGGCTGGACCTTGGTGATCGACTTCTTGCCCATCAGGCCCAGGATCGCGGCGAGCAGCAGCAGCACGCCGGCCACGATGAGATATCCGGCCCACACGGGCAGGAACTCGGCGATGCCGCGGGCGGCGGCGTGGAAGAGGAAGATCAGCCCGAGCAGGGCCAGGAAGGCGGCGGCGCCGAGGAAGCCCGCGCCCTTGCCGGCGATCTTGGCCTGGCCGCTGACCTCGGCCTTGGCGAGCTGGATCTCGCCGCGGACGATGCTCTTGATGTCGTCGGTGATGTCCACGACGAGCTGCCCGATCGTGCGCTCGTTGCTACCAGGGGTGTAGGCCATGATTTCCTCATCGGTGGTCTGTCGGCCCCAGTGCGGGACCGGTCTTGGATCCGACCTTACTTGCCCGTCAGCCCAGCAGGGTGGACGGGCGGCACGCGAGTATGCCGTGTGCGCCCGCCGCCCGGGGCGGCATCGGTGCACGTCACCCCTGCTGCGGGGTGTGCGTCACCCCTGCTGCGGCCGCGCCTCGTCCTGCTCGTAGACGTCGGGGATGCCGTCGGCGTCGACGTCTGCGGTCTCGTGCTCCTGGATGCGACGGTAGACGGCGTTGCGGGTGACCAGGACGGCCGAGGCGAGGATCGCGGCGAGCAGCGAGCCGACGAGGATCGCGAGCTTGACGTGGTCCTCCTTCTCGCTGCCGGCGCCAAAGGCCAACTCGCCGACGAGGAGCGAGACGGTGAAGCCGATGCCGGCCAGCAGTGACATGCCAAGGACATCGGACCAGGCGAGGTCGTCGTCGAGCTCGGCCTTGGTGAAGCGGGCGAAGAGCCAGGTGCCGCCGAAGATGCCGACGACCTTGCCGAGCACCAGCCCGACGACGACGCCGATAGCGACCGGGTCGCGCAGGGTCTCGCCGAGGCCGCCGCCGATCACCGTCACACCGGAGGCAAAGAAGGCGAAGACCGGCACGGCGAAGCCCGCCGAGATGGGCCGCAGCCGGTGCTCGAGGCGGTGGGCGAGGTCGACGTCGTGCGGCACATTGCTGATGCTGGGCAGTCGCTCGGGGTCGCGCGGCTTGACCGGCACCGTCAGGCCCAGCAGGACGCCGGCGATCGTGGCGTGGATGCCGGAGGAGTGGACCAGCGCCCACGCAGCGAAGGCGAGCGGGAGCAGGATCCACCAGCGCACCACGCGCCGCTGGGCGGCGAGGGCGAACAGGGCGATGGGGATGAGGGCCAGCAGCAGCGGGGTCAGGTGCAGGTCGCTGGTGTAGAAGATCGCGATGATCGTGATCGCGACGAGGTCGTCGACGACCGCGAGCGTCAGCAGGAAGGAACGCAGGGCTGCCGGCAGGTGGGTGCCGATCACGGCGAGGACTGCGAGCGCGAAGGCGATGTCGGTCGCCGTCGGGATCGCCCAGCCGCGCAGGTCCTGACCGGAGCCGCCGAGGCCCGACACGGTCACGGCATACAGGATCGCGGGCATGGCGACGCCGCACAGCGCGGCGGCGACGGGCAGGGCGGCCCTGGCCGGCGACTTGAGGTCGCCCACGAGGAACTCGCGCTTGAGCTCGAGTCCGACGACGAAGAAGAACAGTGCGAGCAGTCCGTCGGCCGCCCAGTGCGCCAGGTCGAGGTCGAGGTGCAGCGCGGACGGGCCGACGGTCACGCCGCGCAGGTCGTGATAGGCCTCGCGCCAGGGGGAGTTGGCCCAGACCATCGCGGCCAGTGCGGCGAGGAGCAGGAGCCCGCCGCCGACGGTCTCGGTGCGCAGCAGCCGGGCGACGTGCTGGACCTCGGGCCACGTGGAGCGGGAGAGGATCTTGGGGCGCGGGGGAGTGACGGTCACGAGATGTCCTCGGATCGGGGTCGACTGGACCGCCCCACCAGGGGCGATGCCGACCAGACTTCCCGGCTCTCCATGGTCCATTCTAGCGGGCGGGTCGTTCGCCCACTGATCTGTCCGTCTCGCGGAATGACCCGGCCCACTCGGCCCGCACGCCGGGTGAACGCGGGTCGACGGGCAGGGGGCCAACCGGCACGCCGCGTGAAGCGTGCGTGAATACCCGTGCGGGACGGGGCAGCCCGCGCCGTAGACCACTGATCGGTGGGTCAGGCTGGACCCATGAGCTACGGCAGTCAGACCGCGCCGCTTGCCCTCGCGCACCGTGGGGGCGCCGGTCTGGCCCCCGAGAACACGCTCGCGGCCTTCGAGCGGTCGGTCGCCCTCGGACTGCGGTACATGGAGTCCGACATCCGCCTCACCCGCGACGGGCACCTGGTCTGTTTCCACGACGAGACGCTCCAGCGGACCACCGGCGTCCCGGGCCGGATCGGCGACCTCACGCTCGAGCAGGTGCGCATGCTGCGCGTCGCCGGCGAGGAGCCGATCCCGACGCTCGAGGAGACGCTGACGGCCTTCCCCGAGACCTACTTCACCGTGGACCTCAAGGACCGTGCGGCGATCGCGCCGCTCGCGGAGGTGCTGCGCCGCAGTGACTTCGGCGCGCGGGTCTGTGTGGCGGGTGCGTGGGACGGCTGGCTCGGCCAGCTCCGACGCGAGGTGCCCTCGGCCCACACGGCGCTCGGATGGCGCTCGCTGACGACCCTCATCGGCTGCGGCAAGGCGGGTGTCGCCGCGCCCCGCCGGATCGCCACGGGCGGCTGGGCCCACGTCCCGATCCGCCTGGGCCGCATGCCGATCTTTGCCGGCCGCCTGGTTGAGCGGGCCCATGGCGTCGGCGTGCGGGTCATCGTCTGGACGGTCAACGACCAGGCCGAGATGCACGCCCTCCTCGACGCCGGCGTCGACGGCATCATCACCGACCGCCCCGACCTGCTGCGCGAGGTCCTCATCGCCCGCGGCACCTGGACCCCGATGGACGAGAACGTCGAGAACGCGCTCGCCTGAACGGGGCGGAACTCGCCAACTGGTGTGAAAAGGCCTGTGGCACAAAGGTATGCCGCGCGCTCACGGGGTGGATTCTCGTGGTCCTCGCAACACCTGTTGGTTTAGGTGGTCAGTAGTAGATCACGCAGGCGCTCGGCTGGTTTGTCCCAGTCGAGCGTTTTGCGTGGTCGGCCGTTGAGCTGCTGGGCGACGTATTCGAGGTCGGCTCGGGAGTAGAGGCTCAGGTCTGTTCCTTTGGGGAAGTACTGGCGCAGCAGGCCGTTGGTGTTCTCGTTGCTGCCGCGTTCCCATGGGGAGTGGGGGTTGCAGAAATAGACCGGGGCGCCGGTCGCGATCGTGAACGTCTTGTGCCGGGCCATCTCGGCGCCCTGGTCCCAGGTCAGCGACCCGCGCAGGTGCTGGGGCAGGGTGAGCATGGTCTCGACCAGGGCGTCACGCACGGTGGCCGCGTCGTGGCGGCCACCGGGCAGGTGGGCGAGCATCACGTAGCGGGTGGTGCGCTCGACCAGGGTCGCGATCGCGCTGGCGTTGTCCTTGCCCATGATCAGGTCGCCTTCCCAGTGCCCGGGCACGGCGCGGTCCTCGATCTCGGGTGGGCGGTCGCTGATCATGACCATCGGGTCGACGAAGCGGGCCTGGCGCTGGTCACGGCGGCGGTGGGGCTTGCGGGCGGTCCGCCCGGTCCGCAGGGCCTGTGCGACCTCGCGGCGCAGTCCGCCGCGGGCCTGGAGATAGATCGCCTGGTAGATCGTCTCGGTCGCCACTCGCATGCTCTCGTCGCCGGGGTGTTCCCTGATCAGCCCATTGTGGATCTGCTCGGGCGACCAGCGCTCGGCCAGCTTCTCCACCACGTAATCGCGCAGCGGGCCGTCCTGGGCGAGCTTGGCCGCTCTCGGGCGGGCCCGGGCCTCGGTCGCTGCGCGATGAGCGTCGTGGGCGCGGTAGCGGCCGTCGGCGTCGGCGTACGCGTCGATCTCGCGTTTGACCGTCGAGGTCGGCCGCGCAAGCGCCTGGCCGATCGCGCGCAGCGACTTCTTCTGCACGCGCAGGTCGGCGATCCTCTCTCGCTCCTGCAAGGTCAGGTAACGCGGGTGGAGCTTGCGCTCAAGGGCCTCGAACGACGGCGCGGGGGTGGTGGTCACATCGCCCATGGTGACGCTGCCGTCCCGGTAGTCGACCCGACGCCCGTCGGGATAGACCCGCACCCCCTTGGCCCGGCGCACCCCGCGGTCCCAGTCCCACGCGGTCCGCTGATGGATCCCGACCGCGGCCGCGGCCTCACTCCGGGACAGGCCCCCAGCGCGCAGCCGCGCGAACTCGGCACGTCCCGGATGCGGGCGAAGCACCCCCTGCCCCGCGCCCGCCTGACGCGCCCACGCGTACGCCGTGCCCGGCTTCACCCCGGCCACCCGGGCCGCCGCCGCCACATTCCCATCCTGCTCGTCCAGCGCGACGAAGAACGCCGCCCTCAGCTCCTCAAA
Organism: Actinomycetota bacterium; assembly: GCA_050955755.1. Classification (GTDB taxonomy): domain Bacteria; phylum Actinomycetota; class Actinomycetes; order Actinomycetales; family Dermatophilaceae; genus JAJTBD01. The sequence continues at coordinate 634,929 of CP192092.1, forward strand.
CGACACGGTCCTCGCAACTCCCAGAAAGACTGGGTGTTGCGAGGACCGTTAGAACCCGCCCGGTGAGCGCGCGGCATACCTGATCGAGCGGTGCAGGTCAGCCCTTGGACAGGCCCTGCTGGATCTGGTTCATCACCGACGAGTCGGCGAGCGTGGTGACGTCACCGACCTCACGGCCCTCGGCGATGTCCTTGAGCAGGCGACGCATGATCTTGCCCGAGCGGGTCTTGGGCAGCTCGGTGACGACCATGATCGTGCGCGGCTTGGCGATCGGGCCGATCTCCTTGCCGACGTGGTTGCGCAGCACCTGCACGATCTCGTCGTTGTTGTCCTCGGAGTGCGAGGCGCCCTCGCGCAGGATGACGAAGGCACAGACGGCCTGGCCGGTCGTCTCGTCGCTCGCGCCGACGACGGCCGCCTCGGCGACGTGGTCGTGGGAGACGAGCGCCGACTCGATCTCGGCCGTCGAGAGCCGGTGGCCGGAGACGTTCATGACGTCGTCGACCCGGCCGAGCAGCCAGATGTTGTGGCGGCTGTCGTAGCGCGCGCCGTCACCGGCGAAGTAGAACTCCGGGCCGAAGCGGCTCCAGTAGGTGTCCTTGTAGCGCTCGGGGTCGCCCCAGATGCCGCGCAGCATCGACGGCCACGGCTTGGTGAGCACCAGGTAGCCGACGGACTCGGGGTCGGTCAGCGGCTCGCCCATGTCGTCGAGGATCTCGGCGCTGATGCCGGGGATCGGGCGCTGCGCGGAGCCGGGCTCGAGCTCGGTCAGACCAGGCAGCGGGCTGATCATGATCGCGCCGGTCTCGGTCTGCCACCACGTGTCGACGATCGGGGCCTTGTCGGCGCCGATGTACTTGCGGTACCAGCGCCAGGCCTCGGGGTTGATCGGCTCGCCGACCGAGCCGAGCAGGCGGATCGAGGACAGGTCGAACTTCTGCGGGATCTCGTGGCCCCACTTCATGAAGGTGCGGATCGCCGTTGGCGCGGTGTAGAGGATCGTCACGCCGTACTTCTGCACGACCTCCCACCAGCGGCCCTGGTGTGGGGAGTCGGGGGTGCCCTCATAGAGCACCTGCGTCGCGCCGTTGGCGAGCGGCCCGTAGACGATGTAGGAGTGGCCGGTCACCCAGCCCACGTCGGCGGTGCACCAGTAGACGTCGGTCTCGGGGTGCAGGTCGTGGACGACCGAGTTGGTGTAGGCGGTCTGGACGAGATAGCCGCCCGAGGTGTGCAGGATGCCCTTGGGCTTCCCGGTCGTGCCCGAGGTGTAGAGGATGAAGAGCGGGTGCTCGGCGTCCATCGGCTCGGGGGTGTGCTCCTCGGACGCCTTGTCCATCAGCTCGTGCCACCAGACGTCGCGCTCGCCCCACTCGACGTCGCCCTCGGTGCGGCGCACGACGACGACGTGCTCGACGGGGGAGTCCTCGCCGGTGATGGCCTGGTCGACGGCCGGCTTGAGGGGCATGCCCTTGCCGCGGCGGAACTGGCCGTCTGCGGTGATGACGACCTTGGCCTCGGCGTCGGAGATGCGCGAGCGCAGCGCGTCGGAGGAGAAGCCGCCGAAGACGACCGAGTGCGGGGCGCCGAGGCGCGCGCAGGCGAGCATCGAGATGACGGCCTCGGGGATCATCGGCAGATAGATCGCGACCCGGTCGCCCTTGGCCACGCCCAGCTCGGTGAGCATGTTGGCGGCCTTGGAGACCTCCTTCTGGAGGTCGGCGTAGGTCAGCGTGCGCGTGTCGCCCGGCTCGCCCTCGAAGTGGATGGCGACCCGGTCGCCGTTGCCGGCCTCGACGTGGCGGTCGACGCAGTTGTAGGCGACGTTGAGCTCACCGCCGACGAACCACTTGGCGAACGGCGCCTCGGTCCAGTCGAGCGTCTGCTCGAAGTCCGTGCTCCACGTGACGTACTTGCGGGCCTGGTCGGCCCAGAAGCCCTCGAGATCGGCGTCGGCCTGGTCGAACAGCTCGGCGGTGCCGTTCGCCTGGGCGGCGAACTCGGGGCTCGGTGCGTACTGGGTGTCCTCGGACACGTGACCTCCTCGGTGTGACGGTGCTCACCACAGACAACTCGCTCTCGCCCCGGTCGGCAACCGTTGTCGCAGGTCATGAGACGGACGGGGTATGCCGCGCGCTCAGCGGTGCGCGCGGCATACCCTCTGCGCGCCGACCGGGCTGCGCCAAAACCGGCGCGGCGGGGGCGGGTGTTTCGGGACGATGCAGGCATGGACGTCGTCGGATTCCTTGGCCCACAGCCCTACATGAAGCCCGCCATCGAGGACATGCGCACCAGGCTCGAGGTGCACGAGCTCAACCCCTCCGGCTGGACCGCCGCCGAGATGGAGCAGGTCGCCGCAGAGTGCCGTGACAAGGGGATCGCGGCCGTCGCCGGCTTCGCGCAGAAGGATGCCTTCCAGCACATCCTGATCAACGAGCAGCTCGGCAACACCACGATCTCCCGGCTGGCCTTCCTCTACTGCATGAACAAGTACCTCATGCGCACGCTGGAGGCCGCGCCGTTCTGGTTCGCGCCGGTCGACCCGCTCGCGCAGACCGACGAGGAGATCATCGCCTCGATCGCCGAGTGGCCCTTCATGCTCAAGAACACCTCGCTGTCGCTGGGCCGCGGGATCTTCAAGGACGAGGACGGGCTGCGGCGCGTGCTCGCGTCCTATCGCCAGGACAAGGAGCTCCAGGCGCTGATCGCCGCGCAGAACAAGGCCTTCACCGAGGGCATCCCTGCCGACGAGCTGCCCCCGGTCATCCCGCCCTTCATCGCCGAGCACATGGTCGACATGGCGACCGCGATCGAGTACTGCTACGAGGGCTACATCACCGCCGACGGCGAGGTCGTGCACTACGCCATGACCGAGGAGGTCTACTTCGCCGACCACGAGGCGCTGGGCTACCTGACCCCGCCGCTGACGATCGGCGCCGATGCCGCCCCCAAGATCGCCGCGTGGGTCGACGACTACATGGGCCGGTTCGCCGACCTGGGCTACCGGGCCCAGTTCTTCAACCTCGAGTTCTGGATCCTGGCCGACGGCACCATCGCGCTCACCGAGATCAACCCCCGTGCGGCGCACAGCTTCCACTACAACTACTGGTACTCCTTCGGCACCTCGCTCTTCAAGGACAACCTGCGCCTCGCGAGCAGCGGCACGCGGCTGGAGCACCCGACCCCGTGGGACATGTGGCTCGCCGGCGACGTGCGCCAGCCCACGCTCATCGCGCTCATCACCGGGCAGGAGACCGGGCCCGTCGAGGAGATCCTCGACTACGACTACGTGGGCAGCCTCGAGGACGAGGGCGTGCTGATCCGGCACACCCGCCAGCGCGGCGACGTGCTCACCGAGGACGACATGACGGCAGCCGGCGTGATGCTGCTCCAGATGTGGCTGACCGGGGCCAGCGCCAAGGACGTCATCGCCCGTGAGCGCGAGATCCGCTCGCGGATCTACCGTCACCCCCAGGACAAGGAGTACCCCGACTTCTGGGTCTGAGCGGGGCGGCCGCGGTGGTTGTAGGGCCGCAGTCGTTATAGGACAGAGACCGCAAAACGGACATCCGCTGGCAGGGTGGGTCGGACACCGCCTACCGGAGGTATCCCACCATGGCCTCGACCGCCACCCAGCCACACGCCTCGGCGCCCGCCGAGCGAGACACCTTCTCATCACGGAAGGTCTTCATCCTCGCCGCGATCGGCTCCGCCGTCGGACTGGGCAACATTTGGCGTTTCCCCTATGTCGCCTACGAGGGCGGCGGCGGGGCGTTCATGATCCCGTATGCCGTCGCGCTGCTCTGCGCGGGCCTGCCCTTCCTCTTCCTGGACTACGCCGTCGGCCACAAGTTCCGCGGCAGCCCGCCCCTGTCGATGCGCCGGCTGCACCGCGGCGCCGAGTGGATCGGCTGGTGGCAGGTCGGCATCTGCGCCGTCATCGCCGCCTACTACGCGGCGATCCTCGCGTGGTCGGCGCGCTATGTCGGCTTCTCGCTGACCAAGGCATGGGGCGATGACCCGGAGGGCTTCTTCTTCGGCGACTTCCTCCAGGCGGCCGACGGCGCGGGCGTGAGCACCGACATGGTCCCCGGGGTGCTGTGGCCGCTCGCGCTGGTGTGGCTGGTCACGATCGGCGTCATGGCGCTCGGCGTGCAGAAGGGCGTCGGGCTCACCTCGGTCATCTTCATCCCGCTGCTCGTCCTGGCCTTCGGCTTCCTCGTCGTCCAGGCCGTGCTGCTGCCCGGCGCGGCGACCGGCCTCGACGCCTTCTTCACCCCCGACTGGAGCGCCCTGTCCGACGGCAAGGTGTGGATGTCGGCCATCGGGCAGATCTTCTTCTCGCTGTCGGTGGGCTTCGGCATCATGATCACCTACTCCTCCTATGTCGACCACCGCACCGACATGACCCGCTCCGGGCTCGTCGTCGGCTTCGCCAACAGCAGCTTCGAGCTGCTCGCCGGCATCGGCGTCTTCGCGGCGCTCGGCTTCATGGCGACCGCCGCGGCTGTGCCGGTCGGCGAGGTCGTCAGCAGCGGCATCGGCCTGGCCTTCGTGGCGTTCCCGACGATCATCTCCCAGGCGCCCGGCGGCACCCTGCTCGGCGTGCTCTTCTTCCTCTCGCTGCTCATGGCGGGCGTGACCTCGATGATCTCCATCCTCGAGGTCGGCATCTCGGCCCTGCGGGAGAAGCTGGGGCTCGGCCGCGTCGCGGGCACCCTGCTGCTGTGTGTGCCGGTGGCCCTCGTGAGCATCTTCTTCTTCGGCACCACGACGGGCATCTACGTCCTCGACACCGTGGACGCCTTCGTCAACAGCTTCGGCATCCTCGCCGTGGCGCTCGTGAGCATGGTGCTGCTGACCTGGGCCTTCAAGCGGCTGCCCGACCTGCGCGACCACCTCAACCACCACGGCGGCTTCCGGCTCGGCAAGGGCTGGATGGCGATCATCGGCGCGATCCTGCCGCTGGCACTGCTCGCGCTCCTCGTCCAGGACCTGATCAAGCAGCTGGGAGCGCGCTACGAGGACTACCCGCAGGGCTTCCTCAACATCTTCGGCTGGGGCGTGGTCATCGCGCTGCCGCTCATCGCGCTCGGCGTCTCGCTGCTGCCGTGGAACCGCCACGCCCGGCTCGAGAGCGCCCACAGCTATGACCCCGGCACCGACGACGACGTCCTCATCGCCGAGCGAGAGGCCCACGACCGCAGGGAGGAGGACCGATGAGCGCCATCGCCATCGTCATGATGCTGCTGTTCATGGCCGTGATCTGGGGCGGGCTGCTGTTCGCCCTGATCAGCCTGCTGCGCGCGCCGGACACCGAGGCCGCGCGCCTCATCGACGACGGGGTCTACCGCCCCGAGCACTGAGCAGTCCACCCGGGGCGACCACCCCCACAGATGAGGTATGCCGCGGGGCTGACCCCGCGGCATACCTCATCTTGGAGCTGTATTCGGTTGTGGGAGAGGCCGGCTCAGTGGTCGATGGCCTCCGCGACACCGTGGCCGGTGAGGGAGCGGACCTCCATCTCGGCGTACTTGCTCTGGTTGAACTCCTTGCTCGTGACCGAGCCGAGCCAGCCGAGGAAGAAGCCGAGCGGGATCGAGATCAGGCCGGGGTTGTCGAGCGGGAACCAGTGGAAGTCCACGCCCTGGAGCATCGAGGGGCTCTTGCCCGTAGCGGCCTCGACCGGCTTGCCCGAGACCACGGGGCTGAAGATGATCAGCGTGATCGCCGAGATCAGACCGCCATAGATCGACCACAGCGCGCCGCGGGTGTTGAACCGCTTCCAGAAGAGCGAGTAGAGGATCGTCGGCAGGTTGGCGCTCGCCGCGACGGCGAAGGCGAGGGCGACGAGGAAGGCGATGTTCTGGTCCTTGGCGAACATGCCGCCGATGACCGCGATGACGCCGAATCCGATTGCGGCCCAACGGGCCACCTTCATCTCCTGCTCCTGGGTGACGTTGCCGTCCTTGAAGGCGACCTTGTAGAGGTCGTGGGCGAAGGTCGCCGAGGCGGTGATCGTCAGACCCGCGACGACCGCGAGGATCGTCGCGAAGGCGATGCCGGAGACGATGCCGAGCAGCGGGGAGCCGCCCAGCTCATAGGCCAGCAGCGGCGCCGCGGCGTTGGCCTTGCCGGGGGCCTTGGCGATCGCGTCGGGGCCGACGAGGGCGCCGGCGCCGAAGCCGATGACGAGCGTCAGCAGGTAGAAGCCGCCGATGAGCCAGATGGCCCACTCGACCGACTTGCGGGCCTGCTTGGACGTCGGGACGGTGTAGAAGCGCTGGAGCACGTGGGGCAGGCCGGCGGTGCCGAGCACGAGCGCCATCGACAGCGAGATGAAGTCGATCTTGGTCGTGTCGTTCTTGCCGTACTTCAGACCCGGGCTGAGCAGCTTGTCGGCGGTGGCGACGGTCTTGTCGTTGGCCGAGGCCTTGGCCGTGTCGACCGCGCCCTGGAAGAGGCCAGAGAGGTTGAAGCCGTACTTGCCGAGCACCCAGACGGTCATGATCGCCGTGGCCGAGATGAGCAGGATGGCCTTGATGATCTGCACCCAGGTGGTGCCCTTCATGCCGCCGATCATGACGTAGGCGATCATCACGGCGCCGACGACGGCGATGACGATGTTCTGGGCGGCCTCACCGGAGACGCCGAGCAGCAGCGAGACCAGGCCGCCGGCACCGGCCATCTGGGCCAGCAGGTAGAAGAAGCTCACGGCGAGGGCGGACGTGGCCGCCGCGATGCGCACCGGGCGCTGCTTGAGGCGGTAGGACAGCACGTCGGCCATCGTGAAGCGGCCGGTGTTGCGCATGAGCTCGGCGACGAGCAGGAGCGCGACCAGCCAGGCGACGAGGAAGCCGATGGAGTAGAGGAAGCCGTCATAGCCCTGGAGGGCGATGGCGCCGGCGATGCCGAGGAAGCTTGCGGCAGAGAGGTAGTCACCGGCGATGGCGATGCCGTTCTGGGTGCCGGAGAAGGACGCGCCACCGGTGTAGTACTCGCCGGCCGACTTCTTGCCGGCGGCGACCTTGATGACGATCGCGAGAGTCGCGATGACGAACGCGGCGAAGATGCCGATGTTGAGCAGCGGGCTGCCGACGGTCGCGCTGTCGGCCATGGGGATCAGGGTTGCCATGGGTCAGTGCTCCTTGACGCCGTCGAGCTTGGCGCCGAGGGCGTCGGCGCGGGGGTCGAACTCCCTTGAGGCCCAACGGGAGTAGATCATCGTGATCGCGAAGGTGGTCACGAACTGGCCGAGGCCCATCAGCAGGCCGATGTTGATGTTGCCGAAGACCTTGGTGCCCATGAAGCCGGGCGCGAAGATCGAGAGCAGGACGTAGAGGAAGTACCACGCCAGGAAGAACGCGGTCATGGGGAAGACGAACCCGCGGAACTTGCGGCGAAGGTCGCCGAACTCCTGGGTCTGCTGCAACGCGAGATAGGGATCCGCGCTGTCGGTGTAGTCGCGCGCCTGGTGGCTCACGGTGACCTCCAATGGGAAGAGCGGCTGCTGGGGGCAGTCCGCGCCGGACGCGCCAAGAGTGACCTGCGGGTATGCCGTCGCGCAGCGCCTACGCGATAACACGCGCCCGACGGGGGAGCGGGTCGGATGTGCGGCAGGTCACAGTCCGATAAGTGGTGCGCGTCGGGCGACGAGCGGTCGGTCAGCGGCGGCTGGGGTGTCCCGCCCCGGTGAGCGACTCCGGCGTGTGGAGCCGCACGAGCGTCCGACCTGCACCTTTGGGGATCCGGCCGGGGGTGGCCAGCGAGGTGACGACGATGACGGCGAAGACGAGCGGGATCAGCCACGCGCCCGGCTGGGCGAGGGCGGCGCCGAGCCAGCCGGTCGGAGAGGTGAAGACCGACAGCGCGATGGCGGCGGTCGCCAGCCCGGCCCCGACGACGAGCCCGGCGATCGCGCCGGTGACGCTGAGCCCGCGCCACCAGATGCCGAGGACGAGCAGAGGCGAGAAGGTCGCAGAGCTGACCGCGAAGGCCAGCCCGACCGTCGTGGCCAGGCCGAGCGGCTCGAAGGCCGTGGAGAGGGCGTAGGGCACGACGACCGCCACGAACGCGGCATACCGGAAGCTCGTGATAGCGCTGGCGTCGTCGGAGGTGATCCGCTTGAGGCGCGCCCGCAGCAGGTCCTGGTCGATGGCGCCGGCCACCGACATCGCCAGGCCCGAGGCGGTCGAGAGGAATGCCGCAAAGGCGCCCCCGGCGAGCACGGCGCCGAGGATCCCGGCGAGGTGCCCCTCGGCCATTGCGGACGGCAGCCGCAGCGAGAGGCTGTCGGGGAGGGTCCCGGCAGGGAGCTCGGGCAGGTAGACGCGGCCGAGCACGCCATAGACCGGGGTGAAGATGTAGAAGAGGCCGAGGAGGCCGACGACGGCGACGGTGGTGCGGCGTGCGGCCCGGCCGTCGGGGTTGGTGTAGAAGCGGACCAGCACGTGGGGCAGGCCCATCGTGCCGAGGCACAGGGCGAGGAGCGTCGAGTAGGTGCGATAGACCGGGTGGTCGTAGTCGCCGAAGCCGCTGAGCGGGAGGATCCAGTCGCCGGACGCGTCGGCGGGGATGTGGGGGCGCGGGGCGCCGTCGCGCAGCCACAGCCAGAGCAGCACGCAGGCGGGGACTGCGAGGGCGGTGAGCTTGAGCCAGTACTGCATCGCCTGCACCAGGGTGATCGAGCGCATGCCGCCTGCCGCGACCGAGAGGAAGACAACGACGACCACGAGCATGCTGCCGACCCACGACGGCCAGCCGGTCACGGCCGCCATGGCGAGCCCGGCGCCCTGGAACTGGGGCACGAGATAGAGCCAGCCGATGCCGATGACCAGGGCGCTGCTCAGCCCGCGGACCGCCTTGGACTCCAGCCGTGCCTCGGCGAAGTCGGGCAGGGTGTAGGCGCCCGAGCGGCGCAGGGGTGCGGCGACGAGGGTGAGCAGCACGATGTATCCGACGGTGTAGCCGACCGGCAGCCAGAGCATGTCGGCGCCGCGGGTATAGACCAGTCCGGCGACGCCGAGAAAGGATGCGGCAGAGAGGTATTCGCCGCTGATGGCGCTGGCGTTGCGGCTCGGCGTCACGGTGCGCCCGGCGACATAGAAGTCGCTCGTCGTGCGCGAGAGGCGCAGCCCGAACGCGCCCACCACGAGGGTGATCGCACAGACGAGGCCGATCGCGGTCACGGCATACAGGTGGTTCACGGCGCCGCCGGCCTCACGAGGTCGAGACGACGTCGGCGAAGTCGTCGTCGATCCGCTCGGACTGGCGCACGTAGTAGTGCGCGACGAGCCACGCGACCGGATAGACGGCGGCGCCGAGGGCCAGCCACGGGAAGGGCACCGGCCCCACGTGCAGTCCGCGGGTGGGCGGCACGAGCAGGAAGAGCACCGGGAAGGCCCCCAGGCCCACGGCCACGATGCCCAGGACGGTGAGCGAGAGCCGCAGCTGGGCGCGCATCAGGCCGGAGAGGTAGACCTCGCCCAGGCCGGTCTGCTCACGCAGCTCACGGCTCATCGGGCGGCTGTGGTCGCGGAGGGCACCGCGCCGTGAGCTGGTCACCCGGACCCGCTGGGGCGGCCCGCCTGCGACCGGGGCCTCCTCGCTGCGGGGGAGTGCCTCGGGTGAGTCGGTCACGCCCGGCCGCCGGGCGGGTTCTGGAGGGGCGTGCGCAGCAGCCGGTCCCGCAGCTCGCGGGTATGCCGTCTGCTCACCTGGAGCTCGACGCCCTCGACGACCACCGTGCACCGCCCGTGGTCCATGTGGACCTCCTTGATGTGCGGCATGGCGACGAGGGTGGAGCGGTGGATGCGCACGAATCCCGCTGGGCCCCACCGCTCCTCGAGCGTCGCCAGTGGGATGCGCACGAGGTGGGAGCCGGTGGGGGTGTGCAGTCGCGCATAGTCGCCCTGGGCCTGGGCGTAGCGGATGTCGGAGCGGTTGATGAAGCGGGTGACACCGCCCAGCTCGACGGGGATCGTCTCGTCCTCGAGACCACCCTCCTGGGCCGGGGCGGCCCCGGAGAGCTGGGCCACCACTCGGCGGATCGCCTCGCGCAGCCGCTCCTCCCGGACGGGCTTCATGACGTAGTCGGTCGCCTGCACCGCGAACGCGTCGACGGCGTGGGCGTCGTGGGCGGTGACGAAGACGATCTGCGGCCGCTCGGTGAAGCGGGAGATGACCCGGGCCAGCTCCATGCCGGACAGGCCCGGCATCGAGATGTCCGAGAAGACGACGTCGACCTTGCGGTCCTCCAGGGCGCGCAGTGCGTCGGTGCCGGACTGGGCGGTGATGATCTCGCCGATCCGGCCGTCCTCGCGCAGCAGGTAGGTCAGCTCGGACAGTGCCGGGAACTCGTCGTCGACGACCAGTGCGCTCAGTTTGGTGCCCGCAGAGTCGTCACCGGCGTCCGGAGGCAGGCTGGCGCCGGTCCCTGGGGGCGTGTCGCTGGCCATGCCTCGGATGCTACGACGAAGCGTGTACGCCCGGGGCGTACTTGGGCACGGTGAATGTGACCTTCATGCCTGCGCCAGGGGCGGTCTCGACCACGAGCCCCAGGTCGTCGCCATAGATCTGGCGCAGCCGGGCGTCGACATTGCCCAGCCCGACGGAGTCGCTGCGGACCTCGCCGTCGAGGACGCCACGGATGTGCTCGGGGTCGGCGCCGACGCCGTCGTCCTCGATCGAGATCTCGGTCTGGGCGCCGATGTCGCGGGCCGTGATGGTGACCGTCCCGGGGCCGACCTTGCCCGCGAGACCGTGGCGCACGGCATTCTCGACAAGGGGCTGGACGGCCAGGCAGGGCACGGTCGTCGGGAGTGACTCCGGCGCGATGAGCAGGTTGATCTTGAGCCGCTCGCCGAAGCGCGCCTGCTCCAGCACCAGATAGCGCTCGCAGTTGCGCAGCTCCTCGGCGAGCGTCGTGAACTGGCCGGCGCGGCGCAGCGCATAGCGGGTGAAGTCGGCGAACTCGAGCAGCAGCTCGCGTGCCCGCGCCGGGTCGGTGCGGACAAAGCTGGCGATGGCGGCGAGGGAGTTGTAGACGAAATGCGGTGAGATCTGGGCGCGCAGCGCCTGGAGCTCGGCCTCCATGGCCCGGGTGCGCTGCTGGTCGAGGTCGGCGAGCTCGACCTGGGCGGCGACCCACTGCGCGACCTCCTCGGTGGCCCTCGCGAGGCCGGCGTCGGTGTGCTGGCCGTATGCCGTGAGGGCGCCGACCACATGTCCGTCGACCACCAGCGGGGCGACCACCGCGCTGATCAGCTCGCAGTTGGGGTCGTTGCACGCGACGTCGCGCTGGTCGAGGACGGTCGTGCCCGCGCCGCGCAGGGCGGGCAGCGCGTCGGAGTGCGCACGGGGACGGTGGTGCTCGCCCTCGCCGTCCCACGCGAGCACCGCGTGGGTGTCACAGATGGCGATGGCCCGGGCGGTGAGCATGGCGCGGAGGTAGCCGGCGGCCTCGCGGGCGCTCTCCGGGCCCAGCCCGTGCCGCAGCTGACGCCCGGCGAGCGAGGCGGTGTGCAGCGTCTCGTAGGTCGCGCGGTCGGTCTCGGAGAGGAAACCGCGCGAGCGGGAGCGGCTGCGGCTGCGCAGGAGCAGCAGCGCCCAGACCACGATGAGGGTCCCCGCGGTGAGGACCGCCGTCGGGAGGTGGATGCCACTGCGCACGAGGTGAACTCTAGGCTGTCGGCCGTGTCCGACCTCGTCTCCGCGCTGACCTCTCTCGCCCAGCTGCCCGGCCTGCCCGACCGCATCGATGCGGCCCGTGACGCGTGCACACAGCTGAGGTGGCACCAAGCGCTGCGCCGGCGCATCCCCGAGGCGGCCGCCGAGTCGCGGGTGCGGGGGGCGGCGGCCTCGGGCGAGCTCGAGGGCGCCAAGCTCTCGGTCGACATCGTGCGGGAGGTCATGGTCGGGCTGCGGGCCTGGCCCGAGCGACTCGATCCCGTCGAGCAGGTGATGCGCGGCGTCGTCCAGGCGACGGCCGAGTCCGAGCACGTCCGGGCGACCGTGACCTCCGCGCCGCTCCAGTCACTGGCCCGGCTGCACGTCGCTGCGGCCGCAGACCTGGTCACCCCGGAGCAGCTCGGTCGCCCCCGCGTCGACGGCGAGGACGTACGCGAGCTGCTCGAGGTCGGGCCGGCGCCCACTGCCGACGAGGTCCGCGAACGTCTCGGGGGAGTGGTCGACATCCTGCTCGCCGCCGACCGCGTGCCCGCGCTGGTCGCCGCCGCACTCGTCCACGCCGAGATCGCGACGATGCGTCCGTTCGTGCGGGGCAACGGCGTCGTGGCCAGGGCGATGGAGCGCGCGGTCATCCAGGCCAGCGGGCTGGACCCGACCGGGGTCGCGGTCCCGGAGGCCGGGCACGGCGCCGGGGGTGGGGCTGCCTACATCGGCGCGCTCGCGGCATACGCCATGGGGACCGAGGACGGGGTGCGGCTGTGGCTGGAGCACTGCTGCGAGGCGGTCGAGCGGGGCGCCGCCGAGGGCATGCGGGTCGCGGACGCCGTCCTCGCGGGGCGGACCGGCACGGCCTGACCCGGGCTGGACGCGGGCCGAACCGGGACCGGGCTGGGGCCGGACCGGGGTCGCGAGTGAAGCGCACCGAGACGAGCGGCAGGGTGCCGGCAGGGGAACGGCTCCCCACCAAAGGGTGACTTCCGAGTAGGTTTTCGCGATTACCACCGGTTCGGCTTGCATAACCCCCGGTCAAGGCCAATACTTGACGTGTTCGCTCCCTTCGGGTTGAGCGACCTGCGCACCGGCTCCTCCCCCCCGGAGCATGGCGCGTAGACGGCCCCGGTTGTCCCCCCGACCGGGGCCGTCCCCTTTCCTGGCGCAGGTCTTCCCCCTCCTGGGCCCCGTCATTCCCGAACGCTCCCGAACGGCCTCGCCCGCACGATTCCGCCGCCGGCCGGCCCTGTGTCCACAGGCCCGGCCTCGCGAGAGCGTCTGTCCACAGAACCGGTCCCGGCCACACCCCGCGACCCGGTGGCCGCTGAGGCTGGCGTCATGGGAAACGCACGCGGGGTGGTCATCGGAGTGCTCGGGGCGTCGGGTGGGCTGGGCGCCTCGACACTGGCTGCCGGCATCGCCCGGGTCTGGTCCGGGCTCGCGCCGGTGGCGCTCGTCGACGGCTCGGTCGGCATGGGCGGTCTCGACGTCACGGCCTGCGCCGAGCACGCCGGCGGGCTCCGGTGGGACGACCTCGTCGAGGCCCGTGGCGGCTTCGACGGGCGCCGGCTGACCGCCGCGCTGCCCGCCGCCGGCCCGGGCCTGCGGGTGCTCTCGTCATCGGGGCGCGCGGTCGGCCCGCGTCCGGCACCGGAGGTGATCGAGGAGGCGGTCGAGGCCCTGGCCGCCGTCCACGAGCACACGCTCATCGACCTCCCCCGCGGCAGGGGCCTGGTCGCCGGTGGCGATCTCATGGGCGAGTGCGATCTGGTGGTGGTGCTCGCCGGCGTCTCGGTGCGGGGTGTCTGTGACGCCGTGGCCGTGGCGGGCTCGCTGCCCGAGCGCCTGCGGGCCGGATCCTGCATCGTCACGCGTGCCCCCAGAGCGGGGGACCCACTGCATGCGCAGGTGGCCGAGCACGTCGGCCTGCCGCTGCTACGGCCGTGGCCAGATGAGCCCCGGGTGCGGCGAGACTCCGCGCGGGGCCAGCCGCCCGGCGACAGCAGACATGTGCGGCTGATCGCGGCGGATCTGGCGGAGTGGATCGCGGACGGCGCCACCCTGGCGGCCCCCGAGGCCCTGGGTGCCCCCGAGGCCCTGGGGGAGCCGGCATGAGCAGCGTGGACCTCGACGAGCGCATCCGCGAGCGGATCCGCCGCGGGCAGGCACCCGACGCCGGCGCCATCGCCGATGTCCTTGCTGCTCAAGGTCCCCGGCTCGGAGTCGCCGGGCTGGCCCAGGAGACCGGGCTGCTCGCCGCCCGCACCCTTGGGCTGGGCGAGCTCGAGACGGTCGTCGCCGACCCCGACACCACCGACGTCCTGGTCAATGGCGACGGCACGGTGTGGGTCGACCGGGGCGGAGGCCTCGACGTCACCGCGGTGCGCCTGGGCAGCAGTGAGGAGGTGCGGCGCCTGGCCGTGCGGCTCGCGGGCATCGCCGGGCGGCGGCTCGATGAGAGCCAGCCGTGGGTTGACGGCCTGCTGCCGGGCGGGGTCCGGCTGCACGCGCTGCTTCCCCCGCTCGTCGACGGCGGCGCGCACATCAGCCTGCGGGTGCCGCGCGCCCGCGGCCTGGCCATCGACGACCTGGCCGCGACCGGCATGCTCTGCCCGCTCGGCCGGGCGGTCGTCGAGGCCCTCGTCGCCCGCAAGATCTCGTTCGTGGTGACCGGGGGGACCGGCTCTGGCAAGACCACGCTGCTCGCCGCGATGCTGGCCCTCGTGCCACCCGACGAGCGGGTGCTCGTGGTCGAGGACGTCCGGGAGCTCGCGATCAGCCACCCACACGTCGTGCGGCTCCAGGCGCGGCATCCCAATGTCGAGGGCCTCGGCGAGGTCACAATGGTCCAGCTGGTGCGCCAGGCGCTGCGCATGCGCCCCGATCGGGTCGTCGTCGGTGAGGTGCGCGGGGCTGAAGTCCGAGAGCTGCTGGCCGCGCTCAACACCGGCCACGAGGGCGGCTGCGGGACGATCCACGCCAACTCGCCCGGTGACGTGCCGGCCCGCTTCGAGGCCCTCGGTGCCCTGGCCGGCATGACCCGAGAGGCGGTGCACGCCCAGCTCGCCAGCGCGGTGGATGTCGTGCTCCATCTCGTGCGCCGACCGTCGGGGCGGGTCCTTGAGTCGGTCTCCGTCCTCACCCGGCCGGACGTGCTGGTCGAGGCGGAGGTGGCGGCCCAGGCCGACCGCGCCGGGCGTCTTGTGCCGGGCCCGGCATGGGCCGCGCTGGGGGACAGGCTCGGACTGGCCGGTGGGGACAGTCCGGCCGGCGGGGACAGTCCGGCCGGCGTGACACCTGGCCGAGGGAGCGTCGGACGAGTTGCCGGGGCACCCGATGCGTGACCTGTCCCTGCTGCCTGCGGTGGCCGCGGTGTTGCTGGCGGTGGCGGTGGCGCTCTGGCCGGGCCGGGCGTCCGCGCTGCCACAGCGGCCCCGGCCCGGCACCGAGGCCCGCACGTCCATCGTCACGCGGGTGCGTGCGCTCCTGCGGTCTCGCAGGGGCGCCGCGGCCGACATCGGGGTGGGGGAGATCGCCGATCTGGCGGAGGCCCTCGCCCCCTGCCTCGCTGCGGGGCTTCCGCCAGCCCAGGCGCTGGCGATCGCGTCCGAGTCCGCCCCCGCCTCGCTGGCACCGCTGGTCGGCCGGCTGGAGGTCGCCGCTGCCAGGGGCGAGCCACTGGGACCCGAGTGGCGATCCGAGCCGGCGACGCACAGCGGGCTGATCGGGCGGGCCTGGACGTTGAGCGAGCGGCTGGGCTCCCCACTGGCAGGCGCGGTCGCGACGGCCGCCGCCGTGCTGCGGGCACAGGAGGCCGACAGCAGGCGCGTCGCGGCAGCCGCCTCCGGACCGCGGGCGTCGATGTGGCTGCTCACCCTGCTGCCGGCAGTGGGCCCGGGCGTCGGGTGGCTGCTGGGCCTGTCCCCTCAGGAGCTCTATGGGTCGTCCGCGGCGGCTCCCGCCTGTCTCGCGGCAGGGGTCGGGCTGACCGTGGTGGGCTGGTGGTGGTCGCGGCGCCTGCTGCGCAGGGCGTTGGAGCCGGAGGAGGTCCGATGAGGACGCCTGGTCACCGGGGGCCCGGATGATCGTGCCCGCCCCGTCCCACGCAGGTCTGGTGGTCGCCGTGCTCGTGGCCCTCGCGGTGCTGGCGTGGCCGTCACGCAGGCATGCCGCGGCGGGTCAGCGTGACCCCGAGCACACCGGGCTCGACACCCCGCCCGGGCCCGACCCGGCCGGCACCCCGGCCGAGGTCGCCGACGCCCTGGTGCTGCTTGCCCTCGCGCTGCGCTCGGGCATCGGCCCGGTCGAGGCCCTGGAGCACGTCGCCGGATCGTGCGACGGTGCCGTCCGGACACATCTGGAATCGGTCGCGGCAGCGCACCGGTGGGGTCTGGACCCTTCTGCCGCATGGGAGTTCGCGCCACCGGTGTGGCGCCCCGCCGCTCTCGCCTGGCGGATCGCACTCACGGCCGGAGCGGCACCCGCCGACCTGGTGGAGCGGGCGGCCACCGAGGTGCGAGATCGCGAGTCGCGACGCGTGGAGGCTGCCGTCGGGCGGGCGGGCGTGCTGTTGGTCCTGCCGCTGGGCCTGGCCTTCCTGCCCGCCTTCGGCCTCACCACGGTCGTGCCGGTCGTGCTCGCACTGGCGCGCGGAGCGCTGGCCGGCTGACCGGCCGCGCCGGAGGCAGGTCAGGGGCGGTGCTCCTCGGCGACGCTGTTGCCGCTGTCGACGACGACGAGCTGGCCGGTGACATACGACGCCCCGGGGGAGGCGAGCCAGCCGATCGCCGACGCCACCTCCATCGGCGTGCCCGAGCGACGAAGCGGTGTGGCCGCGCCCTGTGCGCGCTCGTGGTCCGTCTGCGACCCGGTCGCGATC
Source organism: Actinomycetota bacterium (assembly GCA_050955755.1). Lineage (GTDB taxonomy): Bacteria > Actinomycetota > Actinomycetes > Actinomycetales > Dermatophilaceae > JAJTBD01. Next base: position 651,487 of record CP192092.1, read on the forward strand.
CAGCCGGGCGCGACCGCGTTGGCCGTGACGCCGTGCGACGCCTCGTCCACGGCGATGGCCCGAGCGAGGCCCACCATGCCGGCCTTGGCCGCGGCATACGCAGCCTCCTGGCGCACCGCCAGCAGCGGCCCCGTCACGCTGGCCACCATGACCACCCGCCCACTCCCGGAGGACCTCAGGTGTGGCAAGGCCGCCCGGGTGACGAGGTATGCCGTGTCGAGATTGCGCGCGAGGGAGGCCCGCCACTGGTCCGGCTCGGTGCCGACCAGGTCACCGCTGAGGTAGTCGCCGTCACCGACCGCGACCATGCCCGCGTTGTTGACGAGGATGTCGAGGCGACCGGTCCCGCGCACGGCGCCGGCCACGAGCTCCGCCGCCGCTGCCGGGTCGGTCAGATCACCGCTCACGGCGAGGGCCTGGTGGCCGGCCGAGGCGAGCTCCTCGGCCCGCTCGGCCGCCCGGTCGGTGGTCGAGGCGAGGACCACCGCCGCACCCAGCTCCGCAAGGTGGCTCGCGGCGGCATACCCGATGCCGGTGGGGCTGCCTGCGCCGGTGATGACGGCGGTGCGGCCGGTGAGGTCGAGCGAGGCGGGCAGGGGCGGCCTGGTCATGGGGGCCATTGTCCTGCCCTGCCTCGACCGGTGGCATCGATCCCTGGCCCACGACAGACTGGTCGCGTGCGCACCCTGACCCTCGTCCGGCACGCGAAGTCCGACTGGTCCACCTCGGCCGCCGACCACGACCGGCCGCTGGCTGCGCGCGGGCGGGCGCAGGCACCCGACACAGGCACCTGGCTGGCGACCGAGCTGCCGCCCATCGACCTGGCCGTCGTGTCGACGGCGACCCGGGCGAGGCAGACGTGGGAGCTGGTCGCCGACGAGCTGCCGTCGCAGGTGCGGGCGGTGACGAGCGAGGACCTCTACACCTTCGACGGCGAGGACGTCCTCGAGGTGGTCCGCGGACTGCCCGCACCGGCGCAGCACGTCGTCGTGGTCGGCCACAACCCCGCCATGGAGGAGGCCATCCGGCTGCTCACCGGCGAGGGCGTGCGGATGCGCACCTCGTCGCTGGCCGCGATCGAGCTCCCCGACGACTGGGCGACGGCCGGAGACCACCCGGGCCGCCTGCTCGCCTCCGGCCGCCCCGCGACCGACCAGATGGGCCGCTGAGGCGCCTGTCCACAGGGCGTGCTTCGCGCGGCCCGTCGTCCACAGGGGGGCCCGCATCCCTCGTCGCCCGCGCCCGGCCTCGCCAGCCTTGGGTGAGGGGCCGGCAGCAGCCGGGGAGAGAGTCTCCAATCCCCTTGGGAGCGAAGGGAAATGGCTCATGACGACACGATTGGTGCGTCGATTCAGGCGGCTTCAGGAGCGAGCCGAGGCGGGCATGACCACAGCGGAGTATGCCGTGGGCACCCTGGCCGCGTGCGCGTTCGCGGCGGTGCTGATGGTGGTGGTGAAGTCGGGGCCGGTGAAGTCCGCGCTTGCGGGCGTCATCACCGCGGCGCTGGGGACGGGCTCCTGACCGTGTCCCGTCATCGGGAGGCGGGCATGGCGACGGCCGAGCTGGCCGTCGCCATGCCGGCGCTCCTGCTCGTCCTCGCGCTCGCCCTGTCGGCCGTGATGACCGGGGTCGACCAGATCCGGTGCGTCGACGCTGCCCGGGCCGGCGTGCGCCTGGTGGCCCGGGGCGAGGCGGGAGCGGGCAGCGGCGCCGCGCGTCAGGCTGCGCCGGCCGGTGCGTCGGTCTCGGTCAGTGCGGGCAGCACATCCTCGAGCGTCACCGTTGTGGGGCGGCCCCGCGGGCTGCTGCGCCTCGCGGGAGTCTCGTTCAGCCCCAAGGCAACTGCGGTCGCAGTCGTCGAGCAGTCACTCGCCGATGCAGGCGGTGGGCCGTGAGGCGCGGGTGGGCTGACGGTGCGAGGGAGCGCGGATCCGGGACGGTGCTCGTCGTGGGGGCGATCGGAGCGGTGCTCGTCCTGGTCATCGGGGCGATGTCGGTGGTCTCGACGGTGCGGGCCACCCACACCGCCCGCGCCGGGGCAGACCTCGGAGCGCTGGCCGCCGCCGCGACCTGGCAGTCGGGCGGCAGCAGCGCTCAGGCCTGCGCCGCGGCCGGCACGGTCGCAACCCGCAACCGGACGGCAATGACCTCCTGTGGCGTCGACGGCACAGGAGTGGCGATGGTCCGGGTCCGCGCGGCGATCTCCGCGCCACTGCCCGGACTGCCGCGCACCGCTGACGGCGCTGCGCGGGCGGGGCCCGGCACTGGGGCGGGGTAGCCAGTCGTCGGGGCCGTCCTCGCTGGAACCGCACGGGCCTAGAAGCCGAAGAGCTCCTTGGTGAGCTGGAAGGCGCCCATCGCCAGGACGAAGAAGCCGAAGGCCCGGCGCAGTCTCGCCGGGTCGACACGGCTGGTGAGGGCGGCACCGATGAAGGACCCGATCACCGCGGCAAGCGTCACCAGGCCGGCGGTCGTCCAGTCGATGCGCGTGGAGGAGGCATAGCCCGCGAGGGCGGCGGCGGAGTTCATCGCGATCACCACGAGCGAGGTGCCGACCGCCAGCGGCATCGGCAGCCCCGCGAGCAGAGCGAGCGCGGGGACGATCAGGAAGCCACCGCCGGCGCCGACCAGCCCGGTGATGATGCCGACGCCGAAGCCCTGGGCGAGGGTGCGCGCCAGCGGGAGATGGTCGGGGATGGCAGCCGGGTCCGGCTCGCGCCGTGGTCGGATCATGGCGACGGCGGCGACGAGCATGACCACCGCGAAGATGATGAGCAGCACCCTGCCGTCGAACAGCTCGGAGAGGCGGCCGCCGAGATACGCGCCGACCATGCCCGCGGCGCCGAAGACGAGCCCGGTGCGCCACCGCACGCGGCCCGCCCGCGCGTGCGAGATGGCGGCGACGATGCTGGTGGTGCCGACCACGACCAGCGAGGTGGCGATCGCCTCCTTGGCCGGCAGCTGGGCGACATAGGCCAGCAGCGGCACGGTCAGGATCGAGCCGCCGCCCCCGAGCAGCCCAAGGAGCACTCCGACGAGCACGGCGAGGCCGAGGGTCACAGCTGGCAGGGCCACAGGGGGCCTTTCGATGACGAGGTCAGTGAGCCCAGCATATACCCCTGGGGGTATGAATCCAGCGAAGTGCCGCGTGGCCACGGCCACAGACGCCGACACCAAGGGGCCGCCACCGGATCGGTGGCGGCCCCTTGTGGAGTCGTTGTGTCGCCGGCGCCCGGGATCAGCCCGGGCGTGCGCCATCTGTCGGCAGTCTGGGGTCGGTCAGTAGCGCTCGCGGTCGGTGTAGCGGCCGTCGGCGGACGAGCCGGTGTCGAAGCGCTCGCGCTCGCCGACCTGGCGGTTGCGCGCGTCCTCGGCTGCCAGGCGCTCACGGTCGGCGCGGTCGGCCTGGGCCTGACGCTCGAGCTCCTTGGCCTCGCGGCGGCGCTTGGCCTTGCTGCGGGCGGCCGCGCGGATGAGCGCCCAGCCCATCCACAGCAGGAGCATGGCGAGGGCGCCGCCGATGACGAGCCACAGGGGCGCGACGCTGGCCGAGAACGGACCGGCGTCCAGGTCGAGAGCGGCGTTGGGGCCGGTCTGGTCGAAGGTGGCCAGGTAGAGCAGAGCGCCCAGGCCGATGGCAAGAAGGATCAGAAGCAGGCCGAGCAGGATCACGATGAGACCTCCAGGTAGGCGGGGACAAAAGAGTCCATCGTGCGTCGAGGCTAGCCTCCCAACTGCTCAGAAGCGCGCTGACCCTCCGGGGGATCCTCCGAAAGAAGGTGCGTGAGCAGGGCCACGGCGCCGGCCTTGTCGAGCGGCTCGTTGCCGTTGCCGCACTTCGGCGACTGCACGCAGCCGGGGCAGCCGCCGGCGCAGGGGCAGGACTCGATCGCCTGACGGGTGGCCGTGACCCAGGTGTGGAAGGCCTCGAACGCCCGCTCGGCGAAGCCCGCGCCACCGGGGTGCCCGTCATAGACCATCACCGTCGGCAGCCCCGTGTCGGGATGGGCCATCGTGGACACCCCGCCGACGTCCCAGCGGTCGGAGGTCGCCACCAGCGGCAGCATGCCGATGGCAGCGTGCTCGGCGGCATGGAGCGCGCCGGGCGCGTCGGCCCCGCCGACACCCGCGAGCGCGATCTCGTCGACCGGCAGGGTCCACCACACCGCCTTGGTCCGCAGCGACCGGGCCGGCAGGTCGAGCGGGTGGCGGCCGATGACCTCGCCGCTCGGCAGCCGCCGCAGGAAGGAGGTCACCTGGGTGGTCACCCGCACGGGCCCGAAGGAGACCCGCGCGGCGCCCCAGGTGAATGACCGCTCCTCGTCGAGGATCTCGAACGAGCTGTCGGACTGGGCCTGGGTGCTCCACCCCGGGTCGCCCCGGACGACGTCGGCGGTGGCCGCCTCCAGGTCGAGCTCGGTGACGACATAGGTCTCGCCCTGGTGCATGTGGACCGCCCCCGTGTGGACCTGGGCATGCGCGGAGGAGTCGTCGACGGTGCCGATCACCCGGCCGCTGCGCCGCTCCACGATCGCGATCGTCTCGCCGGCGCCGCGCGGCGAGACGTGGTCGGCGGGCCGGTCATCGCGCGCCCAGTACCAGCCGGTGGGCCGCCGGCGCAGGATGCCCCTGGCCACGAGGATGTTGACCAGCTCGCGCGCCTGCGGCCCCCAGTCGGCCAGGTCCTCCTCGCGCAATGGCAGCTCGGCCGCCGCCGCTGCGAGGTGCGGGCCGATGACATTTGGGTTCCACGGGTCCATCACGGTCGTCTCGACCGGCTGCCCGAAGATCGCCTCGGGATGGTGGACGAGATAGGTGTCGAGCGGGTCGTCGGCCGCGACCAGCACTGCGAGAGAGCGGGATCCACTGCGTCCGGCACGTCCGGCCTGCTGCCAGAAGGACGCCCGCCTCGACGGCCAGCCCGCGAGCAGCACGGCATCGAGCCCCGAGATGTCGACGCCCAGCTCGAGGGCGTTGGTCGCGGCGACCCCCAGCAGCTCACCCGTGCGCAGCCCGCGCTCCAGCTCGCGCCTCTCCTCGGGCAGATAGCCGCCGCGGTATGCCGCGATGGCCGCCTCGCTGCCCGGCCGCACCCCCGCGAGCAGTCGCCGGGCGGACGTCGACAGCGCCTCGACGCCGGCCCGGGACCGGGCGAACGCCACCGTCTGCACGCCGTCGCCGACCAGCGTGGCCAGCAGCTCGGCCGCCTCCGTCGTCGCGGACCGGCGGCTGCCGTCCTCGGCGGTCTCCGGCTCCCACAGCCCCACGGTCATCGCCTCGCGGGGCGAGCCGTCGCGCTCGACGGGCGCACACGGCATACCGATCAGAGCCGAGGCGTGGGCGGCGGGGGAGTCGACGGTCGCCGACGCGAGGACGAAGGTCGGATAGGAGCCATAGCGCGCCGCGACCCTCCGCAGCCGTCGCAACACCGCGGCGATGTGGGAGCCGAAGACGCCGCGGTAGATATGGCACTCGTCGACCACGACATAGCGCAGCCCCCGCAGGAAAGACGCCCACCGCTCATGCATCGGCAGCAGCGAGTGGTGCACCAGATCGGGGTTGGACAGCACGAGCTGGGCGTGGTCGCGGATCCAGCGCCGCTCGTCGGTGGGGGTGTCGCCGTCATAGACCGCGTGGCGCACGGCCGGGATGGCCAGCCGCTGGAGCCGCGCGGCCTGGTCGGCGGCGAGCGCCTTGGTCGGGGAGAGATAGAGCGCGGTCGCCCCCCGGCCGTTGGGCGCGGCCGCGCCGTCGACGACGGCACTGAGCACTGGGAGCAGATAGCCGAGCGACTTGCCCGACGCAGTGCCGGTCGCGAGCACCACATTGCTGCCCGCGTGGGCGAGGTCGGCGGCCTCGCGCTGGTGGGACCACAGCGTGCCGATGCCCGCCGAGGCGAACGCGGCATAGACCGGTGGCGCGACCCAGTCGGGCCACTCGGCGTGTGCGGCCTCGCGGCGCGGGACGACCTCGCGGTGGACCAGCCGCCCCTGCCTCGGCCCGCTCGCCAGTCGCGTCAGCTCGGCGTCGGGGTCAAAGGACCCGGCCGCATGCAGAGGAGGTGGCGAGGACATCGCCGCCACGGTAGTTCAGCCTGCCGACAGCCGAGGTGAGGGCCGGGCCCGTCAGCCCAGCGCCACGGCCACCACGGTGCCGAGCACGAGATGGGGCCCGAAGGGCAGCGTCGCCTTGCGCCCGTGGCCCCGGGCGAGGAGGTATGCCGCGTGCGCCGACCCGGAGAGGAAGGCCACGAAGGTCGCCGTCACCACCGCAGGCCAGCCGAGCAGGCCCGTCAGCACGCCCAGACCCGGCGCGAGCTTGACGTCACCCAGCCCCAGGCCGCCTCCGCCCCCGACCAGCGCGAGCAGCAGATAGGCCACACCCAGCAGCGCCCCGGCGAGCAGCGCTCTGCGCCAGGCCGCCCAGTCGGGGCCGGCGAGTGCGAACGCGGTGGCGAGCCCCACGGCGAGGGCGGCCAGCAGGGCGGTGAGCCGGTCGGGCAGGCGGCGCACGTCGAGGTCCACCGCGGCGAGCGTGACGAGGACCGGTGCGGCCGCGGCATACCCCAGGGCAAGGACGGGGGAGGAGAGGTGTGGCACCCCCATCAGGAGGCCGGCCAGCGCCGATGCCGGCGTCACCCACCGCCACCCCCGCGGTGCCCGGGTGGTCTCGCCCGCGCGCAGGTGCCGGCCGGCCCGCAGCCAGGACCGCGCAGCCCAGCCTCCGGAGGTCCCGAGCGCGGCCAGGACGAGGACGAGCAGTGGCTGCACGGCTCCCCCCGGGCGGTCGTCGGTTGACGGTGGCGTGGCATTGCCGACCCTCACGGGCTCTGGCGCCGGCACGCGGACACGCGACATCCTAGGTGCGGGCGCTCCCACGCGCGCCCGACGCACCCCTGCCCTGTGGACAGCCCTCTTAGGCATACGTCCCCACAGCGCATACAGTTGTGCCGGATAACGGCTGTGACCAGCGTCGTCAGCGGCGCACGAGAGAGGAATGCTGTGGACCTGTCCGTCTCGAGCACCGAGGGCGCGCCCACGGTTGTCACCGTGGACGGCGAGATCGATGTCTACACCGCTCCCCAGCTGCGTGACTCCCTCGACCGGCTCATCGACAGCGGCCACCCCCACCTGGTGATCGACCTCGAGCGCGTCGGCTTCCTCGACTCGACCGGCCTGGGCGTGCTCGTCGGGCGGCTCAAGCACGTGCGTGTCCTCGACGGCTCGCTCGCCCTGGTCTGCACCCAGGACCGCATCCTCAAGGTCTTCACGATCACCGGCCTCGACAAGGTCTTCCGCATCTTCGACTCGGTCGACGCGGCGCTCGCCGCCCAGTGACCGGCGCGGCCCCGCCCGCCCGCTCCACGTCCGCCCTCCTCCCGGGCGCCCCCTGACCCGGGGCCGATCGGGCATTCGGGCCGCCAATCGGGGCTAACCGGGAGTAACGTCTGCCACACCTGCACCGTCGAGGAGGATGGCATGGCCAATGAGTTGACCCTGGAGGGGCTCAACCTGACCTTGGTGATCGCGGTCGCGGTCATCTCCCTGATCGCACTGGCCATGGGCCTGGTCTTCCGCGGGCAGGTCCTCGCGGCCGACGCGGGCACCGAGCGGATGCGCGAGATCGCCACCGCGGTGCAGGAGGGCGCGCAGGCCTATCTGCGCCGCCAGTTCCGCACCCTCGGCATCTTCGTCGTGCTCGTCTTCATCGTCCTGATGTTCCTCCCGGCGGGGTCGATGGCCGAGCGCCTCGGGCGCTCGGTCTTCTTCGTCATCGGCGCGGCCTTCAGCGCCATCATCGGCAACCTCGGCATGCAGACCGCGGTCAAGGCCAACGTCCGCGTCGCCGCGGCGGCCCGCCACGAGAACGGCCGGGACGAGGGCATGCGCATCGCGTTCCGCACCGGCGGCGTGGTCGGCATGTTCACCGTCGGCCTGGGCCTGCTCGGCGCCTCGGCAGCGGTCCTCGCCTATGAGGGCGACGCCCCCAAGGTCCTCGAGGGATTCGGTTTCGGCGCAGCGCTGCTCGCCATGTTCATGCGCGTCGGCGGCGGCATCTTCACCAAGGCGGCCGACGTCGGCGCCGACCTGGTCGGCAAGGTCGAGAACAACATCCCCGAGGACGACCCGCGCAACGCCGCCACGATCGCCGACAACGTCGGCGACAACGTGGGCGACTGCGCGGGCATGGCCGCCGACCTCTTCGAGTCGTATGCCGTGACCCTGGTCGCCGCGCTCATCCTCGGCTCCGCGGCATTCGGCGCCTATGGCCTGGTCTTCCCGCTGATCATCCCCGCGATCGGCGCCCTGACCGCCCTGCTCGGTGTCTATCTCGTCAAGACCCGACCGGGCCAGACCGCCCTCCAGGCCATCAACCGCGGCTTCTACATGGCCGCCGGAATCTCCGCGCTGCTCTCGGCCGTGGCCGCCTATGTCTACCTCCCTGGCAGCTTCGCCGAGCTCGGCAGTGTCGACGAGACGATCGCCCAACTGGCCGGTGACCCGCGTGCCATCGCGGTCGCCGCCGTCGTCATCGGGATCGTCCTGGCCGGCGTCATCCTCTGGCTGACCGGCTACTACACCGGCGCCGACCAGGCCCCGGCCTTCACCGTCTCGCGCAGCGCCCGCACCGGCCCGGCCACCGTCGTCCTCGCTGGCATCGGCCTGGGCATGGAGTCGGCCGTCTTCACCGCCGCCGTCATCGGCGTGGCGGTCTATCTCGCCTTCCTCCTCGGCGGCGGCTCGCTGACGCTCTCGCTCTTCCTCATCGCGCTCGCCGGCTGTGGACTGCTCACCACCGTCGGCGTCATCGTCGCGATGGACACCTTCGGGCCGGTCTCCGACAACGCCCAGGGCATCGCCGAGATGTCCGGTGACGTCGACGCCAACGGTGCAGCGGTGCTCACCGACCTCGACGCGGTCGGCAACACGACCAAGGCCATCACCAAGGGCATCGCGATCGCGACGGCCGTCCTCGCGGCGACCGCGCTCTTCGGCTCCTACTACGACGCCGTCACGGGCGCCCTGGTCGAGGCAAAGCCCTCGCAGCAGGAGGTTGGCGAGCTGCTCCAGGCCTTCCAGGTCTACATGCCCGGCGCGCTCATCGGCATGCTGCTCGGCGCGGCCACGGTCTTCCTCTTCTCCGGCCTGGCGATCAACGCCGTCACCCGCGCCGCGGGCGCGATCGTGCTGGAGGTGCGCCGCCAGTTCCGCGACATCCCCGGGATCATGGAGGGCACCGCCCGCCCGGAGTACGGCCGCGTGGTCGACATGTGCACCCGTGACTCGCTGCGTGAGCTGGCCACCCCCGGTCTGCTCGCGGTGCTCGCCCCGATGGCCGTCGGCTTCGGCCTGGGCGTCGGCCCGCTCGCCGGCTTCCTGGCCGGCGCGATCGCCAGCGGCACTCTGATGGCCGTCTTCCTGGCCAACTCCGGTGGAGCCTGGGACAACGCCAAGAAGATCGTCGAGGACGGCATCGGCATGAAGGGCTCGACCGTCCACGGCGCCACCGTCATCGGCGACACCGTCGGCGACCCCTTCAAGGACACCGCCGGCCCGGCGATCAACCCGCTTCTCAAGGTGATGAACCTCGTCGCCGTCCTCATCGCCCCGGCCATCGTCGGCCTGAGCATCGGCGAGGGCGCCAACGCACCGATCCGCTATGGCATCGCCGCGGTCGCGACGGTGGCTCTCATCGGTGCCGTGGCCGCGGCCAAGGCCCGCGACGCTCAGATCACCGACATCGACGAGGAGCACGCCGACCACGCGATCGACGCCTATGGGCACGGCGGCTACCCCGCCGACGAGCGCGACTGAGAGCGTCGGTCGAATTACTCAAGTCACAGCAGTCACACGTGTCACTTTGGTAACGGCTGGCCGGTCCCCGGGGCGGGGGACGTAACGTCCCGGCCCAGGTGCGCCATCTTGTCGGTCACACGGGTGGCGCAGGGGCCGCCCACCGGCAAAGGGGGCAGGTCATGGCACGTGTGGTCGTGTTGAGCAGGGCGGGTGAGAGCACCCTCCCGGAGGCGGTGCGCAGGCAGCTGGCGGGCCTCGGCGAGGTCCACTACGAGGTATGCCGCGTGGCCCCGCCCCGCGAGGAGGCGCTGGCCCTGCTCGAGGGAGCCAGCGTGCTGGCCGCCACCAACATCGCCCTGCCCGAGATCGACGACGACTTCCTGGACCGGCTGCCGCAGCTGCGCTCGGTCGTGCTCTACGCGACAGGCTATGACCACCTCGACCTGGACGCGCTGGAGCGCCACGACGTCACGCTCAGCGTGCTGCCCGAGTATGCGACGGTCGCCGTTGCAGAGCACGCACTGGCCATGATCTTCAGCCTCGCGGCACGGGTGCACCTGGCCAACGACCGGGCGCGGGGTGCGGTCCCGGCCGATGTCTCGCTGCGCGGGATCGAGCTGCGTGGCCGCACGCTCGGGATCATCGGGACCGGCCTGATCGGCTCGCACCTCTCGCGCATCGCGCGGGGCATCGGCATGCGCGTCATCGGGTATGACATCGACCCACACGCGGTGCGGGTCGCCTGCTCCGAGGGCCTGCACATGACGGACTCCCGCGACGAACTGCTCGCCGCGAGCAGCGTGGTCGCGGTGTGTGCCTCGACCATCGAGGGGACGCCGCAGCCGCTCTCGGCGGCCGCTGTCGAGCACATGCGACCGGGCTCCTTCGCCGTCTGCGTCGGCCGGCCCGCGCTGGTCGACCTGCCCGCGGTCCACGCCGCGCTCCGCTCGGGTGGCCTGCGCGGCTTCGGCATCGACGAGATCGTCCTGGAGCCGGGCACCGACGACGACCTGGCCCGCGAGGGGCGCCTGCTCCAGACCGCCCACAGCGCCTGGTGGCGCGACGAGGTGCTCGCCCGTGGCAGCGAGATGTTCGGCGAGGCTGTGCTCGCCGCGGCCCAGGGACACCCCATCCAGCTCGTGACCGCCACCGTCCGCGAGGCGGCGTGATGACCGCAACCCACACCGACCAGGAGCGCCCGATGACGACCGAGACCATGCCCGCGGTGGCCCCCACGGCGCCGAGCACCGCCAGCGCCCCCGAAGGGCACGACCCCGCCACGGCCTCGGCCCGTCGGCTGTGGACCCTGGCCCTCATCGGTGTCGCGGTCCTCGCCCCGCTGGCGCTCGCGGCCGCCCAGTGGCCCGGCTACTGGCGCTGGATCGCCGCCGAGCAGACCCCCATGACCTGGCTCCAGTCGGTCGTCCTCGTCCTGGCCGGCGTGGGTGCGTTCCTCACCGCGCATGTCCTGCGGCTGCTGGGGGAGCGGCCGTGGCCCTGGCTGGTCCTCGGAGCCGGCTTCACCTTCCTGGCACTCGACGAGCGGTTCGCCATCCACGAGCGGGTGCGCGACGGCATTCTCGCCCCGCGCGGCGTGAGCATCCCCTTCCTGCCCTGGGTCGCGCCCGGCGACTTCCTCATGATGGGCGTCGCGCTCGTTGGCCTGGCGCTGCTGCCGGGCATCCTGCGGGCGCTCGCGGCTGACCGGGCAGCGCGGCGGGCGCTCCTGGTCGGGGTGGCCCTCGCCGCAGTGGCCGTGGGCATGGACTCGCTCGACCCGAGCACGATGACCCAGGGGCAGGAGCGGCTGGAGCAGACGCTCGAGGAGTGCCTCGAGTGCGCGGCCGGGCTGGCCTTCCTCTGCGCCGTCGGCCTGCGGCTCCTCGGGGCGATCGGTCGGGCCACGGCCCGTCACGCAATGGCCGCGACGCCGGGGCGGGTCCGGGACAACGGGTGAGCGGTGGTGCGGCCGGGCCCTAGGCTGGGCCCATGCACTCCAACCTGTTCGAGCAGCGCAACCTCGAGGTCCAGGCCGAGCAGCGGTTCGCGCTGCAGAACCCGCAGATGCTGCGGGTCCATCTCGGCGGCGACGTGCTGGCGGTCAAGGGGGCCATGGTCGCCTACCAGGGGCAGATCACCTTCACCCACGAAAAGGCCGGCAGCGCAAAGCGATTCCTCAAGAAGGTCGTCACCGGCGAGGACCTCTCGCTCATGCGGGTGAGCGGCAACGGCGAGGTCTTCTTCGCCGAGGAGGCCGGCTATGTCTACCTCATCGACCTCACCGGCGACGCGCTCAGCGTCAACGCCCGCAACCTGCTCGCGTTCGACTCCAGCATCGAGTGGGACATCAAGCGGGTCCAGGGCGCCGGGATGCTCTCGGGCGGCCTGTTCAACACCACGCTCGCCGGGCAGGGGACCGTCGCCATCACGTCGGTCGGCCAGCCGGTGATCCTCGACTGCGCCCAGCAGCCGACCTATGTCGACGTGCAGGCCTGTGTCGGGTGGTCCGCCACCCTGACCCCTCAGGTCGTCTCGTCGATGAACGTCTCCTCGATGCTGCGCGGCGGCACCGGCGAGGCCTTCCAGTACGCCTTCCACGGGCCGGGCTTCGTCATCGTCCAGCCGAGCGAGTGGGTGCCGCCCACCACGAGCGGTGGCGGCTCCGGCGGCAGCGCCGGCAACATCATCGGCGACCTGTTCAGCTGATGCCGAGCCACCGCACCCCCCGCGCCGACGCAGCGCTCGTCGCGCTCCTGCGGGCCGACCTCAGTGCCGCGCCCTTCACCGTGGACGCCGTCGCCGAGACCCTCGGCCCGATCGCGTCCGCTGCCCTCGAGCGCGAACAGACCCTGCCCGCGCGCAGGGTGACGTCCACGGCCGGGAGTCCCACCGCGACCCTCGTGCGCCTGTTCACCCTCGGCGACGCCGTCGACACCGCTGAGGCGGCCCGGGCGCTGCCCACCCTCGGGGTCGGGGGAGCGCTGGCGATGGGTCTGGTCGTGCAGGAGGGTGACGCCGTCGTCGCCACGTGTGACCTGCGGCCGTATGCCGCGGACGACTCCTCCTGGTGGGTCGCCTCCGACCTCTCCGAGGTCGCGACGCGCCGTCCACTCCACGGCGACCACGTGCTCGGCATCGGTGGCGCGTCGATGACGCTGGCGGCGTGGACCCCGCGACCCGAGGTGGCCCGCGCGCTCGACGTGGGCACCGGCTGCGGCGTGCAGGCCCTCCACCTGAGCGCCCATGCCGAGTCCGTGGTCGTGACCGACCTGTCCGAGCGGGCCCTGGAGTTCGCCAGGTTCAACGCCGAGCTCAACGGCCTCGACTGGGAGCTGCGGCGCGGCTCCATGCTCGAGCCCGTCGCCGGTGAGGAGTTCGACCTGGTCGTCTCCAACCCGCCGTTCGTCATCACGCCACGCGTCGCGAGCATGCCGATGTTCGAGTACCGCGACGGCGGGCGGGCCGGCGACACGGTCGTCTCCGACCTCGTGCGCAGCGTCGGGGAGGTCCTCGCGCCCGGTGGCATCTCCCAGTTCCTCGGCAACTGGGAGATACCGGCGGGGTCGACCTGGGGTGACCGGGTCCGCTCCTGGGTGGAGGGCACCGGGCTCGACGCCTGGATCGTCCAGCGGGAGGTCCAGGACCCGGCGCAGTATGCCGAGACGTGGGCTCGCGATGGTGGGCACCACTCTGCGACAGCGGAGTTCATGCAGATGTATGAGGCCTGGCTCGACGACTTCGCCGCCCGTGATGTCGAGGCCATCGGCTTCGGGATGATCACCCTCCAGCGTCCGGCCACCGAGCGCGAGCCTTTCATCGACCTCGTCGACGTGCCCCACATCGTGGCGCAGCCGATGGGGCCCCACGTGCTCGCCGGGCTCCGGGCCCGCACGTGGCTGGCCGAGCACTCCGACGACGAGGTCCTCGACGTGGCCTGGCGCTGCGCCGACGACGTGACCGAGGCCCGGCACGGCCTGCCCGGCGCGGACGACCCCTCGGTCATCGAGATCCGACAGGGCGGCGGGCTCCGGCGCGTCCAGCGCGTCGAGACGGCCACGGCGGCATACCTCTCGGTCGCCGATGGCTCGCTCACCGCGAGGGCCGCGACCGAGGCGATCGCCCAGCTGCTGGAGGTCGACGTCGAGCAGGTGCGTGCCGAGGTCGTGCCCGTCGTGCGCTCGCTGGTCGCCGACGGACTGCTGCTCTGAGCGGTCCTCTTAATTCCGATAAGGTCGACGCTTAGTTCCGTTAAATCTGTGAGTCTGCACATCGGCGCTTTCACGCATTCGCCCGCGGCGGCCCGCTGACCTGCGCAGACGCGCCCAGGGGGCGGCGTGGGCCACGGATCGAGTGGTCTCGGCGGTTTCACCTACGACAACACGTAGTAGTAGTTTCGGCGACGTCTGGCAGGCGAACCTGCCGGGCCGACCACGAGACAGCGACGCGAAGGGGCGTAGGGGCAATGGCAGCGGTACGGGTGGAAGAGGACCTCCTCGGTCAGCGGGAGGTGCCGGACGAGGCCTACTACGGCGTGCACACGCTGCGGGCCATCGAGAACTTCCGGATCAGCTCCGCGACCATCAACGACGTGCCCGACTTCATCCGCGGCATGGTGATGGTCAAGAAGGCGACCGCCCGGGCGAATGCCGAGTTGGGCGCCATCCCCGCCGAGGTCGCCGAGGCCATCGAGTGGGCCTGCGACGAGGTCCTCGACAAGGGCCGCTGCATGGACCAGTTCCCGGTCGACGTCTTCCAAGGCGGAGCCGGCACCTCGGTGAACATGAACACCAACGAGGTGCTGGCCAACCTCGCCCTGGAGCACCTCGGTCGACCCAAGGGCGACTACGAGGTCGTCCACCCCAACGACCACGTCAACCGCTCGCAGTCCACCAACGACGCCTACCCCAGTGGCTTCCGCCTCGGGGTGCTCTTCGCCCTCAAGCGGCTCCAGGTCGCCGTCGAGGAGTTGGCCGCGGCCTTCGAGGCCAAGGGTGGCGAGTTCGCCAATGTCCTCAAGATGGGGCGCACCCAGCTGCAGGACGCCGTCCCGATGACCCTCGGCGACGAGTTCCACGCCTTCGCCGTCAACCTGGGCGAGGAGATCGCCCGGCTCGAGAGCTCCAGCCGCCTGCTCACCGAGGTCAACCTCGGCGCCACCGCCATCGGCACCGGGGTGAACACCCCCGAGGGCTATCCGCAGCTCGTCGTCGGCAAGCTCGCCGAGGTCTCGGGTCTGCCGATCGTGTTGGCCGCCAACCTGATCGAGGCGACCAGCGACTGCGGTGCCTATGTGCAGGTGCACGCGGCCATCAAGCGCACCGCGACCAAGTTGAGCAAGATCTGCAACGACCTGAGACTGCTCTCCTCCGGCCCGCGCGCCGGGCTCAACGAGATCAACCTGCCCGAGATGCAGGCCGGCTCCTCGATCATGCCGGCCAAGGTCAACCCGGTCATCCCCGAGGTCGTCAACCAGGTCTGCTTCAAGGTCTTCGGCAACGACATCACCGTCACTTTCGCCGCCGAAGCCGGGCAGTTGCAGCTCAATGTGATGGAGCCGGTCATCGGGCAGGCGATGTTCGAGTCGATCAACCTCATGACCGCGGCCTGCGACACCCTGCGCGAGAAGTGCGTCACCGGCATCACCGCCAACGAGGAGGTATGCCGCGACTACGTCCTCGGCTCGATCGGCATCGTCACCTATCTCAACGACCTGATCGGCCACCACAACGGTGACCTCGTCGGCAAGGAGTGCGCCCGCTCCGGTCGCACCGTCCGTGAGGTCGTCCTCGAGATGGGCCTGCTGGACGAGCAGACCCTCGACGAGGTCCTCTCCCCGGAGAACCTCATGCACCCCCGCGACCTGACCTCCCTGGCCGCCCGCAACGAATCGAAGGCAGCGCGATGATCTGGGTCGAACTCCTCGTCGTCCTCGGCGCCATCTTCCTCGGAGCGCGCCTGGGTGGCATCGCCATCGGCTTCGCCGGCGGTCTCGGTGTGCTCCTGCTCGCGGTGCTCGGTGTCGCCCCCGGCGAGATGCCGCTCGACGTCGTCTCCATCATCGCGGCCGTCATCGCAGCCATCGCGGCCATGCAGGTGGCCGGTGGGATGGACTACCTCGTCAGCCTCGCCGAGAAGGTCCTGCGCCGCAATCCGCGCCAGCTGCTCTTCCTCGCCCCGATCATCACCTACCTGATGACCTTCATGGCGGGCACCGGGCACACGGCATTCTCGACGATGCCGGTCATCACCGAGGTGGCCAAGGAGAGCAACATGAAGCCCTCCAAACCGCTCTCCATCGCCGTGGTCTCCTCGCAGATCGCCATCACCGCCTCGCCGATCTCCGCCGCCGTGGTCTTCATGTCCTCGGCGATGGAGAAGAAGGGCGTCGACTATCTGCAGTTGCTAGCCACGGTCATCCCCTCGACCTTCCTCGGCGTCATGCTCTGCGCGCTGGTGATGTATCTGTGGGATCGCGCCCGCGGTGACAAGCTCTCCGACGACCCCGAGTTCCAGCGGCGTCTGGCCGACGGCCGCGTCGACATGCGCGGTCACGACGAGCTGGTGCTCAAGCCCTATGCCAAGCGCTCGGTCGGCATCTTCCTGCTCGGCCTGCTGGCCGTCATGGCCTATGCCACCGCGATCAGCGACAAGGTCGGCCTCGTCAAGGACCCGGTCATGAAGCGGGACGCCGCGATCATCGCCTTCATGCTGACGATCGCCACCTTGATCGTCATGCTCTGCAAGGTCGAGACCTCCGAGATCCTCAGCGCCTCGACCTTCAAGTCGGGTATGAGTGCGGTCCTGTGTGTGCTCGGTGTCGCCTGGCTGGGTGCGACCTTCGTCGGTGCCCACGAGGAGGAGATCAAGAACGCGGCCGGTGGCCTGCTCAAGGACTACCCGTGGCTGCTCGCCGTCGTGCTCTTCTTCGCCGCGTGCCTGCTCTACAGCCAGGCCGCGACCACCAAGGCCCTCATGCCGACCGCCCTCGCCCTGGGCGTCAGCAATGTCGCGGCGGTTGCCTCCTTCGCGGCGGTCTCGGCGCTCTTCGTCCTGCCGACCTATCCGACCCTGCTGGCCGCGGTCGAGATGGACGACACCGGCACCACGCGGATCGGCAAGGCGGTCTTCAACCACCCCTTCCTGATCCCCGGCATCCTCGCGATCGCCTTCTCCGTCGCGCTGGGCTTCCTCTTCGGAGCGGTCATCCTCTGACCTCGGCCACCCCGGCCTGACCCCGCCCCGCCCGCCCCATCGATGATTGGGACCGTTCGTTGCTGTGATGGCGACACCGAATGGTCCCAATCATCGTGCGCATTTGTGAGTGAGCGCTCACTCACTCACAATGGTGGGGTGACACCCAGAGCTCCTGCCCTCCCGCCCGACGACCGGCGGGCCGCCCTCATCGCGGCGACGATCCCGCTGCTGCGCGAGCACGGTCGCGCCGTGACCACGCGCCAGATCGCCCAGGCGGCCGAGGTCGCCGAAGGCACGATCTTCCGGGTCTTCGAGACCAAGGACGCCCTCGTCGACGCCGCCCTGGTCGAGGCCATGGACCCAGGCGACTTCCACGACGAGCTGCGGGCGCTCGGCTCCTCGACTCGACTGCGCGACAACGTGATCGCGATCGTCGCCGCGATGCAGGAGCGGCTCCGGTCGATCTTCGCGCTCATGGACGCCGTCGGCATCATCGGTCCGCCACCGGCACACGAGGACGAGGCCGACCGGCATGCGGAGTTCTTCGCAGTGGTCGCCGACCTGCTCGCCCCCCATCGCGCCGAACTGCGTCTCGACCCGCTCGTCGTGGCCCACCTGCTCAGGCTGCAAACCTTCACCGCCTGTCACCCGGCGGTCGCCGACGATCTCCACCTCGGCCCCGAGGAGATCGCCGACCTCGTCCTCTACGGCGTCGCCGCCGACACCCCGGCGCTCGCCGCCCCGACCCTGGCCCGCGCCACCACACGCCGCCCCCGGAAGGCCTGCTGATGTTGCTCCGAATCCTGCGCAGCTATCTGCGCCCCTATGCCGGTCTGCTGGCCCTGTTGCTCGTGCTGCAACTGGCCGGCACCATCGCCGCGCTCTATCTGCCCAGCCTCAACGCGCGCATCATCGACGACGGCGTCGCCAAGGGCGACACCGGCGCGATCATGGAGTTGGGCGGCATCATGCTCGCGGTCTCCCTGATCCAGATCGTCGCCTCGGTCGCGGCGACCTATCTGGCGGCCCGGTCCACGGCCGGGATGGCCCGGGACCTGCGCGCGGCGGTCTTCCACCGCGTCGGCGACTTCTCCGCCCAGGAGGTCGCCCGCTTCGGTGCGCCGACGCTGATCTCCCGTGCCACCAACGACGTCCAGCAGATCCAGCAGGTCTCCTTCATGGGGGCGGCGATGATGGTCGGTGCCCCGATCATGATGATCGGCGGTCTGGTCATGGCCTTGCGCGAGGACCCGGGCCTGGCCTGGCTGCTCGCCGTGGCGGTGCCGCTGCTGGCGCTCGTGGTCGGTCTGGCCACCTGGCGGATGGTGCCGCAGTTCCGCACGATGCAGACCTCGGTCGACAACGTCAACCGCATCCTGCGCGAGCAGATCACCGGCATCCGCGTGGTGCGCGCCTTCGTGCGCGAGGACCACGAGCGGGAGCGCTTCGGCGTCGCGAACTCGACCTACACCGCGGCCTCGCTGGCGGTCGGCCGCCTCATGGCGGTCGTCTTCCCGATCGTGATGTTCATCTTCAACACCTCGAGCGTGGCGGTGATCTGGTTCGGCGCCAAGCGAATTGACGCCGGTGACACCCAGGTCGGGCAGCTCTTCGCCTTCATGAGCTATCTGATCATGATCCTGATGTCGGTGATGATGGCGACGATGATGTCGATGATGATCCCGCGCGCCACCGTCTCGGCCGGCCGCATCGGGGAGGTCCTCGACACCGACTCCAGCGTCCACCAGCCCAGCGCCCCGGCGCGACTGCCCGCCGGCCCCGTCGACGTCTCCCTCGACCTGGTCGACTTCTCCTATCCCGGCGCCGAACACCCGGTGCTCCACGACATCACCTTCACCGCCCATCCCGGGCAGACCACGGCCGTCATCGGATCCACCGGCTCGGGCAAATCCACTCTCCTGCACCTGATCCCGCGCCTCTACGACGCCACCGACGGGCACGTGCGCCTCGGGGGAGTGGACGTGCGCGACGCCCTCCTCGAGGACGTCTGGAGCCGGATCGGCCTCGTCCCACAGAAGGCCTATCTCTTCTCCGGGACGGTTGCGAGCAATCTGCGCTTCGGCGACCCCGAGGCCACCGACGAGCAACTGTGGGAGGCCCTGCGCATCGCCCAGGCCGAGGACTTCGTCCGAGCCATGCCCGACGGCCTGGACTCGCCGATCGCCCAGGGTGGCGCCAATGTCTCCGGTGGTCAGTGCCAGCGGCTCGCCATCGCCCGAGCGATCGTCGCCCGCCCCGACATCTACCTCTTCGACGACAGCTTCAGTGCCCTCGACCTGGCCACCGACGCGCGGCTGCGCGCAGCCCTGCGGCCGGTGACGCGGCATTCGACGGTGATCGTTGTGGCCCAACGGGTCTCGACCGTCATCGACGCCGACCAGATCATCGTCCTCGACGACGGCCGCGTGGTGGGAGCGGGGCGACACGAGGAGTTGCTCGAGTCCTGCCCGACCTATGCCGAGATCGTCGAGTCCCAGCGCCCCGCGGAGGAGGCGGCATGAGCGAGTTGAAGACTGCCGAGGAGAAGGCCGCCGAGCAGCGCCGCGGCCCCCAGGGGCCCACCCACGGCCCCGGCGCCATGGCCGGCACCGGTGAGAAGGCCGCCAACTTCAAGGAATCCGCCAGGCGGGTCCTCGGGCTGCTGCGCCCTGAGCGGGCCCTGCTGTTGGGCATCGTCGCGATGACCGTCGTCAGCGTGGTGCTGTCCGCGCTCGGCCCCAAGATCCTCGGCCGCGCAACCGATCTCATCTTTGCCGGAGTGGTGGGGCGTCAACTGCCCGAGGGCGTCACCCAGGGCCAACTGGTCGAGCAGATGCGTGCCCGCGGCCAGGACGACATGGCCGATCTGCTCTCCGGGATGACCGACCTCGTGCCGGGCCAGGGCATCGACTTCGACGCCGTCCTGCGGGTGGTCCTGGTGGTCCTCGCGCTCTATGCCGTGGCCTCGCTGATCGCGTGGATCTCCCAGCACCTGCTCGCCGGCGCGGTCAACCGCACCATCTTCGGCCTGCGCCGTGATGTCGAGGACAAGATCAATCGGCTTCCCCTGCCCTACTTCGACGCCCAGCCCCGCGGAGAGCTGCTCAGCCGGGTCACCAACGACATCGACAACGTCTCACAGTCGCTGCAGCAGACCCTGAGCCAGTTGCTGACCTCGCTGCTGACGGTGCTGGCCATGCTGGCGATGATGTTCTGGGTCTCGCCCTTGCTGACCCTGATCGCGCTCTTCACCATCCCGCTCGCAGGCATCGTCACGGGTGTCATCGGCAAGCGCGCCCAGCGGCACTTCAAGGACCAGTGGCGCTCGACCGGCGACGTCAACGCCGTGGTCGAGGAGTCCTTCACCGGGCACAGCCTCGTCAAGGTCTTCGGCCGACAGAGCGACAACGAGGCAGCCTTCGCGACCACCAACGACGCGCTCTACCGGGCCGGCTTCAGCGCGCAGTTCATCAGCGGCGTCATCATGCCGGCGATGATGTTCGTCGGGAACCTCTCCTATGTGGCCGTCGCCGTCGTCGGTGGCCTGCGGGTCGCCAACGGGTCGATGACCCTCGGTGGCGTGCAGGCGTTCATCCAGTACTCGCGCCAGTTCACCCAACCGCTGACGCAGGTGGCGTCGATGGCGAACCTGCTGCAGTCCGGAGTCGCTTCTGCCGAGCGGGTATTCGAGGTGCTCGACGCCGACGAGCAGGTCGCCGAGTCGGCCGAGCCGCTCGCGGTCGAGCAGGCTCGCGGGCGGGTCGCCTTCGAGGACGTCTCGTTCTCCTACACCGCCGAGCGGCCGCTGATCGAGCACCTCGACCTGGTGGTGGAGCCGGGGCAGACCGTCGCGATCGTCGGGCCCACCGGCGCCGGCAAGACCACCTTGGTCAACCTGATCATGCGCTTCTACGAGCTCGACGGCGGGCGGATCACCCTCGACGGCGTCGACATCGCCCGGATGCGGCGGCACGACCTGCGCGACCAGATCGGGATGGTCCTGCAGGACACCTGGCTGTTCAACGGGACGATCCGCGACAACATCGCCTACGGCCGGCCGGGTGCCACCGACGAGGAGGTGCTCGCGGCAGCCACGGCGACCTATGTCGACCGCTTCGTCCACTCCCTGCCCGACGGCTACGACACGGTCATCGACGACGAGGGCTCGAACATCTCGGCCGGTGAGAAGCAGCTGCTCACCATCGCCCGAGCGTTCCTGTCCCAGCCGGCGCTGCTGATCCTCGACGAGGCGACCTCCTCGGTCGACACCCGCACCGAGTTGCTCGTCCAGCACGCCATGGCGGCGCTGCGCAGCGACCGCACGTCCTTCGTCATCGCCCACCGGCTGTCGACGATCCGCGACGCCGACGTCATCCTCGTGATGGAGGCCGGCCGCATCGTCGAGCAGGGCAGCCACGACGAGCTCGTCCACGCCGGCGGCGCCTACAGCCGCCTCTACCAGGCGCAGTTCGCCGGAGCCGTCGTCGAGGACGACACCGACGCCGACACCTGACCCGGCCCACGACCGAGGGGTATGCCGCGTGGCCCGGCCACGCGGCATACCCCGCTTTTGGATGTGACGGGACGGCGATCACTTGGGTGACAACAGCCGTCGGCGCCCAGTCGCCCATAGGTGCCTTTGGTAGACCGGTTGACTCCGCCGAGTGCTTGGGTGCAAGGTCCGTTTTAGCGCTATTGGCGAAAAGGGTTCAAGGAGCGGGGTCGTGGCTGCGAATGCCGGGTAGTAGCGATCTGTGCCATCTCTCGGTTGGATCCGCGCGTCCGGGCGTGCGGGTGATCTGGCTGGGCCCCCAGCACGAGGAGGACATTTTCGCCCCCCAGGGTGACGGCACGACGCCGGTCCTCCAGCACGGGCATCCCGGCAGGATCGTCCGGGCGGATCCGTGGCACGTGACGGTCGAGTGGTTGGGCCTGGAGGAGGAGCCGGTCTCGTGGGGTGTGGGCCACAACCCCGAGCCGGACGGCACCTTCACCTTCCTCGGGGTGGTTCCGGACGGCGAATGGGATGAGGCGGCGCGGGCCGGCTGGTGGGCAGAGGCCCGCTGATCGAACGAGACCGCGACTGAACTGCCACCACACGGCATACCCCCACAGACCGCTCCGGTGACGTGGGAGGATGGGCCCAGCCGCGGGGTCGCGGTGATGCTGCCGCGCCCGCCGGGGATGTCCCGCACCCACTCACGACGGAGAGAGCATGACCGCATCGAAGATCTACTGGACGCTCACCGACGAGGCTCCCGCCCTCGCGACCTACTCGCTCCTGCCGATGGTGCAGGCCTTCACCAAGGGGACCGGCGTCGAGCTGGAGACCAGCGACATCTCCCTGTCCGGTCGCATCCTCGCCCAGTTCCCCGACCGGCTCCAGGCCGACCAGCGCATCGAGGACGAGCTCGGCAAGCTCGGCGAGCTGACCCAGGACCCGGGCGCCAACATCATCAAGCTCCCCAACATCTCCGCCTCCGTGCCTCAGCTCAAGGCCGCGATCAAGGAGTTGCAGGAGCAGGGCTACGACATCCCGGACTACCCCGAGGAGCCCAAGGACGACGCCGAGAAGGCCGTCAAGGAGGCCTACGCCAAGGTCCTCGGCTCTGCCGTGAACCCCGTTCTGCGTGAGGGCAACTCGGACCGCCGCGCCCCCCAGTCGGTGAAGAACTTCGCCAAGAAGAACCCCCACCGCCTCGGCGCCTGGTCGGCCGACAACAAGGCCCGCGTCGTCGACATGCAGGGCGGCGACTTCTACGGCAACGAGCAGTCCACGGTCATGGACAAGGACTCCACCCTGACGATCACGCTCAAGGGCGCCGACGGCGAGACCGTCCTCAAGGACGGCGTCGAGGTCAAGGCCGGCGAGATCGTGGACGGCACCTTCCTGTCCAAGGACGCCCTGCGCGCCTTCTACGCCGAGCAGATCGAGGCCGCCAAGGCCGAGGGCCTGCTGCTGTCGCTGCACCTCAAGGCGACGATGATGAAGGTCTCCGACCCGGTGCTCTTCGGCCACGCAGTCTCTGTCTTCCACGAGCCCGCGCTGACCAAGCACGCCGACGCGCTCGAGCAGATCGGCTTCAACCCCAACCAGGGCATCGGCGACCTCTACGCCAAGCTCGGCGCCCTGCCGCAGGAGAAGCAGGACGAGATCACCGCCGACATCGAGGCGCTCTATGCGCAGCGCCCGGCCCTGGCGATGGTCGACTCCGACAAGGGCATCACCAACCTGCACGTGCCCAGCGACATCATCATCGACGCCTCCATGCCCGTGGTCATCCGCGACTCCGGTCAGATGTGGGACGCCCAGGGTGGTCAACAGCAGACGCTCGCGATGATCCCCGACCGCTGCTACGGCCCGATGTACCAGGCCGTCTTCGAGGACTGCAAGAAGAACGGCGCCCTCGACCCGGCCACCATCGGCTCGGTCCCGAACGTCGGCCTGATGGCCCAGAAGGCGGAGGAGTACGGCTCGCACCCGACGACCTTCGAGATCCCGGCCGACGGCACCGTCGTGGTGACCGACGCCGAGGGCAATGTCGTCACCGAGCACGAGGTCAAGGCCGGCGACATCTGGCGTCAGTCGCGGGTGCGCGACATCCCGATCCAGGACTGGGTCAAGCTCGCCGTCACCCGCGCCCGCGCCACCGGCGCCCCGGCCGTGTTCTACCTCGACTCCGCGCGGGCCCACGACGCCAACGTGATCGCCAAGGTCGAGCAGTACCTGGGCGACCACGACACCGACGGCCTCGAGATCGTCATCAAGAACCCGGTCGAGGCGATCACCTTCTGCCTGGAGCGGATCCGCAAGGGCGAGGACGCGATCTCGGTCACCGGCAACGTGCTGCGCGACTACCTGACCGACCTCTTCCCGATCCTCGAGCTGGGCACCTCGGCCAAGATGCTCTCGGTCGTGCCGCTGCTCAACGGCGGTGGCCTCTTCGAGACCGGCGCCGGCGGCTCCGCGCCCAAGCACGTGCAGCAGTTCGTCAAGGAGGACTACCTGCGCTGGGACTCCCTCGGTGAGTTCTCCGCACTCGGCGCCTCACTGGAGCACCTGGCCACGACGCAGGACAACGCCAAGGCCCAGGTCCTGGCCGACGCCCTCGACGAGGCCATCGCCCGCTTCCTCGACGAGAACAAGTCCCCGGCCCGCAAGGTCGGTCAGATCGACAATCGCGGCAGCCACTACTACCTCGCGCTCTACTGGGCGCAGGCGCTGGCGGCCCAGGGCACCGACGCCGAGCTGAAGGAGCGCTTCACCTCCGTCGCCCAGCAGCTCGCCGACAACGAGGCCACGATCACGGCCGAGTTGATCGGCGTCCAGGGCAACCCCACCGACATCGGCGGCTACTACCGCCCCGACGGTGACAAGACCGCGGCCGCGATGCGTCCGTCGGCCACCCTGAACGGCATCATCGACGCGATGTGATCATCGGCGCCTCCGGCGCCCGTCAGGTATGCCGCGTGCTCTCCGGAGCGCGCGGCATACCTGCGTTGTGGGGTGTTCGTGCAGGTCGAACCGCTGAGGGCGGGACATAACGATTGTGGTGCGATCACAACTATTTGTGGTGCACAAGTTGCGCATGTGACTCATGGGCCTAGCGTGTGAGGGTCCGAATTGTCCCCGCTGGAGGTGCCAACGGTGCTTATCTCTTCAGCGCAGGGAGCCGTCCGCGCCGCTGACACATTGATCACGGCGAACTGGCTCGACTACCTGCTCATTGCGATCTATTTCGCCTTCGTCCTCGGCATCGGCTTCATGGCCCGGCGCCAGGTGTCCGACTCGATCGACTTCTTCCTCTCCGGACGCTCGCTGCCGGCCTGGGTGACGGGATTGGCCTTCATCTCGGCCAACCTCGGTGCCGTCGAGATCATGGGTATGTCGGCCACCGGCGCCCAGATGGGTCTGCCGACCGTCCACTACTTCTGGGTCGGCGCCATCCCGGCGATGCTCTTCCTCGGCGTCGTGATGATGCCCTTCTACTACGGCTCCAAGGTCCGCTCGGTGCCGGAGTTCATGCTCCGTCGTTTCGGTCCCGGCGCGCACCTGGTCAACTCGTTGTCCTTCGCGCTGGCACAGCTGCTGATCGCCGGCGTGAACCTCTATCTGCTCGCCTCGATCGTGCACGCCCTGCTGGGCTGGCCGATGTGGGTGGCGCTGATCATCGCGGCCGTCATCGTGCTGTCCTACATCACGCTCGGCGGTCTGTCCGCGGCGATCTACAACGAGGTGCTGCAGTTCTTCGTCATCGTCGCCTCGCTGCTGCCGCTGACCCTGATCGGTCTGCACCGCGTCGGCGGCTACGGCGGCCTGAAGGACAAGATCACCGCCGCGGCGGCCCAGTCCGACAAGGTCACCCCCGCCAAGGACCAACTCGAGTCCTGGCCCGGGCTGCCGCTGACCGGCTTCGACAGCCCGATCCTGTCGGTCATCGGCATCGTCTTCGGTCTCGGCTTCGTGCTGTCCTTCGGCTACTGGACGACCAACTTCGTCGAGGTGCAGCGCGCGATGGCGTCGAACTCGATCTCCGCGGCCCGGAAGACGCCGATCATCGGCGCCTTCCCCAAGATGTTCGTCCCCTTCATCGTCATCCTGCCCGGCATGGTCGCGGCGGTCCTGGTCAACGAGATCGTCCAGCTCAAGGCCTCCGGCGGCGAGGCGGCCATCCCCGGTGGCGCCTCCGGCGACGTGAAATACAACGACGCCCTGCTGCTGCTCATGCGCGACGTGCTGCCCAACGGTCTGCTCGGCCTGGCGATCGCGGGTCTGCTCGCGGCCTTCATGGCGGGCATGGCGGCCAACATCTCGGCCTTCAACACGGTCTTCAGCTATGACCTCTGGCAGACCTATGCCGTCAAGGACAAGCCCGACCACTACTACCTCGGGGTGGGGCGTCTGGCGACCTTCGCGGCGACGGTCATCGCGATCTTCACCGCGACGATTGCGGGCAAGTTCGGCAACATCATGGACTACCTGCAGACGCTCTTCGGCTTCTTCAACGCGCCGCTGTTCGCGACCTTCATCCTCGGTATGTTCTGGAAGCGGATGACCGCGACCGCTGGGTGGGCGGGTCTGATCGCCGGCACGCTCTCGGCGGTGTCCGTCTGGTGGGCCGGCGAGTTCGGTGGGCTGCTGGAGTTGTCCGGCCAGGGCCTGGCCTTCGTGGCCGCCTCGACCGCCTTCGTCGTCGACATCCTGGTCTCGGTGGTCGTCTCGCTGATGACCGAGCCCAAGCCGGAGGGGTCGCTCAAGGGTCTGGTCTATTCCGAGACCCCCAAGGAGGACCTCATCGACCCGGACGAGGCCGGCCGTCCCTTCTATCAGCGCACCGTGCCGCTGGCGCTCATCGCGCTCGGCATGGTCCTCGTGCTGAACGTCCTGTTCTGAGAGAGGAGGCATCACCATGTCGCACACACCTGATCGCTTCGACCACGACCGTCATGACGAGGACGCGCCGCTGCGCTCCGACCTCGACGCCCCGCCGCTGGATGTCGCGGACGGCGGCACCGGCCACACCGCCGGAGCCTTCGACATCCGCAACATCATCGGCGCCCTGCTGGGCATCTACGGCCTGTTGCTCCTGATCGCCGGCTTCGTCGGGGACCAGGCGCTGGACAAGACCGGTGGCGTCAACGCCAACCTGTGGACCGGCCTCGCCCTGCTCGCTGCCGGGCTGTCCTTCATGGCCTGGGCCAAGCTCAAGCCGATCGTCGTCCCGGACCACCTCGAGCTCGACCCCGACCGCCCCGTCGGTCACTGACGCCGCGCGCGGCATACCCCGGTATGCCGCGGGCACGCCGCAGCCCCGCCCGGCACCTCGCCGGGCGGGGCTGCTGTCATGTCGGGGCGGTGGTGCGGCGGGGCGGTGATGTGTCGGGGCGTTTGTGGCCAATTGGGCGAAAGCGCCTGTGGGGGTGGGGTGGTGCGTCGGGGCTCAGTCCAACTGCCAGGAGCGCTTGCTCAGGCCGAACCAGAAGCCGTCGACCATCGTGCGGCTGGCCAGGGAGCCCGACTCGTAGGCGGCGCCGAGCGCGACGTAGAGCGGGGCCCAGTGCTCGGTCCGGGGGTGGGCCTCGAGCGCGGCAGGGGCGCGGTGGACGAAGTCGAGGATCGCGTCGACGTCCTGGCTCGCCATCGCCTCCGCGGCCCAGTGGTCGAACTCGGCGCTCGCGGTCGGCGGCGCTGCGTCCGCCCCACCGGCGGGGTTGAACCAGCGCAGGTTGTGGGTAGTGAAG
Organism: Actinomycetota bacterium; assembly: GCA_050955755.1. Classification (GTDB taxonomy): domain Bacteria; phylum Actinomycetota; class Actinomycetes; order Actinomycetales; family Dermatophilaceae; genus JAJTBD01. Next base: position 678,720 of record CP192092.1, read on the forward strand.
CCGGAGCCGACGAGCAGGGTGCCCTGGTCGCGCAGCGGCGCCAGGCGGCGGCCGATGTCGAAGAGCTCGCGCGGGTCGAGGGTCGGCATCGACAACTGCAGCACCGGCACGTCGGCCTCGGGGAACATCTCGACCAGCGGCACATAGGCGCCGTGGTCGAGGCCGCGGGACTCGTCGACGTGCAGCGGCCGTTCGGCGGTGGCGACGAGGCCGGCGACCTCGCGGGCCAGGTCGGGGGCGGTCGGGGCGGCATAGGTGACCTCGTAGTACTTCTGCGGGAAGCCCCAGAAGTCGTAGGTCAGCCCGGGGTCGCCCGAGATGGCGCTGACCGTCATCGGGTCGGCCTCCCAGTGGGCCGAGACCATGAGGATGTTGCGGGGTCGGGGGAGCTGCTCGGACCACGCCGCCAACTCGCCCGTCCAGCGCTCGTCGTCGGCCAGTGGAGGCGCGCCGTGGCTGAGATACAGGACCGGCATCCGGTCGGGCGTCGCCTCTTGTTCCATCGTCGTCATACCTTCCTCAACGCAATTGAAGATTAAAGTATGCCGCGACTCGGCTGGTCATCGCGATGTGGGCTCCCGCGGCGGCGGACTGGTTGTTGCGTCGGCCGTCACCTCCGCTACGGTGGCGGGGACTCGCGTCGGAGCAGTGACGAATCCACTGCACGCGGACTAGAGAGAACAGGTGCGTAGGCAGTGAGTGGAACCGGGCGCAAGCTCGTCATCGTCGAGTCCCCGGCCAAGGCCAAGACCATCGGCGGCTATCTCGGCAGCGACTTCGACGTCGAGGCCTCCGTCGGACATATTCGGGACATCCCGACCCCCTCCGAGATGCCGGCCGACATGAAGAAGGGGCCCTACGGCCGCTTCGGTGTCAACGTCGAGGACGCCTTCCAGCCCTACTACATCGTCGACTCCGACAAGAAGAAGAAGGTCGCCGAGCTCAAGCGGGCGCTGAAGAACGCCGACGAGCTCTATCTCGCCACTGATGAGGACCGCGAGGGCGAGGCCATCGCCTGGCACCTGCTGGAGACCCTGCAGCCCAAGGTCCCCGTGAAGCGGATGGTCTTCCACGAGATCACCCCCGAGGCGATCCGGCGGGCCGTCAACGAGACCCGCGAGCTCGACAAGGACCTCGTCGACGCGCAGGAGACCCGCCGCATCCTCGACCGGCTCTACGGCTACGAGGTCTCGCCGGTCCTGTGGCGCAAGGTCAAGAACGGCCTGTCCGCCGGCCGCGTCCAGTCCGTCACCACCCGCATGGTCGTCGAGCGCGAACGCGAGCGGATGGCCTTCGTCAAGGCCGCCTACTGGGATGTCGTCGGCGAGTTCACCCCCGACGACATGTCCCGGGCCTTCTCGGCACGCCTGAGCGCGGTCGACGGCGCCCGGGTCGCTCAGGGTCGCGACTTCAACGACCGCGGCGAGCTCAAGGGTGCCGTCGTCAAGCTCGACGAGGCCGCAGCGGCCGCAATCGCCAATCAACTCAAGGGGTCTGGCGTCACAGTCCGTGACGTCCAGGAGAAGCCCTACACCCGCCGGCCGTCGGCGCCCTTCACCACCTCCACCCTCCAGCAGGAGGCCTCGCGCAAGCTGCGCCTGTCCAGCAAGAACGCGATGCGGGTGGCCCAGCGGCTCTACGAGAACGGCTACATCACCTATATGCGGACCGACAGCACCACGCTGTCGCAGGCCGCCCTGACCGCCGCCCGCGGGCAGGCCCGGGATCTCTACGGCGCCGAATACGTGCCCGAGTCGCCGCGCCGCTACGAGAAGAAGGTCAAGAACGCGCAGGAGGCCCACGAGGCCATCCGCCCCGCCGGCGACCGCTTCCGCACCCCGGCCCAGGTCGCCGGCGAGCTGCGCGGCGAGGAGTTCGCGCTCTACGAGCTGATCTGGAAGCGCACCGTGGCCTCCCAGATGGCCGACGCCCGCGGCTCGACCGCCACCGTGCGCCTGGGCGCCACCCTGCCCGACGGGCAGGACGTGGAGTTCACCGCCTCCGGCACGGTGATCACCTTCCGCGGCTTCCTCGCGGCCTACGAAGAGGGCCGGGACGAGGACGCCCGCGCCGCCGCCGACGCCCGCGACCAGGAGCGTCGCCTGCCCAAGCTCTCCACCGGCGTCGCCCTGACGACCACCAAGGCCGAGGCCGAGGGGCACGAGACCTCCCCGCCGGCCCGCTACACCGAGGCCACCCTCGTCAAGGCCATGGAGGAGAAGGGGATCGGCCGTCCGTCGACCTATTCGGCGACCGTCGGCACGATCCAGGACCGTGGCTACGTGCGCACCAAGGGCACCGCCTTGGTGCCGACCTGGTTGGCCTTCGCCGTCACCCGGTTGCTGGAGGAGCACTTCACCCGGCTGGTGGACTACGACTTCACCGCCTCGATGGAGGAGGACCTCGACCGCATCGCCCGGGGCGACGAGCAGCGCGCGGCCTGGCTGAAGCGCTTCTACTTCGGCGACGAGGCCACCTCCGCCGACGGACTGCGCCACCTCGTCGAGGATCTCGGCGACATCGACGCCCGTGCCATCTCCACGATCGATCTCGGTGACGGGATGGTCGTCCGGGTCGGTCGCTACGGGCCCTATGTCGAAGAGGTCGTGCCGGCCGGGGTCGACCCGGCCACCGGCGAGGTCGCCGAGGGGGCGACCGGCACGCCGCGGCGCGCCACCATCAACGACGACGTCGCCCCCGACGAGATGACCCCGGCCAAGGCCCGGGAGCTGTTGGAGGCCGCCGCCGACGACGGTCGCGTGCTGGGGCAGGACCCCGAGACCGGTCGCGACATCGTCGCCAAGGCGGGCCGCTACGGGCCCTATGTCACCGAGGTGCTGCCCGAGGACGCCGCGGCGCCTGCCCCGGCCAAGGCCGCGAAGAAGGCCGCCAAGGCCAAGCCGCGCACCGCCTCGCTCTTCAAGGACATGGACCTGGCGACCATCGACCTCGAGACCGCGCTGCGCCTGCTGTCCCTGCCGCGCGTGGTCGGCGCCGACGCCGAGGGTGAGCAGATCACCGCGCAGAACGGGCGCTACGGCCCCTACCTGAAGAAGGGCACCGACTCCCGCTCGCTGGCCACCGAGCAGCAACTCTTCGACATCACGCTCGAGGAGGCGCTGGCGATCTATGCCCAGCCCAAGCAGCGGGGGCGGGCCGCGGCCAAGCCGCCGCTGAAGGAGCTCGGCACCGACCCGACCAGCGGCAAGCCCGTCGTCGTCAAGGACGGCCGCTTCGGTCCCTATGTGACCGACGGCGAGACCAACGCGACGCTGCGCCGGGACGACGACCCCGAGTCGATCACCCCGGAGCGCGGCTACGAGCTGTTGGCGGAGAAGCGTGCCAAGGGCCCCACCACCCGCAAGCGGGCCACCAAGAAGACGGCGAAGAAGACCACCAAGAAGGCCACGGCGAAGAAGACCACGGCGAAGAAGGCGACCACCAAGAAGGCCACGACCAAGAAGGCCACGACCAAGAAGGCCACGACCAAGAAGGCCACCTAGGCGTCGCCCGCGTCGCAGAGGTCTGCCGCCGAGGCGGAGCGACCGCTAGGGTCGGGCGAACGTCGCCCACCCCGGAGGACTCCCGTGACCCCAGAGCCGGCCTTCCGACCGCGGGGCATCACGCCCGTCGCGATCGCCTCGACCTTGGCGCGCCGCGGCCTGTTGACCCCCTCGCTGCGGGCCGCGCCGCAGCTGGGAGCCCTGGCGCTGTGGGGTTTCGGCCTCGCCGGTGAACTGCGACAGGCTGCCGCGCGCAACCCCACTCGGGCCGCCGTCATCGACGACGAGCGCGGTCAGGTCACCTATGCCGAGCTGCTCGGCCGGTCACGCCGGATCACCGCGCTGCTGCGCGCACGCGGGCTCGCCGAGGGCAGCCGGGTCGGGCTCCTCGCCCGCAATCACGCCCTCACGGTCGAGGTGATGGTCGGCATCGCCGGCCTCGGCGGCGACGTCGTGCTGCTCAACACCGGCCTGTCCGCGCCGGTGCTCGCGTCGGTGATCGAGGAGCAGGAGTGCGAGCTGGTCGTCCACGACGACGAGTTCGCCGAGCGCCTCGACCTGGCGCGTGGGTCCTGCCCGCTGTTATCCGAGAGCGACCTCGAGGACGAGCTGCACGGCATACCCGAGGTGTCGCGGGAGGCGCCGCCGCGCCGGGTCGGCCGCGCGATCGTGCTCACCTCCGGGACCACCGGTCGGCCCAAGGGGGCGGCCCGCCGGACCCCTGCCGGCTTCGGCCCGATGGTCTCCATCCTCGATCGCATCCCGCTCGATGTCGGCGAGCGGGTGCTCATCTCCGCGCCGATCTTCCACACCTGGGGGTATGCCGCGCTGCAGCTGGCGATCGGGCTGCGCGGCACCATCGTGCTCCAACGGCACTTCGACGTGGCGGCGGCCCGTGCGGCGCTCTCGGAGCACCGGGTGAGTGCGATGTTCCCCGTGCCCGCGATGCTCCAACGGATGATGCAGCTGGGCCCCGACCCACGCAGGGCGGAGCGGCTCGGCAAGCTGCGGGTGGTGGCCACCAGTGGGTCGGCGCTGCCCGGTGGTTTCGCCCCCGAGTTCATGGACGAGTACGGCGATGTCCTCTACAACCTCTACGGCTCCACCGAGGCCTCCTGGGTGGCGATCGCGACGCCCGAGGAACTGCGGGCCGCCCCCGACACCGCCGGCCGGCCACCGCTGGGCACCCGGGTGGCCATCCTCGACGAGACCGGTGCGGCGGTGCCCGAGGGTGAGATCGGGCGGGTCTTCTGCGGCAACGAGCTGGTCTTCGACGGCTACACCTCGGGCGCGACGAGGGAATTCGCCGACGGCATGGTCTCCACCGGTGATCTCGGCCGCGTCCGCGGCGGTTTGCTCTTCCTCGGTGGGCGGGAGGACGACATGGTCGTCAGCGGCGGGGAGAACGTCTATCCCAGCGAGGTCGAGTCGGCACTGGAGCATCACCCGGGCGTCCGCGAGGTCGCCGTCGTGGGCGTCCCGGACGCCGACTTCGGCGAGCGGCTCGCGGCCTACGTCGTGCGCAGCGGCGAGGGCGCGCTGACCGAGGAGGACGTGCGCGACCACGTGCGCGCCACCCTGGCCCGCCACTGCGTCCCCCGCGAGGTGCGCTTCGTCGACGAGCTGCCCCGCAACGCCACCGGCAAGGTCCTCAAACGCGACCTGCCCTGACGCCGGATCCCGCTGGCGCCGGCGGGATCAGCGGTCGTGGTGGGCGCCGAAGGCCAACGGCTCGCGGGTGAAGAGATAGCCCGCCCAGTGCATCCGCTCCACCGTGCCGTTGGTCCGGCGGGTGAGTCGCAGCAGTTCGCCGCGCTCCCGACCCGACACGGTCCGATAGACATCGCCCTCGACCTGCTCGAAGACCGACGGCGGGCGCCACGACGGCAGCCCCTCGCCGCGGGCCTCCAGCCGTCCGGCCCGGACGCTGAAGGTGAACTGGGCGCCCTCGGAGAACCACACCCCGACGACAGGGGCGAGCGGCCGGCAGATCGGTGCCGGGCGTCCACGGCTCGTCGACCGGTGGCTCCTCCTGCAGCGAGCAGGCACCGAGCTCGATGGCGGCAGCCGCCGGGTCGGGGGAGTGGGTGTTGTTCATCAGCATGATGCCGGTCGTCGCGGACTCGCGGTGGGTGAAGACCCCGGTGATCGAGCCCGGCCACCCGCCGGTGTGCCCGACCCAGACCCGGTCCTCGGAGCGCACCAGCATGAAGCCGAGGCCCCAGGCCGCGCCCCAGCGGGACGGCTCGGCGAGGATCTGCGGCTGACACATCTCCTCGAGGGTGTCGGGGTGCAGGACCTCCTCGGTCGGCTCCGCCACGAAGCCACCCCAGGTGGCCAGATCCGTTGTCGTGGAAGCCATCCCACCGGCCGGGCCGACGGCCAGGATGTCGATGACCGGCTCCTCGGCCGGCACGTCGTGATAGGGCGGGACGAAGTAGGTCCCCGCCGCTCGACCGGCCGGGCCCAGAGTGGTCCGGCGCATGCCGAGCGGGTCGAGGATGCGCCGCTGCACCGAGGCGAACCAGTCGCCGCCGTCGAGCCGGGTGACGGCCTCGCCGAGCATCGCGAAGCCGAGATTGCTGTAGTGCCAGTGGGTGTGCGGCCGGCCGACCTGCTCGGCCTCGTTCCACCCGGTGACCAGCCCTTCGCGGTCGGGGAAGTCGAGGGTGTCGAAGACGTCCCCGACCGGCTCACGCTGCATGCCGCTGGAGTGGGCGAGCAACTGGCGGAAGGTCACCCGGCCGTGGCTGCTCTCGGGGATGACCGTGCCGACCGGGTCGTCGAGGTCGAGGCGGCCCTCGTCGCGCAGCGCCATGATGGTCACCGCGACGAAAGTCTTTGTGTTGGAGGCGATCTGATACTGCAGGTCGGCGTCGGGGCGCTCCCGGGTGGCCAGGTCGCCCACCCCGACCCCGGTGGACCACTGCAGCTCCCCGGAGCGGGCGACTCCCGCGGCCAGCCCGGGGACCCGGCCCTCACGTTGGGTGCGGACGGCGATCCGTTCGAGCAGGGTGGCGGTGCGATCGGTGAAGGCCATGGCCGCCACGATACGACCCGGCCGGGCCGCTCAGGCCCCGGATGACAGCTCGGTCAGGGTGTCGTCGAGGGTGGTGAGGATCTGGTCGATGTGCTCGTCCTGGGCGATCAGGGCCGGCCGCAGCTTGAGGACGTGCCCGCTCGGCCCGGCCGTGCTGAGCAACACCCCCCGAGCCCGCATGGCGTTGACGACGCGGGCGGCCAGCCCGTCGCCGACTAGTTCGACCGCGGCATACAGCCCGAGCCCGCGCACCTGCGCGACGGCGGTATGCCGCGAACCCACCTCGGTGAGCCCGCGCAGCAGTCGCTCGCCACGGTCGGTGGCGGCCTGGAGCAGGCCCTCGTCCTCGATGACGTCGAGGACCGCCGAGCCGACGGCGCAGGAGACGGCGTTGCCGCCGAAGGTGTTGAAATAGCGCTGGCGAGAGCCGAACTCGTCCAGCACCGCCCTCCGGGCGACCAAGCCGGCCATCGGGTGACCGTTGCCCATCGGCTTGCCCAGACTGACCAGGTCGGGCTCCAGCCCGCCCCGGGTGAAGTGCCACATCCGGCCGGTGCGCCCGAAGCCGGGCTGGACCTCGTCGGCGATCAGCAGCCCACCGGCGGCGCGCATGACCTGCGCGCCGGCGCGCAGGGCCGGCAGGGCGTCGGGATAGATCCCGTCGCTGGCGAGGATGGTGTCGACGATCAGGGCCGCGGGGCGCACCCCGTCCGCGGCCATCGCGTCGATCGCGGCGCGCACCTCGGCGGCGAAGATCTCGGCGTCCTCGGGTCGGCGCGGCGGCGCGACCGTGTGGACGTGCTCCCCGAGCGAGTCCGGGCCGCCGTAGGACGGGGACAGTCCGGCGACGGCGTGGGTGACCCCGTGATAGGCGTGTCGGGTGACGACGAAGCCGGTGCCGCCGGTTGCGACCCGGGCGACCCGATAGGCCAGGTCGTTGGCCTCGCTGCCGGTGCAGGTGAGCACGACCTGGTCGAGGTGGTCGGGGAAGGTCGCCAGCAGCCGCTCGGCGTAGTCGACGACCTCGTGCCCGAGATAGCGGGTGTGGGTGTTGAGTCGCGCAGCCTGCTCGGCCAGGGCAGCCACGACGTGGGGGTGACAGTGCCCGAGCCCGGCGACGTTGTTGTAGGCGTCGAGATAGCGCCGCCCGTCCGCGTCGTAGAGCCAGACGCCCTCGCCGCGGACCACGTGGATCGGGTCGTCGTAGAACAGCCGGTAGGACGACCCGAGATGGGCTTCGCGTCGGCGCAGCACGTCGCTGTCGGTGGGGTGGGCGGTCATGAGCTCTCCTTCGCCAGCCACTCGGCGGCCTCGTCGGGGGACACCTCGGCCAGTCGTGCCAGGGTCAGTCGGGACCGGGCGCCGTTGCGCAGGATGTAGTCGCGGTTCTCCGGGTGCCGCTCGGCCCGCCAGCCGGCCAGACACACGCTGACCGCAGCCCGGGTGGCCATCAGCGCCGGCAGCACCGCGAGCTCGTCCGCGGTCAGCTCCAGCTCGGCCCGATAGGCGCGCACGAAGGGCACGGCGCCCGCGAGCGGGTGCCCCTCCTCCACCACGAGGTATGCCGCCGTCGTCGCCACCTCCTGCACCAGGGGAGCGGCGACCATGTCACCGAAGTCGATGATGCCGGTCAGCCGGGTCGGATCCGCTTCTGCGACAAGGATGTTGTGCGGGTTGAGGTCGTTGTGGATCACCTGCCGCCGCAGTTCGGGCAGGCGCGGCGCGACCTCGGCGGTGAAGCGTTCCAGGGCGGCGGCGGCCAGGCCCGGATCGACCGCGTGCTCGGCCAGCGGGCGCAGCCGGTCGGCGTGCTGGATGTCCCAGGCCAACGGCCGGTCCTGAGCGAGGTGGGCGAAGTCGGCCAGGGCCCGGTCCAGCCGGGCCGTGGTGGTCCCCAACGCCGCCCCGAGCGCGGCGTGGCCCTCGGCGTCGAGGTCGGCGGAGGCCAGCGGCATACCCGGCAGGTAGGAGTAGAGCCGCACCTGGCGCACGCGGCCGTCGGGGGAGAACCACGGTGACTGAGGTGAGTCGCCTGCGGAGAGCAGGACCTCCGGCAGCGGCAGTCCCGGGTCGGCGGCGAGGGCGTGGCGGATCGCACGGCTCTGGAAGTCGGCGACCGACTCCGACTCGGCGGGATGGGCGACCTTGAGCACCCACTGTCGCTGCCCGTCGTCGAGCAGGTAGTTCGCGTCGCGCTCGCCGGTCAGGCCGCGGGCCTCGGTCAGCAGGCCGAAGCGCTCGGCCGCCAGGTCCTCGACGGTGCGCAGGTCGACACCGGGGGCCACGGAGTCGAGCAGGGCCAGCAGGTCGGTCAGATCAGCGCTCACCCGGACGAGGCTAGCGGGACGGCGGTGGGTGCTCCCACCGCCGTCCCGCCGACTGATCAGGCGTCCGGAGACGCGTGCCCCGGGATCACTCCTGGGTGATGAAACCTTCCTTGAGGAGCCACTCGTGGGCGACGTCGACCGGCTCCTTGCCCTCGACGTCGACCTGCGCGTTGAGCTCGATGAGGGTCTCGTCGGTCAGCTTGTCGGAGACGGGGGTGAAGAGCTCGCGCAACTGCGGCGCCTGCTCCATCAGCTCCTCGCGGACGACCGCGGAGACGTTGTATTTGGGGAAGAAGCTCTTGTCGTCCTCCAACACCGCCAGGTCCAGCGACTTGATCCGCCCGTCGGTGGTGAAGACTTCACCGAAGGTGCACTCGCCCTGGTCGATGGCGGCATAGATCGCGCCGGTGTCCAGGACCTTGATGTTGTCCTTCGGGACGCCCGAGCCGAGCGGCACGCCATAGGTCTTCAGCAGCGGCTGCAGGCCGTCGTTGCGGCTGTTGAACTCCGACTCCACACAGATCGTGAGCTTGTCCTTGGGCGCCTTGGCCAGGTCGCTGAGCTTCGTGGCGCCGAGCTGGGTGGCCACCGACGACTTCGCGGCGAAGCCGTAGGTGTTGTTCATCGGCGCCGGCTCCAACCAGACCAGCTTGTTCTCCTGCAGATCCCGGTCGCGCACGGCCTCCCACTGCTTGCGCTCGTCCGGGATCGGCGTGGTCTCACCGAGATAGGAGATCCAGGCGGTGCCGGTGTATTCCCACTCCATGTCGACCTGGCCGGAGGTCTGCGCCTGCCGGGCCGAGGCCGAGCCGGGGATGTTGGTCAGGTCCTTGACGTCGGCGCCGGCCGACTTGAGCAGGATCACCGCCAGCTTGCCGAGGATGAGCTGCTCGGTGAAGTTCTTGGAGCCGACCGCGACGGTCGTGCCCTCGAGCGGTGCGACCTGGGCGATCGGGCCGGCGAGCGTCCCGCCGGGGGCGTGCCCGCCGGCGGTGCCGAGCCCGCAGGCTGCGGTGGTGGCGGTCAGGCCTGCGGCCACCAGCCCGGTCAGGGCACGCCGGGCGGTATGCCGCGCGCGGCCGTTCTCGCGGGTGCGAGGCATGGCTCAGACCCCCTTCGGTCGGGTGAAGGCCTCGAGGACCCGCCCGGCCCAGTCGATGAGCAGGGCGAGCAGGGCGATGAGCAGGGCGCCCGAGACGAGGATGGGGAAGCGGAAGAGGTTGATGCCCGTGGTGATCAGGCTGCCGAGGCCACCGGCGTTGATGAAGGTGGCCAGGCTGGCGGTGCCGACGAGGAGCACCAGCGCGGTGCGGACACCGGACATGATGACCGGCACGGCAAGCGGCAGCTCGACCTTGGTGAGGACGGCCAGGGGGGACATGCCCATCCCGCGGGCCGCCTCGATGAGGGTCGGGTCGACCTGCTGCAGGCCGACGATCGTGTTGCGCAGCACCGGCAGGAAGGCATAGAGGCACAGGCCCAGGACGGCGGTCCAGAAGCCGAAGCCGCGCCACATCGCGAAGAGCACCAGCAGGCCGATGACCGGGGCGGCCTGACCCATGTTGGCGAAGCCGACGACCAGCGGCGAGAGTCGGCGCAGGCCGGGGCGGGTCAGGGCGATGCCCGCCGGGATGGCGGTGGCGACCACGATCGCGGTGCCGACGAGAGTGAGCTTGATGTGCTCCCAGAGCATCGTGGTGATCGCGCTGCCGGTCAGGGCGCGGGCCTCGATCTCGTCGAGATCGGCCGTGCGCCACCAGATGAACCAGGCGGCGAAGACGAGGGCGACGGCCAGGGGTAGCCCGACGAGCAGGATGATCTGCTCGCGGCTGAGGCGTTTGCCGGTCTCCGGGGCGGGGGCGGTGTCGAGGACGTCGGCGCTCATCGCACGTCCTCCACACCCGGGTCCTGCTCCAGCGCGGTGTCGGTCGAGTCAGCGCTCGCGCCGCCGGCCTGCTCGGCGCGCACGCGCTCCTGCTCCTGGGTGGACATCCGGCTCATCGCGGCGCGCTCGGCGTTGCGGTTGGCCTCTTGGACATAGCCGGTGACCTGCTCGAAGCGGACAATGCCGCGGTAGTCGTCGCGCTGACCGGTGACGATGATGCCGTCCTGGCTGGCGGCCAGCATCGTGTCCAGTGCGTCGTTGAGGGTGGCCCTGCGGTCCACGACGGGGAGACGGTCGTCGACGTTGGCGGGGATGCGGTCGGTGTACTGCAACTCGCGCAACCAGGGCCAGGAGATCGGACGGTGTCGGTCGTCGAGGATGACGATGCTGCGGTCACCGGCCTTGCGGGCCCGCTCCAGGGCCGCCTGGGTGTCCTCGCCGACCCGGGCGGTGCTGGTCTCCTGCAGCTCGACCTCGTCAATCCGGCTGAGAGACAGTGCCTTCAGCGACGAACCGGCGCCGACGAAGTCCTCGACGAACTCGTTCGCCGGGGCGGCGAGGATGTTCTCCGGGGTGTCGTACTGGGCGATCGTGGCGCCCTCCTGCAGGATCAGGATCCGGTCGCCGAGCTTGATGGCCTCGTCGATGTCGTGGGTGACACAGACGATGGTCTTGCCGAGCTCGCGCTGGATGGAGAGCAGCTCGTCCTGGAGGCGCTGGCGGGTGATCGGGTCGACCGCGCCGAAGGGCTCGTCCATGAGCACCACGGGCGGGTCGGCGGCCAGGCCGCGGGCGACACCGACGCGCTGCTGCTGACCGCCGGAGAGCTCGCGGGGATAACGGTCGGCATAGCGGCCCGGCTCGAGGGAGACCATCTCGAGGAGCTCCTCGACACGGGCGTCGATGCGTGCCTTGTCCCACTTCAGCAGGCGGGGGACCATCGCGATGTTGTCGCGGACGGTCATGTGGGGGAAGAGCGAGCCGCCCTGGATGACATAGCCGATGTTGCGGCGCAGGTCGTCGACATCCTTGGAGCGGACGTCCTCGCCGTCGATCGTGATCGTCCCGGCGCTCGGCTCGATGAGCCGGTTGATCATCTTCAGCGAGGTGGTCTTGCCGCAGCCGGACGGCCCGACGAACATCACCGTCTCACCGGCGGGGATGGTCAGGGAGAGCGCGTCGACCGCGGGGCGGCCCTTGGCGGCATACCGCTTGGTGACGGCGTCGAAGACGAGCTCGGCGCCGTGGCGCTCGGAGCCGGCAGCGGTGGGGGGCGTGGTGGAGGACATCAGACGCGGATTCCCTTCGAGGTGGTCAGGCGCCCGACGAGGACGAGCAGGGCGTCGAGGATCAGGGCGAGGAGGATGACGCCGAGGGTGCCGACGACGGCATAGTTCACGGCGTTGGCGCCGCCCACCTGGGCGAGGCCGGAGAAGATGTAGCCGCCGAGGCCGGGGCCGAGCGCATAGGCCGCGATCGCCGCGACACCCATCGACATCTGGGTGGAGGTGCGCAGCCCGGCGAGGATGACCGGCCAGGCCAGCGGCAGGCGGACCCGCAGGAAGGTCATCAGCGGGCTCAGGCCCATGCCGCGGGAGGACTCGACCAGGGCCGGGTTGACCCCGTCCAGCCCGACCACCGCATTGCGCAGGATCGGCAGGATCGCATAAAAGGTCACGGCCACGACCGAGGGGATCGCGCCGATGCCGACCAGCGGCAGCAGCAGGCCCAGCAGGGCGAAGGACGGGATGGTCAGACCGACCGAGCTGATCGCATTGGCGAAGGGAATGAGGGAGCGCTTGGAGGTGACAAGCAGGGCGAGGGCGATCGCGATGATCGTGGCCAGCACGACGGATTGCACGACCAGAGAGGTGTGCTGATACATCCGATAGGCGATGTCCTGCCAGCGCTCCACGATGAACGGCCACATGTTGTCGGGGCTCCTCACGGTGGGTCACGGACACGAGTTGGCGATGTCCCCAGGCGCGGACATCGCTGACTAGTTCCTATCCCACGAGCACGGGCATCCCAAGTTTGCCGGCCTCTCCCGGGCGCCTCTGACCTGCGATTTCGGCCCGGTAGGGGCTGTTCCCACGCACAAGCGTCACTCTTTGATAACGGTCTGCCCCGCTCGGGGCGTCAGACCCGCTGCGACCGCCTGACAGGATGGCGCCCATGATGCGGCTCACCCAGATCTGGCGCTATCCGGTCAAGTCCCTCGGGGGCGAATCGCTCGACCTGGCGGCCGTGGACGAGCGCGGTCTGGCCGGCGACCGGGGGTGGGCGGCGGTCACGGCCGCGGGCAAGCTCGGCAGCGGCAAGAACACTCGCCGCTTCGCTCGCGTCGACGGTCTCTTCGGCCTCACTGCCGGTATGCCGCCGGCCGGCTCGGTGCCGCTGATCGCCTTCCCGGACGGTCGCCGGTTGCCTGCCGACGACCCGGCCACCTCGGCGGCGCTGAGCCGGCACTGCGGGGTCGAGATCGGACTGCGCCCCGAGGCGGCCGTGAGCCACTTCGACGAGGGCCCGATCAGCCTGGTGGGGACTGCCTCCCTGCGTGCCCTGGCCGAGCTCGCCGGGGATGACGCCGCCGCGGACGTGCGGCACTTCCGGACCAATCTCGTCGTCGAGACGGACCAGCCGTGGGTGGAGGAGAGCTGGATCGGTCAGGAGGTGCAGGTCGGGGGGATTCGGCTGTCGGTCACCGGGTCGATCCCGCGCTGCCGGATGGTCGACATCGCCCAGGTGGGCGTCCCGGCCCACGGTCACCTGCTCAAAACCCTTGGGGCGCACCGGGATACAAAGTTCGCCGTCTACGCCGAACCGCAGGGTGCGGGCACCCTGCGGTTCGGTGACGCGGTGGAGCCGGTGGCCCCGGTCTCGCGCCGGGTCAGTCGCTGACCGGCTTCTCGGTGGCGCGCTCGCCGCTGCGGTGCTCGAGACGGTGCACCGGCAGCTTGAAGCGCTTGCGGGCCCGGCGCACGGTGTCGTCGGCGTGCCAGGCCTGACCGCCTGAGGGGCTGGTCGCCACGACGATCGCGTCGGGGCGGAAGGTGTCGACAGCGTCGGCCATCGCGTCGATCGGGTCGAAGTGGCCGATCGAGCCGTCGACCGTGTGCCCGTCGCTGCGCAGCATCTCGAGCATGGTGTCCAGCCGCTGGTGGGCGGCGGTGAGCGTCGCCTGGCGCATCGTCAGGGCGGAGTCGAGGTAGTCGAGGTCCGCGGTGTGCGTGGCGACCGGGTTGGACGGGACCGTCACGTAGTACTCGGCCTTGTCATCGGCGCGGATGCGGTGCACCTCGGCGACCAGCTCGTCGTGGGCCACGTCCTCGTTGGCGACCACCAGGACCCGGTGGGCGCCCGGCACGGCACCCTCGGCGAGGTCGGGCACGTCATTGCGCGCCCGCACCTTGTGCATCACGGCGAAGGCGACGAGGAGCAGCGCCCACGAGCCGAGGCCGAGCACGACCTGCGAGCGGGCCTCGGGGTCGAGGGCCATCGACACCAGCACCGCGACCATGCCCGCGATGGCCAGCCAGGTCAGGACCGGGAAGCCCCACATCCGGACCTTGAGGCCCTCGCTGCCGCTGCGCCGGCGCAGCACATACTGCGAGACGGCGATGAGGATGTAGACAAAGAGGATGACCGCGCCCGAGCTGTTGAGCAGGAAGAGGAAGACGGTGTCGGGGCTGATGTAGGCCGCGATCACGCAGAGGAAGCCGATGACGGTCGAGAAGAGGATCGCCCACAGCGGCACACCCCGGGCGCTGACCCGCAGCATCGCGGCCGGGGCCTCACGCCGGCCCGCGAGCACGAAGAGCATGCGGCTGGCGGTGTAGAGCCCGGAGTTGAGGCAGGAGAGCACCGCGGTCAGCACCACGGCATTCATGATGTGGTCGGCATAGGGGATGCCGAGCACCTTGAAGGCCGAGACATAGGGGGAGGCGGCCAGATCCTCGGAGTTCCACGGCAGCATCGTGCAGAGCAGGAAGATCGAGCCGATGAAGAATGCCGCGATGCGCCACACCACCGAGGCCGTCGCCTTGGTCACGGCGCGCTCGGGGTCGTCGGACTCGGCGGCGGCGATGGTCGCGATCTCCGCGCCGACCATCGAGAAGATCACGACGACGATGCTGGTGAAGATCACGGCGCCGCCGTTGGGCAGGAAGCCTCCGTGCTTGGTCAGGTTGCTGAAGTCGAGGTCGGCACCGGGCCACAGGCCGAGGATGAACATCGTGCCGAGCAGCAGGAAGATGATGATCGTCGCGACCTTGATGCTCGCAAACCAGTACTCGAACTCGCCAAAACTGCTGGTGGAGAACAGGTTTGTGGCCGTCATCAGGACCATGAGGATGAGGGCGAGGATCCACATCCTGCTGTCGTCCCAGTTGAGCCAGTAGTTGAGGATCTTGGCGCCGGCGACGGCCTCGAAGCCGACCACGATCACCCAGAAGTACCAGTAGAGCCAGGCCGTCGAGAAGCCTGCCCAGTCGCCCAGCGCACGCCGGGCGTAGTCGGAGAAGGAGCCGGTGCTGGGGTGGTTGGCCGCCATCTCGCCGAGCATGCGCATCACGAGGATGATCAGGACGCCGGAGAGGGCGTAGGTCAGCCAGGCACCCGGGCCGACCTCGCCGATGACGACACCGGACCCGACGAACAGGCCGGCCCCGATCACGCCTCCGATCGCGATCATCGTCAGGTGACGCTGTTTGAGTGCGCCCTTCTGGAGCTCATGCCCTGCCATGTCCGGTTCCCCATCTGCCGTGATCACTGGTGCGTGCGCCCCGAGGGGCAAGGGGCACGCTAGACCCGGGCCCGCACTACTAGCGCGTCATATCGGGGTTCCGTTCGCCACATGATTGAAGGAAGTGGCTTGACCCTCCCGCGACGTGAGGCACCACCGTGGTGCCCATGACCGCGATGGCACACACTCAAGGCATGGAGAGCGCGCTGACGGTCGGCCAGGTGTCCGAGGCTCTCGGCGTGACGGTGCGCACCCTGCACCACTACGACCAGATCGGGCTGCTGCGGCCGAGTGGGCGCTCCGCTGCCGGCTACCGCCTCTACACGGAGGCGGACCTGGACCGTCTTCAGCACGTCGTCGTCTACCGCCGGCTGGGCTTCCCGCTGGAGGAGATCGCGGCGCTGCTCGACGCCGAGGGCGAGGAGCTGGTCGGCCACCTGCGCCGCCAGCGTGCCGCGGTCATGGCCAGGCTCGAGGAGATGCACGGTCTCGTCGAGGCGATCGACAACGCATTGGAGAGAGAGATGACCGGCACGCCTGCCAGCCACGAGGACCTCAAGGAGATCTTCGGCGACGGCTTCAACGACGACTACCAGGCCGAGGCGGAAGAGCGCTGGGGCGACACCGACCGGTGGAAGCAGTCCCAGGAGCGCAGCGCCCGCCGCACCAAGGCGGAGTGGGCGGAGATCAAGGCCGAGGCCGACGGGATCAACGCCGACTTCATCGCCGCCTTGGAGGCCGGCGAGCCCGTCGACGGCGAGCGCGCGATGGACATCGCCGAGCGCCACCGGCTCGGGGTCGAGCGGCACTACGACTGCCCGCACGACTTCCACCGCAACCTCGCGGACATGTACCTCGCCGACCCGCGCTTCACGGCCTACTTCGAGGACCAGCGGGCCGGCCTGGCGCAGTACGTCCACGACGCCATCCACGCCAACGCGGACCGCAACTAGGCGAGGGTGGCGACGATCCGCGCGAGCGCCTCGTCGAGCAGCTCCGGTGAGGTGGCGAAGTTGAGCCGGGCGAAGCCCTGGCCGCCGACGGGGTCGTAGTTCCGCCCGGCGGACAGGGCGACCCGGCCGCGCGTCAGCAGCGCCTTGAAGGGGTCGTCGGCGATCGCCGTCGCCCGGAAGTCCAGCCACGCCAGGTAGGTCGCCTCCGGCAGGCGATAGCCGACGGCCGGCGCCTGCCCGGCCAGGACGTCCGAGACCCGGCGCCGGTTGGCGTCGAGCTCGACCAGCAGCTGGTCGAGCCACGGCTCGCCCTCGGCATAGGCCGTCGTGTGGGCGATCACGCCGATGTGGCTGGCGCCATGGGTGTGCACCTCGTGCAGCGCCGGTCCGTGCTCGCGGGCGCGCTCGCCGGCGACGACCAGCGCGGCCTTGAGGCCCGCGAGATTCCACGCCTTGCTGGGTGAGTGCACGGCATAGCCGAGCCCGGTCTCGTCGGCGACGAGATAGGGGGTGAACCCCGCCTCCGCATACACCAGCGGGGCGTGGATCTCGTCGCTCACCACGCGAACGCCGTGCTCGGCGGCCAGCCTTGCGAGAGAGGCGAGCTCGTCACGGGTGTGGGCGATCCCCGTCGGGTTCTGCGGGTTGGACAGGAGGTATGCCGCGCGCTCCCCACCTGCCCGCGCCTCGCCGAATGCTTGGTCCAGTGCCGCGGGGTCGAGGCGCCCGTCAGGGCCCACGGGCGCATACACCGGCCGCCGCCCAATCCCCTCGAGGAAGCCGTGGAAGGAGTCATAGCAGGGCGGGCTGACGATGACCGGGCCGCCGTGGTCGGTCAGCAGTCGCAGCAGCTCGGTGCACCCGATCATCACGTCGGCGACCATCGTCATCGCGTCGGTCTCGACCTGCCAGCCCCACCGTCGGGCGGCGAAGTCGCGCAGCGCCGCGGCATACCGCTCCTGCATCGGATAGCCGGTGTCGCCGCGTCGCACCGCGTCGGTGACGGCCGCCACGACGGGCTCGCAGGGCTGCGCGTCCATCTCGGCGACCCAGGCCGGGAGCACATCGGCGTCGAAGATCCGCCACTTGACGCTTGTGCGCCTGGCCCGCCAGAAGTCGAGGTCACCGGTGAGGACGAGGTTGCTCATGACCGGAGCCTACGGAGGCGGGCAACCGATGTGTGGCGCGGACACCCCTTCGCCGGAAGTTGTGGGCGGCGAGTCCATAGGGGCTCGCATGAGGCCGCTCCTACTGTTGCCGCCATCACAGCGCACGTCCCTTCGCGCTGTGCCCCCCACAAGGAGGTGAAGGGTGCCGGATCAGCCCTCGGCAGCACCGCTGCTGGAGTCCCGGTCGCTGACCAAGGAGTTCCGCGGCTTCAAAGCCGTGTCTGACGTGAGCCTGTCAGTGGCCGACGGGACCATCCACGCGCTCGTGGGTCCCAACGGTGCCGGCAAGACGACCCTGTTCAACCTCCTGACCGGCTTCCTCACCCCGACCTCGGGGGAGATCCGCTACGCCGGTCAGGACATCACCGGCAAGCAGCCGGAGCAGATCGCCCCGCTCGGCATCGCCCGCTCCTTCCAGATCACCAGCCTCTTCGAGCAGATGTCGCTGCTGGAGCACCTCGAGCTGGCGCTGGCCTCGCAGACGGGTCTGACGACGAAGTTCTGGACCTCGAGCAAGCGGCTCGGCCAGTTCAAGGGCCGCGGGCTGGAGCTGCTGGACGAGGTCGGCCTCGCCAACCGCTCCGGGCAGGCGGCGGGCTCGCTCGCCTACGGCCAGAAGCGCGCACTCGAGCTGGCCATCGCGCTGGCCCTCGACCCCAAGCTGCTGCTGCTCGACGAGCCGACCGCCGGCATGGGCCTGGAGGACGTCGACCGCACGATCGAGCTCGTCAAGCAGGTCTCAGACGGCCGCACGGTCGTCTTCGTCGACCACAACATGCACGTCGTCGGCTCCCTCGCCGACCGGGTCACCGTGCTCCAGCAGGGGCAGGTGCTCGCCGAGGGGACCTATGACGAGGTGCGCAACGACGACAAGGTCATCACGGCCTACCTGGGTGAGGACCATGGCTGAGCACAAGAACCTGACCGTCGAGGGACTCAACGCCTGGTATGGCGAGGCGCAGGTCCTGCGCGATGTCACGGTCGACGTCCAGCCGGGCGAGGTCGTCACCCTCGTCGGCCGCAACGGCGCCGGCAAGACGACCCTGCTGCGCTCGATCATGGGCCTGCACCGCCAGACCAGGGGCGAGATGTCCTTTGGCGGCACCTCGCTCGGCAAGGCAAGCCCCGACAAGCGCGCCAAGCTCGGCATCGGCTGGGTGCCCGACGACCGTGGCATCTATGCCACCCTCTCGGTCCTCGAGAACCTCACTCTCCCACCGGTCGTCGACAAGGACGCCTCGTGGAGCCTGGAGCAGATCTTCGAGCACTTCCCCGTGCTCCACACCCGCCGGGACTTCCCCGGCACCAAGCTCTCGGGCGGCGAGCAGCAGATGCTCGCCATGGCCCGCCCCCTGCGCATGGGCTCCTCGCTGCTGCTCCTCGACGAGCCCAGCGAGGGCCTCGCGCCCGTCATCGTCCAGCAGATCGGCGAGATCATCCGGGAGATCAAGTCCCGGGGAGTCTCGGTCCTGCTGGTGGAGCAGAACGTCAAGTTCGCTTCGACAGTGGCAGACCGTCACTACCTCCTGGCCCAGGGACGGGTCGTCGAGTCGCTCGGCAACGAGGAGTTCCAGTCCCGCACAACGGAACTGCTCGAGTATCTCGGCATGTGAGCCCCGCCCGCACGCCCTCACCCCACCACCCACCCAAACCCACACCGACGCGGCATACCACCCGTCACAGCACCCCAGGAGGGGACATGCGCACCAAGTCCACCGTGGCTCTCGCCTCTGCGATGAGTGCCAGCCTGCTGCTTGCCGCCTGTGGCGGCGGCGGCCCGTCGGCCGGCGGCGGCAAGATCTCGGACGACAAGATCGTCCTTGCCGTCCTCAACGACCAGTCCGGCGTCTACAAGGACGTCTCGGGCCCCAACTCCGTCGAGGCCGTCAAGATGGCCGTCGAGGACTTCAAGGCCAAGCACGGCGACAAGGCCGTCAGCAAGAACATCGAGGTCGTCACCGCCGACCACCAGAACAAGCCCGACATCGCCAACACCAAGGCGCAGGAGCTCTACGACCGGCAGAAGGCCGACATCATCCTCGACGTCCCGACCTCGTCGGCTGCCCTCGCGGTCGCCAACCAGGCCAAGACCAAGAAGAAGATGTACATCAACATCGGTGCCGGCACGACGGCGCTGACCAACGACAACTGCAACAAGTACACCTTCCACTGGGCCTACGACGCCTACATGCTCGCCCACGGCACCGGCAAGACGGTGACCGAGAAGGGCGGCAAGAAGTGGAACATCGTCTACCCCGACTACGCCTTCGGGCAGGACATGACCAAGGCCTTCGAGGGCCAGGTCTCCGCGGCCGGCGGCTCCATCGGCCAGAAGATCCCGACGCCGTTCCCCAACGACAACTTCGCGACCTTCATCACCAAGGCCAACTCCGACAAGCCTGACGTGATCGGCACGATGCACGCCGGTGGCGACCTGATCAACTTCGTCAAGCAGTACAACCAGGCCGGCCTGACCGGCAAGACGCAGCTGGCCGTGGGTCTGATGTTCATCACCGACATCCACTCGCTCGGCGCGGACGCCTTCCAGGGCACCCAGTTCACCGACGCGTGGTACTGGAACATGGACGAGCAGAACAAGGCCTGGGCCGACAAGTTCATGGCCAAGACCAAGACCCGTCCCTCGTTCGCGCACGCGGCCAACTACTCCGCGGCGATGAACTACCTGGAGACCGTCCAGGAGGCCGGCACCGACACCGCCGACGACGTGGTCGCCAAGCTCGAGGGCAAGAAGATCAACGACTTCTTCCTGCGCAACGGCGAGGTCCGGGCCAAGGACCACCGCGTCATCCACGACGTCTACCTGGCCGAGGTCAAGAAGAAGTCGGAGGTCAAGGAGGAGTGGGACTACGAGAAGATCGTGGCCACCATCCCCGCGGCCGAGGCCTTCAAGCCGGTCGACAAGACGACCTGCAACATGGGCAGCTGAGTCCGGCTCTGCCACAACACATTTGATCCCGAGTGGGAGCGGCCCGCGCCGCGGGTCGCTCCCACTCCCGGACGAGAAGCAGGAGAGATGGGTCCCTTCATCCAGTACACGCTCCAGGGCCTCGCGGCCGGGGGGTTCTATGCCCTCGCCGCGCTGGGCCTGGCCGTGATCTTCGGCGTCATGGGGGTGGTCAACTTCAGCCACGGCGCCATGTACATGCTCGGCGCGGTCGCCTCCGCCGTCCTGCTCAAGGAGCTGGGCATCGGCTTCTGGGGCGCGATCGTGCTGGTGCCGATCCTGCTCTTCCTCTTCGGCGTCCTGATCGAGCGCACGCTGGTCCGGTGGCTGCTGGCCCTCGACCCGCTCTACAACTTCCTGCTCACCTTCGGCCTGACGCTGATCATCGTCGACCTGGTGAAGAAGAAGTACGGCGTCTCCGGCCTGCCCTATGAGCTGCCGGCCGGCCTCGACGGACGACTCGCCATCGGCGGGGTCAGCCTGTCGAAGTACCAGCTCTTCGCCGCCGTCTTCTCGGTGCTGATGTGCCTGCTGGTGTGGCTGCTGCTCACCAAGACACGCATCGGCATGATCGTCCGCGCGGCGACCGAGAACTCCGAGCGCTCAAGGGCTCTCGGCATCAACGTCGGCATGTGGGTCACGCCGGTCTTCGGCTTCGGCATCGCCCTGGCGGGCCTGGCGGGTGTGCTCGCCTCGCCGTTCCGGGCGATCACCGCCGATATGGGCACCAACTTCATCATCATCCTGTTTGCCGTCGTCGTGATCGGCGGACTGGGCTCGATCCTCGGCGCCGTGATGGCCGGCTTCCTCGTCGGTCTCGTCGAGGCCTATGGCCAGGCCTACGCGCCGGCGTTCGCCCAGGTCCTCATCTTCGTCCTCATGGCGGCGGTCATCCTCGTCCGTCCCTCGGGCCTGTTCGGACGGGAGGAGGTCTCATGAGCGACCACCTCGTGCAGACCACGCACGTCGAGACCGCGGCCTCCGCGGCGCCCGAGCGGCGGCTGCCCCCGGCCCTGCGCTGGGCCGGCCTGATCCTCGCGCTCATCGTCGTCCTCGCACTGCCGTGGCTGATCTACCCGCCCGTGGCGATGGACGTCCTCGCGTGGGGCCTGCTGGCCATCTCGGTCGACCTGCTCCTCGGCTACACCGGCCTGCTGAGTTTCGGCCACGCGGCCTTCTGGGGCGCCTCGGCCTACACGACCGGCCTGATCGCCATCAAGACCGGGCTGCCGTTCCCGGTCGCGGTCCTCGGTGGGGCTCTGCTGGCGATGATCCTGGCGGTGCCCACCGGCTGGCTCGCGGTGCGCCGCACCGGCATCTACTTCGCGATGGTCACGCTGGCCTTCGGGCAGATGCTCTTCTTCCTGGCCAACTGGGCACGCGATCTGACCGGCGGTGAGAACGGCCTCCAGGGCATCCCCAAGACCTTCTTCGGCAGCATCGTCGAGAGCGAGCCGTTCTACTTCTACTACGCCGCGCTGCCGCTGCTGCTGCTCGGCGCATGGATCGCCTGGCGCACGGTGCACTCGCCCTTTGGCCGCGTGCTGATGGCCATCCGCGACAACCCCGCCCGTGCCCGGGCCCTCGGCTACAACGTCGAGAAGTACAAGATCATGGTCTTCGTCATCTCGGCCGGCCTCGCCGGTCTGGCCGGCGGCGTCTTCTCGGTCAGCCACGGCTTCGCCTCGCTCCAGGAGCTGATCTGGACGACCTCGGGCAAGGCGGTCCTGATCACCGTCCTCGGCGGCATCGGCACCCTGTGGGGCGGCCCCATCGGCGCGGCCATCGTGGTCCTGCTCGAGGACAAGCTCGCCTCGTCCGGCTTCGAGGGCATCGGCATCATCACCGGTCTGATCTTCGTGATCTGCGTGCTCGCCTTCCGCAAGGGCATCTGGGGCACGGCGGCCGACCTGATCGCCCGCGTCCGCACCAAGCAGGAGCACAAGCGAGACATCGTCTGATCGCCGGTTCCCTTCCCTGCCAGGAGGACTCACAAAGAGGTATGCCGCGCGCCCGACTCGAGCGCGCGGCATACCGCTGTTGTGGGGTGGCTGTGCCGCGCGGATCAGGACAGGGCGGCGAGGGCGTCGGCGATGGGTGTGTCGCCGGTGTTGAACGGGATCGTCTGGCGATGGGTGCGTGGGTCGTCGACCACCGCGGCCGCGACCGCTGCGACATCGGCGCGGGGGACGCTATCTGCGGCGGGGGAGGGCGAGACCTCGATCCTGCCGGTGGGCGGGTCGAGGGTGAGGGTGCCCGGGCCGAGGATGGTCCAGTCGAGGCCGGTGGCGCGCAGGGCCTCGTCGGCGGCGGCCTTGGCCTCGGCGTAGTGCCAGAACGGGTTGTCCTGCGGCACACCGTGATCGGGTCGCGAGCCGAGGTAGGAGACCATCACATAGCGCCGCGCCCCCGCCTTGGCGGCCGCCTCCATGGACCGCACCGCGGCCTCGTGGTCGACCGCCTTGGTGCGGGCAGGGCTGCCGCCTCCGGCACCGGCCGACCAGATGACGGCGTCGTGGCCTGAGATGGCCGAGGCGATGGCATCGACGTCGGCGGTCTCGATGTCGTGGACCAGCGCGGTGGCGCCGGCCGCCTCGACGTCTGCGGCGTGGTCAGCGTTGCGGATCAGCGAGGTGACCTCGTGCCCGGCGTCCGCGAGGAGCGGCGCGAGCAGCAGGGCGACCTTGCCGTGGCCTCCGATGATGGCGATCTTCATGCGTCCAGTCTTGGCACAGTCGGTCCCCGATGTCGACCCGGGAGAGATTCGACACCTTTTGCTTATCCCAACTATGGGTTATGGTTTGCGGGTGATCCAGACGAGCCGCCGCCGAGCCGGGCGCATGCCCAGCGGTGGCCTCGCGCGCTGTCGCGGCTGACCCGCCTGCCCTTGTCCGGGCCGGCCACAGTTCACTGCCCGACACCCTCTTCGGAAAGCGCCCGATCACCCATGTCTCTCACCACCGCTGCCCTGCGTCCTGTCCTCTCGACCGCACCCCGCCCCGCCGACGCCGATCCTCGTGTGGAGGAGGACCGCCTCGCCGAGGTCGTCCGCCGCGTCGCCGCCGACCCGCAGGCCTGGCGCCCGCTCGTGCACTTTGACCGCGGCGAGCGCCACTGGGCCCGCCTGCACCACCCGGAGGTGCCCGCCGATGTCGAGCTGTTCGTGGTGTCCTGGCGCACCTTCGAGCGCACCGACCTGCACAGCCACGGCGGCGCGACGGCTGCCTTCACCGTCGTCGAGGGGGTCGTCCACGAGGTCCGGGTCGACCCGCGCGGCCGGCTCATGCCGCGCCAGTTCGTGCCCGGCATCGTCGCCACTGTCGGCCCGGATGTCATCCACGACGTGCGCAACGAGCGCGCCGTCCCGGCCGTGACGGTCCACGCCTACAGCCCCGGCCTGACCGACCTGCGCTACTACTCCTGGCAGGACCGGCAGGTGCGTCTCGAGCGCGTCGTGCGCACCGGCCACCGGGCATAGCCGGAGGCCCCGCAGCAGATCTCCACACGACCTCCCGACTCCCATCAGGCGCGATGTCGGCACGATGGGGTTGGATGGCACGCATGAAGAAGGGGACCGCCGCCGCTCTTGCCCTCCTGCTGGTGCTCGCCGCGGGAGGCGGAGGCTGGTGGTTCTGGACCAAGGGCGAGCGCGACAAGGACGCGGCCGCCAAGGCCGCCCTCACGGCATTCGCCCAGGGCTATCAGCAGCGCAGGCTGAGCGGTGCCGGGCTGGCCTTCGCCCGCGCCGACGACGCCGCAGCGTTCGACAAGGCCGTCGCCCCCATGCAGAGCGCGCAGCTGACCAGTCGGCTGGGCGAGGTGGACCGCAACGGCTCGACGGCCACCGGCACCCTTGACGTGAGCTGGGATGTGGGTGCCGACAAGCCGTGGGCCTACTCGATCCCCGTGTCCGCCAAGGCAGTTGGTGACAAGTGGGTCATCCAGCCGCCCGCGGAGGGCACTTATCTCTCGCCTGACATGTATCCCGGCCAGACCGTCCAGGCCAAGCGCACGCCCGGCACGAGAGGTGACCTGCTCGACGCCGCGGGGAAGCCGCTCATGCCGGCGGGCTTCGTCTATCCCGTCGCGATCGACCCGACGCGGGCGACGGCAGAGGGCATGGCCGAGCTCGAGAAGGTCACCGAGGAGCCGGCCGGCTCGCTCAAGGCCAGGCTCGCGGCGGCCAAGAAGTCCGGATCCCAGGCGCCGATCCCCGTCATCACCTATCGCGAGGCCGACTTCGCCAAGCGCAAGAAGGCGCTCGACGGGATCGTCGGGGTGGTCTATCCGGAGCGCGAGCAGCCGCTCGGCAAGACGCGCGAGTTCGGGCAGCCGCTGCTGGGCTCCTTCGGCGATGTCACCGCGGAGCTGGTCAAGGAGAGCAAGGGGCGGTATGCCGCGGGCGACCGCGCCGGCACGTCCGGCCTCCAGCGTCGCTATGACGAGCGGCTGGCGGGATCGCCCGGGGTGAGCGTCGAGACCAGCACGGGCAAGCAGCTGTTCACCCAGGCAGCCGTCGACGGGCAGGACGTCACGACCACGCTCGACGTCGCCACCCAGGACGCGGCCCAGGCGGCCGTCGCCACAACGGGCGATGTGCCCTCGGCCCTGGTCGCGATCGACGTGAAATCAGGCGCGGTCAAGGCGGTCGCCAACAACCCGGCACTCGGCATGAACCGCGCTGTCTCCGGTCGCTTCCCGCCCGGGTCGACGCTCAAGGTCGCCACGACCTATGCCCTGCTCACTCAGGGGCTCGTCACGCCGACCACGCCTGTCCCGTGCCCGGCAACGACGGTGGTGGACGGGCGCTCGTTCAAGAACTTCGAGGGCGACGCCGGGGGAGCGGCCACGACCTTTGCCGACGACTTCCACGACTCGTGCAACACCGCGTTTGTGAGCCTGGCAGCCAAGCTCCCCGACGACGGGATCAGCAAGGCATCCGCCGCTCTGGGTGTCACGGGTGACTGGGCGGCGAGTCTCGGTGTGGGAGAGGCCTTCTCGGGGTCTGTGCCGGCCAGCAACGGCGCGACCGACAAGGCCGCCGGCGCGATCGGCCAGGGACGTGACCTCGCCTCGCCGCTGGCCATGGCGGTCATGGCCGGCAACGTCGCCCGCGGGTCGGTCATCGCGCCCTCGCTCGTGACCGACCCCGCCCCCAAGGCCGCGCCCAAGGGCGAGCCGCTCGACGCCGAGGCCGTCGCCACCCTGCGCACGCTGATGCGCGGGGTCGTCACCTCCGGGTCGGGCACTGCACTCAAGGACGCCCCCGGCGGCGAGGTCTTCGGCAAGTCCGGCACTGCCGAGTTCGGTGAGGCCGACCCGCCCGAGACCCACGCGTGGTTCGTCGGGTGGCAGGGCGAGACGGCATTCGCCGTCCTGGTCGAGAAGGGCCGCTCCGGTGGCTCCGTCGCCGCCCCCGTCGCCAAGGAGTTCCTCACGCAGCTCGCGGCAGGGTGAGGTGCGAGTCCTGCGATCAGCTAGGGAGAGCCCAGAGACCGTGCTGAGGAGGCGTTGGCTGCCTATCTCCACAGCGCCTGAGCCAAGATGCGTCGGCGCCGGAGTCTGTGGACGCGGCATACCGCGCTGTCGTAGGGCTGGCCTAGGCTCACTGGCGTGACGGACGGACTCTTCATCGCCTTCGAGGGCGGCGACGGCGCGGGCAAGTCGACCCAGGTGCGGATGCTCGCCGAGGTGCTCCGTCGCGCCGGTCGCGAGGTGCTGCTCACCCGCCAGCCCGGAGGCACTCCGCTGGGTGGCCAGCTGCGCGACATGGTCCTCCACGGCGGACACGTCGCTGCGCGGGCGGAGGCGCTGATCTTCGCCGCCGACAAGGCCCAGCACGTCGAGGAGCTCATCCGCCCCGCGCTCGAGTCGGGCCAGGCCGTGATCACCGACCGCTATACCGACTCCTCTGTCGCCTACCAGGGCGCCGGGCGTGATCTCGGGGCGCAGGAGATCCACGATCTCCAGATGTGGGCGGTCGACGGGCTCGTGCCCGACCTGACCGTCATCGTCGACATCTCGCCCGAGGAGGGCCGGCGTCGTCGGGGCGAGGTCCACGACCGCCTCGAGAGTGAGGCCGACGACTTCCATGCCGCCGTGCGCAGCCACTTCCTCGACCTCGCGGCGGCCGCGCCCGACCGCTATCTCGTCGTCGACGGCACGTCCGCGCCGGAGGCCATCCACGCCGAGATCGTTGCTCGGCTCGAGAGCGGGGGGCAGCTGCCATGACCGTCTGGCGCGATGTCGTCGGGCAGTCCCAGACCGTCGCCACCCTCCAGCGCGCCGTCTCCGACCCCGACTCGATGACCCACGCGTGGCTGTTCACCGGCCCGCCCGGCTCGGGGCGCTCGGTCGCGGCCAGGGCCTTCGCCGCCGCGCTCCAGTGCCCCCAGGGCGGGTGCGGTGATTGCCGCGAGTGCCGCACCGCCATGGACGGCACCCACGCCGACGTCGACGTCATCGCCACCGAGGGCCTGTCGATCTCGGTGCGCCAGGCCCGCGACCTGGTCGCGCTCGCCCAGCTGCGCCCGTCGGTGGGCCGGTGGCGCTGCATCATCATCGAGGACGCCGACCGGCTCACCGAGCACGCCGCCAACGCCCTGCTCAAGGTCCTCGAGGAGCCCGTGCCCCGCACCGTCTGGATGCTGTGCGCCCCCTCGCTCCAGGACGTCCTGATCACCATCCGCTCCCGCTCGCGGCACCTCCAGCTGCGCACCCCACCGGTCAAGAAGGTCGCCGAGCTGCTCGTCGAGCGCGACGGGGTCGACCCCGGCATGGCGATGTATGCCGCGCGCGCCAGCCAGAGCCACGTCGGCCTCGCGCGCCGCCTCGCCCGCGACGAGGGCGCCCGCATCCGGCGCCGCGATGTCATCGCGATGGCCTCCCGGATCACCAGCGTCGGCACCGCCGTCGGGGCGGCGGCCGACCTCGTCAAGATCGCCGAGGAGGAGTCCTCGGCCGCGTCCACCGAGCGCGACGCCCGCGAGATCGCCCAGCTCAAGGAGGTCCTCGGCGTCGACCCCAGCGCCCGCACCCAGCCGCCCCACGTCCGCTCCCAGATCTCGGCGCTCGAGAAGGAGCAGAAGACCAGGGCCAAGCGGTTCGTGCGCGACATGATCGACCGCTCGCTGATGGACCTGCTCTCGATCTACCGCGACGCGCTGATGCTCCACACCGATGCGCCCGTCGACCTCATCAACGCCGACGGCATGGCCGAGGTCGACAAGCTCGCCCGGGCCATGGGCCCCGACGACCTCCTCCGCGCGATGGACGCGATCGGCCTGGCCCGCGAGCGGATCGAGGCCAATGTCCCGCCGCTGCTGGCCCTCGAGGCAATGGCGATCGACCTGCGACCGCCGGTCCGGCACTGAGGCGAGCACACGGCATGCCCGTGGATAGAGGCGGGACGGGACGGGCGGCAACGTAGGGTCTGACCATGAGCCTGCGCCCTCCCCGCATCCTCGCCGCCACCGTCGCTGCCGTGCTGGCGCTGTCGGGGTGCTCGCTGTTCGGTGACGACCCCGTGGTCGGTGGGGGCGCCGCGGCCGGCGACGACCCCAGCGCCCACACGGCCCCCGCCGGCCAGGAGTCGCTCGCGAAGTTCTACGAGCAGCGGCTGGAGTGGTCGAACTGTGCGGGCAAGGCCCAGTGCGCCAAGCTCACCGTGCCCGTCGACTACGCCAAGCCCGACGGCGAGACCATCGAGCTGTCGCTGCTGCGGGTGCCCTCGACGAGCAAGAACCGCCGGATCGGCGCGCTGGTCGTCAACCCGGGTGGACCAGGTGGCTCCGGCGTCGACTACGCCGCCGCGGCGGACTTCATCGTGGGGGCGCCGGTGCGCTCACGCTTCGATGTGGTCGGCTTCGACCCGCGCGGCGTGGGGCGGTCGGCCCCGGTGGACTGCGTCGACGACAAGGCGCTCGACGGATTCCTCGGCGGTGAGGCCACCCCGGACACCCCCGAGGAGGAGCAGCAGTTCGCCGACCAGGCCAAGTCCTTTGCCCAGGGGTGTGGTGAGCGCAGCGCCAAGCTCATCGGCCATGTCTCGACGGTCGACGCGGCCAAGGACATGGACGTCCTGCGGGCGGCGCTCGGCCAGCCCAAGCTGCACTACCTCGGCAAGTCCTACGGCACCTACCTCGGCGCGACCTATGCCGACCTCTTCCCCGCAACCGTCGGCCGCTTCGTCCTCGACGGGGTGCTGCCGCCCGACCTGACCGGCCAGGAGCTGGGGGAGGGGCAGGCCAAGGGCTTCGAGCTCGCCACCCGGGCGTGGGCCAAGGACTGCGCGGAGTCCGGCGACTGCCCCCTCGGCACGAGCGAGGACGCCGTCGTGACGGGCCTCCAGGAGCTGCTCAAACGGCTCGACGCCAACCCGGTGCCGGCCAAGGTCGGCAGCAGCACCATCCAGGTCACCGAGGGCTGGGCCTCCACGGGCATCGCGGCGGCCATGTATGACCAGGGCCAGTGGGGGATCCTCACCGACGCGCTCAAGGATGTCGTCCGAAAGGACGACGGGTCGGCGCTCATGGGGCTGGCCAACTCCTACGCCGAGCGCGATCCGAGCGGCCGCTACTCCGGCAACATCATGGAGGTCATCTACGCCGTCAACTGCCTGGACAAGCCGGAGAACATGACGATCGAGCAGTACCGAGCGGCGGCGGTCGAGATGGAGAAGGTCTCGCCGACCTGGGGCACTTTCATGGCCTGGAGCTCGATCCCGTGCAACTACTGGCCCGTCAAGCCCGACACCAAGCCCAAGGTCATCACCGCCGAGGGCGCCGACCCGATCGTCGTGGTCGGCACAACGCGTGACCCGGCCACCCCCTATGAGTGGTCGGTGCGGCTGCGCAAGGAGCTCAAGAACGCCGCGCTGATCACCTACGACGGCGACGGCCACACGGCATACACACGCTCCAACGCATGCGTCGACAGCCCGATCAACGACTTCTACGTCAAGGGCAAGGTCCCCCAGGACGGCCTGCGCTGCTGATTCGATTTCCACCGGCGCCCGCACGAGCCGTATACTCACTGCTTGCGCACAGCGCACGCCGCTTTAGCTCAGTCGGCCAGAGCGATTCACTCGTAATGAATAGGTCGTCGGTTCGATTCCGACAAGCGGCTCAGACAACGCCCCCGACCCCGGTCGGGGGCGTTTCTGTCTGTCACAGCATGTGCGCATGCTCGTCGCCGGTCTTGTCGCAGCCGCTCTCGCTGCCCTCCTCCACGTCTTCATCTTCTATCTCGAGTCGATCGCCTGGACCGGGCCGAAGGCGCGGGCGACCTTCGGCACCACCGTGCAGGAGGCGGAGGCGACCCGGGAGATGGCCTACAACCAGGGCTTCTACAACCTCTTCCTCGCCATCCTGATCGCCATCGGGATCGGGGCGTATGCCGCGGGCCGCGAGAGCGTCGGGCTCACCCTCGTCCTGGCCGGGTGCGGCTCGATGGTGGCGGCGGCGCTCGTCCTCCTGCTCTCCTCACCCGACAAGTGCGGCGCCGCGCTCAAGCAGATGACGCCGGGCCTGCTGGCGATCCTGCTCATCGCCGCCGGCCTCGCGCTGTAGGCGACCACACGGCATACCCCTCCCGCCTCAGGCCTCACCGCGTGCGTGCCCAACGGTGGGCGAACGCCGTCGCCCACCCCTGTGCGTCGAGGTCGCGGGGGAGCGGTGTGCCCTTGCGGGAGGTATGCCGCGCCAGCTCGCGGGCGGTGCGCCCCGGGACCCCGTTGCGCTGGAGGATCTCGGCCAGGCCTCGGCCCCGGCTCTGGAAGACCTGGGCGACCCAGCGCTGATAGCGCACGAGCTCCGGCGGATCCACCAAGGGGTTGGACCGTCGGTCCACGACGAGGAGGCCGCCGTCCACGCTGGGCGCCGGGCGGAAGGCTGCGGCGGGGACGCGCTGCACGAGCGTGAACTCGTGCCACGGCCACCACTGGGCCGTGAGCTGGGTGGCGCCACCGACGCCGGCGCGTTTGCGGGCGACCTCCCACTGGGTGAGCAGGACCGCGCGTCGCCAGCCGGGCTCGGACAGCAGGTGGCGCAGGACGCGGGTGGTCAGATGGAAGGGGACATTGGAGACGACGACCGAGCCGTGCGGCGGGGCATGGCGGAGGATGTCGCCGGTCTCGATGCAGGCGTGCGGGCCGACCCGCCTCGCGAGTCGGGTGGCCCGGCGGGCGTCGATCTCGATGCCGTGCAGCGGGCGCCCCAGGCGGGAGAGCGGGACCGTCAGGGCGCCGTCGCCGGTGCCCCACTCCACGATCGGGCCCTCAACCTCGACGGTGAGGGCGACGACCCGGTCGATCACCCCGGGGTCGGTGAGGAAGTTCTGGCCGAGCTCATGGCGGCCCGGACCGTGCTGGCTGGGGCGAGGCGTTCGGGGGTGCGGGGACATAGGTGGGTGGCTCCTTCGGGTGCAGAGGGGAGCCGGGCAGCAGGAAGCGCCGCCCGGCAGGCTTGCCGAGTGGCGGCGCGAATGTGCGATGAGGGATCCGCGCCGTCAGCGGCGGCGGATCCGGATGATCATCGACTGGCTGCTCATGGGCGCACGATAGGCAGACCGGGCGCCCGATGTCGCGGGATTTTCTGGCCGCGCGTCAGACTGTCCCCATGAGCGCACACCTCGTGGCCGTGATGGGGCGTGGTGTCGTCGCGCCTGACGAGCCGGTCATCGCCGCTGACGATCTCGGCTTCTCCCGGGGCGACGGCTGCTTCGACTCGGCGCGGGTCATCACCGAGTCAGACGGCTCCGCCCGCGTGGTCAACCTCGGCGAGCACCTCGACCGCCTCGACGCCTCCGCCGCCGCACTCGACATCACCGGACCGGCCCGCGCCGACTGGGAGCGACTAGTCGCCGATGCCCTCGAGGCCTGGGCGACACCCGGGGAGGCAGTCCTCAAGCTCGTCCTCACCCGTGGGAGGGAATGGTCGCCGGGGTCTGGGCCACTCGCTCTGCTGACCATCAGCGAGAAGCCGAAACAGCCTGCCGCACAGCCGGGTCCACGCGGCATACCCCGCGCGCTGCGTGCGGTGACGCTGAGCAGCGGCCGTCCGTCCGATGCGTTCAAGGACGCGCCATGGCTCCTCGGCGGCATCAAGACGCTGTCCTATGTCGGCAATGTCGCGGCCGCCCGAGAGGCCAAGCAGAGGGGTGCCGACGATGCGATCCTCGTCAGCACCGACGGCTATGCCATGGACGGTCCCACGTCGGGGCTCATCGTCGTGAGCGACGGTGTGATGCGCACGCCCCCGACCGGAGACACCGGCATCCTCGCCAGCGTCACGGTCGACGAGATCATCTCTGCCGCAGCCGAGTCAGGCATGCAGACCCGCGTCGAGCTCATCCCGGCCGAGGATCTGCGGACGGCCGACGGCGTCTGGCTCGTCTCCTCCGGCAGGGGGCCGTCGCCGATCGTCGAGCTCGACGGCGAGCCCATCGGCGTCGACGAGGACCTGGCCGCGAGGGTGGCGGCGATGGGTGGCTTCGGGACGGTCTAGCGGCGACCTCCGATCCGTGGCGGAGGGTGGCGCACATGCGGGTATCTAGGCCAGATGGCAGCGCACATGCGGTGCTAGCATCGTTGACATGTCTCAGCTGCGCATCCGTGATGCCGCGATCTATCTAGGTGTCAGTGACGACACGGTCCGTCGATGGATCGACAACGGCACGCTGGCTGCCTCCGTCGACGGCTCCGGCCGCAAGGTCGTCGACGGGCATGCGCTCGCGCTGGTGGCCCGGTCCCACGCCTCTCCTCCGGCGCTGCCTGACGGGATCGCGAGCTCGGCGCGAAACCGGTTCGTCGGGCTCGTGACTGACGTCAAGGTCGACAAGGTGATGGCCCAGGTCGAGCTCCAGTGCGGCCCCTTCCGGGTGGTCTCGCTGATGTCGAGCGAGGCCGTGCGGGAACTCGGGCTGGAGCCCGGGTCGGTGGCGGTGGCCTCCATCAAGTCCACCAATGTGGTGGTCGAGACGCCGCAGGGAGAATCATGAAACGCCGCTTCACGACGATCGCAGTCATCGCGCTTGCGTGCGGCACCGCAGCCTGCGGTGCCGACACCTCGGACGCGGAGGGCGGGTCCAGCAGCAGCGCGGCCAGCGGGGGGTCCAAACTCACCGTGTATGCCGCGGCCTCCCTCAGGTCGACCTTCGAGCAACTGGGCGAGAGCTTCGAGAAGGCGCATGACGGCACGACGGTCGAGTTCAACTTCGCAGGTTCCTCGGACCTGGTCTCCCAGATACAGAGCGGTGCGCCCGCTGACGTGTTCGCCTCGGCCGACGAGAAGAACATGACGAGACTGACGGCCGACAAGCTCCAAGGGTCGGAACCCAAGGTCTTTGCCACCAACACTTTGCAGATCGTCACGCCGCCGGACAACCCGGCGGGGGTGGCCTCGCTCAAGGACCTGGCCGACAAGGACATCAGTCTGGCCGTCTGCGCGCCCGAGGTGCCCTGTGGAGCAGCAACGGCCAAGGTCGCCAAGGCCGCGGGACTCACCCTGTCTCCCGACAGCGAGGAGCAGTCGGTGACCGACGTACTCGGCAAGGTCAAGTCCGGCGAGGCCGACGCCGGCCTGGTCTA
The DNA here is from genome assembly GCA_050955755.1 of Actinomycetota bacterium. Lineage (GTDB taxonomy): Bacteria > Actinomycetota > Actinomycetes > Actinomycetales > Dermatophilaceae > JAJTBD01. Next base: position 711,892 of record CP192092.1, read on the forward strand.
TGTCACCGATGTCATCGCCGCGGGTGATGCGGTCAAGGGCATCGAGTTCCCCGAGTCCGAGGCGGTGACCAACAGATATCCCATCGCCACGGTCGCGGCGAGCAAGAACGCAGCGCTCGGCCAGCAGTTCATCGACCTGGTCCTCAGCAGCGAGGGGCAGAAGGTGCTGACGGACGCGGGCTTCGGTCGGCCATGAGGGCCCCGGCCGCGCCGCGCGCCTCGCGACCGCCCGCACACGCGATCCCGCCCAGGGTGGGCGTGCCCAGGTGGATCTTTGCGCCCGCCCTGGCGGGAGCGGCCTTCGTGCTGCTCCCGCTCGTGGGCATCCTCAGCCGCGTCGAGTGGGGCGACTTCGTCGAGCTGATCACCTCGGAGTCGTCCCGCCAGGCCCTCCTCCTCAGCCTCAAGACCTCGAGCCTGAGCACCGTGACCTGCATCCTCCTGGGTGTGCCGATGGCTGTCGTCCTGGCCCGCACCCGGTTCCCGGGACAGGGCCTGCTGCGCTCGCTGGTGCTCCTGCCCCTGGTCCTGCCGCCGGTGGTCGGGGGCATCGCCCTGCTCTACACCTTCGGCCGCAGGGGCCTGCTCGGGCACACCCTCGACGTCCTCGGGCTCCAGATCGCCTTCTCCACCGCCGCCGTGGTGATGGCCCAGACCTTTGTCGCCCTGCCCTTCCTGGTGGTCAGCCTCGAGGGCGCGCTGCGCACCGCGGGGCGACAGTATGAGGTCGTGGCAGCCTCCCTGGGGGCACGGCCGACGACCGTCTTCCGCCGGGTCACGATCCCGCTCGTCCTGCCCGGCCTGCTCTCCGGTGCGGTGCTCTCGTTTGCCAGGTCGCTGGGCGAGTTCGGTGCCACGATCACCTTCGCGGGCAGTCTCCAGGGCACCACGCGCACCCTCCCCCTCGAGATCTATCTCCAGCGCGAGGTCAACGCCGACGCAGCGGTGGCCCTGTCCCTGGTCCTCGTCGTGGTCGCCGTGCTGGTCATCGGCCTGGCCCGGCAGGGGCGGACCTCGCTGTGACCTTCGAGTTCTCCGCGCAGGTCGCCTCGCGCGGCGTGGACGTCTCCTTCACCGTCAGGCCGGGCGAGACGGTCGCCCTGCTCGGGCCCAACGGGGCAGGCAAGTCCACCGTCCTGGCCGTCGCCGCCGGGCTGCTGCGTCCCGACCGCGCCGACGTCATCCTCGACAACCGGCCGCTGACCGTTGTGGGGGAGGGGCGTCGGCGGGTCCTGGTGCCGCCTCACGACCGGCAGATCGCGTTGCTCGCGCAGCAGCCGCTGCTCTTCCCCCACCTCACCGTGCGCGACAACGTCGAGTTCGCGCCTCGGTCGCGAGGCGCCTCGCGGGCCGAGGCCGCCGCCCTCGCGAGGCACTGGATGGACGAGGTCGCTGTCGGCGAGCTGGCCGGGCGTCGCCCGGGCCAGATCTCGGGAGGGCAGGCCCAGCGCGTCGCCATCGCCCGGGCGCTGGCGGCCGAGCCGCGCCTGCTCCTCCTCGACGAGCCCATGGCCGCTCTCGACGTCGCGGTCACCCCCGCCCTGCGGCAGACCCTGCGTCGGGTGCTCGCCGGCCAGAGCGCCATCCTCGTCACGCACGACGCCCTCGACGCGCTCCTTCTCGCCGACAGGGTCGTCGTCATCGAGGACGGGCGGATCGCCGAGCAGGGCCACACAGGGGAAGTGCTGTCTCGGCCGCGGAGCCCCTTCGCGGCCCGGATCGCGGGTCTGAACATCCTCACCGGGATCTGGCAGCGCGACGGCCTCAGGCTCGGCGACGACACCACCGTCCAGGGCATGGTCGACGGTGCGCCGCCCGCATCGGGCAACGCAGCCACAGCCGTCTTCTCCCCGTCCTCGGTCTCGGTCTACCGCGAGCCACCGAGCGGGAGCCCCCGCAATCTCCTGCGTGTCCGGATCAGCGAGATCGAGCCGCAGGGCGACCGGATCAGAGTGCGTGCGGGGGCCCTGAGCGCAGATGTCACCCCGCAGGCCGTCGCCGAGCTCAACCTGACACCCGGCACCGAGGTCACCCTCAGCGTCAAGGCCACCGAGGTGACCATCTACGGCACCTGACGGCAAAACCGGTCGCGAGCCGAGGTGACGCCGCCCTAGCGTTGTCGGCATGGGACCGGTGGATCTGCTGCCTGACGTCGAGCGCGCGTTCGACGCGCTCGCGCGCGACCTCCCGCGCTGGGAGGACCCGCACGCCGACCCGAGCGTGCCCGGCAGCCGGCGCGACTCCCACCCAGAGGAGTACTCCCGCTGCGAGCACCCCGAGAAGTACCGCATCGCCGGTGCCCGGCCAGCGCCTGGGCCCAGGCGCTGGCCGGGCGCGGGCTTGCCCGCGTGGAGACCCTCCCCGCCGGAGCGGCGGACGCATGGCTCGTGCGGCCGGACTGGGCACCGCCCTCCTCGACCGGCTCCGTCATCATGCCGATGCGCGAAGCCACAGTCCCGATCACGCTGCTGCACACAGCTGTTGGCGATGTGCCCGACACCGGGCGCCTCGTCCTCTTCGGACATCCGGGTGCCCTCCTGGCGGTGCTGCCCGACTGCGGCTGCGACGCCTGCGACGACGGCAGCCAGTCGCTCATCGACCAGGTCGACGCCGTCATGGTGTCCGCGCTGTCGGGTGCGACCACGGTCGTCGCCAAGGGCAATGACACGGCGACCGCGACGCTCGAGGGCACCGCGTGGGGCGGCCGCCTCCACGAGGACGACTGTTGGAGGGCCCGCGCGGGGAAGGTCCGTCGCGGTGCCGTCGCCGTGTTCGGCGAGGCCTGGTCGCAGGACTGGGAGACCCGGCTCCCGATGCGGCCCGTGGGCCATGGGCCCGGCCGTCCCCGGATGCCCAGGCGCTACCCGGACTGACAGCACAGAGGTGGGGTATGCCGCGGACCCCTGCTCCGCGGCATACCCCACCCGTCTTGTGGCGGCTCAGTCCTCGAGGGCCATGGCCTGCTTGAGGGAGAGCCGGCCGCCGGTCTGGAGCAGCGCCCGGCGGTAGAGGCGCTCGCCGATGATGATCGTGATCGCAGCGAAGACGAGGTTGAGCGCCAGGGCGATCGCCGCCTCCCACCAGCTCGCGTCACCGGCAACCAGCCGGCCCGGCATGACCACCGAGGACGCGATCGGCACGAAGGAGACGATCTCTCGGACGAGGCCGGTGGCCATGAAGCCGAGGACATAGACGATCGAGAGGCCCATCGTCAGCGGCATGGTCGTCGCCTGGAGATCCTCCTGACGGCTGGAGAGCGCGCCCGCGACGGCCCAGATGCACGCCAGCGCAAGGAATCCCGCGAGGAAGAAGGCGAGATACCAGCCCGTGGCGCCAGACACTGCCGGCAGGAAGGACTTGTACTCGGTGAAGGACAGGCCGACCAGCCCGGCCGCGGTGTAGAGGATCATCTGGCCGAGCGCCATCACGGTGTTGCCGATGACCTTGCCGGCGAGCAGCTGTCGGATCGGGATCGCGGTCGCGAGGATCTCGACGATGCGCGACTGCTTCTCCTCGACGACGGACTGCGCGATCTGCATGCCGAACCCGAGCGCGGACATGAAGAACAGGATCGCGAAGATGAACGAGACGGCCTTGGCGAGGTTCATCTTGTCGGTGCTGCCCTCGAGCACCTTGGACTGCACGGTGGTCGCCTTGGTCAGATCCCCTTGCGAGAGACCGGCTTTGGCCGCCGACTGCTGGAGTGTGGAGCCGAGCGCGACCTGGGTGGCGGTCTGCTGGAAGGCGCTGTTGTCCTCCTTGAGGTAGGTCAGCTCCCAGCCCTTGTCGCCCTGGGAGAGATAGACATCGGCCTTCTCGTCGCGCAGGAGCTGCTCAGCGGCAGCGGTGTCGGCGACGCGCTGGACGGCCAGCTTGCGGGACTTGTCGGCCGCCTCGGCGGAGGTGCCGATCTCCTTGGCGAAGGTCTCGGCCTGCGAGGTCGTCACCGCGACCTTCATGGTGTCCTCGCGCTGGGCCATCCAGACCTGCACGCCGAGCATGCCGATGATGAGCGCCAGCGACACGAGCGTGCTGATGATGAAGGACTTGTCGGTCACCTTGACGACGATCTCGCGCGTGGCCACGATCGGCCAGGCCGCCTCACGGCGGCGGGCCTTGCCCTGGGGGGCCTGTGCACCCGACGTCTCTGGACGGGTCATCGTGCTCATGCCGTCACCTCCCGGTAGATCTCGGACAGACTCGGCCGGAGCTCGGCGAGCTCACGGACAGTGCCTCGGCGCAGGGCCTCCTCCAGCACCCGGTGCTGGGCCTGCGCCTCGACGAACTCGACGATGGCGACGGGGCCGTCGACGTCCTCGGCCACGACGCCGGGTATGCCGCGCACCCAGCCGGCGTCGCCGTCGAGGACGATCCGGTGGCGGGACCGGCTGGTGCGCTGGAGCTCGTCGCGGGTGCCGTTGGCCACGACCCGGCCGTTGCTGAGGATGACCAGGCCGTCACACAGCCGGTCGATGAGGTCGAGCTGGTGGCTGCTGAAGAGCACGGGCACACCCTTGGCGGTCTGCCCGCGCAGCAGGTCGGCCATGGCGTCGATCGCCTTGGGGTCGAGACCGGAGAAGGGCTCGTCGAGCACGAGGGCGATCGGCTGGCTCATCACCGCGGCCGCGATCTGCACGCGCTGCTGGTTGCCGAGGCTGAGGCTCTCGAGCTTGTCCTTGGCACGGTTGCCGAGTCCGAAACGCTCGAGCAGCTCCATCGCCTCGGCGCGGGCCTCGGTCGGCTTGGCGTCGTGCAGGCGGGCCAGATAGACCAGCTGGTCGAGGATGCCCTGCTTGGGATAGAGGCCGCGCTCCTCGGGCATGTAGCCGAACTGGTGGATGTCGTCGGCGGTGATCGGGCGGCCCTGCCAGCGGACCGCGCCGCCGTGCTTGGCGAGCAGGCCCATGATCATCCGCATCGTCGTGGTCTTGCCTGCGCCGTTGCCCCCGACGAAGCCGATCATGTGGCCGTCCGGCACGTCGAAGGAGACATTGTCGACCGCGACGTTGTCTCCGAATCGCCTTGTCAGGCTGTCGATCTCGAGCATCTCGAGCTCCCCTGGTCGTGTGTGCGTTCCCTACAACCACAAACCTAGAGGGGGGGCTCCGGGAGCGGATCAGCCGCACGACGGAGATCGGCCGACCGGCTCACTCCCCCGGGAGGATGAGGCCGGCCTCATAGGCGAGGACGACCGCCTGCACCCGGTCGCGCAGGTGCAGTTTGGCGAGGCAGTTGGAGACGTGGGTCTTGACCGTGGCCTCACCGAGATAGAGCTCGCGGGCGATCTCGCCATTGGACATCCCGCGCGCCACGAGCGTCAGCACCTCTCGCTCCCGCTCGGTGAGCTGGTCGAGTGCGCGGGCCTTGTCGGCGTCGGCACGAGCAGGGGGGTATGCCGTGTGCTCGCCGCCCGCCCGCTGCTCACCCGTCATCTCGGCGATGACCCGCTTGGTGACCTCGGGTGCGAGCAGTGCGTGCCCGTGGCCCACGGCCCGGACCGCCTCCACGAGGTGGTCGGGGTCGGCGTTCTTGAGCAGGAATCCGCTGGCCCCGGCGCGCAGTCCGGCAAAGACGTAGTCGTCGCGGTCGAAGGTCGTGAGGATGACGACCTTGGACAGGTCACGCGCGACGATCTCGCGGGTGGCGTCGATGCCGTCCATGACCGGCATCTGCACGTCCATGAGGATGACATCGGGGCGCAGTCGGTCGGCCTGCTCGATCGCCTCCGCACCGTTGGCCGCCTGGCCCACCACCTCGAGGTCGTCCTCGACCGACAGCATCAGCGAGAAGCCCGAGCGCACGAGCTGCTGGTCATCGACGAGGAGGACGCGCAGCGGGCCCTCTGTCCTGGCTGCGGCCTCCCGGGTGTGATCAGCTGGCACGATCTGTGCTCTCCTCGTCGGTCGCGAATGCCTTGAGCGGGAAGCGGACCCGCACACGATAGCCGCCGGTGAGGCGGGGCCCGATCTCGGCCGTCCCGCCGTGGGAGGAGATCCGCTCGCGCATGCCGAGGAGCCCGAGGCCGGTGCCGGATGTGCCGGTGCGCGGGCGCCCGGAGTCGAGGACCTCCACCTCGGCATACCGGGGTCCGGCCTGGTCGCGGCCCACCCGCAGCACGACGCTGGCACTGGTGGCCGTCGAGTGCCGACGGACGTTGGACAGCGACTCCTGGACGGTGCGATAGAGCGAGAGGGAGACCGCCAGCGGCAGTCGGTCGGTGGCGCCGGGCTCGTCCTCGACCACGTCATAGGTGACGGTGAAGCCGGGCTGCCGGAAGGTCTCGACGAGCGCCGGCAGCTCGGTCACGGTCGGCTCCGGCCCGCGCGACTCCGCCTCCTGCCCGCCCGTGCCGCGGAGTGTGCCGAGCAGCCCGCGCATCTCCCCGACCGCCTGGCGGGAGGACTCCTCGACGTGGCCGAGAGCGCTGCGGGCGGCGTCGGGGTCGCGGTCGAGCACCCGACGGGCGGCGGCGGCCTGGACGCCCATGACCGAGACGTGGTGGGCCACCACGTCATGCAGCTCCCGGGCGATCCGCAGCCGCTCCTGCACGACCGCCTGGTCTGCGAGCACGTCGGCCTGAGCCGCGATGGTCTCGGCCTGCTCGGCGAGCTGGGCGCGGTTGCGCGCCTGCCACCACGCCGCCAGCCCGAGGAAGACGGCGCCGGCGAAATAGACGATGTTGAGCAGGAAGCTGTAGAGGACCGCCGACGTGACCGGCGGGAGCACCCCATCGACCTTCTCGAGGTCGGGCAGGTTGCCGAACATGTCCTCGACCCCCCGCCCGACGGCGAAGCCCCAGGCCACCCACCCGAGCAGGAGGACGATCGTGATGCCCACCGCCAGCGCGGCGGCCCGACGGTCGTGGGCCCAGGCCACGACCGAGAAGATGCCGAAGAAGTAGGCGATCTGCATCGACAGGGTGACCGACACCTCGGGCACAAGATTGCCGAAGAACAGCCAGTGGGCGCCGAGGTAGAGCCCGAAGGCGACCGGCCATCGCCGGCGGAAGGCCAGCGGCACCACATAGCTCACGACGGCGAGGTACTCCAGCCAGCGGGGCTTGGCCCCCTCGTAGTCCATGAACCCGCGCGTCAGCTCCAGTCCGGCAATCGCGAGCAGGAAGAAGAAGGCCACCAGTAGCCAGTCGAAGCGGCCGACCGGCGGCCGCTCCCGCTCCCAGGGGTCGTCGAAGCCGAAGGCCGCGCCGATGCGCGCACCAAGTCCTCCGAGACGCCCAGCCATGTCCCAACCCTAGGTCGAGGGGTATGCCGCGCGCCTCCGCCTGCCGGGGGAGCCCGGCCCCAGCGGCTCCACCGTGAGGGGGAGCCGGGTCAGCTCTTCTTGGCGGCGGCCGCGGCCTCGGTGATGACCTGCTCGAAGACCGACTGCGGCTGCGCACCGACGATGGGACGGCCGTTGATGATGAAGGACGGCGTGCCGTTGACGCCGATCTTCTGGCCCTCCTGGAAGTCCTTGCCCACGGCGTTGGTCGTGGTGCTCGTCTTCATGTCGGCAGTGAGCTTGGCGGCGTCGAGCCCGATCGACTTGGCCAGGGCGGCCATGTCCTTCTCGGTCGCCGCGTCCAGCGAGCCCTTGGTGAAGAGCGCGTCGTGGAACTCCCAGAACTTGCCCTGGCTGCCGGCGGCCCGGGCCGCCTTGGCCGAGACGAGCGAGCCGTCGGTGCGGTAGGGGAAGTCGCGCCACTCGATGCGCAGAACACCGGTGTCGACGAACTTCTTGATGAGCTCGGGCTTGGTCTCGGTCGCGAACTTCGCGCAGAAGGGGCAGGTGAAGTCGGAGTACTCGAGCATCACCACGGGCGCATCGACCTTGCCCATGGCAAGCGGGTCGCTCTCCTGGCGGCGGGCGAGCTTGGCCAGCTGGGCATGCTGCTCTGCGGTGTTGGCGCTCGTCGTCGGCGCGCTGGCGATGGTGGCCGAGGACGACTGTGCCGCAGGCGTGCCCGTCCCGTTGTTGCCCTGGGCCAGAAGGGCCGCGATGACCGCCAGCAGGCCCGCGATGACCGCGAGCAGGGCGGGGACGAGCGGCGACTTGCGCTGGGGTGCGGCGGCGGGCTGGGCCTCGCCGATGCGCACCTGCTGCCCTGCCAGGTGGTCGGGGTGGTCGTTCACGCGCTGGCCTCTCCTGTGACGCGGTCGATGATCTCGCGGGCGACGGTCTCGGGCTCTCGCTCGGGCAGCCAGTGGTTGGCGTCGACCTCGACAAAACGGTAGTCGCCCGAGACATGGCGGGCGGTGCGCTCCGCCGCCGCCCGGCCCAGCGCGGCATCGCGGCTGCCCCAGACATAGGTGGTCGGCACGGTGACGGTCCGTGCCTTACGGACAGGTGCGCCGTCCATGGAGGCGCCAGAACCCTTGCGCCCCAATCGGTTCAGCGCCGCAGCCTTCATCGACCTGGTGGCCGGCATGGCGCGGTACCAGCCGAGCGCGCCCCTGGCCATGCCCGGCTCACGGAAGCGCGCGGCATACCTCGCCGCGTCGGCGCTGCGCATGCCGGTGCGGCCCATGGTCTGGAGGAAGGCCCGCTCGAGGACGACCTCGGGCACCGCCGGCACCTGGAAGGCGGCCATGTACCAACTGTCGCGGGCCTGCGAGCCGTGCGCCATCGCCCATGCCATCGCGGTGGGGTGGGGGGTAGACAGGACGGTGAGGGTCTGCACCCGCTCGGGCAGCGACTCCGCCATCGCCCACGCGACCGCGCCGCCCCAGTCGTGCCCGACGATGTGCGCGCGCTCCAGCCCGGCCGCATCGAGCAGCGCAGCCACGTCGCCCACCAGCTCGGGCATCCGGTATGCCGCGGTGTCCCGCGGACGGGCGCCGGGGGAGTAGCCGCGCTGGTCGGGCGCGAGGGTGCGCAGGCCGGCCTCGGCGAGCAGCGGGCTGACCCGCTCCCAGGCGGTGCGGTCCTGGGGGAAGCCGTGGAGCAGGACCACCGGGGTGCCGTCCGCAGGACCCCTGTCGGTGACATCGAACAGCAGCCCGCCCCGGGTGTAACTCTCCATGCCCCAGACCGTATCGCGCAGACTTGCCCCCATGAGCCCGGTCTTCACCTTCGCGCACACCTGGCGGCTGCCGGCAGCGCCGGAGGCCACCTATGCGGTGCTGGCGGACGTCGACCGGTATGCCGAGTGGTGGCCGCAGGTGCGCTCGGTGCACCGGGTGGACGCGGACGCTGGGTGGGCCCACGTGCGGAGCCTGCTGCCCGTCGGCCTGGACCTGCTCCTGACCCGTGAGATCGAGGACGAGGTGGGCCGCCACCTGCGGGTCCGCGTCGACCAGGACCTGGTCGGCTGGTGCGCCTGGCAGGTCGAGGGTTCAGGGAGGGGCAGCGTCGCCCACTTCACCCAGCAGGTCGTTGTGGGCAAGCGGCTGCTCGCCCCTGTCGCCGGCCCCTTCCGCCCGGTCCTCGAGGCCAACCACGGCTGGATGATGCATCGCGGCGAAGCCGGGCTGGCCGGGCGCCTGCGCCCCTAGATTTGGGGCATGAGCGAACACGTGCAGATGCGGCTGGAGCGTCCCGAGGCGATGGCGCAGGGGGTCTATGCGGACTTCGCGGCCGTGTGGCACACGGCCGACTCCTTCGTCCTCGACTTCGCGGCGCTGACGGCGGCCAGCCAGCAGGGGACCGACGACGAGGGCCGTCCCGTCCAGATCAACGAGGCGACTGTCGTCTCGCGGGTGCGGATCCCGCAGCGCCAGGTCTTCGAGCTGATGAGGGCCCTCGAGACCCAGCTCTCGCAGTGGGAGCGCGAGAACCAGCGCTGAGGCCGGCTCCTCCGCACGGGCCGTCACAGGTCGCTGACCTGCGACGATGCGCCAAACGTGATCAACTCGTGATCTCGTTCGGACAGGTTTTCGATGCGCATCCGGTGGCCTGCGGAAAGACATCGGTGTCATTCGCGGAACCACAGAGATGTCATTTTCTGTGGCGGGTGTGATCAGTGTGACTGGCGGTGCCAAGGGGTCGGGAGAGGCCTAATCTCGGTGCGGATCCTCCCCTCGACCTGTCCACTGACACAAAGGAATTCGCCGTGCCGCGCTCGCGCCCGACGCTCACCGCAACGCGCTCGGCGACCGCCGCCGCACTCGTGCTGACGCTCGCGGGCGGCGCGTTGGCCGCCAGCTCCGCCGCCGCCCCCGCCCCCAGCCCGGACATCCCCTCCACGCAGCAGATCGAGGACTCCCGACAGGCCGCCACGAGCGCCGCCGGCGAGGTCGAGTCGCTCGACGCGCAGTATGCCGCCGCGGCCAGCCGCCTCGAGCAGGTCCAGGTCCAGGCCGCAGCGGCCGGCGAGGCCTACAACGGCGCACGGGTCCGGCTCGACGCCGCCAACCAGGCCGTGTCCGAGGCGACCAAGCGCGCCTCCGCGGCAGAGAAGGCCTCCGACGAGGCGTCCGTGCGCGTGCGCCAGTACGCCGTCACGGCATACCAGAACACCGGCTCGATGGGTGACCTCGAGCCCTTCCTCGGCAAGGACGGCGCGCAGAACCTGCTGGACCGGGCGGCCGCATTCGACAGCGTCTCCACGGTGCGCCAGCGCCACTTCGACCGGGCCAATGCCGCCGCCCAGACGGCCGCCGGGCTCGTCCGCGAGCGCGAGGTCGCCAGCCAGCAGCAGCGCACCGCTGCCGCGGAGGCCGACCAGGCCCGCGCGGCCGCCGAGGCGCAGGCCTCGGTCGCCCAGGCCGAGGCACAGCGCATCGGCACCGAGCAGCAGACGATGCTCGCGCGCCTGGCGACGCTGCGCCAGACGACCGTCCAGCTCGAGCGGGAGCGCACCGAGGGCCTGCGCCGGGCCGCGGAGGCCAAGGCGGCTGCCGAGGCCGCAGCCAAGGCCGCTGCGGAGGCCCAGGCCCGCGCGGACGCCGCCCGCAAGGCGGCAGCCGCCGCCAAGGCCGAGGCGGACCGCAAGGCTGCCGAGGAGCGGGCCCAGGCGGACGCCCGGGCCAAGGCCGAGGCGGCTGCGAAGGCGCAGGCACAGGCCCGTGCCGAGGCGGAGGCCAAGGCGGAGGCCGCGCGCCGTGAGGAAGCCGCCCGGGCCGCCCGGGCGGAGGCGCGTGCCGCCGCGCTGGCCGCCGAGAAGGCCGCTGCCGAGGCGAGGGCCAAGGCCGCCCGCGACGCCGCCGCCAAGGCCGCAGCGGAGGAGGCCGCCCGTGAGGCCGCCCGCCGCGAGGCCGCCCAGCGTGAGGCTGCCGCCCGCGAGGCTGCCGCCCGGGAGGCTGCCGCCCGCGAGGCTGCCGCCCGCGAGGCCGCGGCACGTGAGGCCAGCCAGCGACGGACGACGCCGGTGGCCAGCACCCCGGCGGCACCCACGACGACCACCCCCTCGACCCGATCGGGCGCCGCGGCCGTCATCGCCTTCGCGCAGGCCCAGCTCGGCGAGCCCTATGTCTGGGGCGGCGAGGGTCCGGGCGTCTGGGACTGCTCGGGCCTGACGATGATGGCCTGGCGCCAGGCGGGCGTCTACATGTCGCACTACACCGGCTACCAGTGGGCCGAGACCCGGCGCGTGCCGCTGTCCGACCTGCGCCCCGGCGACCTTGTCTTCTATGGCAGCTCGGGTGCCTCCAGCCACCACGTGGGCCTGTATGTCGGCAACGGCCAGATGATCGAGGCCCCCCACAGCGGCGCCGTCGTGCGCTATGCGTCGATCTACCGCAGCGACCTGCTGCCCTATGGCGGCCGCCCCTGACGGGCGCCTGACCAGACGACGAAGCCCCGGGAGGCCTGGCCTCCCGGGGCTTCGCCGTGGGTATGCTGCGGGCCTGGCCCGCGGCACACCGCACCGTCACTCCTTGGTGCGCAGCTCGCCGGTGTCGGTGTCGTGCAGCGGGTGCTCCTTGGTCGCGAGGGACTCCTCCGCGCGCTCCATGGCGGCGGTCGTCTCGTCGTCGGAGCGGGCGACGTCGGCGTGGCTCTCGGCGTGGGTGGGCATCCGCCAGCGGGCGGTCGTCATGCCCGCGCCCTGGGCCCGCTTGATGGCCTCCTCGACGCAGCGCTCGGCCTCCTCGCGGCCGCCCCAGTGCGCGCCCTCGACCGACTTGCCCGGCTCGAGGTCCTTGTAGGTCTCGAAGAAGTGCTGGATCTCGAGGCGGTCGAACTTGCTGATGTCGTCGAGTTCCTTGATGTGCGCCTGGCGCGGGTCACCCGCGGGGATGCACAGGATCTTGTCGTCGCCGCCGGCCTCGTCACGCATGTGGAAGAAGCCGATCGGGCGCGCCCGGACGATGCAGCCGGGGAAGGTCGGCTCGTCAAGCAGCACCAGCGCGTCGAGCGGGTCGCCGTCCTCGCCGAGGCTGTCCTCGACATAGCCGTAGTCGGCCGGGTAGGACATGGCGGTGAAGAGCAGCCGGTCCAGGCGGATGCGGCCCGTCTCGTGGTCAACCTCGTACTTGTTGCGGTGCCCCTTGGGGATCTCAATGGTGACGTCGAATTCCACGGCTGCGCTGCCTCTCGGGTGGGTTGACTACTCTTCTCGCGGACAAGTGTCCCGCACCTACTTCATACCAAGCACCAGGGGGTCCGCGTGCGTCGAACGATCGCTGCGGTCATCGTGGCGCTGCTGGCCCTCGTCGGCTACGGCACTCTTGACGTCCTCGACCTCGCCCCCGGCGTGCTCACCCGCGAGGTCGTGCCCAGCGCGGCACCCACGTCGCCTGCCCCCTCGGCGAGCCCCACGATCGCGCTGCCGACACCGGCCGACCCCACCGGTGCGCTGGCACCGGCAGGCGACGCCAACGCCCCGGTCCCGGCCGAGGCCGCCCTCAAGGCGGCCCTCGCGCCCAAGCTCGCCGACCCCTGGCTCGGCCCGTCGGTCGGTGCCGTCGTCAGTGACGCGGTCACCGGCGACGTGCTCTATCGCAAGGACGCCGACACCCCGCATACCCCTGCCTCCACCGCCAAAGTCCTTGCGGCAGCTGCGGTCTCGCACAGTGACTTCTCGCAGGGCCGGCTCCGCACCAGGGTTGTCGCGGGCAGCACGCCCGATGAGATCGTGCTCGTCGCCGGCGGCGACACGATGCTGTCGACGGGCAAGGGCAAGCCGCGTGAGGTCGAGGGCCGCGCCGGCCTCCGGGACCTCGCCGACGAGGTCGCCGCCTCACTCGGCTCCACGCGCAACGTCACCGTCCGTCTCGACCTGACGTATGCCGCGGGGCCGCGCTATGCGCCCGGCTGGAGCATGTCGGACGTGTCGGCCGGCTACACGACCGGCGTCTCCATGCTCGGCCTGGCCGGCCAGCGGCCGCGTCCCTTCCACCCCAGCCCCGCCGACCCCGAGGCGAGCGTGGGCCGCGCCTTTGTCGCGGCGTTGGGCAAGGCCGGTGTCACCGCCACCCTGGCGCCGCCCGCCACCTGGCAGCAGGCCGCACCCGCCGGCGCCCGTGAGCTGGGCGCGGTCGAGTCCGCGCCCGTGACCGATGTCCTCGCGCTCGCGCTCGACGACTCCGAGAACGCCCTCACCGAGGGGCTCGTGCGGCAGGCCGCCGTCGCGGACGGCAAGGGCAGCGACTTCGCCGCGGGCGCGGCATACGTGCGCGAGACCCTGACCACCCTGGGGGTGGACCTGTCGGGGGCGAAGCTGATCGACACCTCCGGGCTGACCAAGGGCCAGCTGCTGCCCGCGCGGGTCCTCGACGATGTGCTGCGGCTCGGCACGAGCGGTGAGGTGCCCCGGCTGCGGGCCGCACTCGCAGAGCTCCCCGTCGCGGGGGTCGACGGCTCGCTGCACGACCGCTATCTGAGCGGACCCCAGCACTCGGCGGCCGGCATCGCGCGCGCCAAGACCGGCACGCTCACCGGGACCTCCGGCCTCGCCGGCACCCTCGTCGACGCGGACGGCCGGCTGCTCTCCTTCAGCGTCATCGCCGACGAGGTCCCCACGGCCACGGGAACGTTGGGGGCCCGGGCTGCGTTGGACCGCTTCGTGGCGACACTGGCATCGTGTGGATGTCAGTGACAGACCCGCCGGCCTGACCAGGGCCACCGCGCCACCACAACCCACAAAGGGGGAGCACGTGGACAGTGCACAGACCGAGACGCCGCAGGGCGGCGTCCCCCAGGTCAAGGTCGACTGGGAGTTCGCCAAGCAGACCGGGCGGCGCCTGGCACCCTCCGGGCCGCAGATCAGCGCGGCCGAGGCCGCCGAGGTCGTGGAGTCGATCCGTCGGTATGCCGCGGAGGCCGTCGAGCCCATCGCCCGCACCTCCGGCCTGCGGGCGCCCGGCGACGCCCCACCCGTCATGGTCGTCGACCGCCCCACGTGGATGGCGGTCAACATCGACTCGATGAGCAAGCTCATGGACCCCGTGATCGAGAAGCTCTCGACCCGCCCCGGTGCCCCGGCCCCGTCCGAGGCGATGCAGGCGATCGGCGGCAAGATCACCGGCGCCGAGGTCGGCGCGCTGCTGTCCTTCATGTCCTCCAAGGTGCTGGGGCAGTACGACCTCGCGCCCGAGGGCACCCCCAAGCTCATGCTCGTCGCACCCAACCTCGTCGCCGTCGAGCGCGAGCTCGAGGTCGACCCGCGTGACTTCCGGCTCTGGGTCTGCATGCACGAGGAGACCCACCGTGTGCAGTTCACGGCCGTGCCGTGGCTGCGCCAGCACATGATCGACTCCAGCCGCGAGCTGATGAGCGAGATGACGCCCAACCCGGAGGAGCTGCCCGAGCTCATCCAGCGCCTGGTCAAGCGGCTGCCCGAGGCCCTCGGCCCCGGCGGCGGCGGCCTCGGCGAGCTCTTCGCCACCCCCGAGCAGCTGGAGAAGATCGCCCGCATCACCGCGATCATGTCCCTGCTCGAGGGCCACGCCGACGTGATGATGGACGAGGTCGGCCCGCAGGTCATCCCCTCGGTCGAGGACATCCGCCGCAAGTTCAACGAGCGCCGCAAGGGTGCAGGCAACGCCGACCGCCTGCTGCGCCGGCTGCTCGGCCTCGAGGCCAAGATGCGCCAGTACCGCGACGGCGCGACCTTTGTGCGCGGCGTCATCGACGAGGTCGGCCTCGACGGCTTCAACAAGATCTGGACCTCGCCCGAGACCCTTCCGCTCCCGGCCGAGATCCTCGACCCCAAGGCGTGGGTGGCCCGCGTCCACGGCGCCGGGCGCGTCGAGGGCGCGGCAGCCGGCGAGCAGCCCGCCTGAACACGCATGCCCGGACCGCCTCCCGCCGTCTCCGCGACCCGTCGCGGTGTCCGGCGGGAGGCGGTCTCGCTGTCTCCCGGCGACCTCGTCCTGATCGCGTGCAGCGGGGGAGCGGACTCCCTCGCGCTCGCGTCGGCAGCTGCGTTCGAGCTTCCCCGCCGACGGGTGCGGGTGGGCGCTGTCGTCGTCGACCACGGCCTCCAGCGGGGGTCTGATGCCGTCGCCGAGCGGGCTGCCGAGCAGTGCCGCGAGATGGGGCTGGACCCCGTGCTCATTGAGCGGGTAGTGGTGCAGGACAACGGGATTGGGCCTGAGGCTGCTGCGCGCGAGGCGCGCCATGCCGCCCTGGAGCGCGTCGCCGAGGGGCTCGGCGCCTCGCTCGTGCTGCTCGGCCACACCCGCGACGACCAGGCCGAGCAGGTCCTCCTCGGACTCGCCCGCGGGTCCGGGGCCCGCTCCCTGTCCGGTATGCCGCGCCGTCGCGGCATCCTCGCCCGTCCCCTCCTCGACGTCACCCGCGCTGAGACCGAGGCCGCCTGCGCCCATGAGGGCCTCACGCCCTGGGGGGACCCCCACAACGACGACCCCGCCTATGCGCGCGTCCGGGCCAGGCGCCTGCTCGCACAGCTGGAGGAGGGCCTCGGCCCAGGAGTCGGCGCCGCGCTCGCCCGCAGTGCCGAGCAGCTGCGTGAGGACGCCGACCACCTCGACGCTCTCGCAGCAGACGCCGCACGGGGTCTCGGCGACGGCCCGTGGTCCTGCGCCGCGCTGCTCGACCTCGCCCGTCCGGTGCGCACCCGCGCTCTCCGGATGCTGCTCACCCGCGCAGGCGCACCGGCCGGGCAGGTGAGCTCACGGCATACCGACGCCGTCGACGCGCTGCTCACCGACTGGCGCGGCCAGGGGCCGATCGTCGTCCCGGGCGCGCTCGCCGTCACCCGATCCGGGGATCGGCTGTCCATCGCACCGGCCGCTCGGGTTGAATAGGGCCTGTCGACCGACCGCGACGAGACAACCTCACCCGACCCGCAGGAGTGCATGGTGGACGCCAGCCACATGGGAGCCGACCTCGAAAGCGTGCTCATCACCGAGGAGGAGATCGACGCCAAGCTGGCCGAGCTCGCCGCGGAGATCTGGGCCCACTACGAGGGCAAGGACGTGCTCTTCGTCGGCGTCCTCAAGGGTGCGGTCATGGTCATGGCCGACCTCATGCGCCACATGCCCGGCTCGGTGCCGATGGACTGGATGGCCGTCAGCTCCTATGGCTCGGGCACCAAGAGCTCTGGCGTCGTGCGCATCCTCAAGGACCTCGACACCGACATCTCCGGCAAGCACATCCTCATCGTCGAGGACATCGTCGACTCCGGCCTGACCCTCTCGTGGATCAAGTCCAACCTCGAGTCCCGCAACCCCGCCTCGGTCGAGATCTGCACCCTGCTGCGCAAGCCCGAGGCCGCCAAGGTCGAGGTCGACGTGCGCTGGGTCGGCTTCGACCTGCCCAACGAGTTCGTCGTCGGCTACGGCCTGGACTACGCCGAGGCCTATCGCAACCTGCGCGTCGTCGGCACCCTCGCGCCCCACGTCTACAGCTGATGGTGGGTCGCCACCAGCCCGAGCATTGACGACTTGGCTGGCGTGGCGGATCGTTGAAGACGAGCTCGGCTCCTGTTGGGAGCCGGGAAGTGTGAGCCAGGACCCCCGCCGGAGACGGGACCTGGCTCTCGCGCTGTCTGAGTGACTACCTGAGCTCGACATCACCGGAGACGTGTCTGATCGCAGTCGCGTGGGTCGGCTATCGCAGCAGCCAGTAGATGGAGGGTCTGGGCGGGTGTGAACCGCATAGATTCGTCGATCCACGCATGGAGAAGCAGCCCGTCGTCCGCTGGCGTCTTGCTCACCCCGCCATTGTGGGAGAGCGCTCCGACAGCCCAGCGAGGCTACTCCGCGCCGAGCGCGCTCATCACATAGACCAGCAGGAAGCCGAGGAAGAACATCGCGCCGAGGCCGACGGTCTCGGCCTCAGCAGCGCCCCGGCCACAAAGCCGAGGACGGTACAGACGAGGTGCCCCTCGGCGCGCAGCTCGGGCATGATCTCGCCGACCAGAGCCGCCAGGACGACCCCGGCTGCGAAGTGCTGGACCCCGGCGACGAACCGCTGACCGGGCGGGCGCAGCGCGGCGATCGAGGCGCCGGCGGCGGAGGCCACGACGGGGAAGGAGACAAGGACCGCGGACTGGGCGACGAGGCTCACCTTCGCAGGCTAGGCCTCGTCACGGCATACCGCATCCAAGGTGTGCCTGTCCTTGCCTCCGGAACACAGCGCCACACGCCCGCGTTGAGCACGCTGGACGACACGGTTTGCGCACGGTGCGCGGTGTACCGTCATGTCCACGCCGGTGCCCACCGAACCCGGCCGTCGACGAGCAGGAGGAACGGCGCGACACGCGCCCACGCATATGAACGGTAAGCGCATCTTCAGGTCCCCGCTGCTGTGGGTGTTGGCAGCCATCGCCCTGTTCTTCGCGTTCTTCTCGATCACGGATTCGAGCGGCTACACGCGGATCGACACCTCGGCGGCCGAGAAGCTCCTGGAGGAGAAGAAGGTCTCCAAGGCGGAGATCATCAACAACGAGGAGCTCCTGCTCGACCTCAAGAAGGGGCAGACCTACTCCGACGGCGAGGCCATCAAGGCCAAGGACAAGGTCAAGACCCAGTTCACCGAGGCGCGCGCCGAGAAGATCCTGGGCCTGGTCGAGGACGCCGTCCCGGACAACAACAACGACCGCCGCGAGGACCCCAACCCGCTGGTGTCGATGCTGATGTCGATCCTGCCGCTGCTGCTGCTCCTCGGTCTGTTCTGGTTCCTCATGGGCCAGATGCAGGGCGGCGGTTCGCGCGTGATGCAGTTCGGCAAGTCCCGCGCCAAGCTCGCCAGCAAGGACACCCCCAAGGTCACCTTCGCCGACGTCGCCGGCGCGGACGAGGCCGTCGAGGAGCTCCACGAGATCAAGGAGTTCCTCCAGGAGCCCAGCAAGTTCCTCGCCGTCGGCGCCAAGATCCCCAAGGGCGTCCTGCTCTATGGCCCTCCCGGCACCGGCAAGACGCTCCTCGCGCGCGCCGTCGCTGGCGAGGCCGGCGTGCCCTTCTACTCGATCTCCGGCTCCGACTTCGTCGAGATGTTCGTCGGTGTGGGTGCCTCCCGCGTGCGTGACCTCTTCGAGCAGGCCAAGGCCAACGCCCCGGCCATCGTCTTCGTCGACGAGATCGACGCGGTCGGCCGCCACCGTGGCGCCGGCCTCGGCGGTGGCCACGACGAGCGCGAGCAGACCCTCAACCAGCTGCTGGTCGAGATGGACGGCTTCGACGTCAAGACCAATGTCATCCTCATCGCGGCGACCAACCGCCCCGACATCCTCGACCCGGCCCTGCTGCGCCCGGGCCGCTTCGACCGCCAGATCGCGGTCGAGGCCCCCGACATGATCGGCCGCCACCGCATCCTCGAGGTCCACGCCCAGGGCAAGCCGATGGCGCCGGGTGTCGACCTGCTCGCGGTCGCCCGTCGCACCCCCGGCTTCACCGGTGCCGACCTGGCCAACGTGCTCAACGAGGCGGCCCTGCTGACCGCCCGCTCGTCCAAGCAGCTCATCGACGACGCCACCCTCGACGAGGCGATCGACCGCGTCATGGCCGGTCCGCAGAAGCGCACCCGCATCATGTCGGCCAAGGAGCGCAAGATCACGGCATACCACGAGGGCGGGCACGCCCTGGTGGCCGCGGCGATGAACCACACCGATCCCGTCTCCAAGGTGACGATCCTGCCGCGCGGCCGCGCCCTCGGCTACACGATGGTGCTGCCGAGCGACGACAAGTACTCCACGACCCGCAACGAGATCCTCGACCAGCTCGCCTACGCCCTCGGCGGCCGCGTCGCGGAGGAGATCATCTTCCACGACCCGACCACCGGCGCCGCCAACGACATCGAGAAGGCCACCTCCATGGCCCGCAAGATGGTCACCGAGTTCGGCATGTCCGAGCGGGTCGGCGCGGTCAAGCTCGGCCAGTCCCAGGGCGAGGTCTTCCTCGGCCGCGACATGGGCCACCAGCGCGACTACTCCGAGGCCGTCGCCGGCCTGGTCGACGAGGAGGTCCGCAAGCTCATCGAGGCCGCCCACGACGAGGCCTGGCACGCGCTCAACGACAACCGTCAGGTCCTCGACAACCTCGTGCTGGAGCTCCTCGAGAAGGAGACGCTCAACGCCAAGCAGATCGCCGAGATCTTCCAGGACGTCCAGAAGCGCCCGCTGCGCCCGCAGTGGGTCTCCTCCGAGGACCGTCCGCTCTCGGACGAGCCGCCCGTGCTGACCCCCGCCGAGCGGGCCGCCCTGCTGCCCGGCTCCGACCCGTCCGGTGCCCCCGCCGGCGCCACCGTCAACGAGGGTGACGCCGCCACGGCCCGGGCCATCGACCAGGTCGCCGAGGCCGGCGCGCACCCCGCAGCCGAGGACGCGCCGCTGACCGAGGTGATCGAGATCCCCGAGGGCGACCGTGTCGACCCCGACGCCAGCGGGCGTTGAGCCCGGCGACGCCTCCGCCCGCGGAGGCGTCGACCTCGACCGTGCTGCCGCCGCGATCCGTGAGCTGCTCCTTGCGGTGGGGGAGGACCCCGAGCGCGACGGGCTGATCGACACCCCGATGCGGGTCGCCAAGGCCTACAACGAGATGTTCGCCGGCCTGCGCCAGGACCCGACCGAGATCCTCTCGCGCACCTTCCAGATCGACCACGACGAGATGGTGATCGTCCGCGACATCGAGCTCTACAGCGTCTGCGAGCACCACCTGCTGCCCTTCCACGGCGTCGCCCACATCGGCTACATCCCCAACAAGGACGGCCGGGTGACCGGGCTGTCCAAGCTCGCCCGGCTCGTCGAGGTCTATGCCCGGCGCCCGCAGGTGCAGGAGCGCATCACCTCGCAGGTGGCCGAGGCGCTGATGGAGCACCTCGACGCCCAGGGCGTGATCGTGGTCGTCGAGGCCGAGCACATGTGCATGTCGATGCGCGGTGTCCGCAAGCCGGGCGCCCGCACCGTCACCTCCGCGGTCCGCGGTCAGCTGCGCCACTCCGCGACCCGTGCGGAGGCGATGTCGCTCCTGACGGAGGGCCGCTCGTGAGCGTCTCGCTCGAGGTGGGGCCGCGCCCGCTGGTCATGGGCGTCGTCAACGTCACCCCCGACTCCTTCAGCGACGGCGGCCGGTGGTTCGACCCGGCCGACGCCATCGCCCACGGCGAGCAGCTGGTCGCCCAGGGCGCCCAGATCCTCGACATCGGCGGGGAGTCGACCCGCCCGGGCGCCGACCGCCCCAGCGAGGAGGAGGAGCTGCGCCGGGTCGTGCCGGTCGTCCAGGGACTGGTCGCCACCGGTGCCAGCCTCAGCGTCGACACGATGCGCGCCTCGGTCGCCGCTGCCGCGCTCGAGGCAGGGGCGCACATCATCAACGACGTCTCCGCGGGCCTCGCCGACACGGAGATGGGCCCGCTCGCCGCGTCGACCGGGGTGCCCTTCATCGCCATGCACTGGCGTGGCCACAGCGCCGACATGCAGTCACGCGCGGTCTATGACGACGTCGTCGCCGAGGTCCGCGCCGAGCTCGAGCAGCGCCTCGAGGACCTCTTCGCGGTCGGCGTCCGCCGCGAACAGGTGATCCTCGACCCCGGATACGGCTTCGCCAAGCTGGCCGAGCACAACTGGACCCTGCTTGCCCACCTCGACGACCTCGTCGCTACCGGCTACCCCGTGCTCGTCGGCACCTCGCGCAAGACCTTCCTCGGCCGCCTCGGCCGAGCCGAGGGCGACGATCCGCTGCCGCCCGCCGAGCGCGACCCCGCCACCGCGGCCACGAGCATGTATGCCGCGCAGCACGGCGCGTGGGCCGTGCGCGTCCACGACGTGGTCGCCACCTGCGCCGCCCTCGACGTGCTCGACGCCATCCGGGCCACGGAGTGAGTGCGGCGATGACCGACCGCATCGTCCTCCAGGGCGTCTCGGCGACCGGCCATCACGGGGTCCTCGACCACGAGAAGCGCGACGGGCAGATCTTCGTCGTCGACGTCGTCATGGACGTCGACCTGGCGCCGGCCGGCCGCAGCGACGACCTCGCCCACACCGTCAACTACGCCGAGGTCGCCGGCGACGTCGTGCGCCACATCGAGGGCGAGCCCCTCGACCTCATCGAGGCGCTGGCCGCCCGTATCGCCGAGGACACCCTGCGCCGGCCCCTCGTCGAGGCCGTCGAGGTGACCGTGCACAAGCCGCAGGCGCCCGTCGGCCACCCCTTCACCGACGTGCAGGTGGTCGTCCGCCGCGAGCGCCGCGCGCCCGCCGTGATCGCGATGGGCAGCAACCTCGGCGAGCGCCGCTCGACCCTCGAGGCCGCCCTGCGCGACTTGGCCCGGGTCGACGGGGTGCGCGTCATCTCCGTCTCGCCGCTGGTCGCCACCGACCCGGTCGGCGGGCCGGAGCAGCCCGACTATCTCAACGCCGTCGCGCTGGTCGTCACCCGGCTCGCGCCGGCCACCCTCCTGGCCCGCCTCCACGAGATCGAGGCGATGCACGGCCGGGTGCGCGAGACCCATTGGGGCGCAAGGACACTCGACCTCGATCTGATCCAGTACGGCGACCCCGTCGACGGTACCGACGTCGTCTCCGACGACGAGCACCTGCTCCTTCCCCACCCCCGTGCGCACGAGCGGGGGTTTGTCCTGGAGCCGTGGCACCGGGCCGACCCCGCGGCATACCTGCGGGTCGACGGGGAGCCGACGCCGGTCGAGCAGCTGCTCGACCAGGTCGACCTCACCGGGGTGCGCCCCGCCGAGCAGTGGCGGCCGACATGGTGAGGCGCGGCCTGACCTGGCCGGCGCTGCTGACCGTCGCCCTGACCGCCGGGCTCGTCTCGTGGGTCGGCTGGACGCTCTACACGCGCGCCGGCAACCACCTCTTCCCGCTCTCGTGGGCGGCCGCGGCGCTGCTGCTGATCCTGGCCGCGCTCGTCCTCGGCGCGGCCCTGCCCGTGCGCCGCTACCAGCGCGGCGAGGTGGGCAAGCCGCTCAGCGGCATGCGCGCGGCCCGCATCCTGGTGCTCGCCCAGGCGGCCTCGCTCACCGGCGCCGCCGCTGCGGGCTGGTATGCCGGGCAGCTGCCCGTCCTGCTCGCCGACCTCGCGCTGCGCAGCTATCGCGCGCTGCTCTGGCCCCTGCTGGGCTCCATGCTCGCCGGTGTGCTGCTGGTGCTGGCGGGGATGCTCGTGCAGCGGTGGTGCCGCGTCGAGCCGCGCGACGACGACGAGGACTAGACCGCGGGCTTGGCCCAGACGACCCAGTTGCCCTCGTAGTGGCCGGCCTCTAGCGGGGTCGTCGGGTCACAGGTGATCAGCCGCAGGAGGGGTGTCTTGCTGTCGGCTGCCCAGATGTCCTTGCTCTTGGGCACCTCGGTCTTGGCCACCGCCTGCGACCTGGTGACGACGAAGCGGGTCGTCTGGCCGCTGCTGAAGGTCACGGTCACCGCGTCGCCGGCCTTGGCGCGCGGGAGATTCCAGAAGACATCGGCCTTGGAGCCGTGGTTGATGTGGCCGACAAGGATGGCCGCGCCCGGCCAGCCGGGCTTGGCCCAGCCCTCCTCGGCATACCACCCGGCGAGCCCGAACGGCGGTGCCAGCACGGCCTCCTCGTCGAGGTGGGCCGGGGTGAGGTCCGCGTCGACGAGGCGCTGACCGCCGGCCGCGGTGAGGCGCACGATCTTGGGCGTGCCCTTGGGCCGCAGGACATAGCGCGATTTCTTGATCGCGCTGCCCGCGGACGTCGACTTCTTGGTCGGTGTGGTGGCGCTCTTGGCCGGGGGGGCACTGCTGGACGCCTTCGCGGCGCTCGACCGGCTCGGCGCGACATACTCGCCGGGCTCCGGCCCCCTGTTGCGGGTGAACGCGAGCGCGGCCAGCATCGCGAGCGCCCCCACGACCAGCACCACCAGGCCCGTGCGCCGCAGGCGGGCATAGCGGCGCCTGGCCGCGGGGCGGACATGCCGGTGCGGCGGGCGAGGCCGCGGCGCGCTGCTGGAGCCGGTGGGTGTGGTCATGTCAGCGGTCCACGTCTCCGGTGAGCAGCGGCACGGACGCGAGGGCGCGCGGCAGGTCCTCGACCGGGGTGCCGGTGAGGATGGGCCCGAGCGCGCTCGCATGGGCGAAGGAGGGGGTGCGCAGCTTCAGCCGCCACGGGGCCCGGTCGCCGGTGGAGACCAGCCACACGCCGGCCCGGCCCAGTGGCGTCTCCGACGCGCGATAGGTCTCGCCCTCCGGGACCCGCAGCACCTTGGGGAGCCGGATCGACACCGGCCCGCCGGGGGCCTGGGCGAGGCAGTGCTCGACGAGATCTGCTGCCACGCGCGCCTGCTCGACCAGCAGCTCGAGCCGGGCGAGGGCGTCGCCGTCGGTGCGCAGCGGCACGCGTCCCGGGCCGCCGGGGCCGAAGAGCTCGCCGTAGCACCCATAGGGCTCGTCGCGGCGCACGTCGAGATCGAGACCGGACGCCCGCCCCACCACGCCGCTCGCGCCGTGTGCGGCGGCGTCGGCGGGCATGAGGACAGCGAGGCCGCGCAGGCCCTCCTCCGCGGCGAGGGCCTCCGCGACGAGGTCGAGGGCTGCCCTGGCCCGGGCGAGGACGGCGCTCACGTGGCCCGGCCAGCCGGCGGGCATGTCGAGGTGCAGCCCGCCGACGCGCGTGACCATGACGTGCATCCGCCCGCCCGTGTAGTCCTCGAGCAGGGTCAGCAGCCCCTCGCGGGCGAGGCGGGCACGCAGGTGCGCGTCCGCGGCGACGCCCTCCGCGGCATACGGGTATGCCGCGAGGAAGGCGAGGTGGGAGGCGACCCGGGTCAGCTCGGCGAGCGCCGTGCGCAGCCAGACCGCGCGCGCCGGCGGCTCCAGGCGCAGCATCTCCTCGACCGCGAGGGCCACCCCCAGCTCGCCGGACATCGCCCCGAGCCAGTCGTGCCGGTCGGCCAGCATGATCAGCTGGCGGTAGTCGCGCGCCTCGAAGAGCTTCTCCGCGGAGCGGTGCACCCAGCCGATGTCGGGGTCGGCCGCGAGGACCCGACCGTCGGCGACCTCGAGCCGCAGCCGCAGGACCCCGTGGCTGAGGGGGTGGTCGGGTGGGAGGGCGATCGGGAGCGCACAGTCGAGCCGGCTCCCCGGTCCGACACCGGCGAGCAGCATCTCGCCGGCCGGGGCCGTGGACTGCGCGGGCATGCCCAGCAGTCTGCCCCATGACGCCTGCGGGCAGACCGCCGGACACCGCGGGCGCCAATGGGGCAGGCTGTCTGGGTGACCCTCGATGCCGCCGACCTCCTCGACCTGTCCGACCCAGCAGTCGTCGCCGACCCCTATCCGCACTACGCGCGGCTGAGGGAGCAGGCGCCGATGGCCTGGCACTCCGGCCTCGGCCTGTGGGTCGCCACCTCCCATGCCGCGTGCTCGGAGATCCTGCGGGACCGCCGGCTCGGCCGGGTCTTCCGCGACCGTGAGCCGCTCGAGGACTGGGAGACCTTCAACTGGCTGCACGCCGACTCCATCCTCGACTCCGAGCCGCCGAAGCACACCCGGCTGCGCCGTCTCGTCGCCGGCGCCTTCGGCCGCGGCCACGTGGCCCGCCTGGAGCCGCGCATTGAGGCGCTCGCCGAGGGCCTGCTCGAGGCGGCCACCGCCGGCGACACGGCATTCGACATCATCGAGCGGTATGCCGAGCCGCTGCCGGTCCTGGTGATCGCCGAGCTGCTGGGCTTCCCCGAGGCCGACCGGCACCTGCTGCGGCCGTGGTCGCAGGCGATCGTCAAGATGTACGAGGTCGACCGCACAGCCGAGCAGGAGGCCGAGGCGCGCTGCGCCGCAAGGGAGTTCGCGGCATACGTCGAGGATTTGGCCGCCGACCGGGCCCGTCACCCGGGGGAGGACCTGCTCACCGATCTGGTCCAGGCGCGCGACGGCAGCGACCGGCTCAGCTCACGCGAGCTCGTCGCGACGGCAGTGCTGCTGCTCAACGCCGGGCACGAGGCCTCGGTCAACGGCTTCGGCAACGGCCTCCACTCGTGGTTCGCCGCCGGCCGCCCCCAGATCGATCTCGCCGACCGGGTGGCAGTCGACCGGCTCGTCGAGGAGTTCCTGCGGCACGACAGCCCCCTGCACCTCTTCGAGCGCACTGCAAAGGAGTCCCTCGACGTGGCCGGCGCCC
The DNA here is from genome assembly GCA_050955755.1 of Actinomycetota bacterium. Classification (GTDB taxonomy): domain Bacteria; phylum Actinomycetota; class Actinomycetes; order Actinomycetales; family Dermatophilaceae; genus JAJTBD01. Next base: position 737,329 of record CP192092.1, read on the forward strand.
ATCTGGAGCCCGGTGACAAGTGCGCGGTGCTGCTGGGCGCGGCGAACCGTGACCCCCAGGTCTTCGCGGACCCGGACGTCTTCGATCCCGCGCGCGAGCCCAACCCCCACCTCGCCTTCGGGCTGGGCATCCACTTCTGCATCGGCGCACCGCTGGCGCGTCTGGAGATGGCGGTCTCGCTGCGGCGCCTGCTCACGCGCCACCCGGGCCTGCGCCTGGTGGAGGCGACCCAGCGCCCGACCTTCGTGCTGCGTGGCTACGAGCGGCTGGTGGTCGCCCCCGGGTGAGCCCCCGTTGGGGGGAGAGACTCAGACGTCGTATGCCGTGTCGTGCCGGGGCTGGTAGAGCAGCATGCCCGAGGTGCCGGGCACGAGCACGACAGCGCCCAGGCCCCAGCCCTTGTCCTCGGTGGGCCCGACGAACTGCGCCCCCCGGGACTCCAGGTCGGCGCGGGTGGCCTCGATGTCGTCGCACATCAGCGAGATCTCGTGGTGGCGGGGCGTGGTGAACTCCTGGCCCTCGAACTCGCCGCTGGTCGGGTGCACGCCCATCTCGCTCGGGCCGGTGCGGAAGATCGGCCACTCGGCGTCGCCATTGGCCGGCAGCTGGAGGACGTCGCGCAGGAACGCCCGGGTCTCTTCGGGACGGTCGGAGTAGATGAGTGTGTGGATCGCGGTGATCATGGTCCCGACCGTAGTGCGAGCCGCCGGACGACGTGCCGGTCCGGGGCGTCAGATCCACCACACCGCGATAGGTTCGACGGCGTGGACGAGCAACTGGTCGGCCGAGGGGCCGCTGAGCACCCCGCACGGCTGCGGGTCGGTGTCGTCGGGTCCGGCCGGGTCGGCAGCGTGCTCGGCGCGGCCCTGCGCCGCGCGGGCCACGATGTGGTGGCCGTCTCCGCGGTCAGCGAGCAGAGCCGGGCCCGGGCCGAGGCCCTCCTGCCGGGCGTCCCGGTCCGCGAGGTCGCCGAGGTCGTCGGCGCGGCCGAGCTCGTCCTGCTGACCGTCCCCGACGACGCCCTGGGGCCACTCGTCTCCGGCCTCGCCGAGACGGGGGCGCTCCAGGCCGGTCAGATCGTCGTGCACACCTCGGGTCGGCACGGCACCGCAGCCCTCAGCCCCGTCCTGGCCCGCCACTGCCTGCCCGTGGCGATGCACCCCGCGATGACCTTCGCCGGCACGGAGGCCGACCTCGACCGCCTCGACGACTGCTGCTTCGGCGTGACCTGCGACGACGCGCTGCGGGCGCTCGCCGAGGCGCTCGTGCTGGAGATGGGCGGCGAGCCAGTGTGGGTCGACGAGATCGACCGCCCCCGCTATCACGCGGCTCTCGCCCACGGCTCCAACCATCTGGTCACCCTGATCGCTCAGGCGCTCCAGATCCTGCGCAGCACCGGCATCGAGCAGCCCGCCCGGGTGCTGGGCCCGCTCGTGACCGCCGCGCTCGACAATGCCCTGCGCACAGGTGATGCTGCCCTCACCGGGCCGGTCGCGCGCGGTGATGCCGGTACGGTGGCCGAGCATCTGCGCCAGCTGCGCAGCGAGACCTCCGATGTGCTCCCCACGTATGTCGCCCTCGCCACGGCCACCGCAGAGCGTGCCCGGGCGAGCGGGCGGCTGCGGCCCGACCAGGCGCAGCCCCTCCTCGACCTTCTTGCCCACGACCAGGAGCAGCAGTGACCGAGACAACACCCGCCGCCGGACCCGTCGTCGCCCGCACCCGTGACGAGCTGCGCGCCGCCCGCAAGAACCTCACCGACGGGGACGTCGCGGTCGTGATGACGATGGGGGCGCTGCACGACGGCCACGCCACGCTCATCCGCACCGCCCGGCAGGCGGCCAAGCACGTCGTGGTGACGATCTTCCTCAACCCGCTCCAGTTCGGGCCCAAGGAGGACCTCTCGCGCTACCCGCGCACGTTCGACTCGGACATGGAGATCTGCACCCGCGAGGGCGTCGACGTGGTCTTCGCGCCGACGCCGGATGTCATCTATCCCGACGGCGACCCCGGTGTGCGCATCTCCGCGGGCCCGCTCGGCTCGGTGCTGGAGGGCCAGTCCCGGCCCGGGCACTTCGACGGCATGCTCACCGTCGTCGGCAAGCTCATGCAGCTCACCCGCTGCGACAGCGCCTACTTCGGCCAGAAGGACGCCCAGCAGCTCCTGCTCATCCGCCGCATGGTCCGTGACCTCGACTTCCCGGTCACCGTCGTCTCGGTCCCGACCGTCCGCGAGGACGACGGCCTGGCGATGAGCTCGCGCAACACCTATCTGACCGAGTCCGACCGCGAGGTCGCCCTGTGCCTCTCCCGCGCGCTGCGCGAGGGCGCCGCCCGGGCGACCGAGGGCCCGTCGGCCATCCGGCGTGCGGCCCGCGCGGTGCTGGTCCGCGAGCCGCTGGCGCTCGTGGACTACCTCGTGCTCGTCCACCCCGACACCCTCGAGGACGTGCCCGAGTGGTACCGCGGCGAGGCGCTCCTCGCGGTCGCGGCGCGTGTCGGCACGACGCGCCTGATCGACAACCTGCCCGTCCTGGTCGGCCCCGGCGGTGGGGCCCTCGAGGTCTTCTCCTCCGTCCCGACCGCCGAGCCCGCCTAACCCGAGCCAGACCCGAGCCCGCCTGCCCACGACAACGAGGTCCCCATGCAGCGCTTCATGCTCCACTCCAAGATCCACCGTGCGACGGTCACCCAGGCCGAGCTGCACTACGTCGGGTCGCTCACCATCGACCGCGATCTGATGGACGCGGCCGACCTGCTGCCCGGCCAGCAGGTCGATGTCGTCGACGTCGACAACGGCTCGCGGCTGACGACCTATGCGATCGAGGGGGAGCGCGGCAGCGGCATTCTCTGCATCAACGGCGCCGCGGCCCGGCTGATCTCGCCCGGCGACACCGTCATCGTCATCGCGTATGCCGCAATGGACGACGAGGAGGCCCGCGCCTACGACCCCAAGGTCGTCTTTGTCGACAAGCACAACCGGCTGGTCGAGGTCGGCGACGACGGCGGCGACGTGCCCGACGGGTATGGCCTGTCCACCTCGGCCGTCGTGCGCCACCCGGAGAAGCACGATGGCTGACCCGCACGCCGTCGGCCAGCCGATCACCGCCCGGGCGGAGGCCTTCGAGGGCCTGGCCGTCCCGCCGCGGCTCGTCGCGCCGGCACCGGGCTGGGTCGCCCAGGCCGATGTCGTCGTGGTCGGCTCCGGCATCGCCGGCCTCACCGCGGCGCTGCGGCTGCGCGAGCGCGTCGACAAGGTCCTGCTCGTGACCAAGACCTTCCTCAACGAGGGGTCGACCGAGTGGGCCCAGGGCGGCATCGCCGCCGCCCTCGACCCCGCCGACTCCGCGGAGGCCCACCTCGCCGACACGCTCGTGGCGGGAGTCGGCGTCTGCGATGTCGACGCGGTCCGCGCCCTGGTCACCGAGGGACCCGACCGGGTGCGCGAGCTGGTCGCGCTGGGCGCCAACTTCGACAAGGACGCCGAGGGCGACCTCAAGCTGACCCGTGAGGGCGGACACCACACCGACCGCATCGCGCACGCCGGCGGCGACGCCACCGGCAAGGAGATCTCCCGCGCGCTCATCGAGCAGCTGCGCCGGGTGCAGGACGACCCGGGCATCGAGGTCATCGAGCACGCGCTCGTCGTCGACCTGCTGACCGACTCCTCCGGCCACGTCTGCGGCGTCACCCTGCACGTCATCGGCGAGGGCGAGATCGACGGCATCGGCGCCGCCCACTCGCGTGCCGTGGTGCTGGCCACCGGAGGCCTCGGCCAGATCTACTCCTCGACCACCAACCCGCCCGTCGCCACGGGCGACGGGATGGCCGCCGCACTGCGGGCCGGTGCCGTGCTGGCCGACCTGGAGTTCGTGCAGTTCCACCCGACCGTGCTGTGGCTCGGGGAGGGGAGCACCGGCCAGCAGCCGCTGATCTCCGAGGCCGTCCGCGGCGAGGGCGCCTTCCTCGTCGACGGCGACGGGGTGCGCTTCATGAAGGACGTGCACCCGATGGCCGACCTCGCCCCGCGTGACGTGGTCGCCCGGGCCATCGTCGACCGGATGGCCCAGACCGGCCAGCCCCATGTCTTCCTCGACGCGCGACACCTCGGCAAGGACTTCCTCGAGGAGCGCTTCCCCTCGATCGTGCGGCGCTGCCGCGAGCTCGGCTTCGACCCGGCGAGCGACCTGCTGCCGGTCGCACCGGCCCAGCACTACGCGTCCGGCGGCATCCCTACCGACCTCGACGGGCGCTCCTCGCTCGACGGTCTCTATGCCTGTGGCGAGGTCTCGTGCACGGGCGTGCACGGCGCCAACCGCCTCGCGTCCAACTCCCTGCTCGAGGGCCTGGTCTTCGCCCACCGGATCGCCGACGACATCCCGCGGCGCATCGACGCCGGCGAGCTCACCCCGGGGGAGCCGGTCGAGCGCGAGGGCACTCCCGGCATCTGCGACTCCAAGCGGCGTGTCAAGGTCCAGCGGCACATGACCGCCGGCTCGGGCCCCGTCCGCTCGGCGGAGTCGATGATCCAGACGGAGGCCAGGCTCGGCAGCCAGGCGGCCAAGACGCCCACCGAGGCCGAGCCGGGCCCGCGCACGTGGGAGACCACCAACCTGCTGCACATCGGCCAGGTCCTGACGGCCATGGCGTATGTCCGGGAGGAGTCCCGCGGCGGGCACGTGCGCTCCGACTTCCCCCAGCGTGACGACCTGCGATTCCTCGGCAACACCTATGCCGTCCGGCGCGGGGATGGGACAGTGGAGATGTCCTTCGTGCACGTCCCCGAGCAGGTGGAGAGCCCAGGAACATGAGCACCGGACCAGTCCCCGACCTTGACCCCCACGAGTTCCCCGAGCATGAGGCCCGCGCGACCGTGGTCGGCGCCCTCAACGAGGACCTGGGCGGCTCGCCCGGCCAGGACGTGACGACCGAGGCGACGATCCCGCCGCCTCAGACGTCCCGGGCCCAGATCGTCGCGCGCGCGGACGGCGTCGTCGCCGGGCTCGAGACGATCGAGTTCACCTTCACGGAGGTGGCCAGCCGCCTCCAGGAGCAGAGCCCCACTGTGCACCTGCTCGTCCACGACGGGCAGCGCGTCGCGGCCGGTGACGTCGTCGCCGAGGTCGAGGGCAGCACCCAGGTCATCCTGATCGGCGAGCGCACGCTCCTCAACATCATCAGCCGCCTGTCCGGCATTGCCACCCACACCCGCCGCTGGGCCGACGCGCTCGAGGGCACGGGCGCGATGGTCCTCGACACCCGCAAGACCACACCGCTGCTGCGCGTCCTGGAGAAGTACGCCGTCCGCGCCGGCGGTGGCACCAACAAGCGCATGGGCCTGTTCGACGTGGCCATGATCAAGGACAACCACAAGCTCGCGGCCAGGTCCATCACCGCGGCATACGACGCCGTCAAGGCCCGCTTCCCCGACATCGACGTGCAGGTCGAGGTGACCACCACCGAGGAGGCCCTCGAGGCGATCACGGCCGGGGCGCGCTTCATCATGTGCGACAACATGGACCCCGACCTGCTGCGCGCGACCGTCGAGGCGATCCGCGGCACCGGCGAGGAGGTCGAGATCGAGGCGACGGGCGGGCTCACCCTGGAGCGGGCCCGCGAGTTCGCCGAGACCGGTGTCGACTTCCTCAGCGTCGGCGGCCTGACCCACTCCTCGCCCATCCTCGACATCGCCCTCGACCTGGAGGAGTAGGCGAGCCGGTCTCGGGCGTGCTGCGGCTCAGATGATGTGCCGCAGGTAGCGCTCCGGGCCGTCGAGGAAGCGACGGTAGTGGTCGACCACGTCGAGGTCCTCCCACTCGACGGGTGCGATGCCGGAGTCGCTGAGCTCGAGGAGAGTCGCGCCCGGCAGCGACGCGAGGATCGGCGAGTGGGTGGCGATGAGCACCTGCCCCTCCTCGCGCGCCGCGAAGTCGTGGAGCAGCCCGACCAGCCGCAGCTGCGCGGTGAAGGACAGCCCCGCCTCTGGCTCGTCCATCACAAAGAAGCCGTCGCCACGGAACCGCCGCGTCTCGAGCAGGGCGAGGAAGGACTCGCCATGGCTCAGGGCATGGAAGGGCTGGTCGTCGCCACCAGGGTTCTCCCCGAGATAGGTGAACAGGCCGTGCATCGTCTCGGCCCGCAGGAAGTAGCCCCACCTGCTGGCACCGGGCCCGCGCACCAGCCGGAGCGCCTCGTGCAGCTGTGACTCGGTCACAGTCGTCGTATGCCGCGCGCCCGTCGAGCCGCCCTCGGCGTTGAGCCCGTAGGCCATCGCGATCGCCTCGACGAGGGTGGACTTGCCCGTGCCGTTCTCGCCGACGAGCACGGTCGCCCGGCCCAGATCGAGGCCCTCGCGGAGCACCTGGGCGATCGGCGCGAGGGTGAGCGGCCACTCGTCCTGCGGCAGCGCGGCATACTCGCTCCGCTCGACCCGGCGCACGGGCAGCGGCGTCATCCACCCCTCGTCTCGTGCACCCGCCATGGGCACATCGTCGCATTCGCCGACCGCGATGACCCGTGGTGTGAGCGGCCCCTAGAGTGTGGCCATGCGTGAGGAGCAGCTGTCCGCCGTCGACGGGGTGCTCGTGCGCCCCGACGAGCAGACGCCGATGGCGCTGCTCGTCCTGGGGCCGACGGGGGAGGAGCTGCCGCTCGAGCGGGCCCGGGTGCTGTGCCGCGAGCTCGACGTGTCGGCGCTCGCGTTGCGCTGGGCCTGCGGCCCCGACATGCCCGGACAGCTGCTTGAGGTCGACGTCGAGCGGGTGCAGTCCGCGATCGACCTCCTCTTTGCCGAGCACGTGCGGATCGGCGTGGTGGGTGTCTCCCACGGTGCCGCGCTCGCCCTCCTCCTCGGCATCGCCGACCTGCGCCTCGAGCTCGTCGTCGCGATGTCGGCGCCCTCCGTGGTCTGGCAGAGCCCCGTCGAGACACCCGAGGGCGCCCGGCTGGAGCGCTCGAGCTTCGCCTTCGACGGCCAGCCGCTCGACTACCTGCCGCTGGTGGACGCGCGCGAGTGGGAGGGCCCGGCCTTCCGCACCGAGAAGGAGCTGCGCACGGCTTCACTGCGGAGGTATGCCGCGCGCCTCGCCCCCGCGCGCATCCACGTCGAGGACATCTCGGCCGACCTCGTGCTGACGGTCGGCGGCGATGACACCAAGTGGCCGAGCGCGGTCATGGCCGAGGAGATCCGCGAGCAGCGCTCCTCCTATGAGCAGACGACGACCGTCCTGCACTACGCCGGGGCCGGGCACCTGCCGGTGCTGCCGGGGGAGCCGCCCGCCCCTGCCGCGGCCGGCGGCACCCCCGAGGGCAATGCCGCGCTCGGCCGGCAGATCCTCGAGGCCATCCGCGGCCGGGTGGTGGTCGACTTCGACGACGAGGATGTCGAGGTCGTCGAGACCGAGGCCGGCGAGCAGGACGAGGCCACCACGGACAGCTGACGGGAGCACTGCCGCGGCCACCTATCCTTGTCGGGTGAGCGAGAACCCCCCGACGAGCACGACCGACCTGCCCGAGCAGATGCGGGTGCGTCGCGACAAGCGCGACCGCCTCATCGCCGACGGCAAGCACGCCTTCCCGGTCGAGGTCCCGCGCACCCACACCCTGGCCGAGGTCCGCGAGCAGTGGGGCCATCTCGAGACCGGTGAGGAGACCCAGGACGTCGTCTCCGTCGCCGGGCGGGTCGTCTTCGTCCGCAACACGGGCAAGCTCGCCTTCGCCACCCTCCAAGAGGGCATCGGCACCCGGCTCCAGGTGATGCTCTCCCTCGCCGAGGTGGGCGAGGAGGCCCTGGCCGACTGGAAGGCCCATGTCGACCTGGGCGACCACGTCAGCGTCACCGGCCGGGTCATCAGCAGCCGCCGCGGCGAGCTCTCGGTCATGGCGACCGGCTGGACGATGGCCTCCAAGGCGCTGCGCCCCATGCCTGTCCTGCACAAGGAGCTGTCCGAGGAGTCGCGCGTCCGCCAGCGCTATGCCGACCTCATCGTGCGCCAGGAGGCGCGCGACATGGTGCGCACCAAGGCGCTCGCGCTCTCGGCCATGCGCGGTGTGCTCGAGTCCCAGGGCTACCTCGAGGTCGAGACCCCGGTCCTCCAGCTGATCCACGGCGGCGCGGCGGCCCGGCCGTTCCGCACCCACCTCAACGCCTTCGACCAGCAGATGACGCTGCGGATCGCCCTCGAGCTCAACCTCAAGAAGGCCGTCGTCGGCGGTGTCGACCGGGTCTACGAGATGGGCCGGATCTTCCGCAACGAGGGTGTCGACGCCACCCACAGCCCCGAGTTCACGATGCTCGAGGCCTACCAGGCCTATGGCGACCAGACGACCATCGGCGCCCTCATCCGCGACCTCTACCTCGGCGTCGCCGACGCGCTCGGCTCCCGCCAGGTCGAGACCGAGCAGGGCGTCGTGGACCTCGACGGCGAGTGGCGCTGGCTGCCGGTCTATGACGCCGTGTCCGAGGCGGTCGGCGAGACCGTCACCATCGACACCGACGCCGAGACGCTCCTGCGGTATGCCGCGGAGCACGGTGTCGAGGTCGACCCGGCCCTCGAGAAGGACAAGATCTTCCTCGAGCTGCTTGGCGAGCTGGTCGAGCCCGGCCTGCTCCAGCCGACCTTCCTGTGCGACTACCCCGCGATCGCCCAGCCGCTGGCCCGGCCCCACCGGTCCAAGCCTGGGCACATCGAGGCCTGGGACCTGATCATCGCCGGGGTCGAGCGGGGCACGGGCTTCTCGGAGCTGATCGACCCGGTCGTGCAGCGCGAGGTGCTGACCGAGCAGTCCCTGCGGGCCGCCGGCGGCGACCCCGAGGCGATGCAGCTCGACGAGGACTTCCTGCGCGCGCTCGAGTACGGCGCACCGCCCATGGGCGGTCTCGGTCTCGGCGTCGACCGCCTGGTGATGCTCTTCACCGGCGCCAACATCCGCGAGACAATTCTGTTTCCCCACCTCAAGCCGGAGGCTTAAACCATGGACGGATTCCTCGACTCCGCCTGGCCCTACTTCATCGCGCTGGCTCCCAGCATCGGCGTGCTCTTCCTGTTCTACGTCGTCATCAAGAACATGATCGAGGGAGACCGCCGGGAGCGGATCGCCCACGCCCAGTGGGAGGCCGACCACGAAAAGGAGCAGGCCACCCACGGGTCCGGATCCACCAAGGCGGAATGAACAGTTAATTCGGTGGAGTTGTCCCCGGCCAGACCTGTTGACAAAAAATAGGAGTTTGCCGGGAAAGGGTGTATTTTCGCTTGTGGCAGGGAAGTCCACCCATTTCCCGAAAGGACCCCCCATGGCACAGCGCGTCCAGGTCATGCTCGTCGATGACATCGACGGCACCGATGCGGAGGAGACCGTCACCTTCGGTCTTGATGGCGTCACCTACGAGATCGACCTCAACGCCGCCAACGCGGCCAAGCTGCGCGACGGCCTGGCCACCTGGGTCGGCCACGCCCGCCGTTCCGGCGGTCGTCGCTCGGCCGCCAAGCCCCCGTCCCGTGCGCAGTCGCGCGAGGAGCTGACCAACATCCGCGAGTGGGCGCGCAAGAACGGCCACCAGGTCAGCGACCGCGGGCGCATCAGCGCTGAGGTCAAGGCGGCCTACGAGAAGGCCCACTGATCGACACAGCAGCACTCGTCGCGGTCATCGCGGCAAGGTCACCGGTCCTGCGGCTGGTCCATCTGGACCGGTCGCAGGACCTGCCTTTGTCGTGCGCGGCGATCATGGCCGGCCAGCGCGCCGGCGCCGATCCGACCGCCGCCTGGCGGGCCCAGCTCGACGCCTCGACCGAGGATCAGTATGCCGTGGCCTCACCGCCCGCGATGTCGGCCGCCTTTGTCCTCCAGTGGTACTGCGAGGTGCTCGCCACACCCGCGGCGCTCGCCGCGGTTTTCACCGATTCCGTCCTGGATGTCTCCCCGGCGAATGTTGATTTCGCGGTCGAGCCCTTTTTTGGCTCTTCACCGATGAGTGTGGGGTGAGGGGTCGAGTCCGCCGCCTATGAGGAGCATTCGGAGGCGGTAGTTGTCTCTGTTTCGGAAGCCGCGGGCGACGCGTCGGTGGAGTTCGATGAGGCCGTTGATGGCTTCGGTGCCGCCGTTGCTGGCGCCGTCGGTGTCGAAGTAGCCGAGGAACTCGGTGCGCCACTGCTTCAGGGTGCGGCCCAGGCGGGCGACCTCGGGGATCGGGCACGAGGTGAACGAGGCGAGGATCTTCTCCGCGATGACCCGTCCGGCGGCGTGGCTGTCCTGGTGGTAGGCGGAGCGGACCTGCTGGGCGCAGCGCCAGGCGAGCTCTACTTCGACGTGCCGCTCGTCGGCGGCCCACGCCGTGTCCAGCCGCGCTCGTTGCCGGTCGGTGAGATGTTCTTCGCCGGCGCGCAGGATGTTGCGGATCCGGTACAGCGGGTCGTCCTTGCGGCCGCGGTGGCCGTGGATGTCCTGCTGGACCCGGCGGCGGACCTCGTCGACGACACCGGTGGCGAGTTTGACGACGTGGAAGGCGTCCAGGACGGCGCGGGCGTCGTCGAGCTGGTCATCGATGGCGTTCTTGTACCCGCGGAACGGGTCCAGGGTGGCGATCTGGACCCCGTCGCGGAAGGTCTGGCCGCGGTCGGTGAGCCACGACTTGTAGGCCTGCCCGGAGCGGCCTGGGACCAGGTCCAACAGGCGAGCCTTGGTGCGGCCGTGCGCATCTCGGGTCAGGTCGACCATCCCGGTCAGCTCCTTCGGGCCGCGCCCGCCGTCCTCGATCGGCTTGGTCGACACGTGGTGCCACACGTGCTCATCAACCCCGAGGATGGCCACGCCCTCGAAGCGGGCCGGGTCGGCGGCCATCGCCTGCAGCAGCGGCTTGATCGACTCCCACACCGTGCGCCACCCGGTGCCGAGCTGGCGGCGGATCCCGTTCACCGAGGCGTGCTCGCGGCGGATCTGCTCGATCGCCCACCGGCACGCCCGGGTCGTCAGCGACGAGCGCGGCGCGGCGATGCGCTCGTCCTGCTCCACGAACGTCGCCACCGGGCACCCAGGTTCGGGGCAGACCCACCGCCGCTTACGCCAGATGATCCGCACCGGTCGGCCCATCGCCGGGGCGTCGACCAACGCGACCGCGACCCGGCCGTGGCCGTGCGCGACGACCCCGCAGGTCGGGCAGCCCATGACCGTTGGCTCGGACTCCACCGTGACCACGAGGGCGCCGCCGTCGTCGCGGTCAACCCCGATCACGTGCAGCCCGTCCAACCCGACCAACACGTCACAACGCTCGCAGTAGCCGCCCAGAGCACGGCAACACGACGTAGGCTCACTCATCGTCGAGGTCCTCGATTTCAGAAGAGGTAGAAGTCCTCTGATCCTCGGGGACCTCGACCCTTCCCCAGCCTCAACCTGGCCCTCGGCGCGCCGTGCTCACCCCACACTCATCGGTGAAGAGCCCCTTTTTTGCATATCCGCAGGTGGTAGGGCTGCGGTCTGCGAGATCACGGACGATTCCAGATCCATTTGACCGTTCGCGGCAGGGCTATTCGCAATACGCCGAGCATGCCGTTGAATTCGCGAGCACCTATGTCCCGGGCGTCAAGATGAGCAGCCGCCAGCGCACCGGCATGGTGAGCGACATGTGGGCGCGCGCCTGGGAGTCGGCGACCGCCCAGGCGCAGGGCCGCGGGCCGGTGCCGCAGCCCCGACGCTCCTGCTGCTTCATCTTCGCCCTGCCTGGCTGCGAGGAGTGTGCGGGCTGTCCGCGTCAGGGCCGCGGGGCAGTCACGTCATGACGGCTCCGACTGCGACCCCGGTCTTGCCGTTGCTCAACGGGTTCGCGCGCGTGACGACGCTGGCCTCGCTCGCCTGGCTGTGGGTCCTGGGCAGCCGAGCCCGGCAGTGGTCCGGTGAGTGGTTTGGCGGCGGCTGTGTCGTCGCCGGGCAGTGCGACACACCCGACGCAGCCGCCCGGCTCGCCGAGCTGTGGGCCTGGTCGGGGGCGCCACTGTTGCTCCTGCTCGCGTCGGTGCTCGTCACGGCGCTGAGCCTGCCGTCCCGGCGGCGGGTCGGCCGTGCGGACGCACGGCTCGCCGCCTACATCGGGGCGGCCGTGGTGCTGGCCCCGGGCGGCCTGATCGCCGTGGTCGTGCTCTCGATCGGCTCGCACAGTCCACTGGCGGCCATGGTGTCCCTGCTGACGGTCGGGGTGCTCCTGGCTGGTGTGTTCGAGCTCCTGGGGCGCCGCGCAGGCGTCCTGGGCGGCTCACCGCGCGGTGCCCATCTCGCCGGCTGGGCGCTGGTCGCAGCGGCCGGCGGGAGTGGGCTCATCGTCGTGCGTGTCGGTCCCCTGGCCGCGTTGCTGCTCAGCGCGGTCGTGGCCGCTGCGGTGGCGGCCGTGATCGTCCTCACCGATGCCCCGGGGCGAGCCCTCGCGACGGGACTGGCGCTCACGTGCTGGGTCGCGCTTGTCGCGGGCGGGGCATGGGGCGTGGTCACCGGCGTCCGGACCGAGCGGGCCAAGGCGCTCGAGCGGCCTGCGAGCTCCTCCCCGACCCCGCCGCCCGATGCGCCCGCGAGGCCGGCGCCGAGCACAACTCCCAGCGCGACGGTCGACCCGGCCGGCGTGGTGGCGTCGCGGCCGGCGTGGTGGCGTCGCGGCCCTGCTCCGACGAGGACCTGTCGCTCGGCCTGGAGGGCTGGGACACGACCATGGGCAAGTCCGCGGTGACACTGCGGGCGCGCAACCGCTCGGCGCAGGCCTGCTGGGTCGACGGCTTCGCGGAGGTGACCCTGCGCCAGAGCTCCCGGACGATGCGGCTGACGCAGACCGGCGGTTCGAGCGAGGCGATCGGCCAGCCCGGCTCCCCACGTCGCGTCGGGATCGCGCCCGGCGCGAGCGCGGCCACGGTGCTCTGGTGGGCCGGTTCGCGTGGTGCGGCCGACCAGGTCAGCCCGCAGACCCTGCTGGTCCAGGTCACCGCCGATGGCCGTCCGGTCCATGTGCCGCTACAGGGCAATGCCGCCCCCTTCGACCTCGTGGACGGCGGGTCACTTGTCGTGAGCGCCTGGTCGGCGGCCCGCTGACGCTAGAGCAGGTCGGCCAGCAGGTCGCCGTGCCGCTCGAGACGGTCGGCCATGTCCTCGAAGAGCACCTGCTCCAGGGCCCCCTCGGTCTCGGCCCCGGCCTCGACCTCGGCCCAGGTGCGCGGCGCGGCAGCGCACGGGATCTCCTTGCCGCGCAGGGAGTATGGGCTGATCGTCGTCTTGTGGGTGACGTTCTGGCTCCAGTCGAGCAGCACCTTGCCGGGCCGCAGCGACTTGGTCATCTTCCACACGACCAGCTCGGGGAGCCGGGCGGTCAGCTCCTGCGCGAGCTGCTGGGCCAGGTCGCGCACCTGCTCGCTCGTCAGGTCGCCGCCGAGCGCGGCATACAGCTGCATCCCCTTGCTGCCGGACGTGACCGGATAGAGCCGCATCCCGAGGGCCTCCAGGCGCTCGCGGACCTCGATGGCCACCTGGCTGCACTCGCGCAGCCCTGCGCCCGGCCCCGGGTCGAGGTCGATGACGAGCCGGTCGGGGTTGAGGCGGTTGCCGTCGTCGTCGACCTGCCACTGGTGCACGTGCAGCTCGAGGGCGTTGAGGTTGACCAGATAGGTCAGGGTCGCGACGTCGAGCACGAGGGGATAGGTGATGTCGTCGACGGTCGCGCGCGGGAGCCACGAGGGGGCGCCGGACGGCAGGTTCTTCTCGAAGAAGCTCTGGTCGGCCACACCGTGCGGCCAGCGGATCCGGGTCACCGGGCGCCGGGCGAGGTGGGGGAGCAGGGTCGGCGCGATGCTCGCGTAGTAGTGCAGCACCTCGCCCTTGGTCGTCTCCGTCGCGGGGTACATGACCTTCTCGAGGCTGCTCAGTTTGAGCCGGCGGCCCTCGATCTCGACGGTCGTCACGGATGGGGTCTCAGCCATTGCGCAGGTCCTCCGCGGTCAGGTCGGTGCGTGTGCCGAGGTATGCCGGCTGGCGCAGTTTGCCGGTCTTGCCGGGCCCCAGCGAGCGCGCCTCCACGACCACCTCGGGGCGGACCCACACGACCCCGACGGCGTCCTCGCGCGGCACCGGGCTGGCGAAGGGGCTCGCCTCGATCTCGAGTCCTGAGAGCCGTTGCTGGAGAACGGCGCCCGCCTTGCCGGCCAGACCCGACCCCATCTTGCCGGCATACTCCCAGCCGTCCGGTCCGGGTATGCCGATCAGCACCGCCCCGAGCTTGGTCGTCGAGTCGGTCTCGTATCGCCAGCCGCCCACGACCGCGCTGATCGTGTCGCGGTGGGGGAGCTTGCGCCAGTCGTCGGAGCGCCGCCCTGACAGATAGGTGCTGGTGCGGCGCTTGCTGACGACGCCCTCGAGCCCCTGCTCCTTGGTCGCCCGGTGCAGCTGCTCGCCGTCGTCATAGGTCGGGGGCACCTGCCAGTGGGGCCCGGCGAGCTCGGCCTGCTCGAGGAGGTGGCGGCGGACCGTCCACGGCTGGGCGGTGATGTCCTGGCCCATCACGCGCAGGAGGTCGAAGACCATGAGCGTCACCGGGCGGACCGTCGCCAGCCGCTCTGCCTTGGCCCGGTCCTTGACGTGCATCCGCTCGCCGAGGGCCCGGAAGGAGGGCCGGCCCCGCTCCAGCGCGACGATCTCCCCGTCGAGCAGCATGTCGTCGAGCTCGCCCGCGAGGCCGGCCAGCTCGGGATAGCTGACCGTCACGTCGTTGCCGTTGCGCGAGGTGATGCTCATCTGCCCGTCGTGCACGTCCACCAGCACGCGCATGCCGTCCCACTTGACCTCGTGCACCCATGCCGGGCCCGCGGGGATGCGGGTCGCGGGGGTGGCGAGCATGGGCTGCATGCGACCCATCCTGACCTATCGGGCACGTACGCTGGTGGGCGACCACGCGGCATACCCCGCGCACGATCAGGAGGGATCAGGCGATGCGAGCGATCTGGAAGGGCGCGGTCTCCTTCGGCCTCGTCAACGTGCCGGTGCGGCTCTACTCCGCCACCGAGAACCACGACGTGCAGTTCCGGCAGGTGCACCGCGAGGACGGCGGGCGGATCAAGTACCAGCGGATCTGCTCGATCGACGGCCAGGAGGTCGCCTACGACGACATCGCCAAGGGCTATGAGACCGAGGACGGCCAGATGGTCGTGCTCACCGATGAGGACTTCAAGGACCTGCCGACCCGCTCGACCAAGGAGATCGCGGTCGAGAAGTTCGTGCCGGCCGACCAGGTCGACCCGATGCTGCTCGACAAGTCCTACTACCTCGAGCCCGACAAGTCGGCCACCAAGCCCTATGTGCTCCTGCGCGATGCGCTCGAGAAGCAGGAGCGGATGGCGATCGTCACGGTGTCGATCCGCACGCGCATGACGATGGCCGTGCTGCGGGTGCGCGACGGCGTCATCGTCATGCAGACGATGCTGTGGCCCGACGAGGTCCGCAAGCCCGACTTCGGCTCGATCGAGACAGAGCACGCCACCGACAAGGAGCTGGCGATGGCCGACGTGCTCATCGAGCAGCTCGCCGGTGACTATGACGCGGGCGAGTACACCGACGACTACGCCGAGGCGCTCGACGCGCTCGTCAGGGCCAAGGTCGAGGGTGGCGAGGTCAAGGCCGCCCCGGAGGCCAAGGACGAGTCCGGCGAGGTCGTGGATCTCCTTGCGGCGCTTGCGAAGTCGGTCGAGAAGGCCAAGGCCGCCCGCGGCGAGGCCAGCGACGACGAGGCGGACGAGAAGCCGGCCAAGAAGGCCGCCGCCAAGAAGTCGACGGCCAAGAAGAAGGCCGCGTCCTAGGAGAGACCGCTCACCCACTGGCCACTGGCGCCCGCCTCTAGAAATGTGATATCAATTAGATGTCACATTCGAGTCGCGGACTGTTCTAGGGGGACAGCATGAGCGAGCACATCCCGACCACCTCGTCGGCCACCCTGTCGGCCACCGACGCGGCCGCTGACCCGATCGCGGTCCCGCCGTCCGACCGGCCCGTTGGGACCGGTGGCGCCCGGGTCGACGTGACCGAGCGGCCCGCGTGGTCTCTCAACGGCTTCGCGGCCATCGGTCTCGCGCTGGCGGCCCTGGCGGCCGCGGCATACCTCATCTACCGGTCGCTCCAGGTGACCTTCGCCGCCGCGGACCCGCAGTCCACGCCTCCCGACTGGGTGCCCTTCATCGCCGGGCTCCTCCTCATCGGGCTCGCCGCGCTCGTGCTGTCCGCGCTCGTGATCGTCGCGCCCGGCGAGACCAGGGTCGTGCAGTTCTTCGGCCGCTATGTCGGCACGCTGCGCCGGACCGGTCTGTCGATGGTGCTGCCGCTGGCGTCGCGCTCGCGGATCTCGGCCCGCGTCAACAACTTCGAGACCGCCGCGCTCAAGGTCAACGACGCCGACGGCAACCCCGTCGAGATCGGGGCCATCGTCGTCTGGCAGGTCGCCGACACGGCCAAGGCTAAGTTCGCCGTCGAGGACTACAAGTCCTTCGTGCGGGTCCAGGCCGAGGCGGCGCTGCGGCACGTCACGACGAGCTATCCCTATGACGACCCCAACGGCGGCGGCGAGTCGCTGCGCGGCTCGACCGACATGGTCTCCGACGAGCTCGCCCACGAGGTCGCCGAGCGCGTCTCGGTCGCCGGCATCGAGATCGTCGAGGTGCGCATCTCCCACCTGGCCTATGCGCCCGAGATCGCCCAGGCGATGCTCCAGCGCCAGCAGGCGTCGGCGATCGTCGCGGCCCGCTCGCGCATCGTCGAGGGTGCCGTCGGCATGGTCGAGATGGCGCTCGACAAGCTCGACGAGAAGGACATCGTCGACCTCGACCCGGAGCGACGGGCGGCGATGGTCTCCAACCTGCTGGTCGTCCTGTGCGGCGAGTCCAAGGCCAGCCCGGTCGTCAACGCAGGTTCGCTCTACACCTAAGCCCCATGGCCCAGGACAGCACACGCAGGGGGAAGCCGGAGCGGCGCCAGGTGCCGCTCCGGCTTGACCCTGCCGTCCACGACGCGCTGACGCGCTGGGCCGGTGACGAGCTGCGCAGTGTCAACGCGCAGGTCGAGCTGATCATCCGGCGGGCACTCGCGGCCGAGGGGCGCATGCCGTCCGACGCCGGCGGTCTGCCCAGGCGGGGCCGCCCGCCCAAGGACGCGGCCGGCGAATAGCTCAGTCGAAGAGCTCGAGCTGCTCGCTCGGGGACCACAGCCCCTCGTGGGCGAGCAGGATCTCCTTGCGGCGCAGCCCGCCGGCGAAGCCCACGAGCGAGCCGTCGGCGCCGATCACCCGGTGGCAGGGGATGACCACCGGCAGCGGGTTCGCGCCCGCTGCGGCGCCGACAGCCCGGCTCGCGGCCGCGGCCGTCAGCCCGACGGCCTCCGCGATCTGCCCATAGGTGCGGGTCTGGCCAAAAGGTATGCCGCGCAAGGCATCCCACACCCGCAGCTGGAAGTCCGAGCCCTCTGGGCGCAGCGGCAGGTCGAACTCGGTCAGCTCCCCTGCGAAGTAGGCCGAGAGCTGGCGCTCGGTCTCGGCGAGCAGGGCGGGCGCGTGGGCGGCGACGTGGTTGAGGCGCGTGGAGTCCTCGAGGAACTCGACCGCCACGAGCGCGTCGTCGTCGGCCACCAGACCCAGCGGCCCGATGGGCGAGGGCATGACGAGGACGGCGGCGCTCATACCCGAGTCCTACCACGCGGCTCCGTCCTCGCGCTCGCGTGCGACGATCATCCTCATGCCCGAGGGCCACACCATCCACCGACTCGCCCGTGCGCTGGACGACGCCTTCACCGGGAGCCGGCCCGAGGTCACCAGCCCGCAGGGGCGCTTCGCCGACGGCGCCGCCCTGCTCGACGGGCGCGACTTCCTGGGCGCGACGGCGTGGGGCAAGCACCTCTTCGCCGAGTTCGCCGGGGAGCAGTGGCTGCACGTCCACCTCGGGCTCATCGGCAAGTTCTCCGTGACACCCGGCCGGTATGCCGCGCCGCCGCCGATCGAGGGCCAGGTGCGCCTGCGACTGCTCACCGGCGGCGCCGTCGCCGACCTGCGCGGGCCCAACCTGTGTGCCGTCGTCACCCCGGGCGACGTCGAGGCCGTCACCGGCCGGCTGGGGGCGGACCCACTGCGCGCGGACCCGGACGCCGACGCGGCATACGCCCGCATCCGCCGCAGCCGCAGGCCGATCGGCGAGCTGCTCATGGACCAGAGCATCGTCGCGGGGGTCGGCAACCTCTATCGCTGTGAGGTCCTCTTCCGGCACCGCGTCGACCCGCACACGCCCGGCACGCGCCTGCGGCCGGCGACCTGGCAGGCGCTGTGGGCCGACATCGTCGACCTGCTCGGCGTCGGCGTCGTGATGGGCCAGATCGTCACGATGGACGACCAGCTCGAGGAGCTGCGGCCGCTCATCGCCGCCGGGCATCGGCCGGAGCCGGTCGGGCGCCGCTTCTATGTCTACAAGCGCACCGGCGAGCCCTGCCATGTCTGCGGGACGTGCATCCGCACCGAGCTGGCGGCCGGCCGCAATCTCTTCTGGTGCCCGCGCTGCCAGCGTCGTCACTGAGGGGGCAGCGGCGGCCTGTGGATAAGTCGCGGGCCGGGTGTCGCGGCGGTGTCAGGGTGGCTCCAGACGAGTGAAGGAGCCAGCAGTGACGACCCAGCCCCACCGCATCAGCCCGCATCCGGTCCAGCCACGACCCGCCGGTCCGCCGGCCCCCGCGCCCGTCGAGTCGCCGGGATCGACGACCGGGCCCTGGGCCCGTTGGGCGGCTGCGGCCGTCACCGCCGGCTATGTCCTTCAGTCGGTCCTGCTCTGGCCCGTGGCCTCGCTGGTCCCGGACGGCGCGCCCTACGTCGACGGGCTGGTGGTCCTGTTCACGGTGCTCAATGCCGCCATCCCCGCGGCTGCCCTCGTCGCCACGGTGCTGGCGTCGGTGTGGCTGTGGGAGATCCGCAGCGCGGCCGCCCGCCGCGAGCCGACCTACCGGTTCCGCTGGGAGTCGATGTGGAGCTGGCTCGGCTGGTGGGTCCCACTGCTCAACGCAGTCGTCCCCTATCAGGTGCTCACCCAGAGCTGGCAGGCGCTGACGCTGCGCTCGCCCCGGACCCCCATGCCACGGTTCGCGCTGTGGTGGCTCGCCCTCGTGCTGAGCCAGCTGCTCGGCCCGCTGGTGCCGCTGCTGCTCGACCCCGACGCACGCACGCTGCGCGAGACGGTGACGGTGGCCGGTCCTGCCGCCGCGCTCCAGGCCGCGCTCTCCGTCCTCGCCCTGCGGCTGTGGCTGACGGTCGTCACGGCCACCGACGAGGCCGCCCGGCCGGCAAGCCAGTGGCGCGGGCGCCCGCCCGTCCCAGGCGACTGACAACGGTGCGGTAAGCCGCGGGCGCGACCTGGCGGCATACCGCACCGTTGCGCCCACGGCGAACATGAGCCGGGCGCGCTCAACCCGGGAACACCCGCATCCGTGCTCGCGTTGCTCCCATGAGTCCCGTGAACCGTGCCTGAAGCGGATCAGCCGTCTCGAAACCGGGGAAACGGGCGCGCCCGCAGTCGGTGGGCGCGGATAGCATCGAGGACGACCTCGAAAGTCAGGAGCTAGAGACGATGTTTGAGCGGTTTACCGACCGTGCCCGACGGGTAGTGGTGCTCGCGCAGGAAGAGGCGCGCATGCTCAACCACAACTACATCGGCACCGAGCACATCCTCCTCGGGCTCATCCACGAGGGCGAGGGCGTCGCGTCCAAGGCCCTCGAGAGCCTGGGGATCTCGCTGGAGTCCGTGCGCGAGCAGGTCCAGGAGATCATCGGCCAGGGCCAGCAGTCGCCCTCCGGCCACATCCCCTTCACGCCCCGGGCGAAGAAGGTCCTTGAGCTGAGCCTGCGCGAGGCGCTCCAGCTCGGCCACAACTACATCGGCACCGAGCACATCCTCCTCGGCCTGATCCGCGAGGGCGAGGGCGTCGCCGCCCAAGTGCTCGTCAAGCTCGGCGCCGACCTCAACTCGGTCCGCCAGCAGGTCATCCAGCTCATCTCCGGCTACCAGGGCAAGGAGGGCCAGACCGCCGGCGTCGGCGCCGGGGCCCAGCAGGAGGGCACCCCCGCGGGCTCCCTCGTGCTCGACCAGTTCGGCCGCAACCTGACCCAGGCCGCCCGCGAGGGCAAGCTCGACCCGGTCATCGGGCGCGAGAAGGAGATCGAGCGGGTCATGCAGGTGCTGTCCCGCCGCACCAAGAACAACCCCGTCCTCATCGGCGAGCCCGGCGTCGGCAAGACCGCCGTCGTCGAGGGCCTGGCCCAGGACATCGTCCGCGGCGAGGTCCCCGAGACCCTCAAGGACAAGCAGCTCTACACCCTCGACCTCGGCTCGCTCGTCGCGGGAAGCCGCTACCGCGGTGACTTCGAGGAGCGGCTCAAGAAGGTCCTCAAGGAGATCCGCACCCGCGGCGACATCATCCTGTTCATCGACGAGATCCACACCCTCGTCGGGGCCGGTGCCGCCGAGGGCGCCATCGACGCGGCGAGCATCCTCAAGCCGATGCTGGCCCGCGGCGAGCTCCAGACGATCGGCGCGACGACGCTCGACGAGTACCGCAAGCACATCGAGAAGGACTCCGCCCTGGAGCGGCGCTTCCAGCCCATCCAGGTCAACGAGCCCAACCTCGCCCACGCGATCGAGATCCTCAAGGGCCTGCGCGACCGCTACGAGGCCCACCACCGCGTCTCGATCACCGACGGCGCCCTCGTCTCGGCGGCCAACCTCGCCGACCGCTACATCAACGACCGCTTCCTGCCCGACAAGGCCATCGACCTGATCGACGAGGCCGGCGCCCGACTGCGCATCCGCCGCATGACCGCGCCGCCAGACCTGCGCGACATCGACGAGCAGATCGCCAATGCCGTGCGCGAGAAGGAGTCGGCGATCGACGCCCAGGACTTCGAGAAGGCCGCGCGCCTGCGCGACGACGAGAAGAACCTGCGCGCCGAGCGGTCCAAGCGCGAGAGCGAGTGGAAGTCCGGCGACATGGACGTCGTGGCCGAGGTCGACGAGGAGCTGATCGCCGAGGTGCTGGCCGCCTCGACCGGCATCCCCGTCTTCAAGCTCACCGAGGAGGAGTCCTCGCGGCTGCTCCACATGGAGGACGAGCTGCACAAGCGCATCGTCGGCATGGACGACGCCATCAAGGCGCTCTCCCAGGCGATCCGCCGCACCCGCGCCGGCCTGAAGGACCCGCGCCGCCCCGGCGGCTCGTTCATCTTCGCCGGCCCCACGGGTGTCGGCAAGACCGAGCTGGCCAAGGCGCTCGCGGAGTTCCTCTTCGGCGACGAGGACTCCCTCATCCAGCTCGACATGTCCGAGTTCGGCGAGAAGCACACGGCCTCGCGGCTGTTCGGCTCGCCCCCCGGTTATGTCGGCTACGAGGAGGGTGGCCAGCTGACCGAGAAGGTCCGCCGCAAGCCGTTCTCGGTCGTGCTCTTCGACGAGGTCGAGAAGGCTCACCCCGACATCTTCAACAGCCTGTTGCAGATCCTCGAGGACGGCCGCCTGACCGACTCCCAGGGCCGGATGGTCGACTTCAAGAACACCATCATCATCATGACGACCAACCTCGGCTCGCGCGACATCTCCAAGGGCGTCTCGCTCGGCTTCTCCGCCGGCCCCGACACCACCTCCGGCTACGACAAGCTCAAGCAGAAGGTCTCCGAGGAGCTCAAGCAGCACTTCCGCCCCGAGTTCCTCAACCGCGTGGACGACACCATCGTCTTCCCGCAGCTCACCCAGGAGGAGATCGTCCAGATCGTCGACCTCTTCGTCGCCCGCCTCGACCAGCGACTCAAGGACAAGGACATGGCCATCGAGCTGTCCGAGTCGGCGAAGCGCCTGCTCGCCAAGCGCGGTTACGACCCCGTCCTGGGTGCCCGGCCGCTGCGCCGCACCATCCAGCGCGAGATCGAGGACGTGCTCTCGGAGAAGATCCTCTTCGGCGACCTCAAGGCCGGCGAGATCGTCTTCGTCGACACCGAGGGCGAGGGCAAGGACGCGACCTTCACCTTCACGGGCTCGCCCAACACCCGCGACATTGAGGTGCCGCCGGTCGTCCCGGCCGGCTCGGGTGAGGGTGGGTCCGAGACCGCCTGATCCACCGGCCCCTCGGCCGCACATGAGGTATGCCGCGCGCTCACCGAGCGCGCGGCATACCCGTGTCTGGGGACGGGTCTAGGACTTCCACGAACCCACAGATCTCTGTGAGCGGACACATAGTGCGGACCCGGGGCGCGCGTCGATAAGGTGCCACCAACGTGCTCCGGGGTCGGTGTAATTCCGAACCGGCGGTGATAGTCCGCGACCCGGCCGCAGCCAGCGGCCGGTTGACCTGGTGGAACTCCAGGACCGACGGTGAAAGTCCGGATGGGAGGCAGCACGTGGACCGCCAGCACCTTGGCGCGATCTGCGAAGCAGTGCGGATCCCCTTGGGCGCGTTGGCGATCGATGGGCATCCGCCCACCCCCGGAGCGTGACGACCGCTCCGAGAGGGAAGGGCCCGATGTCCTCCGACGCACAGTGGATGCAGCAGGCGATCGAAGCTGCCCTGCGCGGCCCCGAGGCCGATGCGAACCCACGCGTGGGCTGTGTCCTGGTCGATGCCCAGGGCGAACTCGTCGCGACCGGCTGGCACCGAGGTGCCGGCACACCGCATGCCGAGGCCGACGCGCTGATCCGCGCGCGCGACCGCGCCCGCGACGCCACGGCACACGTCACCCTCGAGCCCTGCAACCACACCGGCCGCACCGGCCCGTGCACCCAGGCCCTGCTCGATGCAGGAGTGCGCGAGGTCGTGTATGCCGTGCCCGACCCCTCCGCCCTGGCCGGCGGGGGAGGGACGTGGCTGGCCCAGCGCGGGCTGACGGTGCGCTCCGGCGTGCTTGCCGAGGAGGCCGCCGCAATCACCGTCTCCTGGGCCCACCTCCAGCGCACCGGGCGGCCCTGGGTGGTCTGGAAGACGGCCACGACTCTCGACGGGCGCAGCGCCGCGGCGGACGGGACATCCCAGTGGATCACCGGCGAGGCGGCGCGCGAGGACGTGCACCGTGAGCGTGCCCGCTGCGGTGCGGTCATCGTCGGCACCGGCACGGCACTCTCCGATGCGCCCCGGCTGACGGTCCGCCTGTCCGATCACGAGGGCCCGCAGCCTGTCCGCGTCGTTGTGGGTGAGCGCCACACGCCTGCTCTGCCCGAGGAGCCGGCGGTGCCGGTGCTGCGGATCCCCTCGCATGATCCTGCCTTCGTGCTGAGGGCGCTGGGGGAGAAGGGGATCCACCGCGTGATGCTGGAGGGCGGCCCGACCCTCGCCGCGGCATTCCTCCGGGCTGGAGCGGTCGACGAGGTGCTGGCCTATGTCGCGCCGGCCCTGCTGGGCGCCGGCCGCAGCGCCATCGCCGACCTGGGGATCACCACGATCGACGAGGCGATGCGCTTTGGGGTCCAAGAGATCGCGCAGGTCGGTGATGACGTGCGCTTGAGTCTCCGCGTGCAGGGGCAGATGGAAGAGGGCATGAGGGGATCACGCGAGATGGCATGTGCAGCAACGGGAATGGGAGAGGTCTGAGATGTTCACAGGGATCGTGGAAGAGCTCGGCGTTGTCGCCGGTCTCGAGCAGGGGGCCGAGTCGGCGGTGCTAAAGCTGTCGGGCCCGCTGGTGACCGAGGGGGCGCAGCATGGCGACTCCATCGCGGTCAACGGCGTCTGTCTGACGGTCGTCCGTCACGGGGAGGGGCGCTTCTCGGTCGACGTGATGGCCGAGACCCTCGACCGCACCAGCCTTGGTGCGCTCAAGGTCGGTGACCGGGTCAACCTGGAGCGCGCGATGCGGGCCGATGGGCGGTTCGGCGGCCACGTCGTCCAGGGGCATGTCGACGGCACGGCCACCATCACCGCGCGCACCCCTGGGGATCGCTGGGAGGTTGTCGAGATGAGCCTGCCGGCCCAGCTCGCGCGCTATGTGGTCGAGAAGGGATCGATCACGGTGGACGGCGTCTCGCTGACGGTCGCCTCGGTGTCCGACGACAGATTCACCGTCTCACTCATCCCGACGACCCTCGAGCTGACCACGTTGGGGCACAAGGGAGTCGGGGATCCCGTCAACCTTGAGGTCGACGTGCTCGCCAAGTATGTCGAGCGTCTGCTCGAGGCCCGTGGAGGTGCGTCGTGATGCGACCGCTGGACACCATCGAGACGGCGCTGGACGCCCTGCGCTCCGGCCGGCCGGTCCTTGTCGTCGACGACGCCGACCGCGAGAACGAGGGCGATGTCATCCTCGCCGCCGAGACGCTCACCGAGGAGTGGGTGGCCTGGACGGTCCGGCACACCTCGGGCTATCTCTGTGCACCGATGACGGGCGAGCTCGCCGACCGGCTCGAGCTGCCGCTCATGGTCGAGCGCACCGAGGACCCGCTCAGCACGGCATACACCGTGTCCGTCGACGCACGTCACGGGGTGACGACCGGGATCAGTGCAGCCGACCGCACCAGGACGCTCCGGGTGCTGGCGGATCCCGCAAGCGTCGCCACCGGCCTGCGGCGGCCCGGGCACATCCTCCCGCTGCGGGCGCGCGACGGGGGAGTGCTCGAGCGGCCCGGCCACACCGAGGCGGCAGTCGACCTCTGCCGCCTGGCGGGCCTGGCGCCCGTGGGCTGCATCGGCGAGCTCGTCCTGGACTCTGGCGAGATGATGCGGCTGCCGGAGGTGCTCGAGATGGGCTCTGCCACAGGGCTGCCCGTCATCTCGATCGCCGACCTGCGCGTCTGGCGCCAGCGCCACGACCGCGTGGACCTCATCGACGAGGCCCGCCTGCCCACCGACCACGGGGTCTTCCGTGCCCGGGCCTACCGCGACCGGCTCACCGGCGCGGAGCACCTCGCGCTCGTCAGCCCGCTCGGGCTCACCGACCAGCCCCTGGTGCGGGTGCACTCCGAGTGCCTCACCGGCGACGTGCTCGGGTCCCGTCGATGTGACTGTGGCCCACAGCTGACCGAGTCGATGGCCCGGGTGGCCCATCAGGGCGGTGTCGTCGTCTATGTCCGTGGCCACGAGGGACGCGGCGTCGGGCTGGGAGCCAAGATCGCGGCATACGCCTTGCAGGACAAGGGGGCCGACACGGTGGACGCCCAGACCCAGCTCGGTCTGCCGATCGACGCGAGGGAGTATGCCGCGGCCGCGGCGATCCTGCGCGACCTCGGCTGCACGGGTGGCGTGCGGCTGCTGACCAACAACCCACTCAAGGTCGCGGCCCTCGAGGACGACGGGCTCGGCCCGGTCACGCGGGTGCCGCTCGTCGTCGGGCTCACCCCGGAGAACGTCGGCTATGTCGAGACCAAGCGCGCCCGCCTCGGGCACCTCGACGACTCAGACCACCCCACCACCACGACCAGCACCACCGAGAGGATCACCGCATGAGCGGCGCAGGAGCACCCACGATCACCGTCGACGGCAGCGGACTGCGCGTCGCCATCGTCGCGGCCTCGTGGCACACCACGGTCATGGACGGCCTCGTCGCCGGCGCCGAGCGCGCCCTGCGTGAGGCCGGCGTCGAGGACTGGCGCACCGTGCGGGTGCCTGGCTCCTTCGAGCTGCCCGTCGCGGCGGCCCGGCTCGCCGAGGACCACGACGCGGTCGTGGCGCTCGGCGTCGTGATCCGCGGCGGCACACCGCATTTCGACTATGTCTGCCAGGCCGCGACGCTCGGCCTCACCGATGTCTCGGTGCGGACCGGGACGCCCGTGGGTTTCGGCGTGCTCACGTGTGACACCGAGGAGCAGGCACTGGACCGGGCCGGGCTTCCCGGCTCGGCCGAGGACAAGGGCCACGAGGCGGCCACCGCCGCACTGGCGACGGCCCAGGTGCTGGGCACCCCCGCCTGACGGGGACGCCGGTCAGGGGCGCTCGACCGAATAGACCACGACGGGCAGACCGTCGCGGTCGGTCGTGCGGACCTTGACCGACATGCCCAGCCGCTCGGCGACCCGCCGGGACGGCACGTTGTCGGGATTGATGATGGCGGTGACCTCGTCGGCGCCGAGCCGCTCGAAGGCGTGGTCCACACACGCTTGGGCCGCCTCGCTGGCATAGCCGTTGCGCTGGTGCGTCCGCGCGACGTGAAAGCCGACCTCGAGCAGCCGCTGCCCGTCGATCTCCTGCCACGTCAGGCCGCAGTCGCCGACGAACTCGCCGCCCTCACGTGTCTCGATGACCCACAGGCCGTAGCCTTGCTCGGCATAGTTGCGCAGCGTCCAGTCGATCCAGCCCTGTGCCTCCTCGCGCGTCTTGGGCCGCGGGTAGAAGTGCATGACATCGGGATCCCCGAGCATGGCGGCCATGTCATCGAGGTCGTCCGGCGTCATCTCGCGGAAGGCGAGTCGTGCGGTCGGCTCGGGATGCATGCCATCCACCATACGAAGTCTGCGCTCGCTTATGGGCCCGCGCTGTCCGCACCCTGCTCCGTGCCGATGGCCGAGCCTGCGGCGTCCTACGCTGTGAGGGTGACGAACACGCAGGCGCAGCACGCGGCATACCCCACCGAGCGGTCCAGGGTGACCGTGCGGCGAGCCCGCACCAGCGACATCAAGGCGATCCGCGAACTGGTCCGCCCCCTCGCCGAGCGTCGGGTGCTGCTCAACAAGGAGGCCGTCGCCTACTACGAGGCCGTGCCCGAGTTCCGGGTCGCGGAGATCGACGGCCAGGTCGTCGGCTGCGGCGCGGTCCACGTGATGTGGGAGGACCTCGCCGAGATCCGCACGCTCGCGGTCTCCGACGCCTGGCTCGGCCACGGCGTCGGCGGCGCCCTCATGCGGCAGCTGATCCAGGACGCTCGCGACCTCGGCGTGCAGCGGCTGTTCTGCCTCACCTTCGAGATCGAGTTCTTCACCCGCCACGGTTTCGCGCCCATCGAGGGCCAGGCCGTCGACCCCCAGGTCTATGCCGAGCTGCTGCGCTCCTACGACGAAGGTGTGGCAGAGTTTCTCGATCTGGAGCGGGTCAAGCCCAACACCCTGGGCAACACGAGGATGCTGAGGCAGCTATGAGCGACGAGACCGTGAGCGACGAGAGCGTGAGCGACAAGAGCCTGGGTGACAAGGCCTCGAGCGGGTATGCCGCGGGCTCGACCCGCGACCACGCCGACCTGCGCGAGGGGCACCGGGAGACCAGCGCCAACGACGCGGTGGGGGAGCAGGCGGTGCACGCCATCGTCGTGATGGGGGTCAGCGGCTCAGGCAAGACGACGCTGGCCGAGGGCCTGTCCGAGGAGCTCGGGTGGACCTTCGCCGAGGGCGACGACTTCCACAGCGACGAGGCCCGGGCCAAGATGGCCGGCGGGACCCCGCTGACCGACGAGGACCGCTGGCCGTGGCTCGAGCGCATCCACGCCTGGATGGTCGAGAGGCTCGACCGTGGCGAGCCGGTCATCGTCAGCTGCTCCTCGCTGAAGCGGTCCTATCGCGATGTGCTGACCGGCGGGCGTGACGACGTGCGCTTCCTGCACGTGACCGCCAGCAAGGAGGAGCTCGAGCGGCGGCTTGCCGAGCGCAAGGGCCACTACATGCCGGCCAAACTGCTCCACTCCCAGCTCGCGACTCTCGAGCACCTCGCCGATGACGAGCCGGGTGTCACCCTCGTTGCGGAGTCCACGCCGGACGAGACCCTCGACGACGCGGTCGAGGCACTGGAGCTGCCCTAGCCCGGCCGGGCCGGCTGCTCACGCAGGGAGGCGGAACCTGTTGCGCGCCAATGGTTCCACCAGCCCGTCGGCCACCAGCGAGTCGAGGCAGCGGTCGACCTGGAGGGGATCCTCCCCGGCCGTCTCGAGCGCCCGGCGGGTGACGGGGCCGGGTGCATCGCGCAGCAGCTGGACGATCGCCCCGCGCACCTGTCGGTCGGTGCCGTGCCAGGCCTGGCTGCGACGCGCGGGACCGGCATAGGCCGGCTGGCCCGCCGCCACCCATGCGCACTGGTCGAGCAGGGGGCAGTCGCCACAGCGGGGCAGACGCGCGGTGCACACGAGCGCGCCGAGCTCCATGACCGCGACATTCCAGACGACCGAGGTCGCCGGGTCGTCCGGGACGAGCGAGGCGGCGAGGTCCACCTCCGCCCGGGTGACCGCGGGGGCGGCCAGCGCCTTGCCCTCGACGGCGCGCGCCAGGACCCGGCGGATGTTGGTGTCGACGACGGTGGTGCGCAGCCCGTAGGCGAATGCCGCGACCGCCGCGGCGGTATATGGCCCGACGCCCGGCAGCGCCAGCAGCTCCGCCTCGATGTGGGGCACGGCGCCGTCGAAGTCGTTGCGCATCACCGTCGCGGCCTCGTGCAGCCGCAGCGCGCGCCGCGGATAGCCCAGCCGGCCCCAGGCCCGCACGGCCTCGCCGGGGGAGTCATCGGCCAGGTGGGTCGGGGTCGGCCAGCGCTCCAGCCACTCGCGCCAGATCGGCTCGACCCGCGCGACGGGCGTCTGGTGCGACATCACCTCGGACAGGAAGACACCCCACGGCGAGCACTCGCCTCGCCACGGCAGGTCGCGGGCGTTGGCGGCATACCACTCCAGCAGCGTGGTGTGGAGGACGGTCGGGTCAGGCGACAAGGTCAGACATAGCGCTCGAGGATCGAGGACTCGGCCATCCGCGAGAGCCCCTCGCGCACGAGCCGGGCCCGGCCGTCGCCGACGCCCTCGACGTCCATGAGCTCCTCGAGGCCGGCGGACAGCAGCCGCTGGAGCGAGGAGAAGTGCTCGACCAGCCGCTCGACGATGGCGCCGGGCAGCCTGGGGACCTTGCTCAGCAGGCGGTAGCCCATCGGGCTGACCGCCGCGTCCAGCGCCTCGCCCACGATCGCGAACCCGAGCGAGCGGGCGACCGCGCCGAGGTCGAGCAGCTCGGTGGGGTCGAGGTCGGCGAGGTTGGCCCGGCACTCCTCGATGGAGAAGCCGCCGCGGGCCTCGTGCAGGTAGTCGCGGATGACGAGGTCGAGGTCATCGCCGAGGCCAGCGGTGAGCTCGTCGAGCTGGAGCAGGAGCAGACGGCCGTCGACGCCGAGCTCGACAACGTAGTCGCTGATCTCGTCGCGGATGCGCCGGACCATCTCGAGCCGCTGAAGGACGCTCGCGACGTCGCGGATCGTGACGAGGTCCTCGATCTCGAGGGCCGACAGCGTGCCGGTCACCTCGTCGAGGCGGGCCTTGTAACGCTCGAGGGTCTGGAGGGCCTGGAAGGCGCGGGACAGGATCGCGCTGGAGTCCTCGACGACGTGCCGCTGACCCTTCACATAGAGCGCGACGATCCGCATGGACTGGCTCACGGTCACGACGGGGAAGTCGGTCTGGCGCGAGACCCGCTCGGCCGTGCGGTGCCGGGTGCCCGACTCGCTGGTCTCGATGGCGGCATCGGGCACCAGCTGGGTCGCGGCGCGCACGATCTTGGTGACGTCCCGGTCGACGACCACGGCGCCGTCCATCTTGGCCAGCTCGCGCAGCCGGGTGGCGGAGAAGTCGACGTCGAGCGGGAAGCCGCCCGTGCAGATGCTCTCGACGGTCTTGTCCCAGCCCAGGACGATCAGGGCGCCGGTGCGGCCGCGAAGGATGCGCTCGAGGCCGTCACGCAGCTCGGTGCCCGGGGCGACTGCGGCGATCGTGGCGCGCAGCAGCTCCTCCTGAGTCTGCGTCATGTCGACACCCCCTGTGTGCGCTGCGGTCCGGTCTCGTCGAGCGAGTCTAAGCCGCGCCCCATCAGTGAGCTGATTCGGTCACCGCATCGTGACCTCCGCCATGACGGCGTCGGGCCGGACTGTCGATTAGGGCGTATGCCGCTCAGCCGGGAAGTGCCATAGCCACCGCCGCTCGCAGGTCGGGGACCTCGATCACCCGCAGGCCGTCGGGCGGCGGGCCGTCGCCGCGGGAGCCTGTCGGGACGTATGCCGTGCGGAAGCCCAGGCGTGCGGCCTCGGCCAGCCGGCGGGCCATGCCTGTGGCCGGCCTGATCTCGCCCGCGAGGCCCACCTCTCCGAAGGCCACCGTGCCGGTCGGCAGCGGACGGTCGGCGATGGCGCTCGCCGTGGCCAGTGCGATCGCCAGGTCGGCGGCCGGCTCGGTCAGGCGGACCCCGCCGACGGTCGAGAGATAGATGTCCTTGCCGCCCAGCGGCGCTCCGGCGCGGCGGTCGAGGACGGCCACGATCATCGCGACCCGTGCGGAGTCGAGCCCGCTGGTCGCGCGTCGCGGTGTCGGGATCTGGGAGACCGCCACCAGCGACTGCACCTCGGTGACCAGGGGCCGACGCCCCTCCAGGGTGACCGTCACACAGGTGCCGGGGACCTGGGTCGTGCGGTGGGTGAGGAAGAGGCCGCTCGGATCGGGCAGGCCGACGATGCCGACATCGGAGAGGTCGAAGCAGCCGACCTCGTCGGTCGGGCCGTAGCGGTTCTTGACCGCACGGACGAGCCGCAGCCGGGAGTGGCGGTCGCCCTCGAACTGGATGACAACGTCGACGAGGTGCTCCAGCACCCGAGGCCCGGCGATCGAGCCGTCCTTGGTGACGTGGCCGACGAGCAGCACCGCGATGCCACGCGACTTGGCGGCCTGGATGATGGCGGCCGTCACCTCGCGCACCTGGCTGACATTGCCGGCGGCGCCCTCGACCTCGCCCGAGGCGATGGTCTGGACGGAGTCGACCACCAGCAGGTCGGGCTCGATCGCCTCGACCTGCCCGAGGACGGTGGCGAGGTCGGTCTCGCTCGCGATATAGAGCCCAGCCGCCATGGCCTCGATGCGCTCGGCGCGCAGGCGCACTTGGGCCGCCGACTCCTCACCGCTGACATAGAGCACCCTGCGGCCGGAATCCCGGGCGGCGCGGGCTGCCACGTCGAGCAGCAGCGTGGACTTGCCGATGCCGGGCTCGCCGGCCACCAGCACCACGGCGCCCCGGACCAGC
The DNA here is from genome assembly GCA_050955755.1 of Actinomycetota bacterium. Taxonomy (GTDB): domain Bacteria; phylum Actinomycetota; class Actinomycetes; order Actinomycetales; family Dermatophilaceae; genus JAJTBD01. The sequence continues at coordinate 768,294 of CP192092.1, forward strand.
CCGCCGCCCAGGACGCGGTCGAACTCGGAGACGCCCGTGCTGCGGGACTGGGCTCGGGTCGCGTCGACCTCGCCGATGGGCACGGCAGGGGCGGCCACACTGCGGGCAGCAGTCGTGCGCACCGTCGTCGCACCGATCTCGGCGACCGAACCCCAGGCCTGGCACTCGCCACAACGGCCGACCCACTTGACCGTGGTCCAGCCGCACTCGGAGCAGCGGAAGCCCGGCGCGCGGGTCGCGGCCTTGCCGCTTGTCTTCGATGCCATGGACGACACCGTATGCGGTGCCACCGACAGGCGAAGGGGCCGGAAAACCGGATGACGCCGACGTGGTCGCTCGCCTAGCCTCTTCTCCGTGATCTGAGGACCTGCCGCCCGTGCCGACCCCGCAGCGACAGGACACCCATGTCAGCAGACCACTCCATCCACAGCGTCGTCCTCGACGAGCTCACCTTCGCTTGGCCCGATGGCCGCACCGTCCTCGACCGCGTCAGCGGCACCTTCGGGGTGGGCCGCACCGGTCTGATCGGCCGCAACGGGACCGGCAAGACCACGCTGCTGCGGCTCATCGCAGGTGACCTGAGACCGACCGGCGGCCGCGTGTCCGTCGTCGGCCACGCGGCATACCTCCCGCAGCACCGCGACCGTCGGCCGGACACGACCCTCGGCGACGCGCTCGGGCTCTCCCCGGTGCGGGCGGCACTTGCCCGCGTTGAGGCGGGGTCGGTTGACCAGAGCGACTACGACCTGCTGGAGGGCAGATGGGACCTGGCCGAGCGGCTGGTCGCCCGGCTTGACGCTCTCGGGCTGCGGCTCGGCACCGACTGGGACCGGCCGTCGACCACCCTCTCCGGAGGCGAGTGGGCGGCGGTGCGTCTGCTGGGCCTCATCGAGTCGCGCCCCGACATCCTGCTCCTCGACGAGCCGACGAATGACCTTGATGCACAAGCCCGCTCGCGACTGCGCGATCTGCTCGCCTCCTGGTCGGGGCCCCTCGTGGTCGTCAGTCACGACCGTGCGCTCCTGGAGGGCATGGAGGCGATCGCCGAGCTGCGCGGGCACGAGCTGCGCACTGTCGGAGGGCCATTCAGCCACTACGAGGCAGTCGTGGCGGCGGAGCAGGAGGCCGCCGACCGACAGGTCCGCGTGGCCGAGGAGTCGCTGCGCCGCGAACGCAGGCAGCAGCAGGAGGCCCAGACCAAACTGGCGCGTCGCGAGCGCTACGCCGCCAACGACTATGCCAACAAGCGCCGCCCCAAGATCATCATGAACCTGCGCGCGATGCAGGCCGAGGTCTCCGCCGGCAAACTGCGGGACACGCACACCGCGAGGGTTGAGGAGGCGCGAGACGCGCTGGACTCCGCAGAGCGGCGGGCCCGACGTGATGACGACGTGCGGATCGAACTCCCTGAGACAACGGTGCCGCCGTCGCGGTTGGTCGCCGAGATCCGCACTCCTACAGGAGAACTCGTGATCCAAGGGCCGGAGAGGATCGCTCTCGTCGGCCCCAACGGCGCGGGCAAGACGACCCTCCTCGACGTCATCACGGGGGGCCGGCCAGTCGAGGGGTATGCCGCGCGGGTCCGGGTCCCCATCGGATATCTCGACCAGCACCTTGCCCTCCTCGAACCGGGTCACAGCGCCCTCGACACGGTGCGGCGGCATTGTCCTGATCGTGCGCTTGAGGATGTCCGGGCCCAGATGGCGCGGCTTCTCCTGCGCGGCGAAGATGTGCACCAGGATGTCGCGGAACTCTCTGGGGGACAACGGTTCCGGGTTGCTCTGGCCGCGGTTCTCCTCGCCGACCCTGCGCCTCAGCTGCTCCTGCTCGACGAGCCGACCAACAGTCTCGACATCGCGACCTCGACCCAGCTCGCCGATGCCCTGGAGGACTACGCGGGCGCGCTCATCGTCGCCAGCCACGACGAGTGGCTGCTGGAGCGCGTGGGCGCGACTCGCCTGTGGCACATGCGGGGTGGACTCGTGGAGGACGCCATCGCGCCAGGCTCCTAGGCTGTTGTCATGCGACGTGAGTTCCCCATGGCCGGCCCCGAGGCACTGCCCTACGCGACGGCATACCCGCTCCTGACGTCCTCGGTAGTGCCGCGGCCCATCGCCTGGGTGAGCACCCGGTCGCTGGAAGGGGTCGACAACCTGGCGCCACACTCGTTCTTCAACGTGGTGGGGACGCGGCCTCCGGTGCTCGGCTTCACCTCGGTCGGTGAGAAGGACACGCTGCGCAACCTCCGCGTGCACCAGGACTATGTCATCCACATCGCGTCGGCCGACCTCTTCGACGCCGAGAACCACACGAGCATCGACGCCCCGTCCGACCAGAGCGAGTTCGACCTGGCCCATCTCACCAGGGAGCCCGCCAAGGCTGTCGACGCCAGCCGCGTCGCCGAGGCCCCCATTGCTCTGGAATGCCGTGTGCGAGAGCTGATCTCGCTCGGCACCGACACTCTCGTGCTGGGTGATCTGCTGCTTGTCGCGGTCTCCGAGGAAGTGCTTGCCGACGACGGGCTGCCCGACATCGACAAACTGCGCCCGCTCAGCCGGCTCGGACGCATCGAGTGGGGACTCCTCGGCGAGATCAGGCGGGCCGGTCGTCCGCGGTGGGATCGGGACCCGCGCAGTCTCTGAGGAAGGGCCGCGCACTCGACGCCTACCTTGCCCGGCCTGCCCGGTTGTCCACAGATTCCGGCTGTCTCGCTTCGGTTGTCGGTGGGGCGGGATAGTGTTCATTGTGTTCGAACATGCGTTCGATTACCGGGTTCTGGCGATGGCGTCGGAGTGGACGGCCGGGGAGGTGTCGGGTCATGGGCACGAGGTCCAGGGGAGGCTGCTCGCAGGCCGATGCCCGGCGTCGAGAGGTGTTGTGCGCCAGCGGTCTTGAGCTGCGGGTGGTCTCCTGTCGTGAGCTGGCCACCGGGCGCGCTGCCAGTGCCAGGGCGTTGTCGGATCTGAGCGGGCTGCCCGATCAGACTGGACGACGGCGTCCGCGCGGGCAGCGCAGGACGGCGAGGCTACGGGCCGATGTCCGGGGAGACAGCGCTTCGCCGCCCGATTCGACTTCGCCCGATGGCACCGCTCTGACCGCCGACGCTGCCGCGTCGACCGACACGACTGCATCCGGGTCTGAGGCTGCTGCCCCCGACTCTGTGCCGGCCGGTCCTGTCCCGGCTGATGTGCCGGGTGACTCTGTTGCTGCTGGCATCGCCGCTGGGCTCGAGGACGACCCGGTGGCGGTGCTGCGCGGGGTGCTGGGTCTGTTGGGTGTGGTGGGCCCGGCGGGCTCGGAGGGGTTGTGCATCGACCAGATCGCGGTGCTGGAGGCCCTCAAGGGCGCGGCGGCGGCGGCGCAGGCGCGGGTGACCGCGGGCCTGGTCGCGCAGCGGGCCGCGCGCGAGGAGGCACTGGGGGTGCCGGTGCGGCAGCGGTGCGTGGGCTTGGGCCCGGAGGTCGCGCTGGCCCGCAAGGTCGGGCCGACCCAGGGCGACCGGTTCGTCGGGCTGGCCCGTGCCCTGGTCCACGAGATGCCCCACACCCTGGCCCACCTGAGCACTGGCGCGGTCAGCGAGTGGACCGCGACCGCCCTGGTCAAGGAGACCGCGGTGCTCAGCGTCGAGCACCGCGCGGAGGTCGATGCGCGGCTGGCCGATGTCCTGCCTGACCTCTCGACCCGCCAGGCCACCGGGCGGGCGCGGGCGATCGCCAAGGAGCTCGACCAGGAGGCCCTGGTCGCGCGGGCCGCGCGGGCCGAGTCCGAGCGGCGGGTGTGGCTGACCCCCAAGCCGGAGGGGATGGCCATGCTGAGCGCGCTGCTGCCGATGCACGAGGGCGTCGCAGCCTATGCCGCGCTGCGGCGGGAGGCCGAGAGCCAGCGCGCCCAGGGCGACCCCGACCGGCCCGGCGCCGGCACCGACGAGGACACCGGCACCCGGGGGCTTGGGCAGCTGTGCGCCGACCTGCTCGTGCAGCGCCTGACCGGTCAGAAGCAGGCCAGTGGGGTGCCTATCGAGGTCCAGCTGGTGATGCCGGCCGAGACCCTGCTGGACGGGGGCAGTGAGCCTGCGCAGCTGAGCGCGGTCGGCCTGGCCGGCACCGGTGAGGCCACCCTCGCCGCGCCGCTGGCGCTGCGGCTGCTGGACCGGGCCGAGGACAACGACGCCAGACTCTGGCTGCGGCGGCTGTTCACCAGCCCTGACGGCACCCGCCTGGCCGGGCTGGACCGGCGACGCACCAGGTTCTACCGGGGTGTGCTGCGCTCGGCCATCCGCGCCCGCGACCAGCACTGTCGCCTCCCATACTGCGACAGCCCGATCCGACACATCGACCACATCACCTCCGCCGCCACCGGCGGCGCCACCAGCCGTGAGAACGCCGCCGGCGACTGCGAACGCCACAACCACACCAAAGAGCTCCCCGGCTGGGCCACCTTCATCCGGGCAGGAACCATCGGCAGTGTCACCAGCGGCAGTGCCATCATCGGCAGCGCCGCCGTCAGTGCCGCCACCGGCGGTGCAGACGAGGGCGCAGACGATGGCGCGGACACCCGGGCCGCCTCACCGATCCCGCCCGTCCACGCGTTCGTGGTCCGCACGCCGACCGGACACGAGTACGCCTCACTCGAACCCCCGATCCTCCCCGGACGCCGACAGCCCCGACTGGGCAACCAACCGCACGGTCGAGGTGGCAACAACTCCCAGCCGCGAGGTGGCAACAACTCCCAGCCGCGAGGCGGCAACAACTCCCAGCCGCGAGGTGGCAACAACTCCCAGCCGCGAGGTGGCAACAACTCCCAGCCGCGAGGTGGCACGAGTCCCAGCCGCCCTGACTACAGCGGGTCACAGTCAGAATCCGACGGCGCGGGACCCGATCCGCCGACGGGTGACTCCTGATGGGACGGCCAGTGGGGGGCTCAACCCAGGGCAGAAGGGAGGACCTAGTCCTTGGACCAGTCGACGGGGTTGACGTCGAGGACATCACCGAAGGTCGTCCACAGTGGCTCGGAGGCTGCCTCGTCGGCGGCGAGCGAGCGGGCGATCGCGCTCTCCATCAGGGAGGCGTGCGTGCCGAAGGTCCGGCGGTGATAGATCAGGGGTGCATCGGGCGAGTCCTCTGCTGCGACAACGGAGCCCAGCAGGATCGTGTGGTCGCCACCTTCGACAAAGGACGCGACGTCACAGAGCAGCCAGCCGGTCGACCCGTTGATCCGCGGCGCGCCGCCATGGTCCTCCCACTCGGTCTCGGAGAACTTGTCGGCACCCTTGGTCGCGAAGGTGAGCGCGATGTCGGACTGGCTCTCCGACAGCACGTTGATCGCGAACCGCTCGCTCTCGCGGATCTTGTGCAGCAGCCCGGAGCCGTTGTCGAGGGCGACCGTGACCATCGGAGGACGACGCGAGAGGGACGCAAAGGCCGAGACCGTGCTGCCATAGGGCTCGCCGTTGGAGAGCGTCGTCACCACGACTACCGGGGCGCACACGCCACCCATGACGTTGAGGAAGTGCTGGTCAAGGTCCTCGGCGGAGCTCATGCGTGATCCTCTCGGGGCGGCTTCGGCGGGCATGGCCAGTATCTCAGTGAGCACCCGGGGCGCGGCGGCTGGTGCCTAGTAGGTCCGGTGCCAGAGCGTGACGGCGTAGTCGACCTCGGTCCCCGCGTGGCCGGCGAGCACCCGGTCGGCCGCCTCGGGTGGCAGTTCGATCCGCACGACCGCCTCGAGGTCGGCGCGGGTGTCGAAGGTCCAGTGGATCGTGAGCGGCAGACCGGTGAAGCCCTGGCGGCGCCAGAAGCGCTGGACGGCTACGGGGTCGTATGCCGGGTAGGCGCCCCGGAACCACACCCCGAAGGTCGATCTTGTGGCGTCGTTGTCGATGAGCATGGCCACGCCGCCGGGTCGCATCACGCGCTCCAGCTCGGCAAGGCCGGGCTCGCAGCCCGCGCCGAAGAAGTAGGCCCATCGGGAGTGCACGATGTCGACCGAGGCATCCGCGATGGGCAACTCCTGCGCACCCGCCTCCACCACATCGATCCTGTCCGAGAGTCCTTGTGCGACAAGGCGTTCGCGAGCGGCAGCGACGAGCGGTGGGTGCGGTTCGACGCCTGTGACCCTGGCCCCGCGCCGGGCGAAGCCGGGCAGGTGGAAGCCAGCGCCGCAGCCGATGTCGAGCAGCCGGGCCCCGTCGAAGGGGTGCAGCCGCGCCATCGCGGACTCGATCACGCCTGCCCGGTCCGAGGCGAGGTTCTCGATCTCATAGACCTCGGGCGTGTCCCAGATGTTGGGGGAGCGGATCGCCTCCGGCACGTCAGCGGCGCTCGGCCTCGAGCGTTGCGGGGTGGACGAGCAGCGGCAGCAGCCGGCGCCCGTCGGGGCCCTTGGCCTTGCGCGCGGCGCGCACGGTCGCGAGGTGGGCGTCGCAGCGCTCGGCCAGCACGGCATACGCCTGCTCGCCCATCAGCTCGGTGAGCTCGGCTCGCTGGCTGACATAGGTCGGCTCGGCGCCGACGTGTGCCTCGGGGTTGGAGGAGCAGTACCAGTCGAGGTCGTGACCGCCCGGGCCCCACCCGCGGCGGGAGTACTCCTGGATCGTGATCTCCAGATAGGAGGAGCCGTCGTTGTCCTTGACATTGCGATAGGTCCGGCGGATCGGCAGCTGCCAGCAGACCTCCGGCTTCAGCGTGTGCGGCGGCAGGCCCTCGGCCATCGCGTGCTGGTGGAGGGCGCAGCCGGCGCCCGCGGGGAAGCCCGGCCGGTTGAGGAAGATGCAGGCACCGTCGACGACCTTGGTCTTGGTCTCGCCGTCCTCCTTCTCGGTCCACGCCGACACCTTCGTCGTGCCCGGGTGCAGCTGCCACTCGTCCTCGCCGAGGCGTGCGGCGGCCTTCTTGACCAGGGCGATGTCGTCCTTGTCGGTGAAGTGCGCCCCGAGCGTGCAGCACCCGTCGTCGGGGCGGTCGGCATAGATCCCCTGGCAGCCCGCGCCGAAGATGCATGTCCAGTTGGAGGTCAGCCAGGTCAGGTCACAGCGATAGCGCTGGTCCTTGTCGGCGGGGTCGGTGAACTCGGCCCAGAGGCGGGGGATGTCCAGGTCAGTCTCGGCCACCGGCCCAGACTACGTGGGGTCGGAGCGGGTATGCCGTGTGGTTCCGCCCGTGGCGCGGGTATGCCGTGCGAACCCGCCTTCGCGAGCGAACTAGGCTGGGGCTCATGCGCCTCGGGGTCATCGATGTCGGTTCCAACACCGTGCACCTGCTCATCGTGGACGCGCACTCCGGAGGAGCGCAGCCGTTGCCGGCCAGCTCGCACAAGACGGTGCTGCGCCTGTCCGAGCACACGACCGACGAGGGGCTGATCGACGACTCCGGCTCCGACCAGCTGGTCGATTTCGTCGCCTCCTGCGTCGACGTGAGCGAGGACCAGGGCTGCGGGGAGCTGATGGGCTTCGTCACCTCGGCGATCCGCGAGGCCCCCAACGGCGACGCCGTCCTCGAGCGCGTGCGCGAGCAGACGGGCGTGGACCTGCGGGTGCTCTCCGGTCCGGAGGAGGCCCGCCTGACCTTCCTCGCCGCGCGCCGCTGGTTCGGCTGGTCCTCGGGCAAGCTGCTCCTCGTCGACATCGGCGGCGGCTCGCTGGAGATGGCCGTCGGCATGGACGAGGACCCCGACGCGGCCATTAGCCTGCCGCTCGGCGCCGGCCGGGTGACGCGTGATCTGCTCGCCGGAGACCCGCCGTCGGCCGACCAGATCAAGTCGGCCCGCAAGCAGGTCCGTGCCGCGGTCGCCAGGGACCTCCGGGCGATCTCCAAGGCGGGCGCACCCGACCACGCCGTCGGCACGTCCAAGACCATGCGCTCCCTCGCCCGCATCACCGGCGCCGCGCCCAGCAGCGAGGGCCCCTATGTTGAGCGGGTCCTGCGGCGCGACGCCCTGTCCGAACAGGTGGTCCGGCTGGGTGGGATGACCGCGGCCCAGCGCGCCGAGATCCCGGGCGTCTCACAGGCCCGCGCCCGCCAGATCCTGGCCGGCGCGATCGTGGCCGAGTCGGTGATGGACCTGCTCGGACTCGAGCAGCTGGAGATCTGCCCGTGGGCCCTGCGTGAGGGCGTCATCCTGCGCCGGCTCGACCTCATGGACGACTGACCCGCGAGCCGGTGCGAGTCCGGTAGACCTCATCCGGCCCGGCGGTCCTCTACTGTGGGAACCATGTCCGAGACCGGTCCGGTCACCATCCCGGTGACCCTGTCCACGGCATCGGTCTATCCGCTGACCTGCGCCGAGGCCTTCCAGACCGCGGAGCGGCTCGGCTATGACGGTGTCGAGATCATGGTCTGGACCGACCCCGACAGCCAGAGCGCCACCCGCCTGCGCGAGCTCGCGGAGGAGCACGGCCAGCCGGTTCGGTCGATCCACGCCCCCACGCTGCTGCTCACCCAGCGGGTCCTTGCGCCCGACGCCTGGGGCAAGGTCGACAGGTCGATCGAGCTGGCCCAGGAGGTCGGGGCCACCACGGTCGTGGTCCACCCGCCGTTCCGCTGGCAGAAGGAGTACGCCCGCGACTTCGTCGACGGCATCGCCACACGCGAGCACGACAGCGGCATCGTCATCGCGGTCGAGAACATGTTCCCCTGGCGGGCCCGCAACCGGGCCATCCAGGCCTACCTGCCCCACTGGGACCCGGTGCCCCAGCCCTATGACCACGTGACGCTGGACCTGTCCCACGCCGCGACGGCCGGATCGGACGTGATGCACATGGCAAGGACGCTCGGACCACGACTGGCCCATGTCCACCTGGCCGACGGGCTCGGCTCCTTCAAGGACGAGCACCTCGTGCCCGGCCGCGGCTCCCAGCCCTGCGCCGAGTTCCTCGAGCTGCTGGCGGTGCAGGGCTTCACCGGCACCGTCACGGTCGAGGTCGGCACCCGCCGGCTCGAGCCCGACCGCCGTGAGGCCGACCTGGCCGAGGCCCTGGCCTTCGCCCGCCTCAACCTCGACGCCCCCCGTCAGCCCAGCCACGCCGGAGCCGCCACGCACCCGCACGGCGGACTGGCGACGGACCCGGCCGGACGGCATACGCCATGACGCCGCGCGGACGGCGCCCGGGCGGCGAGGACACCCGGGCGCACATCGTCGAGGTCGCGCGCAGTGAGTTCGCCGCCAACGGCTACGACCGCACCTCACTGCGCGGTGTGGCCCGCGCCGCGGGTGTCGACCCGGCCCTCATGCACCACTACTTCGACGGCAAGAGCGAGCTGTTCACCGAGGCGATGACCCTGCCGATCCGGTCCGGCGAGATCGTCGCCAGGGTCACCGCGGCTGGTCGGGACCAGGCCGGCGCCTCCGTGGTGCGGACCTTCCTGGCCATGTGGGAGGAGTCCGCCCGCCACGAGCGGATGCTCGCCGTGGTCCGCTCCGCGATGTCCGACGAGGCGGCCGCCCGCATGCTCCGGGAGTTCCTCGACCAGGCCGTCGCCGGTCCGATCGCCGAGTTCTATGCGCCCGAGGGCGAGCGCAACGAGCTCGGCGCGAGCCTCACCTCCGCCACCCTCACTGGCATGGCCATCGGCCGCTATCTCGTGCGCTTCGAGGGCCTGCCCGACGCCACCCCCGACGAGCTGGTCGAGCGCGTCGGCCCGGCCATCCAGTGCTATCTGCTCCCGCCGACGCGCGAGGCGGACTAGCGCCGGAGAGACCGGCCCCAGTCCGCCTCGGGGCGAGGCCCGGGACTATGCGGCGGTGAGCTCGCGCTCGGCGACGCCGGATCGGGCGCTGAGCAGCGCGGCATACCGGCCCTCGTCGGCGACCAGACGGTCGTGCGAGCCGAGCTCGACCACGCGGCCGTCGTGGAGCACCGCGATCTGGTCGGCGTCGCGGATCGTGCTGAGCCGGTGGGCGATCGTGATCGTGGTCCGGCCGGCCATCAGGGCCTCCATCGCCGTCTGAAGCGCCCGCTCGGTCTCGTTGTCGAGAGCCGAGGTCGCCTCGTCGAGGACGAGCACGCGGGGGTTGCGCAGCAGGGTCCGGGCGATCGGGTCGGGGCATGGTGCCTCGCTTTCGGTTCGGGGAGGAGGTCGTCGTTGCCTCCTGTGTTCATGTGGTTACCTCACAATACGGTAACCACAGTGTCCGCTAGGTTGTTCCCGTGCCCACCACCCCGCCCGAGGGCGAGTCCCTCGACCAGCTCCTGCTCGGGGCGGCCCGCGCCCTGCGGCACTCCTGGCACCAGGGCCTTGCCCCGCAGCATGGTCTTGCCCCCCACCACGGGCGAGCGCTCAAGGTCCTCGGCGCCGAGGCCCCCCTGCGTCCTGGCCAGCTCGCGGAACGCCTGCGGATCGCACCTCGCTCGGCGACCGATGTCCTCGATGCCCTCCTCGAGCGGGGGCTGGTGGAGCGCCACCCCGACCCAACCGACCGCCGTGCCTCGCTCGTCGAGCTCACCGAGGAGGGCCGGGTCGCACTCGCCGAGCTCGAGCGGCACCGCGCCGCGGCGGCGCGGGCCTTCTTCGCCGACCTGAGCGAGGCTGAGCGCGCCGACCTGGCGTGCCTGCTGGCACGCCTCCAGCGGCATACTGGCCGAGCGGACCACACCACCACGACGAGGAGCCCCCGGTGAGCACGATCGCGATCTTCGGCGCCGGAGCGATGGGCGAGGCGGTCATCGCCGGCCTCACCCAGGCCGGCGGCCACGACATCGTCATCGTCGAGCCACGCGAGGAGCGGGCGGCCGAGCTGGTCGAGCGCTATGGCGTGACGAGCTCCGACGTCGCCGGCGCAGCGGGCGCCGACACCGTCCTGCTGGTGGTCAAGCCCTATGACGTGGCCGGGCTGCTCGGCCAGCTCAAGGAGCACCTCTCGCCCGACGCGCTCGTCATCTCCCTCGCGGCCGGTGTGACCACGGAGGCGCTCGAGGCCCCGCTCTCCGACGGCCAGCCCGTCGCTCGGGTCATGCCCAACACGCCTGCGCTCATCGGCCAGGGCATGGCGGCGGTCAGCCCCGGCCGCCACGCCACCGCCGAGCACGTGGCCCGCGCCCGCGAGGTCCTGGGCGCCTGCGGTGAGGTGGTCGACGTCCCCGAGAAGCAGCAGGATGCCGTCACCGCGCTGTCCGGATCGGGGCCGGCATACCTGTTCTATGTGGCCGACGCGCTCATCGAGGGCGGTGTCCTCGAGGGCCTGCCGCGCGAGACCGCCCGCGAGCTGGCGGTACAGACGCTGTATGGCGCTGCCGCGATGCTCAAGGAGACCGGTGAACACCCGGCCGTCCTGCGCGAACGCGTCTCCTCGCCCGCCGGCACGACGATGGCCGGGCTGCGAGAGCTGGACCTCGCCGGCGTGCGCGCCGCGCTCGTCTCGGCCGTGGCGGCCGCGGCGGAGCGCTCCCGTGAGCTCGGCCGTGGCTGAGCCCGGCCCCGCACCCGAGGTGCGCCGGCTCGACCAGGCCGACTGGGCGGCATACCGCGATCTGCGGCTGGCGATGCTCGAGGACTCGCCCGAGGCCTTCCTGACGACCACCGCGGAGGCGCTCGTGCACGACGAGGCCTTCTGGCGCGAGCGGCTGACCAACGCGCCCACCTGGATGGCCGCCGTCGAGGGCAGACCCGTCGGCGCGGTCAGTGTGTGGCCGGCGCCCGACCTGCCCGAGGGCGCCCTGGAGCTCATCGCGATGTGGGTGGCGCCGGCGGGCCGCCGCCGGGGTATCGGCCAGACCCTCGTCGAGGCCGTGCTGGCGTATGCCGCGGGGCACGGCTGCGGTCAGGTCCACCTCGGCGTCTTCGACTCCAACGTCCCCGCCGTCGAGCTCTATGAGCGCTGCGGCTTCCTGCCGACCGGGACCAGCGAGACCGTGGCCGGCCGGCCGGGGGAGCGCATCCTGCACTTCACCCGCGCCGTCGCGCCCTCGACCTGAGCCGTCTGGCGAGATCGCCGAGGTCGGATGTCGGTCACGGCTGCCTCCGACGCGGGGACATGACAGTATTCGGCCATGAGCGAGATCAGGGTTCGCCAGCTGGCAGATGATGAGTGGGAGCTGTACCGCGAGGTCCGGCTCGCGTCGCTGAAGGAATCCCCGGATGCCTTCGCCGACACCTACGAGCACGAGGAGGGCCTCGGCGAAGAGGTCTGGCACGACCGCATGGACCGCTGCCGCCGGTTCGTCGCCGAGGACGGCAAGACCGTCGTCGGCGTGGTCTCCCTGGCCGACTCGCTGCGCCCGATCTCCCAGCTCGACGACCCCGAGCTCGACCACGACGTCGACCCCGACCTCGACGACGCCCACCACCGCGGCGAGCTCGCGCTCGACGGGGTCGAGGAGGGCGAGCACGTCGGCGAGGTCTTCGGTCTGTGGGTCACCGGCCCCTACCGCGGCAAGGGCGCCTCGCGGCGCCTGATCCGGTATGCCGCCAAGACGGCCCAGGGCCTCGACCGCACCCACCTGGCCTACTGGGTCGGGTCCGACAACGGTCGCGCCGTCGCCTTCGCCTCGGGCCTGGGCTTCCTGCCCACCGACTCGCGCCGCCCCATGCGCAAGGCCAACGACGAGGATGGCGAGGAGGAGATCGCGATGGTGCTGCCGCTGCACGCCGACCGCGGCTTCCTCTTCGACGTGGAGGACTGAGGCCGCCCCTTTCGGGACGTCAGGGGCGAGCGGCCAGGTTCTCGATGAGCTTGGTCGGCCCGCTGACGATGATCACGTCGCCGTCGGCGACCTTGGTGCTGGGCACGGCGTGGGTGAAGTCCTCGCCGGGGGACTTCACCCCGACGACCGTCACGCCGTACTTGCTGCGGATCGCGGACTGCTGGAGCGTGAAGCCGATGGTCTCGCGCGGTGGGTGCATCTTGACGATGGCAAAGCCGTCGTCGAACTCGATGTAGTCCTCCATCTTGCCGTTGACCAGGTGCGCGACGCGCTTGCCGCTGTCGGCCTCGGGCCGCACGACGTGGTGGACGCCGATCCGCTCGAGGATCTTGGCGTGGTCGGCCGAGAGGGCCTTGGCCCAGATCTGCTCCACGCCCGCCTCGACCAGGTTGGAGGCGGCCAGCACCGATGCCTCCACCGAGGAGCCGATGGCCACGACGGCCAGACGCAGCCCGCGGGCCCGGGTGCGCTCGATGATCGAGGGGTGGCCGGCGTCGGCGGTGATGACCTTGTCGAGCTTGCCCTGGAAGGCGTCGGCAAGCTCGGGGTCCATCTCGACAGCCACGACCTTGTGGCCGAGTTTCTTCAGCTCGGCGGCGGCCGCGCCGCCGAAGCGGCCGAGGCCGATCACGAGCACGTCGTCGTCATAGAGGCGGTTGCGGGCCATGTGGCGTCCTTGATCTTCCGTGCCGGGTGGGATGAGACCACCATCTGGGCATTGGGGGCAATTGCTCCCGTGTCCCGACACACGAGCCTATCCGGCGAGTAGCGTGGCCGTTATGGCGAACGGCGTGCGAGTGGTGTGGGACGACAGCTTCACGGCCTACAACTTCGGGGAGGGCCACCCGATGGCACCTGCCCGCCTCGACCTGACCGCGCGGCTGTGCGATGCCTTCGGCCTGTTCGGACTCGACGACGTCGAGGTCGTCAACCCCGCGATCGCCACCGATGAGGAGCTGGCCACCGTCCACGACCCGGCCTATATCGCCGCGGTCCGGCACGCGTCCGAGGACCCGGCGACGGCCGACCAGTCGCGCGGCCTCGGCACCGAGGACGACCCGGCGTTCGAGGGCATCCACGACGCCAGCGCCCGCATCGCCGGCGGCACCCTCCAGATGTGCAAGGACGTCTGGAACGGCGAGGTCCGCCACGCGGTCAACTTCTGCGGCGGCATGCACCACGCCATGAAGGACCGGGCCGCGGGCTTCTGCATCTACAACGACGCGGCGGTCGGCATCCAGTGGATGCTCGACAACGGCGCCGAGCGGGTCGTCTACGTCGACGTCGACGTCCACCACGGCGACGGCGTCGAGTCGCTCTTCTGGGACGACCCCCGCGTGCTGACGATCTCCATCCACGAGAACGGCCGCGTGCTCTTCCCGGGCACCGGCTGGCCGGGCGAGGTCGGCGGTGACCAGGCCGTGGGCTCGGCCGTCAACGTGGCGCTCCCGCCGGGCACTGGCGACTCGCAGTGGCTGCGGGCCATCCACGCGACCGTGGTGCCGATCGTGCGCGCCTTCCGCCCTCAGGTGATCGTCAGCCAGCACGGCGCCGACACCCATGCCCAGGACCCGCTGGCCCACCTCGTCGTCTCCGTCGACGCCCAGCGGCACGCGATGGAGACGATGCACCAGCTCGCCCATGACCTGTGTGACGGCAAGTGGGTGGCGCTCGGTGGCGGCGGCTACGAGCTGGTCGACGTCGTCCCGCGCTCGTGGACCCACCTGACCGCGATCGCGGCCCACCACCCGATCAAGCTGACCGAGGACGTGCCCGAGGGCTGGCGCCAGCACGTCCGCGACGCCCTGGGCCGCGAGACACCCGCGACGATGGGCGATCTCGACCCCTCGCGAGGGCCGATCTGGTTCCAGCCGTGGGACATGGGCTTCAACCCCGAGAGCGAGGTCGACCGCGCGGTGATGGCGACCCGCGAGGCGTCCTTCGCCCATCACGGTCTCGATATCTGGTTCGACTGAGAGCCCTTGTGCCGCAGTGGTTTTCACCTATGCGGTCCCATCGCCGCAGGTGAGGGTCGTATGCCGCGGGCGCCGCGGCATACCCGTCTGGCCCAGTCCCGGCCGGCAGGCCACCGGCGAGTTGCACCCATGAAGTTCACGGCATGTCATCGGCGTGTCCGCTGGACAATTGCTGGGAGTTTCCTTCGTTCGACTTCCCACATGTCACATCTGCCCCTATGGTTGCCTCTTGCATGCACGTATTAGTCCGCCGGAGGGGAAGCCGGCGATGCGCGTGTGCAGAAGAGATCGAGGTATCTATGTCCCAGGAGCGCCAGCTCGCCGAGGTCCGGTTTCTGACCGTGGCCGAGGTCGCCTCGATCATGCGCGTGTCGAAGATGACCGTGTACCGCATGGTGCACGCCGGTGACCTTCCTGCCATCCGCGTCGGTCGGTCTTTCCGGGTGCCGGAGGACGCTGTGCACAAGTACCTGCACACGTCCTACGTCGACACCGCGTGATTGCCCCCTGAAGTCATCGGGGAGGGCCGGGCCTGGTGCCGGGCCCTCCCCGATGTCTGGGGGTGGGTTTGAGGCGAGCCCATCGACAGCGGTAAAGTCATTCCCCTGACCGTTCGGCGTGGTGCTCTGTTCGTGCCCCCGTCGGCACGACACCTTCAAAGCAACGAGGACACCATGGGTTCTGTTATCAAGAAGCGCCGCAAGCGCATGGCGAAGAAGAAGCACCGCAAGCTCCTTCGCAAGACGCGTCACCAGCGCCGCAACAAGAAGTGACCTGACATGAGGGCCCCGGCTGAGCCAGCCGGGGCCCTCATGCATGCCCTGGGACCGGGTGGTCAGGATTACGCCGGGTAGGCATTGGGCGGACGCGCCCCGGGCGACTAATCTGGCCCGATGAGCCGCACCGTCCTCGTCACCGGCGTCTCGCGCCATATCGGGGGCCGTGTCGCCCGGCAGCTGACCGCCGACGGGTCGATCGACCGCGTGATCGGCGTCGACGTGGTGCCGCCACCGCACGACATCGGCCGCGCCGAGTTCGTCCGCGCCGATATCCGCAATCCCGTCATCGGGCGGATCATGGCACAGGCCGAGGTCGACACCGTCGTCCACCTCAATGTCATCGCCACCCCGGTCAACGCCGGCGGGCGGGTCTCCCAGAAGGAGATCAACGTCATCGGCACGATGCAGCTGCTCGCGGCCTGCCAGAAGACCGAGAGCGTGCGACGCCTGGTGGTCAAGTCCTCCGGCGCCGTCTATGGCTCCAGCCCCCGCGACCCGGCGATGTTCACCGAGGGCATGGTCGCCAAGGTCATGCCGCGCAGCGGCTTCGGCAAGGACTCGGTCGAGGTCGAGGGATACGTGCGCGGCTTCGCCCGCCGCCGGCCCGACGTCGAGATCTCGATGCTGCGGATCGCCAACATCATCGGACCGGGCATCCGCACCGCGCTGACCGACTACTTCTCCATGCCGGTGGTCCCCGTGCCCTTCGGCTATGACGCCAGGCTCCAGTTCTGCCACGAGGACGACGCGGTCGAGGCGATCAAACGCGCCACGCTCGGGCCCGAGGTCGGCATCGTCAACATCGCCGGTGACGGCGTCATCACCGTGCTCCAGGGCGCGGCGATGGTCGGCCGTCCGGTCGCCTTCGTCCCGCTCCCGCTCGCCAGCCCGATGGGCGGCCTCGTGCGGCGGGCCGGCTTCGCCGACTTCTCGCCGGACCAGATGCAGTTCCTCGCCTTCGGCCGGGGACTGGACACCACGCGGATGCGCGAGGAGATGGGCTTCGAGCCCCGGTTCACCACCCGGCAGGCCTTCGCCGACTTCGCTGCCAGCGTCGGCTCGCTCGTGCCCGGTGTCGACGCGCTCGGCTCCCTCGGCCGACAGGGCGCCGGGGCTGCCCGTGAGCTGCTGGGCGCCGCCGTCGGCGCGGCCGGCAATGTGCTGCCGATGACGCAGGCCCGACCATGAGCACCCCACGTCGAGGCTCCCTGGCCGCCGGCGCCGCCCGTGCGGGCGGCGAGCGGGCGCGCCGTCGCGGCACCCCCCTGATCGCCGGCTCCGAGCAGGGGCGCGAGGAGGACGCCACACAGCAGCCGCCCACAAAGGCCGCTGCCGCGAAGCCCGCTGCCGCGAAGCCCGCTGCCCGGAAGGGCGCGGCCAAGCCCGCGGCGGAGAAACCGGCCACGGAGAAGCCGACCACCAGCAAGCCCGCCGCGGAGAAGCCCGTCGCAGAGAAGCCGGCCAGCAGGAAGCCGGCGGCCAAGCAGGCCGGGGCCAAGAAGACGGCGCCCGCAAAGCGTGCTGCCACGACCCGTGCGGCCGACAAGCCCGGGCGCCCGACACTCCACGTCGTCCCCGACCTCGAGCCCGACGAGGCGCCGGCTGTCACCGCGCTCACCCGCGCCGACAGCGGCCGTCCCCGACGGCTCGCCCGCGACGAGCGCATCCGCGCCGCCGGTGAGGCCGCCTCGCGCGAGGCGGGCTCGGCCACCGTCGTGCCGGGCATCGAAGAGCTCGTCCAGGCGGGGGTTGCGGCGGTGCGTGCCGCTGCGACCGCGTCCGGCCTCTCGCCCGAGGAGGTCGAGCAGGCCATTGCCCGGTCGCTCGCCTTCATCCGGCGCCGGCTGACCGGTGACTACGCGGTCGACGACTTCGGCTTCGACCGCGACTTCACCCTCAACGCCTACCTGCCCATGCTGCGACCGATCTACCGCTCGTGGTTCCGGGTCGAGGCCCGCGGGCTCGAGAACATCCCGGCCGAGGGCGGGGCGCTCGTCGTGGCCAACCACTCCGGGACGATCGCGCTCGACTCGCTGATGACGATGGTCGCGGTACACGACGAGCACCCGCAGCACCGGTTCCTGCGCATGCTCGGCGCCGACCTGGTCTTCTCGACCCCGGTGGTCGGCGACATGGCCCGCAAGGCCGGTGCGACCCTCGCCGCCGGCGAGGACGCCGAGCGGCTCCTGCGTGCCGGCGAGCTCGTCGGTGTGTGGCCCGAGGGCTTCAAGGGCACCGGCAAGCCGTTCAGCGAGCGCTACAAGCTCCAGCGCTTCGGCCGGGGCGGGTTTGTCTCCGCCGCCCTGCGCTCCGGGGTGCCGATCATCCCGTGCTCGATCGTGGGAGCCGAGGAGACCTATCCGATGCTCGGCAACATGAAGACCCTCGCGCGGCTGCTCGGCACGCCCTATGTGCCGGTCACCCCGACCTTCCCCTGGCTCGGCCCGCTCGGCATGGTGCCGCTGCCGAGCAAGTGGATCATCGAGTTCGGTGCACCCGTCGACACCGCCAGCCTGGGCGCCGGCGCGGCCGACGACCCCATGCTCGTCTTCGACCTGACCGACCAGGTCCGCGAGACCATCCAGCAGACGCTCTACTCGCTGCTGATGCGCCGCCGCTCGGTCTTCTTCTAGCCGATGACCGCACCAGGGGTATGCCGCGTGGACCAGCGCCTGATGTTCGTCACCGTCGCGGGCGCCGAGCTTGTCGCCGCCGGCGGCCGGCTCGTGCACCCGGCGACCGACCGGGACTGGGGTGGGCGCTCGGCCTATGTCGCCGATCCCGACGGCTACCGCTGGGAGATCGCCTGCAACCCCGGTGCCATCGGGCAGCGGCTCCTGGCGCAGTCGCAGCAGTGGCACACGGCATACCGCGCCCGGCAGTCCGACAGCGAGGGAGGACCCGACCATGACTGAGCCACGCATCACCCTCATCGGGAGGCCCGGCTGCCACCTGTGCGATGTCGCACGCGAGACGGTGGTCGCCGTCGCAGAGGAGCTGGGGGAGCAGGTGGAGGAGCGCAGCCTGCTCGACGACCCGGAGCTGATGGCGCGCTACGCCGAGATGATCCCGGTCATCCTCGTCGACGGGCGCCAGCACGACTACTGGCGCGTCGACGCGGACCGGCTGCGGGCCGCGCTCCGCGGCTGAGCGGCATTCCCCCGCCTTACCCCCTTTGGAGGGTGGACAGCGGCGCGTATACCACGACTCGTGAGTGCCGTCACACGCACCCCGTCTCACCAGACGCTTGTGACTTTGTGCATTCGTTCACGAACGCGTAGCCTGCTGGTGCTGCCGCCCCAGCCAGAGGCGGCCCGGTGTGGAAGGAGCAAGGACTCCACAGTGGTTGCCGACCTGACGTCACGGCGCGGAGTACCCGACGCCACCGTCGCTCGGCTCCCCGAGTACCTTCGCGCCCTCACCGCCCTCACCGAGCGCGGGGTCACCTCCGCCTCCTCCGAGGAGCTCGCCGCGGCAGCCGGGGTCAGCTCGGCCAAGCTGCGCAAGGACCTCTCCCACCTGGGCAGCTACGGCGTGCGTGGCGTCGGCTACGACGTGGAGCACCTCGCCTATGAGATCGCCCGCGAGCTCGGCCTGACCCAGGACTGGCCCGTCGTCATCGTCGGCATGGGCAACCTCGGCCGCGCGCTCGCGGACTACAGCGGCTTCATCAAGGAGGGCTTCCGCGTCGTCGCGCTCCTCGACCGCGACCCGGCCCTCGTCGGCCAGGAGATCGCCGGGCTGGCCGTGCGCCACATGGACGAGCTGGGCGCCGTCGCGTCCGAGCACAACGTCAGCATCGGCGTCATCGCGACCCCGGCCGCATCGGCCCAGGACGTCTGCGACGCGCTCGTCGGCAGCGGCATCCGCGCCGTCCTCAACTTCGCCCCCTGCATGCTCAGCGTCCCCGAGAGCATCGACACCCGGCGGGTCGACCTGTCCACCGAGCTCCAGATCCTGGCCTTCCACAGCCAGCGCCGCCTGCTCGACGTCGCCGAGCAGGCCTCCGAGCCGGCACCCGTCGGGGCCGCCCGATGAGCCTGCTCGTCCTGGGGCTGTCGCACCACCGTGCCCCGATCTCGCTGCTGGAGGCTGCCTCGCTGGGGGTCGACCAGCGCGCCGGGCTCGCCGAGCGCATCCTGCGCGGTGACAACGTCTCCGAGGTCATCGTCGTCTCGACCTGCAACCGCACCGAGGTCTATGTCGAGGCCCAGACCTTCCACGGCGCCGTCAACGACATCGGCGAGGGCGTCGCCTCCGCGACCGGTGTGGCGATCGACACGCTGCGCGACCACATCTACATCCACTACGAGGACCGGGCGATCGCCCACGCCTTCCAGGTCGCCTGTGGGCTCGACTCGATGGCGGTCGGGGAGGCCCAGATCCTCGGCCAGATGCGCGACTCGCTGCGCCACGCCCAGGACCACGGCAGCG
Organism: Actinomycetota bacterium; assembly: GCA_050955755.1. Taxonomy (GTDB): domain Bacteria; phylum Actinomycetota; class Actinomycetes; order Actinomycetales; family Dermatophilaceae; genus JAJTBD01. The sequence continues at coordinate 788,120 of CP192092.1, forward strand.
CCGGCCCCGCGCTCAACTCCCTCTTCCAGCAGGCCCTGCGGGTCGGCAAGCGCGCCCACTCCGAGACCGAGATCGACAGCGTCAGCGTCTCGCTCGTCGAGGCCGGGCTGGCCCACGCCACCGGTCACCTCGGTCCCATCGGCGAGCAGACCGTGCTCGTCATCGGCGCCGGAGGCATGAGCGGCCTGGCCGCCGCCACCGCCGCCCGTCAGGGCGCCGGCGACCTCGTGATCGTCAACCGCACCTATGACAAGGCCGAGCGGCTGGCCGAGCGCGCCGGCGGCCGGGCCCGGCCCCTCGACGAGCTGGCCGAGGCACTCGCCGAGGCCGACATCGTCATCTCGTCCACCGGGTCGACCGGCCTCGTCGTCGACCTCGCCGCGGCGGCAGACGCCCAGATCGCCTGCGGGGGAGCCCCCCAGGCCTATATCGACCTGGCGCTGCCCCACGACATCGCCCCCGAGGTCGGCTCGCTCAGCGATGTCGAGCTCGTCGGCCTCGAGCGCCTCGGCGCGATGCTCTCCGACGACGAGCAGCCCCCGCAGGTGCGCGAGGTGACCGACCTCGTCGTGGGCGAGGTCGCGGCATTCCTCACCTCCCGGGCCGCCGACAGCGTCGGACCGACCGTCAAGGCCCTGCGCACCCACGCCGCCGAGGTCCGCGAGGCCGAGCTCGTCCGGCTCCAGCAGCGCCTGCCTGACCTCGACGAGGCGACGCTGGCCGAGATCCAGCTGGCGATGCACCGCGTCGTCGAGAAGCTCATGCACACCCCCACGGTCCGCGTGAAGGAGCTCACCAGCGGGGGAGCGCACGACTACGCCGCCGCCCTGCGCGAGCTCTTCGACCTCGGACCCCACGAGACGGCCAATGTCTCGGTGCCCCCCACCGTCGGAGAGGGACTCCTGTGACCACCATCCGTCTCGGCACCCGCCGCAGCGCGCTCGCGACGACCCAGTCCGGCTGGGTCGCCGACCTGCTGCGCCGACGCGGCCACGACGTCGAGCTCGTCGAGATCGTCACCGAGGGCGATGTCTCCACCGCGCCGCTGGCGACGATGGGCGGCACCGGCGTCTTCGCGGCCGCCATCCGCAAGGCACTGCTCGCCGGCGACGTCGACATCGCGGTGCACTCCCTCAAGGACCTGCCGACCGCACCCGAGGAGGGCCTTGTCATCGGGGCCATCCCGGTGCGCGAGGACCCCCGCGACGCCCTCGTCGCCCGTGACGGCCTCACCCTGGGTGAGCTGCCCAATGGCGCCGTCGTCGGCACCGGCTCGCCCCGCCGCCACGCCCAGCTCGTCGCGCTCGGCCTCGGACTCGAGGTCCGCGCCATCCGCGGCAATGTCGACACCCGCATCGGCCACGTCACCTCCGGCGCCTGCGACGCCGTCGTGCTCGCCCGCGCGGGTCTGGCCCGGCTCGGGCGCACCGGTGAGATCACCGAGACCATCGACCCGCTCCAGATGCTGCCCGCGCCCGGCCAGGGAGCGCTCGCGGTCGAGTGCCGCGCCGACGACGCGGCCATGACCGCGGTCCTGCGCGAGATCGACGACCCCGACACCCGCGCCTGCGTCGCCGCCGAGCGCGCCCTGCTCGCCGAGCTCGAGGCCGGCTGCTCGGCCCCTGTCGGTGCGCTGGCCGAGATCGTCGAAGGCGAGGACGGCGAGGAGATCTCGCTGCGCGCCTTCGCCGGAGACACCGACGGCGAGCTCGAGCTGAGGCGCTCGCTCGTCGGCCCCATGGACGACCCCGAGGGAGTGGGCCGCCAGCTGGCCCGCACCCTCCTTGACGACGGCGCAGGTGTGCTGACCAGGCCACCGACGCCCGCCGCGCGGCATACCGAGTCCGCGCCGCAGAGCCGACAACCCATGCCGGCAGAGCCCAACTCGTGATGCCGAACCCGTCTACCGCCCATCCCCAGACCACCGCTTTCGGAGCGTGACCTGTGAGCCCCCGCTCGACCCCCACCCGACCCACCACGAAGAACCCCGCCCGGGTCGTCTTCGTCGGCGCCGGCCCCGGTGACCCCGGACTGCTGACCGTGCGCGCCGTCGAGACCCTCGCCGGCGCCGATGCCGTCGTGATCGACCAGTACGCCCGAGGGGACGTCGTCGCCCGGCACGCATCGGACGCCGAGATCGTCGACGCCGGCCACGGCGACCACGGCGCACCCCTGACCCACGCGTCGCGCGCCAAGCTCGTCGTCAAGACCGCCAAGGCCCACCCCGGTGGCGTCGTCGTGCGCCTCATGGACGGCGACCCGGCGACCTTCAACGGACTGGCCGAGGAGGCACTCGCCTGTGAGAAGGCCGGGGTGCCCTTCGAGGTCGTGCCCGGCGTCAGCTCGGTCGGTGCCGTCCCTGCGTATGCCGGTGTGCCCCTGACCGCGGCCGCGACGACCTCCTTCCATGTCCTGTCGGCCAACAGCACCGCAGTCGACTACTCGGTCTCGACCGACGCCCAGGTCACCGCCGTGCTGCTCGGCAGCCCCGACACCCTGGCCGCCGGCCTGGACCGGCTGCTCGGGGCCGGGCGCGCGGAGTCCACCCCCGTCGCGCTCACCGAGCACGGCACCACCACGCGCCAGCGCACCGTGACGACCACGCTTGCCGAGGCGCGCCAGGCCGCCACCCGCATGGAGTTCCCGACCCTCGCGGTCGTCGGCGCCACCGTCGACCTGCGCGAGCGCCTCTCGTGGTTTGAGACCAAGCCGCTCTTCGGCTGGCGGGTGCTGGTCCCGCGCACCAAGGAGCAGTCCGGCTCGATGTCGACCCGGCTGTCCGGATATGGCGCGACCAGCGAGGTCGTGCCGACCATCTCGGTCGAGCCGCCCCGCACGCCCCAGCAGATGGAGCGCGCGATCAAGGGCATGGTGACCGGCCGCTACGAGTGGGTCGGCTTCACCTCCGTCAACGCCGTGCGCGCCGTCCGCGAGAAGTTCGAGGAGTTCGGTCTCGACGCCCGCGCCTTCGCCGGCCTCAAGGTCGCCGCGGTCGGCGGTGTGACCGCCCAGGCGCTGCGCGACTGGGGCATCACCCCCGACCTCACGCCGAGCGGGGAGCACTCTGCCGCGGGCCTGCTCGAGAACTGGCCGCCCTATGACGACGTGCTCGACCCGATCAACCGGGTCTTCCTCCCGCGCGCCGACATCGCGACCGATACCCTCGTCGCCGGCCTTCAGGAGATGGGCTGGGAGGTCGACGACGTCACGGCATACCGCACCGTGCGCGCCGCTCCGCCCGCCGCCCCGATCCGCGACGCGATCAAGACCGGCAAGTTCGACGCCGTCGTCTTCACCTCGAGCTCCACGGTGCGCAATCTCGTTGGCATCGCTGGGAAGCCGCACACCTCGACCGTGATCGCCTGCATCGGCCCGGCCACCGCCAAGACCGCCGAGGAGCACGGCCTGCGCGTCGATGTCCTCGCGCCCGAGGCCTCGGCCGTCTCCCTCGTGGACGCGCTCGCCGACCATGGACGTGCTCTCGCGAGCGCTGCCGCCGAGGCCGGGGAGACGGTCGTGCGCCCCAGCGCCCGCCGCGCCGGCTCGCGTCGTCGCGCCCGCTGACATCGGAAGGACACCCATGAGCGGCCTCCAGCGTCCCGTCATCCGGCCCCGCCGGCTGCGTCAGTCGCCCGCGGTGCGCCGGCTCGTCGCCGAGACCCGGCTGCACCCGGCCGAGCTGATCCTGCCGGTCTTCGTCAAGGAGGGGGCGACCGAGCCGACGCCGATCGCGTCGATGCCCGGCGTCGTCCAGCACACGCTGGACTCCCTCGTTGAGGCGGCCCGTGAGGCGGCCGACCTCGGCGTCGGCGGCATCATGATCTTTGGTGTCCCGACGTCCAAGGACGCCACGGGCACCGCAGGCGATGACCCCGAGGGCATCCTCAATGTCGCGATCCGGCGGGTGGCCGAGGCGGTCGGCGACCGCATCGTCGTGACGGCCGACCTGTGCCTCGACGAGTTCACCGACCACGGCCACTGCGGCGTGCTCGACGACCAGGGCCGGGTCGACAACGACGCGACCCTCGAGCGGTATGCCGCGATGGCCGTCGCCCAGGCGCGTGCGGGCGCGACCGTGCTCGGTCCGAGCGGGATGATGGACGGCCAGATCGCGGCCGTCCGGGCCGCGCTCGACGAGGCCGGCTTCACCGACACGATCCTGCTGGCGTATGCCGCGAAGTACACCTCCGGCCTCTACGGCCCCTTCCGCGACGCTGTCGAGTCCTCGCTCCAGGGCGACAGGGCGACCTATCAGCAGGACCCGGCCAACGCGACCGAGGCGCTGCGCGAGATCGAGCTCGACCTCGCCGAGGGCGCCGACATCATCATGGTCAAGCCGGCCCAGCCGCACCTCGACATCGTCGCCGCCGCGGCAGCGATGTCGACCGTGCCTGTCGCGGCATACCAGATCAGCGGTGAGTACTCCCAGATCGAGGCGGCTGCCGCCAACGGCTGGATCGACCGGGAGCGGACGATGATGGAGTCGCTGCTGCACATCCGCCGCGCGGGCGCGCAGATGATCCTGACCTACTACGCCGTGGAGGCTGCGCGCCTCCTGCGCTAGCGCTGGAAGACCTTGTCCACCAAGGGGATCCGCGAGCGGTAGCCCGCGAGCAGCTCGCGGGCGACGGTGACCGAGTCGACGAGCGGGTGCAGCGCGAAGGCCTGCACGGCCCGGCGCTCGTCGCCGGTCAGCGCGGCCTCGATCACCAGGCGGTCGACGGCCTTGACCTGCTGGACCAGCCCGAGCGGGTGACCGGTCAGCGGGGCCAGCCGGTGGGGATGCGGGCCAGCGGAGTCCACGGTGCACGGCACCTCGACGACCGCGTCGTCGGGCAGGCCCGGGACCGTGCCGGCGTTGCGCACGTTGAGGATCAGCTCGGCCGGCTCGCCGCGTGAGATGGCCGCCATGATCGCCAGCGCGACACCCTCGTAGCCGCCCCCCTGGACCTCCTCCTCACCGCGCTCCTCGCCCTCGGCGCGGGCCTCCTTCATATAGGTCGCGTTGCGCTCCAGTCGGACCCGGTCCCACTCGGCGAGCGGGCCGGTCTCGGGCGCAGCCACGGCGGCATAGAAGTCGGCCTGCTGGCGCAGCAGGTATTCGCCCCGGGTCTGTTGTGCCGCAAGGATGCTCGCGACCGCGTCGCGTGTGAAGTAGTAGTAGTAGAGGTATTCATTGGGGATCATCCCGAGCGTCTGGAGCCACTCGGTCCCAAAGAGCTGGCCTTCCTCGGTGGCCGCCAGCCGCTGGGCGTCGGCCATCAGGCCGGGCAGGGCGTCCTGCCCGCCGACCTCGAGCCCACGCAGCCACCCGAGGTGGTTGAGCCCGACGTAGTCGATGCGGGTCTGCGCCTCCGTCGCGCCGACGAGCCGGATCGCTCTGCGCGCCAAGGCGATCGGGCTGTCGCAGATGCCGACCACACGCTCACCGAGGATGGCCTGCATCGCCTCGGTGATCATGCCCGCCGGGTTGGTGAAGTTGATGACCCAGGCCTGCGGCGCCACGACCCGCACCCGCTCCGCGACATGGCGCGCGACCGGCACGGTGCGCAGGCCATAGGCGATGCCGCCCGGCCCCGTGGTCTCCTGGCCGAGCAGCCCGAGCTCAAGCGCCACCCGCTCGTCCTGGGTGCGGCCCTCGAGGCCGCCCGTGCGGATCGCGGAGAAGACGAAGTCGGCACCCTCGAGGGCCCGGTCGAGCTCGGTGGTCGCGTGGACGGTCGGTGCCTGCGGCGCGCGGGCGGACATCTCCTCCAGCACCCGCTGGATCGCCCGCAGCCGCTCCTGGTCGACGTCGTGCAGCCACACCTCGGTCACCCGCCGGTCGTGGGTGTCGGTCAGCAGCGCGCCATAGACGAGGGGGGTGCGGAAGCCGCCGCCTCCGAGCATCGTGAGCTTCACGCCCACGAACCTACCGCCCGGGAGGACTACAGCAGCCGGGAGAGGATGGCGGCGACGCCGTCCTCGGTGTTGGCCGGCGCGGCATACCGCGCGCGCTCGAGCACCTGCGGGTGGGCGTTGGCCATCGCGAAGGACAGGTCGCCGGCCTCGAGCATCTCGAGGTCGTTGAGATAGTCCCCGAAGACCACCGTCTGGGCCGGGGTGATGCCGAGCCGCTGCTGGATCGCCCGCACGCCCACACCCTTGTTGGCCCGTGCGTCCATGATGTCCACCCAGTGCCGGCCCGACAGCACCACCTGGTGGTCGGCGCGCAGGTCGGCATAGACCTCCTCGACCGCGGCCGCGGAGTCCGCGAAGTCATAGATCGCGACCTTGAGGACGTCGTCGGTCACGGTCGTCAGGTCGTCGACGATCTCCAGCCGGGCGTAGTAGGGCTCGACCTGCTCGGTGAACGGCTCGTCCACCCGCTCGATGTAGGCGCTCCTGCGCCCGCAGACCACGATCCCGAGGTCACGCGAGCCCGCCGCCGCCCGGGTCGCGGTCACCGCGCGCTGTGCGGTCGCGCCGTCGAGCAGGGTCGTGGAGAGGACCTCGCCCGCCTCCTCGACGATCGTGCTGTTCTCGGCGATGTAGGCGATCGCCGACTGGTCGGCCCGCGCGAACATCCTTGCGAGGGTAGCCAGCTGGCGTCCGCTGGCAGGTGCGAAGACCACGCCGCTGCCGGTCATCCGCTCCAGCAGCGGCCAGAACGACTCGGGTATGCCGCCGTGCCCGTCCAGGAGCGTGCCGTCCATGTCGCACACGACGAGACGGACGTCGTAGGGGGCGGTGGGGAAGCGCTGCTCGTCGGCCACCCGACCACCCTAGGCATCAGTGTCCGGTCGGTCGCGCCCGTCCGCGGACCGTCGCGACCTATGCTGGCGAGAGCCCTCGCACCACCGCCTTCGTTTGGGGAGTTGGTCTCCTGATGTCACCCACGCCCTTCGACGTCCTCGCCGCGAGCCGGCGCGAGGGCGACCCGGAGACCGATGTGTTCGTCTGGGGGACGGTCTTCCTCGACATCATCTTCACCGGGCTCGACGCCCTGCCCGCGGGCGGCCAGGAGCACTGGGCGACCGGCATGGGCTCGGCCCCCGGCGGCATCGCCAACCTGGCGGTCGCGACCCAGCGCCTCGGACTGCGCACCTCGCTCGCGGCGGCGTTCGGCGATGACGACTACGGCGAGTTCTGCTGGCGGACGCTCGCCGACCAGGAGCACGTCGACCTCGGGCACTCCCGGCGCTTCGAGCACTGGCACACGCCGGTCACGGTCTCGATGGCCTTCCAGGGCGACCGCGGCATGGTCAGCCACGGCCACGAGCCGCCGATCAGCCCCTCGGAGATGATCGGCCGGCCCCCGCGCAGCCGGGCGGCGATCGTCGACCTGGGCGAGCGGCATACCCTCCGCGGCGAGGACGGTCCCACCTGGGTGGAGATGGCCGCCGAGGACGGTGCCCTCATCTTCGGCGACGTCGGCTGGGACCAGACGGGGCAGTGGAGCAGCCATGTGCTCGACGATCTCGCGCTCTGCCACGCGTTCATGCCCAACGCGGGGGAGGCGATGGCCTACACCCGCACCGCCACCGCCCACGAGGCGCTCTATGCGCTCGGCGACCGGGTGCCCCTCGCCGTCATCACCCAGGGTGCCGACGGCGCGATCGCCCTCGACTCCTCGACCGGGGAGGAGGCCTCGGTCCCCGCGCTGCGTGTGCCCGCACTCGACCCGACCGGTGCCGGCGACGTCTTCGGCGCGGCGATTGTCCTGGGCACGCTTGCGCAGTGGCCGCTCGCGGACCGGCTTGCCTTCGCGGCCCTCTGCTCGGCCCTGGCGGTCCAGCAGTTCGGCGGCTCGCTGGCCGCCCCCGGCTGGGGCGACATCGCCGACTGGTGGCGCGCCCAGAAGGCCACCCCCGACAAGGGGGCCTATCACCAGGCCCTGCTTCGCCGCTACGCCTTCCTCGAGGCCATCGTGCCCACCGTCCCGGTGACCGCCTGCCGTCGCGCGGCCGCAACGATTGCGCGACTGGCGGATGTCGAGGGCCTCGAATAACCCCCGGGAGCGAGATAGTGTCCTCACCCCAGAGCAAGGAGCCACCCATGAGCACCCGCATCATCCGTCTCGTCGCCGTCGGCAGCCTCGTGGGAGTCGCCGGCCTCGCCGCCTGCGCGCCCGGGTCGGGTGGCAGCGCCGACAGCCCCTCGAGCTCGGCCTCCGGCAGTGCCTCGGTCTCGACCGACGCCGCAGCCCTCGGCAAGGTCGAGCTGACGGTGTGGGACCAGGAGGTCCGCGGTGGCCAGGCTGCCCAGATCAAGGAGCTCAACGACGCGTTCCAGAAGAAGTACCCCAACATCACGCTCAAGCGGGTGACCCGATCCACTGACGACCTGGGCACGACGCTCAAGCTGGCGCTGTCGGGCAACACCCCGCCCGATGTCTTCCAGTCCAACAACGGGCGCCCCGACATGGGCTCCTATGTCAAGGCCGGGCAGCTGAAGTCCCTCGACGACTACGCCAAGGCCTACGGCTGGGACAAGCGCTATCCCGAGTCGGTGCGGCAGTACTCCTCCTACACCCCCGACGGCAAGACCTTCGGCTCCGGCAGCCTCTATGGCCTGCCCCAGGTCGGCGAGGTCGTCGGCATCTACATCAACACCAAGAACCTCAAGGAGGCCGGCGTCGAGACGCCCGCCACCTGGGCCGACCTCGAGAAGAGCCTGGAGACGATCAAGGCCAAGCGGGTGGGCGAGGCGCCGCTCGTCCTTGGCAACCTCGACAAGTGGCCGGCCATCCACGTCTTCGGCGACGTACAGGCCCAGAACGCCAAGGCCGAGGACATCCGCAAGCTCGGCTTCGGCCAGGAGGGCGCGAGCTGGAAGACGCCCGAGAACACCAAGGCCGCCGAGACGATCCAGACCTGGGTCGACAAGGGCTACCTCGACAAGGACGCCAACGGGCTCGGCTACGACCCGGCGTGGCAGGCCTTCGCCAAGGGCAAGGGCACCTACCTGATCGCCGGTACCTGGCTCCAGGCCGACCTGGCCAAGGCGATGAAGAACGACGTCACCTTCATCCTGCCGCCGCCCGCCGAGGCCGGCGGCTCGCCCGTGGCCACCGGCGGCACCGGCATCCCGTGGGCGATCGCGAACAAGTCCAAGAACCCGGACGCCGCCGCGGCATACATCAACTTCATCACCAGCGCCGACGCGATGAAGGTGCTCGCCAAGACCGAGAACCTCCCGGTCGCCGAGACCGCCGAGCAGACCGCGCCGGCCGGCCTGGGCAAGGACGTCTTCACCGCCTTCGGCACGATCGTCGAGAAGGACGGTCTCGTGCCCTATCTCGACTACGCCACCCCGACCTTCAGCGACACCCTGGGCGCGGCGCTCCAGGACCTCATCGCCAAGAAGGCGACGCCGGAGCAGTTCCTCGACACCCTGGAGAAGGACTACAGCGCCTTCGTCGCCAAGAACAAGGGCTGACATGGCACGCGCACGAGGAGGTGCCGGGCGCGGGTCGGGGCCGCCGGGGGAGCCGAGGCTCTCCGGCTACCTCTACCTCCTGCCCGGCTTCCTCGTGTATGCCGCGTTCCTGCTCTATCCGCTCGGCCGGGCCGCGCAGTTCAGCCTCTACGAGTGGGACGGCGCCTCGCCGCAGTCGACCTTCGTCGGCCTGCGCAACTACGCGGAGATCCTCGGCGACCCGACGCTGCGGGCGTCCTTCGGCCACGCGCTCGTGCTCATGTTCTTCTATGCCGTGCTGCCCCTGCTGATCGGGCTGCCGCTGGCGACGATCCTCAACCGCGCCAAGGTGCGGGGCCTGGGCTTCTTCCGCACGGTCGTCTTCCTGCCACAGGTGATCGCGATGGTCGTCATCGCGGTCGCGTGGCGGCGGCTCTATGCGCCCGAGGGCGGGCTCAACGACCTGCTGCGGCTGGTCGGGCTCGACTCGCTCGCCCGTGGCTGGCTCGGGGACTACACGTGGGCGCTGCCGGCCGTCGGGGTCATCGGCACCTGGTTCGAGACCGGTCTGGTGACAGTGCTGCTGCTGTCGGGCATGGGCCGCATCCCGGGCGAGCTCTATGAGGCGGCCCGCCTCGACGGCGCCGGGCCCATCCGCGAGTTCTTTGCCGTGACGCTGCCCTCGGTCCGCGGCGAGATCGCGGTGGCGCTGACGCTGACGGTCATCGCCGCGCTGCGCACCTTCGACCTGGTCTACGTCACGACGAGCGGCGGGCCGGGCACGACCACGATGGTGCCGAGCTTCGAGGTCTACAACCGGGCCTTCGAGCAGGGCAATGTCGGCTCGGCGACGGCCATCGGCGTGACCCTGACGGTCGTCATCTTCCTCATCTCGACCGTGATCAACCGCATCGGCGACCGGGGCACGGCATGAGGATCTCTTCCGGCGAGCGCCTCGCCAACTACGTCATCCTCATCGCCTTCGCGGCATTCGCCCTCTGGCCGATCATCACGATCGTCATGGCCGCCCTCGGCCCCGACGACGCAGGCACGAGCGGCGCGGGGGTCCTCGGCCTGCACCCCGAGAACTTCGCCGAGGCCTGGCGGGTCGGGCACTTCGGCCAGTACCTGCACACCAGCCTGTTCGTCTCGGTCATCACCGTCATCGTCAGCGTCGTGCTGTCGATCCTCGCCGGCTACGCCCTCGGCGCGCTGCGGGTGCCGGGCGCGACGCCGATCTTCTATCTCTTCCTGCTCGGCATCATGATGCCGAGCGAGGCGATCATCGTCCCGCTCTACTTCGACCTGCGCACGGTGGGCCTGACCGACACGATCTGGGCGGTGATCCTCCCGCAGATCGCCCAGTCGGTCGCCTTCGGGACCTTCTGGATGAGGGCCTTCTTCCGCAGCAGCAGCCGCGCCCTCGTCGAGGCCGCGCGGCTCGACGGCGCCGGCCCGTGGCGCACCCTCTGGTCGGTGCTCGTGCCGCTCGCGCGGCCCGCGATCGTCACGCTGACGGTGCTGGTCTTCATGTGGACGTGGAACGAGTTCCTCATCCCGCTCGTCATGGTCGTCTCAGAGGGCCTGCGCACCGCGCCGCTCGGCCTGGCCTTCTTCCAGGGCCAGTACACCCAGGGCTTCACGCTCCTGGCCGCCGGCGCCTGCATCGTCGCCACGCCGATCGTGATCCTCTATGTCTTCCTCCAGCGACACTTCATCGCCGGCATGCTCGAGGGGGCGGTCCGAGAGTGAGAGTCACCACCAGGCACCCGATGGTGCACGTCGACGGCAGCCACCCCGAGGGCGTGCGCAAGGTCGACACCCTCGCCGTCGAGGAGCCGCTCGAGATCCGGCTCGACGGCGCGGCATACACCGTCACGATGCGCACGCCCGGTCACGACATCGAGCTGGTCCACGGCCTGCTGGCCGCCGAGGGGATCATCCGCGGTCCCGAGGACGTGCGCGAGGCGCGCTACTGCGCCGGCGCGGTCGCCGACGACGAGAGCGGCCACGCGGTCAACACCTACAACGTGCTCGAGGTCCTGCTCGCACCCGGCGTGGGAGTGCCCACCGAGCGGCTGCGCAGCACGGTCACCAGCTCCGCGTGCGGGGTGTGCGGCACCGCATCGATCGACCTGCTGCGCCAGCAGCAGCGCTTCGACCTGCGCGCCGACACCACCACGGTCGACCGCGAGATCCTGCTCGCGCTGCCCGACCGGCTGCGCGCCGCGCAGCGGACCTTCGACAAGACCGGTGGCCTGCACGGCGTCGCACTCTTCGACGCCGACGGGCGGCTGCTCGTGGCCCGCGAGGACGTGGGGCGGCACAACGCCACCGACAAGGTGCTGGGCTGGGCGCTGCTCCAGGGCCGGCTGCCGGCGAGCGGCTGCGTGCTCATGGTCTCGGGGCGCACCAGCTTTGAACTCGCCCAGAAGGCCGTCCTCGCCGGGGTGCCCGTGCTCGCCGGTGTCTCGGCCCCCTCCTCGCTCGCCGTGCAGCTCGCCGACGAGGCCGGCCTGACACTGGCCGGATTCGTCCGCGGTGACCGGATGAACATCTACTCCCACCCCGACCGGGTCGCTCTCGGCTGAGCCGGCCACCGGACAGGCCCTCACAACAGACAGAAGGTATGCCGCGTGGCTGGGCCACGCGGCATACCTCTTGGTGGGGACGACCCGCCCCCGCGACAGGGGAGTGGGGGCGGGTCGACGACCGGGGATCAGGCCTTGACGAGCTGCACGTCGAGGACGATCTTGATCTTCTCGCTGACCAGCACGCCGCCGGTCTCCATCGCGACATTCCAGGTCAGGCCGAAGTCCTTGCGGTTGATCTCGGTCTCGGCCTCGAAGCCGGCCTTGGTGTTGCCGTAGGGGTCGGTGCCGACGCCGCCGAAGTCCACGTCGAGCTCGACCGGCTTGGTGACGCCCTTGATGGTCAGGTCGCCGCGCAGGGTCTCGCCGTCGAAGGAGGTGCCGCGGAAGGTCATCGTCGGGAACTGCTCGACGTCGAAGAAGTCCTCGCCGCGGAGGTGGGCGTCGCGGTCGGCCTGGTTGGTGTTGACCGAGGCCATCTGGATGGTCACGTCGGCGGTGGAGTCGGCCAGCTGCTCGGCGACGGTCACGGTGCCGGCGAAGTCGTCGAAGGTGCCGCGGACCTTGGAGACCATCATGTGCTTGGCGGTGAAGCCGAGCGAGGAGTGGGTCTGGTCGATGGTCCAGGTGCCGGGGGTGAGGTTGGTCAGGGTGGTCATGTGCTGCTCCTTGGTCTGTCTGCGTCGGCGGGACTCGGCCCGCCGGGGGCCTGTTGGCCGGTGCTCTCGCTCCGACGTCTGCCTCAACGCTAGCAGAGATTATTTATATTTCAACCTTTCCAATATTTGTCATATCAGGTTGCTTTGTCACCCCCAGTTGGCCCGCCGTACACTGAGCGGGTGCCCTCCGGTGACACCCCTCGTTGGCTGACGACCGAGCAGCAGAGCGCATGGCGCTCCTACCTGCGCGGCTCCCGCCTGCTCGAGGTGGCCCTGGAGCGCGACCTGATCGACTCCCACGGCGTCCAGCTGAGCGAGTACGAGATCCTCTCGATGCTCTCGGAGGCCCCCGGCCGGCGGATGCGGATGTCGGCGCTCGCCGACCTCGTCGTGCAGTCGCGCAGCCGCATCACCCACACCGCCAAACGCCTCGAGAAGCGCGGCTGGGTCATGCGCGAGGCCTGCCTCGACGACCGCCGCGGGGTGGAGCTCGTGCTCACCGACCCCGGCATGGCGGCCCTACGGGAGATGGCCGTCGTCCACGTCGAGGGTGTGCGGCGCCACCTGATCGAGATCCTCACCCCCGCGCAGTTCACCGCGCTCGGCGATGCGATGCGCGCCATCCAGGAGTCCGAGGGCTACACCCCCGAGGAGCCGGCGAGCGCCTGAGCGCTCCCAGCGCGGCGGCATACCGCCCGTGCGTCCAGACCCAGGGGGCCTGAGAGACTTGGCCCATGACGGACTACCCCTATGAAGCCCCCGCGTCCCAGGCCCTGCTCGAGCGCGCGCTCGCGGTGACGCCTGGCGGCGTGAACTCGCCCGTGCGTGCCTTCCGGGCCGTCGGCGGCACCCCCCGCTTCATGGTGAGCGGCTCCGGCCCCTACCTGCGTGACGCCGACGGGCGCGAGTACGTCGATCTCGTCTGCTCGTGGGGCCCGCTGATCCTCGGGCACGGCCACCCCGAGGTCCTGGCCGCGGTCCAGCAGGCCGCGCAGGCCGGCTTCTCCTTCGGCACCCCGTCGGAGAACGAGGTCGCGCTCGCCGAGGAGATCGTCGCGCGCATCGAGCCGGTCGACCAGGTGCGGCTCGTCTCGTCGGGCACCGAGGCGACGATGAGCGCCATCCGGCTCGCCCGCGGCTTCACCGGCCGCTCGCTCATCGTCAAGTTCGCCGGCTGCTACCACGGCCACGTCGACTCGCTGCTGGCCGCAGCCGGGTCCGGTGTCGCGACCTTCGCGCTGCCCGACTCCGCGGGCGTGCCCAAGGAGATGGCGGCCGAGACGATCGTGCTGCCCTACAACGACGCCGAGGCGCTCGAGACCTGCTTCGCCGAGCGCGGCGACCAGATCGCGGCGGTCATCACCGAGGCCTCGCCGGGCAACATGGGTGTCGTCCCGCCGCTGCCGGGCTTCACCGCGGCCATCCGCCGGGCGACCGCCGAGCACGGCGCGCTGATGATCAGCGACGAGGTCATGACCGGTTTCCGGTGCAGCGGGGCTGGCTGGTACGGGCTCGAGGGCGATGCGGGGTATGCCGCGGGCGCACCCGACCTGTTCACCTTCGGCAAGGTCATGGGCGGTGGATTCCCGGCCGCCGCGTTCGGCGGGCGGCGCGATGTGATGGCGATGCTCGCGCCCGAGGGCCCGGTCTACCAGGCCGGCACCCTGTCGGGGAACCCGGTCGCGACCGCGGCCGGACTGGCCACGCTGCGCGGCTGCACCGACGAGGTCTATGCCCGGCTCCAGACCGTCGCCGACGCGATCTCGGGCGCCGCGGGGGAGGAGCTCGCCAGGGCGGGCGTGCCCCATGTCATCCAGCGGGCCGGCTCGATGTTCTCGGTCTTCTTCCGCGAGGAGGCCGTCACCGACTACGACGAGGCCCGCGCCCAGCAGGTCCCGGCCTTCACGGCCTTCTTCCACGCCATGCTCGCCCAGGGCGTGCACCTGCCCCCGAGCGCGTTCGAGGCCTGGTTCGTCAGCGCCGCCCACGACGACGCCGCCGTCGAGCGGGTCGTGGCGGCCCTGCCGAGGGCGGCGTCCGCTGCGGCGCAGGCCCTGGCCTGACACCCAGACAGGTTTGCGACAATCGACCGCATGACTACCCCGCTCCGCACCGTCGTCCACCTGATGCGACACGGTGAGGTCCACAACCCCGACGGCGTGCTCTATGGCCGCCTGCCGGAGTTCCACCTGTCCGAGCTGGGGCGCGCGATGGCCGACCTGACGGCCGCCCACCTCGCCGACCATGACGTCACGCTGGTCGTCGCCTCCCCGCTCGAGCGGGCCCAGGAGACGGCTCGGCCGGTGGCCGCGGTCCACGGCCTGCCGGTCCTGACCGACTCGCGCCTGATCGAGGCGGGCAACCACTTCGAGGGCAAGGGCGTGGCCGGCGGACGCAATGTCTTCAAGCAGGTCAGCATGTTCCCCAAGCTGATCAACCCCTTCTCGCCGTCGTGGGGCGAGCCCTACATCAAGATCGCCGAGCGCATGACGGCTGCCGTCGACGACGCCCGCGTCCGGGCCGCCGGCCACGAGGCGGTGCTCGTCTCCCACCAGCTGCCGGTCTGGACGATGCGCAATGTGATGGAGGGGCGCCGCCTCTGGCACGACCCGCGCCGGCGCGAGTGCACGCTCGCCTCGCTCACCACGCTGACCTTCGAGGGCGACCAGCTGGAGTCGGTGACCTACAGCGAGCCGGCCGCGTCCCTGCTCCCGCAGGCGAAGGGCCCGGCCGGCGCATGAGGCGCGTGATCTCCCCGCTCGTCGTCGTGGCCGCGCTCGCCCTCGCCGGCTGCGCCGGCGACGGCAGCTCCGTCAGCGACCAGGCCAAGGCGGGCGACCGCAAGGGCTATGTCTCCGGCGACGGCAGCGTCGAGCGCATCCCCGCCGCCGACCGCGGCGAGCCGGTCGCGCTCGAGGGCGACCTCATCGACGGCGGCAAGTGGTCGCTGGCCACGGACGCCAAGGACAAGGTCACCGTCGTCAACGTCTGGGCCTCCTGGTGTGGCCCGTGCAAGGCCGAGGCGCCCCACCTCGAGAAGGCCTGGACGCAGCTCAAGGCCAAGGACATCGCGATGGTCGGCATCGACTTCAAGGAAGGGCCCGAGCGGGGTCTCGCCGCCGCCAAGACCTACGGCATGACCTTCCCGTCGCTGTCGGACCCGTCCGGCGTGCTCGTCCTCGCCTTCAAGGGCAAGGTCGCCACCACGCCGGCGACCATCGTCCTCGACAAGGACGGCCGCGTGGCCGCCCGCATCAACGGCCCGATCACGACGCCGAGCACCCTCACCGGTCTCGTCGACGACGTGGTCGCCGCCGGCTGACCTCACGGCAGACATCGCAGCGACATGGACATCGTCGAGACCGTCACGAGCGGGGCCCTGCCCCTGGCCCTGGGCATCGCGCTGCTCGCCGGCCTGGTCTCCTTTGCCTCGCCGTGCGTGCTGCCGCTCGTGCCCGGCTTCCTCGGCTATGTCAGCGGGCTCTCCGGGGTCTCGCTCGAGCAGCGCTCCCGCGGGCGGATGCTCGCCGGCGCCGCGCTCTTCGTGCTCGGCTTCACCCTCGTCTTCCTCGCCCTCACGGTCGCCCTCGCGTCCGTCGGCGCCGCCCTGGCCGAGCACCGCGTGGCCCTCATGCGCGTCGGCGGGGTGCTGGTGATGCTGATGGCCCTCGTCTTCCTCGGCGTCGGCACCCAGCGTGAGGTCAAGGCCACCTGGAAGCCCGCCGCCGGGCTGCTCGGCGCGCCCCTGCTCGGCGCCGTCTTCGGCCTGGGGTGGGCGCCCTGCACCGGCCCGACGCTCGGAGCCGTTCTCACCCTGGCGACGACCAGCACCGGCGGTGACTCGGCGGTCGCGCGCGGGGTCGTGCTGGCCGCGGCATACTCCCTCGGTCTGGGCCTGCCCTTCCTCCTCATCGCCGGCGGCATGGAGCGCGTGGGCGCGGTGACCGCCTGGCTTCGTCGCCACCAGCGGGGCATCCAGATCTTCGGCGGCGCAGTGCTCTTCGTCGTCGGGCTCCTCCTGGCCACCGGTGTCTGGGAGGACCTCACCCGCATGGTGCAGACGCACCTGGTCAACAACTTCGAGACGGTGATCTGACCCAGTGGCACGACGACCTGCGCCGGTCGCGGACGCACCCGCCGACGAGATCCTCCAGCCGCGCCTCGGCCCGCGGGGCTGGGCGAGGTGGGCGTGGCGCTCGCTGACGAGCATGCGCACGGCGCTGCTGCTGCTCCTCCTCCTCGCGGTCGCCGCGCTGCCCGGCAGCATCTGGCCGCAGCGCTCGATCGACGCGGCGCGCACCGCCGACTACATCGCCCAGCACCCCACCGCCGGGCCCATCCTCGACCGGCTCGGCTTCTTCGAGGTCTACGCCTCCCCGTGGTTCGCCGCGATCTATCTGCTCCTGCTCGTCTCGCTGCTCGGCTGTGTCCTGCCGCGGTCGGTCCAGCACTGGAAGGCCATGCGCGCCCGCCCGCCCAAGGCCCCCAGGCGACTGGAGCGGCTGAGCGCCCACGCCAGCGAGGAGGTCGACGCGACACCGGAGCAGGTGCTCGACGCGGCCCGGGAAGCGCTGCGGCGCAGGCGGATGCGCGTGCACAGCCACGACGACGCCTCGGTCAGCTCCGAGGGCGGCTACGCCCGCGAGACCGGCAACCTCGTCTTCCACCTCGGCCTCGTCGTGCTGATCGTCGGCTTTGCCTATGGCCACCTGTTCGGCTGGAAGGGCGATGTCATCGTCCCGGTCGGGCAGACCTTCGCCAACACCCTCACGCGCTACGACACCTTCAGCCCCGGCCCGCTCGTCGACACCGAGGAGCTCGACCCCTTCACGATCCGCGTCGACCGGCTCGACGCCCGCTTCGAGGAGAGCGTCCAGGCCAAGGGCCAGCTCGGCATGCCGCGCGACTTCACCGCGCACGTGACGACGACGGCCAGCCCCGGCGCGCCGGAGAAGCCGGCCACGATCAAGGTCAACCACCCGCTCGAGATGGGCAAGGGCACGGCATTCCTGCTGGGCAACGGCTATGCGCCCACGGTGACGGTCAAGGACGCCAAGGGCACCGTGCTCTACCGCGAGGCCACCCCGTTCCTGGCGCAGGACAACAACTACAAGTCCGTCGGCGCGATCAAGGTGCCCGGCGACGGCTCGAGCGAGCGGCAGCTCGGCTTCTCCGGCTTCTTCCTGCCGACCGCGAGCGTCGACGAGGCGACCGGGCCGACCTCGATCTTCCCCGACGCCAAGAACCCGGTGCTCGTGCTCACCCTCTTCGAGGGCGACCTCTTCCCAGAGGGACGCCCGCAGTCGGTCTACACCCTCGACACCGCCAAGCTCACCCAGGTCAAGGACGACAAGGGCGAGCCGCTGCGCATCTGGCTCGAGCCGGGGCAGACCCTCCAGCTGCCGGGCGGGCGCGGCTCGATCACCTTCGACAAGGTCGACCGCTTCGCCGGGCTGTCCATCCGAGACGACCCCGGCAAGTGGGTCACGCTCGGTGCCTCGCTCGCCAGCCTGCTCGGGCTGGTCGGCTCGGTGGTGATCAACCGGCGCCGCGTCTTCGTGCGCGTGACCCCGGCCATAGACGCAGGCCGTACGGTAGTGACCGTCGGAGGACTAGCGAAGGACGACGACGCCTCGATGCCCGAGGTCGTCACCGAGGTCCTCGATCAGATCAGGCAGAAGGCAGGACGATGACCAACGAGACCCTGGCGGGCTACTCCAACCTCGCCCTCTACTCGGCGATGGGCGTGCTCACGCTGGCGATGATTGCGTATGCCGTCTTCCTCGCCCGGCTGGTGCCGCACCGGGAGCGGCTCCAGGACCAGCGCGCCGAGCCGGCCGAGGTGCGTGAGACGGCCCGGGTCGGTGCCGGTGCGCCGACGCGAGGTGGCGCCTCCGCTTCGCGGCCCGAGGCCGACGCCGTCGACCTGCCCGAGGAGCCGCTCGCCGCGCGCAAGGCCGCCGGCATCGCGGGCTCGCTGACCTGGCTCGGCACCGGGCTGCTCATCGCCTCGGTCGCCCTGCGCGGCCTGTCGGTCGACCGGGCGCCGCTGGGCAACATGTTCGAGTTCGCGTGCGCGGCCACGGCCTTCGCGCTGGCGGCATACCTCGCCTGGGGCACCCGGCGCGACCTGCGCTGGCTCGGGCTGTTCATCCTCATCCCCATCGTGCTGATCCTCGGCGCCGCCATGACCGTCTGGTACGCCCCGGCCGCGGAGCTGCTGCCGTCGCTGAAGTCCTACTGGCTGGCCATCCACGTCACGGTCGCGACCCTGGCCGTCGGCCTGTTCACGCTCGGCGCCGTCCTCTCCCTGCTCTACCTGTGGCAGGAGCACCGCGCGACCAACGAGATCACCGGCGGCTTCATGTCGGCCTTCCCCTCGGGCAAGGCGCTCGAGCGGATGGCCTATGGCGTGCACATCATCGCCTTCCCCCTGTGGACCTTCACCCTCATCGCCGGCGCCATCTGGGCCCGCCAGGCGTGGGGCTCCTACTGGAACTGGGACCCCAAGGAGGTCTGGACCTTCATCATCTGGGTGATCTACGCGGCCTACCTGCACGCGCGCGCGACGAGCGGCTGGAGCCGCCAGGCCGCCAACTGGATCGCCATCGCCGGCTTCCTCGCCATCATCGCCAACTACGCCATCGTCAACGTCTACTTCGTTGGCCAGCACTCCTACTCGGGACTGTGATGCTTCGCTATTCGCTTCTGCGCCTGCTCATCTTCTTCGGCTGCCTCGCGCTGCTCTGGCTGCTGGGCCTGCGCGACCGCGACGAGCAGATCTGGCTGCTGCTCGGCTCGGCCGCGCTGTCGGTGCTCATCAGCTATTTCGCGCTGCGCCCGCTGCGCGAGGAGTACTCCCGTGAGCTCGCCGAGCGGATCGACGCCCGTCAGGAGCGGCGCCACGCCGCCAATGACGAGCAGGCCGAGGACACCGAGGACGGCGTGCGGGTCGACCCCGACGCCCCGTCCGAGTACCGCTGACCCAGCCGGAGGGCTGACCCAGCCGGAGGGCTGACGGAGGCTGACTCAGCTGACAGCCAGACCGACCGCGAGCAGGAACGCCCAGGCCACGGCATACATGCCGGTGCCGAGGAGGACGGGGATCAGCGCCGGGCCGGTCGCGCCCGAGGTGACGATGCGGGTGGGCTTGACGGCCAGACCGACCGCGGCCAGCGCCAGCAGCCCCCACAGGTGCCAGAGCCCGATGAGGCCGGCGCACAGCAGCGGCAGGACCATGAGGGCGAGATAGAGGCGGCGGGTCTTTTTGTCGCCGAGCCGCACGGCGAGCGTGTGCTTGCCGGTCTCGGTGTCGGAGGGGATGTCGCGCAGGTTGTTGGCCACGAGGATGGCCGTGATGATCGCGCCGATCCCGATCGCGCCCAGCAGACCCACCCAGGTCAGCTGCTTGGCCATCGCATAGAGCGTGCCCAGCGTGGCGACCAGGCCGAAGAAGACGAAGACGTAGACCTCGCCCATGGCGCGGTAGCCGTAGGGGTTGTCGCCGCCGGTGTAGCGCCAGGCCGCGAGGACGGCGAGCACGCCCAGCGGGAGCAGGGCGACCGCACCGCTCAGCGCGACGAGTGCCAGGCCCGCCAGCGCGGCGACGCCGAAGCAGAGGAAGGCCACCAGCCTGACGTTGTCGGGGTTGGCCAGCCGCTGCCCGACGAGGCGCACCGGCCCGACCCGCTCGGCGTCGGTGCCCCGGATGCCGTCGGAGTAGTCGTTGGCGTAGTTGACGCCGATCTGGAGGAAGAGCGCGACGAGCAGGGCCAGCAGGGCGTAGGCGTAGTTCGCACGCCCCAGCGGGTATGCCGCGCCGAGGCCGACGATGACGGGCGCCACGGCGGCGGGCAGGGTGCGAGGGCGCGCGCCCTCGATCCACTGGGCAGGTGTTGCCACGGGTGTTCTATCTCCTTCTACAGGCCGCGCAGGAAGTCGGGGTCGTCGTCGGGGCCGCGGGGACCGGTCGGCGGGGACTGGCGCCGGCCGGGGCCGATGCCGGGCCGGTCGCGTCCGGCGAGGAACCAGACCAGCCCGCCCAGCGGCGGGAAGAGCATGATCAGGACGACCCAGACAAGCTTGGGGAAGTAGCGCACCCGCTCGTCCGGCTGCTGCACGGCGTCGACGGCGGCATACACGCTGAACGCGACGACGAGCAGGACGGGGAGGTAGCGGAGCACGGGGTCATTGTCTCCCACGTGGTGGCCGGGCACGGAATCGGCCGCGTGGCGTGTCCCCGGTCTGGTGTGGCGCGGCTCAGTGCCGGGTGAGGCGCTCGGCGATCGCCCGCCGGTCGGGCTTGCCGACGCCGCGGACGGGCAGCTTGTCGAAGGTGTGCACCCCGCGGGGCAGGGCATAGGTGGGGAGTATGCCGCGCAGCCCCTCGCGTGCCTCGGCCGACCTCAGCGGGAAGTCGGGGTCGCGCAGGACGACCGCGGCCCGGACCGACTGGCCCCACTCAGGGTCGGGCACGCCGACGACCACGCACTCGCGCACCTGCGGGAAGTGCTCGATGATCGCCTCCTCGACCATGCGCGGCGCGACCTTGAGGCCGCCGGTGTTGATCAGGTCGTCGACCCGGCCGTCGACATGCCAGCGGCCCTGCTTGTCACGGTGCCCCACGTCGTCGGTGCGGAACCAGCGCTCGCCGTGCTTGAAGGTCACGAAGTTGGCCTCGGTCAGGTCGGGCCGCCCGAGGTAGCCGGACGCGAGCATCGGGCCTGCGATGTGCAGGCGCCCGTCCTTGTCGGCCCCGACCTCGACGCCGGCGAGCGGCAGGCCGTTGTAGACGCAGCCGCCGCAGGTCTCGCTGGAGCCGTAGGTCGTCACGACGTGCACGCCCTCGGCAGCCGCCCGCGACAGCAGGCGCGGCGAGACGGCCGCACCGCCGACGAGCACGGAGTGGAAGGCCCGCAGCGCGGTGGTGCCGGCCTGGTCGTCGAGCAGGCGGGTCAGCTGGGTGGGGACGAGCGAGACATAGCGGCGCTCGTGGTCCATGCGCGCGGTGGCCTCGACGAAGCCGGCGATCGAGAAGCCATCGCGCAGGTTGAGCACGACGGGCGGGATGTCGGCCATGAGCCCGCGGACCAGGACCTGCATGCCCGCGACGTGGTGGCCGGGCAGGGTGAGCAGCCACTGGCCCGGGCCGCCGAGCCGGCGCAGGGTCGCGTCGGCGGAGGCCAGCAGCGCGTCGGCGGTGAGCAGCGCCAGCTTGGGCCGGCCGGTCGAGCCCGACGTGCCGAGCACCAGCGCGGTGCCCATCGGCAGGGCGCCCTCGTGACGGGGGAGAGCAGGGGGAGGCGAGCCCGCGGCATACGGGATCATCGGCGCCTCGCCCTGGAGAGCGCGCAGCAGCCGCGGCAGCAGGTCGTGGACGCCGGCGCCCTCGTGGACGGCGACGCGCTCGATCGTCGTCACCATGTGAGCACCCCTGCCATGACGGCCAGGGTCGCGACGATCTCGCCGATGCCGACGGCCTTGGGGCTGGCCTCGTAGGCGGGCATGACCGCGGCCCGGATCGCCAGGACGGCGAAGACGAGGACAAGCAGCGGCGTGGCCAGGATCATGGCCAGCGTTGCGGCACAGTGGAATCCGACCGACAGCCAGTAGTGGGCGGCGGAGTCGTGCTCGCGGATCATCGTCTTGACATAGAGGACCGTGCCGACGAAGTAGGCGGCGAGCACGGCGGTCACGAGCCAGACGTGCCGGTCGACGCTCGCGCCACCCGCGGCATACGCGACGGGGGTCATGAGCGTGGAGCCGGCGGTCGTCGCCAGGCCGCTCAGCAGCGAGCGCTCCTTGCGCAGGTGGGATGCCGCGAGGCCGACCCCCATCGGGAGCACGAAGAGCGGCGCCCAGCGGATCAGCTCGGGGCGCATCACGGCAGTGAGGATGCCCAGCGGGGCGGCGGCCAGGGCATAGGCCCGCACCGGCGGGAGGTAGCGGGCCTTGCGGCGCGACTTCAGCCACAGGCCGGTCGCATAGAAGGCGAAGTAGCCGACGAACCAGAAGGCCGTCAGCGGCAGGTGCACCCAGGCGGGGCCGGCCATGATGATGCCGACGAGCAGCGGGGCCGCGAGCATCGCCCAGGCGCCGTGCTGGTTGGGCACCCACCCGGGGGAGCGGCGCTTCTTCTTGGCGGGATGGGCGCGCTCAGTCGAGCGGGCCGGCCGGGGCGCGGCCTCGGGGCGCGCGGACGACGGGGCCCGCCCCGGGGCACCCGTGGTCGATCGCGCCACACCCATGCGGACAGGCTACCGGTGGGTCAGATGCAGGTGAGCCGGTGTGGGCGCTCTGTCGTGTGATGCCTGTCAGCGCAGATAGCTGGCGCCGTTGAAGTCGAGGACAGCCCCCGAGGCCCACTCGGCGCGCGGGTCGGCGAGGGCCACGATCGCCTCGGCGACCTCCTCGGGCCGGGCGACCCGGTCGAAGGGGCTCTGCGCGCGGGTCCTGGCACCCTGCTCGCCCTCGAGCGCGGAGCCGGCCATGTCGGTGTCGATGAAGCCCGGCGCGATGCTCGTCACCGCGATGCCGTGGTGCCCGAGCCGCAGGGCCATCGACTGGCCGAGGGAGTGCAGGCCCGCCTTGCTCGCGCCATAGGCCGGGATGTCGGGCTCGCCGCGATAGGCGCCGCGGCTGCCGACGTTGACGATCCTCCCGACCGGCAGGCCCTCGGCCGGCGGGACGTCGATCATGTGGCGGGCGATCTGCCAGACCAGGTTGGCGGGGCCCAGGAGGTTGGTCGCCAGGGTGCGCTGCCAGACCTCCACCCACTCGTCGTATGCCGTGTCCTCCAGCGGGTGGTCTCCGCGCCTGCCGCGGCCCTCCCACGGGGCGGTGAGCATCGCGGCGTTGTTGACCAGGACGTCGACGCGGCCGAGCGCGGCGATGGCCTCCTGCGCCAGCCGCTCGACCTCGGCCGGGTCGGCGAGGTCCGCCTGGGCGAGGGCATGCCCGCTGCCGGGGAGCCCGCGGCATACCTCCTCGGCGGTGTCCTGGCTGCCGAGGTAGTGGACGACCACCCGGTCGCCCCGGGCGGCGAAGGCGCGCGCCGTGGCCGCGCCGACCCCGCGGGAGGAGCCGGTGACCAGGACGCCGCGGGAGGGAGCCATCAGAAGTACCAGGGGAAGGGCGACCAGTCGGGGTCGCGCTTCTCGAGGAACTGGTCGCGGCCCTCGACGGCCTCGTCGGTCATGTAGGCCAGGCGGGTCGCCTCGCCGGCGAAGACCTGCTGGCCCATCAGCCCGTCGTCGAGGAGGTTGAAGGCGAACTTGAGCATCCGCTGGGCCTGCGGGCTCTTGCCCATGATCTCGCGGGCGACCTGGAGGGCGTCGCGCTCGAGCTCGGCGTGGTCGCTGACGATGTTGACCGCACCCATCCGGCGCATGTCCTCGGCGGTGTAGGGGCGGCCGAGGAAGAAGATCTCGCGGGCGAACTTCTGGCCGACCATCTTGGCCAGGTAGGCGCTGCCGTAGCCGCCGTCGAAGGAGCCGACATCGGCGTCGGTCTGCTTGAAGCGGGCGTGCTCGCGGCTGGCCATCGTCATGTCGCAGACGACGTGGAGGGAGTGCCCGCCGCCGGCCGCCCAGCCGTTGACCAGGGCGATGACGACCTTGGGCATCGTGCGGATCAGACGCTGCACCTCGAGGATGTGGAGCCGGCCGCCCTCGGCCTTCACCCGGCGCTCGTCGACGGTGTCGGCGGTCTCGCCGTCGGCGTACTGGTAGCCCGACCGGCCGCGGATGCGCTGATCGCCGCCGGTGCAGAAGGCCCAGCCCTGCGTGGTCTCCGAGGAGCCCTCGCGCGGGCTCGGGCCGTTGCCGGTCAGGAGCACGACGCCGACGTCGGAGGTCTGGCGGGCGTGGTCGAGCGCGCGGTAGAGCTCGTCGACCGTGTGCGGGCGGAAGGCGTTGAGCACCTCCGGCCGGTCGAAGGCGATCCGCACGCACCCGAGGTCCTTGGCGCGGTGGTAGGTGATGTCGGTGAAGTCGAAGCCGGCCACCTCGTCCCAGGCCGACGGGTCAAAGGTCTCGCTGACATGCTCCAGTGCGCTCACCCGCCCGACTCTAGTGCGCGCCGGTAGCGTGGGCGGCAGTCACCGCCGAGGAGGAGCCGCCATGGCACTGCGCTGGTACACGACCGTCATCGACTGCCACGACATCGCGGCGCAGGCGCGCTGGTGGGCGGAGGCACTCGACTGGCGGATCGTCTATGAGGACGAGCACGAGGTCGCGGTGATCCCGCCGTGGCTCAGCGAGGACGTCGTGGAGTCCGCGGAGGAGTGGGTGCGGCTGCCGCAGGGGCTGGTCTTTGTGCCGGTCGAGGAGGACAAGACGCTCAAGAACCGCATCCACTTCGATCTCGCCCCGCACATCGACCAGGATCGCGAGGCGGAGATCGCCAGACTGCTCGACATGGGCGCGGTCCGAGTCGACGTCGGCCAGGACCGTGATGTCACCTGGGAGGTGCTCGCCGACCCCGAGGGCAACGAGTTCTGCGTGCTCTCCTCGCGGGACCGCTGAGCCCGCTGGCTAGATTGGCCGGGTGATGCCCACCCTCGAGGACTTCCTCGCCGCCAGCCACGTCGTGAGCATCCCCATGCGGGTGCGCTTCCGGGGGATCGCCCACCGCGAGGCGCTGCTGGTGCGGGGGCCTGCGGGCTGGGGTGAGTTCGGGCCGTTCCTCGAGTACGGGCCCGACGAGGCGGCACGCTGGCTGTCGTCCGCGCTCGAGGCAGCCTGGTCGGGCTGGCCTGCGCCCCAGCGGGACTCGGTGCCGGTCAACGCGACCGTGCCTGCCGTCGCGGCTGCGCATGTCGCGGGGGTGCTCGCGCGCTTCGACGGCTGCGAGACGGTCAAGGTCAAGGTCGCCGAGGCGGGTCAGAGCATCGAGGACGATGTATGCCGTGTGGCCGCGGTCCGCGACGTTGCCGGGCCTGAGGCGCGCATCCGGGTGGACGCCAACATGGCCTGGTCCGTCGAGGAGGCGACGTCGGCGCTCGGGAGGCTCGCGGCATACGGCCTGGAGTATGCGGAGCAGCCGTGCGAGACCGTCGAGGAGCTGCGCGACCTGCGGAAGTCGTTGGCGCGCAACGCGATCGACGTCCCGGTCGCGGCTGACGAGTCGATCCGCAAGGCCGAGGACCCCCTGCGGGTCGCGCGGCTCGAGGCGGCCGATCTCGTCGTCGTCAAGGTCGCACCGCTCGGGGGAGTGTCGCGTGCGCTCGAGATCGTCGACGCGTGCGGGCTGCCCGCCGTCGTCTCGTCCGCGATCGACACGTCCGTCGGCATCCGGGCCGGCGTCGCGCTCGCGGCTGCGCTGCCCGAGCTGCCCTTTGCCTGTGGCCTCGGCACCGTCAACCTCATGGCCGCCGATGTCGCGCGCGAGCCGCTCGTGCCGGTGGGCGGACGGCTGCCCGTAGGCGAGGTCGCGGTCGACGAGGAGCGGCTGCGCGAGCTCGCTGCCCCCGCAGACCGGGTCGAGTGGTGGCACCAGCGGGTGCGTGAGTGCTGGGACCACCTCGGCTGACGGAGTCTGAACCACACTGTGGCAGTGGGTGGTTGATGGGTTGTCCACACCACAGCCGTGGTCCGAGCGGCCATCCACAGTCCTCGACAGGACCGTCGACCGGGAGGGTGCGACTGGTGAGGGTTTCCGCATGGTCACCGATCCCGACACCATCAGGGCCCTCGCGCGGACGGCCGATGACATCGCCGACGGGCTGAGCGAGACGGCGCGGTCCGTCCTCGCGCAGCAGGGCGTCGAGTGGTCCTCACCGGCAGCCCGCGCTTTTGTCCGCGAGCTCGACGAGCGGGTGGCCGCGCTGCGCCGGCTGGCGACGCGGGCGGAGGCCGTCGCCGAGGCGCTCAGGCGGCATTCGACTGCCTTGGAGGACAAGGCGATCCGTGAACTGACCGACCTGATGGCGGACGGGTCCGGCGGGGGAGAGGCGGCATGAGTGACATCACGATCGGTGGCGGCAGTGCCAGCGTCGCGGCAGGACTGGACGACATCCAGCAGGCGGGGCGCCGGCTGCTCGCCCTTGCGGCCGACGTCGAGGGGCTGAGTGCCGCCGCGCTGTCGATCGCGGTCAACGGCGACCTCGCCCTGAGCGTCGTCGACGCGCCGGTCACGGCCACGCGCGCGATCGCGGCGGCGGGGCTGCTGGCCGGTCAGTGGCAGCTGCCGCTGGAGGCCGTGCGGCTGGCCGACCTGGGGGCCTCGGCGCTCGCCGCGGTCGCGGCATACCGCGCAGTCGATGACGCGGTCGCCGCCTCCCTCGACGTCGTGCGGGACGGGGTGATGTTTGGCGTGGGGCAGGCGACGCCGGTCCTGGCGCTGGGGGCGGTCACGGCGGCGGTCGGCGGCCACGACCTGGGGCGCGAGCTCGACAAGGAGCTGTATGCCGCGCCGTGGCTGGTCGACCTCGCCGCGGGCGGGCTGGACGGCTGGGTCGGTGGGATCGCCAGCCTCGACCCGTCGGTGGCGGTGCTGCTCGCCATTGCGGCGCGGACGGCGGGGCGGCCATGGGTGCCGAAGACGCAGGAGGACGCGCTGGCGACGATCGTGCAGGTCGGCCGGTTCGGTGGCTATGTCGAGGACACGGGGCGGGTGAGCGTGGTCCGTGAGCGGCAGCCCCGGCCGGGGGTCGCGCCCGACGACTTCGTGGGGCTGCTCTCGGGTGCGATGAGCATCAGCGACGGCGAGGACTATCCCGGCCGGGCCCGGGTGCTGGAGGTGCCCCAGGCCGACGGCACGTCCACCTGGGTGGTGCAGGTGCCTGGCACCCAGGAGTGGTCGCTGCGGGCAGGTGACAACCCCAACGACCTCGTGACCAACCTGCGTCTGATGTCGGGTGAGTCGACGGCTCTCATGTCCGGGGTCGAGCAGGCCCTCAGCGCGGCCCAGGCAGAGTCGGCGGCGGCCTCTGGCGCCCGCGGCATGACACGGGATGTCTCGGCAGAGCCGGTGCTGCTGACGGGCCACAGCCAGGGCGGGATCGCTGCGGCCGCGCTGGCGTCGAGCGCGCCGTTCCGGGCTCGGCACCAGGTCACCCACGTGATCACCTCGGGGGCGCCCGTCGCGCGCTTCCCGATCCCCGACGACACACGCGTGCTGTCCATCGAGCACGCCGAGGATGCCGTGCCGCGCCTCGACGGGGACGTCAATCCCGACGAGCGCCACTGGGTGACGGTCACCCGGACCCTGACGGGGTCGACCGGCCTCGCGACGACCTCGGCTGCGCACCACCAGAGCCGCTATCGCGAGACGGCCCGGAGGGTGCGGGCGCTGGCCAACCCCTCGGTGCGGTCGTTTGAGGCCAGCGCCGAGTCGTTCACCACCCGCGGCGCATCGGGTGTGGTGCTGACCCGCGACTACCGGGTGCGCCGCGCGGCGCCGGGGCGTCCGTCGACCGGGACCGGCGATGCCCCGCCGTGAGCCGCTCAGTCCGTGAAGAGGATGTCGGCGGCTGCTGCCGACATGGGCGCGTGCTCGTGGCCGACCGAGGGCACGACGGCCAGCCGCCAGGCGAAGTCGAGGTCCTCGTCGTCGGCGGTCATCCTGGAGCGCTCATAGAAGGTCATGCCCCGAGCCAGACGTGTCTCGCCCTGGCGCTCGGTGCCCTCGTCCTGACGCAGCCGCTCGGCCTTGACGTCGTCGGCGCCGAGCAGGATCACCAGGTCGCGCGAGAAGAGTCGCTCGAGATCGACCTTCTCACCAGGGGCGTCCTTGAGCCCGTAGGGATAGCGCACGTCACGGTCGGGCATGGTGTACCAGCCGGCATTGGCGGCGACGGCCCGGCGGACCTTGCTCTCGGGACTGAACTCAAGGAACCGGTGGACGAACTGGCCGCCGGCGGAGTGCCCGAACATGTCGTAGGGGAGGGTGCGGCTGCCGTTGCGTTTCTGGGCCTCGGCGACGAGGGGGTCGATGTAGTCGAAGGTCCGCTTGCCGACCTCGACGTCCTCGTCGTCCCCGTCACGCAGGCCCCCGAGGTTGTAGCCGCGGGAGCTGGGGAAGTCCTCCTCCGAGAACTCCGGCACCAGCACCACCACCGGGCGCCCGTCGACGATCGGCTCCCAGGTGTTGCGGTAGGTCTCGGCGTTGCGCTCCGTGCCGTGCATGACCACCACCACCCGTGCGGCGGCCACGTCCTCGGTCCCGGCGGCATAGAAGACGCGGATCTGCGGCAGTCCCTCGGGCTGGAAGTGGAACCAGCCGGTGCCGGTGAGCCTGCCCTCCGAGCGCTCGGCGGAGACCTCCTTGGACGAGCGCTCGCCACCGCCTCCCGCCATGCTGCAAGCGGTCAGCGGGAGCAGGCCCACGACGGACAGGACGGTCAGCGGGTGTCTCGTGGTCATGTCAGAACTCCAGCATTGCGGTCGCTCCCGCAGGTCGCAGGGTGCTGCCCGTCATGGCCCACGCCCGGGTCGCCTCGGCAGCGGTGCAGGGTCGGGCCTGGTAGGCAACGACGTTGTTGTCGGTGCGGACGCAGTGGACGCGGAGGTGCCCCTTGCCCGCCGCGTCCCAGGAGACGTCGGCAACGAGGCCTGCGCCCAGGACGCCCTTGGTGTCGAACCGGCCCGGGGCGCCGAAGACGAAGTTCCCCAGTCCGAAGACGACGGGGATCCCGCCGACCATCTCGACCGGCTGGACGGTGTGCGAGCCTGCGCCGATGACCGCGTCATAGCCGGCGGCCGCCAGGGTGGTGGCCCAGTAGCGCTGCTGGGGGTTGACCGGCTCGTAGTTGTCGCCCCAGTGCAGCAGGGCGATCACCTTGTCGGCCCCGGCGGCCTTGGCCAGGTCGTAGCCACGCTGGACCTTGGCCGGGGTCAGGGTGACCACTCCCGGCGAGGTCTCTGCCGCCCGGCTGGTGGGCCCGAAGTTCTCGCCCAAGGCGACGACGGCAAGGCGCTTGCCCGACTGGCTGATGATCAGGGGCCGCTCGGCCTCGGCGAGGTTGCGCCCCGCACCGAAGGTGGTCATTCCCGCCGCTGCGGCGTGCTTCTGGGTGTCGGCCAGGCCCACCAGTCCACGGTCCATCGTGTGGTTGTTGGACAGGCTGAGGGCGTCCACACCCGCCTGCTTGATCGCGGGAGCGCCCGCAGGGCTGGTGGCGTAGGAGAACTTGGCGCCGGGGTTGGCCGGGATGGCGGAGGCGGTGATGGGCGCCTCGGCGTTGATGATCGTGAACGGCGAGCCCTTCAGGAGCGGTGCCGCCTTGGCGAAGGGCGCGTAGTGGCCCTGGGTGGCGATCATCGCCTGGGCCCCGTCGCCGAGCATCGTGTCTCCGGCGAAGCGCACGGCCAGTCCGTTGCCGGCCACTGGCCGGGACTGCGCCGCGACCGTCGCGGGGGTGGGCAGTCCTCCCGCCCGCACCCGCCAGGCGACGGCGGTGGTCGCCATGAGCGCGATGGCAAGGGCGAAGGCGGTCAGGATGCGGTCGCGCCTCACATCGCGGGCTGCGCGAGCCATGGCTCCCCTCCATTCATCCAGACCCGGTCGCGGTACTCCTCGCCGGTCATCGTGTCGACGATGGCGCCGTCCTCGAGGACCCAGACCTGGTCGGCGAGCGCGAGGTCGCGCTCGTCGTGTGAGACCAGCAGCACGGTGCCTTGGTAGCGCTCGATGGCGAACCGGACCCGCTGCTGGGCCTGCGCGTCCAGGCCGGTCATCGGCTCGTCGAGGAGCAGCAGCACCGGGTTGCCGACCATGGCCCGGCCGATCGCGATCAGCTGGCGGTCGCCGACGGTCAGGTTGCCGCCGCCCTCGGTCACCCAGCTGTGGATGCCCTGGCCGTGACGCTCGAGCAGCCGGTCGATCCCCAGCAGATACGCGACCCGCTGGACCTCCTCGGGGGAGGCGTCCCGGGCGGCATACGTCAGGTTGCGGCGGATGGTGCCGCGCATGAGGGGCAGGTCGCGCGAGACATACCCGATCCGCCGTGCGGCGGACTGCGGCGCGGTCTGGGTGATGTCCTGGCCGTCGATCCGCACCACGCCCTCGTCGGCGTCGACGAGCCGGGCGATCAGGTTGAGCAGGGTCGTCTTGCCGGCCCCGGACGGTCCGGTGATCGCGATGACCTCACGGTTGTAGGCGGTGGCGCTCGCGTTCTTCAGGGCACCGTGGACGGTCACGTGGTCGAACTCCACGACGCCCCTGCGGGCACTCAGCCGCTCCAGCGCATCGGACTCCGGGCGACGGCCGGAGCTGACGAGGAAGTCGGACACCTTGGCGCGCGAGACCTGCCCGCGGTGCCAGTAGTCGTGGGCCAGGCCGAGGATGCGGATCGGGCGGGCGAGATAGCGGGCGACGATCACGGCGGCGACGACATCGCCGATGGTGGCCGTACCGGAGCGCACCTCGACCAGGCCGATGGCCAGGACGGCCACGGTCACCAGGGAGGCCCCGAAGGTGGCGATGCCACGCAGCCGGCCGCGCAGCTCGGCCACGCGCCCAAGAGCCCGGTTGAGCGAGTCGTTCTGCCGGGAGAGGCGGGCATACTCGCCAGCGGTGCGCCCCCCTGTCTGCACGACAGCCAGCGAGTTGATCTGCTCGTCGATGTTGCCGATGAGCAGCGACCGCCGCCGGCGCATGGTGCGGGTCGCCGCGCGCATCGCCTTGCCGCTGCCGAGCGAGAGGGCCGCGGTGAGGGCGAGGGCGGCCACCATGGCGAGCGCGATCCAGACGTTGAGCCAGACGACGACGCCGATGCCGGCCGTGAGGACGATGACCGCCACTAGGCCCTCGAGGTATCCGCGGCTGAGCCACATGCGCAGCATGGAGAGGTCGCCGGTGAGCCGGAGGAGCAGACCGCCTCGGGCGCGGTGGCGCAGCTGCCCGGGCATCATGCGCTGGAGGTGGGCGTACATCGCCATGCGCAGCACCCGGACGACCTCGTAGCCGGCCTTCTCGGCGATGGTGAACTCCGCGGCGCGCAGGACACCGAGCAGCACGGCCGCCACGGCCATCCCGCCACACATGGCCAGCGACAGCTCGTAGGAGCGCTGGGCCGCGGCCCCCACCTCGGTGACCTGGAGGGAGTCGACGATCCGGCCAAGCATCAGGATGAAGGCGACCAGCGCGATCGCCTGGAGGATGCCGATGGCGAGCACTGCGACCAGGTCGCGTCGGCGCACCCGGAACAGGGCCGCGAGCTCGTGCCGCCGCTGGGCGATGCGCTCGTGGCGCGTCGGCATCGGGCGGGTGGTGGTGGTCACGGCACTCACGAGGCGTCCTCGAGCTGGAGGTCGCGGGAGTTGACGAAGTCCTCGTCGTCCGCGTCGTCGTGGGTGAGGGGCTGGGGGTCCTCCTCGACCAGGCCCGGGATGTCCACAGGCCAGGCCACGGCGGGCTCCGGCGCGGGGGCCTGGATCTGCTCGGCGGGGATGCCGAGGACGGGACCGATGATCTCGGGGGTCTGGAGCTCCTGGAGCCCGAAGGCCGGCAGACCCGTGGCGGCGGCTGCCTCCCGGGCGGCGAGGTGCGACTTGGTCATGGCTCCCGAGATGGCGGCGACCGGGACTCACGCCTCCTGGAGGGTGCGGACGCCCTGGGCCGCGCCCATGGCGTCACCGGCGGCCAGGAGCACGACGTCGATGAGCTCGCGGAAGGCCTTGGAGGTCAGCAGGCGCGAGGTCTCCTGCTGGAAGACGCCGTCGGCGATCTCGACGAAGTTGATCCCGCAGCCGCTCATCGTCAGGTGCGAGATGAGCTGCCCCATGACGCGCTCGAGGTCGGGGATGCTCTGCCGGAAGGTCGAGGCCATGCCGGCATCGGTGAAGTCGAGCATCTGGTGGGCGCCGGCGTCGAGCATGACCCAGACGTCGTTGCCGGAGCCCGTGCCCGTCACCTTGGTCACGCCGGGCTTGAGGCCCACCTTGGCCAGGCCGTGAGCGGCACGATGCTCGTGGCGTTGCGCACCGCCGCGCTCTTGGAGAGCACCTTGGACGCGATGCCGCCCGAGGCCACCAGCTGGGTGGGCCCCAGGGTGCGCGGCACGACCGACTCGTACTGGTCCGTGGCGTAGCGGTCGGCGTAGCAGACGATGATCTCGTCGCCCAGATGCAGCATGGACCGCCGGCCGTTGGGCTGCTCGATCCTCCGGTGCTGTCCCAGCCGGGCGATGCGGGCCATCACGAGGTCGCCAGAGCGTGGCCGGACGGCCCCGCCCACGAGCGTCTCCAGGCGTCCTGCGGCACCCTGCGCGTGGAAAAGCTGCGCTTTGCACGGTCACGCTGGGCAGCCGGAAGCGGCTGAACCCAGACTGAGCGTCTGCTCATCTTGTTCGTTTCTTCCCCCGACGAAGCGGCCCCTGACCCGTCGCGGATTTTTATCCGAGGCGGCCCCGCATCCCCCGCGTTGTATGGACCGCAACTGTTGACGTAATCGGGAAAAGCGTAAGGTCCGCGTCGGCGCATGCGCAAATCCACGTGCATCGATGGGTCCGGTCTGGGGGAAGGGGTGCCGGGCCCGTGCTCCCGGCCGATGGGTGCGCTGGCAGAATCCCCGCTGTGAACCCCTCGACCGCCAGCGCCCGAGTCCTCGTCGACGAGCTCGTCCGCTGCGGTGTGCGCGAGGCCGTCCTCGCCCCGGGCTCGCGCTCGGCGCCACTGGCCTATGCCCTCCAGGCGGCCGAGCGAGCCGGCCTGCTGCGCCTGCACGTGCGCGTCGACGAGCGCTCTGCCGGTTTCCTCGCCCTCGGGCTCGCCAAGGTCTCGCGCCGGCCCGCGGTCGTCGTCACCACCTCCGGGACGGCCGTGGCCAACCTCCACCCCGCGGTCCTGGAGGCCCACCACGGGCAGGTGCCGCTCATCGTGCTGTCCGCCGACCGCCCGGCCGAGTTGCGGGGGACGGGCGCCAACCAGACCACCGTCCAGCCGGGGATCTTCGCCGGCGCCGTGCGCTGGTCGGCGGACCTGCCCGCCGCCGAGTCGCGCGAGGGCCAGCAGGCCACCTGGCGCACCAGCATCGACCGGGCGTATGCCGCGGCCGTCGGATCGCTCACCGGTCACCCGGGTGCGGCCCACCTCAACGTCGCCTTCCGTGACCCGCTGACGCCGGAGGTCGCGACCCCCGGTGCCCCGACCGGCGAGTCCGACGCCGCCCGTGACTGGCTCGACGGTGAGTGGCCCGAGTCGCTTGCCGGCCGCCCCGGCCAGGTGCCGTGGACGGCTGGGCCGCGAATGCCGGACCCTCAGGCCGGTGGTTCGGCCGCTACCGCAGTGCCCACGGATGCTGCGGGATCGCCTCTCGCACAAGGGTTCCCGCGCACCCTGATGGTTCTCGGTGACCTGCCGGACATTCACTCCTCCGATGCGGCAGTCGAGTGGGCGCGCTCGCAGGGCTGGCCCGTAGTGGCCGAGC
Source organism: Actinomycetota bacterium (assembly GCA_050955755.1). GTDB lineage: Bacteria > Actinomycetota > Actinomycetes > Actinomycetales > Dermatophilaceae > JAJTBD01. The sequence continues at coordinate 822,138 of CP192092.1, forward strand.
CGTTCGGCCACTATGACCGCTCCGCGGTCGTCCCCCATGGCCCGCTGCTGCTCACGGCCACGGAGTGGCTCGACGCGAACACACCCGACCGCGTCGTCACCGTGGGTCGGGTCACACTCGCCCGCCCGGTGGCAAACCTGTTGCGCCGCAGTGGTGTCCGCGTTGAGGCTGTCACGGCCGGCGCCGACTGGGTCGACCCTGGTCATCGCGCCGAGGTCGTCCACCCGTGGTCGGTGGTGGGTTCCACCTGGGCCGTCGGCTCCGGGGCGGCCGGAGGGGAGTGCGACCAGGCGTGGGCCGTGGCTTGGCGAGAGGCGGGGGAGGCGGTGGCGGCAGCACTAGCGGCGGAGCCCGCCCCGTGGGCGAGTGGTCCGGCGATCGTCAGTGCGCTCCTGTCGTCACTCGGCGATGAGGACGTCCTCGTCGTCGGGGCGTCCAACCCGGTCCGCGACCTCGATGTCGCCATGGCAGCCCGTCCGCGCGGGCTCACCGTCGTCGCCAACCGTGGCCTCGCCGGCATCGACGGCACGATCTCCAGCGCCATCGGCATCGCTCTCGCGGGCCAGCGGCGCACCGTCGCCTACATGGGTGACCTGACCTTCCTGCACGACTCGGGCGGTCTGCTCATCGGCCCCAAGGAGCCGCGCGCCGACCTGACAGTGGTCGTCGCCAATGACGACGGTGGTGGCATCTTCACGCTGCTCGAGCACGGAGAGCCCACTCGCGCAACGGATTTCGAGCGCATCTTCGGCACCGCGACGGGCACCCGCATCGCGGACCTCTGTGCGGCCCACGGTGTCGACCACCAACTGGCCGCGACCGCCGACGCGCTTGTCGAGGCACTCGGCCGGGCCCACGACGGCATCCGCGTCATCGAGGTGCCGCAGGACCGGGCGACCCACCGGGCCGTGCACCAGCGGCTGCGTGAGCTGGCCGCTGCCGCCCTCGCCTAGAAGGAGACGGAGCCGGCCGGCTGTACCGGCGTGGCCCACGCCTGGTCGGCTTCGGCGACAGCGTCTGGTCGCAGCTCGCTGACGATGCCCTGGGCGGACATCTCAGCGAAGGTCCGCAGGCCCAGGTGAGCCGAGGCCAGGGCCGCGACATCACACGACAGGTCGGGCTCATCGTCTGTCGGGATGCACTGTGCCAGACCGGATCTCGTCACATCCAGCCGCCATCGCCGGGCATTCCAGGGGGCATGCCTGTCGGCGACGTCGAGGACGAGGGAGGCCGGGGCGGCATACCCCCGCTGGGCCAGCGCGGCGCCCACATCGACGAGGCGCAGCCACAGGGCGTCCTTGGTCACCAGGCGGGCGCCGCGGGGGCCGCCCAGCCACCACACGAGCGGTGAGTCGGTGGCGGGCACGGTCGCCTCGACAGTGGACATGAGGTCGAAGCCCCCGAGCCGCCGGGCCAGTGCCAGCAGGGTCGGTGCGTCTGCGGCCTCGAGCCAGGTGCAGGCGACCTTGCCATTGGACAGGCCCTGGTCCCACGCAGGGGAGCGCCGCAGCACCGCGAAGCCCACATCCTCGCCGGCCCGCGTCGCAAAGAGGACGTGATAGGGCTCCGTCCCCCTCAGCGACATGGGATGGTCGTGCAGCATGCGCTCCACCTGCACGTCCGGAAGGTCCACTGCGCCAAGGGTTCTGGGCGCGAGGCGGTGGTAGCAGGCGGCGATGCGGTCGACCACCGGCTCGGCACCGTGCACGCGGTGGAAGGTCGTCACGACGTCGCTGGCATCGACCCCGGGGGCCTCGATCGGGCTGCTCACATTGGCGGTCACCTCGAGTGAGGCGACCGCATACCCGAAGCGCCCATAGATGCCCGGCTCGGAGGCGCGTAGCCCGGAGAGCGCCATGCCCTGCTCGTGCAGGTCTGCGAAGTGGTGGCGCAGCATCGTCGAGAGCACGCCCCGGCGCGTGTGGTCCGGGTGCACGCCGACCCAGGTCAGCCCGGGCATGGGCACCTGGGCGAGCGCCCCCAGCGGGCCCGGGACCGTCACCCGCGAGTCATAGTGCGCGTAGATCCCGGCAAACGGCGGCCGGCCGTCGGTCGAGGCGCCGAACGCGCGCTCCGTCTCGATCCCGCCCGAGAGCTGCCAGTCCGCTTCGGGTGGCTCGTCGGCCCAGACGATCTCGTCGGCGGTCTCGAAGGCCTGCCGGTCGCCTTCGCTCAGCCGCGAGATCTGGTATGCCGTGTGCTCACCTGTCATGGCCACCGATCCTGCCAGCGCAGCAGTCCTGCGGTCCAAGGCTTTTGGGCGCGTGACAGTCAGCCAGAGAGCGCGTCGCGCATGGGCACGAGCTTGGCGTCGGACTCGGCGACCTCGGCCTCCGGGTCGGAGCCGGAGACGATGCCGCAGCCGGCAAAGATGCGCATCTGCGACGCGTCGTCCGGCTCATAGGAGCCACTGCGCAGCCCGATGCCCCACTCGCCGTCACCGGAGGCGTCCATCCAGCCGACGACGCCGGCGTAGCGGCCGCGGTCCATGTCCTCGAGCTCGGCGATGAGCGCATCGGCCGACTCGCGGGGCGTGCCGCACACCGCAGCCGACGGGTGCAGCGACGCGGCCAGTGCGAGCGAGGTGGACCCGTCGCGCAGCACCCCGGCGACATCGGTCGCGAGGTGCATGACATTGGGCAGATGGAGCACGAAGGGCGACTCGGGGACGTTCATCGACGAGCAGTGCGGCATCAGCGCATCCGCAACCGAGCGCACGGCGTACTCGTGCTCCTCGAGGTCCTTGGACGAGCGGGCGAGCGAGCCGGCGAGAGCAAGGTCCTTCTCGTCGTCGCCCGTGCGCTGGATCGTGCCGGCCAGCACCCGGGAGGTGACCAGACCCTTCTCGAGCCGCACGAGCATCTCGGGCGTGGCGCCGACGAGCCCGTCGACGGAGAAGACCCACGTGTTGGCATAGCGCTCGGACAGGCGCGAGAGGATCCAGCGCGGGTCGATCGCCGAGGCGGCCGAGACGCGCAGGTCGCGGGCGAGGACAACCTTGTCGAGATCGCCGGCGGTGATCCGGCTGACCGCCTCGGCCACGCGGGAGGCCCACTCGGTCGAGCTGAGCGCCCCGTCGGCAAAGGCGACCGCCTCGGGCGCAAGGGGCTCGGGCTGGACCGTGAGCCTGGCCTCGGGCGCGATCTCGTCGGCGCCGATCGTGCTGACCCACCAGTCGTCGCCACGGTGGCCGACCACGACCTCGGGCACGACGAGCGCGCCCCCGGCAGGTGAGCTCGCGGCATACGCCATCGAGCCGAAGGCGACCGGTCCGGAGCCGGGCAGGCCGACCTCGTCGCGCACGACCGCATGGGCGACCTGGTCGCGCCACCACTCCTGTGCGTCGGCGAAGCGCTCGGCGCCGTGGCTGACGAACTCGCGGGCCCGGCCCCAGCCGACGATGCCCTCGCCACGACGCACCCACGAGCAGACCTCACGCGGGTCCGCGGTCGGGGGGAGGGTGGCCAGCAGGGAGCCGGCAGTGCCTGCGTCGATGCGACGGGTGCGCACGACGAGCGGGCCCGACGGCGAGCGGTCCGCGGCAGGGGACGGGGAGGCGGTCATCCGTTCAAGGGTACGACTACTGGCGGGTCACCGCCGACGCGCTCGCCCAGCGGGCCAGTCGGCGAAGGTCGGGACGTGGGGGAGAATGTCCGCCATGACCCGCGCCAGCCTGGAGAAGGACCCCCGCGACATCGCTGCGATGTTCGACGACACGTCCGAGAAGTACGACCTCATGAACGACGTCATGACCTTTGGCATGGTCCGGATGTGGCGCCGCGCGGTCATCGACGCCATCGCCGCCAAGCCGGGGCAGCGGGTGCTCGACATCGCTGCCGGCACCGGCACCTCGTCGGAGCCGTTGGCGGACAAGGGCGTCCACGTGGTCCCCGCCGACTTCTCGCTCGGCATGCTGCGTGTCGGCCATCGCCGTCGTCCCGACATGGCGTTCACCGCCGCCGACGCCACCCGCCTGCCCTTCGCCGACGACTCCTTCGACGCCGTCACGATGTCCTTCGGGCTGCGCAATGTCGCCCGCCGCGACCTGGCGCTCGCCGAGTACCTCCGCGTGACCCGTCCCGGCGGGCGCCTGGTCATCTGCGAGGTGAGCCAGCCGGTGGTCAAGCCGGTCCGCAAGATCTATGGCGACTACCTCATGGCCTCCCTGCCCGCGATCGCGCGTCGGGTCAGCTCCAACCCCGAGTCCTATGTCTATCTCGCGGAGTCGATGCGGGCCTGGCCGGACCAGCAGACGATGGGCGGCGAGATCAGCGCCGCCGGCTGGTCCGACGTCGAGTGGCGCAACCTCACCGGCGGGGTCGTCGCCGTGCACCGGGCCGTCAAGGCGTGACGCCTGCCGTGTCCGTTTGTGTCGAATCGGGGGGCCGGGAATAGACTCCCTGAAGTTCTCGTGAATCCGTTCACAAACCGCCCTGAGGAACCGTGACTGACACCCCCAGCGAGGCTGCCGCGCCCGCGCAGCGTGAGAGCGCCGACGTCATCGTCGTCGGCGCCGGACCTGCCGGATCCGCGACCGCGGCCTATCTCGCCAAGAGCGGGCTGGACGTCCTCCTCCTTGAGAAGGCGCGATTCCCCCGCGACAAGATCTGCGGCGACGGGCTGACCCCGCGCGCGGTCAAGGAGCTGGCCACCCTCGGCGTGCCCACGCGCGAGGAGGACGGCTGGCACCGCAACCACGGGCTGCGCATCATTGGCGGCGGCATGCGCCTGTCGCTGCCGTGGCCCGAGGTCAGCGACTTCCCCGGCTATGGCATGGCCAAGGCCCGGATGGACCTCGACGAGACCCTCGCCCGCCACGCCGCCGCCTCCGGGGCCGAGCTGCGCGAGGGCGTAAGCGTCAACGGCGCCGTGCGGGACGCCTCCGGCCGCATCACCGGGGTCACCGCCAAACTCGTCGACGAGCGCGGCCGCGCCACCGGGGAGCGCGCCGAGCTGCACGCCCCCGTCGTCGTGGCCTGCGACGGTGTCTCCTCCCGCATCGCCGTCTCGATGGGCCGCGAGAAGCGCGAGGACCGCCCCATGGGCGTGGCCGTGCGCACCTACTACGAGACCCCGCGCCACGACGACGACTACATGGAGTCCTGGCTCGAGCTGTGGACGCGTGACGAGACCGGCCGCCGCATCCAGATGCCTGGCTACGGCTGGCTCTTCCCGCTCGGCAACGGGCTGTCCAATGTCGGCCTCGGGATGCTCGACACCTCGCCCGCCTTCGGCAACACCGACTACAAGGACGTCATGCGTCGGTGGGTCGCCGAGATGCCGGGGGAGTGGCAGATCTCCGACGAGACGATGCAGGCGCCCATCCGTGGCGCGGCACTGCCGATGTCCTTCAACCGCCAGCCGCTGTATGCCGATGGCCTCCTGCTCGTCGGCGACTCCGGTGGCATGGTCAACCCCTTCAACGGCGAGGGCATCGACTACGCCCTCCAGTCCGGCCGCATCGCCGCCGACGTCATCGCGCGCGCGCTGGCGGCCGGAGACGGCGCGGCGCGCGAGCGGACGCTCCAGAGTTATACGACTGTGATGAAGGACGACCTGGGCGGCTACTTCACGCTCGGGCGCTATTTCGCCCAGCTCATCGGACACCCCGAGGTCATGCGCCTGGCCACGAAGTACGGCCTGCCCCGCACGACGCTGATGAAGTTCCTCCTCAAGCTGATGGCCAACCTGTCCGAGCCGCGCGGGGGCGGACTCGACGACCGGCTCATCTCTCTGCTCGCTCGCATGGCGCCGGACGCATGATGCCCCGGGCCGCGAGAACCCCGGGCCGGACCGGCCCTAGGATGAACCTGTATGCCGCCAGCGACCCGGCGGCCGACGGCACGACACCGGAAAGGGGAGTTGCTTCGTGTTGAACAACCCCTATGTCCCAATCCTGTTCATGTTGGCCCTGGGCTTCGCCTTTGCCGCCGGCTCTGTGGGGGCCTCGGTCCTCATCGGGCCCAAGCGCTACAACAAGGCCAAGATGCTGCCCTACGAGTGCGGCATCCAGCCGACCCCCCGTCCCGAGGGCGGCGGTCGCGTGCCGATCAAGTACTACCTGACCGCGATGCTGTTCATCATCTTCGACGTGGAGAGCATCTTCCTCTTCCCGTTCGCGGTCGCCTTCAACAAGCTCGGCCTCTTTGCCCTGGTCGAGATGATCCTGTTCGTTGCCACGGTCTTCATCGCCTACGCCTATGTCTGGCGTCGCGGCGGTCTGGACTGGGTCTGATCCGGGTCGATCCGAGAGCGGAGAACACATTTCATGGCTAACGAGCACCCCGAGGGAAGCATCATCCTCGACACCGTCGAGAACGTCGTCGGCTACCTCAAGCAGTACTCCGTCTGGCCGACCACGTTCGGTCTGGCCTGCTGCGCGATCGAGATGATGGCGATCGTCTCGCCCGACACCGACATCTCCCGCTTCGGCGGCGAGCGCTTCTCGGCGACGCCGCGCCAGGCCGACCTGATGATCGTCGCCGGCCGCGTGAGCCAGAAGATGGCCCCCGTCGTCCGTCAGGTCTATGACCAGATGGCCGAGCCCAAGTGGGTCATCTCGATGGGCGCCTGCGCCAGCTCCGGCGGCATGTTCAACAACTACGCGATCGTGCAGGGCGTCGACCACATCGTGCCGGTCGATGTCTATCTGCCGGGCTGCCCGCCGCGCCCGCAGATGCTCCTCAACGCGGTCATCACCCTCCACCAGCAGATCAAGGGCGAGCACCTGTTCGGGTCGACGCGCCGGGCTGCCGCCCGCGCCGCCGAGGAGGCTGCGCTCAAGGCCGTCCCCACGCACGAGATGAAGGGTCTCCTCGCATGAGCGACACCCCCACCAGCCAGAACGAGCAGCAGCAGGCCGAGAACCTCCCCGCCATCGCCGGTGACACCGACCCCGTGGTGATGGGCGAGCGCCAGGGCATGTTCGGCGCCCGTGGCGGCGGCGACACCTCCGGCTTCGGCGGCATCGTCAAGCCGATCCTCTTCCCCGGCGCGGCCCAGCGGCCCTACGGCGGCTACTTCGACGAGATCGCCGATGTCCTCGAGCGTGGGCTCGTGGGCGGCTCGGCCTCCTTCGGCGAGGCCGTCGAGCGCGTCGTGGTCGACCGCGACGAGATGACGCTGCACGTCCGCCGCGAGCACCTGCGGGCCGTGGCCCAGGTCCTGCGCGACGACCCGGCGCTGCGCTTCGAGATGTGCATGGGCGTCTCCGGCGTCCACTTCCCGTCCCAGACCGGCAGCGAGCTGCACGCCGTCTACCACCTGATCTCGCTCACCCACGGCGCCCGCCGCGTCCGCCTCGAGGTGACCTGCCCCGACAGCGACCCGCAGATCCCCTCCATCGTCGGGATCTACCCCTCCGTCGACTGGCACGAGCGCGAGACCTGGGACATGTTCGGGATCGTCTTCACCGACCGCCCCGACCTCACCCGCATCCTGATGCCGGACGACTGGCCCGGGCACCCGCAGCGCAAGGACTACCCCCTCGGCGGCATTCCCGTGGAGTACAAGGGCGCCACCATCCCCGCACCCGACCAGCGGAGGTCCTACAACTGATGTCGCACACACCCGACACCACCCTGCCCGTCGACGAGGCGCGCCACGGCGCCGGCTACTCCGCGACCGGACCTGCCGACGACGCGTATGCCGGTGACTCGCCTGTCCTGCACTCCACCGGTGGCGACTGGGAGCGCCTGGCGGCCGAGGCGATCGCGCACCCCGAGGAGCGCGTCGTCGTCAACATGGGCCCCCAGCACCCGTCCACCCACGGCGTGCTCCGCCTGATCCTCGAGCTCGACGCCGAGACGGTCACCGAGGCCCGCGCGGGCATCGGCTACCTCCACACCGGAATCGAGAAGAACATGGAGTACCGCACCTGGGTGCAGGGCGTCACGTTCTGCACGCGGATGGACTACCTGACCTCGATGTTCCAGGAGACGGCATACTGCCTGGCCGTCGAGAAGCTCCTCGGCATCACCGACCAGGTGCCCGAGCGCGCGAGCGTCATCCGCGTGCTGATGATGGAGCTCTCCCGCGTCTCCTCCCACCTCGTGTGCACCGGCACCGGCGGCATGGAGATGGGCGCCTCGACCGTCATGACGATGGCCTTCCGCGACCGCCAGCACCTCCTTGATGTCATCGAGATGGTCACCGGCCTGCGGATGAACAACGCCTACATCCGGCCGGGCGGCGTGGCCCAGGACGTGCCCCCGGGCACCGTCGACAAGCTGCGCGAGATCCTGCCCAAGATGCGCACCGGCCTCGTGCAGTTCGAGAAGCTGCTCAACGAGAACCCCATCGTCAAGGCCCGCATGCAGAACGTCGGCGTGCTCGACCTGACCGGCTGTATGGCGCTCGGCATCACCGGCCCGATGCTCCGCTCGACCGGCTACCCGCACGACCTGCGCAAGATCGCGCCCTACTGCGGCTACGAGACCTACGACTTCGACGTCGTCACCTGGGACACCGCCGACGCCTACGGCCGACTGCGCCTGCGCCTGGAGGAGATCCGCCAGTCGCTCGACATCATCGAGCAGTGCACCGACCGCCTGGCCAACAACCCGGGCCCGGTCATGGTCGAGGACAAGAAGATCGCCTGGCCCGCCCAGCTGGCCATCGGCGGCGACGGCATGGGCAACAGCCTCGACCACATCCGCGAGATCATGGGCGAGTCGATGGAGTCGCTGATCCACCACTTCAAGCTGGTGACCGAGGGCTTCCGGGTCCCGGCCGGCCAGGCCTACACCGCGGTGGAGAGCCCCAAGGGCGAGCTCGGCTGCCACCTCGTCTCCGACGGCGGCACCCGTCCCTACCGGGCCCACTTCCGGGACCCGTCCTTCAATAACCTGCAGGCCGTGGCGGCCCTGTGTGAGGGCGGCCAGCTGGCCGACGTCATCGTCGCCGTCGCCTCGATCGACCCCGTGATGGGTGGAGTGGACCGCTAATGGAGAACTACGGCGAGCAGACGGCATCGGGCTACTTCCGCGTCGCGCAGGAGAGCAAGGAGCCGTACGCACCCGAGGTCGAGGCCCAGTTCCGGGCCGACGCCGAGCAGATCATCGCGCGCTACCCGCAGAAGCGCTCCGCGCTGCTGCCGATGCTGCACCTCGTGCAGTCCGTCGACGGCTATGTCACCGGCCGCGGCATCGCGCTGTGCGCCGAGCTGCTCGAGCTCACCGAGGCCGAGGTCTCCGGTGTCGCGACCTTCTACACCCAGTACAAGCGCCACCCCAACGGCGAGTACACCGTCGGCGTCTGCACCAACACGCTCTGCGCGATCATGGGCGGCGACAAGATCTGGGACACCGTCTCCGAGCGCCTCGGCATCGGCCACGACGAGACCACCGAGGACGGCAAGATCACCCTCGAGCGCGTCGAGTGCAACGCCGCGTGCGACTTCGCGCCCGTCGTGATGGCCAACTGGGAGTTCTTCGACAACCAGACCCCCGAGTCGACCCTCCAGCTGGTCGAGGACCTCCAGGCCGGCAAGGATGTCCGCCCCAGCCGCGGTCCCGACAAGGTCGCCACCTTCAAGGAGACCTCGCGCGTGCTCGCAGGCTTCCTCGACGGCCACGCCGACGAGGGCGTGGGCGCCGGCCCCGCCTCCCTCGAGGGCCTCAAGCTCGCCAAGGAGCGCGGCTGGACCGCGCCGTCGATGGGCGGCCAGTCCGACGCGCAGCCCGAGGGCTCCGGCGCCCCGGCCGGTGCCGGCCCCGGCCAGCCCGGCGAGGAGCACTCCTCCACCGACACCCCCGCCAACGCGCCCGGTGAGAAGCCGGGCACGAACGCCTCGGACGAGAAGGGCAACTGAGCATGACGACCCTGACCCCGATCCTCAGCGCGACCTGGGACGACCCCCGCTCCTGGACGCTCGAGACCTATGAGCGAGCCGGCGGGTATGCCGCGCTCAAGAAGGCCCTCGGCATGTCCAAGGAGGACCTGGTCCAGATGACCAAGGACTCCGGCCTGCGCGGCCGTGGCGGCGCCGGCTTCCCGACCGGCATGAAGTGGGGCTTCCTGCCCCCGCCGGACGGCGGCCCCCGCTACCTCGTCGTCAACGCCGACGAGTCCGAGCCGGGCACCTGCAAGGACATCCCGCTGATGATGGCCAACCCCCAGGTCCTCATCGAGGGCGTGGCCATCACCTCCTTCGCGATCGGCTGCGACCACGCGTTCATCTACCTGCGCGGCGAGGTCGTCCACGTCTACCGTCGCCTGCTGCGCGCGGTGGAGGAGGCGTATGCCGCGGGCCACCTCGGCAAGGACATCCACGGCTCGGGCTTCAACCTCGACGTGACCGTCCACGCCGGCGCCGGCGCCTACATCTGCGGCGAGGAGACCGCGCTCCTCGACAGCCTCGAGGGCCGCCGCGGCCAGCCCCGTCTGAAGCCGCCGTTCCCGGCCGTCGCGGGTCTGTACGCGCGCCCGACCGTCGTCAACAACGTCGAGTCGATCGCCTCCGTCCCCTCGATCGTCAGTGGCGGCGCCGACTGGTTCGGCGGCATGGGTACCGAGAAGTCCAAGGGCTACGGCATCTTCAGCCTGTCGGGCCACGTCACCCGCCCGGGCCAGTACGAGGCGCCGCTCGGCATCACGCTGCGCGAGCTGCTCGACATGGCCGGCGGCATTCGCAATGGCCACGAGCTGAAGTTCTGGACGCCCGGTGGGTCCTCGACCCCGCTGTTCACCCAGGAGCACCTCGACGTGCCGCTCGACTTCGAGTCGGTCGGCGCGGCCGGCTCCATGCTCGGCACCCGCGCGCTCCAGATCTTCGACGAGACGACCTGTGTCGTGCGCGCCGTCGACCGGTGGACCGACTTCTACAAGCACGAGTCCTGCGGCAAGTGCACCCCGTGCCGTGAGGGCACGTGGTGGCTGAAGCAGATCATGGGCCGGCTGGAGCACGGGCAGGGCACCGAGGAGGACCTCGACAAGCTGCTCGACATCTGCGACAACGTGCTCGGCAGGGCGTTCTGCGCGCTCGGCGACGGCGCGACCTCGCCGATCACCAGCTCGATCAAGTACTTCCGCGACGAGTACGTCGCGCACCTGACCCAGGGCGGCTGCCCCTTCGACCGGGACGCCTCCACCGTCTTCGCGACCAACCAGAAGGTCAACGCATGAGTGTCACGACGAGCCCCGCGTCGGGCGGGAACGCCGTCTCCGACGGCGGCAACGCCCAGGTCCCTGCGGCCGAGGAACTGGTCAACGTCATCATCGACGGCCGTGCCGTCTCGGTGCCCAAGAACACCCTGGTCATCCGCGCGGCCGAGGTCGCCGGCATCGAGATCCCGCGCTTCTGCGACCACCCGCTCCTGGAGCCCGCCGGCGCCTGCCGCCAGTGCCTGGTCGAGGTCGCGACGCCCGGCCCCGACGGCAGCCTGCGCCCCATGCCCAAGCCGCAGGCCTCCTGCACGATGACGGTCTCGCCGGGCATGGACGTCAAGACCCAGCACTCCTCGCCGGTGGCCAAGAAGGCCCAGGACGGCGTGATGGAGCTGCTCCTGATCAACCACCCGCTCGACTGCCCCGTCTGCGACAAGGGCGGCGAGTGCCCGCTCCAGAACCAGGCGATGACCAACGGCCGGGCGGTCTCGCGCTTCGAGGACATCAAGCGCACCTTCCCCAAGCCGATCAACATCTCCAGCCAGGTGCTGCTCGACCGCGAGCGCTGCGTGCTCTGCCAGCGCTGCACTCGCTTCTCCGACCAGATCGCCGGCGACCCGTTCATCGCGCTCGTCGAGCGCGGTGCGCTCCAGCAGATCGGCATCTACGAGGAGCAGCCCTTCGAGTCCTACTTCTCGGGCAACACCGTCCAGATCTGCCCGGTCGGCGCGCTGACCGGCGCGGCCTACCGCTTCCGGGCCCGCCCCTTCGACCTCGTCTCGACCCCGAGCGTGTGCGAGCACTGCGCGTCCGGCTGCGCCATCCGCACCGACCACCGCCGTGGCACCGTGCTGCGCCGCATGGCGATCAACGACCCGGCGGTCAACGAGGAGTGGAACTGCGACAAGGGCCGCTGGGCCTTCCAGTACGCCACCACCGGCGACCGCCTCGAGGTCCCGCTCGTGCGCGACGGCGGCGAGCTGCGGGTCGCCTCCTGGAACGAGGCGCTCACCCGGGCGGCCGATGGGCTGCGCGGCAAGCGCGCCGGTGTCCTCGTCGGCGGCCGCGTCTCCACCGAGGACGCCTACGCCTACGGCAAGTTCGCCCGAGTCGCCCTCGGCACCAATGACGTCGACTTCCGCGCCCGGCCGCACTCGGCCGAGGAGGCCGCGTTCCTTGCCAGCACCGTCGTCGCGACGGGCCCGGTCGGGGGAGCGGTCACCTACACCGACCTCGAGAGGGCCCAGACCGTCGTCCTCGCGGGCTTCGAGCCCGAGGAGGAGTCGCCCATCGTCTTCCTGCGGCTGCGCAAGGCCTCCCGCAAGAACAAGACCAAGGTCTTCTCCGTCGGCGCCGTGGCCACCCGCGGGCTGGCCAAGATGGCCGGCACGCTCATCCCGACCGTCCCCGGCACCGAGGGCCAGGTCCTGACCTCCCTCGCCAAGGGCGAGGGCGAGGACGCGCTCAAGGCCGCCGGCGAGGCGCTGCGCGGCGAGGGTGCCGTGCTGCTCGTCGGCGAGCGCCTGGCCACGGTGCCCGGTGCCCTGTCCGCCGCTGCCGCGCTGGCCGCCGAGACCGGTGCCCGGCTCGCCTGGGTGCCGCGTCGTGCCGGTGAGCGCGGTGCGCTCGAGGCCGGCGCCTTCCCGACCCTGCTGCCGGGTGGCCGCGGCCTCGACCAGGCCGACGCCCTGGTTGCCGCGTGGCAGGTCAAGGGCCTGCCGACCGCACCCGGCCGCGACACGGCCGCGATGATCGAGGCGGCCGCCTCCGGCCAGCTCGACGCGCTCGTCGTCGGCGGTGTCGACCTGCACGACCTCGGCATCGAGGGCGCCCAGGACGCAGCGGCCAAGGCCTTCACCGTGGCGCTCGCGCTGCGGCCCAACAGCGTCACCGATGTCGCCGACGTGGTGCTGCCCGTCGCACCCCAGGCCGAGAAGGCCGGCTCCTATGTCAACTGGGAGGGCCGCGTCCGCGCCTTCGATCAGGCCCTCCAGTCCGGGGCGATGAGCGACTACCGCGTCCTCGACATGCTGGCCGGCGAGCTCGGTGTCTTCCTCGGCACCCGCGCCCTGACCGAGATCCGCTCCGAGATGCAGGCCCTCGGGCCGGCCACGGGCGAGCGTCCGGCCGCGCCGACCGAGGCGCCGGCCGCCCCCCAGGGCGGCGACGGCCTGGTCCTGGCGACCTGGGCCCAGCTGCTCGACCAGGGCTCGATGCAGGACGGCGAGCCCTACCTCGCCGGCACCGCACACGCCGTCGTGGCCCGCGTCTCGGCCGCCACGGCCGAGCGGCTCGGTCTCGTCGACGGCGAGCCGGTCACCGTCTCGGCCGGCCGTGGCGCGATCACCGTGCCGCTGGCCGTCTCCGAGATGGTCGACGGCGTCGTCTGGCTCCCGACCAACTCGGCCGGATCGGCCGTCCGCACCGACCTCGGCGTCGACGCCGGGGCCACCGTCACCGTGACCAAGGGTGGTGCCGCATGAGCAACCTGATGGCCGTCGCGCTGGGAGTCCCCGGCGTGGCCCTGCCCGCAGCGGAGCAGCCGCACGCTGACTTCAGCGACACCCCGATGTGGCTGACCTTCGTCAAGGCGCTGATCGTCTTCGTCTATCTGCTGCTGAGCGTCCTGGTCGTCATCTGGTTCGAGCGCCGCGTCGTCGGCCGCATCCAGCAGCGACCCGGCCCCAACCGCTTCGGCCCGTTCGGTCTGCTCCAGACCCTGGCCGACGGTGTGAAGCTGATGACCAAGGAGGACCCCCGGCCCGCCAACGCCGACAAGGTCGTCTTCACCCTCGCCTCGCTCATCGCGGGCACGATGTGCTTCGTCTCCTTCGCGGTGATCCCGCTGGCCGGCCAGGTCAACCTGTTCGGGCACAACACGCCCCTCCAGGTCACCGACGCCTCCTCGGCGGTGCTGCTCACGCTCGCGATCGCCTCGATCGGCGCCTACGGCATCCTGCTTGCCGGCTGGTCCTCGGGCTCGACCTACCCGCTCTACGGCGCTCTGCGCTCGAGCGCCCAGATCATCTCCTACGAGATCGCGATGGGCCTGGCGCTCGTGGCGGTCTTCATCCACGCCGGGTCCATGTCGACCTCGACGATCGTCTACCAGCAGCGCGACGTCTGGTATGTCATCCCCGCGTTCTTCTCGTTCGTCATCTACGTCATCACGATGGTCGGCGAGACCAACCGCTGGCCGTTCGCCAACGCCGAGGGCGAGGGCGAGATCGTCGGTGGCTTCCACACCGAGTACGGCTCGATGCGGTTCGGCATGTACTACCTCGGTGAGTACATCAACATGTTCACCGTGTCGGCCATGTGCTCGACGCTCTTCCTCGGTGGCTGGCAGGCGCCTCCCGGCATCGCGGCGATCAACGACGGCATGTTCAACCACGGCTGGTGGGGCCTGCTCTGGTTCACCCTCAAGATGTGGCTGTTCCTGTGGTTCTTCGTCTGGCTGCGCGGCACCCTGCCCAACATCCGCTACGACCAGTTCATGCGCTTCGGCTGGAAGTTCCTCATCCCCGCCACGATCGCCTGGGTCCTCGTCGTCGCCTTCATCCGCGGCGCCCAGCTCGGCTACCTCGGTGACAACACCTTCTCCGTCGGCGGCCGCGAGTTCCCCGTGGCGATGCTCTTCGTCATCGGTCTGGTGACCCTCCTCGCCCTGGCCATCGCCTGGGTGTGGGACAACCGCAACGAGGCCAAGGCCGAGGCCAACCGCATCGAGCACCCGGCGGAGATCGACCCCTTCGCCGGAGGCCACCCGGTCCCGCCGATGCCCGGCCAGCGCCTGGTCGAGCCGGCCCGTGCCGCCGGTCGCGGCGTCGCCGCCCGCCCCGAGCCCGTCGTGACCACCACCCGTCAGGAGACGAAGGAGGGCCCTCGTGGCTGACAAGAAGAAGTCCGGAGGCTTTTTCTCCGACCTGTTCGCGCCCGTCGCCGGCTTCGGCGTCACCTTCGCCTCGCAGTTCAAGAAGCAGTACACCGAGGAGTACCCAGAGGAGAAGCGCCCCACCGCGCCGCGCTTCCACGGCCGCCACCAGCTCAACCGTCACCCCGACGGCCTGGAGAAGTGCGTCGGCTGCGAGCTGTGCGCCTGGGCCTGCCCGGCCGACGCGATCTTCGTCGAGGGCGCCAACAACGACGACTCCACCGACCAGCGCTTCTCGCCGGGGGAGCGCTACGGCCGCGTCTACCAGATCAACTACCTGCGCTGCATCTTCTGCGGGCTGTGCATCGAGGCGTGCCCGACGCGCGCCCTGACGATGACCAACTTCTACGAGCTGGCCGACTACCGCCGTGAGGACCTGATCTTCACCAAGGAGCAGCTGCTCGCCCCGCTCCAGGAGGGCATGCTCCCCGCTCCTCACCCGATGGTGGCGGGCATGGAGGAGCGCGACTACTACCAGGGCAAGGTCGCCAAGGCCACGCCCGAGCAGGAGCAGTGGGTGCGCGATCACGCCCCCGACGTCGAGGACGGCATGACCCCGTCCGGCGACCCGGTCCTCGCGACCGACCCGGTGGCGCACGGCCAGCAGGCCACGCGTCCGAGCACAGAGGGAGTCCGTCGATGACGAGCCTGACGATGGCGGCCGAGGCCGCCACCATGGGCACCGGAGAGGCGATCGCCTTCTGGGTGCTCGCGGCGATGAGCGTGCTCGGCGCGCTCGGGCTGCTGTTCTTCCGCCGCGCGGTCTACTCCGCGCTCGGCATGGTCCTGACCATGATCACGCTCGGCATGATCTTCCTCGGGCTGGGGGCCGACTTCCTCGGCGTCGTGCAGATCTTCGTCTACACCGGCGCGATCATGATGCTGTTCATCTTCGTGATCATGCTCGTGGGCGTCGACTCCTCCGACTCCCTGGTCGAGACCCTCAAGGGCCAGCGCATCGTCGGCCTGCTCCTCTCGCTCGGTCTCGCCGCGCTGCTGGTCGGCGCGATCGGCCGCGTGTCCTTCCCGGCGCCCGTCGGACTGGGCCAGGCCAACGCCGACGGCAACGTCACCGGGCTGGCCAACCTGATCTTCGGCAAGTACGTCTGGGTCTTCGAGATCACCTCGGCCCTGCTGATCACCGCCGCCCTCGGCGCGATGGTCCTCTCCCACCGCGAGCACCTCGGCACCCGCCCCAACCAGCGGGCCTGGGCCGAGCGCCGCTTCAAGGAGGGCAAGCACCTCGCCGGCCTGCCGGTGCCCGGCGTCTATGCCCGCCACAACGCGGTCGACACCCCGGCGCTGCTGCCCGACGGCACGCCGAGCGAGCTGTCGACCTCCCGTGTCCTCGCTGCCCGCGAGCAGGTCGCCGTCCCCGGCACCTTCGTCGAGGGCGAGCAGGCCATCCAGCGTGAGATCGAGGAGGGCCGGACGCGATGAGCCTGGTCAGTTATGTCTACCTCGGCATCGTGCTGTTCGCCATCGGCGGTGCCACGGTGCTGCTGCGGCGCAACGCGATCGTCGTGTTCATGGGCATCGAGCTGATGCTGAATGCCGCCAACCTGCTGTTCGTGACCTTCGCGCGCATGCACGGCACGCTCGACGGCCAGGCGATCGCCCTGTTCGTCCTCGTCGTCGCGGCCGCTGAGGTCGTGGTCGGCCTGGCCATCATCATGGCCATCTTCCGTGCCCGCCGCTCGGCCTCGGTCGACGACGCCAACCTGCTGAAGCTGTAAAGGAGCTTTGGGTGACTTCCCTCGTCTTCCCCGCAGCCGAGCAGGCGGCGGCTGCGGCGGCCACCGGCCCCGCGGCATACGCCTGGCTGCTCATCGCCTTCCCGCTGCTCGGCGCAGCGATCCTGCTCCTGGCCGGCCGCAAGTCCGACTCGTGGGGGCCCGCCCTGGCGACCGGGCTCTCGTGGGCCAGCTTCGGCCTCGGCGTCGCGATCCTGGTCCAGATGCTCGGTCTGGGCGCCGAGGAGCGCGGCATGCGCTCGCGCCTGTTCGAGCTGATCAACACCGGCACGCTCAAGCTCGACGCCGGCCTGCTGGTCGACCAGCTCTCGATCTCGTTCGTGATGCTGGTGACCTTCGTCGGCTCGCTCATCCACGTCTACTCGCTCGGCTACATGGAGCACGACGTCGACAAGCGCCGGTTCTTCGCCTATCTCAACCTGTTCGTCGCGGCGATGCTCACGCTCGTCCTCGCAGACAGCTACCTCGTGCTGTTCTTCGGCTGGGAGGGCGTCGGCCTGGCGTCCTACCTGCTGATCGGCTTCTGGAACCACAACCCGGCCTATGCGACCGCGGCCAACAAGGCCTTCGTGGTCAACCGGGTCGGTGACATCGGCATGATCCTGGCGCTCGGCATGATGTTCAAGACCTTCGGGTCGCTCGACTTCGCCTCGGTCAACGAGCGGGTCGGGGGAGCGAGCCAGACGGCGCTGACGCTGATCGGCCTCTTCCTGCTGCTCGCTGCCTGTGGCAAGTCGGCGCAGTTCCCGCTCCAGTCCTGGCTCGGTGACGCCATGGCCGGCCCCACGCCGGTCTCGGCCCTCATCCACGCCGCGACGATGGTGACCGCCGGTGTCTACCTCATCGTGCGCAGCCACGCGATCTTCGACGCCGCCCCCGACGCCCGCCTCGCGGTGACCATCGTCGGTGCGATCACGCTGCTCTTCGGTGCCGTGGTCGGTATGGCCAAGGACGACATCAAGAAGGCCCTCGCGGCCTCGACGATGTCCCAGATCGGCTACATGATGCTCGCCGCGGGCCTGGGCCCGGTCGGCTATGTCTTCGCGATCTTCCACCTGATCACCCACGGCTTCTTCAAGGCCGGGATGTTCCTCGGCGCCGGCTCGGTCATGCACGGCATGAACAACCAGGTCGACATGCGCCGCTTCGGCAACCTCTCCGGTGCCATGAAGCTCACCTGGGCCACCTTCGGTCTGGGCTGGCTGGCGATCATCGGCTTCCCCGGCCTGTCCGGCTGGTGGAGCAAGGACAAGATCATCGAGGCGGCCTTCGTCGGCGAGGGCTGGCGGCCGTGGGTCTTCGGCCTGGTCACCCTCTTCGGTGCCGGCCTGACCGCGTTCTACATGTCTCGCCTGTTCTTCATGACCTTCCAGGGCAAGAAGCGCTGGACCGACGACGTGCACCCGCACGAGTCGCCCGCGACGATGACGATCCCGATGATCATCCTGGCCGTCGGCTCGCTCGCCCTCGGCGCGATCCTGACCATGGTCAAGTTCCCGGAGTGGCTCGCCCCGGTCACCAACGGTGGCCACCTCGAGCACCACGAGCCGGTGCTGTCGATCCCGGCGATCCAGATCGCCACCTTCGTCCTGATGGCCCTCGGCATCGCGGTGGCCTGGATGAAGTACTGGCGTGACGACGTGCCCGTCGTCGCTCCGGAGGGCAGCGTCCTGACCAAGGCGGCGCGTGCCGACCTCTTCCAGGACGACGTCAACGAGACGGTCTTCCGCGCCCCTGGCGCGGGTCTGGTCGAGGTCCTCGACGACCTTGATCGCGGCGGTGTCGACAAGGCCGCCGTCGGTGGCCTGGGCGGCACGACCGCCCTGCTGTCGAGCAAGCTGCGCCGTCTCCAGAACGGCTTTGCCCGGTCCTATGCCCTGACGATGCTCGCCGGTGTCGTCGCTCTCCTCGGTGCTGTGTGGGTGATCCAGTGAACACGTCCTTTCCCTGGCTGACGCTGATCGGGCTCATCCCGCTCATCGGCTCGATCGTCCTCTTCGCCCTGCCGGCCGGTCTGGCCGACAAGGCCAAGCAGATCGCGCTGGGCTTCTCGCTCCTCGCGCTGCTGGCGACGATCGGAGCGTGGACGCAGTTCCAGTACGGCTCCGGCGAGCAGTTCCAGCTCACCGAGACGCACGAGTGGATCCCGCAGTTCGGTGTCTCCTACGCCCTCGGCGTCGACGGCATCGCCCTGTCGCTGATCATCATGTCGGCGATCCTGGTGCCGGTCTGCATCCTGGCCGCCTGGCACGACGTGCCCGAGGGCGGCAGCCGCGAGAAGCAGTACTTCGCGTGGATGCTCTTCCTCGAGGTCTTCATGATCGGCGTCTTCGCCGCCCGTGACGTCTTCCTGTTCTACGTCTTCTTCGAGGCGATGCTGATCCCGGTCTACTTCCTGATCGGGTCCTATGGCGGCCCGCGTCGGCAGTATGCCGCGGTGAAGTTCCTGCTCTTCTCGCTCGCCGGTGGACTGGTCATGCTCGTGGCCCTCATCGCGCTCTACTTCCACGGCCCCGGCGGCACCGACGGCTTCCTCGTCGAGCGCCTCACGGGTCTTGAGATGAGCACGACCGCCGAGCGGTGGATGTGGGTCGGCTTCTTCATCGCCTTCGCGATCAAGGCGCCGCTGGTGCCGGTGCACACCTGGCTGCCCGACGCCGCCGAGCAGTCCAAGCCGGCCGTCGCCACGCTGCTCGTCGGCGTGCTCGACAAGATCGGCACCTACGGCATGATCCGCTTCTGCCTCCAGATGTTCCCGGGGGCGAGCGAGTGGGCGACCCCGGTCGTGATCATCCTGGCGGTCATCTCGGTCGTCTACGGCGCGCTGCTGGCGATCGGCCAGACCGACCTGATGCGCCTGATCTCCTACACCTCGATCAGCCACTTCGGCTTCATCGTGCTGGGCATCTTCGCGGTGACCAAGACGTCCTGGGCCGGCTCGAGCCTCTACATGGTCAACCACGGCTTCTCGACGGCCGCGCTCTTCCTCATCGCGGGCATGCTCATCGCCCGCCGGGGCAGCAGCCGGATCCTCGACTTCGGTGGCTGGCAGCGGGTCGTCCCGGGCCTGGCCGGTGTCTTCCTCATCGCGGGCCTGTCCGGCCTGTCGCTGCCGGGCCTGGCGCCGTTCGTCTCCGAGATCATGGTCATCGTCGGCAGCTTCAGCCGGCACCCGATCGCCGCCGGCATCGCGACCATCGGTGTCGTCCTGGCCGCGCTCTACATCCTGCTGACCTACCAGCGGATGATGACCGGCCCCAAGCCGGAGCTGGCCGAGGGCGTGCGTGACATCACCGGCCGCGAGAAGGCCGTCGTCGCCCCGCTCATCGCCCTGCTGCTGTTCCTCGGCTTCTTCCCGAAGCCGGCGCTGGACATGATCAACCCCGCCGTGGACAAGACGCTCCAGATCGTTGGCGTCTCCGACCCGGCCGCACCTGCCGCTGACGGGAGTGCCCACTGATGCTGAGCCTTGCCACTGCTGACTTCCAGCAGGCGGACGTCGACTACGGCGCCATCCTGCCGATGCTCATCGTCTTCGGCGGTGCGCTCATCGGCGTTCTCGTCGAGGGCTTCGCCCCGCGCCGCTCGCGGCACTCGATCCAGACCGTCGTGTCGGTCCTCGCGCTGGCCGCGGCGTTCTTCGCGCTCGCCGTGGTCGCGCGCAACCACCAGGGCAAGACGCTGGCGGGCTCCGTCGTCATCGACGGGCCGGCGCTCTTCCTCCAGGGCGCGCTGCTGCTGATGGCGCTGCTCTCGGTGCTGATGATGGCCGAGAAGTTCGGCTCCGACACCCCCGACGCGTTCACGCCCATGGGCGCGACTGCCCCGGGCTCGCCGCAGGAGTCGGCGGCCACCCGCCTCGGGCTGGTCACCAGCGAGGTCATGCCCCTGACGCTGTTCTCGGTCGGCGGCATGATGCTGTTCACCGCGGCCGGTGACCTGCTGACGATGTTCGTGGCACTCGAGGTCCTCTCGCTGCCGCTCTACATCCTCTCGGGCCTGGCCCGCCGGCGCCGCCTGCTCTCGCAGGAGGCCTCCCTGAAGTACTTCCTGCTGGGCTCGTTCTCGAGCGCGTTCTTCCTCTTCGGCGCCGCCCTGCTCTATGGGTATGCCGGGTCGGTCGGTTTCGCCGAGATCAACAAGGCCATCACGACGGCCACCCCGCAGCTGGAGAACCTCCTCCTGCCGGGCATCCTGTTCGTGCTCGTCGGCGTGCTGTTCAAGGTCGGCGCGGTGCCCTTCCACTCGTGGACGCCCGACGTCTACCAGGGTGCCCCGAGCCCCGTCACCGGCTTCATGGCCGCCTGCACCAAGCTCGCCGCGTTCGGCGCGCTGCTGCGACTGGCCTATGTCGCCTTCGACGCCGACCGCTGGAGCTGGCGCCCGGCGCTGGTCGCCGTCGCCGCCCTGACGATGGTGCTCGGCGCGATCCTGACCGTGACCCAGACCGACGTGAAGCGGCTGCTGGCCTACTCGGCCATCTCGCACGCCGGGTTCATCCTCGTCGGTGTCCTCTCCTTCGACCGCATGGGCGTGGCCGGCGTGATGTTCTACCTCGTCGCCTACGGCTTCTCCACGATCGCGGCCTTCGCGATCATCTCGATGGTGCGGGCCGGCGGCTCCGAGGCGACCCAGCTCTCGCAGTGGGCCGGCCTGGGCAAGCGCGAGCCGTTCGTGGCGGTGCTCTTCGCCTTCTTGATGATGTCGATGGCGGGCATCCCGCTGACGGCCGGCTTCACCGCCAAGTTCGCGGCATTCGCCCCGGCGGTCGCCCACGGTGACCGGGCCGGCGCGGCGCTGGTCATCATCGGTGTGCTGGCGAGCGCGGTCACCGCGTTCGTGTACTTCCGGGTCATCGTGCTGATGTTCTTCAACGACACCGACGGCGACGTCTCCGTGCTCTCGCCCTCGATCGCCATGTGGACGGCGATCATCCTCGCGACGGTCGTCACGATCGTCCTCGGCGTCTTCCCCGGACCGGCCCTGGACGCGGCCGACCAGCTCTCGCAGTTCGTCCGGTGAGCACCACCACCTTCACGCTCCCGGGTGTGACGTCCTCGCTGCAGACCCGCCTCGCGGCGGGTCTGCAGCGGGTCGAGGAGACCCTCAGCGCGCGTCTCGACAACGACGACGCGTTCATCTCCGAGGCCGCCCACCACCTCGCCGCCGCGGGCGGCAAGCGGTTCCGTCCGCTGCTGACCCTGCTGTCGGCCGAGCTCGGCGACGGCATCAACGACTCGGTCGTGGCCGCGGCCGCCGGCGTCGAGCTGACCCACCTCGCATCGCTCTACCACGACGACGTCATGGACGAGGCCGAGGTGCGGCGCGGGGCGCCCAGCGCCAACGCGAAGTACGACAACTCCACCGCGATCCTCGTCGGCGACCTGCTCTTCGGCAACGCGTCCGACATCATCGCCGACCTCGGCCCCGAGGCCGTCAAGATCCAGGCCCAGACCTTTGTGCGGCTGTGCTCTGGCCAGATCCGCGACGACCGGCCGTGCCCCGAGGGCGCGGACCCGGCCGACTACTACATGGGGATCCTGGCCGACAAGACCGGCGTGCTGATCGCCACCGCGGCCCGCTACGGCGCGATGTTCGGCGGCTGCCCGCCGGAGACGGTCGCGATCATGCGCGAGTACGGCGAGCGGGTCGGCATGGCCTTCCAGCTGGCCGACGACCTGATCGACGTCGCCTCCCAGGCCGACCAGACCGGCAAGACGCCGGGCACCGACCTGCGCGAGGGCAAGCGCACCCTGCCGGTCCTGCACGCCCTCGCGTCCACCGACCCGGCCGACGCTCGGCTCCAGGATCTCCTGCGCTCCGACCTGTCCGACGACGAGTCCGGGCTGGCCGAGGCCCTCGACCTGCTGCGCACCCACCCCGCCATGGCACAGGCCCAGCGCGAGACCGAGGCCGTGGCCCAGGGCGCGGTCGACGCGCTCGCCCCGCTGCCCGACGGCGACGCCAAGGACGCGCTCATCGCGCTCGCCCAGGGGGTCGTCCAGCGCGTCGGCTGAGGCCACCCGCACCAGACACGACGAGGGGCTGGTATGCCGTGTGCGGCATACCAGCCCCTCGTGCGCTCCCTTGGGCGATCAGCCCTTGGTCGGGAAGACCTGGATCACGCTCGGACGCGGCTGGCCGTCGCCCTGGTAGGGGAACTGGCTGGCCGGGCTCGCCGGGGAGGCGCCGTCGACCTCGCCCGGGTGCTGGACGGCCGCGAGCACGGTGCGGTCGTCGAGCGTGATGAACGGACCGCAGCACTCCGAGCCGGCCGGGACCGACAGGAACTGCTGGAGCCTGCCCGTGTCGGGGCCCTCGAGCGGCATGAGGTACATGCCGTCGCAGTTGCCCAGGGCGTTGCCGTCGGTGGCGATCCACAGGTTGCCCTTGGAGTCGAAGGCGACGTTGTCGGGGCAGGAGATCGAGGAGACCTCGGACCTGTCGTAGCCGTTGAAGTAGGTCTGCGGGTCGGCCGGGTCACCGGCGATGAGCACGATCTTCCAGGTGAATGCCGTGCTGGTGTGGCCGCCGGTCGGCGTCATCTCGATGACGTGGCCGTGCTTGTTGTTGGCGCGCGGGTTGGCCTCGTCGATCTGGCTCGGGACGCGCTTGGTGTTGTTGGTGCAGGCCATGTAGACGCGGCCGTTGACCGGGTTGGGCTGGACGTCCTCGGGGCGGTCCATCTTGGTCGCGTTGACGATGTCGCCGGCCAGGCGGGTCCAGATGAGCACCTCGGCGACGCTCATGCCGGGCACCTTGCTCTGGCCGTCGACGACCAGGGGCAGCCACTCGCCGGTCCCGTCGCAGACGCCGTCGACCATGCCGTCACCGGTGAAGCGCGCGACATAGAGGTCGCCCTCGGTGAGCAGCTCCTTGTTGTGGGCGCGGGCCGCGGCGGAGGCGCCGGGGCGGTAGGTGCCCTTGGAGATGAACTTGTAGGCGTAGTCGAAGCGCTCGTCGTCACCCATGTAGACCACAACGCGGCCGTCCGCCGCGACGGTGGATTCGGCGCCCTCGTGCTTGAAGCGGCCCAGGGCCGTCAGCTTGCGCGGGGTGGAGGTGGGGTCCTGCGGGTCGACCTCGACGACCCAGCCGTGCCGGTTGGCCTCGTTGGGCTCGATGGCGAGGTCGAAGCGCTCGTCGATGCGCTCCCAGCCGCGGCCGGTGCCGGTGATGCCATAGCGCTTGAGCCTGTCGTCGGGAGCCGACGGCGCCTTGAAGTAGCCGTTGAAGTTCTCCTCGCCGGACAGGACCGTGCCCCATGCGGTCGTGCCGCCGGCGCAGTTGTTGAAGGTGCCCAGGACCCGGCGGCCGGTCGGGTCGGCGGAGGTGCGCAGGGCGGTGTGGCCCGCGGCCGGACCGACCATCTCGAACTCGCTGGTGGCGGTCAGGCGGCGGTTGAGGCGGGCGCCCTTGAGGTAGGACCACGGGGTCTTGGGGTTCTTGCGGGCGACCTCGACGATGCTCATGCCGTGGGCGGCCATGACGATGCGCAGCTGCTCGTCGGTGAGGGACTCGTAGCCCGCGAAGTCGCGGAACATCAGCTCCTCGTTGGTGTACTCGTTGTTGCAGACCAGGATCCCGGACTTCTGCGAGCCATTGCGCAGCAGCGTCGTGTAGTCGTTGTTGTAGCCGAACTGGCCCTCCTGGGCCGTGGCGCTCTGCTTGTCGAAGTCGAAGGCGGGCGCGCCCGCCAGGATCGGGTCACCCCACGAGATGACCGGCGCCCAGCCGAAGCCCTCGGGGACGACGACCTTGTCGGTGTCGGCCGGCTGGGCGGCGATGGGCGTGAAGCCGAACGGCGACTTGGGGCCGGGCTTGGTCGCGGCGGCGGCGGGGGCGACGCCGGCGGCCTGGCTGCCACCGAAGGCACCAAGGCCGACGACGGCGGCCACCGCGGAGGAGCCCTTGAGCACCGAGCGGCGCGAGGCGCTGGCGGCGACGATGTCACCGAAGTAGGAGTTGTCGCTCTCGTTGGGCACCGGCTTGGCGCAGGCGTCGTCGCAGCGGTAGTGGCAGGTCATCGCCGACCGGCCACCGGAGTGGACGGGGGCGAGGGGGAGGAGGCGGGGTGCGGTCATGAGGCCCGAACCTAAGAGTCCCCGGTGGAATGGGGGCGATGCCCAGATGGACGGCGGGTAACGCGTGGGCCACACACGGGTGGCGCGGCCCGTTCTGACATTTCTTTGACAAATGTCCAAGGTTAACTTCACATGTGGATAGGATCGGCCCGTGCACAATTGGGACGTCGCCACAGCGCGCCTCACACCTCCGTTCGCCATTGCCGACCTCGATGCCTTCGACGCCAACGCGGCCGACATGGAGCGGCGGGCCGGCGGCCTGCCCATCCGCGTCGCGGCCAAGTCGGTGCGCTGCCGCGAGCTGCTCCGCCGGGCCCTCGACCGGCCCGGTTTCAGCGGGGTCATGGCCTTCTCGGCGAGCGAGGCGGTCTGGCTGGCGGGCGATGGCTTCGAGGACATCTTCGTGGCCTATCCCAGCGTCGACCGCGTCACCCTGACCGAGATCGGCTCCGATGAGCACCTCGCCGAGACGATCTGCCTGACCATCGACAGCGTCGAGCACGTCGACCTGCTGGCCTCCCTCGACGCCCCCCATTCCTTCCGCGTCGTGCTCGACATCGACACGGCGCTGCGGATCGGGCCGATCCACCTGGGCGTGCGCCGCTCGCCCGTGCGCGAGGCCGACCAGGCGGTGGCCCTCGTGCGGTATGCCGTGGAGCGCGGTCTGCGGGTCGCCGGCCTGATGTTCTATGACGCCCAGATCGCCGGAGTGCCCGACGAGCGCCGGGCCATCCGGCTCGTCCAGGGGCGCTCCGAGGCCGAGCTGCGGACTCGGCGGGCGGCGATCACCACCGCGGTGCGCGGGCTGGTCGACCTCGACTTCGTCAACGCGGGCGGCACCGGGTCGCTGCACCGGTTCGCCGACGACGCCGCCGTCACCGAGCTGGCGGCCGGCTCCGGCCTCTACGGGCCGGCGCTCTTCGCGCACTACTCGAGCTTCCGCCCCAGGCCGGCGGTGGCCTTCGCGCTGCCGGTCGTGCGCCGACCGGCCCCCGGCTACGTGACGCTCTATGGCGGCGGCTATATCGCCAGCGGCCCCCCGGGGGAGACCCGGGTGCCACAGGTCATCTACCCGCCGGGGCTGCGGCTCGTGCGCACCGAGGGTGCCGGCGAGGTCCAGACCCCGGTGCACGGGAGCGTGGCCGACACCCTCAACCTCGGCGACCGCGTGTGGCTGCGCCACGCCAAGGCCGGCGAGCTCGCCGAGCGGTTCAGCGAGTTCCACCTCGTCCAGGACGGCCGCCTCGTGGGCAAGGTGCCCACCTATCGCGGCGACGGCCGGTGCTTCGGGTGACCTGGACCAACTGGGCCGGCACGGCCACCGCCTCCCCCGACCGCGTGCTCACGCCGCGGGACGCGGGAGAGGTCGAGCAGCTCGTGCAGGCCGCCGCCGACAGCGGTGAGCGGCTGCGGCCGGTCGGGTCCGGCCACAGCTTCACCGACATCGCGCAGCCGCGGGGGAGCCAGCTATGTCTGGACCACCTGTCGGGACTGCTGGCGGCCGACGTGGCCAGCGGACGCGTGCGGGTGCTCGCGGGCACGCCCCTGCACGTGCTCGGCCCGACGCTCTGGGCGCTGGGTCTGGCGCTGCCCAACCTCGGTGACATAGACCGCCAGACGCTCGCGGGTGCGCTTGCGACAGGCACCCACGGCACGGGCGGGCGTCTGCACGGCATCGCCGCCGCCGTCACCGGCCTGACCATCGTCACCCCGGCCCGCGGCACGGTGCGCTGCTCGGCCACGCATGACCCCGAGCTGTTCCAGGCCGCCCGGGTCGGTCTCGGCGCGCTCGGCATCGTCACAGAGGTCGAGCTCCAGTGCGTCCCCGCTTTCCGCCTCCACGCGCTCGAGCGTCCGGAGCGCATCGACGCCGTGCTCGAGCGGATCGAGACAGAGGTGGAGGCCAACCGGCACGTCGACCTCTACTGGTTCCCCCACACGGACCGGGCGATGGTCAAGCGCAACAACATCGCCCCGGAGGACCACCCGGGCCGTCCGCTGCCCCGGTGGCGCGCCCGCCTCGACGACGACGTGCTGTCCAACCGGGTCTTCGAGCTGACCTGTCGTCTGGCCGCTGCCCGCCCCCAGCTGACGCCCCGGATCAATTCCGTTGCGGCCCGGGCGCTCTCGGCCCGCGAGTACGTCGACCGGTCCTACCGGGTCTTCTGCACCCAGCGCGATGTGCGCTTCGTCGAGAGCGAGTATGCCGTGCCCCGCGCGGCCCTCGTCCCCGCCCTGACCGAGCTGCGCAGGTGGGTCGACCGCAGTGGCGAGCACATCGCCTTCCCGGTGGAGGTGCGCTTCATCGCCGCCGACGACGTGTGGCTGTCCACCGCCTACGGGAGGGACACGGCATACATCGCCGTCCACCAGTTCCACACGATGCGCCGAGCCCCCTACTTCCAGGCGTTCGAGGCCATTGCCGCCGAGCACGCCGGGCGGCCACACTGGGGCAAGGCACACACGCTCGACGCGACGCGCCTCGGGGGGCTCTACCCGCGCTTCGGCGACTTCCTCACGGTCCGCGACCAGGTCGACCCCAGCCGGGTCCTGGCCAACGACCACCTAGACCGCGTCCTCGGCCCATAACCCCCTCCCTCATATGGGCCGAGGACGCTTCATCCGTGGGCGCGGTGAGCGCTAGAGGGTGCGGCCGGACTCCGCGTCGGCGATCGCGCCGGTCTCGAACTCGTCCTGGGTCGGCTCGGGCGCGAGGCCGGCGGTGTGGCCGCGACGGCGCAGGCGCTGCTCGATGCGCTGCGCGAGCGTCGTCAGGGCGAAGTTCAACGCGATGAAGATGATCGCGATCACGATGAAAGCCGGGATCAGGTTGCCCTTGTAGGAGCCGATCTGGTTGGCCTTGTTGAGCAGCTCCTCATAGGTGATGGCATAGCCGAGCGCCGAGTCCTTGAGGACGACGACGAGCTGGCTCATGATCGCCGGGAGCATCGCGGTCAGCGCCTGCGGCAGCATGATCGAGCGGAGTGTCTGGCCGCCGGTCAGGCCGATCGACAGGCCCGCCTCGCGCTGGCCGCGCGGGAGGTTGTCGACACCGGAGCGCACCAGCTCGGCCACGACCGAGCCGTTGTAGAGCGTCAGCGCCGTGACCACGCCGGCAAAGGCCTCCTGGCTCGGGAACATGCCCGAGAGCAGGTAGACGTTGAAGAAGAAGATCATCATCACCAGCACCGGGATCGCCCGGAACAGCTCGACGACCACACCGCTGGCCCAGCGCACCGGCGCGAGGTCGGAGAGGCGCCCCATGCCGAAGACGAGGCCGAAGACCGCCGCCAGCGCCACGGACACGACCGCGGCCTTCAGCGTGCCGATCAGGCCGGGGAGGATGTAGTACTGCCAGATCTCGCCGGTCAGGAAGGGCGCCCACTTCGCCCCCTCGAACTGGCCCTTCTTGGCGAACTGCCAGATGACGAAGGCGCCGAGCGCGGTCGCGGCCAGGGTGAGGACGCCGCCGACGATGTTCTGGGTGCGGCGGGCCTTGGGGCCGGGGACGTCGAAGAGGACATCGGCCGAGCGCATCATCGCTTCACCGCCAGCTTCTTCGACAGGGCGGTCGCGCCCATGCCGAGGGGGAGGGTCAGGATCACGAAGCCGAGGGCGACGATCGCCATGATCGTGTAGAGCTGGTCGGCGTTCTCGTCGATGATCCGCGACTGGAGGAAGGCGATCTCTGCGACGCCGATGACCGACAGGACGGTCGAGTTCTTGATCATCGCGATGAAGGTGGAGCCGAGCGGCGCGATCGAGGCGCGGAAGGCCTGCGGCAGCACGACCTCGCGCAGCGTCTGGGTGAAGGTCAGCCCGATCGAGCGGGCCGCCTCGGCCTGGCCGACGGGGATGGTGTTGACGCCGGAGCGCAGTGCCTCGCAGACGAATGCGGCGGTGTAGCCGCCGAGGGCCAGCACGCCCCAGCGGAAGTTGTCATCGGCCACCGACGTCGGCGAGGACTGGTTGGCCAGGTGCCAGTTGAGCAGCGAGAGCAGACCGAACTGGGCAAAGGTCACCAGCAGGGTCAGCGGTGTGTTGCGCACCAGGTTGACATAGGTCGACCCGAAGGCCCGCAGGACGGGGATAGGGGAGAGGCGGAAGATGGCCAGCAGCGTCCCGAGCACGAGGGCCAGCAGGCCCGCCGCGAGCGAGATCTTGATGGTCATCAGGAAGGCGCCGAGGATGTCATACCTGGTGAGCAGGTCTCCCATGTGCGCTCCTTTCGGTTCGCGACCGCGAGGGTATGCCGCCCGCTCACCGGGAGCGGGCGGCATACCTCATGCGGGTCGTGGGGTCACTCGCAGGTGGACGGGACCGTGGGAGCGGCGGGCGTCTTGTAGCCGGCCGGGCCGAGGTTCTTCTCGACGGCCTTCTGCCACTCGCCGGAGCTGATCATCTTGGTGACGGCCGCGGTGATCTTGGTGCAGAGCTCCTTGTTGCCCTGCTTCATGCCGATGCCGTAGTTCTCCTCGGAGAAGGGCTTGCCGAGCACCTTGAGCTTGCCCTTGTACTGCGACTGGGAGGCGTAGCCGGCGAGGATCGTGTCGTCGGTCGTCATCGCGTCGATGGCGCCGGTCGAGACGGCCTCCGCGCACTTGGAGTAGGTGTCGTACTGCTGGAGCTGGACACCCGGGTACTTCTCCGCGAAGGTCGTCGCCGAGGTCGAGCCCTTGACCGAGCACATCTTCTTGCCCTTCATCTGCTCGGGGCCGGCGATGGTCGAGTCGGACTTGACGAGGACGTCCTGGCCGGCGACGAAGTAGGGGCCGGCGAAGTCGATGACGGCCTTGCGCTTGTCGTTCATGGAGTAGGTCGCGACGATGTAGTCGACCTTGCCGGTCTTGATGAGGGTCTCGCGCTGGGAGGAGACCGACTCGACGAAGTTGGGCGTCTTGCCCATCTCCTTGGCGATATAGGTCGCGACGTCGACGTCGAAGCCGGTGTACTTCGCGCCCTCCTTGAGGCCGAGACCGGGCTGGTCGAACTTGATGCCGACGTTGATCTTGTCGCCATCCCCGCCGGAGCCGGAGCCGGAGTCGGAGGAGCCACCGCCACAGGCGGCGAGGGAGAGAGCGGCGATCGTGGCGACGGCGGTGGCCGCGCCCTTGCGTGCGATGGTCATGGGATCTCCTGGTTCGACGCCGGTGTGGCGTTGGTCGGGTTGGGGCTGTCGACGCTGCGGTATGCGCGCCGTCAGTGCGTGAGGATCTTGCCGAGGAAGTCCTTGGCGCGGTCCGATCGGGGATTGGTGAAGAATTCCTCGGGGGTGGCCTGCTCGACGAGCTGCCCGTCGGCCATGAAGACCACCCGGTCGGCCGCCTTGCGGGCGAAGCCCATCTCGTGGGTGACCACGATCATCGTCATGCCGGTCTTGGCCAGCCGGGTCATGACGTCGAGGACCTCGTTGATCATCTCGGGGTCCAGCGCGGAGGTCGGCTCGTCGAAGAGCATGACCTTGGGGTCCATCGCCAGCGAGCGGGCGATGGCCACGCGCTGCTGCTGGCCGCCGGAGAGCTGCGCGGGGTACTTGGCGGCCTGGTGGGCGACGCCCACGCGGTCGAGCAGCTCCTTGGCGCGCTGCTCGGCCTCGGCCTTCTTCATGCCGCGGACCTTGATCGGGCCGAGCGTGACGTTCTCGAGGATCGTCTTGTGGGCAAAGAGGTTGAAGGACTGGAAGACCATGCCGACGTCGGAGCGCAGCCGGGCCAGGTCCTTGCCCTCCTCGGGCAGCGGCTTGCCGTCGATGGTGATCGAGCCGGACTCGAAGGTCTCGAGCCGGTTGATCGTGCGGCAGAGGGTGGACTTGCCCGAGCCCGAGGGGCCGATGAGCACGACGACCTCGCCCTCGCCGACGGTCAGGTCGATGTCCTTGAGGACATGCAGATCACCGAAGTGCTTGTTGACCTTGTCGAGGACGACAAGGGGAGCGCGCGTGGTGTCCGCGGACTGCTCGGGACCGTTGTTCATGCGCCGAAGGGTATATGCGCTACGCCACATCGGCCGTGGGTGCGGGCATTGCGTGCACGAAAAGTTGCACGGGCGTGACCCCACCCACGATCGCCCCGGGCGCTTTCGCCCACCTGGGCACGATCGCCCCGGGCGCTTTAACCCAGTTGGGCACGATCGCCCCGGCGAGGGCCACGGACTGGGCGGGGCGCGCGGCATACCCGATGGTCGTGGATGATGTGCCGGTGACGAACCCGGAGCACGAGCGGCAGCGGGGCACCCTCTATGCCTTCGCCGCGTATGGCGTCTGGGGCGTCTTCCCGTTGTATTTCCACGCGCTCAAGCCCGCCGGTGCGTGGGAGATCCTCAGCCACCGGATCGTGTGGACCTTCGCGTTCTGCCTGGTGATCCTCGGTGTCCGGCGCGACTGGGCGTGGATCCGGCAGGTGACCGCCCGCCCGAGGCTTGCCGGCGGGATCACGGTCGCGGCGCTGCTCATCGCCGTCAACTGGGTGGTCTATGTCGCCGCCGTGCTGATGGGCCGGACGCACGAGGCGGCGCTCGGCTACTTCCTCAACCCGCTCGTGACGGTCGCCCTCGGCGTGGTCGTCCTCGGCGAGCGGCTGCGCACCCTCCAGTGGGTCGCCGTCGGGGTGGGGGCGCTGGCCGGCGTCTACCTCGCCGTCGCCGCTGGGGAGATCCCGTGGATGTCGCTCGCGCTCGCCTTCAGCTTTGGCCTCTATGGCCTGGTCAAGAAGAAGGTCGGTGCCAGCCTCGGCGCGATGCACTCGCTCATGGCCGAGACCGCTGTGCTCACGCCGATCGCGATGGTGCTGCTCGGTGTGCTGACCGCACGCGGGGGGACGACGCTGACGACCGACGGGTCACTCCACACGGCGCTGCTGCTCTCGGCCGGTGTCGTGACGGCCATCCCGCTGCTGTTCTTTGCCGCTGCCGCGCGCCGGGTGCCGCTGACGACGATCGGGCTCATCCAGTTCATGACCCCGGTGATGCAGCTGATCATCGGCGTCGTGCTGCTCCACGAGCACATGTCGACCGCCCGCTGGATCGGCTTCGGCATCGTCTGGGTCGCGCTGCTGATCCTGTCCTTCGACATGGTGCGCAACCGGCCCGGCCGGGACCGCACCGACCTGACCGACCACCCCGCCTGAGCGGCGCAGGTCCTAGGAGCGGGCAGGCGCGGGCTCAGGAGCGGGCGGCGCGGACCGTCCAGGTGTCGTTGCCGGCCAGCAGCTGCTGGAGCACGGCCGGGCCCGCGGGGCCGCCGGCGGTGTCGGCCGCGGCCTCGAGCTGGGCGCGCACGAGATCGTCATAGGTCGGGCGCTCGACGGAGCGGAAGACGCCCATCGGCACCTGGCCCTTGTCGGGCGTCGTCAGCCGCGACAGCGCGAACGCGACCGAGGGGTCCTCGGCTGCGACATCGTGCACGACCATCGCGCCGGCGGACGCCTCGTCCTCCGGGACGAAGCCGAGGCTGCCGTCGGGGCGCCGCACGAGCGTCTGACGCTCACCCTCGACACCCATCTGCACCGGCTCGCCGTCGACGAGGTGGATGAGACGGGCCTGCTGCTGGGTGCGGTCCTTGATCGCCTCGAACGCGCCGTCGTTGAAGATCGGGCAGTTCTGGTAGATCTCGACGATGGAGGCGCCGCGGTGCTCGGCGGCCTGGCGCAGTACCTCGGTCAGGTGCTTGCGGTCGGAGTCCATCGTCCGCGCCACAAAGCTGGCCTCGGCGCCGAGGGCGAGCGAGATCGGGTTGAACGGCTGGTCGACCGAGCCCATCGGGGAGGACTTGGTGATCTTGCCGACCTCGGAGGTGGGGGAGTACTGCCCCTTGGTCAGGCCATAGATCTCGTTGTTGAACAGCAGGATCGTGATGTTGACATTGCGGCGCAGCGCGTGGATGAGGTGGTTGCCGCCGATCGACAGCGCGTCGCCGTCACCCGTGACGACCCACACCGACAGGTCGGGGCGGCTGGCCGCGAGCCCCGTCGCGATCGACGGCGCACGGCCGTGGATCGAGTGCATGCCATAGGTGTCGAGGTAGTAGGGGAAGCGGCTGGAGCAGCCGATCCCCGAGACGAAGACGATGTTCTCGCGCCGGAGCCCGAGGTCGGGCAGGAAGCCCTGCACCGCGGCCAGCACGGCGTAGTCGCCACAGCCGGGGCACCAGCGCACCTCCTGGTCGGAGGTGAAGTCCTTCTTGGTCAGTGCCTCGCCCTCACCGAGCGCGGGCACCTCGGAGGTGCCGGTGCGGGTGCGCGGCATACCCAGATCGGTGGTCACGAGGAGACCTCCTTGGCCGCCGCCGTGATGGCGTCGGCGAGTTCGACGGTGGTGAAGGGCAGGCCCCTCACCTGGGTGATCGGCCGGACATCGACGAGGTATGCCGCGCGCAGCAGGAGCGAGAGCTGGCCGAGGTTCATCTCGGGCACCAGCACGCGCTGGTAGCGGCGCAGCACCTCGCCGGTGTTGGCGGGGAAGGGGTTGAGGTGGCGCAGGTGCGCGCGGGCGACCTTGACCCCGGCATTGCGGGCCGAGCGGGTCGCGGCGGCGATCGGGCCATAGGTCGAGCCCCAGCCGAGGACGAGCACATCGGCGTCGCCGCTCGGGTCGTCGACCTCGAGGTCGGGCACCTCGACGCCGGCGACCTTGCTCGCGCGCAGGCGCGTCATGTGGTCGTGGTTGTCGGGGTCATAGGAGATGTGGCCGGTGATGTTGGCCTTCTCGATGCCGCCGACACGGTGCTCCAGACCCGGCGTGCCGGGGACCGCCCAGGGCCGCGCGAGGGTGTCCTCGTCGCGCGCGTAGGGCTGGAAGACCTCGCGGCCCTTGTTGTCGACGCCGTTGGGGCGGGTGGCGAAGCGGACCGTCAGGTCGGGCAGGTCGGCCACGTCGGGGATGGCCCACGGCTCGGAGCCGTTGGCGAGGTAGCCGTCGGAGAGCAGGAAGACCGGAGTGCGGTAGGTCGTCGCGATCCGCACCGCGTCCATGGCCGCGGCGAAGCAGTCGGCGGGCGACTGGGCGGCCACGATCGGCAGGGGCGACTCGCCGTTGCGGCCGAACATGGCCTGGAGCAGGTCGGACTGCTCGGTCTTGGTGGGCAGACCCGTGGAGGGGCCACCGCGCTGGACATCGACGATGACCAGCGGCAGCTCGAGCGAGACGGCCAGGCCGATCGTCTCCGACTTCAGCGCGACACCGGGACCCGAGGTGGTGGTCACGCCGAGCGCCCCGCCGAAACTCGCGCCGAGCGCCATGCCGATGCCGGCGATCTCGTCCTCGGCCTGGAGGGTGGTGACGCCGTGACGCTTCAGACCCGACAGGGTGTGCAGGATGTCGGACGCGGGGGTGATCGGATAGGACCCCAGCACCAGTGGCAGCCCGGCGCTCTGGGCAGCGGCGACCAGGCCATAGGCGAGCGCGGTGTTGCCGGTGATGTTGCGGTAGGTGCCCTCGGGCATGACCGCCGGCGCGATCTCATAGGAGACCGCGAAGTCCTCGGTCGTCTCGCCGTAGTGCAGGCCGGCCTTGAGTGCGGCGAGGTTGGCGGCGAGCACCTCGGGCTTGGCGCCGAACTTGGTCGCCAGGAAGGCCTCGGTGCCGGTCGTCGGGCGGTGGTACATCCACGACAGCAGGCCGAGGGCGAACATGTTCTTGGCCCGCTCCTTGTCCTTGCGGGACAGCCCCTCGAACTCCGCGAGCGCCTCGACGGTGATGGAGGTGAGCGGGACGGCGTGCACATGCCAGGAGTCGAGCTTGCCGCCCTCGAGCGGGGACTCGTCATAGCCGACCTTGGCGAGATTGCGCTTGGTGAACTCGTCGGTGTTGACGATGATCGTCGCGCCGCGCGGCAGGTCGCGCAGGTTGGCCTTGAGCGCGGCCGGGTTCATCGCGACGAGGACGTCGGGCGCGTCGCCGGGGGTGAGCACGTCGTGGTCGGCGAAGTGCAGCTGGAAGCTGGAGACGCCGGGCAGGGTGCCCTGGGGCGCACGGATCTCGGCGGGGAAGTTGGGCAGGGTCGACAGGTCGTTGCCCAGCGCCGCGGTCTCTGAGGTGAAGCGGTCACCGGTCAGCTGCATGCCGTCGCCGGAGTCCCCGGCAAATCGGATGACGACGCGGTCGATCTGCTCGACGGACTTCTCGGTCATGGCGGAGACGTGACTCCATGGGATCGGGGACGGGGCGCGGGCGGGTGCCGCCGCGGCCCAGATGGGGCAATCCCAGCCATTCTACGCTCGGCACTACCCTTGGCCCATGCCCGCCCCCCCGTTGCCGATCCCCGCGGTCGAGCCGGCTCCGGTCGTCGTCGAGGCAGGTGGTCGACGGTATGCCGTGCACACCACCATCGCGGCGCTCGCCTGCTGCGGGGTCGAGTCCGCGGCTGCGGCACACCTGTCCGCCGAGGGCGGCGACGCGCAGCCCGTCGACGGGCATGTGCTGGTGGTCTCCGGCACGGTCACCTCGCGCATGGCGCCGGTCGTCGAGCGGATGTATGCCGCGCTGCCCGAGCCCCGGCATGTCCTCTCCTTCGGCGTCTGCTCCAACGCGGGCGGCCCCTACTGGGACGCCTATTCGGTCCTGCCGGGTGTGGGCGCGCTGATCCCTGTCGATGTCTATGTCCCCGGCTGCCCGCCCCGGCCCGAGGCCCTGCTCGACGGGCTGCGCGAGCTGGCCAGTCTGGTCACGGGCGCGGGGGAGGGCGCATGAGCGGCCTCGACGTGCAGGCCCCCCGCCAGGTCGAGCCGGCGCAGTGGGTGGAGTCGGCGCGGGCCCTCCTCTCCGACGGCTTCACCGTCCTCGACGTCCTCGCCGCCGCCGAGGCACCCCCTAGCGCTTGCGCCCAGTTGGGCACGAACGCCCCGACCCCTTTTGCCCAGTTGGGCACGAACGCCCCCGCGGCATACCTGCTCCTGCTGCGGGTGATCGACCCCGCAGGGAGACGGGCCGCGGGGCTGCGCACCCTGCTGCCGGCGGGCGAGGCCGTGCCGAGCCTGACCGGTGTGTGGGCCGGGGCCGCGTGGCACGAGCGGGAGATCGCCGAGATGTTCGGGCTGGACGTCGCGGGCTTCGACGACGGCAGCGGGGCTGGGCCGAGGCCGCTCCTGCTGGGGGAGGCCGGGCCGGCGGCACCGCTGCGCAAGACCTTCGAGCTCGCCCCGCGCGGCGAGAAGCGCTGGCCTGGCGGCAAGGAGCCGGGGGAGAGCGAGGCGGAGGCACGCCGCTCGCCCTCGCGCCGCAAACTGCTGCCACCCGGCATACCCGAATGGGGTCAGCGATGACCCAGCCACCCCGCAGCCGCAGTGTCATCGCGCTCACCGCCGCCAACTGCACCTCGTGCATGCTGTGCGCGCGCGAGTGCCCGGACTGGTGCATCTATATCGACTCCCACAAGGAGACGGTCCCCGCGACGACCGAGCACGGCCGCGACCGCGAGCACAACGTCCTGGACCGCTTCGCGATCGACTACTCGCTGTGCATGTACTGCGGGATCTGCATCGAGGTGTGCCCCTTCGACGCGCTGCACTGGGCCACCGACTTTGCCTATCCCGGCGGCGACCTGCGCGACCTGCTCCATAAGGCCGATCGCCTCGAGGGCTGGCGCGCCTCCGTCCCCGAGCCCGTCGCGCTCGAGCCCGGCGGCAGCGAGCCCGGTGCCCGGCCCGGCCGCCCCGAGCGGCCGGCGAGACCGGAGCGGCCGGCCAGACCGGAGCGGCCGGCGAGACCAGAGCGCCCGTCCCGCCCCGAGCGCCCGCCCCGACCCGAACGCCCGCCACGCCCCTGAACGGGAACGAACCACGCGCGAGTCTGCGTTAATAGGGTCATGCACAACCACTTCAACGGGTTGAAGACCGCGGGCCTGTTCGCGACGATCTTCGCTCTGCTGCTCGGACTGGGCGCGCTCATCACCGCCTACACGCGCAACTCTGCGTTCCTGTGGGTCTTTGCGCTGCTCGGTGTCCTCACGACCGCCTACAGCTACTGGAACAGCGACAAGGTCGCGATCCGGGCCATGCGTGCGCAGCCGGTCAGCGAGGCCGAGGCGCCGGTGATGTACAAGATCGTCCGCGAGCTGTCGACGGCCGCGGGCAAGCCGATGCCGCGCCTCTACGTCTCGCCGACCGAGGCGCCCAACGCCTTCGCCACCGGACGCAACCCCGAGAACGCCGCGGTGTGCTGCACCGTCGGAATCCTGCGCATCCTCGACGAGCGCGAGCTGCGCGGCGTGCTCGGCCACGAGCTGATGCACGTATACAACCGCGACATCCTCACCGGCTCTGTCGCTGCCGCCATCGCCGGCGTGATCTCGTCGGTCGGCCAGATGCTCTCCTTCGGCATGATGTTTGGCGGCGGCTCGTCCAACAGCGACGACAACCGCGGCGGCAACGCCCTCGGCCTGCTGGCGGCCGCCTTCATCGCGCCGCTCGCGGCGATGGTCATCCAGTCCTCCATCAGCCGCACCCGCGAGTTCGACGCCGACGAGGACGGCGCCAAGCTGACCGGCGACCCGCTCGCCCTGGCCAGTGCGCTGCGCAAGCTCGAGCTCGCCACCGCGCGCGCGCCGCTCGCCCCGACGCGTCAGGTCGTCAACGCCAGCCACATGATGATCGCCAACCCGTTCCGCCCCCAGGACATCTCCCGCTTCTTCTCCACCCACCCGCCGATGGCCGACCGCATCGCCCGCCTCGAGCAGATGGCGCGCGGCATGGGCCAGCTCGACAGGGGCCCCCGCCCGGCGCCCCAGCCGCGCCCCGGTCTCCAGCCCGGCTGACCGACACCACGCATGTCGTATGCCGCCCTCCCGCCCACGGGAGGGCGGCATACCTCTGTCTGGGACGGAGAGGGAGGTATCGGGCGCGGCGGTCGGGCTCGGATGGAAGAATCGGGGGCGTGCCCGATCTGACCCGTGACGAAGCCCTCGCACGCGCCTCGACCGTCGCCGTGACCCGCATGGAGGTCGACCTCGACCTCACCCGCGGAGAGCAGCAGTTCGGGTCGTTCACGGTGATCCGCTTCGACGCGGAGCCGGGGTCGGAGACCTTCGCCGAGATCCGCCCGGAGACCCTCCACCGGGCCACCCTCAACGGGCGCCGGCTTCCGCGCGCGGCATACGAGGACGGGCGGCTGACCCTGCGCAAGCTGCGAGAGCACAACGTGCTCGAGGTCTACTCGACGATGCGCTATCGCCACGACGGGCAGGGGCTGCACCGCGCGACCGACCCCGCCGACGGCGAGGACTATGTCTACGGGCACCTCTTCCTCGATGCCGCCCCGACGGTCTTCGCGTGCTTCGACCAGCCCGACCTCAAGGCGCCCTATGTCGTCACGGTGACCGCCCCCGACGACTGGCGCGTCATCGCCAACGGCGCCGGCGAGCGCGGACCCGACGGCCGGTGGGTCTTCCGTGAGACCCGGCCGCTCGCGACCTACTTCACGACCGTGTGCGCGGGGCCCTATGTCTCGGTGGAGGACGAGCACGACGGCATCCCGCTCGGGGTGCATGCCCGCGCCTCGCTCGCCGAGCAGCTCGAGGAGCAGGGCCCGCAGATCCTCGAGATCACGCGGCAGTCCTTCGACTACCTCCACGGGCTCTTCGGCATCCGCTACCCCTTCGACAAGTACGACCAGGTCTTCGTCCCCGAGTTCAACGCCGGCGCGATGGAGAACCCGGGCTGTGTCACCTTCCGCGACAGCGAGATCCACAGAGGGGTGGCCACGCGTGACCAGCTCGAGGGCCGCTCCAACACCGTCGCCCACGAGCTGGCGCACATGTGGTTCGGCAACCTCGTCACGATGCGCTGGTGGGACGACCTGTGGCTCAACGAGTCCTTCGCCGAGTACATGTCGCACCGCACCCTCGCCGACGCCACCGAGTTCTCCGACGCCTGGGTCGGCTTCTGCCCGGTGCGCAAGGCCTGGGGGTATGCCGCGGACCGCGCCCCGTCGACGCACCCTGTCGCCGGCTCCCCGGCGCCTGACGGCGCGAGCGCGCTGGCGAACTTCGACGGCATCTCCTATGCCAAGGGCGCGTCAGCGCTGCGGCAGCTGATCGCCCACATCGGCGACGACGCCTTCGTCTCGGGTGTGCGCGCCTATCTCGAGGACTACTCCTACGGCAATGGCGAGCTCGCGGATTTCATTGCGGCGATGGAGGGTTCGTCCGGCCAGGACCTCCAGGACTGGAGCTCCGCGTGGCTCGAGACCGCCTCGCTCGACGCTCTGACGCTCGACCGTGAGGCGGGCGTGCTGCGCAAGGCCGCGCCCGCGGCATACTCGGTCAACCGCCCGCACACCCTCGATGTGGCGGGCTTCGGACCCGACGGCGAGGTCTTCCGCGAGCAGGTGAGCCTCGACGGTGACGAGATCCCGCTGTCGGCGCTCGGCGAGCACCCCGACGTCGACGTGATCGCGGTCAACGCCGGCGACCTGACCTGGGCCGCGGTCGTCCCCGACGAGCGGACCGTCGCGGCGCTGCCCGAGCGGCTGGGTGCGATCCCCGACGCGATGGCCCGTGCGGTGCTGTGGGTCTCGCTCCAGGAGGGAGTGGCCCGCGCCGAGGTCGATCCGCGCCAGCTGCTGCGGGTCATCGAGGCGGCGTGGCCGCAGGAGACCACCGAGATGACGATGGCCCGGGTCGCCGACTATGCCGTCGGCGTCGTGGTGCCGCGGCTGCTGCGCGACGACGAGCGAGCCGACGCGCTCGCCCTGCTCGACCGGGCCGGCGACCGGGCCCTGCGCGAGGGCTCGAGCGAGGGCGCGCAGGTGATCGGGGCGCGGCTGGTCGCACGCACCAGCGCCGACGAGGGACTGCTGACGGCCTGGGCCGCAGGCGAACACGTGCCCGAGATGCTCGAGGGCGACTCCGACTTCCGGTGGCTGGCGATCCAGACCCTGGCGCAGCGGGGGTGTGTCTCGGCCGAGGACATCGCGGCCTTCGAGTCCGAGGACCAGACCCTCTCCGGCCACCTCAAGGCGCTCGCCGCCCGCGCGT
The DNA here is from genome assembly GCA_050955755.1 of Actinomycetota bacterium. Classification (GTDB taxonomy): domain Bacteria; phylum Actinomycetota; class Actinomycetes; order Actinomycetales; family Dermatophilaceae; genus JAJTBD01. Next base: position 861,981 of record CP192092.1, read on the forward strand.
CGCTGCCCGACGGCGACGCCAAGGAGTGGGCGTGGGAGCAGCTGACCCGCAACCGTGACCTGAGCAACTACGAGCGCAACGCGATCGGCGCGGCATTCTGGACCGGCGGACGCGACCTCCTGCGGCCCTATGTGCGGCGCTTCCACGAGGAGCTGCCGGCCATGCGCGAGTTCGTCGGCGAGGACGCGCTGGGGCGGCTGGCCCGTCTGGCCTACCCCGTCACCGCAGTCGAGCCCGAGACGCTCGCGGTCGCCCGCGAGGCGCTCGAGCGCGATGACCTGCCCGCCGGCGTGCGACGCGGCTTCGTCGACGGGGAGGACCTGGTGCGTGAGGCCCTCGACTCCCTGTCGCGCTATGGCACCCCCGAGGACGGCGCCGAGGAGGAGACTGGTGGCGAGGAGGCCGTCGAGCACTGAGGGGGCGCAGCGATGGCTGTCGGGTTCGTGGCGGTCCTGCTCCTGGTGGTGCTCGTCGCCCTGCTCGTCGCGGCGGCCGTCTGGCTGGCCCGGCGGGCCGGCGGGACCCGTCGTCACGGCATGCTGAGCGCCCTCGCCCTCGTGGGCCTGCTCCTTGTGGGCGTGCTCGGCGCAGCCTGGGCGGGCCAGCGCTCGCTGCTCTACTACCCCGACGCGGCCGACCCCGGCCCGGCCGCCTCCGCTCTCCCCGGCGCCGAGGACGTCACGCTCCAGACCTCCGACGGGCTGCGGCTGCGGGCCTGGCTCGTGCGGCCGACCTCGGGCGACCGCCGAGTGGCCGTGCTCTATGCCGCGGGCAACGGCGGCAACCGTGCCGGACGCACCGAGGTCGCGGCCGAGGCGGCCAGACTGGGCCTGACCACGCTGCTGCTCGACTACCGCGGTTACGGCGGCAACCCCGGCAAGCCCACCGAGGACGGCCTGGCCGCCGACGCCCAGGCGGCCGCAAAGTGGCTGCGGGACAACGGTTTCCCCGCCGAGCGGACGATCTACGTGGGGGAGTCGCTCGGCACTGGCGTGGTCGTCCGGCTGGCCACGACCGACCAGCCCGCGGCCGTCGTGCTGCGCTCGCCCTACACGAGCATGGCCGACATGGCGCACGCGCTCTATCCGGTCGTCCCCACATGGTTTGTGCGCGACCGCTATGACTCGCTCGCCCTCATGCCGCAGGTCAAGGCGCCCGTCCGCGTGCTCTACGGCGAGGCCGACGAGCTCGTCCCGCCCGACCAGTCCCGCGTCATCGCCGCGGCCGCCCCCGAGCTGCTGATGAGCGAGGGCGTCCCCCGGGCGATGCACAACGACCCCTTCTGGTTCGGCCCCTACCTCGCCGAGCGCATCTCCGACACCGCCGCCGCCACCATCGGCGACTGACCCCCCCAGCCCGCCCCCGCGGCATGCCCGGCCCCGCGGCATACCGAGTGCCCGCTCCCTAGCGTTGAAAACATTGGTTTCAACGCTAAGGAGGGGTGTTTAGCGTTGAGTCGCTCGGATTCAACGGCGACTGTGGATGACCGGAGTCGCCTCGCGCCGAGTTCGGCCAAGGTCGTGGGTATGCCGCGACGCCTCCCTCCGCTCCCCCCGGACCTCCCAGCCGCCTTCCTGTCGTCGCAAGCCCGCGCCGAAGGGCTGAGCGACGGGTTGCTGCGACGTCATGGCCTCACGCAGGTAAGTCACGGCCTGCACATGATGCAGCCGCAGGACTGCGTCAGTTTCGCGCAGGGGATGGCGCTGGTTCTTCCCGAGCCCTATGCCTTCTCGCACACGACAGCGGTGCGCCTGTGGACCGCGCCGACTCCGCGGATCTGGACCCCGCGTGAGCCGCTCGATGTGATGCGTCCCGACGTGTTGGGGGCCCTGACCCGCAAGGAAGTGCTGGGCCACACCGGTCTCGACCTGCGGGAGACCGACATCGTCCGGCGGCTACCGGTCACAAGCATGGCGTGGACGGTGCTCGACGTGGCCGGGCTGGGCTACTGGTCCCGCAACGACGTGATCGCGCTGGGCGATGCATTTCTCAACAGGTCCGAGACGCTGTTGGACGAGCTGGTGGCCCTTAGCCTGCTGCCGCGACGTCGGAGAGTGCGCAAACTCCGAGAGGCGATCCCTTTCATGCGCGTCGGGAGCAGGTCGGCCATGGAGAGCCTCACACGGATCAAGTGCGCGGAGGGCGGACTGCCTGAGCCAGAGCTCAACCAGGACATTGTCGAGCTGGGTGAGTGGCTCGGCGAGGTTGATTTCCTGTGGCGGAAGGCCCGCGTCATCGTCGATTTCGAAGGCGACTACCACTGGACCGACAAGCGTCAGTGGCGCATCGACACGACCCGACGGCGGCTCTTCCGGCGCTACGACTACGACTACATCCCCATCACGGCCGGCGACATCAACGACGACGCTCTGCTCTCTGAGCTTATCGAGCAGCTCCGTCGCGCACTTGGCTGAGCCGGCACCCAGTCACCAGGGGAGGGGAGACGTGGGGGTGCCGCGGGCTGACGGCATACCCATAGCGTTGAAACCAGTGTTCTCAACGCCAAAACGCCCTCCGTAGCGTTGAGACCAGTGTTCTCAACGCTACGGAGCAGATAGCGGGGCAGGCACGGATCAGGAGCAGCCGGTCTTGCCGCCGTCGAGGGGGATGATCGCGCCGGAGACATAGGCGCCGGCGCGGGAGGCAAGGAAGATCGTCAGACCCGCGACGTCCTCGGGAGTCCCGATGCGCCCCAAGGGGATCCGTGACTCGATGCGCTCGCGGGACGCCGGGTCGTCGAGGGCGAAGGCCATCATCTTGGACTCGAACGGCCCGGGGGCGATCGCGTTGACCGTGATGTGCTCACCGGCCAGCCGGGAGGCGAGGTGCCTGGTCAGCTGGTGCACGCCCGCCTTGGAGGCCGAGTAGGCATAGGACTCCATCTCGGGCACGCCGATGCCGTCGACCGACCCGATGTTGACCACCCGCGCGGGGTCCTCGGTGCTCGCGGCCGCGCGCAGTTTGGGCAGCAGCGCCTGCGTGACGAGGAAGACGCCCGTGACATTTAGCCCCAGCACCCGGTCCCAGCCGGCCTGCGGGTACTCCTCGATCGGCGCGCCCCACGTGGCCCCGGCGTTGTTGACGAGCACGTCCACCCGCTCGAGGTCGGCGATGCCGTCGACGAGGGCCTGCACGCCCTCGGGCGTGGACAGGTCGGCGGGGATCGCCCGGACCCTGCCGTATGCCGCGAGCTCACCGGCCGCTGCCTCGCACGCCTCCGCCTTGCGCGAGGAGATGACCACCTCGGCAGCGCCGGCCTGGAGCAGCCCGCGGGCGATCATCATGCCGATGCCGCGGGTGCCACCGGTGACGACGCAGACCTTGCCGGCGACGGAGAAGAGCCCGGCGGTGAAGCCGGCCGCGGTGTCGGCGGCCGCCGCGCCGGGGGCGTCCGCGGCATACCCCTCGGTCACGGGACCAGCACCGAGAGGACCTCGGCGACGCACGCGGGCTTGTCGGAGCCCTCGATCTCGACCGTCACCTTGACCGTCGAGGTGTAGCCCATCGAGCTCTGCTCGAGCGAGACCAGCTCGGCGCCCGCCCGCACCCGCGAGCCGACCGGCACGGGCTGCGGGAAGCGGATCTTGTTGGCGCCGTAGTTGACTCCCATCTTGAGCCCCTCGACCGTGTAGATCTCCCAGACGAGCATCGGGATGAGCGAGAGCGTGAGGTAGCCGTGCGCGATCGTGGTGCCGAACGGGCCGCCCTTGGCCTTCTCGGGGTCGGTGTGGATCCACTGGTGGTCGCCGGTCGCGTCGGCGAAGGTGTTGATCCGCTCCTGGGTGACCTCGTGCCAGTCGCTGTAGCCGAGGTGCTCGCCCTCGGCGGCCTTGTACTCATCGAGGTTGGCGAAGGTGCGCATGCTGCTCCCTTGGTCGTCGTGCACAGTCAGCGACCATGCTTGCACCGAGGTATGCCGCGCGTCACCGGTCAGTGCGCACAGTCACCCTCGGCTGTCGGCCCGGTCTGGGAGAGTGCTGGCATGACCGCTGAGACGCCGGGTGGGCCGACGCTGGGGGAGGACGGCCTCGCCCGCAGCCCCTGGGGCAACGCCGACCCGCTGCTGCGCGACTACTACGACACCGAGTGGGGGATGCCGGTCCGCGACGAGCAGGGCCTCTTCGAGCGGGTCAGCCTCGAGGCCTTCCAGTCGGGCCTGTCGTGGCTGACGATCCTGCGCAAGCGCGAGGCCTTCCGGGCGGCCTTCGCCGGCTTCGACCCCGACGCCGTCGCGGCCTATGGCGAGGCCGATGTCGAGCGGCTGATGGCCGACGCCGGGATCGTGCGCAACCGCGCCAAGATCCTGGCCACGATCCAGAACGCCAGGGCCACCGTGGCGCTGCGCGAGGAGGGCGGGCTGGCGGAGCTCATCTGGTCCTTCCAGCCCGACGACACCCCGCGACCAGAGACCACCTCGCAGGTGCCGACGACCTCGCCGGAGTCGATCGCCCTGGCAAAGGCGCTGCGCGCCAAGGGCTTCCGCTTCGTGGGCCCGACGACGGCCTATGCGCTGATGGAGGCGGTCGGCATCGTCGACACCCACCTCGTCGGCAGCCACCGCAGAGGCGCGTCGGGAGTCTGGGCCGGCTGAGCGGCATACCTCCCGATCTGTCCGATCCCGCGGGGAGGAGGCGGGTGCCGCGCACACCCAGACGGTGAGATATGTGTGCCCAAGCCATAGCGTGACCGCGGTCACACGGGCACCATGTCCGCCATGCAGAGCACCATGCGCGACATCCCGCTGACCATCACCGCGCTCCTGCGACACGGCACCGAGGTCCACGCCGGCTCCGAGGTCGTCACGGCCACCGACGGTGGCACCCGCAGCCGCAGCTATGCCGAGGTCGGCCGCCGGGCCGCGCAGCTGGCCAATGCGCTGCGCCGCCTGGGGATCGAGGGCGACCAGCGGGTGGCGACCTTCCAGTGGAACAACGCCGAGCACCTCGAGGCCTATCTCGCGGTGCCCTCGATGGGCGCGGTGCTCCACACGCTCAACATCCGACTCTTCCCCGAGCAGCTGACCTATATCGCCGACCACGCCGAGGACAAGGTCGTCATCGTCGACGACTCGCTCGTGCCGATGCTCGTCAAGCTGCTGCCGACCTTCACCACCGTCGAGCACGTGCTCGTCGCCGGCCCCGACGCGGCAGCCGCCGATCTCGTCGGCCTGCGCTCCAGCGGCAAGAACGTCATGCTCTACGACGAGGCGCTGGCCGCCGAGGAGGAGAGCTTCGACTGGCCCGAGATCGACGAGAGGTCGGCCGCGGCGATGTGCTACACCTCCGGCACGACCGGCAACCCCAAGGGCGTCGTCTACTCCCACCGCTCGGCCTATCTGCACTCGATGGCCGTGTGCATGGGCACCGTCGGGGCGCTGCACTGGACCGACCGCGTGCTGCCGGTCGTGCCGATGTTCCACGCCAATGCGTGGGGCCTGCCGTATGCCGCGCTCATGGCCGGCTCGTCGCTGCTCATGCCCGACCGCTGGCTCCAGGCCGAGCCGCTGGCGAAGTTCATGGTCGCCTCGCGACCGACCGTCTCCGGCGGCGTGCCGACCGTGTGGAACGACCTGCTCGCCTATCTCGACGAGCACAAGCCCGACCTCACCGGCCTGCGCCGGGTGCTCTGCGGCGGGTCGCAGGTGCCGGTCGCGCTCCAGAAGGCGCTGCTGGAGCGGCACAACATCGAGGTGGTCCAGGCCTGGGGCATGACCGAGACCTCCCCGGTCGCCTCCGTCGCCCGCGAGCCGATCGGCTGCGAGGGCGACGACATCTGGCCCTACCGCGGCGGCGCCGGCCGGCCGCTGTGCGGCGTCGAGGCCCGCATCACCGGCGACGACGGCTCCGAGATGGCCCACGACGGTGTCGCAGTCGGCGAGGTCGAGGTCCGCGGCCCGTGGGTGACCGGGGCGTACTACAAGGACGACGACCCGGAGAAGTTCCGCGACGGCTGGCTGCGCACCGGTGACGTCGGCACCCTCGACGAGATGCGCTACATCACGCTCACCGACCGCGCCAAGGACGTCATCAAGTCCGGCGGCGAGTGGATCTCCAGCGTCGAGCTCGAGTCGGCGCTCATGGGCCACCCCGATGTCGTCGAGGCCGCGGTCGTCGGCATCCCCGACGAGAAGTGGCAGGAGCGCCCGCTCGCCTCGGTCGTTCTGCGCCAGGGCGCGACGACGACTCCGGAGGAGCTGCGCGAGTTCCTCGCCGAGCACTTCGCCAAGTGGCAGCTGCCCGACGCCTGGGCCTACATCGAGGCGGTGCCGCGCACCTCGGTCGGCAAGTTCGACAAGAAGGTCCTGCGCAAGCAGTTCGGCGAGGGCGAGCTCGACGTCAAGCGCACACCCCACCACTGACCCCAGACAGACGTTTGCCGCCGTGCCCGAGTCGGGCACGGCGGCATACGCGCGTCTGGGCGACAGGCTCAGCAGGGGGTCACGGGGCCCGCCACTGGCGCAGGTGGGTCGGGTTGATCTCGTAGTCGATGCAGTTGATGCCGTCGCCGACGCACTCGCGCATCGGGTCGTTGACCGAGCGGAAGGTGATGCTCCGCCCGTCGCCGGAGATCAGGCCCTCGCCGTTGGCCACCGCCGCCTGACCGACACGCCCAACCGAGGGATCAACCTCCTATACCACCCCAGCGGACTTGACCCGCACCTGCCAGGTTCTAGGGCTTCACTCTTGACGGCCGCCAGTGTGTTCTGAGTGTGGTCGTCAGGAACCGTCAGGGGGCATCAGAAGGCGTGAGGTTCGTCGATAGGAGCCTGTGGCCTGTGGTAATGCGGGAGCACGCCAGCCTGTGGATAACTCGCTCAGCGGTAGTTCGTGAACTGGAGCGCGACGTCGAGGTCCTTGCCCTTGAGCAGGGCGATGATCGCCTGGAGGTCGTCGCGCGACTTGGAGGTCACGCGCAGCTCGTCGCCCTGGATCTGGGCCTTGACGCCCTTGGGGCCCTCGTCGCGGATGATCTTGGAGATCTTCTTGGCGTTGTCCTGGTCGATGCCCTCCTTGGTGGGCCCGGACAGGATGTACTCCTTGCCAGACGCCTTGGGCTCCTTGTCGCCGAAGTCGATGTTCTTGAGCGAGACGCCCCGGCGCACCAGCTTGGTCTCCAGGACATCGAGGACGGCCAGGACGCGCTCGGCGGTGTTGGCCTTGATGACGATGCTGTCGCCGCTCCACGCGATCGAGGCACCGACGCCCTTGAAGTCGTAGCGCTGCGCGACCTCCTTGGCGGCCTGGTTGAGCGCGTTGTCCACCTCCTGGCGGTCCACCTTGCTCACGATGTCGAACGAGCTGTCAGCCACGGCGTCTCCTCTTCATTTCGTCGTTGGGCTCTCCCCTTGCTATCCTCGCATGCGCACCCGGCAGGTTGCCCGAGCGGCCAATGGGAGTGGACTGTAAATCCATCGCGAAAGCTACGAAGGTTCGAATCCTTCACCTGCCACCAGTGCCGAAGGCCCCGTCCCGGATCATCCGGGCGGGGCCTTCGCCGTTGTCTGCTGGCGGCGCTGCGGCGGTATGCCGCGTGCTCACCGCTGCGCGGTGGCCTTGTGCTCGCGGCGGACCTCCAGGCCGAGCTGGGCGATCGCGGCGAGGAGGGAGACGGCGACCGCCTCGAAGACCGTGTAGCCGGTCAGGGGGAGCAGGATCGCCAGGGAGATGAAGAAGACGAGCTCGATCTGCTTGCGCTGGTCGCGGTCGAGGTTGCGGTAGGTGCTGAACATGGTCGGGGCCTTCCTGGTCTGTGGTCTGTCCTGGTGCCTCGGGGGGCTTCCTTCGGCGTTGACTCCACTCTCCTGCGTCGAGGGTGGGGTGCACATCAGACGACGGTCTGGACCTGCGCGGCGGGGTCCTGCGACCACGGTCGTAGCCGAGCACGCGGCATACAGCCCGGTGTGGTGACGGGGCACATAGCGGCGCGTGAGGCGCCGACCCTAGGCTCCGGGCATGACCCAAACCCCCGCAGAGAAGATCGTCATCGTCGACGGCGCCCGCACCCCCATCGGCAGTTTCGGCGGAGCCTTCAAGGACGTCCCCGGCCACGAGCTCGGGGCGACGGCGGCCAAGGAGGCCCTCCGCCGGGCCGGCGTCGCGGGGGAGGACATCGACGAGGTCGTGATGGGATGCATCGGCCAGGTCGGGCCGGACGCCTACAACGCCCGCCGCGTGAGCCTGGCGGCCGGGCTGCCGGCCTCCGTCCCCGCATACACGGTCAACCGGCTGTGCGGCTCCGGCCTCCAGGCGATCTGGTCAGCTGCGATGCAGATGCGTTGGGGCGCAGCGGATCTCGCGCTCGCCGGTGGTGACGAGTCGATGACCCGTATGCCGTTCTACGACTTCGGGGCCCGCAACGGCTACCGGCTCGGGGACCGCGAGCTCAAGGACGGGACGGTCATGATGCTGACCGACCCCTTCCACGACATCCACATGGGCGTGACGGCCGAGAACGTCGCCGAGAAGTACGGCGTCAGCCGCGAGCAGCAGGACGAGTTCGCGCTGCGCAGCCAGCAGCGGGCGGCCTCGGCCGAGGCCAAGGCGGCCTTCGCCGAGGAGATCGTGCCCGTCGAGATCGGCGGACGGAAGCCGCGCACCGTCAGCGAGGACGAGCACCCCAAGCCCGACACGACGCTCGAGATCCTCGCCGGCCTGCGCCCGGCATTCAAAAAGGACGGCACCGTCACCGCGGGCAACGCCTCGGGCATCAACGACGGCGGCGCGGCCGTCGTGCTGGCGCGCGAGTCGGTCGCGGGGGAGCGCGGGCTCAGCGGCCTGGCGACCCTCGACGCGGTGGCGACGGGGGCCATGGAGCCGGAGCTGATGGGCTATGCCCCGGTCATCGCGCTCCAGCGGCTCTTCGAGCAGACCGGGCTCACGCCACAGGACATCGACGTCTACGAGGTCAACGAGGCCTTCGCCGCCCAGGCGGTCGCGTGCGTGCGCGACGCCGGCCTGCCCGAGGACCGGGTCAACCCCTATGGCGGTGCGATCGCCCTGGGCCACCCCGTCGGCGCCACCGGCGCGATCCTCACGCTGCGCGCGGCCAAGGACCTCGTCCGCAAGGACAAGGAGCTGGCCGTCGTCACCATGTGCATCGGTGGCGGCCAGGCGCTCGCCGCGCTGCTGAGGAGGATTGGCTGATGTTCCGCACACCCTTCACCGAGACCTTCGGCATCGAGCACCCGATCGTCTGCGGCGGCATGACCTTCGTCGGCACCGCCGAGCTGACGGCCGCCGTCGCCAACGCCGGCGCGCTCGGGCTGCTCACCGCCCTCAACTCGCCGACGCCCGAGGACCTTGCCGTCCAGATCGAGCGCACCCGCGAACTGACCGACAAGCCCTTCGGGGTCAACCTGACGATCCTGCCGACGATCAACCCGATCCCCTACGAGGAGTACCGCCAGGTCATCTGCGAGTCCGGCGTCAAGATCGTCGAGACCGCCGGCTCCAACCCGGCGCCGCACCTGCCGTCCTTCAAGGAGGCCGGCGTCAAGGTGATCCACAAGGCTGTCGCCGTGCGGCACGCGCTCAAGGCCGAGGCGCTCGGCGTCGACGCGATCAGCATCGACGGCTTCGAGTGCGCGGGGCACCCGGGCGAGGACGACATCGGCGGCATCGTGCTGATCCCCGCGGCCGCCCGCCAGCTGCGGATCCCGATCATCGCCAGCGGCGGCATCGCCGACGGCGCGGGCCTGGCAGCGGCGCTGGCGCTCGGGGCCTCGGCGGTAAACATGGGCACGCGCTTCGTCGCGACCACGGAGTCGCCCGTCCACGAGAACGTCAAGAAGCAGATCTGCGCCAACACCGAGCGCGACTCGATCCTGGTCTTCCGCGAGTTCCACAACACCGCCCGCGTCGCCCGCAACTCGATCTCGGAGCAGATCGCCGAGATCTCCAAGCGGCCCGGTGCCAAGTTCGAGGACATCGCCGAGCTCGCCTCGGGCGCCCGCGCTCGCGAGCGGGTGCTCACCAACGGCGACCTCGAGGACGGCATGTGGTGGGCCGGCCAGTGCCAGGGCCTGATCGACGAGGTGCTCTCCTGCGAGGAGGTCGTCGACCAGATCCTCCACGAGGCCAAGGAGATCATCCAGGTGCGCCTCGCCGGCCAGCTCCAGGAGGACCTCGTCCCGCGCGACTGACCGCCCGGGGCGATCGTGCCCAAGTGGGCCAAAGCGCCCGGGGCGATCGTGCCCAAGTGGGCTAAAGCTCCCGGCGCGGTTGCGCGCCGGGGTGTCAGCCAGAGAGGAACACGACAAAGGAGCGACAGGCCGGATGGACAACGACGTCTTCCAGCACCACTACCCCGAGGATGTCTCGCATTGCTACGGCTGCGGGCGCCTCAACGACCAGGGCCTGCACGTGCAGAGCCGGTGGGACGGCGAGGAGGCCGTGGCCACCCACGTGCCCGACGAGAAGTACACGGCCGTGCCCGGTTTCGTCTATGGCGGGCTGATCGCCTCGCTCATCGACTGCCACGGCACGGGCACCGCGTCGGCGGCGGCCTATCGGATGCGCGAGCGTGAGATGGGCAGCGAGCCGTCGCTGCGCTTCGTCACTGGCCGCCTCGAGGTCAACTACGTCGCGCCGACGCCGATGGGCGTGCCGCTCGAGCTGCGGGGCACGCCGACCGAGGTCAAGGAGAAGAAGGTCGTCGTCGACATCACGATGACCGCCGAGGGCCGCGAGGTCGCCAACGGCCGCGTGATCGCCGTGCTGGCCCCGGAGTCGATGTTCAGCCGCTCGCCCAAGGAATGAGCCGCCCGCTCACCCGTCCGTCTCCAGAGGGCGGGCGAGCGAGAACGGCACGGTGAGGATGCCGGTGGCCGTGCGCACGTGATAGCGCGTGCGGGCGACCTTCTCGATGCGTCCCACCGTGCCGCCATAGCGGCCCCCGGCGACCACCCGCACCGCCGTGCCCGGCGCCAGCAGCGTGACCGTGCGCGCGGCCGGCTCCTCGCCCGGGTCGCGCTGGAGCCGGCGCAGCTCTGCGACATAGCGCGGGTGCATCGGCACGGTCTGGCCGTGGTGGGTCCAGGTCAGCAGGTGCTCGGGCGAGAACACCCGTGCGCACTTGGGGCAGGAGGCCACCCGGGTCGGCGCGCGATGCCGATGGGACTCGTGGCCCGCCGGGCAGATGCCGACCCACGGCGCCTCGACCCGGGCCGCGTCCTCGGGGACACAGCGCTCGGCGGTGCACCCGATCGCCAGCGCCTGTCGCCGCCACACCGCGTCGTGCCCGTGGCGCGGCCCGACGAGGGCGTGGGCGATCTCGTGGAGGATCGTGTCGCGCACCTCCTCCTCGGAGTGGAGATGGGTCAGGTAGCGCGACAGGGTGATCTGCCTGGTCGTGAACCGGCAGGCACCCGCCCGCGTCTTGGCCCGGTCATAGGACAGCGTCCAGCCGGTGAGGCCGTGCTCGCGCATGAGCGCCCGCCCCATCACCAGTGCCTGCCGCAGATCCATGACAAGGAGCGTATGCCGCGTGGCCGACAGCCGGCCGCGGCTGTCCACAGGCCCGCGGCCCGGTCGCCGCCCGCCGGACCCGTCAGCGCTGTGGTGCTGCCCAGCCGGTTCAGCCGCGGCCGGTCAGCCACCCCCAGCGCTGCTGTCGCCGCTTGTGCTGGTCGGCCAGACGGGTGATCCGATCGAGCACCCCCCGCACCTCGGCGACCTCGTCCGGTCCAGGCCTGCACCACTGGAGGACCTCCGGCGCGTTCACAACGCCCTGGACGTCGGCCTGCAGGCTGTCGTCGAAGGTGACGGCCACCTCCCCGGTGCGGTCGATCATGACGCGCAGCAGGGTCCACCCCTCCCGTCCTGTGCCGCGGGCAAGGGTGACCAGGTCGTTGGCGAGCGCGCCGATCTCGTCCGGCAGCGGCAGGTTGGTGGCCCGAATCTGCCTGTCGGGACCGACCACCATGGCGATGGAGGTGCTGATGATCCCACCGGAGGGTGACCCGTCGACGGACGGCCGGAACCACTGCCCGACCAGACGGAGCCAGCTGGACTGGGACTCGCCGGCGGCCCGCATCCCGTCGATGATCGCCTGGATGGTCTCGTCCGTGCTCCCGTGCGCGGGGGCGCGCCGGGTCTCTGCCGGCTCGCCCCTCCCGGGTCGGCTGTCGGGCTGGGCGCCGTCGCCCGGCCGATCGCCGTGCTCGGCGACCCAGGTCTCGAGATAGCGCTCGAAGCGGCCCAGCGACTCCTCGTCGAGCACCCCGTTGGTGCGCTTGGGCTCGCCATAGCCGAACTGGGTGCGGAAGCGGCCGTCGGCGTCCACCTCGAGGTCGAGGGTGGTCCACTGCTCGCCGGCCTCGGTCATGATGTCGTGCAGGTGCGCGACCAGGTCATAGAGGGGCTCGTCGAAGTCGAACTGCCCCAGCGCCCATCGGCCCTCGTGCTCGACCACCGCGAGCGTGATGTAGTTGAGGTGTGCCTGTCCCTCGGGTCTGGTGGCCTCCCAGTTGCCCACGAACCGGGCCCATCCCCCCGGTGCGATGGCCATGGCCCGCGCCACCACCTGCTCGATGATCTCCCCCTGCCCTGACCTGTCCATCCCTGCACTCTAGGTCGACCGGGTCCGAGCCGTCACGGGGCGAGGCGGCTGGGTAGGTTGGTCTCAGCACATGGGCGCGACGCTGGGGGAGCGCGGCGCCGAGGTCCGGGCACCAGGAGGGGCACAGCAATGGCGAGCACGCGGCATACCCGTGGGTCGACGGTCTTCGAGCGCAAGTCCCCGCCGTCCGCGCTCGTGGACCGTGTGCTGGACGGCTCGCGGCTGGAGGTCTTCTGGCTCGAGGATGTCGAGCGCCCGGAGTTCCCGCGACTGACGGCGGGTGTCGACTGCGACCTCGCGGTCGTCGGCGGCGGGTATGCCGGGCTGTGGACTGCCGTGCTCGCCAAGCGGCGCGACCCCAGCCTGCGGGTCGTCCTGCTCGAGGGCGAGCGGGTCGGCTGGGCGGCATCGGGTCGCAACGGCGGCTTCGCCGAGGCCACGCTCACCCACGGCGAGGACAACGGGCTGTCGCGGTGGCCGCACGAGATGGCCGAGCTCGACCGCATCGGCCAGGGCAACCTCGACGGACTGATCCGCGATCTCGACGACCTCGACATCGACGCCCACCTCGAGCGCTCCGGCATGCTCTCGGTCGCCGTCGAGCGCTACCAGGCGCGGGAGCTGGAGGCGCGCCGCGAGGAGCTCGGCGCGGCATACCTCACCGCGGAGCAGGTGCGAGCCCGCGTCGACTCGCCCACCTATCTCGGCGCCGAGGTCGACACCGAGGGGTGCGCCCTCGTCCACCCCGCCCGGCTCGCTCTGGGCCTGGCTCGCGCTGCCGACCGGCTCGGCGTGGAGATCTATGAGGGGACCAGGGTCACGGCCCTGCGCCCGACCGGCGGCTGGCGCGACCCTGTGCAGGTCGTCGCGGGACACACCATCGTCAAGGCGCGCAAGGTGGCGCTCGCGACCAATGTCTTCCCCTCGCTGCTCCCGCAGAACTTGCGGATGACGGTGCCGGTCTACGACTACGCGCTGATGACCGAGCCGCTCAGTGACGAGCAGCTCGCGCGGGTGGGCTGGACTGGGCGAGAAGGCATCTCGGACCGGGCCAACCAGTTCCACTACTACCGTCTGAGCCGCGACAACCGCATCCTGTTCGGCGGCTACGACGCCGTCTACCGGCCCGAGGTCGACCCGTGCCACGAGGACAACTGGGCCACCTATCGCAAGCTCGCCGCCCACTTCCTGACCACCTTCCCGCAGCTGGAGGACGTCCGCTTCAGCCACCGCTGGGGCGGGGCGATCGACACCTGCACGCGCTTCTGCGCCTTCCACGGCGTGACTGCGCAGCGACGGGTCGCCTACACGGCCGGCTACACCGGTCTCGGCGTCGGGGCCACGCGCTTCGGCGCCCGGGTCATGCTCGACCTCCTCGACGGGGTCCGCACCGAGCTCACCGACCTCGAGATGGTCCGCAGCCGCCCGATGGCCTTCCCGCCGGGCCCCCTGGCGACCCTCGGCATCGAGGCCACCCGCTGGTCGATCGACCAGGCCGACCACTCAGAGGGGCGCCGCAACCTGCTGCTGCGCAGCCTCGACCGCCTCGGGCTCGGCTTCGACTCCTGAGCGCACCGCCCACCCGACCCTGCCACGGAAGACGCACCACGAGGAGGACCCCATGTCCGAGCGACTGCTCTCCGCCGACGCGCTCACCCAGCCCCTCGCCTTCGAGGACCCCACCGAGCTCGACGTCATGGACGGCTACCCACGCATCAGCAGCGGGTCCTTCGGCGACATCGAGGGCGCCGAGGTCGGCCTGTGGCAGATGACCGAGGGCGTGGCCCGCGACACCGAGGTCGACGAGATCTTCGTGGTCATCGGGGGCAGCGCGCGCATCGACTTCGAGGACGGCGAGCAGCTCGAGGTCGGGGAGGGCTCGGTCGTGCGGCTGCGGGCCGGCGAGCGCACCATCTGGCGGGTGCACTCCACCCTGCGGAAGGTCTATATCTCCTCCGTCGGCTGAGGCCCAACCCTTGAACCTGAATCCGGTTTCAGGTTAGAGTGCCGCGCATGGACATTGACGGCAGGGTCGCCATCGTCACGGGTGCAGCAGCCGGCATCGGCGCCGCCATCGCCCAGCGTCTGGTCGAGGGGGGTGCGCGGGTCGTCGTGGCCGATCTCGACGGCGACGGCGCCGAGCTCGTGCGCCAGCAGCTCGAGCAGATCCGCGAGGGGAGCGCGATCGCGTTCGGCGGCGATGTCTCCACCGAGGAGTCGGTCACCGCGATGATCGCCGCGGCCCAGTCGAGCTTTGGCCCCGTCGACATGTTCTTCGCCAACGCGGGTGTCGGCCTCGGCAGCGGCCTGGCGGCCACCGAGGACGCGTGGGAGCTCGGCTTCCAGGTCAACGTCATGGCCCACGTGCGGGCCGCCCGCGCGCTCGTCCCCCAGTGGCTCGAGCGCGGCGAGGGCTACTTCTTCTCCACTGCCTCGGCTGCCGGCCTGCTCACCCAGATCGGCTCGCCTGTCTATGCCGTCACCAAGCACGGTGCTGTCGCCTTCGCCGAGTGGCTGCGGGTCACCTACGGGCACAAGGGCATCCGCGTCTCGTGCCTCTGCCCGATGGGCGTCAACACCAACCTCCTCAACGCCGGCTCCGAGTCCGAGGACGCCGATGCCCAGGCCAGCGCCGCGGCCGTGCGCAACTCCGGCGCCGTCATCGAGCCGCTCGAGTGCGCCGACGTCGTCATGCAGACCGTCTCCGACGAGACCTTCCTCTGCCTCCCGCATCCCGAGGTGCTCGAGTTCTTCCGCCGCAAGGGCGGCGACTATGACCGCTGGATCGGTGGCATGCAGCGCTACCAGGACTCGCTCGGGTGAGCGAGCAGCCGCGCACCGCAGTCCTTTTCGACTTCGGCGGTGTCCTGACCCACTCGATGCACGAGGCCTTCGAGCGCCTCGCCCTCTCGCTCGGTCTCGACCCCGACCTGCCCCTGCGGCTGCTCTCGCACGACCCGCAGGCCCGCCAGGCCCTGGTCGACCATGAGTGCGGCCGGCTCGACGACAACGGCTTCGAGGAGGCGTATGCCGTGGTGCTGCGTGAGCACGGCGCCGATGTCTCCGCCGACGGGCTCCTCGCCCGGCTGGCCGCCGGGCTCCAGCCCGAGCCGGTGATGATCGACCTGGTCCGTGAGGTGCGCGACGCGGGGCATCCCGTTGCGCTGGTGTCCAATTCGCTCGGCCGCGACTGCTATGCCGGGGTGGACCTCGACTCCCTCTTTGACGTGCAGGTCATCTCCGGGCAGATCGGCGTGCGCAAGCCCTCGCGCCGGATCTTCGAGGTCGCGTGCGAGCGGCTCGGCGTGCCGACCGAGGGGACGGTCCTGGTCGACGATGTCCAGGTCAACCTCGACGGTGCGGCGCGACTCGGCATCCGCGGCATACTCCACCGCTCTCCCGCGCAGACCGCTACTGAGCTGCGCGAGGCCCTCGCGCTCGTCCCTGAGGAGACCGCATGAGCGAGCTGGTGCTGCGCGAGGACCACGGTCCCGTCGCCGTCCTGACCTTCAACCGGCCCGACCGGATGAACGCCTGGACCGGTGAGCTGGAGGTGCAGTACTTCGACCACCTCGAGGCCTGCGAGCGCGATGACGCGATCCGGGCCATCGTGGTGACCGGCGCCGGTCGCGCCTGGTGCGCCGGCGCCGACATGCAGATGCTCGACGAGTTCAGCGCGGGGGAGGGCCGCCCGGAGCAGCCCGCCGACCGGCCCGGCACCCTGCCGCTACGCATCACCAAGCCCCTCATCGCCGCGCTCAACGGCGCGGCGGCCGGTGTCGGCTTCGTGCAGGCGCTCTACTGCGACATCCGCTTCGCCACTCCCACGGCCAAGCTCGTCACGTCCTTCGCGCAGCGCGGCCTCGTCGGCGAATACGGAGTGACGTGGCTGCTGCCGCGCATCGTCGGGCGCAGCCGCGCCATGGACCTGCTGCTCTCCAGCCGGGTCATCACCGGCGAGGAGGCCCTGACGATGGGTCTCGTTGACCGGCTCGCCGCGCCTGAGGAGCTCCTCGACGCCGCCATCGCAAATGCCCAGGAGATGGCGAGCAGGACTGCGCCGCAGTCGCATTCACTCATCAAGCAGCAGATGCTGATCGACGCCGACGCGACGCTCGATGAGTCGGTCGAGCGGGCCGTCGCCATGATGCTCGCGTCCTTCGCCACCCCGTCCTTCGCCGAGGGCGTGACGTCCTTCATCGAGCGGCGCGACCCGCAGTTCCCGCCCTTCGATCCCACCACCACGCCCGACGACTTCGTCGCCGGGCCGCCCACGACCGCAGCCACCGACAACTGAGCACGGAGGAGTCAACGATGACCGAGATCTTTGCCAACACGCCCAGGGGTGAGGAGTATAAGGAGAAGCTCCTCGCCTTCATGGACGAGAAGGTCTACCCCAACGAGTCCGTCTACCACGAGCAGATGGTGGCGTCCGGGGACGACAACCACCACCCGCAGATCCTCGAGGACCTCAAGGCCGAGGCCAAGAGCCGTGGGCTGTGGAACCTCTTCCACCCGCACAAGGAGTGGGGCCCCGGCCTGACCAACCTCGAGTACGCCCACCTCGCCGAGATCATGGGCCGCTCGATCGAGATCGCCCCCGAGGCCACCAACTGCAACGCGCCCGACACCGGCAACATGGAGGTGCTGACCCTCTTCGGCACCGACGAGCACAAGGAGAAGTGGCTCAAGCCGCTCCTCGCCGGCGAGATCGCCTCCGCCTTCGCGATGACCGAGCCGGCCGTCGCCTCCTCCGACGCGACCAACATCGAGACGCGGATGGACAAGGACGGCGAGGACTACGTCATCAACGGCCGCAAGTGGTGGACGTCCAACGCGCTCCACAAGAACTGCAAGGTCCTGATCGTCATGGGCAAGACCGACTTCGACGCGCCGACCCACCGGCAGCAGTCGATGATGGTGGTCCCGATCGACACCCCCGGTGTCACCGTCGAGCGGGGGCTCTCGGTCTTCGGCTACATGGACCGCGAGGGCCACGCCGTGACCAACTTCGACAACGTGCGCGTCCCCAAGTCGGCGCTGCTCGCCGGCGAGGGCGACGGCTTCATGATCAGCCAGGCCCGTCTCGGCCCCGGCCGCATCCACCACTGCATGCGCTCGATCGGCATGGCCGAGCGCGCTCTCGACATGATGATCGACCGCGCCCAGCAGCGCGTGACCTTCGGGCAGCCGATCGCCAACCGCTCCAACATCCAGGACTGGATCGCCGAGTCCCGCATGGAGATCGAGATGGCCCGCCTGCTCACCCTCAAGGCCGCACACCTGATGGACACCGTGGGCAACAAGGGCGCCCGCACCGAGATCGCCGCGATCAAGGTCGTCGCCCCCAATGTGGCCCTCAAGGTCATCGACCGGGCCATCCAGGTCCACGGCGGTGGCGGCGTCAGCGACGACTTCCCCCTCGCCAAGATGTATGCCGGCCAGCGGACCCTGCGCCTGGCCGACGGTCCCGACGAGGTCCACAAGATGGTCATCGCGCGCCAGGAGCTGCGCCGCCGCAACCCCGAGTGGGGCAAGCGCAAGTGAAGGGTCTCGACCTGACGGGACGCGTCGCGGTCGTCACCGGCGCCTCCCGGGGCATCGGCCAGGCGATCGCGGCGTCCCTCCACGAGCTCGGCGCGACCGTCGTCCTCACCGCCCGCACCGAGGAGGCGGCCACCGCGGCCGCCTCCGAGGTGGGGGAGCGGGCCCACGGCATCGGCGCCCACGTGGCCGACGAGGAGGAGGCACAGGCCTGCATCGACCAGGTGATGGAGCGCTTCGGGCGCCTCGACATCCTGGTCAACAACGCCGGCACCAACCCCGCCCCCGGCCCGGTGATCGACCAGGACCGCAGCCGCTTCATGAAGACCATCGAGGTCAACCTGTGGGCGCCGGTCCTGTGGACCGGACTGGCCCACCGCGCCTGGATGGGCGAGCACCGCGGCGTCGTCATCAACACCGCCTCGATCGGTGGGCTGCACGTCAGCGACATGATCGGGACCTACAACGTCTCCAAGGCCGCGCTCATCCACGCCACCAAGCAGATGGCGATGGAGCTCGGTCCCAAGGTGCGCGTCAACGCGATCGCCCCCGGGGTGGTCCGCACCAGGCTCGCCGAGGCGCTGTGGAAGGAGCACGAGGCCGAGGTCTCGGCCGCCACGCCGCTGGGCCGCATCGGCGAGCCCGAGGACGTCGGCTCTGTCGTGGCCTTCCTCGCGAGCGATGCCGCCAGCTGGGTGACCGGTGAGGTCTTCGTCATCGACGGTGGCCAGCTGCTCAAGGGCGGTGGCTGAACGTGACCGAGAGTCCTTCTGGCGCAGCGGATTTCGGTCTCGACACCGATGCCGTCACCGGCTGGATACGCACGCTCGACATCGGTGCGCAGGAGCCGCTCGCCTATGAGCGGGTTGGGGTCGGCCAGTCCAATCTCACCTTCCAGGTGACCGACGCGACCGGCCGGCGCTGGGTGCTCCGGCGACCACCGCTCGGCCACCTCCTGGCCTCCGCCCACGACGTGGCCCGCGAGCACCGCATCCTCTCCGCGCTCCAGGGCAGCGACGTCCCGGTCGTCACCGTCCGCGGACTCTGCGAGGACCCGGCCGTGACCGACGTGCCGCTCATGCTCGTCGACTTCGTCGACGGGATCGTCATCGAGGACGAGGGTGACGCCGAGCGGCTCACGGCCGACCAGCGGCGCGAGATGGGCCTGTCCCTGGCCCGCACCCTCGCCCAGCTCCACTCCGTGGACATCGACGCCGTGGGCCTTGCGGACCTCGCCTCCCACAAGCCGTATGCCGCGCGCCAGCTGCGCCGGTGGGCCGGCCAGTGGGAGCAGAGCAAGACCCGCGAACTGCCCGAGTTCGACCGTCTGACAAGGCGACTGACAGCGTCGATGCCCCAGCCGGGTGAGATCCGGCTGGTCCACGGGGACGCCCACATCCGCAATGTCATCGCCCGCGAGTCGGGTGAGGTCGCCGCGCTGATCGACTGGGAGCTGTCCACCCTGGGCGACCCGCTGGCCGACTTCGGCTCGACCCTCGCCTACTGGGCGCAGGCCGGCGACCCGCCCTCATGGCGTTCCAAGGCGACCACCCTCGAGGGGTTCCCGAGCCACGAGGAGCTCACCGCGGCATACGCGCAGGAGAGCGGCCGGGACATGGCCGACCTCGGCTTCTGGCATGCGCTGGGGCTGTGGAAGATCGCGGCGATCATCGAGGGGGTGCGCCGACGGCAGATCGACGAGCCGCGCAACACCGCCAAGACCGGCGCCATCCCCGCCGAGGCGGTCGACCAGATCGTCCTGATCGGACACCAGGTCGCCGACCGCGCGGGCCTTGTCGAGGACGCCGAGATCCCGGCCTCCGACGGTTAGGCTCGCCGGATGAAGAGCACGACGCCATCCGGCGGGGCGACGTCCTATGACGAGCTCCTCGCCCTCCACGGCCGTCCCGTCACCGCCCGCGGCGAGCGCACCCGAGCGGCGCTCGTCGCGGCGGCCCGGGCCGTCTTCGAGCGCGATGGCTACCTCGACTCGCGGCTGGTCGACATCACGGCGGAGGCCAAGTGCTCCACGGGCACCTTCTACACCTACTTCGACAGCAAGGAGGAGGTGCTGGCCGCGGTCCTCGAGGAGGCCCAGGAGGACATGCTCCACCCGGGCACCGGCCGCATCGAGAAGTCCGACGACCCGGTCGCGGTCATCCATGCCAGCAACGAGGCCTACTTCGCGGCCTTCGCCCGCAACGCCAAGCTCATGGCGCTCTTTGACCAGATCGTGCTCGTCGACGACCGCTTCCGAGAGATGCGCCGCAAGCGCAATGCGGCCTTTGTCTCGCGCAACGCCAAGGCGATCCGCGATCTCCAGCGTCGCGGGCTCGCCGACCGTGACCTCGACGCCGAGGTCGCCTCGCGGGCCCTCTCGAGCATGGTCTCGCGGCTGGCGCACAGCTTCCACGGCGACCTCGACGAGGCCGACTTCCCCGTCGAGCAGCTCGTCGAGACCGCCACCCGGCTGTGGACCAATGCCCTCGGGCTGACGACGCCCCGGCTCGAGGCGGACTGACGGCCGCGGCATACCGGCCCCTTGGGCGCCCTGCCAGAAGGCTCTGTTGCGGGCGCCCCATTGAAACCTGAATCCAGTTTCAACTAGCGTGAGGTGACCCACGAGCCAGGGGAGGACCAGGCGTGAGCGACGACGCACAGCTGGTTCGGGAGCGGACCGAGACACTGCTCCGCGAGCACCCACCGCAGACCACCGAGGACGGCGACTTCCTCGCTGCCCAGTACGACGCGGGCCTGGCCTGGGTCCACTTCCCGGAGGGCTTCGGCGGCCTCGGCCTCGGCCGTGACCTCCAGAGCCAGATCCAGGCCCAGATCGCCGGGGCGGGCGGCCCGGCGCCCCTCTCCGGGATCAACGGCATCGGCATCGGCATGGCCGCCCCGACGCTCATCGCCTTCGGCACCGACGACCAGCGTCGCCGCTATCTGCGCGACATCTGGTCGGGGGCGCGGATCTGCTGCCAGCTCTTCAGCGAGCCGGGGGCCGGCTCCGACCTCGCCGCGGTCGCCACCCGCGCGGTGCGCGACGGCGACGAGTGGGTCGTCAACGGGCAGAAGGTCTGGACCTCCGGCGCCCACAAGGCCGACATCGCGATCCTGGTGGCGCGCACCGACGTCGACGTGCCCAAACACGCCGGCCTCACCTACTTCATGGTCGACATGCGCCAGCCCGGGATCGACGTGCGTCCGCTGCGCCAGATCACCGGCGAGGCCGAGTTCAACGAGGTCTTCCTCACCGACGTCCGCATCCCCGACGCCGACCGCGTCGGCGACATCGGGCAGGGCTGGAAGGTCGCCAACGCCACCCTCAACAACGAGCGCGTGGCCATCGGCGGCGGCGCCCGCGACCGCGAGACCGGCATGATCGGGATCGTCGCCGGCGCCTGGCGCGACGACCCCGCCCTGCGCCGCCCCGAGATGCACGACGAGCTGATGCGGCTGTGGGTGGAGGCGGAGGTCCTGCGGCTGGCCGGCATGCGGCTCGGCCAGCAGCTCGCCAAGGGCGCCCCCGGGCCCGAGTCGGCCGCGATGAAACTCGGCTTCGCCCGACACGCCCAGACCCTCTCCGGCTTCGAGATCGAGCTCCAGGGCGAGGAGGGCCTGCGCTTCGACGAGTGGGCGATGAAGCGACCCGACCGGGTCGACTTCAACGGCCGTGGGCCCGGCTATCGCTACCTGCGGGCCAAGGGCAACTCCATCGAGGGCGGCACCTCCGAGATCATGCGCAATGTCGTCGCCGAGCGAGTCCTCGGCCTGCCACCCGAGCACCGTGTCGACAAGGACATGCCCTTCAAGGAGATGCCGCGATGACCGCCCAGCCCACCGCCGACCTCCTCTACACACCCGACGAGGAGGACCTGCGCCGCAGCGTCCGAAGGCTCCTGTCGCAGAGGGCGACTCCCGAGGCCAATGCCGCTGCCTATGACCAGCCGCTCGACGGCGTCACCCCGCTCTGGGGCGAGCTGGCAGGGCTCGGCCTCGCCGCGCTGCTCGTCCCCGAGGAGCACGGCGGCGCGGGCGCGACCGCCCGAGAGGCGGCCATCGCCTGCGAGGAGCTCGGACGCAATGTCGCCCCGACGCCATTCCTGACCAGTGCGGTGATCGCGACGACGGTGCTGGTGGCGGCCGGCGCGACGGACCGCCTCGAGTCGCTCGCCGCGGGTGAGTCGGTGGCCGCGCTGGCGGTGCCCTTCTCGGCGCGCACCCTCGGCTCCCCGACGGTCACGGCCGCCGACGGCGGTCTCAGCGGGCGGGTCACCAGCGTCGCCGGTGCGATCGGCGCCGACCTGCTCATCGTGCCCGTCGCCGATGGTGAGACGACCCGGCTCCACCTTGTCGAGGCGGGCACCGACGGCGTCACCGTCAGCCCCGTGCTCTCCCTCGACATGACCCGCCAGCTCGCCGACGTCGAGCTGTCCGGCGCGGCCGGCACGGCCCTCGACGCCGACGCCTCGGACGCGGTCGACGCCGGACTCCTCACCGGCGCAGCGCTGCTCGCCTCCGAGCAGCTCGGTGTGGCCGAGTGGTGCCTGGAGACGACGCTGGACTACGCCAAGACCCGCCACCAGTTCGGCCGGCCCATCGGCTCCTACCAGGCGCTCAAGCACCGCTTCGCCGACCTCTTCCTCGACGTAAGCCTCGCGCGGGCCGCAGCGCGGTATGCCGCGGACTGTGCGGCCCGCGGCGACGCCGACCTGGCGGTGGCCGCCTCGGTCGCCCAGTCCTTCTGCTCCACCGTGTCCGTCAAGGCCGCCGAGGAGTGCGTCCAGCTGCACGGCGGCATCGGCATGACCTGGGAGTACCCGGCCCACCTCTATCTCAAGCGGGCCAAGGCCGACCAGGTCGCGCTCGGCACCGGGGCGGCACACCGCTCGGCGCTCGGCACCCTGGTGGGCCTCCCCGCGAGCTGAGCACGCGGCATACGCTCGACAAGACAACCGACCAGCAGCCAACCCAGACCCGAAACCCAACCCGAGCAACGGAGTTCACCCATGAGGGAAGCAGTCATCGTCTCAACGGCCCGCACGCCGATCGGCAAGGCCTACCGCGGGGCGTTCAACAACACCCAGTCCCAGGAGCTGGCTGCGCACGCCCTGAAGCACGCGGTGCAGCGGGCCGGGCTCGAGGGCGGCGAGATCGAGGACGTGATCTTCGGCGCGGCCGTCCAGCAGGGCGCCCAGGGCTACAACATCGGCCGCCAGGCCGTCCTGCGGGCCGGTCTGCCCGACACGGTCTCGGGCCAGTCGATCGACCGCCAGTGCGCCTCCGGCCTGATGGCCATCGCGACCGCCGCCAAGCAGATCATCGTCGACGGCATGCAGATCGCCGTCGGCGGCGGTGTCGAGTCGATCTCGCTGGTGCAGAACGAGCACGCCAACTCCTTCCGCAACCAGGACCCGTGGCTGGTCGAGAACATCCCGGCGACCTACATGCCCATGCTCCAGACCGCCGAGATCGTCGCCGAGCGCTACAACGTCACCCGCGAGCAGCAGGACGAGTTCGCCCTGCTCTCCCAGCAGCGCACCGCCGCGGCCCAGGAGAAAGGCCTCTTCGACGACGAGATCGTGCCGCTGGAGTCGACCAAGCTGGTGCAGGACAAGGAGACCGGCGAGATCCGCGAGGAGCAGGTCACCCTGGCCAAGGACGAGGGCAACCGCCCCTCGACGACGCTGGAGAACCTCCAGTCGCTCAACCCCGTCCTGAAGTCCGAGGACGGCGTCCACCCGCCGTCGATCACCGCCGGCAATGCCTCGCAGCTCTCCGACGGCGCCTCCGCCTCGGTCCTCATGGAGGCCGAGGAGGCCTCGCGCCGTGGCCTCAGCCCCCTCGGCTACTACCGCGGCATCGCGGTCGCGGGCTGCAACCCCGACGAGATGGGCATCGGGCCGGTCTTCGCGATCCCGCGCCTGCTCGAGCGCCACAACCTCTCGGTCGACGACATCGACCTGTGGGAGCTCAACGAGGCCTTCGCCTCCCAGGCGGTCTACTGCCGCGACAAGCTGGGCATCGACCCGGAGAAGCTCAATGTCAACGGCGGCGCGATCTCGGTCGGCCACCCCTACGGCATGAGCGGCGCCCGCCTGACCGGCCACGCCCTCCTCGAGGGCAAGCGCCGCGGCGCCAAGTATGTCGTCATCACGATGTGCGTCGGCGGCGGCATGGGCGCGGCCGGCCTGTTCGAGGTGGCCTGACCGATGGCCAACGCAGCCGCCCCGCTCTGGGGCCACGCTGCCACCGGCGCAGACCGGGAGGCGATCTGCTCGGCCGAGGTCCGCTGGACCTATCCCGAGCTCGTCGAGCGGGTGGCGACCGTCGCGGGGCGGCTGCGCGATCTCGGTGTCGGCCAGGGGGACCGGGTCCTCCTGGTCGCCCCGAGCCTGCCGGAGTTCGCCGCCGCCTACTACGGCATCCTCGGCCTGGGCGCGATCGCCGTCACGGTCAACACCATGTCGACCCAGCCCGAGCTGGAGTACTACGTCGACGATGCCCGGTGTGCCGCGGTCACCGCGTGGCACCAGGTCGCGGGCGCGGCGCGCGCCGTGGCCGAGGAGCGCGGCATACCTTTTGTCGAGCTCGACCCGGGGCTGACCTCGGTCACGACCGAGGCGCCGCTGGCGGAGCCCGTCGAGACAGGCGACGACGACACCGCCGCCATCCTCTACACCTCGGGGACCACCGGGCGGCCCAAAGGAGCGGAGCTCATGCACCGCAACCTCGCCGCTGCCGCCGTCGCTGTCGAGGGCATGATCGACGCGACCCCCGAGGACCGCACCGGCACTGCGCTGCCGCTCTTCCACGTCTTCGGCCAGGCGGTCGTGATGAACAGCTCGCTCCGCACCGGCGGCACCCTGATCGTGCGGCCCCGCTTCGACCCCGCCGAGATGGTGGGCCTCGTCGGCGACGAGCAGCTGACCCTGATGTCCGGCGTCCCGACGATGTGGAACGCCATGCTCCACGTTGAGGGTGACTACCCGGCCGACCACTTCGCCAGCCTGCGGGTGTGCAGCTCGGGTGGCGCCTCGCTGCCCGGCGAGGTCGTGCGCGCCTTCGGCGACCGCTTCGGCGCCGTCATCCTCGAGGGCTGGGGGCTCACGGAGACAACGGGACTCGGCAGCTTCAACGGCCTGCACCGGCCCCGCAAGGTCGGGATGGTGGGCCTGCCCGTGGCCGACTGCCGCATCGAGGTCCGCGACTTCGAGGGCAAGCCCCTGCCAGCTGGTGAGGTCGGCCAGATCTGGATCACCGGGCCCGTCGTCATGAAGGGCTACTGGCAGCGTCCCGAGGCGACCGCCGAGGTGCTCGGCGACGGCTGGTTCAACACCGGCGACCTCGGCCTCCTCGACGAGGACGGCGACCTCCAGATCTCTGGCCGGGCCAAGGAGCTGATCATCCGCGGCGGCTACAACGTCTATCCGGCCGAGGTCGAGGACGTCCTCTACCGCCACCCCGACATCGTCGAGGTCGCCGTCATCGGCGTGCCCGACGACCACTACGGCGAGGAGGTCGCCGCCGTCGTCGTCGTGGCACCCGGCTCGACCCTGGGCGTCGAGGAGTTGCGCGACTTCGCCAAGCAGAGCCTGTCGGCCTACAAGGTGCCTCGCCTGGTCCACCGCGTCGAGGCGCTGCCCAAGGGCAGCACGGGCAAGATCCAGAAGCGGTCCATCGACGTCGCGCAGGTGCTCGACTCCGGGAGTCACTGACAGGTATGCCGCAGCAGACCGTCCTCGTCGCCAACCGCGGCGAGATCGCCGTCCGCATCATCCGTGCCGCCGCAGAGCTGGGCTGGCGCAACGTCGCCGTCTTTGCGCACGACGAGCGCGACGCGCTGCACACCCGGCTCGCCGACGAGGCGCACCAGCTCACTGGCGACGGCGCCGCCGCCTATCTCGACGGGGCCGCCCTGGTCGAGATCGCCACGAGGGCCGGTGCGGGCATCATCGCGCCGGGCTACGGGTTCCTCAGCGAGAGTGGGGAGTTCGCCAGACTGTGCGAGGAGGCGGGGCTCGCCTTTGCCGGACCCACTCCTGAGCAGCTTGCCGCCCTGGGCGACAAGGACTCGGCCCGTCGGCTTGCGGTCGAGCACGATGTGCCGGTCCTCCCGGCGACCCCCGGCGGGGTGGGCGCCGCCGAGGCTGCCGCGTTTGCCGCCGACCAGCCCCACGGCGTGATGGTCAAGGCAGTGGCGGGCGGCGGTGGCCGGGGCATGCGCCCGGTGTCCGACCCGGGCTCGCTCGCCGAGGCGATGGAGCGGGCCAGCGGCGAGGCCGCCCGGTCGTTCGGCTCCGGCGAGGTCTATCTCGAGCGCCTGCTGCCCCGCGCGCGCCACGTCGAGGTGCAGATCATCGGTGACGGCACCGGTGCCGTCACACATCTGGGCGAGCGCGAGTGCAGCCTCCAGCGCCGCCGGCAGAAGCTCATCGAGATGGCCCCCGCTCTCGACCTGCCCGACGGACTGCGGGAGAGGCTGCACGCGGCCGCCGTCCGGCTCGGCGAGGCCCTCGGCTACCGCGGGCTCGGGACGGTCGAGTTCCTCGTCGACGCCGATACGGGGGAGCACTTCTTCATCGAGGCCAACCCCCGACTCCAGGTCGAGCACACGGTGACCGAGGAGGTCACCGGTGTCGACCTCGTCGCCGCGTCCCTGCGGCTCGCGTCCGGCGCCACACTCGCCGACCTCGGCCTGGCCGAGGGCGCACCGGCGCCCCGGGGGCTGGCCGTGCAGTGCCGGGTCAACGCCGAGACCCTCGGCGCAGACGGTCTCGCCCGGCCGTCCTCGGGCACCCTCTCCCGCTTCGAGCCGCCGACGGGGCCCGGCGTGCGGGTCGACGCCGGCGTCACGAGCGGCACCCACGTCGGCGCGGCATACGACTCGCTGCTCGCCAAGGTGATCACCCATGTCCCGGTGCCCGCGCTAGATCCCGCGCTGGCCAAGGCGCGCCGTGCCCTCGCCGAGTTGTGCGTCGAGGGCGTGCGCACCAATGTGCCTGTCCTGCAAGCGATCCTGAGTCATCCCGTCGTGCTGGCGGGGGAGGCCACGACCTCTTTCGTCGATGAGTATGCCGCCGAGCTGGCCCCCGCCGAGTCCGCGCCGGTGGGGGAGGCGGAGCCATCGCAGGTGGTGACCCACCTCGCGGGCACGGTCGTCGACGTGCCCGTCGGGGAGGGTGACCGGGTGCACCGCGGCGAGACCGTGGCAGTGCTCGAGGCGATGAAGATGGAGCACGTCCTCACCGCCCGCGCCTCCGGGGTCGTCCGATCGGTCCACGCCGCGGCCGGCGACGCACTCACCGAGGGGGCGCTCCTGGTCACCCTCGACCTCGACGACGGCCAGTCAGCAGAGGAGACCGCGGAGGCCGAGCAGGACCTCGACGAGGTGCGAGCCGACCTCCAGGCGCTGCGCGACCGCAAGCACTTCACGCTCGACGAGGCCCGACCAGAGGCGATGGCCAAGCGGCACGCCCAGGGCAACCGCTCCGCGCGGGAGAACATCGACCACCTCCTCGACGACGGGTCCTTCGTCGAATACGGCAGCCTCGTCGTCGCGGCGCAGCGGCAGCGACGGTCCATGGAGGACCTCATCGCCAACACCCCGGCCGACGGCATCATCACCGGGATCGGGCGGATCAACGGGGCCGAGTTTGGCCAGGACCGTTCGCGCGCAGCGGTGCTCGCGTATGACTACACGGTGCTCGCCGGCACCCAGGGCATGCTCAACCACCGCAAGACCGACCGCATGCTCGAGCTCGCGCTCGACCAGCGGCTTCCCGTGGTGCTCTTTGCCGAGGGCGGTGGCGGGCGGCCGGGCGACACCGACGGCACGGCAGTGGCCGGCCTCGACCTGCACACCTTCACGACGATGGGCCGACTGTCCGGCAGCGTGCCCACCGTGGGCATCGTCAACGGCCGGTGCTTCGCAGGCAACGCCGCCATGCTCGGCTGCTGCGATGTCGTCATCGCGACGCAGTCCTCGACGATCGGCATGGGCGGCCCCGCCATGATCGAGGGCGGCGGGCTCGGCCGATTCGCCCCCGACGAGGTGGGCCCCGTCTCGGTGCAGGCGCCCAACGGGGTCATCGACGTCGTCGTCGCCGACGAGGCCGAGGCCGTCGAGGTCGCCCAGCGCTACCTCTCCTACTTCCAGGGCGCAACGCAGGACTGGGTGGCCCACGACGAGCGCGAGCTGCGATTCGTGGTGCCCGAGAACCGGGTCCGCGCCTATGACGTGCGCCGCGCCGTGGAGCTGGTCGCAGATGTCGACTCGGTGCTCGAGCTCCGCCGTGACTTCGGGCACGGGATCATCACCGCGCTCGTGCGCATCGAGGGCCGGCCGATGGGCCTGATCGCCAACAACCCCGAGCATCTCGGCGGCGCCATCGACGCCGATGCTGCTGACAAGTGCGCCCGCTTCCTCCAGCTCTGCGACGCACATGGGCTGCCGGTCGTGTCTCTCTGTGACACACCGGGATTCATGGTGGGACCGGACTCGGAGCGGACGGCGACGGTGCGGCACTTCGCGCGGCTGTTCGTCATCGGCGGCAACCTCAGCGTGCCCATCGCGACCATCGTCCTGCGCAAGGGCTATGGCCTGGGCGCCATGGCGATGGCGGCGGGTGCCTTCGCCTCCGGGGCCGCCACGGTCGCCTGGCCGACCGGCGAGATCGGGGGAATGGGCCTCGAGGGGGCGGTGCGGCTGGGCTTCAGCAAGGAGCTCGCGGCCGCCCCGACCCCGGCCGCCCAGAAGGAGCTCTTCGACACCCTGCTGGCCGGCCTCTACGAGCGCGGCCGGGCCGTCAACGCCGCGGCCGTGGCCGAGCTCGACGATGTCATCGACCCCGCAGACACCCGTCGCTGGCTGGCCACCACACTCGGTGAGGTCCGGGCCGACCGGCAGCGCGCGGCATACGTCGACACCTGGTGACGGGGGGCGACCCTCACTCCTCGTCGTGGGTCATCAGGGCAAGCAGCAGGACGACGCGGTTCTGGGCGACGTCGAGCGACAGGCCGGTCAGCTGCTCGACCTTGGCCATGCGGGCTCGGAGCGTATGCCGGTGCACGCCAAGGGATCTCGCGGCCGGATCCCAGGTGCCGTTGTGCTCGAGGAAGGCGCGCAGCGAGCGGAGCAGCTCGTCGTCGCCCTCGGTCAGCAGCGGCCCGAGCGACGGCTCCGCGAGAGCGGCGATGCGGCCGCGCAGCACGGGCTCGTCGAGCACCGCCTCCAGGGTGAGCCGGTCGAACCAACCGGTGCCCCGGTGCCGGCGCGCGGCCGAGGCGGCGGCCTGACGGGCCGTGACAACAGCCCGGTGCAGGTCGCTGGGGCGCACGGGTGAGCTGACGCCGATCACCGCCTCGTGCGCGCTCCTGTCGAGGATTCCCCGCAGGTGGGCGAGGTCCGAGCGTGCCGACGCCGCGCGGACAACGACGGCCAGGATCGGTGGGTGGCCGGTGAGGCCGTATGCCGTGAACGCGGACTCCCGCCCCGACGTCGCCCGGGGGAGCGACTGGAGCTCGGTCGCGATCAGGTGCGGGTGGCCGGAGTCGTCGAGCTGGGTGGCCAGCTGCTCGGCCACGGGGCGTGCCTGGCTGCGGTCGCCTCCGGGGTGCTCGACGAGGGCGAGCACGAGGTCGTCGTCGGGGCGGAAACCGAAGTGGGACAGGTGTCGCCGCGCATGGTTGGCCTCCGGGGGGCCGCCCAGCATCAGGTCGAGGACCGTCGCGCCGAGCTCCCGCCTCGCCGCGAACAGCTCGGCCGGGCGCTCCAGGAGCAGGGTCATGACGGCAAGGGCCTGGTTGACGATGAGCCGCTGGGCCGCGTCGGGGGCCGTCGGCGTCTGTACGGCCAGCCACCCACGGTGGTGGCTGGCGGTGTCGACCGACTGGATCTGGAGGACACCGCTGGGGGTCGGCACGCTGATCGACGTGCGCCGCCCATCGCGGTGCCGGGAGACCTCGCTGCGGACCCGGGCGAGCATCCCGGCGGGTGCCTGGCCGCGCCCCACCGACCGGCCGAGGTCGTCGAGCACGAGCACCGCGCCGTCGAGCTGGCGGGCGAGGGTCTGGGCCGCGCCGTCGAGCCCGGAGGCGATGGCGTTAACCGTCAGGTCGTGCTGGAAGTCGACGGCCGTCTGGAGGACCGCGTGCTGCTCGTCGGCGATCGCCCGGGCCACGGCCTGGGTGATCGCCAGGAACGGCGTGGCCAGGGGCACCTCGATCAGCGGCAGCCCGAGCCGGCTGCACTCCTCGACCAGCGCGACGGGCACCTCGCGGAAACGCACGCCGACGCCGAACGCGAGCCCGGCCACGCCGGCGGCATGCAGCCGGGCGGCATACGCGGCCTGCTCGATGCGGCTGCGGGGCAGGCGCAGTCCCGTCGTGAGGATCAGCTCATGGCCCGAGAGCCAGGCCGTGGGGTCCTCCAGCTCGATCGCGTGCGCCCACGCGACCACCACTCCCTCCACATCTCCGGCGAGCGCGTGCAGGCCCAGCTCGGCGTCGTCCAGGAGCAGGTCGAGGGTGACGGGCACGGGTCTCCGCGGGGGGTGGTCTGGGCGCGGCCGGGACGGGGATCGCCTAGCGGCTCACGCGGCATACTGCCAATGGCCAGTCTGGC
The DNA here is from genome assembly GCA_050955755.1 of Actinomycetota bacterium. Classification (GTDB taxonomy): domain Bacteria; phylum Actinomycetota; class Actinomycetes; order Actinomycetales; family Dermatophilaceae; genus JAJTBD01. The sequence continues at coordinate 892,708 of CP192092.1, forward strand.
AGATCCGAAGCGGTGGGGTGCGACAGATTGTCTATCCCCACGTCGGGGTGGCGGGCATAGCGTGGCCGGAGCGGCACCGCGCGCGCCGCGACCCTTCCCTTTTGCCCGAAAGCGAGTCACCCGCATGACCGTAGAGATGCCGGCCCAGCGCCGCCTCGTGCAGACCGAGATCCCCGGCCCCAAGTCGCAGGCCCTCCACGCCGAGCGCCAGCAGAACATCACCAACGGCTTCGGCATCACCCTGCCGATCTTCGTCGAGCAGGCCGGCGGCGGGATCATCGTCGACGTCGACGGCAACCAGCTGATCGACCTCGCCTCCGGCATCGCCGTGACCAGCATCGGCGCCTCCGTGCCCGAGGTCACCAAGGCCATCGCCGAGCAGGCCGAGAAGTTCACCCACACCTGCTTCATGGTCACCGAGTACGACGGCTTCGTGGAGGTCTGCAAGCGCCTCAACGCCCTCGCCCCCGGCGACTTCCCCAAGAAGAGCGCGCTGTTCACCACCGGCGCCGAGGCGATCGAGAATGCCGTCAAGATCGCCCGCTCCTACACCCGCCGCCCCGCGGTGGTCGTCCTCGACCACGCCTACCACGGACGCACCAACATGACGATGGCCATGACGGCCAAGAACGTCCCCTACAAGCACGGCTTCGGTCCGTTCGCGCCCGAGATCTACCGCGCGCCGATGGCCTACCCCTACCGCTACGACGGCACCCCCGAGCAGTGCGCCGAGGCCGCCCTGGCCAAGCTCAAGGAGATCGTGATCACCCAGCTCGGCGCCGACAACGTCGCCGCGATCATCGCCGAGCCCCTCCAGGGCGAGGGCGGCTTCATCGTCCCCGCGCCCGGCTTCCTCAAGGGCGTGCAGGACTTCGCCCGGGAGCACGGCATCGTCTTCGTCGCCGACGAGATCCAGGCCGGCTTCGGCCGCACCGGCAAGATGTTCTGCTCCGAGTGGGAGGACCTCGAGCCCGACCTGATCACGACGGCCAAGGCCCTTGCGGGCGGTATGCCGCTGTCGGCCGTGACCGGCCGCGCCGAGATCATGGACGCCGCCGCCCCGGGCGGCCTCGGCGGCACCTACGCCGGCAACCCAGTCGCGTGCGCGGCCGCGATCGCGTCGATGGACTACATCGAGGCCAACGACCTGGTCGGCCGCGCAGGCAAGATCGAGGCCCAGGCCCTGCCGCGCCTGGAGGCCCTGGTGACCGACGGCGGCATCGTCGGCGAGGCCCGCGGCCGCGGCGCGATGCTGGCGATCGAGTTCGTCAAGCCGGGCGGCAAGGAGCCCAACCCCGACGCGGCCAAGGCCGTCTCGGCCGCCTGCCACGCCGAGGGCGTCCTGACCCTCACCTGTGGCACGCACGGCAATGTCATGCGGCTCCTGCCCCCGCTGGTCATCGAGGAGGAGCTCCTCGACGACGCGCTCACGGTCATCGAGCGGGCGGTCCGGGACAACTCGTGACCACCGACGTCAGCAGGAGCGCTCGCACGGGGGAGGCCGGCGAGGAGATCGCCGCGACCGATGCCTCCGACGTCCGGTCCGCGCTGACGGCCGCGCGGGAGGTGGCGGCGACGCTGGCCGCCACCTCCCCGGCGGAGCGGCGCGGCTGGCTGATCTCCGTGGCCGACGCCGCCCAGGCCGCGACCGACGAGCTGGTGGCCGTCGCCGACCGTGAGACCGGTCTCGGCGAGGCACGCCTGAGCGCCGAGGTCGCGGGCATGGCAGGGCAGATCCGCTTCTATGCCGACGTGGCCCTCGAGGGCTCCTGGCTCGGGGCGACCCTCGACCCACGCACTGACACCGCGCCCGCGCTCGGCCGGGTGCAGATGCCGCTCGGCCCAGTCGCGGTGTTCGGCGCGAGCAACTTCCCCTTCCGCTTCGGCACCCTGGGCAATGACACCGCGTCCGCGATCGCGGCGGGCTGTCCCGTCGTCGTCAAGGCCCACCCCGCCCACCCCCTGACGGCACGCCTGCTCGGCGAGATCGCCCAGACGGCGCTGCGCGAGGCCGGCGCCCCCGAGGGCACCTTCGCCCAGGTCGTCGGCTTCGAGGCCGGCAAGGCGCTCGTGGCGGCGCCCGAGATCGAGGCGGTGGCCTTCACCGGCAGCCAGCGCGGCGGCATGGCCCTGTGGGAGATCGCCAACCAGCGCGAGCGGGTCATCCCCGTCTATGCCGAGATGGGCACCGTCAACCCGGTTGTGGTCACCCGCTCCGGTGCGGATGCCCGGCTGGAGGAGATCGCCTCCGGCTTCGTCGGGTCCTTCACCCTCGGCATGGGCCAGTTCTGCACGAAGCCAGGGCTGCTGCTGGCCCCCGCGGGCACCGACGCCGCCGCTGTGGTGGGCCGGGCCCTCGAGGCCGCGGCACCCCAGGGCTGGATGCTCACCGAGCAGATCGGCGCCTCGGCGCTCGCCGGCATCGACGAGCTCACCGGCGCAGGTGCGGAGGTCGTGGCCCAGGCCCCGGCCGCCGAGTCCGGATGGACCTCTCCCGCAACGGTTTTGCGCGTCTCGGCCGCGGATCTGATCCGCGGCGAGGAGCGGCTCCTCGAGGAGTGCTTCGGCCCCGTCGCACTGGTCGTCGAGTATGCCGACGACGCCGAGCGCGACGCGATCCTCGCCGCGCTCCAGGGCAGCCTCGCCGCCGCCGTCATGACCGGGGGAGAGGACGATGCCGAGGTCCCTGAGCTCGTCCAGCGGCTCGCCGGCCAGGTCGGCCGGGTCACGGTCGGCGACTGGCCGACCGGTGTGGCCTTCGCGTGGGCCCAGCAGCACGGCGGCCCGTGGCCGGCCACCTCCATCCCGTCGGCCACCTCCGTCGGGGCCGCGGCACTCGACCGCTTCACCCGCCCGGTGACCTTCCAGTCGACACCCGACGCGGCCCTGCCCCCGGCACTCCAGGCCGCCAACCCGTGGGGCATCCCCCGCCGGGTGGCCGGGCGGCCCGAGGCGCCCGCCTCCGAGGACGGGCAGGCATGACGCTGCCGCTCGAGGGCCTCATCGTCGCGGACTTCAGCCGCGTGCTGGCCGGACCGCTCGCCACGACGACCCTCGCCGACCTCGGCGCCCGGGTGATCAAGATCGAGCGGCCCGGGGCGGGCGACGACACCCGGTCCTGGGGCCCGCCGTGGACGGAGACCTCCAGCGCCTACTTCGAGTGCGCCAACCGCTCCAAGGAGAGCATCACGCTCGACCTGCGCGACCCCGACGACCTCGCCGCCGCCCGCGAGATCGCCACTCGCGCAGACGTCCTCGTCGAGAACTTCCGCGTCGGCACCTTCGACCGGCTGGGCCTCGGCTACGAGGAGCTGAGCCAGGCCAACCCCGGACTCGTCTACTGCTCGGTCTCCGGCTTCGGCAGCGGTGCCGGCGCCGCCCTGCCCGGCTATGACTTCATCGTGCAGGCGCTCGGCGGGCTGATGAGCATCACCGGGCCGGCCGAGGGCGACCCCACCAAGGTCGGGGTCGCGCTCGTCGACGTGCTCACCGGCAAGGACGCCGTCATCGGCATCCTCGCCGCGCTCAACGAGCGCCATGCCTCGGGGCGCGGCCAGCACGTCGAGGTCAACCTGCTCTCGACCCTGCTCGGGTCGCTGGCCAACCAGGCGAGCAACTACCTCACCACCGGCATACCGCCGAGCCGGATGGGCAACCAGCACCCGTCGATCGCCCCCTACGAGACGCTGCACTGCCGCGACGGCCTGCTCGCCGTGGCCTGCGGCAACGACGGCCAGTTCGCCCGCCTCGCAACGGCTCTGGGCCGACCCGAGCTGGCGACCGACGAGCGCTTCGCGACCAACCCCGCGCGCGTGCACAACCGGCCCGACCTCATCGCCCACCTCGAGGACGCGCTGAGCACGGCGGACGTCGCGCACTGGCGTGACCTGCTGGCCGGCGCCGACATCCCCGTCGGCGAGGTCGGCCACATCGGCACCGCGATCGAGCGGGCCCGCGAGCTCGGCCTCGAGCCGACCGTCGACGTCGGCGAGGGCCACCCGGCCCAGGTCCGCCATGCCGTCACCTACTCCCGGAGCGAGCTCCGGACACCCACCGCACCACCCACGCTGGGACAGCACACCGACCAGGTCCGCCAGTGGCTGGCCGACGAGAAGAGGAACTCATGAGCACCGCAGGCCCCCTCCCGCCCTTCGACCGCAACGACCCGATCGGCATCGACGATGTCCTCTCCGACGAGGAGAAGGCCATCCGCGGCGCCGTCCGCAACCTGTGCGAGACCAAGGTCCAGCCGCACATCGCGGAGTGGTTCGAGAGCGGCGTCATCGACGACCCGCGCGCCCTGATGAAGGAGTTCGGCGGCCTCGGGCTGCTCGGCATGCACCTCGAGGGCTACGGCTGCGCCGGCATGTCCGCCGTCGACTACGGCCTGGCCTGCCTCGAGCTGGAGGCCTGCGACTCCGGCATCCGCTCCATGGTCTCGGTCCAGGGCTCGCTCGCGATGTTCGCGATCTGGCGCTGGGGCACCGAGGAGCAGAAGCAGCAGTGGCTGCCCGGCATGGCCGCCGGCGACACGATCGGCTGCTTCGGCCTCACCGAGCCCGACCACGGCTCCGACCCGGGCTCGATGCGCACCCGCGCCAAGAAGGACGGCACCGACTGGGTGCTCAACGGCCGCAAGATGTGGATCACCAACGGCACCATCGCCGATGTCGCTGTCGTGTGGGCCCAGACCGACGAGGGCATCCGCGGCTTCGTCGTCCCGACCGACACCCCCGGTTTCTCCGCGCCCGAGATCAAGCACAAGATGTCGCTGCGCGCCTCGGTGACCTCCGAGCTCGTCCTCGACGACGTGCGTCTGCCGGAGGAGGCCGTCTTCCCCGAGGTCCGCGGACTCAAGGGCCCGCTGTCCTGCCTCAACGAGGCCCGCTACGGCATCGTCTGGGGCGCGATGGGCGCGGCTCGCAGCTCCTTCGACGCGGCGCTCCAGTACACGATGGACCGCGAGCAGTTCGGCAAGCCGATCGCCGGCTTCCAGCTGACCCAGAAGAAGCTCGCCGACATGTCCCTCGAGCTGATCAAGGGCGAGCTCCTCGCGCTCCACATCGGCCGCCGCAAGGACGCCGACACCTGCCGCCCGGAGCACGTCTCCTACGGCAAGCTCAACAACGTCCGCGAGGCCATCGAGATCTGCCGCACCGCCCGGACGATGCTGGGCGCCAACGGCATCAGCCTCGAGTTCCCCGTCATCCGCCACGCCAACAACCTCGAGTCGGTCCTCACCTACGAGGGCACCGTCGAGATGCACACCCTCGTGGTCGGCCAGGCGCTCACGGGTGAGGCCGCCTTCCGCTGACCCACCCCTGACCAGCAGGTATGCCGCGTGCCCGCCGCGTTCGACGCGCGCCAGGCACGCGGCATACCTCATCTCCGACATGAGCCACTGTGCGTGACCCCGTAAACTTCGTCCCATGACCGACCCCGCAATCGAGCGAGACCTGGCTGACTTGTCGATCGCGGCAATCGTCCCCTGCTACAACGAGGAGGTCGCGGTCCCCAAGGTGATCGCGGACCTCAAGGCTGCGGTGCCGAGCATGACGGTCTATGTCTATGACAACAACTCCAGCGACCGGACCGCGGAGGTGGCCGCTGCCGCCGGCGCGATCGTGCGCACCGAGCACCGCAAGGGCAAGGGCAATGTCGTCCGCCGCGCCTTCGCCGACATCGACGCCGACATCTATCTGCTCATCGACGGCGACGACACCTATGACGCCTCGGCCGCGCCGCTGATGATCCAGACGCTGCTGTCCGGCCCCTACGACCACGTGCTGGGCGTGCGCACCGAGGACACCGACGAGTCGGCCTACCGCCCCGGCCACGCCACCGGCAACCTGATGTTCAACCGTCTGGTCGGCAAGCTCTACGGCGAGCCGGTCAGCGACATGCTCTCGGGCTACCGCATCTTCTCCCGCCGCTTCGTCAAGTCCTTCCCGGCGCTCTCGCGCGAGTTCGAGATCGAGACCGAGCTGACCGTCCACGCGGTCAACCTGCGCGTCCCCCAGGTCGAGGTGCCGATCGGCTTCAAGGACCGCCCGGAGGGCAGCGAGTCCAAGCTGCGCACCTACCACGACGGCTTCCGCATCCTGCGGGTCATCGGCGGGCTGCTCCAGCACGAGCGCCCGGTGGCCTTCTTCGGCGCGATCGGGGCCCTGTTCCTGCTCATCGCGGTGCTGCTGGGGGTGCCCCTGGTCATCACCTACGCCGACACCCACACGGTCCCGCGCTTCCCCACGGCCATCCTGGCCGTCGGGCTCGCGCTCGTCGGCGTCCTCGCGTGGGTCGTGGGGATCATCCTCAACGGCATCCTGCGCCTGCGGCAGGAGAGCGCGCGCCTGAGCTATCTGCGACTGCCGCCCCCCGCATGAGCACCGCAGCCACCACGGCAGAAGCCGCCCCCGCACGCCGCCGGGGCGGCTTCTGGCGTGCGCCCGCCGGGCCCGCCCTGCTCTCCAGCGCCCTGGTGACGCTCACGGTCCTGCTGGCCAACGCGGCATTCCTGCTGCGGACCCGCTCCAACAACCCGATCCTCTACCACTCGGGGCTCGGTGACCCGGAGTACGGGACCATCGGGCTGCCCGTCGGCAAGGAGCACGGCTCCTACACCGTCGACCCCAACGACGGGTGGACGGCCCAGGCGCTCGGCCGGCTCGCCGCCGAGTCGTGGCGGGATGGCCAGATCCCCCTGTGGAATGTCTTCGAGGGCCTCGGCCAGCCGCACGCCGGCGAGATGCAGTCGGCGGCCTTCTTCCTGCCCTTCGTGCTCCTCCAGCTCTTCTCCAACGGCATCTTCCTGATGCACCTCGCGCTCGAGCTGGTCGCCGGCCTGAGCATGCTCGCCTTCCTGCGCACCTATGGCCTGTCCTGGGTGGCCGCGACGGCCGGCGCATCGCTGTTCGCCGTCAACGGGGTCTACTCCGTGATGACCAACGCGCCGTTCAACCCCATCGCCTTCCTGCCGATGTGCCTGTGGGGGGTCGAGCTGGTCGCCCGCGCCGTGCAGGAGCGGCGCCGGCCCCGGCTCGGTCTGGCCGTGATCGCCGCCGGGCTGGCCTGGAGCCTGTATGCCGGCTTTCCCGAGACCGCGCTCATCCAGGGCCTGCTCATCGCCGGCTGGGTGATCGTGCGCGCCCTCGGTCTCGCCCCGCACCGGGTGCGCTTCCTGATGTGGAATGCCGCGGGCGCGGCCCTGGGACTCATGCTCGCCGCCCCCATCCTGGTCTCGCTCGTGCACTTCCTGGGCTTCGGCTTCACGGCCTACCACGGTGACGGGCATGAGGCGCCGGCCGCCTACCCGGCCCACCGGTTCTTCGGCTTCTTCATGCCCTATGTGACCGGCGCGATGGGGATCAACCCGCTCGGTCAGACCGGCTATGTGGTCCTGGGGGTGCTCTTCCTGGCGCTCGTCGGTCTGCTCGGGCGGCATACGCTGCTGATCCGCCTCTTCCTGCTGGGGGTCGTCGTCATCCACATGCTCAACATGTATGGCGTGGAGATCGTCAACAAGGCGCTCAACCTCATCCCGGGCATGGAGCTGGTCCTGCTCTACAAGTACGGAATCATCCTGATCGTCTTCGCCTGCATCACGCTGGCCGCCTTCGCTGTCGACGACCTTCGACGGGGCCGTCTGCGGCTGTCAGCGGTCCTCGTCGCTGCACTCCTGACAGGCGCCTATGTCGCCGCCGTGCTGGTCTATGTCGACGGGCAGGACCTCTTCGTCGAGGGCTGGTCGGGCATGGTCATCGCGGTGAGCATCGGCGGCGCAGTCCTCCTGCTTGCCGCACTGCTCCTCGGGCGCTGGCGCGCGGCGCTGCCCGCGGCCCTCCTGGCCGGCCTGGTGGCGGTGCTCCAGGGCGGTGCCTTCTATGCCGCGAACCAGGTCAACGCCAGCCCCCAGCGGCCGGTCGACATGGCGCCGATCGACTTCCTCCAGAGGAATCTCGGCACCTCGCGGTTCTACGCCACCGGTCCGATCCAGCCCAACTACGGCTCCTACTGGGGGATCGCGCAGCTCAACGCCAACGACCTGCCGGTCCCGCAGAAGTACGCCGACTACGTCATGGACAAGCTGCGGCCCGCACCCGGCAGCCCCGCGGGCAACGCACCCAAGCGGGCGTTCATCCCCTACATCCTCGTGGGTGGCCTGATGTACGACCTGCCGCAGCAGCAGCTGATCTTTGCCGCCTATGGGCAGCAGCAGCAGTACTTCCGCGACGCGGGCGTGCGCTATGTCGTGACAGCGCCCGGTGTCGCCGATGATGCGACGGCGGCGAAGTTCGGTCTGCGCAAGGTGTTCATGTCAGAGAAGACGGAGATCTTCGAGGACCGAGGGTCCCACCCCTACTACACCACGCCGGGCGGCGCCTGCTCCGTGAGCCGACCCACCCGCACTGCCCTGACGCTGGACTGCCCGACCGCGACGACCCTTGTGCGACGGGAGCTCAACGCGCCCGGCTGGACCGCCACGGTCAATGGCAAGCCGCAGGCCGTCCCCACCAGCCCCGACCAGTACTTCCAGCGGATCGAGGTGCCCCAGGGGCGCTCGACCATCGAGTTCACCTACCGCCCCTCCTTCTTCGTGCCCTCCGTGGCGCTGGGGGCGCTCGGGCTCCTGCTGGTCATCGGCCAGTGGGTGCTGCCGGCCCGCCTCCGCCGCCGTGGCGAGGACGACGAGATGGCCGCGCCGGACGACGGGGCGACCGTGCCGGTCACACCCGCTCGCTGACCTCCACACAATCTCCAGACGTCGCGCCCACGGCCTCCATGGGCGCGCTCGTAGGCTCGCCACATGAGCCAATCAGGTGACGCCGCGCAGGTGGTCCTCGTCGTCGAGGACGACCCCACGATCAACCAGGCGCTGACCGATCGCCTGGTCGCAGAGGGCTTCACGGTGCACCGCGCCTGGGACGGGCTGGCCGCCGTCGCCGCCGTCGAGGAGCACCGCCCCGACGCGGTGCTGCTCGACCTCATGCTGCCCGGGATCGACGGGCTTGAGGTATGCCGCCGGATCCAGTCCGAGCGCCCCGTGCCGGTCCTCATGCTGACCGCCCGTGACGAGGAGACCGACATCATCGTCGGGCTGGGAGTCGGGGCCGACGACTACCTGACCAAGCCGTTCCGGATGCGCGAGGTCGTCGCCCGGCTGCGTGCGCTGCTGCGCCGTGTCGAGCGTGCTCGCGAGCTGGCGGCCACCCGTCCCGAGGCGATCACCCTGGGCGGTCTGGTGATCGACGCAGCGACCCACCGGGTGAGCGTCGACGGGGTGCCGGCCACGCTGACCCCCACCGAGTTCGAGCTGCTGACCCAGCTGGCGAGCCGGCCCGGGACCGTCTTCACCCGGGCACACCTGATGGAGGCCGTCTGGGGCTGGTCGGACGCCAGCGGCACCCGCACCCTCGACAGCCACATCAAGGGCCTGCGCGCCAAGATCGGCGCCGACCGGGTGCGCACCGTGCACGGTGTTGGCTACGCTCTCGAGGCCGGCGAGGGCCCGCAGTGATCCCGCGGCATCCGCTGGATCGGCTGGCCTCCATCAAGGTCAAGCTCGGTGTGCTGGTCGGTGCCAGCATCGTCGCCGCGGCCACCGTGCTGGCGATCGGCTCCAAGGCCGGGGTCTCCGGCTGGGTGACCCTGCCGGTCACCATCGCCGTGGCCCTGCTGATCACGCAGTGGCTCGCGAGCGGCATGACCGCACCGCTGCGCGAGATGACCGCCGCAGCACGGCGGATGTCCCGGGGCGACTACTCCAGACGGGTTGAGACCTCCTCGGCCGACGAGGTCGGCACGCTGGCGGCATCCTTCAACCGGATGGCCGCCGATCTGTCCGAGGTCGACGAGCAGCGCCGCCAACTGGTCGCGACGGTCTCGCACGAGCTGCGCACGCCGCTGGCCGCCCAGCGGGCCGTGCTCGAGAACCTCGTCGACGGTGTGGTCCGCCCCGACGACGCCGTGCTCCAGTCGGCCCTCGACCAGGCCGAGCGGCTCTCGCAGCTCGTCGACGACCTGCTCGACCTCTCCCGCATCGACGGCGGGGCCGCGGCCCTGACGCTCGAGCGGCTCGATGTGCAGGAGCTGGTCACGGCCGCCGTGCGGGAGGCCGAGATTGCCTCGCGCACAGTCACATTCGAGACCGACATCGAGCCCGGACTTGTGGTCCGGGGTGACGGGGCCCGGCTGGCCCAGGTCGTCGGCAACCTGCTCGACAACGCCGCCCGGCACAGCCCCACCGGGGGCCGGGTCGGGATCCGCGCCGGGCGGGCAGGCACCGACTGGACGCTCACGGTCACGGACCAGGGGGGCGGCATACCCCCCGAGGAGCGCGAGCGCGTCTTCGAGCGCTTCGGGACCACCGGCGGGGGAGGGGGCACCGGCCTCGGCCTCGCGATCGCCCGCTGGGTGTGCGAGCTGCACGGCGGCACCGTGTCCGCGCTCGACCCCGATCCGGACGAGACCGGGGCGCGGGTCGTCGTGCGGCTGCCGCTCAACCCCCAGCCGCGGCGCCCCCGCACCGGCGAGCACGCGGCATACCCCCCGGTCCTCCAGCAGGTCACGGCCCAGACGCGGGCCCACCCACCCACCGCTCCGGTCCCGCTCCCGCCCACAACGCCACCGACCGCACCTACTCCGCAACCGGACCAGACGAGGACGACGATGACCGCCACCCCCGCACCCCAGCTCCACCCGACCACGGCACCGGGCGCGCTGCCCGGGGCCTCCACGCCTGTGGGGACCGTCGAGGGTGTCTTCGGCTCCGTCTGGCCCGAGCGCGTCAGCCGGCCCCAGCCCCGGCGCGTCCTCGCCGCGGCCGCCGTCGGCCTGCTCGGCGCGGCGGTCCTCCCCGAGGGCCGGATGGGGCTCGGCGTCGTCCTCGTCCTCCTGGCCGCGGCCGGGGTCATCGGCCAGGCCTCCCGGGCCATCCGCTCGCGCTGGGGGCTCGCCACGGCAGCCATCGGGCTGCCCCTGCTCTCGCTGGCCGCGATCCGTGCGGACGAGGGCATCGCAATGCTCGGGTTCGTCGCTGCCGCAGCGCTGTTGGCGACCGCGGTGACAGACGCGCGGAGCGTCCAGGGCATGGTCGCCTCGGGGCTCGCATGGGTCCTGTCCGGGCTGCGTGGCCTGCCCCTCCTCGGGCGCTCGATCCGGGCCATGTCGCGGCGGACGGTCTTCTGGGCGGCGGTGCGGACCGCGCTGGTCTCAGCGGTCCTCGTCATCGTCTTCGGTGCCCTGTTTGCCTCGGCCGATGCGGTCTTCGGCTCCTGGGCCAAGGCGCTGGTGCCCGAGCTGCGGTGGGCCTCGTTCACCCAGCGCAGCTTCCTGTGGTTCCTCGTGGGCGGGGTGACTCTCGCCGGGACCTACCTCGCGCTCAACCCGCCCCCGGTCGAGAAGGTGCGACTGGCGCCGGGCCGCCCGGTCCGCCACCTGTGGGAGTGGGTGGTCCCGCTGGCCGGGACCGTGCTCGTCTTCGCGGGGTTCATCGCAGCCCAGGCGGCGGCGCTCTTCGCGGGGCATGACTATGTGCGTCGCACGACCGGCATGACCTATGCCGACTACACGCATCAGGGTTTTGGGCAGCTCACTGTCGCAACGACTCTCACGCTCCTCGTCGTCGCGGTGGCGCTGCGCAAGGCCCAGCTCGACCACCCCCAGGGCCGGCTGGTCACCCGTGTCGTCCTCGGTGCGCTGTGCGCCCTCACCCTGCTTGTCGTCGCGTCCGCGCTGTGGCGGGTCGGTCTCTACCAGGCGGCCTACGGCTTCACCACGCTGCGCCTGCTCGTCATCGCCTTCGAGCTCTGGCTCGGCCTGGTCATCGCTGGGCTGCTCGTCTCGGGCATCCGACTGCGCGCAGCATGGCTGCCCCGGGCAGCACTGTTCAGCGGTGCCGCCATCGTCCTCGGGCTCGGTCTGCTCAATCCCCAGGGCTGGGTCGCCTCGCACAACATCGAGCGCTATCACGCCACTGGCAAGATCGACGCGGCCTACCTCGCCCGCCTCGGCCCGGACGCCAGCCCTGCCGTGCGCGACGGCCGGCTCCCCACGGATCTGACGGCATGCGTCCTTGCCCGTCAGGCCGGCGACGGCGCGCCCCGCAACCTGCTCGAGTGGTCACTGTCGCGGTCGCGGGTGGCCCCCGTCGCGGAGCCGGCCGGCTGCGACCAGCTCCTGCTCGACGCCGACCGCCGCTGACCCGGCGACCGGTAGCGCAGCGCCACGGCATACCTTTCCGTCCGCGGAAGTTCACGGCCGGTTAACCCCTGTGTCCCGGCACCTGCCGTCTGGGCCGCCTACCTTGCGCGCATGTCTGCCATGCGCCCTGCCCTCACCCTGTGCGCGGCCGCCCTCCTGGGCGCCGCCGTCGTCGTCCCCGCCTCCGCCGCCCCTAAGCCTCGATCCACCGATGGCCTGGGTGGGGTGATCTGATTTCGCTGGGGGCCGCGGTGATGGCCTGAGGGCAGAGCGGTTCTCCTGACCTCGCTGTCAGGGTGTTCCACTTCGAGTTCGGGTCGCGCCGTGAGGGCTGGGTGGTCAGGAAGTGACCGGTGCTGGTGGACCGCAGCCGTGGGTGAACAGGCGGGTCCACGCGGCTTCCCAGGGCCAGGCGGTCGGCAGGTGCAGGGTGACCCGCCGCGCCGAGGACGCCACCCGGGCCGGGACGGTGATCAGCTTCGCGCGGATGGTGGCGGTGGTCGCGCGGGCGAGGTCGCTGCCGGCGATGGCGGCGGCGGTGCGGGTGAGGTTGAACGCGATGACCGCCAGCACCAGCCAGGCGGCGTTGGCGGTGAACTTCCCGGAGGGCAGGTGGGCCAGGGCGGAGGTCTTCAGGTCGGCGTGGACCTGCTCGATGATCGCGTGCCCGCGGTGGGTCTTGTCCGCCGCGACGGTGTCCAGGTCGGCGGCGTCGGTGGTGGTGAAGAAGGCGTGGAAGCGCCACGTGTCGAACAGGGTGCCCTGTCCAGCGGCCTTCTTCTTCTCGGCGTTGAGGTCGGGGATGCGGCGCACCACCAGGCGCCCGGTCACCTGGTCGGTGGCCTTCTTGGAGGTGAACGCGGTGAAGGGCACCTCGGCGACCTCAGCCCGCGACACCCACGTGTTGCTGACCTCGTCGAAGATGGCGTCGGTGTACTCGATGGGCGTCCACGCTTCTTGGCTGATGGTGGCGATCGCGGCCTTGACCTTGGGGTCCAGGCGCACGGTGATCGACACCTGGGCCCCACCACGGAGCGCGGCACCGACGGTGGGCGCCCCATAGAACGCGGAGTCCGCCCGCAGCAACGGCTTCACATCTGAACGGCCGTGCAGGGTGCTGACCGTCTTCAGCGCGTCGACGACCAGCCGTTTGGCTCCGCGCGGGGACCCGCACGAGCCCTTGCGCAGCCGCTGCGCCACCACCACCGGCGCTGACCCGGAGGTGGTGACCGTGGCCAGCAGCGCGTTCAGGCCACGGACCCCGGAGTAGCCGAACCCGGCGCCCTGCTTGGCGTGGCCGTGGACCTCGATGATCGTGTCATCGATGTCGACCAGCACCCGTGTGCTCGTGCCGTCGCGCCGGACCTGCGCGCCCTGGCCGCCCGCAGCTGTGAGGTTGGCCAGGAACCTGGAGGCGACCGCGTCGAGCTGGCGCACGTGACCGAACGTGAACGCCCGCAGGAACGACCCCAACGTCGACGGCGCGTACGCCCGGGCGAAGACCCGGCCCATCCCGCCGTGCCGCAGCAGCGCCATGTCATCGATGCTGTCGGCGCCGTCGACCATCCCCGCGACCAGGGAGGCCACCTTCAACCCGGCGTTGGCGCCCTTGTCACCCGGCACGCTCAAGTGCTCACCGGCCAGGCGTGCGAGCCCTGCCGAGTCCGCCAGTGCAAGGACCGGGACCAGCCCGGCCGCCGACACCAGGTTCGGGTCATCGAACACCGCCGACGTCGCCGCGCGGGTGTGGCAGAGTTTCATCCCAGAGATGCCCTTCCGGGTGGGTGGTTTGGAACTGTCGCAAGAACCAATCTCCCAGCACGGCAGGGCATCTCGTCGTTACGGCACGCTCAAAGACCCGAGCTCATCGGTGGATCGAGGCTAAGTCGGCCGAGGTCACCCTCACCCCCATCGGCACCGTCAGCACCGGTGCCTTTGACGAGGGTGGCTCCGAGATCGTCGCCCACGATCCGATCCGCCAGCATGTCTTCTCCGTCAACGCCAAGGCCGGAACCGTCGACGTCATCGACATCGCCGACCCCACCGCCCCGCGCAAGATCGGATCGCTCGCGACGCCCGGCGCCAACAGCGTTGCGGTGCAAGGCAATCTGGCTCTTCACCGATGAGTGTGGGGTGAGGGGTCGAGTCCGCCGCCTATGAGGAGCATTCGGAGGCGGTAGTTGTCTCTGTTTCGGAAGCCGCGGGCGACGCGTCGGTGGAGTTCGATGAGGCCGTTGATGGCTTCGGTGCCGCCGTTGCTGGCGCCGTCGGTGTCGAAGTAGCCGAGGAACTCGGTGCGCCACTGCTTCAGGGTGCGGCCCAGGCGGGCGACCTCGGGGATCGGGCACGAGGTGAACGAGGCGAGGATCTTCTCCGCGATGACCCGTCCGGCGGCGTGGCTGTCCTGGTGGTAGGCGGAGCGGACCTGCTGGGCGCAGCGCCAGGCGAGCTCTACTTCGACGTGCCGCTCGTCGGCGGCCCACGCCGTGTCCAGCCGCGCTCGTTGCCGGTCGGTGAGATGTTCTTCGCCGGCGCGCAGGATGTTGCGGATCCGGTACAGCGGGTCGTCCTTGCGGCCGCGGTGGCCGTGGATGTCCTGCTGGACCCGGCGGCGGACCTCGTCGACGACACCGGTGGCGAGTTTGACGACGTGGAAGGCGTCCAGGACGGCGCGGGCGTCGTCGAGCTGGTCATCGATGGCGTTCTTGTACCCGCGGAACGGGTCCAGGGTGGCGATCTGGACCCCGTCGCGGAAGGTCTGGCCGCGGTCGGTGAGCCACGACTTGTAGGCCTGCCCGGAGCGGCCTGGGACCAGGTCCAACAGGCGAGCCTTGGTGCGGCCGTGCGCATCTCGGGTCAGGTCGACCATCCCGGTCAGCTCCTTCGGGCCGCGCCCGCCGTCCTCGATCGGCTTGGTCGACACGTGGTGCCACACGTGCTCATCAACCCCGAGGATGGCCACGCCCTCGAAGCGGGCCGGGTCGGCGGCCATCGCCTGCAGCAGCGGCTTGATCGACTCCCACACCGTGCGCCACCCGGTGCCGAGCTGGCGGCGGATCCCGTTCACCGAGGCGTGCTCGCGGCGGATCTGCTCGATCGCCCACCGGCACGCCCGGGTCGTCAGCGACGAGCGCGGCGCGGCGATGCGCTCGTCCTGCTCCACGAACGTCGCCACCGGGCACCCAGGTTCGGGGCAGACCCACCGCCGCTTACGCCAGATGATCCGCACCGGTCGGCCCATCGCCGGGGCGTCGACCAACGCGACCGCGACCCGGCCGTGGCCGTGCGCGACGACCCCGCAGGTCGGGCAGCCCATGACCGTTGGCTCGGACTCCACCGTGACCACGAGGGCGCCGCCGTCGTCGCGGTCAACCCCGATCACGTGCAGCCCGTCCAACCCGACCAACACGTCACAACGCTCGCAGTAGCCGCCCAGAGCACGGCAACACGACGTAGGCTCACTCATCGTCGAGGTCCTCGATTTCAGAAGAGGTAGAAGTCCTCTGATCCTCGGGGACCTCGACCCTTCCCCAGCCTCAACCTGGCCCTCGGCGCGCCGTGCTCACCCCACACTCATCGGTGAAGAGCCGGCAATCTGATCGCGGTGGCCGAGCAGACCGAGGACAAGACCGCGCCGGGCAGCGTGTCCCTGTTTGACGCGCGCGACCTGACTCTCGTCAAGCGCCTCACCGTCGGCGCCCTGCCAGACATGGTGACGATCACCGCCAACGGCAGCTATGCCCTCGTCGCCAACGAGGGCGAGCCCGACGGCTACTGCGAGGGGATGGTCGACCCCGAGGGCAGCGTCTCGGTCATCGACCTGCGTGGTGGGGCGGCCAAGGCCACCGTCGCGACCGCCGACTTCCGCGGCTGGATCGGCAAGGAGGACGCCCTGCGCGCCGACGGCGTGCGGATCTTCGGCCCCGGCTCCAACGCCGCCCAGGACATCGAGCCGGAGTACATCACCGTCGACCACACCGGCAAGACCGCCTACGTGACCCTCCAGGAGAACAACGCCGTCGCCGTCGTCGACATCACGAGCGCGACGGTCACGCGGATCCTGCCGCTGGGCCTGCAGGACCACTCCGTCGCCGGCAGCGGCCTCGACGCCTCCGACAAGGGCGACAAGGTCAACATCGCGACCTGGCCGGTGAAGGGCATGTACCTCCCCGACGGCATCGCCTCCTTCAAGGCAAAGGCGGCCACCTATCTCGTGACGGCCAACGAGGGCGACGCCCGCGACTGGGATTGCTTCAGCGAGGAGCAGCGCATCGCCGACGTGACCCTCGACCCGACGGCCTTCCCCAACGACGAGGAGCTCCAGGGCAAGAAGGCCCTCGGCCGCCTCAACATCTCGACCACCTCGCCGGTCAACGCCACGGGCGAGGTCACCGAGCTGCACGCCTTCGGTGGCCGCTCGGTGTCGATCCGGGATGCCGCCACCGGTGCGCTGGTGTGGGACTCCGGTGACGCCTTCGAGCAGCTGACCGCCAAGGTGCGGCCCGAGCTGTTCAACGCCGACCACGCCGAGAACGACTCCTTCGACAGCCGCAGCGACAACAAGGGCCCCGAGCCCGAGGGCGTCGACGTGGGCCGGATCAAGGGCGCCACCTATGCCTTCGTCGGGCTGGAGCGCAACTCCGGCATCGTCGCCGTCGACGTGACCGACCCCAGCGCAGGCCGGATCGCCGGCTACGGCATCAACCGCGACAGCGCCGGCGACCCGGAGGCGGGCACCGCGGGCGACCTCGGCCCCGAGGGCATCCACTTCGTCTCGGCGGGCGAGAGCCCCAATGGCAAGCCGCTGCTGCTCGTCGGCAACGAGGTCTCGGGCACCACGACGATCTGGCAGATCGGCACCTCGCGCTGAGCCGCTCGAGTCGCCATGATGGCCGGGTGACCACTGCCGGCCTGCTCCTCGCCGCGGGGGCCGGCCGCCGGATGGGTGGTCCCAAGGCCCTCGTGCGCGACGCCGCTGGCACCCCATGGGTATGCCGCGCACTCGCCGTCCTCGCGGGCGGCGGGTGCGCGCCCCTTTTGGTGGTGGTCGGCGCTGAGGCCGAGGCCGTCCGGAAGGCATTGGGGGAGTGCGCTGTCCGTGATATGTCGGTCGTGGAGTGTCGCGACTGGGACGAAGGCATGGGTGCCTCCATGCAGGCCGGACTCGGCGCCCTGCTGGCTGGTGACGGAGACGTGGGGCGGGGCGATGACGTGTCTGCAGCGCTGGTGCATCTCGTGGACCTGCCCGATGTCGGCGAGGCGGTGATCTCCCGGGTCCGGGCGGCCGGTGACAGGCGCGACGTCCTGGCCCGCGCGGCATACCGCGGGGTCCCCGGCCACCCGGTGCTGCTGGGCGCCGGCCACTGGGAGGGCGTGCTCGCCTCCGCCACCGGCGACCGCGGCGCCCGGGACTACCTGCGCGAGCGTCCGGTCGAGCTGGTCGAGTGCGGCGACCTCGCGACCGGGGTCGACGTGGACCGTCCCCAGCGCTGATCTCGGGACCAGTGGGTGGACGAGGGGCTGCCCAAACGGCATACCCGTGAGGCACCCTTGGGCGCATGGATCTCAGGGACGAGACCGCGGCGGGCATCGCCGGTCGGCTGGCGGAGACGGGCTACCTGGCCGACGACGCGCTGGCGACGGTGGCCTTCCTCGGCATGCGGCTCCAGCGGCCCCTGCTGCTCGAGGGCGAGCCCGGGACCGGCAAGACCGCTCTGGCCGAGGCGCTGTCGCAGGCCTATGACATCCCGCTGATCCGGCTCCAGTGCTATGAGGGCATCGACGCGACCCAGGCGCTCTATGACTGGGACTTCCCGCGCCAGATCCTCCACCTGCGCGCCCTCGAGGCCGTCGCCGGCGGGGAGGGGCGGGGGAGTGTGGAGCAGGTCGAGGAGGGGTTGTTCGACGAGCGCTTCCTGCTCGCCCGGCCCGTCCTGCGGGCGCTGCGCGAGAGCCCCTGTGTCCTCCTCATCGACGAGGTCGACCGGGCCGACGACGAGTTCGAGGCCTTCCTGCTCGAGGTGCTCTCGACCTGGCAGGTGACCGTGCCCGAGCTCGGCACGGTGACCGCGGCGCAGCCGCCGCTGGTGGTGCTCACCTCCAACCGCACCCGCGAGCTGCACGACGCGCTCAAGCGCCGCTGCCTCTATCACTGGATCGACCACCCCGGCCTCGAGCGCGAGCTCGCGATCGTGCGCAGCCGCGCCCCCGAGGTCTCCGAGGCACTCGCCCGGCAGGTCGTCACGCTGGTCCAGAACGTCCGCGTCGAGCCCGGCATGGTCAAGCCGCCCGGCGTGGCCGAGACTCTCGACTGGGCCCGCGCCCTGGACGCGCTCGGGGTCAGCGAGATCGACACCGAGAGTGCGGCGGCCAGCCTCGGCGTCGCCATCAAATACCGCGAGGACGCCGAGCGCGTGCGGCTCGCCCTCGACCGGCTCCTTGCCGGGTGAGTGGATGGACGCCGACGAGATCCTGCTCGGCTTCAGCCGGGCGCTGCGTGCCGCCGGGGTTGCGATGACGCCGGACCGCGAGGAGACCTTCCTGCGGTCGTGTGCCCTGGTGGGGATGGGCGACCAGCGGGGGGTGCATGCCGCCGGTCGGGCCACGCTGTGCGCGGGGCCCGACGACCTCGAGCGCTTCGACCGTGTCTTCGCCGCCTGGTTCAGCGGCCGCCCCGCCGGCATGGCCGAGCGGTCGCCCTCACCGCGGGTGAGCCCACAGGCAGGGCTCGACGGCGCGGGCCCAGAGGGCGTCGGTGAGGAGGACGACGCCGTGCACGCGGCCGCGTCCGCGACCGAGGTGCTGCGCCACCGCGACATCGCCGACCTGTCTGCTGCCGAACGCGCTTATCTGGCAGGGCTTTTCGCCACCCTCCAGCCGCGCGTGCCCACCCGGCCGCACCGGCGGCATACCCGCTCCCATCGCGGTGAGGTCGACCCGTCGGCCACCCTGCGGGCCCAGCTGCGACGGCTGGGCGAGCCGGGCGAGATCGCCTGGCGGCGAAGGGCCGTGCGCGACCGCCGGGTGGTGCTGCTCATCGACGTCTCCGGCTCGATGGCTCCCTATGCCGACGCGCTGCTGCGGCTCGCACACTGCTATGTCCTGGCCAGCCGCAGCACCGAGGTCTTCACGCTCGGCACGCGCCTGACCCACGTCACGCGGGCGCTGCGCCACCGTGACGCCGACCGGGCCATCGCAGCAGCCGGTGCCGTCGTCCCCGACTGGTCGGGCGGCACGCGCCTCGGGCAGGGGATCGCGGCTTTCCTCGACCGCTGGGGGCGGCGCGGGATGGCCCGTGGCGCAACAGTGGTCGTCTTCAGCGACGGGTGGGAGCGCGAGGCGCCCGAGCAGCTCGGTGAGCAGATGCGGCGGCTGCACGCGCTCGCGCACAGCGTCGTCTGGGTCAACCCACACCGGGGCAAGGCCGGCTATCTGCCGGTCCAGTCGGGCATCGTCGCGGTGCTGCCCCATCTCGACCACTTCGTCGCCGGCCACTCCATGGAGGCGTTCACCGAGCTGACGGAGGTCGTCGCCCATGCGTGAGGTGCTGCCGGACCTGCTGCGGTGGTGGGAGGCCGGCGAGAGCGTCGGTGTCGGCACGGTGATCGCGACCTTCCGGTCCGCGCCGCGGCCTGCCGGTGCGTCGATGCTCGTCGGGCCCGGGGGAGAGGCCGTCGGGTCGGTCTCCGGGGGCTGCGTCGAGGGTGCCGTCTATGAGCTGTCCCAGTCGGTCGTCGCCGACGGCGCGCCCGTGCTGCGCCGGTACGGCGTCAGCGATGACGACGCCTTCGCCGTCGGCCTCACGTGCGGCGGCATCCTCGATGTCTTCGTCGAGTCCGTCAGCCGCGAGACCTTCCCCGAGCTCGGCGAGATCGCCGCCGACGTCGAGGCCCACCGTCCCGTGGCGGTCGCCACCGTCGTCGAGCACCCCGACCGAGAGTGGGTGGGGCGGCGTCTGGTGATCCGGCCCGACGGCGAGGTCCCGGGCACTCTCGGCAGCGCCCGCGCCGACCACGCCGTCATCGACGACGCGAGAGGCCTTCTCGCACAAGGGCGCAGCGAGGCACTCGGCTATGGCCCCGACGGCGAGCGGCGGGGCGAGGGCATGCGCGTCTTCGTCTCGGTCTTTGCGCCGCCGCCGCGGATGCTCGTCTTCGGCGCCATCGACTTCGCCTCGGCGGTCGCCCACGTGGGTCACTTCCTCGGCTACCGCGTGACCGTCTGCGACGCCCGCCCGGTCTTCGCGACGGCGACGCGCTTCCCGTCCGCCGACGAGGTGGTCGTCGAGTGGCCGCACCGCTATCTCCAGGCGGAGGTCGAGGCCGAGCGCATCGACGGCCGCACCGTCGTGTGCATCCTCACCCACGACCCGAAGTTCGACGTCCCCCTGCTCGAGATCGCGCTGCGCCTGCCCGAGCTCGCCTATATCGGGGCGATGGGCTCGCGCCGCACCCACGACGACCGCCTCGCCCGACTGCGGGAGGCCGGTCTGGGCGACACGGAGCTCGAGCGCCTCTCCAGCCCCATCGGGCTCGACCTCGGCGCCCGTACCCCGGAGGAGACGGCCGTCTCCATCGCCGCCGAGATCATCGCGCTGCGCTGGGGCGGGCACGGCGAGCGGCTCAGCGACATCTCTGGGCGGATCCACCACGACACCTGAGGTATGCCGCGGGGCCGCCCCCGCGGCATACGTCCCGATCTGTGCGCACCCCGGGGGCCGCGCGCTGAGATGACCCCATAGTGACCCTTGTCACACGGGCCGCGGACCGACAGGATCGGGGCAACACGCGTCGAACACAAGGGAGTGAGCGATGACGACGATCCGCGTCACCGTCGATGGCAGCACCTATGAGGATGAGGTCGAGCCGCGCACGCTCCTTGTCCACTACCTGCGCGAGCAGCTGGGGAAGGTCGGCACCGTGATCGGCTGCGACACCAGCAACTGCGGCGCCTGCACCGTCCACGTCGACGGCCGCAGCGTGAAGTCGTGCAACATGCTGGCCGTTCAGGCCGACGGCCACGAGGTCACGACCATCGAGGGTCTCGCCACGGGCGGGGAGCTGCACCCGATGCAGACCGCCTTCCACGAGAGCCACGCGCTCCAGTGCGGCTACTGCACGCCGGGCATGATCATGCAGGCCTGCGACGTGCTCCGGGACAACCCCAACCCCACCGAGAAGCAGATCCGGGTCGGCCTCGAGGGCAACCTCTGCCGGTGCACCGGCTACCAGAACATCGTCAAGGCAGTGCAGCAGGCCGCCGGCGTCCTCGCCGGCCAGCAGGGAGGGGAGCAGGCATGACCGTCGCCGACCAGACCACCAGCCAGTCCGAGATCGGCCGCCCCCGCCGCCGCAAGGAGGACGCCCGGCTCATCACCGGCCGCACCAAGTGGACCGACAACCTCCAGCTGGCCGGGATGCTCCACATCGCCTGTGTCAGAAGCCCGTTCGCGCACGCGACGATCACCGCGATCGACGTCGAGGAGGCCAAGCAGGCCCCCAATGTCGTGGCCGTGCTGACCGGACAGGATGTCAAAGACATCCAGGGCTCGCTGCCCAACGCCTGGCCGATCGTGGCCGACCAGAAGGCCCCGCCCCACCCCGCCATCGCCGTCGACCGAGTGGCCTTCGCAGGCGAGGTCGTGGCCGTCGTCATCGCCCGCACCCCGCGTGCCGCGCGCGATGCCGCCGAGCTGGTCGACGTCGACTACGACGAGCTGCCCGCGGTGCTCGACCTCAAGAAGGCCGCGGCCGACGAGGTCATCGCCCACCCCGACCTCGGCACCAACATCAGCGCTCACTTCGAGATGCACTCCCACGAGATGGGCACGGGCGGCAATGTCGAGGACGCGATCCGCGACGCGGAGGTCGTCTTCGAGCGCGAGTACCGCCAGCAGCGCCTCATCCCCTCCTTCATGGAGCCGCGCTCGGTCGTCGTCGACCCCACCGGCGAGCAGTTCGTCATGTGGTCCTCGACGCAGGTCCCGCACATCCTGCGCCTGATGCTGGCGCTCACGCTGGGCGTGCCCGAGTCCAAGCTGCGCATCATCGCCCCCGACGTCGGCGGCGGCTTCGGCGGCAAGCTCCAGGTGACGCCGGAGGAGGTCATCACCTTCCTGGCCGCGCGGCATACCGGCCGTCCGGTGAAGTGGACCGAGACCCGCAGCGAGTCGCTCCTGGCCGCCCACCACGGCCGCGACCAGTGGCAGAAGCTCACCCTCGCCGCCAAGAAGGACGGCACGATGCTCGGCCTCAAGGTCGAGCTCCTGGCCGATATGGGCGCCTACCTCGGCCTGGTCACCTCGGGCGTCCCGATCCTCGGCGCCAACATGTTCAACGCGATCTACAAGATCCCGTCCTACACCTTCATCTGCGACAACGTCTTCACCAACAAGACCTGGACCGACGCCTACCGCGGCGCAGGCCGTCCGGAGGCTACCTTCGCGATCGAGCGCCTGGTCAGCGACTTCGCCGCGCACATCGGGATGGACCCGATGGAGGTGCGCAAGAAGAACTGGATCGCCCACGAGGAGTTCCCCTTCGCCACCGTCTCCGGGCTCGAGTACGACTCCGGCAACTACGAGGCGGCCACCGCGCGCGCCGAGGAGATGTTCGGGTATGCCGCGCTGCGCGAGGAGCAGCGCCGCCGCCGGGAGGCGGGCGACAAGGTCCTGCTCGGCATCGGCATCTCCACCTTCACCGAGGCCTGCGGCCTCGCGCCCTCCCGGGCCCTCGGCGAGGCCAACTACGGCGCCGGCGGCTGGGAGCACGCCTCGATCCGCATGCTCCCCACCGGCAAGATCGAGGTCGTCACCGGGTCCTCCGCCCACGGCCAGGGCCACGAGACGGCCTGGAGCCAGCTGGTGGCCGACAAGCTCGGCGTCCCCTTCGAGGATGTCGAGGTGCTCCACGGCGACACCCAGATCGCACCGCGCGGCATGGACACCTATGGCTCGCGCTCGCTCGTGGTCGGCGGCTCGGCCGTCCTCAAGGCGGCCCAGAAGGTCATCGAGAAGGCCAAACCCCTCGCGGCGCACCTGCTCGAGGCCAATGTCGACGACATCGAGTTCGACAAGGGCCAGTTCACCGTCAAGGGCACCGACACGGGAGTCGGCATCGGCGACCTGGCGCTCGCGACCTTCGCGGCCCACAACCTGCCCGACATGATGGAGCCCTCGCTCGACGCTGAGGCGACCTTCGACCCGATCAACCTCTCCTTCCCTCACGGCACCCACCTCGCCCTCGTCGAGGTCGACACCGAGACGGGCAAGGTCGAGCTGACCAAGTACGTCGCCGTCGACGACATCGGCAACGCGGTCAACCCCCTCATCGCCGAGGGCCAGGTGCACGGCGGTCTCGTCCAGGGCATCTCCCAGGCGTTGTGGGAGGAGGCGGTCTATGACGACGAGGGGACGCTGGTCACCGGCTCCTTCGTCGACTACACCCTGCCGACGGCGGCCGACACGATCTCCTTCGAGACCGACCGGACGGTCACCCCGGCGACTACCAACGAGATGGGCGCCAAGGGCGTCGGCGAAGCGGGCACGATCGCCTCGACGCCGGCCATCGTCAACGCCGTGGTCGACGCCGTCCGCCACCTCGGCATCGACGACATCCGGATGCCGCTCACCCCCGAGCGGGTCTGGAAGGCCATCCAGTCGGCCGGCCAGGAGCAGGAGGCGCCCACGCCGGCGACGCAGCAGCCGCACTTCGGCGACGCCCCCAACCAGGACACCCCCGAGACCGACGCCGCCGTCAGCGGCGCCGACGTCGGCGGTCCCGACAGCATGAGTCCCGACACCACCCCTGGCGATGGAGCAGACCGATGATCCCCGCGGCATTCGACTATGTGGCCCCGACGTCCGTCGCCGACGCGCTCGCGGCACTGGCCGAGCACGGCGACGACGCCAAGGTGCTGGCCGGCGGCCAGTCCCTCATCCCGATCCTGCGGATGCGGCTCAACGCGCCCGAGACCGTGGTCGACCTCGGCCGCATCGAGGAGCTGCGCGGCATCCGCGAGGACGGCGACGCGATCGTCATCGGCGCGATGACGACCTATGTCGACGTCCTCGAGAGCGACCTGGTGCGCGAGCACCTCGCGCTGCTCCACAAGGCCGTGGCCGAGGTCGCCGACGCCCAGATCCGCCACCGCGGCACGATCGGCGGGGCCCTGGTGCACGCCGACCCGGCCGGCGATGTCGGCGCACCGGCGCTGGCGCTCAATGCCGAGTTCGTGATCAGCGGGCAGGGCGGCGAGCGCACCGTGCCGGCCGAGGAGTTCTTCCGCGACCTCTTCGAGACGGCGGTCGAGGACGGCGAGCTGCTCACGGCAGTGCGCTTCCCCAAGCACACCGGCTGGGGCAGCCACTACGAGAAGTTCGTCCGGGTCGCCCACCAGTGGTCGATCGTGGCGATCGCCGCGGCCGTCCGCGTCGAGGGCGGCAAGATCGCCGAGGCCCGGGTCGGGCTGACCAACATGGGCGCAACCCCCTTGCGCGCCAAGGCTGTTGAGGAGGCCCTGGTCGGCAAGGAGCTCACCGAGGACGCCGTGGGCCAGGCCTGCGCTGCTGCCGCCGAGGGCACCAACCCGCCGACCGACCTCAACGGCGGCTCCGACTACCGCAAGCACCTCGCGACGGTGCTGACCCGACGCGCGGTCCTCGCGGCCGCAGGAGGCTGATTGCATGGAGCTCACCCACTCGTTCACCGTCCCCGCCTCGATCGACCAGGCCTGGGCGACGTTCATGGACCTCGAGCAGGTCGGCGGCTGCTTCCCCGGGGCGACCGTCACCGAGGTCGACGGCGACTCCTTCAAGGGCACCGTCAAGGTCAAGCTCGGCCCGATCGCCCTGATGTATGCCGGGTCCGGTACCTTCGTCGAGAAGGACGAGTCCGCCCACCGCGCCGTCATCGAGGCCAAGGGCAAGGACAAGCGCGGCAACGGCACGGCCGGGGCCACCGCCAGCATCCAGCTGACGGAGGAGAGCCCCGGTCAGACCCGCGCCGACGTGCGCACCGAGCTGCACGTGACCGGCAAGCCCGCCCAGTTCGGCCGCGGTGTCATGCAGGACGTGTCCGACAAGCTCCTCGGCCAGTTCATCGACTGCATCGAGGGCAAGCTCGGCCACTCCGGCGACGCCCCGGAGGAGGCGCCGGCGCCTCCCGCAGAGGCCCCTTCCGCGGACGCGCCCGCCGCAGTCGGTTCGGTCGGCGAGGCTGCCGGCGGTGGCACTGGCGGCACCGGCGAGAGCGCATCTGCTGGCGCGGCCGGCTCGGCGGCGGAGGGGAGCGCTGCCGGCGTGACCGGCAGCGAGCTCCCGGGCGACTCGGGGCGATCCGATGCTCCCAAGACCTCGGACACCCCTGTCGCACAGTCGATCTCACCCGGCAGCGCCGGGCAGGCGGCTGCCGCGGCGCACCCGCACCTCGCGTCCGCGCCGTCCGCATCGCCTCGGCCCGCAGCCGTCAGCCGACCGGCCCAGTCCGACGACGACGACGCCATCGACCTCGGCTCGACGGTCGGCCCCGTCCTGCTCAAGACCTATGGCATCCAGGCCGGCGCCGGCCTCGGCGGACTGCTGCTCGGCATCCTCATCGGCAAGCGGCTCGGCCGCTCGCGTCTCGACGCGATCGAGGACCGGCTGCGCGGCCTCGGCGGCTGAGCCCCTCGCCGCACAACGACGACCACGGTCAGGTGATCTGGCGGTCACTGCCTGCCTTGTCAGCACGGGCAGCAGACCCGCCCTCCCGACCGTGGTGTCGTTGTGCCGGCGGCAGAGCGCCCCGGGCCACGCGGCATACCGCCTGTCCGGCACGTGGCGGGACTGGCAGCGGGGGACCGGGCAGCGGCAGGATGCCGACATGGCCGACGACGTCCCCACCGCAGCCCAGCTCCGTGCCGACTACCCCGTGTGGCGGCCCTTCCAGACGCGCTGGAACGACAACGACATCTACGGGCATGTCAACAACACCGTCCACTACCTCGCGATGGACACCGTCATCAACGCGTGGATGATCGAGCACTGCGGCCTCGACATCGAGCACGGCGACTCGATCGGGCTGTGCGTGGAGTCCCAGTGCCGCTATGTCGAGTCGGCGGCCTATCCCGAGACGCTCGACATCGGCCTGCGGGCGGCAAAGGTCGGCAACTCCAGCGTGACCTGGGAGCTGGCGATGGTCCGCGCCGACGACACCCCGATCGCGCTGGGCCGCTTCGTGCATGTCTTCGTCGACGCCCAGACCCGCCGCCCCACGCCGATCCCCGACCAGGCGCGCGAGGCGATGCGCGGCATTCTCGCGCCGGGCGCCGCCGGCTAGCGCCCCACTAGGCTGATCCCGTGGCAACAGTCGTCGTCCTCAACGGTCCCAACCTCAACCTCCTCGGCGTGCGCGACCCGGAGGTCTATGGCTCCGCGACGCTCGCCGACGTCGAGTCGCTCTGCCGCGAGGTCGCCGGCCGGCACGGGCTCGAGGTCGACTTCCGCCAGACCAACCACGAGGGCGAGCTGATCGACGCGGTCCACGAGGTGCGCGAGAGCGCGGCCGGTGTCGTCGTCAACGCCGGCGCCTGGACCCACACCTCGGTCGCCGTGCGCGATGCCCTCGACACGGTGGTCGGCCCGGTCGTGGAGGTGCACATCTCCAATGTGCATGCGCGCGAGCCCTTCCGGCACCACTCCTACCTGTCCGAGATCGCCGCGGCGGTCATCGTCGGGTGCGGGATCCGCGGCTACGGGTATGCCGTGGAGGAGGTCGCAGCGCGTCGCGCGTGAGTCTGCGCAGACCCGGATTTCACCTCAGCGCCATATCCCGTGTAATCTCTCCGCTGCACTGCTCGCAGCGCGAGCAGGCCCCCTTAGCTCAGTCGGCAGAGCGTTTCCATGGTAAGGAAAAGGTCGTCGGTTCGATTCCGACAGGGGGCTCAGGTTTCACCCTCACCGGCCCACCCGGAGAGGCGTTGAGGCCCCTGGCGGGGTAGCTCAGCTGGTTAGAGCGCACGACTCATAATCGTGAGGTCGCGGGATCGAGCCCCGCTCCCGCTACGAGACGATTTCAGGTTCGCGCCTGGGATCGCCTATTCTGTTGTGTCGATCCTCGTGCGCCACTGGCCGCGAGCACGATGCCGGGGCCCACCGGCATACACAGTCCATCCGCAGTTTCGAGAGCAGGTTGCCCCGTGGCTAGCAAGAGCGCCGACGTCCGCCCCAAGATCACCATGGCGTGTGTGGACTGCAAGGAGCGCAACTACATCACCAAGAAGAACCGTCGGAACAACCCCGACCGGCTCGAGCTGGCGAAGTTCTGCCCCCGTTGCAAGTCGCACACGACGCACCGCGAGACCCGCTGACGCGAGTCCGCCCACCCGCACATCACGAAGCGCGCCCAGGCCACCGGCCGGGCGCGCTTCGTCGTCCCCGCGGCATACCGCCCATCGGCCGGGATGAATGGGGAGTAGCCCCGCCCACCGCCTAGACTCGCGGGCATGGCCGTCAACACCGACTTCATCGGGCGCACCTATCCGCCCACGGCGCCGTATGCCGTGTCGCGGGCCAAGATCCGCGAGTTCGCCGAGGCGGTCGGGGCGACCGACCCGGTCCACACCGATGTCGAGGCCGCCCGTGCCGCGGGCTACGCCGACGTCATCGCGACCCCGACCTTCGCCGTCATGATCGGCCAGCAGTGCGACGAGCAGTATGTCGCCGACCCCGAGGCTGGCGTCGACTACTCGCGCGTGGTCCACGGGGAGCAGCGCTTCATCCACCACCGGCCGATGGTCGCCGGTGACGAGATCACCGGCACGCTCACGATCGACTCGATCCGCCAGGCTGGCGGTCACTCGATGGTGACGATGCGCAGCGACCTCAACACGCTCGCGGGGGAGCCGGTGTGCACCTCGCTGTCCACCATCGTCGTCCGAGGAGGGGAGTGACCATGACCCGTCGCGCCTTCGCCGACGTCTCCGTCGGGGACGCCCTGCCCGAGACCACCGTGCACATCACCCGGGCCACCCTGGTGCAGTACGCCGGCGCCTCCCTGGACCGCAACCCGATCCACTGGGACGAGCGCTTCGCCACGGGCGTCGGCCTGCCCGACGTCATCGCCCACGGCATGTTCACGATGGGCGCCGCCGCGACCGTCGTCGAGGACTGGGCCGGCGACGCCGGCGCGGTGCTCGAGTTCGGCACCCGCTTCACCAAGCCGGTCGTCGTGCCCTACGAGGAGGGCGCCGACGTCGTCTATGGCGGGACGGTCAAGGCCCTCGACGACCAGTCCCGTCAGGCCACCGTCGAGGTGAGCGCCACCTGCGGCGAGGACAAGGTCCTCGGCCGCTGCACCGCGCTCGTGCAGCTCGCCTGATGCGCGAGGAGCACGCCACCCCGCTCGCCGACCTGACGACCATGCGGGTCGGGGGACCGGCCGACCGCCTGGTCACGGCCGAGACCACCGACGAGCTCGTCGACGCGATCCGCGAGGTCGACGACGCCGACGAGCCCCTGCTCGTCATCTCCGGCGGGTCCAACCTCGTCATCGCCGACGAGGGCTTCCGCGGCACCGTCGTGCGCGTCGCCACGAGCGGTGTGGCGGTCGAGTCCGCGGACGCCTGCGGCGGCGTCTTCCTGCGCGTGGCCGCCGGGGAGAGCTGGGACGCCTTCGTCACCCGCGCCGTCGAGGAGGGCTGGTCCGGGATCGAGGCCCTCAGCGGCATACCCGGATGTGTCGGGTCCACCCCGGTGCAGAACGTCGGCGCCTATGGCCAGGAGGTCGCCCAGACCATCGCCTCGGTGCGGGTCTGGGACCGCCAGGACCAGCAGGTGCGCACGATCGCTGCGCTGGACTGCCACTTCACCTACCGGCACTCGGTCTTCAAGGCCAGCGACCGCTATGTCGTGCTCGAGGTGCTCTTCCAGCTCCGGCCCACCGAGCTGAGCCAGCCGGTGGCGTATGCCGACCTGGCCACCCAGCTGGGCATCGCACAGGGGGAGCGGGTGCCCCTGGCCGACGCCCGTCAGGCGGTGCTGGCCCAGCGCCGCAAGCGCGGCATGGTGCTCGACGAGTCCGACCACGACACGTGGAGCTGCGGGTCCTTCTTCACCAACCCGATCCTGTCGCTGGAGCGGTTCGAGGCGCTGGAGGAGCGGGCCGTGGCCCACCTCGGCGCCGACGGGCCCACCCCGCCGCGCTTCGCGGACGCGGACGGCAACGTCAAGACCTCGGCCGCCTGGTTGATCGACAAGGCCGGCTTCGGCAAGGGCTATGGCATGCCCGGCCCGGCGGCCCTGTCGACCAAGCACACGCTGGCCATCACCAACAGGGGCGGTGCGAGCGCCGCCGACATCGCGACGCTCGCCCGGGAGATCCGAGATGGCGTCGCCGACACGTTCGGAGTGACGCTTGTCAACGAGCCCGTCTTCATCGGCCACCAGCTCTGAGCGGGGGCCCCGGCTGGCCCACTCGCGCCCGCCGATGGCCGGCCGCGACCCCGCGGAGGAGCATCGCGCCGCGACGCCGCTGGAGCTGCTGTTCGACCTGACCTTTGTCGTGGCCTTCGCGGTCGCCTCCGCCCAGACGGCCCACCTACTGGGGGAGGGGCACATCGGTGCGGCGCTGGCGGGTTTCTCGTTCGCGATGTTCGCCACGTGTTGGGCGTGGATCAACTTCTCGTGGTTCGCCTCGGCGTTCGACACCGACGACTGGGCCTACCGGCTGACGACCATGCTCCAGATGGTCGGGGTGCTGATCCTCGCCCTCGGCCTGCCCGCGGCATTCGACTCCATCGACGAGGGGCGCCACATCGACAACGGCGTGATGGTGCTCGGCTATGTCGTCATGCGGGTGGCCATGCTGCTCCAGTGGCTGCGCGCCGCGCGTCAGGCACCTCGTCACCGTGCTGCGGCCCTGACCTATGCGGCCACCATCGCCGTTGCCCAGGTGGGATGGTGCGCCCTGATCCCCTTGCACCTGTCCCTGCCCGCCTTCGCGGCCTGCGCCCTGGTGCTGACCCTCATCGAGATGCTCGGGCCCTTTGTCGCCGAGACCCGCAAGGGCGGGACTCCCTGGCATGCCCACCACATCGCCGAGCGTTACAGCCTGCTCGTGATCATCGCCCTGGGCGAGGTCATCACCGGGACCGCCACCGCCCTGAGCGCGGTCGTGGAGCACAGCGGCTGGTCCTGGCCGACCGTGGGAGTCGGACTGGCGTGGGTGCGGGCCTGCACGTCGCCGCAGCCGCGTTGGAGGGCGAGTCCCATCTGTCGGCCGTCGGGACGGTCTGCGTCCTCCTCGTCCCCGTCGCCCTCTATGTGCTCGCGTTCTATGGCATCTACTACCTGGTGGGCGGTCGCCACTATCGACTGCACACCGCCCAGCTGACCGGAGTGCTCCTCGCCCTGGCCGCCGCCGTCGCGCTCGCCGCCGGGGGCGCGCCGATCCCGGCGTGCCTCCTCGTGATCGCACTGGCGCCGGCAGCGGTCGTGGTGGGCTATGAGGTCCTCGGCTACCGCCACATCGCGCGCATGGGCCGCCCGGACTAGCCTGCGTCCCCAGCGAGCCAGGTGTCGATGTCGGCGTATGCCGCGTCGCGCACCTCCTGTGGCGCGCGGCTGGCGGCGAACGACGAGCGGGCCAGCGCGGCCAGACCGGCGTCGTCGAAGCCGAGCACGTCGCGCGCGACGGCATACTGCTCCACCAGCCGCGAGTCGAAGAGGAGCGGGTCGTCGGCACCGAGAGCCACGTCGATGCCGGCCTCGACGATCTGGCGCAGCGGCACCTCGGCCGGGTCGATGTAGACGCCGAGCGAGACATTGCTCATCGGGCAGACCTCGAGCGCGACCCCCGCCTCGGCGACGCGGTCCAGCACGGCGGGGTCCTCGGTCGCGCGCACCCCGTGGCCGATCCGGGTCGGGTGCAGCGCGTCGAGCGTCGTCGCGACCTCGGCAGGCCCCAGCAGCTCACCGGCGTGTGGCATCAGGGCCAGCCCGGAGCGCTCGGCGATGCGGAACGCCGGCGCGAAGTCCGTTGTCTCGCCTCGTCTCTCGTCATTGGACAGTCCGAAGCCGACGACGGTGCCCGCGCCGTCGCCGGCGTGCTGAGCGGCCAGCCGGGCAAGGGTCTTGGCGTCGAGCGGGTGGCGGATGCGGCTGGCGGCCACGATGATCGCCACCTGCGTGGGGCCGGCAGCGGAGACCGCGCGTGCCTCGTCGAGGACGATCTCGAGCGCGGGGGTGATGCCGCCGACGAAGGGCGCATAGGAGGTCGGGTCGACCTGGAGCTCGAGCCACCGGGAGCCCTCGGCGGCGTCCTCCGCGGCCGCCTCGCGCACGATCCGGCGCATGTCGGCCTCGCCGCGCACGCAGTGGCGCGCCGCGTCATAGAGCCGCTGGAAGCGGAACCAGCCGCGCTCGTCCGTGGCGGCCGCCAAGGTCGGCGGATAGTCCTGCTCGAGCGAGTCCGGCAGCGCCAGCCGGTGCTGCCCGGCCATCTCCCGCACCGTCTCCACCCGCATCGACCCGGTGAAGTGGAGGTGGAGGTGCGCCTTGGGCAGCTCCGTCAGCGGACGAGCCATGGCGTCACCCTAGTCCGCTGGACTGACGGGGCTGGAGACAGAGGTATGCCGCGGGGCCCGGCCCCGCGGCATACCTCTCTCGTGAGTGCCTGCGGATCTCAGGCGTCGTAGTCCTCGTCTTCGTCGATGACATGCATCGCCGCCTCCTCGGCCGAGGCGCCGGCGCCGTCGATGCCGACATCGCGGCCCCAGGACTCGCCGTCGTGGTCCTCGTGGGCGCCCTCGTCGGGGGCCACGAGCCGGCCGGCGCGCTGGGTGCCGACCTCGCGGTCGCCGATCCAGTCCTCGTCGGCGTCGATCGCGTCGGGGTCGTCACCGCCGAGCCGCTCGGTGTCGAGACCGGACTCGTTGCGCGGGCGCCCATAGGACGAGCACGGGTCCTCCTCCTCCTGGAGGATGCGCTGGTCGATCGACTCGTGCCCGTGCTGCTCGGCAGCGGTCGTGCCCCACATGCGGGAGCCCCGGTCGGTGTCCGGCGGGGAGAAACCCCGGTCGAGCACGTCGTCGACACCGTCGTGGATGAGCGTGTCCTCGGGCTCGAGCTGGTCCTCGTCGTCGACGCTGTAGGTACCGAGGTCGTCGCTGACCTGCTCGCGCTCTTCCATGCCGCCCATGATGGGCTCCTTTCTCCTCTAGGTCGTTTCGCGGCTACGCGCCCGCGGTGAGCTGCTCCGCTGCGGCGAGCAGGACGCAGACGGCCACGCCGTCCATCGCCTCGCTGACCTCTGCCAGCGACGGGAAGCTCGGTGCGAGCCGGATGTTGCGGTCGCGCGGGTCCTTGCCATAGGGGAAGGACGCGCCGGCCGGCGTGAGCGCGATGCCCGCCTCCTTGGCGAGCTGGACGACCCGCGAGGCGGTGCCGTCCATGACGTCGAGGTTGACGAAGTAGCCGCCCTTGGGGTGGCTCCACTCCGCGATGCCGAGCCCGTCGAGCGTGCCCTTGAGCGAGGCGTCGACGGCGGCGAACTTGGGGGCGAGGATGTCGCGGTGCTTGGCCATGTGGGCCCGCAGACCGTCGGCGTCCTTGAAGAACTCGAGGTGACGCAGCTGGTTGACCTTGTCGGGCCCGATCGAGGCCTTGGAGAGGTGCTCGGTGTACCAGGCGATGTTGTCGGCGGACGCGGCCAGGACCGCGACGCCGGCGCCGGCGAAGGTGATCTTGGAGGTGGAGGCGAACATCAGCACGCGGTTGGGGTGACCGGCGGCCGAGCAGAGCGTGATGATGTCGGCGCTCTTGGCCTCTTCCTCCGACAGGTGGTGGAAGGCGTAGGCGTTGTCCCAGAAGATGCGGAAGTCGGGGGCGGCCGTCTGCATCGACGCCAGCTTGCTCGCGACCTCCTGGGTGGTGGTGCCACCGGTCGGGTTGGCATAGGTCGGCACGACCCACATGCCCTTGACCTGGGGGTCGGAGCCGGCGATACGGGCGCACTCGTCGGCGTCGGGGCCGTCGTCGTTCATCGGCACGTTGACCATCTCGATGCCCATGTGCTCGAGCAGCGCGAAGTGACGGTCGTAGCCGGGGACCGGGCAGAGGAACTTGACCTTGTCCTCCTTGATCCACGGGCGCTCGGACTCGGGTGCGCCGTGCAGCAGGAGGTCGACGATGCAGTCGTGCATGACAGTCAGGCTGGAGTTGCCCTCGCAGACGACCTGGTCGGGCTCGACCCAGAGCAGCTCGGCGAAAAGCTCACGGGCAGCGGGCAGCCCGATGAGCCCGCCGTAGTTGCGCACGTCGGTGCCGGACTCGTCCTTGTGGCCGGTCGGCAGGTGCAGCAGGTCGTTGCTGAGGTCGAGCTGCTCGGGCGCGGGCTTGCCCCGGGTGAGGTCGAACTTCAGGCCGCGCTCCTGGAGCGCGGCATACTGCCGCTTGGCGTCATCGAGGACGGCGGCGAGCTCCTCGGGGGAGCGCTCGGACAGGGGCCGGGGGGCGGTCTGCTCAGTCACGGGCCCATCGTCGCACTTGGGACGTATGCCGCGCATCGACCTGCGCTGTTCTGGTCACCACATCACGTCGTCGGGGTCGGAGTTGGCAGAGTAGGGGCATGAGGTCCCACTGCGCTGTCTATGTCGACGTCGGCTACCTGCTCGCCTCCGCGGCGACCCGGGTCGCGGGCAGCTCCTTCCGCCGCGCGGTGACGATCGACTATCCGGCGCTGGTGGCGGGCCTCGTCGAGCAGGCCGAGACCGACAGCGGCCTGCCCCTGCTGCGGGTCAACTGGTACGACTCCGGCTCGCGCTCGGGTGTGGCCGATCCGGGGCAGGAGGACATCGGCCTGCTCCCGCGCGTCAAGCTGCGCCTCGGCCGCCGCTCCTACAGCGGCGACCAGAAGGGCGTCGACGTCCGGCTCGGGCTCGACCTGGCGATCCAGGGCCGCAACCGGGTCGCCGATGTCATCTATCTCGTCTCCGGCGACGACGATCTCACCGAGGCCGTCGAGGAGGCCCAGGCCCACGGGGTGCAGGTCGTGCTGCTCGCCGTGCCCGACCGCGAGGGCCGGCCACACGCGGTGGCCAAGCACCTCGGGCTGGCCGCCGACGGGGTGCTGCCCATCCACGGTGAGGTCATCGACCGCACTGTCCGGCCCCAGGCGATCCCCGCCGCGCTGGTGCCCCACGACAGCGCCGTGGCCGCCCCCGAGCAGGCCGAGGCCACGGCCCAGCCGGAGGGGCCGACCGCGCCCACCGGGCCCCAGGTGCCGAAGCCCGGACCGCGGACGGCCACGCCTGCCGCCGCGGCGACAGGGCCCGCGGGCGACGTCGAGGCACAGGTCGACGACGGCCACCCGACCCCGAGCGTGCTCGCGCACAAGCGGGCCTCGCAGCTGCACCTGCCCGAGCCCGCCATCGTCGCTGCCCACGTCGGGCCGCGCGTCGACGCCGAGGGCTATCCGACCGACGAGAGCATCGACGCCGTCGCCCGACAGGTGGTGACGGCCTGGTGCACCACCGCCACCCCGCAGGCGCTCGCCGAGCTCAAGGCCAGCCGCCCGCAGATCCCGGCCGAGCTCGACCGGGTGCTGCTCGTCGACCTCAGCAGCCACACCGAGGCCTATGACCTCGACGAGTCGACCCGCTTCCGGCTGCGCGAGCGCTTCTGGGTGCACGTCGAGCGGGTCCGCATCGGCTGACGCCCGGCCGCGACACCCGGCCCCACGGCATACCCGCCCCCACGGCATACCTGACCCCTCGGCATACCCGCCCCCCAGGGGCCGCCCCATCCCGTTGAGTTGTAGCAACTCACGCCTAAAACGCTCGGTTTAGGCGTGAGTTGCCACAACTCAACGCAACGGACTCGGGAGCGGGGGTGTCTCGGGAGCAGGGGCTGTCAGGGGAGTGGGGGCGGTCAGCCGGCGCGATTCGTCAGACGACCTCGAGCGTGGGATAGGCCGGGCTCCACATGTGGTCATAGACCGCCTGGATGATGTTGTCCGGCACGGTCTGGGCCAGCCCCTCGGCGATGGCGGCCTGGACGACCGCGACGGCGACGGTGGCCGAGACCATCCGCAGCTGGCGGATGGAGGGCAGCAAGGCGTCGGCGGGGTGGCGCACCGTCGCGATGCCCGCGACCGCCTCGGCGGCGGCCGCGATCATCCCGTCGGACACCTTGCTGGCGCGGCACACGGCCACGCCCAGCCCAAGGCCCGGGAAGACGAGTGCGTTGTTGGCCTGGGCGATCTCGTGCGTGCGTCCGGCGTAGCGGACCGGCTCGAAGGGCGAGCCGGTCGCGAGCGCCGCCTTGCCCTTGCTCCACTCGAGCACATCGGCGGGGGTGGCCTCGGCGAGCGAGGTGGGGTTGGACAGCGGCATGACGATCGGGTGCTCGACGCCGGCAGACATCGTCTCGATGATCTCGCGCGTGAAGGAGCCGGGCTGCCCGCTCGTGCCGACCAGGATCGTCGGCCGCACGTTGCGCACGACATCGGCGAGCGAGTGCTGGCCGGCCGCGTCGACCTGCCAGCCGGCGAGCTCGGCCTCGTCACGGGCCCATGGCTGCTGGAAGTCGCGCGCCCGGGCAGCGTTGCCCGAGTGGATCAGCCCACGCGAGCCCAGGCACCAGAAGGCGCGGGTCGCGTCCTCGACGCCGGTGCCCTCGCGCTCCATGACATCGCGCATGAGGTCGGCGATGCCGATGCCCGCGGTGCCGGCGCCGTGGATGACGATGCGCTGGTCGCTCATCCGCTCGCCCTTGGCGCGCACCCCCGCCACGGCAGCCGCCACGACGACCGCGGCCGTGCCCTGGATGTCGTCGTTGAAGGTGCAGGCGCGGTCGCGATAGGTCTCGAGCACCCGGTGGGCGTTGCTGGCGCCGAAGTCCTCCCAGTGGAGCATCGCGTGGGGGAAGAGCCGCTGGACGACCTCGACATAGCGGGCGATGAACTCGTCATAGCGCTCGCCGCGCACGCGGGTGTGCCGCGCGCCGACATAGAACTCCTCGCTGAGGAGGCTGAGGTTGTCGGTGCCCACGTCGAGCACGACCGGGATGGCGCGGCTGGGGTGGATGCCGGCCGCCGCGGTGTAGACCGCGAGCTTGCCGACCGCGATCTCGACGCCGCCGACACCCTGGTCGCCGATGCCGAGGATGCCCTCGGAGTCGGTCGTGACGATCAGGTCGCAGTCCTCGCCGGGGACGCCGGCCTCGAGGAGCGCGGCCTCGATCGAGTCGGGGTCGTCGATCGAGAGATAGACCCCGCGGGGGCGGCCATACCAGTGCGAGTACTTCTGGATGGCCTCGCCGATCGTGGGCGTGTAGATGATCGGGAGCATCTCCTCGAGGTGCTCGGCCAGCAGCGCGAAGTAGAGCACCTCGTTGCGGTCGCGCATCGCGTTGAGATAGACGTGCTTGGCCAGGTTGTCGGGCTGGGCGCAGTACTGCTCGTAGACGCGCTTGAGCTGGCTGTTCAGCGAGATCACCCGGCTGGGCAGCAGACCCTGGATGCCGAGCGCGCGACGCTGCTCGGTCGTGAAGGCGGTGCCGCGGTTGATGGCCGGGGTGGCGAGCACCTCCGGCCCCCGGGCGTGCACCCGGACCGTCTCGCCGTCGGGGGAGAAGATGGACTCGTAGACGCGTTTCACGGATGCCAGCCTATTGCGGGCGAGTTGGGCTGGGACAGGGTCCTGGCGTATGCTTCCCCTTCGGGTGTTGTTGTGTCCCGTGATGCGGTATGCCGCAGCGCAGGACATTCGCGACACTCACGGAACCGCCACCCCACCTAGGCGCGTTCCGTAGGGCAGTGGCTCAATTGGTAGAGCACCGGTCTCCAAAACCGGCGGTTGGGGGTTCGAGTCCCTCCTGCCCTGCAAAGCAGTTCTCCCGGCACCACGTCTGGGCCCACGAGAGACGCGATACATCGAGGAAGTTGAGGCGCGACGTGACGGACGCGAGCACGCAGACGCGGGGCTCGGGCCGGCCGACCCAGAAGAAGGGCGGCAACCCGATCTCGCGCTTCTTCTCATCGCTGAGCCTGTTCATCCGGCAAATCCTCGACGAGCTGCGCAAGGTGGTCCGCCCGACGCGCTCGGAGCTGATCAACTACACGCTCGTCGTCATCGTCTTCGTCATGGCGATCATGGCGCTGGTGTCGTTGTTCGACTTCGTCTTCACCAAGCTCGTGGGGTGGGTCTTCGGCGGCTAGCGCCGGCGCAGCCCACCACCGTCCCGGGTCCGGCCCGGTGCACCAGTACCCACCACAGGAAGTAGGACATGTCCGACCAGCCCAGCACCGAGAGCGTGCAGCCCGACGCCGACGTCCTGCCCGACGTCGAGACGCAGGACGCCCCCGTCGCCGAGGGTGAGACCGAGGGTCTCGTGGCCGACGGCCCCGCCGTCCCGGACGACGCTGTGGACGAGACCGACCAGGCCGACGCCCCCGAGCAGGAGGCGGACGTCGACGAGTCTGACGCCGCCGAGGCCTCTGCCGACGACGCCCCCGCTGGCGACGACGCCCCCGCCGAC
Source organism: Actinomycetota bacterium (assembly GCA_050955755.1). GTDB lineage: Bacteria > Actinomycetota > Actinomycetes > Actinomycetales > Dermatophilaceae > JAJTBD01. The sequence goes on from CP192092.1 coordinate 930,419, forward strand.
GACGACGAGTCCGCTGCCGAGGGCGACGAGCCCGCCGGTGAGCCGGTCGACCCAGTGCAGGCGTTCAAGGACGACCTGGCCAGCCGCTTCGGCGACTGGTACGTCATCCACTCCTACGCGGGCTACGAGAACCGTGTGAAGGCCAACCTCGAGAACCGCATCGCCTCCCTCAACATGGAGGACTACATCTTCGAGGCCGAGGTCCCCATGGAGGAGGTCACGGAGATCAAGAACGGGCAGAAGAAGCTCGTTCGCCGCGTGCGCATGCCCGGATATGTCCTCGTGCGCATGGACCTCACCGACGAGTCGTGGGGCGCGGTGCGCCACACGCCCGGTGTGACCGGCTTCGTCGGCAACGCCCACCAGCCGGTGCCGCTGTCGATCGACGAGGTCTACTCGATGCTCAAGCCCGCCGACATCGAGCAGCAGGCCGCTGCCCCCGCCGGCGAGTCCGCCCCCGTCTCCAGCGGTGCGCCGCGTGAGGTCACGGTCGTCGACTTCGAGGTCGGCGAGTCCGTCACCGTCATGGAGGGCCCCTTCGAGACGCTGCCGGCGACGATCTCCGAGATCAACGCCGACACCCAGAAGCTCAAGGTCCTCGTCTCCATCTTCGGCCGGGAGACCCCGGTCGAGCTCGGCTTCAACCAGGTCGCCAAGATCTGATCGAGGCCGCGCGCCCCGCCCCGCTCGCCTGAGCGGGGCAATGCAACCGGGTCATCGCCCACGGCGTCGGCCCACAACCACAAAAAGGAAAAACTCACATGCCTCCCAAGAAGAAGGTCGCAGGCTTCATCAAGCTGCAGATCCAGGCTGGTGCCGCGACCCCCGCGCCGCCCGTGGGCCCCGCCCTCGGTCAGCACGGTGTCAACATCATGGAGTTCGTCAAGGCGTACAACGCTGCGACGGAGTCCCAGCGCGGCAACGTCATCCCCGTGGAGATCACGGTCTATGAAGACCGCTCCTTCACGTTCATCACCAAGACGCCGCCGGCCGCCGAGCTGATCAAGAAGGCCGCCGGTGTGCCCAAGGGCTCCGGCGAGCCGCACAAGACCAAGGTCGCCAAGCTGACCAAGGACCAGGTGCGCGAGATCGCCGAGATGAAGATGGCCGACCTCAACGCCAACGACATCGACATGGCCTCGCGGATCATCGCGGGCACCGCCCGCTCGATGGGCGTCGAGACCGAGCTCTGAGCTCACCCAACCGTCCACCTCACCCGAGGTGACAATGGGCAGGTATGCCGCGTGAGGCGGCATACCTGCCCAGTGGCAGGACCAGCGCTGGTCCGACCGACCACAACTCCACCGCAACACTCTTTGTAGGAGAACGAAATGCAGCGCAGCAAGGCTTACCGCGAGGCCGCCGAGAAGATCGACGGCGACAAGCTCTACTCCCCGGTCGAGGCCGTCCGCCTCGCCAAGGAGACCTCCAAGACCAAGTACGACGCGACCGTCGAGGTCGCCATGCGCCTGGGTGTCGACCCGCGCAAGGCCGACCAGATGGTCCGTGGCACCGTCAACCTGCCGCACGGCACGGGCAAGACCGCCCGCGTCCTCGTCTTCGCCAACGGCGACAAGGCCGAGGCCGCCAAGGCCGCCGGTGCCGACTACGTCGGCTCCGACGACATGCTCGAGAAGGTCCAGGGCGGCTGGATGGACTTCGACGCCGTCGTCGCGACGCCCGACATGATGGGCAAGGTCGGTCGACTCGGCAAGGTCCTCGGCCCCCGCGGCCTCATGCCCAACCCCAAGACCGGCACGGTCACGATGGACACGGCCAAGGCCGTCTCCGACATCAAGGGCGGCAAGATCGAGTTCCGCGTCGACAAGCACGCCAACCTCCACTTCATCATCGGCAAGACCTCCTTCGATGAGAAGGCGCTCGTGGAGAACTACGCCACCGCGCTGGAGGAGATCCTGCGACTGAAGCCGTCCAGCTCCAAGGGCCGCTACATCACCAAGGCCACCATGACGACGACGATGGGCCCGGGCATCCCGCTCGACGCCTCTCGCACGCGCAACCTCATGGAGGAGGACGCCGCGGCCGAGCAGGCCTGAGCGTCAACGCTTCTCACGACACGGGGCGGGTCCACTTCGGTGGCCCGCCCCGTGTCGCATGCCGTGGCGGGTGCTCGTTTTGACCCGCGCCCGTCCGCGCACGTACCCTTGTCGAGACCAATGACCGCCGGTTGTCCCTGACCCTCCCGGGTCGGTGACCGAAGGTCCCGCCACGAGCGGGCAGCCAGCGCAGGCGACAGTTCGAGCAAGAGTGCGTATGCCGTGTGCATGCCCCCATTGCGAGCCCTGGCCCCTGCGCCGGGGCTTTTCTCGTTGCTGGGCCTGCTTCCGTCGGTCAACCACGACGGAAGGAGGCCACATGGCTAAGGCTGACAAGGCTGCCGCCATCGCCGAGCTGACGGACAAGTTCCAGAACTCGGGTGCGGCCGTGCTGACGGAGTACCGCGGTCTGAGCGTCAAGCAGATGACCGACCTGCGTAACTCCATTCGTGAGCACGCCACGTTCTCCGTGGTGAAGAACACGCTGACCCAGCTGGCTGCCAAGGAGGCGGGCGTCACCGCGTTCGACGGCCAGCTCCAGGGCCCGAGCGCCATCGCGTTCGTGACCGGTGACCCGGTCGAGGCCGCCAAGGGTCTGCGTGACTTCGCCAAGGCGAACCCCCTCCTGGTGATCAAGGGCGGCGTCCTCGACGGCAAGGCCCTGACCCCCGAGGAGATCACGAAGCTTGCGGACCTCGAGTCCCGCGAGGTTCTGCTCGCCAAGCTGGCCGGCGCCATGAACGCCTCGCTCAGCAAGGCTGTCTACCTCTTCGCCGCACCTCTGTCGCAGACGGCCCGCGTGGTCGAGGCTCTGCGCGCAAAGGTCGAGGCCGAGGGCCCCGTCGCTGCCGCTCCGGCAGCCGAGGCTCCCGCCGAGGAGGCTTCCCCGGAGACCGCTGCCGAGGCACCCGCCGAGGCCGCTGACTCCACCACCGACGTCGCCGAGGGTGGCGACGAGGCCTGAGCCGGCTGCGGGCCCAGCCCGCGACCGACGCAGCGCCGACTAACCAAACAGCCACTCACGGCATACATCAGTAGAAAGGACGCCCATCATGGCGAAGCTCAGCAACGACGAGCTCCTTGAGGCCTTCAAGGAGATGACCCTGATCGAGCTCTCCGAGTTCGTGAAGCAGTTCGAGGAGACCTTCAACGTCACCGCCGCCGCTCCGGTCGCGGTTGCCGCTGCGGGTGCCCCGGTAGGTGGCGGCGACGCCGCTGCCGCCGAGGAGCAGGACGAGTTCGACGTCGTCCTCACCGCCGCCGGCGACAAGAAGATCCAGGTCATCAAGGAGGTGCGCGCGCTCACGTCCCTCGGCCTGAAGGAGGCCAAGGACCTCGTGGACGGCGCCCCCAAGCCCGTCCTGGAGAAGGTCGACAAGGCTGCCGCGGAGAAGGCCAAGGAGGCCCTCGAGGGCGCCGGCGCCACCGTCGAGCTCAAGTGACCTGCGCCCCCTAGGGGGCACATGCACCACTCGCAAGGGCGGGGCGGACCATCTGGTCCGTCCCGCCCTTCGTGCTGCCCGGGGGAGTGGGGGAAGCTGCCGATGCGCGCCCGCGAGCGGCCTGTGGAGGCCCTCCGACGCGCCAGGTGTGACCGGCCTGCTTGACGTGGCCCGCGCGGCGAGTCATCCTTACGGCGTCTCGTGCGAGCGCGATCACCGGCCTGACGCCGGCAGGCTCACGCGATCGACCTGCACCCGGGGTGCCACGCCGTTCGGCGGGGCGACTTGACGGGGTTGATTCTCTATGCCTAAAGCGGTATGCTATCGCTTTGCGCTACCTATTCCCATCCGCCGCTCCCCAGTGAGCGGCCCTCCCATGTGCCCGGCACGTGCTCACGAGGGCCCGCGAAACCCGCGGCAGAGGGCGAATCGAGCAGCGTCCGGTTTCGAACATCAGGCCCGTGGAAGGACCATCCTTGGCTGCCTCGCGCAACGCGACCCAGACTGTGTCCAGTGCACGGACGGCTTCCGGCCGTCTGTCCTTCGCGAAGATCCGCGAACCCCTCGAAGTCCCCGACCTTCTCGCCCTCCAGACCGAGAGCTTTGACTGGCTCCTCGGCAACGAGCGCTGGCAGGACCGGGTGGCCGAGGCTCTCGAGCAGGGGCGCGACGACGTCCCTGAGCGCTCTGGACTCGAGGAGATCTTCGAGGAGATCTCGCCCATCGAGGACTTCAGCGGCTCCATGTCGCTGTCGTTCCGTGACCACCGCTTCGAGGAGCCCAAGTACTCCATCGAGGACTGCAAGGAGCGGGACCAGACCTACTCCGCGCCGCTGTTCGTCACGGCGGAGTTCATGAACACCACGACGGGCGAGATCAAGTCCCAGACGGTCTTCATGGGCGACTTCCCGCTCATGACCGAGCGCGGCACGTTCATCATCAACGGCACCGAGCGTGTCGTCGTCTCCCAGCTCGTCCGCAGCCCGGGTGTCTACTTCGAGCGCACGCCCGACAAGACCTCCGACAAGGACGTCTACAGCGCCAAGGTCATCCCCAGCCGCGGTGCGTGGCTGGAGTTCGAGGTCGACAAGCGCGACATGGTCGGCGTCCGTGTCGACCGCAAGCGCAAGCAGTCGGTCACCGTGCTCCTCAAGGCGCTCGGCTGGACCGAGGCCCAGATCCTCGAGGAGTTCGGCGACTTCGACTCGATGCGCGCGACGCTCGAGAAGGACAACACGACCGGCCAGGACGACGCCCTCCTCGACATCTACCGCAAGCTGCGCCCGGGCGAGCCGCCGACCAAGGAGGCCGCGCAGACGCTGCTCGACAACCTCTACTTCAACGGCAAGCGCTACGACCTGGCCAAGGTCGGCCGTTACAAGCTCAACAAGAAGCTCGGCCTGGAGCAGGACCTCACCCAGTCCACGCTGACCGTTGACGACATCGTCGCCACCATCCGTCTGCTCGTCACGCTGCACGCCGGTGAGAGCACGATGAAGGGCATGCGCGACGGCCAGGAGATCGACCTGCCGGTCGAGGTTGACGACATCGACCACTTCGGCAACCGTCGCCTCCGCAACGTCGGTGAGCTCATCCAGAACCAGATGCGCACCGGCCTCTCGCGCATGGAGCGCGTCGTCCGCGAGCGGATGACGACCCAGGACGTCGAGGCCATCACGCCGCAGACGCTGATCAACATCCGCCCGGTGAACGCCTCCATCAAGGAGTTCTTCGGCACCTCGCAGCTCTCGCAGTTCATGGACCAGAACAACCCGCTCGCGGGCCTGACGCACAAGCGGCGTCTGTCGGCCCTCGGCCCGGGTGGTCTCTCCCGTGACCGCGCCGGCATGGAGGTCCGTGACGTCCACCCGAGCCACTACGGCCGCATGTGCCCGATCGAGACCCCTGAAGGTCCCAACATCGGTCTGATCGGCTCGCTCGCGTCCTACGGCCGCATCAACGCCTTCGGCTTCATCGAGACCCCCTACCGCAAGGTTGAGAACGGCCGCGTCACCGACGAGGTGCACTACCTCTCGGCCGACGAGGAGGACTCGCACGTGATCGCGCAGGCCAACGCCGCGCTCAACGCCGACGGCACCTTCGCCGACGAGCGGGTGCTCGTGCGCGCCAAGGGCGGCGAGGTCGAGGTCATCCCCGGCGAGGACGTCGACTACATGGACGTCTCCGCCCGCCAGATGGTCTCCGCGGCCACCGCGCTCATCCCGTTCCTCGAGCACGACGACGCCAACCGTGCGCTCATGGGCTCCAACATGCAGCGCCAGGCGGTGCCGCTGGTCAAGTCCGAGGCTCCCCTGGTCGGCACCGGCATGGAGTACCGCGCCGCGGTCGACTCCGGTGATGTCGTCGTCGCCCAGGCCGCCGGTGTCGTGGAGTCGGTCTCGGCCGACCTCGTCACGGTCGCCCAGGACGACGGTGCCCACCACACCTACCGGATCATGAAGTTCGCCCGCTCCAACCAGGGCAACTCCTACAACCAGCGCGTGCTGGTCTCCGAGGGTGACCGCGTCGAGAAGGGCGCGCTCATCGCCGACGGTCCCGCGACCGACGGTGGCGAGATGGCCCTGGGCCGCAACCTCCTCGTGGCGTTCATGCCGTGGGAGGGCCACAACTACGAGGACGCCATCATCCTCAGCCAGCGTCTGGTGCAGGACGACGTCCTCTCCTCGATCCACATCGAGGAGCACGAGGTCGACGCCCGCGACACCAAGCTCGGCCCCGAGGAGATCACCCGGGACATCCCCAATGTCTCCGAGGAGGTCCTGGCCGACCTCGACGAGCGCGGCATCATCCGCATCGGCGCCGAGGTCCGCGACGGCGACCTGCTCGTCGGCAAGGTCACGCCCAAGGGCGAGACCGAGCTGACGCCGGAGGAGCGCCTGCTCCGCGCGATCTTCGGTGAGAAGGCCCGCGAGGTCCGCGACACCTCCCTCAAGGTCCCCCACGGCGAGACCGGCACGGTCATCGGCGTCAAGGTCTTTGACAAGGAGGACGGCGACGAGCTGCCCCCGGGCGTCAACCAGCTCGTGCGCGTCTACGTCGCCAACAAGCGCAAGATCACCGACGGCGACAAGCTCGCCGGCCGCCACGGCAACAAGGGCGTCATCTCCAAGATCCTCCCGGTCGAGGACATGCCCTTCCTCGAGGACGGCACCCCGGTCGACGTCGTGCTCAACCCGCTCGGTGTCCCCGGTCGTATGAACATCGGCCAGATCCTCGAGCTGCACCTGGGCTGGGCAGCCAGCCGCGGCTGGGAGATCGAGGGCAACCCCGACTGGGCGAGCCTGATCCCCGAGGACGCGCGCTCGGCCGAGCCGGGCACCCGCGTGGCCTCCCCAGTGTTCGACGGTGTCCGCGAGAACGAGATCGTCGGCCTGCTCGGCTCGACGCGCAAGACGCGCGACGACGTGCGCCTCATCGACGGCTCCGGCAAGACCCAGCTCTTCGACGGCCGCTCCGGCGAGCCGTTCCCGATGCCGGTCTCCGTGGGCTACATGTACATCCTCAAGCTGCACCACCTCGTGGACGACAAGATCCACGCCCGCAGCACGGGTCCGTACTCGATGATCACCCAGCAGCCGCTGGGCGGTAAGGCCCAGTTCGGTGGCCAGCGCTTCGGTGAGATGGAGGTGTGGGCCCTTGAGGCCTACGGCGCGGCATACGCCCTCCAGGAGCTGCTCACGATCAAGTCCGACGACGTCACCGGCCGCGTGAAGGTCTACGAGGCGATCGTCAAGGGCGAGAACATCCCCGAGCCCGGCATCCCCGAGTCCTTCAAGGTGCTCATCAAGGAGATGCAGTCGCTCTGCCTCAACGTGGAGGTCCTCTCCTCGGACGGCAGCGCGATCGAGATGCGCGACAGCGAGGAAGACGTCTTCCGCGCTGCCGAGGAGCTCGGCATCGACCTGTCCCGGCGCGAGCCCAGCTCCGTCGAAGAGGTCTGACGGTGAGCGGCGAGGTATGCCGCGTGGGCGACCACACGGCATACCCGCCGCAGCCAGCGACCAACCGTTCAGACCACTGACTTCCCCAGAGACACGAGAGAAGGACACACGTGCTCGACGTCAACTTCTTTGACGAGCTGCGCATCGGCCTGGCCACCGCGGACGACATCCGCGGCTGGAGCCACGGCGAGGTCAAGAAGCCGGAGACCATCAACTACCGGACCCTCAAGCCCGAGAAGGACGGCCTCTTCTGCGAGCGCATCTTCGGTCCCACCCGGGACTGGGAGTGCAACTGCGGCAAGTACAAGCGCGTTCGCTTCAAGGGCATCATCTGTGAGCGCTGTGGCGTCGAGGTGACCCGCGCCGGCGTTCGCCGTGAGCGCATGGGCCACATCGAGCTCGCCGCTCCCGTCACCCACATCTGGTACTTCAAGGGCGTCCCGTCGCGCCTTGGCTACCTGCTCGACCTGGCCCCGAAGGACCTCGAGAAGGTCATCTACTTCGCGGCCTACATGATCACCAGCGTCGACGAGGACCAGCGTCACAAGGACCTGCCCTCGCTCGAGGCCCAGATCGAGGTCGAGAAGAAGGAGCTCGAGAACAAGCGCGACTCCGACATCGACACCCGCGCCAAGAAGCTCGAGGCCGACATCGCCGCGCTCGAGGCGGAGGGCGCCAAGTCCGATGCCAAGCGCAAGGTCAAGGACTCCGCCGAGCGCGAGATGAACCAGATCCGCAAGCGCGCGGACGCTCAGGTCGAGCGCCTCGAGCAGGTCTGGGACCGCTTCAAGAACCTCAAGGTCCAGGACCTCGAGGGCGACGAGATCCTCTACCGCGAGATGCGCGACCGGTTCGGCCTCTACTTCGAGGGCGGCATGGGCGCGGCGGCGATCCAGAAGCGCCTGGAGACCTTCGACCTCGAGGCCGAGGCCGAGTCGCTGCGCGAGATCATCGCCACCGGCAAGGGTCAGAAGAAGACCCGTGCCCTCAAGCGCCTCAAGGTCGTCACCGCCTTCCAGCAGACGTCCAACGAGCCCAAGGGCATGGTCCTCGACGCCGTCCCGGTCATCCCGCCGGACCTGCGCCCGATGGTCCAGCTCGACGGTGGCCGCTTCGCCACCTCGGACCTCAACGACCTCTACCGTCGCGTGATCAACCGCAACAACCGACTCAAGCGACTGCTTGACCTCGGTGCGCCCGAGATCATCGTCAACAACGAGAAGCGCATGCTGCAGGAGGCCGTCGACAGCCTCTTCGACAACGGCCGTCGTGGCCGGCCGGTCACCGGCCCGGGCAACCGTCCGCTGAAGTCGCTGTCCGACATGCTCAAGGGCAAGCAGGGCCGCTTCCGCCAGAACCTGCTCGGCAAGCGCGTCGACTACTCCGGCCGTTCGGTCATCGTCGTCGGCCCGCAGCTCAAGCTGCACCAGTGCGGTCTGCCCAAGCAGATGGCGCTCGAGCTGTTCAAGCCGTTCGTGATGAAGCGCCTGGTCGACCTCGACCACGCGCAGAACATCAAGTCGGCCAAGCGCATGGTCGAGCGCTCCCGCTCGGTCGTGTGGGATGTCCTCGAAGAGGTCATCACCGAGCACCCTGTGCTGCTCAACCGCGCGCCCACCCTGCACCGCCTCGGCATCCAGGCCTTCGAGCCCCAGCTGGTCGAGGGCAAGGCCATCCAGATCCACCCGCTCGTCTGCACGGCATTCAACGCCGACTTCGACGGTGACCAGATGGCCGTGCACGTGCCGCTGTCCGCAGAGGCGCAGGCCGAGGCCCGCATCCTGATGCTCTCGTCCAACAACATCCTCAAGCCGGCCGACGGTCGACCGGTGACCATGCCCACCCAGGACATGATCATCGGCCTGTTCCACCTGACGTCCGAGCTCGAGGACGGCAAGGGCGCCGGCCGGGTCTTCTCGACTCAGGCCGAGGCCCGGATGGCCTTCGACGCGGGCGAGGTCGACCTCGGCTCCAAGATCAAGGTCCGCCTCACCGACCTCGTGCCCACCCCGGGCACCGAGCTGCCGGAGGGCGTGGAGGCCAATGAGGAGGGTGTCGTCGAGTCGCTGCTCGTCGAGACCACCCTCGGCCGCGCGATCTTCAACGAGACGCTGCCGCTGGACTACCCCTACGTCAACAGCCCCGTCGACAAGAAGGCCCTCGGCCGGATCGTCAACGACCTCGCCGAGCGCTACTCCAAGGTGCAGGTCGCGGCGTCGCTGGACGCGCTCAAGGAGTACGGCTTCCACTGGGCCACGCGCTCGGGCACGACCGTCGCCATCAGTGACGTCGTCACCCCGCCGCGCAAGATCGAGATCCTCGAGGGCTACGAGACCAAGGCCACCAAGGTCCAGACCCAGTACGAGCGCGGTCTGATCACCGACGACGAGCGCCGTCAGGAGCTCATCGAGATCTGGACCCAGGCGACCAACGAGATCGCCAAGGAGATGGAGTCCAACCTCCCGCGGGACAACACCATCTTCCGCATGGTCTCCTCCGGTGCCCGCGGTAACTGGATGCAGCTGCGTCAGATCGCCGGTATGCGTGGTCTGGTGTCCAACCCCAAGGGCGACATCATCCCGCGTCCCATCCGCGCGAACTTCCGCGAGGGCCTGTCGGTGCTCGAGTTCTTCATCTCGACGCACGGTTCCCGTAAGGGTCTGGCCGACACCGCTCTGCGTACGGCCGACTCGGGCTACCTCACGCGTCGTCTCGTGGACGTCTCCCAGGACGTCATCATCCGCGAGGAGGACTGCGGCACCGACCGCGGCCTGACGATGCCGATCGCCACGATCGACGAGCGCACCGGCACCCGCAGCCTGCACGACGACGTCGAGACCGCGGTCTACGCCCGCAGCCTCGCCGAGGACGTCGAGCAGGACGGCCAGGTCCTGGCCGAGGCCGGCATCGACCTCGGTGACGTGGTCATCGGCGCGCTGTTCGCCGCCGGTGTCGACTCGGTCAAGGTCCGCTCGGTCCTCACCTGCGACAGCCACGTCGGCACCTGCGCCAAGTGCTACGGCCGCTCGCTCGCGACCGGCAAGCTCGTCGACATCGGCGAGGCCGTCGGCATCATCGCGGCCCAGTCGATCGGTGAGCCGGGCACCCAGCTGACGATGCGTACCTTCCACACCGGTGGTGTGGCCGGTGACGACATCACCCAGGGTCTGCCCCGAGTCGTCGAGCTCTTCGAGGCCCGCACGCCCAAGGGTGTCGCCCCGATCGCCGAGGCCACCGGCCGCGTCTCGATCGAGGACACCGACAAGGCACGTCGCATCCTGCTCACGCCGGACGACGGCTCCGAGGAGCACGCCTACCCGGTCAGCAAGCGCGCGCGCCTGCTGGTCTCCGAGGGCGAGAGCGTCGAGGTCGGCACCCAGCTGGTCCAGGGCGCCATCGACCCCAAGCAGGTCCTGCGCATCCTCGGCCCGCGCGCCGTCCAGATGCACCTGGTCGACGAGGTCCAGAACGTCTACCGCCAGCAGGGTGTGTCGATCCACGACAAGCACATCGAGGTCATCGTGCGCCAGATGCTGCGCCGCGTGACCGTGCTCGAGGCCGGCGACTCCGACCTCGTGCCCGGTGACCTCGTCGAGCGTGGTCGCTTCGAGGAGGAGAACCGCCGGGTCGTGTCCGAGAGCGGCAAGCCCGCCGCGGGCCGTCCGGACCTGCTCGGCATCACCAAGGCGTCGCTCGCGACGGACTCGTGGCTGTCGGCCGCGTCCTTCCAGGAGACCACCCGCGTCCTGACGCAGGCGGCCATGGAGGGCAAGTCCGACCCGCTGCTGGGTCTGAAGGAGAACGTCATCCTCGGCAAGCTCATCCCGGCCGGCACGGGGCTGCCCCGCTACCGCAACATCGCGGTGGAGCCGACCGAGGAGGCCAAGGCGGCGATGTACTCCATGCCCAACTACGACTCGTTCGACTACCCGGTCTTCGGCCCGGGCAGTGGCGAGGCGATCCGCCTCGACGACGTCGAGCTTGGGCTCGAGTGACGAGCGGTTAGCAGTCTCCGAGAGGGGGCCGGTCCCAGTCGGGCCCGGCCCCCTCCGGCGTCCCCGCGGCATACCCGTCGGCTAATGTCGGGGGCATGGCAGCCGTCGGGACCCTGACCCAGCTCATCCGCGAGTGCGCCGATCCCGTTGCGCTGGCAGCGTTCTGGCGCGCCATCCTCGATCTGGGGGAGCCCGAGATCGACGGCGACTGGGTGACGCTGCGCTGGGAGCAGGTCGGCCGGCTGTCCTTCCACCGGGTCGAGGGCTATGAGCCGCCGCCGTGGCCCGACGACCGTGGCGGGCAGCATCTCCACCTCGACCTCCTCGTCGACGACCTTGCCGAGGCGACCGAGCGGGTCCTGGCCGCGGGCGCACGGGCGCTCACCGATGTCATCAACCCCGGGCCCAGGGGCTGGCGCGTCTTCGCCGACCCGAGCGGACATCCCTTCTGCCTCGTCTCGGTGCCGGAGTAGCCCGTGCGCCTGCTCGCCCTCAACGTCTCCTCGCCGCCGGAGGAGCGGGCCAAGGGCCTGCTGGAATACCTGTGGCTGCGCGAGGAGGAGCTGCTGGTGCTCACCGAGGTGGGCGCCGCCAAGGGCAGCGGGCTGATCCGGCGGGTATGCCGCGCCGCTGGCTATGCGGTGCACTCGCCGACACTTTCCGGCCGCGAGCTCGGCGTGAGTGTCATCGGCCGAGGCGTCGACGTCGAGCCGCTCGAGCTGCCCCCGCTGCCGGTCCTGCCGGAGCGGGTCACGGCGCTGCGGGCCGGGGGAGTGCGGGTGCTCGGCGTCTATGGCGCGGCCAGCGACCCGGTGCGCTACTCCTCGGCCGCCCAACGGGAGCGCAAGCGCGAGTGGCTCGCGGCATACGCCCTCTGGCTCGTCGAGGTGCTCGGCGACGGCGAGCCCACCGTGGTCGTCGGCGACCTCAACATCGTCGACCCGCTCAGCGCGGTCGGGCTCAGGTATGTCCAGCCCGAGGAGCGCGAGGTCTATGAGGGGATGGTCGGGCCCATGGGGCTGGTCGACGCCTACCAGCACAGCCACCCCGGATCGGCGGGGATCTCCTGGGTCGACCACTCGGGCGCCGGCTGCCGCTATGACCACGCGTTCGTCACCCCCGACCTGGTCACGCCGGGCCTGGCGGCGGACCTCGACCACACCCCGCGCGAGGCGGGCCTGAGCGACCACTCCGCGCTCGCGGTGCGCCTCTAGGCACGGGCCGGGCCACGCGGCACACCACGTCCGGGGCGGGATCGCGCGCAGGCCCCCCGAACTGATTTGGTCGCTCACCCCGCGACCGGTATCGTTGATAACCGTGTCTGAGGCATGTCCTCGGCCACAAGCGATGACGGCCTCCCAGCCGGACGGCACCGCCCGCAAGCGCGTGCCCCAGGCGACGGAGTACGGCCAGAGCACACCTCTCACCGGGCAGCCCGCACCACCACAGGTTGCGGGGAGTGCAGGTGGGAGCACCGTCTCCGACACACCCGAGCGCGGGGGTCGGTGGCGGCAGCACAAGGAGATCCAACGGGCTAGGTCCCGGCGGAGCAGACAACATCTATTGAGACCTACGGAGACAACAGGTTGCCTACCATCAACCAGCTGGTGCGCAAGGGCCGCCAGGACAAGAGCGTCAAGCAGAAGACGCCTGCCCTGAAGGGTTCCCCGCAGCGCCGTGGCGTGTGCACGCGTGTGTACACCACCACCCCCAAGAAGCCGAACTCCGCGCTGCGCAAGGTCGCGCGCGTCAAGCTGACCTCCGGCATTGAGGTCACCGCCTACATCCCGGGTGTCGGTCACAACCTCCAGGAGCACTCGATCGTGCTCGTGCGTGGTGGCCGTGTGAAGGACCTTCCCGGCGTCCGCTACAAGATCGTGCGTGGCTCGCTCGACACCCAGGGTGTCAAGAACCGCCAGCAGGCCCGCTCCCGCTACGGCGCCAAGAAGGAGAAGAAGTAATGCCTCGCAAGGGTCCCGCTCCGAAGCGCGCCCTGGTCGTCGACCCGGTCTACAACAGCCCGCTCGTCACCCAGCTCGTCAACAAGATCCTCCTCGACGGCAAGAAGTCGATCGCCGAGACGATCGTCTACGGCGCCCTCGAGGGCTGCCGCGAGAAGACCGGCACCGACCCCGTCGTGACGCTCAAGCGCGCTCTCGACAACGTCAAGCCGACCCTCGAGGTCCGCTCCCGCCGCGTCGGTGGCGCGACCTACCAGGTCCCCGTCGAGGTCCGCGCCGGCCGCTCCACCACGCTGGCCCTGCGCTGGCTGGTCGGCTACGCCCGTCAGCGTCGTGAGAAGACGATGACCGAGCGCCTCATGAACGAGATCCTCGACGCCAGCAACGGCCTGGGCGCCGCTGTCAAGCGCCGCGAGGACACGCACAAGATGGCCGAGTCCAACAAGGCCTTCGCGCACTACCGCTGGTGACAGCGGACCGGGGGTATGCCGCGTGAGCACCACGCGGCATACCCCCGGTCAACCGCGGTGCACCCACCGCACGAATGAACCGCAGCGCGAGCTGCACCGAAGAACTTCCGCAACGAGCGAGATGAGATAACGAGTGGCACTCGACGTCCTGACGGACCTCAAGAAGGTCCGCAACATCGGCATCATGGCGCACATCGACGCCGGCAAGACGACGACGACGGAGCGCATCCTCTTCTACACCGGCGTCAACCGCAAGATCGGTGAGACCCACGACGGCGCCTCCACCACCGACTGGATGGAGCAGGAGAAGGAGCGTGGCATCACGATCACCTCCGCCGCCGTGACCTCCTTCTGGGAGGGCCACCAGATCAACATCATCGACACCCCCGGCCACGTGGACTTCACGGTTGAGGTCGAGCGCTCGCTGCGCGTCCTCGACGGCGCCGTTGCCGTGTTCGACGGCAAGGAGGGCGTCGAGCCCCAGTCCGAGACGGTGTGGCGTCAGGCCGACAAGTACACCGTCCCCCGCATCGCGTTCGTCAACAAGATGGACAAGCTCGGCGCGGACTTCTACTTCACCGTGCAGACGATCAAGGACCGCCTCGGCGCGGAGCCGCTCGTCATGCAGCTGCCGATCGGTGCCGAGAGCGACTTCATCGGCGTCGTCGACCTGCTCTACATGCGCGCCCTGGTCTGGCCCGGCGACGCCAAGGGTGATGTCACCATGGGCGCCAAGTACGAGATCCAGGAGATCCCGGCCGACCTCCAGGAGAAGGCCGAGGAGTACCGCAACGCCCTCGTCGAGCGCGTCGCCGAGTCCGACGACGACCTGATGGAGAAGTACCTCGGTGGCGAGGAGCTGACCATCGACGAGCTCAAGGCGGGCATCCGCAAGCTCACGGTCACCTCCCAGCTCTACCCGGTCTTCTGTGGCTCCGCCTTCAAGAACCGCGGTGTCCAGCCGATGCTCGACGCCGTTGTCGACTACCTCCCCTCGCCGCTCGACGTCGCCTCCATGGAGGGCCACGCCCCGGGCAACGAGGAGGAGAAGGTCGTGCGTCACCCCGACGCCACCGAACCGTTCTCGGCCCTGGCGTTCAAGGTTGCCGCGCACCCCTTCTTCGGCACCCTGACCTTCATCCGCGTCTACTCCGGCCGCATCGCCGCGGGCTCGCAGGTGCTCAACTCCACCAAGGTGAAGAAGGAGCGCGTCGGCAAGCTCTTCCAGATGCACGCCAACAAGGAGAACCCGGTCGAGGAGGCCGTGGCCGGCCACATCTACGCCGCCATCGGTCTGAAGAACACGACCACGGGTGACACCCTGTCCGACCCGCAGCAGCCGGTCGTGCTGGAGTCGATGACCTTCCCGGAGCCGGTCATCCAGGTCGCCATCGAGCCCAAGACCAAGGGCGACCAGGAGAAGCTCGGCACCGCGATCCAGAAGCTCGCCGAGGAGGACCCGACCTTCCAGGTGTCCCTCGACGAGGAGACCGGTCAGACGATCATCGCCGGCATGGGCGAGCTCCACCTCGACATCCTGGTCGACCGCATGAAGCGCGAGTTCAAGGTCGAGGCCAACGTCGGCAAGCCGCAGGTCGCCTACCGCGAGACCATCCGTCGCGCGGTGGAGAAGTACGACTACACCCACAAGAAGCAGACGGGTGGCTCCGGCCAGTTCGCCAAGGTCCAGGTCACCATCGAGCCGCTCGACACGGCCGAGGGTGAGCTGTACGAGTTCGTCAACGCCGTCACCGGTGGTCGCGTCCCGCGCGAGTACATCCCGTCGGTCGACGCCGGTATCCAGGACGCCATGCAGTACGGCGTGCTCGCGGGTTACCCGCTCGTCGGCATCAAGGCCACCCTGGTCGACGGCGCCTACCACGACGTCGACTCCTCGGAGATGGCGTTCAAGATCGCCGGCTCGATGGTCCTCAAGGAGGCCGTCCGCAAGGCCGACCCGGTCCTGCTCGAGCCGATGATGGCCGTCGAGGTGCGCACGCCCGAGGACTACATGGGCGACGTCATCGGCGACATCAACTCTCGCCGTGGCCACATCCAGGGCATGGAGGACATCACCGGCGCCAAGGTCGTCCGCGGTCTCGTCCCGCTGTCGGAGATGTTCGGCTACGTCGGCGACCTCCGGTCCAAGACCCAGGGCCGGGCGAGCTTCTCCATGGAGTTCGACTCCTACGCCGAGGTCCCCAAGGCCGTGGCCGAGGAGATCATCAAGAAGACCCGTGGTGAGTGACCGGTAGACTTCCGGAAGCGCACCACAGCACCACCCCCATAAACGACGCCACGTCCTGCCTGGTCGTACGGCGTATCACCAAGAAACAGAAGTCCTGAGGAGGACATCAAGTGGCGAAGGCAAAGTTCGAGCGGACCAAGCCGCACGTCAACATCGGCACCATCGGTCACATTGACCACGGTAAGACGACGCTGACGGCTGCTATCTCCAAGGTCCTGCACGACAAGTACCCGGACCTGAACCCGCAGTTCGCGTTCGACGACATCGACAAGGCGCCCGAGGAGAAGCAGCGCGGTATCACGATCTCCATCGCGCACATCGAGTACCAGACGGAGAAGCGTCACTACGCTCACGTCGACTGCCCCGGTCACGCCGACTACGTGAAGAACATGATCACGGGTGCGGCCCAGATGGACGGCGCGATCCTCGTGGTCGCCGCCACCGACGGCCCGATGCCGCAGACGAAGGAGCACGTCCTCCTGGCCCGCCAGGTCGGCGTTCCCTACATCGTCGTTGCGCTCAATAAGGCCGACATGGTCGACGACGAGGAGATCATGGAGCTCGTCGAGATGGAGGTCCGCGAGCTGCTGTCCTCCTACGAGTTCCCCGGTGACGACCTGCCCGTCGTCCGCGTCTCGGCGCTCAAGGCCCTCGAGGGCGACGCCGAGTGGGGCAACAGCGTTCTCGAGCTCATGGACGCCGTCGACGAGTCGATCCCGGAGCCGGAGCGCGACGTCGACAAGCCGTTCCTCATGCCCGTCGAGGACGTCTTCACGATCACCGGCCGTGGCACCGTTGTCACCGGTCGTATCGAGCGCGGCATCCTCAACGTCAACGAGGAGATCGAGATCGTCGGTATCCGCGACGCGTCCACCAAGACGACCGTCACCGGCATCGAGATGTTCCGCAAGCTCCTCGACGAGGGTCGCGCCGGTGAGAACGTCGGCCTGCTCCTTCGTGGCACCAAGCGCGAGGACGTCGAGCGCGGCCAGGTCATCGTCAAGCCCGGCTCGATCACTCCCCACACGGAGTTCGAGGGCCAGGTCTACATCCTGGGCAAGGAGGAGGGCGGCCGTCACACGCCGTTCTACGACAACTACCGCCCGCAGTTCTACTTCCGTACCACCGACGTGACCGGCGTTGTGCACCTCCCCGAGGGTGTCGAGATGGTCATGCCCGGCGACAACACCGACATGCGCGTTGAGCTCATCCAGCCCATCGCCATGGAGGAGGGCCTGAAGTTCGCTATCCGCGAGGGTGGCCGCACCGTCGGCGCCGGCCGCGTCACCAAGATCATCAAGTGATCTCTGGCTGACCAGCCCTTCACAGCCGAGAGGCCCCGCACCCACCTGGGTGCGGGGCCTCTCGCTTTGTCTGTCGTGCGGTATGCCGCGGACCCAGCCGGTATGCCGCGCGGGCGTGGTGGGGCGAGCAGGTATGCCGCGCAGGCGGGTTCGCGCGGCTGTCGGCTCCGCGGCATATGCCTAGGGCGTCGCCACCCGGCCATGAGCGAAGGATCCTGCGCCGGTGGTCGGTGTCGCGGTCCGTTGCCGGACATCCGCGAAGGATCCTGCGCCGGTGTCCGGGTCCGCGACGCAACTGCCATCTCTGGCGAGTTGCGGGCTCTCGGTCCGCGGGAGAGCCCGCGAACTGACAGATCTGGCGCTTGCGTCGCCATGCTGTCGGCGGGGCCGGACCCGTGACCCGCTAGGGCGCCGGCTGGAGCAGCCCGGCCGAGATCGACGCGATGTCGGGGACGCCGACCAGGCCCATGGTCAGGTCCAGCTCCGCGATGACATTGTCGATGACGGCCGTGACACCCGCGGCGCCGTCGAGCGCGAGGCCATAGATGTGCGGTCGGCCGAGCAGGACCACGTCGGCGCCGAGTGCGACTGCCTTGAAAACGTCTGTGCCAGTGCGGATCCCGCTGTCAAACAGCACGGTGGCGTCGGGGCCGACCGCCTCGCGCACGGCGACCAGCGCGTCGAGCGAGGCGATGGAGCCATCGACCTGGCGGCCGCCGTGGTTGGACACGACGATGCCGTCGACGCCTGCGTCGATCGCACGGCGCGCGTCGTCGGGCTGCAGGATCCCCTTGAGGACGACTGGGAGAGTAGTGCGTTCGCGCAGGGTAGCGATGTCGTCCCAGGAGAGTGCGGGGTTTGAGTAGATCCGCAGGAAGGTCTCGATCGCCGCACGGGCCTCGGGGTCGGTGAGGTTGCTGCGGAAGTCGCCGGGGTGGGCGCGGGCCACCGAGATGAGCGTGCGCACGGCTCCTGGGGTCACCTGCTGCGCAGGCCTGTCGGTCGCGGCCGCGACCTCGGCCCGCACGATCTCCATGAAGCGCGGGTCCGAGGTGTACTGCGCGATGCCGAGCCCCTGGGCAAAGGGGAGGGAGCCGAGGTTGAGGTCCTGCGGCCACCAGCCGAGCATCGTCGTGTCGAGCGTGACGACGAGGGCGCTGGCGCCGCTGGCCTCGGCCCGCCCGATGAGGGAGTCGACCAGCTGCTCGTCGGTCGACCAGTAGAGCTGGAACCAGTGCGGCGTCCCGCCCATGGCGGCGGCCGTCTCCTCCATCGGGTTGCAGCCCTGGTTGGACAGGACATATGGGATGCCGGCCGCGGCGGCGCCCTGCGCGATCAGCACATCGCTGTCACCACGGACGAGCGCCCCGGCGCCCACCGGTGCCAGCAGCAGGGGCGCGGGGAGGTGGGTGCCCAGCACTGTCGTGGCGAGGGAGCGCTCGGCGACCCCGTGCAGCATCCGCGGGACGATCCGCCAGCGGTCGAATGCCGCGCGGTTGGCGCGCATCGTCGCGCCCTCACCCGCCCCGCCGGCGACATAGGCGCGGGCCTTGGCCGACATCGTCTTGAGCGCCCGCTCCTCGAGCTCGGCGGCATCTGTCGGCACACGTGGTCGCCGGCCCAGCACCCCTGCCCGGTAGATCAGGTTCTGCCGGGTCCGGCCGAGTCCGGTGCGGTCCTGCCCCTCGCCACGTGTCGTCATGGCCCCATCCTCCCGCCGCAGCCGGCCCCACAGCAGTTGACCTGTGACAACTCAGGCCTAAGGACCTCGCCTTAGGCCTGAGTTGTCACAGGTCAACGGGAAGTGACGCGGGGGAGCAGCTCAACGGGAAGTGACGCGGGGGAGTCGGCGAGTCAGCGCACGAGATTGCTCGCGATCAGGTCGGCGACCTCGCGGGGCATCTCCAGTGGCATGCCGTGGGTGGCGTCGAGGGCGACCTCGCGCACCTGGCCGCCGTTCGCGGCATACCGCCCGAGCACCGCACGTGTCTGAGCGTCCATCGGCTGGGGCGGCATCACCTCGGCCCCCGGCCAGCCGGGCACCGCGCCCATCTCCCCGAGCGTGGCCAGGTCGAACATCGAGCGGTCCGAGACCACGATGTCGCGCTCGCCGCGCAGCCAGAGCACCGGCGGCTTCCACTCGGAGTCGGCGATCGCGGAGGCGTTGTAGTGCTTGGGCGCCATCGTGTTGAGCACCCCGCGGTCGCCAGGGGAGACCATCGGCCAGTTGCCCGAGGGGGCGCTGTCGCCGGGATAGAAGTCCTCGCCGGTCTGGGTCATCACGAGCTGGTCGGTGAGGAAGTCCATGTCGACCTCGGTGTTGTCGCCCGGCCCATAGAAGGCCGCCATCACATTGCGCGGGCTCGCCTGAGGGTCCTCGGCGCTGGTGTCCTTGGCGGCCAGCCGCTCGACGAATGCCGCGTTGGCGCCGCCGCCGCCCGAGCCGGCGAAGTCGTCGGTCACCGGCTGGCCGTCCTCGCCCTTGGTCGCCCCGAAGCCATAGGGAGAGAGGGGAGCGATCAGCGTGATCGAGGCGAGGTCGTCGGGGTGGGCGAGCAGCATCTGGTTGAGCACGCCCGCGCCCATGGACCAGCCCACCGCATTGACCGACCGCTGCCCGGCCAGGCCGAGCGTCTCGAGCAGGGAGTGCACGTCGTCGACCATGTCGCCGAGGCCGCGGGTGGCGTCGATCGGCTTGGCCTCGCTGGCGCCGAAGCCGCGCAGGTCGGGGGCGATCACCCGCACGTCCTCGGGCAGCGCGTCGGCCACATAGCGCCAGAAGCCGCCGGTCGAGAGGTTGCCGTGGACCATCAGCAGGGGAGTGCCGTCCTCGGGACCGGAGGTCCACACATTGGTCTTCAGGCGGGGGGTCGCCACGATCTGGGCGGTGAGCTCGGTGCGGGCCATCTCGGGCTGCCTCTCGGTCGGGCGCAGGCCGGCCGGCCAGCGCTGTCGAGTAGGTTCTACCAAGGCAGTGCCGCAGGCCATATGTGCGAGGGGCACACCCGCCCGCCCCGGGGGGTGGGACGCGAATAGAGTTGGACACGGACGGGCTCGGCGCCGTCGGGCCGCACGCACACGAGGAAGTGACCAGGCGATGAGCCGAATCCGCAACGAGGCCCTCCGCCGCAAGGTGATGTCCGCCGACGAGGCGGCCGCCCTGATCAGCCCCGGCGACAACGTCGGCATGAGCGGCTTCACCGGTGCGGGCTATCCCAAGGCCGTCCCCGTGGCGCTGGCCAACCGCATCAAGTCGGCCCACGAGCGGGGCGAGGAGTTCCGCATCGGCGTGTGGACCGGCGCCTCGACCGCACCCGAGCTCGACGGCGCGCTCGCCGACGCCGACGGCATCGAGCTGCGCCTGCCCTACCAGTCCGACCCGGTCAGCCGCGCCAAGATCAACGCCGGCACGATGGAGTACATCGACGTCCACCTGAGCCATGTCGCCCAGATGACGTGGGAGGGCTTCCTCGGCAAGCTCAACGTCGCCCTCATCGAGGTCACCGGCATCACCGAGAACGGCGACCTGATCCCGTCTGCCTCCGTCGGCAACAACAAGACCTGGATCGACCAGGCCGACAAGGTCATCCTCGAGGTCAACTCCTGGCAGCGCATGGAGATGTTCGGGATGCACGACATCTACTACGGCACCGCGCTGCCGCCCTATCGCAAGCCGCTGCCGATCGTCTCGCCCGACGACCGGATCGGCGTCCCGGTCTTCCACTGCCCGCCCGAGAAGATCATCGCGATCGTCGAGACCGACTCGCCGGACCGCAACAGCGCCTTCAAGCCCCTCGACGAGGACTCCAAGGCCATCGCCGGCCACTTCATCGACTTCCTCGCCGCCGAGGCCAGGGCCGGCCGGCTGCCCAAGGACTACCTCCCGCTCCAGTCCGGCGTCGGCAACATCGCCAACGCCGTGCTCGCCGGGCTCGGCGACTCGGGCAAGACCGGGCTGACGGCATACACCGAGGTGCTCCAGGACGGCATGCTCGACCTGCTCGAGAAGGGCACGCTGCGGATGGCTTCGGCGACCGCCTTCTCGCTCAGCCCGGCCGGCGTCGAGCGCT
Organism: Actinomycetota bacterium; assembly: GCA_050955755.1. Taxonomy (GTDB): domain Bacteria; phylum Actinomycetota; class Actinomycetes; order Actinomycetales; family Dermatophilaceae; genus JAJTBD01. The sequence goes on from CP192092.1 coordinate 951,928, forward strand.
TCAACGACAACATCGACTTCTTCAGCAAGCGGATCATCCTGCGCCCGCAGGAGATCTCCAACCACCCCGAGGCCATCCGACGCCTCGGTGTGATCGCCAGCAACGGCATGATCGAGGCCGACATCTACGGCAACGTCAACAGCACCCACATCATGGGCAGCCGCATCCAGAACGGTATCGGCGGATCTGGTGACTTCGCCCGCAACGCCTACCTGTCGACCTTCGTCACCCCGTCGACGGCCAAGGGCGGCGCGCTCTCGTGCATCGTCCCGATGGTCAGCCACGTCGACCACACCGAGCACGACGTCCAGGTCGTCATCACCGAGCAGGGCCTGGCCGACCTGCGCGGCTGCGCCCCCCGCAAGCGTGCCGAGCGGATCATCAAGCACTGTGCCCACCCCGACTACAAGGACCAGCTGCTCGACTATGTCGGGCGCGCCGACGACGGTGCCTGGGGCCGGCACACCCCGCACCTGCTGGGCGAGGCCTTCGACTTCCACCTGCGCTTCATGGAGACGGGCTCGATGAAGGCCTGATCGGCTGCGGATTCCGCAGTGGGGACGTATGCCGCGAGCCCGGTTCGCGGCATACGTCCCTTTTGCGCCGGCCGGCCAGACCATCGCCGTGGCCGACGAGCTGCCCGGCGGCAGCCTGGACGCCAGCGACGTCCCGGCCTTCGCCACCCCGCTCGTCATCCCGCCGGCGATGCCGCGGGCCCGCCGGATCGGCGGCAAGGGCGGGCCGGTCGACTACTACGAGATCGCGGTCCGGCAGTTCCGCCAGCAGATGCTGCCCGGCGGCTACCCGCAGACGACCGTGTGGGGCTATGGCCCCGTCGGTGGCGGCAAGGGCCACCGGCTCTTCCACGCGCCGTCGGCCACCATCGAGGCCGACTACGACGTGCCCGTGCGGATCAAGTGGGTCAACGAGCTCGTCGACGCCAGCGGCAAGGCCCTCTCGCACCTGCTGCCCGTCGACCCGACGCTGCACTGGGCCAACCCCGAGCGCCGTCCCGGCCACGGCGGGGCAATCACCGACACCCGGCCCTCCTTCGAGGGGCTGACCTACGTGCCGCCCGCGGAGTTCACCGACCCCACAACGCAGTACACGGCATACCGCGGCCCGGTCCCGATCGTGACCCACGTGCACGGCGCCATGGGCATCGGAGACGAGTCCGACGGCTACCCCGAGGCGTGGTACCTCCCCGACGCCACCGACATCCCGCACGGATACGCGCACCACGGCACGTGGTACGAGTTCTTCGCCGGCAAGGCCGCCAGCAAGTTCGGCGTGAAGTGGGGCCCGGGCTACCAGATCTCGCAGTACCCGAACCACAACCGGGCCTCGATCCTGTGGTTCCACGACCACACGCTTGGCATGACCCGGCAGAACGTCTACGCCGGCCCCGCTGGCTTCTTCCTCGTCCACGGCGGCGAGCACGGCGCCGACGCGGTCCGCGACTCACGCACCGGCCGCCGGGCCGTCCTGCCCGGCCCCCAGCCCGGCCACGGCAAGGGCAAGAAGCCGGTCTATGACATCCCGCTCGCGATCCAGGACCGCTCATTCAACGCCGACGGCTCGCTGTTCTACCCGGACTCGCGCGCCTTCTTCGACGGCTACGACGGGCCGTTCATCCCCGAGACCGAGGTCTCGCCAATCTGGAACCCGGAGTTCTTCGGCAACACGATCATCGTCAACGGCCGGGTCTGGCCCTTCACCGACGTGCAGCGCCGGCGCTATCGGCTGCGGGTTCTCAACGGCTGCAACAGCCGGGTGCTCGTCCTCGACTTCTCGCAGATCCCGGGCGTCGAGGTCTGGCAGATCGGCAACGACGGCGGCTTCCTGCCCAAGGCGCACGATCTCGCCAAGGACAAGGGCCGGCTCGTCCTGGCCCCTGCCGAGCGCGCCGACGTGATCATCGACTTCACCAAGGTCCCCGAGGGCCGGTATGCCGTGCGCAACCTCGGCCCCGACGAGCCCTATGGCGGCGGCGAGCCGGGTGTCGACTACGAGCCGGCCGACCCCGAGACCACGGGCCGGGTCATGCAGTTCCGCGTCGGCCCGCGCCGGGGGGCCGACACCTCGACTCCGGCGCGCTATCTGCGGCTGCCGGCGCCCGCGCCGCTGCCCGCAGCCGCGCGCACCCGCAAGGTCGCGCTCTTCGAGCACATCCACGACCCCGACGGCGCCGACGCCCCGTCGGCCGCGCTGCTCGGCGTCATGGAGGGGCACGGCGGCCGCCTCAAGGCCGTGCCGCTGACCTGGATGGACCCCGTCACCGAGAACCCGGCCGTCGGCGACACCGAGGTGTGGGAGGTCTACAACCTCACCGTCGACGCCCACCCGGTCCACGTCCACGAGGTCGCCTTCGAGGTGCTCGGGCGCCAGGACATGACCTATGACGAGGCGACCGGCGCCGTCACCCTCGGTGCGTCCTCGCCGCCCGCGCCGGGGGAGCGCGGCCGCAAGGACACCGTCATCGCCGAGCCGGGCCAGGTCACCCGCCTCAAGGCGACCTTCAAGGTGCCCGGCCAGTTCGTCTGGCACTGCCACATCCTCGAGCACGAGGACAACGAGATGATGCGCCCCTACCGGGTCGGCCCGCTCCAGCCCGGCCAGCCCGCCGACGGCATGCCCGGCGGCGGCCACCACTGACGCCCGGCAGCTCACTGGCCCACACGGCATACGCCTGGCGCGGCCGGCTCCTCACGAGGCCGGCCGCGCCGGCGTGCAGCCTCCCAGCCCAGGCAGTCCTCGCACGACGCGCCACAAAAGCGGGTATGCCGTGGGGGAGTGGCAGGGGTCTGCTAGGCCGATTTGGCCAGTGCCGCAGGGTCTGGCACACTTGTCAGGTTGCTTGACGCGCGGCGCTGACCTGTCTGGAAAACAGGGCACGGGCCGCCACCCCCGGTGACAACGCATCGAACCGCCCACGGGCGGGGCGACACACCAGGGAAGCGCAAGCCCCGGCTCGGCCGGAATCCGATCGCAATCGGCGCCTAGAGTGCGCGGTTGCGCCGCGAAGCGGGTGCGACACACCCGACCGCGGGGGTCGGAGGCCAGCGAGCCGGCCACATGCAAGCTGTACGGCGAGAGAGAGACGTAACGGAGATGGCGGGACAGAAGATCCGCATCCGACTGAAGTCGTATGACCACGAGGTCATCGACAACTCGGCGCGCAAGATTGTCGACACGGTGACCCGTGCCGGTGCGACGGTGGTCGGCCCCGTGCCGCTGCCCACGGAGAAGAACGTCTTCGTGGTCATCCGGTCGCCGCACAAGTACAAGGACAGCCGCGAGCACTTCGAGATGCGGACGCACAAGCGTCTGATCGACATCATCGACCCGACGCCCAAGGCCGTCGACTCGTTGATGCGCCTCGACCTGCCGGCTGACGTCAACATCGAGATCAAGCTCTGAGGCTGACGGACATGACTGCTACCAAGACTGTGAAGGGCGTGCTCGGCGAGAAGCTCGGCATGACCCAGGTGTGGGACGCCGACAACCGGCTCGTCCCTGTCACCGTCATCAAGGCCGGCCCCTGCGTCGTCACGCAGGTCCGCAACGCGGAGACCGACGGCTACGACGCCGTCCAGATCGCCTTCGGTGCGATCGACCCGCGCAAGGTCACCAAGCCGATGACGGGCCACTTCGAGAAGGCCGGCGTCACCCCGCGCCGCCACCTCGTCGAGCTGCGCACCTCCGACGCGGGCGAGTACTCGCTCGGCCAGGAGCTGACCGCCGAGCTGTTCGAGGCCGGCCAGCAGATCGACGCCACCGGCACGACCAAGGGCAAGGGCTTCGCGGGCGTCATGAAGCGCCACGGCTTCCACGGTGTGTCCGCTTCGCACGGTGCGCACCGCAACCACCGCAAGCCGGGCTCGATCGGTGGCTGCGCCACCCCGGGTCGTGTCTTCAAGGGCATGCGCATGGCCGGCCGCATGGGCGGCGTGCGCCAGACCACCCAGAACCTCACCATCCACGCTGTGGACGCCGACAAGGGCCTCCTGCTCGTCAAGGGTGCCGTCCCCGGCCCCCGCGGCGGCATCGTCCTGGTCCGCACGGCCGCGAAGGGAGCCTGATCCTCATGGCTAACACTCAGCTGCCCGCCGAGATCTTCGACGTCCAGACCAACGTCCCGCTGATCCACCAGGTCGTCGTGGCGCAGATGGCCGCCGCGCGTCAGGGGACCCACGCCACCAAGACCCGCGCCGAGGTGCGCGGCGGTGGCCGCAAGCCCTACCGCCAGAAGGGCACCGGCCGCGCCCGCCAGGGCTCGACCCGTGCGCCGCAGTTCGCCGGCGGTGGCGTCGTCCACGGCCCGCAGCCGCGCGACTACGCCCAGCGGACCCCCAAGAAGATGAAGGCCGCCGCCCTGCGCGGTGCCCTCTCCGACCGGGCCCGTCACGACCGCATCCACGTCCTCGACGGCATCGTCTCCGGCGACACCCCGTCGGCCAAGGACGCCCTGAAGGCCCTCACCGGCCTGACCGAGCGCAAGAACCTGCTCGTGGTGCTCGACCGCTCGGACGAGATCGGCATGAAGTCGGTGCGCAACCTGGCCGACGTGCACGTGCTGTACGCCGACCAGCTCAACACCTACGACGTGCTCTGCGCCGACGACATCGTCTTCACCCAGGCCGCCCTCGACGCGTTCGTCGCCGGCCCGGCGAAGGCCGACGAGGCCAAGGAGGAGTCCAAGTGAGCATCCAGCTGCAGAAGGACCCGCGCGACATCCTGATCGCGCCGGTCGTCTCGGAGAAGTCCTACGGCCTGCTCGACGAGGGCAAGTACACCTTCATCGTCGACCCGCGCGCCAACAAGACCGAGATCAAGATCGCCGTTGAGCAGATCTTCGGGGTCAAGGTCTCCTCCGTCCACACGATGAACCGCCAGGGCAAGGCCCGCCGGACCCGTTTCGGCATCGGCAAGCGCAAGGACACCAAGCGCGCCATCGTCACCCTCAAGGAAGGCACCATCGACATCTTCGGCGCGAGCGCCTGAGGATCGATGAGGAACTGAGGAACTAGTTATGGGTATCCGCAAGTACAAGCCGACCACTCCGGGCCGCCGTGGCTCGAGCGTCGCTGACTTCGTCGAGGTCACGCGCTCCACGCCCGAGAAGTCCCTGGTCCGCCCGCTGACGAAGTCCGGTGGCCGCAACGCCTCCGGTCGCATCACCACCCGCCACATCGGCGGTGGCCACAAGCGCGCCTACCGCGTCATCGACTTCCGTCGCCACGACAAGGACGGCGTCCCCGCGAAGGTCGCGCACATCGAGTACGACCCCAACCGCACCGCTCGTATCGCCCTCCTGCACTACGCGGACGGCGAGAAGCGCTACATCCTGGCCCCCAAGGGTCTGGAGCAGGGCGCCAACATCGAGAACGGTCCGGCCGCCGACATCAAGCCCGGCAACAGCCTGCCGCTGCGCAACATCCCGACCGGTACGGTCATCCACGCCGTCGAGCTGCGCCCCGGTGGCGGTGCGAAGATCGCCCGCTCCGCCGGTGTCCGCGTCCAGCTCGTCGCCAAGGACGGCCCCTACGCCCAGCTGCGTATGCCGTCCGGTGAGATCCGCAATGTCGACCTGCGCTGCCGCGCGACGGTCGGCGAGGTCGGCAACGCCGAGCAGTCCAACATCAACTGGGGCAAGGCCGGCCGCATGCGCTGGAAGGGCAAGCGCCCGACCGTCCGTGGTGTCGTCATGAACCCGGTCGACCACCCGCACGGTGGTGGCGAGGGCCGCACCTCCGGTGGTCGCCACCCGGTGAGCCCGTGGGGCCAGCCCGAGGGCCGCACCCGCCGCCCCGGCAAGGCAAGCGACAAGATGATCGTTCGCCGCCGTCGTACTGGCAAGAAGCGCTGATAGGAGCACCTGAACAATGCCTCGTAGCTTGAAGAAGGGCCCCTTCATCGACGACCACCTCCAGAAGAAGGTGGACGCTCAGAACGAAGGCGGTACCAAGAACGTCATCAAGACCTGGTCGCGTCGGTCGGTCATCTCGCCCGACATGCTGGGCCACACCTTTGCCGTGCACGACGGCCGCAAGCACGTCCCGGTGTTCGTCACCGAGGCGATGGTCGGCCACAAGCTGGGCGAGTTCGCCCCCACGCGCACGTTCAAGGGCCACATCAAGGACGACAAGAAGGGACGTCGTCGCTGATGGCCGCCACCACTGAGAAGGACACGCAGGTGCTCGAAGCCCGAGCTCAGGCGCGCCACGTGCGCGTCACGCCGATGAAGGCCCGCCGCATCGTGGACCTGGTCCGCGGCAAGCAGGCCACCGAGGCCGTTGCCGTGCTCCAGTTCGCCCCGCAGTCCGCGGCCGAGCCGGTGCGCAAGGCGCTCCAGAGCGCCATGGCCAACGCCCGCAACCTGGCCGACCGCGACGGCGTCGCCTTCGACGAGCGCGAGCTCGTCATCACCAAGGCGTTCGTCGACGAGGGCCCGACCATGAAGCGGTTCCGCCCCCGCGCCCAGGGCCGCGCCGGCCGCATCAACAAGCGCACCAGCCACATCACGGTCGTCGTGGCCCCGCGCGAGAGCAAGGGAGGCACCCGCTAATGGGTCAGAAGATCAACCCGAACGGCTTCCGCCTGGGCATCACCACCGACCACAAGTCGCGTTGGTTCGCCGACTCCACCAAGGAGGGTCAGCGCTACCGCGACTACGTGAAGGAAGACGTCGCCATCCGCAAGATGATGGCCGACGGCATGGAGCGCGCCGGCATCTCCAAGGTCGAGATCGAGCGCACCCGCGACCGCGTCCGCGTGGACATCCACACGGCCCGTCCGGGCATCGTCATCGGTCGCCGTGGCGCCGAGGCCGACCGCATCCGCGGTGAGCTCGAGAAGCTCACGGGCAAGCAGGTCCAGCTCAACATCCTCGAGGTCAAGAACCCCGAGGCCGACGCCCAGCTCGTCGCTCAGGGCATCGCCGAGCAGCTCGCCGCCCGTGTCTCCTTCCGCCGCGCCATGCGCAAGGGCATGCAGTCCGCGACCCGCGCCGGTGCCAAGGGCATCCGGGTGCAGGTCTCCGGCCGCCTCGGTGGCGCCGAGATGAGCCGCACGGAGTTCTACCGCGAGGGCCGCGTGCCCCTGCACACGCTCCGCGCCAACATCGACTACGGCTTCTACGAGGCCAAGACCACCTTCGGCCGCATCGGCGTGAAGGTCTGGATCTACAAGGGCGACATGACCGCCAAGGAGCTGGCTGCCCAGCAGGCCGCCGCGCCGCGTCAGGGCCGTGGCCCGCGCCGCGACCGCGACGACCGTCCGGCTCGCGCACGTCGCTCCGACCGTCCCGCCGACCAGGCCCAGGCTCCCGCCGAGGCCCCGGCCGACACCGCTGCGCCGGCCCCGGCCAGCACTGAGGGAGAGCAGTCCTGATGTTGATTCCTCGTCGAGTCAAGCACCGCAAGCAGCACCACCCGGGTCGCTCGGGCGCTGCCAAGGGCGGCACCACGATCGCGTTCGGCGACTACGGCATGCAGGCCCTCGAGCCCGCCTACGTCACCAACCGTCAGATCGAGTCCGCTCGTATCGCGATGACCCGCTACATGAAGCGTGGCGGAAAGGTCTGGATCAACATCTACCCGGACCGTCCGCTGACCAAGAAGCCGGCTGAGACCCGCATGGGTTCCGGTAAGGGCTCGCCCGAGTGGTGGGTCGCCAACGTCAAGCCCGGCCGCGTGATGTTCGAGATCTCGGGCGTCTCCGAGGAGGTCGCCCGCGAGGCGATGCGTCTGGCAATGCACAAGCTGCCGATGAAGTGCCGCTTCGTCGCGCGTGAGGGTGGTGACTTCTGATGGCAGTCGGTTCCAAGGACCTGGGCATGCAGGAGCTGCGCGGTTTCGACGACGACCGTCTCGTCGACGAGCTGCGCAAGGCCAAGGAGGAGCTGTTCAACCTCCGTTTCCAGTCGGCCACGGGCCAGCTGGAGAGCCACGGTCGCCTGCGCGCCGTGAAGAAGGACATCGCGCGGATCTACACCGAGATGCGTGAGCGCGAGCTCGGCATCTCCGACAAGAGCGAGGCCTGATCCCCATGAGCGAGAACACCAACAGCACCGAGGCCGTGGAGACCGAGGCGCGCAACTTCCGCAAGTCGCGCCAGGGCTACGTCGTCAGCGACAAGATGGACAAGACCGTTGTGGTCGAGGTCGAGGACCGCGTCAAGCACGCGCTCTACGGCAAGGTCCTTCGTCGCAACAGCAAGGTCAAGGCCCACGACGAGGAGAACGCCGCCGGTATCGGCGACCGCGTCCTCATCATGGAGACCCGGCCCCTCTCGGCGACCAAGCGCTGGCGCGTGGTCGAGATCCTCGAGAAGGCCAAGTAAGCATTTCGTGCTGCGGCGACCACGCGGCATACCCCTCATCCAGCGGTATGCCGTGTGGTCACCAGCCACCTAGAACCCCACGACAGTTCGGCAAGGCTCGCGCGGGAGAACCGCAAGAGAACCGGCTCGACGACAGGAGTTAGACAGTGATCCAGCAGGAGTCGCGACTGCGTGTCGCCGACAACACCGGTGCCAAGGAGATCCTTTGCATCCGCGTGCTCGGTGGCTCCGGTCGACGGTATGCCGGCATCGGCGACACCATCGTTGCCACCGTCAAGGACGCCATCCCCGGCGGCAACGTGAAGAAGGGTGACGTCGTCAAGGCCGTCATCGTGCGCACCACCAAGGAGCGCCGCCGTCCGGACGGCAGCTACATCAAGTTCGACGAGAACGCTGCAGTCATCCTCAAGGCTGACGGCGACCCTCGCGGCACCCGCATCTTCGGCCCGGTCGGCCGCGAGCTGCGCGACAAGAAGTTCATGAAGATCATCTCGCTGGCGCCGGAGGTGCTCTGAGTCATGGCCAAGATGAAGATCAAGAAGGGCGACCTCGTCCAGGTGCTCTCGGGCAAGGACAAGGGCTCGCAGGGCAAGGTCATCTCGGTTGACCGGGAGACCCAGCGCGTGCTCGTCGAGGGCGTCAACCGCGTCACCCGCCACACCAAGGCCGGTGTCGTCGGCAGCCAGAACCGCGCCGGTGGGCTCGTGGTCCAGGAGGCCCCGATCCACGTGAGCAACGTGGCTCTGGTCGAGGACAAGAAGCCGACCCGCACCAAGACCCGCGTCGAGACCGTCGAGCGCAACGGCCGCCAGAAGGCGACCCGCACCCGCGTTTCCGTGCGCTCGGGCAAGGACATCTGATGACTGAGACCACCACCGAGACCATCAAGCCGCGTCTGAAGACGCGCTACCAGGACGAGATCAAGGACTCGCTCCAGAGCGAGTTCAACTACGCCAACACCATGCAGGTGCCCGGCGTCGTCAAGGTCATCGTCAACATGGGTGTCGGCGAGGCCGCCCGCGACAGCAAGCTGATCGAGGGCGCCGTGCGCGACCTGTCGGCCATCACCGGCCAGAAGCCGGTCGTGACCAAGGCCCGCAAGTCGATCGCGCAGTTCAAGCTGCGTGAGGGCATGCCGATCGGTGCGCACGTCACGCTGCGCGGCGACCGCATGTGGGAGTTCCTCGACCGTCTGGTGACGATCGCCCTCCCGCGTATCCGCGACTTCCGCGGCCTCTCGCCCAAGCAGTTCGACGGCCGGGGCAACTACACCTTCGGTCTCAACGAGCAGTCGATGTTCCACGAGATCGACCAGGACAAGATCGACCGGGTGCGCGGCATGGACATCACCGTGGTCACCACGGCCACCAACGACGACGAGGGCCGCGCCCTGCTGCGCGCGCTCGGCTTCCCGTTCAAGGAGAACTGACGATGGCCAAGACCGCCCTGATCAACAAGGCGAACAAGAAGCCGAAGTTCAAGGTCCGCGCCTACACGCGCTGCCAGCGCTGCGGCCGTCCGCACTCGGTCTACCGCAAGTTCGGCCTCTGCCGCGTGTGCCTGCGCGAGATGGCCCACCGCGGTGAGCTGCCGGGCGTGACCAAGAGCTCCTGGTAAGTCCCAAACCTTTTTTCATCCCACACGTTCTACATCGAAGGTCGCCCCGCACGAGCGGGGGGAAACCGCGGTGAGAGAGGGCGGAGAAGCCCATGACCATGACCGACCCGATTGCGGACATGCTGACCCGCGTGCGTAATGCCAACTCGGCACACCACGACTCGGTCGCCATGCCGTTTTCCAAGCTGAAGTCTCACATCGCTGAGATCCTTCAGGCCGAGGGGTACATCGCCGGCTGGCGCGTCGAGGACGCCCAGGTCGGCAAGACCCTGACCATCGACCTGAAGTACGGCCCGAACCGCGAGCGCTCCATCGCCGGGGTGCGCCGGGTGTCCAAGCCCGGTCTGCGTGTTTACGCCAAGTCGACGAACCTGCCCAAGGTTCTCGGCGGGCTGGGCATTGCCATCATTTCGACGTCGTCCGGTCTGCTTACCGACAAGCAGGCGGCCGCCAAGGGAGTGGGCGGGGAAGTCCTCGCCTACATCTGGTAAGGGAAGGAGAGGGACATGTCGCGTATTGGACGTCTGCCCGTCGCCATCCCGTCGGGCGTCGACATCACCATCGACGGCCAGACCGTGAAGGTCAAGGGCCCCAAGGGCGAGCTCAGCCACGTCGTGGCCGAGCCGATCACCGTCGAGAAGGGTGACGAGGGCATCGAGGTCAAGCGCCCCAACGACGAGCGCGAGTCGCGCTCGCTGCACGGGCTGACCCGCTCGCTCATCAACAACATGGTCCTGGGTGTCACCGAGGGCTATGAGAAGAAGCTGGAGATCCACGGCACCGGTTACCGCGTCCAGAACAAGGGCGGCAACCTGGAGTTCGCGCTGGGCTACAGCCACCCCATCACCGTCGAGCCGCCCCAGGGCATCTCGTTCGCGGTGGAGAACCCCACCCGCTTCTCGGTGCAGGGCATCGACAAGCAGCTTGTCGGTGAGGTCGCCGCCAACATCCGCAAGCTCCGCAAGCCCGACCCCTACAAGGGCAAGGGTGTCCGCTACGCGGGCGAGCAGATCCGCCGCAAGGTCGGAAAGGCTGGTAAGTAAGCCATGGCTATGACTGTCAAGCGCGCCAAGGGCAAGAGCGCCGCTCGCGGCCGTCGCCACCTGCGCGTCCGCAAGAAGGTTGCCGGCACCGCGGCGCGTCCGCGCCTCGTCGTGACCCGCAGCTCGCGTCACATCTTCGCCCAGATCGTCGACGACAGCGTGGGCAAGACCCTCGCGTCCGCCTCGACGATGGAGGCCGACCTGCGCTCCTTCGACGGTGACAAGACCGCGAAGGCCAAGAAGGTCGGCGAGCTGCTCGCCGAGCGCGCCAAGGGTGCCGGTGTCGAGGCCGTCGTCTTCGACCGTGGCGGCAACCGCTACCACGGCCGTGTCGCGGCGATCGCCGACGGCGCCCGCGAGGGTGGCCTGGCCCTGTGACGACCACAACCACTGAGATGAGGAACATCTGATGCCCGGACCCCAGCGTCGAGGCACTGGCGCCGCTGCCGGTAACGAGCGCGGTGACCGCAACGACCGTCGTAACGACCGTCGCGACAACCGTCGTGACGGTGGGCGCGACCAGGAGAAGAGCGCTTACCTCGAGCGCGTCGTGACCATCAACCGCGTGGCCAAGGTCGTCAAGGGTGGTCGCCGCTTCAGCTTCACGGCCCTCGTGGTCGTGGGTGACGGCGACGGCACCGTGGGCGTCGGCTACGGCAAGGCCAAGGAGGTGCCCGCGGCGATCGCCAAGGGTGTCGAGGAGGCCAAGAAGGCATTCTTCAAGGTGCCGCGCATCCAGGGCACGATCCCGCACCCCGTGCAGGGTGAGGCCGCCGCTGGTGTCGTCCTGCTCCGCCCCGCCTCGCCCGGTACCGGTGTCATCGCCGGTGGCCCGGTGCGTGCGGTGCTCGAGTGCGCCGGCATCCACGACGTGCTGTCCAAGTCCCTGGGCTCCGACAACGCGATCAACATCGTCCACGCGACCGTGCAGGCTCTCAAGGAGCTCGAGCAGCCCGAGGCCGTTGCGGCTCGCCGTGGTCTGCCCCTGGACCAGGTCGCCCCGTCGGCGATGCTGCGCGCCCAGGCTGCCGGCCGCGAGGAAGCCGCCGCTGCCGCGAAGGCTGGTGCGTGATGGCGCGACTGAAGGTGACCCAGACCCGTTCCGAGATCGGGGGCAAGCAGAATCACCGCGACACCCTGCGGACCCTCGGTCTGAAGCGCATTGGCGACGTCGTCGTCAAGGAGGACCGCCCCGAGATCCGCGGCATGGTCCGTGCGGTCGCCCACCTGGTGACCGTCGAGGAGGTTGACTGATCATGGCCGACAAGAAGGCCACCACCGAGGCCAAGGCCGAGGGCCACGCCCTCAAGGTGCACCACCTGCGTCCCGCCCCGGGCGCCAAGACCGCCAAGACCCGCGTTGGTCGTGGTGAGGGCTCCAAGGGCAAGACCGCCGGCCGCGGCACCAAGGGCACCAAGGCCCGCTACCAGGTTCCGGAGCGTTTTGAGGGTGGCTCCATGCCGCTGCACATGCGCCTCCCGAAGCTGCGTGGCTTCAAGAACCCGTTCAAGGTGACCTACCAGGTCGTCAACCTCGACAAGATCGCCTCGCTCTACCCCGAGGGTGGCGACGTGACGTCGGAGGACCTGGCCGCCAAGGGCGCGGTCCGCGCGGGCGAGCCCGTCAAGGTGCTCGGCACCGGCGAGATCGCCGTCAAGGTGAACGTCACCGTCGACAAGTTCTCGGCCTCCGCCAAGGAGAAGATCGAGGCTGCCGGCGGCTCCATCACCGGAGCCTGAGACAAGGCACCCGGGCGGCCCCGCGGCATACCGCGGAACCGACCATCACAGCAGTTCGTTTGACGATGCGCCCCGGGCGCCGGACCACCCGGCTCCCGGGGTATATCGTTTGGTCGCCCTGCCAAGGGCCTCTTACTTCGTATCGCCGCGCGTGGGGCAGACCCTCGTGCCACCAGGAGGACACGTGCTCACCGCCTTCGCCCGCGCGTTCAAGACGCCGGACCTGCGCAGGAAGCTGCTCTTCACCCTCGGCATCATCGCGATCTACCGGCTGGGCGCCCACGTGCCCGTGCCGGGCGTGAGCTTCACCGAGATCCAGCAGTGCATCAAGAACGCACCCACGGACCAGAACAGCTTCCTCGGCCTGGCCAACCTGTTCAGCGGCGGGGCGCTGCTCCAGCTGTCGCTGTTCTCGCTCGGGATCATGCCCTACATCACGGCGAGCATCATCATCCAGCTGCTCACGGTGGTCATCCCTCGCTTCGAGGAGCTGAAGAAGGAGGGACAGGCCGGTCAGACCAAGATGACGCAGTACACGCGCTATCTGACGATCGCGCTGGCCATTCTCCAGTCCTCCACGGTCATCACCTTCGCGCAGAACCCGAGCAACCTCTTCGGCGCCGGCTGCACCGACATCATGACCGACCACTCGATCGTGACCGTGCTGATCATGGTCCTGACGATGACCGCCGGCACCGGCATGGTCATGTGGCTCGGTGAGCTCATCACCGACAAGGGCATCGGCAACGGCATGTCGCTGCTGATCTTCACCTCGATCGCCGCGAGCTTCCCCAGCTCGCTGTGGGCGATCAAGCAGAAGGACGACCGCTGGGACATCTTCCTCGGCGTCATCCTCATGGGCTTCCTCGTGATCGCCCTCGTCGTCTTCGTCGAGCAGTCCCAGCGCCGCATCCCGGTGCAGTACGCCAAGCGCATGGTCGGCCGGCAGATGTATGGCGGCACCTCGACCTACATCCCGCTCAAGGTCAACATGGCCGGCGTCATCCCGGTCATCTTCGCCAGCTCGCTGCTCGCGCTGCCGCAGATGATCAGCCAGTTCGCGGCCAAGCCCGACGGGACCGGCCCCGCCTGGGCCGACTGGATCAACCGCTACCTGGTCACGGGTGACCACCCGATCTACATGCTCACCTACACTGCGCTGATCCTGTTCTTCACCTTCTTCTACGTCTCGATCACGTTCAACCCGACCGAGGTCGCGGACAACATGAAGAAGTACGGCGGCTTCATCCCGGGCATCCGCGCGGGCCGCCCGACGGCGGAGTACCTCGACTACGTGCTGACCCGGATCACCGTCCCGGGTGCGATTTATCTCGCACTCATCTCGCTGATCCCGCTTATCGCGCTGGTCCTCGTCGGGGCCAACCAGAACTTCCCCTTCGGTGGCACCTCGATCCTGATTATCGTGGGTGTTGGTCTCGAGACTGTGAAGCAGATCGAGTCCCAGCTCCAGCAGCGCCACTACGAAGGGTTCCTCCGCTAATGCGACTCATCATCCTCGGCCCGCCCGGTGCCGGTAAGGGCACCCAGGCCGCTCGGATCGCCGAGAGCCTCGGCATCCCCGCGATCTCCACCGGTGACATCTTCCGGTGGAACATCAAGAACGAGACCGAGCTGGGCAAGCAGGTCAAGGAGATCACCGCGTCGGGCGGCTATGTCTCCGACGACATCACCAACGCCATCGTCGAGGACCGCCTCGCCAAGGACGACTGCGAGCCCGGCTTCCTCCTCGACGGCTACCCGCGCACGACCGGCCAGGTCACCGCCCTCGACGCGATGCTCGCCAAGCACGACAACTCGATCGACAAGGTCCTCGAGCTGACCGTCGACGAGGACGCCGTCGTCGAGCGCCTGCTCAAGCGCGCCGAGATCGAGGGCCGGGTCGACGACACCGAGGACGTCATCCGCACCCGCCTCCAGGTCTACCGCGACGAGACCGCTCCGCTCGCCAAGGTCTACGCCGACCGCAACCTGCTCGTGCAGGTCGACGGGCTCGGCGAGGTCGACGAGGTGACCGAGCGCATCCTCGCGGCCCTGAAGGCCTGATGGGGATCTTCGGTCGCGAGCGCATCGAGGCCAAGACCGACGACCAGATCGTCGCCATGCGGGCGGCCGGTCTGGTCGTCGGCCGCTGTCTGGAGCTGTGCCAGCGCGAGGCGCGCGACGGCATGACCACCAAGGCCCTCGACACCCTCGCCGAGACCTTCATCCGCGACAACGCCGGCGTGCCGAGCTTCCTCGGCTACCACGGTTTCACCGGCAGCCTGTGCACCTCGGTCAATGACGAGATCGTGCACGGCATCCCGGGGGAGCGGGTGCTGCGCGAGGGCGACCTGCTCTCGATCGACTGCGGCGCGATCGTCGACGGCTGGCACGGTGACGCCGCGATCTCGATGATCGTCGGCGGGCGCGAGGCCGGCCGCCTCGAGGACCTCGCCCTGATCGACGCCACCGAGGACTCCATGTGGGCCGGGATCGCGGCGCTCGCCGTGGGCCAGAGCCTGTATGCCGTGGGCGCGGCCGTCGAGGACTCCGTCACCGCCGCGGCCGCCCGCGACGGGCGTGAGTACGGCATCGTCGAGGACTATGTCGGCCACGGCATCGGCCGCGAGATGCACATGGACCCCCAGGTGCCCAACTACCGCGTGAGCGGGCGGGGGCCCAAGGTCACCTCCGGCACGACGATCGCGATCGAGCCGATGGTCACCCTCGGCCCCGAGGCCAACCACGTGCTGGCCGACGACTGGACGGTCGTCACCGACTCCGGTGCCCGGGCCAGCCACTGGGAGAACACCGTCGCTGCGACCTCCCGCGGCCTGTGGGTGCTCACGGCGCTCGACGGGGGCCAGGCGCGCCTCGGCGCCGCCGGCGCGGCATACGCCCCGCTCGCCTGAGCGCGAGGCGGAGGCTCAGGCCAACCGGGCGACGTCGGCCAGGGCCGCGCCGGTCAGCCGGCGGGTCTCCCACTCCGCGAGGTGGAGCGCCCCGAGCTGGTCATAGAAGTCCTTGGCCGGGGTGTTCCAGTCCAGGACATTCCACTCCATCCGCTTCCAGCCGCGCTCGTGCGCGATGCCGGCCAGCGTGGCGAGCAGCGCCCGGCCGTGGCCGGCGCCGCGGTGCTCGGGCATGACGAAGAGGTCCTCGAGCCACAGACCGGGGCCCTGCCAGGTGGAGAAGGTCTGGTACCAGATCGCCGCCCCGACGACCTCGCCGTCCTCCTCGGCGATGTGGGCGTATGCCGTGGGCTCGCCGTCGCTGGGGAAGAGGACGGCCGCGTAGTCGGCCTCGGTGCACTCGACAGCGTCGGGCTCGCGCTCGTACTCGGCCAGTCCCCGGACGAGACGCAGGAGCTCGGGCACGTCGGCAGCGGTGGCAGCACGGATCACGGGGCCAAGCCTCGCACGGGCGCGGGCGGGCTGCGTGCATGCCCGAGCACGCACGGCTCGATTTCCACAGGGGTGGACCGATGCCCTAGGATGGACTGTCGGCTACGTGTGCGCCCCCGGGCAGGTCAAGCACCTGCGCAGGGACACGCCGCAGCCACATCCCAAGGATGGTCCCAACCAGGGGTCGTCCGCAGCACGGATAGACGGAGGATATGGCCAAGAAGGACGGTGTCATCGAGGTCGAGGGCACGATCGTCGAGGCTCTGCCCAACGCGATGTTTCGCGTTGAGCTGACCAACGGTCACAAGGTTCTCGCCCACATCTCGGGCAAGATGCGTCAGCACTACATCCGGATCCTCCCCGAGGACCGTGTGGTGGTGGAACTCAGCCCCTATGACCTGACCCGCGGCCGGATCGTCTTCCGCTACCGCTGATCGTCCGCGATCAGGCATTACCCACCCGCACCACCCGGTGCCCAAACGGGCTTCCGGGACAGATCGACACGACTGATGAGGCTATGAAGGTTCAGCCGAGCGTCAAGAAGATCTGCGACAAGTGCAAGGTGATCCGCCGCAACGGGCGGGTCATGGTGATCTGCGAGAACCTGCGCCACAAGCAGCGCCAGGGCTGATCACTGCACTTAGAGCAGTACTTCTTTTCTCAGCACGCACAAGTGAAGAATCGCAGCACCCGACCCCTGAGGAAGCCCGCGGCATACCGCGCGCGATCTAGGACCGGCATCGCCGGCCCGCAGGACGTCACCCCCGGTCTCGGAGGCCGGGGACCGCTTCGCCCCACCCGCCCAGATGGCATCGGGGAGACATCTAAGCGGAACGGTGCCTGCACCAGACCTCCGAGAGACAGATAGGGAAATCTGCACAATGGCACGACTTGTTGGTGTCGACCTGCCGCGCGAGAAGCGCGCCGAGGTCGCCCTGACCTACATCTTCGGCGTGGGCCGCACCACGGCGAAGAAGGCGCTGGAGGCGACGGGTGTCGACCCCGCCACCCGCGTCCGTGACCTCGGTGACGAGGAGCTGGTGAAGCTTCGCGACTACCTCGAGGAGAACGTCCAGATGGAGGGTGACCTCCGTCGTGAGATCGCTTCCGACATCCGCCGCAAGGTGGAGATCGGCTCCTACGAGGGTCTTCGCCACCGTCGCGGCCTCCCGGTCCGCGGCCAGCGCACGAAGACCAACGCTCGCACCCGCAAGGGCCCGAAGCGCACCGTTGCCGGCAAGAAGAAGGCCGGCAAGTAATCACTTGCCTCGCGTAGCAGGTCAGTGACCATCGCTGCGCTCACCGAGAATCTTTCAGGAGAGAAATGCCTCCCAAGAGCCGTCAGGCTGGCGCGAAGAAGGTGCGCCGCAAGGAGAAGAAGAACGTCGCCCACGGGCACGCTCACATCAAGAGCACGTTCAACAACACGATCATTTCGATCACCGACCCCACCGGTGCCGTGATTTCCTGGGCCTCCGCGGGCCAGGTCGGCTTCAAGGGCTCGCGCAAGTCCACCCCGTTCGCCGCGCAGATGGCCGCCGAGGCCGCTGCCCGTCGCGCGATGGAGCACGGCATGCGCAAGGTCGACGTCTTCGTCAAGGGCCCGGGCTCGGGCCGCGAGACGGCGATCCGCTCGCTCACCGCGACCGGCCTCGAGGTCGGCGCGATCAGCGATGTCACGCCCTCGCCGCACAACGGTGTCCGTCCGCCCAAGCGCCGCCGCGTCTGAGTAACGAGAAAGGAAGCTAAGACACCATGGCTCGTTACACCGGCCCCATCACCAAGAAGTCCCGCCGCCTCAAGACCGACCTCGTCGGTGGCGACAAGAACTTCGAGCTCCGTCCCTTCCCGCCCGGCCAGCACGGCCGTCGCCGGATCCAGGAGAAGGAGTATCTCACCCAGCTGCAGGAGAAGCAGAAGGCCCGCTTCACCTACGGCGTCATGGAGAAGCAGTTCGTCCGGTACTACAAGGAGGCGGCCCGCCGCCCCGGCAAGACCGGTGAGAACCTGCTGACGATCCTCGAGTCCCGCCTGGACAACGTGATCTACCGCGCCGGCCTGGCCCGCACCCGCCGCCACGCCCGCCAGCTGGTCACCCACGGCCACTTCGAGGTCAACGGCGTCCGCGTCGATGTCCCCTCCTACCGCGTCGAGCAGTACGACATCATCACCGTGCGCAAGCAGTCGGTGGAGTCCTACCCGATGCAGCTGGCCAGGGAGACCTTCGGCGAGCGTCCTGTCCCGGCCTGGATGCAGGTCGTCCCGGGCTCGCTCCAGGTGCTGATCCACAGCCTCCCCGTTCGCGAGCAGATCGACGTGCCGCTCACCGAGCAGCTCATCGTCGAGCTCTACTCCAAGAACTGATCCACCGCGTCGGTATGCCGCGTGCGCTCCTGGCGCACGCGGCATACCGCACGCAACGGGCCCGGTCCACGGACAGAGGTGGGCCGAGCCGCTGGCAGCAGGCCAGCGCACTGTCAGGCGTCATATAGCGGTCGCCTGAGAAAGGAAGAACAGCGTGCTTATCGCACAGCGTCCGGCACTGAGCGAGGAGTCGATCTCCGAGTTCCGCAGCCGCTTCGTCATCGAGCCGCTCGAGCCCGGCTTCGGCTACACGCTCGGCAACTCCCTCCGCCGCACCCTGCTCTCGAGCATCCCGGGTGCGTCCGTGACGAGCATCCGCATCGACGGCGTGCTCCACGAGTTCTCCACGATCCCCGGGGTCAAGGAGGACGTCACCGAGATCATCCTCAACATCAAGGGCCTGGTCGTCTCCTCGGAGCACGACGAGCCGGTCGTGATGTACCTGCGCAAGCAGGGTCCGGGTGCGGTCACCGCCGCCGACATCGCGCCGCCGGCCGGTGTCGAGGTGCACAACCCCGACCTGCACATCGCCACGCTCAACGACAAGGGCAAGATCGAGATGGAGCTGACCGTCGAGCGCGGTCGCGGCTACGTCTCGGCGCAGCAGAACAAGTCCGGTGACCAGGAGATCGGCCGCATCCCGGTCGACTCGATCTACTCGCCCGTCCTCAACGTGACCTACAAGGTCGAGGCCACCCGAGTCGAGCAGCGCACGGACTTCGACAAGCTCATCGTCGACGTCGAGACCAAGAACTGCATCGCCCCGCGCGACGCCATGGCCTCGGCCGGCAAGACGCTGGTCGAGCTGTTCGGTCTGGCCCGTGAGCTCAACGTCGAGGCCGAGGGCATCGACATGGGCCCGAGCCCGTCCGACGCCGCCCTGGCGCAGGACCTGGCCCTGCCGATCGAGGACCTGGACCTGACCGTCCGCTCCTACAACTGCCTCAAGCGCGAGGGCATCCACACGGTCGGCGAGCTCGTCGGCCGCAGCGAGGCCGACCTGCTCGACATCCGCAACTTCGGTGCGAAGTCGATCGACGAGGTCAAGGCCAAGCTCGTGGGTATGGGCCTGGCGCTCAAGGACAGCCCTCCCGGGTTCGACCCCAGCGCGATCGTCGACAGCTACAGCGACGACTACGACATGGAGTCCTTCGACGGTGGGGCCGACGACGGCCGTCACCTCGCTGAGGACGAGCAGCTCTGACCACCCGCATCTGATTTCCCGCAGACGCGGTGAGGTCAGCCTCTAAGGAGAAACACAATGCCTACCCCCACCAAGGGTCCCCGTCTGGGCGGCGGTCCGGCGCACGAGCGGCTGATTCTGGCCAACCTCGCCACCTCGCTGTTCGAGAACGACCGCATCACGACCACCGAGGCCAAGGCCAAGCGCCTGCGCCCGCTGGCCGAGCGTCTGATCACCTTCGCCAAGCGCGGTGACCTGCACGCCCGTCGCCGGGTCATGACGGTCGTCAAGGACAAGGGCGTCGTCCACCGCCTGTTCGTCGAGATCGCTCCCGACATGGCCGAGCGCCAGGGCGGCTACACCCGCATCACCAAGATCGGCAACCGCAAGGGCGACAACGCCCCCATGGCGGTCATCGAGCTCGTCCGCGAGCCCGTCGCCAGGAAGGCCACCGTCAAGGAGGCCGAGGCCGCCACCAAGCGCGCCGCCCGTGGCAACACCTCCGCCGCCGAGGCCGAGGTTGCTGACGCCAAGGCCGCCGAGGCTGCCGACGCGACCGCCGCCGAGGCGACCGAGGCTCCCGCCGAGGAGCTGACCCTCGACGACGCCGCGACCGACGCCAAGGCCACCGAGGCCGCCGGTGTGGCCGCGGTCGAGCCGGAGGAGGGCGTTGCCGCCCCCGCCGCCGTCGAGCTGCCCGCGGGCGCCGTCGCGGCGACCGAGGACGGCACCGCCCCCGAGGGCTACACCGTCAAGGGCAACGCCGACTCGGGTCTCTACCACGAGCCCGAGGGCCAGTGGTACGACTCCACCATCGCGGAGTTCTGGTTCAAGTCGGCCGAGGACGCCGAGAAGGCCGGCTTCAAGAAGGCCGGCGCCGACGAGTGACCTGACGGTCCTCCTCGCACCACCGAGACTGCCGCCCGTTCCCCCCAGGGGAGCGGGCGGCATTCTCATTGGCTCCCGGCTCCCGGCTGCCCCCGCCCGCAGAATCTGTGCCCCAGCTTGATCACCCCACCCAGGTTCATCCGCAGGTTTGCGTCCTGTCCGCAGGATCAACCCGGGGCATAGAAAGCAAACCTGCGGACAGATGCCAGGGCAGTCACTGCCGCACCCCTCCCGCGGTGAGGCGCGATGATGGGGGCATGGAGGAGCTCGTCACGGTCTATGACGACGCCGGTAGGCCGTGCGGCACAGCCCCGCGCTCGCGCGTGCGTGCCGACAACCTGCGCCACGCAGGCACCGGGATCGTCGTGTGCAACAGCGCAGGCCAGGTCTATGTCCACCGCCGCACCGATACCAAGGACGTCTTCCCCGGGCTCTATGACTACGCCGCCGGGGGAGTGATGGCGGCGGGTGAGGAGCCGCTGGCGGCCGCGACGCGCGAGCTGGAGGAGGAGCTCGGCGTCACCGGCGTGCCGCTGGAGCCGATCGGCGTCGCGGACTACGAGGACGAGCACACCCGCTATCTGGCTCACCTCTTCACCGCCCGCTGGGACGGGCCGATCCGCTGGCAGCCGGAGGAGGTCGCCTGGGGTGACTGGGTCGGCGCGGCGGAGCTGATCGCGTGGCTCGACCGGTCGCCGGAGCAGTTCGTGCCCGACTCCAGTGAGCTGCTGCGGGGCTGGATCACCGAGCACCTGCTGGCCGAGAAGGACGCCGGGCGGGGCTGCGATGGATGAGGTCGTCGAGCGCCACGAGCTGATCCAGCCGGGGCCGGCTCAGGCGCTCGCGGCCCTCCTGGGTGTGCCGCTGCCGGATCTCGAGGCCGGTGAGCCGCTGCCCGCGTGCTGGCACTGGGTCTACCTCCTCGACCGCCCCGCGACCGCCGACCTCGGGCGCGACGGCCACCCCGTCCGCGGTGTCGTCCCAGCCCCTCCGGGCCCGGGCTACCGCCGCATGTGGGCCGGTGGACGGGTCGAGCAGCGCGGCGGGCTGGTCGTCGGGGAGGCGGCCACGCGGCATTCGACCGTGACCGCCACGACCGAGAAGCAGGGCCGCTCGGGGCGGCTCACCTTTGTCGAGGTGACCCACACGCTCAGCCAGCTCGGCGAGCCGGTCGTCATCGAGCGGCAGGACATCGTCTATTGCGAGATGGCCTCTGCCGCAGGCGATTCGGTGGCAGCCGCCATCGAGGAGGGGCCCGGGCTCGCCGACGACGGCTGGGAGATTGAGGCGGCTGCTCCGCTGCTCTTCCGCTTCTCCGCGCTCACCTACAACGGCCACCGCATCCACTACGACCGAGACTACGCGCGCGAGGTCGAGGGCTATCCGGGCCTGGTCACCCACGGGCCGCTCCAGGCGCTGGTGATGGCCGAGGCCGCGCGCGGCAGGCGCTCCCTCGCGGTCGGTCTTCGACTACCGGCTCGTCTCACCGCTCTTTGACCACCAGGGTCTGGTGGCGTATGCCGCGCCGGCGTCAGAGGGAGGTCTGGGCACCACGGTCACGGACCGCACCGGGCGGGTCACCGCCCGCGGGATGGTGCGGGCGGCGCCGGGCTAGCGGACGGGATGGTCAGTAGGTGTCGATGTTGACCCGCTTGCGGACGTGCTCGGTGACGGCCGGGGCCCACAGGAGCACGAGCTGACCGACCGAGAAGGCGATGAGCACCGGGATCAGCAGGTTGTCGAGCGGGCCGAAGGTGAAGGCCATGAGCATCAGCAGCGGCAGCGCGATGAGCGCGGTGAGGATCCACCTGGCAACGGCCGAGCGGGAGGCCCAGGTGCCCCACAGCAGCGCTGCGGTCAGCGCCGTCCAGATGCCGTGGGAGGCGGCGCCGGAGTCCCTGCCGTCGGAGAGGTTGCTGCCGATCGACGCGGCGGCCAGCGCGAACTGGAGGGCGAGCACGCCGATCAGGGCGGGCCGGGGGTCCTGACGCCACCAGCGCTCCATGGTCATCTCCTCGATCGGTGGTCTATAGGCTCTGTGATTATGTCTGACCAGCCCGTGCCCGTCCGCCTGCGGATCAATCTCGCCTATGACGGGACGGACTTCTCCGGCTGGGCGGCCCAGCCGGGGCTGCGCACCGTGGAGGGCGAGCTGAGCGCAGCGCTGACGACGATGCTCCGCTCGGCCGAGCCGGTCCGGGTAACTGTGGCGGGGCGCACGGACGCCGGGGTGCACGCGCGCGGTCAGGTCGCCCATGTCGATGTCGACCCCCAGGCCTGGGCCACGGTCCCCGGGCGGTCCGACCGGTCGCCGGAGGTCGCGGCGGTCAGCCGACTGCGCGGCATACTCCCCGCCGACATCGTCGTGCGCTCGGTGAGCCGGGCGCCCGAGGGCTTCGACGCGCGCTTCTCCGCAACCCAGCGGCGCTATCTGTACCGCGTCTGCGACAAGCCGGCCGGGCTCGACCCGCTCCGGCGCCACGACACCGTCGTTGTCCGCGGGCCGCTGGACGTCGAGGCCATGAATGCCGCCGCGCAGGCGCTGGTGGGCCTCAACGATTTCGCGGCTTTCTGCAAGAAACGTGAGGGTGCGACGACGGTGCGCACGCTGCTCGACTACTCGTGGCGACGGCTCGACGACGACGTGCTGGCCGGGACAGTCGTCGCGGATGCCTTCTGCCACAGCATGGTCCGCGCGCTCGTCGGTGCGGTCGTGCCGGTGGGGGAGGGCCGCCGGGAGGTGGGCTTCCCCGCAGAGGTGCTGCGGGGGCGCGTGCGCGACCCGCGGGTGGCCGTCATGCCTGCTCACGGTCTCTCGCTCGAGGAGGTCTCCTATCCGGCCGATGCCGAACTGGCCGCGCGGGCGATGGAGGCCAGGGCGACACGGGATCCCTTGCCGGAGTAAGACGCTCAGGTGTCGGAGGTCTGGCCGTCCAGCCACCGCTGCGAGCCCGGGCCCTGGGCGCCGAGGGAGTCCCCGCTGTTGTAGATCGGGCAGGAAGTCGTCGACAGGCAGCCGCAGCCGATGCACATGCCGGTGGCGTCGCGCAGTGCCACCAGTGCGTTGATGCGCTCCTGGAGCGTGTCATGCCAGACGCGGCTGAGGCGGGTCCAGTCGCGCTTGGTCGGTGGGCGGTCCGTCGGCAGCGACTTGAGCGCCTCGCGGATCTCGGACAGGCTCAGCCCGAAGCGCTGCGCCGCACGGACATAGGCGATCCGCCGCAGCATGTGCCGGGGGTAGCGGCGCTGGTTGCCAGCGGAGCGCGTCGAGACGATCAGCCCCTTGTCCTCATAGAAGCGCAGCGTGGGCACCGAGACGCCGGCGCGCCTGGCCACCTCGCCGACTGGGAGTAGCTCGTGCTTGTCCACCTCGCCACGATAACCGGTTGACCTCAAGTGCACTTGAGATGACAGCATCTCGTGCATGACGACCACCAGCCCGTCGCCGGACGCGCGCCGCGACTCGCTGCTGTCCAGACCCAATCTCCCGCTCACGGCTGCCGCGGTGGCACTGGTCACCCTCGGCGCCTATGAGAACCGGGCTGTCATGTCCGTCCTGCCACTGGCCGCTCGAGACCTCGATGGTCTGGCCTGGTTCGGGGTGGTCTCGGCAGCCCCGATGGTGGCGCTCCTCATGGCGACCGTTGTCGCGGGCGTGTGGGCCGACCATGCGGGGCCACGACCGGTCCTCGTCGCGGGGGTGAGCGCCTTTGTCGTGGCCCAGCTGCTCACCGGACTGGCCCCGTCGATGGCGTTGCTCGTGGTCGGACGCATGGTCAGCGGGGTCGCGGAGGGCCTGCTCGACATCGGCCTGGTCGTGCTGATCGCCCAGCTGCTGCCCGAGCACCTGCGCGCACGCATCTTCGCGGCATTAGCCTGCGACTGGTATGGAAGCGCTTGCAGGACTACCCTTCGGGGGTACACATCCTCAGCAAAGGAGCTGACGTGGTCCCCTCACGCCTGCGTCCGCTGGCCCTCGCCAGCGCCACCGCGCTCGCAGCCGGCCTGCTCACGCCTCTGGCCGCCACGGCCGCCGACCCCCGCGTCGCGACGCTTGTCGGCAGCCTCCAGAACGAGCTCGGCTGCACCGAAGACTGGCAACCCACCTGCGCTGCCACGCAGCTGACCCAGAGCGGCACGACCTACTCCAAGACCTTCACCGTCCCGGCGGGGTCCTACGAGTGGAAGGTCGCCATCAACAACGCCTGGACCGAGAGCTACGGCGAGGGCGGCCGCGATGGCGCCAACATCGCCCTCAACCTGCCCAACGCCGCCAAGCTGACCTTCACCTACGACGACGCGACCCACGAGCTGGGGATCACGCCCGTCGGGCTCGCCGGTGGCACCACCGCCGCCGACGCGACGCTCGCCAAGGACTCGCTGCGCAACCCGCTTACCAAGGAGCGCTTCTACTTCGTCATGGCCGACCGTTTCGCCAACGGCGACACGGCCAACGACAAGGGCGGCCTGACCGGCGGGCGGCTCGAGACCGGCTTCGACCCGACCGACAAGGGCTTCTACCACGGTGGTGACCTCAAGGGCATCACCAACAAGCTCGACTACATCAAGGGCATGGGCACGACGGCCATCTGGCTGACGCCCTCCTTCAAGAACCGCCCCGTCCAGGGCGCCGAGGGCGCGGAGTCGGCCGGCTACCACGGCTACTGGATCACCGACTTCACCCAGATCGACCCCCACCTCGGCAGCAACGCCGACATGAAGGCACTCATCGACGCGGCCCACGCTAAGGGGATGAAGGTCTTCTTCGACATCATCACCAACCACACGGCCGACGTCATCGACTACGCCGAGGGGCAGTACGTCTACCGCAACAAGGCGAGCTACCCCTACAAGGACGCTGCCGGCAACGAGTTCGACGACCGGGACTACTTGGGCAAGACCTTCCCGGAGATGGACCCGGCGACGTCCTTCCCCTACACGCCGGTCTTCAAGTCCGAGGCCGACAAGAGCGTCAAGGTCCCGTCCTGGCTCAACGACCCGCTGATGTACCACAACCGCGGCGACTCCACGTGGGCCGGCGAGTCCAGCACCTACGGCGACTTCGTCGGGCTCGACGACCTGTTCACCGAGCGGCCTGAGGTCGTCAAGGGCATGGGCGACATCTACAAGACGTGGGTGGACTTCGGCATCGACGGCTTCCGCATCGACACCGTCAAGCACGTCAACATGGAGTTCTGGCAGGAGTTCATCCCCGAGATCCTCGGCCAGGCCAAGGCCGTCGGCAACGCCGACTTCTTCGCCTTCGGCGAGGTCTACGACTCCAGCCCGCAGTTCCTGTCGACCTACACCACCGAGGGCAAGCTCCAGGCGACCCTGGACTTCGGCTTCCAGGCCCGCGGCGTCGACTACGCCAAGGGCGGCAAGGCCTCCTCGCTGGCCGACTTCTACGCCCAGGACGACTGGTACACCGACGCCGACAGCAACGCCTACCAGCTGCCGACCTTCCTCGGTAACCACGACATGGGCCGCGCCGCGATGTTCATCCGCGACGGCGGCGCCACCGGGGAGACCCTCATGGCGCGCACCAAGCTCGCCAACTCGCTGATGTACCTCACGCGCGGCCAGCCGGTCACCTACTACGGCGACGAGCAGGGCTTCATGGGCAACGGCGGTGACAAGGAGGCGCGCCAGGACATGTTCGCCACCAAGGTCGCCGACTTCGCCAGCCAGCCCGTGCTCGGCGACACCGCCGGCGCCAAGGACCGCTACAACACGACCCACCCGCTCTACGAGCACATCCGCGCGCTGTCCAAGGTCCGCGTCAAGCACCCCGCGCTCGGCGACGGTCTCCAGCAGGTGCGGTATGCCGCGGAGGGCGACGGCCTGTTCGTCACCTCCCGCTATGACAAGGGCTCCAAGGTCGAGTACATCGTCGCGGCCAACAACTCGACGTCGACGCAGAAGGCGACCTTTGAGTCGTGGACCGGCAAGGCGATGTTCACGCCGGTCTTCGGCACCGACCACGCGGTCAAGTCCTCGGCCGACCGCAAGGTCACCGTTGACGTGCCGCCGATGTCGGTCAGCGTCTGGCGCGCCAACAAGGCGATCGTGGCGCCGAAGGCCGCCCCGGCCGTGACCCTGAAGTCGCCGGCCGACGGCGGGGTCCTCAGCGGGCGCACCGAGATCGCCGCCGACGTCTCCGGCAACAACCCGGTGCAGGCGACCTTCCTCTACCGCCCGGTTGGCGCCACCTCGTGGACCACGCTCGGCACCGACGACAACGCCCCCTACCGCGTCTACCACGACGTCTCCAAGCTGCCCCTGGGCACGCCGCTGGAGTACCGCGTCGTCGTCAAGGACACCGCCGGTCACGTCGTGGCCGACGGCTCGTGGGGCATGACGGGCAAGGCGACCGCCTCGACGACCGTCGAGAACGGCGACCGCCCCGCGACCCAGCCCGGCGCCGTCAGCGTCCCTGGCTCGCACAACAGCGAGATGGGCTGCCCCGACGACTGGCAGCCGGCGTGCGACCAGGCCCAGCTGGCGCTCGACGCCAAGGACGGCATCTGGAAGAAGTCCTATGACATCGCCCCCGGCTCCTACGCCTACAAGGCCGCGATCGACAAGGCCTGGGACGAGAACTACGGCAAGGGCGGCGCCGGCAACGGCGAGAACATCGCCTACGACACGGCCGACGGCAAGGTCTCGTTCTACTACGACCCGACCACCCACTGGGTGACCTCCGACGAGGAGGGGCCGATCGTCACCGCCCCAGGCGACTTCCAGGGCGCCCTCGGCTGCGACAACTGGGACCCGGCCTGCATGCGCCCGTGGCTCCAGGACAAGGACGGCGACGGCACCTACACCTGGTCGACGACCAAGATCCCGGCCGGCACCTACTCCTTCAAGATCGCCCACGGCCTGGCCTGGGGCGAGGACTACGGTGACGGCGGCGTCAAGGGCGGCGGCAACATGACGCTGACCGTCCCGTCCGACGGTGCGACCACGACTTTCGTCTACGACAGCGCCACCCACATCACCAAGGTGACCAGCGGCTGATCCTAGCCCGACCACCACGCACGACCAGGTATGCCGCGGAGCCCAGCTCCGCGGCATACCTGGTCGTGCGTTTGTGCCCAAGTGGGTTAAAGCGCGGGGGTGGGGTGAGGCTTCGGGTCAGCGGGGGAGGGGGAGGTCGGTGCCCTCGAGGTGCGCGTGGATGCCCGTGTCGTCGGCGGTGACCCGGGTGAGCGTGAGGCCGTCGGGCAGGCCGGGGACGGGCTGGCGCACGGTGACCAGCCGGGTGACGGCCGGTGGGAGGGGCAGGCGCACGGTGACCAGCCGGGTGACGGCCGGTGGGAGGGGCAGGCCGTCGGCGTCGGCGACCCCGACCTCGTCGGGCTCCATCACGACCAGCCCGTCCTGGGCGCGGACAGCGCCCTCGGCCCGCACGGTGACCTCGCGGCCCAGCACCTCGACCCGGCGGTGGACGGCGATCCGGTCGGGACCGGCCGACGACAGCGTCGTCTCGGGGCCCATCTGGGCGGCCACCTCGGCATAGGGCAGGACCGCGTCGACGTCGAGCCGCTGGGCGCGCAGCTCCCCGCCGCTGGTGGCGGACGGCGCCGGAGCGGCCGGCGCCCCGGCAGGGGAGCTGACCGCCCAGAAGACCACGCCAGCGCCGAGGAGGACCGCGAGGGCGCCGACGATGAACCCGAGTGCGAAGCGCTTCACGGCTGAAGTCTCCCCGACTGCTCGTGACGCAGCGCCGGCAGATAGCAGAAGACGCCAAGGATCGAGAAGGCGCCGGCGATCACCATGGCCGCCTGGATCGACCAGGCGCCCGCGATATGGCCCATGACCGTGCTCGCGATCGAGAAGGCGAGGAAACTGACCATCGAGTTGATCGACAGGACGGTCGCCCGGTTGGACGACTCCGCCTCACGGTGCAGCAGCGCCGAGTGCGGCGCGCCGTTCATGCCGTGGGCTCCATAGGCAAACAGGTATGCCGCGATGAGGGCCACCGGGCCGGCCGTCAGTCCCATCACGACGGCGCCGATGCCGTTGAGGGCGCGGCCGAGAATCGCCGCGCGGGCGACGCCGTGGCGCCGGCTGGCCCAGCCGGCGAGCGCGGAGCCCAGGGCGAAGACCGCCCAGCCGCCGGCGGCGACGGGGCCGATGAGGGCGCCAGCCCTCGTCTCGCCCCCGACGAGCTCGGCCAGCCGCACCGATGCAAAGCTCTCGAAGACGAGCATCCCTGTCGCCCAGAAGATCTCGACGAGCACGAGCGCCCGCAGGACGCGGTTGGTCCGTAGCAGGCGCAGCCCCGAGGCGACGACAGACGGTGTCTCCCTCATCGAGCGCAGTGCACGGGCCAGTCGGGTCGCGTCATGGCCGCGCGGGGTCTCGCGTAGGAGGAAGAGGACCGCGAGCAGGTGGGCGATGGTGAGCCCGAAGTAGACCCAGACCGGCAGGTCGATGGCCGGCATCGAGCGGATCGGGTGCCACCACACGAGCAGGCCGGAGATGGCCGAACCCGCTGCCATCGCGATCCCGACCGTCGTCCCGGCCCGGGCCAGGGGCTGGTCGACGTCGGCGCCCGGGCTGGTCTCGTGGACGGTGTCGACGAACCAGGCCTCCAGTGGCCCGGAGTCCAGGGCACGGAAGACGCCCATGAGCGCAGAGGCGGCGGCGAAGGCCCAGAACGAGTCGGCCACGGCATACAGATAGGCGACCAGGACGTTGAGGGCCGCGGCCGCGAGATAGACCGGGCGCCGGCCGAGAGCGTCGGCGAAGCCGCTGGTGGGGAGCTCGAACAGGGCGCACGCCACACCGGTGGCGGCGATCGCCGTCATCGCCTCGGCGACGCTCAGCCCCCGGGAGGTCTGGATGAGGATGAAGAGCCCGACGATGAGCCCGACGGGGAACCACCGCGTCAGGTTGAGCAGGAGGTAGATGCGCTCGGCTGCCTTGGGGGAGAGGGGAACTCGCGCCTCTGCCGTCGGCACGGTCATCGCCGGACCGTCCCGCGCGGCGCCCGGTCGAGGTCGAGCGGATAGACGACGCTGTATGCCGCGACCCGCCGCGCCTCGGGGTTGCCCTGGCCGATCCGGCGGTAGCGGGCCATGACCTCGGCGATCTCCTGGCGCATGGCCTCGAGCTGCTCCGGGGTCGCGACCACATTGCTGTCGCTCAGCCCGGTGGCGTCGCGCCAGGACACCGGCCAGGTCTGCTCGACGTCGAGCCACCGCTCGTACTGCTCGGTGAGGTGGCGGATGTAGTCGCGGCTGAGCCAGTTGAGTGCGGTCTCGGCGTCCTCGTCGCCCTCGACGTCGGAGGGCCAGTAGGAGTGGTAGTCGGTCGAGGCGCGCCACAGCCGGCGCTTGCCCTCGCCGTCGCCGGTGTCGGCGACCAGGCCGATCTCCTCGAGCTTGCGCAGGTGATAGCTCGTCGCCCCCGAGTTGGTGCCGAGGTCGCCCGCGAGGTCGGTGGCGGTGGCCGGGCCGCCGGTGCGCAGCGCGATGAGCAGCCGCGAGCGCAGCGGGTGGGCCAGGACCTTCAGCGCCCGCGCGTCGAGGCGGATGCCGGAGTAGTCGGGGTCGGGCTGCGGGGGCTCGCTCCGGGGCCGGGGAGGCGTCATGTGTGCACAATACCTTTGCACACTCTGTTTGCACAAGTTCTCTGCATGACTGACGCGGAGGAGCGTTTGTGCAGGTCAGGGGCGGTTTTCGGGGGAGCGGGCAGGGATTTGGGCGACGGCACCGGCCCCCGTAAACTTGAGGACTGATGTGCCGCGCGCCCTCCAGGGCGTGCAAACCCCCAGGGAGGCCTACCCGCCCTCGGGCGCTCGCGGCATACGCCCATCATGAAGAACCACACGTAAGGCTGACATGCGCACCTACACCCCCAAGCCGGGCGAGGTCACTCGCACCTGGCACGTGATCGACGCGACCGACGTCGTGCTCGGCCGTCTCGCGTCCCAGACCGCCAACCTCCTCCGCGGCAAGCACAAGCCGACCTACGCACCCCACGTGGACACCGGCGACTTCGTCATCATCATCAACGCCGACAAGGTCGCCCTCACCGGCGCCAAGGCGGAGCAGAAGCGCGCCTACCGCCACTCGGGCTTCCCGGGCGGTCTGAAGTCGCAGACCTATGTCGAGCTGCTCGAGAAGAGCCCCGAGAAGGCCATCGAGAAGGCCGTCCGCGGCATGATCCCCAAGACCACCCTCGGCCGCCAGCAGCTGGCCAAGCTCAAGGTCTACGCCGGCCCGGAGCACCCGCACGCGGCCCAGAAGCCGGTTCCCTACGAGATCTCCCAGGTCGCGCAGTAATCCCGCGCGGGTCTGCGTAGAAAGCGAAACGGAACATGACTGAGAACATCAACGAGACCGTCCTCGAGGCCGACGAGCCCGAGCTGAGCGAGTACACCTCCGAGTCCGACACCGCCGTCTCCGGCGAGCCGGTCCGCCGCCCGTCCGCGTCCGCCCCCGGCGCCGCGACCGGTCGTCGCAAGCAGGCCATCGCCCGCGTCCGGATCGTCCCCGGCACCGGCGAGTGGAAGATCAACGGCCGCTCCCTCGAGGAGTACTTCCCCAACAAGGTCCACCAGCAGATCGTCAACGAGCCCCTCAAGGTGCTCGAGCTCGACGGCGCCTACGACGTGCTCGTGCGCGTCCACGGCGGTGGCCCCTCCGGCCAGGCCGGTGCCGTCCGCCTCGGTGTCGCCCGCTCCCTCAACGGGGTCGACGAGGAGCTCAACCGCCCGGCGCTGAAGAAGGCCGGCTTCCTCACCCGCGACGCCCGCGTCCCGGAGCGCAAGAAGGCCGGTCTCAAGAAGGCCCGCAAGGCTCCGCAGTACAGCAAGCGCTGATCCAGCGTCCTGCACGCCTCGACGGGGCGGTCCCTTCCATGGGGCCGCCCCGTCGTCGTGTGTGGGCTCCGGCCACGTGGGGCCGGGGTCGGCCGATTACAGTGATCGCGCCGGAGCGTCCCCCTGCGCCCCGCCTGCCGTGACCAAGGGAGTCATGTGAGCTCGTCGCCGATCCAGCACGTGGCCATGCCCACGCTGCCGGAGTCCGACGCACTCCCCGACCCGGCCCCAGCGCGCGACTGGCGGTCGTGGGTCCTCGGCGGCCTCGTCGCGGCCGCTGTCATCGGGTATGCCGCGGCCGTGGTCCTCGCGACCGGCACCCCCGCGGACCGGCTGGGCCGCTTCGCGCTCGCGGTCGGCGCGGGCGTGGTCCTGCCCGGCGCGGCCATCGCCCGGGTGGCTGCGGCCGCCCCCGGCCGGCTGTGGACCAGCATCGCCTGGAGCGGCCCGGTGGGCGTGGCCTGGTCCCTGGTGGTGTGGCTGGTGGGCCACCTCGTCGGCCGGCACCTGCCCAGCGCGATCGCTGGAGCCGGCCTGGTCGCGGTCCTGCTCGCCGTGCCGGCCACGCGGCGCAGGCTGCTGCGGCGGGCATCCGCCCACGCCCCCCGCTTCCCCCTCCTGCTCGGGGGTGCGGCCCTGCTGGGCTGTGTGCGCTGGGCAGGCGGGGGACTGGCCTGGACCCCTGCCGAGCCCACGGCCGGTCAGGTGCCGTACTACCAGGACATGCTCTATCAGACCGCGCTCGCGGGTGAGCTGCGCCGGGTGGTGGTGCCGACCTACGTCCAGGTCAACGGCGAGCCGCTGGGCTACCACTGGTTCCTCGGCGCGCTGACCGCCCAGCTGAGCGGTCCCGTCGGGCTCGACGACCTCGACCTCAGCATCCGGCTCGTGCCCTTCGCGGTCCTGCTCGGCGTGGTCCTCGCCGGGTGCGTGGTCGGCAGCCAGATCGCCCAGAGCCGCCTCGGCGGTGGCCTCGCCGCCTGGGTCCTGGCCATGGGGGCGGCCCCGGCGGTCACGCCGTGGTCGGACACCACGCTGGCGCCCATGCAGGGGCCATGGCAGTCGAGCCCGACGACCACCCTGGGCTGGCTGTTCGGCATCGGGGTGCTCGGGACAGCCCTCGGCTTCGTCCGGCGCAGGGCGGGCGACGGGTCATCGCCCCGGCTGCTGCTGCCCTTCCTCGCGGTCGGTGCGACGGGAGCCAAGTCGTCGATGCTGCCCGTGCTCGTCGCCGGCCTCGCGCTGGGCGGCCTCGTCGCC
The DNA here is from genome assembly GCA_050955755.1 of Actinomycetota bacterium. GTDB lineage: Bacteria > Actinomycetota > Actinomycetes > Actinomycetales > Dermatophilaceae > JAJTBD01. Next base: position 984,603 of record CP192092.1, read on the forward strand.
GTCGTCCTGGCGCTGCGCGAGCGCCAGATCCCGACGCGGACCCGCCGCCTCCTCGTGCTCACCGTGCTCCTCGTGCTCACCGTGCTGGCCGCCGCCAGCGTGCTCTACCCGGACTCCTATGGCCTCCAGTTCGACCTTGTTGCGGCGTGGAAGCGCCAGGCCGCCTACTACGCGCCCGGGCTGGACGACCAGGCCGGCGCGGTGGCCGCGGCCGCGATCGCGTCGGTCATCTCCAGCATCGCCGTGCGCTCGGGCATCCTCATGCTCGGCGCCGGCACCCTCGCCCACCTGCGGGTCGACCCGCGGGCGCCGGCGCCGTGGGTCGGGTGGGGCGCGCTGCTCAGCGGCATCGCGGCATACTCCGTCTTCATCCACCCGGGTGGCAGCCAGGGCTACTTCTTCCACTCGGCGCTGCCGGTCTTCCTGGTCTGCTCGGCAGCCGGCCTCGCCGTCGCGCTCCGGCGACTGCTGGTGCTCAGCGACCGGGGCGGTCTGCCCCGGTGGCCGCTGCTGGCGTGCGCCTACGCGCTCGTCGTCGGCGTCGCGATCGGCCTGCCGACCGGGGTCGGCGGCTGGAAGCCCACCCCCGTGACCGCTGACTGGGACGGGTCCGTCGTCTGGCAGGCCGTGCTCGTGGCAGCCGCCTGGCTGCGCGAGCCGGTGCTCGTGCTGTCGGTGCTGTGCCTCGCGGCCGGCCTGGCCGTCTGGCTCCTCCGGCGTGACGGGATCCGCTCCCGGGGTGCCTTCGCAGCCCTGGTGATGGTCGGCGCGCTCGGTGCCGGTCTGCCCAACCTGGCCCTGGCACTCGGACCGGAGGCCACGATCACGGCCGACGAGCGGGCGGCCGAGATCGAGAAGGCGCAGGCCATCGGTCTGGTGCCGGTCACGCCGGCGCTCCACCGGGCCGGGCTCTATGTGCGCACCCACGCGGCATACTCCGACATCGTCGCCACCAACCGGATCTGGCAGCGACTGCCCCGGCAGGGCTCACCGGGCGACAACCGCGACTTCTCGGTGACCGCCTTCACGGGGCGCCGGACGGACGTGTCGGGATATGGCTACGCCCCCGTGATGCAGCAGGAGGCGGCCGATCTCGGGACCGGGGTCCAGGGCCTGTCCTTCTGGGACTGGCCGCGCCTCGCGGCCAACGACAGCCTCTTCACCATCCCGAGCGAGGCCGGTCTGGCGGACGCCTACCGGGCCAGGGGAGTGCGGTGGGTGATCGCCGACCGCGCGGCCGGCCCGGTCTCGCCCGCGCTCGCGCAGCTCGCCGACAAGGTTTTCGACGAGGACGGGGTCAGCGTCTACCGGCTGCGGCCGCCCAGCGGCTGACGCACGCGGCATTCCGCAGCAGATCCCGGGCGGCGGCCCGTGTCAGGAATAGGACCATCTCCCCGTCGGGGAGTAAGTTCGTGTGCTGGGGCTCGCGTGAGCAGCCCGGATGCCGCATGCGCGGCCCCACGGACGAAAGGCAACCGACTCATGGCACGACTGTTCGGCACCGACGGGGTGCGGGGACTGGCCAACCGGGACATCACCGCCGAGCTCGCTCTCGACCTGGCCGTCGCGGCAGCCCACGTCTTCCGGGAGAGCGAGGCGGCCCACGCCGACCCGCGTCCGCGCGCCGTGGTCGGCCGTGACCCGCGGGCCTCGGGCGAGTTCCTCGGCGCCGCCGTCATCGCCGGACTGGCCTCCGCCGGTGTCGACGTCTATGACGCAGGTGTCCTCCCGACGCCCGCGATCGCCTTCCTCACCGCCGACTCGGGCGCCGACTTCGGCGTCATGCTCTCGGCGTCGCACAATGCGATGCCCGACAACGGCATCAAGTTCTTTGCCCGCGGCGGGCACAAACTCGCCGACGAGATCGAAGACGCCATCGAGGCGCGCATCGGCGAGCAGTGGGAGCGCCCCACCGGCGCCGACGTGGGCCGGGTCTTCCAGATGAGCGACGGCTCCACGCGCTACATGTCCCACCTGCTCAAGGCCCTGCCGCACCGGCTCGAGGGCCTCAAGGTCGTCACCGATGCCGCGCACGGGGCGGCCAGCGAGGTCGCGGCCGAGGTCTTCACCCTCGCAGGCGCCGAGGTGATCGCCATCGGCAACAAGCCCGACGGGCTCAACATCAATGACGGCTACGGCTCCACCCACCTGGAGAAGCTCCAGGCCGCGGTCGTCGAGCACGGCGCCGACCTCGGTATCGCCAACGACGGCGATGCCGACCGCTGCCTGGCGGTCGACGCCACCGGCAGCGTCATCGACGGCGACCAGATCATGGGCATCCTCGCCGTCGCGATGAAGGAGCGGGGCGTCCTGGCCGAGGACACCCTCGTGGCCACCGTGATGAGCAACCTCGGTCTCCTCCAGGCGATGGAGCGCGAGGGCATCAAGGTCAAGCAGACCGGTGTCGGCGACCGCTATGTGCTCGAGGAGATGCGCTCGTCCTCGCTCTCCCTCGGCGGCGAGCAGTCCGGGCACGTGATCATCCTCGACCACGGCACCACCGGCGACGGCGTCCTGACCGGCCTGCTGCTGGCCTCCCGCGTCGCCGAGACCGGCCGCAGCCTCGCCGACCTCGGCACGGTCATGACCCGACTGCCCCAGACCCTGATCAACGTCAAGGGCGTCGACAAGGACCGGGTCGAGAGCGACGAGGGCCTCCAGGCTGCCGTCGCCGACGCGACCACCCTCCTCGACGGGTCCGGGCGCGTCCTGCTCCGCAAGTCCGGCACCGAGCCCGTCGTCCGTGTCATGGTCGAGGCCGCGACGGCCGAGGAGGCCACCAGCGTGGCCGAGCGCCTCGCCGGCGTGGTCAAGGAGCGCCTCTCCATCTGACCCCCAGGTCACAGCGCAACTTAAGTGGGCCGGCTCCCGTCGAGGGAGCCGGCCCACTGCGTTGTCCGGGTCTGGTCGCCGCCCGGTCGACCGGCCGGTCAGTCCTGGGAGGCGATGATCGCGGCATACTCCCTGCCGCTGTCCTTGACGATCCGCTGCTGGGTCTCGTAGTCGACATAGACCAGCCCGAAGCGCTTGCTGTAACCGAAGGCCCACTCGAAGTTGTCGAGCAGCGACCACGCGAAGTAGCCGCGGACATCGGTGCCCTCGTCGATCGCCTCCCGGATCGCGGCGAGGTGCTGGCGCAGGTAGTCGATGCGCGAGGTGTCGTGCACGGCGCCGTCCGGGGCGACCTCGTCGGGCCACGCCGAGCCGTTCTCGGTGATGTAGACCGGCAGCCCGGACTCCATGGCCGAGCGCTGCACGATCTGCTTGTGGGCGTCGGCATTGATCTCCCAGCCCATGTCGGTGACGGGGGTGCGGGGCGTGGTCTCCTCGACCTGCTCGCAGCCGGGCAGCGCGTTGCCGGTGGGCGTCTCGCTCCAGCGCACCCGGAGCGGGAAGTAGTTGTTGACCCCGAGGTTGTCCAGCGGCGCCGAGATGACCTCGAGGTCGCCGTCGTGGATGTAGGAGTGGTCGGTCAGGTGCGAGGTGTCCTCGAGCATCCCCTCGGGGTATGCCGCGTGGAAGATCGGCCCGAAGAACAGCCCGTTGTAGGCGTTGTCGGCGCGGCGCACCGCGTCGAGGTCGGCCTCGGTCGGGTCCTCCGGGCCGAAGATCTGGCTCGGGTTGAGCGTGATCGACACCTCTGCGTCGGCGGCGTGCTCGCGGATGACCGGCACCGCGCGCCCGTGGGCGAGCATGAGGTGGTGGGCCGCGGTCATGGCCTCGCCGCCGTCGTGGTGGCCGGGGGCGTGCGCGCCGATGGCATAGCTCAGCAGCGAGGAACACCACGGCTCGTTGAGGGTCGTCCAGTTGGTGACCCGGTCGCCGAGGGCCCCGACGATCGTGGCGGTGTAGTCGGCGAACCAGTCCGCGATGTCGCGGTTGAGCCAGCCGCCTCGGTCGTCGAGCGCCTGTGGCAGGTCCCAGTGATAGAGCGTGACGAAGGGGCGAATGCCGCCCGCGAGCAGCTGGTCGACGAGCCGGGAGTAGAAGTCGATGCCGGCCTGGTTCACCGCGCCGGTGCCCTCGGGCATGATGCGCGGCCAGGCGATCGAGAACCGATACGCCTCAAGCCCAAGCTCTTTCATCAGGCCGATGTCCTCGGGGACGCGGTGGTAGTGGTCGCAGGCGACATCGCCCGTGTCGCCACCGAGCACCTTGCCCGGCGTCCTGGAGAAGGTGTCCCAGATGGACGGGCCGCGGCCGTCCTCGGTCGCCGCCCCCTCGATCTGGTAGGACGCCGTCGCGGCGCCCCAGAGGAAACTCCTGGGGAAGGTCAGCTCGGTCATGTGCACCAGCCTAGGCTCCCCGCGCGCTCCCCGCCCCAGGCAGAGGTATGCCGCGCGCCGGGTCGGGCGCGCGGCATACCTCGTCGTGCTGGTCGCCGGTCTCAGGCGAGAGGGGCGGTCACTCCACCGGCTCGAGGAGACCGGTGTCGACGTCGTAGATGAAGCCGCCGAGCTTGACCGTGTCGGGGATGAGCGGGTGGGCCCGCACGCCGCGCAGGTCCTCGGCGAGGGCGATCCGCTGGTCGGCGACAGCGTGGAAGTGCTGCCACGAGGCGTCCATGCCGGCGGAGGCCCCGACGCGCTCGCGCAGCTCGGCCTCGCTGTTGCTCGCCATCGCGCAGCGGGTGTGCGGGACCACGAGGATGCGCTGGACATTGAGCAGGTGCACGCCGAGGACGAGCGCCTCGAGGGCGGCGAGGGTCACTCGGCCACCGGGGTTGCGGAAGATCTTGGCGTCACCGGGCTTGAGACCGAGCATGCCGAGGGGGTCGATCCGGCTGTCCATGCAGGTGACGACCGCGACGCCGGCGTGGGCGATGCCGTCAAAACCCTTGAGGTCGTGGGTCTCCGCATAGCGCCGGTTGGCCTCGAGCAGGTCGGCGAAGTCGGCGGGGTCGGTGTGGGTCTGGCTCATGGGTGTCCTTTACTTCAGTCCGGGACGCTTCTCGATGGTCATCGCGACCGGCGCGGTGACACTCGCGAAGAAGTCGTTGCCCTTGTCGTCGACGACGATGAAGGCGGGGAAGTCCTCGACCTCGATCTTCCAGATCGCCTCCATGCCGAGCTCGGGGTACTCGAGCACCTCCACCGACTTGATGCAGTCCTGGGCCAGCCGCGCAGCCGGTCCGCCGATCGAGCCGAGGTAGAAGCCGCCGTGCGCCTTGCAGGCGTCGGTGACCTGCTGGCTGCGGTTGCCCTTGGCCAGCATGACCATCGAGCCCCCGGCGGCCTGGAACTGGTCGACATAGGAGTCCATCCGGCCGGCCGTCGTCGGGCCGAACGAGCCGGACGGCATGCCCTCGGGCGTCTTGGCCGGGCCGGCGTAGTAGACCGGGTGGTCCTTGAGGTACTGCGGCATCTCCTCGCCCGCGTCGAGCCGCTCCTTGATCTTGGCGTGGGCGATGTCGCGGCCCACCACGAGCGGCCCGGTGAGGGACAGACGGGTCTTGACCGGGTGCTTGGTCAGCTCGGCACGGATCTCGTCCATCGGGCGGGTCAGGTCGATCCTGACCGCGGCGCCCTTGCCCGTGCCGGAGACACCCTCGGTGTCCTCGTCGAGCTGGGCGTCGGTGACCTCCGGGAGGTACTGGCCGGGGTTGGTCTCGAGCTGCTCGATGAAGACGCCCTCGGGGGTGATCTTGGCCAGCAGCTGGCGGTCGGCCGAGCAGGAGACGGCGATGGCCACGGGCAGCGAGGCGCCGTGACGGGGCAGGCGGACGACGCGGACGTCGTGGCAGAAGTACTTGCCGCCGAACTGCGCGCCGATGCCGAACTGGCGGGTGAGCTCGAGGACCTTCTCCTCCATCTCCAGGTCGCGGAAGCCGTGGCCCGTGGCCGCGTCACCGGAGGTCGGCAGCTGGTCGAGATACTTCGCCGACGCGTATTTCGCTGTCTTGAGGGCGTATTCGGCGCTGGTGCCGCCGATGACGATGGCCAGGTGGTAGGGCGGGCAGGCCGCCGTGCCCAGGCCGCGCAGCTTCTCGTCGAGGAAGCGCATCATCGAGTCGGGGTTGAGGATGGCCTTGGTCTCCTGGAAGAGATAGCTCTTGTTCGCCGAGCCACCGCCCTTGGCCATGAAGAGGAACTTGTAGGTGTTCTCGTGGCCCTCGGCCGTGTCGGCATAGAGCTCGATCTGGGCCGGCAGGTTGGAGCCGGTGTTCTTCTCCTCCCACATCGTCACCGGCGCCATCTGGGAGTAGCGCAGGTTGAGGTGGGTGTAGGCGTCGTAGACACCCTGGGAGAGCGGGCGCTCGTCGGTGCCCTGGGAGAGGACGCGCTGGCCACGCTTGCCCATGACGATCGCCGTGCCGGTGTCCTGGCACATCGGCAGGATGCCGGCCGCCGCGATGTTGGCGTTCTTGAGCAGGTCGAGGGCGACGAACTTGTCGTTGTTGGACGCCTCGGGGTCGTCGAGGATCGAGGCGAGCTGCTTGAGGTGGGCAGGCCGCAGGTAGTGGGCGATGTCGTGCATCGCGGTCTCGGCGAGCAGCCGCAGCGGCTCGGGGTCGACCTGGAGGAACTGCTGCCCGTCCGGGCCCTCGAGCGTGCGCACGCCGTCGGTGGTCAGCAGGCGATAGGTGGTGGGGTCCTCGCCCAGGGGGAGGAGGTCCTCGTATGCGAACTCGGCCATGGCTGACTCCTTGTCAGATCTCGTCTCGGGTGGGTGCGTATGCGCCGGCACGGCCGACAGTCGTTGCGGCACAGCGGCTTCCGCGCTCGATGGCGGGGGTGACGTCGGCCAGGGTGGCCTCCGTCAGGCGGTCGCGGGCATCGAGTCCGCCCAGCAGGCCTGCGTCGAGGAGGCCACTGACCAGCCCGGCCATGAACGAGTCGCCGGCACCGACGGTGTCGACCACACGCTCGGCCAAGGTGTGCTCCTCGCCGGTCTCGTCGGTGGCGGCGACGCGATAGATCACGCCCTCGGCGCCCCGGGTGATCACCGCGACCCGGGGGCCCAGGGAGGTGAGGTGCGCGAGGACGCGCGGCAGCGGCATACCGGGATAGAGCAGGGCGACGTCCTCGTCACTGGCCTTGACCACGTCGGTGAGGGCGATCGTGCGCTCGATGAGCGGCAGGGCCTCGTCGACCGGTCCGATGATGCTGGGCCGGATGTTGGGGTCATAGGTGATCGTGGCGTGCTCGCGGGCCCGCTCGAGCGTGGCCAGGACCGCGTCACGGCCCGGGGGGAGGATGGCGCCGATCGAGCCGGTGTGGACGTGGCCGGTCTCGGGACCGACCTCGCGGACGGGGACATCCCAGGTGATGTCGAACTCGTAGGTTGCCGCACCGGTCTCGTCGAGCCGGGCCAGCGCGGTCGAGGTCCGCGAGACACGCATGCTCTCGGGCAGCAGGGCGACCCCGGCGGCCTCGATGTGGTCGGAGACCAGACGGCCACGCTCGTCGTCGGCGAGGCAGCACAGCAGCTCGGTGGCATGCCCGAGCCGGGCCAGCCCCATCGCCACATTGGCCGGGCTGCCGCCGACGTGCTCGGTGGGCTCGCTGCCGCCCCGCTCGACGATGTCGACCAGCGCCTCGCCGATCACGAGGCTGCGCGAGCTCACGCGCGGACCTTCATGGCGCCGCGGTAGGCCTGGAGCTTGGAGAGCTTGTGGTGGGCCTCGACGGTGCGGACCGTGCCGGACTTGCTGCGCATGACGAGCGAGGAGGTGATCGCCTCGCCGCCGTGGTAGCGCACGCCACGCAGGAGCTCGCCGTCGGTGATCCCGGTCGCGACGAAGAAGCAGTTCTCGCCGGTGACGAGGTCGTCGGTGGTCAGGACGCGGTCGAGGTCGTGGCCGGCGTCGATGGCCCGCTGGCGCTCGGCGTCGTCCTGGGGCCAGAGCCGGCCCTGGATGGTGCCGCCGATGCACTTGATCGCGCAGGCGGCGATGATGCCCTCGGGGGTGCCGCCGATGCCGAGGAGCAGGTCGATGCCGGTGCCGGGGCGGGCCGCCGCGATGGCGCCGGCCACGTCGCCGTCGGAGATGAAGCGGATGCGCGCACCTGCCTCGCGGACCTCCTGGGCCAGCTTCTCGTGGCGGGGCCGGTCGAGCATGACGACCGTGACGTCCTCGGGGCCCTCGTTCTTGGCCTCGGCCACCGCGCGGATGTTGTCGGCGACGGACTTGTTGATGTCGACGGCGTCGGCGGCCTCGGGCCCGGTGACGAGCTTCTCCATGTAGAAGACGGCGCTGGGGTCATACATCGAGCCGCGGTCCGCGACGGCCATGACCGCGATCGCGTTGGACATGCCCTTGGCGGTCAGCGTGGTGCCGTCGATCGGGTCGACCGCGACATCGCACTCGGCGCCGTTGCCATTGCCCACCTGCTCGCCGTTGTAGAGCATCGGGGCCTCGTCCTTCTCGCCCTCGCCGATGACGACCGTGCCGTTCATGTCGACGGTGGAGATGAGGGTGCGCATGGCCTCGACGGCCGCGCCGTCGGCGGCGTTCTTGTCTCCCTTGCCGACCCAGCGGCCTCCGGCGATCGCGGCGGCCTCGGTGACACGGACGAGCTCGAGCGCAAGGTTGCGGTCGGGCGCCAAACCGCCGACCTGGAGGGCTTCGGGGAGCGACTGGACGGACAACGGAGGATCCCTTCACGCGGCGTCGGGCGGGCCCTCTCAGCCTATCGCCGGGGGCTATCCCGCCCGCAGCCGGATCGGGCGGCCGGGCCGTGGCCCGCCCCACTTTGGCGTGCTCCGTCGCCGTCGGCGACCATAGGGGGGTGAGCACCGACGAGACGCGGCAGGGTCCGCCCGCCCCAGCGAGCCCGCCCGGCCCCGATCACCAGGCGGGCGACGCCGTGCCGCAGGCCGCTGCCACGACGGGCGGGGCCACTGCCGGTGCGACCACGTCGGCCGGGACCGCTCCGGCCGCGGGCGCCGGCGTCCCGCCGCAGCGCAGCCACTACGCGATGGGCACCGCGGCCAACATGCTGCGCTCGCTGCTGGTGATCCTCGCGCTGGTCGTCGGGATGGTGCTGGTCATCCCACGCACCTCGACCGACAACCGCCCGCCGGTGGAGGTCCACCCCGCGGCCGTTGCCGCCGAGCGTGACGTCAAGTGGGGGCTGGCCGAGCCGACCGGCCTGCCCGAGGGCTGGAAGGCCACCAGCGTGCGCTTCGTGACCTCGACCGATCGTTTGCGCACGTGGCACGTCGGCTATCTGACGCCCGAGGGCAACTACGTCGCACTGGAGCAGACCAAGGGCGCGACCGACGGGTGGGTGGCGGCCCAGACCCAGCGCGCCAAGCGGACCGGCGAGCGGCAGGCCGCCGGCAAGACCTGGGCGACCTATGACCGCGACTCCAAGGTGCAGCGCAGCCTGCTGGACCGCCCCGACGGCGCCGACGAGCTGACGACGCTGATCACCGGGACCGGCACGTGGGAGGAGCTCTCCACCTTCGCCGAGCACCTCAAGCCCATCGGCTCCTGACCGCCTGGATCTCCGGTCTGGATCCCGGTCTCCCTGGCGCCGCCCGTTGCGTTGAAAACACTGGTCTCAACGCTAAGGCGGGCTGATGGCGTTGAGAACGTTGGTTTCAACGCTAAGGCGGGCCCGATGGCGTTGAGAACGTTGGTTTCAACGCTACGAGCCACGAGCGGGGTCAGGCGTCCTCGGGCTCGGCCGCGTCGTCGTCATCGGCGGTCAGGGCCGCCTCGGCGCCGTCGAGCCAGCGCTGGCAGTGGTCGGCGAGCGCCTCGCCACGCTTCCACAAGGCCATCGACTCCTCGAGCCCGAGCTGGCCGCCCTCGAGCCGGGCGACGATCTCGACCAGCTCGTCGCGGGCCTGCTCGTAGCCGAGGGCGCGGATCTCCGTCAGGTCGGGCTCGGGGATGGAGCCGACCTGGGGGACGTCGTCGGTGCTGGCGTTGTCGGACATGGCCGCCACCCTAGGTCACCGCGTCGGTCTCGGCCGCCCCGAGGACCCGCACGCCGAAGTCGGCGCGCGCGACCCGCACCCGCAGCAGCTGATGGACCTCGATCTCGCCCTGGTCGGTGACGACGTGCCCGTCGACGGTCTGCACCACGGCATACCCGCGCTCGAGGGTGGACTGGGGGGAGAGGGTGCGCACCTGCGCGCGCAGGTGGTCGACCTGGTCGCCGGCCCGGTGGACGAGCGCAAGCACGCGGCGTGCGGCGCGGTCGGCGAGCGCGTCGAGCTCGTCGCGGCGGGCGGTCACCAGGCTGAGCGGGTCGGCCATGACGGGCCGGCTGCGCAGCGCCTCGATGCGGGAGCGCTCGGCGGAGAGTCGCCCGGTCAGTGCGCGCTCGCCCCGGCCACGCAGCTGCCGTATGCCGCGCCGCTCGCCCTCCGCGTCGGGCACCACGGCCTTGGCCGCGTCGGTGGGGGTGGAGGCGCGGTGGTCGGCCACATAGTCGAGGAGGGGGGTGTCGACGTCGTGGCCGATCGCGCTCACCACGGGGGTCGTGGCGTCGGCGACCGCGCGGACCAGGGCCTCGTTGGAGAAGGGCAGGAGGTCCTCGACCGACCCGCCGCCGCGGCTGATGATGATCACATCGACACCGTGGTCGGCGTCGAGCTCGGCCAGCGCTGCCATCACCTCGGTGACCGCAGTCGGACCCTGCACCGCGACCTGACGGATCGCGAACTGCACTGTGGGCCAACGGCGCCGGGCATTCTCGACGACGTCCTTCTCGGCCGCGCTGGCCCGGCCGCAGATGAGCCCCACCCGCCGGGGAAGGAAGGGGAGCGGGCGCTTGCGCTCGCGGTCGAACAGCCCCTCCGAGGCGAGGGTGCGCTTGAGGTACTCCAGCCGGGCGAGCAGCTCGCCGACCCCGACCGGCCGGATCTGCCGGCCATCGAGCTGGAGGGTGCCCCGGCCGGTCCAGAAGGTCGGCTTGGCCTGGATGACGACGCGTGAGCCCTGGGTGAGCGGGGTGGGCATGGCGTCGAGGGCGTTGACGTGGATGCTGACCGACAGCGACATGTCGACGTCGGTGTCGCGCAGCGTGAGGTATGCCGTGCGCGCGCCGGGCCGGCGGGTGAGCTGGACGACCTGGCCCTCGACCCACAGCGCTGACATCTTGGCGACGTAGTCCTCGATCTTCATCGACAGCAGGCGCACCGGCCATGGGTGCTCGGCGCTGGTGTCAGCGGCGCGCTCCGGGAGGCCTGACGGGGTTGCGGTCACGTGCGGGAGTCTAGGTGGGGCAGGGTGGCGAGCACGCGGCATACGCCGTGGTCGGGCGAGTGGGCACTCAGGGGGAGTCCAGCCCGGGCACCTAGACTGGGGCGCATGACTGCGACGACTGAGACCACCGAGCAGGCCAAGCGCGTGCTGCTCGCGGCCCCACGCGGCTACTGCGCCGGCGTGGACCGGGCCGTCGTGACCGTCGAGAAGGCCCTGGAGCTGTATGGGCCGCCGGTCTACGTCCGCAAGCAGATCGTGCACAACAAGCACGTCGTGACCACGCTCGAGAAGCGCGGCGCGATCTTTGTCGAGGAGACCGACGAGGTGCCCGAGGGCGCCACCGTCGTCTTCTCCGCCCACGGCGTCGCGCCCGTCGTGCACGAGGAGGCGCGCACGCTCTCGCTGCGCACGATCGACGCGACCTGCCCGCTGGTGACCAAGGTGCATCGCGAGGCCGTCCGCTTCGCCAAGGACGACTACGACATCCTGCTCATCGGCCACGAGGGCCACGAGGAGGTCGTCGGCACATCCGGCGAGGCGCCCGAGCACATCACGCTCGTCGACGGCCCCGACGACGTCGACAACGTCGAGGTCCGCGACCCCGACAAGGTCGTCTGGCTCTCCCAGACCACGCTGTCGGTCGACGAGACGATGGAGACCGTGCGGCGCCTGCGCGAGAAGTTCCCCGCGCTCCAGGACCCGCCCTCGGACGACATCTGCTACGCCACGCAGAACCGCCAGCTCGCCGTGAAGCAGATGGCCCCCGAGACCGACCTGATGATCGTCGTCGGCTCGCGCAACTCCTCCAACTCCGTCCGCCTCGTCGAGGTCGCGCTCGAGCACGGCGCCCGAGACGGACACCTCGTCGACTATGCCGACGAGATCGAGGAGTCCTGGCTCGACGGCGTCTCGACGGTCGGCGTGACCTCGGGTGCGTCGGTGCCCGAGGTGCTGGTGCGCGATGTGCTGGAGTGGCTCGCCGAGCGTGGCTACGGCGAGGTCAAGCCGGTCATCGCCGCCGAGGAGTCGGTCACCTTCGCCCTGCCCAACGAGCTGCGCAAGGAGCTCAAGGCGCGCGGTCAGAGCGGCGACATGCGCCACGACGCCGCTGCGCGCGGCGGCGACGGCCACCTGCACTGAGGCGTATGCCGCGTCGGTCCTAGCCTGCGGCGCGGGAGTTGCTGGCCCTGTCGGGGCGGGAGCCCGCGCCAAGGTCGAGCTCGGGTCGGGCATCGGCGGCGGTGACCGAGTCGAGCAGCTCGACAGCGGTCATCACGCGCGGTGCGGTCTCGACTGCCTGGGGCGCATCGAGATCGCCCTCGACCACATCGAGGTCACGCATCCGGCGGGCCGTGACGAAGACCCGCGACTCCAGCGCGCCGACCATCGCGTTGTAGGCCTCGACCGAGCGCTGGAGCGAGCCGCCGAGCCGGGCGGTGTGCCCGCCGAGGGTGCCGAGCCGGGAGTAGAGCTCCTGCCCGAGCGCAAGCAGCTCGCGGGCGCTGTCGGTCAGGGCCTGCTGCTGCCAGGTGAAGGCGACCGTGCGCAGCAGCGCAAGCAGCGACCCGGGCCCGACGAGAACGACGCGCTCGGAGAGCATCTCCTCGTGCAGCCCCGGCTCGGAGGCCAGGGCGGCGCTGAGCATCGCGTCGCTGGGGACGAAGAGGACCACCATCTGGGGGCTCGCGTCGAAGGCGGACCAGTAGTCCTTGGCCGCCAGCGCCCGCGCGTGGCCGCGCAGGTCCCGGGCATGGCGCTGGAGCAGGGCGCTGCGCATCTCGGCCGACAGGTCCTCGGCCTGGGCCTTGAGGAAGGCGCTCATCGGGGCCTTGGCGTCGATGACCAGATGGCGCTCGCCGGGCAGGGCGACCACGACATCGGGGCGCACCTGCGCGTCGTGGCGGCTCACACGGCATACCTGCTCGTCGAAGTCGCACCGGGCGAGCAGGCCGGCGTGCTCGAGGACCCGGCGCAGCTGGACCTCGCCCCATGATCCGCGCACGCTCGAGGCGTTGAGCGACCCAGCGAGGCTGGCGGTCTCGCGGCCGAGCATCTGGGTCGCCGTGCGGACCTCGCCGAGGGCGGCCTCGAGCGTGGCGTACTGTCCCGTGCGGTCCCGCTCCAGGACCCCGACCTGGCGCTCGACCCGCACGAGGGCGTCGCGCAGCGGCGCCAGGACCTGGGCGGTCTGGCTGTCATCGGCCACGGCGTCGCTCAGCTCTCCCACCCGCTCGCGCAGCAGGTCGCGCTCGGCCGTCACTCCGGCGTGTCGCCCGGCGAGCCAGAGCCAGACGAGCGCTGTGGCGAGGGTGGCGCCGGCGAGGAAGGCGAGGGCTGTCTGGGTCATGGCTCCCACCCTGCCACCGGGCACCGACAGCCCACGGGATGGGCTTCACAGCCTCACACAGCGGCTCGTCGAGGCTTCACAGCGGCGGCGTTGACTCGGGTGCAAGACATCAGGGGGCATGCGCCCACAGCGAAGGGAAGCACGATGAACATCAAGCGCACCGGAGGAATCGGCGGGACGGCCGCGGCTCATCCTCGCCGCCGCGATCGGCGGCCAGGCCATGGCCGGCCCGGGCTCGACGACCCCGCCCGCGCGCGGCGGATGGTGCAGTTGACGGCCTGCTGACCCACTCGCCGCGCGCTTCGGCGCCGACAGTGGGAGTCTGATGGTGAACGCTGACCGTGGCCTAGCCCCTCCGAGGCCACGGTCAGCGTTCCATCTTGTGCGCGGACGATGTCGCGGGCGATGTCGCGGACGATGTCGCGGGCGATGGTCAGCCCGACGCCCGTGCCGCTGTCGTCGGCGGCCCGGCACACGATAGAAGCGGACGGAGACCCGCGTCAGATGGTCGGGCGCGGGCCCCTCTCCGGTGTCGCTGACAGTGATCAGGGCGTCGGTGCCGTCCACCGCTGTCGTGACCCGGACCTCGCCGCCCGCGGGAGTGGCGCGCAGCGCATTGGTCCCGGGTTGGTGACGACCTGCCCGATGCGTGCCGCGTCGACACCGGCGTCCACCGGGCCACCGGCTCGAAGCCGTGGCGGCGCAGATGGGCGTCGAGGATCTCGCGGCCTGGGGTTCGTCGTCGACGACGAGGACGTTGCGGCCCACGGGCCCGGCGCAGGGCGAGCGCCGGCGGGCTGGCGAGCACACGGCATACCCCCTGTCGGTGAGCCACTAGACTCCTGTCCTTGTGGCACTCACCATCGGAATCGTCGGTCTCCCCAACGTCGGCAAGTCGACCATGTTCAACGCGCTGACCAAGAACAACGTGCTCGCCGCGAACTACCCGTTCGCGACGATCGAGCCCAACGTCGGTGTGGTCCCGCTGCCCGACTCGCGGCTGACGCGGCTGGCCGAGATCCACGGCTCCGAGCGGATCCTGCCTGCGACCGTCTCCTTCGTCGACATCGCCGGCATCGTGCGCGGCGCGTCCGAGGGGGAGGGGCTGGGCAACAAGTTCCTCGCCAACATCCGCGAGGCCGACGCGATCTGTCAGGTGGTGCGCGCTTTCGAGGACGGCGATGTCGTGCACGTCGACGGCAAGGTCTCGCCGGAGTCCGACATCGAGACGATCCACACCGAGCTGATCCTCGCCGACCTGCAGACCCTCGAGAAGGCCGTGCCGCGGCTGGAGAAGGAGTCGCGGATCGCCAAGGACAAGAAGCCAGCCCTCGAGAACGCGCTGGCCGCCCAGAAGGTGCTCGAGGAGGGCAGGACGCTGTATGCCGGGGGGCCGGCTGCCGGTGTCGACATGGACCTCGCGCGCGGGCTGGGTCTGCTGACCACCAAGCCCTTCATCTATGTCTTCAACCTCGACGAGGACCAGCTCGGCGACGCGAACCTCCAGGAGCAGCTGCGCGCGCTCGTCGCCCCGGCGGACGCGGTCTTCCTCAACGCCAAGCTCGAGATGGACCTGATGGAGATGGAGCCGGAGGAGGCCATGGAGCTGCTGGAGTCCTTCGGCGCCACGGAGTCCGGCCTCGACCAGCTCGCCCGCACCGGCTTCCACACCCTTGGCCTGCAGACCTATCTGACCGCCGGGCCCAAGGAGTCGCGCGCCTGGACGATCCGCCAGGGGTGGACCGCCCCCCAGGCCGCCGGCGTCATCCACACTGACTTCCAGCGCGGCTTCATCAAGGCCGAGATTGTCTCCTTCGACGACCTCGACGCCGCCGGGTCGATGACGGCCGCCAAGGCTGCCGGCAAGGTGCGCATGGAGGGCAAGGACTACGTCATGCACGACGGCGACGTGGTCGAGTTCAGGTTCAACGTCTGAGGACTGGCGACCGCGCACGGTGCGGGTCGAGCGCCTACTCCTCCCCGACGAGGTGGTCGAGCGCATCCTGTGACGGGCTGGCTGGCTCGGCCAGATAGACCACGATCCAGAGATCGTCCTCGCCGGGCAGGGTGAGGGCCTCACCCGTGAGCTCGAGATCTCCCACGACCGGGTGGTGCAGCGGGTTGACCGCAGCGCGGTCGAACTGCAGCTCGTGGGCGGCCCACAAC
This sequence comes from Actinomycetota bacterium, assembly GCA_050955755.1. Taxonomy (GTDB): domain Bacteria; phylum Actinomycetota; class Actinomycetes; order Actinomycetales; family Dermatophilaceae; genus JAJTBD01. The sequence goes on from CP192092.1 coordinate 1,000,280, forward strand.
GCCTCGAACTCCGTGCTCTCACGGGTGAGCTCGTCGATCAGGCGCGTCAGCTCCGGGTCGTCGGGGCGGCGTCCGACCTCGCCCCGCAGCCACGCGACGGTGTCCTGCGCGACCGCGTCCCACGATCGATAGAACGTCGGCGCCCCGGGGTCCAGCAGCACATAGCGGGCGAGGTTGAACAGGCCGCCCGGGCCCAGGGCGCCGCTGAACAGAGCGCGACCGGCGGAGTTGAGGGCGAGCACGTCGAAGCGCCCGTTGCGCGCGTAGGCCGGTGCGCTGATGGCGTCCAGGACGCGCTGGACGCCGGGACGCGGCAGGGCGTGGTGTGCCGCACCCGGGGGCCGCGCCCGGGAGGCCCGCGCGAGGCTGTGCAGGTGTGCGGTCTCGACATCCGACAGGCGCAGGGCAGCGGCGACAGCGTCCAGCACCTGATCGGAGACGCCGTCGAGGGTGCCGCGCTCCATCCGCACGGAATAGTCGGTCGAGATGCCGCTCAGCAGAGCCACCTCCTCGCGGCGCAGTCCGCTGACCCGGCGGTTGGTGCCGTACAGCGGGAGGCCGGCCTGCTCAGGGGTCAGGCGCGCACGGCGTGAGGTGAGGAAGTCGCGCACCTCGTCCCGGTGCTGCTGGCTCGCGCGGGGCATGGGTCGAACCTACGGGACGAAGGGGGGTCTGCGAGTCCTCCGAAAAGGCGTCACTGGTCCGCCTCGCGGGGCCACGCTTCTATGGAGGGGTGAACGAAGGAGGGAACAGTGTGGTGCTCGGACGACGCAGCCTGTTGCTCGCCGGTCTGGCAGGGCTGGGCGGCGCGCTGAGCGCGTGCGCGTCGGACGCGGCTGGACCCCGCGTACAGACGGTCGATACCGGACCTGCGACGTCCGGCCTCAAGCCACTGCTCGTCTACTTCTCGCGCCCGGGGGAGAACTACTTCAACGGCGGGCGGACCGACCTTGCCGTCGGCAACACCGCCGTGATGGCGCAGGTGATCGGTGAGCTGATCGACGTCGACATGCACGAGCTCCGGGCCGCCGACACATACTCCCGCGACTATGACGCGACCGTGGCACGCAACGTGCGGGAGCAGGACGAGCAGGCTCGTCCAGCGATCGCCGGCCCCCTGCCCAGCGTGGCCGGCCGCAGGACGGTGCTGCTGGGCAGTCCGATCTGGAACGTCCAGATCCCACGGATCATGCGCACCTTTGTCGACGCGACAGAGTGGTCGGGCATCCGGGTGGTCCCCTTCACCACGCACGCTATGAGCGGGCTGGGTGGCGCGGTCGAGGAGTACCGTCAGGCGTGCCGTGGGGCCACGATGGCGGAAGGCCTTGCCGTGCGCGGTGAGCGAGTGCGCGAATCCCGACCCGAGATCGAGGCCTGGCTCGGCCGAGTCGGGCTCCAGTAAGCGAAAGGAACTCCCATGCAACTCACTCTCAACAACGGTGCCGTGATGCCGGCCCTCGGCTTCGGTGTGTTCCAGACCCCGCCAGATGAGACCGCCGAGGCCGTCGCCGAGGCGTTGCGCGTCGGCTATCGGCTCATCGACACCGCGGCCGCCTACGGCAACGAGCGGGGCGTCGGTGACGCACTGCGGCGCAGCGACCTGCCGCGTGACGAGGTGTTCCTCGAGTCGAAGGTCTGGATCAGTGACTACGGCTACGACGAGACCCTCCACGCCTTCGACAAGAGCGCCGGCAAGCTGGGCGTCGACGTCATCGACCTGTTCATCCTCCACCAGGCCCTGCCAGGCGAGTTCGACCGCACGCGCGGCGCCTATCGGGCTCTGGAGCAGCTGCTGTCCGACGGGCGAGTCCGCGCCATCGGCGTGAGCAACTTCATGGCGGCTCACCTGGCCGATCTCATGGCCGAGGCGGGCGTGGTTCCCGCGGTCAACCAGATCGAGGTGCACCCGTTCTTCACCCAGCCCGAGGTCCTGGCCGCCAACGCCGAGCGCGGCATCGTGACCCAGGCGTGGTCGCCCATCGGGGGCATCACGGCATACCGCGGTGGCGACGAACCACGCAGCACCTTCGACGACCCGACGATCAGCGCTCTCGCCGAGAAGCACGGCAAGACCCCGGCCCAGGTGATGCTGCGCTGGCACCTGCAGCAGGGCCGCTCCGCGATCCCGAAGTCGGTCCGGCCCGCCCGCATCGCGGAGAACTTCGACGTGTTCGACTTCGAGCTGGACGACGCCGAGCTCGCCGCCCTTGATGCGCTAGACACCGGTGTGCGCGGTGGTCCTGAGCCTGAGGCGATCACCCTCGAGGCGTTTGGCCGCGACATCCCGGAGGCCTGACATCGGCGCGGATCTGACCGGGAAGGCTGGATTCCCAAGGGAACTCACCAGCCGAGAGCGCGAGGTGCTCGAGGCGATGCTCCGTCACGCCTCGGCCGACGAGGCCGCCATCGGCGACGCAGACCGGGAGCGCTGGCTCGCGATGGTGCCCGGGCTGCACGTCACCGAGGAGTGCGGCTGTGGCACCTGCCCCTCCGTGGACCTCGGACCCCAGGGCGGCGCGAGGTCGGGACGGATCGTCCTCAACGCTGGCGCCCCGGGGCTGGGCGTGCTGGTGTTCATCGACGATGACCGTCCCAGCCGCCTGGAGGGCTACCCGATCGAGGGCGACGGGGTCGTCCTGGACTTCCCGCCCGCGCGCGATCTCGGGTTCTGACCCGAGGGCCGCGGTCAGGGACTGGAGGCGGCGCTGGCTGCGAGCGCGCTGCTGATCTCGCCCAGCCGGGTGAGGAAGGCCCGCTCGTCGAGCCGCTTGCGGCGCATCCAGGTCGTCAGCTCGGAGTTGCACTTGCTCGCGTTGCACGAGCGGCAGGCCGGCACGACGTTGGTGACGGTGTAGCGGCCGCCGCGCGAGATCGGCAGCATGCAGTCCTTCTGGAGTGCGCCGTCGTCGCTGCCGCAGTAGGCGCAGCCCTGCCACGCGTCGACTAGCGCCTGCCACTCCTGCGGGGTGAGGTCGTGCGTCACCCGGGCCATGCGCCACTGGCGGCGGCGGGCATAGGTCGCGGCGCGACGACGGGAGGCCATGGGCAGAGGCTAGGTCTGGTCGGCTTGCGCGCCTGCGTGCCGCGCCGATCAGGGGCGGTTTGGTATGCCGTGCGGCCGGCCATGAGGATCCCGGGCCGGCGCCTCGTGTGGGAAGGTGTCAGCGCCCACTCCCGGAGCCCAAGGAGCCAGCGATGCCCGAGCTGAAACTGCGCACGACGATCGAGCCCTTCGGGCCCGCCGCAGCGATCATCCTCACCGACGACCAGGTCGCCGAGCTCTCGGACAAGAAGACGCCGCCGGTGGTCGTGACGATCGGCGGGACGAGCACCCGGCTCCGGGTAGCGAGCATGGGCGGCCAGCGGTGCATCGGGCTGAGCAAGGCGGCTCGCGCCGAGCTCGGTGTCGAGATCGGCGACGAGGTCGACGCGACCATCGCGCTCGATACGGCCGAGCGGACTGTCGAGATCCCGCCGGAGCTGGCCGAGGCACTCAAGGGCGACAAGGCCGCCAAGGCCGCGTTCGACAAACTCTCCTACACCCGCCGCAAGGAGATCGCCCGCAGTGTCGCCGAGGCCAGGCAGGAGGCCACCAGGCAGCGCCGGCTCGACAAGGCTCTGGCCGAGCTGCGCGGCACGGACTGAGCCGAGGGCGGGAGACCGAGATGACGGCGGCACTGCGCGACCGGCAGCTCCAGCGGCTGTGCGACGCCTTCGAGGCGGCCGGGCCGGACGCACCCACCCTGTGCGAGGGCTGGGACGTCCACGACCTCGCCGTCCACATCTGGCAGCTCGGGCACGACCCGCTCGCCTGGCCCGGGATCGCGGTCTCCCGTCTTGAGCCGCTCACGGCCTGGCGGACCGGCCGGACCCGGCGGCGGGTCGGGTTCGCCGAGCTCGTCGAGCGGCTGCGCTCGGGCTCCGGCGCGCTTGCGGCCATGCCGACGGACGCGCTGGAGGGACATCGCCACGCGCTGGGGGAGTACTACATGCACACCCAGGATGTGGTGCGCCCCAACGGGATCCGCGACCCGCGGCCCGACGAGCAGCTAGAGGCGGCGCTGTGGCTGCGGGTCCAGCGCGCCGCCCTTGTCCTCCGCGGTGACCTGCCCGGGCTCGTGCTCCGCCGCCCCGGCGGCGGTCAGGCGCAGGTCGTCCCCGGCCCGCGGCCGGTCGAGGTCGTCGGTCCGGCCTCCGAGCTCATCGTGTGGGTCTATGGCCGGGAGGACGCGGCCCGGGTCGAGGTCACCGACCCCCGCTAGACCCCGAGGAACTCCTGCCAGGCCGGCAACTCCCTCTGGGCCTGTGCGAGACCCAGCTGGTATGCGGCCTCGAGCTTGGCGACATTGCGCTCGCCATTGCCGATCGGCATCTCTTCGGGCACGAAAAGCATTGCGCGGCCTGCCTTCTCGAGCTCGAAGAGCCGCTCGCGCATCTCGTTGTAGCGCTGCCACCGGCCGATGATCGCCTCGGCGACGGCCGGGTAGCGCCGGAAGTAGCGGCGATAGAGACCGGGCGCCCGCTCGGGCGACTTCACATAGTCCCGCTCGCGGGTCAGCACCACGAAGAACTTCTCGTAGCCGGCTTCCTCTGCCGCGTCGAGCGCGATGCCGCCGGAAGGGCCCAGAGCCCCGTCGACATAGGTCTCACCGTCGACGACCGTGGGCGGCATGATGATCGGCATCGTCGACGAGGCCCGCACTCGCACAACGAGATCCCGCAACTCCGGGGTGTCCTCGCGGGACCAGTAGACCATCTCGCCCGACTCGGCGTGGAAGGCCCCGATCCGCATCTCGGCAGGGTTGGTGCGGAAGGTCTCCCAGTCCAGCGGGAGCGCCTGGCCGGGCTCGCTCGTCTCCTCGTAGATGTACTTGGAGTTGAACATCCCCTGGCCGCGCACGAAGGTCCGCCAGTCGCCGAACTTCGGGTCGGCCGCGAACTCGGTGAAGGAGTGGTGCGCCCGCCACGCGTCCCGCGTCAGGTAGTTGCACGTGTGGCTGGACCCGGCTGATATCCCGGCGACGAAAGGCAGGTGGATCCCCGCGTCGAGCAGCACCCGGACGACGCCTGCCGTGTGGCTGCCACGCATCCCACCGCCCTCGAAGATCAGCGCGGTGTCGGACACAGAGTTGTGCAGGCTCCCCACGGTTGCAGGCTAACCCCTCCCATACGCTGGCCCCATGACCGCCCAGATCGTGGCCGTCTTCGGCGGCCGCAGCGAGATCGGCCTCGAGGTCGCCACCCGCCTCGCGCCCGGCAACACCGTTGTCTTGCTGGCGCGCCCGGGAGACATGACCGCGTCAGAGGAGGTATGCCGCGCTGCCGGCGCCGCGCGCGTGGTCACCCTCGAGTTCGACGCCGACGACGTCGAGACACACGACACGCTCGTCGAGCGGGTCGAGGCCGAAGCGGGGCCCATCGACATCGCCGTGCTCGCCTTCGGTGTCCTCGGCGACCAGGTGCGGGCCGAGCGCGACCACCGGGCCACGGTGGCCATCCTGCACACGGACTTCGTCGCCCAGGCAAGCCTGCTCACGGTGCTGGCCGAGCGCATGCGCCCCCGCGGCAGCGGGACCATCGTCGCCTTCTCGTCGGTCGCAGGCGCCCGGGTGCGACGCGCCAACTATGTCTACGGCTCGGCCAAGGCAGGGCTGGACGGCTTCGCCTCTGGTCTCGCCGATGCGCTGCACGGCAGCGGAGTCACCCTGATCATCGCCAGGCCCGGCTTCGTCATCGGCCGCATGACCGAGGGGATGGAGCCGGCACCCTTCTCCAGCACGCCGGCCCAGGTGGCCGAGGCCGTGGTCGCCGCCATCGCCAAGGGCGGCCCGGTCGACCTGTGGATCCCCTGGCAGCTCCGCGCGATGTTCTCGGTGGCCCCGCACGTGCCGCGGGCGGTGTGGCGGCGGATGCCGCGCTGAGCATCCCGCCCACCGGCGGCTAGCATCGCGCTCATGCCCGATGTGCAGCCGCAGCAGCCCGTCACCGTCCCCGGCTGGGACGACTACTTCCTGGGGATCGCCGCGGCGGTGAGCGCCCGGGCCAAGTGCACCCGCAGGCGCGTCGGCGCGGTGCTCGTCATCGACCACCGCATCATCGCGACCGGCTACAACGGAGCGGCGCCGGGCGAGCCGGACTGTCTCGAGGGCGCCTGTCCCCGTGGACAGCTCGGCTATGACCAGGTCCCGGGGCTGGGCGACTACGACCGGCCAGGGACGCCGGGCTTCTGCATCGCCATCCACGCCGAGGTCAACGCGCTGCTGTTCGCCACCCGCGACACCAAGGGCGCCACGGCATACATCACCGACCCGCCCTGCCCGGGCTGCCGCAAGGCGCTCGCAGCCGCCGGGATCATCCGTGCCGTGTGGTCGGGCGGCGAGCACGACCGGGTCGGCCTGACCAGCTGGTGACCCTGCCCGCATCGTGGTCTGGTGAGGCTCACCTTGGCAGACAGGGCGATGGGCGCCGTGGAAGACTTAGGGAAGGCCCCTCGATACCCGGTGGGGCATCCACGACAACAGGGAGTGAGCACAGCATGACGCTCTATCTGGGCGACACGGCACCCGACTTCACCGCCGAGACCTCAGCCGGACCGATCAGCTTCCACGAGTGGGCAGGCGACAGCTGGGTCGTCTTCTTCTCCCACCCGGCCGACTTCACGCCGGTCTGCACGACCGAGCTCGGCCGCGTCGCGCAGCTGCGCGACGAGTGGGACAAGCGTGGGGTCAAGACGCTGGCGCTGTCCGTCGACTCCAACGAGGACCACGCCAAGTGGATCCCCGACATCAACGAGTTCAACAAGTGCGAGGTCGACTACCCGATCATCGCCGACGAGGACAAGAAGGTCGCCGTCCTCTACGAGATGATCCACCCGGCCGAGGGCGACACCTCCTCTGTCCGTTCGGTTTTCGTCATCGACCCGGCCAAGAAGATCCGCCTCTCGATGACCTACCCCAAGTCCACGGGCCGCAACTTCGACGAGATCCTGCGCGTCGTCGACGCCCTCCAGGAGGCCGACCGCGGCGAGTGCGCGACCCCCGTCGACTGGAAGCCCGGCGACAAGATCATCGTGCCGCCGACCGTCACGACCGAGGACGCCAAGGCCAAGTTCGACGAGGTCGAGGAGTTCTACCCCTACCTGCGCACGGCCAAGGTGCGCGAGAGCGCGGCCGGCGCCGGCGCGGTGGGCTGCGCCTGACCCCGCTGACGCACGGAGGGCTCCCGACCGCGGTCGGGAGCCCTCCGTCATCTGCGGGGGACGGTGCCACTCAGGCGAGCGTCCGGCGCACGACCTCCTCGAGCTGACCGGGCGTCCGCTCGCGCAGCTCATAGCGCGCCCGCACGAGCGGCTTGCTCACGTGCAGCACGCGCGTGATGTCGATCGGGGTGCCTGAGACGACTGCGTCGCACGGCACCGCGTCGATGGTGGCCTCGAGGTCGCGGACCTGCTCCTCGCCATAGCCCATTGCCGGCAGAATGCCGCGTGCGTTGGGGTACTTGTCGTAGGTCGCGGCCAGCGAGCCCACGGCATACGGGCTGGGGTCCACGATCTCGGCGACCTCGGCGCCGCGGGCGCCGACGACGCCCGCGCCAAAGCTCATCGACCCGTGGGTGAGGGTGGGGCCGTCCTCGATCACGACGACCCGCTTGCCGGCCACGGTCTCCGGGCTCTCCACTGAGACAGGCGAGTCCGCAAGGATGACCGTCGCCTGAGGGGCCAGCGAGCGCACCGACTCCTCGACCTGCTCGATCGCCTCCGGGGTGGCCGAGTCGCACTTGTTGATGACGACGACGTCGGACATCCGGACATTGGCCTCACCCGGGTGATAGCCGGCCTCGTCGCCCGGGCGCAGCGGGTCGGCAAGCGTGATGTGCAGGTCGGGGCGATAGAACGGCAGGTCGTTGTTGCCGCCGTCCCAGAGGATGACGTCGGCCTCCTGCTCGGCCTGGCGGATGATCTGCTCGTAGTCGACGCCGGCGTAGACGACGAAGCCGTTGTCGATGTGCGGCTCGTACTCCTCGCGCTCCTCGATCGTGCACTCATGGGTGTCGAGGTCGGCATAGGTCGCGAAGCGCTGGCAGGCCTGCTTGGCCAGGTCGCCATAGGGCATGGGGTGGCGGATCGCGACGACGCGTTTGCCCATGTCCTTCAGGATCCGCGAGAGATAGCGGGTGGTCTGCGACTTGCCGACACCGGTGCGCACGGCGCACACGGCAATCACCGGCTTGCTGCTCTCGATCATCGTCTGGCGGGCGCTCTGGAGCCAGAAGTCGGCGCCCGCCGCGATGCACTGGCTGGCCAGGTGCATGACCCGGGTGTGGGGCAGGTCGGAATAGGCGAAGACCGCGACGTCGACGCTCTCGCGCTCGATGAGATCGCTCAGCTCGGACTCGTCGAGGATCGGGATGCCCTCGGGATAGAGCGAGCCGGCGAGCTCCGGCGGATAGCTCCTGCCATCGATGTCAGGGATCTGGGTCGCCGTGAACGCCACCACCGTGTAGTCGGGGTTGTCGCGGAAGACGACGTTGAAGTTGTGGAAGTCGCGACCGGCCGCACCGAGGATGACGACGCGACGGGGCGTGGTGGCTGACGTGCTCATGACACACTCCGCGGCTGCGGTCGACCGACGTGACCGACACACCCGATGGCTTGGGTAGTCCTGGCTGCGGGACCCGCCTGGTCTCACTCTAGGACCGCCCGAGATGTCCGGCATGTGCCACAGTGCGGGAGTGAGGATTGTCATTGCCCTCGGCGGCAACGCCCTCCTGCGGCGCGGTGAGTCACCCGAGGCCGAGCTCCAGCGCCGTCATGTCGAGGACGCCGTCGCCGCGCTCGCCCCGATCACCGCCGACCACGAGGTCGTCATCACCCACGGCAACGGGCCCAGGTGGGTGTCCTCGCGGCGGAGAGTGTCGCGGACACCGCTCTCGCACAGCCCTATCCGCTCGATGTGATCGGCGCGCAGACCCAGGGGATGATCGGCTACTGGCTCGTCCAGTCGCTCGTCAACGCGCTGCCGGCCCGGCCTGTCACAGCGGTGCTCAACCAGACCCTGGTCGCCGCGGACGACCCGGCCCTCGCCGAGCCGACCAAGTTCGTCGGGCAGGTCGTCGACGAGCCGACCGCGCGTCGCCTGGAGGAGGAGCACGGCTGGGCGATGCGGCGCGATGGCGAGGGCTGGCGCCGGACGGTCGGGTCACCGGAGCCCCTCGCGCTGGTCGAGGCCACGGTCATCGACACCCTCCTCGCCGCGGGCGTCCTCGTCGTCTGCGCGGGCGGTGGCGGTGTGCCGGTCGTCGAGACGGAGGAGGGCCTGCGCGGCATCGAGGCGGTGGTCGACAAGGATGCGGTGGCGGCGCTGCTCGCGGTCCACGTCGGCGCCGACGCGCTCCTGCTGCTCACCGATGTCGGGGGAGTGATGACCGGCTTCGACACCCCTGAGGCCCGCGTGCTGCCGCGCCTGTCAGTCGGCGAGGCTGAGGCTGCCGAGCTGCCCGCCGGCTCCATGGGCCCCAAGGTGCGGGCCGCGGCGGCATACGTCCGGGCCACTGGAGGGTATGCCGCGATAGGCGACCTCGAGCGCGTGCGCGCCGTGCTCTCCGGCGACGAGGGCACCCGCATCGTGCCCGAGGGGTGACGCGCTCCGTGGAGGTCAGAAGGGCCGGTAGTAGTCGCGGCTCATGAAGGCGCCGTGCCCGGTCGTCGAGTTCCAGCAGGTGAGCCCGTCGCTCTCCGAGGCGCACACGATGTCTCCATAGGTGACGACCTGGCCATACGGCAGGATCTGGGCACCCGGGTAGGTGAAATAGGGGGCGTCGCCCCTCGGGCCGATCCTCGGGACGCCGCTGCCGCGCAGATCGACCCACCAGTTCGGGTCGAGATCGCTGACGGGCACACCGGGCGGCGGCTGCTGGATGTATTTCTTGATCCCGCAGCCCGCATAGCCGGCAGAGAAATCGCAGCCCATGTTGCCTGTCTTGGTCCGGAACGCCGAAACCCGCTGTCCGCTGACCAGCAGTGTCGGGACGGGACCGGCCCCGGCGGGCGCGGGCCCGCCGGCGAACGAGGGGGCACCCTCCACCGGCCCGGCCTTGGGTGCCGCCGAGGTGGCTGCGGACGGGGTGGCGGCAGCAGCGCTCGCGGACGGAGAAGGTGACGACGCCCCCGGGGAGCCCGTGCCGCCCCCGTCGGGGCTGGGCTGCCCGGAGGCGCCGTCGGGCCCGGCACCAGGAGTCGACACCTCGGCCTGCACCGTCACCGTCGAGGTCACTGCCTCATCGCCCGGTGCCTCGCTGCAGGCCGCAAGAGCCAGAACTGCCGAGACGACCCCTGCCGTCGTGAGCGTCCTGGCTGCCGACCCTGCCATGGTGTTTTCCTTTCGTGCGGGCCCCCTGCGGTGGGCAGCCTAGGTCGGCGGACGAGCCGATCCCACCCGTTGGGGCCGCATCCGCGTGCTCCCGAACGAACCCGAACGGCCGCACGAGCGTAGGAGCGTCGTTCGGGCGGGGTTCTGCGTCTGCCGGACCGAGCGGGCCGCCGTCGCTACGATTGAGGGCACCGCAGACGTCGTCCCCGCGAGTCCCCGGCGGAGAGTCCGTGAGCACCACCCCCGAGCCGGCCGACCTCCAGGCCGCCACCCCCGAGTCGAGCGCTCTCGCGCCGCCGAGACCTTCGACGACATCAGCGCGGGGCTGCGTGAGCTGCGGGCCAAGGCCGGCTATCCCTCCTTCACCGACCTGGTGCTGACGATCGCCCAGCACCGTCAGGCACGCGGCATACCGGCCAGTGCAGCCCGTCCGGGCCGGACCACCGTCTATGACGCCTTCCGCGAGGGCCGCAGCCGCATCGACGCTGCTCTCGTGGGTGAGATCGTCCGGGCTCTCGGCTGTGACGAGGCTCAGGCCCTGGAGTGGGAGGAGCGCTGCCGGCTGGCCCGCCGCACCGCCGAGCGGGGCCGACCGGCAGCCGTGGGCGCCCGCCCGGCAGTCGAGGTGCCGGCGACGGCAGCTGATTCCCCAGGGCCAGAGCCGGAGCCCGCGGCCGAGCCGGAGCCGCTGGCCGGGGAGGCCGACCGGGCCGGCCTGGGCGTGCGCGCCGCCGTGCTCGTCATCCTCGGCTGCGTCGTGCTCAACATGCTCGGCCGAGGCCTGGTCAGCGTCCTCGACCTGCCGCTGCACCTCGACATGGTCGGGACCGCCATCGCCGCGCTCGCCCTCGGGCCCTGGTCCGGCGCGCTCGTGGGCGCGGCAACCAATGTCGTGGGGATGAGCACCGACGGGACCGCCTCGCTGGCCTTCCTCCCGGTCAATGTCATCGGCGGCCTCATGTGGGGCTACGGCTTCCACCGGATGGGCATGGGCCGGTCCCTCCCGCGCTTCTTCGGGCTCACCCTGGTCACGGCGCTGACCTGCTCGCTCATCGCCTCCCCGATCCTGCTGCTCTATGGCGGGTCGGTGGGCCACGGCGACGACGCCACCATGCTCCAGCTCGAGGCCATCACCGGGCACCTGACCACCGCGGTCTTCGCGAGCAATGTCATCTACTCCGTCGCCGACAAGATCCTGTCCGCCTTCGTCGCACTGGTCGCCCTCGACTGGCTGAGGCAGCGGCCCTCCCGCCCGGCGACGCTGCGGCCCTCGTGAGGCTCCCGGCCGGTAGCCCCATGGCCACGGTCCCGGACAGCGACCGGCCGGGACCCAGCCTCACCCGTCCTCGGACGGGTGGGTCATGTCCATCGGGACCACCCACCGGTCGAAGTCCTCGGCGCTGACCTCCCCCGAGCCGACCGCGGCCTCCCGCAGGGTGGTGCCGTCCGCGTGGGCCTGCTTGGCGATCCGGGCCGCCGCGTCATAGCCGATGTGCCGGTTGAGCGCGGTCACGAGCATGAGGTTGGACTCCAGATGCTCGGCGATGCGCTCGCGGTCCGGCTCGATGCCGACGGCGCAGTGCTCGTCAAAGGAGGTGCAGCCGTCGGCGAGCAGCCGGATGCTCTCGAGCACGCCGTGTGCCATGACGGGCTTGTAGACGTTGAGCTGGAAGTTGCCCTGGCTGCCGGCCATCGCGACGGCGGCGTCGTTGCCGAACACCCGCACCGCGACCATCGTCAGCGCCTCGCACTGGGTCGGGTTGACCTTGCCCGGCATGATCGACGAGCCCGGCTCATTGGCCGGGATCGTGATCTCGCCGATGCCGTCGCGCGGCCCCGAGGCGAGCCAGCGCACGTCATTGGCGATCTTCATCAGGGCGCCGGCGAGGGTGCGCAGCGAGGCGCTCACGCCCACCAGGGCATCGTGCGCGCTCAGCGCGGCAAACAGGTTGTCCGCCTGCCTGAAGACGATCCCGGTCTCGGCCGAGATCCGGTCGGCGGCCACGGCGCCGAAGCGGGGATGGGCGTTGAGGCCGGTGCCCACCGCGGTGCCGCCTATCGCCAGGTCGAGCAGCCCCTCCTCGGCCGAGCGGATCTGTGCCAGGGCGAAGTCCAGCTGGGCCGCCCAGGACCCGATCTCCTGCCCGAGGGTGATGGGTGTCGCGTCCTGGAGGTGGGTGCGGCCGACCTTCACGACGTCGGAGAACTCCTCCGCCTTGCCGGCGAGGGTGTCCCGCAGGCCCGACACCGCGGCATACAGCCGCTCGTGCAGCTCGAGGACGACGGCGATGTGCATGGCCGTGGGGAAGGTGTCGTTACTCGACTGGCCGCGGTTGACGTGGTCGTTGGGGTGCACGGGCGACTTGCTGCCGCGCTCGCCGCCGGCGATCTCGATGGCCCGGTTGGCGATGACCTCGTTGGCGTTCATGTTGGACTGGGTGCCCGAGCCGGTCTGGAAGACGACGAGGGGGAAGTGCTCGTCGAGGTCGCCGGCGATCACCTCGTCGGCCGCGCGCACGATGTATCCCGCGATGCCCGGCTCGAGCTCGCCGAGCTCCCGGTTGGCCTCGGCCGCGGCCTTCTTGAGGATACCGAGTGCCTGGATGATCGGACGCCCCCAGACGAAGGTGTCGCGGCCGATGTCGAAGTGCTCGAGGCTGCGCTGGGTCTGCGCGCCCCAGTAGCGGTCGGAGGCGACCTCGATATCGCCCATGCTGTCGCGCTCGGTGCGGGTGCTCTGCTCGGTGGGATTCGACATCCCCACACCGTAGGCAGTCCGAGCGCCGGGTTGGGCGCCCGGCAACCCTGAAATTGCGCAGGTCGCAGCCCTAACATGAGGCGCGATGGCATCCCCGGACGAATACGCGGACAGCCGCCCGCGCCCGCGAGGGTGGGCGCCCTCGATGCTGCGGCTGGTCTGGCCCGGCCACCCCAGGCGGTGGCGGGACGTGCCCGGGCGGCTCAAACCCGAGCTGGGCCGCATCCTGCGGCTGACGACGGCAGCCGTCATCGCCTACCTGCTCACGGTCGCGTTCACCGAGGGACAGCTCGACCTGACCGGCGCCCTGACCGCTCTGCTTGTCGTGCAGGCCTCCAGCTTCTCGACCCTGCGGATGGGCATCGTCCGCGTGGGCGCCGTGGTGACGGGTGTCCTCGTGGCCGTCCTGCTCACCACCTTCGCCGGCCTCACCTGGTGGAGCCTCGGCCTCGCTGTCGCCTCGTCGCTGCTGCTGGCCAAGGTCCTGCGGCTGGGCCACCAGGCCCTCGAGACCCCGATCAGCGCGATGCTCATCCTCGGTGTGCACGGCCAGCAGGTCGCGGTCGAGACCCGGGTGCTGACCACGCTCATCGGCACGGCGGTCGGCATCGCCTTCACGCTCCTGCTCCCGCCGGCCGTGCCGGTCCCGCAGGCGGTCGGCGCGGTGCGGCGCGTGGCCGGCTCCACCGCCCGGGTGCTGCGCAGGGCCGGCGAGGGGGTGCGCTCCCAGCCCATCACTCGCTCGCGCGCGGACTCCTGGCTCGACGACGCCCGCGCGGTGAGCGTGCGGGTCGGTGAGGCCTCCGAGCTGGTGGCAGAGGTCAAGGACGCCCGGATGCTGCACCCCGCCTCGCTCGCGACTCGCAGCGCGGAGCCCACCCTGCGCACGGGGCTGTCGACCCTCGAGTCGACCGCCCTAGCGGTCCGCTCGATGCTGACCCTCGTCCAGCGTGCGGCACCAGAGGAGGCGCCGGAGGCCGTCGGCGACGACGACGGATTCGGAGGCGAGGTGCGCGCGGCATTCGCCCATGTCCTGGAGACGATGTCCGGCTCGGTGGAGGCCTTCGGCGAGCTGCTCGAGGCCGAGGTCGCCGGGCGGGAGGAGGAAGCCGCCCGCGCGCTGGCCGAGTCCCTCGACGGCCTGCGGGAGTCGCGCGCCGTGCTCACCGAGCTGATGTTCGTCGACGCCCGCGCCGAGCCGACCCTGTGGCTGCTGCGCGGCTCGATCCTCAGCGCCGTCGAGGCGGTGCTGGACCAGCTCGACGTCGACCAGCGTGGCCGGCTGCGCTCCGAGCTCGCCGACGACCAGCGGCTGCCCCCGCTCGAGGTGTGGTCGCGCTCGCGCCAGAGCGCCCGGGAGCGACGTGGCCAGCCGTGGCGCACGGCTCGTCCGCCGCGGCAGCGGCCCGACGGGGCCGGGCCGGGGGAGTGATCAGGAGAGGGTCAGGAAGAGCTTCTCGAGTGAGGCGACATCGGCCGCGTGGTCGCCGGACGGGTCGGCGAGGCACTCCTGGAGCCCGACCGAGATGAGCGCGAAGCCCGCACGGTCGAGGGCCTTGCTGACGGCGGCGAGCTGGGTGACCACGTCCTGACAGTCGCGGCCCTCCTCGATCATCCGCAGGATGCCGCCGATCTGGCCCTGGGCCCGGCGCAGCCGCTTGGTGACGGACTCCAGCTCTGTGGGGTCGAGGTTCACGGCTCCTCCTCGGTGATCGCGTGTGGGAGGAGCATACCCCGTGGGGTATGCCGTCGTCATGCCTCCGCGCGCACGGTGCGTCGGGGGCACCAGCGGTTCGTGGGGCGCCCCCGGAGTCTGCGAGACTTGCCCCGTCCATTCGCCAGCTCCCACAAGGAGGGCCCTGAAGTGACCGGGCTTCCGGAACCGCTCCACCGTCTCGCCGAGGCGCACGGGGTCGCCACCGACTACTGGGGGTGGACTGGCGAGCACGTCGAGGTCGCCGCCGGGACGATCCGCACCGTCCTGCGGGCGCTGGGCGTCGACGCGGACACCGACGATGCCGTCGAGGCCGCCCTCGCCGATGTGGACCTCGCCCCCTGGCGTCGGACCCTCCCGGCCACCGTGGTCATGCGCGAGGGGTGGACCCCGTGGGTGCCCGTCCACGTGCCGCACGGCGCCGGCGTCTGGCTCGAGATCGTCCTCGAGGACGGCCAGCGCTGGTATGCCAACCAGGTCGACAAGGTCGTGGAGCCGCGCCACTTCGACGACCGTCTGGTCGGCGAGGCGACCTTCGAGCTGCCCGGCAACCTCCCGCTCGGCTGGCACCGGCTGGTCGCCCACGTCGACGGCGCCGAGGCCGACCCGACGGCGGAGGCGACCCTCATCGTCACGCCCGAGCGGCTCGAGCTGCCCGAGTCCATGCGCGCGGGCCGGGTCTGGGGCCTGATGGACCAGGTCTACCAGGCCCGCTCCTCCCGCTCCTGGGGCGTCGGCGACCTCGCCGACCTCGCGGATCTCGCCGACTGGGCCGGTCGCGACCTTGGCGCAGACTTCGTCCTGGTCAACCCGCTGCACGCCGCTGAGCCGATCGCGCCGATGGAGCCCTCGCCCTATCTGCCGACCACGCGGCGCTTCGTCAACCCCATCTACCTGCGCGTCGAGGACATCCCCGAGGTCGCTTACCTGCCCGCTGACGACCGCGCCCGCATCGAGGAACTCGCCTCTGCGGCAAGGAAACTCACCGACCTGCCAGTGATCGACCGCGATGCGGCCTGGGGTGCCAAGTGGGAGGCGCTCGAGATTGTCTTCGAGGCGGGCCTCACCGGCCGCCGCGCCCGCTCCTTCCGCGACTACTGCGAGACGGAGGGCGAGGGGCTGCTGACCTTCGCCACCTGGTCCGCCCTCGCCGAGGACTACGGCCTGCCGTGGACCGAGTGGCCCGAGGGGCTCCAGCGGCCCGACTCACCGGCCGTCGCGGCATACCGCGAAGAGCACGCCGACCGGGTGGAGTTCTACTGCTGGCTCCAGTGGCTGCTGGACCGCCAGCTGGCCCAGGTGCAGGCCGACGCGCTCGAGGCGGGCATGTCGCTGGGCGTCGTCCACGACCTCGCCGTCGGCGTGCACCCCGAGGGTGCCGACGCGTGGGGCCTGGCCGACGCGCTGGCCCAGGGCGTCACCGTCGGCGCGCCGCCGGACCAGTTCAACCAGCTCGGCCAGAACTGGAGCCAGCCGCCCTGGCGCCCCGACCGGCTGGCCGCGCTCGGCTACGCCCCCTATCGCGACATGCTCCGCACGGTCCTCAAGGACTCCGGTG
This sequence comes from Actinomycetota bacterium, assembly GCA_050955755.1. Taxonomy (GTDB): domain Bacteria; phylum Actinomycetota; class Actinomycetes; order Actinomycetales; family Dermatophilaceae; genus JAJTBD01. The sequence goes on from CP192092.1 coordinate 1,016,677, forward strand.
GCATCCGCGTCGACCACATCATCGGCCTGTTCCGGCTGTGGTGGGTCCCGGAGGGCCACACGGCCAAGGACGGCACCTACGTCCGCTACGACCACGAGGCGTTCATCGGCATCCTCGCGCTGGAGGCGCACCGGGCCGGTGCCGTCGTCGTCGGCGAGGACCTCGGTGTCGTCGCGCCCAACGTGCGCTCCTATCTCGCCGAGCGAGGCGTCCTCGGCACCTCCATCATGTGGTTCGAGTGGGGCGAGGACGAGCGTCCGCTCGCCCCCGAGGCCTACCGCCAGCTGTGCATGACCACGGTCACGACCCACGACCTCCCGCCCACCGCCGGCTATCTCACCCTCGAGCACGTCGCCCTGCGCGACCGCCTCGGGCTGCTGACGCGGCCGGTCGAGGAGGAGCGGGCCGCCGAGGAGGCGGTCGTCGGCAAGTTCCGCGACCTCCTGCGCGAGCGCGGCCTGGTGGATGAAGGCGCCGATGTCGAGGAGACGGTCGCCGCATTCCACCGCCTCATCGCCCACACGCCGTCGCAGATGCTCGGTGTGGCCCTGCCGGACCTCGTGGGGGACCGCCGGGCGGTCAACCAGCCCGGCACCAACAACGAGTACCCCAACTGGCGGGTCCCGTTGAGCGACAAGGACGGTCGTCCGGTCCTGCTCGACGACATCACCCGGTCCAAGCAGGCCCGTCGCATCGCCGAGGCCCTCTCCGGGGAGTGACTGCTCCCTACCCACGTCGACTGGCCAAGACACGCCGTGCGCGCCGCCGTGCACACGGCGTGTCTTGGCCAGTCGACTCGGGGAATCGGCGGACGCCCGCTGGTTGCCCCGCGGCATAGGCCAGGCGCAGCCCTCTCGTCAGACCGTCTCGACGAACTCAACCTCCGGCGGCGCCTGACGGAACCCCCGGGTGATGAAGGCGAGCCAGAGCGCACCTATGGCCAGCCAGATGAGGCCAACCTTCAGGGCTGTCCCGGACAGCGAGGTCCAGAGCCACACCGTCAGTGCGATGCCGATAAGCGGCATCACGAGGTACCGCACCAGGTCTGCGCCCTGACGTCGGCGCTCATCGACGAAGTAGTGCTTGATGACGGTGCTGTTGACAGCGGTGAACGCCACCAGCGCCCCGAAAGACACGAGGGACGCCAGTAGACCGAGATCGGCCCAGCCGGAGACCAGCGAGATCGCCGAGATGAGCAGGATCGCGACCACCGGCGTCTGGAAGCGGGCGTTGAGCCCACCCAGCACCCGGGGAAGGACTCCGTCACGGCCCATCGTGTACATGATGCGAGTCACGGATGCCTGCGAGGTGAGCGCCGAGCCGAAGGCGCCCGCGACGTAGGCGGCCGTGAAGAAGGCGGCCATGGCGCTTCCGCCGATCTTGTCCATCACGTCTACAGCTGCGTTGTCCGGGTTGGCGAACTGCGTTGTGGGCAGAGCCATCTGGGCGAGCCAGGACAGCACGATGAACATCAAACCGCCACCGATCGTCACGGTGAGAACCGCCCGGGGGATGTCACGCCGAGGCTCTCGTGCCTCCTCCGCCATGGTCGAGACGGCATCGAAGCCAAGGAAGGACAGGCAGAGGATCGCCGCGCCCGCCAGCACGGGTCCAAGCCCGGCGACCGACCCATCGCCGGTGAACGGGGTCAGTGGGTTGACGGCCTCGTGACCCGTGAGTGCGCGCAGGGCGAGTACGGCGAAGACAGCGATGAACACCGTCTGGGCGGCGATGATCGCGATGTTCATCTTGGCGATTGTCGTGATGCCCACGATGTTGAGAAGCGTCACCAGTGCGACGGCGATCAAGGCCCACACCCAGATCGGCACGGATGGGAACTGGGTGTTGAGGAAGATGCCGATCACCAGGTAGTTGATCATCGGCAGGAAGACGTAGTCCAGCAGAAGCGACCAGCCGGTGAGGAAGCCGGCGTGACCGCCGAAGCTTTTCTGCGTGTACGTGTAGGCAGAGCCTGCGACGGGGTACGCGCGGACCATCTGTGCGTAGGAGAACGCGGTGAACACCATTGCGGCAAGAGTGAAGACGTAGGACATCGCCACTCGGCCGCCGGTCTCATTGGTGACGATGCCGTAGGTGGTGAACACGGTCAGCGGGACCAGGTAGACAAGCCCAAACAGGGTGAGGGCAGGGAGGCCCAGGGCTCGCTTGAGATGCACATCCTCGTCGTGCGCGTGGACTGTCGGGTTGCTCATGGCTGGTCTCCTTCGAAGACGCACTCGCCGGCCAGCCAGGTGCTGAGCACCCGGATGCCATCGATATCACGCGGTTCGGCGACAGTGCGGGGGTCGGTGTCGAGGACAACTAGGTCGGCGTCATAGCCGGGGATGAGGGCGCCCGCGTCGCGGAAGGCCTGGTGGGCGACGCCGGTCGTATAGGCGCGGAATGCCGCCGTGGCAGGTAGCCGCTCGTGTGGCGTCCACCCACCGGCGGGTTCCCGGGCGCCGGTCTGACGCGAACAGGCCACGCTCAGCCCCTCGAGCGGGTTGGCAGAGGAGACCGGCCAGTCGCTCCCGAAGCTCAGCGGGGCACCGAGCGCCGCGAGCGTTGCGAGCTGGTACTGGGCCGCTGTGCGTTCCGGCCCAAGTCGAGGCTCGGTCAGCACAGTCATCAGATCGTCAAGCTGGGCCCACAGGGGCTCGGCATTGGCCACCGTCCCCTGTCGGCGGAATCGCTCATGGTCGGCACTGTCGACGAGCTGAACGTGGGCGAGGACCGCACGCCGCTCTCGGGGTCCGTTGACGGTCTCTGCGTGGTCGATGGCGTCGAGCGCGACCCGGGCAGCCCGGTCACCGATGGTGTGGATGTGGGGCTGGAAGCCCGCGGCGTCAACAGCCGCCACTGCCTGCTTGAGGAGCTCAGGGTCCCAGACCAGCATCCCGCTGCCGCATTCGCTGTCGTAGGGCTGGAGGAGCGCGCCCGTGGCGTTCTCGACGACGCCGTCAGCGAAGAACTTCACGGTGCGGGCGGTCAGTTGCGGGTGGTTCAGCCGCTCCACCTGAGCCCGTTGTTCGACGAACGCCTCCAACTGGTCGGGCCAGTGTCGGGGGTCGGCATACAGTGCCAGATTGAAGCGGATCGGCAGGCGGCCAGCCTCCGCTGCCGCGCAGTAGGCCTCGACCAGATCGGGCTCCACCCATGCGTCCTGGACCCAGGTGACGCCGAGCGCGGCATACCTCCGTCCGGCCCGCTCCACTGCGGCGATGAGCCGCTCGCGGTCGATGGGGGGAGCGGCTCGCATGGCGAGGTCGATGGCACCCCACTCCCTGAGAGTCCCAAGTGGGCTGCCATCGGCTCTCCTCGGGATCTCGCCGAGCGATGGTTCTGGGGTGTCCGTGGTGATCCCGGCCAGCTCGAGCGCCCGGCTGTTCACCCAGACCGTGTGGTAGTCCCAGGCGCGGAGCAGCACCGGTCGATCGTGGACAGCCTCGTCCAGCCAGCGGGCGTCGAACAGGCCCTCGGGCGCCAGGCTGGAGTCGTACGAAGCACCAGTGATCCAGGGCAGGTCGGGGTGGGCCGCGGCATACGCGCGCACCTCGGCGACGATCTCGTCGACAGTGCGACACCGACGCACCTGTGGCCCGTCGTCCTCGAGGCCGCCGAACAGCGGGTGCGCGTGGCCATCGCCGAACGCCGGCATGAGGAAACCGCCTGCGAGGTCGACGGTCCGGTGCTCGTGGGCGCTGGCCCACAGGACCGCATCCTCCCCGACGGCCTGTATCCGGCCGTCGACGACCACGAGTGCCTCCAGGTCGCCCGTCGCCGGGCACCAGATCCTGCCGCCCGTGAACAGGATGTGTTCACTCATCTCGGTCATCCTTGTCGCTGTCCGTGGGCATGATCTCGAGTGCTGCGTAGAGGTCTGGACGGCGGTCCGACAGGTAGGGATTGGCTCGCTGTGCCGCCGCCACTGTCTCGGTCGAGACATCCACCACGAGAATCTCCTCCGCGTCACCTGCCCTGGCCAGGACCGTGCCGTCTGGCGCGGCGACGAGGGAAGCCCCGACATACTGCGTCGTGCCCTCGGACCCGCAGTGGTTGGCGTACGCCACGTAGATCTGGTTCTCCCAGGCACGGCAAGGAATCACCACATCGCCGATGACGCGGAACGGCTCCATGTTGGCCGTCGGCACGGCGAGAAGATGTGCGCCGGCCAGCGCAGCGGCCCGGACAGTCTCGGGGAACTCGACGTCGTAGCAGATCATCGTGGCCACCTTCAGCCCCAGGATGTCGACGACCTCGCAGGGGGTGTCCCCGGCTGTGAACCTGCTGCGGTCCACATCCGCAAAGAGGTGGCTCTTGCGATAGTGAGCGAGGAGAGCCCCCTCTTGGTCGATGACGAGCGAGCTGTTGTCGTGCCCCCCGTCGGGACGTGGTGTGGCGGCTCCCACAACCAGCGCCATACCCGTACCGGCCGCCACCTGTCCGAGCTGGGCTGCCGCGTCGGCGCCCTCGTCCGCGCTCAGCTCGCCGATGTCGTATCCGCTCAGGACCAGTTCGGGGGTCACGAGCAACCGGGCGCCTCGTGACGCCGCCGTCGTCGCCGCTGCCTGGAGTCGCGAGAGATTGTCGGTGGAGTCACCGATCGTGGGCGCGCACTGCCAGATCGCGATGGTCACCATGAGTGCACGCTAGGGCCGGGACCATCTGGTGCACACCGCCCCGACCTGCGATGTAACCATTTGGTGTCCTACGGAATCCGTAGCGTCAGAACGTGATCCATCCCCTGTCACCGGCTGCCGGAGTAGGGGATACTGAGGTATGAGCGACAACGACGTCCACACCGCCACCACCGAATCCGTGCCCACCGGCGCAGTAGTCGTCGGCGTCGACGGGACCGACAAAGACCGTTCAGTGATCGAGTGGGCGGCCCATCGTGCCGCTCGCGGCGGGGCACCACTGCACATCCTGGGCGCGCGCAGTGTCCTGGCCGGCGTGGCTCCCGGGATGTCCCCGCTGGACCCTGGGGTGCTCGAGACGCTCGAGCAGGTCGACGACGCCGGCAGTGTCGAGTCCGCCGTCGAGCTGGCCCGCAAGGTCGAGCCTGACCTCGCCGTCACGAGCGACCGGCCGTGGGGGACCGCGCCTCAGGCTCTGCTCGCGGCATCCGAGACGGCCTCGCTCATCGTCGTGGGATCGGCCCGCAAGAAGGCCCTGGAGCAGGCAGTGCTCGGCACGACCTCGCTTGCGGTCGCGATGCACGCGTCCTGCCCCGTCGCCGTCATCCCCGAGGGCTGCGACCCCCGCCGTGACGGCCCGATCGTGGTCGGCGTCGACGGCAGCAAGGACAGCGCGGTTGCGCTCAGGCGGGCCCTCGGCCAGGGCGCGGAGCAGCAGCGCCCGGTCGTCGGACTGGCCGCGTGGCACCTCGAGGTCATCGACGGCGTCGTCGTCACGACCCCCGAGAACCCTCGCTACGCCGAGGTCGAGGAGCGCTACCGGTCGATGGTCGAGCGGCTTGCCGAGAAGCCCCGCGCCGAGCACCCCGACGTGGACTTCACCATCAAGGTCGTGCGGGCAGCGCCCGACCGCGCGCTCATCGAGGCCTCCGGTGAGGCCGGCTCGGTCGTCGTCGGCAGCCGAGGCCGCGGAGGCTTCGTCGGCCGCCTGCTCGGCTCCGTCAGCCACCGGGTCCTCCAGCAGGCCCAGTGCCCGGTCATCGTCGTGCGCGCCCAGGAGGACAAGGGCTGAGCCGAGTCCGACCGACGCGTATGCCGCTCAGCCGGCAGAGGGCGCCCCGACCAGTTCTGGTCGGGGCGCCCTCTGGATCCGGCTGGCCGTTGATGGCCTGGTGGCAGCCTGGTCTGCGCTAGAGCAGTTCCTCCACGGAGGCCGGGCCGATGAGGCTGCCGTCGCCGGCGTCCGAGTCCTGTTGCACCGCAACGGCTTCCACCTTGTGCGGCTGGATCTCGCCCGAGGCGATCTGCTCAGCCCAGTGGCAGGCGACGCGGTGGCCCGGCTCCACGCCCTCGATCGACACCTCACGCAGCTCCGGCCGGTCGGTGTCGCAGCGGGTCTCCTGCCGCCACGGGCACCGGGTGTGGAAACGGCAGCCGGTCGGCGGCCGCGAGGGGGAGGGGAGGTCGCCGGTGAGCAGGATCTGCTCCCGCCGGTCCTCGACCACCGGGTCCGGCACCGGCACGGCCGACAGCAGCGCCCGGGTGTAGGGGTGCAGCGGGTTGGCATAGAGGTCGTCGGCACTGGCCTCCTCGGCGAGCGCGCCGAGGTACATCACGCCGATCCGGTCGCTGATGTGACGCACGACGGCCAGGTCGTGGGCGACGACCAGATAGGTCAGGCCGTACTCCTCCTGGAGGTCCTCCAGCAGGTTGATCACCTGCGCCTGCACCGACACATCGAGCGCCGAGACGGGCTCGTCGGCGACGATGAGCTTGGGCTCCACCGACAGCGCGCGGGCGATGCCGATGCGCTGGCGCTGGCCGCCGGAGAACTCGTGTGGGTACTTCTGGAGCGCCTGCGGCGGCAGACCGACGTCACGCAGCAGCTGCTTGAGCCGCTGGTTGGCGCTCGCGTCGTCCTTGACCAGACCGTGGGCCTTCATCCCTTCCAGCAGAAGGGATTCCACGCTCTGGCGCGGGTCGAGGCTCGACATCGGGTCCTGGAAGACCATCTGGATGTCCTTGCGCTTGCGGCGCAGGGTCTCACCCTTGAGGGAGGCGATGTCGACCCCGTCGAACTCGACGGTGCCCTCGGTCGGCGGCTCGAGGTTGAGGATCGCCCGGCCGAGCGTCGACTTGCCGCAGCCGGACTCGCCGACCAGGCCATAGGTCTCGCCGCGGCGGATCTGCATGTCTATGCCGTCGACGGCATAGACATAGCCGATCGTCCGGTCGATGATCACGCCCTTCTTGATCGGGAAGTGCACCTTGACGCCGCGCACGTCGACCAGGACGTCACCCTGGGAGGAGTCCTGGGTATGCCGTGTGCCCGCCTCGGGCGACCCCGTGGACTCCCGGCGGCTCTGCGGGCTGTCGGGGACGGTGCTCATCGCTCCTCCTGCGTGTCACTGGGCTCTTCGGCGGCGGGGACCGCGGTGTTGTGCTCCATGGGGTTGTGGCAGCGCAGCGCGCGCACCCCGGACTCCTCCAGCTCGGGGGTGACCTCACGGCATACCTCGATCGGCTGGGAGCAGCGCGGGGCGAAGGCGCAGGCGCTCGTCCACGGGAGGTTGTCGGCGACCGAGCCCGGGATCGGCGTCAGCCGCCCGCGCTGGCCGTCGAGCCGGGGGATGGAGCCCAGCAGGCCGGTCGTGTAGGGGTGGCGCGGCTCGCGGAAGAGGTCGTGGCGCTGGCCGCGCTCGACGATCCGGCCGCCGTAGAGCACGTTGACCTCGTCGCACAGGCCGGCGACCACGCCAAGGTCGTGGGTGATCATGATCAGGGCCGTGCCGGTGTCCTCGACCAGCTCCTTGAGCAGCGCGAGGATCTGGGCCTGGATCGTCACATCGAGCGCGGTCGTCGGCTCGTCGGCGATGAGCAGCCGGGGCTGGCAGGCCAGCGCCATCGCGATCAGCGCGCGCTGGCGCATACCGCCGGACAGCTGGTGGGGATAGTCCTTGAGCCGCCGGTCCGGGTCGGGGATGCCGACCTTGTCGAGCATGTCGCGGGCGATCGGCGTCGCGGCCTTGCGGGACATCCCGCGGTGGCGCTCGAGGACCTCGGTCACCTGGAGCCCGAGCGGGATGACGGGGTTCAGCGACGACAGCGGGTCCTGGAAGATCATGCCGAGGTCGCGGCCGCGCCGGTCGCGCATCTGGGTGTCGCTCAGCGTCAGCAGGTCGGTGCCCTCGAACATCGCCGAGCCGGTCACCTCGTTGCCGCGCCGGGGCAGCAGCCCCATGATCGCCAGCGAGGTCACCGATTTGCCGCAGCCGGACTCGCCGACGAGGCCGACGGTCTGGCCCGGGCGGACATCGAAGGAGACGCCGTCGACCGCCGTGAACGGCTTCTCACCGTGGCGGGTGAAGCGCACCGTCAGGTCGCGCACCGACAGCAGCGGCTCGCTCGAGCTGCCCTGCCGCACAGGGCGGCTCGTGGTCTGGGTGGTCATCTGCGACTACCTCCGGCTCTTGGGGTCGAGGGCCTCGCGGAGCGACTCGCCCATGAGCGTGAAGCCCAGGGCGACGACGATGATGCACGCCGCGGGATAGAAGGCGAGGTGCGGGTGGTCGGCGAGGAACTGCTGGCTCTGGCCGAGCATCTGGCCCCACTCGGGCTGGCGGTCGTCGGGGTTGCCCAGTCCGAGGAAGGACAGGGCGGCCGCGTCGATGATCGAGGTCGCCAGCACGAGCGTCGACTGGACGATGACCGGGCCGAGCGAGTTGGGCAGCATGTGCCGGAAGACGATCGCGCCGGGCTTCACACCGAGGGCCCGCGCGGCCAGCACGTGGTCGCTGGAGCGCTGCGCGAGCATCGAGCCCCGCAGCAGTCGGGCAAAGATCGGGATCTGCACCACCGCGATGGCGATGATGACCGTCCACTGGCTCGGGCGGGCGGCCATGGCCGCGATCGAGAAGGCCAGCAGCAGCGAGGGCAGCGAGAGCATCACGTCGACGGCGCGCATGACCAGCGAGTCGACCCAGCCTCCGAAGGCGCCCGCCAGGGTCCCGAGGATCAGCCCGCCGAGCAGGCCGAAGAGCGTCGCCATCACACCGACGATGAGCGTCTGGCGGCTGCCGACGAGCAGGCGGGAGAACAGGTCTCGGCCGACATTGTCGGCGCCCAGCGGGAAGCCGGGCTCGGGCCCGGGGACGGGGTTGGTCGTCTGGCTCACCTTGTCGATGAGCAGTCGCGCCGCCGGGTCGTGGGGGGCGATCCACGGGGAGATCACCGCGATGATGACGAAGAGCGTGGTGATGCCGGCGCCGAGCAGGAAGACCGGGTTGCGGCGCAGCCGGTCCCAGGCGCTCGCGATGAGCGACTTGCCGGGCTTGTCGTCTATCCGGCCGGCGTCGCCGACCGTCTCGGCGAGGGCGTCGATGCGGTCCTTCTTGCGCTGGCCGAAGCCGCGCCGGCGGGTCGGGGCCGCCGAGGCCTCCTCGGCCGCGCGGCGCTCGGTCGGGTCAGAGGGGGGCGTGCTGGTGGTCTGGTTGTCGGCCATGGGTCACCTCGTCCGGACGCGGGGGTCGATGACGGCATACGCGATGTCGACCAGCAGGTTGACGACGACGAAGACCATCGTCGCCGCCAGGATCAACACCTGGAGCACCGCGAAGTCGCGTCTCTCGAACGCCAGGGCGAGCGTGTCGCCGATGCCGCCGAAGGCGAAGACCTTCTCGGTCAGGACCGCGCCGGCGAGCAGGCCGCCGATCTGGAGGCCGATCGTGGTGACGACCGGCAGCATCGCGTTGCGCAGCACGTGGCGGCTGCGGATCGTGCGGGTCAGCAGACCCTTGGACTCGGCCGTGCGGACGTAGTCCTCGTCGAGCACGTCGAGGACGGCCGCGCGGGTGATCCGGAAGATCACGGCGAAGGGGATCGTGGCCAGGGCGAGCCCCGGCAGGATCAGGTGGAGGAAGGCGTCCCACGCCGCATCCCACTCTCTGGTGAGCAGCCCGTCCAAGACGAAGAAGCCCGTCACCCGGGTGGCGTCGAGATCGGTGGACTGGCGTCCGGAGACCGGGAGCCAGTGGAGCTTGATCGCGAAGACCCACTTGAGCAGGAAGGCGAGGAAGAAGACGGGGACCGCGACACCGACGAGCGACCAGATGACCGAGGCGTTGTCGAGCAGGGAGCCGGCCCGGCGCGCTGCGAGGTAGCCCATCGGGATGCCGAGGATGATCGCCACGGTGATCGCGAAGGCGCTCAGCTCGATCGTCGCGGGGAAGCGATCCAGGAAGATCTGGAAGGCGTCCCGGCCCGGGAGCACTGCGCTCGAGGGGCCGAAGTCGCCCTGGAGCGCGCGGCTGAGGAACTTCCAGTACTGGACCCAGATCGGCTGGTCCATGCCAAGGGCCTTCTCGAGGGCCGCCCGGGTCTCGGGTGTGGCGCGCTCGCCGAGCATGGCCGACACGGGGCCACCCGGCAGGTTGCGCAGCCACACGAACAGCAGCAGCGAGAGGACGAGGATGACGCCCACCATCTGCAGCAGCCGTCTGATGATGAATCTCAGCACCGCTTCACTCTTTTCGCTCGCACGGTCATTGGGTCGGATTGCTGGCCCCGGCCGAATGTCGCCATCAATGCAGGTGGCCGTCCCAGCCCGGCTGGGACGGCCACCTGCCTATGCGATGGTCGACCGGTCAGTCAGGAGCCGTCAGCTCACTTCTTGACCGTGACGGTCGAGAACTCCTCGGCCGTCAGCGGGCTGACCACGAGACCATCGACGTTCTTGCTCACGACGATCGCGGGCGGCGAGTGCGTCAGGGGCAGTACCGGCAGGTAGTCCTCGATCAGCTGCTGGTTGATCTTCTCGTACATCGCGGTGCGCTCGCCCTCGTCGACCGTGGCGTCGGCCTTCTTGAGGTCGTCCGACAGGGCCTTGCCGAAGTCGGTCACCTTGGTGTGGAAGTCGTTGCTGTCCAGGTTGGAGAAGTGGTAGCCGAGGAAGTTGTCGGCTGCGTCGTAGTCACCGGTCCAGCCGAGCAGCCACGCGTCGTAGGCGCCGTTGTCGACACCGTCGAGGTAGCCACCGTTCCACGGCTTGGTGGTCGTGGTGACCTTGACGCCGACCTTGGTCAGGTCCTCCTTGAGCGCGTCGTAGATCTTCTGCGGGTTGGGCATGTAGGGCCGCGTGACCTCGGACGGGTAGGCGAAGTTGAGCTCGAGGTTCTCGGCGCCCGCCTCCTGGAGGAGCTTCTTGGCCTCGTTGGGGTTGTAGGCGACTGCCTCGACGCTCTTGTTGAAGCCGGTGACCGTCTTGGGGAGGAAGTTGGTCGCCACGCTCGCGCCCTCGGGCAGCTGGGTCTTGACCAGCTGGTCGCGGTTGAGCGCCATGTAGAGCGCCTTGCGGACCTTGACGTCCTTGAGCTTGGGGTTCTTCTCGGGGTTGAAGCCGACGTAGAGGATGTTGAACGCCGGGCGGACCTCGACCTTGTTGCCCTCGGACTCCAGCCCGGACCAGTCGACCGGGTTGGGCAGGTCGTAGCCGTCGATCGAGCCCGCCTGGAGCTCCTGACGACGGGTCGACTCGTCGGGGATGATCTTGAAGATGATCTTCTTGGTCTTGGCCTTCTCGCCCCAGTAGTCGTCGTTGGCGACGAGCGAGACCGTCTTGTTGGCCTCGTCGTACTTCTCGAGCTTGTAGGGGCCGGTGCCGACCGGGTTCTTGGCGTACTCGGGGTAGATGAACGCCTCGCCCTGGGCCTTGACGTCGTTGGCGTTGCCGTCCTTGAGGGCCTTGGGGCTCTGCATCGAGAACGAGTCGAGGGAGAGCATCGCCGGGAACTTCGAGGTCGCCGAGTTGAGCTTGATGACGGCGGTCTTGTCGTCCTTGGCCTCACAGCCGGAGTAGAGCGACTCGTCGGGCTTGTCCTTGGAGCCGCCCATGTTGCCCGCCCAGTACTCGGCCGGGCCGGCCAGCGCGGTCTCGTTCTGGGTGAACATGCGCTCGAAGTTGGCGCAGACGGCCTCGGCGTTGAAGGCCTCGCCGTCGGTGAACTTCACGCCCTCGCGGAGGGTGAAGGTCCACTCCTTGCCGTCGGCCGACGGCTCCCACTTCTCGGCGAGCTCGGGCTCGATCTCGGCGCTGCCGGCCTTGACACCGACCAGGCCCTCCATCATCTGGCGGGTGACCCGGAAGGTCTCGCCGTCGGTGGCGTAGAAGGGGTCGAAGACCTCGGGCGCGCCTGCTGCGCCGAAGGTGAAGGTGTCCTTGGCGTCTGAGCCGCCGCTGGCGCCGCTGTCGCCGGACGAGTCGCGGTCTGACTGGGCGCACGCTCCCATCGTCAGGGCCAGGGACGCGGCGATGGCGAGGGGTGCCGCCTTCCGGATCGTCATTGTTGCTCCGCTCGTGTCGAGTCGCCGCCGGGTTGACGGCCACAGGGTCAAGTCGGGACGCACTGCCCGTAGTGTGGTCGGGGCCACAGCGCCGTGACTTGGGGGAACCCTAATCGGCTACCGGGGCGTCATGCGCCGCTTAGCAGCCCGAGACGGCGATCTTTACGAGATGGAAACGTATGAGCACAACCGCGCCTTATGGATCGCAGAGCAGCGTAAGCGTCGACGTGGTCGGCGCGGCGCTCGTCGACAGCCTCGACCGCCCGAGACGGGTCTTGGCCGCGCGCCGCACGGAGCCGTCGGCGCTCGCCGGCGGGTGGGAGCTCCCCGGCGGCAAGGTCGACCCGGGCGAGAGCGAGCAGCAGGCCCTCCACCGCGAGCTCGTGGAGGAGCTGGGTGTGCGGGTCCGACTGGGGGAGCGGCTGCCCGGCCCCCTGCCGGACGGGCGGTGGCCGCTCGGCACCGGCCACGCCATGGCGGTCTGGCTGGCAGAGGTGACCGACGGGGCACCCGAGCCGCTGGAGGACCACGACCTCATCTCGTGGCTGAGCTCCGAGACCCTGTATGCCGTGGAGTGGCTCCCGGCGGATCTCCCCATCGCGCGCGCCCTGGAGCCCCTGCTCGGCGGGCGCTGAGCGGCGGTATGCCGCGTGGTCAGGAGGGCTGCCAAATCCTGCGAGAATGGAGCCCATGCCCATGCAGACCCGCGGCGACATCCGCAATGTCGCCATCGTTGCCCACGTTGACCACGGCAAGACCACCCTTGTCGACAAGATGCTCTGGCAGGCCGGTGCCTTCGGCGAACACCAGCACGTCGACGAGCGTGCGATGGACAGTGGCGACCTAGAGCGTGAGAAGGGCATCACGATCCTGGCCAAGAACACCGCCATCCACTACCGCGGCCCGGCCGCGCAGGCGGCCGGCCTCACCGACGGCCTGACGATCAACATCATCGACACCCCCGGCCACGCCGACTTCGGCGGCGAGGTCGAGCGCGGCCTGTCCATGGTCGACGGCGTCGTGCTGCTCGTGGACGCCTCCGAGGGCCCGCTCCCGCAGACCCGCTTCGTGCTGCGGAAGGCGCTGGCGGCCAAGATGCCGGTCATCCTGTGCATCAACAAGGTCGACCGCCCCGACGCCCGCATCGCCGAGGTCGTCGACGAGGCCTACGAGCTGTTCATGGACCTCGACGCCACCGAGGACCAGATCGACTTCCCGATCGTCTACGCCTCGGCCAAGGCGGGCGCCGCGTCGCTCAACCGCCCCGAGGACGGCGGGATGCCCGACAACGACGACCTCGAGCCGCTCTTCAGCACGATCATGGAGACCATCCCCGCCCCGTCCTATGACGACGAGGCGCCGCTCCAGGCCCACGTCACCAACCTCGACGCCTCCAACTTCCTCGGCCGGCTCGCCCTGCTGCGCGTCCACAACGGCCGCATCGCCAAGGGCCAGCAGGTCACGTGGTGCCGCCACGACGGGTCGATGGAGAAGGTCAAGATCACCGAGCTGCTCATGACCGAGGCGCTCGAGCGCAAGCCGATGGAGCCCGGCGAGACTGCCGGCCCCGGTGACATCATCGCCATCGCGGGCATCCCCGAGATCATGATCGGCGACACCATCGCCGACGCCGAGAACCCGATCCCGCTGCCCGTCATCACCGTCGACGAGCCTGCGATCTCTATGACGATCGGCACCAACACCTCGCCGCTGGTCGGCCGCGGCGCGACCCGCGGCACCAAGGTCACCGCCCGCCTCGTCAAGGACCGGCTCGACCGTGAGCTCATCGGCAACGTCTCGCTGCGGATCCTGCCGACCGAGCGTCCCGACGCCTGGGAGGTCCAGGGCCGAGGCGAGCTGGCGCTCGCGATCCTGGTCGAGCAGATGCGCCGCGAGGGCTTCGAGCTGACGGTCGGCAAGCCCCAGGTCGTCACCAAGCAGGTCGACGGCGCCGTCCACGAGCCCGTCGAGCGCCTCACGATCGACGTGCCCGAGGAGTTCCTCGGAGCGGTCACCCAGATCCTGGCCTCCCGCAAGGGCCGCATGGAGCAGATGACCAACCACGGCACCGGCTGGGTGCGCATGGAGTTCCTCGTGCCCTCGCGTGGCCTGATCGGCTTCCGCACCGAGTTCCTCACGGAGACAAGGGGAGCGGGCATCGCCCACCACGTCTTCGAGGACTATGAGCCGTGGTTCGGCGCGATCTCGACCCGCCAGTCCGGCTCGCTCGTCGCTGACCGCGCCGGTGCGGTCACGTCCTATGCGATGGTCAACCTCCAGGAGCGCGGGACGCTCTTCACCGAGCCCGGCACCGAGGTCTATGAGGGCATGATCGTCGGCGAGAACTCCCGCGCCGACGACATGGACGTCAACATCACCAAGGAGAAGAAGCTCACCAACGTGCGCGCCTCCTCCGCCGACAACTTCGAGAAGGTCGTCCCGCCGCGCAAGCTCTCGCTCGAGCAGTCGCTGGAGTTCTGCCGCGAGGACGAGTGCGTCGAGGTCACGCCCGACACGGTGCGGATCCGCAAGGTCGAACTCGACCAGACCATCCGCGCCCGCGCGGCCGCCCGCGCCCGGAGCGCCAACGCCAACGCCTGATCTCCCGCGTCGCCCGACGGTCGCCCGCCTCCCCGGTGGGCGGCCGTCGCGCGTGTCCGGGCAACACGAGGGGTATGCCGCGTGGGGCCGGGATCGGCGCGCTCGGCCCGCGACGGGTTAGGTTGGCTCTCGGGGCCCGACCAGGGCGCAGGGAGAGAGGCACCGATGAAGCTGTTGTTCGTGCATGCACACCCCGACGACGAGTCGCTGTCCACGGGTCTGGCGCTGGCCCATTTCGCCCGGGCCGGCGACGACGTCCACGTGCTGACCTGCACGCTCGGTGAGGAGGGCGAGGTGATCCCTCCCGAGCTGGCCCACCTGGCCCCGGACCGGGACGACACGCTCGGCCCGCACCGCCGCGAGGAGCTGCGCTATGCGATGACGTCGATGGGCGTGACTCACGAGCTTCTCGGCGAGCAGGGCGGCCGGACCTATCGCGACTCCGGCATGGCAGGCAGCCCCGCCGCCCAACGGCCTGAGGCCTGGGTCAACGCCGACGCCGACGAGGCGGCCCTCCAGGTCGCCGATGTCATCCAGCGGGTCGCCCCGGATCTGGTCGTCACCTATGACGCCACCGGCGGCTATGGCCACCCCGACCACATCCAGACCCACCAGGTCGTGCGGGCCGCGCTGGGGGCGCTGCCCGACGCTGGGCGCCCGCCCATGTATGCCGCGGTGACCCCCCGGTCGTGGGCGGAGCAGGACCGCGCCTGGCTGGCCGCCAACATCCCCGCGGGGCTCGGCTGGCAGGTCCCGGCCGGCGACGCGGCATACGAGCCCTCCGTCGTCGCCGACGAGGAGGTGACACACGAGGTGGTCGACCAGTCGGCCCTGCCCCGCCAGATCACCGCCCTGGGCGAGCACCGCACCCAGGTGATCCTCACCGGCGGCGCCTTTGCGCTGTCCAACCTGATCGCCCACCGGCTGAGCGGCCGCGAGGGCTACCAGCTCATCGACCCCGAGACCGGCGAGGTGCTGCGGCACGTCGGCCCCCGGCTGCCCCTCGGCGCGAGCGAGCGACAGCAGCTCGAGCCGACCGAGGTGCCCGACGGGGCAGGGGAGGCGACCGGCGACGGTGCGGCCGACCAGGACGTCCCCGTCGAGCAGGCTGCCGACGAGGCGGGAGACCCCTCGGGCCACGCGTGAATGCGGCTCTCGGGCCGCTTCGATGCCACAATGTGATCTTGTGCCCCATCCCGGTCCGCCGGTGCGGTGGGCCATTGACGCGTCCCCGAGCCCCTGACGAGACATGACGAGACACCCTGCTAGCGAGCGCGGCAGCGCCGCGGTCACCACGACCATCACCATCCTGGTCCTGCTGGTCCTGGCCGCGGGCGGCTATGTCGCCGCGGCCAAGTACTTCGGCGGTCGCCTGCCCAAGGACACCACCGTCGCGGGCGTCCAGATCGGCGGCATGACCCAGGAGCAGGCCCGCAGCACGCTCCAGAGCGGGCTGAGCACGCAGGCCACGATGCCGGTGCGCGTGATGGCCGACGGCAAGGAGCTGGCCCTCAAGCCGGCCGACGCCGGGATGGCCTTCGACATCGACAAGACCCTCGACGGTCTCACCGGTGACGACTTCGACCCCCGCAATGTCTGGCACCGCGTCACCGGCTCCGTCGAGCGCGACCCCGTCGCCAAGATCGACGAGGCCAAGCTGACCACCGCGGTCAAGGCTCTCGCCGAGCAGGTCGACCGGCCCGCCAAGGAGGGCTCGGTGGCCTTCAAGGAGGGCAAGGTCAAGGCGGTCACCTCGGTCGAGGGCCGCAAGTTCGACGTCGACCAGACCGTCCGGCGGGTGTCTGCGACGTGGCCGGGCAAGCGCACGGTGGACGCTCCCGTCGAGAAGATCACGCCCGAGCTCAGCCCCGACGAGATCAAGCGCTTCCGCACCGACTTCGCCGACAAGGCCGTGTCCGGCCCGGTGACCGTGGCCGTCGGCAAGCAGACCTTCTCGGTGCCCACCACGGCATACGCCCCGGCGATCGAGGTCGTCAACACCCGCGGCAAGCTGTCGCACAAGATCAACGACTCCCGTCTGGTCAAGGCGGTCAACGAGGTCGCTGCGTCGCAGGGCGTGGCCAAGGCCGCCCAGGACGCGACGTGGGCGCTCAACGGCACCGAGCCCAAGGTCACGCCCGCCAAGGACGGCCTGGCGCTCGACGACAAGTCGATCGCCAAGCCCTTCACGGCCGCGATGACCTCCACCGACCGCCGCGCCGTGGTCTCCTCCAAGGTGACCAAGCCCAAGGTGACCACCGCTGTCGCGACGGAGAAGGCCAAGACGGCCGCCGCCGACAAGAAGAAGGTCCTGGCCGCTGCCGCCAAGGCCGCCAAGGCCTCGGCCGCCCAGCCGGGCCTGATCTCGACCTTCTCGACGACCCTGACCGGCAGCCCCGGCCGCGTGGCCAACATCCAGCTGGCCGCCCGCACCCTCAACGGCACCTTCGTCGCCAAGGGGGAGCAGTTCAGCCTCAACGGCGTCCTGGGTGAGCGCACGGCTGCCAAGGGCTACCACGAGGCGCCGGTCATCATGAACGGCCGCCTCGTCAAGGACTACGGCGGCGGCATCTCGCAGCTGTCGACCACGACGCTCAACGCCGCGTGGTTCGCCGGCGTCCAGCTTGATGCCTACATGCCCCACTCGTTCTACATCTCGCGCTACCCCGAGGGCCGCGAGGCGACGATCTCCTGGCCCACCGTCGACCAGAAGTGGACCAACACCACCAACGGCGGCATCCTCATCAAGGCCTCGACCGGTGGTGGCCAGGTGACGGTCAGCTTCTACGGCGTCAAGACCTTCGACGTGACCTCCAACAAGGGTCCGCGGCGTAATCTGGTGCAGCCCAAGGTGATTCGCGACGACTCGCCGGGCTGTGTGCCCCAGTCGCCGTCGCCGGGCTTCGACGTCACGGTGACGCGCACGATCTCCCAGGGCGGCAAGGTCGTCAAGACCGAGAACCACAGCACCCACTACATCCCCGAGGACGACGTCACCTGCACCAACCCCAACGCGGGCGACTGACGCCACACGCGACTAACGGGCCGGACTCCGCTGGGAGTCCGGCCCGTTCGTCGTGCCCGGTGGCTCAGCCGCGGAGGTACCAGTAGACGTGGTGGGTGCCCAGGCCCATGCCGCGATAGAGGGCGACCGCGGGCTCGGTGTCGGCCTCGACCTGGAGATAGAGCGAGCGTATGCCGCGTGCCCGCGCCCGGGCGGCGACGGCGCCGGTGAGCGCCGCGCCCAGTCCCTGGCGGCGGTGGGTCGGGTCCACATGGAGGCCGAAGAGCCCGACCCACCCGTCGTGGAGCGGCGAGCGCACGACCGCGGCGGTGGCGTCGTCGCGCACGGCCCGGAGGTAGGCCGGGTCGGCGCTGCGGGTCAGGATGCCGATGGCGGCGGCACGATGGGCCGCCAGCCGCTCGCCGCTCGCGTCAAGGAAGGCGTCAGTGGGCTCATCGTCCACCTCCAGCGAATAGTCTTGGGGGAGTGGGAAGTCCGGCATCTGCGCGGTCGCCCCGGTCATGACCAGGACGGGCGGCGAGAGGTGGCAGCCCTGTCCGAGAAGCAGCGCGCCGAGGGGGTCGTCGGAGGGGTCGGCACCCTCGGGCAACGCGAGCTGCACCAGCAGGTCGAGGCCGCGGGCGGCATACCACTCGCGTGCCTTGTCGATCGCGGACTCGAGGGGCAGGCCCGGATCTCCCACGGGGAGTAGCGAGTTGGCGCGGCCCGTGTATCCGTCGGCGGCGCGCAGCAGCCACTCACCGATGCGGCCGCGCTCGATGGGCGGGTGCCCGGCGACCATCAGCCGCTGGAGGTCGCCGACGCTGGGCGCCCGGTGGGGGGCGCCGCGACGGGACGGCCTGGGCGGGATGACCTTGGCGGCGGTGACGCGGTCCCGCTCGAGCCGGACCTCGCCGGCGCGGGTCGCGACGGTGAGGCTCTCGGCGTCGACGGCCACCAGCTCGCCCACGGTGTCGGTGAGCGACGGGCCGTCATGGGGGAGAGGTCCGGGGGCCGGGGAGATGCGGGTGCGGACGGCCACGCGCGACCCGACCGCGAGGCCACTGACCGGATCGCTCATGAGCGGCATAGTATGGCGCCATGACGTACGTGATCGCGCAGCCCTGTGTCGACCTCAAGGACAAGGCCTGCATCGAGGAGTGCCCGGTCGACTGCATCTACGAGGGCGAGCGCAGCCTCTACATCCACCCCGACGAGTGCGTCGACTGTGGTGCGTGTGAGCCGGTGTGCCCGGTCGAGGCGATCTACTACGAGGACGACGTCCCCGAGCAGTGGTCCGACTACTACAAGGCCAATGTCGAGTTCTTCGACGACCTTGGCAGCCCCGGTGGCGCTGCCAAGCTGGGCATGATCAAGAAGGACCACCCGATCATCGCCGCGCTGCCGCCGCAGGAACACGACGAGTGAACCTGCCCGACTTCCCGTGGGACTCGCTCGCGCCGCACAAGGCGCGGGCGAGCGCCTATTCCGGGCAGGGTGACCTCGGCGACGGCATCGTCGACCTCAGCGTCGGCACCCCGGTCGACCCGACGCCCGACGTGGTCCAGGGGGCGCTGCGCGCCGCCGCCGACGCGCCGGGATATCCCCAGACCTATGGCACGCCGCCGCTGCGCGAGGCGGTCGCCGAGTGGTTCACCCGGCGCCGCAACGCCCCGGGGGTCGACCCCGACGGCGTGCTGCCGACCATCGGCAGCAAAGAGCTGGTGGCCTGGCTGCCGACCCTCATGGGTCTTGGCCCCGGTGACATCGTCGGCATCCCGGCCGTGGCCTACCCGACCTATGACGTGGGTGCCCGCCTCGCTCGCGCCACCCCCAAGGTGATCGACGGGCTTGCGGCACTGGGACCGCTGACGCCGTCGACGACGCCAAAACTGTTGTGGGTCAACTCTCCTGGCAACCCCACCGGCAAGGTGCTTGGCGTCGAGCACCTGCGCAAGGTCGTCCAGTGGGCCCGTCGCAACGGCGTGGTCGTCGCGTCCGACGAGTGCTATGCCGAGCTCGACTGGCGACAGCCGGAGCGCGGGCACGTCGCTCCCCGCAGCACCCCGTCGATCCTCGACCCGGAGGTCTGCGAGGGCAGCCACGAGGGCCTCCTCGCGGTCTACTCGCTGAGCAAGCAGTCCAACCTCGCCGGCTATCGCGCCGCGTTCGCGGCCGGCGACGTCGGTCTGGTCAAGCGCATCCTCGAGGTCCGCAAGCATGCCGGCATGATCATGCCCTGGCCCGTCCAGGAGGCCATGCGGGTCGCGCTCGGCGACGAGGAGCACGTCGCGGAGCAGAAGATCCGCTACGGCGCGCGGCGCGAGGTCCTCCAGCCCGCCCTCGAGGCCGCCGGGCTGCGCATCGACGACTCCGAGGCCGGCCTCTATCTCTGGTCGACCGCGGGGGAGGACTGCTGGGAGACCGTCGAGCGCCTCGCCGGGCTCGGGATCCTCGTGGCCCCCGGCAGCTTCTACGGGGCGGCCTCGCGCCAGCACGTGCGGGTGGCCCTGACGGCCTCCGACGAGCGGATCGCCGTCGCCGCCGCCAGGCTGAGGGACTACGCTGCTGCCACCGCGTGAGGTGCGCCACAGGCCCCACGATTACCCACGGGTACGCCCCACGCTCGTCGCCCTCCGTGCTCCACTTGGCGCACGCGGCCTACCTAGTCACGAAGCCCGACCCAGCGCTGGGGTAGCGTTCGGGTCGAGTCGGCGGCCTCGACCAGGCCACGTACGAGCGAGAAGGAAAGAGCACACATGACTGACGCCACCCCGGGAGCCAAGCTCGTCGCAGGCGACAAGACCCTTGACCTGCCTCTGGTCCCCGCGACTGTCGGCAACAACGGCTACAACATCTCCGCTCTCCTCAAGGAGACGGGCAATGTCACCCTCGACAACGGCTTCACCAACACCGCGTCCTGCACCAGCGCCATCACCTACATCGACGGCGACGAGGGCATCCTGCGCTACCGGGGCTACCCGATCGAGCAGCTGGCGGAGAAGTCGAGCTTCCTCGAGGTGTCCTACTTGCTCATCTACGGCGAGCTGCCCACCAAGGACCAGCTCGAGGACTTCGACAACCGCATCCGCCGGCACACGATGCTCCACGAGGACCTCAAGGAGTTCTTCGGCGGCTTCCCGCGCGACGCCCACCCGATGCCCGTCCTGTCCTCGGCCGTCTCCGCGCTGTCGACCTTCTACCAGGACAGCCTCGACCCCTTCAACCAGGAGCACGTCGAGATCTCCACGATCCGGCTGCTGGCCAAGCTGCCGACGATCGCGGCATACGCCCACAAGAAGTCCGTGGGCCAGCCCTTCCTTTACCCGGACAACAGCCTGAGCCTCCCGGAGAACTTCCTCCGGATGACCTTCGGCTTCCCGGCCGAGCCCTATGACCTCGACCCCGAGATGGTCAAGGCCCTCGACCTGCTGCTGATCCTGCACGCCGACCACGAGCAGAACTGCTCCACCTCGACCGTGCGCCTCGTCGGCTCCAGCCACGCCAACCTCTTTGCCTCCGTCTCCGCCGGCATCAACGCGCTCTTCGGCCCGCTCCACGGCGGCGCCAACCAGGCCGTGCTCGAGATGCTCGCCAAGATCAAGGCCGAGGGCGGCGACGTCTCCGACTTCGTCCGTCGGGTCAAGGACAAGGAGCCGGGCGTCAAGCTCATGGGCTTCGGCCACCGCGTCTACAAGAACTACGACCCGCGCGCGGCCATCATCAAGAAGACCGCCCACTCCCTCCTCGACGGCAAGGAGCACGACCAGATGCTCGACATTGCCATGGAGCTGGAGGAGCACGCGCTCAACGACGACTACTTCAAGGAGCGCAAGCTCTACCCCAACGTCGACTTCTACACGGGCCTGATCTACCAGCAGATGGGCTTCCCGACCAAGATGTTCACGGTCCTGTTCGCCCTCGGCCGCCTGCCGGGCTGGATCGCCCAGTGGCGCGAGATGATCGAGGACAAGGGCACCAAGATCGGCCGCCCGCGTCAGGTCTACATCGGCCAGGACTCGCGCGACTACGTCGGTCTCGACCAGCGCTGAGCCACCGGCTCACAGCACGTATGCCGCGGGGCGGCACCCACACCTTGGGTGCCGCCCCGCGGCATACCCCTTGTGCGGCGGTGCACCCGCGAAGGATCCTGCGCTGATGGTCGCCGCACCGGGCGTCGACCGGCCATCTGCGAAGGATCCTGCGCTGATGGTCGCGCCGGTCCACCATCCCCGTCGTAACGTCCAGATCTGTCGCGTAGGGGGGATGGCGATCCGGGTGCTGGCCCCGCAACGTCCAGATCTGTCGCGTGCGGGGGACTCGACGCCGCAGGTCGACCGGCCGTCGACCGGATCCAGCCCTTGGTCGGGTTACCACTCGCGCGGGCCGGGTGGGGGTGGGAGGCTGTCGCCGTGGTTGAGCAGGGGAGTGCAGGCCGGCGTTCACGCGCGGCCACGCGGCAGGCAGGGATCGATCTGGACCCGGTGCTCGCGCTCGAGCGCGAGCTCCAGGGGAGCGAATGCCGCGCGGACCCGGGCCGGGTCGGCGAGCTGCTCGATGCCGACTTCCTCGAGATCGGGGCCTCCGGTCGCATCTGGGACCGCGCCGCCGTGACGGAGATGCTCCTCGAGGAGGGCGCCGACGCGGCGGCGCCGATCGAGATGCACGACCTCGCCGCGCGCCCGCTCACCCCCGACCTGGTGCAGGTGCTGTGGGTCTCCCAGCGGGCCGGCCAGCGTGCGGCGCGGTCGTCGCTGTGGCGGCGCACCGATGACACCTGGCGGCTGGTCTACCACCAGGGCACCCCGCTGACCGAGGGCTGACGCCGACTCGTCCAGCGGCCCGACCTGCCCGGCCGACGCCTACTCGTCTGGTCCTCTCCGGCTGGTGTGCCGACCGCCGTCAGGGGCTGGGCGCGAGCTGGATGCGCTCGGACGTCCAGTCAGGGGCTGGGTGCGAGCTGGATGCGCTCGGACGTCCAGTCAGGGGTTGGGCGCGAGCTGGATGCGCACGGACGTGCCCGAGGCGGCGCCCGTCGTCCGCTCCCAGGTCAGGCCGTCGCGGCCCATCGTGCGGGTCCAGCGCGTGCCGCTGGCCTCGATCGAGGTGATGCCGTAGTCGCCCGCCTTGGCCACGGCCCAGTGCGCCGCGAGCCAGGTCTCGCGGTCCTTGGGCACGGTCACGGTGAGCGTCACCGGCGAGCCTGACTCGCGGCGGCCCGCCAGACCGATCTCGTTCTGCATGGCCGTCTGGAGCCCCGAGACGTCGGGGCCGTCGGCGTCCTTGAGCCGGCAGGCCAGGCCCGCCGGGGAGTGGCCGCTCAGCGTTGATGCGAGGATGCGCCCCTCCTGCTCGTGGTCGGCATACGCCTCGGGATAGGCACTCTTCTGCACGGCCTGGGCGACCTTGGTGATCTCCATCGACTCGTAGCCGTCGATCTTGACGAGCGCGTCGTAGAACGCGCCCGCGGCATACTCCGGGTCGAGGATCTGCTCGCGGGTGCCCCAGCCCTGCGACGGCCGCTGCTGGAACAGGCCGATGGAGTCGCGGTCGCCATAGGTGATGTTGCGCAGCTTGGACTCCTGGATCGCCGTGGCGATCGCGATGGTGGCCGCGCGCGCCGGCAACCCGCGCTTGGCCGCGATGCCGACGATGGTGGCGGCGTTGGAGATCTGCTCGGGGTCGAAGGTGACCTCGCTCCCGGCCGCCATCGCCCGACAGCGCTCGCCCCCGAACCCCGCGATCAGGTTGCGGCCTGCCAGCGCGCCCACGCCGAGCACCACGACCACGAGGGCGGCCAGCAGCGCGCGCACCAGCCCGCGTCGCCGTGGCGAGCGGTGGTCTTCCTCGGCGAGCACGAGCCCGCCACCGGACGTCCGGGGCATGGGTTCCTTGGGGGTGCTGATCGTGGGTCGGAGCGGGCGTCGAGAGTGGATGGCCGGCAGGCGCGCCGGTCAGTCGTTGGCGTGGAGCGCCGAGTTGAGCACGATGCCGTGGCCGTCGCGCGGCCGGGCCTCGACGGCACCGGTGACGGAGTTGCGCAGGAAGAGCAGGTTGGACTGGCCGGAGAGCTCGGCGGCCTTGGTGACCGTGCCGTCGGGCAGCGTGACCTTGGTGCCGGCCGTGACATAGAGCCCGGCCTCGACGACGCAGTCATCGCCGAGCGCGATGCCGATGCCGGCCTCCGCGCCGACGAGGCAGCGCTCGCCGATCGCGACCCGCTCGGTGCCGCCGCCCGACAGGGTGCCCATGGTCGAGGCGCCGCCACCGACGTCGGAGCCATCGCCGACCACGACACCCTGGGAGATGCGGCCCTCGACCATCGAGCTGCCGAGGGTGCCGGCGTTGAAGTTGACGAAGCCCTCGTGCATGACGGTCGTGCCGCTGGCGAGGTGGGCGCCGAGCCGGACGCGGTCGGCGTCGGCGACACGCACACCCGTCGGCATGACGTAGTCGGTCATGCGGGGGAACTTGTCGACGCCGAAGACCTGGACCGGCCCGCGCGCACGCAGCCGCAGGCGGGTCTGCTCGAAGCCCTCGACCTGGCACGGGCCGTGGTTGGTCCACACGACATTGGCCAGGGCGCCGAAGAGGCCGTCGAGGTTGATCGAGTTGGGGGTGACCAGCCGGTGGCTGAGCAGGTGCAGGCGCAGATAGGCGTCGGAGGCGCCCTGAGGGGCCTCGTCGAGGCCGATGCTGGTGGTGACGACCTCGGTGCGCACCCCGCGGGCGGGGTCGTCCCCGGCCAGCGCGGCGAGCCCCTCGGGGGCGGTCGCGTCCTGGGGCTGATCGCCCAGGGCGGGGGAGGGGAACCAGGTGTCGAGGACGGTGCCATCGGCGGCGATTGTGGCCAGGCCGATGCCCCAAGCGGTGCGCTGCGAAGTCATGGCCCCAAGGGTAGGCGAGAGGAGTGACAGCGCCGTCGGCGGCGCGCACTAGGCTCGGGCCCATGAGTTCACCGAGCACTGCCCCCAGCGTCCCCACCCTGGACCTGACCGGCGACGTTGTCGACCTCACGGCCGCGATCTGCGACATCGAGTCGGTCAGCCGCGACGAGCAGACGATCTGCGACGCGATCGAGGCCGCCCTGCGCGGTCTGGACCACCTCGAGGTCACCCGCATCGGCAACTCCCTGGTGGCCCGCACCGAGCTCGGCCGCGAGGAGCGGGTGGTGCTGGCCGGCCACATCGACACGGTGCCACTGACCACCGACCCGCCCAACCTGCCCACCCAGCGCCGCGGCGACGAGCTGTGGGGCCGGGGCACCGTCGACATGAAGGGCGGCGTGGCCGTCCAGCTCAAGATCGCGGCCACGGTCCCCGAGCCGAGCCGCGACATCACCTTCGTCTTCTATGAGGCCGAGGAGATCGACTCCGAGTTCAACGGGCTGCGG
Source organism: Actinomycetota bacterium (assembly GCA_050955755.1). Taxonomy (GTDB): domain Bacteria; phylum Actinomycetota; class Actinomycetes; order Actinomycetales; family Dermatophilaceae; genus JAJTBD01. The sequence continues at coordinate 1,041,650 of CP192092.1, forward strand.
CTGATCGCCGAGGAGCGGCCCGACCTCATCGAGGCCGACTTCGCCGTGCTGCTCGAGCCCACCAGCGCCATCGTCGAGGGCGGCTGCAAGGGCACGCTGCGGGTCGACGTCACCGCGCGGGGCGTGGCCGCCCACTCCGCCCGGCCGTGGAACGGCAAGAACGCCATCCACGAGGCCAACGCGATCCTGGCCCGCCTCACGGCATACGAGCCCCAGACCGTCGAGGTCGAGGGGCTGGAGTACCACGAGGCGATGAACGCCACCGGCATCTCCGGCGGGATCGCCGGCAATGTCATCCCCGACGTGTGCACCGTGACGGTCAACTACCGCTACGCGCCCAACAAGTCCGAGGAGGAGGCGCTGCTGCACGTCAAGACCCTCTTCGAGGGCTTCGACATCGAGTGCACCGACAACGCCGGCGGCGCCCGGCCGGGGCTGCACCTGCCCGCGGCGGAGGCCTTCGTCGACGCCCTTGGTGTCGACGTGATCGCCAAGGAGGGCTGGACCGACGTGGCCCGCTTCTCGGGCATGGGGATCGCGGCCGTCAACTTCGGCCCGGGTGACCCCAACCTCGCCCACCACGACGAGGAGCGCTGCCCCGTCCAGCACATCACCGACTGCGAGGCCGCGCTGCTGCGCTGGCTCGCCTGAGGAGGCCCGATGTCGACACCGCAGGACCAGACCCCGGTGACCGGGGAGGCCGACGTCGAGGGCCAGACCCTCGGGCCCGCGCCGCGACGCGCCCGCCGCGAGTACCAGCGGGGCCCGGTCACCTTCCGCGGCGACCGCGTCCCCCAGTCCACCCACGACCAGCGCCTGCTCGACAACACCGGTCGGGCCGACTGGCTCCACACCGACCCGTGGCGTGTGATGCGCATCCAGTCCGAGTTCGTCACCGGCTTCGGCGCGCTCGCCGAGCTCGGGCCGGCCGTCAGCGTCTTCGGCTCGGCGCGCTCGCGGCCCGACGACGCGGCATACGCCCTGGGTGTGGAGGTGGGGGCGGCTCTCGCCAAGGCGGGGTATGCCGTCATAACAGGCGGCGGGCCCGGCGCCATGGAGGCGGCCAACCGGGGCGCGCTCGAGGCGGACGGCACCTCCGTCGGGCTCGGGATCGAGCTGCCCTTCGAGACGGGGCTCAACGACTACGTCGACCTCGGCATCAACTTCCGCTACTTCTTCGCGCGCAAGACGATGTTCGTCAAGTACGCCGAGGGCTTCGTCGTCCTGCCGGGCGGGATGGGCACGCTCGACGAGCTCTTCGAGGCGATCACCCTGGTCCAGACGGGCAAGGTGACCTCCTTCCCGATCGTCCTGATGGGCGTCGACTACTGGTCCGGCCTGCTTGCGTGGCTGCGCGAGCAGGTGCTCGCCCGCGGGATGATCAGCCCCCAGGACGTCGACATGCTCCTGGTCACCGATGATGTCGACGAGGCCGTCGCCCACATCCGGGCGGCGACCGACGCGGTCCGCGAGGGTGTCCGCAACGGCGTGAAACCCGCCCCCGAGGGGCCCCGCCAGCCCTGACCCCGACGTCTGCCGATGGGCTCGCGACGGGCGGTGCGCCACCCCGGCGCCGGGACATGCGACGATCGGGGGGTGATCTGGATCGTGTCGACCGTCGCCGTCCTGGCGCTCCTCGGGCTGCTCGCCGCCGTCCTCACCAACCGGCTCCCGGGCGAGCCGCTCTCCGAGGCCGTCTCGACCGTCCCCGACGCCTATCTGCCGGCGGTGCCCACGGGCGCCGACGTCGCGCGGGTCCACTTCGACACCGCCCTGCGGGGCTACCGCATGAGCCAGGTCGACGATGTCCTCGACCGTCTCCAGGCCCGCATCGAGGAGCAGGACCAGGTCATCGCCGAGCTGCGGGGCGCCTCGCCGCTCGACCGTGGCCAGGCGGTCAGCTCCCGCGGGCCCGCTGACCGTGGCGAGCCCGTCGACCCGGTCGACCCGGTCGGCCGCATCGACGCGACGGGGCCCGTCGATCCCACCCGGGCGCCGTGACCTCGACGCAGATGCGTCCCACTCCCGCTGACGAGCTGCCGCCCGGCGCGTGGGCGGTGGTCCGCCGCACCGTCCCGGTCCCGCCCGAGAGCGCCTGGGCGCGCCTGACGACCTTGAGCGCCCACGAGGCCGGCGCGCCCTTCACGACGATGCAGGGCGAGCCGACGCTGGGGCCGGGCTCGCGCTTCAGCGCGGTCACCCGTCTCGGCCCGGTGCGGCTCGACGACCCGATGGCGGTGACGCGCTGGTCCCCGCCCGAGGCCGGCCGTCCCGGTGAGCTGGTCATCGACAAGACCGGTCGGGTCCTGCACGGCCGGGCCCACATCACCGTCCGGGCCGCGGCCGGGGGCACCGAGGTGCAGTGGCGCGAGGCGATCTGGCCCGCCCGTCAGGTCCCGGCGTGGCTGCGGCCGCTGGTCGCGCTCGTCTCCCGACTCGGCAGCAGGTGGCTCTTCGCGCGGGTCCTCGACGGCGCGTTCGAGGGCGCCCGCACCGACCTGGGCGGCAGCCGATGAGCAGCGTCCTGCCGGCCACCCGTCCGGTCCGTGATGGGCTGAGCGGGGATCTCGTCCTCGGGGGGCGACGTCTCCTGCTGGCCGTGGCAGCGGCATACCTCCTGTTCCGCACGGTGAGCGCGGCGTTCATCGCGGCCGCGGCGCGGGGCCAGGTGCCGGTGCCCTTCTGGACCGACCAGGACGTCGACTACTTCGACATGATCCAGATGTGGGACGGCGGCTGGTACCGCAAGATCGCCGAGGAGGGCTATCCCGACGTCCTCCCGCGCGACGACCAGGGGCGCGTGCGCCAGAACCCCTGGGCCTTCTATCCCATGCTGCCCATGCTCGCCCGGCTCGGCATGCGGCTGACGGGGCTGCCGTTCGCGCCCGTCGCCTCCACGATCGCCCTGCTCGCGGGGCTCGGCGCGGCGCTGCTGATGGCGTTGCTGCTGCGCGACCGGATCGGGGACTGGCCCACCCTCGCCGTCGTCGCGGTCTGGGCCGCGACCCCGCCGTCGCCCTCGATGCAGCTGGCCTACACCGAGGGCCCGGCGATGATCCTGCTCTGCCTCTTCCTGCTGCTGCTGGTGCGCAGGCAGTGGGTCTGGGCGGGTGTCGTCGGCGTCGTCATCGGGCTGACCCGGCCCATCGCCGTGCCGCTCGGCGTGGTGTTCGCGGCGACCTTCGCGTGGCACTGGTGGCTGCTGCACCGGGCCGGGCGCCCGCTGCCGCGCCCGGAGCTGACCCGCGCAGTGGTGGGGCTGGCCGTCTGCGGCATCGGCGCGTTCATCTGGCCCGCGCTCGTCTGGCGGGGGACCGGTCTGCGCACCGCCTACACCGACACGATGGCCTCCTGGCGAGGCGCGCGCGAGATCGTCCCCTTCAAGCCGTGGCTGGGGATGAGCAAGTGGGTCTTCCGCCACGGCGACTCCGCCGCGACCTACGGGCCGGTCTCGCTCGCCCTGCTCGTGGCGCTCCTGCTCCTGCTCGTGCTCGGGCCGTGGGCCCACCGTCTCGGCGTGGAGATGCGCGCGTGGTGCCTGGCCTATCCGGCCTATCTCGGCGCCGTGCTCGACCCCTTCACCAGCATCTTCCGCTATCTGCTGCCGCTCTTCCCCCTCGTCGCCGTCGTCCTCGGCGTCGCCGCCCGCAGGCAGTGGCGGTGGTGGCCGCTGCTGGCCGTCGCGCTCGTCGGCCTCGGCATCCTCGGCCAGGTCACCTGGATCTGGGAGCTGCTCGTCTACCACCCGCCGCAGGACGCCCCGCCGTGACCGCCGCCCCGGACGTGGCCCCGGCCGTGCGGTCCGCTCGCCCGTCGCTGCTCACCGCCGCGGGCCGGGACCGGCTGGCCACCTGGGCGCTGCTCCACCCCCGGGCCTTCCTCCTCTGGGTGTATGCCGCGAGCCGCCTCCTCGTGCTCCTCGCCCTGGCCATCGCCGCCCGCTGGTTCCAGAACCCGGCCGGGGTGGGCCACCTCCAGGCCGGCATCGGTGACATGTTCCTGCTCTGGGACGCCGACTGGTATGCCTCGATCGCCCAGGACGGCTACCCGGTCCCGCTGCCGACCGACGCACAGACCGGGCGGATCACCTACAGCGAGTGGGCCTTCTATCCCGTCTTCCCGCTGCTGACCCGGCCCCTCATGGCGCTGGGCGTGCCGTTCGGGGCGGCCGCAGTCGCCGTCAACCTCGTCCTCGGGGCGCTGGCCGTCCTGCTCGTGTGGCGGGTATGCCGCTTCGGCCTGCACGCGGCGCCGCAGCCCGCCCGAGAGCGCCTCGCCCTGTGCGCGGCCGCGCTCTGGTGTCTGTATCCGGCGACCGCCACCATGCTCGTGCCCTACACCGAGGCGCTCGCCGCTGTCCTGGTCGCCGGCGCGCTGCTCCTGCTCATGGAGCGCCACTATCTGCTCACGGCGCTGCTCGCGGTCGTGCTGGGCTTCACCCGCGGGGTCGCTCCGGCGCTCGCCTGCGTCGTCCTGGTCCACCTCACCCTGCGGTGGCGCGAGGACCGGGCGGCCCGGGTCACGCCGCTGGGCGGGCAGCGGGCGGCCGCGGCGACGCTGCTCGTGGCCACCGGCGCCTCCGCGCTGGCCTGGCCGGCGTATGCCGCGTGGCGAACCGGCGTGCCCACGGCATTCTTTGATGTGCAGGCGTCCTGGGGGATGAAGCCCTCGCAGGGGCCGTTCGTGCTCTGGCTGGACTGGGCGTGGTCCGCCTGGGGCGTCGCGGGGATCGTCGTCATGGTCGCGCTCGTGGCGACCTATCTGGCCCTCGTCGCGGGCCGCCACGGTCGCTGGCTGCCGGTCGAGGTGCGCACCTGGGCGCTGGTCTATCCGCTCTATCTGATCGCCGTGGTCCGGCCGATCACCAGCATGTGGCGCTTCCTGCTGCTGGACTTCCCGATCGCCGCGCTCCTGGCCAGCGTCGCAATGCGCACCTCCACGGGGGAGCGGGTGGTGCGGCACTGGCGCCGCCGCGTCCTGGTCGTGGTCCTCGCCCTCGTCGGCGGGCTGGTGTGGTGGACCGCGACCCTGTGGGTCTACACGCCCTGGGGCTCGGCCACCCCCTGATAGGGCTCTGATGCGCCCTTGTCAGGACCTCGCCGCCAAGCGAGAGAGCCGCTCGTGGCGGGGCGGGTGTCGGTGCGTGGCGGGCCCTGATTAGGACCTCGTCGCCAACGGAGAGATAATGACGGTCAAAACTGCGCCGAAGCAGGCGTGGGTTCATCGGCCACGCGAGCGCGGGGCCGCCGCGAGGGAAGGAAACACCCATGGCAGCCATGAAGCCCCGGACCGGAGACGGGCCCCTGGAGGTCACCAAGGAAGGCCGCGGCATCGTCCTGCGCATGCCCCTGGAGGGCGGCGGTCGTCTCGTCGTCGAGATGACGCCCGATGAGATCAAGGCGCTCGGCAAGGCGATCGAGGAGTGCGAGGGCCTCTAGGCCTTCCGCCACAGACCACCGCGAGTCCCCCGTCCGGCCATCGCCGGGCGGGGGACTCGTGTGTCCGGCCGCCTTCCGCCTTCTCCCACGAGTCGACTGGCCAAGACACGCCGTCTGAGCCGCCGCGCGCACGGCGTGTCTTCGCCAGTCGACGTGTCTTGGGCGCGTGGCTGCCAGGGCGCGGGGTTCCTTCCACGTGAGGAGGCCGGGGCGCTCGCGGGCCAGCGGGCGGGGCTCCTTTCGCGGGGAGGATGGGCGGGCGCTGGGCGGGCCAGGTGGCGGACCACTGCTCGTGGCCGTCCACCGGAGCGCTGGCGGGCCAGGTGGCGGCCCACTCTCTCGGGGCCGTCCACGGGCTGGGTGCCCAGAGGGTGGATGGCGGGCAGCGGTCGGGCCCAAGGTGGGGTTAGTGTCTGCGGGTGCCCCATGCCGAACCTTCCGACCAGCACAAACGTGTACCCGAGGATCTGATCAGGCCGGCCGTCGCCACCTGGGAGCCGCACCCCGGCTCGGTGGCCGACGCCCTGGCCGACGCCGAGAGCGGCGACCTGGCCCTGGTGGTCCCGGTCGCGGCCGACGACGGTGCCACGGCCGGGCGGCTCGAAAAGGCCGCAGAGCTGGCCCTCGAGGCGGTCGGGCTCGACCCCGCCACGACCCTGGCCACCCACGAGCCGTCCGGCAAGGCCGGATCCCTGACCACCCTGCCGCTCGCCCCGGGCGAGCGGGCTGCCCGCGTGGTGCTGCTCGTCGGCACGGGCGAGGCGAGCACCGACGACCTGCGCGCTGCCGGCGCCGCGGTCGGCCGTGCAGTGGCCGAGCGCGAGCTGGTCGTGACCGGCAGCCTGGCCGCGCCCGCCGAGGAGGGCGCGGACGGGGCGTTCGTCGAGGGGCTCACGCTCGCGGCATACCGCACGCCGGTCTGGCGCTCCGAGGGACCGACCCGCGCCCACGCCACGGCGCCCAAGGTGCTCGCCGCCGGCATGGACCCCGAGGTCGTTCGGCGCGCGGCCGTCCGCGCGCGGGCCACCCTGATCGCGCGCAACCTCGGCAACACCCCCTCCAACATCAAGAACCCGGCCTGGGTCGCCGAGCAGGCCGAGGCGCTCGCCGCGGATAACGGGCTGACCTGCCGCGTCTGGAGCGAGGACGACCTCGCCCGCGAGGGTTTCGGCGGACTGCTCGCCGTCGGCGGGGGATCGGCGACGCCGCCCCGGTTCGTGCGCCTCGACTACCAGCCCAAGGGTGGGCGCGAGGAGGACCGCGTCGTCCTCGTCGGCAAGGGCATCACCTTCGACACCGGCGGTCTCGACGTGAAGCCGGCCGACGGCATGCTCTCGATGAAGACCGACATGCTCGGGTCGGCCGTCGTCCTGGCCACCCTCGCCGCCTGCCGCGACCTCGACGTGGCCGTGCCGGTCACCGGCCTGCTGGCGCTCGCCGAGAATGCCGTGAGCGGCTCGAGCTATCGCCCCTCCGACGTCGTGACCCACTACGGCGGGACGACGAGCGAGGTGCGCAACACCGACGCCGAGGGCCGCATGGTCCTGGCCGACGCCCTCGCCTACGCCGACGCCGAGCTCGCCCCGGCGGCCCTGGTCGACATCGCCACGCTCACGGGCGCGGCACGCGTCGCCCTGGCCCGCACGATGGCGCCGGTCTATGCGACCGACGACGCGCTGCGCGAGGAGCTGACCCGGGCCGGCGAGATCGCGGGGGAGCGGCTGTGGCACTTCCCCCTGCACGACGGCTACAGCGTGCAGCTGGAGTCCGACGTCGCCGACCTCAACCACACCGGCCCGGTGCCCTCACCGGGCGGCGGCTCGATCACCGCGGCGCTGTTCCTGCGCCGTTTCGCCGGCGAGCGCCCGTGGGCGCATCTCGACATCGCCGGCCCCGGTCGCTCCGACGCGGAGGCCGGAATCCTTGCCAAGGGTGCGACCGCCTTCGGCACCAGACTGCTCACCTCGTGGCTGGAGGGCCGCTCCTGATGGATGGACTCAACGCCGGATATGGCCTGCTCGTGCGCTGGTCCCTCGAGGGCACCGGAGCGGAGACCGCGTCGCAGCTGCGCGAGCACGTCGTGGGCACCTCGATGGCCCGCTTCATGTTCCAGGACGGGCTCGCCTTCAAGGTGTGGCGCATGAGCGAGGGCGCCTGGTTCGAGGGCACCTATGTCTTTGCGACCGAGTCCGCCCGCGACGAGTTCAGGGCGATGTATGCCGCCCAGGGTGACGACTGCGGCGACGTCACCGCGATCATCGGGTCGCCTCCGCAGCTCGTCGAGCCCTACGAGGTCGTGGCCGTCGCCGAGGGCCCGGAGGGCTTCCGTCGCGGCCCGGGCCCCGTCACCGCCTGAGGCTCACCGCCTGAGCGCGGATCCTCAGCGCTTGACGGCGAGGAAGACACCGTCGCCGGACGCGACCAGCGCCGGCAGGAGGTCATCGCGCTCGCGCAGCTCCTTGCCGAGGTCACGCAGCGCAGTGGTCTCCTCGTCGCGCGCGGCAGGGTCGGCGACCCGGTCGTGCCAGAGCATGTTGTCGACCACGAGCAGCCCGCCCGCGCGCAGCAGCCGGATGGCGTGCTCGACATAGGCGCCGTACTCGAGCTTGTCGCCGTCGACGACGACCATGTCATAGGCGCCGTCGGTCATCCGGGGCAGCACGTCGAGGGCCGCGCCGCCAATGACGCGGGTGCGCTGGTGGGGGATGCCGGCCTTCTGGAAGGCCTGCTTGGCCGCGCGCTGGTGCTCCGGGTCGACGTCGATGCTGGTCAGGACGCCGTCGGAGGGCATGCCGTCGAGCAGCCACAGCCCGGAGACGCCGGCGCCGGTGCCGATCTCCATGACGTGGCGGGCCTGGAGGGTCGCGGCCAGGACGCGCAGCAGCGCGCCCGCGCCGGCACCGACCGGCGTCGCGCCGAGCTCGGTGCCACGCCGACGGGCCTCTTCCATGACCTCGTTCTCGGGCACGAACTCCTCGGCGTACGCCAGGCTGGCGGGCTTCTTGCTGCTCATGGCGACCAGCCTAGTGGGCGAGCGGGTATGCCGCGGTCGCCGCCCGCGGCATACGACGCCCTGGGAGCACGGCTGGGGCCGCGCGCACGCACAGGCTTCTCTCAGGGTCGTGCGGAAACATCTGGGGCACCGTGCACGTTGGAGCACGACGAGGCGCAGAGCGCGCCACGACCGAGAGGGACAACCGTGACCGTGACCGGGCATGAGCTCGAGTCCTCCGCAGCCGAGGCCGTCGATGGCTGGAGCGCCCCGAGCTGGGAGGAGGTCGTCGAGCAGCACTCCGCGCGCGTCTACCGACTGGCCTACCGGCTGACCGGCAACCAACATGACGCCGAGGACCTCACCCAGGACGTCTTCATCCGGGTGTTCCGCTCGCTGCACACCTACCGCCCCGGCACCTTCGAGGGCTGGCTGCACCGCATCACTACCAATGCCTATCTGGACAAGATGCGCCGCAAGCAGCGGATCCGCTTCGACGCGCTGTCCGACGAGGCGGCTGCCAGCCTGCCGAGCCGCGAGCTCGACCCCGAGGCCCGCTTCGACGCCGACCACTTCGACGACGACGTGCAGCGCGCCCTCGACGCGCTGCCGCCGGACTTCCGCGCCGCCGTGGTCCTGTGTGACATCGAGGGCCTGTCCTATGAGGAGATCGCCGCGACGCTGGGCATCAAGCTCGGCACGGTCCGCTCCCGGATCCACCGCGGCCGCGCGCTGCTGCGGGACGCGCTCGCCCACCGCGCACCCACCCCGGTGGAGGAGCGCACCACGACCCCTCGTCGCACGCTTGGCCTGCGTCGGCCGTTGCCCGGGGTGCGCTGATGCTCGGACGTGACCGGTCCCGGTGCTGCCTCGGGGAGGTGGTGCACGACTACGCGCTGCGTGCGCTGCCGGCCCCGCAGCTGCTCCGCTGGGATCGGCACGTCGCCGTGTGCCTGCACTGCCAGTCGGCCGTCGCCGCCGAGACCCGCCTGATCGCCGCCCTGCGCGGTGGCGGGCCCAGCCCCTCCTCGTCGCTCCAGGCCAGCCTCGTCGCGCTCGCCGCGAGTATGCTGCCGCCGGTGCCCGTGCCCGCGGCCACCGAGCGTGCCCAGCCGCACCCGGTCGCGCTCCCCACGGTCGCCCCCACCGCACCCGCCCTGCACCACTCGCCGCTGCGCGCCGCCGCGATCGCGACGATGGCGGCCGGCGCCACGGCCGCAGCGGCCTGGAGTGTCGGCGTCCTCGGTGCCGCCGGGACCCAGGCCGGTCTGACGATCCAGCGGCAGCAGGCCCGCCCCGCGACCAGCGTGGGCTTCGCCTCGCTCCGCAGCACCGATGTGTGCCAGACGAGCCACCCCGTCGCCGACGCGCTGTCGGTGCCGATGGCGCCGTCATCTGTCGTGCAGGTCCGCCTCGGGGGTGGAATGGGTTCTGCCCCGGCGGGCAGTGCACAATCGTCGCCATGACCGACGAGCGCCACCCCGAGCCCGACCGCGGCCACGACTACTGGGCGGCCCAGCCCGAGCCGCCCGCCGCGGACGCCACGCAGGAGGTCCCGCTCGACCACACCCGTGAGGTCCCGCTCGACCACACGCGTGAGGTGCCGGTCGAGGCCCACACCCCGGCCCGCCCGGACACGCCTGCCCGCCCGGACACGCCTGCCCACCCGGTCACGTCCGGTGAGCCGGTCCCGTCCGGTGAGCCGTACCAGCAGTCCCGGCCTGCTCAGCCGACCCAGTCAGGCGAGCCGCTCGAGGGTGGCGCGCACGCGGCATACCCGATGGGCCAGGGGACCCAGCAGCAGCCGTGGCCGCCCGCCCCGGCCCAGTCCTTCCCGCCCACCGTCACCGCCCCGCCGCCCAAGGTGCGGCGCGGGCCGACCTGGCCGGGCGTCCTCGCGATCGCGCTGGCGTCGGCGATGCTGGCCGGCGCGCTCGGTGGCCTCCTCGGCGGCTGGCTCGGCTCGTCGGGCAAACTGCGCGTGGGCACCCCCGGCACCTCGATCCCGACCGCCGGCGCCGGGTCCACCTCGCGGCCGGAGGGGTCGATCGCCAACATCGCCGCCAAGGCCCTGCCCAGTGTGGTGACCGTGCAGATCCAGGGCAGCGGGGGCGAGGGGACCGGCTCGGGCTTCGTGCTCGACAGCGCGGGGCACATCATCACCAACAACCACGTCGTCGACACCGCCGCCAACGGCGGCACGATCATCGTCCAGCTCTCCAACGGCGACGAGGAGAAGGCGACCGTCGTCGGCCGCGACGTCTCCTATGACCTGGCGGTGCTCAAGGTCGCCCGCACCGACCTCACCCCGCTCACCCTCGGCCGCTCGGCCGACGTCGTGGTCGGCGACCCCGTCATCGCGGTCGGCGCCCCGCTCGGCCTGGAGTCGACCGTGACCACCGGCATCGTCAGCGCGCTCGGCCGCCCGGTCGTCCCCGGCAGCACCGCCGACGACACGTCCTACATCAGCGCGATCCAGACCGACGCGGCCATCAACCCCGGCAACTCCGGCGGCCCGCTGCTCGACGCGCAGGGTCGCGTCATCGGCGTCAACTCCGCGATCGCCCGTGCGCCCGGTTCGACCGGTGAGGCCTCCGGCAACATCGGTGTCGGCTTCGCCATCCCGAGCGACCAGGTCAAGAAGACCGCCGAGCAGCTGATCACCAAGGGCAAGGCCGACCACCCCGTCATCGGGGTCATGCTCGACACCCGCTACACCGGTGAGGGCGTCAAGATCGCCGACGACAGCTCCAACGGCAAGGCCGTCACCAAGGACGGGCCCGCCGACAAGGCTGGTCTCGAGGCGGGCGATGTCATCGTCGAGTTCGACGGCAAGCGCGTCACCGACGCCGACGAGCTCATCGTCGCGATCCGGGCCAAGAGCATCGGCGACCGGGTCTCCCTTACAGTGCTGCGTGGCAATGAGAAGATCGATGCCACGATGGTGCTTCAGGGCAGCGGCGACTGACCGCGGCTGCCCCCGACGAGCCGACCGACAAGGGGACGAGTAGCCGATGTTCGGGATCAACGGGTGGGAGTTCATCCTGCTCGCCGTACTTGCGGTCTTCATCCTCGGCCCCGAGCGGCTGCCGGAGTATGCCGCCAAGCTCGCCCGCCTGGTCCACCAGGTGCGGCTGATGGCCGATGGCGCGCGCGGCCAGCTGCGTGACCAGCTCGGCCCGGAGTTCGACGACATCGACTGGCGCCAGTACGACCCGCGCCAGTACGACCCGCGCCGGATCGTCCGAGAGGCGCTGACCGAGCCGCTGCCGGGCACCGACCCCCAGGGTGGCGCGGATTTCGACACGGGGGACTACGACGACCCGGCGGCCGCGGCATACCCCCGCCCGCCGGCCGAGCGAGACCCGAGCCTCCCCACCCCCTACGACGTCGACGCCACCTGACGCCGCGATCGGGCAACTGGGCCCCAGGACGCGGCGTCGGAGTCTGTGCCCCGGTTTGCGTTCTGTCCCGATGATCAAGCCGGGGCACAGAAATCAAACCTGCGGACAGATCCCGAGCGGTCGGGTCAGGCCGGGGCACAGAAATCAAACCTGCGGACAGATCCGGTCTGGTGGGCGCGGATCCCCTTGATGGGTATGCCGTGTGCTCCCCTCGCGGGGGTCAGCGGCCGGCGGGGGTGATCCCGAGCGAGCGGCCGGCCAGACCACGCGAGCGGGAGGCGAGCTGGCGGGCGATGCCGCGCAGCGCGACCGCGGCGGCGGTGTCGGGCTGGTCGAGCACGACCGGGCGGCCCTGGTCGCCGCCCTCGCGCAGGGTCGGGTCGAGCGGGATCTGGCCCAGCAGCGGCACCTCGGCGCCGATCGAGCGGCTCAGCGAGTCGGCCACGGTCTGGCCGCCGCCGGAGCCGAAGATCTCCTGGCGGGTGCCGTCGGGCAGCTCCAGCCAGGACATGTTCTCGATGACGCCGACGACGCGCTGGTGGGTCTGGAGGGCGATCGAGCCGGCCCGCTCGGCGACCTCGGCCGCAGCGGTCTGGGGGGTGGTGACGACGATGATCTCCGAGTTGGGGATCAGCTGGGCCACCGAGATCGCGATGTCGCCGGTGCCCGGCGGCAGGTCGAGCAGCAGGACGTCGAGGTCGCCCCAGAAGACATCGCCGAAGAACTGCTGGAGCGCCCGGTGGAGCATCGGACCGCGCCAGACGACCGGCTGGTTGCCGGGGACGAACATGCCGATCGAGATGACCTTCACGTCGTGGGCGACCGGCGGCAGGATCATGTCGTCGACCTGGGTCGGCTTCTGCTCGACACCCAGCATGCGCGGGATCGAGAAGCCATAGACGTCGGCGTCGACGACGCCGACCTTCATGCCCTGCGCGGCGAGGGCGGCGGCGAGGTTGGTGGTGACCGAGGACTTGCCGACGCCGCCCTTGCCGGAGGCCACGGCATACACCCGCGTGAGCGAGCCCGGCTTGGCGAACGGGATCTCGCGCTCCGCGGCCCCGCCACGCAGCTGCTGGCGCAGCCCGGCGCGCTGCTCGTCGGACATGACGCCGAGGGTGACGTCGACGGAGGTGACGCCCTCGACCTTCTCCAGCGCGGCAGTGGTGTCGCGGCGGAGCGTGTCCTTCATGGGACAGCCCGCGACGGTGAGCAGGATCGTGACGCTGGCCCGGCCGCTCTCGTCGACCGACGCGCTCTCGACCATGCCGAGCTCGGTGATCGGCTTGCGGATCTCGGGGTCGATGACCGTGGACAGGGCTGCGTGGAGCGTCTCGTCGCTCACCGGGGGCGTGGGCATTCACCCATGGTAGGTCGCGCCGGGGGAGGCCCGTGCGGGCGGTGCCGCTCAGGCCCCGGCAGGAGGCTCCTCGCGCGTGTCCTGCTCCCTGGCACGGACCTCGAGCCCGCGCTCCTCCATCTCCTCCAGCAGCGTGCGCAGCTCGGAGCGCACGAAGTCGCGGGTGGCGGTGTCGCGCAGCGCGAGCCGCAGGGCGGCCACCTCGCGCGTGAGGTACTCGGTGTCGGCGAGGTTGCGCTCGTCGCGGCTGCGGTCCTGCTCCAGCGCGACCCGGTCGCGGTCGTCCTGCCGGTTCTGCGCGAGCAGGATCAGCGGCGCGGCATACGACGCCTGGAGGCTGAGGATCAGGGTGAGCAGGGTGTAGTTGAGGGCGCGCGGGTCGAACTGGACGCTCTCGGGCATGAAGGTGTTCCACGCCAGCCACGCGACGACGAAGATCGTCATCCAGATCAGGAAGACGGGCGTGCCCATGAAGCGGGCGAACTTCTCGGAGAGCACGCCGAAGGCCTCGCCGTTGAACATCGCGGGCCGGCGGATGAACCGGCGGCGCGCCTCGCGCGGCTGGTCGAGCCGGGGGGTGTTCCTGCGCTCAGCCATGGGTCACCTCGTGCCTCTCCTCGCGCCAGTCCTCGGGGAGGATGTGGTCGAGCACGTCGTCGACGGTGACCGCGCCCAGGAGGTGGCCCTCGTCGTCGACGACGGGCATCGAGACGAGGTTGTAGGTCGCGAACCGCCGGGTGATCTCGCCCAGGGGGGCCTCGGGCGGGAGCGCGTCGACGTCCTTGTCGAGGATCCCGCCGACGGCGTTGTGGGGTGGCTCGCGCAGCAGCCGCTGGATGTGGACCATGCCGAGATAGCGGCCGGTCGGCGTCTCGAGGGGCGCCCGGCAGACGAAGACGATGGTCGCGAGCGCAGTCGGCAGCTCCTCCTGCCGCACCACCGCCAGCGCCTCGGCGATCGTCGCCTCGGGGCCGAGGATCACCGGCTCGGACGTCATCAGACCACCGGCGGTGTTCTCGTCATAGGTCAGGAGGCGTCGCAGGTCGGCCGCCTCGTCGGGCTCCATCTCGGCCAAGAGCTCCTCCTGGGCCTCGGGTGTCAGCTCCGAGAGCAGGTCGGCGGCGTCGTCGGGCTGCATGGCCTCGAGGACGTCGGCGGCGCGCTCGCGCTCGAGGTGACCGAGGATCTCGATCTGGTCCTCCTCGGGGAGCTCCTCGAGGACGTCGGCGAGCTTGTCGTCGTCGAGGGCGGCCACGACCTCGCGGCGGCGCTTGTCGGGCAGGTCCTTGATGGCCTCGGCGAGGTCGGCCGCCTTGAGGTCCTCGTAGGTCTCGAGCAGCCGGGTCGCGCTCTGGGCGTCGCCGCTCTCGTGCAGGCCGGTCACGTCCTCGATGGGCACGACGGTCGTGGCGCCGCGGCGGCGCGAGAGCCTCGAGAGGGTGCCGGTGGCGGGCTTGCCCTCGCGCACGAAGACCTTGGTCGCCGCCCAGTCGCGGGTGCGCTCGCGCTCGATGGCGAGGTCCTCGACGGTGCCCTCGACCTCGCGGCCCTCGGCACGCCAGCGGATCGGCCGCTCCAGCAACTCGGCGAGTGCGAGGGTCTCGGAGTGGCGCTGCTCGAAGCGGCGCATGTTGACCAGGCCGGTCGTGATGACCTGCCCGCCGTCGACCGAGGTCACGCGCGTCATCGGGACGAAGACCCTGCGGCGGCCGGGCACCTCGACGACGAGGCCGATCACGCGCGGGCGGGCCCGGCGAGCGGAGAAGGTGAGCACGACGTCGCGCACCCGGCCGACCTGGTCGCCGAGCGGGTCGAACACGCTCAGCCCGGCCAGGCGGGCGACGTAGACGCGGGAGGGGGTGCTCACGAGGCCCAAGGTTAACCCTGAGGACGTATGCCGTGTGTTCATCTCGCGGGGCCCGTCGGCTGTCGGACCCCGCTGGCAGAGTGGGCCCATGACGACACAGGTGCTGCTGGTTCCCGGTTTCTGGCTCGGTGCGTGGGCGTGGGAGGAGGTCGTCCCCCATCTGCGCGACCGTGGCCTCGAGGTCACCGCGCTGACGCTCCCGGGTCTCGAGCCCGGCTCCGATCCGTCCGCGACGCTCGAGGAGCAGGCCGATGCGATCGCCGCTGCGGTCGACCCGGCGGCCGAGCGGGTGGTCCTCGTGGTGCACAGCGGCGCGACCGTGCCGGGGTGCCTGGCCGTCGACCGCGACCCGGCCCGCTTCGCCCGCGTCGTCTTTGTCGACACCGCGCCGGTGGTCGACGGCTTCGCGGTCGGGCCCGACCACAGCGGTGACGTGCTGCTGCTCGACGACGTGTGGGAGGAGGAGTTCGGGCAGGGGTCCATGCGCGACCTCACGGACGAGCAGCTGGCGACCTTCCGCGAGCGGGCGGTGCCGCAGCCGGGCGCGACCGTCCACGAGCCGGTGCGGCTGGCCAGCGACGAGCGGCTCGCGGTGCCGGGCACGGTGATCTGCACGGCCTTCCCGGCATCGGACTACCAGTCCTATGCCGGGCAGGGCGCGCCCTTCCTCGCCGGGCTGCTCGCCTACGACAACCTCGACCTCGTGGACCTGCCGACCGGGCACTGGCCCATGTGGTCCCGGCCGGCCGAGCTGGCCGACCTCATCGGCGAGGCGGCCCATGGGGCCACGCCGCCGGGCTCCTGAGACCCCTCCCGGGCCGAGGGTGAGCGCGGTCATAACGGCACCGTGATGCCCGCTGGTACGTTCGCCGCGGACCAGCCGCGCGGCATACCGGCTGGAGACGATCCCCCACCCGCACGCCACACGAGAGGCACCAGATGCGCAGCGCCAAGGACTTCTTCCGCCCCCTCGCCGTCGGGGCTCCGACGCCGATCACCGAGGTGCCGGCCCGACCGAGCCGGATGATCCACTTCTTCGACCCGAGCAACGAGAAGATGGCGGCGAAGATCCCGGCCATGGTCGGCAAGGTCGACGTGCTCCTCGGCAACCTCGAGGACGCCGTCAAGGCCGACAAGAAGGAGGCCGCCCGCGCCGGCCTGGTCCAGATCGCGAAGTCGACCGACTTCGGCGAGGAGACCCAGCTGTGGACGCGCGTCAACGCCCTCGACAGCCCCTGGGTGCTCGATGACCTCATCACGCTCGTCACCGAGATCGGCGACAAGCTCGACGTCATCATGATCCCCAAGGTCCAGGGCCCCGAGGACATCCACTATGTCGACCGCATCCTGGCCCAGCTCGAGGCCCGCGCCGGCCTGGATCGCCCGCTGCTCGTCCACGCCATCCTCGAGACCGCCCGCGGCGTCGCCAACGTCGAGGCCATCGCCGGCGCCAGCCCGCGCATGCAGGGCATCTCGCTCGGCCCGGCCGACCTCGCGGCCGACCGGCGGATGAAGACCACCCGCGTCGGCGGCGGCCACCCCGGCTACCTCGTGCGCCAGGACCCGCCCAGGAACGACGCGGGGGAGTCCGACATCAACGGCGAGCGCTCGATCTACCAGCAGGACCTGTGGCACTACACGGTCGCCCGCATGGTCGACGCCTGCGCGATGCACGGGATCTTCCCCTACTACGGCCCGTTCGGTGACATCAAGGACGTCGTCGCCTGCGAGGACCAGTTCCGCAATGCCTTCCTGCTCGGCTGCGTCGGCACCTGGTCGCTGCACCCGGTGCAGATCGACATCGCCAAGAAGGTCTTCTCGCCCTCGGCCGAGGACGTCGCCCACGCCCGCCGCGTCAAGGAGGCCATGGGCGACGGCACCGGCGCCGTCATGCTCGACGGCAAGATGGAGGACGACGCCAGCCTCAAGCAGTGCCTGGTCATCCTCGAGCTCGCCGAGCGCCTGTCCAAGAACGACCCCGAGCTTGCGGAGCTGTATGCCGCCAAGCCCGAGACGGAGGAGAGCAAGTGACCCAGCAGACCCCCACCGCGGAGGAGATCGCCTTCCGCCCGCGCCGGTCCGTCCTCTACATGCCCAGCTCCAACGAGCGGGCGCTGGAGAAGGCCAAGACCCTGCCCGTCGACGGGCTGATCCTCGACCTCGAGGACGCCGTCGCCCCCGACGCCAAGGAGGGCGCTCGCGAGAACGCCTGTGCCGCAGCGGCTTCCGGCGAATACGGCAAGCGTGAGATCACGATCCGCATCAACGGCATCGGCACCCAGTGGCACGAGGCCGACATGGCCGCGGCCGCCAAGGCCGGGCCGGACGGCATCGTCGTGCCCAAGGTCAACAGCGCCGAAGAGGTCCGCCAGCTCGTCGAGGCGATGGTCGCCGGTGGCGCCCCCGACAAGACGCGGCTGTGGGCGATGGTCGAGACCCCCGAGGCCATCTTCAACGTCCGCGAGATCGCGGCCGCGTCCGACCGCCTCGCGGTCCTGGTCATGGGCACCAACGACCTTGTCAAGGAGCTGCGCGCCGACCACGTCCCGGGCCGCGGCCCGCTGGTGACGGCCCTCCAGATGGCGCTCCTGGCCGCGCGCGAGTCCGGCGTCGCGATCCTCGACGGCGTCTACAACAATGTCAAGGACGCCGACGGCTTCCTCGCCGAGTGCGAGCAGGGCCGCGACTACGGCTTCGACGGCAAGACGCTCATCCACCCCGGTCAGGTCGAGGTGTGCAACCGCACCTTCGCGCCGTCGCCGGAGGCGGTCGCCGACGCAGAGGGCATCCTCCAGGCGTGGGAGGACGGCAAGGGCTCGGGCGTCGTGACCTACAACGGCAAGATGATCGAGAACCTCCACGTCGAGACCGCCCAGCGGGTGCTCGAGTCGGCCCGTCGGATCGCCGAGCTGGAGGCCGACCAGGGCTGATCCGTCCGGGCGGGCAGGTGCCGCCCACCGCACAGCCGAGGTATGCCGCGGGCCGGGCGCCCGCGGCATACCCATGCCCGGACTGCGTTGGGAGGCGGCGGTTCTGGCGCGGGTCAGTGGGAGTGGTGGCACCTGTTGTGACAGTTGGGACTGGAGTGGCGCTGTGCCCAGAACGTGACGCAGCGACATGTCCGATCTGCCGGGTTCTGCGCGCGCCAGCCATATGATCGTGATGTGTCACCGGACGTAACGTTTTCAGGGGTTGTCTACGTCTAGGGGATGTCGCCGAACATCAGGGGGAGGCGACGGGTGACACATCGATCGTCTGGAGGAGACCATGGAACTGACCCGTCGTGCAGCCATTCAGTCCATTGCGGCTGCCACTGTGGCCGGAGGTGTTTCCATCGCTGGGGCAGGCTCCGCGCAGGCCGCGTTCACCACGCTCAAGCCCGGCATGCGGGGCGCTGCCGTCAAGGACCTGCAGATCCGGCTCGCCCGGCTCGGCTACTGGCTCGGCGGCGCCGACGGCGTCTACGGCCACCTGACCACCCAGGCCGTGATGGCCATCCAGGGCGCCGCGGGCGTCAGCCGTGACGGCGTCTGCGGGCCGGTCACCTGGGGCAAGGTCACCGCTGGCGTGCGGCCGCGGGCGCGCAGCACCTCGGGCAAGTACATCGAGGTCGACAAGCCGCGCCAGATCATCAAGTACGTCCTCAATGGCCGTGTCTACATCACCATCCACACCAGCACCGGCTCGGGCCAGCGCTACTACTCCCGGGGGGCCTGGCACACGGCCTACACCCCGACCGGCCAGTTCCGCGTCTTCCGCCAGGTCAACGCGTGGGACAAGTCGCCGCTCGGCGAGCTGTACCGCCCGAAGTACTACTACCGCGGCTACGCCATCCACGGCTCGCTGTCGATCCCGGGCTACCCGGCCTCCCACGGCTGCTGCCGCGTGAGCACCGCCGCGATGAACCTCTTCTGGGGCACGTCCTACCCCATCCAGATCGGCACGCGGGTCTGGGTCTACTAGTCCCCGCTGTCACCGACGACCGGGCCCCGCGACGCCACCGTCGCGGGGCCCGGTCGTCGGTGCCGGCCCGATTTGTGATACGTGTCCCGGGCGACGGACAATAGAGGTGGTGTCACAACGGCGTGCCCGCGATCAACCGCACCCGACACACCAAAGAGAGTGATCAACCATGCGCTCGATGCGCCACCTCGCCCGTGCCCTTGACTCCTGGACGCTCTACGCGTTCAACGCCGAGCCCATCTGGGTCTACGGCCGCCAGGGCTGAGCCACCCGATAGATCTGGCCCCCGACCTCGTGACGAGGCGGGGGCCAGTCCCATGTCCGGCCCCGGGAGACCGGAGCCATCGACGCCGCCCGCGGAGTGTGTCGCATAAGACGGCTCGATCTGTCCGTTTCGCCCTCGTTCTGGGCGGTTGCGGTGAGATCCTGAGTGGGGGTAACAAAACCCGGGCATCGAAGCGTCTACAGGGGTGTCCTCGCTCCATCAGCGAGGTTCGACCGCAGAGTCTTGGAGGAGACATGGAACTCACTCGTCGCGCAGCACTGAAGTCCATCGGCGCGGTCTCCGTTGCCGGTGCGGTCTCGGTCGCGGGGGCCCCGTCGGCCCAGGCGGCCTTCACCACGCTCAAGCCCGGCATGAAGAGCGCTGCGGTCAAGGACCTGCAGATCCGGCTGGCCCGGCTCGGCTACTGGCTCGGCGGCGCCGACAGCGCCTACGGGCAGCTGACCACCCAGGCCGTCATGGCCATCCAGGGTGCCGCCGGCATCACCCGTGACGGCATCTGCGGGCCGCTGACCTGGTCCAAGGTCGTCGCCGGCGTCCGTCCGCGCCCGCGCAGCACCTCGGGCAAGGTCATCGAGATCGACAAGCCGCGCCAGATCATCAAGTACGTCGTCAATGGCCGGCTCTACATCACCATCCACACCAGCACCGGCTCCGGCCAGCGCTACTACTCCGGCGGCACGTGGTCGACGGCCTACACCCCGGTCGGCTGGTTCCGGATGTACAAGCAGGTCAACGGCTACCGCTACGCGCCGCTCGGCACGCTCTACCGCCCGAAGTACTTCGTCGGCGGCGTCGCGATCCACGGTGCCCCGTCGATCCCCGGCTACCCCGCCTCGCACGGCTGCTGCCGGGTCAGCAACTCCGCCATGAACCTCTTCTGGGGGACCACCTACCCGGTCCCGATCGGCACGAGGGTCTGGGTCTACTGACCTGGGTCCACCGGGCCGCCCACTGAGGAGGCCTGCCACCGCGAACCTCCCGTCGGCCGCCGTCACCACCTGCTGGTGGCGGCGGCGACGGCGTCCCCGACCAGGAGCCCCTCGTCGACCGGCAGGCCCCGGCCGGCGAACCAGCGGGCCATGACGCCGGCATCCCGGACCAGGTAGTCCATGCCCTGCGGGTTGCCGATGACGTCGACGACCTGCGGCCAGTCGATGACGACGATCCGCTCGTCGTGCAGCAGCACGTTGTAGGGCGAGAGGTCCCCGTGCGCCCAGCCCTCCTGGGCCAGGCGCAGGATGACCTCCCGCACCTGCTCGAAGAGCTGGGGGAGTGACTCCCGCGCGGGCCGGGTCGCAGCGAGGCGCGGGGCGGCGACGCCGTCGGCAGAGCCGATGAACTCCATGAGCATCTCCCGGCCGTCCAGCTGCACCGGATAGGGCACGGGGAGACCGAGCTCCCACATCCGTCCCAGGGCCGCGAACTCCGCACCGGCCCACTGGCCGGCGATCAGGTCCCGGCCGAAGTCCGTGCGCCGCGCCATGGCCCGGGTCTCGCGGGAGCGTCGGACCCGACGGCCCTCGAGATAGCCGGCGTCGCGGTGGAAGAGCCGGTGGTCGCCGGTCCGGAAGCGCTTGGCGGCCATGACGACATCGCGCTCGTCTCGTCCGGGCACCCAGCGGCGCACGAGATGGACGTCGGCCTCCTTGCCGGTCTTGAGCACGCCGAGGTTGGCGTCGACGGCCCCGAGCTCGGTCACGACCCAGTCGGGCCGCGGCCTCGGGCCGTGGCTGGCGGCATCCCAGGTCGACCAGCGCTCGCCCTCCGGGGGTCCGTCCGGGAGGCTGTCGACGGCATAGGTGTCAGTGGTGGAGCGGTCCTGCTCCGAGGGGGTGTGCATGGTGGATCTCCGTGTGTGCGAAAGGAACTGGGGACGCAAGATCGCCCAGGACAGTCGTCTGCATGTCGCACCTCCACGGGGGTTCGAGGACCGGGCCGTATGCCGGGTCGGCACCGATCGTCGCACCGGCGCCACCTCCGGCGCATCCGGTTTTTTGCCGCCGTGGCCTCCCGATCGGGGCTCCACTGTGGCAGGGTCGGCATACCTGCCAGCACCCACCAAAGGGATCACCATGCGCCGTACCGCCACCGCCGGCATCGCCGCCGGCCTGCTTGCCCTCGTCTCGGCCACCTCGGCCGCGGCCATCAACAGCTACAACGCCGTCCCCGCGCCCGAGCGCACCGAGGTCGGCGCCTATGTCGCATTCTGGGACTACCCCGACGACGGACGCGATGCCCGCTTCGACTGGGTCTGCTCCGGCACGATGGTCGACGACGACACCTTCCTCACCGCCGCGCACTGCACGTCCGACTGGCCGGAGGGCACCCGCCACTTCGTCAGCCTCGAGCAGGACTTCCAGGCCCTCCTCGACGCCCACTCCGACCTCACCGCAGAGGAGCAGATGGAGCTCTTCCTCGCCGAGGGCTGGATCGTTGAGGGCACGCCGCACTCCGACCCGGAGTACCCGGGCAACGGCGCCGACTCCCAGGACATCGGCGTGATCGACTTCGCCGACCGCACGGTCGACCCCCAGGACGTCTGGGACTTCACCCCCGCGACGCTGCCGACCGAGGGCCTGCTCGACGAGCTCGGCAGCCGCACCCTCGACGCCGCCACCTGGTGGTCGGTCGGCTACGGCACCGAGGAGTCCAACCGTGGCCCCGGCGGGCACACCCACCCCGGCGGCGGCATCCGGATGAAGGCCGAGCTCGGCTTCAACTCGCTCAACAACACGTGGGTCCGGCTGGCCATGAACGAGTCCCGCGGCTACGGCGGTGCCTGCTACGGCGACTCCGGCGGCCCGATCTTCACCGAGATCAACGGCCAGCTCATCCTCACCGCGACGACGATCACCGGCGACGGCCCCTGCTACGCCACCAATGTCGTCTACCGGATGGACACCGAGGGCGCCCGCGACTTCCTCGACGAGTTCGTCACCCTGCCCTGACACGCAGAGCCTCCAGACCGGCCCGCGTGACCCAACGTGTGTGGGATCACGCGGGCCGAGCCTGTTCGGCCGACCCGGCCCACCGGCATACTCGACTCTTGATCCACGGACCCCGACGCAAAGGTGGCGTTTCAGCATGTCCCGACTCCAGACGACCGATGGACTGACCGAGGAGCAGGCCGAGCTGATCAAGCTCGTGCGCCAGTTCGTCGAGGAGCAGATCATCCCCGTCGCCACCGACCTTGAGCACAAGGACGAGTACCCCCAGCAGATCGTCGACGGCATGAAGGAGATGGGGATCTTCGGCCTGATGATCCCCGAGGAGTACGGCGGGCTCGGCGAGTCGCTGCTGACTTACGCCCTGTGTGTCGAGGAGATCGCGCGCGGCTGGATGAGCGTGTCGGGCATCATCAACACCCACTTCATCGTCGCCTACATGCTGCTGCACCACGGCACCGAGGAGCAGAAACAGAAGTACCTGCCCAAGATGGCGACCGGCGAGATCCGCGGCGCCTTCTCGATGTCCGAGCCGGCGCTGGGCTCCGACGTCTCGGCCATCTCGACCAAGGCCGTCAAGGGCGAGGGCGACGAGTGGACGATCAACGGCCAGAAGATGTGGCTGACCAACGGTGGCAGCGCCAACCTCGTGGCCGTCCTGGTCAAGACCGACCAGGGCGCCGACAGCGTCTACAAGAACATGACGACCTTCCTCGTCGAGAAGGAGTCCGGCTTCGGCGAGACCGCGCCCGGCGTCACCGTGCCCGGCAAGATCGAGAAGATGGGCTACAAGGGCGTCGACACGACCGAGCTCGTCTTCGACAACTACAAGACGGCCGACGCCCAGATCCTCGGCGGCGAGCCCGGCAAGGGCTTCTACCAGATGATGGACGGTGTCGAGGTCGGCCGCGTCAACGTCGCCGCCCGCGCATGTGGCCTGGCCCGCCGCGCCTTCGAGCTCGGCATCTCCTATGCCCAGCAGCGCACGACCTTCGGCAAGCCGATCGCCCAGCACCAGGCGATCATGTTCCGCCTCGCCGACATGGCCACCAAGGTCGAGGCCTGTCACCAGATGATGGTCAAGGCCGCCAAGCTCAAGGACCGCGGCAAGCGCAACGACCTCGAGGCCGGCATGGCCAAGTACCTCGCGGCCGAGTACTGCGCCGACGTCGTCGAGCAGTCCTTCCGCATCCACGGCGGATACGGCTACTCCAAGGAGTACGAGATCGAGCGCCTCTACCGCGAGGCCCCGATGCTGCTCATCGGCGAGGGCACGGCCGAGATCCAGAAGATGATCATCGGCCGCCGTCTCCTCGAGGACTACAAGCTCTGACGGTCCTCAAACCTGCACGACCAAGCGGTATGCCGCGCAGCCCGGCTGCGCGGCATACCTGCGTCTGGGGTGGGTGGCCCCCCCCGGGCAGGGGAGGACGGGATGCGAGAATGGCCCGCATGAGCTCGACCTCGCCCGGCCTGTCCGCAGCACGCGCCAATCTCCAGCTCCAGTACCCCATGTCGCTGGGGACCTATGAGAACTACGACGACGCGCAGCGGGCGGTCGACTACCTCGCCGACCACGAGTTCCCGGTCGAGAACGTCCTGATCGTCGGCACCGACCTCAAGCAGCTCGAGCGCGTGACCGGTCGCATCACGCGGGCCCGGATCGCCCTCGGCGGGCTGATGTCGGGTGCCTGGCTGGGTGCCTTCGTGGCGATGGTCTTCATGCTCTTCGACAGCGCCAACAGCACGCTGGCGATGATGCTCTCGACGATCCTCTTCGGCGCCATCTTCGGTCTGGTCTGGGCCCTGATCGGCTATGCGATGACCCGCGGCCGGCGCGACTTCGCCTCGGTCACCCAGGTCGTGGCGACCCGCTACGAGGTGCTCGTCGAGCACCGCTTCGTCCAGCAGGGCCGCGAGCTGCTCACCCAGATGGACCCGATGGCTGCGGCCCAGGCGCAGGTCGCCCGGGCCCGCGCCGAGGCGGAGGCGGCGGGCCGCGGCGGTACCACCGCAGCCCCCGGCCCCGTGGGGAGCCCGGGCGCCACGCCGGAGCCGCAGCGCCCCGACGGGCCTGCCGGCCCTCAGGCCTGAGTCGCCCGGCCCGGCTCAGGCCTGGGTCACCCTGGCGATCCACGCCTCGACGTCGTCGGCCGTGCGCGGCATGGCGGACGAGAGCACCTCACAGCCGTCCTCGGTCACGACCACGTCGTCCTCGATGCGCACCCCGATCCCGCGGAAGCGCTCGGGTGCCAGCAGGTCGTCGGCCTTGAAGTAGAGGCCCGGCTCCACCGTGAGCACCATGCCCGGCCGCAGCTCGCCGTCCATGTACTCCTCGCGGGTGGCCAGCGCGCAGTCGTGGACATCGATGCCGAGGTGGTGGGAGGTGCCGTGCACCATCCAGCGCCGGTGGTACTGCCCGTGCTCGGTGTCGAGGGTGCCCTCGACGTCGACGCCCTCGGGCAGCAGGCCCCAGCCGTGCAGGTGCTCGGCGATGACGCGGATCGCGGCCGCGTGGATGTCGGAGAACTTCGCGCCCGGGCGGACGGCGGCGATGCCGGCCTCCTGCGCGGCATACACGGCGTCATAGATCTCGCGCTGCGCGTCGGTGAACCGGCCCGAGACCGGGAGCGTGCGGGTGATGTCGGCGGTGAAGAGGCTGTCGACCTCGACGCCGGCGTCGACCAGGAGCAGATCGCCCTCGCGGACCTCGCCGGAGTTCTTGATCCAGTGCAGGGTGTTGGCGTGGTCGCCGGCCGCGCAGATCGAGTCATAGCCCACGCCATTGCCCTGGTGGCGGGCGTGCAGCCCGAAGACCCCCTCGATCCAGCGCTCGCCGCGGCCGCGCTCGACCGCCTCGCGCATCCCGGCGATGACGGCGTCGAAGCCGGTGTGGGTGGCGGCGACCGCCTCGCGCATCTGGCCGATCTCCCACTCGTCCTTGACCAGCCGCAGCGTGGAGGCGGCGCGGCTGAGCGCGTCGTCCTGCTCGGCGGCCTGCTCCTGAGCGACCGACGCGGAGGTGCGGGCCGCCTCGACAACCGCGGCGACCTCCCGGTCGGCC
Organism: Actinomycetota bacterium; assembly: GCA_050955755.1. Lineage (GTDB taxonomy): Bacteria > Actinomycetota > Actinomycetes > Actinomycetales > Dermatophilaceae > JAJTBD01. The sequence continues at coordinate 1,066,969 of CP192092.1, forward strand.
TCGCGGATCACGCGGATCGTCACGGTGCCGGCGTCCTTGCCGACGGCCGGCTCGAACTCGTCGATGTGCCGCGCGGTAAGGCCCAGCTCGGCCTCGAGGTCGGCCAGGGTAGGCCGGGCCCCGACCCAGAACTCGCCGTAGCGCGAGTCGCCGAAGAACTCGTCGGTGTCGCGGTCGGCGAGCGGCTTGAAGAACAGCTGCGCCTCGTGGCCCCCCTCGTCGAGCGGCTCGAGCACGAGCACCGCGTCGGGCTCGCGGTCGGCGCCCAGCCCGGTGAGGTGCGCGAAGGCGCTGTGCGGGCGGAAGACATAGTCGGTGTCGTTGGAGCGGACCTTCAGCCCGCCGGCCGGGATCACCAGCCGCTCGCCCGGGAACTGGGCGGAGAGGTGCTCGCGCCGCTGCGCGGCATACCCGGCGACCTCGGCACGCTCGGGGGTGGCCTCCGTGCGGGGGGCCCACCCGGACGCCACGAAGGCGCGGAACTCGTCGGTGGTGGGTCGGGCGCGGTTGTCGGACTGCTTCTGCTCTTCGCTCACCCCGACATCGTGCCACCCCATGGCGTATGCCGGGTGCGCCCCTAGTCTGGGGCCATGGCCTTCTTTGCAGTCACCTACACCTATGACACCGACCCGCGCATCGACGAGCTGCGTCCGGAGCACCGTGCCTATCTCGCCGCGCTGGCGGAGCAGGGACTGCTCAAGGCCTCCGGTCCGTGCCCCGGCACCGACCCCGCCCAGGCACTGCTGATCTTTGACGTGGACTCGCGCGAGGTCGTCGAATCGCTGCTGGCCGACGACCCCTTCCAGACCGGCGGGGTCGTCCGCCGGGCCGACATCCTCGAGTGGAACCCCATCATCGGCGTCTTCGCCGCCTGACCGCCTCGCCCCCGTTGCGTTGAAAACATTGGTCTCAACGCCAAACCGGGGTGGTTAGCGTTGAAACCAATGTTTTCAACGGGTCAGAGGTCGCGGTCGGGGGCGGCCCGGCGGGCCGCGTCGGCGCTCTCGTCGTCGGGCATGGTCTGGCTCGACATCTCGGCCTCTACGCGCCGGCGGTAGAGGCCGACCTCCCACTCGATCTGGCCCTCGTCCCAGCCGAGGATGGGGGCGAGCAGGCGCGCCGCGTGGGGTGCGGCCTCGAGACCGCGGTCCCGCGCCTCGATCGAGATGCGCGTGCGGCGGGTCAGCACATCGGTGACGTGGAGCGCGGCCTCGCTGGCCGCGGCATACACGACCTCGACCTTGAGGTGGCGCTCGCCGCCGGGCAGCAGCTCGCCGAGCTCGGGGTCGGCCGCGACCATCGCGAGCAGCTCCGGGGTGAGGCTGCCATAGCGGCCGAGCAGCCCGGCGACGAGATCGGTCTCGACGCCGGCCGACCTGGCCAGCACCGCGAGCCGGCCCTGTGTCGCCGACCAGCCCTCTGCGCCTAGCAGCGGCACCTTCTCGGTGCGCGAGGCGGGTCGCTCGTCACCCAGGTCGGCCAGCGCGGCGTCGACCGCGTCGGCGGCCATCACCCGATAGGTCGTGTACTTGCCGCCCGCGACGAGCGTCAGCCCGGGGACGGGGCTGGCGACCACGTGCTCCCGCGAGAGCTTGGTCGTCGCGTCGTCCTCCCTGCCTTGGATGAGGGGGCGCAGTCCGGCATAGACGCCGTCGATATCGCTGCGCGACAGCGGTGTTGTCAGGACCGAGTTGACCGTCTCGAGCAGATAGTCGATGTCGGCGGAGGTCGCCGCGGGGTGGGACCTGTCGTGGCGCCAGTCGGTGTCGGTGGTCCCGATGATCCAGTGGTGCTCCCACGGGATGATGAAGAGCACGGACTTCTCGGTGCGCAGGATGACGCCGGTCTCGGAGTCGATGCGGTCGCGCGGGACGACGAGGTGGACGCCCTTGCTGGCCCGCACCCGCAGCGGCTCCGGGCCGCCTGCCATCCGCTGGATGTCATCGCTCCAGACCCCGGCGGCGCTGATCACGCGCCTGGCGCGGATGTCGAACTCCTCGCCGGTGACGCCGTCGCGGGCACGCACCCCGACGACGCGGTCGTCGTGCTTGATGATCTCGGTCGCGGCCACCCGGTTGGCGACGTGGGCGCCGTAGGCCGCGGCTGTGCGGACCAGCTCGAGCACAAAGCGCGCGTCGTCGACCTGGGCGTCGTAGTACTGGATCGCGCCCGTCAGCGCATCGGCCCGCAGGCTCGGCATGAGCTCGAGGGCCGCCTTGCGGGACAGGTGCCGGTGGCGGGGGAGGCCACCGGTCTGTCGCACGCCAAAGGCCATGCCGTCATAGAGCGCGACACCGGAGCCGACGTAGAAGCGCTCCCAGGCAGGCTTCTGGAGCGGATACATGAACGCGACCGGGCGCACGAGATGCGGCGCCACCTTGGTCAGCAGCAGCTGTCGCTCCTGGAGGGCCTCGTGCACGAGGGCGAAGTCGAGCATCTCCAGGTAGCGCAGGCCGCCGTGGATGAGCTTGCTGGACCTGGAGGAGGTGCCCGAGCCGTAGTCGCGGGTCTCGATCAGGCCGGTGTCGAGGCCGCGCGTGACGGCGTCGAGCGCGGTGCCGGCGCCGACAACGCCGCCGCCGATGACGAGCACGTCGAGCTCGTGCCCCGACTGGAGGCGGCGGATGGCAGCCCGGCGGGCGGTGGGGGAGAGCATCAGCCGTCCACCTCGACCCAGTCGAGGGTGCGTTCGACGGCACGCTTCCAGCGGGCGTGCCCCTCGGCGCGCTGCTCGTCGGACCAGGTCGGCTCCCAGCGCTCGTCCTCGGCCCAGTTGGCCCGCAGCTCGTCGGTGCCGGACCAGAACCCGGTCGCCAGACCGGCGGCGTATGCCGCGCCCAGCGCCGTCGTCTCGGGCACCTTGGGCTTGGAGACCGGGACCCCCAGGATGTCGGCCTGGAGCTGCATGCACAGGCCGTTGGCGGTGACGCCGCCATCGACCTTGAGCACGTCGAGGTCGATGGCACTGCCGTGCGCCTCGGTGTCGGCCACCATCGCGTCGGCGACGTCACGGGACTGGTAGCAGATGGCCTCGAGGGTCGCCCGGGCGATGTGCGAGCTGGTGTTGAAGCGAGACAGGCCGACGATCGCGCCGCGGGCATCGGAACGCCAGTAGGGCGCGAACAGGCCCGAGAAGGCCGGCACGAAGACGACGCCCCCGGAGTCGTCGACCTTGGCGGCCAGCTGCTCGACGTCGGCCGCGCGGGTGATGATCCCGAGCTGGTCGCGCAGCCACTGCACCGCCGAGCCGGTGACCGCGATCGAGCCCTCGAGGGCATAGACGGGGGCCTGATCGCCTAGCTGGTAGGCGACGGTCGTCAACAGGCCGTGCCTGCTGCGCACGATCTCGGTGCCGGTGTTGAGGAGCATGAAATTGCCTGTGCCATAAGTGTTCTTGGCCTCGCCGGGGGCGAAGCAGACCTGGCCGACCGTGGCCGCCTGCTGGTCGCCGAGCACACCGGTGACGGGGACGTCGGCCCGCATGCGGGTGTGGGCGGTCGTGCCGTATGCCGTGGGGTGCGAGCTCGGTGAGATCTCCGGCAGCATCGAGCGGGGGATGCCGAAGAAGCCGAGCAGCTCCTCGTCCCACTGGAGGGTCTCGAGGTCCATCAGCATCGTGCGGCTGGCGTTGGTCACGTCGGTGACATGGATGCCGCCGTCTGGGCCACCCGTCATGTTCCAGATCAGCCAGGTGTCGGGTGTGCCAAAGACCGCGTTGCCGCGCTCGGCCGCCTCGCGGGCGCCATCGACGTTGTCCAGGACCCACTGGATTTTGCCGGCCGAGAAATAGGTCGCCGGCGGCAGCCCGGCCTTGCGGCGGATGACATCGCCGCGGCCGTCGCGGTCGAGGGCGGAGGCGATCCGGTCGGTGCGGGTGTCCTGCCAGACGATCGCGTTGGTGAGCGGCCGGCCTGTGGTGCGGTCCCACACGATCGTGGTCTCCCGCTGGTTGGTGATGCCGATGGAGTCCAGGTCCCCGCCCTGGAGGCCGGCCTTGGCCAGGGCGGTGCCGACGACGGTCTGGGTGCGCTCCCAGATCTCGAGGGGGTTGTGCTCCACCCACCCGGCCCGCGGCATGATCTGCTCATGCTCGAGCTGGTGGCGGGCCACCTCGGCGCCGTCGTGGTCGAAGATCATGAACCGGGTGCTGGTCGTGCCCTGGTCGACAGCTCCCACGAAGTCAGCCATGCAGGGCAGCCTACGGTGGCGATCGCCGCGAACGCGGCATACCGGCTGTGATCTGGGCGCCGGCGGCGCCCGCGTCCACCTAGACCCAGTCCCACCGGATTCCGTGGACGCCGGGCTGGGCGCCCAGCCGCACTGACTGCACCTCGCACCCGTGGAGGGGCAGATCCCACTCACCCGGCTCGCCGGGCGCAGGATGCCCCGTCGAAGAAATGACATAGCCGCAGACCCGGGCGGGCAGGGCGTCGGGGTGGAAGCGGACCTCCAGCGTGGCGTCGTGGACCGTGTCGACGATCGCTCGCTCGGTGCGCTGCACGGTGGTGCGCGTCGGCGCCCAGGTCGCGAGGACCTCGGCGAGGAGCAGTTCGCCCACCGCCAGGGGCCGCGGGGCGAGCAGCTCGCCCACGAGGAGCCGGTGCGCGGGCACCTCGATCGTGCGGCCGACCCGGCAGCCGGAGACCGCCTCGACGGTCGGGACGACCTGCTCGTCCGCCTCCTGGGTGACGACGAGCGGCAGCGCCTGGGCCCCCTCTCGGTCGCATCGGTGCATCGTCCTGGCGAGATGGGTCTGCTCGGTCCGGTCGGCGCCGACCGTGAGCCGGTCATGGGAGCTGAGCTGGGTGAAGTCGATCCCGGGGGCCAGACCGAGCTCGGCGAGCAGTGCTGTGGTGAGCTCACCGAGCGGCAGCACGTGTCGGTGGTCGGCGATGTTGCGCCCCCGGGGATGGCGGGAGGCTGCGGCCAGCCGGGCGAGCTCGCCGGGCTGGACCTCCAGGAGCCGCTCGAGCTGGGCCAGGGCCTCGAGTGAGCGGGCGCGGGTGGGCAGCGAGCGGCCGCTCTGCCAGTAGCTGAGGGTCGCGATGCTCACGGGTGTGCCGGCCTGCTCGAGGCGGCGCTGGAGGCGCTCCAAGGGCAGGCCCCGATGGCGGATCGCCTCCGCCAGGGCCTGGTGGAACTCCTGTTCCCGCGCCATCGCGCACCCCTCGTGAACCCCACATCCAGCGCGCTGCCCCCGCAGACTGGACTGCTCCATGGTGCCACCTGCGCGGACCCGGACCAAGAATGCGTCTGCCTGCTGCGGCGAGCGGTGGCGATCAGGGGGCGGGCGCTCCTGCCCCGCACCTTCTCACCGTCACTACGGGTGGCGGGGGCGACAGGTTGAGTCCACCCCCCTCGGACTGTGGATATCCTGCGCTCGTGCTCATCGACCTCCATGCCCACTCCGACGCCAGCGACGGCACCGAGTCGCCGGCCCTGGTCATGGACCGAGCCCACGCCGCGGGCCTGGATGTCGTCGCACTGACCGACCACGACACCACCGCCGGCTGGACGGAGGCGGCCGAGCGGGCCGACGCCCTCGGGCTGAGCCTGGTGCGCGGCATCGAGATCTCCTGCGTGCACCAGGGCGTGAGCATCCACCTGCTCGGCTACCTGATCGACCCCAGCCACCAGCCGCTGATCGACGAGCTCGGCCACGCCAGGGAGTCACGGGCCACCCGGCTGGAGCGGATGGTCGACAAGATGGCCCAGGCCGGCATCCCGATCAGCATCGAGGACGTGCGCCGGCACAGCCAGCAGGGTGCCACCCTCGGACGCCCGCACATCGCCGATGCCCTCGTGGCCAACGGCTATGTGCGAGACCGTGACGAGGCCTTTGCCGACATCCTGCACAACTCCAGCCCCTACTACGTGCGGCACTACTCGATCGACGTGCTGCGCGCCGTCGAGCTCGTCATCGACGCGGGCGGGGTGCCGGTCATGGCGCACCCGTTCGCGAGCAAGCGAGGCCGAATCGTCGAGGACGACGTCATCCGGGCGATGGCCGAGGCGGGTCTGCGGGGGATCGAGGTCGACCACCGCGACCACTCCGAGGCAGAGCGGGAGCGGGCGGACCGCCTGGCCGACGAGCTCGGGCTGGTCCGCACCGGGTCCAGCGACTACCACGGTGACGGCAAGCCCAACCGGCTGGGCGAGAACACCACTGCCCCAGCGGCGCTCGAGGCGATCGAGGCCCTCGCGACATCCGACATCGAGGTGCTGCGCGCCTGACGGCGCGCGGGCTGAGAGACTGGGCACCGCGGCATACCCGACGTCCCAGCGGGGCCGCATCCCGACCAGAGAGGCGAGCCCACCGTGCCACCACGCACCCGCAAGCGAGCGGCCGGCATCATCGCCGTCGCCAACCAGAAGGGCGGCGTCGCCAAGACCACGTCCGTGGCGAGCCTCGGCGCGGCATTCGCCGAGCTCGGCAAGCGCGTGCTGCTCGTCGACCTCGACGCCCAGGCGTGCCTGACCTTCTCGCTCGGGGTGGACCCCGACGCCGTGGAGACGTCCATCCACGAGGTGCTGCTCGGGCAGGCCGACGCCGCCGACGCGGTGCTCGAGTGTGAGGACGGTGTCGACCTCATCCCGAGCACGATCGACCTGGCCGGCGCCGAGGCGCAGCTGCTGACCCGGCCCGGTCGCGAGTATGTGCTGGCCGAGGCTCTCGCTCCTGTGCTGGGGGACTACGACATCGTCCTGCTCGACTGCTCGCCGAGCCTGGGCGTGCTCACCCTCAACGCCCTGACGGCGGCCAAGGGCCTGCTCATCCCGATGCCCTGCGAGATGCTCAGCCACCGTGGTGTCGGCCAGCTGCTCGACACCGTCGCCGACGTCAAGCGCATCCTCAACAAGAAGCTGACGGTGCTCGGCATCCTGCCGACGATGTATGACGGTCGCAGCAACCACGCGCGCGAGGTCCTCGCCGACGTCGGCGAGCGCTATGGTCTCCCGGTGCTCGAGCCCCCGATCCCCAAGACGGTGCGCTTCGCCGAGGCCCCGGCGGTCGGCCGCTCGATCCTGGCGACCGCGCGCTCGAGCAAGGGCGCGGCGGCATACCGGCAGGTCGCCGAGAGCCTGCTGCCGCGCCTGTGATACCGCACCTCTCCCACACCCCAGAACCCACCGAAAGGCCCGAGATGCCCACCACCGCAGCGCTTTCCGTGCCGTCCGCAGGCGCGCCCTTCGAGCAGACCACCATCGAGCAGCGCGAGCTGCGCGATGACGACGTCCGCATCGACATCGAGTTCGCCGGCATCTGCCACAGCGACATCCACCAGGTCCGCGAGGAGTGGGGGAGCGCGATCTTCCCGATGACCCCCGGCCACGAGATCGCCGGTGTCGTCAGCGCCGTCGGCGACGGGGTCACCCGCCACAAGGTCGGCGACCGGGTCGGCGTGGGCTGCATGGTCGACTCGTGCGGCGAGTGCGAGTACTGCAAGGACGGCGAGGAGCAGTTCTGCACCAAGGGCGCCGTGATGACCTACAACGGCCGCGGCTACGACGGCGAGGAGACCAGGGGCGGCTACGCCCGGTCCGTGGTCGTCTCCGAGCGCTTCCTCTGCCGCATCCCCGAGGGCATCCGGCTCGACGAGGCCGCCCCGCTGCTGTGCGCCGGCATCACGACCTACACCCCGCTCCGACGCTATGGCGCCGGCCCAGGCCGCAAGGTCGCGGTCATCGGCCTCGGCGGGCTCGGCCACATGGCGGTCAAGCTCGCCGTGGCTATGGGTGCCGAGGTCACCGTCCTCTCGCGCTCGATGGCCAAGGCCGATGACGCCAAAGACCTTGGGGCACAGCACTATCAGGCGACCGAGGACGCCGATGCGCTCAAGTCGCTGCGGGGCTCCTTCGACCTGATCATCAACACCGTCAGCGCCAACCTGCGCCTCCAGACCTACATGTCGATGCTCAAGCCGCTCGGTGCCCTGGTCAACGTCGGCCTGCCCACCAAGCCCTTCGAGATCTCGCCGGGCTCGCTCATCGGCGGCAGCAAGACCCTCGCCGGCTCCAACATCGGCGGCATCGCGGCCACCCAGGAGATGCTCGACTTCTGCGCCGAGCACGGCATCGGCGCGAGCATCGAGACGATCTCCGCCGACGAGGTCGACGCCGCCTATGACCGGGTCGTCGATGGCGACGTGCGCTACCGCTTCGTCATCGACACCTCGACGATCTCGCCCGCCTGACCCCGAGCGGGAGGTATGCCGCGTCAGTCCTGCTGGGCGCGATAGGCCAATTCCGCGCCGACCCGGCGCAGGTCGGCGTCTGCGGCCCGCTGGGCCGGGTCGGCGCGCCACGCGGGCCAGGCGGGTGTGCGACGCGGGCGCGGGGCCGGGCCGACCAGCGTCGCGTGCAGCCACGCCTGTGCCTGGGCGGCGGAGCGAAGCCGCTCCCAGAGGGTGACGCGGATGGCGGGGTCGCGTCGGGGCGAGGGGCTGCAGTCGGTGCTCGTCATCGTGGTCATGACTCGAGTCTCAATCACAGAAAACCGACAGCACAAGCGAACGTTTCTTCACAACCATGCAGCGGGTCTGTATGGTTTGAGGCGTGATCGACCTCCATCGCCTCCGCGTCTTCCGCGCCGTGGTCTCCAGCGGATCGATGAATGCCGCGGCCACCAACCTCGGCTACACCCCGTCGGCGGTCAGCCAGCAGATCGCGGCTCTCAGCCGCGAGACGGGGCTCACGCTGGTCGAGAAGTCGGGCCGCGGCGTCACCCCGACGTCCGACGGCCTGCGGCTGCTGGAGTTGGGGGAGGAGTCGCTGGCCGCCGTCGCCCGCCTCGAGAGCGCCGTTGTCCAGCTCCGCTCGGGTGCCACGAGGCCCCTGCGCATCGGCTATTTCCCCTCGGCCGGGGCGACCTGGGTGCCGGTCCTGGCCCAGCGGCTGGCGCTGGAGCTGCCCGAGCAGCCCCTTGAGCTGGCCATCACCGAGGGCGCCGCGCCCGAGGTGGCCCTCGCCCAAGACCTCAACCTCGTCCCTGAGCATGTCGACGTCGCCGCCGACCCACCGCCCGGCTTCACCCGGCACGACATCACCGTCGAGCCCTATGACCTCACCGTCCCGGCGGGCCACCCGCTCGCCGGGCGCGACGAGGTCCGCATGGAGGAGCTCGCCGACGAGGCGTGGGTCGACCCGTCGCTCGGGATCGGCGGTCCCTGTCAGCAGATCGTCGAATCCGCTTTTGCCTCAGCGGGTTTCACGCCGCGTTATGTCGCGCAGAGCGATGACCACTACACCGCCCTGGGCTTCGTCGCTGCGGGTCTGGGCATCTCGGCCATGCCCCGGCTCGCGATCGCCAACGCACCCGCGGGCGTCGCGAGCGTCGGTCTGCTCGACCCCACGCCGCGGCGGCGTATCGTCGCCCACCTCCGCGCCGGCCTGCCCGGTGGCGTCGGCGAGCGGGCCGTGGCCATCCTGCGCGAGATCGCCGGCGCCTAGGACCATCAGGTATGACGCGGGGCCGGCTCCCATGTCCTGGGAGCCGGCCCCGCGGCATACGAAATCCGTTGTGGCTCAGCCCTGCTGGGAGCTGCCGCCCTCCGAGCGGGTGCCACCGCGCGTGCGACGCCGGCTGCGGTTGCGGCGCGGCTTCTGCTCACCGGCGTCGGAGCGCTCGGACCGCTCACCGGAGCGGCGCGGGCCGGAGCCCTGGGCGGAGCCGGAGCGACCCGAGCCACCGCGCGAGCGCTGGCGGTTGCCGGCGCCCTTGCCGGTCTCGCCGAGGTCCTCGAGCACCTCGGCGTCGAGGCCCGCGTGGGTCTGCCGGCCGCGGGGGAGGCGGCCCTTGACGCCCTCGGGGATGTCGAGCTGCTCGTAGAGGTGCGGCGAGGAGGAGTAGGTCTCCTCGGGCTCGGGGATGCCGAGGTCGAGGGTCTTGTTGATCATCGCCCAGCGGTGCAGGTCGTCCCAGTCGACGAAGGTGACTGCGATGCCGGTGTTGCCCGCGCGGCCGGTACGCCCGATGCGGTGGACATAGGTCTTCTCGTCCTCGGGGCACTGGTAGTTGATGACGTGGGTGACGTGCTCGACGTCGATGCCGCGGGCGGCGACGTCGGTGGCGACGAGGATGTCGACCTTCTCGTTGCGGAAGGCGCGCAGCGCCTGCTCGCGGGCGCCCTGGCCGAGGTCGCCGTGGATCGAGGCGGCCGCGAAGCCACGGTCGACGAGCTCGTCGGCGACCTTGGCGGCGGTGCGCTTGGTGCGGCTGAAGATGATCGTGCGGCCGCGGTCCCTGGCCTGGAGGATGCGGGCGAGCATCTCGACCTTGTCCATCGCGTGGGCGCGGAAGACGAACTGCTCGATCGCCTTGACGGTGTGGGCGTTCTCGCTGTCGTCGCCCATCGCGCGGATGTGGGTCGGCTGGGTCATGTACTGCCGGGCCAGCGAGACGACGGCGCCGGGCATGGTCGCCGAGAAGAGCATCGTCTGGCGCGAGGTCGGGGTCTGGGCGAGCAGCTTCTCGACGTCGGGCAGGAAGCCGAGATCGAGCATCTCGTCGGCCTCGTCGAGCACGACGGTCTGCACCGAGTGGAGGTTGAGGTGGCCCTGCTGGACGAGGTCGAGCAGACGGCCGGGCGTGCCGACGACGACCTCCACACCCTTCTTGAGCGCGTCGATCTGGGGCTCGAAGGCGCGGCCGCCATAGATGGTCGTCACGCGGATGCCGCGGCGCTTGGCCGCGCGCGCGAGGTCGCCGGCGACCTGCACGGCCAGCTCACGGGTCGGGGCGACGGCGAGGGCCTGCGGGCGGCCCGGGTACATCAGCCCGTCCCAGCCCTCGTCACCGGGGGCGGTGATGCGGTCGAGCATCGGCACGCCGAAGCCGAGGGTCTTGCCCGTGCCGGTCTTGGCCTGGCCGATGATGTCGTGGCCGGCCAGGGCGACGGGCAGGGTCATCGCCTGGATGGGGAAGGGTGTGACGATGCCGGCGTCGGTGAGCGCGGCGACGATGTCGGGGTGGACGTCGAAGTCGGCGAAGGTGGTCTCGGGGACCTCGGCGGCCGGCTTCTCGATGGTGGTGATGCCCTCGACGGGCGTGGTGGGCGTGCTGTCGCCGTCGGACAGGATGATCTCGGTCATGAAGTTCTCTCGATCGGCGCGGGCGAGCATGAGCCCGCGGGCGTGGTTGGGCCGATCGGAGTTCTTCGTTGAGGCGGCTCACGCCGCGGAGCAGACCGAGGTGTCTGCCGTGAAATCGTGCCGACCGGGCACCGTTGTCCCGTCCATGGTAGCGGTCCGCGCCGGGGATACGCTGTGCGCCATGGACAGCCCCCGTGAGGACGCGCTCGAGAACCCGGAGTACCGCCAGGCCGTGGTCGACCTGCTCGGGGCGCTCGCCTACGCCGAGCTGTCGGCCTTCACCCAGCTCGTGGCCGACTCCGAGGACGCCCCCAACCACAGTCTCAAGGCGCGGGTTTGCCGCCTGGCCGTCGCCGAGTTCGGACAGTACGAGGAGCTCGTGGCCGGCATCCGCAACCTGGGCGCCGACCCCGAGTCGGCCATGGCCCCCTTCACCAAGAGCATCGACGACTTCCACGCACGCACCGACGCCACCACGTGGCTGGAGGGCCTGGTCAAGGCCTATGTCGGCGAGGGCATCGCCGGCGACTTCTATCGTGAGGTCGCGGCCTATGTCGATCCCTCCACGAGGGCGCTGGTCCACCGGGCGGTCGACGACGATGCCCAGTCCGACTTCGTGGTCGAGGTCGTCGGCAGCGCGATCGAGGCCGACCCCCGCGTCGCCGGCCGCCTCGCCCTGTGGGGCCGGCGCCTCGTCGGCGAGGCGCTCTCGCAGGCCCAGCATGTGGCCGTCGAGCGGGACGGCCTCGCCTCGCTGCTCGTGGGCGGAGTCCACGGGGCCGGTGCCGACCTGGCCGAGCTCGGCCGGATGTTCACCCGGCTGACCGACGCCCACACCGAGCGGATGACCCGCCTGGGCCTGTCGGCCTGACCTCAGCGCTTCCCGCGGTGGGCGCGCAGCCAGGCCTCGATGCCGCCCGCGACATCGGTGACCTCGCGCCCGCGCGAGCGCAGCGCCGTGGCCGCGCGCGCAGAGCGCACCCCCGAGGCGCAGTGCACGATCAGCGGTATGCCGTCACGCGGCTCCCAGCCGCCCTCCACCTCGTCGACGGGGACCAGCACCGAGCCGGGGATCGACACGACCTCGTGCTCGGCCGGCGAGCGCACGTCGACCAGCAGGAAGTCATCGCGCCCCTCGGCCCTGTCGGCCAGGCGGCGGTCGAGCTCCTCTGGCGAGATCGGCTGGGGCACACCGTTTTCGGAGCCGCTCTCGCCCGCTGAGGCGACGGCGTCCGTGACGGGGGCTGGCGGCATACCGCACAGGACGGCGACCTGGGATGCGGCGGTGAGGTCGTGGATGGTGGGGTGCTCGCCGCACAGCGGGCAGTCGGGGTCGGCAGCCACGGGCAGGCTGTCCCACGACTGGGTCGAGGCGTCGTGCAGGAGCAGCCGGCCGAGCATGGGCTCGCCGATGCCGGTGAGGAGCTTGACCGTCTCGACAGCCTCGACGGAGCCGATTGCGGCGCAGACCGGCCCGAGCACACCGCCCTCCGCGCAGGAGGGGACCGACCCGGGTGGCGGCGGCGTGGGGAAGACGCAGCGGTAGCACGGGCCATGGCCGGCCCACCACACGCTCGTCTGGCCCTGGTAGCGCAGCAGCGAGCCCCACACATGGGGGATGCCCAGCAGTCCGCACGCGTCGCCGACGAGATAGCGGGTGGGGAAGTTGTCGCTGCCGTCGAGCACGACGTGATAGCCGGAGAGGATCTCGAGGGCGTTGTCGGGGGTGAGCCGCCCGCGGTGCTCGATCACCTCGACGTCGGGGTTGAGGGCCCGCACCGCGCTCGCCGCCGACGCCGTCTTGGGGGTGCCCTCGTCGGCCGCCCGGTGGATGACCTGCCGGTGGAGGTTGGTCACGTCCACGACATCGCTGTCGATGACCCCGAGAGTGCCGACGCCTGCGCCGGCCAGATAGAGCAGGGCGGGTGAGCCGAGGCCGCCGGCGCCGATGACGAGGACCCGGGAGCCGAGGAGGTGCCGCTGCCCCTCCGTGCCGAGCCCGGGGAGCAGCACCTGGCGGCTGTATCGCAGCAGCTGCTCGCCCGTCAGCTCGGGCCCCAGGGGGCCCAGCGGCTCGCGGTGTGGTGCGGTTGCCATGCCGAGGAGCCTACCCATCCGTAGGATGAGCCATCGGCACAGGGAAGGGGACCGTCATGACGTCCATGACAGGCAACGGCGACGCGCAGCGCGGACAGCGCATGCCCCGCTCGGCACGACGGGCCCAGCTGCTCGAGTCGGCGCAGTCGGCCTTCGTCGAGCTCGGCTACCACGCGGCCGCGATGGATGACATCGCAGAGCGGGCAGGCGTCTCCAAACCCGTTCTCTACCAGCACTTCCCCGGCAAACTCGAGCTCTATCTCGCGCTGCTGGACCGCCACTGCGAGTCGCTCGTGCAGCTCGTCCGCGACGCACTGGCGTCGACGACCGACAACAAGGAGCGCGTCTACTCCACCGTTGGCGCCTACTTCGACTTCGTCGCCCAGGACGGCGCGGCCTTCCGGCTGATCTTCGAGTCCGACCTCACCAACGAGTCCGCGGTCCGCATGCGCCTCGACAATGTCGGCTTCGCCAGCGCGGAGGCCGTGGCCGATGTGATCGCCGAGGACGCCGGCGTCGACGACGAGTCGGCCATGCTGCTGGCGGTCTCGCTGACGGGTCTCGCCCAGACCGCGGCCCGACACTGGCTGGCCCAGGGAGCGGCGCTGCCGCAGGCGCAGGCGGCCAAGATCGCCGGCGACCTCGCGTGGCGCGGTATCGGCGGCTTCCCGATGGTCGGGGAATCCGGCCCCGGGGCGGCCGGTTAGCCTCGGGTGAGGTGACGCCCGCGCCCGACTGGCGCAGGCGGCATACCCAGCACTGACAGACCACACGAAGGAGACCCCACATGGAGGTCCGCATCGGCGTCCAGAACGTCGCACGCGAGATCACGCTCGAGACGCCCAGCAGCGCCGAAGAGGTCCAGGCCGCCGTCGACGCGGCGCTGGGCGAGGGCGGCGTGCTCGCCCTCGTCGACGACAAGGGCAAGCGCCTGGTCGTCCCCGGACGCGCGCTCGGCTATGTCGTCGTCGGCGAGTCCGAGAAGGGCCGCGTCGGCTTCGGCGCCTCCTGATCCGACACACCGAGACCCCCCGGACCACACCTGCACCACCAAAACGTGTCCACAATGTGTTGCGGGGACGGGGGAATGAAGTTCCCCTTCACCCGGTTGGCGTGATTTGTTGGAACCAGTGACCCGGAAACGCCGGGCGTTGGCTTGGGTCCCACCAGGGACCAGAAAGGAGCCCACCCCATGGGCGCAGTCATCGGCACCATCATCTTCGGTGCGATCATCGGCATCCTGGCCCGGCTCGTGCTGCCGGGCCGGCAGAACATCTCCGCGATCGTGACCGTCATCCTGGGCATCCTCGGTGCCCTCATCGGCTACTACCTCTGGGGCATGATCGGCGGCGGTGACACCAAGGGTGTCGACGTCATCCGCTGGCTCATCTCCATCGCGGTGTCCGCGGGCCTCGTTGTCGCCTACGGCCTCATCACGGGCAACAAGCAGGTCTGACCCCCTAGCTCCCACAGCGCGGCCCCGGTCGCGCCGTCTCAGGCCCCGTCCCCGGACGGGGCCTGAGTCATGTCCCGGCGACCGGCCGGCTGGGCTGTCGGTGCCCCGTGGTCGAATCGTGGCGTGCTCACCCTCCGCCGTCAGCCCGCACTCGACTCGGCCGTGCCCGACCTCGACGAGGTCCAGCGCGCCGCGGCCGGGTTCACGGGGCCCCGGCTGCGGGTCCTCGGCGGGCCGGGCACGGGCAAGACCACGGTCGCGGTCGAGACCGTCGTGGCCGCAGTCGCGCGCGGCGAGGTGCGCCCCGACCAGTGCCTCGTGCTCACCTCGACCCGCCTGGCCGCCGCCGCGCTGCGCGAGCGGGTGACCGCCCGCGTGGGCGGGACGACCACCGAGCCGCTGGCACGCACCCACTCCTCCTTCGGCTTCGGTCTGCTGCGCCAGGACGCCGCCCTGCGTGGTGCCCCGGCGCCACGCCTGCTCAGCGGCCCCGAGCAGGACGTCATCCTGCGCGAGCTGATGGAGGGGTATGCCGCGGGCGACGCGCCCGCGCCCGACTGGCCCGGGCGGGTGCGCGAGGCCCTCGGCACCCGCGGCTTCCGCGGCGAGCTGCGCGACCTGCTCATGCGCGCTGTCGAGCACGGCCTGGAGCCCGACGCGCTGGCCGCGCTCGGCGATGGCCACGACCGGCCGGAGTGGCGGGCCGCCGCCCATGTGCTCCAGGACTACGACCAGGTGACGGGGCTGTCGGCGCCCGGGGCCTTTGACCCGGCGTGGATCCTCACCGCCGCGGCCGACCTGCTCGAGGACGACGACGAGGCCCGCGACCGCGTGCACGACACCCTCCGTCTCGTCGTCGTCGACGACGCCCAGGAGCTCACCCATGCCGCCGCCCGGA
Source organism: Actinomycetota bacterium (assembly GCA_050955755.1). Taxonomy (GTDB): domain Bacteria; phylum Actinomycetota; class Actinomycetes; order Actinomycetales; family Dermatophilaceae; genus JAJTBD01. The sequence goes on from CP192092.1 coordinate 1,082,511, forward strand.
TGCTGCGGGCGACGGTGGGCCCGGGAGCCCGGGTCGTGCTGATCGGCGACCCCGACTGCGCGACCCAGACCTTCAGGGGCGCCGACCCGCGCCTGCTCGTCCAGGACACCACCCTCACGGACGCCGCGACCGACGGGCCGGGAGGTCTTGCCCTGCCAGGGCTGGGGGAGCCGCGCCGCGGTGCCCGACGGGCCGGCGTGGGCCAGGGGATGCTGCCCGGGCTGGGGGGCGAGGTGCCCACGCTCGTGCTGCCCACGGCATACCGCCTCCCATCCCGTGTGCTCGAGGCCGCCCAGCGGGTGGCGCCCAAGATCGGCGCGCTGGGCGGCGGCGAGCAGCGCCGCGTCGCGCCCGGGCGCGCGGGCGGCGATGTGCGGGCCCATCTCGTGCGCTCGGTCGCCCAGGAGGGGGCCCTCATCGCCGGCGAGCTGCGCCGGGCCCACCTCCTAGAGGGCGTGCCCTATGCCCAGATGGCCGTGATCGTGCGCGGCGGCGGGCGCACCAGCACACTCCGTCGCGTCCTGGCCACGTCGGGGGTCCCGGTCGCGAGCGACTCCTCCGACATTCCCGTGCGCGACGAGGTGGCCGTCCGGCCGCTGCTCGCCCTGCTCCGCGAGGTGCTGGCGATCGCCGACGACGAGGAGCACGCGATCGACCCCGTGGTGGCCGTCGACGTGCTCACCTCGCCACTCGGAGGGGCCGACCCGGTCGGGCTGCGCCGGCTGCGGCGGGAGCTGAGGCGCGCCGAGCTCTCCGGTGGGGGAGGGCGCTCGAGCGATGTGCTGCTCGCCGACGCGATCGTCCACCCGAGCCGCCTGGCCCTGATCGGGCCCGACGGCGAGCCCGGGCGTCGGGTGGGGCAGATCGTGCAGGCCGGGCTGGCTGCCCACGCCGAGCCGGGCTCGACCGCCGAGACCGTGCTGTGGGCGATGTGGTCGGCCAGCGGACTCGCGCCGGTCTGGCAGCGCATCGCCCTCGACGGGGGGCCCGGCGCGGCCAGGGCCGACCGCGACCTCGACGCGGTGGTCGGGCTCTTCGACGCGGCGGCCAAGTTCGTCGACCGGCTGCCGCAGGCCGACGCGGCTGCCTTCCTCGCCCACATCCAGGGCCAGGACATCCCGGGTGACACCCTCGTCGCACGCTCGCCGGCCGGCGACTCCGTGGCCGTGCTGACCCCCGCAGCGGCTGCCGGGCGGCAGTGGCGGATCGTCGCCGTGGCCGGTGTGCAGGAGGGTGTCTGGCCCGACCTGCGGCTGCGCGGCTCGCTGCTCGGGTCCCAGGACCTCGTCGACGTCGTGACCGCTCGAGGCGGCTCCTACCGCGCCCGCCAGGCTGCCGTGCGCTATGACGAGACCCGGATGTTCTATGCCGCGATCACGCGCGCGAGCGACCGGCTGCTCGTCACCGCGGTGCGCAGCGACGAGGAGCAGCCGTCGGCCTATCTCGACATCGTCGACCCGCTGCCCGAGCCCGACGACCCCACCGACCCGCAGGCCGACGTCGGCCGTCCGTTCACCGAGCCGCGCCGCCCGCTGACCCTCGCCGGTGCCGTTGCCGAGCTGCGGCGGGCCGTTGCGACGGCGCCTCCGGCTGCAACACCGCCGGCTGCGACACCGCCGGCTGCGACACCGCCGCCCCAGGTCACCGACCCCGCTGCCGCGCAGGCGGTCCGGTCGCTCGCCCTGCTCGCGGCCGAGGGGGTTCCCGGTGCCGGTCCGGGCGCCTGGTGGGGCCTGCGGAGCCGCTCCAGTGACCAGCCGCTGGCCGGCCCCGGCGAGCCGGTGCGGGTCTCGCCGTCGCGGGTGGAGAGCTTCGGCCGCTGTGGTCTGCGCTGGTTCCTCAGCAGCCGCGGTGGCGACGGTCCCTCGGTGGGGGCCGCCTCCATCGGCACGCTTGTCCACGACATCGTCGCCGAGCTCGGCGACCAGGACGCCGCCACCCTCCAGGCCGAGGTCGACGCCCGCTGGGGACGGCTGGGGCTCGACCCGGGCTGGCTCTCGGACCGCAAGCAGGCCGAGGCCCGCGACATGGTCGCGCGCCTCGCGCGCTACTTCGACGAGGCCGCCGCGACCGGGTGGGTGCGGCTCGGTGCCGAGATCGCCATGGAGGTCGCGGTCGGGCGGGCTGTGCTCAGCGGCCGCGTCGACCGCCTCGAGCGCGCCGCCGACGGCTCCGGGCTGCGGGTCATCGACTACAAGACGGGCAGCAGCAAGCCCGCTGCCGCGGAGGTCGAGCGACACCCCCAGCTGGGCGTCTACCAGCTCGCTGTGCTCGAGGGCGCGCTCGCCGACCACGGCACTGAGTCCGCCGGTGCGGCCCTGCTCCAGGTCGGCAAGGCCGCCAACAAGGGCACCACCCTCCAGGTGCAGGGGCCGCCTATTGCCAGCGACGAGCCCGACTGGGCCCGCGAGCTCGTGCTCGAGACGGCCGACGGCATGGCCGGGTCGGGGTTCACGGCCAACGGTGCCGACGAGCAGTACTGCACGATGTGCCCCGTCCGGGCCTGCTGCCCGGTCCAGGCCGAGGGGAGGACCCTGTGAGCACCACCGCCCAGACACCGCCCAGCGCGGCGGCGGGGCTGCGGCATACCGCCCTCGACATCGCCGCGGCGCTCGGCCAGCACCCGCCGACGCCGGAGCAGCGCGCCGTCATCGAGGCGCCGCTCGAGCCGCTCCTCGTCGTCGCCGGTGCGGGCTCGGGCAAGACCGAGACGATGTCCGCCCGGGTCGTCTGGCTCGTCGCCAACGGGCTCGTCCAGCCCGACCAGGTCCTGGGCCTGACCTTCACCCGCAAGGCCGCGACCGAGCTGGCCGAGCGGATCGCCGCCCGGCTGCGCAGGCTGGAGGCGGTCGGGCTGTGGTCACCGCCCGACGACGAGGAGGCCGAGACCCTGGGCGGGACGCCCACCGTCTCGACCTACCACTCCTACGCCGGCCGCCTCGTGCGCGAGCACGCGCTGCGCCTCGGCTACGAGCCGGAGTCGCGGCTGCTGTCCGAGGCGGCCGCCTGGCAGTTCGCCAACGAGGCCGCGCTGTCCTACGACGGGCCCATGGAGGAGTCGACCGCGGCCGACAGCACGATCACGGCTGCCGTGATCGACATGGCCGGCGAGATGGCCGAGCACCTGGTCACGCCGGAGGCGGTCGCCGACGTCCTCGCCGAGATCGACAGGGTGATCATCGGCCTGCCCCAGGGCGCCAGCCGCTCCAAGGGCCTGCCCGGGCCGGTCAGGGACATGCGCCAGGCGCTGCACCAGCGCGCGCTCATCCTGCCGATCGTCACGCGTTTCGCCGAGCTCAAGCGACGCCGCGACGCGATGGACTTCGCCGACCAGGTCGCCCTCGCGGCCCGGCTCGCCGAGACCTTCCCCGACATCGGCGCGATCGAGCGGGCCCGCTTCGGCGTCGTGCTGCTCGACGAGTTCCAGGACACCTCCGAGGCCCAGTTCCGCCTCCTGTCAGCGCTTTTCGCTCCCGAGCGGGGAGCCGCCCCCGTCACCGCCGTCGGAGACCCGCACCAGTCCATCTATGGCTGGCGCGGCGCCAGCGCCACGACGCTCACTCGCTTCCCCCGTGTCTTCACCCGAGCCGACGGCGCGACTGCGCCGACGCTGCCGCTGTCGACGAGCTGGCGCAACAGCCACGCAGTGCTCGACGCCGCCAACCTCACCGCTGGTCCGCTGCGCGCCGACTCCCGGGTGCCGGTGGAGCCGCTGCGTGCCGCGCCGAGCGCCCACCGCGGACAGGTCGAGGCCGCCCGCGTCGAGACCATCGAGGACGAGGCCGCGCTCGTCGCTGACTGGCTCGCCACGGCGCGCGCCGACGGTGCCAAGTCCTCGGCAGTGCTGTGCCGCAAGAGATCCCAGTTCCCCGCGGTGATCGACGCCCTCGAGGCCGCAGGTCTGCCCTATGAGGTCGTGGGGCTCGGCGGCCTGCTCCTCACCCCCGAGGTCGAGGACATCACCGCGCTGCTCCACGCTGTCGCCGATCCCTCCCGCGGCGACCAGCTGATGCGCCTGCTGACCGGCCCGCTCTGCCGGCTCGGAGCGGCCGACCTCGACGGGCTGATGGCCTGGGCCCGCCACCAGCAGGACATGCGCCAACGGCATCTGCAACGCCAGCCCGACGAGGCCTCCTCCGACGACGCCGCCCGCGACCTCGACGGCGAGGCCGCCGAGGACCCCGAGGGTCCGGTGCGTGAGATGTCGGCCGACGCGGTCGACACCGCGAGCATCGTCGAGGCCGTCGACGCGCTGCCCCCGGCGCAGTGGCGTGGCCCGGGTGGGCAGCGGCTCAGCGAGGTGGCGCTCGAGCGGCTCGGTGAGCTCGGCGGCATACTCCGTCGGCTGCGCTCGCTCAGCGCGCTACCGCTGGCCGACCTTGTGGGCGAGGCAGAGCGGGCGCTCGGACTCGACATCGAGGTGCTGGCCCGTCCCGGCTACACCCCGTCGGCGGCCCGCGCGCACCTCGACGCCTTCGCCGACGTGGCGGCCACCTTCTCGGTGAGCGCCGACCGGCCCACCCTCGCCGGCTTCCTCGCCTGGCTCCAGGCCGCCCTCGTCGAGGAGCGCGGTCTCGACAAGGGCTATATCGAGCCTTCCAGCGACGCGATCCAGGTCCTGACGATCCATGCGGCCAAGGGCCTCGAGTGGGATGCCGTCGTCGTCCCCGGCCTCGTCGAGGGGACCTTCCCCGCCGACACCGCCAGCGGCCAGCCCAAGCACGACGGCACCGACTGGGTGCTGCCCGCGCCCAAGGACCGGGCGTGGACCGGCGGCCTGACCAAGGGCGGCATCCCCTATGACCTGCGCGGCGACCGCGACGGCCTCCCCGTCCTCGACTGGCGCGGCGCCGCAGACCTCAAGGACCTCCAGACACGCATCGAGGCCTTCCTCCTGGCCGGCGGCGAGCACGCCCTGGTGGAGGAGCGACGGCTGGCCTATGTCGCCTTCACGCGGGCCCGCCAGCGGATGCTGCTCACCGCCGCGGTGTGGGGCACACCCAAGTCGCCGCGCGTGACCTCCCGCTTCCTGGGCGAGGTCCGGGGGGCCGCCACCGTGCTCACGTGGGTGGACTCCCCGCTCCCTCTCGATGACGGCAAGCCGCCGCCCAACCCGCGCTCGGCCCAGCAGGTCTCCGGGCTCTGGCCGGTCCCCGTGGCCGACGACCCGGCCCTGGCCGTGGCGGGGCGTGCGGTGACCGAGACCGCGGCCCGACTCGCCGGGCTCCCGCCCACGGAGCGGCGCGACGGGCTGCTGGCCGGCCCCGACGGCGACGGACTCCTCGAGGAGCTGCGGCTGTTGCTGGCCGAGCGCGACGCCTTGCATGCCCGGGGCGAGCGGGTCGTGGACCTGCCCCGCCATCTGTCGACCTCGGCCCTGGTCTCGCTCGCCCACGACGCAGACGTTTTCACCAGGGAGCTGCGCCGCCCCATGCCGCAGGCGCCGGCGGTGGCCGCCCGCCGCGGCACCGCCTTCCACGCGTGGGTCGAGCAGCACTTCGCCAGCGCGGCGATCGTCGACGTCCTCGAGCTGCCCGGCTCCGCCGACGAGGACCCGGGAGACGACGCCGACCTGCCCGCGATGAAGGAGCGTTTCCTCGCCAGCGAGTGGGCCGACCGGATCCCCCTCGAGATCGAGACCTCGCTCGAGACCGTGATCGACGGCATGGCCGTTCGCGGGCGCATCGACGCTGTCTTCCCGCGGGAGGGCGGGGGAGTCACGATCGTCGACTGGAAGACCGGCGCACCGCCCGGTGAGGCGAGCGCCGCGCGGGTGGTCCAGCTCGCGGCATACCGCATCGCCTATGCCCGGCTGCGGGGGCTGGCGCTCGATGACGTCGACGCGGCGTTCTACTACGCCAGCACGGGCGAGACGCAGTGGCCGGACCTGCCCGACGAGTCCGACCTCGTCGAGATCCTGCGCCGGGTGCCCGGCGCGGTGTGACCGGAGGTGAGGCGCTAGCCCCGGGCCGACCTCTCGCCGCTTTCGTCGTCGCTGTCGGCGCCGGTGTCGCTGTCGGCACCGGTGTCGCCCGGCTCGGCCACAGGCTCGACCTCGGCCTTGGACTGCTCGGCAGTCTGGACGGCCTCGGCATCGAAGGAGCCGTCGGGGAGGGGCTCGTCGTGAGCGGGCTGCGCCGGCTCGTCCGCGTCGGCTGCCGGGTCCCCTGACACCGGCTGATCCTCGGTCTCGCCGTCGACCGGCGCCGCAGTCTCGCCCTCGGCCGGAGCGGCTGTCTCGCTCTCGGCCGCGTCGCGGAAGTCCTCCGAGCCGTCGAGGTCTGCGAACGGGTCGTCCTCGTCCTCCTCGTCGAGCACGGGGGGAGGGAGCACGGTGCTGCGCGGGGCGGCTGGGGCGAGCGAGGTCAGCCGGTAGTCGTCGGCGGCCTCCTCCTCGGCGTGCACGCGCTCGTCGAGCCGGCGCAGCTGGGCCGAGAGGTGCTCGATCTGCACCGGCTCGCCGACGTGGATCGCGGCCATGAGCCGGCCCAGGAGGGCGAGCTCGCTGGCCAGCCGGGCCCGGGTCACGAGGTTGACATCGGGCCGCTCCACGCGGGTGTGGGCATAGGCCTCGAGGATGCTGTCGAGCGCCTCGGCGGGCGCCTCGGCGATGAGGTGGGCGAAGTCGTCGGCCGGGTCGGCGATCTTGGCGTCCTCCCAGCCCAGCAGCCCGCGGACATTGCCGGACGCGGCGTCGTCATCGTCGTCGAAGGACACCAACACCTGGTCGCCCGACAGGTCGCCGTGGACCGGCACGGGGGCGAAGCGCCACAGGGCGACGTCCTCGAGGGCCCGCTCCCAGCGGGCGAGCAGCGCGGCGGGCACCCGCCCGGTCGCCGCCGCCCGGTCGACGTCGCCGAGCCGCCGGGTGCGATAGCTGTCGGCGTCATAGCCGGGCAGCCCGGCCTCCTCGAACAGGCGCAGGTCGAGGTTGTGCAGCATCCCGATCGCCCGGCCGATCTCGGCGGCGAGGTGGCCGCCGGGCAGCCGCTCGAAGGACACCGGGTGGCCGGGGATATAGGGATAGACGCTCGCCGTCGAGCCGTTCTTGAGCCGGCAGAAGCCCTTGGGCGCCGGCACCGCGAAGGGCAGCCGTCGGGCCACGAGCGGCAGCAGCCGCGCCGAGGCGTCCATGGCCGCGTCCGCAGCCTCGGAGCGCGGCGCGCGCACCACCCAGCGGCGGTGCTGGCCGTCCTGGACGAACGCGATGTCGTACTGGCTGCCCGGGTCCGACGCCAGGCCCTCGGCGCTGGCGGGGTCGAGACCGGGCACGGCGACGCTGGCGAGGGCGGCGAGATACAGAGGCGAGCGGTCCACGGGTGCCACGGTATGCCGTCCGCACCGGTCATGGGGGCAGGCGTGGCCGTGCGTGCGCCGACTAGGGTGACGACCGTGAAGGTGCTGCCCGAACCCATCGGCCGTCCCGCCCTCGCCCGCTCCGACCTCGACCGGGCGGCGCACCTGCGCGCAGACCCCGGCCTCATCCCGCGGCTGCTCGCCGACCCCGCGACCCGGGTCGTCAGCCTCGCCGGCGACCGGGCGGAGTGCGGCCAGGGCCCCGACGGGAGCCTCGGGCTCGCCCTGCGCGACCCGGCCCCGGCGGACGCGGACCGGCTGGTCTTCTTCCTCGGCCTCGACGAGGCCGAGGATGTGCCGCGGGGAGGCGAGCGCGCGGCATACCTCGGTGTCGTGGAGGAGCCCGAGGAGGACGAGCGGGGCTGGGCCACCCTCCGGCGCGTCGGCACCATCCTGGGCGACCGCGACGCCGGCCTCTTCACGACGGCCGTCGCGCTCGCCAACTGGCACGCCACCCACACCCACTGCCCGCGCTGCGGCGCCCCCACACGGCCCGCGCACGGCGGCTGGACCCGGGTCTGCGAGGCGGACGGCAGCCAGCACTTCCCGCGGACCGACCCGGCCGTCATCTGCTCGGTCATCGACGACCAGGACCGCATCCTGCTCGCGCAGGGGCGCGGCTGGCCGCCGGGGCGGATGTCGATCCTGGCCGGCTTCGTCGAGCCGGGCGAGGCGCTCGAGGCCGCCGTGGTCCGTGAGATCGAGGAGGAGTCCGGGCTCGTCGTCGGCGAGGTGACCTATCTCGGCGACCAGCCCTGGCCTTTCCCGGCCTCGCTCATGCTGGGCTTCACCGCCCGGGTCGTCGGCGGCGAGCTGCGCCTCCAGGAGGACGAGCTCGAGAGCGCTCGGTGGTTCACCCGCGAGGAGTTCGCCGCGGCGATCGACTCCGGCGAGCTGCTGCCCTCGAGCAGCCTGAGCATCGCCTACCGGATCATCGAGCACTGGTATGGCCGGCCCTTCCCCACCACCGACATCCCCGTCCGCTGACCGCGCGCCCGCCCCGCTGGCCTGTCGGGGGCGGGTGAGAGGATCGCAGACGATGACCAGCCAGCCCAGCGCCGACTCCGTCCTCGCGGCTCTCGACCCCGAGCAGCGCGCCGTCGCCTCCCAGCCGCTCGGGCCGATGTGCGTGCTTGCCGGCGCCGGCACCGGCAAGACGCGGGCCATCACCCACCGCATCGCCTATGGCGTCCACTCGGGCGCCTTCCAGCCCCAGCGCGTCCTCGCGGTCACCTTCACCGCCCGCGCCGCCGGCGAGATGCGCACCCGCCTGCGCGCCCTCGGGGTGGGTGGGGTCCAGGCCCGCACCTTCCACGCCGCCGCCCTGCGCCAGCTCCACTACTTCTGGCCCCAGGCGATCGGCGGCGCCGCCCCCGAGGTCATGCCCCACAAGGCCGGTGCGGTCGCCGAGGCGGCGGGGCGCCTGCGCCTCCAGTTCGACCGCACGGCCGTGCGCGACCTCGCCGCCGAGATCGAGTGGGCCAAGGTCTCCATGCTCACCCCCGAGTCCTATCCCGCGGCCGCGCGCCAGGCGCGCCGCGAGCCCCCCGGCCTCGACATCACCGCGATGGCCCGGCTGCTCGAGGCCTACGAGGAGGTCAAGACCGGTCGCGGGGTGATCGACTTCGAGGACGTGCTCCTGCTCATGGTCGGCATCCTCGAGGAGTCCGACCCGATCGCCAGGCAGGTCCGCGGCCAGTACCGCCACTTCGTCGTCGACGAGTACCAGGACGTCAACGCCCTCCAGCAGCGGCTGCTGGAGCTGTGGCTGGGGGAGCGCCAGGACCTGTGCGTCGTGGGCGACCCCGCCCAGACCATCTACTCCTTCACCGGTGCCACCCCCCAGCACCTGCTCGAGTTCCCGCGCCGCCACAGGGACGCGAGCGTGGTCCGGCTGGTCCGCAACTACCGCTCGACACCCCAGATCGTCGACCTGGCCAACCTCATCGTGCGGGGCCCGTCCGGCAGCACCCGCGGCCACGCCCTCCAGCTCGTCGCCCAGGGCGGGGCGGGGGCCGCACCCGACCTCACGGCATACCCCGACGATCCCGCGGAGTCGGCCGGTGTCGCCGACCGCATCGCGGAGCTGGTGCGCTCGGGCCACCCGCCCTCGCAGATCGCCGTCCTGTTCCGCACCAACGCCCAGAGCGAGGCCTTCGAGTCGGCCCTCGCCGACCGCGACATCGCCTATCTCGTGCGCGGTGGCGAGCGGTTCTTCCAGCGCAAGGAGGTCCGCGAGGCGATCCTGCTGCTGCGCGGTGCCGCACGGTCCGACGACGGCAGCGAGCCGCTGCCCGACCTCGTGCGCGATGTCCTCGGCGGGGCCGGCTGGTCCCGCGAGGCGCCCAGCTCCGGTGGCGCGGTCCGTGAGCGGTGGGAGTCGCTCGCGGCGCTGGCCGCGCTCGCCGACGAGCTGGTCGCCACCGTCCCCGAGGCCCGGCTGCCCCAGCTCGTCCGTGAGCTCGACGAGCGCGCCGCCGCGCAGCACGCCCCGGCGGTCGAGGGCGTCACGCTCGCCTCACTCCACGCCGCCAAGGGCCTGGAGTGGGACACCGTCTTCCTCACCGGCTGCTCCGACGGCTACCTGCCGATCGTCATGGCCGAGACCCCCGAGCAGATCGAGGAGGAGCGCCGGCTGCTCTATGTCGGTCTCACCCGGGCCCGGCGCGGGCTGCACGTCTCGTGGGCAGGTGCCCGCACTCCCGGTGCGCGGGCCTCCCGGCGCCCCTCCCGCTTCCTCGAGTCCGCCTCCTCGGTTCTGGGCGCCGGAGCCGTCGCAGCGCGCCGCCGACCGTCCCAGAGCAGGTCCAAGGGGCCCAAGGTCGCGCTGCCCGCGCACTGCCGCAGCTGCGGCACCGAGCTGGAGACCGCCGCCCAGCGCAAGACCGGCCGGTGTGACAGCTGCCCGCCGACCTACGACGAGGCGACCTTCGAGCGGCTGCGCTCCTGGCGGCTTGCGGTGGCCCGCGCCGGCAGCGTGCCGGCCTATGTCGTCTTCACCGACGCCACGCTCACGGCCATCGCCGAGCGCGAGCCCGCGAGCGAGGCCGAGCTCTCGCAGATCTCTGGTGTCGGGGCCCGCAAACTCGGGCTCTACGGCGCGCAGGTCATCCAGATCCTCACCGGATCTGACCCCGATGAGGTCCTCCAAAACCACTCTCCTGCAAGCGAATCCGACGATTCCTGACTGCCGCCCGCGGCATATCTCAGGAAAAATCCCGAAAAAGAGTTGGCGCCGCCACCGGCGCACCCCGTAGCCTGTGGACCGTTCAGCCCGGCGGTCGATGACCGGTCGGGGAGATGCAAAGGCTGAGAGGAGGCTGGCCCCGTGGAGAACACGAAGACGATGACGAAGGCGACGACCGTTGCCCTGTCGGCATGCGCCCCGGGTCAGCCGCGCCTCGCGACCGGCCAGGGCTGGGAGTGGCTGACCGCCGCCTCCCGTCCGCGCGTCGAGCACGGCATGGGCGTCATTGCGATCGCCATGGGCACCGGTGTGTCCACCGCCGGCTGCACCCCGGTCGCCGATGCCTCCGATCTCGTCTTTGCCCCCAAGTCCGCCGTTGTCGCGACCTCCCGCCTGGGAGCCGCCGTCTAGTCACATCCAGACGACGCCACCCAGGCCGCGAGTCCCGACAGGGGACCCGCGGCCTTTCTCTTTGGCCCGGGTCCGACCCACACCAGACCAGGACCAGCTGATGCACAGCCACCCGACCACCGGCCACACCGGAGCGGGCCCCGACCAGACCGGCCCGGGCCCCGACGGGACCGACGACCACCGCCTGACCCGGGCGGGAGACAACCAGGGCTGCCCCACCGGGCAGCGACGACGAGGAGGTGACACCCCGATGCAGTTGACCGAGCTGATCGACGCGGCGTCGTTCGCGATCGCGAGCGGCGGCGACATCCCCTGCCAGGACAACGAGCCCGAGCTGTGGTTCGCCGAGCGGCCGGAGGATGTCGAGTTCGCCAAGGCGCTGTGCGGGACCTGCCCCGCCAAGGCCGAGTGCCTCGCCGGTGCCCTTGACCGCTCCGAGCCCTGGGGTGTCTGGGGCGGCGAGCTCCTCGTCCAGGGCGCGGTCGTCGCCCGCAAGCGCCCCCGTGGCCGTCCGCGCAAGGACGCCAACGCCACCTGCGCTGCCTGAAAGTCGTTGTCCGACAAGACGATTCGGTAGCCACCATTCCGGCCGCGACGGCCGACGGAGACACAGGGGATCCGCCGGCCGGCGCGAGCCTGCCCACCCTCGATGTGAGCAGAGGAGCAGAGAAGATGAAGCAGTCGCTGAGCCGCCACCTGGCGGGAAGCCGCCGGGCCCGTCGCGAGCGGGCCCTGCACGCGCAGCGCCATGAGCAGCTGCGCACGATGCTGGCCCTGCAGCGCGACAGCGCCCGCATGCAGGCCCGCTGACCCGGGCCTGTGGATGACGGCCGGGTGATGCGTCGGCAGCGTGACAGATTGGGCACGCCACCACGCACCACCCGGCCGCTGCCGTCCACCGAAGGAGACCCGTGTCCACCCGGCCCCGCCTCAGTCCGCACCTGCGCGTGCTGCGCCGCGGGTCCGGTGAGCTCCAGCTCGGCCTCCACCCCGAGGAGGGCCTTGTCCTGCGTGGCCTGACGCCGGGCGAGATCGGCCTCGTGGAGTCGCTCGACGGCCGGCGCTCCCTGACCGAGATCTTCCGGGACGGGGTCCGCGACGGCATCCCCGAGGACCGCATCGCCGCCCTCCTGGGGATGCTCGAGGGCGAGCACCTGCTCGTCATGGCCCAGGAGCGGGGGAGCGGTGGGCAGGCCGGCGAGGTCGACCTGGTCTCGGTCGCCGCGGCATACCCCCGCGTGGACGCCAGCCGCGACGTGACCAAGCGCAGGGGGTCCGCGGTCGTCGTGGTCGACGGGCCGGGGGAGGTCCCCGGCGCGCTCGCGGCCGTGCTGCGCAGCGCGGGCGTCGGCTCCGTGCTCGCGGGGAGGTATGCCGCGGACGCGGCCGAGGCGCTGCTCACCGGAGCGGGGCAGGACCTCATGCCGCGGCTGCCCGATCTCGTGGTGCTGGTCGGGGCCGCCCCCGTGGGGGCTGCCAACGCCGCCCTGTGGCGTCAGAGCGGGCTGCCGCACCTGCCGGTGACCCTGCTGTCCGCCCAGGCGACGATCGGCCCGCTCGTGCAGCCGGGCTCTGGACCGTGCCTGGGGTGCCTCGACCACGCCCGGGTCGACCGCGACCCGGGCTGGGCGGCGGTCACGACCCAGCTCGACCCCCCGCCCGCCCAGCGGGTCGGGTCCGTGACGGGGGACGCCTCGCTCACCGCGGCCGTGGTCGGCCTGGCCGCCATGGCGGTCCTCGCCCGGCTCGACGGGCGCCCACCCCCGCCCGGGGTGGCCTTCGAGATCGGGCTGCCGTGGCCGGTCGTCCTCGCCCGGCGCTGGCAGGCGCACCCGGCATGTGTCTGCGCGGCCACCGGCTCCCGGGGGACAATGGCGGGGTGAGCGACCTGCCGCGTCAGTCCGTGGTCCGCGCCGCCAAACTGGCCGCGCTGCCGATCGGCTACGCCGGACGCACCGCCGTCGGCCTCGGCAAGCGCATCGGCGGCCGTCCGGCCGAGCTGGTGGCCGCCGAGCTCCAGGCCCGCACCGCCGAGCAGCTGTTCACCGTGCTCGGAGAGCTCAAGGGCGGCGCCATGAAGGTCGGCCAGGCTCTGTCGGTCATGGAGGCCGCGATGCCTGACGAGCTCGTCGCGCCCTATCGCGCCACGCTGACCAGGCTTCAGGACGCCGCCCCGCCCATGCCGGCGACCACGGTCCACGAGATCCTCGCGAGGGAGCTCGGCCCCCGCTGGCGCACGGCGAAGTTCCGCTCCTTCGACGACACCCCGTCCGCGGCGGCCTCCATCGGCCAGGTCCACCGGGCGGTGTGGCGGGACGGGCGCGACGTGGCGGTCAAGGTGCAGTACCCAGGCGCCGGTCAGGCGCTGCTCACCGACCTCGCCCAGATCGCCCGGGTCGCGCGGGTCGCCGGGGGCTGGGTCCCCGGCATCGACATCAAGCCGATCACCGACGAGCTCACCGCGCGGATGGCGGAGGAGCTCGACTACAGCCTCGAGGCGGCCAACCAGAAGGTCTTCGCCCGCAAGCTGCGGGGGTCGGCGATCGCGGCCGTCCCTGACGTGCTCGCGCACGGCGAGCACGCGATCGTCTCCGAGTGGCTCGAGGGCACCCCGCTGTCGCGGGTCATCGCCAACGGCACCCAGGAGGAGCGCGAGCACGCGGCCGAGCTCTACATGAGCTTCCTGCTCCACGGCCCCACCCGCACGGGTCTGCTGCACGCCGACCCGCACCCGGGCAACTTCCGCATCACACCCGATGGCCGGCTGGGCGTCCTGGACTTCGGCGCGGTCAATCGCCTCCCGCACGGCCTGCCGCCCATGATGGGCGAGCTGGTCAGCCGGGCCATGGAGGGTGACGGCGACGGCTTCGTGGCCGGGCTGCGCGAGGAGGGCTTCATCAAGCCGAGCATCGACGTCGACGGTGGCGAGCTGCTGGACTACCTCGACCCCTTCCTGGAGCCGCTGAGGGTCGAGCGGTTCGCTTTCACCCGCTCCTGGCTGCGGGGGATCGGCGCCCGCATCACCGACGCACGTCGCCCCGACTGGCTGATGGCCACGCGGATCAACCTGCCACCGGCATACCTGCTGATCCACCGCGTCTGGGCCGGCGGGATCGGGGTGCTCTCCCAGCTCGAGGCGGAGGTGTCGGCCCGTCAGGTGATCATCGAGCACATGCCCGGCATCCGGTCCGAGGCCTTCCCGCCAGCGCGCTGAGCCCGGCCGGGTGCCCTCCGCGCGGTGCCCGTCGTCCGCTGGGGCTGGCGGCTACTTCTTCGCCGCTGCGGCCTTGGCGGCCGCCTTGGCCTGCTTCTTGAAGTCGCGCACCTTCTGGAGGGACTCCTCGTCGACGACATCGGCGACGGAGCGATAGGACCCGTCCTCGGCGTAGGGGCCGATGGCCTCGCGCCAGCCGTCGGGGCGCACACCGAGCTGTTTGCCGAGCAGGGCGGCGAAGATCCGGGCCTTCTGCTGCCCGAAGCCGGGCAGCGCGCCCAGCCGGGCGAGCAGGTCATCGGCACCGGACGCCTCGGTCCAGATGCGCGAGGCGTCGCCGGCATAGTCGTCACGCACGACCGCTGCCAGCTGCTGCATGCGGCCGGCCATCGAGCGGCCGTAGCGGTGGATGGCCGGGGGAGTGGCGCACAGTTCCGCGAACGCCTCGGGGTCGGCCGCTGCGATCGCGGCGGGGTCCAGCGTCCCGAAGCGGTCGAGCACCTTGGCCGGGCCCGCGAAGGCGCGCTCCATGGGGAACTGCTGGTCGAGCATCATGCCGACCAGCAGCGCGAAGGGATCGGCGGCCAGCACGGCGTCGGCGTGCTCGTCCTGGGCGATGCGCAGCGTGGACATGCGGCTCACCCTAGCGGCGCAGCGCGCCGGACGAGGGCATGGAGAAGGGGCGGGACCGAAGCGTGGTCCCGCCCCTCCTCAAGGCTCGTCGTGAAGGCTCAGGCCTTGCCGAGGATCCGGTTGAGGTTGGTGCCGCACTCGGGGCACTTGCCCTTGGCCATGCGACGGCCGTTGTCGGAAACGACAACCTTGCCCTCGGCCTCGCGCTTCTCCTTGCACTTCACGCAGTAGAACTCGCCCTTGTAGGTCTCGTCAGCCATATGCACGTCTCCTTTGTCGATCGAGCCCGCGCCTTGTGCGGGCCGGGACTTCGGCCACCATAGACCAGATTGAGCACAAAACCACGCATGTCGGTGTGTCGACAGGGGGTCCTCAGGGGTGTTTTTGCCCTGCTCAGCCCCCGCACAAGCCGTGCTCAGCCCGCGCGCGGGACGTGCTCGGCCGCCCGGGCCACCCCCGCGGGAAGGGCGGGGAGCGACCCGGTGGGGCCTGCCCTCAGCCCTGGCCCAGGGCCCGTCGGCCGGCTGCCACGAGGGCCGCCAGCTCACCGGGGCTGTCCTCGGGCAGACCGGTGACGGGCCACCAGGCCACGTCGAGGGACTCGCTGCTGACCTCGTGCCGGGCATCGCTGGGGACCACTGCGGCATACCGCACATCGAGGTGCTCGCGGCACCTCCCGAAGCTGCCCTCGAGGCTGTGCCGGTCGAGTTGGGCGAGCGCCGGGGCTGCCTCGAGATTCACGATGCCCGACTCCTCCCGGGCCTCCCGGGTCGCGGCGGCACGCACGCTCGCGTCGCCCGACTCGAAGTGGCCCCCGAACTGGAACCACCTGCGGGCCTTGGCGTGCAGCGTCAGCAGGACCCGCTCCAGCCCCTCGTCGAAGACGATGCAGCCGCTGGTCAGGTGGGCCGGCGGCCCCGCCTTGGCCATCGCGTCGGGGTGGGCCCGCAGGTGCGCCAGGAACTCCAGCCGCAGCCGCTCCTGCTCCTCGTCGGGCGCCGCCCAGCCCTCGAGGAGGTCGAGCGCGTCGCGGTGCAGATGGGCGTATGCCGCGGCCACGCCTGCGCGCCCACCGTCACCGGGGGAGGGGGCCGGGGTGGGCAGCGCGCACCCGCTCACGCGCGGTCGTCCGGTGCCGCGTCGCCCGCGTCTCCCGGGCCGTCGTCCCCCGTGGCGCCCGGGCCGTCCGCGTCGGCGCCCGAGAGGATCCGGTCCAGTTCGGCGTCGAGCTCGTCGCCACCGGCGCCGCGCTCGGCGACCTTCTCGACGAAGCCGAGCGGGTCGTCCAGGTCGGCGGCCGTCGGGGCGAGGTCGGGGTGAGCCCAGACCGCGTCACGCAGGCTGGAGCCGTGCTTGTCCTCGACGGCGGCAAACAGGTTGGCGGCATCGCGCAGGCGGCGCGGTCGCAGCTCGAGGCCGACGAGGCCGGAGAAGATCTTCTCGGCCGGTCCGCCGGTGGCCCGCCGCCGACGGACCATCTCGCCCAGCGCCTGTGCCTGGGGGAGGTGGTTGCTCGTCGCGCGGTCGGTGACGAGGTCGACCCAGCCCTCGACGAGCGCGAGATAGGTCTCGAGGCGGGCGAGGGTGGCGCGCTGCGAGGCCGACGGCTCGGGCTTGAAAAGGTTGTCCTGCAAGGCTTTCTGCATCGCCTCGGGGTCACCGGGGTTGACCTGAGAGAGGTTGGCCTCGATGGCCTCGCTGTCGATGCGGATGTCGCGGCCGTAGTCCTGGACGGCGCGCACGAGCTGCGGCCCGAGCCAGGCGACGTCCTCGAAGAGGCGCATCCGGGCGCCCTCACGGACGGCGAGATAGATCAGCACCTGGTCGCGGTCGATCTCCAGCCCCTCGGCGAACGCGTCGGCGTTGGCCGGCAGCAGTGCGAGGTCGTGGGGCGCCACGAGCGGCAGACCCATGTCGGTGCCGGTCAGCACCTCGGCCGCCAGGGCGCCGACCGCCTGGCCGGTCTGGAGGCTGAACATCGACCCGCTCATCCGCGCCAGCATCGGCTGCATCTGGGCCATCATCGCGGCCGGGTTGGTGCCGGGCGGCACCATGCCCTCGGGGAGCCCGCCCTCGCCCATCTCGGCGATCTGGGCGGTCATGGCCTGGCCGATCGCGGCGGAGACGCCGTCGGCCACGGGCTCGACCAGCGTGCGCCAGCGCGGCATGGTCGCCTCGACCCACTCGGCCCGGCTCCAGGCCCGCGCCTGCGCGCTGGGGGCCTCGAAGGCAGTGACCTCGTCGAGCCACAGCCCGGCGATCCGCACGGCCTGCTCGACGGCGCGCCGGTCGGCATCGGAGACCACCGTGTCACCGGCGGCCGAGACCGTCTTGCGGGCGACGTCGGTCGCCATGGTCGCGTTGATGCTGCCGGCCTCGTCGTCGGGGGCCTCGAACATCTGCTGGACCTGCTGCATGGCCGCCTGGAGCATGCCGGGGTCGACATCGCCGATGCCGGAGTCGGCCAGCATCTTGGCCATCTGGGGGTCGATCTCGTCACTGCCCGTCAGCTGCCGGAGCAGGTCGCGGATGGCTGGGGGCAGGTCGTCGCCGGAGGCGCCGGAGACGGGGAACTGGTCGGACACGAGGTGCTCCTTGAGACCTGAGAGAATTGTGCGTCCACAGATGATGTGGGCCTACGCACCAGACAACCATGCTCAGGGAGCTTTCAGTTCCCCGGTGCACTCTGCGGACACGCAGACGGGCAGCGACAACCCGATCCAACCCCAGGAGGACCAGTGCCGCAGTCGAGCAGCGCCGAGCCGGGCCAGGTGGTGCTGAGCGGCATCCGCGAGGAGCCGCTCTCTGCCGACGAGGTGCTGGCGGCCGTCACCGACCCCTCCTGCGGCGGGGTCGTCCTCTTCCACGGTCTGGTGCGCGACCACGACGAGGGCTCGGGCGTCGAGTCGCTCGACTACTCCGCGCACCCCCAGGCCGCCGCGGAGCTGGACCGCGTATGCCGCGAGGTCGCCGCACGGCATACCGGCACCCGCATCGCGGCCGTCCACCGCGTCGGCGAGCTGGCCATCGGCGACGCCGCGGTCATCACCGCAGCCGCCGCCGCACACCGCGGCCAGGCCTTCGAGGCCTGCCGCGACCTGATCGACACGCTCAAGTCCCAGGTGCCCATCTGGAAGCACCAGCGCTTCGACGACGGCAGCGACTCCTGGGTCGGCCTTCCGTGAGCACTGCCGAGCCGCCCTCCCGTCTCGAGCGCCGTCGGCGGGAGCCTGCGGGGGAGACCCGCAGCACGCGGCTGCTCGCCGCGGCATTCATCATCCTGTCGCTGCTCGCGCTCGCCACCCTCATCCCGACCCCCTATGTCGTGATGAGCCCCGGGCCGGCGGTCAACACGCTGGGCAAGCTCGAGCGCACCCCCCTCATCAGCGTCAAGGGCGCCACGACCTATCCGACCGACGGGGCGCTCGACTTCACGACAGTGCGGGTCAAGGGCGGGCCGGGCAACCGGCCGAGTGTCGGCGAGGTCGCCATCGCCGGGATCCTCCCGCACGAGGAGGTCTTCCCCCAGGAGATGTACTTCCCCAAGGGGACGACCGAGAAGGACGTCAAGGAGGAGAACACCGCCGAGATGGTCGGCTCCCAGCAGGAGGCTATCTATGTGGCGCTCGACGCCCTGGGGGAGGACATCACCCGGGTGCCTGTGGTCGCCGCCGTCCCCGAGGACAGTCCCGCCAAGGACAAGCTCAAGGCCGGCGACCGCATCCTCGCCGTGAGCGGCACCAAGGTGGCCGACGCCAAGGCGGTCCAGGCCGCGATCCGCGCGGTGACCGCCGGCAGTCCGGTGACGGTGTCGGTCGAGCGCGACGGCAAGCCGGTGGAGGTCACCACGACGACCAAGTCCGTGGAGGGCCGCACGACCGTCGGGATCATGCTCGGCAGCAAGTACGTCTTCCCCTATGACGTCACCATCAACGCCGGCGATGTCGGCGGGCCGTCCGCCGGGATGATGTTCTCGCTGGCCGTCTATGACCTCCTCACGCCCGGCAAGCTCACCGGCGGCAAGGAGATCGCCGGGACCGGCACGATCGCCGAGGACGGCACGGTCGGGCCGATCGGCGGCATCCGCCAGAAGGTCGTGGGTGCCAAGGACTCCGGTGCCGACTACTTCCTCGCCCCGGCAGACAACTGCGCCGAGCTG
The DNA here is from genome assembly GCA_050955755.1 of Actinomycetota bacterium. Classification (GTDB taxonomy): domain Bacteria; phylum Actinomycetota; class Actinomycetes; order Actinomycetales; family Dermatophilaceae; genus JAJTBD01. The sequence goes on from CP192092.1 coordinate 1,101,471, forward strand.
ACCGACGGTGCGCCCGACGGGCTCACCGTGGTCAAGGTCGGGTCCTTCACGGAGGCACGGACCGCCGTCGAGCAGATCGCGGGGGGCAAGACCTCCGGCCTGGCGACCTGCGGCTAGTCCCGCAGCGTCGCCCGCAGGGCGTGCACGAGCCCCGGGGCGATGTCGTCGCCCATCGCGACCCTGTCGTCGCTGTCATGGGCCCGCTGGCGCAGCAGGCAGATGCTGCGCCCGTCCCGGTGGACAGCGGCGAGCAGCCGCACATCGCGTCGCTCGCGGTGCTCGGCGAGGGCCGCGATGGCCTTGTCCGGCTCCTCCGGGAGGTCGCGCTCGGCCTCCGGGGGGACGACGATGCGCTCGACCGCGAGAGCGACGCCGAGGACGGCCTCCGGCCAGGACAGCCGGCCGAGGAAGGACTCAAGGGGGTTGGTCGGCGGCAGGTCGTCCTGCTCGACGGCCGTCAGGGCGCCCGGCATGAGGTCGGGGCCGGTCATCTGCTCGCGCAGCTGGGGCTCGCGCTCCATGAGCTCCGCGGTGTCGACGAGGGCGAACAGCCGCGGGTTCTGGTCCCAGCCGCCGGCAGCGACATAGCGCTCGGTGTCGAGCGCGGTGATGGCGAGTGAATCGGTCACTGGGCGGGAGTCGGTCACCGACCCACTGTGTCACGACGCGGCAGCCGCCGCCTGTTCAGCGCTCTGCCCGCTGCCCGGAACCCGCACGGCCCCCCTGTAAGTTGTCCCTTTCAGGGAAGCCGCCCACGCGACGAGCGAAGACGAGGACATCGTGAGCGACAAGTGGTTCGACGAGGGCGACGACGCCCGCGACGGCGACGACCGGGCCCGTGGGGAGGGCAGCGGACCGGACCGTCCGGGGCCGGGCAGGCCGGATCCGGACCGGCCCGACCCCGATCGACCCGACCCAGACCGGCCGGAGTCCGGTCGCCCCAGCCCGGGTGACCACCCCTTCGGTCCCTGGGGGCCGCAGAACTTCGACTTCGGGGCCTTCGCCGGCGGCGGTGCCCGCGCTCATGGGGGCCCCGGTATGCCGGGTGGTCCCGAGGGCCCCGGCGGTGGCGCCCGGGTGCCGCGTCCCCGTCAGCCCCGCAAGCGCGGCGCGCTCGGCCCGACCGTGCTCATCCTCGGCGCGCTCGGCCTGCTCGGCTCGGGCGCCGCGCGGCTGTGGACCGAGAAGCTGTGGTTCGACTCGGTGGGCTTCGGCGAGGTCTTCACCACCCGGCTGCTGACCCAGTCCGGGCTCTTCCTCGCGGGCTTCCTCATCACCGCCCTGCTGGCCTGGAGCAGCCTGGTCATCGCCCACCGGGCGCGCCCGCTCTATGTCCCGACCACGCCCCAGCAGGTCGCCCTCGACCAGTACCGCGAGGCAATCGAGCCGCTGCGCCGGCTCGGGACGCTGGCCATCCCCGCCATCCTCGGCCTGCTCGGCGGGACCAGCGCGGCCGCCCAGTGGCGCACCTTCCTCCAGTGGCGCAACGCCACGCCGTTCGGGGCCAAGGACCCGCAGTTCGGCCATGACGTCTCGTTCTTCGTCTTCACCCTCCCGTGGCTGCGCTTCATCGGCTCCTTCCTGACGATGGCGCTGCTCACCGCCGCGGTCGCCGCGGTCGTCGCCCACTATGTCTATGGCGGCCTGACCATCCCTGGCCGCGGCCAGGAGACGACCCCGGTCGCCCGCCGCCATGTCGCGATCCTCATCGCAGCCCTCGTGCTCGTGCGCGCCGCCATGTACTGGCTGGACCGCTACCAGCTGTCGGTGCAGGACTCGAGACTGCTGACCGGCCTGACCTACACCGATGTCCACGCCGTCATGCCGGCCAAGGCGATCCTCGCTGTCGCCGCCGTGATGTGCGCCCTGCTGTTCCTCGCCTCGATCGTGACCCACTCGTGGCGGCTGCCGATCGTCGGCGCGGTCCTGCTCACCATCACCGCGGTGGTCGCGGGCGGCATCTACCCCGCGCTCATCCAGTCGCTCAAGGTGCGCCCTTCGGAGAAGTCGCTGGAGAGCCCCTATATCCAGCGCAGCATCGACGCGACCCGCACGGCCTTCGGCCTCGCCGACGTCAAGGTCGAGCCCTACACGGCGGTCACCCACGCGACCGCCGGCCAGCTCCGCGAGGACGCGGCGACGGTCCCCGGCATCCGCATCATCGACCCCAACATCGTCTCGCCGACCTTCCGTCAGCTCCAGGCGCTGCGCCAGTACTACGCCGTGCCCGACACCCTCGACGTCGACCGCTACACGATCGACGGCAAGAGCCAGGACTCGGTCGTCGCCGTCCGCGAGCTCGACCTCGCCGGCGTCAACCCCGCCCAGCGCAACTGGGTCAACGACCACACCGTCTACACCCACGGCTATGGCTTCATCGGTGCCTACGGCACCAAGCGCAGTTCGAGCGGCAACCCCGAGTTCTTCGAGCGCGACTACGACCCGAGCGGCGAGATCGGCAAGTACGAGCCGCGGATCTACTTCGGTGAGGAGTCGCCGCTCTACTCGATCGTGGGCGCGCCGGCCGGCGCCAAGCCGCGCGAGTTCGACCGCCCCGACTCGTCCGAGGCGGGGCAGAGCAACTACACCTACTCCGGCGACGGTGGCGTCCAGATCGGCTCTCTCGCACGCAAGCTCGCCTACGCGATCAAGTACCGCGAGGTGAAGTTCCTGCTGTCCGACGCCGTCAACGAGCGCTCCCGCCTGCTCGACCACCGCGACCCCATCGAGCGGGTCCAACGGGTCGCGCCGTGGCTGACGACCGACGGCAACGCCTACCCGACCGTGGTCGACGGGCGCATCCAGTGGGTCGTCGACGGCTACACCACCTCGGCCAACTACCCCTACTCCCGGCTGACCGACCTCGACGGCGCGACCTCCGACTCGGTCACCGAGCGCTCGACAGCCGTCAACGCCATCACCGCCGGCCAGGTCAACTACGTCCGCAACTCGGTCAAGGCCACCGTCGACGCCTACGACGGCTCGATCCGGCTCTATGCCTGGGACACCAAGGACCCCATGCTCAAGACCTGGGACAAGGCCTTCCCCGGCTCGGTGCGCCCGCTGGCCGACATCAGCTCCCAGCTGATGCAGCACGTGCGCTACCCGCAGGACCTGTTCAAGATCCAGCGGGCCCTGCTGGCGAAGTACCACGTGACCGCGGCCGACTCCTTCTACGGCGGCCAGGACTTCTGGCGGGTCCCCAAGGACCCGACTCACGACACCCAGGACCAGCCGGTCTACTACCTCTCGATGGCCATGCCGGGGCAGAAGGCCGCGACCTTCTCGCTCACCACGGCATACGTCCCGGCCGGCACGCGCAACGTGCTCTCCGGCTTCCTCGCGGTCGACTCCGACGCCGGCTCGACCAAGGGCAAGCCGGCCGAGAGCTATGGCACGATGCGGCTGCTCCAGCTGCCGCGTGACTCCAATGTCGACGGTCCCGGTCAGGTGCAGAACCAGATCGAGACCTCGACCGAGCGGTCGGCCTCGGACTCCGAGCAGCTCAACCTCGGCCAGTTCATCGCCAACAACCGCAGCGCGGGCAAGCAGCTCGACTACGGCAACCTGCTCACGCTCCCGGTCGGCCAGGGCATGCTCTATGTCGAGCCGCTGTATGTGCGGGCTGCCAACGAGAACGGCTCCTACCCGCAGGTCAAGGCCGTCGTCGCCGTCTTCGGCAACACGGTCGCCTGGGGCCCGACGCTCGACAGCGCCCTCGACAAGCTCTTCGGTGGCGACTCCGGCGCCAAGGCCGGCGACTCCGGCGCGGCTCCCAGCACGGGCGGTACCACGCCGGCCACCCCGCCCAAGACCGGCGCGGCGGCGCTCCAGGACGCCCTCAAGCAGGTCCAGGCCGCCCAGGCAGCGGCCCAGGACGCGCTGAAGAAGGGCGACTGGACGGCATACGGCGCGGCGCAGAAGCAGCTCGACGCGGCCATCAAGAAGGCCGTCGAGGCCGCCCCGCAGGGCGGTGCGATCACGACCACGCCGTCGGCGACGGCCTCGCCAACCTCCGCCGCCAACTGACCACACCCCCCAGCCCCGTGCGAACGGGGCTGGGGGAGCACGGATTTGGACGAAGCGGACGCGTCACGTAAAGTAGAGACATACCGACGCGGGGTGGAGCAGCTCGGTAGCTCGCCGGGCTCATAACCCGGAGGTCGCAGGTTCAAATCCTGCCCCCGCTACAAAGGCGAGAGGCCCGGACCAACTGGTCCGGGCCTCTCGCATATCGTCCTCCGGTCGTGAGTGGTCGGGGTCGGCGCATAGGGTGACGCCATGCCGCTGGACTACCCGATCCACACCCGCACCCTCGACAACGGGCTGCGCGTCATCGTCTCGCCCGACCACACCGCGCCGGTGGTCACCGTCAACCTCTGGGTCGGGGTGGGCAGCAGGCACGAGCAGCCGGGGCGCACCGGGTTCGCCCACCTCTTCGAGCACCTGATGTTCCAGGGCTCGCGCAATGTCGCCAAGGGCGAGCACTTCGAGTGCCTCATGGCTGCCGGCGGCCGGCTCAACGCCACGACCTGGTTCGACCGCACCAACTACTTCGAGACCGTGCCGCGCGAGGCCCTCGACCTCGCGCTGTGGCTCGAGGCCGACCGCCACGGCCACCTCCTCGACGCAGTGACGCAGGACAACCTCGACAACCAGCGAGATGTGGTCAAGGAGGAGAAGCGCCAGCGCTATGACAACGTCCCCTATGGGCACGCGCTGATGGAGGTGTATGCCGCGGTGTTCCCCGAGGACCACCCCTACCACCACCCGACGATCGGCTCGATGGAGGACCTCGACGCCGCCAGCCTCGAGGACGTGCACGCGTTCTTCCGCCGCTACTACGGCCCGCGCAACACCGTCCTGACGCTGTGCGGTGATGTCACCGAGGAGGACGGGTTCGCAGCTGTGGAGCGCTATTTCGGCGCGCTGGACGACACGGCCGCGGCCACCGACCCGAGTGGACCGGAGCTGCGGCCGCTGGAGGCCCCGGCGCGCGTCGAGCGCCACGAGGACGTGCCCAACGACCGCCTGCACATCGGCTTCCGGCTGCCCCCGGACTTCACCGACGAGTTCTATGCCGCGAGCCTCGCCCTCGAGATCCTCGGCGGCATGGCCAGCTCGCGCCTCGTCAGACGGCTCGTGCGCCGGGAACACCTGGCCAACGGGCTCTCCTCCACCGCAATGGGATTCGTCAACGGTGTCTCCCTGGGGCTCATCGTCGCCGACGTCGCCGAGGACGCCGACCCGAGCGAGGTGGAGGCCCACATCGTCGAGGAGCTGACGCGCTTCGCGGCCGAGGGTCCCACCCCGGAGGAGCTCGAGGCCGCCCTGGCCCAGACCGAGCGCGCGTGGCTGTCTGCCCTGGCATCCCCGGAGGAACGCGCCGACATCCTCAGCCACGTCGCGCTGCTCCACGGCGAGCCAGAGATGGTCAACACCTATCTCGACGACCTGCTCGCCATCACCGCCGGGCAGATCCAGGCAGCCGCGAGCGCCTGGCTGCTGCCACAGCACCGCGCGGTGATCGCCCACATCGTCGAGGAGGAGGCAGCGTGAGCACGTCGACCAGACCCGCCGTCGGGGCGCCCGCAGCATGGGCGTTCCCCACCCCGGAGACCCACCGGCTGCCAAACGGCTTGACCCTCAAGGCTTTCCACCTCCCGGGGCAATACGTCATCTCGGTCCGCACGGTGATCCCGCTGAGCACCACCGCAGAGCGGCGCGACCGGGAGGGCATCGCTGCGCTGATGGCGCGGCTGCTCGACGAGGGCACCACCAACCACTCGTCCGAGGAGTTCGCCGAGCTCATGGAGCGCAAGGGCATCGCGCTCGGCGCGGGCATGAGCGACGGTGGTCTGGGTGTGGACCTCGATGTGCCGAGCCGCAATCTCGCCGACGCGCTCGAGATCCTGCGCCAGGTGCTCGCCGAGCCGGCCTTCCCCGAGGACGAGGTGCGCCGGATGATCCGCTCGCGGCTGGCCGAGATCGAGCAGGAGCGGGCCCTGGCGCCGCACCGCGCCATGCGCGAGTTCATCGCCACCCACTTCGACCCGGCAGAGCGGGCCTCGCGACCGAGCGCCGGCCGCCCCGAGACGGTCTCGGCCATCACGCGCGAGGACCTCGTCGACTTCCATGCCCGGCACGTCGGGCCCGAGGGCGCGACCGTGGTGGTCGCGGGCGACCTGACCGATGTCGACCTGCCCGCGCTCGCGACGGCGACGCTGGGGGAGTGGCGCCCGCCGCTCCACGTCGTCCCGCAGCTGCCCACGACGCCGCCGCGCACGGCCAAGGACGCGGCCCGGATCGTCCTCGTCGACCGTCCGGGATCGGTCCAGAGCGAGCTCTGCATCGGCTGGGACGGGCCGGACCGACGCAACCCCGGCTGGGCGGCATACCCGGTCCTCGGCTATATCGTCGGCGGCTCGCCGACGGCGCGGATCGACGACGTGCTGCGCGAGGAGAAGGGCTACACCTACGGGATCCGCAGCTCCTTCCGGCCGAGGCGGGCCGGCGGGCTGTTCGTGACCTCGGGCTCGGTGCGCTCCGACGCGACCGTCGAGTCGCTCGGGCTGCTGCTCGACATCCTCCAGCAGGCCCGCGACGGCTTCAGCGAGGAGGAGCTGCGGGCCGGGGTCGACTTCATCACGCGCACCGCGCCGGGGCGGTTCGCCACGGCCGATGCCGTGGCCGACGAGGCTGCCGCGCGGGCCCTGGACGACCTGCCCGACACCTTCACGACCGACAACCTCGCGAGGATGCGCGCCCTCACGCCCGAGGACCTCTCACGGGCCTTCAGTGAGGTCGTCACCGGGGCCTGGACCGTCGTCATCGTCGGCGACGCCGGTGCCCATGCCGAGGCCGTCCGTGCCCTCGACCGAGGCCCGGTCTCGGTCATCGGCGCGTGAGCGGACCGGGCCCCCAGCAGACAACGTCCCCACCGACCACGACGAGGAGCACGACAGTGGAGGAGCGGCGCAAGCCCGGACCCAGACGGCAGCCCACCCGTCAGCGCGTGCTGACGGTCGCCCGCGAGCACGCCATCACCCATGGCTGGCGGCAGGCGCGGGTCCAGGACATCGCCAAGGACGCAGGCATCTCACGTCCCACCCTCTACAAGGACTTCCCGACCAAGCAGGCGCTGGGGGAGGCCCTGTGGATCGACCAGGTGGAGAACTTCCTCGGCGACCTGATGGCGGTGCTGACCGCCTCCGAGGGCAAGGGTGTGCACGAGTCCATCCGGGCCGCCACGGCATACGCGCTGGGCGAGGCCCAGAACGGCCCCTTCCTGCGTGCGGTCCTCACCGAGGACACCGACGGTGAGGGGCTGCTGCCGATGCTCACCGGTGGCCCGTCGGTGGTCACCATGGCCTCCGACGCGCTGACGCCCTGGTTCCTCGCGCACTACCCCGAGTACGACCGCCGCCGGGTCGCGTTCGCCGTCGCGGTGAGCGTGCGCACGACGATCTCCTTCCTCGCGCGGCCGGCCTCGATCAGCAACGAGGAGATCGCCGAGGAGATCGCCGACATGCTCCTGCGCTATGTCGTGGGGGAGCCGGAGACGCCGTAGCCCGGCGTGATGCGGGCCAGCACCTCGTCGTGCAGCAGGCCATTGGTCGCGACCGCGTTGCCGCCCCAGGGCCCGTCCTGCCCGTCGAGCGAGGTGAACCGCCCACCGGCCTCGGTGACGACCGGCACGAGCGCGGCCATGTCATAGACCTCGAGCTCCGGCTCGAGCGCGATGTCGACGGCGCCCTCGGCGACCATCATGTAGGACCAGAAGTCGCCGTAGGCGCGGTCGCGCCAGCACGCCGAGGTGAGGCCGAGGAACTCCCGGCCACGGCCTGCGGCCCGCCAGGAGTCGACGCTCGAGTAGGACATCGACGCGTCCTCGATCGAGGAGACCTGCGAGACGTGGATGCGGCGGGCTGAGCTGAGCGAGCGGCCCGTCCAGGCGCCCGAGCCCTGGGCGGCCCACCAGCGCCGGCCGAGGGCCGGCGCGGCGACCAGACCGAGGACCGGGGTGTTGCCGTCGACGAGCGAGATGAGGGTGGCCCACACCGGCACCCCCCGCACGTAGTTGTGGGTGCCATCGATCGGGTCGACGATCCAGCGGCGCAGGCCGTGTCCGGTCGCCTCGAACTCCTCGCCGACGACTGCGTCGCGCGGGCGGGTGCGCCCCAGCTGGGCGCGGATGAGCTCCTCCGCGTCGCGGTCGGCGTCGCTGACCAGGGTCAGGTCGGGCTTGGCCTCCACGCGCAGGTCCTCGGCCAGGAAGCGGCCCATCGTGACGCGCTCGACCGCGTCTGCCAGCACGTGCGCGAGGCGCAGGTCGTCGTCATAGCTCACCCCGCGCACTCTACTGGCGCCGCCGCGGTATGCCGCGCGGACACCCGTGCGGGTACTGGTCGGTAGTCCCACAGGGCGATAAAGGCCTTGCCCCCGGGTCACAGTTGTGTCTCACCCGTTCGCCATTCCTTCGTTTCGGGCCGAATGTCTATTTACATAGGGCCTTAGAGCGCCCCATGGGGTGACCCGGGTCCGCCCTCAATCCGAGGGATACCCCTCTGACCACATCCGGTCTACCCGCCGGGTGACACTCACGACTAGGAGGAACTCCATGCGAGGAACTGCTCGCACGGTGGCTCTCGCCGGTATCTCCGCGGCGGCCCTGATGATCACGGCCTGCGGCGGCGGCGACAGCGGCAGTGACAACAGCGCCAGCGGCAGCGGCGAGGCGAAGTCCGGCGGCGAGGTCACGCTCCGTGGCTGCAACCCCGAGAACCCGCTCGTCCCCGCAAACACCAACGAGACCTGTGGTGGCAACGTGCTCGACGCCATCGGTGCTCGCCTGGTGCACTACAACACCGACACCGCCGCCCCCGAGATGGACGTCGCCGAGTCGATCGAGAGCTCCGACAACCAGAACTTCACGGTCAAGATCAAGAAGGGCTACAAGTTCTCGGACGGCACCGAGATCAAGGCCAAGAACTTCGTTGACGCGTGGAACTGGGCGGCCCTGGGCACCAACGGCAACCTGAACTCCTACTTCTTCGAGCCCATCGAGGGCTTCGCCGACACCCAGTCCGAGGACCCGGACGGCGAGGAGGGCCCCAAGACGGCTCCCGCCCCCAAGGCCAAGGAGATGTCCGGTCTGAAGGTCGTCGACGACTACACCTTCACGATCAAGACGACCGACAAGGTCTCCAACCTGCCGGTTCGCCTCGGCTACACCGTCTTCAACCCGCTCCCCGACTCCTTCTTCGCTGACCCCAAGGCGTTCGGTGAGAAGCCCGTCCTGGCCGGCCCGTTCAAGGTCGAGAGCTGGAAGAAGAACTCCGAGATCGTGCTCGTCAAGAACGAGAACTACTCCGGCAAGTTCGGCTCCAAGCTCGACAAGGTGACCTTCAAGATCTACCAGGACGCCGCGGCCGCCTACAACGACGTCGTCGCCAACAACCTGGACATCACCGACGAGATCCCCGACGCGGGCCTCTCGGGCGACACCTACAAGACGGACCTGCCGGACCGCTTCGTCGAGCGTGACGAGGGCGTCTTCCAGTCGATCTCCTTCCCGTCGGCCAAGTCGGACAAGACCTACGACAACCCCGAGCTGCGCCAGGCGATCTCGATGGCGATCGACCGCGACACCATCATCAAGCAGATCTTCAACGGCACCCGCAAGCCGGCCACCGGCTGGGTCTCCCCGGTTGTGGACGGCTACGAGGCCGGCGCCTGTGGTGAGTACTGCACCTACGACAAGGCCAAGGCCAAGGCTGCCTTCGACAAGGCCGGCGGCTACAAGGGCAAGATCACGCTGTCCTACAACGCCGACGCCTCCCACAAGGGCTGGACCGAGGCTGTCTGCAACTCCATCAAGGACTCGCTCGGTGTCGACTGTGTCGCCACCCCGGTCGTCGACTTCTCGACCTTCCGTGGTCAGATCAACGACCGCAAGATGAAGGGCATGTTCCGCACCGGTTGGCAGATGGACTACCCGTCGATCGAGAACTTCCTCACCCCGCTGTACGCCACGGGTGCGTCCTCGAACGACTCGGACTACTCCAACCCTGAGTTCGACAAGAAGCTCAAGGAGGCCGCGGCCGAGACGGACGCTGCCAAGGCCAACGGCTTCTACCAGGAGGCCGAGAAGATGCTCGCCAAGGACATGCCGGTCATCCCGACCTGGTACGGCCACCGCATCTTCGGCTTCTCCGACAAGGTCGACAACGTCAAGATCACGCCGTTCGGCACCTACGACCTGACTGCGCTGACCACCAAGTGATCCCCGGGTCCCACGGACCTGATCACTGACGGCTCGGCTGTCGGCCGGCCCCACACCGGGGCCGGCCGACAGCCCCGCCCCACACCAGGCCTGTCGGCACGATCCGCGCCGACAGGCCTTCTGTGTGACCACCCCTCCGCGCTCGGCGAGGTATGCCGCGGCCGCGAGCCCGCGGCATACCTCACCGGATGTGGGGGCAGGGTGGCGCACTGCGCACTACGCGGACTGGCGTATCGTGCGTGAGGCATTCCCGTGGCCCAGGCCACTTTGACCCTTGGCCCGCCGTGCCCACCCCGCATGGCGGCCCGACCCTCAGGAGGTGAACGTGACCAAGTACGTCATCCGGCGTCTGCTCCAGATGATCCCGGTGCTCATTGGAGCCACGTTCCTGATCTTCGCCATGGTCTTCGCGCTGCCTGGTGACCCCACGGCCAACAAATGCGGCGAACGACCCTGCCCGGCTGAGTATGTGAAGAAGTTCGAGGAGGAGCACAACCTCAACGACCCGCTGCCGATCCAGTACGCCAAGTACATGGGCAAGCTCGCCCAGGGCGACTTCGGCACGAGCTTCCGCGAGATCCCCGTCAAGGAGGAGCTGTCCGAGCGCTATGTCGTGACGGCCAAGCTCGCGACCATCGCGATCGTCTTCGAGACGGTGGTCGGCATCCTGGCCGGTGTCCTCGCCGGTATCAGGAAGGGGAAGTTCGTCGACAATCTCGTGCTGGTCAGCACGCTGTTCGTGATCTCGATCCCCGTCTTCGTCATCGGCTATGTGCTCCAGTTCCTGCTCGGCGTGAAGTGGCGCATCTTCCCCGTGACGGTCAGCTCAAGCGCGACCGGCCTCGACTCGTGGTGGCAGCTGCTGCTCCCCGGGCTCGTGCTCGGGTCGGTGTCGGTGGCCTATGTCGCCCGCCTGACCCGCACCAACCTCGTCGAGAACCTCCGGGCCGACTACGTGCGCACCGCCAAGGCCAAGGGCCTCTCGCAGTCACGCACCATCGGGGTGCACACGCTGCGCAACTCGCTGATCCCCGTCGTGACCTTCATCGGTGCCGACTTCGGCGCCCTGCTGGGTGGCGCGATCGTGACCGAGCGCATCTTCAACATCCAGGGCGTGGGCGGCTACATCTTCACCGGCATCCACAACCGTGACGGCGTCGTCGTGGTCGGTGCGGTGACCGTCCTCATCCTCGTCTACCTGCTCGTCAACCTGCTCGTCGACATCCTCTACGGCGTGCTCGACCCGAGGATCAGCCATGACTAATGCCGCCCTCAGCGCCTCCGCTGACCCGTCGCTGGATGCCGGCGAGCCCACTGGCGAGGCGCACTCCCTGACCTCCGATGCGTGGCGGCTGCTGCGCAAGCGTCCGATCTTCTGGGTCTCTGCGGGCCTGATCCTGCTGTTCCTGGTCATGGCGATCGCCCCGGGTCTGTTCACCAACACGTCCCCGACCGCGGCGGTGCTGGCCGAGAGTCGCGCCAAGCCGAGCGGCGAGAACTGGTTCGGGCGCGACGTGCAGGGCTATGACATCTACGCCCGCACCATCTACGGCGCGCGCGCCTCGATCATGGTCGGCGTCCTCGCGACGCTGTTCACGACCCTGCTGGGGGCGACGCTCGGCATTGTGGCCGGCTTCGCCGGCGGCTGGGTCGACACCCTGATCTCGCGCATCACCGACGTCTTCTTCGCGATCCCGCTGCTGCTCGGCGGCATTCTCTTCATGTCGACCTTCCAGAGCGACGTCAACACCTCCTACTTCGTGATCGTCATGAAGGTCGTGGTGGTGCTGGCACTGCTCGGCTGGCCGAGCATCACGCGACTGATGCGCTCCTCGGTCCTGCAGGTCAAGCCCAACGACTACGTCCAGGCCGCTCGCGCCCTCGGCGCCTCCCCCTGGCGGATCATCCGGCAGCACATCCTCCCCAACGCCATGGCCCCGGTCATCGTCGTCGCCACCATCAACCTCGGTGTCTACATCGCGGTCGAGGCGACGCTGTCCTACCTCGGCATCGGCCTGACGCCCCCCGCGATCTCCTGGGGTGTGGCGATCTCCGACGCCCAGAGCGGCCTGCGGTCAGCGCCGCACATGCTGCTCTTCCCGGCCATGTTCCTCTCCCTCGCGGTCCTCGCGTTCATCATGCTCGGCGATGCCGTGCGCGATGCCTTCGACCCGAAGACCCGCTGAGGCCCAAGGAGTCCAATGAGCACCATCAGCACCCGGCGCGACAAGCGCCCAGAGGCGGCCGCAGCGCCGTCGAAGTACCAGCCCCAGGACGGGCTGCTCCTCGAGGTCGACGACCTCTTCGTCGAGTTCCACACCGATGACGGCGTCGCCAAGGCGATCAACGGCGTGAGCTTCGACCTGCACGAGGGGGAGACCCTCGCGATCCTCGGCGAGTCGGGCTCCGGCAAGTCGGTGACGGCGCAGGCGATCATGGGCATCCTCGACATGCCGCCGGCCAAGATCCCGGCCGGCCAGGTCCGCTACTGCGGCCACGACCTGCTCTCGATGCCGGAGGAGCAGCGTCGCGGGACCCGTGGCCCGGAGATCTCGATGATCTTCCAAGACGCGCTCTCGTCGCTCAACCCGGTCTTCCCGGTGGGCTGGCAGATCGCCGAGATGTTCCGACAGCACCGTGGGCTCAACAAGTCCGAGGCGCTGGACCGGGCCGTCCGGCTCATGGAGCGCGTGCAGATCCCGGCGGCCAAGGACCGGGTCAAGGCATACCCCCACCAGTTCAGTGGCGGTATGCGCCAGCGCATCATGATCGCGATGGCCATCGCGCTCGACCCGGCGGTCCTGATCGCCGACGAGCCGACCACAGCCCTCGACGTGACGGTCCAGGCGCAGATCATGTCCCTGCTGGAGGAGCTCCAGCAGGAGCGCCAGATGGGCCTGATCCTGATCACCCACGACCTGGGTGTCGTCGCCGACGTCGCCGACAAGATCGCGGTCATGTATGCCGGCCGGATCGTCGAGCGCGCTGACGTCTACGACATCTACGCCCGCCCCGGTCACCCCTACACCCACGGCCTGCTCGACTCGATCCCGCGCCTGGACCAGAAGGGCCAGACGCTGTCGGCCATCGGCGGCCTGCCGCCCAACCTGACCAAGATCCCGCCGGGCTGCGCGTTCAACCCGCGCTGCCGCATGGCCCAGGACGTCTGCCGCACCGACCTGCCGCCGCTGCGCGAGGTCGAGCCCGGCCGCGAGTCCGCCTGCCACTTCGCCGAGGAGGTCCTCCGTGGCTGACGCCATCCTCACCGCGACCGATCTGGTCAAGCACTACCCGATCAAGGGTGGCGTGCTGCGCCGCACGGTCGGTCACGTCAAGGCCGTCGACGGTGTCTCCTTCCAGCTCATGCGGGGCGAGACGCTCGGCATCGTCGGTGAGTCCGGGTGTGGCAAGTCCACTCTCGGCCGCCTGCTGATGCGCCTCGAGGAGCCCACCTCGGGCACGCTCGACTTCGACGGCATCGACATGTACTCCAAGAAGGGCTCGGCGATGCGCAAGCTCCGCCGGGACATCCAGATCGTCTTCCAGGACCCCTACACCTCGCTGAACCCGCGCATGACGGTCGGCGACATCATCGGGGAGCCGTTCGACATCCACCCCGACGTCGTCCCCAAGAAGGGGCGTCGCAAGGCGGTCCAGGACCTCCTTGACATGGTCGGCCTGAACCCCGAGCACATCAACCGCTATCCGCACCAGTTCTCCGGCGGCCAGCGCCAGCGCATCGGCATCGCCCGGGGCATCGCGCTCAACCCCAAGGTGCTGATCTGTGACGAGCCGGTCTCGGCTCTCGATGTGTCGGTGCAGGCGCAGGTCGTCAACCTGATGGAGAAGCTCCAGAACGAGCTCGGCCTCTCCTATGTCTTCATCGCCCACGACCTGTCGGTCGTACGCCACATCTCCGACCGCGTCGGCGTGATGTATCTCGGCAAGCTCGCCGAGCTGGGCGACGAGGACGAGGTCTATCAGCACCCGACCCACCCCTACACCCAGGCGCTGCTGTCGGCCGTGCCGGTGCCCGACCCGACGCTGCGCGGCAAGCGCGAGCAGATCGTCCTCACGGGCGATGTGCCCTCGCCGGCCAACCCGCCCTCGGGCTGCCGCTTCCACACCCGCTGCTGGAAGGCGCAGGACAAGTGCAAGACCGACGTCCCGGAGCTCATCGAGCGGCCGGACGGCGTCGGGACGCACTTCTCGGCGTGCCACTTCGCCGAGCCGCGCCTGGTGATCGAGACGGTCGACGTTACCGATGTCGAGCCCGACGAGCGGTTCAGCACCACCGAGGTGGTCGACCCCGGTGCGCTCGCCGAGCGCAGCGATGCCGCGACGACCTCGGCCGACGACATCGCCACGGATGGCACCCAGCAGGGTGAGCCGGTCGGCGAGCCCGATGCCACGCGCGAGGACATCTTCCGCGAGGAGGTCCGTGACGACGTCCCGGACCGCAAGGACATCTGAGCCACCCGGCATACCCCCTGAGGGCCGTCACGCACCCGCGTGGCGGCCCTCAGCCGTTGGTGTCCAGGTCAGGGCATCGGGGGGATGTCGGCGACTGCCTCGAGGTATGCCGCGCGCAGGGCCTCCGTGTCCGCCCTCAGCCGGCGGATCTCGCAGCCTCGACCGTGCGGCGCGAGCAGGATCCCCTCGGCCGCCCACAGCTCGCGCGCCTCGTCGAGCAGGTGGGCGGGCAGCTCGCCCGACGCGTTGGTCACGCGCCACCACGCGACGTTCGAGCCGTAGGCGGACATGATCGCCCCGACCTGGCGCGGACCCACGCCCACGATCGCGCCGACCTGTCCGTAGGAGACGACCCGGCCGGCCGGCACCTGCTCGACGGCCCGCAGCACGTGCTCGACGACGAGATCATCCACGCGGGCAGTATGCCGCGTGCCGGCGGCCGAGGCGCACCCCGCGCGTTTCTGCCCACGTGGGCAAGAACGCGGAGGTGCGGGGCCGTGTGCTGCGGGCGCTTTTGCCCAAGTGGGCGAGAACGCGGTGGGGTAGGGCCACGATCTGGGCGGGCGTGTTCACCATCCGGCACATTTGAGACACTGAGCGCATGCCTGAGCTGCGTTCCCGGACCTCGACCCACGGACGGACCATGGCCGGTGCGCGTGCCCTCTGGCGTGCGACCGGCATGACCGACGACGACTTCGGCAAGCCGATCGTCGCCATCGCCAACAGCTTCACGCAGTTCGTCCCGGGACACGTCCACCTCAGGGACATGGGCCAGCTCGTCGCCGGCGCCGTCGCCGAGGCTGGGGGAGTGGGACGCGAGTTCAACACGATCGCCGTCGACGACGGCATCGCGATGGGCCACGCGGGCATGCTCTACTCGCTGCCGAGCCGCGAGCTGATCGCCGACGCCGTCGAGTACATGGTCAACGCCCACTGCGCCGATGTCCTGGTCTGCATCAGCAACTGCGACAAGATCACGCCCGGCATGCTGCTGGCGGCGCTGCGGCTCAACATCCCGGCCGTCTTCGTCTCCGGTGGCCCCATGGAGGCCGGCAAGACCCAGGCGATCGAGGGCGTCGTGCACTCCAAGCTCGACCTCATCGACGCGATGATCGCCTCCTCCAACGACGCTGTCACCGACGAGCAGCTCGACACGATCGAGCGCTCCGCATGCCCCACCTGTGGCTCCTGCTCGGGCATGTTCACCGCCAACTCGATGAACTGCCTCACCGAGGCGATCGGCCTGTCGCTGCCGGGCAACGGCTCGACCCTGGCGACCCATGCCGCGCGCAAGGACCTCTTCCTCGAGGCCGGCCGTGTCGCTGTCGACATCGCCAAGCGCTACTACGAGGGCGACGACGAGTCGGTGCTCCCGCGCAATATCGCCACCCGCGATGCCTTCGAGAACGCCATCGCGCTCGACGTCGCCATGGGCGGCTCCACCAACACCGTGCTCCACCTCCTCGCCGCGGCCCGAGAGGGCGGCGTCGACTTCGGCATGGACGACATCGACGCGATCTCGCGCCGCGTCCCGTGCCTGAGCAAGGTCGCCCCCAACAGCCAGCAGTACCACATGGAGGACGTCCACCGCGCCGGCGGCATCCCCGCCATCCTGGGCGAGCTCAACCGGGCAGGCCTGCTGCACAAGGGAGTTCACTCCGTCCACGCCCCCGACCTCGAGTCCTGGCTGGCCGAGTGGGACATCCGCAGCGGCACTGCGAGCGAGCGCGCCCTCGAGCTCTTCCACGCCGCCCCCGGCGGTGTCCGCACCACCGAGCCCTTCTCGACGACCAACCGCTGGGCCGACCTCGACACGGACGCGGCCGAGGGCTGCATCCGCGACCGCGAGCACGCCTACACCGCCGATGGCGGTCTGGCCGTGCTGACCGGCAACATCGCCTTCGACGGGTGTGTCGTCAAGACGGCCGGCGTGCCCGAGGAGTGCTGGACCTTCACCGGTCCCGCCCGCGTCTATGAGTCCCAGGACGACGCGGTGCAGGGCATCCTCGCCAAGGAGGTCGTCGAGGGCGACGTCGTCGTCATCCGCTACGAGGGCCCCCGCGGCGGCCCCGGCATGCAGGAGATGCTCTATCCCACCTCCTTCCTCAAGGGCCGTGGCCTCGGCCAGAAGTGCGCGCTGATCACCGACGGGCGCTTCTCCGGCGGCACCTCCGGTCTGTCGATCGGCCACATCTCGCCCGAGGCGGCCTCGGGTGGCCTGATCGCGCTGGTCGAGACCGGCGACGAGATCGCCATCGACATCCCCGACCGCTCGATCTCGCTCAACGTGCCTGACAAGGTGCTCGAGCAGCGCCGCGCCGCCCAGCAGGAGCGGGGCAACGCGGCATACACGCCCGTCAGCCGCGACCGGCAGGTGTCGGCGGCGCTGCGGGCCTATGCCTCGATGGCGACGTCGGCCTCCGACGGGGCCTACCGCCTCGTGCCCTGACGGGCGCGGCGGCCGTCAGTCCGTCTCGCCTGCGGCGCGCGCCCTGAGCAGTCGGCGCAGCGAGGCGAGCCGCGCCTCGCCGGATGCGCCGGCGCCGCCCTCGGCGACGAACTCGTCGAGGGCGCACTCCTCCTCGTCGTGACTGCACGCGCGCGGACACCCCTCCGTGCCCGGCTCGAGGTCGGGGAAGTGGCCGATGATGTGGTCCAGGTCGACATGCGCGAGACCGAACGAGCGCACGCCCGGGGTGTCGACAATCCAGCCCTCGTCGTCCGGAAGCCGCAGTGCCACAGCGGAACTCGAGGTATGCCGCCCGCGGCCGGTGACCTCGTTGACCCCGCCTGTCGCTCGGTCGGCGGTCGGGACGAGGGCGTTGGTCAGCGTCGACTTGCCGACCCCGGAGTGGCCGACGAGGACGGAGATGCGACCGGCGAGCCGGTCGCGCAGCTCCCCGAGCCCGCCGAAGCCCGGCTCGAGCGAGGAGGTGACGACCGTCGGGACGTCGAGACCGGCATACCCGGAGAGGAATGCCGCGGGGTCGGCCAGGTCGGCCTTGGTGAGCACCAGGAGCGGGTCCATGTCGGCGTCGAAGGCCGCGACGAGACAACGGTCGACCAGCCGGGGACGGGGCTCCGGGTCGGCCAGGGCGGTCACGATCACCAGCTGGTCGGCGTTGGCGACGATGACGCGCTCGACGGGGTCGGTGTCGTCGGCGGTGCGGCGCAGGACGGATGTGCGCGGCTCGAGCCGCACGATGCGGGCGAGCGCGTCGGGGGAGCCGGAGGTGTCGCCGACCAGTGCGACCCGGTCGCCCACGACGATGCCCTTGCGGCCGAGCTCGCGCGCCTTCATCGCGGTGACGGTGCGCTCCGGCATCTTCTTGCCGCCGACGCCCTTGGCCACCAGCACGGTGTAGCGGCCGCGGTCGACCACCAGCACCATGCCCTCGACGGCATCGTCATGGGAGGGGCGCTCTTTGGTGCGGGGGCGGGAGCCGCGCCGGCTGGGCCGGACCCGGACATCCGACTCGTCATAGTCGGTGCCGCGCCGGCTCACGCGCCCTCGCCGAGCATGTCGGTCCACAGCCGGGTGAAGGTCGGGAGCGTCTTGCCGACCGTCTGCACGTCCTCGATCACGACGCCGGGCACCGCGAGTGACAGCACCGCCGCAGCCATCACCATGCGGTGATCGCCGTAGGTGTGGAAAAGCCCGCCGCGCAACGGTTTTGGCGTGATGCGCAGCCCGTCCTCGGTCTCTGCGACCTCGGCGCCGAGGGCGCCCAGCTCGTCGCAGAGCGCGCGCAGGCGATCGGTCTCGTGGCCACGGATGTGGGCCACGCCGCGGATGACGGATGGTGAGTCGGCCAGCGACGCCAGGGCCGCCACGACGGGCGTGAGCTCGGAGGCGTCGTGCAGGTCGATGTCGATGCCGCCCACCTGGCCGTCACCGGAGACCGTGAGCCCATCGCGGCTGAGCGTGACGTCGGCGCCCATCGCGTCGAGGATGTCGCGGATCGCGTCGCCGGCCTGGGTCGTGTGCTGCGGCCACCCCGGCACGGTGACCGAGCCGCCCGTGACGAAGCCGGCGCACAGGAACGGCGCGGCATTGGACAGGTCGGGCTCGACGGCCACGTCGAGGCCGTTGATCTCCGACGGCTCGACGCGCCACACATCGGGCTCGGAGTCGTCGACGATGGCGCCGGCGTCGCGCAGCGCCTCGACCGTCATGTCCACGTGGGGCTGGGAGGGGATCGGCCTGCCGTCGTGGACGACGGTGAGCCCCTCCTCGAAGCGCGGCCCCGACAGCAGCAGCCCGGAGACGAACTGGCTGGAGGCGGAGGCGTCGAGGACGACCCGGCCACCCGGCATACGCCCCGATCCGACGACCGTGAAGGGCATGGTGCCGCGGCCCTCGTCCTCGACCACGGCGCCGAGGTCGCGCAGCGCGGCGAGCACGGGGCCCATCGGGCGGGTGCGGGCGTGCGGGTCGCCGTCGAAGGTCACCGGGCCCGAGGCGAGTGTGGCCACCGGCGGCAGGAAGCGCATCACGGTGCCGGCCAGGCCGCAGTCGACCTTGGCGTCACCGCGCAGCGACGCGGGGGTGACCAGCCAGTCGGGGGAGTCGCCGTCGGGCGTCCACTCGGAGGTGGCGTCGTCGATGCCGGCGCCGAGGGAGCGCAGCGCCTCGGCCATGAGCAGGGTGTCGCGCGAGCGCAGCGGCGCCCGCAGGCGCGAGGCCGAGCCGGCGAGCGCGGCCAGGACGAGATAGCGGTTGGTGAGGGACTTGCTGCCGGGGAGGGTGACCGTGGCGGTCACCCTCCCCGGGACAGGCGGAGCGGGCCAGTCAGCCGAGGGCATTCTTGGCCTGCAGCTCGGCGATCTTGGCTTCGCGCTTGGCTGCGCGGGTGAGGCGACCCACCGAGTCCTGGGCCATGCCGGCGCGGTAGGCGAGGCCGGGCTTGCCCTCGGTGTCGACCATGGCGAGCAGGAGCCCGCCCAGCAGGCTCGTGTTGGCCACGAACTCGATCTGGTGCTGCTGGCGCTCCTGCGGGTCGTCCATCTCCCAGAACGGGTGTCCCGCAACGGTGGTCGGGACGAGCGACGCGGCGAGAGCGGCAGCCGCCGGTCGGGGGAGGACCCCCGTGGCCAGGGCCGCGCCGCCGGCGAGCATGACGGCGGCATTGGCGCGCACGGCCAGCTCGGGGTCGTCGAGCAGCGAGGCCAGCGGGGTCTTGTCGAGGACAGGGCGGGCCTTGTCGAGGAACTTCTTGGTGGGCTGCGCGAGGTAGCCGGTGTTCTTCAGCTGGTTGTAGCCGCCGAAGAGGAAGACGGAGGCGAGCAGCGGGCGAGCAACGGTGCGGACGAGCGTCATGTCGTGCTCCTTCGGGTCGAGTCGGTCACGATGCTGCCCTCCACCGTAGTTCCTCCTGGAGGGCCGTTGCGCCTTTGTCTCCCGGCGGCCGCTGCTGCGCTGGTCAGGCCTATTGTGGGCGCCATGTGCGGTCGCTATGCAGCCACGGCCAACCCCGACGAGCTCATCGAGGAGTTCGAGGTCGAGGCGGACCGGACCTCCGAGCCGGCCCGCAGCATCCTCAAGGCCCCTCAGGTCCCGCCGCCCGGCGCGCCCGACTACAACATGGCGCCGACCAAGCAGGCGCCGGTGATCCTCTCCCGCCCCCTCAAGAGCAGTGAGAACGCCGCGGCCGCGGCTCCCGAGGCGGGTCCTGCGGGCGGCTCGGCAGACCCCGAGGCGCCCGAGCCGGTCCGGCAGCTGCGGCTGCTCACGTGGGGGCTGGTGCCCAGCTGGGCCAAGGACGCCAAGGTAGGCCTGCGGATGATCAACGCCCGGGCCGAGTCGGTGCTGGGCAAGGGTGCCTTCGCCAAGGCGGCGGTCAGCCGGCGCCTGCTCGTGCCGGCGCAGGGCTGGTACGAGTGGCAGGTCAGCCCCACGGCGGTCGACGCCAAGGGCAAGCCCCGCAAGCAGCCCTTCTTCACCCGGCGGGCCGACGGCGAGCCCGTCGCGATGGCCGGGCTGTATGAGTTCTGGCGGGACAAGGAGATCGCCGACCCCCAGGACCCCGACGCGTGGCTGACGA
The DNA here is from genome assembly GCA_050955755.1 of Actinomycetota bacterium. Classification (GTDB taxonomy): domain Bacteria; phylum Actinomycetota; class Actinomycetes; order Actinomycetales; family Dermatophilaceae; genus JAJTBD01. Next base: position 1,122,273 of record CP192092.1, read on the forward strand.
CCTTCACGATCATCACCACGGCGGCCGAGCCGGGCCTGGACCGCATCCACGACCGGCAGCCGCTGATCCTCGACCGGGAGGACTGGGCCCGCTGGCTGGATCCCGGCATGACCGACCCCGACGAGGTCGCCGGGCTGCTGGCCTTCAGCCGGCCCGGGCGCTTCGAGGCCTATCCGATCTCCACGGCCGTCAACGCCACCCGCAACAACGGACCACAGCTCATCGAGCCCATCGGCCAGGCCGAGCTCGAGGGCGTGGTCGACCCGATGACCGGCGAGATCATCGGCTGACGGGGGCGGAACTCGCCAGTTGGCCTGATCGCTGGGCGGCGCGCTTTTGCCCAAGTGGGCGAAAACGCCCGGCGGCCTGAGCGGTGGGTGGCGCGCTTTTGCCCAAGTGGGCGAAAACGCCCGGCGGCCCGAGCGGTGGGTGGCGCGCTTTTGCCCAAGTGGACGAAAACGCCCGGCGGCCCGAGCGGTGGGTGGGGCGAACCGGGCAGGATGGGGGCATGAAGCCGAGCGTCGTGGAGATCGAGACCCCGCAGGGCCCTGCTCGGGCGCACGTCTTCCGCCCGCCACGGGCGATCGGCTCGCTCATCCTCGGCCATGGCGCCGGCGGTGGCATCGACGCCCCCGACCTGGCGCTGCTCGCCCGCGAGCTGCCGGACGACGGCTGGGCCGTCGTCCTGGTCGAGCAGCCGTGGCGGGTGGCCGGCAAGAAGGTCGCCACCCCGCCCAAGACCCTCGACGAGGCCTGGATCCCGGTCGTGGCGGCCCTGACCAGCGGCGACGACGCGCTGCCCGAGCCGATCGTCGTCGGCGGCCGGTCCGCCGGGGCCCGGGTGGCCTGCCGCACGGCCGAGCAGGTCGGCGCGGCAGCCGCGCTCGCCCTCAGCTTCCCGCTGCACCCGCCGGGCAAGCCCGAGAAGTCCCGGGCCGAGGAGCTCCAGGCACCTATCGATGCCGGCCTGCCGGTGCACGTCGTGCAGGGCGAGAAGGACCCCTTCGGCGGCCCGGACGAGATCGCCGAGGCGGTGCCGGACACGGCATACCTCGATGGCGTCGCGGGGGCGCACAGTTTCAGCAAGGACCCCCAGGACGTGCTCGAGGCCGTGCGGCTCTTCCTCGCCGAGCTCACCTGGGCAACCTGACGCAGACGGTCTGACGCAGGCGAGCCGGCTAGGTGGGCTCGCCCACCGGCCGGGTCGGGGGCGGGGCAGCGGCGTACGCGTCGCCGAGCAGCCGGTAGGGGCGCGAGAGCATCGCGAGCACGGTCGCGACGAGCATGACCAGGCTGGCGCCCATGAAGACGACCGCCATGCCACGCGCCTCACCCGCACCGACGAGCCAGCCGAGCGCATCGCGGCCCTCCTGCGAGCGCATCCACGGGATGATGCCGAACTGCGCGATGGGCCCGATGACGAATGCGGTGACCGGGCTCGCCGCGGCCTCCAGGCTCTGGGCGAAGCCGAAAACCCGACCCTGATGGGAGTAGGGCACGACCCGCTGGAGGAGGGTCTGCTCGGCGGCCTCGGCCACAGGCGAGACGCACATGAAGAGGAAGATGCCGAGCGCATAGAGCCAGGCCCACTCGCGGGCCGCGAAGCCCAGCCCCAGCAGGGCGACGGCGAGATTGGCGAGCATGAGGGTGCGCAGCGGCCGCGCGCCGAGGCCCCGCCGGGCCACGACCGTGCCGCCGAGGATGAAACCCAGGCTGGTGACGCCGAGCACGATGCCCCACATCGACACCGAGAAGAGCGTCAGGCCATAGGGGTCCATGAGCGCGATGAAGACGCCCCCGATGAGGTTGTTGAAGGTCGTGAAGAGCACCAGGGCCAGCAGCCCCGGCACCGCCCGGATGACCCGCATCGCCCCCGAGACGTCGATGACCTTGCCCGCGAGCGCCGGGTCGTGGGCCAGCGAGTCCTCGGGGATGGAGACGAAGAGCAGGTCGACCAGCGCGAGTGCGGTCAGCACGATCGCGAGCACGAGCGTCCAGCCCATGCCGAGGTGTCCGATCGACAGGCCGGAGAAGACCGAGGTGACCAGGAAGGACAGCCCCATCACGGTGCCGACCTGCCCGTTTGCGCGGTCGCGCTGGTCGTCGGGCACCAGCAGCGTGACGGTCGTCGACAGCGCGATGTTGCGCAGGCTCTCGACCACGCCGCCGATCAGGATCGTGCCGGCGAAGAGCCAGAACGCCGGGCCACCCCAGTCGAGCAGGCTGCGCCGGTCGAAGACCAGGTAGACGGCGCCGGCAAGCAGGTATGCCGCGAGCGTCACCATCGCGGACGCCACCATCACGGCCTTCTTGTGGTGCCGGTCGACGATCACCCCGAAGGCGAGCCCGCACACGGCGAGCAGCAGCATGTAGCCGCCGCCGATGATCGAGGTGGCCAGCACCGAGCGGGTCTCGAGGTAGACCCAGAAGGTCAGCGCGAACCAGAGGTAGCTGGTGGTGATGTTGGCCAGCCCGGTGTTGACCAGGACCCGCCGAAACTCGCGCATGCCGCAGAGCCTACGGACGGGGTGTGACAGCCGTCGACAGGGTTTGCCGGCGCCGGTCGCCCCTGCGCGCCCACCCAGGCAGGGGTATGCCGTGGGCCCGCCACCACGGCATACGCCCCCCGCCCCCGCGGCCGGGAATGTCGGCGACCCGCGCCGGCGTTGACCGCTCTGTCGCGCCCACCGGCGCGAGCCAATCGACCCGGAGGAGACGCCCGTGCTTGTGCTCGATGTCGCCCCTCGTCAGGAGCGCCCACTAGGCTGGAGCGCGATGACCGACAACCCAGCCACCGACGCTCCGCTCGACGAGACACCCGAGGAGCAGGCCCAGGCCGAGGCCGACGCGACCGTCGACGTCGCCAGTGAGACCGAGGCCGAGCGCAGGGCACGCTTCGAGCGCGAGGCGATGCCCCTGCTCGACCAGCTCTACTCGGCTGCCCTGCGCACCACGCGCAACCCGGCCGACGCAGAGGACCTGGTCCAGGAGACCTACGCCAAGGCCTACGGCGCGTTCCACCAGTACCGCCCGGGCACCAACCTCAAGGCGTGGATGTACCGCATCCTCACCAACACCTACATCAACAGCTACCGCAAGAAGCAGCGCGAGCCGCTCCAGTCCGATGCCGCCGAGGTCGAGGACTACCAGCTGCACCGCGCCGAGTCCCACAGCTCCGGTGGTCTGCGCAGCGCCGAGATGGACGCGCTCGACCGGCTGCCTGACACCGAGGTCAAGCAGGCGCTCCAGGCGCTGCCCGAGGACTTCCGCATGGCGGTCTACCTCGCCGATGTCGAGGGCTTCGCCTACAAGGAGATCGCCGAGATCATGGAGACGCCGATCGGCACCGTGATGTCGCGACTGCACCGCGGGCGCAAGATGCTGCGCGAGCAGCTGACCGACTACGCCCGCGAGCGCGGCATCGTCAAGGAAGGTGCGACGTCGTGACCGAGCCCGAGACCACCCAGGGCCGCGCCGCCGTCCCGGACGCCGCGGTTGACTGCTCCGAGGTGTTGCACCGCCTCTACGAGTACCTCGACGGCGAGATGGGACAGGCCGACGCACACCGCATCGCCTACCACCTCGCGGAGTGCGGGCCGTGCCTGCGCCAGCACGACATCGACCAGGCCATGAAGGCCCTCGTCAAGCGCTCCTGCGCCTGCGAGGAGGCTCCCCAGGAGCTGCGCGTGTCGATCATGCAGCGCATCACGACCATCCGCATCGAGTACTGACCCGACCCCTCCGCCCGCGCCGTGGTCGTTTCGCGCCCACGACGGCCCGTGTGGGAGACTGGTCGGCAGCCGTGGCGCCGCCGCGTGCCACGAGAACCGTCCGATCACCAGGAGTGACCATGAGCAAGCGCGCCCGCAAGCGCCGCTCGCGCAAGGGCAACGCCGCCAACCACGGCAAGAAGCCCAACGCCTGAGCAGGCCCCAGCACTGGCCCCGCCACCGACACCCGGTGAGCGGGGCCTTGCTTTTGGCGGGTGACGAGGCCGCTGGTGGGGGATCGGTGCAGGTCAGCGGGCTCCCGGGGGCCCGTCTCGCCCGTGCTCGGACTTCCAAGATTTGGTCAAGAAAGCGGCCGAGGCTTGGTCTCGCTACCCCGAAGGGCGCACAATGACGGGGCTCCACCCTCACGGAGTTCCCCTTGGCATGAGAGGCCTCATCATGAACACCGTTGCCCTTCACGGACCCGGTCAGCGCCCGATCTGGGGTTGGAACCCCCTGGCCTAACGGCACGCACCCCCAAATCTCCCGATGTCCACGGCGCCCAGCTCTGATGTCGTGGACGGGGCGGGAGCAACCACGCGGGCAAGCCCGGGCGTCCGCGCCTATGTCCTGGGGTGCCTGCTCTTAGACGCCGTGCTCGCGGCCGTCGCCTTCCGGGTGAGCGGCCCCCCGACCGCTTGGACTGCCATCGCGCTGTTGTGCGCGATGGGCGTGCTCAGCTGGCTGGTCCGAGAGCCCCAGGCGGGGCGTCGGGTGCTGCTGAGTTTCACCAGCATCGTGATCGTCGCCGCTGCCGTTCTCGGCGGCCCGGTCGGCGGCCTGATCGTGGGCCTCGTAGCCCCGGTTGTGGCGGTCGGGGTCACTCAGGGCATCGTGCGCGTATTCAATATCGCGATGAGCGGTGCGCTCGGGGTGACGGCCGGCCTTGTCTACACAGCCGTCGGCGGCGCGACGATCGAGGAGCTGACCCACCTGAGCGGTGCGGGCCCGTTGCTTCTACACGTCGGCATCCCGCTCATGATTGCCGACCTCTGTGTGGCCATCCTGAACGCCCTGCTGCTGACAGGGGTGCTGCGCATCAGCCAGGGACGGCCTTTCCGTCCCCAGTTCCTGAGCATGCTGGGTGGCACCGGCCCCATCTATGTCGGCTACGGCGTCATCGCCTTCCTCTGGGTCGTGCTCTGGGTGCCGGCCCACGTCGGCTGGCTCTCCTCCCTGCTCGTCCTGGGCCCGCTGTTCGTGGCGCGGTGGGCGATGGTGCAGTACGGCGACCAGCGCCGCGCGCAGCTGCGATCGCTCGACGCCTTCGCGCTGGTCCTGGAGAGCCGGCACACCGACGGACGCCAGCACAGCGGGCGCGTCTCGCAGCTGGCCGGCTGGATCGCGGAGGCCCTGGGCCTGCCCGCCGACCAGATCGAGGCGGCCACGCGCGCGGGCGTGCTCCACGACCTCGGCCGCATCGCCGAGCCGGTCGGGGTGCTACGCGCGGGGCGGCGCCTGACCGCCGACGACATCGACGGCCTGTGCCGCCACCCGCACGTCGCCACCGAGATCCTCGCGGGGATCGACTTCCTCACCCCCGCGATCCCCGCGATCACCCACCACCACGAGCGGTGGGACGGTGGCGGCTATCCGGCGGGCCTCAGCGGTCAGGACATTCCCCTGCTCGCGCGCGTGATCGCCGTGGCCGACGCCTTCGAGTTCCTCACCTCCGAGGGTCCGGACGGCCGGCCGCTCTCGACCGAGCACGCGCTGGCCGAGTGCCACGACCGGGCGGGCGGGCAGCTCGACCCCCTGGTCGTCGACGCGCTCGAGCGGGCCCTGGTCCGGCACGGCTGGGACGCCACGTCGCGCGAGAGCGCCGCCCGCTCCCATGACGACCCGCTTGTCTCCGACGAGATCGCGCTGCGCCTGACCGGGGGGCCCCGGTGAGGATCTTCCTGTCCCTCATGCTCCGCCCGATCGTGTATGCCGCGGGCGGCCTCCTCGTGGCCCTCGCCCTGTGGGGCGCGTCCGGGGAGCTGCCCGAGGTGGCCCGGCTCTGGCCGGTGCTGCTCGTATTCGCCGCGGCGACCGCGATCGGCCAGCGCTACCGCCTCCAGATCCCCGAGGCCAGACGCGTCGCCCCCATGGCCACGGCGTCGGCGCTCGCGCTCGCGATGTCGGTCGACGTGCCCGGGCCGGGGGAGCTCACCCTCGGCCCCGGGCCGATCGTGCTCGCGATCGGGGTGGGCCTGCTCGCCGGGGCGCTCTCCCTCGTGGCCCAGGGCCAGCCGCTGGCCGAGGTCCCACTGCTCATCCGCTTCATCACCCTCGGCCTGGCGACCCTGCTGGTGCGCAGCGTCCCGCTGCACGGCATCACCCTCAGCGAGGAGCTCGCCGGCAGCCACGGCCACCCCCGTGGCGCGATCGCCGTCGCGCTGATCGTCGTCGCCGCGCTCGCCACCCTCCTCGAGCTGGTTCTGGACGGGGTGGACCAGGCGCTGCGCAGCGGGGCCCCCCTCGGCGCCACCGTGCTCGACGGGGTGCGTTCCGGAGGCCTGCCCCTGGCGGTTCTCGCCTTCACCGGCCCGCTCATCGCGCTTGCCGAGATCGCCGTCGGGATCGTCGCGCTGCCGCTCTTCCTCGTCCCGCTCGCGGTCACTCAGTACGCCGCGCGCGTCTATGCGTCCGCCCACGAGACGCAGGGCCAGACCATCCGGGCGCTCTCCTCGCTGCCGGAGGCGGCCGGCTACTCCCGCTCCGGGCACCCCGACCGGGTGGCCGCAGTCGCCGTGGCCATCGGGCGCGACCTCGGCCTCGGGCAGAAGGCCCTGACGAGCCTGGAGTATGCCGCGCGGCTCCACGACCTCGGCCTCGTCGCGCTCAGCGAGCCGCCCCCGGACGGCGGCACCGTCGACCTCACCCACGAGGACCAGGGCGACATCGCCCGACGCAGCGCCGAGATCGTCAGCCACACCGGTACCTATGCCGGCGTCGTGACCGCTCTGGAGTCGATGGCGCTGCCCTTCCGTCTCACCCGCGAGCTCGGGCAGCCGATCCCGCTCACCGGGCGCATCCTCAAGGTCGCCAACGCCTATGACGACTCCCTCGGCGGCGAGACCAGCAGGGACGCCCGCGACCGGGCCGTCGAGCGCCTCCAGCTCGGCCTCGGCTACGAATACGACCCCTTTGTCGTCGAGGCCCTCGCCCGGGTCGTCGACCACCGCCCGGTCGAGTTGCACCAGCTGCACTGACACCGCCGCGCCACCACCCCGGTCGCCTAGGCAAGACACGCCGTCCCGAGCGCGGGCGCGCGGCAAGTCTTCGCCAGTGGACTACGGACACAGGTATGCCGCGCGCTTGGGTGAGCGCGCGGCATACCGGATCGTCGTGGTCGGCTCAGGCGTGCATGCGCTTGAGGAAGGTCTGGGTGCGCTCGTGGCGCGGGTTGCCGATGACCTCCTTGGCGGGGCCCTCCTCGACGACGACGCCGCCGTCCATGAAGACCACGCGATCGGCCACGTCGCGGGCGAAGCCGATCTCGTGGGTCACCACGATCATCGTCATGCCCGTGTCGGCGAGCGAGCGCATGACCTTGAGGACCTCGCCCACGAGCTCGGGGTCGAGCGCCGAGGTGGGCTCGTCGAACAGCATGAGCTTGGGCCTCATCGCCAGCGCACGGGCGATCGCGACGCGCTGCTGCTGGCCGCCGGAGAGCTGGGCGGGGTAGGCCTGGGGCTTGTCGGACAGGCCGACGAGGTCTAACAGCTCGAGGGCGGTCTTGCGTGCCTCGGACTTGCCGACGCCCTTGACGTGGACCGGCGCCTCCATGACGTTCTCGAGCGCCGTCATGTGGGGGAAGAGGTTGAAGCGCTGGAAGACCATGCCGATCTCACGGCGCTGCGCCGCGATCTGCTTGTCATTGAGCCAGTGCAGGCGCCCGCCCTTGTCCGCCAGGCCCATGCGCTCGCCGTCGACCCAGATGCGGCCGCCGTCGATCTTCTCGAGCTGGTTGATGCAGCGCAGGAAGGTCGTCTTGCCCGAGCCGGACGGGCCGAGCAGACAGACCACCTCGCCGGCGTGGACGTCCATGTCGATGCCCTTGAGCACCTCATTGCCGTGGAAGGCCTTGTGCACGTTGACGGCCCGCACCAGGGGCTCGCCCGGCGCTCCGGTCTGCGCCGTCCCGGTCTGGCTCATGGCGGTGCTCAATGCTGGCTCCCGGTGCTGAGGAGGGCCTGGGCCTTCTTGGCCTGGCGGGCGCTGGGCTGGCCGAAGCCGCGCCCGAAGCGCTTCTCGAGGAAGTACTGGCCGACCATGAGGACCGAGGTGATGATCAGATACCAGGCGGTGGCCGCCACGAACGACGGCATGATCTGGAGCGTGCGGGTGCCCACGGCGTTGGTCTGGAAGAACAGCTCATCGGTCAGTGGCAGGGCCGAGAGCAGCGAGGTGTCCTTGACCATGGCGATGGTCTCGTTGCCGGTCGGCGGGATGATCACGCGCATCGCCTGGGGGAGCACGATCCGGCGCATGATCTTGCCGTTGCTCATGCCGAGGGCCTGCGCGGCCTCACGCTGGCCGGGGTCGACCGACAGGATGCCGCCGCGGGCGATCTCGGCCATGTAGGCGGCCTCGGACAGGCCCAGGCCGATGATGCCCATCATTAGCGTCGAGGAGAACTGGTTGACGTCGAGGCTGAAGACCGTCAGGTCGTTGGGCAGACCCAGCCACTGGGCGAACTGCTGGCTGAAGGGCAGCGGGCCGATGTCGAGCTTGGGATAGAGGAAGCCCACACCCGTGCCGAGCATCGCGATGAGCACCAGACGCGGGATGCCGCGGAAGAACCACGTGTAGATGAAGCCGACCGCGGCCAGCACCGGGTTGTCGGACAGCCGCATGATGCCGACGATGATGCCGAGGACGACGCCGATGATCATCGAGCCGATCGTGGCGATGATCGTGCCCTTGAGCAGACCCTCGATGACGGGCTTGTAGTTCATGATCTTGAGCGCCTGGGCGAAGCCCCAGTTGGGGTTGGTCACAAAGGAGCTGATCAGCATCGCGACGAGGAGGGCGATGACTGCCAGGGCGACCCATCGGCCGGGATGCCGGACCGGCCGGGCGTCGATTGCGGCCGGCCGGTCGGCGTGGGTGGTGCGGGTGTCGTCGGACACGGGCATCACGGGTTGACGGCGAAGTCGGTGACGGCGCCGGTCTCGTTGCCCCACTTGCTCAGGACCTGCTTGTACTCGCCGGACTCGTTGATGGCCTCGAAGGCCTTGGCCAGCGCGTCGGCGAACTCGGTGTCGGACTTCTTGACGACCACGCCATAGGGGGCGGCCTCGTAGATGTCACCGAGGGCCTCGAGCTTGCCGCCGGTCTGCTTGACGGCATACAGGCCGATGGGGGAGTCGGCGAGCATCGCGTCGGACTTGCCGGAGATCAGCGACGCGGTGATCTTGGACTGGTCGGCGTCGACGATCTGCTTGATCGCGGGCTTGCCGGCGTCGGTGCACTTCTTGCTGCGCTTGTTGAGGTCGTCGACCTGGACGGTGTCCTTCTGGACGCCGATGTTGAGGCCACAGGCGTTCTCGATGTCGACCTTCTTGGGGTTGCCCTTGGGCACGGCCCACTGGGTGCCGGCGTTGAAGTAGCTGACCATGTTGACCTCCTTCTTGCGCTCGTCGTTGATCGTGAAGGAGGAGATCGACATGTCGTACTTGCCGCCGTTGACGCCGAGGATGAGCGAGCCGAACGACGCGTTGCTGTACTTCGCCTTGAGGCCGAGCTTGGCCAGTGCGGCGTTGAGCAGGTCCATGTCCATGCCCTGCGGCGTCTTGCCGTCGTCGCCCATGAACTCGTTGGGCGCGTAGGACGCGTCTGTGCCGACGTTGAGCGTGCCCTTGGACTTGATCGCCGCCGGGACGAGCTTCTCCAGCTCGGCGTCGGCGGCGCCGGCCGCGCTGTCAGCGGCGCTCGAGGCGGCGGACGCGCCAGAGCTGGCGGACTCGCTCGCGGTGTCGAGGGAGTCGGAGCCGCACGCGGTCAGCGAGAGGGCTGCGACCGAGGCGGCGGCCAGGACGGCGACGCGGCGGGAGACGTGGGTCATCGGATGTCCTTCCGGAGGGCTCGGCGGCGCGGTATGCCGCGAGGTCTTGGCAGGGAGTGTGCCACCACGTGCGGTGCAGATCACGTCTTCGCCCCTCCTTGGCGCCAATCGTGGCCGTTTGGTGACGCTCGCCGTGCCGCTCGTCCGCTTTGTCGGCTCCCGGACCCGTCAGGTCACTGGGCGCGGGAGTAGGCCGTGGCCCTGGCGACCTGATCGGGGCTGGGCCGGACGCCGGTGTAGAGCACGAACTGCTCCAGCGCCTGGAGGGACATCACCCGGTCCCCGGAGATGAGGGTCGCGCCCGCTGCCTCGCCTGCGGCGATGAGGGGGGTGCGGGCCGGCTGGGCGACGACGTCGAAGACCACCTCTGCGGCATCCACGACCTCCTGCGCCACCGGCAGCGCGTCCGCAGCCGGGCCACCCGCCATGCCGACCGGTGTGCAGTTGACGATGACCTGCGGCCGCTCGTCCCCGAGCTCGCCGAGCCAGGCGAAGCCGTACTTCTCCGCCAGCGCGCGCCCGGTCGCCTCGTTGCGGGCCACCACCGTGCCGCGGTGGAAGCCGCTGTCGCGCAGGGCCGCCACGGTGGCCTTGGCCATGCCGCCCGAACCGAGGACGGCCAGCGTGGAGTGGGTGTCGACGCCCTCCTCGCGGACGAGCGTCGCGATGGCCGTGTAGTCGGTGTTGTAGGCGACGAGGTGGCCCTCGGTGTTGACGATCGTGTTGACCGACTCGATCGCCGCAGCAGAGGGGTCCATCTCGTCGACCAGCTCGATGGCGTCCTCCTTCCACGGCATCGAGATCGCCGCGCCGCGGATGCCGAGCCCGCGCACGCCCGCGATCGCCGCGCGGATGTCGCTGGTCGTGAAGGCCTTGTAGACGAAGTCCAGGCCCAGCTCGTCGTAGAGGAAGTTGTGGAAGCGGGTCCCGGTGTTGCCGGGGCGTCCCGACAGCGACAGGCAGAGGGTGGTGTCCTTGGTCAGGTCCCCGGCGATCGATCGGCTCATGCCGGTGACGCTAGCGCCATGCGGGGGCCTCACAGTGCCGGGTTGACCTCAAAGGTGTCGATGGCGCCGCTGGCGTTGCCCCACGAGTCGAGGATGCGGGCATAGGTGCCGTCGGACTTCATCGAGGTGAGGGCGCTGGCCATCGCCTCCCCGAAGTCCTTCTCCGTGGCCGGCAGGACGATGCCGTAGGGGGCGGCGTCATAGATGTCGCCGAGTGCCTCGAGCTCGGGGTGCTGCTGCACGGCATACAGGGCGACAGGGGAGTCGGCGACCATCGCGTCGACCTTGCCCGACATCGTCGAGGCGGTCACCTTGCCCTGGTCGGCGTCGATGACGGAGGTGATTGCCGGCTTGCCTGCGTCGGTGCACTTCTTTGACCGGGCGGTGAGGTCGTCGATCTGGTAGGAGCCCTTCATGACGCCAATTCGCTTGCCACAGGCCGCGCTTGGGTCGACCTTGCCCGGGTTGCCCTTCGCCGTGACCCACTGGGTGCCGGCGTTGAAATAGGAGACCATCGTCGCCTGCTTCTCCCGCTCGGGGTTGATCGTGAAGGAGGAGATGCCGGCGTCGAACTTGCCGCTGTTGACGCCCAGGATGATCGAGTCGAAGCCGGCCGAGCTGACCTCGGTGCGCAGCCCGAGGCGCTTGGCCACCTCGGTCAGGATGTCGATGTCCATGCCCTTGGCGGTCTTGCCGTCGGTGTCGAGGAACTCGTTGGGCGCATAGGTCGTGTCGCTGCCGACCTTGAGGACGCCCGCCTCGCGGATCGCGGCCGGGACCTTGGCGGCGGCGGCAGAGTCGACTGCCGCGGTTGCGGACCCGCTGGACGCCGCGCCGGTCGAGGCGGAGCCGCTCGATGCGCTGGACCCCGTGTCGAGCGAGTCGGAGCCGCAGGCGGCGAGGGAGAGGGTGGTCAGGCCGGCGAGGGCGAGCAGTGCGACATTCTTCACCGCCCCATGGTGCCGACTCCGGGCCCCGTCGGCCGGGCCCGTCCGAGGGCTGAAAACACCCGGGGGTATGCCGCGTGCCCACCCTGTCTGCCCAGGGGCAGAGCGAGGGGCCCGGTTCCGTCCGGAACCGGGCCCCACGGCATACCTCTCATCGTGCAAGAGGTCAGGCCTGCTTGGTCTCCTTGAAGATCTTGTCGATCTCGTCGATCTTCGCCAGGAGCTCGTCGGCCTTCGCCTCGTCGAACGCACCCTTGGTGCCGGTGGCACCGGCGAGCTTGGTGGCCTCGTTGAAGAGGGTGTGCAGCTCGGGGTACTTCTCGAAGTGGGGAGCCTTGAAGTAGTCGGTCCACAGAACCCACAGGTGCTCCTTGACCAGGTGGGAGCGCTGCTCCTTGATGATCGTGGCGCGCGTGCGGAAGTCTGCGTCGTCGTTCTCGGCGACCTTCTTGCAGATGGCCTTGATGGACTCGGCCTCGATGCGGGCCTGAGCGGGGTCGTAGACGCCGCAGGGCAGGTCGCAGTGGGCGGAGACCTCAGGGATGCGGAAGAAACGCATGGGCACTCCTTTCGTCGGGGACTGCTGTCCTGACCAACCTACGCCACGAGACCGACGCGCGGGAGGGCGGTCAACCCCTTCGGGTGAGACGGGTGGCTTGTTGCAAACCATTCGCAATTCCCTTGGTGACGTAGGGGGCCACGCGCGGGATGCCCGGGAGGCGGAAGAGCATGGTCGCGCGGATGTCGTCCTTGGCCAACGAGCCCACCTGCCAGGAGTCGACGCCCGTGCGCGGGTTGTCGCGCTCGACCCAGTAGCGGGTCGGGTCGTCGGGGTCGCGCCCCGTCACGCGCTTGATCGCGAGGGGGCGCCGGGTGCCGTCGTCCTCCGGGGGGAGGCGCACCACATGGGGACGGCCGAGCATCGGCGGTATGCCGCGCACGACCAGGAGGCGGTCGCCCTCGTGGAGCCCCGGCTCCATCGAGCGGCCCCGCACCTTAACCAGACCGAGCTTGATCATGAACACCATCCTGCCGTGTCCGGGGACGCTGCTGGCGACACGCGTCACACAGATCAGGTAGTGAGATCTGCGGGCCAACGTGCGAACATGACCTTCGTCGCGGCTACCCCCGCGTACTGAGCGTTCTGAGTGGCCACATCCCGGCTCGATTGCCCGGCACGTTGAGGTGCCCTCCGCTTTTCCTTACCGACAGAGGTGAACTCGCGCAATGACTGCGTCCCCGGCCCAGCCGTATGACTTCGACCCGACGAACCCGATCTTCGTCGCGCACGAGGGCGGCAAGGTCGGCTACGTAGCCACGAAGCCTCTCAATGGGCGAGACGACCTCTCCAAGCTCTACACCCCTGGCGTCGCCGAGGTGTGCCTGGCGATCGCCGCCGACGAGTCGCTCTCCGACGTCTACACCGCCCGGCCGGTCGCGGTCATCAGCGACGGCACGGCCGTCCTCGGTCTGGGCGACATCGGGCCCAAGGGCGCGATGCCGGTGATGGAGGGCAAGTGCGTGCTCTTCAAGCACTTCGGCGGGGTCGAGGCCGTGCCGATCGTGATGGAGTCGGGCTCGGTCGACGAGATCGTCGAGGCCGTCGCGCGGATCGCCCCGACCTTCGGCGGCATCAACCTCGAGGACATCTCGGCCCCGCGCTGCTTCGACATCGAGGAGCGGCTCAAGGAGCGCCTCGACATCCCGGTCTTCCACGACGACCAGCACGGCACCGCGATCGTGACGCTGGCCGGCCTGATCAACGCGGCCAAGGTCGTCGGCCGCCCCCTCCAGGAGATGCGCGTCGTCGTCTCCGGCGCGGGCGCCGCCGGCGTCGCCATCACCAAGCTCCTCGCGCTCGAGGGGGTCAAGGACATCGTCGTGTGCGACTCGCGCGGCATCCTCGGCCCGACCCGCACTGGGCTCACCGACCACAAGCAACGACTGGTCGCGGCCACCAACCCGCGCGGTCTGGCCGGCTCCATCGACGAGGCCCTGCGCGACGCCGACGTGCTCATCGGCGTCTCGGGCGGCACGATCGGCGAGGAGCACCTCATGGAGATGGCCGAGGACGCGATCATCTTCGCCCTGGCCAACCCCAACCCCGAGGTCCACCCCGACGTCGCCCACCGGCACGCCGCGGTCGTCGCCACCGGGCGCTCCGACTTCCCCAACCAGATCAACAACGTGCTCGCCTTCCCCGGCATCTTCAAGGGCGCGCTCGAGTCGGGTGCCTCGGCGATCACCGACCAGATGAAGGTCGCTGCCGCAGAGGCGCTGGCGGCAATGGTCACCGAGCCCACGGCCGACGAGATCGTGCCGTCGGTCTTTGCCGAGGGTGTGTCCGAGGTCGTCGCCAAGGCAGTCGCGGACCACGCGCCACGCCACTAGTCTCGAGAGCATGCTTGCTGCCTACGCCGCCCGCCAGTCCACCGATGACCCGATCTCCGGCCTGGAGGTCGGCGAGCGACCGGAGCCGGAGGAGCGCCCCGGCTGGATGACGGTGTCGCTCAAGACCGCTGGGCTCAACCACCACGACGTGTGGTCGCTCAAGGGCGTGGGTCTGCCGGCCGACCGGCTGCCGATGATCCTGGGCTGCGACGGCGCCGGTCTGACCCCCGACGGCCGCGAGGTCATCCTCCACGCGGTGGTGGCGAGCGAGGGCTGGACCGGCGACGAGACACTCGACCCCAAGCGCACGCTGCTGTCCGAGCTGCACGACGGCACGCTGGCCGAGCGGGTCGCGGTGCCGGTCGGCAATGTCGTGCCCAAGCCCGAGGGACTGTCCTGGGAGCACGCGGCGTGCCTCTCGACGGCCTGGCTCACGGCATACCGGATGATCTTCAGCAACGCCGGCCTGACGCCGGGGGCGACCGTGCTCGTCCAGGGTGCGGGCGGCGGCGTGGCGACGGCGCTCATCCAGCTCGGTGAGGCCGCCGGCTATCGCATGTGGGCCACCAGCCGTGACGAAGCCAAGGGGCAGAAGGCCCTCGAGATCGGCGCGGACCGTGTCTTCGGGTCGGGGGAGCGGCTGCCCGACCGGGTCGATGCCGTGATGGAGACCGTCGGCGCCGCGACGTGGTCGCACTCGGTCAAGTCGCTCAAGCCCGGCGGCACCATCGTCATCTCCGGCGCGACCTCCGGCGACGCCCCGTCCAAGGCCGAGCTGACCACGATCTTCTTCAAGCAGCTGCGGGTCATCGGCTCCACGATGGGCTCGCGCACCGAGCTCGAGCGTCTCGCGCAGTTCGTCGCGCAGCGAGGCATCGAGCCGGCCATCGACTCGGTGATGCCGCTCGCGCAGGCCCGCGACGGCTTCCAGAAGATGGCCGACGGCGAGGTCTTCGGCAAGATCGTCTTCACCGTCTGACACTCACGCAAAAGGTATGCCGCGCAGCCGAGATCGGCTGCGCGGCATACCTTTTGGTGCGGGGTCAGTCCTCGGGGAAGCCGTTTGGGTTCTGCGACTGCCACTTCCACGAGGACGCGGTGGCCTCGTCGACCGATCGTGTTGCGCGCCAACCGAGCTCGGACTTGGCCTTGTCGACCGCTCCGTAGACCGCTGCGATGTCTCCTGCGCGGCGCGGTGCGACGTCGTAGGGGATCTCGTGGCCGCAGGCGCGCTCGAAGGAGTGGATGAGCTCGAGCACGGAGGTGCCATGCCCGGTCCCGAGGTTCCAGACGTCGACGGGGCGCTCGGAGGTGGCCAGGTGCTCCAGGGCGGCGAGGTGGCCGGCGGCGAGGTCGTCGACGTGGATGTAGTCGCGCACCCCAGTGCCGTCGGGGGTGTCGTAGTCGTCGCCGAAGACCGCCAGACGCTCCCGGCGGCCCACGGCGACCTGGGCGATGTAGGGCATGAGGTTGTTGGGGATGCCGCTCGGGTCCTCGCCGATCTGGCCGGACGGGTGCGCCCCGACAGGGTTGAAGTAGCGCAGGATCCCGATGCGCCAGGTGTCGTCGGCGACCGCGGTGTCGCGCAGGATCTGCTCGATCATCGCCTTGGTCCAGCCATAGGGGTTGGTCGCGGAGGTGGGGGCCTCCTCGGTGCACGGCAGCTCGGGCGCCGGGCCATAGACGGTCGCCGAGCTGGAGAAGACGATCTGGCGCACGCCATGGCGGTCCATCGCCTTGAGCAGCGAGAGGGTGGAGCCGATGTTGTTGTCGTAGTAGCGGATCGGCTGCTCGACGGACTCCCCGACAGCCTTGAGCCCGGCGAAGTGGATGACCGAGTCGAAGCCTCCCTCGGCCACGAGGCGGTCGGTGGCCTCCGCGTCACACAGGTCGATCTCGACGACCGGGATCGACCGCCCGGCCAGCTCCTCCAGCCGCGGGATGACCGAGCGCCGGGAGTTGGTGAAGTTGTCGGCGATGACCACGTCGTGGCCGGCGTCGAGCAGCTGGAGGACGGTGTGGGAGCCGATGTAGCCGGCCCCTCCGGTGACGAGTGTGCGCATAGGACCTATCTCATCGGAGTTGTCTGTGGGCCCGCTGGACGACGGGTGGGCGGCGGGTGTCAGATCTGGAGCCAGTCGTTCCAGCCGTTGTGGAGGACGAGCCAGGCGATCAGGCCATAGCCGGCCTGGCCGGGGTGGTGGGGCACGGTCGACGAGGCGAGGTCACTGCGCCACTGCTCGTGGCCCAGCAGCGGGCGGTAGCAGTCGACGAAGGGGATGCCGCGCCGCGCGCACACGTCGGCCTGGGCCTCGACGAGGACCTCGAGCTTGCTGTTGAAGTCGTCGTCGTCGCTCGGGGGCGGGCTGACCACAAAGGTCGCGACCCCCGCGCTGGTGGCGTCGTCGATGATGTTGGCGAGGTTGAGCCGGTGGCGGGCGAGGGTGATGCCGCGGGCGATGTCGTTGCTGCCGATCGACAGGACCAGCCGGCGCTCGTGACGGCCCTCCCAGCGCGGGTTGGCCTCGGCCTGCCAGCGGTTGAGCACATCGGCGGAGGTGTCGCCGCGGATACCGAGGTTGTATGCCGTGAGCGTGACCTCGGGCGACTGCGAGCGGCCGACCACTCGCGTGACCCAGCCCTGTCCCTTGGGGTCGCCGACCCCCGCGACCATGGAGGCGCCGATGAAGACCAGGCCGATGTCACGGCGCCCGTCCTGGGAGACCGAGAACTGGGCGCTCGGCGTGAACTCGTTGCCGGCGCTGTCGCGGTGGATGTCCGCGTGGTGGTGGTTCTGGCTCACGGCGGTCCTTCGGGTGGAGGTGCGGTTTGGCGGGGTGGGTCTATTCGTCGTCGTCGTCATCGAGGCGGGCGAGCCACGTGGCCAGCCGCTCGATGGGGGTCTCGAACTCGGGATTGAGGTCGACGAAGGTGCGCAGCTGCTCGGCCAGCCACTCGAGAGTGACTTCCTCCTCGCCGCGTCGCGCCTCGAGCTCCTCGATGCCCCGGTCGGTGAAGTACATGGCTGTGAATCTATCAACCGAGCGGGGTGCTCCCGTCAGGCGAGGCCGAGGTCAGCGCTCAGCTCCGGGATGGTCAGCAGCAGGTCGACCAGGCCGTCGACATCCAGGGGCGCGTCGGCCGATGTGAAGGGCCGCGCCTGCGCCCCGGTGTTCTCGGCGTCGAGCGCCACCCGGAAGCGCCCCTCCTCCTCGGTGGCCCGCGCGCGCTCGTCGGCGCTGAGCAGGGACTCGTGCTGCTTCTCGCCTGGACGGGGCCCGAGCACGGTGATCGGGTGGTCGGGGACGCCGAGCAGTCGCGTCACCGCTGTGGCCAGGGTGCCGATCGACGCCGAGCTCGCCTGTGCCACAAGCAGATCGCCGGTGTGGGAGGTCGTCAGCGCCTCGTCGAGCAGCCGCACCGACTGCGCGATCGGCATCATGAATCGGGTCATGCCGGGATCCGTGAGCGTCAGTGCCCGCCCCTCGCGCACCTGCCGCATGAACAGCGGCACGACCGACCCCTGCGAATAGAGGACATTCCCATAGCGGGTCACCGAGACCGTGACGCCGTCCGGGTTCGCCCGGGCATAGGCGTATGCCGCCCGCTCCATGAGCGCCTTGGTCATCCCCATCGTGCTGGTCGGCTCCACTGCCTTGTCGGTGCTGACCATCGCCAGCCGGGTGACGCCCGCGTCGTGCGCGGCGCGCAGCACCACGTTGGAGCCGGTGACATTGACCTCCGCCGCGGCGGCGGGGTCCGCCTCACAGTCGGGGATCAGCTTCATCGCGGCGGTGTGGAGCGCCAGGTCGGCCCCTGCCATGGCCTCGGCCACGGCGAGGGGATCGCGGATGTCGCCCACACGGCATACCAGCCGGTCGTCGGCCACCGCCTCGGCGAACTCGCGCTGCGCGCCGACGTTCCGGCTGAGCACGCGCACCTCGGAGGCCCCGCAGGCGAGCAGGTGTCGGGCCATGGCCTGCCCGAAGGACCCGGTCCCGCCCGTGACGAGCGCGACGGAGCCAGCGTGGAGATCGTTGGGCGGCATGCCGCCATCATCGCGCAATCCCACTCCCCGTACCCACGCCCAAACCCCGCGCGTCATTCGTCATGAGGTTTGCTCCATATCCCTCAAGTCAACTAGGGGGATATGGAGCAAACCTGCGGATGAATGCCCTGCCGGGTTGTCCACACGGGGCTGGGGCGGCACCGACTTGTCCACAGCACTTCTGCAGCCACTGCCGGATGCCGTGCCCGGGCCGCAGGGTCTGGCCATGGGTACCCACGATTTCTGGCTGGCCACGCAACTCGCCAAGGACGGCGTGCTGAGCACCCGAGACGCCACCGCCGGTGGCCTGTCGTCCCACGGACTGTCCAGGCTGTGTCGCGCGGGCTTGATCACGCCGCTCACTCGGGGCTTCTACGCGGTCGCTGAGGTCCCCGATGCCGTGGCGAGGCACAGGCTCACCACTCTCGCCCTGCTCCGGCGGTTCGGGCCGGCGACCGTGGCCAGCCATCACTCGGCGTTGCTGCTGGAGGGGCTGCCGGTATGCAAGAAGGCGCTGCACACGGTCCATCTCACGCGCCGCGCCGGGCGGAGCACCCGGGTGCTGGAGGGAGCGCGGATCCACGCCTCACTCGACATCGACTGTGGGCCTCGGACGGTCCCTCTCGCGGTCGCCTGTGCCCAGGCGGGGTTGGTGGCGCCACCGGTCTGGTCTGCCGTGGCCGCCGACGCTGCGCTACACGCGGGCCGCGTTGAGCTGGCCGAGCTGGAGGATGCGGTCTCGTTGCTGCGGGCCCACACCAATATCAGCGCCGTCCGGGCAGTCATGGCGGACCTGGACGGTCGGCACGAGTCGGCGGGCGAGACCCTCAGCGCACACATCATGCGGCGCCTCGAGTATCGCTTCACGCCTCAGGTCAGCATCGGTCCGTGGACCTGTGACTTCGCGCTCGACGACGAGCCCGTGATGATCGAGTTCGATGGGCTGCTGAAGTACCGCGGCTTGGCGGGTGCGGCGCTTGCTGCCGAGAAGAGCCGGGAGGACGACATCCGGGCCCGGGGCCGGGTGGTGGTCCGCCTCATCTGGGACGATCTGACGCTGCGTACCGTCGACCGCAAGATCCAGGCCGGGATCCACACCGCTCGCCGCGGCGGTCTGCGCCTGTGAGACACCGGCCCCCGCGCTGTTCTCCAGATTGCGGCTCCGGGTCTGTGACCTCCCTGTCCTCGTGCCCCGACCCAACTCATCCGCAGGTTTGCTCACTATCCCCCTAGTTGACTTGGAGGAGAGTGTGCAAACCTCATGACAAACCCCATTGGGCTACGGGGGAGTCAGGGGAGGGGCACAAGCGCCGGGACCGCCGAACCCCCCGGCGCCGGGCGCCGAGGGGTTCGGGTCGTGCAGGGCTCGCTCGCTCAGCGGTCGAATGCGGCGGCGATCAGCTCGGCCTGCTCGACGGCGTGCTTCTTGCTCGAGCCGGTGGCCGGGGAGGCCGAGGCCTTGCGCGAGACGACGCTGAGCTGGCGCTCCTCGCCGTGCTCGGCGAGCGCCTGCGGCAGGTTGAGCGCCATGAACGGCCAGGCACCCTGGTTGGCCGGCTCGTCCTGGACCCAGACGATCTCGGCGTTGGGGTAGCCCTTGAGGGCCTCCGCGATCTCCTTGCCGGGCACGGGGGCGAGGCGCTCGACCCGCACGATCGCGGTCTCGCTGTCCTCGCGCTTGGTGCGCTCGGCCTCGAGGTCGTAGACAACCTTGCCGGACGCCAGCAGCACCCGGGTGACCTTGCCCGCGTCGAGCTCGGCGCGGTCGGGCAGGACCGGACGCCACGTGCTCTCGGTGAAGTCCGCCGGTGTCGAGCCGGCCGCCTTCAGCCGCAGCATCGACTTGGGGGTGAAGACGATGAGCGGCTTGCGCGGGCGGGCGTAGGCCTGACGGCGCAGCAGGTGGAAGTAGCTGGCCGGCGTGCTCGGGTAGGCGATCGTCATGTTGTCCTCGCCGAACAGCTGGAGGAACCGCTCGATGCGCGCCGACGAGTGGTCGGGGCCCTGGCCCTCGTAGCCGTGGGGGAGGAGCAGCACGACCGAGGAGCGCTGGCCCCACTTCTGCTCGGAGCTGGAGATGAACTCGTCGATGATCGTGGCGGCACCGTTGGCGAAGTCGCCGAACTGGGCCTCCCACAGCACCAGGGCATCGGGCCGCTCCACGGAGTAGCCGTACTCGAAGCCCATCGCGGCATACTCGCTCAGCAGCGAGTCGTAGACCCAGAAGCGGGCCTGACCCTCGCCGAGGTAGAGCAGCGGGGTCCACTCCTCGCCGGTGTTCTTGTCGATGAGCACCGCGTGCCGCTGCACGAAGGTGCCACGGCGCGAGTCCTGGCCGGCCAGGCGGACGGGCGTGCCCTCTTTGAGCAGCGAGCCGAAGGCCAGCAGCTCACCGGTCGCCCAGTCGATGCCGCCCTCGCGGACCGACGCAGCGCGCTTGTCCATCGCCTGCTTGAGCTTGGGGTGGATGGTGAAGCCCGGCGGCGGCGAGACGAACATGTCGCCGATGTGCTGCAGCTCGTCGGCCGGCACCGCAGTCTGGGTCGCGTCGTGCTTGGTGGCATCGGACGTGGAGGTCTTGGGCGGCTCCAGGCCCTTCTCCTCCTCCACATCGGTGCCGGCGCGGCTCGGGTCGCTCTGGCGGCCGTCGTCCGCGGACTTCATGGCCTCCTTGGTCTCGACGAAGACCCGCTCCAGCTGCTGCTGGTAGTCGCGGAGCACGGCCTCGGCGTCCTCCATGGAGAGGTCGCCGCGACCGACCAGGGCCTCGGTGTAGAGCTTGCGGACCGAGCGCTTGGCCTCGATGAGGTTGTACATCAGCGGCTGGGTCATCGACGGGTCGTCGCCCTCGTTGTGACCGCGGCGCCGGTAGCAGACCATGTCGATGACGACGTCCTTGGCGAAGCGCTGGCGGTACTCGTAGGCCAGCTCGGCCACGCGCACGCACGCCTCGGGGTCGTCGCCGTTGACGTGGAAGATCGGCGCCTGGATCATCCGGGCCACGTCGGTGCAGTAGGTCGAGCTGCGGCTCGAGCTCGGCGAGGTCGTGAAGCCGACCTGGTTGTTGACGATGACGTGGATGGTGCCGCCGGTGCGGTAGCCGCGCAGCTGCGAGAGGTTGAGCGTCTCGGCCACGACACCCTGACCGGCGAATGCCGCGTCGCCGTGCATGAGGATCGGCAGCACCGGGAAGTCCTCGCCGGCCCGGTTGAGGCGGTCCTGCTTGGCGCGGACGATGCCCTCGAGGACGGGGTTGACCGCCTCGAGGTGGGAGGGGTTGGCCGCGAGGTAGACCTTGGTCGTCGAGCCGTCCTCGGCGGTGAACTCGCCCTCGGTGCCGAGGTGGTACTTCACGTCACCGGAGCCCTGGACCGAGCGCGGGTCCTGCTTGCCCTCGAACTCGCGGAAGATCTGGCCGTAGGACTTGCCCGCGATGTTGGCCAGGACGTTGAGGCGGCCGCGGTGCGGCATACCGATGCAGACCTCGTCGAGCTTGTCCTCGGCGGCGCGCGAGAGCACCCGGTCGAGGATCGCGATGACCGACTCGCCGCCCTCGAGCGAGAAGCGCTTCTGGCCGACGAACTTGGTCTGGAGGAAGGTCTCGAAGGCCTCCGCGGCGTTGAGGCGGCGCAGGATGCGCTTCTGCTCCTCGGGGGAGGGCTTGGCGTAGCCCACCTCGAGGTGGCTCTGGAGCCAGCGGCGCTGGTCGGGGTCCTGGATGTGCATGTACTCCGCGCCGACGGTGCGGCAGTAGGAGTCACGCAGCGTGCCGAGGATCCGGCGCAGCGTCATCAGGCCCTCGCCGCCGAAGCCGCCGGTGGCGAACTCGCGCTCGAGGTCCCACAGGGTCAGGCCGTGGTTGGTGATGTCGAGGTCGGGGTGACGACGCTGGCGGTACTCCAGCGGGTCGGTGTCGGCCATCAGGTGACCACGCACGCGGTAGGAGTGGATGAGCTCCTGCACGCGGGCGGTCTTGTTGATGTCGTCGTCGTGGCTGGTGGAGATGTCCTGGACCCAGCGCACCGGCTCGTAGGGGATGCGCAGGCTCTCGAAGATCTCGTCGTAGAAGCCGCCCTCGCCCAGCAGCAGGGCGTGCATGACCTTGAGGAACTCGCCCGACTCGGCACCCTGGATGATGCGGTGGTCATAGGTCGAGGTCAGCGTCAGGATCTTGGAGACGGCATTGCGGTTGAGGGTCTCCTGGGAGGCGCCCTGCCACATCGCCGGGTACTCGAGCGAGCCGACACCGATGATCGTGCCCTGGCCCTGCATGAGGCGCGGGACCGAGGAGTTGGTGCCGATGCCGCCGGGGTTGGTCAGCGAGATCGAGGTGCCCTGGAAGTCCTCCACCGTCAGCTTGCCGTTGCGGGCCTTCTTGACGATCTCCTCGTAGGCGCCCCAGAAGTGGCTGAAGTCCATCTTCTCGGCGGACTTCACGCTCGGCACGAGGAGCTGACGCGAGCCGTCCGGCTTCTGCATGTCGATGGCGATGCCGAGGTTGACGTGGGCCGGCTTGACCAGCTGCGGCTTGCCGTCCTTGACCGTGAACCCGTAGTTCATCACCGGCATCTCGGCCAGGGCCTTGACCATGGCGTAGCCGATGAGGTGGGTGAAGGAGACCTTGCCGCCGCGCGTGCGCTTGAGGTGGTTGTTGATGATGATGCGGTTGTCGATCAGCAGCTTGGCCGGCACCTGGCGCAGGGACGTCGCGGTCGGGACCTGCAGGGAGGCGTCCATGTTGGTCACGACGCGCGAGGCGGCACCGCGGATCGGGAGGAGCTCGGTCTCCTCCTGGGGGCCGGAGTCCTTGGGCTTCTGCGGGTCGCGGGGCTTGGGCTTGGCCTCCTCCTTGGCGGCGGCCGCGGCCGGAGCGTCGGCCGGCTTGGGCTGGGTCTCCTTGGCCTCGGCCTGCTTGGCAGCAGACGGCTTGGCGGCGGAGGTCGTCTTGGCCTCCTCGGCCGCGGCGGCCTCGGCGCTCTTGTCGGCGGCCTTGGACTCGGCCGGCTTGTCACCGCCCGGCTTGGTGCCGTCGGCCTTGCTGGCCTCGGGCTTGGCGGCCGGCTTCGCCGCCAGCTTGGCCTCCGGCTTGGCCTCGGCGGGCTTGGCGGCGGGCTTGTCGCCGTTGGACGACTTCGCGCCCGAGCCGTTGGAGCCGCCCTTGCCCGAGTCGCCCTCGTGCGGGGTGTAGTCCTCGAAGAACTCCCACCAGGCACGGTCGACCGAGTTGCGGTCCTTCTTGAACTGATCGTAGAGCTCATCCACGAGCCACTCGTTGGGCCCGAAGGCCGCCATGGGATCGCTGGACGGAAGCTGCTCTGGCACGCGGATACGCCTCTTTCGCTGTGTCGACGATGACGGGGCTCACAGTCCCAACCAGCCTACCGGTGACCGGCGCGTACGTAACGGCCGGTCCACGAATGTGGTGCGACCGGTCGCGTGGGTCGGTGAGCGGGCGTATGCCGCGTGCCCGCCCATCGGGCCCGGCCCCCCTCGCGTGTCCTCCCCGCCTGGGCGGCTGCGCGAGAGGAGGCTATGCCGCTCAGGGGGTGTAGGAGGACATCGAGTCCGTGGCGAGCGCCTTGCCGAGCGCGGCGGTCTTGGCCTTGTCGAGCTGGACGATCGAGGCGCCGCCGGGGCCGGTGCCGAAGCCGGTGTAGGGCGAGGTCAGGAAGACGACGTCGCCGCCGCGGATCGAGCGCATCTTCAGCGCCTCGGACCGGACCTTGGACATCGTCAGCCCCTCGTCGACGACGAGGTTGTCCGTCGTCGCGTCGACGAACGAGCTGAACTTCGAGGGGTTGAGCAGCACCGAGGGGCTGACCGCCTTCATCAGCATCGCCTTGAGGAAGGCCTGCTGCCGCTGGCCGCGGGAGATGTCACCCTCGCTGAGCGAGTAGCGCTCGCGGACGAAGGCGAGGGCCTGCTCCCCGTCCATGTGCATCCGCCCGGTCGGGAAGCCGGGGGAGGCCTCGGCGACGTCGATGTCGACCCCGCCGACGGCGTCGGTCATCTTCTTGAAGCCCTCGAAGTCGGTCTTGGCGACGTGGTCGATCCGCACGCCGTAGAGGGCCTGGATGGTCGAGACGAGCAGGCGCGCCCCGCCGTAGGCGTAGGCGGCGTTGAGCTTGTCCTTGCCTCGGCCGGGGATGTCGACATAGAGGTCGCGAGGGATGTGGACCATGTAGACCTTGGACCGGTCCTTGGGCACGTGCACGAGCACCATCACGTCCGAGCGCGAGGCGGCGTCGCCCGGCCGCGCGTCGGAGCCGATGACGAGGTAGTCCATGCCGGGGGAGTTGGCCGCGGGCGACCTGCCCGGCGTGGCGGTGGCCCCCGCCGTCGCGTCACCGGTGGCTGTCTCTTCCTCGCCCGGGGCGTCGGGCAGCAGCTGCTCGCGCTTGATGTTGCCGGCTGCCGTGCGGTCGAGATAGCCGACATAGCCGGCCACGGCCGCCAGCGGCAGCAGGACGAGGAGCACCAGCAGGCCAGCGAGGGCCTTGCGGCTGCTCCTGCGGTCGGCGCGGCGCGTGTCGTGCTCGGTCTCCACCGTGAAACCTGCCCCCTGAAGAGAGATGTCCGCGCAGGATGCGCGTCACTGCACGTTAACGGGAGGCCGCCCGATAGCGGAAACCCCGCCGGTGCGCCGGTGCGCCGTGGCGTGCCTGCGCCGCCCCGCGGCATACGGGCGGGCCCCCCCACCCTGGTCGGTGAGGGGCCCGCATGAGCCGGTATGCCGTGTCCGGCTCAGCTGATGTCGCGGCGGGTGGTGCGCCAGATGCCCAGGCCGGCCAGCACTGCGGCATACGCCGCGAGCGTGAGGGCACCGCCCCACCACTCGAGCTGGCTGCCCATGCCGGGGTTTGTCACGCCGTTGACCATGGCATTGGTCGCGCTCGAGGGCAGGAACTTCACCACGTGCTCCTGGCCCCAGTCCCACAGGCTGCCGATCAGCAGGCCGGCGAGCGGCTCGATGATCCAGGCGACACCGATCGCGATGAGGATCGCGGCGACCTGGTTGGGGATGAGGATGCCGACGCCGAGACCGATGAGGGCCCACAGGGCGAGCACGAGCAGGCTCAGGCCGAGGGTGCGCCAGACGCCGTCGGTCGGGAAGGGGTCCCAGCCGCGGGCGTTGAGCACGATGGCGCCGACCAGGACCGAGCCGAGCAGCGAGAGCAGCCCATAGAAGCTGCCGATGCCGATCAGCGCGATCACCTTGGCGAACATCGCCTTGACCCGGCGCGGGACCGACAGGAAGGTGCTCGTGATCGTCTTGTGGCGGTACTCGCTGCCGATCTGCATGATGCCGATCGTGAGCGTGAGCAGGTAGCCGACCGAGAGCCCGCCGGTGTAGACGGAGTTGACGATCTGCTCCTTGGTGCCGGTGGGCGCGCCCTCCGAGCCCATCTGGGCCTGGTCGGTCAGCATCCACCCGAAGAGCCCGGCGAATGCCGCGCCGGCGATGACCATCGCGATGGCCATGCCCCACCACATGCGGGTCGTGAAGAACTTGCGGAACTCCGCCTTGATCGCGCGGCCCATCACTCGTTCGCCCCCTCGTTGCCCTGCTGTGCATCTCGCTCGGTCGGCGCCGCCCGCCAGTCGCGCTCGCGCGACTCCCGGGGCCGGGCCGGCTCGCGGCTGACATCGCGGTCGAATGCCGCGTCGTCGCCGGGGCTGCCGCCCGCCGGGTCCGAGGTGCGTCCGGCCGTGCTGCGCTCGCCCTCGTCCTGGCGGGCTGCGGTGGCGCCGCCGGCGCCGGGGAGCTCGCGCACCGGCTCGCCGGCCGTCTGGGCGTGGCTCATGCCGGCGACCTGGCCGTCGGCGCCGGGGAAGCCCGGCTGACCGCCGTCGCCGAGGTTGCGGTTCTGGCCCTCGGTCAGCTCGAAGAAGAGCGACTCGAGATCGGTCTGCTTGGCCTTGAGCTCATAGACCGGCAGGCCCGCCCGCAGGGCGACATCGCCGACGAGGCGCAGGTCGTCGGTGTGGGCGATGAGCCCGTCGGCGCCGAGGTCCTCGCTCGTGACGTCGGCGATGCGCAGGGCGCCGGCCAGGCGCTCGCGGTCGGTCGTGCGCACCTCGAGCTTGGGACGGCCGTGCAGCTGGGCGATCGTGCCCTGCTTGACCAGTCGGCCGTTGCTGATGATGACGACGTCGTCGACGGTCTGCTCGACCTCCTGGAGCATGTGGCTGGAGATCAGGATGGTCTTGCCCTGACCAGAGAGATAGCGCAGGAAGCCGCGCAGCCACCGGATGCCCTCGGGGTCAAGGCCGTTGGCGGGCTCGTCGAGGATCAGCACCCGCGGGTCGCCCAGCAGCGCGGCGGCGAGGCCGAGGCGCTGGCGCATGCCCATCGAGTAGCCGCCGGCCCGCTTGCGGGCTGCCGCCGGGATGCCGGTCAGCTCGAGCATCTCGTCGACGCGCTTGTCGCTGATGCCGGACGTGGCCGCCAGCACCCGCAGGTGGTCGCGCCCGGTCCGACCCGGGTGGAAGTTGGTCGCCTCGAGCGCGGAGCCCACGACGTTGATCGGGTCCTTGAGATCGCGGTAGCGCTGGCCGCCGATGGTCGCCTGGCCGCTCGTGGCCTTGATCAGCCCGAGCAGCATGCGCAACGACGTGGTCTTGCCCGCGCCGTTGGGGCCGAGGAAGCCGGTGATCCGGCCCGGCTCCACGTCAAAGCTCAGGTGGTCGACGGCGACAAAGCTGCCGAATTTCTTGGTGAGGTCGCGCACCTCGATGCGTGCACCGCTGGTCATGGGGCCCCCTGCTTCTCGCTCATGCGCCCCATTCTCACGGGTCACCCAGCGTCAGGGTCAAAAGGGCTGACACCCGGGCGCGCCCTGGGGCTAGCCCCACCCCCAGGCGAGGTATGCCGCGGAGCGAGCCCACGCGGCATACCTCACCTAGAATCGGCGCCACTATGACCGAGTGGTTGCTCGTGCTCGCGAGCGTCGTCCTGACGATCGGCACCGCCATCTTCGTCGCACTGGAGTTCTCGCTCGTCGCGCTCGACCGGCCATCGGTGCAGCGTGCCGCCGACGACGGCGACCATGCGGCCGGCGCCGTCGTCACGTCGCTGCGCTCGCTGTCGACCCAGCTGTCCGCGGCCCAGGTCGGCATCACGCTGACCACCCTCGTCTTCGGCTATCTCGCCGCCCCTGGCATCGGCGGGCTGCTGCGTGGCCCGCTGGAGTCGGCCGGCCTCACGGGCGCGACCCTGACCTCGGTCGCGGCCGGACTGGCGCTGGTGCTGGCCACGCTCTTCTCGATGGTCTTCGGCGAGCTCGTGCCGCAGTTCCTCGGGATCTCCGCTCCGCTGCTGACCGCCAAGCGCGTGGTCCGGCCCGTGCGGGTCTTCTCGATCCTGGCCAAGCCCCTCATCGCGCTGCTCAACGGGTCGGCCAATGCCTTCCTGCGCGCCGTCGGCGTCGAGCCGCAGGAGGAGCTGTCGTCGGCGCGCACACCGCAGGAGCTCAGCTCCCTCGTGCAGCGCTCGGCCGAGGCGGGCACGCTCGACGCCGGCACCGCGCGCCTCGTGGCCAAGTCGCTGGTCTTCGGCGACCAGACGGCGGCCGATGTCATGAGCCCGCGGATGAAGTCGGTGGCGGTCGAGCGCACGGCCACGGCAGACGACGTCGTGCAGCTGGCGCGCTCGTCGGGGCACTCACGTTTCCCCGTGATGGGGGACGGCTGGGACGACATCGACGGGATCGTCCACGTCAAGCGCGCCCTGGGCGTGCCGCACGCCAAACGGCGTGACGTGCCGGTCTCGGCGCTCATGAGCGACCCGCTGCTCGTGCCCGAGACGCTGCGGCTCGACCCACTGCTGGTCCTGTTGCGCGAGAGCGGTTTCCAGCTCGCGATCGTCGTCGACGAATACGGCGGCACCGCCGGCGTCGTCACCCTCGAGGACGTCGTGGAGGAGATCGTCGGCGATGTGGCCGACGAGCACGACCGGTCGGGGACCACCGGCCGGCGGATGCGCGACGGCTCATGGACCGTGCCCGGACTCTGGCGACCCGACGAGGTGGCCGACCGGCTGCACGCCAAGGTGCCGGAGAGCCCCGCCTATGAGACGGTCGGCGGCTTCGTCATGGCCGCCCTCGGGCGCGTGCCCGACGTCGGCGACGTGGTCTCGATCGCGGGCTGGGACATCAGCGTGGTCGACATGGACGGCCACCGCGTCGACCGGCTGCGCTTCTCGCCGCGGGCTGACCACGCGACTGGTGAGGCCGGCGCGGACGCGTCGCCTGCGCCGTCCGGTGGCGCGACAGTGGCGCGCAAGCCCGGAGGGGCGGCATGATCCCGCTCCTCGTCACTGTCCTGCTCCTGCTGCTCAACGCGTTCTTCGTGGGGGCGGAGTTCGCGGCCATGGCCGCCCGCCGCAGCCAGCTCGAGCCGCTCGCGGAGGAGGGCAGCAAGCGCGCGCAGGCCTGTCTCGAGGCGCTCGAGATGATGGGCTCGCTGCTCGCGTGCGCCCAGCTCGGCATCACGCTCTGCTCGGTGCTGCTGGGCGCGATCTCCGAGGCGGCGCTCCACCATTTCCTCGTGCCCGTGCTCGAGACCGCGGGGGTGCCGGAGCACTTCGCCGAGGGCGGTGCCCTGGCGCTGGCCCTGCTCATCGTCGTCTACCTGCACGTCGTGGTCGGCGAGATGATCCCCAAGAACCTCGCGATCGCCGGCCCCGACCGGGCCGCCCTGGTCCTCGTCCCGCCGCTGCTGTGGCTGACCCGCCTCTTCCGGCCGGTCATCAAGGTCATGGAGCATGTCGCGAAGTCACTCGTGCGCTCGATGGGCATCGAGCCCCGCGACGAGGTCGCCTCGGAGTTCACCGCCGAGGAGGTCGCCCACATCGTCCACGAGTCCCACCTCGAGGGGCTCGTGGCCGACGACCGGGCCGACCTGGTGGGCGCCGCGCTGGAGTTCTCCGACAAGGACGCCCGCGATGTCGCCGTCCCGCTCGACGCGCTGGTCTCGGTCACCCCGTCCTCGACGCCCGAGGAGATCGAGCT
This sequence comes from Actinomycetota bacterium, assembly GCA_050955755.1. Lineage (GTDB taxonomy): Bacteria > Actinomycetota > Actinomycetes > Actinomycetales > Dermatophilaceae > JAJTBD01. The sequence goes on from CP192092.1 coordinate 1,151,503, forward strand.
GCTCATCGCCAAGCGCGGCTTCTCGCGCTATCCGGTGCTCTCCGACGACGGCGACCTCATGGGCTATCTGCACCTCAAGGATGTCCTCTACGCCGACGAGACCGAGCGCCGGGAGCCGGTGCCGGGCAAGCGGATCCGCCGCCTGGCCACCGTCTCCGTGGGTGACGAGGTCGAGGACGTGCTCGAGACCATGCAGCGCACCGGCGCCCACGTCGCCCGCTGTGTGCGCGAGGACGGCCAGACCGTCGGCGTCGTCTTCCTCGAGGACGTCATCGAGGAGCTGGTCGGCGAGGTCACCGACGCCTCCACCCGCGGCTGACCCCGTCGCGCCCACGCGGTGCGCTCTAGGCCACGTCGGCACGATCGCCCCTGAACCTGCCCCGGGCGTTTTCGCCCAGTTGGGCAAAATCGCCCCAGTCCGTTCGACCTTCCGTCGGTGAGCCGAGCTGCTGGCGCGCGGCAACCCGCGTGACGGGCGCACACGGCATACCGGCGATGATGGGGCCATGCGCCTGCTGCTGATCCGTCACGGCCAGACCCACTCCAATGTCATCCACGCCCTCGACACCGCCGAGCCCGGCGCGGACCTGACCGAGCTGGGGCGGCGGCAGGCCGCCGCGATCCCCGCCGCGCTGGCGGAGGAGCAGATGGAGGCGCTCTATGTCTCCAATCTCGTGCGCACCCAGCAGACTGCTGCCCCGCTCGCCCAGGCGCGGGGGCTGGAGCCGGTCGTCCGCCCCGGTATCCGCGAGGTCGTGGCCGGCGACCTCGAGATGGCCACCGACCGCCCGTCGCTGGAGCTCTATATCGAGACGTCCTTCCAGTGGGCGGATGACCCGAGCGCGCGAATCCCCGGCGGCGAGAACGGGATCGAGGTCCTGGAGCGCTATGACTCCGTTGTCGCCGAGGCCGCGGCCACGGGCGCCGAGTGCGTGGCGATGGTCAGCCACGGCGCGGTGATCCGCTCGTATGCCGCAGCGCGCGCCCGCAACGTCGACCCCCACTTCGCGGCGGAGCACTGGCTGCGCAACACCGCCCTGGTTGTGCTCGAGGGCTCGCCGGAGTCGGGCTGGGAGTGCACGCGCTGGGAGGAGTGGCCCCTCGGCGGGCGCGAGCTGTCCGACCCGGAGCCCACCCACACCGGCCCGGCCGGCGAGCCGGAGGACCTCGACAGCTGACCTCCCCTCGCCAGTCCCCGGTGGAAGACTGGGGGCAGGAGATGGTCACCATGCGCAGCTGGGTTGTCAGGCAGCCGGGTCCGATCGACGACGGTCCGCTCGCCATGCTCGATCGGCCGGTGCCCGAGCCCGGCCCCGGCCAGGTGCGGGTCAAGGTCACCTGCTGCGGTGTGTGCCGGACCGACCTCCACCTCGCCGAGGGCGACCTCCCTCCACGAAGGCCAGACGTCACACCCGGCCACGAGGTCGTCGGGGTGGTCGACGCGCTGGGGGAGGGGAGTGGACGCTTCGACCTCGGCGCGCGGGTGGGTGTGGCCTGGCTCGCCTCGACCGACGGCACCTGCGACTGCTGCCGCCGCGGTGCCGAGAACCTCTGTCGCGCACCGAGATTCACCGGCTGGGATTTCGACGGTGGGTATGCCGAGTGGTGCCTCGTCGACGAGGCGTATGCCTATGCGCTGCCCGGGGGGATCGACGACGAGCGGGTCGCGCCGCTGCTGTGCGCGGGCATCATCGGCTACCGCGCGCTGCGCGCCGCAGCAGTGCCGCCCGGCGGCCGGCTGGGGATCTACGGCTTCGGCGGCAGCGCCCACCTGACCGCGCAGCTCGCCCTCCACGAGGGGATGCGCGTGCACGTCCTCACGCGCGGCGAGCACAACCGGGCGCTGGCCGCCCGGCTCGGGGTCGACTCGGTCGGCGAGGCGGCCGACGCCCCGCCCGAGCCCCTCGACGGCGCGATCCTCTTCGCGCCCGCCGGCGAGCTGGTCCCCGTGGCGCTGGCCGCCCTCGACCGCGGCGGCGCGCTTGCCTGTGCGGGCATCTGGCTCTCGGACATCCCGACGCTGAACTACGACCGCGAGCTCTTCCAGGAGCGGACCCTGCGCAGCGTCACCGCCAACACCCGCGAGGACGGCGAGGAGTTCCTGCGGCTGGCGGCGCGGCACGGGATCGAGGCGACCACCACGGCATACCCGCTCGACGAGGCGCCGCGAGCGCTGGCCGACCTCGCCCACGGCCGCTTCGGGGGTGCGGCCGTCCTGCACACCTGACCCCGGCCCCCCTGCGCGCGTAGGCTGGTCGCGAGGCACCACCCATCGGGAAGCGCGGGAGCGGGCGAGGGCAATGGGCGCACTTCGAGGATCGATGACGGCGGCCGCGGTGGCCACGACGATGCTGGCTGCCGGGCTAGGACAGCCGGCTGCGGCGGGGGAGCCCGCCCGAGCACCCGCAGCGGTCCCCGGTCAGCAGGCGCTGCCGGCAGGCTACGGCTGCCGGGCCCGACGGGTCCTGTCCTCGATGACCCTCGAGCAGCGTCTCGGGCAGCTGTTCATGGCCGGGGCCAGCTCGACCAGCCCCAGCTCGAGCACCCTGAGCGCGATCTCGACCTATCACATCGGCAATGTCATCCTCATGGGCCGATCCGACGCGGGGACGGCTGCGACGGCCCGGGTCGTCGCGGCATACCGCGCCCGCGCAACCTCGGGCGCGACCAAGGGAGTGCCGCTGCTCATAGCGACCGACCAGGAGGGCGGGCAGGTCCAGCAGCTGCGCGACCCCGGCTTCAGCCGGATGCCGAGCGCGCTCTCCCAGGGCAAGTGGTCGACGAGCTATCTCCAGACGACGGCAGCGACATGGGGCGGCCAGCTCCGGGCAGCCGGGGTCAACGTCAACCTCGCGCCAGTCCTCGACACCGTGCCGTCCGCCGCCTACGCCGAGACCAACCCGCCGATCGGCTGGTACGACAGGCAGTTCGGCTACACCTCCTATGTCACTTCCGACAAGGGCAACGCGTTCGCGCGTGGCATGCGCCAGGCCCGGGTGCAGACAGCCGTGAAGCACTTCCCCGGGCTGGGCCTGGTCCACGCCAACACCGACACGACCGCCGGCGTCAAGGACACCGTCACCACCAGGACCCACCCCTATATCAACCCGTTCAAGCGGGCGATCTCGGAGCAGACGGGGCTGCTGATGGTCTCCTCGGCCTACTACACCAAGATCGACTCGACCCGGCCAGCGGTGTTCTCGCCGACGATCCTGCGCTGGCTGCGCACCGACCTCGGCTACCAGGGCGTCGTGATCACCGACGACGTCGGCGCCGCCAAGGCGGTGCAGGCCTGGACGCCGGGGACGCGCGCCTACTACTTCATCGTGGGCGGCGGTGACATCGTCCTCAACGTCAGCGCCACCTCGACCGTGACGATGTATCGCGCGATGCTCGGGTCGGCCCGCGCCAACGCGACCGTGCGCGCCCGGGTGGATGCCTCGGCCCTGCGCGTGCTCCTGCTCAAGGAGCGGATGGGCCTGCTCGGGGCGCCCTGCTGAGGACGCGAGCCGGTCTTCGGAACGGCGAAGGCCCGCCGCCTGTATCGCAGGTCAGCGGGCCATCGGGTGGGTGCCCCCGGCAGGATTCGAACCTGCGCTCCCGCCTCCGGAGGGCGGTGCTCTATCCCCTGAGCTACGGGGGCGTGCGTCACAACCTGACGCGAGGAGTGAGGTTATCAGCCCGGGGCGTGGACCGCGGAATCGGACACCCTGTCACCGGGCGCCCTGCGACTCGAGGAGGAGGTTGCGCTTCCTCGCCGAGACGCCACGTGGCGAGCCCCGGCGCCGGCGATTTCGCCGAGGTGGGCACACACGCGCTCGCACTCGGGCCAGGTGTGCCACGCAACTGGGCTCACCCCACCAGGGCGGCCCCGGCTCGCATGAGCATGCCGACACCGATCACGACGAGGACCAGGCCCGAGGCCGCGGTCAGCCACGGCAGGACCCGCTCCATCCGGGCCAGTGACCGTCTCGAGCCGAGGGCGACGGCGACGAAGACATCCCACGCGAGGACGACCGAGAACATCCACAGTCCATACAGCGCCAGGGTCATCCTGCTGGCCGAGTGCACCGCCGCCGCAAGGCTGAGATAGAAGAGCGCGTTCTTGGGGTTGAGCAGCCCCGAGGCCAGCCCCAGGCCGAGGTTCCTGCGCCAGGTGGTGCGCGTGGGCGATGGCGCCACGTCGGCAGGCGCGTGGGTGCGGGAGCGCAGGAAGGTGACCCCGACGTAGACGAGGAAGGCCCCACCGGCCAGCTCGATCCCGTGCAGGAGCGTCGGCTGGGAGACGGCCGACAGGCCGGAGAACGCGGCGAGGATGAACATCCCATTGGCCAGGGCGATGCCGAGACAGGTCCCGGTGGTCGCCCGCCACCCGCTGGTCATGGCTGTGCGGGCGATGAGGAAGAAGTCGACTCCGGGGATGAGCAGAGCCATGAAGTGAGCCAGCGCGACGGCGACGAAAGTCTCCATTGCCTCTCCGGTCGGTGGGTCTTGACCCGCCGATTCTCAGAGGCTCGTGGACACCTCGTCTTGAACGTTCTTGCGGCCCTGATAGGCGCCAGGGGTGGCCGCCACGTGCGCGCGGAAGACCCGGTGGAAGTGGCTCTGGTCGGCGAAGCCGAGCAGGTGTGCCGTCTCGGCGACCGAGTGCCCCTCGCTCAGCAGCCGGCGCCCGCGCAGGACCCGCGTGTTCTGGCGCCACGCGAGAGGCGACAGGCCAGTCAGTCTCTTCACCGCTCGCACCAGCTGGTGGGTGCTCATCCCCACCATGTCCGCGAGGTCCTCGAGCGCGGGATTGCGCTCGTCCTCGCCCAGCCGGCGCAGGACGGGCTCGAGCCGGGCCCCGAGGCCCGGGTCCCACTCGGCCTCGACGTGATGACGCGGCGGCGTCGCGCGCAGCGCCTCGAGCAGTCCCGCGACGAGGCGGGTCAGCTCGTCCGCGGGGGCGTCCCGAAGGACTGCGTCGCCGACCGCCCGCAGACGGCCGCGCAGGTCCGGGTGCCTCAGCACGGCCACGCCGGAGAGCAGCGGATCGGCGATGCCACCCGGGAGCAGGCCTGCGGCCCAGTCCTGGTCGACATGCGTCATCTCATAGAGCCACATCCCGCCGTGCGGGTTGCAGGCGTGCACGTGACCGGCGGGGATGACCACGACGTCGCCGGGCAGCAGCCGCGCCCTCCCCGCGAGCGGGCCGGCGAGGGTCGAGGCACCAGCGTCGACGCCGCCGAGCGACAGGGTGTCGTGCGTGTGCGGGCGATAGCAGCTGTTCTCCTGGCAGGACCTGCGGGTCTCCACATGGGGGAGGGCGCTGCTCCTGGCGAACTCGGCCACTCCGCTCACCCCCTCGTCTGCGATCGCGTGCGCGGCCCGGACCGCAATCTATCCCGGGCGTCTCGGGCGTCGACCGCGGAATCGGTGTGCCCCGCACAACTCCGTAGAATCCTCCGGGTGACCCCCGAAGAGCTCTCCGCAGCGATCCGCACTGCCCTGGCCGACCTCGTCGCGGCCGAAGGCCTCACCCTCGAGATCCCCGAGACGGTGCGCGTCGAGCGACCCAAGAACCGCGAGCACGGGGACTGGTCCACCAACATCGCGATGCAGCTCGCCAAAAAGGTCGGTATGCCGCCGCGCGACCTCGCGGCCAAGGTCGCCGAGCGCCTGGGCGCCGCCGAGGGCGTCGCGAAGGTCGACATCGCCGGTCCCGGCTTCCTCAACATCACCCTCGAGGCCGCGTCCGCGGGCGGGCTCGCCAAGACCATCGTCGAGGCGGGCACGGCATACGGCCGCAACACCGCCGAGGCGGGCCACACGATCAACCTCGAGTTCATCTCGGCCAACCCGACCGGGCCCCTGCACATCGGCCACACCCGCTGGGCGGCGCTCGGCGACTCCATGCGCCGGCTCCTCGATGCCTCCGGTGCGGACGTCACGGCGGAGTACTACATCAACGACGCCGGCACCCAGATGGACAACTTCGCGCTGTCGGTGCTCGCCGCGGCCAAGGGCGAGCCGACGCCCGAGGGCGGCTACCCGGGGGAGTACGTCCAGGACCTCGGCCGGGCGCTGCTCGCCGAGCACCCCGACATCCTCTCGGCCAGCCCCGAGCAGCAGCTCGAGACGGCGCGTGAGGTCGGCTATCGCCTTCAGCTCAAGGACATCCACGACACCCTCGAGGACTTCGGCGTCCACTTCGACGTGTGGTTCTCGGAGAAGTCGCTGCACGACGCAGGCGCTGTCGGCCAGGCCATCGACCGGCTGCGCGAGCAGGGCCACGTCTTCGACCACGAGGGTGCGGTCTGGCTGCGCACCACCGACTTCACCGACGACAAGGACCGTGTCATGGTCCGCGCTGACGGCATCCCGACCTACTTCGCCGCCGACGCCGCCTACTACCTGTCCAAGAAGGACCGCGGCTTCCCCGAGAAGATCTACCTCCTCGGCGCCGACCACCACGGCTACATCAACCGGCTCAAGGCGATCGCCGCCTGCGCCGGCGACGACCCCGAGACCAACATCGAGGTCCGCATCGGCCAGCTGGTCAACCTCGGCGGCGCCAAGCTGTCCAAGCGCGCGGGCAACATCATCGAGCTGCGTGACCTGCTCGGCTGGATCGGCTCGGACGCCGTGCGCTACTCACTCGCGCGCTACCCCGCGGACAGTCCGCTGTCGCTCGAGGGCGAGGAGCTGCGCAAGCAGACCAACGACAACCCCGTCTTCTATGTCCAGTACGCCCACGCCCGCACCTGCAATGTGGCGCGGCTGGCGGGGGAGGACGGCGTGCGCCGCGAGGACGGCTTCGACCCCTCGCTGCTCACCGACGAGACCGAGGCTGCACTGCTCGCGATCCTCGGCGACTTCCCCCGGGTCGTCGCCCAGGCCGCACGCCTGCGCGAGCCCCACCGCGTCGCCCGCTATCTCGAGGACCTCGCCGGCCGCTTCCACAAGTGGTACGACACCTGCCGGGTGCGCCCCATGAGCGCCGACGAGGAGATCACCGACCTGCACCGCACGCGCCTGTGGCTCAACGACGCGACGCGTCAGGTGCTCGCCAATGGCCTTGACCTGCTTGGGGTCTCGGCCCCAGAGCGCATGTGACCGAGGTATGCCGCGGGGTCGGGTCCCAGCCCTGCCCCACCGTCCCAGCCCACCGAGAGAAGTAGCAGATGCGATCGCACGAGGCAGGCGTCCTGCACGCCAGCGGCTACGGAGCCGCGCCGCAGTGGCTGCCCTACCCGACCGATGTCAACGAGCTGCTGCCGCAGCTGTGGCCGTCGACCGCACGCCGCGACGAGGAGGGCCGCCTGTCGATCGGTGGCGTCGACATGGTGAGCCTCGCCGATGAGTTCGGCACCGCGGCATATGTCATCGACGAGCAGGACTTCCGCGAGCGCGCCCGGGCCTTCCGCGACGACTTCGCCCGGCCGTTCGACGACCTCGGTGGCGTCGACGTCTACTACGCAGGCAAGTCCTTCCTGTGCACGGCCGTCGCCCAGTGGGTGGCCGAGGAGGGGCTGTTCCTCGACGTGTGCTCGGGCGGCGAGCTGGCCGTCGCGCAGCGAGCGGGCTTCCCCGGCAAGCGGATCGGCATGCACGGCAACAACAAGTCGCTCGGCGAGATCGAGCAGGCACTGTCCTATGGCGTGGGCCGCATCGTGGTCGACAGCCTCACCGAGATCGACCGCGTCGCCGAGGTCGCCGAGCGGCTCGGCGTGACCGCCCCCGTCATGGTGCGCGTCACCGTCGGCGTGGAGGCCCACACCCACGAGTTCATCGCCACCGCCCACGAGGACCAGAAGTTCGGTTTCTCCCTCGCCGGCGGCCAGGCCATGGAGGCCATCGACCGGATCGTGGGGCGCGCCGAGCACCTCACCCTGCTTGGGCTGCACAGCCACATCGGCAGCCAGATCTTCGACACCTCCGGCTTCGAGGTCGCCGCCCGGCGCCTCATCGGCCTGCACGCCGAGGTCGTCGAGCGTCACGGCCTGCACATGCCCGAGATGGACCTCGGCGGCGGCTTCGGCATCTGCTACACCTCGCAGAACACCCCGCTCTCGCCCACCGAACTGGGAGAGCAGATGGCCGATCTGTGCCGCCGCGAGCTCAAGGCGGTCGGCGAGGGCAGCGAGGACACCCCCACACCGCGCTTCTCCATCGAGCCCGGACGGGCCATTGTCGGCACCGCCGGGATCACGCTCTATGAGGTCGGCACCATCAAGCAGGTGCAGATCGACGACACCCGCCACCGGGCCTATGTCTCGGTCGACGGCGGCATGTCCGACAACGCCCGTACCGCCCTCTATGAGGCCGACTACTCCTGCACGCTGGCCTCCCGCGCCTCGCAAGCCGACCCGATGATCTCCCGGGTCGTCGGCCGTCACTGTGAGTCCGGCGACATCGTGGTGATGGACGAGTACCTCCCGAGCGACCTCGCGCCCGGCGACCTCGTGGCGGTCCCCGGCACGGGGGCCTACTGCCGGGCCCTGTCCAGCCAGTACAACCACACCCCCCGGCCGCCGGTCATCGCCGTCCGGGACGGGGTGGCCCGGCCCATCGTGCGGCGCGAGACGATCGACGACCTGCTCGCCCTCGATGTGGTCTAGGCGCAAGAACGTGTCCACCGACGTCCGGATCACGGAACAATGGCAGCCGAACCCCTCGGCAGCGGCAGGATTGACGTGGCTGCACCACTCGCCGCTGCACCGCACAGAGCGCAAGGAGCGCACACGTGACTGAGACCACCACGCAGGAGCCACTGCGCGTCGCCCTCCTGGGCTGCGGCGTCGTCGGGTCGTCGGTGGCGACGATCCTCACCGAGCAGGCGGCCGACCTCGCCGCCCGCGTCGGCCGGCCGCTCGAACTCGTCGGCATCGCCGTCCGGCGCGCCGGACGGGACCGCTCCGACCTGCCCGTCGACCCGAGCCTGTTCACGACCGACGGGGCCGAGCTCGTCACGCGCGCCGACATCGTCATCGAGGTGATCGGCGGCATCGAGCCCGCCCGCGGGTTGATCCTCAGCGCCATGGAGCACGGCGCCTCGGTCGTCACGGCCAACAAGGCCCTCCTCGCCGAGGACGGCCCCGCGCTCTACGAGGCCGCCGGCAAGGCGGGCGTCGACCTCTACTACGAGGCCGCGGTCGCCGGCGCCATCCCGATCCTGCGCCCGATCCGCGAGTCCCTCGCCGGTGACGACGTGCGCAAGGTCATCGGCATCGTCAACGGCACCACCAACTACGTCCTCGACAAGATGGACACCACCGGCCAGGGCTTCGCCGAGGCCGTCGAGCAGGCCCAGGCCCTGGGCTACGCAGAGGCCGACCCGACCGCCGACGTCGAGGGCTTCGACGCCGCCGCCAAGGCCGCGATCCTCGCCTCGCTCGCCTTCCACAGCCGGGTCTCCGGCAACGACGTCTATCGCGAGGGCATCACCGAGGTGAGCGCCGCCGACGTGCAGGCCGCCCGCGAGATGGACTGCGTCGTCAAACTCCTCGCGATCTGTGAGCGCGTCCCGGAATCCGCTGGGGGAGAGGGGATCTCGGTGCGCGTCCACCCCGCGATGATCCCGCGGGCGCACCCGCTCGGCTCCGTCCGCGACGCCTACAACGCGGTGTTCGTGGAGTCCTCGGCGGCCGGCGAGCTGATGTTCTACGGCAAGGGCGCCGGTGGTGACCCGACCGCGTCGGCGATCCTCGGCGATGTCGTGACGGCGGCCCGGCACCTCGTCGGTGGCGGCCGCGGACCGGCCGAGACGGCATACGCCGACCTGCCCGTCCTCGACATGGGACAGGCCCTGACGCGCTATCACATCAGCATCGACGTGACCGACCGTCCCGGCGTGCTCGCTCAGGTCGCCCAGGCCTTCGCGGCCCACGACGTGTCCATCGAGACCGTGCGCCAGCAGATCATCGCGGGCGAGAACGGCGAGTCGGGCAAGGCCCAGCTCATCGTCGTCACCCACCAGGCGCCCGATGCCGCCCTCTCGGCGACCGTCGAGTCGCTGAGCCAGCTCGAGACCGTCAACGAGGTCACCTCGGTGATGCGTGTGGAAGGAGACTGACCGATGGCCCACCTGTGGCAGGGCGTGATCCGCGAGTATGCCGCGCGCCTCCCCATGCTCGACGGCGCGCCCGTCGTGACCCTCCAGGAGGGCGGCACGCCGCTTATCCCTGCCGAGCACCTGTCCGAGCGCGTCGGCGCGCAGGTCCACGTCAAGTACGAGGGCCTCAACCCGACCGGCTCCTTCAAGGACCGCGGCATGACCACCGCGATCTCGGTCGCCGCCGCCAAGGGCGCCAAGGCGGTCATCTGCGCCTCCACCGGCAACACCTCGGCGTCGGCCGCCGCCTATGCGACCAAGGCCGGCATGACCTGTGCGGTCCTCGTCCCCGACGGCAAGATCGCGATGGGCAAGCTCTCCCAGGCGATCGCCCACGGCGCCACGCTGCTCCAGGTCGACGGCAACTTCGACGACTGTCTGACCGTGGCCCGCAAGCTCGGCGAGGCCTATCCGGTCGAGCTGGTCAACTCGGTCAACCCGGCCCGCATCGAGGGCCAGAAGACCGCGGCATTCGAGGTCGTCGACGTCCTCGGCGACGCCCCCGACATCCACGTCCTGCCGGTCGGCAACGCCGGCAACATCACGGCCTACTGGCGCGGCTATCGGGAGTATGCCGCCGCGGCCACCGCCGCCGACGGCTCCACCGTGCCTGCGGTCGCCACCCGGACCCCGCAGATGTGGGGCTTCCAGGCCGCCGGCGCCGCGCCGATCGTGCTCGGCCACCCGGTCGACCACCCCGAGACCGTCGCGACCGCCATCCGCATCGGCAACCCCGCCTCGTGGCGCCAGGCCGAGGCCGCCCGCGACGAGTCCGGCGGCGTGATCGACATGGTCACCGACGAGGAGATCCTCGCCGCCCACCGCCTGCTGTCCTCCCGCGAGGGCATCTTCGTCGAGCCCGGCTCGGCCGCCTCGATCGCCGGCCTCCTCAAGATGGCCGAGGCCGGCCGGGTGCCCTCCGGAGCGACGATCGTGTGCACGGTGACCGGGCACGGCCTCAAGGACCCCCAGTGGGCCCTCAAGACGGCCGACGGCAGCGAGGTCGCGCCGACCAAGGTGCCGGTGGACGCCTACTCCACCGCCGTGGCGCTGGGCCTGGACGGCTGATGTCCACCGGGCTGGTGGCCGTCCCGGCGGGCACCGCGGTGCGCGTCGAGGTGCCGGCGACCACTGCCAACCTCGGCCCGGGCTTCGACTCCATCGGTCTCGCGCTCGGCGTCTTCGACCGGCTCGAGGTGACCATCACCGAGGAGCCGGGCCTGGTCATCGACATCGAGGGCCAGGGTGTCGACACCGTGCCGCGCGACGAGACCCACCTCGTCTATCGCACGATGGTGCGGGCCTGGTCCGACCTGGGTGTCGAGGTGCCTGCCGGCCTGCGGCTCTCGTGCCACAACACGGTGCCCCACGCCAGCGGCATGGGCTCATCTTCGGCGGCTATCGTCTCGGGAATCGTTGCGGCACAGGCGCTTTCGCGAGCCAATGCCGACGGTGAGCTCCTCGACCTCGACTGGGTCAACTCGCTCGCCGCGCTGCTCGAGGGACACCCCGACAACTCCTCGGCCTGTGTCTATGGCGGCTTCACCGTCTCGTGGAGCGAGGACCCCGAGCAGGGCTCCCGCACCCTCTGCCTGCCGGTGCACCCCGACCTCGAGCCGGTCGTGTTCAACCGGGCAGCGCAGCTGTCCACGGCAACGGCCCGCTCGGTCCTGCCGGCCCAAGTGCGCCTCGCCGACGCGGCGGCCAACTCCGCCCGCACCGCACTGCTGTCGCTCGCCGTCACCGCGCACCCGGCATACCTGCTCGAGGCCACCCGCGACTATCTGCACCAGGAGCCGCGACGCCGGTCGTATGCCGCGTCGATGGACCTGGTCGACCGCCTGCGGGCCGCGGGCCACGCGGCAGCCATCTCCGGCGCGGGCCCGTCGGTCTGCGCGCTGACCACCCGTGACAAGGCCGCCGAGGTCGCCGGCTTCGCGGGGGAGGAGTGGACCGCGCTGCGGCCCGGTGTGCCGGCCGTCGGGGCCCGCGCCGAGGTGCTCGCACGCCCCTGACCTCGACGCGCGCGGGGGCTAACGCCGGGAATAGCCGCACGTGGTGCTACATTGTGCGTAACGCAACCGTCAGTGGCGGATCTCGCCCGGTTGCCCATCCCACGCCTTGCATCGCCCGACGGGCATGTCATGTCGCGACATGCATGCGGGCCTGCGCTTCGGCCAGCCGGCCGCGGCGGCGGGGGACTCCCAATCCGGCCAGAGCGATTCCACGCTGGGCCCACAAGACCGGTCTCATCTGAACGAGGCCGCTGAACGAGGGGAAGGATCCTTCGTGTCCGACACCATCTCTGTCGACGCTGCCCCCGCGGCCGCCGACAAGCCCCGCCGCTCCGGCTCTCTGACGGCCATGCGCCTCGCCGAGCTGCAGGGTCTCGCCTCGAGCATGGGCATCTCCGGCACCGCCAAGATGCGCAAGGGCGACCTCATCACCGCTATCAAGGCGCGTCAGTCCGGCACCGACGTCCCGGCCCGTTCGGCCGGCGCCGACTCCGCCCCATCGCAGGCCCCGGCCCGCGAGAGCCGCCCCGCCGAGAGCGCCGACGCCCCGCGCGTCGAGCAGCCCGCCGAGGCGACCACCCCCGACTCCGGCCGCGCCCCGGCCGAGCAGGACCAGTCCCGTGACGGCGACTCCGCAGAGCAGTCCGGCGAGCAGCGCGACGGCAGCCGCACCCGCCGTGGCCGCCGTGGCCGTGGCGACCGCGACCAGCAGCCCGCCGGCGACGACCGCCAGGGCCAGGACGGCGAGGCCCGTCAGCAGGACCAGCAGCAGCGTGACGGTCAGCGTGACCAGCAGCAGGGCCGCGACGGCAACCGCGACCAGCAGCAGCGCGATGGCCAGCGCGACCAGCAGGGCCGCGAGGGCAACCGCCAGCAGGACCGCGACGGCAACCGCGACCAGCAGGGCCGCGACGGCCAGCGCCAGCAGGACCGTGACGGCAACCGCGACCAGCAGCAGCGCGACAACCGCCAGCAGGACCAGCAGGGCAACCGCAACAACAACAACCGTCAGGACGACGACGATGACCGCGGCGGCCGTCGTCGCAACCGCAACCGCAACCGCAACCGCGACAAGCGCCGCGGGCGTGCGGGGGACCAGTACGACGAGGTCGACACCCAGGTGCACGACGACGACGTGCTCGTGCCGGTGGCGGGCATCCTCGACGTCCTCGACAACTACGCCTTCGTGCGCACCTCGGGCTACCTGCCCGGTGCCAACGACGTCTACGTGCCGCTCAACATGGTCAAGAAGAACGGCCTGCGCAAGGGTGACGCGGTCACGGGCGCGGTCAAGGCGCCCAAGGACGGCGAGGAGCCGCAGCAGCACCAGGGCGGCGGCAAGAACAACCGCCAGAAGTACAACCCGCTGGTGCGCCTCGACACCGTCAACGGCATGACGCCCGAGCAGGCGCGTCAGCGCGTCGAGTTCGGCAAGCTGACCCCGCTCTACCCGCAGGAGCGCCTGCGCCTGGAGACCGAGGCCAATGTCACGACCACCCGCGTGATCGACCTCGTCGCCCCGATCGGCAAGGGCCAGCGTGGTCTGCTCGTCGCCCCGGCCAAGGCCGGCAAGACCCTGATCCTCCAGGCCATCGCCAACGCGATCGCGACCAACAACCCCGAGTGCCACCTCATGGTCGTCCTCGTCGACGAGCGTCCGGAGGAGGTCACCGACATGCAGCGCGCCGTCAAGGGCGAGGTCATCTCCTCGACCTTCGACCGGCCCGCCGACGACCACACCACAGTCGCCGAGCTCGCCATCGAGCGCGCCAAGCGCCTGGTCGAGATGGGCCACGACGTGGTCGTGCTGCTCGACTCGATCACGCGCCTCGGCCGTGCCTACAACCTCGCCGCCCCGGCGAGCGGGCGCATCCTCTCCGGTGGTGTCGACTCCGCGGCGCTCTACCCGCCGAAGCGCTTCTTCGGCGCCGCCCGCAACATCGAGAACGGCGGCTCGCTGACGATCCTCGCCACGGCGCTGGTCGAGACCGGCTCCAAGATGGACGAGGTGATCTTCGAGGAGTTCAAGGGCACCGGCAACATGGAGCTCAAGCTCGACCGGCAGCTGGCCAACCGCCGCATCTTCCCGGCCGTGGACGTCAACGCCTCGGGCACCCGTCGTGAGGAGATCCTCCTCGCGCCGGAGGAGCTGAAGATCATGTGGAAGCTGCGCCGCGTGCTCAGCGCCCTCGACACCCAGCAGGGCATCGAGCTGCTGCTCGCCCAGCTGAAGAAGAACAAGACCAACTACGAGTTCCTGCGCCAGGTGCAGATGAACTCCTCGATCAAGCTCGACGACGAGGACGAGGACTGATCGGTGTGAGGTATGCCGCGGGCTCGCCCCGCGGCATACCTCACCGCAGGTGAAGGGCCCGGCACCGATGGTGCCGGGCCCTTGCCTCGCTCAGCGCGGGCCGTCGGAGCGGTCCTCCTCATGCAGGTGGGAGTAGGCGCCCGCGACCAGGTTGCCCGGCGCGAGGTGGGAGTGCTTGCGGCCGTAGAAGAAGTAGATGGCCAGGCCGATGACCAGCCACACGACGAAGCGCAGCCAGGTCTCGACGGCAAGGCTGGACATCAGCGCCACGCACGAGAGCCCCGAGATGATCGGCAGCCAGGGGACAGCCGGGGTGCGGAAGGGGCGGTGCATGCGCGGCTTGGTCCGGCGCAGCACCGCGACGGCGATGGAGACGACCAGGAACGCGAAGAGCGTGCCGATCGAGACCATCTCCGCGAGCGTCGTCAACGGGACGAAGGCACCGAGCAGCGCGATCACCAGCGTCGTGGCGACCGTGATCCGCAGCGGCGTCTGGAAGCGCGGCGAGACCTCGCCGATCGCCTTGGGCAGCAGGCCGTCGCGGCAGAGCGCGAACCCGATGCGGCCCATGGCCACGATGTCGACGAGGATCACCGAGCTCAGGCCGGCCACGGCCGCGATGCCGATCAGGATCGAGGCCCAGCCGAGGCCGACCTGGTCGAAGGCATCGGAGATCGGCGCGCCCTCGGACAGCTGGGTGTACTTGACCATGCCGGTCAGCACGATGCAGACGCCGACATAGAGCAGGGTGCAGATCGCCAGCGTCCCGATCAGCCCGCGTGGCATGTCCTTGCCGGGGTCCTTGGTCTCCTCGCCGAGGTTGGCGACGGCCTCGAAGCCGCTGTAGGCGAAGAAGACGATCGCGGAGGCCACGAGGATGCCGGACAGGCCGAATGCCGTGGGGTTGGCCTGGGTGATCCACTGCCACAGCGGCTGCTTGAGCCCCTCGGCGGTCGTGCCGCTGGGCATCGGCCTGGACTCGGGGATGAACGGCGAGAGATTGGCCGCCTTGACGAAGAACGCGCCGACGGCGATGACGAAGAGGCAGACGCTGACCTTGATCAGGACGAGCAGGTTGGTGACCCATTTGGACTCGCGGATGCCGACCGCGGCCACGAGCCCCAGGACGAGCGTGATGGCGACGGCACCGAGGTTGACCACGGAGTTCTCCTCGCCGAACCACGCCTGCGGCAGGTCGAAGGCCTGCTGGAGATATCCGGACCAGCCGCGCGCGACGACGGCGGCGCCGAGGGCGAACTCGAGGATCAGGTCCCACGCGATGATCCAGGCGAAGATCTCCCCGATCGTGGTGTAGGCGTAGGTGTAGGAGCTGCCCGCGGTCGGGACCGCCGCCGCGAGCTCGGCGTAGCACAGCGCGGCGAGGAGGCTGACCGCTCCCGCGAGCAGGAAGCTCAGCACGACCCCCGGCCCGGCGAAGTTCTTGGCGCTGGTCCCTGTCAGGGTGAAGATGCCGGTGCCGATCACGATCCCGATGCCGAAGCCCATCAGGTCCCTGGCTGTCAGAGTGCGGGCGAGCCCGCCACCCTCGCCGCCCTCCGGGGTCGCGTCGTTCTGGCGCAGGACCGTCTCGATCGGCTTGGTGCGGGTGAGGCGCTCGCTCTCGCCGGTGCTGCGCGCGCCTCGTCGCTCGTTGGCTGCCATTCGCCCACGGTAGGCCTGCTTGCCCGGTCGCGCGCGTCGAGCGGAGCGCCGCGTGACCTGCGGTTTCGCGGCCGGTGTCCGGCGCGGGCCGGTGGGAATACCCCGGGGGGTGAGCGCGTTTTGGGCAGCGTGCCTGATCTCTGGCACACTTGAGCGCTGGACCGGTTCACGGCATACGGGCAGATCCCGCCGACCCGGCCCACCCACAACTAGGAGAGCGCAGTGCAGAAGGACATCCACCCCAGCTACGCCGAGACCACGGTGACGTGCACCTGTGGCAACACCTTCCAGACCCGGTCGACCGCCCAGTCGGGCTCGATCCACGTCGAGGT
The DNA here is from genome assembly GCA_050955755.1 of Actinomycetota bacterium. Lineage (GTDB taxonomy): Bacteria > Actinomycetota > Actinomycetes > Actinomycetales > Dermatophilaceae > JAJTBD01. The sequence continues at coordinate 1,167,919 of CP192092.1, forward strand.
GTGCAGCAACTGCCACCCGTTCTACACGGGCAAGCAGAAGATCCTCGACACCGGTGGCCGCGTCGCCCGCTTCAACGCGCGCTACGCGAAGAAGTCCCAGGCCAAGTAGCACCGCTTCAGCGCCGGCGCCCGCACTCGCGGGTCGCCGGCGCTGCGCTGTGTCCGGGGCGTTTGTGCCCAACTGGGCGAAAGCGCACGGGGCGTTTGTGCCCAACTGGCCGAAAGCGCACCGCCGCGCAGCCGGAACCCCACCCGCCCTCCCGCCGTTGCAGGAAGTGATGATGCTCGAGTCCGCCGCCGCACTCGTCTCGGAGTATGCCGATCTGGAGCGCCAGCTGGCCGATCCCGAGGTCTTCGGTGACCAGGACCTCGTCCGCCGGCTCAACAAGCGCTACGCGCAGCTGGGGCCGACGGTCGCGGCATACCGCGCCTGGCATGCCGCCCAGGACGACCTGACGGCCGCGCGCGAGCTCGAGGCGGAGGACGCGGCATTCGCCGAGGAGATCCCCGCGCTCGAGGCCACCCTCGCCCAGACCGAGGACAGGCTGCGCACCCTGCTCCTGCCGCGCGACCCCGACGACGACCGCGACGTGATCCTCGAGGTCAAGGCGGGGGAGGGCGGCGAGGAGTCGGCCCTGTTCGCCGGCGACCTGCTGCGCATGTACCTGCGCTACGCCGAGCGCCGCGGCTGGAAGACCGAGGTCATCGACGCGACCGAGTCCGATCTCGGCGGCTACAAGGACGTGCGGGTCGGCATCAAGGCCAAGGGCGTGGCCGAGCCCGGCGAGGCGCCGTGGGCGCGGCTGAAGTATGAGGGCGGCGTGCACCGGGTGCAGCGCGTGCCCGTCACCGAGAGCCAGGGCCGCATCCACACCTCCGCGGCCGGCGTGCTGGTCATGCCCGAGGCGGAGGAGGTCGAGATCGAGATCAGCCCCAACGACCTCAAGATCGATGTCTACCGCAGCTCCGGCCCCGGCGGGCAGAGCGTCAACACGACCGACTCCGCTGTGCGCATCACCCACCTGCCCACCGGCGTGGTCGTCAGCTGCCAGAACGAGAAGTCGCAGCTCCAGAACAAGGAGTCGGCCCTGCGGGTGCTGCGCGCGCGGCTGCACCAGATCGCTCAGGACGAGGCCGACGCCGAGGCCAGCGCGGCGCGCCGCTCGCAGGTCCGAACGGTCGACCGCTCCGAGCGGATCCGCACCTACAACTTCCCGGAGAACCGCATCTCCGACCACCGCACCGGCTACAAGTCCTACAACCTCGACGTCGTCCTCGACGGGGAGCTTGACGCGGTGGTCCAGTCGGCCGTCGACGCCGACGAGGCGGCCCGGATGTCCGCGATGGCGGAGGGGAGCGCCTGATGATGAATGCCGTTCAGGTGCCGCTCTCACGGTCCGTGCGGACCGCGGTCGAGCGGCTCACCGAGGCCGGGGTCCCCTCGGCCGAGCACGACGCGGTCGCCCTCGCGGCCCACGCCGCGGGAGTCGACGTCGGCGAGGTCCGGCGCCGGATGGTGCTGGGCCACAACGCCCCCGAGGGCTTTGAGGACCTGGTGGACGAGCGCGCCCGCAGGGTGCCGCTCCAGCACCTGACCGGCCACGCGGCATTCCGCACGATCGAGCTCTCGGTCGGGCCGGGCGTCTTCGTGCCGCGCCCCGAGACCGAGACCGTCGTGGACCGCGCACTCGAGGCGATCGACGAGCTGGCCCAGAGCAGCCAGGTCGAGCCCGTAGTGGTCGACCTGTGCGCGGGCTCCGGCGCTATCGCGCTGTCGATCAAGGCCGAGCGGCCGCAGACCCGCGTGCACGCGGTCGAGGTCTCCGACGAGGCCTTCGCATGGCTCGAGCGCAACCGGGACGAGCTCGGGCTCGATGTCGAGCTGCACCACGACGACGCCACCCGGGCCCTGCCCGACTTCGAGGAGATGGTCGACGTGGTCGTCTCCAACCCGCCCTACATCCCCTCCGGCCAGGTGCCGGTCGACCCGGAGGTGCGCGACCACGACCCGTCGATCGCGCTCTATGGCGGCTCGGCCGACGGCCTTGCGATCCCGCGCCTCGTGGCGGCCCGGGCGGCCAGCCTGCTGCGGCCCGGGGGAGTGCTGGTGATGGAGCACGCCGATGTGCAGGGCGCCACGTTGCCTACCGCTCTGCTCGGCACCGGCAGCTGGTCGCAGGTCATCGACCGCCAGGACCTCTCCGGTCGGCCACGCTGCGTGGTCGCCGTCCGCGCCGACGAGGACTGAGGGACCGGGGACTTCTCCCCGTGACGACGGGCCGCGGAGATGGCAGCCTGAGGCCATGAGGCTCAGGGGGGCGGCTCTGGCCGCGATGGCTGTCTCGGCGACCGTGGCGCTCTCGGGGTGCGCGGCCATCCCGTTCGTCGCCAGGGCGGGCGACACCGAGAGACGGGCATCGGCGCCCACCTCGGCACCGGCCGGGCCGGCGACCTCCAGCCCGGCGAGCGCGACCTCCGCCCCCACGTCCGACGCGCTCCCGTCACCGACCTCGAGCACGCCGTCGACCGTCGGGCCCGATCCGGCCAACCCGACGCCCCTGCCCAAGGTCACCCCGCCCGGGGCGCGAGTGGCCATCGGCGACCCGATCGTGGTCAAGATCCCGTCCTCGATCGACTCGGCCAACAACGGCATGAAGACCGGCTGGGCCTATGTGCAGGTGAGCGTGACGTCGGTGAAAAAGGGCGACCAGAAGGTGCTCGGCAAGATCCGGGACCTCAAGGAGTTCAAGGGCGGTAGCGTCTGGTACATGCGAGGACGGATGAAGGTGCTCGCACTCTCCGGCGAGGGCCGCAAGAGCATCCTGAGCGTCGCGATCGCCGGGGTCCAGGACAACGGCAAGGTCGGGGCCGGCACCTTCGGGATCGGGACTCTCGCCCCCGAGTGCGACGACGGGTTCGTGCTGTCGGAGGCCAAGGTCGGTCACGTGCAGCAGGTCTGCGACATCATGCTCGCCCGGCCCGGGCACCGGATCGTCGGCGCGGCCTTCTATCGCGACGGCACGCTGACGAGCTGGAACACCAGCGATGATCCCTATGTCGCAAAGCCCGTGGTCTGGATGCCCTGACCGTCAGTGGCCCCAGGTCCCGGTGCCGAGGTCGAAGCCACCCTGCATCAGCCACGGGGCGACGAACCCGGCGACCATGACCAGCGTCGGCAGCAGGAGCCGGCGGGCAGGGAGACGCGCTGTGCTCAGCCCGTCGCCGTAGTCACGCGAGACCCGGCGCATGACGACCCACGCCCAGAGCCAGGCGGCGCCGGAGACGGCCAGCCCGACCCAGAACGCAAGCTCGCGGTTGACCCACGCCATCAGTCCCAAGAGCCCGAGGGCGAGGGGCCACGCATAGACCGCGAGGGCGAAACGCGACCCGAGGGAGGGCTCGCGGCGAGGCGCCCCTCCGCGGCTGTCGTCGGTCACCAGGTGCCGCCCTTGTGCGGCCAGGCGGGTGGGGCACCCGGCGCCGGTCCGCGGCCGTCGGGGTCCTCGGTGGGAGCCAGCGCAGAGAAGTCGAACGACGGGAAGGCCGCCTCCGCGTCTGGATCCGCGGCGGCCAGCTGGGCCATCGAGCTGCGGAATGCCTCGTGCACCTGCCCTCGCACCTCGACCGCGCTCCAGTGCTGGTCCTGACCGCTCAGGACCTCGGGCAGCGAGGTCTCCTTGCGGTCGATGCGCAGCTGCACCTCGCGCATCGCGGGACCGTGCTCACCGCGACGTGCCGCGTCCTCGGCCGCGCGGCGCTCCTGCTCGGCGTCGGCGCGCTCGCCCGCCTGCTCGGCCCGGATCCGGTCGAGTTCCTCGCGCAGACCGTCGGCGTCCTGGCGCAGGGACTCAAGGACATCGTCCATCGCGTTGCCGGCGGCGCGGATGTCGCCGAGCGCCGCGTGCAGCGCGGCCTTGTCCTCCGGCCTCATGCGTATGCCGCCCCGGCAGTCTCGTTGACCCGGCCGCCCGCAGCGCCGTGCTGACCCGCGGCCACGACCCCCATGATCGCCTTGGCGGTGAACATGAGCGCGTTGAGAGCCTTGGCGGCGGACAGCAGGGGCGGGATGACGTTCTCCAGTTTCCTGAGCGTGGTGACCACCAGCTCGACCAGGTGCAGGAGTCGCTGGATCTTGCTGACGCCGGAGACCAGCCATTCCACCGCCTTCGCAATGGGCACGGAGGCGAACTCGTCCACGATCATGCCCAGGATCCCGGCCGCCAGCTTCAGGCCCTCGGAGACCGCGGTGATCATGTGGCCGACCTGCTCGGACATCAGGCGGGTGCCCTGCGCCTGCACATCGTGACAGGCGGCCATGTCGCGCAGCCCGCTTGATGCCTGATCGGCGGTCCCCTCGGGCTCGGTGGTCCACACCGTGGGAAGGGCCTCGGCCATCGCCGTGAAGTTGGCGCCGGTGGTGGCCAGCGCCGAGCCCGTGGAGCCGAGATTCATCCGGACATTGTCGACGCCGTTGAAGTCGCCACCGACCGCTCCCAGAACATCCCCAGCAGATCCGGCCCGTGGCAGGCCGTGACGATGTCGTTGACCAGACGCAGGGCGAAACCGCACTCATCCTTGATGCCCTCGATCAGCTCGCCCCCGGCCGTCGAGGCGGCCGGAGTGAGCGCGGTCGTGGGATCGGCAATGGTGATCGTGGCCATCAGCGGGCTCCCTTGTGCTGCTCGATGAAGTCGTCATAGGACTTCTTGTCCGCGATCGGCCGCCGCCGCGTAGTCCCATTGGCCGGCGTAGCCGTAGTCGTAGGCCTGGCCTCCGACCGCGCCAGCCGCAGCCCCCGCCATCTTCTGGGCGCCCGACAGGGGGAAGACCGTGCTGTCCGGGACGGTGCCCCGCTCGGGCACGGGGGCCTGCCCCACCCGCTCCTCGAGGCCCGACATCCGAGTCGATGCGGCCAGGTCCTGCTCCCGATAGGTCCTGCGGTTGGCGGCGATGACCGTGCTCGCCCGCTGCGCCGCGGCCGTCGACTCGCTGAGGGCGGCAACCATCGTCGAGTGGGCGTCGGCGTACTGCCCCTGGAAAAGGGAGAGGATCCCGCCCGCGAAAGGGGCGGGCGAGCAGCTGTTCGAGACGAATGTCCCGATACGGCTCAGCGACGCCCCCTGCCTCGCCGCCAGTGCCACGAGGGTGTCCAGCCCCGCGTAGTTGACCTCGACTGTCACTGACTGACCCCCTGGCGCTCGTCTGCCCGACCGGTTCGGCGTGCCGCGTCAGCCTAGGCCTGCGGGCGAAGCCGTGCGATGGGGAGCACTCCCCGCGGCATACCCTTATGCGCATGAGCCCAGTTGTGGATGCGACCAGCGAGGACGGTCGCCAGCAGGCCATCGACCAGGCGGCCAATGCCGTGCGCGTCGGGGAGGTCGTCGTGCTCCCCACCGACACCGTCTATGGCATCGGCTGTGACGCGTTCCGGGCCGACGCGGTCGCCGACCTGCTGGCCGCCAAGGGCCGCGGGCGCGAGATGCCGCCGCCGGTCCTCATCCCCAACGCGCGCACCGTCGACGGCCTGGCCGACGAGGTGAGCGACTACACCCGCAGGCTGATCGGCGAGTACTGGCCCGGGCCGTTGACGATCGTCGTGCAGGCCCAGCCCTCGCTGATGTGGGACCTGGGCGACACCAACGGCACGGTCGCCCTGCGCCAGCCCGACAACGACATCGCGCTCGCGCTGCTCGAGGAGATCGGCCCGATGGCGGTGACCAGCGCCAACCGCACCGGCTCCCCGGCCGCGACGACCGTCCTCGAGGCGGCCACCCAGCTCGGCTCGGCCGTGAGCGTCTATCTCGACGGCGGCCCCTGCGCCGACAACATCCCCTCGACGATCGTCGACTGCACCGGCCCCGTCCCGGTCGTGCTGCGCGAGGGCGCCATCCCGGCCGAGCAGATCATGCGCGTTGCCGATGCGCCCGAGCCGGAGTCGGACTTCGAGCCGCACCAGCAGTCCTCGGAGTCGGCCCCTGAGCCGGAGCCGGGGACCGACGAGCCCGAGCCGGAGCCCGAGAGCGACCCCCGCGACGGCTATGTCAGTCGGCACGGGTCGGGCTCGACGGACTGACCGGCGGCCCCTCGCCACGCGGCATGCGGAGAGACCTCACCACACGGCATACCAACTGCGCGCACGCACCCGGAGTGCCGGTGACCTCCCACCCTCAGGGAGGCAATAGAGTTTGCGGGCAGCCACCCCTCGCGAAGGAGCATCCATGACCGACTCGACGTTCTACGGGTCCGACTACGAGGCCCTGACGGCCTTCGACCCCGAGATCTCCGCCGTCCTGATGTCCGAGCTCGACCGCATCCGCGGTGGTCTGCAGCTCATCGCGAGCGAGAACCTCAGCTCGCCGGCCGTCCTCACCGCGCTCGGCTCGACGCTGTCCAACAAGTACGCCGAGGGCTACCCCGGCCGGCGCTACTACGGCGGCTGTGCCGAGGTCGACAAGGCCGAGGACCTCGCGATCGAGCGGTGCAAGGCGCTTTTCGGCGCCGACCACGCCAACGTCCAGGCGCACTCCGGTGCGAGCGCCAACCAGGCCGTCTACGGCGCGTTCATGCAGCCCGGTGACACCTTCCTCGCGATGAGCCTGCCCCACGGCGGCCACCTCACCCACGGCGCCAAGGTCTCCTTCTCCGGCAAGTGGTTCAACCCGGTGCCCTATGGCGTCAACCAGGAGACCGAGGACATCGACTACGACGAGGTCGAGCGCCTCGCCAAGGAGCACCGGCCCAAGGTCATCTGCGCCGGCGGCTCGGCGATCCCGCGCCTGATCGATTTCGAGCGCTTCCGCGCGATCGCCGACGAGGTCGGCGCGATCTTCTGGGTCGACGCGGCCCACTTCATCGGCCTCGTGGCCGGCAAGGCCATCCCCTCGCCGGTGCCCTACGCCGACGTCGTCACCTTCACCACCCACAAGGTCCTGCGCGGCCCGCGCTCCGGCGCGCTGGTCTGCAAGGAGGAGCACGCCGCCAAGCTCGACAAGGCGATCTTCCCGATGATGCAGGGCGGCCCCCAGATGCACACGATCGCCGCCAAGGCGGTCAACTTCAAGGAGTGCGCGACCGAGGAGTATGCCGCCTACACACGCCAGGTCATCGACAACTCCACGACGCTCGCCAAGGAGCTCGAGGCCCGCGGCATCCGCCCCATCACCGGCGGCACCGACACCCACCTCTCGCTGCTGGACCTCCAGGGCGTGGGCGTGACGGGCGCCGAGGCCGAGCAGCGCGCCGACGCGGCCGGCATCGTCCTCAACAAGAACGCCATCCCCTTCGACCCGCAGAAGCCCAACATCGCCTCGGGCATCCGGGTCGGCACGCCGTGCGTGACCACCCAGGGCATGGGCCTCGACGAGATGAAGACGATCGCCGAGCTGATCCACACCGCCGTCACCCAGGGCGACGGCGACCCCGAGGGCGCCGTCTCCAAGGACGTGCACGCCCAGGTGAGCGACCTGGTCACGCGCTTCCCGGCATACCCCCGCTGACGCGCGCTGGTGGCGACCGTCCGTAGTCCGGGACACGTGCGTCGGCTGCGGAAGCTGAACGCACGGGGCTTCCGGCTGATCATGGTGCTGGACGCGATCGTGCTGGTCACGGTCCCGGCCCTGATCATGCTCGTGCGCTTCGGGCGCTACTGGCCGACCTTCCCGTTCGGGGCCTACCTCGTCTCGTTCGTCGTGGCGTGGGTCGTCTCCCAGCTGACCCTGTATTTCGGCGGGCTCTACGAGCGCGAGCCGCGGCTCGGCAGCGCGCCGATGTTCCCGCGGATCGTGCGCCAGATGCTGCTCGCGGGCGGCATGATCGCGCTGCTCAACCTGCTGCTCACCGGCGCCGCCCGCGAGCTCGGCTATGTGACCGGGCGCGCCCTGCCCTTCCCCGTCCTGAACCTGGTGGCCTATATCCCCATCGCGGCGCTCGCGCTGACCGCCAACCGCATGCTGGCTAACCACCTGCGGACGAGGCGGATGGGGCCGCTGCGCATCGTGATGGCCGGGGATCCGGCCGACCTCGAGCCGGCGATGCTCAGCATGAAGGCCGCCGGCAGCGAGCTGCGGGTCGTCGAGGTGGTCGACAGCCCGGGGGAGGTGCTCGGGGCGGTGGCCCGGACGGCCGCGACGGATGTGATGGTCGTGACCCCCTCGTGGCTGGGGCGCCTCTTCCCCGACACCATCGACGAGCTCGTCGACGACAACGTCACCTGCCTGCTGCGCGTCACCGGCCAGGAGGTCACCTATGGCCTGGCGGGCATCCGCGAGATCGCCGGCATGCCCTTTGTGCTGACCCGCACCCAGGAGATGCCCGGCTACCAGCTGCGGCTCAAGCGCGCCTTCGACCTGCTCATGCTCGCGCTCGCCGCGCCCGTCTGGGTGCTGGCGCTGCTGCTCGTCACCCTCTATCAGTGGCGGGTCGCAGGCTCCCCGCTGTTCTACCGCCAGGAGCGGGTGGGGCTGGGCGGCAAGGTCTTCACGATGTACAAGTTCCGCACGATGCGCACCGACGCCGAGTCCGACGGCAAGGGCGCGCGGCTGGCCGAGAAGAGCGACTCGCGCATCATCCCCGGCTGCCACTGGGTGCGCGAGACCCGCGCCGACGAGCTGCCCCAGCTGTGGAATGTCCTCAAGGGCGAGATGTCGCTGGTCGGGCCCCGGCCCGAGCGCCCCGAGCTGGTGGCGCGCTTCGAGGAGCGCATCCCCGGCTATGCCCGCCGCCATGGCGTGCCGCCGGGCCTGACAGGTCTGGCCCAGATCGAGGGCCGCTATCACACCCACCCCGAGTACAAGCTCGGCTACGACCTCCAGTACGCCGTCGACTGGTCCTCGCTGCTGGACCTCCAGATCCTGCTGCGCACCGTCGCCGTCGTCCTGCTCCGCCGCCTTTAGAGAGTCGGTATGCCGCGTGGCGCCCGGGAGGGTCAGCTCACCGGGTCGACCCGGCCGGTCTCGCGGCCCTCGACCGCCCGCACGTAGGCCCGGGCCACCTGCTCGGCAGGCACCGGCTCGTAGCCGGGGAAGTAGGAGTCGTAGGCCTCGGCGCTCTCCGACAGCACCGTCGGGCTGATCGCCGTGATGCGGCGGGGCGCGAGCTCGGGAGCAGCGGCAACCACGAAGGACTCGATCGCCCCGGCTGCCATGGAGGCTGCCGTGCCGTCGAGGACGGCAGAGCGGGCGGTGATCCCCGATGTCAGCGTGAACGAGCCCGTCTCGGCCACGTGGGGGAGCCCGCGGCGGACGAGCTCGATCTGCCCGAGCGCCTTGTCGGTGAAGCTCGCCAGCAGGTCCTCGCGGGTGAGCTCGGCCAGCGACTTGAAGCTGACATTGCCGGCGGTGCAGACCACGGCGTCCAGGGCTCCGGCCGAGGCGTATGCCGCGTCGATGCTGCCGGGGTCGCTGAGGTCGATCGTCACATCACCGTGGGAGCGGCCCGCGGTGACCACCTCGTGGCCGCGCTCGTGCAGGAGCCGCGTTGACCGCGCTGCCGATGGTCCCGCTGGATCCGATGAGAAGAATGCGCACTTTGTCCTCGATTCATGGCGTACCGTCGGTGGAACCTCCCACGGCCCGGAACGGGCTGTCAAAGGCCCATCGTCCGAGGTGTGAGTTGGTTCGGATTCGACTGCCTCGGCACGCTTGTGATAACTTTCACAAGACCCCGGACCCCCCCCCGAAACGGCAGGACTCGATGACGAGCGCTACCGCGACGCGCAGCACGCCCTTTGGCGACATGCTCCGCGGTCTCGTGGTCTGCGGGCTGCTCGCGCTCATCCCCCTGACGGTTCTCTTCTGGGCCGTCCAGAGCGGCGCGGCGGGGGAGTCCGCACTCGCCGGAGCCCTCGTCACCATCGCCGTCATGGTCCTCGGCCTGCTCGGGATGCGGATGGTCCTCGCAGGCGATCTCTCGATCGCCATGGCGGGTGCCCTGGTCGTCTACCTCGGCCAGCTGATCCTGCTGATGGCGGCCCTGCTCGTGCTCAGGAAGGCCGAATGGCTGGACGGCCGAGCCTTCGCCATCTCCGCGATCGTCACCGTCGTCGCGACCCAGGTCGGTCTCGTCCGCGGCTATCTGCGGGCCCGCCACCCCATCTATCCGGGGGCTGCCTCATGAGCGAGCCGAGCCAGAGGCCCGATCCCTATGGCCCCTCCGAGGGCCCTAGCCCGACGGCCCGGGCGGACGCGCTCGGCGCGACGGTCCTGGCCTACCTCATCACCGGGCCGGCGCTCTTCGGCGGCGTCGGCTACGGCCTCGACCGGCTGCTGGATACGTCCTTCGTCACACCGATCGGGGTCGTCGCAGGCATGGTGCTGTCGATGTACGTGATCTGGCTCCGGTACGGTAGCCCCTAGGGCCGGCGACCTTACACCCCCGACCCGAATCCACCCTGATTTCCCCAAGGAGAACCAGTGAGCCTGACTGCGCTGGCAGCGAGCATCACGTCCCTTCCCGCAGCGGAGGGAGAAGGCGGTTTCGAGCCGCCGTCGCCGGACATCTTCTGGCTCCCTACTCTTGGGACCCACGGCGACTGGGCGATCACCGAGCAGATGGTCTGGGGCGGAATCTCCGTCCTCGTCCTCTCGGTTGTCCTGGTGGCGCTGTCGCGTCGCGCGGCGATCGTGCCGTCCAAGGGGCAGTGGATGCTCGAGGGCTTCTACAACTTCGCCCGCAACGGCATCGCGCGCGACATGATCGGGACCAAGGAGTTCCTCAAGTACGTGCCGCTGCTGTTCACGCTCTTCTCGCTGATCCTGGTGAACAACCTCTTCGGGTCGTTCTTCCTGACGATGAACCCGACCATGGGCCGGATCGGCTTCCCGATCGCGTTGACCCTCGTCGTCTACTGCGTCTACCACGCAGTCGGGATCAAGCGGATGGGCCTCGGCGGCTACTTCGCGCACATGGTGCCCGACGGCCTCCCCGGCTGGATCAAGCCGGTGATCTTCCCGCTCGAGCTGATCACCTACTTCATCACCCGCCCGCTCACGCTCGCCCTGCGACTGTTCGGCAACATGTTTGCCGGCCACATGCTCATCGTGCTCTTCGTCAGCGCAGGTGCCTACTTCCTGAGCCAGGGTGCGGTCCTGAAGGCGCTGTCCGTGCCGACCTTTGCGATGGCCGGTGTCATGCTGCTCTTCGAGATGCTGGTCCAGGCCCTTCAGGCCTATGTCTTCACCCTGCTCGCCGCGAGCTACATCGCGGGCGCGCTGGCGGACCACGGCGACGAGCACTGAGCCCCGGCTCACCCCAATCCGTTTGGCCCACAACTGAACAGCAAACACACATTCACACTTCCGCACGGCGACGTGTCGGCGGATCACCAAGAAACACGAAAGAGGAATCATCGTGGAAGGCAACCTCTCCCTCGTCGGCTACGGCCTTGCGACCATCGGCCCGGCCATCGCCGTGGGTCTGATCTTCGCCGCCTACATCAACGGTGTCGCCCGTCAGCCCGAGGCCCGCAACCTGCTCCAGCCGATCGCCATTCTCGGCTTCGCTCTCGCCGAGGCGCTCGCCATCTTCGGCCTGGTGCTCTTCTTCCTCTGACCTTCGGGCAGAGCAGCCGTAACCCGATCCAGCACTAGGGCATAGGAGTACCCGTGTTCATCACCGCAACCGCCTCGTCGGTCGTGGGGCTGGCGGCCGCTGAGGGAGCCAAGATGCCCCTCATCCCGCACATCCCGGAGCTGATCTTCGGTCTGGTCATGTTCGCGATTCTCTACGCGGTCGTGGCCAAGAAGGTCGTCCCCAACCTCGAGAAGGCCTACGCCGAGCGCACGGCCGCCATCGAGGGTGGCATGAAGCAGGCCGAGGAGGCACAGGCAGCTGCTGCCGCCGCCAAGGAGCAGTACGAGGCACAGCTCGCCGAGGCTCGCGCCGAGGCCGCTCGCATCCGCGAGGACGCGCGCGCCCAGGGTGCTGAGATCGTCGCGGAGATGCGTGGCCAGGCTCAGGCCGAGGCCAGCCGCATCACCGAGTCGGCGCACAAGCAGATCGAGGCGGACCGCCAGCAGGCGTCCCACTCGCTGCGAGCCGACGTGGGCCGGCTCTCGACCGACCTGGCCAGCCGCATCGTGGGGGAGTCCCTCCACGACGAGGCGCGCCAGAAGGGCATCGTCGACCGCTTCCTCGCCGAGCTCGAGGCCGGCGACATCCGTCCCGAGAAGGTCGGCGCCGACGCTCCGGCCGGTCAGGACGCCTGATGCGCGGCTCGTCTCGCGTCGCAGCGCTCGAGGGCCAGAAGGCCTTCGACGCGGCCCTCGAGTCCGGCGTCGACTGGCGCCAGCTCTCCGAGGAGCTCTTCGCCGTGAGCGGTCTCGTCGACGGCAACGCGACGCTGCGGCGCGCGATGGCCGACCCCTCCCGCGAGGGTGACGCCAAGCGCTCGCTCGTCGAGCGACTGCTCCAGGGCAAGGTGTCCGACGCCGCTGTCGGCGTCGTCGGCGCCCTCGCCTCGCAGCGCTGGGGCAGCGACCGCGACCTCACCGACACGATCGAGTCGGTGGCGGTCCAGGGCGTGCTCGCCTCCGCCGAGGCGGGCGGCCGGGCCGACCGCGTCGAGGACGAGCTGTTCCGCTTCGAGCGCATCGTCGCCGCCAACCCCGAGCTGCGCGACAACCTCACCAACCGCCAGGGCAACGCCCAGGCCAAGGCCGGGGTCGTCAGCCAGCTGCTCGAGGGCAAGGCGGCCGAGGAGACCGTCCGCCTGGCCCGCCAGGCGGTGCTCGCCCCCCGCGGGCGCAAGCTCGACGCGACGCTCGAGTCCTATCTGCGGCTCGCCGCCGGTCGCCGTGACCAGCTGACCGCCGTCGTGACCTCCGCGGTCGCGCTCGACGAGCAGCAGGCAGCCCGGCTCTCCGGAGCGCTGGAGAAGCACTACGGCAAGTCGGTCCTGCTCCAGCAGGTCGTCGACCCCGCCGTCGTCGGAGGGATCCGCGTGCAGATCGGCGACGAGGTCGTCGACGGCACCGTCGCCCGCAAGCTCGAGGGTGCCCGCCGGCACCTCACCGGAGACAAGTAAGACCCGCCCGACCCCGTGGCGACCACCAACTGCATCTAAGCCATCGGCCCACTGGGTCGGTTATCGAGGAGAAGTGAACTGACGATGACGGAGCTTTCGATCCGTCCGGAGGAGATCCGGGACGCACTGGACAAGTCGGTCCAGTCCTACGAGCCCGGCGCGGCCTCCCGTGAAGAGGTCGGCCGCGTCAGCGACGCCGGTGACGGCATCGCCCACGTCGAGGGCCTGCCCTCGTGCATGACCAACGAGCTGCTCGAGTTCGAGGACGGCACCCTGGGCCTCGCGCTCAACCTCGACGTCCACGACATCGGTGTCGTCATCCTCGGTGACTTCGCCGGCATCGAGGAGGGCCAGACCGTCAAGCGCACGGGCGAGGTCCTCTCCGTCCCCGTCGGCGACGGCTTCCTCGGCCGCGTCGTCGACCCGCTCGGCAACCCGATCGACGGCATGGGTGACATCGCCTCGGAGGAGCGCCGCGCGCTCGAGCTCCAGGCGCCGACCGTCGTCCAGCGCAAGTCGGTGCACGAGCCGCTCCAGACCGGCCTCAAGGCCGTCGACGCCATGACGCCCATCGGCCGTGGCCAGCGCCAGCTCATCATCGGCGACCGCCAGACCGGCAAGACCACGATCGCGGTCGACACGATCATCAACCAGAAGGAGTTCTGGGAGACCGGCGACCCCGACAAGCAGGTCCGCTGCATCTACGTCGCCATCGGCCAGAAGGGCTCCACGATCGCGTCCGTCAAGGGCACGCTCGAGGAGGCCGGCGCGATGGAGTACACCACCATCGTCGCGGCCCCCGCGTCCGACTCCGCCGGCTTCAAGTACCTCGCCCCCTACACCGGCTCGGCCATCGGCCAGCACTGGATGTACCAGGGCAAGCACGTCCTGATCGTCTTCGACGACCTGTCCAAGCAGGCCGAGGCCTACCGCGCCGTGTCGCTGCTGCTGCGCCGTCCGCCGGGCCGCGAGGCCTACCCGGGCGACGTCTTCTACCTGCACAGCCGGCTGCTCGAGCGCTGCGCGAAGCTGTCCGACGACCTGGGCCACGGCTCGATGACCGGCCTGCCGATCATCGAGACCAAGGCCGGTGACGTCTCGGCCTACATCCCGACCAACGTCATCTCCATCACCGACGGCCAGATCTACCTCCAGGCAGACCTGTTCAACTCCAACGTCCGCCCCGCGGTCGACGTGGGTGTCTCGGTCTCCCGAGTCGGTGGCGCCGCCCAGATCAAGGCAATGAAGCAGGTCTCCGGTCGACTCAAGCTCGACCTGGCCCAGTTCCGCGCCATGGAGGCGTTCGCCATGTTCGCCTCCGACCTCGACCCGGCCTCCCGCGCCCAGCTGGCGCGCGGTGCCCGCCTCGTCGAGCTGCTCAAGCAGAAGCAGTCCGCGCCGTTCCCCGTCGAGGAGCAGGTCGTCTCCGTCTGGGCCGGCACCTCCGGTCAGCTCGACGACGTCGCCGTCGAGGACATCTCGCGCTTCGAGTCCGAGTTCCTCGACAAGCTGCGCCGGGAGAACAAGGGCCTGCTCGACGCGATCCGCGAGTCCGGCAAGTTCGAGGACTCCACCGAGTCCGAGCTCCAGAAGGCCATCGACGGCTTCAAGGGCGAGTTCCAGCCCTCCAACAAGGAGGACGTCCCGGTCGGCAACGAGCCGTCGCCGGGCGAGCTGGACGACGCCGACGTTGACCAGGCCCACATCCACCGCCAGAAGCGCGGCGGGGCCTCGGCCGCACGCTGAGTTGGGCGGCTGGGTGCGCCCCGCGCGCACCCAGCCGGTCCCGACGCCGCCGGCCAGGCGGCATACCCGCGGCCCAGCCGCACCAGAACTGCTAGGACACGAAACAAGGAGAGGCGGAAACGTATGGGAGCGCAGATCCGGGTCTACCGGCAGCGCATCCGGTCCGTCAGCGCGACCAAGAAGATCACGCGGGCCATGGAGCTCATGGCCGCCTCGCGCGTGATCAAGGCCCGCCAGCGGGTCCTCGAGTCCGCGCCCTACACGCACGCCCTCACCCGGGCGCTGTCGGCACTGGCGACGTACTCCAACCACGAGCACCCGCTGACGACCGAGGCCGAGGAGGTGCGCCGCGCCGGCGTCCTCATCATCACCGCCGACCGCGGTCTTGCCGGTGGCTACAACGCCAACGCGCTCAAGGAGTCCGAGCGGCTCATCGAGAAGCTCAAGGCCGAGGGCAAGGAGGTCACCCCCTACCTCGTCGGCCGGCGCGCGGTGTCGTACTACAAGTTCCGCCACCGTGAGTACGCCGCCGAGTGGACCGGCTTCACCGAGAAGCCGACCATCGAGGCCGCCCGCGAGATCGGCGAGCGCCTGGTCGGCGACTTCAACGTCGACTACGACGAGGGCGGCCACGACGAGCTGCACATCGTCTACACGCGCTTCAACACCATGGTCAACCAGGAGCCGCGCGTGCTGCGGCTGCTGCCCATGGAGGTTGTCGACGACTACGACGAGGACGCACCGGACGCGGGCGACGCCCTGCCCCTCTACTCCTTCGAGCCCAGCTCGGAGGAGGTGCTTGACGCGATCCTGCCCAAGTACGTCGTGTCCCGCATCTGGACCTGTCTGCTGTCGGCGTCGGCCTCCGAGCTGGCCGCCCGCCAGCGCGCGATGAAGTCTGCGACCGACAACGCCGACGAGCTCATCAAGCAGTACACCCGGCTGGCCAACGAGGCCCGCCAGGCCGAGATCACCCAAGAGATCAGCGAGATCGTGGGCGGCGCGAGCGCCCTCGCCGAGAGCAAGTAGAAGGAAACCTAATGACTGCCACTGTCACTGAGAACCAGGGCGCGCAGCCGAAGGAGGGCGGCGTGGGCCGCATCTCCCGGATCATCGGCCCCGTCGTCGACGTCGAGTTCCCCGCGGGCGAGATGCCCGAGCAGTACAACCTGCTCACCACCGAGGTCACGGTCGCCGGCGAGACCAAGAACCTCAACCTCGAGGTCGCCCAGCACATCGGCGACAACATGGTCCGCGCGATCTCCCTCCAGCCCACCGACGGCCTGGTCCGTGGCACGCAGGTGCACGACACCGGCGGCCCCATCAGCGTCCCGGTCGGCGACGTCACCCTCGGCAAGGTCTTCAACGCCACCGGTGACTGCCTCAACCTGGAGGAGGGCGAGACCCTCGAGGTCAACGAGCGCTGGGGCATCCACCGCTCGGCCCCCGCCTTCGACCAGCTGGAGTCCAAGACCCAGATGTTCGAGACCGGCATCAAGGTCATCGACCTGCTGACCCCCTACGTCCAGGGTGGCAAGATCGGCCTGTTCGGCGGTGCCGGCGTGGGCAAGACGGTGCTCATCCAGGAGATGATCGCCCGTGTGGCCCGAGACCACGGTGGTGTGTCGGTGTTCGCCGGTGTCGGCGAGCGCACCCGTGAGGGCAACGACCTCATGGTCGAGATGGAGGAGGCCGGCGTTCTCGGCCAGACCTCGCTCGTCTTCGGCCAGATGGACGAGCCGCCGGGCACGCGTCTGCGCGTCGCCCTGTCCGCGCTGACGATGGCGGAGTACTTCCGCGACGTGCAGAAGCAGGACGTGCTGCTCTTCATCGACAACATCTTCCGCTTCACGCAGGCCGGTTCCGAGGTCTCCACGCTGCTCGGCCGTATGCCGTCCGCCGTGGGCTACCAGCCGACCCTGGCCGACGAGATGGGTGTCCTCCAGGAGCGCATCACCTCGACGCGTGGTCACTCGATCACCTCGATGCAGGCGATCTACGTGCCGGCCGACGACTACACCGACCCGGCCCCGGCGACGACCTTCGCCCACCTCGACGCGACGACCGAGCTCTCCCGTGAGATCGCCTCGCTCGGTATCTACCCGGCCGTGGACCCGCTGACCTCGACGTCGCGAATCCTCGACCGCCGTTACATCGCCGAGGACCACTACAACACCGCGGTGCGCGTCAAGCAGATCCTCCAGCGCAACAAGGAGCTGCAGGACATCATCGCGATCCTCGGTATCGACGAGCTCTCCGAAGAGGACAAGATCCTCGTCAACCGCGCCCGTCGCATCCAGCGCTTCCTGTCCCAGAACACCTACGTTGCCAAGCAGTTCACCGGCATCGAGGGCTCGACGGTCCCGCTGGCCGACACGATCGAGGCGTTCACCAAGATCTGTGACGGCGAGTACGACCACATCGGTGAGCAGGCGTTCTTCATGTGCGGTGGCCTCGACGACGTCGAGCGCCAGTGGGCCGACATCCAGAAGAACCTCTGACGCACCCACGCGCTCAGTTCGGTATGCCGCGAGGGCGCCGTCCGCTCGGACGGTGCCCTCGCGGGCCATCCGCCGCCGGCCCAGCCGCTCACCGGAGCGGCGTCCCGGCCGGGCCGATAGACTGACCCGCACCACCCGCCGCGCACGCGGCATACCCCCAGCTCCACCAGCCCGACACGAAGGAAAGAAGATCCGTGAGCTCGCTCCAGGTTGAACTCGTCGCCGCCGACCGCAAGGTCTGGGAGGGCGAGGCGTCCATGGTCGTCGCCCGCACGACCGAGGGCGAGCTGGGCATCATGCCGGGTCACACCCCGCTGCTCGGCGCGCTCGTCGAGGGCGAGATCCGCATCAAGGCCGTTGAGGGCGGCGAGCAGACCGCCCGCATCGACTCGGGGTTCATGTCCGTCGACCACGACCGTGTCGTGCTCGTCGCCGAGACGGTCGACCTCGCGTCCTGACGACAGGCCACCCGACATGTCGCCGATCGTTGCCTCAGAGGTAGCGGTCGGCGCTGTCGTTCTGCTGGCCCTGCTGCTGGTCGCGTTCGTCTTCGTGCGACGCCGGATGATCCAGTCCGGCCACATCCTGGTGCTGAGCGCCGTGCGCACGCCCGAGCGGCCGCGCTGGCGGCTGGGCTACCTGCGCTTCGGCCAGACCGAGCTCGGCTGGTACTCCGTCGCCGGCCCGTCCATGCGCCCGGTGAGGCAGTGGCCGCGTGCGGTGGTCGACCTGTCTGCCCCGCAGCCGCTGGAGGAGCCGGTCCCCGGTCTGGCCGACAGCGCGGTGAGGGTGGCGGTCGACGCGCCGGGCGCGCCGGCCGGCATCGAGCTGGCCCTCTCGCCCAACGCCTACACCGCGCTGCGCTCCTGGACCGAGTCCCAGCCCCCGGGCCGCAACATCTACGTCGCGTAGACCCGCTCAGGCGTCGTCGCCGGCCGGCACCTCCGCGCGCCTGCGGCCCGCCCGCCGGACTCTGGCCGGGCCCTCCTCGCGCCCGCCGCCGGGCTGCCACAGCACGTCGCCGCCGGCCTCGAGGTTGGCGACCCGGGCCAGGATGAACAGCAGGTCCGAGAGCCGGTTGAGGTACTTCGCGGTGAGGATGTTGACCCCGCCCTCGCCACGCTCGTCGCCCGGCTCGGTGCCATACGCATCGATCGCGGCCCACGCGTGGCGCTCGGCCCGACGCACCACGGTCGTCGCGACATGGAGATAGGCCGATCCGGCAGAGCCGCCGGGCAGGATGAACGAGCGGAGCTTCTCGACCTGGTCGTTGTAGTGGTCGCAGTCGGCCTCGAGCTCGTCGATCCACTCCTGCTTGACCCGCAGCGGCGGGAACTCATAGGTCTGCTGCAACGGGGTGGACAGGTCGGCGCCCACGTCGAACAGGTCGTTCTGCACCCGGGTCAGCGTGGCGACCAGGTCCTCGCGCAGACCGCCGGCCGCGACGGCCACGCCGATGGCGGCATTCGCCTCGTTGGCGTCGGCGTAGGCGTGCAGACGGGGGTCGTTCTTGGACGTGCGGCTCATGTCGCCGAGGTGGGTCTGCCCCTCGTCGCCGGTGCGGGTGTAGATGCGCGTGAGGTTGACCATGGCCCAACTCTCCCAGACCCACGGCGCCGCAGGAGAGGGGGCCGTCTGGTTGGATCGGGGGATGGCCGCTTCGCGCATCGCCGTCGTCGGCGGCGGCATCCTCGGCGTCGCCGTGGCCCGCGAGATCGTCCGGCGCGACCCCGCCGCCCATGTCACGGTCTTTGAGAAGGAGGCGCGCCTGGCCGCGCACCAGACCGGTCACAACTCGGGCGTCGTGCACGCAGGCCTCTACTACACGCCCGGCAGCCTCAAGGCCCGGCTTTGTCGTCGCGGGGTGAACCTGCTCACCGGCTTCGTGGCCGACAAGGGCGTCGCCTATGAGGAGTGCGGCAAACTCGTCGTCGCCCAGAGCCCGGAGGAGTCGCGGCGCCTCGACGGGATCGAGGAGCGGGCCCGCGCCAACGGCGTCCCGGGCCTGCGAGTCCTCGAGGGGGAGGCGATGCGCGAGGTGGAGCCCGAGGTGACCGGGCTGCGCGCCCTGCACTCGCCCCACACAGCGATCGTCGACTATGTCGCGATGACCGAGGCGCTGGCCGAAGACCTGCGGGCGGCCGGCGGCACCGTCCGGCTGCGCACCGGCGTGGCCCGGCTCGAGACGCGGGGGAGCGAGGTGCGCGCCCAGGTCCTCGAGCGCGACGGGTCGGACGAGGTCGTATGCCGTGACGCCGGCGAGGCCTTCGACCTCGCCGTGACCTGTGCCGGGCTCCAGGCCGACCGGCTCGCGGCCGCGTCGGGGCTCTCGTCGGAGCCGGCGGTCGTGCCCTTCTTCGGGGACTACATGCTGCTCGCGCCCACGGCGCGGCCCCTCGTGCGCGGGCTGATCTATCCCGTGCCCGACCCGGCCTTCCCCTTCCTCGGCGTGCACCTGACCAAACGGGTCGACGGCGAGGTGATGGTCGGCCCCAACGCCTTCCTCGCCTTCTCCCGCGAGGACTACCGGCCGCTCGGGGTGACGCCGCGCGATGTCCTGGCGACCGCCGGCTACCCCGGGTTCTGGCGCTTCAGCGCGGCCAACTGGCGGGCGGCGACCCGCGAGGTGCGCACCGCCCTCTCGCGCCGCTGGTTCGTCGAGGAGGCCCGGCGGTTCGTGCCCGCCATCGGTGCCGGCGACGTGCTGCCCGGACCACGCGGCATACGCGCCCAGGCGCTCGGCCGGGACGGGACGATGGTCGACGACTTCGTCATCGAGCGGCGTGGCCGGGTGGTCCAGGTGCGCAATGCGCCCTCGCCGGCCGCGACCTCGTCGATGGCGATCGCCGAGTATGTCGTCGACGAGGCGCTCGCCGCCCGATAACCCGCCGGACATCCACCCACTGGGATTACCCGCCAGTACGGTCAGAACCTTTACCAAGTCGTGGCGTGTTGGGGGTGCGTGACCCATGTGACAACAGCGACAGTTGTGCCGTGACTATCAGGGGAGCCATCGCAGACGGGTGCCGGATCACCGTCTCGGAGGCAGTCGAGGGCCAGCAGGTCACCGTGCACGGCAGGATCGCCGTCGCCGCGGTGCCCGATCTGCGACTGGCCCTGCACCGTGTCGTCGACTCCGGCGTCGGCGATGTGCTCGTGGATCTGGGCAATGCCGAGATCCACGACTCCACCGGACTCGGCATGCTGCTCGAGTGCCACCACCGTGCCCGTCGCGCGGGTCGTCGTCTTGTCGTGACCAGGGCCACCGCCCGCACACTGCGGCTCATCCGGGCCCTGCGCCTCGAGCGCAGCCTGCTCGACCAGGTGCCGCCCCGGGTGCCCAAGCGCGAGGACGACATCTCGAGCCTGACGGCCTGAGACAGCTCGCGTCCGCACGCCTCCAGGAGAGCCGTGCGGACGCGCTGTGTCCACACTCACGGGGCCAGACCCTGCCGGTCGCGGCATACCACCGGTAGTTTTCCCGTCATGGCCGACGACCAGCAGAACTCCACCATGCCCAGCCCCGCCGCTGAGGCCGCGCGCCCCGAGCGCGACCGGCCCTGGGTCATGCGCACCTACGCCGGGCACTCCAGCGCCGCGGCGTCCAATGCGCTCTACCGCCGCAACCTCGCCAAGGGACAGACCGGCCTGTCGGTCGCGTTCGACCTGCCCACCCAGACCGGCTACGACCCCGACCACGCTCTCTCGCGCGGCGAGGTCGGCAAGGTCGGCGTGCCCATCTCCCACATCGGTGACATGGAGGCGCTCTTCGAGGGCATCCCGCTCAAGGAGATGAACACCTCGATGACGATCAACGCGACGGCCATGTGGCTGCTCGCGATGTACCAGGTCACCGCCGAGGACCAGGCCGCCAAGGCGGGCGAGGACCCGGCCGAGTGGGTGCGCGCGCTCGGCGGCACCACCCAGAACGACATCATCAAGGAGTACCTGTCGCGCGGGACCTACGCGTTCCCGCCCCAGCCCTCGCTGCGGCTGATCACCGACATGGTCGCCTACACGGTCTCCAACATCCCCAAGTGGAACCCGATCAACATCTGCAGCTATCACCTCCAGGAAGCCGGTGCCACGCCGGTGCAGGAGATCGCCTACGCGATGTCGACCGCCATCGCGGTCCTCGACGCGGTGCGCGACTCCGGGCAGGTGCCGCAGGAGGAGTTCGGCAAGGTCGTCGCCCGCATCTCCTTCTTCGTCAACGCCGGCGTGCGCTTCGTCGAGGAGATGTGCAAGATGCGCGCCTTCGTCGAGCTGTGGGAAGAGCTGACCCGCGAGCGCTATGGCGTCACCGACGCCAAGCAGCGCCGCTTCCGCTACGGCGTGCAGGTCAACAGCCTCGGCCTGACCGAGGCCCAGCCCGAGAACAACGTGCAGCGCATCGTGCTGGAGATGCTCGCGGTCACGCTGTCCAAGGACGCCCGCGCCCGCGCCGTGCAGCTGCCGGCGTGGAACGAGGCCCTCGGCCTGCCCCGCCCGTGGGACCAGCAGTGGTCGCTGCGCATCCAGCAGGTGCTGGCCTATGAGTCCGACCTGCTCGAGTACGACGACATCTTCACCGGCTCCACCGTCATCGAGGCCAAGGTCGCCGAGCTCGTCGCCGGCGCCAAGGCCGAGATCGACCGCGTGCAGGAGATGGGCGGCGCGATCCCGGCCGTCGAGTCCGGCTACATGAAGTCGGCCATGGTCGCCTCCCACGCCCTGCGCCGCCAGCGCATCGAGGCCGGCCAGGACGTCATCGTCGGGCTCAACAAGTTCGACACCACCGAGCCCAACCCGCTCACCGCCGACCTCGACACCGCGATCCAGACCGTCGACCCGGCCGTCGAGCAGCACGCCATCGAGGCGATCAAGGCCTGGCGCGAGCAGCGCGACGCCGACCCCGCCCAGAAGGAGCGTGCCGAGAAGGCCCTCGAGCGGCTCAAGGCCGACGCGGCCTCCGGCGCCAACCTCATGGAGGCCTCGCTCGAGTGCGCCCGCGCCAAGGTCACCACCGGCGAGTGGGCCCAGGCCCTGCGTGACGAGTTCGGCGAGTACCGCGCCCCCACCGGCGTCTCCGGCTCGGTCGGCGTCGGCGATGGCGCGAGCGAGGACCTGCGGCTCGTCCGCGAGAAGGTCGCCGAGACGGGCGAGGAGCTCGGTGAGAAGCTGCGCATCCTCGTCGCCAAGCCCGGTCTCGACGGCCACAGCAACGGCGCCGAGCAGATCGCCGTCCGCGCGCGCGACGCGGGCTTCGAGGTCGTCTACCAGGGCATCCGGCTCACGCCCGAGCAGATCGTCGGCGCGGCCGTGGCCGAGGACGTCCACCTCGTCGGCATCTCGATCCTGTCCGGCTCCCACATGGAGCTCGTGCCCGAGATCCTGCGCGGGCTCAAGGGGGCCGGTGCGGGCGACATCCCCGTGGTCGTCGGCGGCATCATCCCCGACTCCGACGGCCGCAAGCTGACCGAGCAGGGCGTGGCGGCCGTCTTCACCCCCAAGGACTTCGGCCTCAACGAGATCATGGGCGAGATGGTCGACCTCATCCGCTCCGCCCGCGGCCTCGGCCAGCTCCGCCCCGAGCCCCAGCCCGTCTGACCTGGGACCACGGCTCTAGGTGAGCAAAGGCCCGGTATGCCGCCCACGCGGCGTACCGGGCCTGCTTGCGTCAGGCCGAGGGTCAGGCCTCGGGGCCGGCGGCGAAGCGCTCGACG
This sequence comes from Actinomycetota bacterium, assembly GCA_050955755.1. Classification (GTDB taxonomy): domain Bacteria; phylum Actinomycetota; class Actinomycetes; order Actinomycetales; family Dermatophilaceae; genus JAJTBD01. Next base: position 1,190,892 of record CP192092.1, read on the forward strand.
AGGGCGGCATTGAAGGCGGGCAGGTCGTCGGGGTTGCGGCTGGTGATCAGGCCGCGGTCCTCCACGACCTCCTCGTCCACCCACTCGCCACCGGCGTTGCGCACGTCGGTCTGGATGCTGGGGTAGGACGTCAGGCGGCGGCCGCGCACCACGTCGGCCTCCACGAGCGTCCAGGGCGCGTGGCAGATCGCGGCGATCGGCTTGCCCGAGTCGGCGAAGGCCTTGACGAAGGCCACGGCGTCCTTGTCGGCGCGCAGCGCATCGGGGTTGGCGACACCGCCGGGCAGGACCAGCCCGTCGAAGTCGTCGACGGTGGACTGGGTGAAGGTCACGTCGACGTCGAAGGTGTCGGCCTTGTCGAGGTGGTTGAAGGCCTGGACCTTGCCCGGCTCGATGGACAGCAGCTTGGGCGTGCCGCCAGCGGCCTCGACGGCCTTCCACGGCTCGGTCAGCTCGACCTGCTCGATGCCCTCACCGGCCACGGCGAAGGCGATGGTCTTTCCGTTCAGCGATGCATCAGTCATGTCCCCACCGTCGCATCGGCGGGCGGCGCAGCGGGGGACTGGCACCCAACTCCACCCCAAGGGACGGGCGGCGCCCGTCTCAGCCCTCGCCCTGCTCCACGGGCTCGCGCTCGGCCTGCGGCAGGGGCTCACGCAGGTGGTGTGGCGCTTCGAAGAAGAGGGAGGCGACGAAGCCGATCAGCACGATGGCCGCAGGCAGCAGCATCGCCTCGGACAGCGCGGCCGAGAAGCCCTCGCGGACCGGTGCCGGGAGGCCGCCGCCCCCGGCCATCGACTCGGCCCCGCCGGAGGCAGCGCGGTCGCCCAGGTGGGCGGCCAGCCGCGACTCCATGAGGACAGCGATGGCGGCGCTGCCGAGGACCGCGCCGATCTGGCGGGTGGTGTTGTAGACGCCCGACCCCGCCCCGGCCAGGTGGTGGGGAAGGTTGCGGTTGGCCGACGTGGCCAGCGGCCCCCAGACAAAGGAGCTGGCGGTGCCGAATGCCGTGGCGGCCAGCAGCACTGCCCAGGTGGGGGAGTCCGGTGTCATCAGCCGGGCCAGGGCGAAGGTCGAGAGCGACACCCCGATCAGTCCGCTCGCGGCGAGCAGCCGCGGGTGGACGCGGTCGACCAGCCTGCCGACCGGGCGCGCCAGGATGATCGACATGACCGCCTGGGGCGCGAGCAGCAGCGCGGCCTTGGTGGGGGAGAGCCCGCGCACGAGCTGGGCATAGAGCATGAAGGGGTACATCAGCGCGGTCATCGCAAAGCCCACCGTGCTGATCGCCGCGTTGGACAGCGAGAAGTTGCGGTCGCGGAAGAGCGAGAGCGGCACGAGTGGCTCACGCCGGTTGCGGGCCTGCCACCAGATGAAGACGAGCAGCAGCAGGCCGCCGACGGCGAGCAGCAGCGGCACGGAGATGAACCCGGTGATCGTGCCCCAGTCATAGGTCTGGCCCTCCTGGATGGCGAACACCGCGCAGAAGAGCCCGACCGCGCTCAGCACGACGCCGATCCAGTCGAAGGAGTGGGAGTGGGTGCGCAGCACCGGCACCAGCCGCCAGACCAGGACGAGCCCGAGCAGCCCGACCGGCACGTTGATGAAGAAGATCCACTCCCAGCCGAGGTGGTCGATCAGGAAGCCGCCGAGGATGGGCCCGACCAGGGTGGCCACGCCGGCGGTCGCGCCCCACAGCGCCATCGCGCTGCCGCGCCGCTCGGGTGGGAAGGTGCGGGTGATGACCGACATCGTCTGTGGCGTCATGAGCGAGGCGCCCAGTCCCTGCACGACCCGCGCCGTGACGAGCCCGCCGATCGAACCGGTCAGGCCGCACCACAGCGACGAGAGGGTGAAGAGGGTCAGGCCCGCCAGATAGACCCACTTGGGCCCGATCCGGTCGCCGAGGCGCCCGGTGATGAGCAGCGGCACGGCATACGCCAGCAGATAGGCGCTGGTCACCCACAGCACCGAGTTGATGTCGGCGTCGAAGGCCGACATCAGCGCCGGTGTCGCCACCGAGACGATCGTCGAGTCGACCAGGATCATGAAGAACCCCAGGACCAGGGCCCACAGCGCGGGCCACGGGTTGTCGGGATAGGGGTCCTCGGGGCCGCGCGCGCGGACGGGTGTGCTCGCGGGCTCGGCGGCCGGGTCGGTGCTCACCCCGAGAGGATGACACGGGCCACCGACAGCCGCCGCCGCCCGTCCACCCCCGGCCCACGCGGACGGCCCCACCCGGGCCTGTCGCACGGCGGTACTACCCTGCGGTCAGGAGAGGAGGGCCGATGAGCCTGCACTGCGATGCGACGCTGCTGGTCGCCCGGCACGGCGACGCCGACTACCCCCACGCCCATGTCCTGTCCGACGACGGCGGCTTCCTCACCCAGCTCGGGCTGGAGCAGGTGGAGCGCCTCGCCAGGGCGGTGCAGGAGCGCCGGATCGCCGCGATCTACACCTCGCGGCTCGAGCGCGCGATCGAGTCCGGGCGGGTGGCCGGGGCGCTCCTCGGCCTGGAGCCGCGCCAGCTCGACGGTCTCGAGGAGTTCCCCGTCGGCGATCTCGCCGGCCGACCCCATGACGACCCGGAGTATGCCGCGGTGCTCACCTCCTGGGTCGAGGGCGACCTCGACGCGCGCATCCCGGGCTCCGAGTCCGGCGCCGAGGCCCTCGCGCGCTATCGCGAGGCCCTCCAGCACATCGCCGACCTCCATCGCGGCGAGACAGTGCTCGTCCTCAGCCACGGCGGCGTGATGTCCTTCGTCATCCCACGGCTGTCGGCCAATGTCCGCTCCGACCTGGCCGCGCTGCGCTTCCTGCCCAACGCCGCTCCCGCCGAGGTCGCCATCGGCGACGAGGGCTGGCAGGTGCTCCACTGGCCCGGCACGCCGGACAAGGCCGACGTCTGAGGTGGGTATGCCGCGGGGCCGGCCCCGCGGCATACTCCACTCGATGTGTGGGGGAGCCGCTAGAAGAGGCGCGTCTCGGCGTTGTCGATGCCCTTGAGGGCGTCATAGTCGAGCACGACGCAGCGGATGCCGCGGTCCTCGGCGAGCGTGCGCGCCTGCGGCTTGATCTGCTGCGCGGCGAAGACACCGGTGACCGGGGCGAGGTGCGGGTCGCGGTTCATCAGCTCCAGGTAGCGGGTCAGTTGCTCGACGCCGTCGATGTCGCCGCGGCGCTTGATCTCGACCGCGACCGAGCCCCCGGAGGGGTCCTTGCACAGGATGTCGACCGGCCCGATCGCGGTCATGTACTCCCTGCGCACGAGCGAGTAGCCCTCGCCGAGGGTGTGGATGTGCTCGGCCAGCAGCCGCTGGAGGTGGGCCTCCACGCCGTCCTTGACCAGGCCGGGATCGACGCCGAGGTCGTGGGCGGAGTCATGGTGCACCTCGTGGATGCGGATGCGCAGCCGGTCCTCGGACTTGGCGTTCTGGACGACCCAGACGCTGGTGACGCCCTCGGCGGACTCGTCCTCGTCGGGCGAGACCTCGGCCATGGCGCACGGCGGCGACATCCAGTTGAGCGGCTTGTAGGAGCCGCCGTCGGAGTGGACCAGCACCGACCCGTCGGCCTTGACGAGCAGGAGGCGGGTGGCGAGGGGGAGGTGGGCGCTGAGCCGACCCTCGTAGTCGACGGCACACGTCGCGATGACCAGGCGCATGGTGGTCAACCCTACGACGTGGGCGGCCGCGGCCCACAGTGTGACCACCGTCGCGCGGCATACGCCTTAACGCGCGGGTAACGCTCTGGAAGACTCGCCGCCATGGCTCGTGACTTCTCACAGGTTGGCGTGATCGGACTCGGCACCATGGGTGCCGGCATCGTCGAGGTCTTCGCCCGTAATGGCATCTCCGTCGTCGCCGTCGAAGCCTCCGACGAGGCAGTCGAGCGGGGCAAGGGCGTCCTCGAGCGCTCGACCCAGCGCGCCCTGGACCGCGGCAAACTGACCACCGAGGAGCGCGACGCTCTCATCGGACGCGTCACCTTCAGCCCCTCGCTGGCGGACCTCAAGGACTGCCAGCTCGTCGTCGAGGCCGTGCCCGAGCAGCTCGAGCTCAAGCGGCAGATCTTCTCCGAGGTCGACAAGGTCGTCGCCGAGGACGCGATCCTGGCCACCAACACCTCCAGCCTGTCCGTCACCGAGATCTCCGTCGCGACCTCCAACCCCAAGCGCGTCGTCGGCATGCACTTCTTCAACCCGGCCCCCGTCCTGAAGTTCGTCGAGGTCATCAGCACCGTCGTCACCTCCCAGGACGTCATCGAGGACGTCAAGGCGCTCGCCGAGCGGCTCGGCAAGATGCCGGTCGTCGTCGGCGACAAGGCCGGCTTCATCGCCAACGCGCTGCTCTTCGGCTACCTCAACCACGCGGTCTCGATGTACGAGCAGAAGTACGCGACCCGCGAGGACATCGACGCCGCCATGCGCTTCGGCTGCGGCTACCCCATGGGCCCGCTGGCGCTGATGGACCTCATCGGCCTCGACACGGCATACGAGATCCTCGACACGATGTACAAGCAGGGCCGGGACCGCCTGCACGCCCCGAGCCCGATCATCAAGCAGATGGTCACCGCGGGCCTCAAGGGCCGCAAGTCCGGCAAGGGCTTCTACACCTATGAGGCGCCGGGCAGCTCCAAGGTCGTCGACGACGCGCTGACCCCGAAGCCCGCCGAGGCCTCCGGCGCGGCGCTGCGCCCCGTCGCCAAGGTCGGCGTCGTCGGCTCCGGCACCATGGCGACCGGCATCATCGAGGTCTTCGCCAAGGCCGGCTACGACGTCACCTATGTCGCCCGCGCCGACGCCAAGGTCGAGGCCGTCCGGGCCAGCATTGAGAAGTCCTTCGACAAGGCGATCGGCCGCGGCAAGGCGACCGAGGAGGCCAAGGCCGAGGCGATCGGGCGCCTGACCGGCACGACCTCGCTCGACGATCTCAAGGACGTCGACCTCGTCGTCGAGGCCGTCGTCGAGGACCTCAAGGTCAAGCAGACCCTCTTCGAGAACCTCGACGAGATCTGCAAGCCCGGCGCGATCCTCGCGACGACGACCTCCTCGCTGCCGGTCATCCAGTGCGCGACCGTGACCAAGCGTCCCGAGGACGTCATCGGCATGCACTTCTTCAACCCGGCCCAGGTCATGAAGCTCGTCGAGGTCGTCACCACCGTCTCGACCGCCGCCGACGTGACCGCCACCGTGCAGGACCTGTGCGCCAAGCTCGGCAAGGTCGCCGTCACCTGTGGCGACCGCTCCGGCTTCATCGTCAACGCCCTGCTCTTCCCCTACCTCAACGACGCGGTCAAGATGCTCGAGGCGCACTACGCCACCGCCGACGACATCGACACCGCGATGAAGACCGGCTGCTCGCTGCCCATGGGCCCGTTCGAGCTGCTCGACGTCGTCGGTCTCGACGTCTCGCTCGCCATCGAGCGTGAGCTCTATGTCGAGTTCCGTGAGCGCGGCTTCGCGCCGGCCCCCATGCTCGAGCACCTCGTCACCGCGGGCTACCTCGGTCGCAAGACCGGCCGCGGCTTCCGCAACTACGCCTGACCCCGGTCCGGCCACGACGGCCGCTGCGCGGCATACTCCGGTATGCCGCGCAGCGGCCGTTGCGCGATCGGCCCCCGGGTGCGCAGTAACGTCCGCGGCCGGTCAATGCATCGGGTGGACCAGGGGGTGAGCCCAGTGCAGGGACAGGATCCAGGCCTCGACGAGGCGCAGGTCGCGGCGTTCTACCGTCAAATGCGTGAGGCCGGCACACCCGGCGGCGCGGACGTCCTCGAGGCGGCGATGCGGCGTGCCACGTCGGTGCGCCGGAGGCGGGCGGTGGGCAGTGCCGCGGGTGGCCTCGGCGCGACCGCGCTGATCGCTGCGGCCATAGCGATCGGGCCGGGTGGCTTCGGCGGTGGGGAGACCCCGCCGGCCACCGGGCCCAGCCAGAGCGCGTCGGTCTCCACGACCACCAGCCTCGAGGTGCCGGTCGTGCCGATCCAGCCGTCCGACCGGGGGCCCCAGTCGACGCAGGCGCCCACGACCGAGGACGGGCTGACGCTCGACACTCGGGAGCCGGACGCGCCGACCACCACCGAGCCCGACACCGGGACCGTGACCACGCCGGCGCCGACCGACCCGACGCTCCCGCCCGAGCAGACCGCCACGGGTGACTCGACCGACCCGGCCACGACGCTGCCGCCGGCGGACGGCGGTGACACCGGCTCCGACGGCCAGCTGCCGACCGCCGACACATCGAGTCGCGCGACTGCCGCGCCCGTCGACCCCACGGCACCGGCCGCTCCTGTCGAGCCGGTGCCGGCGCCGGATGTGGACTCGCCCAGCCCGGCCGGGAGCGCATCGTGAGCGGGCGTCCCTGGGGTTCGCCGCCTCGGGATGCGTGTGAGTTCGCGGAGGAGTTGATGCCGCGGTTGATGGGGACGGCGTTGTCGTTGACGATGCATCGTCAGGATGCCGAGGACCTGGTGCAGGACACGTTGGTGAAGGTGTTGGTCAAGTGGCGTCAGGTGCAGGCGGCGGCGTCTCCTGAGGCGTATGCGCGTCAGGTGATGGTGAACGAGTTTCTGGGTGGGAAGCGGCGTAAGCGGTCGGGGGAGCGGCCGGTCTCGGATGAGGCGATCTCGTTTCTGTCGGGTCGGGCGGCGTTGTCGTCGCCGTCGGCGGTTGACGCGGTTGTTGATCATGAGGCGATGGTGCGGTGGTTGGCGTTGTTGCCGCCTCGGCAGCGTGCGGTGTTGGTGTTGAGGTTCTATGAGGACATGCCGGACCGGGCGATTGCCGAGGTGTTGGGGTGCTCGGAGTCGTCGGTGCGGGTGAATGTCCACCGGGCGCTCCAGTCCATGCGCGAGCGTGCCGGCTCCGGCGCCTCCGGCGGCTGGGTGGGCGAGGACTAGTTTGATCGCCAACTTTGTGCTGACCCGGCGTAACTTCAGCGCCGTCCCACCGCATCTAGGTCAGCGAGGAGGTGATGCCTGGTGACACAGACCGATGATGACTGGGCCGACGATGCCCGCACACAAGAGGCACGGCAGTTCTTCGACGGACTGAGGTCCTCGGCCATGCCTGTGGACCGGGCCGTGCTCGACGCCGCGGTGCGCCGGGCCACGACCGTCCGACGCAGGCGGGCGGTTGGCGGTGCCATCGGAGGCATCGGCGCAGCCGGGCTGATCGCGGCCGCCATCGCGATCGGCCCGGGCGCCCTCAGCAGTGCCCCCGTGCCACCGGCCACGGGCCCTTCCTCGACGGCCTCCGCGCCGTCGCTGTCCACCAGCCCCACCGTCCCGACAGCCACGACGTCGGCGACCTCCGCACCCACCGGCGTGCCGAGGTCTCCGATGTCGACCCCTGCCTCCAGCAGCGCCAGCACGCAGGTCAGCAGCACGCCACCGCTTACGACAGAGCCGACCACCGCGGCACCCACCCAGGGGCCGATCTCGGGGCCGACCTCGGTGCCGACCTCGGTGCCCACCACCGGGAGAGGCGCTCAGACCGGGACGGGGTCCCCGGCCTCGCCGCAGCCGCCGCCCTCGACGCCGCCCTCGACCCCGCCGGCGGCCGACAAGGCGGTGCCGATCCCCGCGTCGGTCTTCCCCGAGGCCGCCCAGATGCCCTGGCAGATGGCGCCCTATTTCACCCTCGCCTCGACCCGGACGCCCATCGTCGTGGGTGGTCAGATGTGCAACCTCGGGCGGGAGAGCGCCGACCGCCCGCAGCCGACCAGTGGTCGGCAGTTCCATGCGATCAGCCCCGACAACGCGCCCGACGGCGCACATCGCCAGGCCGAGATCCAGCTCACCGTCACGCGGTTCGCCACCGAGCGGGACGCCGCCACCGCCTTGCAGCAGACCCTGGCCAACACGGGCGAGTGCCTGTGGACCACGACGCCTGGTGCCTGGCTGCCGAGCGCCACCGGGTCGGGTAGCTCGACCTGGGCCGAGCTCAACCGACCCGGGGACCCGGCCGAGGTCGTCGTGCTGGAGCGCTCCGGCCGCGTCCTCGTCGGCGGCTACCTCTACACGATCCATGACAACCCCGCCGACGAGGCGACTGCACTCGTCCAGCGGACGCTGGCCGCAGCAGTGGAAGCCGGCCTCTCCCAGGGTGCGTCGTGAGCGGGCGTCGGTGGGGTTCGCCGCCTCGGGATGCGTGTGAGTTCGCGCAGGAGTTGATGCCGCGGTTGATGGGGACGGCGTTGTCGTTGACGATGCATCGTCAGGATGCCGAGGATCTGGTGCAGGACACGTTGGTGAAGGTGTTGGTCAAGTGGCGTCAGGTGCAGGCGGCGGCGTCTCCTGAGGCGTATGCGCGTCAGGTGATGGTGAACGAGTTTCTGGGTGGGAAGCGGCGTAAGCGGTCGGGGGAGCGGCCGGTCTCGGATGAGGCGATCTCGTTTCTGTCGGGTCGGGCGGCGTTGTCGTCGCCGTCGGCGGTTGACGCGGTTGTTGATCATGAGGCGATGGTGCGGTGGTTGGCGTTGTTGCCCCCTCGGCAGCGTGCGGTGTTGGTGTTGAGGTTCTATGAGGACATGCCGGACCGGGCGATTGCCGAGGTGTTGGGGTGCTCGGAGTCGTCGGTGCGGGTGAATGTCCACCGGGCGCTCCAGTCCATGCGCGAGCGCGTGGGTTCGGGCGGCTGGGTCGGCGAGCCTCAGTAACGGCGCCAGCAGCGCGTGTGCCAGTGGCGCCGGTCGTCCACGCCGCCCATGCCGTCGGCCGGCCAGACGACGAGATGCGCGGTCAGCGGCGCGATGTCGTGCTGGCAGCCCGGGCACAGATAGGCCCGCTCCGAGGTGGCGCCGGACAGCGGCCGGACGAACCAGGCCCGGCCCCGGTGGGTCTCCCGGCGCTCCCCGCCCCCCAGGAGCCGCCCCATCGCCAGGGGCACCTCGTCGCGGCGTCGGCGGTTGGCGCGTGGCATGTCCCCAAGTCTCGCACCAGTGGGTGGCCGTCCCGACGGTCCGGTATGCCGTGGGCCCGGTGCCCCGCGAGCTCGAAGGTCAGGCGCGGCGCTGGCGCGGGATGACGACCTCGTCGTAGATCAGCAGCAGGGCGGCGGCGGCGGGGATGGCGAGCAGGGCGCCGAGCACGCCGAGCAGCGTGCCGCCGGCGAGCGCGGCGACGACGGTCACGGCGCCAGGGACGGAGACGGTGCGGGTCATCACGCGCGGGGCGATGAGGTAGTTCTCGATCTGCTGGTAGACCGTGAAGTAGATCAGCGCGATCAGCGCCAGCCTGGGAGCCTCCACGAAGGCCACGACGGCCACCACCAGCGCGCCGAGAGTCGCGCCGACCATGGGAACCAGCCCGAGGAAACCGACGACGACGGCGAGCACCGCGGCATAGGGGACGCCGACCAGCGACATCATCAGCCAGGCACACAGCGCGTTGATCGTCGCGATGCCCACCTGCCCGATCGCATAGGCGCCGACCCGCCGCATGATCTCCTCCGACAGCGCCATCACGCGGGTGCGACGCGAGGCGGGCACCACGGCATAGGAGGCCTGCTTGAGCTGTGGCAGGGAGGCCAGGAAATAGAGGGTCAGCACGAGGATGGTCAGGAACTGGAAGACCCCGCTCACCACGATCCTGCCCGCGCCGAGCACGCCACCGAACAGCTGGCTCAGCAGGCCGGGGTCGGTGATCCGGTTGTTGAACTCCGTCTGGGCCTTCTCCAGCACCTGGTAGTCGCGGTCGAGTCGCTTGACCCAGTCCTGGGAGAGGATGTTGTTGACATAGTCCGGCGAGTGCGCGATCAGCTGGGAGCCCTGGTCGACCACGGGCGGCACGACGAGCACACCGAGCAGCACCATGATGCCGATGAAGCCGAGGAAGACGATGGCCACGGCCTCGCCCCGGCGCACACTGCGCCGGCGCAGGGCCTCGACGAGCGGGTCGAGCGAGAGGGTGAGGAAGAGCGCGACCACCAGGATCGTCAGGGTCGTCGCGAGCCGCCCCACGGCATTCCACAGCGAATAGGCCAGCAGGGCACCGAGGCCGCCGACGAAGCCGAGATAGAAGGGGGAGTGGCGGTTCAGCGGCGCGCCGCTGCGACCGGCTGAGCCGGCCGCCGTCGCCCCGTCAGGCCGGGCTCTGGTCGTGCCGAGGGTGTCGGTGAGCAGGTCGTGCTCGAGCTGCTCGTCCCACTCGGCCGCCTTGATGCGGTTGCTCTCGCGCAACGCGTCACGCTGGGCGCGACGCCACTCCCGCAGCCGCCCCACGGCGGCCACCGGCGTGGACGCGACGGCGCGCGGGTCGATGCGGGGCACGCGCTCACTCTACGTCCGCCGGAGTTCACGCGGAGGCATCACCGGCCCCACCCGTCGGGAGGTCTTTGCGGTGTGGCCGGGCCCCGGGCAGAGGTATGCCGCCGTGCCCGGGCCGGGCACGGCGGCATACCTCGTGGTCTAGCGGCCTCAGGAGGCGCGGAAGAGGTTGATCTCCTTCTCGAACTTCGCGCGCTTCTCGGGGTTGGTGACGCCCAGGCCGGCCTCGGGGGCCAGGGTCAGCACGCCGACCTTGCCCTGGTGCTTGTTGTGGTGGACGTCGAGCGAGGCCTGGCCGACCTCGTCGAGGCTGTAGGTCTTGCTCAGCGTCGGGTGGATCAGGCCACGGTCGATGAGCGAGTTGGCCTGCCACGCCTCGCGGTAGTTGGCGAAGTGGCTGGAGACGATCCGCTTGAGGTTCATCCACAGGTAGCGGTTGTCGTACTCGTGCATGTAGCCCGAGGTCGAGGCGCAGGTGACGATCGTGCCGCCCTTGCGGGTGACATAGACCGAGGCGCCGAAGGTCTCGCGACCCGGGTGCTCGAAGACGATGTCGGGGTCGTGGCCACCGGTGAGCTCACGGATCTTGGCGCCGAGGCGCTTCCACTCCTTGGGGTCCTGGGTGGACTCGTCCTTCCAGAACTTGTATCCCTCGGCGGAGCGGTCGATGACGTGCTCGGCACCGAGCTGGCGGCAGATCTCGGCCTTCTCCGGGGAGGAGACGACACAGATCGGCTCGGCGCCACCGGCGAGCGCCATCTGGGTGGCGTAGGAGCCGAGACCGCCGGAGGCGCCCCAGATCAGGACGCGGTCGCCGAGCTTCATCGCGGCGCCGTTCTTGGAGATCAGCTGGCGGAAGGCGGTCGAGTTGACCAGACCGGGGGCGGCGGCCTCCTCCCAGGTGAGGTGGGAGGGCTTGTGCATCAGCTGGTTGGCCTTGACGATGGCCAGCTCGGCGAGGCCGCCGAAGTTGGTCTCGAAGCCCCAGATGCGCTGCTCGGGGTCCATCATCGTGTCGTCGTGGCCGTCGTGGTGCTCGAGCTCGACGGACAGGCAGTGCGCGACGACCTCCTGGCCGGGCTTCCACAGCTGGACGCCGGGGCCGGTCTTGAGGACGACGCCGGCCAGGTCGGAGCCGACGATGTGGTAGGGCAGGTCGTGGCGCTTGGCGGCGGGGGACAGGCGGCCATAGCGCTCGAGGAAGCCGAAGGTGGGGAGCGGCTCGAAGATCGAGGTCCACACGGTGTTGTAGTTGATCGAGCTGGCCATGACGGCGACGAGGGCCTCACCGGGGGCGAGCTCGGGGATCGGGACGTCGTCGATGTGGAGGGACTTGCGCGGGTCCTTGTCCTTGGACTTCACACCCTCGAACATGCCCACCTCGTCCTTGCGGACGACGGCGGCCCGGTAGGACTCGGGGACCTCGAGGTTGGCGTAGGTCTCCTCGCTGCGGTCGCCCGACATGATGGCGTCGCGGATCTGCTGCATTGCTGCTGTCTCCTCGGCTGTGGGGGTGGGGCGGGGCCTGGCCGGACGCCAGGGCACTCCTTTGTGCTGAAACTACTTGTCGGTACCGGGGCTACGGGAGGGTATGAGATGGCGGTCACGGGTGACCTCGCTCATACCGCAGGTCAGGCCCGAGCAGGTATGCCGCGCGGCCCCTCCCGCAGGCTCCTCACCGGCCGGTCGGCCCGCGCACGACAGGAATAGGCTGGGCCCCATGAGCGCAGACCTGTTCACCCACATCGACCACGTGGGCATCGCCGTGCCCGACCTCGACGAGGCGATCCGCTTCTACGAGGAGAAGTACGGGATGACGATGCTCCACCAGGAGACCAACGAGGAGCAGGGGGTGCGCGAGGCCATGATGGGCGTCGGCGACTCCGGCTCCTGCATCCAGCTGCTCGCCCCCCTCAACGAGCAGTCGACGATCGCCAAGTTCCTCGACCGCAGCGGCCCCGGCATCCAGCAGATGGCCTACCGCGTCGAGGACATCGACGCCGTGTGCGCCACCCTCAAGGAGCGCGGCCTGCGCGTGCTCTACCCCGAGCCCAAGCGCGGCACGTCCAACTCCCGCGTCAACTTCATCCACCCCAAGGACGCCGGTGGCGTCCTCGTCGAGCTCGTCGAGCCCGCCAGGGACGGCGGTCACTGACCGTCCTTGGGACAGGGGTATGCCGTGGGGCCGGTGAGAAGGCACCTTCCCCGGCACCGCGGCATACCCGCTCGTGCGTATCGACCGGCGTGCTGTGGCGTGGGACACCCCACCCGACCGGCGACGGGGGGCAGGGTCGCTCGCTAGGGTGGCGGGGACCCCATCTGAGCTCCCACGACCGGAAGGCCCGCTCACCATGTCCGACCGCCCCACCTCTGTCATCGTCGCCGGAGCCCGGACCCCCATGGGCCGGATGAGCGGCTCCCTCAAGGGCTTCTCCGGCTCCGACCTCGGCGGCTTCGCCATCAAGGGCGCCCTCGAGAAGTCGGGCGTCAAGCCCGAGGACGTCCAGTACGTCATCATGGGCCAGGTGCTCACCGCCGGCGAGGGCCAGATCCCCGCCCGCCAGGCTGCCGTCAAGGCCGGCATCCCGATGAATGTCCCTGCCTTGACCGTCAACAAGGTCTGCCTCTCGGGCATCGACGCGATCGCCCTGGCCGACCAGCTGATCCGCGCCGGCGAGTTCGACATCGTCGTCGCCGGCGGCCAGGAGTCGATGACCAACGCGCCGCACCTGCTCACCGGCAGCCGCGACGGCTTCAAGTACGGCGACGTCAAGATGAAGGACTCGATGGCCTTCGACGGCCTCCACGACATCCTCACCGACCAGGCCATGGGCTCACTGACCGAGTCGGCCAACACCGGCGACGCCGAGTTCTCCCGCGAGGAGCAGGACGCCTTCGCCGCCCGCTCCCACCAGCTCGCCGCCAAGGCCTGGGCCGACGGCAAGATGGCCGACGAGGTCGTCCCCGTCGAGATCCCGCAGCGCAAGGGCGACCCGGTCGTCTTCAACACCGACGAGGGCGTGCGCGCCGACACCACGGCCGAGTCGCTGGGCAAGCTGCGCCCCGCGTTCAACAAGGAGGGCACGATCACGGCCGGCTCCGCGTCGCAGATCTCCGACGGTGCCGCCGCGGTCGTCGTCATGAGCAAGGCCAAGGCCGAGGAGCTGGGCCTGACCTGGCTCGCCGAGATCGGCGCCCACGGCGTCGTCGCCGGCCCCGACTCCACCCTCCAGGCCCAGCCGGCCAACGCGATCGCCAAGGCCTGCGAGAAGGAGGGCATCGACCCCAAGGACCTCGACGTCATCGAGATCAACGAGGCCTTCGCGGCGGTCGGCCTGGCCTCGGCCAAGCAGCTCGGCCTCGACGCCGACAAGGTCAACCCCAACGGCGGCGCGATCGCCATGGGCCACCCGCTCGGCATGTCCGGCGCCCGCATCACCCTCGCCCTCGCCCACGAGCTAAAGCGCCGCGGCGGCGGCATCGGCGCGGCCGCCCTGTGTGGTGGCGGCGGCCAGGGCGACGCGCTCATCGTCAAGGTCCCGGGCGGTGCTGCCTGAGTGGCACCTCGCAGCGTTGACGTCCCCTCCCTGGTCGCCTCGGCCAGGGAGGGGTCTCCGCGTGCCGTCGCACGCCTGATATCCCTCGTCGAGGACGGCCACCCAGCGCTCCGTGAGGTGATGGCAGCTCTCGCGCCCCACACCGGCCGCGCGCATGTCATCGGCCTGACCGGCTCGCCGGGTGTCGGCAAGTCCACGTCCACCAATGCGCTCGTCGGTGCGTTCCGCGAGCGGGGCAAGCGCGTCGGCATCCTCGCGGTCGACCCGTCCTCGCCGTTCTCCGGCGGCGCCCTCCTCGGTGACCGGGTCCGGATGAGCGACTACGCGCTCGACCCGCAGGTCTACATCCGCTCGATGGCCTCCCGCGGCCACCTCGGAGGACTGTCGTGGACGACGCCCCAGGCGATCCGCGTCCTCGACGCCGCCGGCTGCGAGGTCGTGCTCGTCGAGACCGTCGGCGTCGGCCAGTCCGAGGTCGAGATCGCCGGCCTCGCCGACACGACGATCGTCCTGCTCGCCCCGGGCATGGGCGACGGCATCCAGGCCGCCAAGGCCGGCATCCTCGAGATCGGTGACATCTTCGTCGTCAACAAGGCCGACCGTGATGGCGCCGACGCGACCGTGCGCGACATCCGCCACATGATCACCCTCGGTGACCGCACCGAGCCCGGTCTGTGGCGCCCGCCGGTGGTCAAGACCATCGCCGCCCAGAAGTCCGGAGTCGACGAGGTCATGGAGGCCATCGACAAGCACGTCGAGTGGATGGGCGCCAACGGCACCCTGCGCGACCGGCGCATCCGCCGCGCGGGCGACGAGATCGAGTCGATCGCCATCAAGGCCCTGCGCGAGCGGATGGGCGACCTGCGCTCCGGCCACGGCGTCGAGGACCTCGCCGCCAAGGTCGTCGACGGCCAGTCCGACCCCTATGCCGCCGCCGACGAGGTGCTCGCCGCCCTGGGGTGACCGACCAGACGGACACGACCACAAGGGGTATGCCGCGGGCGTGATCGCCCGCGGCATACGCTCGTCCCATGCTTGTCGCCTTCTCCGTCGCACCCATGCAGGCCGCCGACGACACCGGCTCGGTCAGTGACGCCGTCGCGGCCGCGGTCGAGGCGGTGCGGGCCTCCGGGCTGCCCTGCCGCACCGACGCCATGTTCACCACCATCGAGGGGGAGTGGGACGAGTGCATGGCGGCCGTCAAGGCCGCCGTCGACGCCACCGCGGCCTATGGTGCGCGGGTCTCGCTCGTGCTGAAGGCCGACATCCGACCGGGCCACACCGGCGAGCTCGACGGCAAGCTGGCGCGTCTCGACGCGGCCCTCCAACGGCGGTCCCAGTCCTAGATGCTGACCGCCCTGCGCTACCGGCGGGCCCAGGCACTCGCGCTCATCGCGCTCGCCGCCCTGGTCACCGCCTGCACCGTGCTCGCCCCGCTGGTCTCCCGCGGGCTGGAGCAGACGATGCTGCGCACCGCCATCGATGGCATCCAGCCGCGCGACTTCTTCACGACGGTGCGGATGACCCGCAGCGACAGCCAGCCCCTGCTCGAGCCGGAGAGCCTGGCTCCGGTGATGAGCGGGTCGGCGCGTCGCCTCCACGGCGAGCCGATCGCCATGTCCACCAACAGTGTCCGGCTCGAGAACGGCCAGCTGACCCCGCCCCAGCCGAGGGTGCTGGCGCGCTCTGACGCGTGTGCCCACCTGGGCTTTGTCAGTGGTCGCTGTCCGGCCAAGGCGGGCGAGATCGCCGTCTCCGAGGCCGATTTCACCCTGCGCAAGTGGTCGCTCGGCACCCGCCTGCCGGTCTCCCCGCGCTGGGACCACCGCGGCTACCTCGGGATGTCCGAGGTGGCCGAGGACGGCCGCACCGTCGACGTGCCGCGTCCCCAGCTCACGGTCGTGGGCGTCTATGACGTGCGGCCGGACCCGGGCTACTGGGGCGGCACCGACCTGACCGGCAAATCCGGCAAGGTCGTCCCCGACGGGCAGAGCATGCGCGAGCTCTATGACGACATGGTGACCGTCCCGGCGACCTTTGACCGGCTCTGGCGGGGGACCGAGGTCTCGCTGAGCTATCCGCTGCTGCGCGAGCGCCTGACCCTCGACACCATCAAGGACGCGATGCCGCGGGCGGCCGGTGCCGACGTCCCCGCCGCGCTGCGCGGTGTCTCCGCGGTCAGCCCGATGACGCGGGTCGACGAGGTGGTGCGCGCCGACCGGGCCCAGGTGCGCACGATCGTGCCGGTGCTATTTGCCCAGCTCGCGCTGCTCGCCGCGATCGCGCTCCTGCTCGTTGCCCAGGCCGCGGTCGAGCAGCGACGCCCGGAGGTGGCCCTCGCCCGGCTGCGGGGCCGTTCGCGCGACGCGGCGGGGCGGCTGGTCATGGGGGAGCTCGGGCTCGCCACCGCCATCGGACTCCCGCTCGGGCTGATCCTCGGGCTCGCCGCGATGTGGGTCGTCAACCGCACGCTCCTGGCCGACGGGGTCCCCTTCGAGGTGCCTGCGGGGGTGGCGCTCGCGCTGCTGGTCTCGGCAGCCCTCTGCCTGGCGGCCGTCTGGCTCGCTGTGCGGCCGCTGTCGCGCGAGAGCATCGCCGCGCTGCTGCGCCGGGTGCCGGGCGCAGGTGCCCGTGGCTCGGCGATCATCGACGTGCTTCTCCTGGCCCTCGCCGGATTCGGGGTCGCCGGGCTGGCCACCCGCACCCTGACCGGACCACTCGCGCTCGTCACGCCTGCGGTGCTCGCGCTCGGCGTGGCACTCGTCGCGGTCCGTCTGCTCGCACCGGTGCTCGACCGGGCCGGCCGTCGGGCGCTGGACCGCGGCCGGGTGGCCCGCGGCCTCGGACTGACGGGCCTCGCCCGCCGTGGCGCCCTGCGCCGCGTCGCGCCCGTGGCGGCCATCGCCACGTCGCTGGTCGTCTTTGCCGCCAACGCAGCGAGTGTGGCCGACGACAACCGTGCAGAGCGTGCGCGCCTCGAGGCCGGTGCGCCGGCGGCGCTCGTCACCAACGCCCGCTCGGTCGCCGATGTCACCAAGGCCATCGCGCCCCTGGGTGACGCCGCGGCCCCGGTGGCCATCGTCGACCAGGCGACAGCCGACTCGACCTCGACCCTCCTGGCCTCCCGTCAGACGATGGAGCGGATCGCCTATCCCGTTGCGGGACAGGCGCCCTGGCGACTGGAGGCGTTGGGCTCGCCGCCGGTCCCCACGATCCGCCTCACGGGCGAGCGGGTGACCGGCGAGCTGCGGGTCTCGCAGAAGTTCACCGACCCGCAGTCGGCCTACCCGCCCGGGCCGCTGCCGCGACCGGCCATGACCCCAACCGAGGGGCTCCTCGTCCTCCAGGTCACCCTCGCCGACGGCCGCACAGTCACGAGGGACATCACGCGCGTGCCCTTCCGAGAGCAGGCCACGGTGCGCATCAACGCGCCACTGCTCTGCCCGGAGGGCTGTCGCCTCGCCGGCATCTCCTACCGCCTCGACACGCAGGAGGACATGGCCACTGACGCGACGCTCACGCTGCGCGACCTGAGGGTCGACGGCAAGGCCCTCGACCTCGGCGGCACAGGGGCCTGGACGGGCGTCGCGGGCCAGCCCTTCCCGCCGATAAGCCCGGAGAACCCCCGCACACCCTTTGAGCCCGAGACATCCGGGATGGTCCTCCAGAGCGCCTCTGCCACAGGAGGACTCGTCATGCGCACCCACAACATCGGCGCGCTCACGACGATCTCGCGGGCGGACATCCCCAACCCCGTCCCCGTGGTGACGTCCGCGCCGGGCGCCAGGGCCGACGCCGGCATCGAGCTGCTGGGCCTGGGCGGCCAGCCGATCAAAGCCGTTGTGCGACAGGCCGTCACGGCGCTGCCCGTGCTGGGCGACCGCGGGGCGCTCGCTGATCTCGACACCATGCTGCGCTCCGGCCCGGTGGTCTCGGACCAGGGGCGGGTGGAGGTGTGGCTGGCCGACGGCTCCGAGTCCGCCGTCGCCCGGGCCACCGCCCTGCTCGGCGACGCCGACATCGCGGTCGAGCGCACCAGGCGGTATGCCGACCTCAAGGCGGCCTATGACTCCTCCGCCAGCGCATGGGCCCTGCGCCTTGGCCGCATCGTCGGCGGCGCGGCGCTGCTCCTCGCCTCCCTCGTCATCGCCATCGTGGCCATGGGCGCCTGGCGCCAGCAGGCAGCCGATGGGGCCGCCCTCGTGGCCAGTGGCGTGCCCCGGCGTCGGGTCCGTTCCTCCCTGCGCATCGAGGAGGTCGGGTCGGCGCTGCTCGGCGTCGCCCTCGGGCTGGTGTGTGGGCTCGCGAGCGCCTTCCTCGTCATGCCGCTGGTGCCGCTGTTCGCCGAGAGCCGCCCGGTCCCCGTCATCGACCTGACCCCGCGGGCGCTGACCGTGGTCGCCGGGGCCGGCATCAGTGCGCTGCTGCTCGCGGGCGTCGCATGGCTGGCCGGCGAGTGGCTCGCCCGCCGGGTCGAGCTCGCCCGGCTGAGGGAGGCGCGATGAGCGAGCGCCACGGCCTCGATGTCCTCACCCGCGGGCTGGTCCACATCTATCGGGCCGAGGGCCACGATGTCGCTGCCCTCTCCGGGGTCGACCTGCACGTGCGCGCCGGCGACGTGGTGGGGCTGCTCGGCCCGTCCGGCTCCGGCAAGTCCACGCTGCTCAGCCTCTTTGCCGGCCTCATGCGGCCCAGCGCGGGCTCGATCCGGGTGGGGGAGAAGGAGATCGGCAAGCTCGACGAGCGCGAGCTCGACGACTTCAGGGCCGCCGAGGTCGGCATCCTCCTCCAGGGGGCCAGCCGCAACCTGCTGCCCTATCTGACCCCGCGCGGCAACGTCGAGTTCGCCCAGGGCAGCGACCGGCGTGGCGGCCGGTCCTCGGGCGAGGCCCGGGAGGTCCTCGAGCTCGTGGGCCTGGGCGATGTCGCCGACCATCCGCTGACGGGTCTGACCCCCGGGCAGCTCCAGCTGACGGCACTGGGCGTCGCCATGGCGGCCGGGCCCGGGCTGCTGCTCGCCGACGAGCCGACCAGCCAGCTCGACCACGTCGCCCGGGACCTCGTCCTCGACACCGTCCACCGGGTCAACCAGGAGCAGGGCACCACCGTCGTCGTCGTCACCCACGACCCCGACGTCGCCGCGCGACTGCCACGCACCATCACCATCCGCGACGGGCGCATCGGCGGTGAGGGGCGCGAGGGCATGGACTATGCGGTGGTCGCACCGGACGGCTCGCTGCCGCTGCCGCCGGCCGCCATGGACGCCTTCCCGCCGGGCGCGCTCGTGCGGGTCCACGAGGTCGATGGCGTCTGGCGCCTCGAGCAGGAGGGCAGGTCATGACCGCAGACCTCGAGGTGCGGGGCGTGAGCGTCCGCTACGGCGACGTCACCGCGCTGAGCGACGTGTCGCTGACCGCGAGCGGCGGCGACTTCGTGGCGATCACCGGCCCGTCGGGCGCCGGCAAGACGACCCTGCTGTGGGCCATCGCCCAGGCCGTCGCACCCGTCGAGGGCGAGGTCCGGCTCGACGGCTCGCCGCTGAGCGACCACGACGACGCCCTCGAGCGCGGGATCGTGCTCATCCCCCAGGGCTCGGCGCTCGCGGTGACGCTCACGGCATACGAGAACGTCCTCGTCCCGCTCGTCTCCCGCGGTGTCACCGGGGCGCAGGCCCGCGAGCGCGCCCTGGAGGCACTCGGGGCCGTCGGGCTGGGGGAGTCGACCACCCACCGGGCGGAGGAGCTGTCCGGGGGCCAGCAGCAGCGGGTCGCGGTGGCGCGGGGACTCGCCCAGCAGGGCCGGGTGCTGCTCGCCGACGAGCCGACGTCCGAGCTCGACCACGACAACCGGGAGCGTGTCCTGGCGCTCCTGCGTGCCGCCGCCCACACCGGTGCGATCGTCCTGATGACCACCCACGACCTCGAGGCCGCCGAGGCCGCCGACCGCGTGCTGCACCTCGACGAGGGCGTCCTCGCGCAATGACCGGGAATGGCGTCGTCCGTCCACTACCGTGACGGGGTGCCTGCTCTCCGCCTGCCCTTCGACCCGATCGCGCGCGCCGCGACGAGCTGGGCGCGCCGATGGGGGAGCCGGGAGGATGCCGAGACGATGGCGGCCGCGACCTCGGTCATGCGCGTCCAGCAGCTGCTGCTCACCGAGTTCGACGCGATCGTGGGCCGGCAGGGGCTGACCTTCGCGCGCTACGAGGCCCTGGTGCTGCTCGCCTTCAGCCGCACCGGACGGCTGCGGATGAGCACGATCGGGCAGCGGCTGATGGTGCACCCGACGAGCGCGACCAATATCGTCCAGCGGCTTGCCGCACAGGGGTTCGTCGACCGGGTGCCCGACCCCGACGACGGCCGCAGCACCCTGGCCGTGCTGACCGACGCGGGCCGGGACGCGATGGAGCGGGCCACCGCAGACCTCGTGGCCACGGAGTTCTCGCTCGCCTCGCTCACGCCCTCGGAGCGCTCCCAGCTCTTTGCCCTCATGCGCAAGGTCCGGGTGGCCGCGGGTGACTTCGGCCACTCCGACGAGGTCTGAGCACGCACGCAGCCATCGTTGCCGATTTGTGACTCTGGGGGCGATAGGGGAAGGTGGATGGGTTGTCCGGGGGGCGCAGGTCACCCCGGCGAGCCCTGCTGTCGACCTTGGAAGTACCACGTGGCAACCCTTATCTCACGCATCCTCGGCACGCTCCTCGTGCTGGCGGGCGTCGCCCTCGTCATCCCCGGAGCCTGGCTGTGGAGCCACATCGGGAGCGAAGGGGTGGCGACCTTCGCGACCGATCCCAAGGCCGCGACCGTGGTGCTCACCCCCGACACGATCAACCGCGTCGACCGGCCTATCGAGGTGCGGGCGACCGGCCCGGGCGAGATCTGGCTGGCCAAGGGCGACCCGTCCGACGCCAAGGCAGCCGTCGGCGACACCAAGCGCGTGGTCCCCAACGGCGTCGACGTGCGCGACTGGGTGCTGACCACCCGCACCGAGGGCACCTCGACCGACCGGCCGGCCACCGCCGAGCTGTGGACCGAGCAGGCCACCCGCGACCGCGAGATCACCACGACCGTCGACCAGGCCGAGGCCCCGCAGACGATCGTCATCTCCTCGACCGACGGCACCCCCCTCACGGGTCTGAGCTACACCGTGCGGGACGCCGACTGGTTCCGCTGGGCGCTGTGGCCGGTCATCGCCGGCGCCGGTCTGATCCTCCTCGGGCTCGGCCTGTGGCTGTGGAGCCTGCTGCGCCGTCGCAGGTCCCGCCGCGCGGACGAGGCCCCGGTCGCCACCACCGACGAGCTCGACATGCCGGTGGCGGTCGGCGGTGCCACCGCGGCCACCGCCGCGACCCAGGTCGAGTCCGACCCGGACACCGAGCCGATGCAGACCGACGACCTGCACTCCGACGAGGTGCACTCCGACCACGTGCACTCCGGCGACGCGCACACCGACGGCGTGCACTCCGGCGACGTGCGCACCGACGGCGAGCACCCGGCATACCCGGTCGAGCACGACTCGCCCGAGCAGACCGAGGTGATCGTCACCGACCACGACCGCAGCGACGAGGGAGGCCACCGATGAGCGCCCGCACGATGCGCGCCGCGGCGGTCCTGACCGTCGGCGCACTGGCCCTGACCGGCTGCGGTGTCCAGCAGGACGCCGAGAGCTATGTCCGCGACGAGGTCATCGGAATCCGCCCGGCCCCCGCCGAGGACGCCAGCGGCGGCTCGATGACCGAGGCCAACGCGGCCAAGGTCGCCGGTGCCGTCCTCACGGCCGCCGAGAAGGCCCAGGCGCAGACCGGCCCGGCCGGCACCAAGGCGCGCGAGGAGGTCCTGACCGGCAGCGCGCTGACCGTCGCCAACGCCCACGCCACGATCACCAAGGCCAAGGCCGCCAATGCCGCCAGCCGCAAGGGCATCAGCGCAGCCAGCCCCCGCGTCCTGTCGGTCAGCCGGGGCAAGGCCTGGCCGCGGGCGATGTTCGTCACGACGACCGCCTCCGACAAGACCCAGCAGCTGCACCTGCTGCGCTCCGACGCGGTGAGCGACCCGTGGCGCATCGCCGCCACGGCGACCATGCAGCCCGGCACGCAGGTCGCGGCATTCGACTCCCTCGCCGAGGGCACCCCCATGTCCGGCAGCGACGCCAAGGTCGCGGTCGAGCCGGGCGTCCTGCTGGGCGAGTACGCCAAGGGCATGGCCTATCCCACGCCCCCCGCCACGCCCCACGTCGAGACCAACGACCCGTTCACGACGACGGTCCGCAAGAACGCCAAGGGCCTGGCCGACGGGCTCAAGGACCTCGCGACCTACACCCAGGTGCACGCGGTCGAGCCCAAGACCACCGAGGTCGTCCCGCTCAAGGACGGCGGCGCCGTGGTGATGGGGCTGCTCAAGCGCACCGACAACATCACCCTCACCGGCAAGGCCCAGTCGCTGACCCCCAACAAGGAGTTCGCGGCACTGGTCGACAAGGACAAGCTGACCAAGAAGGCCGAGGTCGTGACCTACGAGACCGTGCTGTTCACGGTGCCGGCCACGGGCAAGGCCAAGCTCGTCGGTGTCGACGAGCAGCTCGTCAGCGCCAAGGGCGAGTGACCCGCCGGTCCGCGACGTTTGGGAGGATGGGTCCATGACCCAGCAGCCGTTCAACGCCGCGTCCCTCCGCGGCGCCGTCGACCTCTCGCGTCTCGCACCCCAGTCCCCGGCCGCCGGGGCGGGGTCCACTGCCCAGGCCGGTATGCCGCAGGGCGGCGCCCCAGCCGCGTCCGCGTCGGCCCCCGGGGCCCCCGCCGGTCTCGTGGTCGAGGGCACCGACGCCAACTTCACCGAGCTGATGAACGCCACCGTGCGGGTGCCGGCGGTGCTCGTGCTCTGGGCCAGCCAGCAGCCCGAGACCCGCGCCGCGCTCGACCTCGCCGTGGCCGAGGCCACCCGCCTCGGCGGCCGCCTCCAGGTCATCTCGGTCGACGCGGCCACGACGCCGGGTGTCACCCAGGCGCTGGCCCAGGCGCTCCAGCTGCGCGGGCTGCCCTTCACCCTCGGGCTCGTCGGCGGCCAGCCGGTGCCGATGTACGAGGGCGTGCCCGCCGCCGACCAGGTCTCGCCCGTCTTCGACGAGCTCGTCCAGGTCGCCGCCCAGCAGGGCGTGACCGGGCGGGTCGAGCTCGGCGAGTCCGACTCTGCCACAGGGGATCCCGCCACGGACGCCCCCGCCGAGCCCGCGCTCCCGGCCCTGCACCAGCAGGCCTTCGACGCGATCGAGGCGGGCGACCTCGACGGCGCCCACGCGGCATACCAGCAGGCGCTCGCGGAGAACCCCGCCGACGAGGACGCCACGCTGGGGCTGGCCCAGGTCGGGCTGCTGCGGCGCACCCAGGGCGTCGACCTCCAGGCCGCGCGCGCCGCGGCCGCCGCAGACCCCACCGACGTCGAGGCACAGATCACCGTCGCCGACCTCGACCTGCTCGGGGGTCACATCGAGGACGCGTTCACGCGCCTGATCGACCTCGTCAAGGTGAGCTCTGGCGACGACCGCGACCGGGCCCGCACCCACCTGCTCGAGCTGTTCTCGGTCGTCGGCGGCCAGGACGAGCGGGTCCGCAAGGGCCGCACCGCGCTGATGAGCGCGCTGTTCTGAGCAGCCGATTGGGAGCGGCCCCCCTCCCACGTCCATGATGGACACGCACGGACCCGCACATCCCGTCTCTCGGAGAGAAGACATGACACCGGACCAAGACGCCAACCTCCACCACCTTCAGGTCGAGACCCAGGAGATGGCCCGCCGCAACAAGGGTCCCGCCCACACGCCGACCCATCCGCTGGCCCTGACCCCGTCCGTGCCCGCCGAGCGCACCGTCGACGGCTTCGTCGAGGAGTTCCTCGAGAACCTCAACTTCGCCCAGGGCGTCGCCCTGCCCCGCTCGACGGTCAACGACCAGTACCTCGCGCTGGCCATGACCGTGCGCCGCTACCTGATGACCGACTGGATGAACACCAGCCGCCGCCGTCGTCAGGCGCCGGAGAAGATGATCGGCTACCTGTCGGCCGAGTACCTCCTTGGCCGCCAGCTCGGCAACGCGCTGCTGGCCGCCGACCTCTATGACATCGCCCGCGAGGCGATGGACAAGTGCGGCCTCGACATCGACACGCTGCGTGCGCAGGAGGTCGAGCCCGGCCTCGGCAACGGCGGCCTCGGCCGCCTCGCGGCCTGCTTCGTCGACTCGCTGGCGACGATGGACGCCTCCTGCATCGGCTACGGCATCCGCTACGAGTACGGCATGTTCCGCCAGACCTTCGTCGATGGCCGCCAGGTCGAGATGCCCGACTCGTGGCTCATGCTCGGCAGCCCGTGGGAGTTCCCTCTGCCCGACCGCGCCGTGGAGATCCACTTCGGCGGCCACACCGAGACCGTCGTCGAGGACGGCGTGGAGAAGACCCGCTGGGTCCCGGCGTGGAATGTCCAGGCCATCCCGTACCAGTACATGGTCCCCGGCTACCGCAACGGCGTCGTCAACACGCTGCGGCTGTGGTCGGCGCGCGCGACGCGGGAGTTCGACCTGCACATCTTCAACTCGGGTGACTACGAGGAGGCCGTGCGGGCCCAGACGTATGCCGAGAACATCACCAAGGTGCTCTACCCCGAGGACTCCACGCCCCAGGGCAAGGAGCTGCGCCTCCAGCAGCAGTACTTCTTCGTCGCTGCGTCGCTGAAGGACTACATCGAGCAGACCCTGCCCGACGACTTCGACCTGCACACGCTGCCCGAGCAGATCACCTGGCAGCTCAACGACACCCACCCCGTCATCGCGATCCCCGAGCTGATGCGCCTGCTCATCGACGAGTACGGCATGTCCTGGGACGAGGCGTGGGATGTCACCAGCCGGTGTTTCGCCTACACCTGCCACACGCTACTGCCGGAGGCCCTCGAGGTCTGGTCGGTGGAGCTGCTCGGCAAGCTGCTGCCGCGCCACCTCGAGATCATCTACCGCATCAACGACGAGTTCCTCGCCTCGGTCCGCGAGCGCTTCCCCGACGACGAGGACCGCGTTCGCCGGATGTCGATCATTCAGGAGGAGCCGCGGGCGGTCCGGATGGCCTATCTCGCGACGGTCGTCGGCATCAAGGTCAACGGCGTCGCCGAGCTGCACAGCCAGCTCCTGCGCGACAAGGTCCTGCCGGACTTCTCCCAGATGTGGCCGGAGAAGTTCACCAATGTCACCAACGGCGTCACGCCCCGGCGCTTCCTGCGCCTGGCCAACGGCCAGCTGTCCGACCTGATCACCGAGTCGATCGGCGACGGCTGGGTGACCGACCTCGAGCGCCTGCGCGAGCTCGAGCCGTATGCCGACGACGCGGCATTCCGCGAGCGTTTCCGCGAGGTCAAGAAGGCCAACAAGGACCGGCTGCGGGGGCTGCTCGAGACCCGCGACGGCCTGGTCCTGCCCGAGGGGCACCTGCTCGACGTGATGGTCAAGCGCCTCCACGAGTACAAGCGGCAGATGCTCAAGCTGCTCCACATCGTCACGCTCTATGACGGCGTGACCAGTGGCCGCCTCGCGGTGGAGGACATCACGCCGCGGACCTTCGTCTTCGGCGCCAAGGCAGCCCCCGGCTACCACATGGCCAAGGAGATCATCGCGCTCATCAACGCCGTGGCCGCCACGGTCAATGCCGATGACCGCGTCAACAACGTTCTGGCAGTTGCCTTCCCGGCCAACTACAACGTCACGCTCGCCGAGAAGCTCATCCCGGCCGCCGACCTGTCCGAGCAGATCTCGCTCGCCGGCAAGGAGGCCTCGGGCACCGGCAACATGAAGTTCGCCCTCAACGGCGCGCTGACGATCGGCACCGACGACGGCGCCAATGTCGAGATCCGCGAGCTCGTCGGCGACGACAACTTCTTCCTGTTCGGCATGACCGAGCCCGAGGTCGCCGAGCTCCAGGACAAGGGCTACTCGCCGCGCTCGTTCTACGAGCAGGACGAGAACCTGCGTCGCGCCATCGACCTGATCGCCAGCGGCGCCTTCACCGGCGGCGACGGCGGCAAGGCGTGGGCGGTCGTCGGTGACCTGCTCAACAACGACCGCTTCATGGTCCTGGCCGACTACGCCTCCTACCTCGAGGCGCAGGACAAGGTCTCGGCCGCCTATGGCGACCAGGAGGCGTGGTCGCGCTCGGCCATCCTCAACGTCGCCCGCTGCGGCTACTTCAGCTCCGACCGCTCGATGCGCGACTACATGGAGCGGATCTGGGACATCCCGACCCGCTGACCCCGGCATCGCACGAGTGCCCCGGCCACCACGGTGGTCCGGGGCACTCGTCATACCCGGCCTGCGCCGCCCGGGAGCCCGCGCCAACGAGGGTCCAGTGGCCAAGACTGGTCAGGGTGGGCGGAGTCGCTCAGGGCCAGAGGGCGGCGACCGTGGAGCCGGTCAGGGCGGGGAGCAGTCGCTCAGGGCCGGGGGCGCTCAGGGCCAGAGGGCGGCGACGGCCGCGATGACCAGCACGGCCGCGAGGACGGAGCCGGCCCGCTCCAGCACGCGGGTGTGCTGGCTGAGGAAGGCCGCCCAGGTCTCGGAGTCGCCGAGCAGGAGGTACTGGAGGACGGCGATCGAGCGGGAGAGACCGAAGACGGCCCCGGCCAGCACCGTCTGCCACCACGGCAGGTTGGCGGCCATGAGGAAGACGGCGGTCAGGTAGGACGCGGCGCTGGGCACGAGCGTGCGCAAACCGGTGCCGTACTCATAGGCGAAGCGCGCGATCCCGAGGCTCATGCCCCGGTCGAAGACTGTCTGCGGGATGAGCTCGGTGCGCTGGGGCAGGCGCAGTTTGGGCGAGGCGAGGTCGAGCCCGGCGAACGCCACAGCGGCAGCCGCGGCGAGGGCCAGCCGCATCGTGCCCGGCAGGGGTGAGGCGAGCCCGGCGAGCACGGCCAGGAGCGCGCCGGTGGTGGCCCCGCCCAAGGTGGCCCCGGCGGCATACCAGCCCCAGAGGTGAAGTCGTCCGATCTGGCCTCGGACCGAGGCCATCAGCGCCCAGGCGCCGTTAAGGCCTCAAGTGGAGCCGGACAGCGCGAGCGCGGCGGCACCGGCCGCGAGCAGCGCGAGCACGAGCGGCGTCGCCAGACCGGCGATCACCAGGCCCGCCGAGGCGAGCGCAAGCAGCCCCAGGGGCAGGAGCGGGTCGGCGATCCACCGGCCGCGCACCTTGGTGGGGGGACAGGTCACACTGCCCACGGGCAGATGCTCCGGTAGCACGAGGAGCTGTTGCAGGTGAAGCCGTCGGAGCAGCGGTAGGTCTTGCCGTCGCTGAACCGCCACCGCCAGGAGTCATAGGACGCCCAGCACTCGTCGGGGCGGTGCAGGTAGTAGGTCGAGCCGCGGCCGGGGGCCTGCTTGTGCCAGCCGACCATGTTGTCGGCGCCGCTGCGGTACTTCCAGCAGCACGACTGGTCGGTGCACATCGGCGAGGGCCCGCACTTGAGCCCCGCCTCGGTGTGGCCGCTGGCGTAGTTGCCCGGGCCGCACGGGCCCGAGGTGACGTCGGTCCAGTCCTGGAAGTAGGCCGCCTCGGCCCGCTTGACGCCGGAGTTGAGCACGGCGAAACCGCCGAGGGCCAGGGACATGCCGCCCACGGCCAGGCCCCGGATCACGCCGCGCCGGCTGGGGCGGGGCTGGAGCAGGGCCTTGACGCGGCCCTCGTCCACCTCGGGCAGGTCGTCGAAGCGGATCGCCATGGTCAGGCTCCCTTCCGGGCGGTCGCGACGTGGTCGAGCCAGGACGCGATCTCGTGGGCATCGGACGGCAGAAGGGTCGCACCGATCTCGCCGTCGGCGGCGACCTCCATCAGATAGGGGGTGGCCGGCACGGACAGCCGGTCGAGGATCTCGCGGGCCTCCCCGACGCAGCGGGCGCCGTGGGTCTCGGGGCAGCTGCCCGCAGAGACGACGACGAGCTCGCCGGCGACGCCGTGGGCGCGCACGTCGGCCAGGGCGCCCTCGCAGGAGGGGCAGCCGGGTGAGACGAAGAGCACGATGCCGCCACCGACCGGGCGGGCAGCGCCGAGCGGGCCGTCGGCGGGCAGGTGCAGACCGGTCAGGCCGCCGGTGGCGTGGCCGTGCTGGGCGGTCAGCTCCGAGATGCGGCGGCGCAGGTCGTCGTGCTGGCGCATGAGCCCGGCGAGCCCGAGCGCGAGCACAGCGATCGCCAGCCAGGCGACGAGGAGGGCGGCCTCGGTGAAGCTCATCGCGCCACCTCCACTGCCCGGGCGGCCGGGAGCAGCCCGATGCCGATGGCCAGCGACACCGTCGCCAGCAGCACCACGGCCAGCTGGGGCAGGGCGAGGGTGCCGGCGGCGGCCGGCACCCAGACCGCGCCGATGACGGCGAGGGCCGCGAGCAGGGCGGCCCGCACGACCGTCCAGAGACCGAGCGGCGCGTCGCCGAGGCCGCAGGCGCAGGGGAGGGCCGCGGCTCCCGGGCGGCGCAGGGCCAGCAGGAGGTATGCCGTGAAGGCGGCGAAGAGCGCGGCCGCGCCGGCCGCCGCGAGCCGGGTGACCCCGGAGCTGCCGACGACCAGACCGAAGGCGAGCGCCGCCGCGAGGACGAGCTCGGCCGCGGTGAGGGCGATGGCCGCCGGCGCGTGAATCGACTCGGGCAGCACGCCATGCTCCCGCATCCCCCGGCGCAGGACGGCGAGGTCGCGGAGGTGGGACAGGCCCGACGCGACGAGCACGAGGGCGCAGGCCGCCAGCAGGGCGATCGTCATGAGCGGTCCACCCGGACCTCGGCCATCGCGCCGGCCAGGGAGTCGAGGTCGGCGCCCTGGGTCGGGATGCCATAGACCACGAAGTCGGACGTCTCGAGCACCACGTGGACCGAGGAGGCCGAGACGCTGCGCGAGAGGTGGCCGCCACGCACGCGGGCGCCCTTGGGCTTCTGCTTGGCGGCGTCCTCGGCGCGGATGCGGCGGATGTCCATCAGGAAGCCGTTGGCGGTCTGCGGGTCGACGGTCTGGAAGGCGCTGTGGGTCCGGCGTGGGGACCAGCCGACCTTGCCACGCGGGGCCAGGCGCGGGCCACGCGGACCGCGGGAGATGCCGGCCTCGGACAGGGCCGCCGCGAGCGCCTCGAGGGACATCGACGGGGCGGCCGAGCCAAAGAGGCGGTCGGCGCCGACCTCGACGACGAATGCCTGCCCCGCAGCGGGGTCACCACCGAGGTGGCCGGTGCGCAGGGTCTGCCCGCCGCGCAGCCGCAGGTCGCGGGTGGGCGTGGTGCCCGTCGTGGTGAGGAAGAACTCGGCCGACTCCTCGGTGCCCGCGTGCAGCTCGAGCTCGAGGCTGCCCACCTGGAGGACGCTGGCGCGCACGGCCGGCGCGAGGGTGGCGGCGGTAGGGGCGTCGACGGAGACGAGGTCGCCGTTGAGCAGGGCGGTCTGGTTGCGCATGGGACTCCTCAGCGAAGCGTGCGGCCGTACACGTCGCGCGTCAGGCTCGAGATGAAGGACAGGTTGCCGATGACGGTGCCGGACGGCTCGGTCATGGCGACCAGCCGGTTGTAGGTCACCTGGTAGAGGCCGGTCTCGTTGGCGAACAGGAGCGGCTCGCGGTGGTGGGCGGCGCGCAGGGCCCCGACGAAGGCCTGCTGCCAGGCCGCGACGGGCACGAGGTTGCTCGGGGTGCCTGCCGGGAACTGGGCCGCGACGGTCGCGTTGGTCGTGTAGTCGCCGGCGGAGCCGATGCGCACCGACTTGGTGCTGCCGGTGGCGTATGCCGCGGCGGCGGTGCGGACCGACTCCGAGACGCTCGTGGTGTCACCGACGACGACCACCTGGCTGGGCTTCAGCCGGCTGAGGGCATCTCGCGTCTCGGACGAGAGCGAGGTGCTGGAGGTGACGAGGACGGGGGAGTTGGTCCGCGCGGCGAGCGCACCGGCGCTGTAGGCGTCCATGATCCCGCGGTTGTCGACGAGGTAGACCTTGCCGCCGGTCGGGTAGCTGTCGACCGCGAGCTGGCCGGCCATGCCCGCCGCCGTCCCCGAGACCCGCTCGACGGTCGGCGCGTAGGCACCCAGCTGCTGGGCGACCGTGTCGGAGACCCGCGAGGTGGGGCCGACGACGACGATCTTGGCCGGCTTGAGCCTGGTCAGCGCATCCTGGGTCGCAGTGGGGATGGAGGTGGCGGTGACCAGCAGGGAGGGCCGGCCCAGCGCCGCGAGGGCCGGCAGCGCCAGGCTGTCGGTCTGGTCGGTGCCGGCGAGGACGTAGACCACGTCCGGGCTGGCCGCGAACGCCTTGGACACCTGCGCGGCGAACTCGTAAGAGTAGGTGCCGGACACACGCGTGGTCTTGTTGTAGCCGCACTGGAAGACCTGCACGTTGTCGACATAGAAGACAGACGTGGTGCTGGAGGACGGGTAGTGCTCGAACCACGAGCCGAGCCAGCCGCCCTCGTCGTGGGTCGCGGGCGTGACGTCGAGGTTGTAGCCCCGCCAGCCGCTGCCGCTGATCGTCTGGGCCTGGGAGTTGACCGACGCGATACCGCGGCCGTTGGTGTATGCCGCGAACGCGAACCGGGTGTTCCACCCCGAGGTGCTCTTCACATAGGGGAGGAAGAAGTGGTGGTCGGTCGAGTTGGCATACAGGCCCGACCGCGCGGAGTAGCTGCCGACCGCGCGGGCGGTCGAGCTGCGCGTGAAGCCGTCGTTGAAGCGCGAGTTGGGGATCGAGCTCTCAAAACCGTTGCTGTAGAGCGTCCGGGCCCGGCTCATGCCCTCGGCACACGGGGCCTCGCCGAGTGGCGCGCGCTCGAAGAAGGGCGAGTAGGGCACGGACGGGACGCTGGCCGCCTGTCCGCCACCGGCGAGGCCGACCAGCATGGTCCCGGCAGCGGCGAGCGCGGCGATGGCGATGCGTCGGGTGCGCGGCATGGGTCCCCCCGTCGTCGTTGCTTCGCGGGGCAGCTGGCGGGCCTGCTCGGCGAAGGCCTGATCAGACGCCGGCAGGGTCGTCACGAGGCATGGTGCGTTCCGGCAGGAGTGTAGACGGTCGGGGGCGACCGCGGGGTGTCGACCCGGTGAACCTCCCCGGACGTTTCTCGGGACGTCTGCCCTGCGTGCGGGCTCAGGCCCCCAGGGCGGCGCCGACGACCTCCTTGGCCTCGGCCTGGACCTGGGCGAGGTGCTCGGGTCCCTTGAAGGACTCGGCATAGATCTTGTAGACGTCCTCGGTGCCGGACGGGCGCGCGGCGAACCAGGCGTTGTCGGTGACGACCTTGAGGCCGCCGATCGCTGCATCGTTGCCGGGTGCCTTGGTCAGCTTGGCGGTGATCGCCTCCCCGGCAAGGGTGTCGGCGCTGACGTCGTCGGGGGAGAGTGCAGCCAGCTTGGCCTTCTGCTCGCGGTCCGCGGGGGCGTCGATGCGGGCATATGCCGGCTCGCCGTGCTTCGCGACCAGGTCGGCATAGTGCTCGCTGGGGGAGCGGCCGGTCGCGGCGAGGATCTCGGAGGCGAGCAGCGCGAGGATGATGCCGTCCTTGTCGGTGGTCCAGACCGAGCCGTCGAAGCGCAGGAAGGACGCGCCGGCCGACTCCTCGCCGCCGAACGGCCCCGAGCCGTCGAGCAGCCCCGGGACGAACCACTTGAAGCCCACCGGGACCTCGACGAGGCGCCGGCCGAGGTCCTCGGCGACGCGGTCGATCATCGAGCTGGACACGAGGGTCTTGCCGATGAATCCGTCGGCGGGCCAGTCGGGCCGCCCGCCGCCGAAGAGGTACTGGATCGCCACGGCGAGGTAGTGGTTGGGGTTCATCAGCCCGCCGTCGGGGGTGACGATGCCGTGCCGGTCGGAGTCGGCGTCGTTGCCGGTGGCGATCTGGTACTCGTCCTTGCGGGAGATCAGCGAGGCCATCGCCGACGGCGAGGAGCAGTCCATCCGGATCTTGCCGTCCCAGTCGAGCGTCATGAAGCGCCAGGTCGGGTCGACGAGCGGGTTGACGACCGTCAGGTCGAGGTTGTGCCGCTCGGCGATCGCGCCCCAGTAGTCGACGGAGGCACCGCCGAGCGGGTCCGCGCCGATGCGCACGCCGGCCTCACGGATGCGGTCGAGGTCGAGCACGCTGGGGAGGTCGTCGACATAGGTGCCGAGGAAGTCATAGCTCTGCGCCGCGGCACGCGCGCGGGAGAAGGGGATCCGCTTGACGCCCTCGAGCCCGGCCTTGATGTATTCGTTGGCGCGCGAGGCGATGACCTTGGTGGCGTCACTGTCGGCGGGGCCGCCGTGGGGCGGGTTGTACTTGAAGCCGCCGTCGCTGGGCGGGTTGTGCGACGGCGTCACGACGATGCCGTCGGCCAGCCCGATCCCGGCCGGCAGGTCGGAGACGCCGCCGATCTTGCCGCGGTTGGCCACCAGGATTGCGTGGGAGACGGCGGGGGTGGGCGTGTAGCGGTCGGCGGAGTCGACCAGGACGGTCACGTCGTTGGCGGCCAGCACCTCGAGCGCGGACGCCCAGGCCGGCTCGGACAGACCGTGGGTGTCGCGGCCCATGAACAGCGGCCCGTCGAAGCCCTGCTCGCGTCGGTAGTCGACGATCGCCTGGGTGGTCGCCACGATGTGCGCCTCGTTGAACGAGGTCTTGAGCGACGAGCCGCGGTGCCCGGAGGTGCCGAAGGCGACCTGCTGGTCGACGTTGTCGGGGTCGGGCTCCTGCGTGTAGTACGCGGTGACGAGGTGGGCGACATCCACCAGGTCGCTGGGCTGGGCCGGCTGTCCTGCGCGCGTCTCGGTCATGCCCCCATCCTTCCATCGCGGGCGCCGCTGGCAACCCATGATCCACCACAGACACAAAGGGGTATGCCGCGCACGAGAGGCTCGTGCGCGGCATACCTCATGGGTGTGGCCGGGTCAGCGGGGCGGGCGCTGCGAGATCGGGTCGGGACCCTCGCCCTCGGTCTCGGGCGGGCTGCCGTCCTGCGGGTCCTGCTCGAGCGCGACGGGGCTGCCGTCGGTGCCCCGGCTGTCGGTGGCGCGCTCGACGTCGGCGGGCATCAGGCTCTCGCCCGGCGGCGTCGGCGCGGCCTCGGTGGCCGGCTCGCGAGGCGGCTGCTCGGGCTGGCCCTCGGGGCGGTCAGGGACCTCCACGGCCGACTCGTCGTCGGTCAGGTCCTCGGCGTGCCCGTCGGTCTCGATGCCTGCGAGGGGAGCGTCGTCGGCCGCGACTTGGGGGACCGGCTGGAGGTAGACGGTCGAGAGGCGGGCGACCCGCACCACGATCGAGTAGGGCTGGTGGTCCCAGGGGATCTCCTCGGCCGTGAGCACCGTGTCGGCGGTGCTGGGCGAGAAGTGCTCGTCGTAGCCGCTGGTGTCGAGCACGACCTTCCAGTCGCCGGGGCGCGGGACGCCGATGCGGTAGTCGACGCGGTCCATGCCGCCGAGGTTGACCACGACCGCCATGACATCGCCGGTGCGCTCGGTGTCGCCGAAGCGCAGGAAGGTGTAGGTGTTGCCGCCGTTGTCGTCGGCGTTGACCCACTCGAAGCCGGCCGGGTTGTTGTCCAGGCCCCAGAACGCCGTGGTGCTGCGGTAGATCCGGTTGAGCTCCTTGACCATGTTGTGCACGCGGTAGTGCGAGGGGTAGTCGAGGAGGAACCACTGGAGCGAGTCGCCGTCGGCCCACTCGATCGGCTGGGCGAACTCGTTGCCCATGAAGAGCAGCTGCTTGCCGGGGTGGGCCCACATGAACGCGAGGTAGGCGCGCACGGTGGCGAGCTGGTCGGTCTGGCTGCCGGGGATCTTGCGCAGCAGCGAGCCCTTGCCGTGGACGACCTCGTCGTGGCTGATCGGGAGGATGTAGTTCTCGCTGTAGGCGTACATCAGCGCGAAGGTCATCAGGTGGTGGTGGTACTGCCGGTGGACCGGGTCCTCCGCGAGATAGCGGAGGGTGTCGTTCATCCAGCCCATGTTCCACTTCATGCCGAAGCCCAGGCCGTCCTGGTCGGTCGGCTTGGTGACGCCCGGCCACGAGGTCGACTCCTCGGCGATCGTGATGATGCCGGGGACGCGCTTGTATGCCGTGGCGTTGGCCTCCTGGAGCAGGCTCACCGCCTCGAGGTACTCGCGGCCGCCGTACTGGTTGGGCAGCCACTGGCCGTCCTGGCGGGAGTAGTCGAGGTAGAGCATCGAGGCGACGGCGTCGACGCGCAGGCCGTCGATGTGGAACTCCTCGAGCCAGTAGCAGGCGTTGGCGACGAGGAAGTTGCGCACCTCGCGGCGGCCGAAGTCGAACACGTGGGTGCCCCAGTCGGGCTGGTCGCCGCGGCGGGGGTCCGGGTGCTCATAGAGGGGCAGCCCGTCGAAGCGGGCCAGCGCCCACTCGTCCTTGGGGAAGTGGGCTGGGACCCAGTCGACGAGGACGCCGATGCCGGCCTGGTGGAGCCGGTCGACGAGATAGCGGAAGTCGTCGGGGGTGCCGAATCGCGCTGTGGGAGCGAAGTATCCGGTGACCTGGTAGCCCCAGGACGGCGCGAACGGGTGCTCCATCACGGGAAGGAACTCGACGTGGGTGAAGCCGAGGTCGACGACGTAGTTGACCAGGTGCTCGGCCATGTCGCGATAGCTGAGGCCCTGGCGCCAGGAGCCGAGGTGGACCTCGTAGACGCTCATCGGGCCGGTGTGCGGGTTGGTCTCGGCCCGCCGGGTCATCCACTCCTCGTCCTGCCAGACGTGCTGGCTGTGGGTGACGACCGAGGCGTTGGCCGGGGGGCACTCGGTGCGCCGGGCCATGGGGTCGGACTTGTCGCGCGAGACGTCGTCGGCGCCGAGGATGCGGTAGCGGTAGATCGTGCCCTCGCCGACGCCAGGGATGAACAGCTCCCACACGCCGGAGTCGCCGAGCAGGCGCATCGGGTGGGCCAGCCCGTCCCAGCCGTTGAAGTCGCCGACGACATGGACGGCCTTGGCGCGCGGCGCCCAGACGGCGAAGGAGGTGCCGGTGACGCTGCCCATCGGCCCGTCGTAGCTGCGCACGTGGGCGCCGAGGACGGTCCACAGCTGCTCGTGGCGGCCCTCGTTGATCAGGTGCCGGTCGACCTCGCCGAGCGTCGGCGCGAAGCGGTAGGGGTCGTCCTGCTCGTGGGGGATGCCGTCGGCGTAGGTCACGACGACGCGGTAGTCCTGGGTCTGCGTCTGGCCTGCCCGCAGGCCTGTCCACACGCCGTCCTGCTCGTGCTCGAGCGTGATCTCCTCGCCGTCCTGGAAGCGCACCCGGACGCTGTCGGCGAACGGCCGGTAGACCCGCACGCGCAGGCCGGCCTCCTCGGGGTGCTGGCCCAGCAGGTCGTGCGGCTGCTGGTGGTGTCCGCGCGCGAGCGCCGCGATGGCGCCGGGCACGGCGGCAGGGGGAGTGGACGGGGTCACGGGGACGTGCTCCTCAGAGGGGGTCTGGGTGTCGTGGGGCTCGTTCGAGTATGCCGCCTGCTCACCCGGGGCGGGGGACCGGTGCAGGATGCGGTCGATGGCGGCGGTGGGGATGTCGATCCAGTCGGGACGGTTGCGCGCCTCGTAGACGACCTCATAGAGCGCCTTGTCGAGCTCGAGGGCCTCGAGCAGCTCGGCCTGGTCGCGCGGGTCGGCGCCGGCCTCGGCGGCATACCCGTCGAGGAAGGCGCTGCGGGACGCCTCGACCCACCGGCGGGCCTCGCCGCCGTCGTGCTCGACGGAGCCGCCGGCGTAGTCGAAGGACCGCAGCATGCCGGCGACATCGCGCAGGGCGAGGTCGGGCAGGCTGCGCTCGGCGAGGGGCCGCAGCGGCTCGCCCTCGAAGTCGAGCAGGATCCAGCCGCGGTCCGCCGAGTCGAGGACCTGGCCGAGGTGGTAGTCGCCGTGGATGCGTTGCAGCACAGGCCAGTCGGAGCTCTCGGCCCGGGCAAAGACCGCCTCGAGGGCCTCCTGCTGGTCGGCGAGTGCGGGGACCTCGGCGACGGCCGCCTGGAGCCGGCGCCGGCTGGTGCCGAGGATGCTCCGCGCGTCTCCGGACGAGACCTCCTCGGTCGGGAGGACCTCGGCGAGCACCCGGTGCACCTCGGCCGTGGCCCGGCCGAGCTCGCGGGCGCGCTCGGTGAAGTCGCCGCCGCTGCCGGCGGACTCGAGCGCGACGCGCCAGGCGTCCTCAACCTCCGGCAGGAACTCCTGGGCGACGGCGAGGTGGCCGGACGCGGTGTCCTCGTCGGGGGTCGCCCACTCGGCGGCGACCCACCCGACCATCGTCGGGACGCGCGTGCTGCCGCCCTCGGCGAGCGCGCCCTGCACGGTGACGTCGGGGTTGTCGCCCGCCTGGAGGGTGCGGAAGACCTTGACGATGACGGGCCGCTCGGTGCCGTCGTCGTCGACCGTGTCGGCGATGACCGAGGTGTTGGACTGCTCGCCCGTGAGGACGCGCGAGTCGCGCAGGCGCAGGCCGCCCTGCCAGCCGGGGTGCCGGCCGCCCGCGACGGTCTCGTCGGCGGTCTCGCTCACGCTGCCGGCCATGGCCTGGGCGCGGCCCTGGATGAGGGCAAGCAGCCGCTCGACATAGACCGGGTCGTGCGGCGCGTCATAGACATAGCGGGTGCCGAGGACGCTGTGCTCCATTGTGCCGACCAGGCCGCGCTCGCCGTCGGGCAGCGGCTCGGCGCGATAGGTCAGCGGCACCTGGTAGACGACCGGGGTGTCCCCGGACTCGTCGGCGAGCAGGAGGGTCTCGATGCCCACCTCGCCGAGCGGGTCGTCGAGGCGCCACGAGCCGAGCCGGCGCAGCCGCGGCTGACGGCCCTTGGCGGCATACCACCGCTGGTCACCGAGCCAGCCCTGGACGAGCTCCACCTTGCTGGGGGTGAGGGAGGCCCCGGAGTGGATCTCAGCCATGCGTGCCACGCTCCTCGAGCGAGAGCCAGTAGAAGTCGCGCGAGCCGAGCGAGAGGGTGACCTGCCCGTCGCCGGAGATGTCGGGGAAACCGCTGCCCCCGAACAGATCCCACGTCTGGTGGTCGGCGAGCTCCTCGGGCAGGGTGATGGTCGCGCCCTGGGGCCGGCTCGAGAGGTTGACCACGCAGAGCACGGACTGGGCCGAGCGGTCCTCGGCGTCGCGCTCCTCGCGCATGACGCGCAGGAAGGCCAGGACCCGCTCGTTGGAGGACTCGAGCACGACGAAGTCACCGCGGCCGAAGACCGGGTGCTGGCGCCGGACCGCGAGCATATTGCGGACCCAGTGCAGCAGCGAGGCGCTCGAGGCCATCTGAGCCTCGACGTTGACATTGTTGTAGTGGTAGACCAGCGAGCTGATCACCGGCAGGTAGAGCTTGCCGGGGTCGGCGCTGGAGAAGCCGGCGTTGCGGTCGGGCGTCCACTGCATCGGCGTGCGGACCGCGTCGCGGTCGTTGAGCCAGATGTTGTCGCCCATGCCGATCTCGTCGCCGTAGTAGAGGCAGGGCGAGCCGGGCAGCGACAGCACCAGCGCGTGGATCAGCTCGATCTCGGCGCGGGAGTTGTCGAGCAGCGGAGCCAGACGGCGGCGGATGCCGACGTTGGCGCGCATGCGCGGGTCGGGGGCGTACCAGCCGTACATCGCCTGGCGCTGCTCCGGCGTGACCATCTCGAGGGTGAGCTCGTCGTGGTTGCGCAGGAAGGTGCCCCACTGGGTGCCCTTGGGGATCTCCGGGGTGTCCGCGAGGACGTCGATGATCGGGGTGGCCTTCTCCTCACGCAGGGCGTAGTAGAGCATCGGCATCACCGGGAAGTGGAAGCACATCTGGCACTCCGGGTCCTCCTCGGTGCCGAAGTAGTCCACGACCTCCTTGGGAGGCTGGTTCGCCTCTGCCAGAAGGATTCTGCCCGGGTACTCCTCGTCGATCATCCGCCGCAGCTTGGCGACGAACTCGTGCGTCTTGGGGTGGTTCTCGCAGTTGTGCCCCTCCTCCTCGAAGAGGTAGGGGATCGCGTCGAGGCGGAAGCCGTCGATGCCCATGTCCATCCAGAAGCGGACGATGTCGAAGAGGGCCTCGTGGACCGCCTCGTTCTCGAAGTTGAGGTCCGGCTGGTGGGAGAAGAAGCGGTGCCAGAAGAACTCGCGGCGCACCGGGTCGAAGGTCCAGTTGGACACCTCGGTGTCGATGAAGATGATCCGCGCGTCGGTGTACTTCTCGTCGGTCTCGGACCACACGTAGAAGTCGCCATAGGGGCCATCGGGCTCGGCCCGCGACGCCTGGAACCACGGGTGCTGGTCGGAGGTGTGGTTGATGACGAGGTCGGTGACGATGCGAATGCCGCGGGCGTGCGCCTGGGAGACCAGCTCCTTGAAGTCGGGCAGGGTGCCGAACTCGGGCAGGATCGCGGTGTAGTCGGAGATGTCATAGCCGCCGTCGCGCAGGGGCGAGGCATAGAACGGCGGGATCCACAGGCAGTCGACGCCGAGCCACTGGAGGTAGTCGAGCCGGTTGATGACGCCGGTGAAGTCACCGGCACCGGTGCCGTTGGAGTCGCCGAAGGCGCGCACGAGCACCTCGTAGAAGACCGCTGTGCGGAACCACTCGGGGTCGTGCTTGAGACCGGGCTGGCCGAGAGTGCCACCTGCCTGCATGTCAGTACCTCCTCACGGAGAAGACGTGGACGGGCTCGGTGCTCGGGCCGAGGCGCACATAGTTGTGCTCGCCCCAGGAGTGGGCCTGGCCGGTGATGAGGTCGTTGACCTCGAAGTGGTCGGTCCAGAGCATGCCGAGCTCGGGCATGTCGAGGTGCACCCAGGTCTCCCGGTCGTTGGAGGGGTCAAGGTTGGCGACGACGATAAGCGTGTCCTCCGTGCCGTCGGCAAGGACACGCCGCTTGGAGAAGCACATGACATTGGCGTCGTCGACCGCGTGGCGGCGGTAGTTGCGCAGCCAGTGCAGCGCAGGGTGCTCGTTGCGGATCTCGTTGAGGCGCAGGAGATACCAGCCCAGCCCGTCGTTGTCGCCGTCACCGCCGGGGGTGAAGGAGAACCAGCGGCGGTCCTTGTACTGGTACTTCTCGTTGTCGAGCTGCTCCTCGGCGCCCGGCCGGGCGAGGTGCTCGTGCAGCTCGTAGCCGGTGTAGATGCCGTAGGTCGGGACGAGCAGGGCCGCGAGCGCGGCACGCAGGCGCCAGGCGGTGGGCCCACCGTGCTGCATGAAGGGCGTGAGGATGTCGTGGGTGGTCGGCCAGAAGGCCGGACGCATGTATGCCGCGGCGTCGCCGGACAGCTCGAGCATGTACTCCTCGAGCTCCCACTTCTCGTTGCGCCAGGCGTAGTAGGTGTAGCTCTGCTGGAAGCCGACCTTGGCCAGGGTGTGCATCATCGCCGGCTTGGTGAAGGCCTCCGACAGCCAGATGACGTCGGGGTGGTCCTTGGCGACGTCCTGGATCAGCCACTGCCAGAACTCGACCGGCTTGGTGTGGGGGTTGTCGACGCGGAAGATCTTGACGCCGTGGTCGATCCACACCTGCACCACCCGACGGACCTCGGCATAGATGCCGGCCGGGTCGTTGTCGAAGTTGAGTGGGTAGATGTCCTGGTACTTCTTGGGCGGGTTCTCGGCATACGCGATGGTGCCGTCGGCGCGGGTGGTGAACCACTCGGGGTGCGCGGCGACCCACGGGTGGTCGGGGGAGCACTGGAGCGCGAGGTCCATGGCGACCTCCATGCCCAGGCCCTCGGCACGGGCGACAAAGGCGTCGAAGTCGTCGAAGGTGCCCAGGTCGGGGTGGATCGCGTCGTGCCCGCCGTCGGGGGAGCCGATGGCGTAGGGGCTGCCGGGGTCCTCCTCGGTCGCGTCGAGGGTGTTGTTGGGGCCCTTCTTGGCGGCCGTGCCGATGGGGTGGATCGGGGTGAGGTAGACGACGTCGAAGCCCATCGCCGCGATGCCCTCGAGCCGGTCGCCCGCCGTGGCGAGGGTGCCCGACACCCAGCGGCGGGTCTCCTCGTCGTAGTAGGCGCCCTCGGAGCGGGGGAAGATCTCGTACCACGCGCCGAAGAGCGCGCGCTCGCGCTCGACGATCAGGGCGCGATCCTCCGACGGGCTGACCATGTCGCGCAGCGGACGGGCAGCCAGCTCGGTCTGGACGTCCTGCGCCACACCGGCGCCGAGGCGCTCCCCAGGGGTGGTGCTCTCGTCGCGAAGCGCGGCCACCGCGGCCTCGAGGAGCTCGGTGCTCTCGGCCGGGCGCTCGACCTCGGCCGCGGCGCGCTCGAGCACGCGGGCGCCCTCCTCGAGCATGAGCTCGGTGTCGACATCGGCCGCGACCTTGATCGTGGCGTCGTGCACCCAGGTCGCGTAGGGGTCGGACCAGGCCTCGACCCGGTAGTGCCAGGTGCCGGGGGCGTCGGCGGCCACGGTGGCCTCCCACGCGCTCAGGCCGACGTTGACACAGGTCATCGGGACCAGCCGCTCATCGCCGTCGGGCGTGACCAGGACGACCGAGGCGTTGACCGCGTCGTGGCCCTCGCGGAAGACGGTGGCGTCGACGACGAACTCCTCGTCGACCACGCTCTTGGCGGGCCGGCGGCCGTTGTCGACGCAGGGGCGCACGTTCTGGACGGGGATGCGGCCCAGCGGCACCTGCGGCGGCAGCGACACCGGGGTCGAGGACTCCGGTGCATCGCCCGTCGGCGCGGCTGCGGAGCCGGCCGTCGAGGCGGTGTCCTGGGCCTGCGCGGTCTCCTCGACGGGGGAGTCCACAGTCGGCTGTTCGGGACTGGAGGAGTCGGTCACTCCCGTCGGCTGGGGCGCGGGCGTCGACGGCGAAGCCGAGCCGGGCTGGGGAGTGCTCGTGCGCGTCCGACGGGACGGCTTCTTCGATGAGGCGGTCACAGGCACGACGCTATCTAATTCGTGCGTCCGATCCCACATCAGCGTGCGCATTCGCCCACAAGCCGCAAGGTCCGCCCGGACCCCCGAATCGCCACACGTGCTCCCCTACGATGGGGAAGGTGAAGGCCATCCGACGCTTCAGCGTGCGCACGGTTCTCCCCGCCCCGATCGCCGCCCTCGGCGACCTGGCGAGCAACCTGCGGTGGTGTTGGCACCCGCCGACGCGCGACCTGTTCGCCGGACTGGACCCGGAGCGGTGGGAGCGGGTGCACGGGGACCCCGTCCGGCTCCTGGCCAAACTGACGCCGGAGGAGCTCGCCGGGCTGGCGGCCGACGAGGGCTTCGTGGCCAGGGTCGCGGCCGCCAAGGCCGATCTGGACCGCTATCTCTCCGAGCCGCTGTGGTACCAGGGCTGGGCCGACACCATCGAGGGCGGGGCGCCGGGCTCGGTCGCCTATTTCAGCCCGGAGTTCGGCATCACCGAGGTGCTGCCGCAGTACTCGGGCGGCCTCGGCATCCTCGCGGGGGACCACCTCAAGTCGGCTTCCGACCTCGGCGTCCCGATGATCGGCGTCGGCCTCTTCTACAAGAGCGGCTATTTCCGGCAGTCGCTCAACCGAGACGGCTGGCAGCAGGAGACCTATCCGGTCGCCGACCCCGACGGGCTGCCCCTGTCCCTGCTGCGCGAGGAGGACGGCACGCCGTCCGTCGTCACCCTCGACCTGCCCGACGACCGCCAGC
Source organism: Actinomycetota bacterium (assembly GCA_050955755.1). Taxonomy (GTDB): domain Bacteria; phylum Actinomycetota; class Actinomycetes; order Actinomycetales; family Dermatophilaceae; genus JAJTBD01. The sequence continues at coordinate 1,232,313 of CP192092.1, forward strand.
TGCTGGCCCACATCTGGAAGGCCCAGGTCGGCCGGGTCCCGCTGCTCCTGCTCGACTCCGACGTGGCCGACAACGACGAGGCGTCGCGCACGGTGACCGACCGCCTCTATGGCGGCGGGGGAGAGCAGCGGCTGCACCAGGAGATGCTGCTCGGTATCGGCGGGGTCCGGGCCCTGCGCGTCTACTCGCGGCTGATGGGCGCTCAGGCGCCCGACGTCTATCACACCAACGAGGGGCACGCCGGTTTCCTCGGCATCGAGCGCATCCACGAGCTGGTCGTCGAGCAGGGCCTCGACTTCGACCAGGCTCTTGAGAACGTCCGCGCCGCAACGGTTTTCACCACCCATACCCCGGTCCCAGCGGGCATCGACCGGTTCGAGGCCTCGCTCATCGAGCGTCACTTCGGGGGAGAGCTGGCGCTCGAGGGCGTGCCGCTCGAGCGGCTGCTGGCGCTGGGCGCCGAGACCTATGAGGGCGGCTCGCCCGGCATCTTCAACATGGCCGTGATGGGGCTGCGGCTTGCGGGTCGCGCCAACGGCGTCTCCCAGCTGCACGGCGAGGTCAGCCGAGAGATGTTCGAGGGCCTGTGGCCCGGCTTCGATGCCGACGAGGTGCCGATCACCACGATCACCAACGGCGTCCATGCGCCCACGTGGGTCGACCGCCGCGTCTATCAGGTCGCCGAGACCTACCTTGGCTCCGACCAGATAGCGCGCAACGCCCTGTGGGACCGCATCGGCGAGGTTCCGCGATACGCCATGTGGGAGGCCAAGCTCGCGCTGCGCCAGCAGCTGGTCGCCGAGGCCCGGCGCCGCACCCGGCAGTCCTGGCTTGAGCGAGGAGCCTCCCCGGCCGAGCTCGGCTGGGTCGAGGACGTCCTCGACCCCAATGTGCTGACCATCGGCTTCGCCCGCCGCGTGCCGTCCTACAAGCGGCTGACGCTGATGCTGCGCGATCCCGAGCGGCTCAAGCAGCTGCTGCTCCACCGCAAGCGCCCGGTCCAGATGGTCATCGCGGGCAAGGCCCACCCGGCCGACGAGAGCGGCAAGCAGCTGATCCAGCAGATGGTCCGTTTCGCCGACGACCCCGACGTGCGCCACCGGGTGGTCTTCCTGCCCGACTACGACATCGCCATGGCCAAGGTCCTCTATCCGGGCTGCGACGTCTGGCTCAACAACCCGCTGCGGCCCTTCGAGGCCTGCGGGACCTCCGGGATGAAGGCCGCGCTCAACGGCGCCCTCAACCTCTCGATCCCCGACGGCTGGTGGGACGAGTGGGCTGACGGCAACAACGGCTGGACGATCCCCACGGCCGACGGTGTCGAGGACCCGGGCCGGCGCGACGACCTCGAGGCCGCTGCCCTCTATGACCTGATCGAGCACCAGGTCGCCCCGCGGTTCTACGACCGCGACGAGAGCGGCCTGCCGCAGAACTGGCTCGGCATGGTCTCGCACACCCTGGCCACGCTCGGCCCCAAGGTCCTGGCCACCCGCATGGTGCGCGACTACACCGAGATGCTCTATGGCCCGGCGGCCCGAGCCGGCTGGGCGGCAGCCGACGGCGACTTCGCCGGCGCCCGCGGCCTGGCGGAGTTCAAGAGCCGGGCGCGCGCCGGGTGGGGCGGGGTCCGGGTCGACCACGTCGAGTCCTCTGGCGTCTCCGACTCGCCGCAGATCGGCGACGTCCTGCACGTCAAGGCCTTCGTCTCCCTGGGGGAGCTGCGGCCCGACGAGGTCCAGGTCCAGCTCGTCCACGGCAACCCGACCGACACGGACGAGCTGTCCGAGACCCAGGTCGCCCCTCTGCACCTCGTCGACGAGTACGACGGCGGCCGGGCCCAGTTCGCCGGGGACCTGACGATGGGACGCACGGGGGCCTTCGGCTACACCGTCCGCATCCTCCCGGCGCACCCGCTGCTCTCCACGCCCGCCGAGCTCGGCCTGGTGGCCAACGCCTGACAGGTATGCCGCGGCCGCGGCCGGTCCCGCGGGCCGGCCCTACACGGCATACCCCCCGGGGTATTGTGTCCGCATGACCTGGCCGATGGCACTGCGCTTCGACGCGCGGCAGTGGGGAGTGGGGCTGGCCGTGGCCGCCGGCTACCTGCTGATCGTGGCGCTGTCGACGGACCTGGTGGACAACCCCGTCTTCGGGCGGGCCGTGCCGCCGACCTGGTGGGCACTGCCCTCCCTGGTCCTGACCGCCCTGCTCGTCGTCCCGCTCACGGCCACCTATGTGCGACCGCGGGGGAGCCGGGCCGAGCCGACCGACGAAACGACACCGCCGGGCTCGCGCACCGGGATGGTCGGCGCGACGCTCACCTGGTTCGCCGTCGGCTGCCCGGTCTGCAACAAGCTCGTCCTGCTGGTGCTGGGGTGGAATGGCGCACTGACCTGGTTCGCGCCCTTCCAGCCCGTCCTCCAGGTCCTGGCCGTCGCGCTGCTTGTCTGGGCGCTCGCCGTGCGGCTGCGCGGCCGGGTGTCCTGCCCGGTGCCTCAGGTCGGGTCGACGGCCAGATAGACCTGCATGCTGCGGGCGGTCACGTGGACGCGTCCGGGGACGAAGGGCTCGGCGAGCTCGCGCGGCCGCTCCCAGGCGCTGTCCCAGAGCAGCTGGTAGGACCGCACGCCCGGGGGAGAGGCGAGCACGAACTCGTCGTCGTCCTCCGCGCCGTGGAAGACGATGAGGATCGAGGTGTGGCCCAGCCAGGCGCCGTTGAAGCAGACCTGCACCGAGCGGGTCGTCGGGTCCTCCCACTGCCACCACTGCATCGGCTGGCCGCAGGCGTCGTACCACGCGAGGTCGGTCGAGCCGTCCTGATGGACGGTGCGGCCGCTGAAGAAGGTGCGCTGGCGCAGCACGGTGTGCTCTGCGCGGATGCGGGAGAGATAGCGGGTGGTCTCGAGCAGGTCGACCTGCCACGGCGCGAGGTCCCAGTCCATCCAGGTCAGCTCGTTGTCCTGGCAGTAAACGTTGTTGTTGCCGTGCTGGGTGCGGCCGTACTCGTCGCCCGAGTTGAGCATGGGCACGCCGGTGGCCAGCAGCGTCGTGGCCAGCAGGTTGCGCACGGAGCGGACGCGCTCCGCCCGCATCTGCGCCTCGCCGGGGTTGTCGGGGTCCAGCTCGCCCTCGTGGCCGTGGTTCCACGAGCTGTTGCCGTCGGATCCGTCGCGGTTGCCCTCGCCGTTGGCCTCGTTGTGCTTGACGGCGTATGCCGTGAGGTCATAGGCGGTGAAGCCGTCGTGGGCGGTCACGAAGTTGACCGATGCCTGCGGGCCGCGGTCCCTGGTGCCGAAGAGGTCCTGGCTGCCGGCGATGCGCGTGGCCAGGTCCTGCACGCCGCGGCCCGGGCGGCCCTTGGCACGGGCGGGGAAGTCGGCCAGCCAGTAGGTCCGGACGGCGTCGCGGAAGCGGTCGTTCCACTCGCTGAACGGCGGCGGGAACTGGCCGGTGCGCCAGCCGTGCAGCCCGAGGTCCCACGGCTCGGCGATGAGCTTGACCCGCGAGAGCACCGGGTCGGTGCGCAGCGCCACGAGGAAGGGGTGGTCGGGGTCGTAGTCGTCGCCCTTGCCGCGGCCGCGGCCGAGCGCGACCGCGAGGTCGAAGCGGAAGCCGTCGACGTGGCAGACCTCGACCCAGTAGCGCAGCGAGTCGAGCACCTGCTGGGCGACCATGGGATGGCGCAGGTCGAGGGTGTTGCCGCAGCCGGTCACATCGACGTCGCGGCCCCGGTCGTCGAGCCGGTAGTAGGCGCGGCTGTCGAGCCCGCGCCAGGAGAGCGTGGCGCCGGTGAAGGCGGACTGCTCGGCCGTGTGGTTGTAGACGACGTCGAGGATCACCTCGATGTCGTGCTCGTGGAGGATCTTGACCATGCCCTTGAACTCGTTGACCGCGCCCTGCGGTGTGCGGTCGTGGGCATAGGCGGCCTGCGGCGCGAAGAAGCCTATCGAGTTGTAGCCCCAGTGGTTGACCAGCCCGCGCTGGACGAGGTGCGGCTCGTGGGTGAAGGCGTGGATCGGCAGCAGCTCGACGGCGGTGACGCCGAGGCGCTTGAGGTAGTCGACGACCGGGGGGTTGGCCAGGCCCGCATAGGTTCCGCGCAGCTCGGGCGGCACCTCCGGGTGCAGCCGGGTCAGCTCCTTGACGTGGACCTCATAGATGAGGCTGTCCGAGCGGGGGATCTGGGGCGGCTCATCGAAGCCCCAGTCGAAGTTGTGGTCGTCGATGATCACCGAGCGGGGCATGTATGCCGCGCTGTCCAGCTCGGACTGACGGTAGCCGTCGCCGTTCCACCCGTCGTCGACGACGTGGCCGAAAACCTCTGGGCCCCAACGGACCTCGCCCTCGATGGCCTTGGCGTAGGGGTCCATCAGGAGCTTGTGGGGGTTGTGCCGCTGGCCGCTCTCGGGGTCCCACGGACCGTCGACGCGGATGCCATAGCGCTGGCCGAGGCCGATGTCGGGGACGAAGCCGAACCACACGCCGTGGGCCCGGTCGCCGAGCTCGACCCGGCGCTCGCTGGAGCCGTCGACGTCGCCCTCGTCGAACAGGCACAGGGACACGCTCTCGGCATGCCCGGCATAGACAGCGAAGTCCGCACCACCGCGCCGAAGGGTCATTCCGAGCCTTGGCGCGAGGTCCCGTGCGCGCCTCGGGCTCATCTGCATGGTCACAAGGATAAGGACTGGTTAGGTTGGATCCATGACCGATCCCACCTCGCTGCCCAACTTCCCCCCTCCCGCCGACGAGCACCCCCTTCGTGGCCGGGTCCTCGACGCCCTCATCGACCAGGGTCTGCAGCCCAACGTGGACGCCGACGGCGACGTCGCGATCCAGATCGACGACCAGCAGCTGTTCGTGCGGTGCACGGAGGGCGACTTCCCGATCATGCGTGTCTTCGGCCAGTGGGCCCTCGCGCCGGAGATCCCCGCCGACCCGCAGAAGCAGCTCGAGACCTGCAATGAGATCAACCTCACCCTCAACCTCATCAAGACCGGCCTGGCCAACAACACCCTCGTCGTGACGGGGGAGCACCTTGTCGGCGACGACTCCGACCTGGCCTCGCTGCTCCAGATCACCATCCAGATCGTCCTTGCGGGCGTGCAGATGTGGCACGAGCGCATCCTCGGCCTGGAGCCCGGTGGCCTTGGCCAGCCCGGCGGCCCCGACGCCACGCCTGGGGGCGACCTGTCATGACCGGCCTGGCCCGCCTCGAGGTCGCCGACGGCATCGGCACGATCGTGCTCGACCGTCCCAAGATGAACGCCCTCAACCGCGAGCTCCAGGAGGACATCCGGGCCGCGGCCAAGGAGGCGACCGACCGCAAGGACGTCAAGGCGGTCATCGTCTACGGCGGCGAGCGGGTCTTCGCCGCGGGCGCCGACATCAAGGAGATGGAGGCGATGTCCTTCACCGACATGGTCGACGCCGGCTCCTACCTGATGTCGGCCATCTCCTCGGTCGCCGCGATCCCCAAGCCGACGGTGGCCGCGGTCACCGGCTACGCCCTGGGTGGCGGGTGCGAGCTCGCCCTCGCGTGCGACTTCCGGGTCGTCGGCAGCAACGCCAAGATGGGCCAGCCCGAGATCCTGCTCGGCCTCATCCCCGGCATGGGCGGCTCCCAGCGCCTCCCTCGCCTCGTCGGCCCGAGCAAGGCCAAGGAGCTGATCTTCAGCGGCCGCATGGTCGACGCCGAGGAGGCCGAGCGCATCGGGCTGGCCGACTGGGTGGCCGAGCCCGACGAGGTCTATGAGGTAGCCCGCGAGAGGATGGCCCGCTTCGTCGCCATGCCGGCCTACGCGCTGCGCGCGGCCAAGGAGGCGCTCGACCGCGGCATCGAGACCGACCTCCAGACCGGCCTCGAGATCGAGCGCATGCTCTTCGCGGCCATGTTCGCCACCAAGGACCGTGCCACCGGCATGAAGTCCTTCATGGAGAACGGCCCGGGCAAGGCGGTCTTCGAGGACGCCTGAGCCCTCGGGCTCGCACACCACGGGGTATGCCGCGGACGCACGCTGCGTCCGCGGCATACCCCTGTTGTGGGGCCGGCCCCGGGGGCCGGGGGATTGCGCAAGGCCGACGTGGCGGTAATCACGGGATGGCGGGTATCGGGCATCGGCGGGCGGCTGAGAGGATGCTCGGGACGAAAACCCCCAACCCACGAGAGGGCGATCACGCGCATGAATATCGTCGTCTGCGTCAAGTACGTGCCCGACGCACAGTCGGACCGCACGTTCAACGACTCCGACAAGACCACCGACCGTGAGAGCGTCGACGGGCTGCTGTCCGAGCTCGACGAGTACGCCGTCGAAGAGGCCCTCAAGCTCGTCGAGGCCGGCGAGGGTGAGGTCACCGTCGTGACCGTCGGCCCCGACCAGGCCGCCGACGCTGTCAAGAAGGCCCTTCAGATGGGCGCCGACAAGGCCGTCCACATCTCCGACGAGGCGATCCACGGCTCCGACGCGCCGGCGACCTCGCTCATCCTGGCCGAGGCCGTCAAGAAGATCGGCTCGCCCGACCTGGTCCTGTGCGGCCTGGCCTCCACCGACGGCACCATGAGCGTCGTCCCGGCGATGCTCGCCGAGCGCCTTGGCCTCCCTCAGGTCACCCAGGCCTCCGAGCTGACCGTCGAGGGCGACAGCGTCAAGATCCGCCGTGACGGCGACGTCGCGTCCGAGACGATCGAGGCCACGCTGCCGTGCCTGGTCTCGGTCACCGACCAGATCAACGAGCCGCGCTACCCCTCCTTCAAGGGGATCATGGCCGCCAAGAAGAAGCCGGTCGAGACGTGGACGCTGGCCGACCTCGGTGTCGACGCCGGCCAGGTCGGCCTCGACAACTCCTGGACCAAGGTCCTGGAGTTCACCAAGCGCCCGCCTCGCGAGCAGGGCGAGATCGTCAAGGACGAGGGTGACGGCGGCAGCAAGCTGGCCGAGTTCCTCGCCTCCCGCAAGTTCATCTGAGCCGAGTCGACGGAAAGGAAATAACAGACATGGCTGAAGTTCTCGTTCTGGTCGACCACGCCCAGGGTGTGCTCCGCAAGACGACCGCCGAGCTGCTCACGATCGCCAAGCGCCTCGGTGAGCCGTCCGCGGTCTTCATCGGCGACAACGTCGAGCAGGCCAAGGTGACGCTCGCCAAGTACGGCGCGCACAAGGTCTACGTCGTGAGCAACCCCGAGGTCCTCGAGTACCTCGTCGCCCCGCAGGCCGAGGCGCTCGCCGCCGTGGCCGAGCAGGCCAACCCCGCAGCGGTCCTGATCCCGAGCAACGCCGGTGGCAAGGAGATCGCCGCCCGCCTCGCGATCAAGCTCGAGTCGGGCCTGATCACCGACGCGGTCGACGTCCAGGCCGGCGCCGACGGCGTCGAGACCACGCAGTCGGTGTTCGCCGGCTCCTACACCGTGAAGTCCACCGTCACCAAGGGTGCGGCGATCATCGCGGTCAAGCCCAACTCCTCCGCGATCGAGCCCGCCCCCGCGGCGGCCGAGGTCGTCGAGGTCGAGGTGTCGCTCTCCGACGTGGCCAAGGCCGCCAAGGTCACCGACTCCAAGCCCAAGGAGAAGACGGGCCGCCCCGAGCTCACCGAGGCCGCGATCGTGGTCTCCGGTGGCCGTGGCACCGGCGGCGACTTCTCCAAGGTCGAGGAGTTCGCCGACAGCCTCGGCGCTGCCGTGGGTGCCTCGCGCGCCGCGGTCGACGCCGGCTGGTACCCGCACACCTCGCAGGTCGGCCAGACCGGCAAGCAGGTCTCGCCGCAGCTGTATGTCGCGTGTGGCATCTCCGGTGCCATCCAGCACCGCGCCGGCATGCAGACGTCCAAGACGATCGTCGCCGTCAACAAGGACGAGGAGGCCCCGATCTTCGAGCTCGTGGACTTCGGCGTCGTCGGCGACCTCTTCAACGTCCTGCCGCAGGCCACCGAGGCGGTCTCGAAGCGCAAGTGAGCCGAGGGCGCCGGGACCCGATCCCGCCGCCGCATCGCGCCAACCGGACTCGCCGTCTCCCCACGTGGGAGGCGGCGAGTCCGTCGTCTGGCGCCGCATCGTGGGACGGCGCCCGTTGCCATTTTGTGACTTTGGGCCTGAGATGGCTACGCTGTCTGGGTCCCGCCCCCCTCGAAAGGTACGACTGCGTGTCCTCCCCGCAGCCCAACCCCTCCCGCCACGGCGGCCGCGTCAAGCGACTTCCCGACCTGCGCTCCCTCACGTCCGTCACCCGGGCCGGAGCCAAGACGGTCGCCGGACTGAGCCTGGTCGCCGGTGTCGCCGGCGCGCTGGCCCTGGAGGCCGCCCCCCAGCAGGCCGCCGCCGAGCCCGGCGCCGCTGCTGCTGTCGCGGCGTCCTCGGTCGCCCAGCCCGGTCCCCGCGAGAGCGAGGCGGCTTCCCGGTCCACCGCTCGCGTCAGCCGCGCCGCCAGCGCCATCGCGGTGCAGGCCCCGGCGGCCACCCCGGCCAAGGCCAAGGCCGACGCGAAGCCCGGCGCCAAGGCAGCGGCCCCGGCCGCGGCATACGGCCTCACCGGCTTTGCCGCTGTGGCCAAGCCCAAGCCCAAGCCGAAGCCCACCCCGACCCCCGACAAGTCGGAGTCGAGCGCCGAGGCCACCGCCGAGTCGAGCACCACGTCCTCGGACGAGTCGAGCACCACGTCCTCGGACGAGTCGAGCAGCGCCTCCTCCAGCGAGTCGACGGCGAGCAGCCGCTCCACCAGCCGCTCGACCTCCTCCAGCGCATCGAGCACGCCCACCAAGCGGGCGACCTCGTCGAGCTCGGCCACCAAGTCCTCAAGCTCGTCCGCCACGAAGTCCTCGTCGTCGAGCTCCAGCTCGACGGCCGCCTCGAGCGGCGGCAACGCCGGCGCCTACATGAGCAAGTGCTCGGGCAAGGGCCTGAGTTACAACGCCCAGCGCGTCTGCGCGGTCGCCCTGGCCAACTTCGGCGGCGGCATCTCGTCCGTGGGCGGCTACCGCGCCGGCGACGGTGGCGACCACGGCACCGGCAACGCCGCAGACATCATGACCAGCGGGGCCACGGGCGACGCGATCGCGAGCTACATGGTCAGCCACGCCGGGTCCCTGGGCATCAAGTACGTCATCTGGGAGCAGCGCATCTGGCTGCCCGGCAGCGGCTGGCGCGGCATGTCGGACCGCGGCAGCGCGACCGCCAACCACTACGACCACGTGCACGTGTCGACCAGCTGAAACGCTGACATATTGCAGCAGATGTAGGATCCCGAGTCCCGGGAAGGCTGATTTTCCGGGGTTCTCAGGGTTCTAGTCCGATCGACTGCGGCTCTTGGCGGGCGTTCTCAGCCCCTGATTTTCCGGGCTTTCTTGCATGTGATGTACGAATCATGCATTTGATGTATGTTCGCTCATGTGGTGGATGACGACGGGGACATGGGCGCGCTCGTCCTGCCGTTCAGGGCGTCGGGAGACCCGGTCGCGACGGCTGACGCCTTCGTCGAGGAGATGTTGCAGGGGTTCGCCAATCAGCAGCGGGCTCGGTCGTTGAACCTCGCCACGATCCACGCGCGGGACCGGCAGGTTCGCCGATTCATGGAGTTCTGCGGTTCGATGCCGTGGGAGTGGGGCCCCGTGGATGTCGAGGACTGGACGACGCATCTGGTGTCTGAGCCCAGGCCGGTGGCCACTTCGACCGTGCGCGCCTACCAGCAGGCCGTTGCGCTGTTCTGTGACTACCTCGTGGACCCTCGTTACGGATGGGGCGAGCGGTCCATGGAGATGTTTGGCTCGCATCCTGTCCAGATCTTCCACGAGTGGAACACCACCGCGCACGTGATCGAGACGGAGGCGCGTCCGCAAGTCCGCCCTTTGACGCGGGTGGAGGTCCAGCGACTGCTCGACCATGCGGATGAGCGTGCGTTCCAGGCGCATGGCTCGGGCCGCAAGGGGTGGGCGACGGCGTACCGGGATGCGACCCTCTTCAAGGTCATCTATGCCTTCGGGCTACGGCGCAGAGAGGCGGCGATGTTGGACGTGCACGACTTCACGCGAAACCCGGCAGCGCCGGAGTTCGGCACGTACGGAGTGTGCAACGTGCGATGGGGGAAGGCCTCGCGTGGTTCCGGGCCGCGTCGTCGAGGGGTCGTCGCGGTGCACCGGTGGGCGAGCGAGGCGCTGGCCCAGTACGTGGAGCAGGTGCGTCCGCAGTTGCAGACGACCTCGCCGGCGTTGTGACCCACGGAGAGACAGGGCCGGGTCAGCAGTCACCATGTCGATCGCAGATTCGCGCAGTGGCGCGAGGAGTTGGGGCTCGACCCCCTCCTGCATCCGCACTGCCTGCGACACTCATACGTCACCCATTTGATCGAAGATGGTTTCGACCACCGATTCGTCCAGGAGCAAGCTGGGCACCGCTGGGGTTCGACGACTGCTCTGTACACCGGGGTGTCAGGCGACTACCGCAACCAGGTGGTGCGACAGGCTTTGGACCGAGCGTTCACCCCACCGACGGAAAGGCCGAATGATGAGCCAAGCAACGAAGACGGTTGACTATCGGTGGCACCTCCGTCAGGTGATGGCTGAGCACGGGATGCACGCTACTTCGGATCTGGTGCCGCATCTGGCCGATCGCGGGGTGGTCATGACGCCGACGCAGGTCTACCGAATCGTCACATCGCCGCCAGCCAGGATGAACATGAAGCTCTTGTCGGCGCTGTGCGATCTCTTTGGCTGTGGCCCAGGGGATCTGATCGAGCCGTATGTGGTGTCGACCTCTCGTCGGGCGCGCAAGGCAGTGGGCCAACGACCAGACGCGCCGCGGCGCGGGGGCGCACCTAGAGCAGTTCGGGCTCAGGTCGTGCACGACCCTGGGGATACATGACATGTCCGATGACGAGGACCGCGCGGCCAACGACGACGTGCAGCATGTGGTCGACGCCCTGCGTCGGCACGACCCGCAAGTCCAACCCGAGCTGATCGCGAAACTCGTCGAGCAAGTCGCGCCGGGACCCCGAACTCGCAAGGACCTGCTCACGTACCTGCGCGAGCACCCCGACGTCGTGACGCAGGGGGGATCGAGAATGCCGAAGGTCGTCGGCGAGTTGTTCTACGCCGCGATCGCCGCCGGTGTGAAGGGGGTGGTCAGTCCTGCCTGCGCGTCGTGTGCTCGCCCGCGCACCCTCTTCCACAACACCACAGACGGGCAGCGAATCTGTCCCAGTTGCTACAACCGCACGCGACGGGCCATCTGCTCGATGTGCGGCCAAGAGCGTCACGTGGCGAGTAGAAACTCCGAAGGGGGGGCGCTCTGCGGGACGTGCAGGAACGCAGGAAAGGCCGATGGTGAGTGTGCCGGGTGCGGCCGGGTCATGCAGGTGCGGCGCTCGAAAGATGGACTCGAATACTGCCGACGGTGCGCCAGTCGTCGTGCGCCGACCGAATCCTGCGCCAGCTGCGGCCGGGTCACCCGCGTCAACGCACGTCAGCCAGATGGGTCCGGCCTATGTGCCGCCTGCTACGCCAAGGAGAGGCAGGCGGTGGCACTTTGCGACGCGTGCGGGCAATTGGCCACGCTCGTCGCGAGAAAGGGCGGTCGTGGCGGTCATGACCGGAACCTGTGCGGACGTTCCTACCGCCACCCGCACAGGGAGTGCGGTCTATGCGGTCGCACCCGACGGGTCGCTCTTCGTGCAACGGAGACCTCTCCTGACGTGTGCCCGACCTGCTACTGGGCCCCGGTTGTGCTGTGCGCGACGTGCGGGCAGGAGGGGTTGGGGCGCAGGACCACCAACGATGGAGACCCGTGGTGCTTCGCCTGTCAGGCGGCCACGAGGGTCGACGAGTTCTTGGCGGACGAGCAAGGGCGCCTGCGCCGGGGGTACGCGCCCGTGCGCGAGGCACTGCTGGAGATGGACCCTCGTTCGGTGCTGCACAACTGGGGACGAGTTGAGTGTTTCCGGCTGCTCGGAGACCTGCTGAGCGAGCATGGGGAGGTCACCCATGAGCTGCTAGATGCCGAGCCGCAAGTGTTCAGCGTGCACTACCTGCGAGGAGTGCTGGTGTCCGCGGGCCTTCTGGGCGAGCGTGATGAGCACCTGGCACGGCTGAGGGTCTTCTGCGAGGACGTCGTGGCCGAGGTCGACCGGGTGAGCGAACGCCAGGTGCTCGCGCGCTACGCGCAGTGGTACGTGATCGCGCGCCTGCAGATCGGCCCGGGCGGGCTGACCGCCAACCAGGCATACAACGCTCGCAGCGAGGTCCGAAGCGCCCAAGGCTTCATTGCCTTCCTGAACCTCCGCGGTGTCGGTGTGCGTGACTGCCGACAACGGGACGTCGAGGAGTGGGCCCTCGAGGGCAGGAGCCTGCACTTCGTCCGGTGGCTCAAGCGACAGCGCTTCCTACCGGCGAGCGTCGCCATCACCACTCCAAGCGTGGCCTCGTCCCCGCAGACTGGTGATCCAGACGAACAGCTGGAGCTGGCCCGCCGGCTCCTGCACGATCCGTCCATAGCCGGAGTTGAGGAGCGAGTGGCCGGAACCCTCCTACTGCTCTATGCGCAACCGGTGGCCCGGATTGCGCGGCTGACGCTCGAGGACCTCGCCGAGGTTGAGGGGCGGATGCAGGTCAAGCTGGGCGAGCATCCGCTCGACGTTCCTTCTGTGCTGGCGGACCTTCTTCGGCAACTGCCCGTCCACAAGCCCTTCGGGGCTGCTCGTGAGTTGGCCGACGAGCAGTGGCTCTTCCCGGGCAAGAGGGCCGGTCAGCCGCGGCACGCGATGTCGTTGATGAGAGCACTTCGACCACTGGGGATCCCCGCGCGGGTCAGCCGCAACACCGCGCTGCTGCATCTGGCCGTCAGCGTCCCACCAGCGGTCATTGCCAACGCCTTGGGGATCGATACGAGCACCGCCCAGAAGTGGGCCGAGGTGGCGGGTTCAAGCTGGAGCGCCTATGGCCCATCGCGCCGGCGGGACGTGAATCAGGGGCCGGTCGTCGATGTGTGACGGGGCCGCCACGCTGCGGCGGGCCGGTTGGTGTCGCTCCCGACTGGTCAGGCGTCGAGGACCTGACGCGCCAGAGCGAGGCGATCGGGCGCGAGGGTGAACCAGGCCCACTGCCCGCGACGCTCCCGGGTCAGCAGGCCGGCATCGACGAGCACCTTGAGGTGGTGACTCACCGTGGGCTGGGCCAGGCCGAGGGGCTCCGGTAGGTCGCAGGCGCACACTTCCTGACCGGGAGAGCAGCGCACGACGCCCAGGATCTGCAGGCGGACGGGGTCGGCGACCGCCTTGAGCAGTCGGGCCACCGCCTCGGCGTCCTCGCGCGAGATCGGTGCGCTGCCCTCGGTGGCGCAGCACCGCTCCACCGCCTGGCTGAGGAGGGTGCGTCCGTCGGTGGAGGGGGCGATCGACTGGCCCCATATTGACATCCGTCGATGCGCAGTGCCAAGGTTGACGTATCGACACACGTCGATATGACCCGATGGAGGAACCCCACGTGAGCCGCGTCCAGATCGCTCTCAATGTCGTCGACCTCGAGGCGTCCATCGCCTTCTACTCCACGCTCTTCGGTGTCGAGCCGCACAAGCGCCGGCCCGGCTACGCCAACTTCGCGATCACCGAGCCGCCGCTGAAGCTCGTGCTCATCGAGACCGACGAGGCGACCCGCGAGAGTGGGCCGCGCGGTGCGCTGAACCACCTCGGTGTCGAGGTTGACGGCGCCGAGCAGGTCAGCGAGGCGCGCGCACGGCTCGCGGATGGCGGGCTGGCGACCTTCGACGAGGACGACACGACGTGCTGCTACGCCCTGCAGGACAAGGTGTGGGTCCACGACCCGGCCGGCGCTCCGTGGGAGGTCTACGTCGTCAAGGACGACAACCCGGCGAATGCGCAGCCGGCCACCGCGTCCCTGCCCGTCCTCGAGCAATCCTCGCCGTGCTGCGCCCCGCAGGGGAGCCGGGCGTGACGACGTCTGAGGTGGCCACCGAGCGCGCGCCCGCGCGCCTGGCGATGCTGGATCGTTACCTGCCCGTGTGGATCGGCATCGCCATGGTCGCCGGGCTCGTGCTCGGTCGTGGGGTGCCTGGTCTGGGGTCCGCGCTGGACGCCGTGCAGCTGCATGGCATCTCGCTGCCGATCGCCCTCGGCCTGCTCGTCATGATGTACCCGCCGCTGGCCAAGGTGCGCTACGACCGCCGTGATTCGGTCACCCGTGACCGCAGCCTGCTCGGGTCCTCCCTCGTGCTCAACTGGATTGTCGGCCCGGCGCTGATGTTCGCCCTGGCGTGGGCCTTCCTGCCCGACCTGCCGGAGTACCGGACCGGTCTGATCATCGTGGGCCTCGCCCGGTGCATCGCCATGGTGATCATCTGGAACGACCTGGCCTGCGGCGACCGTGAAGCGGCTGCCGTGCTCGTCGCGCTCAACTCGATCTTCCAGGTCCTCGCCTTCGCGGGCCTCGGGTGGTTCTACCTGTCGGTCCTGCCGGGCTGGCTGGGTCTGGAGCAAAGCGCGCTGGACGTCTCCTTCGGCCAGATCGCCGTGTCGGTCCTGATCTTCCTCGGGGTCCCCCTGCTCGCCGGGTACCTCTCCCGGCGCATCGGCGAGCGGCGCTGGGGCCGGCAGGCATACGAGGACACCTTCCTGCCGAAGATCGGCCCGTGGGCGCTCTACGGCCTGCTCTTCACCATCGTCGTCCTCTTCGCCCTGCAGGGCGACGCGATCACCTCGCGCCCACTGGACGTCGCCCGCATCGCGGTGCCGCTCTTGGCCTACTTCGCCCTGATGTGGGGCGCCGGATACCTCACCGGCCGCGTACTCGGGATGACCTACGAACGCACCACCACGCTCGCCTTCACCGCCGCCGGCAACAACTTCGAGCTGGCCATCGCCGTCGCCATCGCGACCTTCGGCGTCACATCCGGCCAGGCCCTCGCAGGCGTCGTCGGACCACTGATCGAGGTGCCGGTCCTCGTCGGCTTGGTCTATGTAAGCCTCGGGCTGCGTCGACGCTTCCCCCACCCTTCGTCAGCCGTGGCACCATCTCGCATCCCAGCAGAGGACCGCACGTGAGTACCGCACCCCACACGCCCGACACGTACGACCGACTCATCGACGACCTGACCTACGCCTACGACGGGGTCTTCTCACCCGAGACCATCGCCACAGTCGTGCACGAGGCCCGCGCCCTGCTCGAGCCGCGCGCCACGATCACGCAGTACCTGCCGATCCTCGTCGCGAAGCAGGCCCGCGAGCAGCTCATGACCGTGGCCCAGGCTGAAGGGAGAGTCGCCAAGCAAGTCCCCGAGATCCTCTTCGTCTGCGTGCACAACGCCGGGCGGTCCCAGATGGCGGCCGCCCTGACCGAGCACCTGTCTGCCCGCAAGGTCCATGTGCGCTCGGCCGGGTCCGAACCCGTGGACACGGTCAACCCCACCGTCCTCGAAGCCCTGGCTGAGGGTGGCATCCCGCTCAGCGCGCCATACCCCAAGCCATTGACCCACAGCGCCGTCCAGGCAGCAGACGTCATCGTCACCATGGGCTGCGGCGACGCCTGCCCGGTCTTTCCCGGCAAGCGCTACGAGGACTGGGACGTCGCCGACCCCGACGGCCAACCACTCGACGTCGTGCGGGACATCCGGGATGACATCCAACAGCGCGTGACCCGCCTCCTTCGTGACGTCCTCGCCTGACCTCTCCCACCCTCCTGGAGCCCACATGACCGACCAACCCTCAGTCCTCTACGTCTGCGTACACAACGCCGGCCGCTCCCAGATGGCCGCCGCCTACACGCGCACTCTCTCTGGCGGCGCTGTCGAGGTGCGTTCGGCCGGATCGGCACCCGCCGACACGATCAACCCTGCCGTCCGAGAAGCGATGCTCGAGGAGGGCATCGACCTGTCTGCGGAGACGCCCAAGATCCTCACGACCGAAGCCGTCGAGGCCTCCGACGTCGTCATCACGATGGGCTGCGGTGACACCTGCCCGATCTTCCCCGGCAAGCGCTACGAGGACTGGACGCTCGATGACCCAGCCGGGCAGGGCGTCGAAGCGGTGCGCCCGATCCGAGACAACATCCGAGCGCGAGTCGGCGAACTCCTCGACTCCCTCGGCATCGAGCAAGTTGAGGCCAGCTCGTGAGCGCGCGCCCATCCGTGCTCTTCGTCTGCGTCAAGAACGGCGGCAAGTCCCAGATGGCTGCCGCCCTCATGCGCCAGCGCCACGGCGAAGCCGTCGACGTGTACTCCGCCGGCACCCGCCCCGGCGACATGCTCAACGCAGCGTCCGTCGCCTCGCTCGAAGAGGTCGGGGCCAGCGTCACCGGTGAGCACCCCAAGCCCATCGACCCTGCCCTGCTCGACACCGTCGACCGCGTCATCATCCTCGGCGAAGAGGCACACATCGACCATCCGGGCAATGCCCAGATCGACCGGTGGATCACCGATGAACCCTCCACTCGAGGCGTCGAGGGCCACGAGCGCATGGCACTGATCCGCGACGACATCACTTCCCGGGTAGACGCTCTGGCAACGGACCTGAGCCAAGAGGCTTGAGGTACCCAATTTGCTAGCCAATCGCGACCTACTCGCGCACTTCGAATACGAAATGTTGCCAGTGTGCCGCCCGCGGTCATCGCGAGCATTCTGGGGATTCACCCCAACACGGCTCAACTGTGGGCGGAGCAGGCCGGAGCGAACTGGCTGACTTATGGTCCGACCAGGGAGTCGCCCTAGCTAGGCTGACGCCTGCGACCGAATGTTCAGTGCGCGCTGTATAGTTCAGTGCATGCTGATTATTGCTTCGCGTCTCGACGTGATGAACCGCCTGGGTCGTGCACTGGCCGACCCCACTCGATCCCGGATCATCTTGACCCTGCTCGACCATCCCGCTTACCCGGCGGAACTGGCCCGAGATCTGGACCTGACACGCCCGAACGTGTCCAACCACCTGGCATGCCTGCGCGATTGCGGGATCGTCGTCTCCGAGCCCGAGGGTCGTCGGACACGATATGAGATCGCCGATTCGCACCTGGCGCAGGCGCTGACGGCACTGGTCGATGCCACCCTGGCAGTGGACGAAGACGCCCCGTGCATCGATCCCGCCTGCTCGCTTCCCGGATGCGACGCAGCTGGGGAGGGCGCATGATCCTCACCTCGGTCTTGCAGGCGATGGGCCTGTTCGCAGCGACCAACATCGACGACATCATCGTGCTCTCCCTCTTCTTCGCGCGAGGGGCAGGCCAGCGCGGCACTACCGCCCGCATTCTGGCCGGCCAGTACCTCGGGTTCGCCGGCATCCTCGGTGCCGCGGTCCTGGTGACCATCGGCGCCGGAGCATTCCTGCCCTCGGCAGCCATCCCGTACTTCGGTCTCATTCCTCTGGGCCTCGGCCTCTGGGCCGCATGGCAGGCCTGGCGCGGAGACGATGACGACGATGACGACGAGGCCAAGGTTGCCGGCAAGAAGGTCGGCGTGTGGACAGTCGCAGGCGTCACCCTTGCCAACGGCGGCGACAACATCGGCGTCTACACCCCTGTCTTCCTCAGCGTGGAACCTCTCGCAGTAGTCGCCTACTGCATCGTCTTCCTCGCGCTCGTCGCGGTCCTGGTGGCCCTGGCAAAGTTCGTCGCCACCCGCCCCCCGATCGCCGAAGTGCTCGAACGCTGGGAGCACATCCTCTTCCCCATCGTTCTCATCGGCCTCGGCATCGTGATCCTCGTCAGCGGCGGAGCCTTCGGACTCTGACGTAGCGGCAGCGATCCAAACGGCCCCGACCGGGCGCACCCCTCTCGGTTCAGACCGCGACACCTACCT
The DNA here is from genome assembly GCA_050955755.1 of Actinomycetota bacterium. Taxonomy (GTDB): domain Bacteria; phylum Actinomycetota; class Actinomycetes; order Actinomycetales; family Dermatophilaceae; genus JAJTBD01. Next base: position 1,250,086 of record CP192092.1, read on the forward strand.
GCAGCCAGGGAGAGTCGCTCGATCATGAGCGGGGAAAGGCGTCTCCTTGACCACCGAGCAACGATGTACCGCACCATCGACCGGAGCGAAGAAGATGAGGTGTCGACAATGAGGGAGGGTCTCGGTGACTGCGGCGGGTCCAGCGACGGCCTCGAGTGGTCGGCCGTGTGGCGGCTGGCATGACCTACTTCGGCCTCGCGGTCACTGGACTCGTGGGGAGCGGAACTGGCAGGGCTTAACGGCCTCGGATGCTCGCGAGCACGAGCTATTCGTGCAGTTCGAATATGTGACGTCGCCAGTACCGCCTGCACCCACACGACGAGGCCCGGACCTGCTGGTCCGGGCCTCGTCGTGTCTGGGGGACTCCCACGCTAATCAGTCCGGCTAACTAGATTGACAGACTGACTAGATAGCGAGACGATGTAGTCATGACCGAACGCCAGTGGCCCGCCGAGTGGCTCCGCGGAGTCCTCGAGGTCTGTGTCCTGCGGGCTCTCGCCGACGGACCGACCTATGGCTACGCGATCGCGGCGGCTCTCGCCGACGCCGGTCTGGGCACGGTCAAGGGCGGCACGCTCTATCCGCTCCTGTCCCGGCTCGAGGCCGCCGACCTCGTCGAGGTCGAGTGGCGGGCGGGGGAGGGCGGCCCGGGCCGCAAGTACTACACGCTCAGCGAGGCGGGCCGGCAGGCGCTGGCCGAGCAGTCCCGCACCTGGGCGGAGTTCACCGCGCTGACGAGGTCCTTCGTCGACGCACCGGCACAGCGCAATCGGGATCGGGGCGCCGGCGGCGCCGGGAAGCAGGGGAGATCATGATGACCACCGACACCAAGTGGGAAGAGCGGTTCACGATCGCGCTGCGCGGCCGGCTCGTGTCCGGGCGGGCGATCGGCGACGCGCTCGCCGACATCCAGGCCTACTGCGCCGAGAGCGGTGAGTCGCCGCAGGAGGCCTTCGGGTCGCCGGAGGAGTATGCCGCGAGCCTCACCTTCCGCCCGTCCGACACCGGCACCGGCCTCGGGCCCACGGTGGCCTGGGGCGCCCTCGTCATGCTCGCGATCATGACCGCCCTGTGGGCCGGCGGGGCATGGCTGGCCGGCGAGCGGCTGACACTCACCCTCGGACTGGTCCTGGCCGCGGTCGCCGGGCTGGTGGGGCTGCTTGCCGCGGTGCCCGCGATGCAGCTGATCGGCCGGCGGCCGTGGGTGCTCTGGCTGGTCCTGACCGTGGCCATCACGGCGATGATCATGCTTCCTCTGCTGCTCACCCGAGAGCTGGCGACGGTCTCGCCGGTGCTGCCGGCCGTGGCGGCATTCGCCATCCTCGCCGCAGCGGTCGGCTGGGAGCTGACCCACCCCAAGGCCGACGAGATCGTCGACCCGCGTGGGGGAGCGACGCCGTCGCGCGGCCCGCTGGCCTGGCTCGCCGTCCACCCCTACACGGTCATCACCGCCATCGTCGTCCTTGCGCTGGCTGCCCCTGCGCTCATCGAGGCCGTTGCCTAAACTCGTGGGGTGAGCGCATATCTCGACCACGCCGCCACGACCCCGATGCTGCCCGCGGCGATCGAGGCCGTCGCCGCGCAGTCGGCAGTCGTCGGCAATGCGTCCTCACTCCACACCTCCGGCCGGGCCGCCCGGCGGGTCGTCGAGGAGTCGCGCGAGAGCATCGCCGCACGCCTCGGTGCCCGCCCCTCGGAGGTCGTCTTCACCAGCGGCGGCACCGAGTCCGACAACCTGGCCATCCAGGGCACCCTCGCCGCGCGACGGTCCGCGGACCCGCGCCGGCGGCGTCTGGTCGTCAGCACCATCGAGCACCACGCGGTCGTCGACTGCGTGGAGCACCTCGTGCGCAGCGGCCAGGCCGAGGTCACCTGGGCCGAGGTAGACAGCTGCGGGCACGTGACACCGGAGGCGCTGGCCGCCGCGATCGGCGATGACCCGCAGTCCGTGGCCCTGGTCTCGGTGATGTGGGCCAACAACGAGGTCGGCACGATCCAGCCGATCGCCGAGCTGGCCGCGATCGCGCACTCACACGGCATACCGCTCCACACCGACGCGGTCCAGGCAGTCGGGCACGTGCCGGTCGACTTCGCCGACAGCGGCGCCGACCTGCTCACTCTCACCGGCCACAAGTTCGGCGGCCCGCTGGGCGTCGGCGCGCTGCTCGCCCGGCGCTCGGCGCCGATCAGCCCGCTCGTCTTCGGCGGCGGCCAGGAGCGGCAGCTGCGCAGCGGCACCCTCGACACCCCCGCCATCCGCGGTCTTGCCGTCGCCCTCGAGGTGGCCGTCGACCAGCTCGAGCGCGAGCAGCAGCGGCTCGTGGCGCTGCGCGACCGGCTGATCCGCGGCGCGCTCGACCTCGACTACGGCATCACCGTGAGCGGGTGCTGGCGCGAGGGCGACTGCTCCGCCCGCCTCCCCGGCAATGCCCACCTGCTGGTCCCCGGCTGCGAGGGCGACTCGCTGCTCTATCTGCTCGACGCCGCCGGCGTGGAGTGCTCGACCGGGTCGGCCTGCCAGGCCGGCGTCCCGCAGCCCAGCCACGTCCTGCTCGCCATGGGCCACAGCGAGGCCCAGGCCCGCGGCGCGCTGCGCCTCTCACTCGGCCACACCTCCACCGAGGCCGACGTCGACGCCTTCCTCGCCGCCCTCCCCGGGGCGGTCGAGCGCGCCCGGCGGGCACACGGGGTGCGCTGATGCGGGTCGTCGCAGCCATGAGCGGCGGGGTGGACTCGGCCGTCGCGGCTGCCCGGATGCTCGAGGCTGGCCACGAGGTGGTCGGCGTCCACCTCGCGCTGAGCCAGAGCGCCGCCACCCTGCGTGAGTCCGCGCGGGGCTGCTGCACCATCGAGGACGCCGGCGACGCCCGCCGCGTCGCCGACCGGCTCGGGATCCCCTTCTATGTGTGGGATGTCGCCGAGCGCTTCCGCCGCGATGTCGTCGACGACTTCGTCGCGGGGTATGCCGCGGGCCGCACCCCCAACCCCTGCCTGCGCTGCAACGAGAAGATCAAGTTCGCCGCCCTGCTCGACAAGGCGCTGGCCCTCGGCTTCGACGCCGTGGCGACCGGCCACTACGCCCAGATCGTCGAGCGGCCCGACGGCACCCGCGAGCTGCACCGGGCCGTCGACCAGGCCAAGGACCAGTCCTATGTCCTCGGTGTCCTCGATGAGGACCAGCTGGCCCGCTCCTTCTTCCCACTCGGCGACACCACCAAGCCCGACATCCGCGCCGAGGCGCAGGAGCGGGGCTTCGCCGTGGCGAGCAAGCCCGACAGTCACGACATCTGCTTCATCGCCGACGGCGACACCCGGGCCTGGCTCACCGAGCGGCTGGGGGAGCGGCCCGGCGAGATCGTCGACGCCGATGGCGCGGTCGTGGGCGCGCACAATGGCGCCTACGCCTTCACGGTCGGGCAGCGCCGCGGCCTCCACCTCCCGCGCCCGGCCGCCGACGGACAGCCCCGCTATGTCGTCGACGTCGACGTGCCGCGCAATGTCGTCACGGTCGGCACGGCCGAGCTGCTCGGCGTCGACGTCATCCGCGGCGACCACCTGCGCTGGTGTGGTCCGGCACCCGAGGGCGAGGTCCGGCTGGGCGCCCAGATCCGCGCCCACGGCGAGGAGGTCCCGGCCAGCGTGCGGGTGACCCGGGGCGAGCCGGGCGAGCCCTCGGTGGAGGTGCGGCTCGAGCGACGGGTGCGCGGCGTCGCCCCGGGGCAGTCGGTCGTGCTCTACGAGGGCACGAGGGTGGTGGGCTCGGCGACGATCACCGGGTCCGGGCGGGCCTGATTCACACCAGTCACACGAGATAACACGGTTCACTACCGCACCGTAGGTCACAATTGTGTCACGCCCTGCGCGGCACGTGGCTGTGCCTACGCTGTGCTCCCTACCGTCCCCCTATGGCCGCCCCTGCCCGTGACCCCTGGTTCGACAATGCCCGCTGGCTTGCCGGGTCGCTCGTGGTCGTGGTGCACATGTCGAGCGACCTCCTCGGCGCCGACGTCCAGGGCCCGCACCTCTCGGCCTACTGGATGCACGGGCTGCTCTGGCCGATGCGCGTGCCGCTGTTCGCGCTCCTCGTGGGCTACTTCTCCCACATCTCGCCGACCAGCAAGCACTACTCCAACCTGGTGCGGATGGTCATCGCGCCGTTCGTGCTCGTCTCGGCGCTGCACGTGGTGCTCAATGTCCTCGGCTCGCACAAGCTCGGCTTCCGTCCCGACCAGGCCCAGTACACCCTGTGGTTCCTCTACGGCGTCATCATCTGGCGGGCGAGCGTCCCCTATCTGATGCGGCTGCGCTATCCGATGGCGATCAGCATCGTCATCGCGCTCGCCAGCGGGGCCTACCCGTCGCTCACCGGCCCCTGGGCGATGTCCCGGGTGCTCGGCTACCTCCCGTTCTTCATGGCGGGCGTCATGCTCCAGCAGGACGACTCGTGGCTGCGCCGGCACAACGACCGGCTGCGCTCGACCGCCTGGAAGGTCATGGGCTTCTGGGCCCTGGCGGTCACCGTCGTCCTGTTCAGCAAGGTGATGACGCTCAACGAGATCGGCATGGGCGTGGCCTACGACGACGGCCTGCTGGCGACATTCGCCGGCATGGTGCGCCGCTCTTTCGTCCTCGTCTTCGGTGGGGCCGCGACCATCGCGACGCTCTTCCTCGTGCCGCGCCGCCACCTCCCGCTCATCACGACGATCGGTGCGGGCGGCTTCACTATCTACCTCTTCCACGGGCTCGTCATCCGGCTGCTCGACTTCGTGGGCGTCCTCGACGTCTTCACCACGCAGCCGACCTGGTGGTCGATGCCGGCCCTGATCGCCATGGCCTTTGCGCTCGCGGCGGTACTCGGCTCGACGCCGGTGCGTGACCGGCTCCGCCCCATCACCCAGCCGCGGATCGCCTTCCTCCTCAAGGACGACAAGGCACCCGCGACGGGCGCCTCCGCCAAGGCGGCCACGACGGCACCGACCGCGACGACGGGCCTGGCCATGACCGAGCGCGAGCGGGAGCTGCTGGGCGCCGACCGGCACCCGGTGGGGAGCCGTTAGTCTCGCCGGGTGACTTCGGCAACCGGCATCGGCTCCTGGCCGGGCAGCGACATCCGTGAGGCCCTGACGGTCGTGCGCGACCTGCTCCCCGGGGTCGACGACGACGGCGTCACCGGCATCCCCTATCTGCCCGAGCTGCCCGCCCGCGGTCCCGGCGCCGACATCATCGGGCGCAGCGCCGGCCTGCTGGTCGACCTCGCCGTTGACCTCCAGCCCGCGGGCTGGAGGTTCGTCGACCGGCCCGGCAAGGACGCAGCGCGCACCGCCTCCCTCTGGCGCCAGGACCTCGACGAGCTCACCGAGGTCTTCCACGGGCACAGCGGTGCCCTCAAACTCCAGGTCGCCGGCCCGTGGACCCTCGGGGCCGGCATCCACCTCCACCGCGGCGAGCGCGCGGTGGTCGACCAGGGCGCGATGCGCGACCTCGCCGGGTCGCTCGCCGAGGGCATCCGCGCCCACCTCGCCGACATCCGGAGGCTGCTGCCCGACGCCACCCCCATCGTGCAGATCGACGAGCCCTCGCTGCCCTCGGTCCTGGCCGGCCGGCTGCCGACCGCCTCGGGCTACGGCACGATCCGCGCCGTCGACCCGCAGGTCGTGGGCGCCGCCCTCACCGAGGTGCTCGACGCCGCAGGGGAGGGCGCGCTGGTGCACTGCTGCGACCGCGGCATACCGATCCCTCTCCTGCGAGGCAGTGGCGCCGCCGGGATCGCCCTCGACACCTCGCTGCTCACGCCGGCCGGCTGGGAGTCGGTGGCTGCGAGCGTCGAGGCGGGCACCACGCTGTATGCCGGGTGCCTGCCGACCGACGGCAGCCTCGGCCCCAGCACGGTCGCCGAGCGGCTCACCCGCACCTGGGACGAGCTGGGCCTGGACCCGCAGCTGCTCGACGGGGTCGTGGTCACCCCTGCCTGTGGCCTCGCCGGGCAGAGCATCGACGGCGCGGTCCGGTTGCAGCGCAACGCGATCGACGCCGCCCGGCACCTCAAGGACCGGACGGCGTCGAGCCGTTGAGCTAGCGGGGGAGGTTCACTCCGTCGGGGGCTTGACCTCGCGGCGCAGGATCTTGCCCGTCGGCCCCTTGGGGAGCTCCTCGAGGGTCCAGACCTTGCGGGGGTATTTGTAGGCCGCGAGGCGCTCCTTGACGAACTGCTGGAGCTCCTCGGGCGAGACCTCCTCGCCGGGCTTGAAGGCGACGGCGGCACCGATGTCCTCGCCCATCATCTCGTCGGGCACGCCGACGACCGCAGCCTCGGCCACGGCCGGGTGCTGGTAGAGCACCTCCTCGACCTCACGCGGGTAGACGTTGAGGCCGCCCCGGATGATCATGTCCTTCTTGCGGTCGACGATCGTGTAGTAGCCCTCGTCGTCGACCACGGCCAGGTCGCCGGTGCGGAACCAGCCGTCGGGGATGGAGGTGGCCGTCTCCTCGGGCTTGTTCCAGTAGCCCTTCATGAGGTTCTCGCCGCGGATGCAGATCTCGCCGACGGCGTCGGGACCCGGGCCGACCTCGTTGCCGTTCTCGTCGAGCAGCCTCATCTCACAGCCGGGGATGGCACGCCCGATCGTCCCGGGCTTGCTGGGGGCGTCGGGCATGTTGAAGGACGCGACCGGCGAGGTCTCCGACAGGCCGTAGCCCTCGAGGATGCGGCAGCCGAACTTGCCCTCGAAGGCGCGCATGACCTCCACCGGCATGGCCGAGCCACCGGAGACGCAGGTGCGCAGGCCCGAGACGTCGGTGCTCTCGCCCGCCGGGTGGTGCAGCATCGCGGCATACATCGTCGGGACGCCCTGCATGATCGTGATCTTGTCGCGCTCGAGGACCTCGAGGGCCTTGGCCGGGTCGAAGCGGGGGATGAGCGAGAGCGTGGCGCCCACGTGGGTCGCGGCGATGAGGCCGCAGGTGAGGCCGAAGACATGGAAGAGCGGCAGGCAGCCCATGATCATGTCCTCGCTGTGCATCTCCATGATGTCGTGGCTGGAGTGCCACGCGTTGATGCGCAGGTTGGCGTGGGTGAGCTCGGCGCCCTTGGGCTTGCCGGTGGTGCCGGAGGTGTAGAGGATCACGGCGGTGTCGTCGTCCTCGCGCGCCGCCGGCTCGGCGACGGGCTCGCCGTCGGGCAGCGCGCCCTCGACGGGGCCGACGGGCGAGCACTCGATGACCTGGGTGCCGGTCGCCTCGCCGGCGATCTTTGCCTCGGCCATGAAGTCCGGCCAGACGAAGGAGAACTTCGCGCCCGCGTCGTCGTAGTAGTACTCGATCTCGTAGTGCTTGAGCAGCGGGTTCATCGGCACGACGATGCCGCCGGCCATGAGGGTGCCCCAGAACAGCACGGGATAGGCCGGGACATTGGGCAGGATCAGCGAGACCCGGTCACCGGTCTCGAGGCCGGCTGCGCGCAGCTGGCCGGCGACCTTGGCGGCCATGCCCACCAGTTGGCCATAGCTCACGTCGAGCTGGTCGAGGCGGATGGCTGGCTTGTCGGCGTGCTCGGCGGCCGTCTCGGTGAGGACATTGGCCAGGTTGGTCATGACAGCGGGCTCCCTTGCTCCTGCGTGGTGAATGCCGCCATTCTCACCGGGTGCGCGGCTGGTGACTAGTGGGTAGCCGCGTCGGGCATGTCACTGCCGGCACGAGGGGTATGCCGTGTGCTCGCCGTCCGCTGGACTGTCACCGCCGTGCGGCAGGATGGGCCCGTGCCAACGACCCGCGACGTCCCGCCCCCGATCGACGACGACACCGAGGACCTGCCCCAGGGCGCGCCCGCGGGTGCCGGCGGCTCGCCCATCGAGGACGACGTGCCCGACGAGGTCCAGCAGGAGTGGGTGCGGTTGGCCGAGGAGGCCCGCGGCCACCAGTTCGCCTACCACGTCAAGGACGCGCCGACGATCAGCGACGGCGAATACGACGCCCTCATGCGACGGCTGGGCGAGCTCGAGGAGGCCCATCCCAGCCTCCGCACGCCCGACAGCCCCACCCAGCAGGTGGGCGGGGCGGTCTTCGCGACCGGCTTCGAGGCCGTCGACCACCTCGAGCGCATGCTCTCGCTCGACAACGCCTTCTCGCCCGGGGAGCTCGCCGCCTGGGCTGCCCGCGTCGAGCGCGACGCCAACACGCCACTGCACTATCTCTGCGAGCTCAAGATCGACGGGCTGGCGGTCAACCTCCTCTATGAGCACGGCCAGCTGACCCGCGCCCTGACGCGTGGCGACGGCCGCACGGGCGAGGACATCACGCTCAATGTCCGCACCATCGACGGCATACCCACCGAGCTCGCCGGCAGCGACCACCCGGCCCGCGTCGAGATCCGCGGCGAGGTGTTCTTCCCGATCGAGGCGTTCGCCGACCTCAACGCCTCGCTCGTCGAGGCGGGCAAAGCGCCCTTCGCCAACCCGCGCAACGCGGCCGCAGGATCGTTGCGGCAGAAGGACCCCCGCGTCACCGCCAGCCGCCCGCTCCACATGCTCGTCCACGGCATCGGCTTCCGCGAGGGCCTCGAGATCGCCCGCCAGTCCGAGGTCTATGACCAGCTGCGCGAGTGGGGCCTGCCGGTCTCCACCCACTACCGCGTGCTCGACGACATCGAGCAGGTGCAGCGGTTCGTCCGCGACACCGGCGAGCACCGCCACAGCGTCGAGCACGAGATCGATGGCGTCGTGGTCAAGGTCGACGAGATCGCCGTGCAGCGTCGGCTGGGGTCCACCTCGCGCGCCCCGCGCTGGGCGATCGCCTACAAGTTCCCGCCCGAGGAGGTCAACACCCGCCTGCTCGACATCCAGGTCAACGTCGGCCGCACGGGTCGCGTCACGCCCTTCGGCGTCATGGAGCCGGTCGTCGTCGCCGGGTCGACCGTCTCGATGGCGACCCTCCACAACGCCCACGAGGTGCGCCGCAAGGGCGTCCTCATCGGCGACACGGTCGTGCTGCGCAAGGCCGGCGATGTCATCCCCGAGATCCTCGGCCCGGTCGTCGACCTGCGTGACGGCAGCGAGCGCGAGTTCGTCATGCCCACCGAATGCCCGTCCTGCGGGGCGACGCTCGCCCCGCAGAAGGAGGGCGACAAGGACATCCGCTGCCCCAACGCCCGCTCCTGCCCGAGCCAGCTGCGAGAGCGGCTGTTCGGCCTCGCCGGCCGTGGCGCCTTCGACATCGAGGCGCTCGGCTGGGAGGGCTCGATCGGGCTCCTGGAGTCCGGCGTGCTAGAGGACCCCGACCTCGGCGGGCCCAGCGAGGCGATGCTCTTCGGGCTGACCGACGCCGACGTGGCCCGCGTCCCGCTCTATACCCGGGCGGCCACCAAGAAGCAGCTCGCCGACCCCGACTCGGTGGCGGCTCCCGGCATCGTCGACGGCCGGGTGCTCTCGGCCAACGGCGCCAAGCTGGTCGCCAACCTCCAGGCCGCCAAGACCCAGCCGCTCTGGCGGGTGCTGGTGGCCCTGTCGATCCGCCACGTCGGGCCCACGGCCGCGCGGGCCCTGGCCCAGCACTTCGGCTCGATGGACGCGATCCGTGCCGCCAGCGCCGAGGAGCTCGCCGGTGTCGAGGGCGTCGGCGGCATCATCGCCGAGTCCGTGCGCGAGTGGTTCGACGGCCCCGAGTCCGGGTGGCACACCCGCATCGTCGAGCAGTGGGCGGCCGACGGGGTGCGGATGGCCGACGAGCGCGACGAGTCCGTCGAGCAGACCCTGGCCGGCAAGACCGTCGTGGTCACCGGTTCCCTCGAGGGCTACTCCCGCGACGAGGCCAAGGAGGCGATCCTCGCCCGGGGCGGCAAGGCCGCGGGCTCGGTGAGCAAGAAGACCGACTATGTCGTCGTGGGGGACAACGCCGGCTCCAAGGAGGACAAGGCCCGCGAGCTCGGCCGCCCGATCCTCACCGAGGCCCAGTTCACCGAGCTGCTGGAGACGGGCGCGGTCGCGGCGCTGGCCGACGCCGAGGAGGGCTGACCGGCCAGGGCCGGACGGCTGCTGTCGGGGCCGGTGGCGCCGCATAGACTGGCCCGCATGGCTGAACTCACCCGCGACGACGTCGCCCATCTGGCCGGGCTGGCCCGCATCGCCCTCGACGAGGCGGAGCTCGACCGCATGGTCGGCGAGCTCGGTGTGATCCTCGAGTCCGTCGCCAAGGTCTCCGAGGTCGCCGGCGAGGACGTCCCCCCGATGTCGCACCCGCTGCCGCTGACCAATGTCACCCGCCCCGACGAGGTGCGCCCGAGCCTGAGCGCGCCCGATGCGCTGTCCGGCGCGCCCGCCCAGGAGGAGCAGCGCTTCTCCGTGCCGCGCATCCTCGACGAGGACTGACCCACCGATCCGGTATGCCGCGCAGCGCACCTCGCGCACGCGGCCCGGCCCCGCGGCATACCCCCTCGCACACCACCGACCGACCAGGCGCAACGAGAAGAGACGACCCGTGACTGACCTGACCCGAGCCAGCGCCGCCGAGCTGGCCGACCTCCTCGCCCGCGGCGAGGCCTCCGCCGTCGAGGTGACCCAGGCCCACCTCGACCGCACCGCGGCCGTCGACGACCAGGTGCACGCCTACCTCCACGTCGACAACGAGGGCGCCCTCGCGACCGCCCGCGACATCGACCAGCGTCGTGCCGCGGGGGAGGAGCTGCACGTCCTCGCCGGTGTCCCGATCGCCGTCAAGGACGTCATGGCCACCAAGGGCCTGCCGACGACCTGCGGCTCCAGGATCCTCGAGGGCTGGGTGCCGCCCTACGACGCGACCGTCGTGCGCAAGATCCGCGAGGCCGGCATGCCGATCCTCGGCAAGGTCAACATGGACGAGTTCGCGATGGGCTCCTCCACCGAGCACAGCGCCTACGGGCCCACCCACAACCCCTGGGACCTCGAGCGCATCCCGGGCGGCTCCGGCGGTGGCTCCAGCGCCGTCGTCGCGTCCTACCAGGCGCCGCTCGCCACGGGCACCGACACGGGCGGCTCGATCCGCCAACCCGCGGCCGTCACCGGCACGGTCGGGACCAAGCCGACCTATGGCGGCGTCTCGCGCTATGGCCTGGTCGCGCTGGCGAGCTCGCTCGACCAGGCCGGCCCGTGTGCGCGCACCGTCCTCGACACCGCGCTGCTGCACTCGGTCATGGGCGGTCACGACCCGATGGACTCCACCTCGATCAAGGCGCCCGTCCCGGCCGTCGTCGAGGCCGCCCGCCGTGCCGACGTCAAGGGCATGCGCATCGGCATCGTCAAGGAGCTGTCCGGCGAGGGCTTCCAGCCGGGAGTCCGGGCCCGCTTCGAGGAGGCCGTCAGCAGGCTGGTCGACCTGGGCGCCGAGACCGTCGAGGTCTCCTGCCCCCACTTCGACTACGCGCTCGCGGCCTACTACCTCATCCTCCCGAGCGAGGCGTCCTCCAACCTCGCCAAGTTCGACGCCATGCGCTACGGCCTGCGGGTCGCGCCGGAGGGCGTGCTCGACCCCTCGGCCGAGCAGGTCATGGCGGCCAGCCGCGACGCCGGCTTCGGCGACGAGGTCAAGCGCCGCATCATCCTCGGCACCTATGCGCTCTCGTCGGGCTACTACGACGCCTACTACGGCTCGGCCCAGAAGGTCCGCACGCTCATCGCGCGCGACTTCGCGGCCGCCTACGAGCAGGCCGACGTGCTGGTCAGCCCGACCGCGCCGACGACCGCCTTCAAGATGGGCGAGAAGCTCGACGACCCAATGGCCATGTACCTCAACGACATTGCCACCATCCCCGCCAACCTCGCGGGCGTCCCCGGCATGTCCGTGCCGACCGGTCTCGCCGACGAGGACGGCCTGCCCGCGGGCATGCAGATCCTCGCGCCTGCGATGCAGGACGAGCGGCTGTATGCCGTGGGCGCGGCCCTCGAGCGCGAGCTCACCAAGGACTGGGGCGGCCCGCTGCTGGCCAAGGCCCCGCAGCTGACCCAGAAGGGAGCCTGAGCATGACCGCCCAGACGAGCGAGGCCGTGCTGCCCTATGACGAGGCGCTCGCGGCATACGACCCGGTGATGGGGCTCGAGGTGCACGTCGAGCTCGGCACCAACACCAAGATGTTCTGCGGCTGCGCCACGACCTTTGGTGCCGAGCCCAACACCCAGGTCTGCCCGGTCTGCCTCGGCCTGCCCGGCGCGCTGCCGGTCGTCAACGCGGTCGGTGTCGAGTCCGCGATCCGCATCGGGCTCGCGCTCAACTGCGAGATCGCCGAGTGGTGCCGCTTCGCCCGGAAGAACTACTTCTATCCGGACATGCCCAAGAACTTCCAGACGAGCCAGTACGACGAGCCGATCGCCTTCGACGGCCACCTCGACGTCGAGCTCGAGGACGGCAGCACCTACCGCGTCGAGATCGAGCGCGCCCACATGGAGGAGGACACCGGCAAGTCGCTGCACGTCGGCGGTGCCACCGGCCGTATCCACGGCGCCGACTACTCGCTCGTCGACTACAACCGCGCAGGCATCCCCCTCATCGAGATCGTCACCAAGCCGCTCACCGGTGCCGGCGACCGGGCCCCCGAGATCGCCAGGGCCTATGTCGCGACGCTGCGCGACCTGCTCAAGGCGCTCAAGGTCTCCGACGTCAAGATGGAGCAGGGCTCGATGCGCTGCGACGTCAACCTCTCGCTGCGCCCCAAGGCCGGGGAGCCGACGTCGGAGGAGCAGCAGCAGGTGCCGCTGGGCACGCGCTCCGAGACCAAGAACGTCAACTCGCTGCGCTCGGTCGAGCGCGCAGTCCGCTATGAGATCGGGCGGCACGCCGCGATCCTCTCCGGCGGCAGCAAGGTCACCCAGGAGACCCGGCACTGGCACGAGGACACCGGCATCACGACCAGTGGCCGCGAGAAGTCCGACGCCGAGGACTACCGCTACTTCCCCGAACCCGACCTCGTGCCCGTCGCCCCGACCCGCGAGACCGTCGAGGCCCTGCGGGCGACCCTGCCCGAGCCCCCGGCGCAGCGCCGCAAGCGGCTCCAGTCCGACTGGGGCTACAGCGATCTCGAGATGCGCGACGTCGTCAACGCCGGCGCCACCGAGCTGATCGAGGAGACCGTGTCTGCCGGTGCCGCCCCCGCGGGCGCGCGCAAGTGGTGGATGGGCGAGGTCTCCCGCCGGGCGAACGCCGCCGGCCAGGACCTCGTCTCCTTCGCCGAGAGCGCGGGCCTGACACCGGGCGGGGTGGCCGAGCTCGACGGCCTCGTCAAGGGCGGCCGGCTCAACGACTCGATGGCGCGCCAGGTCCTCGACGGCGTCCTTGCCGGCGAGGGCACGCCGACTGCCGTCGCCGACGCCCGTGGGCTCGAGCTCGTCAAGGACGACGGCGCCCTCGAGGCCGCCGTCGACAAGGTCATCGCGGCCAATCCCGATGTGGCAGACAAGATCCGGGGCGGCAAGGTCCAGGCCGCCGGTGCCCTCATCGGTCAGGTCATGAAGGAGATGAAGGGCCAGGCCGACGCCGGCAAGGCCCGCGAGATCATCCTCGCCAAGCTCACCTGACCCCCGCGCGCGTTTTAGCCCAGTTGGGCACGAACGCGCCGGGTCATGTGGTGGGCCGCGCGCGTTTTCGCCCAGTTGGGCACGAACGCGCCGCGGCCGGCCCGAGACATCCGCCCGGGACACGAGAAGGCCCCCGCACCTAGCCGGTGCGGGGGCCTTCTCGTCAGCGTGGGTCGTCAGCGACGGCCGCCACCGAGCAGGCCACCGAGGACGTCGGTGATGATCTGGCCGGTGTTGACCGAGCCCTGCTGGGTCTGGGTCTGCTGCTGGGAGGCGCCACCCAGGACCGAGCCGAGGATGTCGGTCAGGATCGAGCCGCCACCCGCGCCACCCGGCGTCGCCGAGGCGTCGGTGGGCTGGGGGAGGGACTGCGTGGTGCCGCCGGCGCCGGCGCCGCCGACCTGCTTGGACAGCCAGGCGAGCACGAGCGGGGCGAGGATCGGGATGAGCTTCTTGACGAGGGTGCCGGTCTGACCGCCACCGAGGCCACCGAGCTGCGCGGCGACCTGGTCCTCGTTGGAGCCGAAGATGTGACCGGCGATCTTCTCGCCGTCCTGGACGTCGATCTGGTTGAGGTCGACGCCACCGTCGAGGAGGCCACCGCTGTGCTGGGTGAGCGCCTCGAGGATGGACTGAGCGCCGTTCGGGTCCTGGGCATTGGCGTTGAGGCCGCCGAGGATGGCCGGAAGGCTCAAGCGAGCGGCCTGCTCGACCTCGTTGGTGTCGGCGCCGAACTGCTGGGCGAGCTGGTCGACCGGCAGGGCGGACAGGATCTCGTCAAAAGCTGCCATGAGGTCTGGTACCCCTTCTCTTGTGTCGTACCCCGGTGCGGGGCGCGATTCTGTGCGGGCTCGGTGCCCGCGCTTCCCAGCAAACCTACCCGACAGGCGGGTCTATTCCGAGGGAAGCGCACACGGTGAGGTCGCCTAGTGTGGAGCCTGACCGGCAGACGCGAACCATGAGGAGGCCATCGATGGGCCAGGACCGCACCCGGGTGGCCAGCCTGCCCGACCATTCGTGGGTCGACGAGGTCGGACCCATCGAGGGGCTCGAGCTGGTCGCATGGGACCTGAGCAGCGGGCCGCCCCGCGAGGACATCAGCCTGGTCGTGCCGCCCTATCTCAAGCCGGCGACGCTGCTGGACGCGACCTCAGCCCTCCAGGGACTGGAGGCCGTCCAGCTCCTCACCGCCGGATACGACGGCGTCGCCGAGCACGTCGCCGACGGCGTCCAGGTCGCCAACGCCGCCGGAGTCCACGACGCGTCCACCGCCGAGCTCGCGGTCGCGCTGACGCTGGCATCGTTGCGCCGGCTGCCCGAGTTCGTCCTCGCCCAGCGGCGGGGGGAGTGGCTGAGCCCGTCGGACCTGCCCTCCCTGGCCGACCGGCGCGTGATGGTGCTCGGCTATGGCTCGGTGGGCCGGGCGATCGCCCGGCGGCTGCTGCCCTTCGAGGTCGAGCTCACCGCGGTCGCCTCTCGCCCCCGCGACGGCGACGACCTCGTCGAGAGCGTCCACGGCATCGACGAGCTGCCGGACCTGCTGCCCGAGCAGGACGTCGTCATCGTCGTCGTGCCCCTGACCGAGGCCACCCGCACCCTGGTCGACATGGACTTCCTCGGCCGGATGCGCGCCGGGGCACTGCTCGTCAATGTCGCGCGTGGCCCGGTCGCCGACACGGGCGCGATCATGCGCCACGTCGGGCGGCTGCGTTTTGCTCTCGATGTCACCGACCCCGAGCCGCTGCCGGAGGACCACCCGCTCTGGCGCGCGGAGGGAGTGCTCATCTCGCCGCACACCGGGGGCAACACCAGCGCCTTCCGCCCGCGCGCGGTGCGCCTCCTGCGCGAGCAGCTGAGCAGGTATGCCGCAGGGGAGCCCCTTGCCAATATCGTTGCGCCCTAGGGGTATTGACCTCTAGTCGATGTCCTCGCCCGCGAGCGCCTTCGCCGCGAGCGATTCCTCGCCGGCGGTCTCCCAGACCTCCCATGCGGCGTGGCCGGCGATGGCGATGATGAAGACGCCGAGGACGAGGTCGGGCCAGCCGGTGCCCACTGCCGCTGTCACCAGCGCCATGACGATGATGGCCGCGTTGACCAGCACGTCATTGCGCGCGGAGAGGAAGGCCGCTGCGGTGAGCGAGCCACCGTGGTGGCGGATGCGGGAGGCGAGCCAGGCGCACACCGTGTTGACCACCATGGCGAATGCCGCGGTGGCGATGAGCGGCCCGACGGCCGGCGCGACCGGGTCGCGGAGCTTCTCCGCTGCCTGCCAGAGCGCCGCACAGGCCGGGATGAGGATGACCAGGGCCATCACGCGTCCCGCGGTCGCGCGCCGGGCCAGCGACCAGCCCAGCGCCATCGCGATGAGCAGGTTGATCGAGGTGTCCTCGAGGAAGTCGACGCTGTCGGCGAACAGCGAGACCGAGCCGATCGCCAGGGCGACGCCCATCTCGATAAAGAAGGCGCCGAAGTTGAGCGCGGCGATGGTGAGCACGGTCCGGCGCAGCAGGCCCGGCTCGATCAGGTCATGGGTCACGGGGGAATCATCGCAAGCCGGGTGCCAGCGGTCCCCGTTGACCCAGCCGCTGCCCCGCGTTCACCCAGTGGCCATCACCTAGGGGGGTCGCAGTTCAGTTGGGGGAGAGAAGAATTCGAGGTGTCGCCATCATCCCCGTCGTATGAAAGGGCGCGCACCATGGGCCACTCCCACGGACCTCACGACCACTCCCACACGCACTCGCACGAGCACTCGCACGACGCCCCGCTGGACGCCGCCGCTGACCTGTCCATCCCCGACGACGCCCTGGCCCCGCGCCAGCTCGGCCGCCGCAATGTGCTGCGCGCCGCCGGCGTCCTCGGCGTCGGCGCCGCCACGACGAGCCTGGCGACCGCCAACGGCACCGCGACCGCCGCCGCCGAGGGTCTGGCGCCCGGACGTCGCCGCCCGCCGCAGCGCGGCTACACCTGGCTCGCCGGCGACCACCACATCCACACGCAGTACTCGCCCGACGGCCTCTACACCGTCGAGGACCAGGTCAAGCACGGCGACGCCTTCGGGCTCGACTGGATGGTCATCACCGACCACGGCGGCGCGCAGCACGCGCGCATCGGCGTCGAGAAGGTCAACCCCGACATCCGCGCCTCCCGTGAGCGCCACCCCGAGGTGCTGATCTTCCAGGGCCTGGAGTGGAACATCCCGGCTGCCGAGCACGGCACCGTCTTCGTCCACCCCGGTCGCAACGAGGTCGCCGTCCTCAAGGCCTTCGAGCAGGGCTACGACGGCTCGGTCAACAGCGCCACTGGCAACTCCCCGGTCAACGAGGCGCTCGCGGTCAAGGGCATCCAGTTCCTCAAGTCCGCCGTGAGCGACCGCCGCGTCCAGGACGCCCTGATGTTCGCCAACCACCCCGCCCGCCAGGGCATCGACTCGCCCCACGAGGTGCGCGCGTGGCGCGACGCCGCCAAGGGCATCGCCATGGGCTGGGAAGGCGCGCCGGGCCACCAGGCCGCCGGCATCTCCAAGGCCGCGATGGGCCCGGGCGCCGCCCGTGGCTACTACGGCAACGCCCCCAAGGCCGACCGCAGCCACATGGCCTACCCGCTCGAGAGCTACCGCACCTGGGGCGGCTTCGACTTCTACACCGCCACCGTCGGCGGGCTGTGGGACTCGCTGCTGGCCGAGGGCAAGCCGTGGTGGATCACGGCCAACTCCGACAGCCACAGCAACTACCTCGACACCGCCATGCGCGGCGAGGGCAGCGACTTCGCCAACAACGGCTACTACAACGACCCCGTCTACAGCGGCAAGCCCAACACCGAGGCGGGCGACTACTGGCCGGGCTTCTACTCCCGCACGCACGTGGGCACCCGCAAGGCGACGTATGCCGGTGTGATGGCCGGGATGCGCGACGGCAACATCTGGGTCGACCACGGCCACCTCATCGAGGAGGTCGACGTGCGCGTGCGCGTCGGCAGCCAGATCGTCGGCCTCGGCGGTGTCGCGACCGGCAAGCGCGGCGCCTCGGCGGAGATCCGTATCCGCATCGTCCCGGCACAGCACTCCAACTGGGCGCAGTTCGTCCCCCAGCTGGCGCGCCTCGACCTCATCAAGGGCATGGTCACCGGCCCGGTCACCGACAAGGACGTCTTCCACACGCCCGACACCAGGGTCGAGAAGACCTGGGACGTGCGGGGCCGCGATGTCATCGAGATCGTCTACAACCTCGGCCGGATCGAGGACCGCGGCTTCTTCGTCCGGCTCCGCGGCTCGGACGGCAACCGCAACCAGGCCGGCTACTACCCCAAGCAGGACCCCAACGGCCCGGCCATGGACGTCGAGGGCGACGCCGACCCGTGGAAGGACCTGTGGTTCTACACCAACCCGGTCTTCGTCCTGCCGCGGAAGTGAGCCGGACCGGCCACGGGGCGACCCGGTGACCAGCGCACAGCCCATGGTGGCCGGCGGGACCCTCCCGCCGGCCACCGTCGGCATCGACGCAGGCGCAGGCGACGAGCTCGACCTCGAGCCGCTGCTCGCCGCGGTCACCTCGCGACTGCGCGAGGCCGGCCACGGCGAGGACCTGTGGGTCAGCACCCACGTCATCGACGTCGAGGGCGACCGGCACTCCGGCATCGCGGTGCGCTCACCCGCGCCCGCGGCATTCGTGCGGGACAGCGTCGTCGAGGCGGCCGCGAGCCTCGCCGCTCCCGACCCGGCCACCGCCCCGGCCGGCCACGCCCACTGGCTGCCCGACCCGGACGACCTCGGCATCGTCGGCGAGGGCATCGCCGAAGGACCGCCCGGGCGTCAGGAGGGCGCGGCACAGGCGGCGACCGCGAGCGCGGACCGGAGGCAGGGGAGGGCCGTCGCCTTCCCGGGCGTCGAGACCCTCACCGGGGAGGTCACGGTGGCCGATGTCCTGGCCGCCGGGATCGACAGGGTGGGAGTGATCGGCGGCGGCCCGCCCTTCCCATCAGCAGTCATCGCGACCCGCGACCACGTCCGCCCGCGCTGGCAGGAGGGCGAGCTCGTCCTGCACCTCGTGCCGGCCGTCGAGGGCTACCGCTGCTTCGAGGACCCCGACCCGCACCGCTGCTGCGAGGACTGACCCGCACACAGGGCTAGCATCGGGAGAGCCGCTCAGCACGACTGCGGGAGTCCACCGACGAGCCCTTCGCCCCTCCTGCCCGGGAAGGAGGGGGTCTGCATGGGCCACGCGCACCCGCCACCTCCGGCCGCGGCCAGCCGCGAGGAAGAACCATCGCAGGAGATCGCCCGACGCACCCTCCTGCAAGCCGCAGGCCTGCTCGGCCTCGCCGCCACGACCGGGCTCGCGACCGGCTGCACCCAACGCAGTGGCGGCTCGGGCGGCATACCCCGCGGCGGCTTCACCTGGCTCGCCGGCGACCACCACATCCACACCCAGCACTCCCACGACGGCCACTACACCGTCGCGGAGCAGGTGAGCCGGGGCGCCGGCTTCGGTCTGGGCTGGATGGTGATCACCGACCACGGTGGCAAGGAGCACGCGCGCATCGGTGTCGAGCGGGTCAACCCGGAGATCCGCGCGGCACGCGAGCGCCATCGGGCCGTGCGGCTCTTCCAGGGCTTGGAGTGGAACATCCCGGCAGCCGACCATGGGACGGTCTTCGTCCACCCGGGCGCCGGCGAGGTCGCCGTGCTGCGCGCCTTCGAGCAGGCCCATGACGGCGCCGTCCTGCGCGCCGCGGACAGCTCCGCGGCCAACGAGGCGCTCGCGGTCAAGGGCGTCCACTACCTCCGCTCGGCGGTGAGCGACAAGCGGGTGCGCGACGCGCTGATGTTCGCCAACCACCCCGCCCGTCTGGGCCTCGATGCCCCACACGAGGTGCGGGCCTGGCGCGACGCCGCCTCCGGCATCGCGGTCGGCTGGGAGGCCGCGCCGGGCCACCAGGCCGGCGGCATCCCCACCGCGCGGGGCGGGCCGGGCGAGGCCCGCGGCCACTACGACAAGGGGGGCCGGCCGGGGGACACCTTCGCGGCGTACCCCTCCGAGAGCTTCCGCACCTGGGGCGGCTTCGACTTCCACACAGCGACCGTCGGCGGGCTGTGGGACTCGCTGCTGGCCGAGGGCAAGCCGTGGTGGATCACCGCCAACTCCGACAGCCACGCGGTCTACCAGGCTGGCGGGCAGGGCGGGCCGTCGTCCAAGGAGGCCGACGACTTCTGGCCCGGGCAGTACTCGCGCACCCACGTCGGCACGCGCAGCGCGACGTATGCCGGTGTGATGGCCGGGCTGCGCGAGGGCGCCGTCTGGGTCGACCACGGCCACCTGGTCGACGAGGTCGACGTGCGCGTGACCGTGGACGGGCAGACCGTGGGGCTCGGTGGGATCGCGCGCGTGCGGCGCGGGTCGTCCGCCGAGCTGCGGCTGCGGGTCGTCACCGCCCGCCGGGCCAACTCGGCCGGCGACGTGCCTCGGCTGGCGCGCGTCGACCTCGTGCAGGGCCGGGTCACGGGCCCGGCATCTGACCCCGATGTCTTCCACGCGCCTCAGACGCGGGTCGCCCACACCTGGGAGGTCGGCGGCAAGGAGGACCTCGAGCTCGTCCACCCCCTCGGCCGGGTCGAGGACACCGGCCTCTACATCCGGCTGCGCGGGTCGGACGGCCGGCGCGACCAGCCGGGCTTCCACCGGTCCCAGGACGCCAACGGTCCCGCGATGGACCGGCCCGGCGACGCCGACCCGTGGGCGGACCTGTGGTTCTACACCAACCCCGTCTTCGTGCTGCCCGCGGACTGACCCAGGCGCGCGGTGCCGGGCCGGGTGCGCGGCATACGCCTGTGAGGCACCCCATAGCCCGCATGACGAGATCGGGTGTCTCAATTGTTGACACACGGAGCGTGCGGGGGAGAGAGTTCAGGCGTGGCACACCTCCTCGTACTTCCCCAGCGCGCCGGCTGACGGTCCGACCGACCCCGCCTGCGCGCTATCCCTCCTGAGTCCGGACAATGGACTGGAGGGTTTTTTTGTGGCCGGGTGACCCTCACGGCCGCGACCGGCAGCACCAGCACGACCCAACGAAAGAAGCGTGACGACGTGAGCAGCAACGCGGGCAGCAACGCCCCCCGCCCTGCAGCACCCGCCGCCCCATCGCCGGCGGCGATGGCGCAGCAGGCCCGGGCCAAGGCGCCGGTGGAGGTCACCGGTGCCCAGAGCATCGTCCTCTCCCTCGAGGCGATGGGCGTCGACACCGTCTTCGGTCTCCCGGGCGGGGCGATCCTCCCGACCTATGACCCGCTGCTGGACTCCACGAGCGTGCGCCACATCCTCGTGCGCCACGAGCAGGGTGCGGGGCACGCCGCGCAGGGGTATGCCGCGGCCACCGGCAAGGTGGGCGTGTGCATGGCCACCTCGGGCCCCGGCGCGACCAATCTCGTCACCCCGCTCGCGGACGCCTACATGGACTCCGTGCCGATCGTGGCCATCACCGGCCAGGTCGGCTCCAAGGCGATCGGCACCGACGCCTTCCAGGAGGCGGACATCCGCGGCATCACGATGCCGGTGACCAAGCACAACTACCTCGTCACCGACCCGGCCGACATCCCGCGCGTCATCGCCGAGGCCTTCCACATCGCCTCGACCGGACGCCCCGGCCCGGTGCTGGTCGACATCACCAAGGACGCCCAGGTCGCCAAGACCACCTTCGCGTGGCCGCCGACCTTCGAGCTGCCCGGCTACCGCCCGACGGTCCGCCCCCACAGCAAGCAGATCCGCGAGGCCGCCCGGCTGATCGCCGAGTCCCGCAAGCCCGTGCTGTATGTCGGCGGCGGCATCATCCGTGCCGACGCCGCGGCCGAGCTCAAGACCTTCGCCGAGCTCACCGAGATCCCGGTCGTGACGACCCTGATGGCCCGCGGCGCCTTCCCCGACACCCACCACCTGCACCTCGGCATGCCGGGCATGCACGGCTCGGTGGCGGCCGTCACCGCGCTCCAGAAGGCCGACCTGCTCATCACCCTGGGCGCGCGCTTCGACGACCGTGTCACCGGCGACCTGGCCAGCTTCGCCCCCGAGGCCAAGGTCATCCACGCCGACATCGACCCGGCCGAGATCTCCAAGAACCGCCACGCCGACGTCCCGATCGTGGGTGACGTCAAGGACGTGCTGGTCGAGCTGATCTCCTCGGTCGACAGCGACCGTGACTCCGGCAAGGCCGGCGACTACGACGACTGGCGTGAGCGCTGCCTGGGCTGGAAGGTCGACTACCCCGTCGGCTACTCCTCGGAGGACCCGGCGATGTGCTCCCCGCAGCACGTCATCGAGCGCATCGGCGCGATCGCCGGCCCCGACGCGACCTATGTCGCGGGCGTCGGCCAGCACCAGATGTGGGCCTCGCAGTTCATCTCCTACGAGCGCCCCAACAGCTGGCTCAACTCCGGCGGTCTCGGCACGATGGGCTACTGCGTGCCGGCGGCCATGGGCGCCCAGGCCGCCGAGCCCGACCGGGTCGTGTGGGGCATCGACGGCGACGGCTGCTTCCAGATGACCAACCAGGAGCTGGCCACCTGCGTCATCAACGACATCCCGATCAAGATCGCGATCATCAACAACTCCAGCCTCGGCATGGTGCGCCAGTGGCAGTCGCTCTTCTACAACGAGCGCTACTCCAACACCGACCTGCACACCAGCCACAACGGCGAGCGGGTGCCCGACTTCGTCAAGCTCGCCGAGGCGTATGGCTGCGTCGGCCTGCGCTGCGAGCGGCCCGAGGACGTCGACGCCACGATCGAGCAGGCCATGGCGATCAACGACCGGCCGGTCGTCGTCGACTTCGTCGTCCACCGCGACGCCATGGTGTGGCCGATGGTCGCCGCGGGCGTCTCCAATGACGCGATCAAGATCGCCCGCGACACCGCACCGAGGTTCGACCGCGAGGAGTCCGAGGCCTTCGAGCAGTCCGAGGACGCCGACAAGGACGGGAAGTAAAGGAAGCCATGAGCAAGCACACGCTGTCCGTCCTGGTCGAGAACAAGCCGGGCGTGCTGACCCGCATCGCGGGCCTGTTCTCCCGGCGCGGCTTCAACATCAACAGCCTCGCCGTCGGTGAGACCGAGCACCCCGAGATCTCCCGCATCACGGTGCTCGTCGACGCCGAGGACATCCCGCTGGAGCAGGTGACCAAGCAGCTCAACAAGCTCGTCGAGGTGCTCAAGGTCGTCGAGCTGCCCCGCGAGACCTCGCTGGAGCGCCGCATCATCCTGATCAAGGTCCGCGCCGACCTCCAGACCCGTACCCAGGTCCTCGAGGTCGTCCGCCTCTTCCGCGCCCACGTCGTCGATGTCGGCACCGAGACCGTCACGATCGAGGCCACCGGCACCGTCGAGAAGCTCGAGGCGCTGCTCTCGGTCCTCGAGCCCTATGGTGTCCGCGAGCTCGTCCAGTCCGGCTCGGTCGCCATCGGCCGCGGCCCCCGCTCGATCACCGACCGGGCTCTGCGCCCCTGAGACCAAGGGGGATGCCGCGGGGCCGGCCCCGCGGCATCCCCACCCCGCCCCACCCAGCACGAACAGACCACGCACCACGACCCACCAGAGCAAACGCACGTCACACAAAGGAGTTCACCCCCATGGCCGAGATGTTCTACGACGACGACGCTGACCTGTCGATCATCCAGGGCAAGAAGGTCGCCGTCATCGGCTACGGCAGCCAGGGTCACGCCCACTCGCTCAACCTGCGCGACTCCGGTGTCGACGTGCGCGTCGGCCTCGCCGAGGGCAGCAAGTCTCGCGCGAAGGCCGAGGCGGAGGGCCTGAAGGTCCTCACCGTCGCCGACGCCGTCAAGGAGGCCGACCTCGTCGTGATCCTCACGCCCGACCAGGTGCAGCGCGATGTCTACGCCAACGACATCAAGCCCAACCTCAAGGAGGGCGCGGGCCTGCTCTTCGGCCACGGCTTCAACATCCGCTTCGGCTACATCACGCCCGAGGCCGGCTCCGACGTCATCATGGTCGCCCCCAAGGGCCCCGGCCACCTCGTGCGCCGTGAGTACGTCGACGGCCGCGGCGTGCCCGTGCTCGTCTGCGTCGAGCAGGACGCCTCGGGCCAGGCCTGGGACATCGCCAAGTCCTACGCCAAGGCGATCGGCGGCCTGCGCGCCGGCGGCATCAAGACGACCTTCACCGAGGAGTGCGAGACCGACCTCTTCGGCGAGCAGGCCGTCCTGTGCGGTGGCGCCTCGCAGTTGGTGATGTATGGCTTCGAGACCCTCACCGAGGCGGGCTACCAGCCGGAGATCGCCTACTTCGAGGTCCTCCACGAGCTCAAGCTCATCGTCGACCTCATGGTCGAGGGCGGCATCGCCAAGCAGCGCTGGTCGGTCTCCGACACGGCCGAGTACGGCGACTACGTCTCCGGCCCGCGCGTCATCGACCCGAGCGTCAAGGAGAACATGAAGGCGGTCCTGGCCGACATCCAGGACGGCACCTTCGCCAAGCGCTTCATCGACGACCAGGACAACGGCGGTAGGGAGTTCAAGGAGCTGCGCGCCAAGGGTGAGACCCACCCGATCGAGACGACCGGCCGCGAGCTGCGCAAGCTGATGTCCTGGATCAAGGACAGCGACAGCGACTACACCGAGGGCACTGCCGCCCGCTGACGCGGCATACCTCGTCTGGAAGGGCCTCCCGCCACGTGGTGGGAGGCCCTTCCGTATGCCGTGTGGGTGCGCGGGCGATTCGGGCCGGGAGGGTGCCTCCTGAGAGACTGCGCTGGTGACCGATCTGCTTGAGGGATGGCCGTTCTGGGCCGTCTACGCGCTCTTCTGCTTTGGCGGGATCGCGCGCTCGCAGGCGATCTACTGGCTGGGCAGGGGGGTGCGGCGCGGCAGCAACCGGTCGCGCCGGCTGGCCCGGCGGCTCGACTCCCGGCACGTGCGCGAGGCCGAGCGGCTGGTAGCCCGCTTCGGGGCGCCGGCGGTCACGCTGTCCTTCCTCACCGTGGGCCTCCAGACGGCGGTCCAGCTGAGCGCGGGCGCGCTGCGGATGCCGATGCGCGGGCGCTATCTCCCGGCGTCCATTGTCGGCACGCTCGTGTGGGCGGCCATCTACACCACCGTGGGCTTCGCCGTGGTCGAGGCGTGGCTGACCGGCACGCTCGCGCCGTGGCTGCCGCTGCTGCTGGTGCCGACCGCGCTGGTCGTGCTCGCGACCTGGTGGGCCCGCCGCCTCGCCGCCCGCCGCTGACCCGGGCCGAGCCCGAGCCATAGGGTGGTGGCCGTGGCGACCCTGCACGATCTCCTGGCCGAGTCCGAGCTCTCCCCGGCAGAGCAGGAGTGGATCCGTGTCCTGACCGGCGAGTGGCAGCTGATCGCCGACCTGTCCTTTGCCGACCTGGTCCTGTGGCTGCCGCAGGGCGAGGGGGAGGCGCGCGAGTGGCGGGCGGCCGCCCACATCCGCCCGACGACCGGGCAGCTCGTCTTCTATACCGACCAGGTGGGCTCGGCCCCGGCCGGCCCGGTGGCCGTGCTGGTCACCCAGGCCCGCGAGACCTCCGCGATCGTGCGCGCGGCGAGCACCACCTATGTCCGCGACGTGCCGGTGCGCGAGGAGGCCATCCCGGTCGTGCGACAGGGGCGCGTGATCGGGGTGCTCACGCGGCATACCAATCTCATGGGCCGGCGCATCCCCAGCCGGCTCGAGGTCACCTATCAGTCGCTGGCCGACTCGCTCGTGCGGATGGTCGCGGCGGGGGAGTTCCCCCACGTGTCGGCGCCGACCGGGCAGCGGCGCGGCGCCCCGCGCGTCGGCGACGGCGTGGTCCACCTCGACGCCGGCGGGACCGTGCTCTATGCCAGCCCCAATGCCGTCTCGGCGCTCTATCGTCTCGGCCACGAGGGGGCGGTGACGGGCGAGCTGCTCGCGCGCATCGTCGCCGACGCGATCAAGGGCGAGGCCACCGTCGACGAGTCGCTCGCGGTCGTGGCGACCGGACGCGCGCCGTGGCGGGCCGAGGTGTCCAACCGTGGCGCGAGCATGTCGATGCGCGCGATCCCGTTGACAGAGAAGCGTGCTCGCGTCGGCGCGCTGCTCCTGCTGCGTGACACCTCGGAGCTGCGGCGGCGTGAGCGCGAGCTGATCACCAAGGACGCGACGATCCGGGAGATCCACCACCGGGTCAAGAACAACCTCCAGACCGTGGCCGCGCTACTGCGTCTCCAGGCGCGCCGGCTCGACGATGCCGGCGGCAAGGAGGCCCTCGAGCAGGCGGTGCGCCGCGTGGGCGTCATCGCGCTGGTGCACGAGACGCTGAGCCAGGGCTTCGACGAGTCGGTGGAGTTCGACGAGATCGCGGCCAAGGGCTTCAAGGCGATCGTCGAGGTCGCCTCGGGGGAGCAGCACATCCACTCCACGCTCAAGGGCAGCTTTGGCCGGCTGCGCGCGGAGGACGCGACGGCCATGGCGATGGTCATCTCCGAGCTGGTGCAGAACGCCGTCGAGCACGGCCTGGCCAACACCGGCGGCTGCGTTACCGTCGAGGTCGAGCCCGTCGACGACGAGGACGACCGGGTGCTGCGGGTGCGCGTCACCGACGACGGCGAGGGCCTGCCCGAGGGCTTCAGCCCCGGCCGCTCGGGCCTGGGCACCCAGATCGTGCAGTCGCTGGTCTCCGACCTGCGCGGCCGGATCACCTGGTCGCGTGCCGAGCCGCACGGCACGGTCGCGGAGTTCACCGCCCGGCTGCGCCCGTTCACCCGCGAGGGCTGAGCGGCCCGCTCACTCGTCGGCCGGCGCGCTCAGGTCGGCCTCGGTGTCGACCATGACGAGCGACATGTGGCACGGCTCGGTGGCGACGAGGGCGTGCCGTGCACCGGGGGCCATATAGAGCACGTCGCCGGTCACCATGTGGTGTGTCTGCCCGTCGAGGCTGAAGTCGAGCGCACCGCTGAGGACCTGCACGACGACCGCGCGCGGCGAGCTGTGCTCGGTCAGCTGCTCGCCGGTGTCGAAGGCAAAGGCCACCACGCGCATCAGCGGGTTGTTGGCGACCACCCGCGAGGTGATCGAGGAGTCGGTCACCGGCAGCGCCTCGAGCAGGCCGGTCGTGACGACGGACTCATCCAGCGGGGTCGACTTGGGCATGGTGGGCTCCTTCGCTCGTCCTCGGTCCCGCTGCGCTGCGGGCCTGCTGCCAGCCTGCCACGCCGTGCCCTTGAGCCGTCCCCGGGTACGCGAAAGAGCCCAGCCACCGCGGGTGCGGTGCTGGGCTCTCCACATGCAGCGGGTGCGTTTGGAGGTCGTATGCCGTGTGGCCCGACCTCGTTGTCGGGTGGTGGCCGGTGCCGGGGGAGTCCCGGTCAGCCGGCGCGGCGGGCGCGGGCGTTGCGACGCTTGAGTGCGCGTCGCTCGTCCTCGCTCATCCCGCCCCAGACCCCGGCGTCCTGGCCGGACTCGATGGCCCACTTCAGGCACGTGTCGACGACCTCGCACCGACGGCACACGGCCTTGGCCTCCTCGATCTGCAGGATCGCGGGGCCGGTGTTCCCGATCGGGAAGAACAGCTCCGGGTCCTCGTCAAGGCAGGCCGCGCGGTCGCGCCAGTCCATTCGGATCGTGCTCCTTGTTGCTAGGGGATCGACGTGGCCAGCCCTGAGGGGTGGGGACCGATCACGTCGGCGGGTGTTGCCCACAGCGATGTAAGCGGTTTTACTTCGCTGCGTGAGAAAGACCCATGCTAGGTGGTGGGTGCCGCCGTGCACAGGTCCTTATCCGACGTCCATTGTCGGACACGGGGGCTGCCCTCCACAACGGTTTGGCCGCTTTTTGTGTTCCACGCCTCCTCACGGCGTCCACGATGCGCGCGAGCACCCCTCCCATGCGGTCGAATCCGCCCGGAAGTGGCATTGGTCACAGCTGGTCCGGACCAGTGTGGTCGCAGCGCCCAACTGCCCACGTCAGCGCCGGTATGCCGCCGACCTCACCACCCTCCCATCACGCCAAGTGGCGAGTTCTGCCCCGGTCCAGGGGTGGGCGGGCAAGATCGACTATCACCTTGTGCGATCCTGCGGCACGGCCGTGCTCACGGAGCCTCGTGAGGCTCGGAGGTGATAGTCGATCTTGCCGGGCGCCCGCTCACCCGGGCCCGCGGGCCGGTCGGCGGCCACGCGGCATACCCTGTGGTCCCATGAGCACCACCAGCCAGCAGGCCTCCCGCACCCCTCGAGTGATCGCGTCCCTGGTCTGCGTGGCCCAGGCGCTGGTGCTGCTGGGGTGGTGCGCGTTCTATGCCTACGAGATCGCGATCGGGGCGAGCGACGATGTCGCCCGTGCGGTGATGTCGGTGGTGCTCATCGCGCTGTTCGCGGCGGCGCTGTTTGCGCTGGGGCACATCTGGTTCCGCACCAGCAACTGGTGGCCGCGGACCCCGACCATCGTCTGGAACCTGCTGCTCCTTCCCGTCGCGTGGAGCCTGCACCAGTCGGGCCGGTCGCTCATCGCCGTCGGTGTCGGCCTGCTCGCCATCATCGGCATCGGCTCGGCGATGGCCACGGCTGATGAGCAGGAGACCGCCGAGGGCTAGAGCCGGCCGGGCGCGGGCTCGACGACCTGCAGTGGCTCTGCGTCGCCGCCCCGCACCAGCAGCCCGCGGCCCGGGCCCACGACAGCAGTGCCCCGCGGCAACCGCACCCCCAGCAGCTCTCCATCGCGCTGTGTTGGGTTGAGGAGTATGCCGCAGCCGGCGCGGGCGACGTCGAAGACCGGTCCCCGGAACTGTCCGGCCACACGGGCCGGGTCGGCCGAGCACACCAGCGCCAGGCGCCCCTCGTCCGCCAGGCGGGCGAGCTCGGAGACCGCCGCAACGAGGTCCGGCGTGGTGAGCCGGTCGGCGTCGTCGACGAGGACGACCGGGTCGCTGGACTCATGAAGGGCGCTGGCGATCTCCTCGTGCGTCACGCAGGCGATGGCGTCAGGGAGCAACGGCACAGAGCCCCGGATGGCGACCTGGACGACCTGTCGCCCTGCTGCTGCCGCGCCCTCCGCGATGGCGGCAAGCGTGGTGGTGCGGCCGCTGCCGCGTGGGCCGGACACCAGCACGAGTCGGTCCCTCCCGGTCAGGTCGAGCCCCAAGGCATCTCGTCCGTCGCCGCCCAGCCCGACCGGGATGAAGCCGTTCGCTGAACGGCTCCTGACATAGGGAGCCTGAAGGA
Source organism: Actinomycetota bacterium (assembly GCA_050955755.1). Classification (GTDB taxonomy): domain Bacteria; phylum Actinomycetota; class Actinomycetes; order Actinomycetales; family Dermatophilaceae; genus JAJTBD01. The sequence continues at coordinate 1,278,804 of CP192092.1, forward strand.
GGTCAGCGCGCGTCACACGCTGGGGGACTGGCCGGACCAGGACCGGCGGCCACGGGGTCGGCTGGGACTGCTCGGGGGCCGGCCCGGTCGGGGACGCACCCAGGCGACCATGTCGGGATGCCCGGTTATCCGTCGGGCACCACACCAGCTGAGCCTCCCGTCCGTCTGCGCCCCGCAGCACCCGGCCCGGTCCCTGCCGTTGCGGCAGCAGAGATGGGCGGAGTCCGGCAAGCGCTGCATCGGCCGGATCCGACAGCCGCAGCAGCAGGCGCTCACCGAACAGGCCACTGGGCCGTCCGAGCAGCAGGGAGCGGTCACCGGTCGCCGCGAGGGCCACACCGGTCGACTCGCCCTCGCGCAGCATTGTCGCGAGGAGATCAGCGGTCTCCCCGTGGTCCTCCCGCTCGCTTGCGGCTGCGAGTTGGTCCCAGCCGTCGACCAGCACCAGCTCGAAGGGCGGCGCCTCCTCAGGGGCGTGGGCCCTCCACGTGGCGAGGCTGGCGAATCCCCGGGTCTGCATCGCGACCTTGCGGGCGGCGATGTCCTGGAGCATCCGTGTGGCGAACCGGCGGAGTGTGGTCAGATCACCCCGCGGCACCATGCTGTTGACGTTGGACCAGGTCGCCAGGTCGGAGAAGCCACCAGCGCCGTCGGTGATGCAGTGCAGCCGATACAGGGGGCGCTCCTCGTCCAGCCGCGTCGAAGGGGGAGTGCGGACCTCGCCGCTGGCGCCCGGTTCTGCCGGTCCGGTGCGACGACTGGCCGATCTCGGCAGGGTCGTGGCACGGGCGATCACCCGCAGGGCGTTCGTCCGCCCGCTGCGGCTGGTGCCGATGATGGCCAGCCTCGGGGTCTGGGTCGGGTTCCAGGAGAGGAGCTCGCGCCGCTGCTGGTCGGGGATGTCTGCCAGTCCGAGGCGCAGCTCGCCAGTGGACCTGGCCTCTGGCGGCGGAGTCTCTGGTCCGACGGCGTGGGCGAGGATGTCTGGCCACTGGAGGATCTCGGGCAGCGGCGGCAGCCAAGGTCGTTGGGGCGTGTGGATGTCGCGGGAAGCGGCAGCGTCACAGAGGTAGTCGACGAGTGCGTCGGCGGAGGCGGGCCAGCCAGGCCGGTCGGCGGAGCCGTCAACCTGCGGGGGCGTTGGCCACTGCACGGTCCGCATGCGCACCCGCGGTATGCCGGCGTGCTCGCTCGCAGCACCACCCACGAGCGCTGTCTGCAGCTCGGTCAACGGTCCAGAGCCGCTGCGAAGCAGGGCCCGGCCAGGGACGGACGAGGGCAGGCGCGCGGCATCGTCGGACTCAATGACGTCCTGGGAGTCTGCGCGGTCGCGGACGCGAAGCGCTATGCGGCAGTTGACGTTTGCCTTGATGTCAGCGGAGACGACCCCAGCGGGTCGCTGCGTCGCAAGGAGCAAATGGACACCGAGGGACCGTCCTGTCGCAGCGATCCTGACCATCCCATCGAGGAACTCGGGCAGCTCGTCCGCCAGCACGCGGAACTCGTCGATGACGACGACCAGACGAGCGAGCGGGGCAGTGTCGGGCATGGCGGCATACTCAATGGCGCTGGAGGCGCCCACGTCCTTGAGGAGGTGCTCGCGCCGCCGCAACTCCGCCTGAAGTGAGAGGAGCGCCCGCTCTGCCTCGTGCTCATCGAGGTCGGTGAGCATGCCGGCGACGTGCGGCAGATCCGCCAGGTCGCCAAACGCGGCCCCTCCCTTGTAGTCGACGAGCAGCAGCGAGACCTCAGTCGGGCTGTGCGCGAGAGCGAGGCCAGCCACGATCGTGCGGAGCAGCTCGGACTTCCCCGATCCGGTGGTTCCAGCGATCAGGACATGAGGGCCGTCGCGATCGAGGTCGAGGGTCACGGGTCCGGAGCTGTCGACGCCCAGTAGTACTTGGATCGGCCTTTCCGAGTTCCACTGGGCGACAAGCGAATCGGGGTCATTGACCAGGTCGCCGAGAGTGACACGCTCCGGCACCTGCGCCACAGGTGCTGCACTGTCACACAACGGGGCGAGGGCAGTCGCGACCCGGTGAGCCCACCAGTCGCCGACGGAGTCAGAGACAAGAGTCGACACGGGTCCGCCTGTCAGAGAGTCGGATTCAGCGCAGCGGCGGGTGAGGACCGCGTGCGACTCGAGGGGAGGTGTGCCCGTGACGTCCTCGAGTGCGATGACGGAGAGCTGTCGGGCGGGGTCTGCGGCGGCTGTGAACAGTGCGTCGCGCCGCCACTCCGCCGGCCACGCAGAGGGAGTGAGTGCCAGAGCGACCGACCATCCGGCCGAGGGCTCCCCTGCGAGCACAGCATCGAGCGCGTCTGGCGTGTCGACGAGGCGGGCGTGGGGCAGCAGGCCCCACCAGGACCAGTGGGCTCCGGGTGCCGGGCCGACGAGCAGCAGGCGAACCCGCGAGGGCGAATGCAGCACTGCGATCTGGCCGACGATGCTCCGGGCAACGCCGGCAGAGTCGTGTCCGTGGAGGGCGAGGAGGCGAATCCTATTCAGCGAGAGGGTGACTGGTGCTCGCTCCAGGATCGGTTGCCGTTGCAGCGTCGCCCCGAGTTGAACGGTAGACCTCGCTGAGATCGCCCCACAGCCGAGACGGACGCTGAGGAAGTCCGGATCGCCAGGCCGGCGAGACCACAGGCGATCCGCCGGCTGCTCGGCTGCCGAGAGGATCGCGGCGGGGTCTGGGTGGGACCACTCGAGCCACGCCCGTTCTATCTCGGTCCCTGCCTCGAGCTCGGCCGATGCCGCTTCGAGCCCAGCGGTGTGACGAGCCATGGCGGCCTCATGCCGGTGTCGGTGGGCCCGCCTGTCCGACCAGGCGTTGCCGCCGAGGAGGAGCGGGCCGAGGAGCCCGAAGGCGAGGAGGTAGGGGGACATGAAGATCGCAAGTCCAATGCTCACCGGGAGAGGGAGCAGCATCGGAAGCCACGGGATGCGCGGCGGGTCTCCTGCAGCCGGTGGGTCCGGGACGGAGACCGCGGCGGGTTCTGGAGCCTGGCGACCGGTTGGGCGGGGGCGCACATCGAACGTCCCGTGGCCAGTCGGGGACAGGGCGAGTCGGGGTCCCGGCGTGTGCAGTGACAGTCGGGAGTCGCCGATCCAGAGCGGATTGGTCGGAGTGAGCGGGCGGGTGTGGGGCGACTCATTCGTCGAGCCATTGCTCGTGAACCGCACACCGTCGGGCGAGACCTCGAAGGTCCCATGCCGCCGGGAGACGGCGGGGTCGGCCACGACGATGTCGTTGGCTGCGTCACGTCCCAGCGTGTGGCGGCCGAGCGGCAAGGGCCAGATGCGGCCGGCATCCGGCCCAGCCGTGACCGCGAGCGCCGCGGCCGGCACGACGCCTGGCCCACCTGGTCGCGGACCCGGCGACGCATTGCTGCTGGTGATGACCGCACCGTGGACCAGTGGGGGTTCGCCGACAATGCTCGACATCGCGATGGCGGAATCGCCACACCACCACGACCGCGCCCCGCCAAGGCCGAGCTCGCCGAAGGCTGTGCCCACCGGACAGGTGACCTCGACGGCAGAGATCCCCTCGGGACGAGCAAGCTGGAATGCCAAGCGCATTGGCGTGACGGTAGGCCATGTCGACTGAACGCTCTGTGCCTTATCCACAGGCCCGAGACCTGTGGATGAGCGACAGGGCGTCGACCCGTGGCGGCATACGGTGGAACGGCCCCGTGGCTCTTCCGGTTGCCGGACTTCACGGCCCCACTTACGGTGCTTTCGGGGCGGGCCGTTTCACAACGGCTCGTGGCTAGGTCAAGGGGACAGGGGAACCCATGGACGGCATCAGGACCGTCGAGGGCGAGGTCAGGGAGCTGATCAGGCGCTCCGAGTTGGATCCTGCCCGCGACCAAGCGGCTGCTCGACGGCTGGTCTGGGAGGCGGTGGAGGACTACGACGAGCGCGCGCTTCACGGTGGCCTGCCCATGCTCGGCAACCTCGAGGACGCGGCCAAGGCGGTCTGGGACGCGGTCGCCGGTTTCGGTCCGCTCCAGCGCTACTTCGATGATCCAGAGATCGAGGAGATATGGATCAACGAGCCGTCCAAGGTCTTCGTGGCCCGGGGTGGCGTCGCCGAGCTGACCAACACCTTCCTCACCGCCGAGGAGGTGCGTGACCTCGTCGAGCGCATGCTGAAGTCATCCGGGCGCAGGGTCGATCTCAGCTCGCCCTTCGTGGATGCCGTTCTGCCAGATGGGAGCCGGCTGCACGTTGTGATCCCAGACATCACCAGGGAGCACTGGGCGGTCAACGTCCGCAAGTTCGTCGTCAAGGCCGATCGGCTTGCCGATCTGGTCCGCCTCGGCACCCTGACCGACCAGGCAGCCCGCTTCCTCGAGGCCGCGGTGGTCGCCGGGCTCAACATCCTGGTGGCCGGGGGCACGCAGGCCGGCAAGACCACCATGCTCAACTGCCTCGCGGCGTCCATCCCGCCGCGTGAGCGGGTGGTCACGTGCGAGGAGGTCTTCGAGCTGAAGATCCCACAGCGCGACGTGGCCGCGATGCAGTGCCGTCAGCCGAGTCTCGAGGGCACCGGTGAGGTGCCATTGCGGCGACTCGTCAAGGAGGCGCTGCGCATGCGCCCATCGCGGATCATCGTGGGCGAGGTCCGGCAGGCCGAGAGCCTCGACCTGCTCATAGCTTTGAACAGTGGGCTTCCCGGTATGTGCACGCTGCACGCCAACAGCGCTCGCGAGGCCATCACCAAGATGTGCACACTCCCGCTGCTCGCGGGGGCGAAGAAACCGAACAGGGAGTGCAGCGTTTACGCTGGTATACGTGGCAGAGCGTGGACTCATCTACGGTCGTGCATCCAGCGACCCCAAGCACCGCGGCAGCAGTGTCGACGATCAGATCCGAGAGTGCCGCTCGTGGGCTGAGGCGAACGACGTCAAGGTCGTGCGCGTCATCCGCGACGACAATCGCTCGGCCAGTGCGACGGCGAAGCGTCGCCGCGAGGGCTTCGAAACCGTCCTGGAGCTGATCAAGGCCCGCAGCATCGACCTGCTGATCGTGTGGGAGGCCTCGCGTGCAGCCCGCGACATGGCGGTCTTCATCGAGCTGCGTGGCGCATGCCGCGCCGCAGGTGTGGAGATGTCGTACAAGGGTCGGCGCTTCGACCTCTCCCTGACCAACGACTCTTTCAACGCGACCCTGGACGCGCTGCTGGCCGAGCGTGATGCCTCCGAGATCCGAGACCGCAACATGCGCACCGTGCGGCGCAACGCCGAGCTCAAGCGCCCGCACGGACGCCTGCCCTACGGCTACCAACGGGTCTACGACGCCACCACGGGTGCGCTGCTGGGCCAGACGCCGTACGTGCTCGCAGACACCTCAGGCAAGCCAGCGACCAACGCCGACGGGCGACACGCCCCGGTCCTGCCGGGCTCCGGGGAGCCGATGGTCCTCTCGCCCGAGGCACAGGTGCTCGTCGAGGCAGCGGAGGCCGTGCTCGCCGGTACGTCGCTGCGCAAGATCACCCTCGCGCTGACCGATCGCGGCGTGCCGAGCCCGCGGCAGCCCAACCGGAAGACGCTGGCCGAGAACCCGGCCGGCGTCGTCACCACGTGGCATCCCCAGTCGCTCCGGCAGCGACTGCTCAACCCGGCCATCGCCGGCCGGCGGGTCTTCCGGGGAGAGGACATCGGCGATGCCAGCTGGGCCCCGATCCTCGACTACGGCACGTGGCTGAAGCTCCGGGCCGTCCTCAGCGATCCGGCGCGACTGTCCGTGGCTCCCCGTGGCCCCGAGGCGCGGCACCTGCTGTCCAACATCGCGCGGTGCGGGGAGTGCGGTGTGCAGATGAAGGCGAAGACGAACTCGAATCGGCTGCCGCGGGCGTACTCGTGCGAGAACGAGCTGTGCCGCCGAGTCACCGTCACCGCACCAAGGGTCGAGGAGATGGTCGAGGCGCTGATTGTCCGGCTGCTCGACACCGACGGCTTCCGTACCTTCCTCACCGATGCGTTCCGGCAGCGGGAGCAGTCCCACGGCACTGTCGACGTCCGAGGCCTCATCGCGGCCAAAGAGGTCGAACGCGACGAGCTCGAGTCGCTCCGGAAGGCCGGCGGGATCTCCCTGCGCGCGTACGCGGCCGAGGACCTGCGGATCGAGGAGGAGCTCGAGCAGCTCCGGAGCCAGGAGATCGCACCAGTTCGTTCGGCGGCCCTGCGCCAGCTCCTCGGCGCTGACTCCGTGGCAGTCGGCTGGGAGGCGGCCAGTCTGGTCGACAAGCGCGAGGTGATCCGACTTCTGCTCGACGTGCGCGTCCACCGGGCGACCAAGCGGGGCCGTGCGTTCGACATCTGGCGTGTGCAGGTCACCCCCGGCGACTTCCTGCTCGACTCGTGGACTCGGCACGGCGAACTCGAGGACGAACAGCTGGCTGAGTAGACCCTCAGTCGTCCTCGGCCGGTGCCCCGCTCTCGGGTTCCTCGGGCGCGAGCAGGCCCACCAAGCGCTGCGCGACCTCGGGGCTGGGGGCCGGGAACGACGCGATGGTGCGGTCCAGCCACTCCTCGAACTCGGGTGAGGTGGTGGCGTCCGACATCGGGTTCCTCTCAGTCGCTGGCGTTTCGGGGCTCCTAGTGTCAAGCGTAGGCCCGGCCCAATCGGTGATCCCGCTGGTGCCGTGGGTGGACGGCGCGGTGTCACCGGCTCTGCGTACCGTCGAGTCCATGGCCCAGATCGACGACTACGAGCGTCGCGGTGACTTGGATGCCCAGTTCGAGCTCACCCGGCAGCACGAGAAGGCCCAGCGCGACGCCGAGAACCTCCAGGCCGCTGCACGCCGCGCTGTCGAGGGGGCACCGCCGCTGACGCTCGAGCAACGCGAGCGGATCAGTCAGCTCCTCGGTACGCCGACGCCACCTCGCCAACTGATGACATGGCGGTTGCGGCTGTACTGCGGGCATGTGGTCGAGCGGACCGCGCACTACACGCACAAGACGCTGCACAACGCGTTCACCGGCTCGACCTCCTGCCCGGAGTGCGGTCTGGCCCCGGCGACCGTCGTCGACGCCGAGGCCGTCGGACTCGCCCCGCAGACGCCCGCAGCAGCCGCGGCTCGGCAGCCCACCCCGGTGACGCAGAAGGTGCGGAAGCCGACAAAGGCGGAGCTCGAGGCGAAGGCCGGGCGACCTGGAAGCCGAGGTCGCCCGGCTCCGGGTGAGTGACCTGGACCATGCCTCGGGCTGGCATCCTGGTGCCGGTGAGGATGCGGAGAAGCGATGCTGCCGAGTGAACAGGTAGTCGAGCTCGCCGGCGGTGCGCAGGCGGCCTCGCTGAACTTCTTCGACACGGGCGGTGGCTGCATGGTGGTCACGCAGCAGGTGGACAACTACGTCTACGTCGTGGGACAGGACTCGTTCGCCGTCGCCCGGTACGACCTGGCCGGCTGGCTGAACGAGGTCGACCAGCCGGACCCGCCGATCATCGACTGCTTCGATGCCGAAGGTGCGTGGGAGATGCTCCGGCACCTGCGCCAGGACTGCCTCGTCTGGCAGTGCGGAGGATGCGACGCGTGGATCTTCACGTCCACCAGGCCGCGGATCGGCGTCCTGCGCTGCTCGACCTGCGGTGACGGCGGGGTCGACTTCCGCCATGCCGACCGGCATGTCGGGGACGATGGATAGTCTCACTCGCCGCGACGAGCGAGCAGGCTTCCGCCACCAGCTGCGGACCGTACCTTGGTGGTGCGTGGTGCCACGAGCAGGTCGCTCTGGCAGTCTGCACCCATGGCTAGCCAGAAGACCACGGTCATTGAGTGGGTGTTCCTCAACCGCAAGTACGACGCGGCCGCCGGCGTGCTCAATGACCCCATCGTCACGATGGACGATCTCTCAGATGGCATTACCCAGACGGGCGTCACCCTCAGCACCGGGAACCTCGCCAACTTCTGGAAGGACCTGACCAGGGACGGGGCTGCGGGTCTCAACCGCAACTGGCCGTCGGCGGTTCACGCGCACGGTTTCGTCGGGGCCGATGCCATTGGTCACGGCAACCGCGCTGTCTTCATGTTCGTGCCGGTCGTGCCTGGTCAGGCGGATCCGTTTGTTGATGCCGTCACGTTCGACGACCAGCTCCCCGTCACGAGGCTGCAGTCCCTGTCCATGCCCCAGGCGATGAAGGCGCTGGGTCGCCCCGGTGAGAACTGGCACGCACAGGTGGCTGATCGACTCAACATCGTCTCCTCCTTCTTCGCGCTGTGCTCCCCGCGCAACACTCATCCTCGGAGCGTGTACGAGGTGAACTTCCTGCAGACCGGGATCAAGATGAAGGACGGCGAGACGGACGCCGCCTTCAGCCTCCTGGGCGATGACGGGCAGTGGCTCGTTTCAGCCGAGGTGAAGGGTCGAACCGAGAAGTTCCATGCCGCGCAGATCTCTCGTGCCGCCCATGCCCTTGAGGAGGCCGTGCGGTCATCACCGTCCCTGACCCTGAGCAATGTCATCGGCGTGATCCCGATGGGGATCAAGGTTGTCGGGAACTCACGGCTCTGGGTGGTCGAGTTCGCCCCGGTCGCCGCGCCTGATGACCCATTGGTCAAGGTGGCGGAGGGGGTTTTCGAGCTGGTGCCCCACGTCCCCGGCATCAAGTGATGCCGCGCCCACCACGCTGAGGTTCGGCGCGGCTGTGGCGACGGCGCGGCTGGGCGAACATCGATCGAATTCTGACTAGAGTGGCGGCATGCCACTCGACCCCCGCCGCCCCATCGCAGTCGACCTCTTCGCCGGAGCGGGCGGGCTTTCTCTGGGGCTCGAACAGGCGGGCTACGAGGTAGCCGCCGCAGTCGAGTACGACCCGATCCATGCCGCCGTCCACGAGTTCAACTTCCCCTACGGCAAGACCTTCGCGGCTGACGTGTCGAAGATCAGCGGTGCGCAGATCCGTGAGGAGTCGAAGATCGGCGACCGGGAGATCCACCTGGTCGCCGGCGGGCCGCCCTGCCAGGGCATCTCGATGATCGGTCGACGGGCGATCGACGACCCCCGCAACGCGCTGCTCAAGGAGTTCGTGCGGGTTGTGCTCGAGCTCAAGCCGCGGTACTTCCTGATGGAGAACGTCGCCGGGCTGATGGTGGGCAAGCACCGTCAGCTCCTGGACGAGGTCGTGGAGATGTTCGAGGAGAGCGGTGACTACGACGTCCTGACACCCGTGAAGGTGCTGCAGGCCGCCGACTACGGCACGCCGCAGTCTCGACGCCGGATGATTCTGCTGGGCGCGCGCAAGGGTGTGGCCTTGCCGGCCTACCCCGAGGCGACCCACACCCCCCGCACCATCAAGGGTGCTCTGCCCAAGAATGCGAAGCTGCCGCTGGGGCCCGGCGTCCTCGATGCCCTGGGTGACCTGCCCGACGCGGATCAGTACGACGAGCTCTTGCACGACGACAACGTCGAAGGGGTCGTCTACACGCAGGCCAGCGAGTACGCCGCGCGCCTGCGCGGCACCAAGTCCGACCCGACCGACTTCTCCCACCCCCGCCCGCGAGTGGATGTCCTCACGTCGTCCGCCCGGACCGTGCACACCAAGAAGTCCATCGACCGCTTCCGCGCTGCTGACCCCGGCACCACGGAGTCAGTGAGCCGCTTCCTGCGTCTTCACCCTGATGGCCTGTGCAACACGCTGCGCGCCGGTACGGCCTCCGACCGCGGTGCCTACACCGCGCCACGCCCGATCCACCCCGTCCACCCTCGCGTGATCACCGTGCGCGAGGCCGCCCGCCTGCATGGCTACCCCGACTGGTTTCGCTTCCACGTCACCAAGTGGAACGGCTTCCGCGAGATCGGCAACTCCGTGCCCGCACGCCTGGGCCGGGCCGTTGGCGCTGCCATCCTCGAGGCGGACGGTGTCGCGCCCACGAAGGGCAAGCCCGTCAAGCTTGGCTCGACCAACCTTCTGTACATGACCGCCGGCCAGGCCCATGACTACTTCGGCCTGACCGAGCGGGTCATTCCCCAACGCGACCGGAAGGTGGGGTGATCGTGGCCGACAAGGCCGCTGAGCAGTCCAAGGAGAATCGGTACAAGCAGCTCGCGGGCTGGGTTTTCGCCAGGCACTACAAGGACGGCGACACGCGTGTTCCTTGGGTGCGGAGCGAACTGACCGAGGCAGCCACCGCGCTGGGTATCGAACTGCCGAAGAACCTAGGGGACGTCCTCTACGCGATCCGCTACCGGATCAGTTTCCCTGAGGTCATGGTGGACGCCGCGCCCGAGGGCATGGAATGGGTCATCCGGTCCACAGGCCGCTCGAAGTACACATTCGACCTCATCCCCTTCCAGGTGCGCATCCGCCCGAACCTGGCCCTCACGGTGACCAAGATCCCCGACGCGACGCCTGAGATCATCGCGTCCAGCGCGCTCGGTGACGAGCAGGCACTGCTCGCGCTGGTGCGCTACAACCGGCTCATCGACATCTTTCTCGGGGTCGCCTCCTACTCGCTGCAGAACCATCTGCGAACCACGGCCAAGGGCATCGGCCAGGTCGAGGTCGACGAGGTGTACGTCGCCGTGGACAGGCACGGCCGACAGTTCGTACTTCCGGTCCAGGCCAAGGGCGGCACCGACGAGATCGGTATTACGCAGACCGAACAGGACCTGGCCGCCTGCGCGGAGAAGTGGCCGAACATGATCTGTCGCCCCATCTCTGTCCAGTTCGCCGACGACGGCCGTATCGCTCTCTTCGAGTTGGCACTGCAGGATGAGCAAGTACGTGTGCGTCGAGAGTCGCACTACCGGCTCGTCCCCGCGAACGAGATCACCGTGGCGGACCTCGAGGGGTACGGACTCTCTGCCGGTCCGGATCAGGACTAGCGCCCTCGGTCTGCCGCGCGGCTGAAGCGCTCGAGAGTTCTCAGCGGATCCGGTGGGTGACGTAGTCGTCGACGATGTACCGCTTGAGGTACTTGCCGTGCGACGGAGCGCTCATGAACGCTTGGAACACATCCCGGGGAACTGCCTCGTACCTGTAGACCCAGCCATTGCGGAACTGGACCTCGAGGACCATCGAGTCAGCGTCGTAGCCGACGCTGTGGATGATCTGCGATTCCACAACTTGACGGAGCATGTGCACATCATCTCCCACGTGTGCGACTGCGCCTGTCGTGCGTTGGATCCATCGCCCCAATCGTCCGCGAACCCGAGCGGGGGGACGCGGCGTGACCGCTGAACGCCGCCGGCCCCGAGGGCCCCGGCACCGCTAGGCGACGAATGTGCACTCGGCGTGGAGGTAGTCGCTGAACACCATGCGCACCTTCGTGCGCTCGAGGGTCCGGTCGACGAGGTAGGCGAAGCGCCCGGGCTGCAGCGTGACCCACGGGGTGGAGTGGAACCCCTGTTTGGCGAGCCGGGTGAGTCCCAGCGACCCCACCTCCGGCAGCAACTGTGCCGTTGTCGGTTCCTCGAACTCGTCTGCCACCGACCACGAGACCTCGACGGGGTCGCCCGCACGCCCGTCTGCGTCCTCGTAGGCCAGAAGGCCGCGCCCGATCTTCGCGATGACGCTACGCAGCCGTTGCGGGTCGCACTCGAAGCCCTGGCTTCGGGGGTTTCGTCCGACACCGCCTGTAGGTGAGTTCTGACACCACCCGGGGCGGGTTCGCGCCGACGATGTTGGTCTGGTTCGACACCGCTTCCAGGCCGTGTACTCGCTCAGCCCGTCCGCTGTTTGGTGGCCTGGGCCAGTCGGTAGGAGTCGGTGCCAGTCTCGAGGATGGTGCCGCCGAAGGTGAGCCGGTCGACGATGGCAGCGCAAAGCCGGGGGTCGGTGAAGGTCTTGGTCCAGCCGCCGAAGGGCGTCACCCGTCTCGCGATCCCGGGCCAGATGGTCGAGCTCGAAGGAACCGCCGTCGCGTAGCGCCGCCTCGCCGCGCCTCCCGCTCGTGCCGGTTGCAGTCGACACGAGAAGCAGGCGGAGGCGAGGGCACCACGAGGCATCCAGCTCGTTACGTCCGAGGCCTTTTCTCAGGATGCTGGCCACGGTGAGAAGGCGGCGAATGACGGGATCGAGGCATCGGCCGCCAGGTCGCGCAGCGCATGTTCGTGGAACCGGAGCCGGGAGCTCACGCACCCCTCGCTGCGGACAAGAGCGCGCCCGCGACAGCACGGAATCCCGGATGCCCGGATGCTAGTTCGGTTTCAATGAGCGTTCGCTCCGCTGTGACTCGCTCGAAGCGAGTCCATCAGCACAGACCACGATTCAGGCAGCCGATGGTCAAGGTCGCGGGCGGCTGCGGTCTGACCGGGTACGTCGGGCAGTGCGTCGCCTCCAGTTCCCGATCATTGCGAGGGCCGGCACGACGTCCACTTCCCCGGTCGGTGCCGGCGATCGCTGCCGCGGTGGCTGTCGTGTCGTACTGCTGTCGTAATGCTGTTGCCTTGGTCGTTTTAGTCGTTGACCGCAACCGGGTTCGCGTTCACCGAGAGAACGCAGCTGCGTTCTCCAGCCACTTGACGACTCGTTCGCGGGTGGCGGGTTCGTCGGCTTGTGGGTGGGGGGCGGCGGTAGTGAAACGGTCGAAGTACATGCCGGTCACTTCGTGCAGGGCGGTGTCGAGGGCGACCCGCAGGACGGCGAGGGTGCCGTCGTCCAAGGTGGAGGCGACGGGGACTCGACTCTGCCGGACCATGGTGGTTGGCATGGCGTGTGCAGGGTGGACAACGTTGATGTGCAGGCCGCGGGCGGCCAGCTCGCGGGTCGACATGACCAGGGCGAGCTTGCTGCGACAGTACGCTTCGACGCCTTCGTAGTCTCGTTCGAAGTTGAGGTCGTCGAGGGGGAGAGGCGACTGGCCGAAGGAACCAACCTGAACGATCCGGCCAGCAGGGGCCAACGAGGCCGCGAGGGAGCGCGCGATCAGATGCGGTGCGACGGCGTTGACGGCCATGCGCAGCTCCACCCCGGCGGTGTTGGTCTGACGGAGCGACGGGTCGCTGCCGCCGCCGACGGCCGCGCTGTTGATCACCAGGTCCAACGGGCCGGAGTCTGCGGCGGTGTCGCACATGTCGGCGACCTGGGCCGGATCGGCGAGGTCGCACGCAATGACGAGCGGGCCCGGGGCTTCAGCGGCATGTGCGAACCGCTTGAGGTCATCGGCTCGGTCCGTAGATCGGACAGGGAGGATGAGCCGCCAGCCGCGGCGGGTCAGGTCGAGGGCAATCTCACGGCCGATTCCTGAGCCAACGCCGGTCACAAGTGCTGTTCGAGTGTTCATAGCCTGAAGCCTATCAAGTGCTTTACATCATGCAAGGGCGATATGATTGCTGGATGGGCCTGGCTGCGAAGGATCGTCTTGGGGTCGACGTGAAGTCGACGGAGGTTGCGCTCATGGCGGCCAAGGCTGAGGCGCTGCGGCCTTTCGGTCTCTCGGTGGCGCAGTACGCGGTGCTGCTCACACTGAGGGACCATCCGGGGATCAGCGGTGCCGGCATCGCGCGGGCGTGCCTGGTCACACCGCAGGCCACAGCGGCGACGCTGAAGGTCCTGGAAGAGAAGTCCTTGTTGACCAGAGCCCTCGACGACTGGAACCGGGCCAGTCGCCCGGCGCGGCTCACCGCTGAAGGGGAACGTGTGGTTGCGGCCGCGGATGCTGCGGCCAGCGCCATCGAGCAGCGTGTGCACGACGCACTCACCTCACAGCAGCGGGCCGCCCTTCGCCACCTGCTCGGCCGTTGCCGGGAGGCGATCGAGCGCTGACCCGCTTGGCTTGCTTGCCATCCTCAATGCCACGACCGCACTGGGTGAGTTCCTGGAGGCTCATGATCGAGCCCAACAGGAGGCGCAGCAGCACAAGGAGATTGCAGCGTCGGCCCTGACCATGACCTACGGGGAGGAGCCTGAGTCAGCCTGTCGGTACTGCCTGCGAAGAACTCAGCATGACCGCCCAAGCCATCGAGAGCATCGCCGCCCACCGCCGCTAGCGCCCTCTTGCGACGCGCACGTCAGCATCAGTGACGACTCTTGGTGAGCCGTCGCCCGGGTCCAGATCGGGAAGCATCGAACCATCCAGAGCCGGAAGCTCACCGGGCCCGACGACGCGCTCGGACAACGGCATCATCACGATGACGACCGCCGACGGCGGTTCCAATGACCCATCACCTCGCCCAGACGGCTCCCCGTCGCCACTCGCGTCCGCCGTCAATCGTCCGCATCCCTGCAAGCGGCCGGTGCGGATTCGCGCAAGGCGGTGAGCGCCTCGTCCAGGTGGGCTCGCCAGTCGCCTTCGGTGCCGGCCTCGTGCCAGTTCTTGAGCGCGGCGATGACCGGCCACACGATGGCGCTGGCGATCACTCGGGCCTGGGCGAAGTTCCATCGGCCGGTGCCGGCCATCACTGCAGCGATCTCGTCGACCAGCCCGTCGATGGTCAGGTAGGCCGCCGCGCGCACCGACGGGATGTCGAACCACAGCTGGATCCGGGTGCGGGTCGAGGCCTCCTCGATCACGAAGTGCCCCTGTTCGATCAGCTCCAGTGCGGCCTCGGCGGCCTCCCAGGGGGAGAGCTCCTGCTGCAGGTAGTGGCTCAGTCCGGCGAGGACCTGGTCGTCGAACTCGTCGTGAAGGACCAGCCCCTCCTTGGTGCCGAAGTAGCGGTAGACCGTGCTGGGCGACACCTCCGCAGCCTCGGCCACCTGCTCGATGGTCACCCGGTCGAAGCCGTCCTCGCCGAACAGTGCGAGCGCGATCTCCTGGACGTGGCGCATGGTGGCGGCCTTCTTGCGTTGCCGCAGCCCGGACGGCGGGAGGGCGGGCACATTCCTGTCTTGGGCCCCCGCCTCGGTAGGCCGTCCCGCCGTCGTGCTCCGTCTCACGTGATCACTCCCAACTGGTAGTCACTGTCACCCTATAGTGTACAGTCACTCTCATGAGCAAGTCACTACCAGAATGGGTCGTGCGCGCCGAGGGCCTGGTGAAGTTCTTCGGGTCCACCCGGGCGCTGGACGGCCTGGAGCTGTCCGTAGGCGCGGGAGAGGTCCACGGCTTCCTGGGGCCCAACGGGGCGGGGAAGTCGACGACGATCCGGGCCCTGCTCGGCCAGCTCCGCCCGGACGCCGGACGGGCCGAGGTGTTCGGGATGCCCTCCTGGGACCGGGCGGTCGACATCCACGCCGGACTGGCCTACGTGCCCGGGGGCAGCCACCCCAGTGGCGCACAGTGGACCCGATCGGCCTGGTCACCGTGCGAGACAAGGGCTACCTGCTGGCCACCGAGTCAGGCACCGACCGAACCATGCGGATTTCACGGATCGAAGCCGCTGAAGAGCTTCCCGAACCAGCGCAACGACCGGATCAGGTCGACCTCGAACTCATCTGGGCACAACGCTGCGCCCAGTTCCTGTCCGACGGCCACATCCCCGTCCACGTACGGGTTGACCCGAAACGCCGCGATGACCTCCTCGACATGGCCGAAGCCGTCCGCGCCGAGGAGCCAGAACCAGACGGATGGCTACGCCTCGAAGTCACCTTCCAAGACCTCTGGCATGCAGAGTGGGCGCTGTGGCAACTCGGCACCAACGCCGAAGCGCTCACGCCGCGCGAACTACGCCTCTCCCTGCGCACCCGGGCACAAGCGGTCGCCGACCGCTATCGAGAGCGAGCCTGAGCCCTACCGATCAGACGCTCGTCACCCCGTCCCTGCCGCACTTCCGGGGTGATGTCGAAACTCACCAACACCTGACCTGCTCCAGAACTGAGCAGTGTCAAGACCGACCCCCATTCGGTGTCGGGCGAGACCTCCATAGCCAAAGCCCAGAGTGCGACCGTTCGCGCACCGCTCGGCTTCTGCAAGCTGACGATTCAGAGGTGCAGTATGCGCAAGGGCTGCAGCAACCTTTGGGCGCAGTGTCGGTTCGTCGACGCCGCCACAGAGCGCGACGTCAATGATGCAAGCGATGTACTCCTCGTCGAGGGAAGCGCCCCCGTTGCACTTCCTGCACGTGCGCACGACCGGGACTTCAGCCGGGAGCGGGTCATCGAGGAATATCTTGGGCGGTACGTGGTCTCGAGTCGCTGGGTCTCGATCGCCGCACAACGCGCATCGTTCACGCAGACGGTCGTCGGAGAATGGCTGCCCATGAGTCACGTCTGAACCTCGTGCTGAGTGGATGCATCGCCAAAGTGCCGGTCTGTGCACTGTACGAGGCCGACCGCCTTCATCGGGGTGGGGTGGATGATTGACGCATGATCGGCCGACCACGGTCCAGCAATCGCACCCGGCATGCCGAGACGGAGGCAACCTCCTTCGCGTCGTCTCCCGGTGCACGCAGCCGGATGCAGCTGCAGCGCACCCGTGACACGGCTCCGGAGATGGCGCTGCGCAGGCTCCTGCACTCGAGGGGTCTCCGCTACCGGGTCGACCGCGAGCCCCTGCCGGGCCTGCGGCGCAGGGCTGACATCGTCTTCGGTCCATGTAAGGTTGCGGTCTTCGTCGACGGCTGCTTCTGGCATGGGTGCCCCGAGCACGGGTCGAGAGCCGTAGCCAACGCCGGCTACTGGTCGGCCAAGATCGCGCGGATCCGTGGACGGGACGCAGACACGGACGCGCGCTTGGTCGAAGCCGGCTGGACCGTTGTGAGGATCTGGGAGCACACGCCGGCGGCCGAGGCGACAGACCGCGTGGTCGCTGTGGTGACGCAGAACCGCTCAGAGTCGATGTGACGCCGCGGACCCGTCAGTTGAACGGGTTCCCGACCAACAGGCAGATCACCGCCACCAGCAACGCCAGCAGCAGCCATGCCGAGACGCCGCCCCGGTCTCTGTCCCCACCCATAGTCCGCCACGCTACGGCGGATGACTCCGGCTCGCAGTGCGAGCGACCCGCAGGTCAGTCGCCCGATTCCGTTGCCGCTCTTGATGATGCGCTGCCCGGCGTCACTTCTCCCATGCCGGCACCCCTCGGGTCAACTGGCCCAGCGCGCTTGGCGTTCGCCAGGCGGATCACCCATTCGTCGCTCTCACGGCCCTCCGCCTTGTCGAGCGCCATGAGGAGCCGGGCGTTGTCGACCTGGTCCTGTGCAACGCGGATCGTCATGGTGTGTGCCTCCTAACCCTCTCTCCATCATCGCCTCGGTGGATGCGGAGCGGAAGTCTGCCGTCACTGGCCGGACCGCCCCTGACCTCGAGGGCCTGGTACGAGTGGGCGCGGTCGAGGAAACCCGCCCGCCTCTGTTCCGGTTGCGAGAGCCCATGCGATCAATACGATCGTGACCAGCGCCGCACAGGCGGCGCACGACACCGGGGAGCGCTTCGTGAGCAACAAGACCACCACGCCCGAGATCGACCTGGCGACCGCGTCGATGGCCGAGATAGACGCCTCGATCGCAGCGGAGAAGGCCGAGATCGTTCGGGGGCTCGAGGAGGAGCCCGACATCTACCTCGACGCTCTGATGGAAGAGGCCGCGGCGCGACAGCTCGAGCTCGTCAAGGACATCGAGCCGGACGTCCTCGACGAGGGCTTCGACGCGTGGCTCGAGGAGGTCGAGAGCATCGTGGACAACGAGGTCATCCCCGAGGTCGAGGAGCGGATCGCAGAGGTCGACAGCCCCTGGGCAAGCAAGATCGAGTTCGAGTGCGACCACACGTCCGGCGAGTGGGCCGCGACGATCCCGGGGCACCCGAAGGGTGGGCTAGCCACGGGCTCAGCGGCGCTGTCCAGCTACGACACGACGCGGGAACTGTACGACGCGCTCCTTGCCGAGCAGAGGGCAGAGGCGGCAGAAGACTGAGACTCGACATGCGATGACCCCGAGGCGGCGAGCCTCGGGGTCATCGTCGTATCGACGAGTTCGGCGGCAGCGGCTAGGCGAATAGCGGGCTGCCCAAGGCCACCGCGCAGATCGCGACCAGAAGCGCGAGGACGAGTAACCAAATGGGTGCACCCCCGGTGTGATTCCCTCTCATGTCCACCGAGCGTAGGACCGCCGTGACGATCTCGCAGGGCGAATGGTCGGGGCGCTTCCGGTTGCGAGACCCCGTGTGCCCAATACGATCTGGATCAGCGTCGCGAGGGGCCCCCGCGCGCGTCGCGCTGGCCGCGGTCGTAGCCCTCGATGCCGCCCTCGAACCAGGCGTGGGTCGCGAGGTGGATCAGCGCGGTCTCGACCCCGTCGACCTGGAGATTCCGTCGGGCCTGGTCGAGCAGCGCCCGCAGCACGGGGTTGTCAGTCGCCGGCCATGGCGGCTCGGGCATCTCGCCCCTGCGCGGGCTGACCCAGGGTCCGCGCTGCCTGTCCTGCTCACTGACGTGTGTCCACGCTGCGTTCCACAGCTCCCGCTCCGCATCTGAGTCGCTCATCTCTCCACGTTCTCACCGGGAACCGACACAGAGCCGGAGTTGCGCCCTACCGGGCGCGCTGGACTGGCGGGCTGACGCCCGCCCCGGGTGTGGTGGCGACCGATCAGCCACGACACTCCGGAGGCCACCATGACCCTGACCCTGCCCACAGGATTCGAGCAGGCGCGCGACCTGTTCGCTGCCCACGACATCCGCGCCGAGAGCCACCGCGACCCGGATGACGCGGTCCGCGACCGTCACCACACCCAGGAGGAACTGCTCTTCGCCCACCTGCGGGACATGGTCCTCAACGGCCAGCTGGCAATGTGGTTCCTGCTCACCCCGGGTGTTATCGACCGCCAGCTCGACTACGAGATCGATGTCGACCTGACCGGGGACGAGCGAAGCCGAGTCATCGACGACCTGATGAACAGCCCGGCCATCGACGACATGATGTCGTCGATTCACGCCGAGTTCCGCGATCTCCTGCGTCAGATCGTGCAGCACCACCTGGGCAAGCGCCCGGCCTGACCCCGACCCCAC
Organism: Actinomycetota bacterium; assembly: GCA_050955755.1. Classification (GTDB taxonomy): domain Bacteria; phylum Actinomycetota; class Actinomycetes; order Actinomycetales; family Dermatophilaceae; genus JAJTBD01. The sequence continues at coordinate 1,297,637 of CP192092.1, forward strand.
CTGCCCTCGCGGCGGGTGGGGTCTCTTTTTTCTCTGCGCCGGCCCTGCGGCCCGCCGTCCGAAAACGAGCGTTAGTGACGCATCCGGCGGTGTCCCGGCTGGCCCGCGGTGTTCCGGACCGCGGTCGACACGCGTGCGTCTCTCAGATGACGTATGTGAGATCCGTCTGGAACAATGAGGGGAAGGTCGCCCGAGCGCGACCCCGGCACTGCTCACACACTCACTCACCTAGGTGCCGGAGCCCGTAGACGCCGAGCATCGGGGCTCTCCAAGACACACACGTCATTGGAGAGCATATGGACATCGGCTACGCCCGGGTCTCGAGACCCGACCAGTCACTCGACCGTCAGATCAGCGAGCTCGAAGCCGCGGGCTGCGCGCAGATCCACCGCGAGGCGGCATCCGGCAAGAAGGGCGCGCAGCGCCCGGTGTGGGACCAGTGCCTCGCCTCGCTTCGGCAGGGCGACACCCTCGTGGTCACCGAGCTGTCGCGCCTGGGTCGCAACACGGGCACCCTCGCGACTCTCGCCGACGACCTTGAGGACCGAGGAGTCGACCTGAGGATCCTCAACCTCGGCGTCGACACCCGGACCATCACCGGCAAGCTGATCTACACGATCATCTCCGCTGTCGCCGAGATGGAGCGAGAGCTGCTCGTCGAGCGCACCCACTCGGGTCTCGCCGAGGCCCGCGCGCAGGGCCGGATCGGCGGCCGACAGCGGTCGATCACCGACAAGCAGATCGAGCAGGCACAGGCGCTCTACGACGAGCGCCGGTTCACCATGGCGCAGATCGCGCGCCTCGTCGGCACGTCGCCGGCGACCCTTTACCGCTACCTCGAGACGGGCGGGCAGGTGGCATGACTGGAGGGTGGCGTCCAGCTTCCGGGGCCGGGGTGGTCTCGGGAGGCCTGCGGGAGAACCCGCCTGCCCCGGAGACGCTGGACTCGAGACCGAGGAGCAGCGCAGCTCGAGAGCCACCTTGTGCCTTCGGCACGTGGGAAGGAGGAGATCGACCGACACAGACTAGGAGAGACACCATGACCATCACCAAGAGCAAGTCCAGCAAGACGATCAGCATCGTGGCGAGCATCGCCGCGATCACCGCCCTGACCGGCTGCGGCGGCAGCGACCGCGACGGCACCTACGTGCGCGAGGAGGGCCAGCGCCTCATGACCATGACGATCGCCGGTGACAAGGTCACCCACGAGGTCGCCAGCTGCGACGAGGAGGTCGCCGAGGAGCCCAGCGTCGGCGAGATCACCGAGGACGGCACCGACATCGTGTGGGTGACCTCGGCCGGGAACTTCAAGACCTCGCGGGGTACCTTCGACCAGAGCAACATGATCGAGGTCACCGACAGCGCCATCGTGATGCCCTACACCCACGCCGCCGGGGGAGGCTCCGACAAGACCTGGGCGCTCAGCGTCACGTACGTCCGTGAGGGCACCACCCAGGCGGACGCCGTCCACGCCGAGCACGCCGAGGAGTGCGGCTGACCAGACCACGCACGACCACAACCAGCAACAGACCCCCGAGGCGATCGCCTCGGGGGTCTGTTGCTGTCTGCCTGCTACGACATAGCCGACCTCATCCGCACCGCGTCGTGCTCCTCGATCGTCTCGGGCGGACGACCCGCCCGCGGCGCGTGGCGCTCGATGTAGTCGAGCTGACCCCAGGTCACCCGGTCCTGCAGGCGAGACCGCGCCACGGCGATCAGCACGGCCGCGCAGGCCACACCGTTGAACAGGGCGACCAGAGCCAGCAGAGCCACCACCCAGAGCGGAGCAGCGGCGGCCACCAGCTGGCCGGCCAGCACGAGGCACCCGATGCTGACCATCGCGCCGATCCCGTACGCCTCGACGTCGTCGCGGCGCTGCACCAGACGATCGGGGTGCTCACGGTCACCGACGATGCGTCGCACCCGGACGGCGGTGAGGGCCGGCGCGAGGACGGTCACGATGCCACGCAGACGCATGCCGTCGCGCCACCACCGTCCCGAGTGCCACCAGCCCCGGGGGAAGTCGTCCCGAAGATCCCTGCGAAAGCCCATCTCAATCACTCACCCTTCTTCTCGGTCTTGCTCGTGTCCCGCTCGCGACTCTCGCGCGCGGCCTTGACCTTCTCGATGTGCCGAGCCGCGTCAACCCGGGGAGCGCCCGACTGGCGGGTCGCCGGGGGAGTAGCCGGAGCCGGAGCCGGGGTCACTCCACGACCCTGCGGGATCGGAGCACCGGACGGAGCCGTTGCCGACTGCGGAGCCGGAGCCGGGGTCACTCGACGACCCTGCGTTGCAGGAGCCGCGGACGGAGCCTGAGCAGCCGGAGCCGGAGCCGGAGCCGGAGCCGGGGTCACTCCACGACCCTGCGGGATCGGAGCACCGGACGGAGCCGTTGCCGACTGCGGAGCCGGAGCCGGGGTCACTCGACGACCCTGCGGTGCAGGAGCCGCGGACGGAGCCTGAGCAGCCGGAGCCGGAGCCGGAGCCGGAGCCGGAGCCGGGGTCACTCCACGACCCTGCGGGATCGGAGCACCGGACGGAGCCGTTGCCGACTGCGGAGCCGGAGCCGGGGTCACTCGACGACCCTGCGTTGCAGGAGCCGCGGACGGAGCCTGAGCAGCCGGAGCCGGAGCCGGAGCCGGAGCCGGAGCCGGAGCCGGGGTCACTCCACGACCCTGCGGTGCAGGAGCGGCCGGAGCAGCCGAGGCCGGAGCACCAGCCTGCGGAGCCGGAGCAGCCGAAGCGGGAGCACCAGCCTGTGCGACCGGGGCAACGCTACGACCCTGCGAGGCAGGAGCCGCGACCGCAGCCGACGCCGGAGCGCCGGACTGAGCAGCCGGGGCAGCCGAAGCGGAAGCACCAGCCTGTGCGACCGGGGCAACGCTACGACCCTGCGGTGCAGGGGCGGCGGGAGCAGCCGAGGCCGGAGCCGAAGCCTGCGGCGTACCGACCTGAGCAGCCGGGGTAGCCGGGGTCACTCCACGACCCTGCGGTGCAGGAGCGGCCGGAGCAGCCGAGGCCGGAGCACCGGACTGAGCAGCCGGGACAGCCGAAGCGGAAGCACCAGCCTGAGCGACCGGGACAGCCGAAGCGGAAGCACCAGCCTGAGCGACCGGGGCAGCACTACGGCCCTGCGGGGCAGGAGCCGCGGACGGAGCCGCGGTGGAATCACCAGCCTGCGGCGTACCGACCTGAGCAGCCGGGGTGGCCGGGGTCACTCCACGACCCTGCGAGGCAGGAGCCGCGACCGCAGCCGACCCCGGAGCGCCGGACTGAGCAGTCGGGACAGCCGAAGCGGGAGCACCAGCCTGAGCGACCGGGGCAGCGCTACGGCCCTGCGGGGCAGCCGGAGCAGGAGCTGCCGTCTGCGGCGCAGCCGACGGCGCAGCCGAAGAAGCAGCCGTGCTCGGCGTCGACGAATCAGCAGCCGGCGGCACCCATCCCTGCGGCGTCTGCGTCCAGCCCTCGGCCGAGGCGCGGGCCTTCATGAACTGCTGGTGGCTCTCGCCCGGCTGCCGGGTGACGTAGCCGCTCTTCGACGTCACCGGGACCTGCGACAGGGGCCGCGGGGCGGCGTCGGGCGAAGTGCTCGTCGCACCCGAGGGCGCACCCGAACGCTGCACAGAGCCCGCGGTCGAGTGAGCACCGGCAGTACCGCCGGCTGCGTTGACGGCAGCCGCCCTCTGCGGGTTGACGTCGTCGAGCACCGGACCACCGTGCTGCTTGGCGTAGTTCTCGACGCTGCCCGACGTCGCCACCATGTGACGACCGAAGCTCGGGTCCTTCGCAGCCCGCTGCTGAAGCGCAGCCACCTTCTGGGCACGGGTGGGCAGGTGCCCAGCCGTCGCCAACACGGCAGCGCCGTCATCACTCGGCGGGGTGTTGCCCCCGCCACCAGACGTGGCCGCACCAGCACGAGCACTGGTGATCATCGTGGAGCCGCGACCGGTCTGGTGCTGGTCGTAGGCCTGGCCACCGGCCGTGAACCCACCCTTGCGGGTGGCACCGCCGTCAGCCGTGGCGACAGCGCCATGAGCGGACGTGGCCACGTGGTCGCCGGCAGTACCGGACATCTTGCGCTGGAGATTCGAGCCCGTCGACGTACTGCCAGTCTTGCCGGCCGCAGCGCCAGCGCCGACGACATCGCCCTTGACGACAGAACCGTCGATGGCACCCTGGCGCAACTGAGCGGACTGCCCAGGAGTGAGCGGCATGGCCTGACCCCACTTGCCGTCAGGGCCCGAGAACCCCAGGTTGGTCAGTCCGCCCTGGCTCTCGACCTTGCTGGCCGTGACCTTGTCCGACTGCGAGCTCGGACGCGAGCCCTCGAGCTGCTTCATCGAACTGCCCTCGAGCTCCTTGGTGTCGCCGTCAGCACCCTTGGATGAGACACCGTCGATGCCGCGACCACCGCCGGGGCCGCCAGGGCCGCCGGCTCCACCGCCGATCAACTTGCCGTCGCCGTCGCTGCCGTCACCCTTGTCGAGCTCGAGCAGACCGGGGCCGCTCTTGCCGCCGGGGCCCGACGGGTTGAGGCCACCCGTGTTGGTCGAGCCGGTGCTACCACCCTTGCCCTTGCCGCCGAACTTGTCGCCGAGGGCACTGGCCGCCTTGTTGCCCGCGGCCATGCCGATACCGGCACCGATCCCGGAAGCAAGAGCGGGCATCGCGCTTCCGCTCTTGCCGCCCATGGCAGGAGGGGTGTCGGTCTCGAGGAACTTGTCGACCAGCTTCGTGACAGCCTCGTCCATCGCCTTGAGCACCGACGTGCGCACACGCAGCAGGGCAACGGTGACACCGATGATCAGCAGCGTCGACAGCACCGTGATCGAGACGGTCACGGCCGGACCGAGCAGGTAGCTCGACAGCACGCCGTCACCGGACGCGGTCAGCGCCGCGATCATCGGCTCGATGAGGATGCCGGGAAGGCTGATCAGGAACTCGCTGACGAACTGGTACAGGAACAGCGTGACGATGACCTCGAGGATCAGCGCCGCGGAGTAGATGATCACCTTGCTGATCGCGGCCACCGCACCGAGGGTCGCGAAGGGCACGGCCGCCACGAGGCCGAAGGTCCGCTTGACGCTGCCCAACAGCATGCCCACCGCGTACCAGAAACCGAGGAGCACCATCGAGCCGAGCAGCACCGCGGCGTTCACCCAGTACATGAACCCTGCAGGCCCCGTGCCGACCTGGCTCACCGCGTTGTGGTTCTCGCGGGTGAAGCCCGACGTCGCCTTGTTTGACGAGTAGAACGTCATCGAGCCCGAATCGAAGCCCGTGTTGAGGTACGCGAACGCGGCCAGCGGCGAGAGGTTGCACGCAGCCGGCTGGCCGTTCACCTGGACGGTGTCACCACAGTGGGTGCTGGCTGCGCCGAGGCCGACGGACTGGTAGTAGCGCGAGTCGCCGAAGGTGAACGGCTGAAGGCCAGTCCCCTGCTTGACGCTGATGACCGGGTGGTCCGCCGGCACCGGGCCGTCGCCGTCCTCGCCGAACTCCTTGGCGTCCTTGTATCGGTCACCAACGAACCACTCAACCTTGTCGCCATCGCCGGGCTGCTCGTCGGCCGAGATCCGGGACTTGATATTGCTTTCGAAATCCGAGGCCGAGACGGTGTCGCCAGAGATGTACTTATTCAGCAGACCGAAGGTCGTCGCGATCGAGCTCGCCTCGGACCTCGAGGTATCAATGACGGCGTTCGCCCTGTAGGCGGCGAGGGCGTCACCGCTCGAGCCGGAGGGCACGAGCTCGTCATAGGCACCGGTCCCGCTGTACGACTGCTTGTTGATCGCCAGGGCGGTGTTCCGGACACTCATCTGGGCCGACGGCCACGCCGACCCGGCGTCGGTGTCCCACCCGATCAGCGAGCCCTCGGGGACGCGCAGCCGATCGTTCATCATCCAGGCCTCGAAGTCGACGTAGGTGCTCGCCACGACCCGCGTAGGGCCGGAGGTGCTGGAGGCCTCGTCGTCGAACCGGTCGAGCACCTGGGTGTACATCGAGCCGATGAGCGGCAGACCGACACCGATGAACACGATGCGCACGACGAGCTTCTTGATCGCCGAACCGCGGTCCATCTTCTTGAACATGACCAGGCTGATGAGCAGGAAACCGATGAAGAGCGGCACGAGGGCCTGCCACGCAATGTCGTTGATCAGGCCGTACCAGCTGCTGATGAAGCCGGCCAGGCCCTGCAGTGGACCGGGCGCACCCTGACCCTGCGTCATCCCCTCCGCGAAGGTCGGGTTGATCGCGGCGACCGCGTCGTAGAACCAGCGGAAGGGGTTGATGAACTTCAGCACGTCGATCACGAGCGCGAAGAGGTAGCTCACCAGGATCGCGAGGCCGTAGAGGATCCAGATGACCGACCCGGTGATCATGTTGCCCATGCCGCCGATGACGCCGGCGGACATCGAGTCCAGACCCAAGTCGGCGTTGACCGCGCCGAAGTAGGCGTAGTCCAGCAGGCCGCGGTAGTCGCTGGCGTCACCGTCGCGGGGCACGAGGGAGTCGTAATCCAACGTCTGGGAGGACCCCGAGATCTCGGAGAACAACCACCCCGTGACGTCGCTGATGGAGAAGTCCGGATCCGCGTAGTTGAGAAGCGATCCGCCGGAAGCCGGGCTCTGCGTGACCGGCAACCAGTCTTCGTGGACCTCACCGCCGTCGTTGGCGGGGGAGCGCCGCTCGCCGAAATACGTCGACGCGTTCGACGACAGCTTGTAGAGGGAGTAGTCGTCGCGGTCCTCGGGATTCTCGGCCGAGGCCCACGGTGCCGACAGCAGCCCGAGGACCAGGGTCGTCAGGACCACGGCGAGCACCGCCATGGCCCTCGAGCTGATGTGTCCGCGCCCGAGCAGCGCACGGGCGCTCATCGCGTACCTCGACTCGGGGTGACCAGGGTGGCGAGGAACCGCTCGAGGTCCTCGGGCAGGATCCGCCAGCGACCGCCGAGGCGGTAGGCCTGCAACTTGCCCGTATAAATGTCATCACGGATCAGGTGCTGGCTGCGCAGGGTGCGCTCGGAGACCTCGGCGACGGTCAGGGCGTCGCGCAAGTCGTCGATGGTGGGGGTGTTGGGAGGCATGGGGACAGCTCTCTTTGTGCTGTCCCGCGAAGGCCTCCGCCGCGAGATCGACTGCCGGCCACGATCAGTGTGTGTGTATGGCTCCGCCGGTGGTACGACTCTGGTGATACATACGGTACCCGCGTACCGTACGGATCTCAAGATCAGTCGGTGACGTCCGGCTGCTCGTCGCGGTGCGCCGGGACCTGCTCGGACTGATGGCTGGGGCCGCCCCCGGGATTGCCGCCGCCGGTAGGCCGGTTGGCCCGAGCCCGGTCCTCCGAGGCGTGCTGCCGCTCGATCACTTCGCGGCCGATGTGGTGATCGCTGGGTGCAAGCGAGTGCTGGTGCCCGACGACGTAGCCGCGACCACGCACGGCAGGCATGACGCTGCCGCGCAGCGCCAGTACCTGCTGACCGTCGACAACCGTCCGGTTGCCCCCGGCGGCAGCGCGCAGCTTGTCGACCTGCTCACGACCGTACGGGGTGGCCGTGGACACCCTGGTGCGCGGCTGGCCATCGACGACCGACTCGTGACGCTGCGCACGCAGATGCAAGCCCATCTGGTCGTGGGCTGCCGGGTCGTGGGCAGCGAGCTGCACGTCGAGCCACATGTGACCGTCCTTCTCGCCCATGACCAGGACGACCAGCTCGCGGTCACGCAGCTCGCTGGCCTGGAGCTTGACCTGCAGCTCCCGGCGACGCTTGGCGTCGCGCTTCGTCTCGGAGCCGGTGGCAGGTGCCGTGGTGGTGGCAGCCGTCGGTGCGGGCACCGATGCAGTCTCGACCGCCTGTACCTCCGGCTCCTGCTCGGCCGCGAGCAGCCGCGCTTGGACGGCGTCAACCCGGCGCTTGATCTCGGCATCGCTCAGCCGATCCCACGTCGCCGGTGGCACGTCGCGCCCGGCGATGCCGGCCGCCACCTCCCGCTGGGCCTCGTGCTCGAGGTCGCCGTAGCGCAGGTCGCCGCCGCGCCACGACTCGATCTGCGCGTCGATGTGGTCCCGGTGCCGTCGACGAGCTTCCCGCTCCTTGGTCTCCTGCTCCTTGGTCTCCTGCTCCTTGGTCTCCTGCTCCTTGGTCTCCTGCTCCTTGGTCTCCTGCTCCTTGGTCTCCTGCTCCTTGGTCTCCTGCGACTCGGCCGGCAGCAGGTACGCAGATGCAGGCGGGTAGATCGCGTCGAAGTCGAGGTCCGCCGGCACGAGGTCGGAGGTGTCCTGCATGCCCGCCATCGCGCGGGCGTACAGCTCGTCGATCGTCGGGCGGGTCACCGCTGCAGACTCGCGCACAGCCTGCAGCTCGTGCGCCTTGTCGGCGAAGACCTGCCCGCGGCCGTCGGTGGTGAGCATGGGGGAGAGCTTCGAGGCCGAGCGGTAGTTGTAGCGCTTGGTCGCCTGGTTCCACATCCTGAACTTGGTGCCGCGGGTTTTCGGATCGACCGTCATGGTGATGCCGTCGCGCTTGGCGTCCGGGGCACCGGCGACCTTGACCCGGCGCAGCGACGCCACCAGCTCGTCGTCGTCGGTGACGCCCGGATCGAGCATCGCCGCCGTGACGGCGTCGGACAGGCGCATGTCGAAGCTCTGCTCGCTGTCCTTGAGCGTGCCCCGCTTGCGCGCCCAGTAGTCGGCCTGCGTCGTGCGGACGCTGGCGACCAGCCGCTGCTCGAGACCCAGAGCAGCGACCTGCTCCTTGTGCGCAGGCGTCAGTGCACCGGGCTCCAGGCCCAGGGCGATCTCCTGCTGCCGGTCGGCCACGGTGCGCAGCCCCTGCTCGCGCATCAACTCGTCGTTGAGCTTCTTCACGGAGCCGTGGGTGCGGAACTTGCGGATGCCCTGACCGGTGAGGTTGTCGTGGTTGAGCCGCACGATGTGGTTGTGGGCATGTCCGCCGTCGGCGTCGGCGTGGGTGACGACCAGGTGGTCGGTCTCGATGCCCTCGCGCTCGTCCATGCGGCTGGCCAGCTCGTACCCGAGGTCGTTGACCCGTGCGAGGTCCTCGGGGTCGGTGACCTTGAACTCGACCTTCTCGTAGTTCTGCAGGTACGACTGCGCCTGCACCGTCCGACCGTGTGCCTCGGCCAAGGCCTCGCCGCGCTCGACGAAGTCGTCGATCGACCCGAGCGAGCAGTACATCACCGCCAGCCGGTCGGTACCCGCCGCGCAGTGGATCTGCTTCTTGAGGCCGACCCCGTACTCGAGGTAGTCAGCTCGGTCCTTGAGGCTGTGCACCGGGCGGACATCGACGGACGACACGGCAGCATCACCCCTGTCCCCGAGCGCCGAGACAGGTCAGCACCTGTGCAGCGAGGTCCTTGGTCTCGAGCAGTACGTCGGCCAAGGAGACGACCTCGCCGTCGACGACCATCTGTGTCGCGACGACACCCTGGGCGTTGGAGAGCCGCGTCAGCTGGTTGAGGTTGCTGTGGGCACCCTTGTACTGCACCCGCAGCTCGCGCAGAGCATCGCGCAGCTCGGTGACGCCAGCCGACTCGACCGGCGGCTCCTGCGCTGCTGCCTGCACCGAGGACAGTCGCTGGTCGTCGTCGAGGTCCAGCACGGCACCACGCAGCAGGGCGCTGATGCCGAGGCCCCGGCGCTGCGCCTGCCGCTCGATCTGCCGCCGCTCCGCGGCACTGACCCGCAGCGTCAGGACGATCTCGCGCTTGTCACGAGGAGCGTCAGCGCGCCGACCGACGCCGGGCAGACCGCGACCATCGACGGCATCGGTAGAGGCGTCACCGACGGCTGCGCCGTCCGTGACAGAGGTGGTAGCCCCGTCGGCTGCGCCATCGGACCCCAGGCTGTAGGCGTCGGACACGGTGCCATCTCCTCACCACTCGGACTTCGTCCGAGTGCTTCGTCGCTGTCACCATTGAGCTTATCATGTCCGCCGCACGCAAGCAGGCAATAAGTATTACGCGGGCTGCGCCCGCCGCGCTTCGCGCAACTGCCGCTTGCTCGGTCCTCGCTGCGCTGCGGGCCGAGTGGGTGAGATCCGCGCTGCGCGCGCCCTGGGTGGACCGCAGAGCACGCAACAGCCCCGGCACCGTGGATGCCGGGGCTGTTGCGTGGCCAGCTGCTGCGACGACGGCCTCACGCGCTGCGCAGGACGTGCGGCTCCTGGAACGCGTCGTCATCGTCATCAGCGCTCACCGGCGTCGGCTCGGTGACCCGCTGGGTCGCCGCCTTGGCCGAGGCGCTGCGCTGCTGGCGCTGCTCCTCGATCCGGGCGACGGCGTCCCCGCGCAGCCGGTCGTAGAGCTCGGCGTCGCTCTCGGCGAGGACGTCGAGCATGACCTCGCGGATGCGCGCCTCGTGCTTCGCGGCCTTGGCGCGCAACGCGGCGATGCGCTTGGCGTGCGCGGCCTCGGCCTTCTTGATCTCGTCATCGATGGCGGACATCTGATCTCCTGTCTGTGGTGTGTCTGTCATGCGCCCGCTGGCGCGGGCGGTCTTGGGTGTCTCAGCTCGCGGGCTGCGCCCGCTCGGTCTTGGTCAGGGGGAAAGGCAACCCTTGGCGATGGTCAGGCACCACCTCCCGGCCGGCGCAGGGGCGGCTCCTCGTCGCCGCGGGCGACGGCCTCGAACCGCGCGGCGACCCACTCGTCGCGCGTCATGGTGCGCACGTCGGCGACGCCAGGCCACGGCTGGATCGTCTGCGGGTCGACACCGCGGCGGACGATGGCGTCCAGTCCCGGCCGGGGTCGGCCGTCGAACTCCGGGTGCTCGGTGAGGTAGTCGTACGCGGCCCGGTAGGCCATGCGGAGCATCTCGTCGTAGGTGGGCATCAGTGAGTCCTCTCGTGTGGTGTCAGTCCTGCGCGGTCAGGTCGGTCGCGCCGTAGGTTGCGACGTGGCGCGCGGCGTGGGCATCGGCGCAGGCCGCAGGACGACGCAACAGACCGCGGTAGCTCGGCTGGTGGTTGGTGACCCGGCTGCGCATCAGCGGGTCGGTGCCCTTGTAGCTGGTGTTCATCCAGTTCTTGAGGTCGTACTCGGCGATCAGCAGCTCGGGCGCGTTCATCAGCGTCGAGGTACGGATCTTGCGGTTCTTGTCCGGGCAGGTGAACAGCTCGTCATCCTCGACGAGGATGAGCAGGTCCTTCACGAAAATGTTGTGAGCCACGGGCTTGCCCGAGGGCGAGAACCGGGCGAACCAGGCCTTGTACAGGTCATAGAGGAAGGTGAAGGGCACCAGGTGCCAGGCCAGCACCTCGCGCACGTCGGCCCAGAAGGCGCGCACCGGGTCGTTGTGCTGCTTGTACTCGGCCAGAACCTCCTTGGTGGCCACCGGCTCGGAGAACTCGTAGTACTCCGTATCGATAAGGACGCGCTTGAGGACGTACTCGAGGACCTCCTTGCGCTTGAGGTAGTCGTCCTTGATGTAGCGGCGCTCGGCCCCGGTGAAGGACTTCTTGAAGGGGACGAACAGCTGCCGGCGGTAGAACGACTCCGACTTGTCCTTCACCCTGGGCATCTCGTTGAGGCACTGGACCATGAGGCCGAAGAATTGGAAGGCGACCGGCATCCGGTACTTGCGGTTGACCTGGATGACGTCGTTCGTAACGAGCGTCTTGAGGTTGGCTGCCTTGTCGATGTAGGTGCCCACGTCGTTCTCGTCGACGATGATCGCGTTTACCCGCAGCGCCGGCTCGAGGGCGAAGTCCTTGCCCAGATCGGCGAGCGGGATGGAGGTATGGGCCCGCGGGCCGACCAGGTTGCGCATCAGCGAGCAGAGCGTGCCCTTGCCGTTGTTGCCCTTTTCCGAGTAGAACCATGCGGTCTTGTTCCAGGAGACATAGGGCCGCACGATCGCACCGAGGATCTCCCAGATCAGCTCCTCGAGGCCTTCCTGGCCCTCCTGGTCGAACAGCTCCCTGATCCAGGTCGCGATGTCCCAGACGGTGCCGTCCGGCAGGGACTGTCCGCCAAACGGTGTTTCTGGCCTGACACGCCGGCTCAGCTGGCGGGGAAGGTCATGTGATGACCGAGAAGATCACGAGCGTGAGCTCGATGCCGAAGAAGGTGAAGAAGACGACCTCGCGCAGCGAGGCCGAGCAGGCTGCGGTCCGGGAGCTGGTCAAAGCCGCCCGGGCCCGTGGTGAGGACCTGACCGGCCCGGACGGGCTGCTCAAATCAATCACCGCCACCGTCCTGGAGACAGCGCTGGAAGAGGAGCTGACCGAGCACCTCGGCCACGAGAAGCACCGGGTACCCACCGCGGAGAACGGCAACATCCGCAACGGCACCCGACCCAAGACGGTGCTGACCGACGCCGCCGGAGAGGTGACGATCGCGGTCCCCCGGGACCGGGCCGGCACGTTCGAGCCGGTGATCGTCAAGAAGCGACAGCGGCGCCTCTCGGACGTGGACGCGGTCGCGATCAGCCTGTTCGCCAAGGGCCTGACGACCGGTGAGATCAGCGCGCACTTCCACGAGGTGTACGGCGCCTCCATCAGCAAGGACACGGTCTCGAGGATCACGGACAAGGTGCTCGAGGAGATGGCCGCCTGGTCCTCCCGGCCGCTGCAACCGGTGTACGCGGCCATCTTCATCGACGCGATCTACGTCAAGGTTCGCGACGGGCAGGTCGGCAACCAACCCTTCTACGCCGCGATCGGCGTCGATCTGAACGGCCGGCGAGACGTCCTGGGCCTGTGGGCCGGGCAGGGAGGTGGTGAGTCGGCGAAGTTCTGGATGAACGTGCTGGCGGACCTGAAGAACCGCGGCGTGCGCGACGTGTTCTTCATCGTCTGCGACGGCCTCAAAGGACTGCCCGACAGCGTGAACGCCGTCTTCCCCCAGGCGATCGTGCAGGCCTGCGTGATCCACCTCATCCGGGCGACGCTGCGCTACGCCTCGCGGAAATACTGGGACCAGCTGGCCAAGGACCTGCGCCGCATCTACACCGCACCCTCGGTCGAGGCAGCATGGGCGGCGTTCGAGGAGCTGGAGGAGAAATGGGGCAAGCCCTACCCGGCCATCCCCAAGATGTGGAGAGCGGCGTGGGAGGAGTTCATCCCCTTCCTGGCCTACGACGTGGAGATCCGCCGGGTGCTGTTCTCCACCAACGCCATCTGGGTGTTTGGCTATGCACGTCGCCTCGGCCTCGCGAGCAGGGGCGATCGGTCGGCCCTGGCTCTGAACGCTATTGACCTTGGTGTCCTTGATTCGAACTGCCGGGCCGGCCGTCTGGGCGCGGGCCCGGGTGCCTGGCTTGAAGAGAGCCTGCACGACTCAACCCAGATCTGCCGGCGACCCGGACCCGCTGCCCGCACCGTAACGCGTCGCAGGAGGAGCACCTCATCACCACGTCAGCCGTCGCGGGGATCGACCCGCACAAACACTCGGGCACCGTCGCCGTCCTGTCCGCCACGGGCGAGCTCATCACCTGCGAGTCCTTCGAGATCAGCTTCGAAGGCCTGGCGCGCCTGCTGGAGATCCTCACGGGCACCGGCGCGGTCATAGACCGGGTCGGGGTCGAAGGCTCCGCCAGCCTCGGGGCGCCCGTGGTGGCCGCTCTGCGAGCCAGCGGGTATGACGTTCGAGAGGTTCAAGCCTCCCGCACCAACGACCGACGCCGCCGTCGGCACCGGGCCAAGACCGACATCACCGACGCCCACGCGATCGCAGCCGAGACCCTCGCCGATCCCGCGCTGCCGCCCGCCCGCAAGCACGTCGAGACCCCGTCACCGGCATGGGACACGCTGCGCGTCCTGAGATCGCAACGGGAATCTCTTGTCCTGCAGCGGGTTCGGCTGCTGACCGAGGCCGAGCCCGTCCTGTGCGCCCTGCCCGTCGAGATCCGCGACCAACTGCCCGCGACCAGCCGCGTCATGGCCGCACTGAAGACGATCCGCACCCTCGACACCGGCGCCCTGTCCCGTGCCGACTCGGCCCGGATCCGGTGGCTGCAATCAACCCTGTCAGCGGTCGACGCCATCACCATCGGCCTCAAAAAGCTCGACGCTGAAGTCCCCGCACTCCTGAGCGAACTGGGCTGCACCCTCACCGAGATCGTCGGTGTCGGCGTGGTCACCGCCATGACGCTGCTCACCGAAATCGGCGACCCGACCCGGTTCGAGACCGAAGCCCAGTTCGCCCGGTGGTGCGGCGCCGCACCCGTGGCCGTGTCCTCCGGAGAGGGCCACGGCCAGCCCCGACGACATCGCCTCGACCTGGCCGGCAACCGTCAAGTCAACAGCGTCCTGCACATCGTCCACGTCACCCAGGCACGCATGCACGAGCCAGCCAAGACCTACCTCGCCAAGAGCAGCGCAACTGGCAAGACAGCCCGCGGTGCCCGCCGCGCCCACAAGCGTCAACTCGCCAACGTCATCATCAGACACATGTGGAACGACGCCAAGCGAGCCCCAACCGCCCCCTCAACCGTCGCCGCTTGACAAGAGAGCTTCGAGTCCCTGCACGCCAGGTACCGGCGCGCGGTCACCGTGCGCGGGCACTTTCCGACCGAGCAGGCCGCCCTCAAGTGCCTGTACCTGGTCACCAGGGGCCTGGACCCCAAGGGCACCGGCCAGGCACGATGGACCATGCGGTGGAAGCCCGCGCTCAACGCTTTCGCCGTCACCTTCGCCGACCGCATGCCGGCCGCGGAGAACCTCTGAGATGAACGCCGGAAACACCGTTCATCGGACAGACCCGTCCGGCATGACGATGGACGGGTTCTGCGCGTCCATGCGCAGGTCAATTCCGGTCTTGCAGAGGAAGATCAGCTCGGGATCGAACGGGTGCAGGCTCTTGGCCTTGAAGTGGAACTCGCGACCGTTGATGGTCATCGTGCAGTCGGTGCTGCCGTAGTAGACGACGCCGTTGTTGACCGGCACCAGGTCGGGATGGGTGCTGCGCTGACGACGGGGCGACTTCTCGCGCAGCACCGCCATGAGCTCCTTGAACTCGTTGAGGGTCAGCGCGGTGTTGTACTCCCGGGCCATCGTGCGGATGTCGTCCTCGCTGGGAGTGTGCAGGCCCTCGTCGGCCCCGTCGGAGACGTACATCGCCAGCACGTCGTACTCGCGGTCGTAGGAACCGGTCGACGGCGTGATTCGGATGATGTGGTGCAGCTTGAGCAGGATCTGGGCCACCTGCCAGTAGGACAGGTACTTGGTCTGCGGGTAGCGGGTGTCGCCCTTGTTGAACTTGAGGTTCTCGCGCTTGATGATCGTGTTGGTCAGCGCGAGCAGCTGCTGCTCAACAAGGGCCGGAGACGGCGGGTGGTCGAGATCGATACGGTCGAGGTACATCCGGGTCGCCTGCGTGTGGATGAGGTTCAGCGGCGCGGCTGCGTTCGAGTAACTGTCGAAGAACTTCTTGACGTCGGCCATGATGCTGCCGGTCGCCTTGCTGGGGTCGGTCTGATCTGACATGATGGTCATGTCCCTTCGGTCGATGCACGAGCTGCGAACTCGCGACTGGAGATTGAGCAGAAAGTTGAGATGGCCCCGCCACGGCGGGGCTTTTCTCATGCGGCGGCGGAGGAGAGGATGCGGCCGAGCTCCGCCTTGGCGGCGTCGGTCAGCTGCGGCCAGGTGGCGACCAGCTCCCGGGCGGCCTCGGCGAGGTCGTCAAGGGCGGGCTCCGGTGAGCGCGCCGCGCCGACCGGCACGGCGAGGAGGTGGAGGTCCGTCTCGGCGATCTTGAAAGCGTTGCCGATCCTTACGGCCGGGATCTCCTCGGCGTGGATGCGCCGCAGAATGACGTTGCGGTGGCCGAGGCCGGCCGCCTCGAGCTCGCGGAGGCTCAAGTAGCGCGTGATCGGGCTCTTGGTAGGGGCGGTGGTCACGGTGCGACTCCCATCGGACGAACGACTTTGTCTCGTTCAGTCCGCGGCGCGGCGAGCCCCGTCCAGGTCCGGTCCTGTCCCGTGCCCAGGCCAGTGCTGGGGTCTGCGGTCTGGCCCGATGGTGCTGGGCCCGGTGACGCCCCGCGTCGGCGGGGCTTGCAGGTCCCAGTGTAGCCGATATGTGGGGATAGTGCATCTCGCACTTCAAGAATAATGACGTATCGTCAGTTTCACTCATCTACGAGGAGGATCGCCCCATGGCCGACTCGATCGAGGCCCTGTACCGCCGTCGTCTGCGCGAGGAGCGCCGAGCGGCCGGCCTCACCCAGGCCGAGTTCGCAGAGCTGCTGTCGGCGCGGCTGGGCGTGCATCTGGACGCGACGACGGTCACCCGGATGGAGACCGGACCGCGAGGCGTCCGGCTCGATGAGGCCGTCGCCGCTGCTGAGGCGCTCAGGCTGCCGCTGGCAGCGCTGCTGCGCGACGAGGACTCGATCGGCGAGCAGATCGGCGAGCTCCAGCGCGAGCTGTCCGTCGACGAGTGGCGCGTGAGTCAGCTCAGCGCGGAGCTGCAGCAGGCGCGGCACTCGGTGACGGGCACGCGGCGACGCATCGCGGAGCTCGAGGCGGCCAGGCGCAGCCAGGACGTGGAGTAGGACAGAGCGCCGGCCGGGGTGCGGTCGGCACGCCGGTGGGCAGCTCGGCCTGGCGGCCGAGTGCTTGTCGGGCGCGCTGCCGCGCGCCGCTTAGGTCAGGTTGGAGGGATCAGTATGTGCTGATCCGGGTCCCTGTACCAGCGGGCTGCTTCCCGCTGGTACCGCCCGTTGCCAAGTCGAATCGCCTGATATACCAACGGAAACGCGCCCGTCACGAACAGGTCGCAACGATAAGTCTGTACCATCGCGAATCAGGCGCTGGTACAGACTTTTGCCTGGTAAACCAGCCTTCGCATCGTTCTGTACCAGCGAACCAGCGATTTTCAACCTTTTATAGGGGGGACACGTTCTTCTTTCCCCTTCTATATATTTTACTAAAATCGCTGGTACGCTGGTACAAGCCATCAAAAGCCTGATATATCAGCGAAAAGTCTGTACCAGCGGCGCTGGTACAGCGCTGGTACGGTGGTACAGCACCGGGTACAGCGGGTACAGCACCGGGTACAGGCGGAGCTGCCCAATCTGGTCAGCCCTTCCATTCCTGACCAGTGCGCCAGCCGCAACGCCGACCAGCGCACCGCTGGTTCTCACCACCCATCCCCTGCGCCTCCCAGCCCTGACCAGAACGGCGCGCGGCAGCGCGCCCCAGAAGGCACTCGGCCGCCAGGCCGAGCTGCCCGCCGGTGCATCGATCCGCGCCTCTGCCGGAAGACACTGACCGCGCCGCTTCGGCGCACTGCCCGCAGCGCCGACCTCGGCCGCCCTCGTGTCCCTGGTCGCCGTCTCGCTCGTGTCCCGGTCGGTATCCACAACCTCGTCTCCGGCTGCTGCCCTGTCCACCGCCGCCCGGCTCGGCCGACCGACGCGTGCAGACGGCGACGATGCTCGTGCCACGGCCGGGATCACCCGCTGGCGACGGCGGGCAGGTCAGCCGACTGGCGGCCTGGCCCGTGCGTCCTGCACGGCGGGCTGGGTCGCCGGGCAGCGGCACGATGGACGATCGCCACCGTGCCGCCGCCCGTGGCCGAGTCTGGTGGCCGCAGTCGGCCGAGCCAGTCCCTCACCACCCAGCTCTGCCCCTTCCACCCCTGACCAAAGCGGCGCGCGGCAGCGCGCCCCAGAAGGCACTCGGCCGCCAGGCCGAGCTGCCCGCCGGTGCATCGTCCAGCGCCTCTGACTGTCGCACCCCCGGCGTAGCGTCAGCGACTCCACGAGCTGCACCCGGAGGACCGCGATGCCCCAGCCCGAATCCGACCCCGACGCCACTCCCGACCACCGCCAGCTGCCCCGCGCCGCGCAGGACTTCGCCACGGTCCTGGCCGACCTGCGGCCGGAGCACTGGCCGCCGACGTCGGCAGACCTGCGCGACATCTCCGCCATCTGCGCACTGGTCATCGCCGAGCTGGACACATGGGAGAGCAAGACCCGCGGCCAGAACGTCGTCGACGTCCACCGGGGCCCGATCACCACGGCTCAGGCGCGCCGGATCCTGGCCCGGACGGTCACCGTGGCCGACGACGGCGTCGCCGTCACCCTGGTGCCGGAGGCAGACCATGGCGTCTACGTCGAGCTGCGCGGCCGGGTCGAGGACGGGCACCACGTCCGCGAGCCCGAGCTGGTGCTGGCCTGGCACCACGACGACGAGGAGCACCTGCACCACGTCGCGCTCAAGCCGCGCGGACCGCAGTGGTACATGCTCGGCCAGCTGCGCGATGACCTGCTCGAGGACCGGCTCGGCCCGCGCTGACCTGACCCGCGCCGGCAGTCGCTGCCGTGCCTCGCGCCGAAGCGAATCCCGTTGCAGCGCGCGCGGTTTCGCGTACCTGATCCGGCCGTGGTTCCGGCAATGCCCTGCACCCCCTGCAGTGCACGTTCGCGGGGGAGAACGTCGGCAGCCGATTCGTCGTGCCGACAGTGGCCGGGTCGATCGATGTTGTCGTCCATGCGGCGCTCGAACGTGACGGGGTCCGTCGCATCCGAGAGATCTGCGCGGTGCCGGGACGGACCGAGGGCGATGTCGTCGAGATCGCCGATCTCTTTGTGCAGCGCGGCGGCAAGCTGGTGCGCGCCGACGGCTTCCCGCCGCACGTCGACCGCTTCGAACGTGCCGGCTACGACGTGGCGGCCCTGCTTGCCCAGGAGTCGGCATGACGGGCTCACTTATCGGTCTGACGCTGGGCGTGGGCCTCTTCCTCATCTGGTGGTCCTGCTGGGTCCCCGACGACTCGCCCTCCAGCCGGCTCAGCCGACCCTCGCTGATGGAGCGGCTTCGGGATGAGCTGGTCCAGGCAGGCCACGGCGGCGTCTCGCCCAGCACGCTCCTCGCTGGGTGCGCAGTCATGGGCCTCCTCGTGGGAGTCCTCTTCCTCCTGGTCAGTCAGGTCCCGGCCATCGCGGTGTGCTTCGGCCTCCTCGCGGCATACTCCCCAATCGCGTTGGTGCGCATGCGCGCTCGCCGTCGGCGCACCGCATTGCGCGACCTGTGGCCGGACGCCGTCGACAACATCGCCTCCGCAGTCAGGGCAGGCATGGCGTTGCCCGAGGCACTCGCGCAGCTGGGGCACCGGGGCCCGGCTGAGCTGCGGCCTCCGTTCGCCGCCTTCGCCCATGACTACCGCACGACCGGCCGCTTCCACGAGTGTCTCGACCGGCTCAAGGACCGACTCAGCGACCCGGTGGGCGACCGTCTGGTCGAGTCGCTGCGGATCGCCCGCGAGGTCGGCGGCAGTGACCTCGGCGCCCTCCTGCGCACCCTCTCCACCTTCCTTCGCGAGGACTCCCGGACGCGAGCCGAGATGGAGGCGCGGCAGAGCTGGACTGTGAATGCCGCCCGGCTGGCGGTTGCCGCGCCATGGATCGTGCTCGCCCTGCTGTGCACACGCCCCGAGTCCATCCAGGCCTACGACACGCGGGCCGGTGCCGTGGTCCTGTTCGTGGGCGCTGCGGTCAGCCTCGCTGCGTACCGCATCATGATCCAGCTCGGGCGCCTCTCCGAGGACCAGAGGGTGCTCCGATGACTGTGACCCCACTGCTCGGCGGGCTGCTCGGCGCGCTTCTCTCAGCAGGCCTGATCCTGACGTATATCGGTCTCCCACACCGGCGTCGGCCCGGCCTTGAGGCCCGGCTCATGCCGTATCTCCGCGACACCCCCAAGCCCAGCCGTCTGCTGTCGCCCGTGGTGGCGACCTCACCGTTGCGGTCCTTCTTTGCGCCGCTGGTGACCGACAGCGCCCAGGTGGTTGAGCGGTTCCTCGGCGGGTCAGCGTCGGTGCGATCCCGCCTGCTTCGGGCCGGCAAAGCGCCGGACGTCGACCGGTTCAGGGCCGAGCAGGTGATCTGGGGGGCCGGCGCGGCCTTCGCTGGTTCCGCGGTGAGTCTTGTGGCGTGGCTGACCCGGGGTGCCTCGCCGGTCTCGTTGGTGTTGCTCGTCCTCTGCAGCGCGCTCACCGGCATCGTGGCGAGGGATCAGATGCTCAGCCGACAGGCGACAGCGAGGGAGCGGCAGATGCTTGCTGAGTTCCCCACGATCGCAGAGCTATTGGCGCTGGCGGTCGCGGCGGGGGAGGGTGCAGTGGGGGCTCTGGAAAGGGTCACCCGGCTCTCCCACGGCGAGCTCTCCGGGGAGCTGGCCAGGTGCCTTGCCGACGCGCGGGCCGGGGCCAACCTGCCCATTGCCCTGCAAGGCCTGGCCGACCGGACCGGCCTGGTCAGTCTCGCTCGCTTCGTGGACGGGATCGTCGTCGCAGTGGAGCGCGGCACGCCTCTGGCGGAGGTGCTGCGCGCCCAGGCCCAGGACGTCCGCGAGGCCGGGAGGCGGGCAACGATGGAGGAGGGCGGCAAGAAGGAGATCACCATGATGGTGCCTGTCGTCTTCCTCGTGCTTCCCGTCACGGTCCTCTTCGCTGTCTTCCCAGGCTTCTCGTTCATGAGGTTCACCATGTGATCCATCGAACGAAAAGACCTGACAGCAAACGTAATTCATCAGTAGCGAGCAACCACCAACTGACGAGAGGGAACACCATGCAGTCTCTGATCCGCGCTCAGGAGGCGCTCATCAACCGTGTCCGCGCTCTGACCGCATCCGGCGACGAGAGGGGCGACGTGCCCGGCTGGGTGCTTATCACACTCATGACTGCGGCGCTGGTCGCAGCAATCTGGGCGGTCGCGCAGGGGCAGATCCTGGAGCTGTTCGACCGGGCGATGAGCAAGGTCTCGGGCATCTGAGGATGCGACGGACGGCGAGGGGGCGAGAGCCGGGAGACGCCGAATCGGGCGCTGCCGTTGTCGACTTCGCAATGGTCTCGGCCCTCGTCATGGTCGTTTTCCTGGCTGTCGTCCAGCTCGGTTTCATCCTCCATGTGCGCAACACCCTGATCTCATGCGCGAGCGAGGGCGCGCGCTACGGGGCGCGCGTCGACTCCAGCCCCGCCGACGGCGCACGACGGGCCCGCGAGCTCGTCTCCGCGACGCTGCCCGACTCCTATGCCGAGTCCATCTCGGCCCACCAGGGGAGCGCCGGGGGAGTGGCGGTGGTCACCGTCGAGGTCTCAGCCCCCTTCCCAGTCGTCGGTGCGATCGGGCCAGGTGGGCGGATGCATGTCCAGGGACGGGCCTTTGCGGAGGCACAGTGATGTCGGCTCTCGCGTCCGGCCGCCTCCGCCAGCCCGGGCTGGTCCAGCGGCTCCGCGGCAGGTTCGCCGGCACCGCGGAGGACGGCAACGCCGTTGTGGAGTTCGTCTTCCTTGGCACCCTCCTGCTGCTGCCTCTCGTCTACCTGGTCCTGTGCCTTGGTCAGATCCAGGCGGGTTCGTATGCCGTGGCGGCGGCCTCACGCGAGGCCGGACGGGCCTTCGTGACGTCCCCGTCGGAGGGCGATGCCATGCCCCGGGCCCAGGCGGCCGCGCAGATCGCCTTCGCGGACCAGGGTTTCCCCGACGGGGACGTGGAGGTGGCCTGCGACGCCGACCCGTGTCTGCGCCCCGAGGGCAGGGTGACTGTGCGCACCTCGGTGCGGGCCACGCTCCCGCTCGTGCCGGCATTCCTCTCCGACGTCGTGCCTCTCGAGATACCCCTGAGCGCCCAGCATCTGGTGACGGTGGACCGGTTCCGAGGCACTCGATGAGCGGCGGTCGGGTGGTTGCGGCCTCCCCGCCACGGCGGCGCGGCCGGCCGGCCCCCGACGCCGAGTCTGGGCAGATCGGGCTGCTGCTCCTGGGCCTCACGATGGTCGCCATCACGCTGATCCTGGTCACCGCGGCGATCACGTCGGCCCACCTGACCCGCATGCGGCTGCTCGACGCGGCCGACGGGGCGGCCCTCGACGCCGCCGACAGCCTTGACACCTCGATCTACACCGGCGGGCTGCGTGAGGCGGTCGCGTTGAGCAACAACTCGGTGGCCGAGGCGGCCTCGAACTACCTTGCGGCACGGCCGGTTCCGCCGAGCATGCTCGCTTGGGCCGTGGCGCCGGGCACCGGTTCGCCTGACGGTCAGACTGCAGTCGTGCGGGTCACCGGCACAGCCGAGGTGCCCTTTGTGGGGGCGCTCCTGGAGGCTGCCGGGACCACCATCACGATCACGGTCGAGTCGCGCGCCCGCGCCGATCTCCAGCAGTAGCCGCCGTAGATCGCGGCCGTCGCCTTGCCTCGGACACAGCCAGCCAGGGTCCTGATCAGCCCTGCCGCATCCGCGACAGCGCCACCCCGAGGGCGATGACGGCGAATGCCGCGGGCCAGACCCACAGCGGCAGCCCGCCCCAGCCGGCGAGCCACTCCTGGGCCCGCATCTCGAGGGCCTCGGTCCTGCCGAGAACGCCACCGGCCAGGCCCGCGGTGCCCTGGTAGCGCAGGAAGAGCACGCCGATAGCGATGAGCAGCAGCCCGCTGACGAGCGAGGTGGTGTGCACCCGCAGCGGCCCAGCCGTCAGCTCACGGCCGCGCACCCACGACCGGGCGCCGAGGCCGAGCCGGTCCCACACGGCGGCGAGGAGGAACAGGGGCGCGGCCATCCCGAGCGCATAGACGGCCAGGAGCAGCGCGGCATACGCCTTGGTGGTCGTCGCAGCCATCGTGAGGATGGCGCCGAGGATCGGCCCGGAGCAGAAGCCGGCCAGCCCGTAGACCGCGCCGAGCAGCAGCGTCGCCGCCCACCCGCCAAGGCCCCCGGAGCGCTGGGCCGCGGTCGCGCCGGAGGTGCGGGTCTGGAGACGCGTCGCGAACGGCATCGCGAAGGAGCGCCCGAGGATCTGGAGCACGCCGAAGGCGATGATCGCCCATCCGGCGACCGCGATCAGTGCCTGCCGGTGGCCATAGACGAGCGACGAGACCGCGGCCGCGCCCACTCCCAGCGGCACGAGGGTCAGGCACAGGCCGAGCCAGAAGACCGCCGTGCGGCCGAGCAGCCGGAAGCGCGACCCGAAGGCGTAGGCGAAAAACGACGGCAGCAGCAGCGCGCTGCACGGCGAGAGCAGCGCGAGCACCCCGGCAGCGAATGCCGCGAGCAGGCCGACGTCCGTCATGACCGGCAAGCCTAGGCCCGGCCGGTGGGCCGCTGTGGGCGGCCGTCCCGCAAGCGCCACGGAAGGTTCACCGGGGGGACACCTGCGGGCGCGGGGGCAGGGACAGGGTGAACCCATGGCCGCCCTCACCCGCCCCGCCCTGACCATCGCGCTCGCGCTCTCGCTCACCGCCGGCCTGCCCGGCATCGCCTCCGGCGCGCCGCCCGCGCCGCGGCCGCCGGCCACCGGTGCCTCTGGCCCGGTCGAGGTGACGACCGACAACGAGACCCCGGTGCTCTATGACTCCGACGAGGGCGGCAACGCCTCGGGTGACGACCCCGCCATCTGGGTCGACGGCGCCGACTCGGCCAACTCGATCGTCATCGTGACCGCCAAGGAGGGCGGCCTGCGCGTCTATGACCTGGACTCCCAGGAGCTGCAGTCGATCTCGGCCACCTCGGCGCCCCGCGCGGACGGGGAGGACGGGCGCTACAACAACGTCGACATCGCCTATGGCGTGCCGCTCGACGGCGAGCTCGTCGACGTCGCCATCGTCTCCGACCGCTACAACGACCAGGTCCGCTTCTGGGTGATCGACCCCGACGGCTCCCGCGCCGACCAGCCGCTCCGCGAGGTCACCGCGCCCGAGCTGCCCTTCCTCTTCCACGCCGACCGGGAGGGCGTCGACTCCGAGCACACGGCATACGGCCTGGCCGTGTGGCAGCCGGCGCAGGGCGGGACCTATGTCGTGGTCACCCAGGAGGGGACGACCGCCGTCACCCTGCTCAAGGTCGTCGAGCGCGACGGCGCCCTCGGCTACGAGCAGGTCGACACCATCGAGATGCCTGCCTCCTTCCGGCTGCCCGACGGCACGACGTGGACGCCGTGCGAGGAGCCGGGCGTCGGCCCGCAGGTCGAGGGCGTCGCCGTCGACCGCCGCACCGGCCGCCTGTATGCCGCGCAGGAGGACGTCGGCCTGTGGCAGCTGAAGGTCACGATCAAGGGCTTCGCCGGCAAGCCCGACCTCATCGACAGGGTCAGGGACTTCGGCATCCACGACGTCTACAACTCCGAGACCGAGGAGTGCGAGCCGGTCGACCCCGAGGCCGCCGGCTTCGGCGGGAGCCTGCTCGAGGCCGACGCCGAGGGCGTCGACATCTACTACGGCCGCGGCGGCACCGGATACATCGTCGTCTCCAGCCAGGGCGACGACACCTTCGCCGTCTACGAGCGGCAGGGTGGCCACCGCGCGGTCGGGTCCTTCGCGGTCCGTGGCGTCGGCGGCGTCGACGACATCAACGGCTCCGACGGCCTGGCGATCGCCTCGCGGCCGGTCGGCCCCTATACCCAGGGCCTGCTCGTCAGCCATGATGAGCCGGAGACCGGCCCGGGGGTGGACGAGGACCAGGACCCGACCAACTTCTCGTATGTCTCCTGGGGCGAGGTCTCGGACGCCCTCGGGCTCCGTCTGCGCTGAGAGAGAGGACACGACATGACCGGCGCCACCGACCCCGGGCAGCTGCTCGGCTCCGCGATCGACCTCATGACCGAGCAGGTCGACGCCATGGGGGAGCAGGACTGGGCTCGGCCCTCGCCCTGCGAGGGCTGGAGCGGCCACCAGGTGCTCGACCACGTCACCAACACCCTCATCGGCATCCAGGGGGCGCTGGCCGGCGGCAGCTATCTGGCCTCCAAGCACGAGGACGGCGCCGCGACGGGCACGCCTGCGGAGGCGGTCGAGCGGTGGCACCGGCTCGCCGAGGAGGCCAAGGCCGCGGCCGCCGACCTCGACCCGGCTGCCGAGCTCGCCGGCCCCATGGGCTCCGGTCCCGCCGAGCAGGCCCTCAGGATCCCCACCCACGACCTGACCGTCCACGCGTGGGACCTGGCGGCCACGGCCGGGCGTGAGCTCGAGCTGCCCGAGGTGCTGCGCGACGACCTCGACCAGCTCGTGCACAACACCCCACCCGAGATCCTGCGCAGCCCCGGCCTGTTCGGCCCGGAGCTGCCTGCTCCCGACGGGGGCGGCCCCACCGAGCAGATCATGGCCTTCCTCGGGCGCAGCCGCCCGGCCTGACCAGTCGCGCTGGGGCGTGCGGGCCACGCGGACCGGGGGCGCGTGGCATACCTGCCGTAGACTCACCCCTCGTGGCTGTCGACTTCGCAGAAGAGATCAAGAACCTCCGCTCGACCATGGACTCGGTGCGGCAGGTGACCGACCTCGACAAGCTTCAGGCGCAGATCACCGACCTGGAGACCCAGGCCGCCGCGCCCGACCTGTGGGACGACCAGGAGAAGGCCCAGCAGGTCACCTCCGCGCTCTCGCGCGCCAAGGCCGAGCACGACCGCGTCACTGGCATGGACGCCCGCGTCGAGGACCTCGAGGTCCTCGTCGAGATGGGCACCGAGGACGGTGGCGACGCCGACACCATCGCCGAGGCCGAGGCCGAGCTGGCCAAGCTAAAGAAGGACGTCGGCGAGCTCGAGGTCCGCACGCTGCTGGCGGGGGAGTACGACGAGCGCGAGGCCGTCGTGACCATCCGCTCCGGCGCCGGCGGTGTCGACGCGGCCGACTTCGCCGAGATGCTGCTGCGCATGTATCTGCGCTGGGCCGAGCGCCACGACTACCCGACCAAGGTCCTCGACACCTCCTATGCCGAGGAGGCGGGCCTGAAGTCGGCGACCTTCGAGGTCAAGGTGCCCTATGCCTTCGGCAACCTCTCGGTCGAGGGCGGCACCCACCGCCTCGTGCGGATCAGCCCCTTCGACAACCAGGGCCGCCGCCAGACGAGCTTCGCCGCCGTCGAGGTCATCCCCCTCATCGAGTCGACCGACTCCATCGAGATCCCGGAGAACGAGATCAAGGTCGACGTCTTCCGCTCCTCGGGCCCCGGCGGCCAGTCGGTCAACACCACCGACTCCGCCGTACGCATGACGCACATCCCCACCGGCATCGTCGTCTCGATGCAGAACGAGAAGTCGCAGATCCAGAACCGCGCCGCCGCGCTGCGCGTCCTCCAGTCGCGCCTGCTCCTGCAGAAGAAGGCCGAGGAGGCCGCCGAGCGCAAGGAGCTCGCCGGCGACGTCAAGGCCAGCTGGGGCGACCAGATGCGATCCTATGTCCTCAACCCCTATCAGATGGTCAAGGACCTGCGCACCGAGCACGAGACCGGCAACCCGAGCGCGGTCTTCGACGGCGACATCGACGACTTCATCGAGGCCGGCATCCGCTGGCGGATCGCCGAGGCCAAGGCCGCCGAGGCCGAGAAGGCCTGAGCCACAACAGATCTGGGCCGTATGCCGTGTGCTCGCCGCTGAGCCGGGCGTGCGCCTCCCAGCCCGGTCGCGGCTCGTCACGCCCGTCCTAGCGCGTCCGGTTCAGCGCGATCCGGCTCAGCCCGCCGGGGAGATCCTGATGTCGCCGACGCCGGCCCGCACGGTGATGCGGCGGTCTGACGAGGAGTCCTGCGGGACAGTCACTCTCGACTCGCTGGCGCCGCCGGCGGTGTCGACCCGATAGCTGTCGCCACTGGGCACGGTCACATCGATGTCGCCGACACCGGCCTCGACGCGCAGGCTGTCGAGGGGCACGTCGGAGCGGACCACGATGCCGCCCACGCCGGCCTGGAGCTCGAGGGAGTTAGCGCGGCTCTCCCGCACATTGATCTCTCCGGTCCCCATCTCGACCTTCGCATCGCCCGCCAGCCCGGTCAGGCGCACGTCACCCACGCCGCCGTTGACCCGCACATCGGTGTCGGCGGGCACCACCAGGTCCCAGTCGATGCCGCAGATCGCCGGGCCCCGGCAGTCGCCAGAGATCGTCGTCCGGTCGCCGGCGTCAACGGTGACGGTGGGTTTGGAGAAGGACCACTCCGCGCGCGTCTTGACCGACGGCGTCTCGCCGGGTGCGGCCGCGCGGATGTGGATCGAGCCGGCCGGGCCCTCCAGGGCGAGCGACGAGACCGATGCGGGCAGGGCGACCTGGGAGGTCTCCGACTGCCTCGTCAGCGGGGCCACCGTCGAGGTGGCACCGCCGAGCACGGCGAGGGCGAGGACGGGCACGCCGACGATCTTCCAGGCCCGCGAGCGTCGCGGGGCCCTCGGCGCGGGTGGGGGGCCGACCTGCATGGGCGGCTGGGGCCGTGGGGGAGCGTAGGGGGTCGGCGCGGCATACGCCCCACCCTGCGGCTGGCCGCCCTGAGGGCCGGCCGGGAATGCCGAGAACGGCTGCGGCGGAGGCGAGCCCGCGGCAGGCGCGGCGTCCTGCGGCCCCGGCCCGTAGTGCGTGGGCGTGGTCATGACCGCTCCCCGTGGTCGAGCCACTGGAGGACAGCGAGCACCCGGCGGTGGTCGGCCTCGGCAGGCGGCAGGTCGAGCTTGGCGAAGATCGAGGACACGTGCTTCTCGACCGCACCCTCGCCGACGACCAGCTGCTTGGCGATCGCCGCGTTGGTGCGTCCCTCGGCCATCAGCCCGAGGACCTCGCGCTCACGCGGGGTGAGCCGCGACAGCGGGTCGACGTGGCGCGAGCGGGACAGCAGCTGGGTGACGACCTCGGGGTCGAGGACGGTCCCGCCGGCAGCGACCTGCTCCAGGGCCTCGACGAACTCGCTCGTGTCGGCGACACGGTCCTTGAGCAGATAGCCGACGCCGCGCGGGTGGGAGGAGACGAGCTCGGTGGCGTAGTGCTCCTCGACATACTGGCTCAGCACCATCACCGCGGTCTGCGGGTGCTCCTCGCGCACGACGAGCGCCGCGCGGATGCCCTCGGAGGTGAACGTCGGCGGCATACGCACATCGCAGACGACGAGGTCGGGGCGGTGCTTCTCGACGGCCTTGAGGAAGGTCTCGGCGTCACCGCACGCGTCGGCGACCTCGAAGCCGGACACCTCGAGGAGGCGCACGAGCCCGTCGCGCAGCAGCACCGAGTCCTCGGCGAGGACGACGCGCAGCGGGGTGGTCTGGTCGGTGCTCATGCGGGCCTCCGGTCGCGCAGGGGGAGTGAGACGGTCAGGGTGGTCGGGCCACCGTGGGGGGAGCTGATCATGAGGTCGCCATCGACGGCCGCGACGCGCTGCCGCAGGCCGGTCAGGCCCGTGCCGCGCAGGGGGTCGGCGCCGCCGATCCCGTTGTCGCTCACCGTGATCAGGACGCGCTCCCCGGTGGCGCCGGGCTGGCGCGAGACGTCGACGACGGCGGAGCCGGCCTGGGCGTGCTTGGCGACATTGGTGAGGGCCTCGCTCACGCAGAAGTAGGCGATGGCCTCGGTGGTCGGGTCGAGCCGGTCGATGCCGCGCACCTCGACGCGCACCGGCACGGGGGAGCGGCCGGCCAGCGCAGAGAGGGCGGCGTCGAGCCCGCGGTCGGTCAGGATCGGCGGCGTGATGCCCCGGGCCACCTGGCGCATCTCGGTGATGGCCTCCTTGGCCGAGGCGTGCGCCGAGTCGAGCAGGCGGCGGGCCTGCTCGGGGTCGCGGTCGAGCGCGGTGCGGGCCATGCCCAGGTCCATCGCGAGGGCGACCAGACGCTGCTGCGGGCCGTCGTGCAGGTCCCGCTCGATGCGGCGGCGCTCGGCCTCGACGGAGTCGACCGCGGCCTCGCGCGATCCGGTCAGCGTCGTCACGCGCTCGGACAGCCGCGCGATCTGGTGCTCCTGGTCGAAGCCGATCAGCCACCGCGCGAGGTTGCCGTCGACGGCCGTCAGCGCCCGGGCGATCAGCGGCAGCGCGAAGCCCAGGATGGTGCCGAGCAGCGCGAGGGTGGAGCGGCCGGTGAACGAGCTCAGCGGCATACCCAGGATCTGGACTCCGTTGTCCGGCAAGGCTCCTGCCGTGACCGACACGACCATCATCGACAGGGCGGTGGCGGTGAGGGTGACCGCGAGGATGCCCGAGATCAGTCCCCAGAAGAGCTGGAGCGCGCTGTAGCCGGCAGCACGCCACCGGATCACGTCGAGGAAGACGGTGCGCCACCACGGCTGTCCCTGCGACTGGCGCTCGGGCGCGAGGACCTCGCGGCCGGTGAGGGACGCGAGGCGGCTGCGCTCGACCCCTGCAAGCCAGTCGGCCAGATAGAGGCCGGGCACGAGCAGGACCACGCCGAGGAGGAAGCCGGGGGCGGAGGCCACGCCGGTGAGCACGAGGATGACGACCGCGAGGGAGGCCATCGACATGATCGGGCTCAGCGCCAGATAGACAAGGTGCCACCACCCCTGCGCCCATCGCCGCCCGAAGGCGGGGCGGTCCGGTGCCGCCGCCGCGGGCACGGTCAGTGTCGTCATGGCTCAAACCTAGGGGCGACGAGGGGTATGCCGTGAGCCCGCCAGCACCCGGACCCTCCGGGGGATATCCCCACCGTCTTCCGCCGTCGGTGCGCGCTCCATATCGTGTGGGCATGGACCACGCGGACGCCACCGTCGCGCTCGCCCGCGAGCTGATCGCGATCGACTCGGTCAACCCGGGGCTGGTCCCCGGGGCCGCTGGTGAGGCTGGGGCAGTGCGGCACCTGCGCGGCCGGCTCGAGGCCGGCGGCTGGGCTGTCGAGGTGATCGGGCCGGCGGACCGCCCGAGCCTGCTCGCCACCCACCCCGACGCAGGGCGGGGGCCGCTCGTCGCCCTCAACGGCCACCTCGACACCGTTGGGGTGGCCGGGATGGCCGAGCCGTTCGCCCCGCGCATCGACGGGGACCGGCTGCTCGGACGCGGCGCGGCCGACATGAAGTCGGGAGTGGCCGTCCTCGTCACGACCGCCGAGCGACTCGTCGCCCAGGGCGCACCGGTCCGCCCGCTGCTCGCACTCGTCGCCGACGAGGAGGACGCCAGCCTCGGGTCCGAGGCGGTCATCGCCGCCCTCGCCGAGCGGCGCCTCGTCCCCGATGTCTGCGTCATCACCGAGCCCACCGACAACGCGCTCGCCGCGAGCCTGCGCGGCTTCGCCGTCGCCGAGGTGACCTTCACCGGTCGCGCCGCCCACAGCAGCCAGCCGGCGGAGGGCGTTAACGCCATCGCCCACCTCGGCCGCTTCCTCTGCGAGGTGGAGGAGCGCGACCGTGCCCTGTCCGCAGACGGCGGATCGCTGATGGTCACGACAGCCGCGGGCGGTCAGTCCCCCTTCGTCCTCGCGCCCTCGGCGACCTGCACGCTCGAGCGGCGGACGGTGCCCGGGGAGGACGCCGAGGTGATCACCGCCGAGGCCGACCAGATCCTCTCGGCGCTCGCGGCCATCGACCCCACCGTGCAGGGCGGGCATCGGCTGCTGATGGCCCGTGCCCCGTGGCGGCTGGACCCGTCCGGCCCGGCCGCCGATCTGGCCGCGCTGCTCGGGGACCGCCTCGGCACGGGGGCGACCTTTGCCGCTCCCTACTGGATGGAGGCCGCGCTGTGGCAGGCCCTCTGCCCGACCCTGGTCTGTGGCCCCGGCGGTGGCGGGCTGCACTCGGCCGATGAGTGGGTGGACCTGCGACAGGTGCGTGCCCTGGCGGGCGCGCTGCCGTCGGCGATCCTCGCGTGGGCAGCCGGCTGGGCGGCCTCCGGCGCTCCCGGACACGAGGCACCCGACGTCCGCGGGACAGAGGGGGGCGAGTCCTAGATGCCAACCGACCCGCGCGGTCTGCGCGAGGACGCGCCGGCCCTCGACGCGTGGCTGCGCTTCCAGGAGGAGACGCCCACCCCCTTCACCATCCCCGGGCACAAGCAGCGACCCGACCTCGTCGGGGATGTCGTCGCGGGCGACGTGCCGCTCTATGCCGGGCTCGACACCATGAAGCTCACCGGGGGCGTCCTCGCCGACGCCGAGGCCCGGGCCGCCCGGCTGTGGGGAGCCGACGTGTGCCGCTTCTCGGTCGGCGGCGCCACCCACGGCAACCAGGCGCTCGCGCTCGCCGTCGCCGGCAGGGGCGGCGGCCGCGTCGTGGTCAGCCGCTCCCTGCACCGCTCGATGCTCATCGGCCTTGTCCTCGCCGGACTGGAGCCGGTGTGGGTGCGCCCGGAGGTCGACGCCGCGACGGGGCTGCCCCTCGGCGTGCGGCCGGAGTCGGTCGCGGCCGCGCTCGAGGCGGCGCCGGACGCCGTGGCGGTCATGGTGGGGGAGCCGTCCTATGTCGGCACGGTCGGCGACGTCGCCGCGCTCGCCGAGGTAGCGCACGGCCACGGCATACCGCTGGTCGTCGACGCGGCATGGGCCGCGCACTTCGGCTTCCATCCGGACCTGCCGCAGCATGCCCTCGCACTCGGGGCCGACGCGATGGTCGTCAGCGCGCACAAGACGCTGCCGGCCTGGAGCCAGGCCGCCCTGGTCCTCGCGCGCACCTCCGGACCGACGGGCCTCGATCCGGGCCGGCTTGACGCCGCCGTCGAGGCCACGGCCACGACCAGCCCGGCCGGCGCCATCCTCGCCAGCACCGACGCCGCCCGCGCGCTGCTCGCGCGGGACGGACGTGAGCTGCTCGGCCAGACGCTGGCCCTGCTGGCCGCGGCGCGCGCGGCGCTGCGCGAGATCGAGGGGCTCATCGTGCTCGACGGCCCGGGCGTCGACCCGCTCAAGCTCACCCTCGTCCTGCCCGGCACGGGTGCCGACGGCAACGCCGTCGAGGCAGACCTGCTGGCAGCAGGACTGCCGGTCGAGATGGCCGACCGCGACACCCTGGTCGCGCAGGTCTCCCTCGCCGACACGCAGACCACCGTCACCCGGCTCACCGACGCCCTGTCCGGCTCGCTGAGACGCAGGGCCGGCCGGCCGCGCCCGGTCGAGCCGGGCGCGGCATACTCCATCGACCCGGTCCAGGGGAGCAGCCCGCGCGACGCCTTCTTCGCCCCGCACACCACCGTGGCTGCGGCCGAGGCCGTGGGCCGCGTGAGCGCGGAGCTGATCGCCCCCTATCCGCCTGGCATCCCGGTGCTCGCGCCCGGCGAGGTCGTCACGGCCGGCGTCCTCGACGTCCTCGGACGGGCCCGGGCCGCCGGCGTCCGCATCGCGTATGCCGCCGACCCGAGCCTGGCGACGCTGCGGGTCGTCGGGGACGGGAGCGAGCGGCACTGACCCGGCCGCCCACCACCGCGGATGCGCCGCCACGCGGCCGAGGATTCGAACGAACGGCGGCCACGGGTTTACGCTTTTGTGATGCAAGGGCCGTGACGCCCCACCTCGTCATGCCCATCGCACACCTTGTCCCCGACTCCCGAAGGCACCCCCGCGCGCATGATCCGCTACGAAGACGTCAGCAAGACGTACCGTCGCTCCAAGCGTCCTGCCCTCCAGGACGTTGACCTCGAGATCGAGCGCGGTGAGTTCGTCTTCGTCGTCGGCCAGTCCGGCTCCGGCAAGTCGACCCTGCTGCGGCTCGCCCTGCGCGAGGAGCTGCCGACCAGCGGCACCGTCCTGGTCGCCGGCCACAACGTCGGCAAGCTGCCACACCGCCGCGTGCCCCGCCTGCGCCGCGAGATCGGCACGGTCTTCCAGGACTTCCGCCTGCTGCCCAACAAGACCGTCTACCAGAACGTCGCCTTCGCCCTCCAGGTGCTCGGTCGCTCCGGCTCCAACATCCGCCAGGTCGTCCCCGAGACCCTCGAGATGGTCGGCCTCGCCGGCAAGGGCAAGCGGCTGCCCCACGAGCTCTCCGGTGGTGAGCAGCAGCGGGTCGCCATCGCGCGTGCCTTCGTCAACAAGCCGGCGATCCTGCTGGCCGACGAGCCCACCGGCAACCTCGACCCGGCGACCTCGCTCGACATCGTGCGCCTGCTCGACCGCATCAACCGCACCGGCACGACGATTGTGATGGCCACCCACGATCACGAGATCGTCAACCAGATGAGCAAGCGCGTCATCGAGCTCGACGACGGCCTGATCATCCGCGACCAGCGCCACGGCGCCTACGCCACCCCCGAGGAGGTCCTCGCGGGGCAGCGCGCGCAGGCGGCCGAC
The DNA here is from genome assembly GCA_050955755.1 of Actinomycetota bacterium. GTDB lineage: Bacteria > Actinomycetota > Actinomycetes > Actinomycetales > Dermatophilaceae > JAJTBD01. Next base: position 1,330,577 of record CP192092.1, read on the forward strand.
ACCGAGCGCATCGAGACCCAGGGGTATGCCGCGCCGGCCGCCCACGAGGAGTCCCTCCTCTCCGACGACCGCCGCGCCGAGCGCGACCACCGGGCCGACGAGCACCTCGAGTCCGAGACCGCCGCCCACGACAGCGAGTACGACCAGGTCGTCGACATCGACCCCGAGTCGCCCGACGCCGCCGTCGAGTGGGAGCCCATCCCCGACGACCCCGAGGTGCGCGAGCGCGAGGCCGAGCGCCGGGAGCGTGACGCCGAGCGCCACCACACGCCCGACGAGGAGCCGCAGAGCTTCATCGACCAGGCCTTCACCGAGGAGGAGGACTTCCCTCAGCCCGAGGCCGAGCCGGAGCCCGCCCCCGAGCCCACCACCCGACGCCGCCTGTTCGGCCGCCGCTGACGGCCCGCCGCAGCCCAAAGACCTAACGCAACCAGGAAGCCCCCCACCTCATGCGACTGCAGTTCCTCCTCAGCGAGATCTGGATCGGTCTTCGACGCAACCTGTCGATGGCCATCTCGGTCATCCTCGTCACGATGGTCTCGATGTATCTGCTCGGCCTCGGCCTGCTCGCCCAGCGCCAGGTCGACACCTTCAAGGGCTACTGGTACGACCGGGTCCAGGTCACCGTCTTCCTCTGCACCGAGGACTCCGGCCAGCCCAACTGCGACGGCAAGGCCGTCACCGACGAGCAGAAGGAGACGGTCAAGACCCAGCTGGAGTCGATGAAGCCGCTGGTCAAGAACGTCTACTTCGAGTCGGAGCAGGAGGCCTACGACCGCTTCCAGAAGCAGTTCCGCAACTCCCCGGTCGCCGGCAACGTCTCGGTGGGGGACATCCCGCAGAACTACCGCGTCCAGCTCTCCGACCCGAGCAAGTACGACGTGATCGTCTCCACCTTCGAGGGGGCGCCGGGCGTGGGCGCGGTCCAGGACCAGAAGAAGGTCCTCGACAAGTTCTTCAAGGGCATCAACTACGTCACCTACCTCTCCTTCGCCCTCGCGGCGCTGATGGTGCTGGCGGCGATCCTGCTGATGTCCACGACCATCCGCCAGGCGGCATTCACCCGTCGTCGCGAGATCGGGATCATGAAGCTCGTCGGCGCCAGCAACTTCACGATCCGCTTCCCGTTCATGATGGAGACGCTGATCAGCGCGCTCATCGGCGCGGGCGCGGCCATCGGTCTGCTGTGGACGACGGCCCACTTCGGCTTCAACCGCTATCTCAACCGGATCGTCAACCAGGCCTTCATCGGCACCTCGGATGTGTGGGCGATCAGCCCCTGGATCCTGGCCGGTGTGACGCTTCTCGCCCTGGGCACAGCCTGGGTCACCCTCTGGCGCTACCTGCGAGTCTGAGGCACAGTGGTGGGTGGACAACCGACACCCGTGCCGCTCGTCCGCGCCCTCGTCCCCCGATTCTCGAGAATGCCGTGGTGCAATAGCGATATGCATGCCCGTCCCCTGGGGTCGCCCTCGCGTGCCCGCCTGCTCGCCGCCGGTGCCCTCGCCGTGTGCACCATGACGGCCACGGCCCTGCCGGTCAGCGCCGCCATCTCCGATGACCCCAAGGTCAAGACCTCCAACGATCCCAAGGACCCCAAGGCCAAGAAGGCCGCGGTCGACAAGCAGATCGAGGACCTGCGCAAGCAGCTCGACGACACCTCCAAGGACGTCGCCGACGCCTTCATCGCCCTCAAGCGCACCCAGCTCCAGCTGCCCGAGGCCCAGAAGCGCCTCGACGCCGCGAGCGCGGCCCGCGACACCGCCGACGCCAAGAACGCCGAGATGGCCGCCGCACTCGAGGTCGCCCAGGCCAACGAGGCCAAGGCCGCCGACGAGCTGGCCGGCACCAAGGCCGAGATCACCAAGAGCCGCAAGCAGGTGGCCAACTTCGCCGCCGAGCTCTACCAGAACGCCGGCATGGGCGAGCTCTCGGTCGCGATGAGCGCCACCTCGCCCGACGACTTCGCCACCAAGATGGCGATGACCGACACGGTGATGGACGTCCAGAACCGCCGCATCACCATCCTGTCCTCGGCCCAGGCAGACGAGACCGCGACCAAGGCCCGCCTCGTCGCGCTGCGCAAGGAGACCGCGACCAAGAAGGCCGAGGCCGCCGACGCGCTTGCCGTGGCCGAGAGCGCCCGTGCCCAGGCCGACAGCGCCAAGAGCGCCCTCGACAACCTCGCGACCGCCCAGACCGAGCAGGCCAAGGCGCTCGAGGTCAAAAAGAAGGCCGAGGCCGAGCGGCTGGGCTCGATGGAGGAGGAGTCCTCCAAGCTCGCTGATGTCCTCAAGCAGCGCGCCGAGGCCGCGGCCCGCAAGGCGGCAGCGGCCAGGGCCCGTGCCGCAGCCGCAGGCAAGGCCGTGCCCGCCGCACCGGCCGCGCCCCCGGCCAGCGGCGGCGGCTACCTCGCCAAGCCGATCAACGCGCCGATCACCTCCGAGTTCGGCATGCGCTTCCACCCGATCCTCGGCTACGGCCGCCTCCACGCAGGCATGGACTTCGGCGCCCCGTGTGGCACCCCCGTCTACGCCGCCAACTCCGGCGTCGTGGTCTCGGCCGGCTGGGCCGGTGGCTACGGCAACCGCATCGTGATCGACCACGGCAACGGCCTGGCCACGACCTACAACCACCTCAGCTCGATGTCGGCCCGCTCCGGGTCGGTCTCGCGCGGCCAGGTCATCGGCCGGGAGGGCACGACCGGCCTGTCCACCGGCTGCCACCTGCACTTCGAGGTCCGCAAGAACGGCACCCCGGTCAACCCGCGCAACTACCTCTGAGCCACCCACCCGAGGAGGCGAGCCTCGACGGCTCGCCTCCTCGCGGCATACCTTGACATCGATCTGCGTTGCCGGCCTGTAGCGTTGCCGACCGTAGGCAACATCGGCGCCCACCGGCGCCACCCATCAGGTGAGGAAGGCAGAAGTGGCCAAGGAGCAGGGTCGCAAGGTCGTCGCGAGCAATCGCAAGGCCCGGCACGACTACCTCATCGAGGACACCTATGAGGCCGGCATCGCGCTGATGGGCACCGAGGTCAAGTCGCTGCGCATGGGGCGCGCGTCGCTGATCGACGGGTTCGCGCAGTTCAAGGACGGCGAGCTGTGGCTCGAGGGCGTCCACATCCCCGAGTACGTCCAGGGCACGTGGACCAACCACACGCCCCGTCGGCGCCGCAAGCTGCTGCTGCACCGCCACGAGCTGGGCCGCATCGAGCACAAGACCCGCGAGACGGGACACACGATCGTGCCGCTCGCGCTGTACTTCAAGGACGGCCGCGCCAAGGTCGAGATCGCCATCGCCAAGGGCAAGAAGGCCCACGACAAGCGGCACGCCCTGCGCGAGAAGCAGGATCAGCGCGAGGCCCAGCGCGCGCTCAGCACCCGTGGGAGGGAGATCTGATGCCCGGTATGCCGCGTGCCCGCGTCCCGCGCGCCCGTCACCGTGGTGGGCTGGCCGCCGTCGTCTTCGTGCTCGGCCTGCTGGCCGCGCTCGTGGCGCCGGCCGGCGCCGCGCCCCGCCCCGACGTGGCCGGCTTCGACGCCGTCGCTGCGCCGGCGGCCGGTGTGCCCGCCGTCGACATGGCGACCGCCTTCAAGGCCGACTACGTGCTCGGCCGCGACGGCTCGGCGACGGTCACCCAGCGCATCACCTGGCAGTTCCCCGAGGGGGAGGAGCGCCACGGGATCACCCGCAACATCAAAGTGCGCGCCGGCTACCAGGCGCGCGAGGACACCTACCGCTACTACGACCTGACCGACGTGTCGGTGACCTCGCCGACCGGGGCGCCCACGGACCTCCAGATCAGCGACTTCGGGGCCTACAAGCGGCTGCGGATCGGCTCGCCGTCGGAGACGGTCAGCGGCTCCCAGCAGTACGTCATCAAGTTCAGGCTGGCCAACATCGTCAACGGGCTGTCGGACCACGCGGAGTTCTACTACAACGTCATCGACGGCACCAACAGTGACGACTACGCCGGCGTCCAGGTGAGCGTGCGGGCGGAGGAGCCGGCCGACCGGGCCAAGTGCTTCTACGGCCCGACCGAGTCGACCACCGAGTGCACGGCCGCCCCCGGCAACCCGGCCACCTTCACGCCCACCGACTCCCAGGCCAGCTCGGGCTTCAGCGTGCTCGCGAGCTTCCCGCTCACGGCATTCGACACCCTCGAGCCCGACCTGCGCGACAGCGGCTCCGCCTCCGACGACTCCTACTCCGGCGGCTCGAGCATCGACCCCGAGCAGGCGCGTCGCCTTGGGCTGCTCGCGACCGGCGCCGGTGTGCTCCTGCCGAGCCTCGCCGCCGCCCTCATGGGTCTGCTGGTGTGGTCGCGCGGCCGCGACGAGCAGTACGCCGGCCTCACCCCCGGCCTGACCCCGGGCGCCGGCGAGAGCGCGCCCGTCGTCCGCGGGCGCAAGCAGCCCGTCGTCGTCCAGTTCGCGCCGCCCGAGGGCGTCGCGCCCGGTCTGGTCGGCACCGTCATCGACGAGGAGGCCAACACCGTCGACGTGTCGGCGACCGTCGTCGACCTCGCCGCCCGTGGCTATCTGACGATGGAGGAGACCCAGTCCGGCATGTTCGGCCGGCCCGACTGGCACCTCACCCGCACCCAGCCCCGCGAGGCCGGGCCGCCGCTGGCCGACTACGAGGCGCTGCTGCTCGACGGCATCTTCCAGGGCGGCTCGTCGGTGATGCTGTCCGACCTGCGCAACACCTTCTCCGGCACGCTGCGCCAGGTGCAGAGCCACATGTATGCCGAGGTCGTGCGCCGCGGCTGGTTCCGCTCCTCACCGCAGGCCCAGCGGGCGGCCTGGCAGGGCCTCGGCGGGCTGATGATGTTCGGGGCGCTGGCCGTGCCGTTCTTCCTGATGTTCACCGGCATGGGCTTCGCCATCGGGATGGGGCCGCTGGTCATCCTGTGCGCCGGCATCTTCCTCACCGGCCTGATCCTGACCGTCCTCGGCCGGCGCATGGCGTCCAAGACCGCCGACGGCTCGGCGGTGCTCGCCCAGTCGCTTGGCTTCAAGCGCTATCTCGAGACCGCAGAGGCCAACCAGATCAAGTTCGAGGAGGCGCAGCAGATCTTCAGCCGCTACCTCCCGTATGCGATCGTCTTCGGCGTCGCCGAGCGCTGGGCGCGGGTCTTCAAGGAGGTCTCCGAGGCCGCCGCTGCGCAGGGCGTCGTGATCGGCACCCCGATCTGGTACATCGGTCCCGGCATGGGCGACTTCGAGCACATGACCTCGGGCCTAGACGACTTCGCGACCACGGCCGCAGGCACCTTCACCTCCACCCCTGGCTCCTCAGGCGGCTCCGGCTTCGACATGGGCGGCGGCTTCTCCGGCGGCGGTGGCGGCGGCGAGTCCGGCGGCTCCTGGTAGCCCTCCCGTCGCGTCGCGTCGCACCCTTCCCCAGTCGACCTGGGTGTCGCCGGCTGGTCGCCGGGGGCCAAGGGTGACCGCGCGGCATACCTCACAAGTCCGGGGTATGCCGTGTGCTCGCCTTGCTCCCGCAGCTCGCCACTTGCCCGGGGGGCGTGCGCGTTTGTGCCCAACTGGGCGAAATCGCTGGAGCGGGAGCTCGGCACTTGGCCCGGGGCGTGCGCGTTTGTGCCCAACTGGGCGAAATCGCTGGAGCGGGAGCTCGCCACTTGCCCTGGGGGCGAGCGCGTTTGTGCCCAACTGGGCGAAATCGCTGGAGCGGGAGTTCGCCACTTGCCCTGAGCGTGAGGGGCGCAGCCCCTTCTCCTTGAGTCGACTGGCCAAGACACGCCGTTCCGGCGGCCGTGGTCACGGCGTGTCGTGGCCAGTCGACCTGGGGGAGACGGGGTCAGGCCGGGCGGCGGGCGAGGACGTGCAGGCAGTCGGCGTCGGTGTCGGTCGCCTCGGGCGGGACGTCCTGACCGTCGTCGCCGATGATGCGCTCGAGCACCAGCCCGACGGACGCGACCTCCTCGCGGATGCGCGGCAGGGTCGTGAAGTGGACGAGGAGCGCGTAGTCGTGGGCCGAGAGCGGCAGCATGGCCCAGCCGTCAGAGTGCTCGGCGCGCCCCGTCATCTCCCGATAGTTGCGCACGTGCGTGATGAGCCGCCGGCGTCGGTAGACCTGGCGGGCCGCCCACGCGGCACGCGCCCCTCTGCTGCCCGCCGGGACCGGGGGGATGGTCCACGGGGTGCGTCTGGCCGACGGGCCGTGCAGGCCCAGCGTCGAATACAGCAGCAGCCCGCCCGGGGCCAGGACGCGGGCCATCTCGGCCAGGCCGCGCTGCCGGTCGTCGTGGTCGAGCGAGTCCAGGCCGTTGTAGGAGAAGACGACCAGGTCCTTGGACCCGTCGGCCACACCGGCGAGGTCGCGCACGTCCCCCTCGCGCACCCGGGCCTCGGGCAGGCGGGCCCGGGCGGCCGCAACCATGTTGGGGGAGTAGTCGATCGCCTCGTAGTCGTCCCTGACGAGGAGCAGCAGTTCGGTGGTCCGGCCGGCACCGACCCCGATGTCGAGGATCCGCCGGCCCCGGGAGGCCCGGGCAGCGTGGGTGAGCGCCACGCGCTCTCCGGGGTCGGTCCACGGCCCGGCCGCGGAAGCATACACGCCGACGACGTGCGGCGCGTTGAACGTCGTGGGATTGGGCAGCCGCTGGCCGCCGCTGTCAGGGGAACTGTCCGTCATGGCCCCTCCCGGCCGGACGGCTGGTATGCCGCGGCCCCTGCAACGCGGCATACCAGCGAGGGCGTCTAGTTCTTGAACGCGTCCTTGACCTTCTCGCCGGCGTCCTTGAGGTCGGCCTTGGCCTGCTCGGACTTGCCCTGGGCCTCACGGCCCTCGTCATCGGTGAGCTTGCCCTCGGCCTCCTTGGCCTGGCCGGCCAGACGGTCCTTGGCGTTCTCCATCTTGTCCTGCATACCCATGTCGACTCCCAACGGTCGTGGATGGACGGCCGCTTCTTGACCTGGTCTGTCGACTCTAGCCGGGGGGCAGCACCAGTGGGGCTACTCGACGACGACGAGCAGGTCCCCGCCCTCGACCTGCTGCTGCGGGCCGATCGCCAGGCGCGCGACGGTGCCGCCGACAGGAGCGGTGATATTGGCCTCCATCTTCATCGCCTCGATGGTGGCCACGACGCCGCCGGCCTCGACCTGGGCGCCCTGCTCGACCTGGAGCGTCACGACACCGGCGAACGGCGCCGCGACCTGGCCCCTGACGGACGGGTCGGCCTTCTCGGCCTGCTTGACGTCGACCTGCACCGACTGGTCGCGCACGAGGACGGGGCGCAGCTGGCCGTTGACCGTGGACATGACCGTCCGCATGCCGCGGTCGTCGGGCTCGGAGACCGACTGCACCTGGAGCAGCAGGCGCTTGCCGCGCTCGATCTCGATCTCGTGCTCGCGGCCGATCTCAAGCCCGTGCAGGAACTCGCGCGTGCCCAGGATCGACAGGTCGGAGTAGGCGGCTCGGGCCTCGAGGTAGTCCTTGGTCGGCCCGGGGAAGAGCAGCCGGTTGAGGGTCGCGCGCGGCTCGGCGCGCAGCGCCTCCTCGTCCTCGGCGCTCAGCTCCTCGACGCGCGGCTTGACCGTGCGCCCCTGAAGGGCCTTGGAGCGGAACGGCTCCGGCCAGCCGCCGGGCGGGTCGCCAAGGTCGCCGGAGAGGAAGCCGATGACCGAGTCCGGGATGTCGTATGCCGTGGGGTTGGCCTCGAAGTCGGCCGGGTCGGCATTGGCGCCGACGAGAGCCAGGGCGAGGTCGCCGACGACCTTGGAGCTGGGCGTGACCTTGACGATGTTGCCGAGGATCCGGTTGGCCGCGGCATACATGTCCTCGATCTGCTCGAAGCGCTCGCCGAGGCCGAGGGCGATCGCCTGCTGGCGCAGGTTGGACAGCTGTCCGCCGGGGATCTCGTGGGTGTAGACGCGACCGGTCGGCGACGGCAGGCCGGACTCGAAGGGCTTGTAGAGCGCCCGAACGGACTCCCAGTAGGGCTCGAGGTCGAAGACCGACTGGAGGTCCAGCCCGGTCTCGCGCTCGGTGCCCTGGGTGGCGGCGACGAGGGCCGACAGCGGCGGCTGGCTGGTGGTGCCGGCCATCGACGAGGCAGCCGCGTCGACGGCGTCGACCCCGGCGTCGATCGCCGCGAGCAGCGTGCCGAGCTGGCCGCCGGCCGTGTCGTGGGTGTGGAGGTGGACCGGCAGGTCGAAGCGCTCCCGCAGCGCGGTGACCAGGCGCGCGGCTGCGGGCGCACGCAGCAGCCCGGCCATGTCCTTGATCGCCAGGACGTGCGCGCCGGCGTCGACGATCTGCTCGGCCAGCCGGAGGTAGTAGTCGAGGGTGTAGAGCCGCTCGCCCTCGTCCATGAGGTTGCCGGTGTAGCACAGCGCGACCTCGGCGACGGCCGTGCCGGTGGCCCGCACCGCGTCGATGGCCGGCCGCATCTGGTCGACGTCGTTGAGGGCGTCGAAGATGCGGAAGATGTCGATGCCGGTGGTCGCGGCCTCGGCGACGAAGGCGTCGGTCACCCGGGTCGGGTAGGGCGTGTAGCCGACGGTGTTGCGGCCACGCAGCAGCATCTGGATCGGCAGGTTGGGCATGGCCGCGCGCAGGGCGGCCAGCCGCTCCCACGGGTCCTCGTGGAGGAAGCGCAGTGCCACGTCGTAGGTCGCGCCGCCCCACGCCTCGACGCTCAGCAGCTGCGGCAGGGTGCGGGCGACCACGGGAGCGGCCGCGACGAGGTCACGGGTGCGCACGCGGGTCGCGAGCAGCGACTGGTGGGCGTCGCGGAAGGTCGTGTCGGTGACCCCGACGGTCGAGCTGGCGCGCAGGTTGCGGGCGAACTCCTCGGGCCCCTCGCGCAGCAGGCGGTCGCGGGCGCCGGGAGCGGGCGCGGTGGCCAGGTCGACCTTGGGCAGCTTGTCGACCGGGTTGAGGTGGTATGCCGCGGGGCCGTGCGGCTGGTTGACCGTGCGGTCCGCGAGGAAGGTCAGCAGCTTGGTGCCACGGTCATGAGGGGTGCGCGCGGTCTGGAGACCGGGGTGCTGCTCGATGAACGAGGTCGTCACCCGCCCGGCCTGGAAGTCGGGCTCGTCGAGCAGAGCCTGGAGGAAGGGGATATTGGTCGCCACACCGCGGATGCGGAACTCCGCGAGCGCCCGGCGGGCCCGGCGCACGGCCGTCTGGAAGTCGGCGCCGCGGCAGGTGAGTTTGACCAGCATCGAGTCGAAGTGCGCGCTCACCTCCGCCCCGACGAAGACGGTGCCGCCGTCGAGGCGCACACCGCCGCCACCTGCGGAGCGGTAGACGGTGATGCGGCCGGTGTCGGGCCGGAAGCCGTTGGCCGGGTCCTCGGTCGTGATCCGGCACTGGAGCGCGGCGCCGTGGGGGCGGATGGAGTCCTGGTCGAGGCCCAGGTCCGCAAGTGTCTCGCCGCTCGCGATGCGCATCTGGGAGGAGACGAGGTCGACGTCGGTGATCTCCTCGGTCACGGTGTGCTCGACCTGGATGCGCGGGTTCATCTCGATGAAGACATAACGCCCGTCGGGACCGAGCAGGAACTCCACCGTGCCGGCGTTGACATAGCCGATCTCGCGCGCGAAGGCGACGGCGTGGTCGCACATCGACTGGCGGATCTCGGGGTCGAGGTTGGGGGCCGGTGCGATCTCGACGACCTTCTGGTGGCGCCGCTGGACCGAGCAGTCGCGCTCGTAGAGGTGGATGACATTGCCGGCGCCGTCGGCGAGGATCTGCACCTCGATGTGACGAGGCTCGACGACGGCCTCCTCGATGAAGACCGTTGCGTCGCCGAAGGCCGACTCGGCCTCGCGCATCGCGGCCTCGATCGACTCGCGCAGCTGCTCGGGCTCCTCGACGCGGCGCATGCCGCGTCCGCCGCCGCCGGCGACGGCCTTGACGAAGACGGGGAAGCCGATCTCCTCCGCCCCGGCGACGAGGGCGTCGATGTCGGTCGAGGGCTCGACCGACCGGAGCGTCGGCAGGCCGGCCTGCTTGGCCGCCGCGATGGCCCGGGCCTTGTTGCCGGTCAGGTGCAGGACCTCCGACGGCGGCCCGACGAAGGTGATGCCCTGGGCCGCACACGCCTCGGCGAGGTCGGGGTTCTCCGAGAGGAAGCCGTAGCCGGGATAGACCGCGTCGGCCCCGGACTCGACCGCGACGCGCACGATCTCGTCGGGGGAGAGGTAGGCGCGGACCGGGTGGCCGGTCTCGCCGATCTGATAGGCCTCGTCGGCCTTGAGGCGGTGCTCGGACTGCCGGTCCTCGAAGGGGAAGACGGCGACCGTGCTCGCGCCGAGCTCGGTGGCGGCGCGGAAGGCGCGGACGGCGATCTCGCCTCGGTTGGCGACAAGGACCTTGCGGAACACGGTTGACCTCCGGGGGTGGGGGAGCGTGCGCCGAGCCTAGTTCGCACCTCGCCCTCGCGCGCCCCCCGATTCCGACATGCGGGCGGTGGGGTATGCCGCGGGGCCGGGCCCCGCGGCATACCCCGGTCGTGGAGGTGGGAACGGCTCAGCCGTCGAGGCGCACGAGCATCTTGCCGGTGTTGCCGCCCGACAGCAGATCGCGGAAGCCCTGGACCGCCTGCTCGATGCCCGAGACGGTCGTCTCACGCCAGACGATCTTGCCCTCGCGCAGCCACTGGCCGACCTCGGCCTCGAACTGCGGCCGCAGGTCCTCGTGGTCGGAGACGATGAAGCCGCGCAGGGTCAGCCGCTTGCCGATGACCAGCGCGAGGTTGCGCGGCCCGGGGGGCGCCTCGGTCGCGTTGTAGTGCGCGATCATGCCGCAGATCGCGGCCCGCCCGTGCTGGCGCATCGCGGTGATGGCCGCCTCCAGGTGGTCGCCGCCCACGTTGTCGAAGTAGACGTCGATGCCCTCGGGCGCGGCGGCGCGCAGCCCCTTGCGGATCGGCTCGGCCTTGTAGTCGACGGCCGCGTCGAAGCCCGCCTCGTCGAGCAGCCACTGGCACTTCTCGGGGCCACCGGCGCTGCCGATGACACGTGCGGCGCCCTTGAGCCGGGCGAGCTGGCCGACGAGGGAGCCGACGGCCCCCGCTGCGGCCGAGACGAAGACGACGTCGCCCTCCTTGAACTCGGCGACCCGGACCAGGCCGGCGTATGCCGTGCGGCCGGGCATGCCGAGCACGCCGAGGTAGGCCTGCGCGGGTGCGGCCTCGGTGTCGACGATGCGGGCGTAGCGCGAGTGGACGGCCGCGTCGGTGCGCCAGCCAAGGCCGTGGATCACGGTGTCTCCCACCGCGATTGGCGCGCCGGTCTCGTCGATGGCGTCACCGCGCACCTCCTCGACGACGCCGACCGCCTCGCCTGTCATGGGCTCGTCGAGCTCGAAGGGCGGGACATAGCTCTTGACGTCGTTCATCCGGCCGCGCATATAGGGGTCGACCGACAGATAGGTGTTGCGCACCCGGATCTGGCCGGGCTGGAGCGAGGGGAGCGGGCTCTCGACGAGAGAGAAGTCGGCGTCCACGGGCTCGCCGTGAGGGCGGCGGACCAGGTGCCACGCGCGGGTCGTCGTCATGGGAAGTGCAACCTTTCGTCAGCGGACGTTCACGATGATGTCGGACGAGGGGCGCCCTGCGCGACCACAGTATCGACATGCGGCGGGGATCGACTGACACAGGTGTGCCACCACCCGTCCTGCACCAACCCCTCCTCGAGGGACATGCCCGCAACGACCACCTGCGGGCCCGGCCCCTGCTCGATGCGCTCGCGCACGGGTTCACCTCCGTGGGCATCGACGTCTGGTCGATCGGCGGGACGCTGCTGCTCGGCTCCGACTGGCCGGACCGGGGCCGCCGCCTCGATGTGGAGTACCTCGAGCCGCTGGCCGAGCTGGTGCGCGCCAATGGCACGGTCTTCCCCGGACGCGACGTGCCGGTGCGGCTGCTGGTCGACATCCGCAGCATCCCCGCGCCCACGTGGCTTGCGCTCGAGCGGGCGCTCGTGGACTACGCGCCGATGATGACGACCGCGGTCGACGGCCAGGTCTTCCCGGGCGCGGTCACGGTGATCATGTCGGGGCTCAGCGATCTCACCGCCCTCGGCGCGGCCCCGGTGCGGCGCTGCTTCGCCGACGGCCGCGTGGCCGACCTCGGCAGCGGCATACCGCCCTCGGTCATGCCGCTGGTGAGCGACTCGTGGGCCGCGCACTTCTCCTGGGTGGGGGAGTCGGCCATGGGCGAGCTCGACCGGGCGCGGCTGCGCGAGCTGGTCGCGCGGGTCCACGACGAGGGGCGGATGCTGCGCTTCTATGGCACCTGGGACTGGGCCGGCCCGCAGCGCGACCGGCTCTGGTCCGAGCTGCTCGACGCGGGCGTCGACCTCATCAGCACGGACGACCTCGCGGGGTTCGCCTACTTCTGCGCCCGCCGGCGCTGAGGCCCCACACCGCAAAGGGAATGGCCGCGGGCACCGCCGGTGTTGCATACTTGCAGTTCGCAGGAAGCCGGCTCCGGCCGGTGTTTGACAAGTGCACAGCGTGACAGGGATCCCTCTGGGGGTGATCGGTTTCGACATTGTCCGGTCCATCAGGGGAAGCGGGTCGAGGATGCAGAGTTATCTCGTTAACGCCCTCTGCAAACCAATAGGTGCCAATTCCAAGCGCACCGACTTCGCCCTCGCCGCCTGAGCGAGCCCGAAGTCCGTTGGCCTAAGCACGATCTCGGCTTAGTCACCAGCGTCATCTAGAGATCTTGCTGCGCCGTCATGTCGGGGGACGGCGCGGGACTCCTACTCGACTGGGCCTGTCAGGGGACGTGTGCGCGCGAGCCCTGGGGCCGAGAAAATCCTTAGCGCACTGCACCCGGAGAAGTCCTGGTATTCCGTCAGTGGACGCGGGTTCGATTCCCGCCACCTCCACCACTCATGGACCCTGTCACGCTGTGCGCCTGCGCCCCCCCACATCCAGCGGCCGTTCAGCCTGCCCCGGCACAATGGCCCGGATGCCCGATCAGCCCGCCTACCAGCGCCCCACGTCCCCGTCGACCGAGGAGCGCGTCCGAGCGGTGCTGTCCTGGGCGGCGGCCAACGCGGCATTCCTCGCGGTGCTGGTGCTCGGAGGAGCCGTCGTCGCCTTCCTGACCGCGGTCGCCGGTGAGATCTATGAGCAGGTCGCTGCCGGCGACGGGGTGGAGCGCCTCGACCGTCCCCTCCTCGACTGGGTCCTCGGCTGGCGCAGCCCGGGGGTCGAGTCGGCGGTGACCGCCTTCACCCATATCGGCGGGCCCTATCTGATGCCCGTCGTCGCGGTGCTCGGCGCCGTGGGGCTGGCCTGGTGGCGCCGCACCTGGTCGCCCGTGGTCCTCATGGCCGCCGGGGCCGGCGGCTCGCTCGCCCTGACCCTCGCCGGCAAGGAGCTCGTTGGCCGGGCGCGCCCGCCGCTCGCCGACGCCGTGCCGCCCTTCGAGTCCTCCCCGTCCTTCCCGTCCGGCCACACGCTCAACGCGACCGTGGTCATGGTGATCCTGCTGTATGCCGCGTGGCCGCGACTGCGCCACCGTCGCCTCTGGCTCGTGCTTGCCGGGGCCTTCACCGGCGCCATGGGCCTGAGCCGCGTCGTGCTCGGGCACCACTGGCTCTCGGATGTCACGGCCGCCTGGGCGCTGGGGCTGGGCTGGGCGGCATTCGTCATCACCGGCCACCTCCTGCTGGTGGTCCACCGGCGCGGTCCCCAGCCACGCTGGCATCGCCTTGACGAAAGCCGCCCACGGGAGACCGCCGGGCCCTAGCCTCGTGCCTGTGAGCATCCCTGCCGACGTGCCCCCGCCCCAGATCGTCGACCCAAAGCCCTTCCACCGCACCAATTTCGGCGTCGAGGTGACCAGCCTCCCCGCTGGCCGGACGCGGCGGGAGTTCGTGTCGGTCAAGAAGCCGTGGGGTTGCACGCTCCAGCTCGAGCGCAAGGACGGCGACGCGTGGACAGTCGTGCACGCGGAGCAGCTGACGCCGACCGCGACGGCCGGCGCGTGGTTCGAGATCGGGCCGGTCGAGGAGACGGCAGACGTCACCTATCGCTATCGCATCCCCGCGGAGAACGGTCGGCCCGAGGTGCTCTCGGCCGAGGCAGTGATCCGCCACCGCAACCCGCGCGACTACACGGGCCTGGCCGCCGAGGCCTATGACCTGATCAGGCCCTATCAGCCGCACACGGTCATCGACGTGGTCGAGGAGATGCCGCAGGGCACGGCCGGCGGTGCCCATGCCCTGGCGACCGCCATGCTCGGCTATGACCTGATCACCCTGCACTCCTCGCTGGCAGACGGCGGGGAGAACCGGCGCGACTTCCGGACCGTGGTGCTGCACGAGGCGGCCCACCTGCGCCAGTACGAGGTCTATGGCGACGCGGCCGTCATGGGCGATGAGATCAAGGGTGTCTACGGCAACGAGCTCTTCCTCGAGAAGGCCGCCAACTGCCTGATGGAGCGGTGGGGCGGGCTCGCCGAGGGCAACCACTTCGACTACTGCGACACCCCCGAGGCCACGGCGATGACCGATGCGCTGGCCGCGGGCAGGCCCTACTTCCGGCCGGGCTCCCCGCACACGCCCAAGGCCTGAGCCGGCGAGCAGCCTCAGACGTCGAGCTCCCAGTCCTCGCCCTTGCGGGTGAAGCCGATCCGGCCGTAGTGGTGGGTGTTGACCATGCCCTCGGGGGAGACGACCTTGCGGAAGCCCTGCTGGCGGAACAGCCCGCTGCGCCGGTAGACCCAGTCGCCCGGCGAGAAGTCGCGGAACCGCGGGGTGACGTAGTCGAGCTCGAGCCGGGCCACACCGCGTCCGGCGTTGCGCGCGATCACCACGCCGACGGTCTCGTCGCCGCGCTGCACCAGGAAGGCGCGCCTGCCGAGGGCCTGCCGGGCGGACTGCTCGGGGGAGGGGAAGCGCGGGAAGAACGTGTGGATATCGGCGTCGTGGGCCTCGAGGAAGTGCTGGAGGTAGGTGTCGTCCACGGGCACCTGGAGAGCGGCATAGCTGGGGTTGTCACCGCGGTCGGCGAGCAGGGAGCGGATGAACCACAGGTTGATCAGGATCAGCGCGATGTTCATCGCCATCATCGGCCAGACGTGGATCAGCCCGTTGTAGACGGCCAGGATCACGCAGGCGATGAGGTTGAGGACGCGCAGCCGCAGCACCCGCGCCTGGAGCAGCGAGAAGACCAGCAGGACCGAGCCCGCCCAGCCCAGGGCCTCGAGCCAGTTCACCGGGCCCACGCCCAGCGCACCGTGACCGACGCGGCCACGCTGGCCTCGCCTGCCTCGACCGGCATGCCGGCCATGCTCATGGACTCGGCCGCCATCCGCATCATCGGGCGGGGCCCGGCCGGCGCCGGGACATCGGCGACGACCAGCACGGCGCCGAGCTCGCGGCCGGCGAGCACGGCATACTGCTCCGCCTTGGTGCGGGCGTCGGCGTAGGCCGCCTCGCGGGCCTGGGCGGCCAGGGCGGTGGTGTCGGCGATGGCCAGGCTGATCGTGTCGACGCCGAAGGCATCGCCCCCGGCCTCCGCGAGGGCCGACACCATGGGGGAGACCCGCGCCAGATCGCGGATCCGCAGTCGCAGCGAGGTCCACGCGGAGTAGCCGGTGATGTGCTGGCCCTGGGCATCCCAGCGGGGCTGGGCCGAGGACGACGTCGTGGACAGATCGGCGTCGGCCAGGCCCTGGGCCCGGGCGGCGGCCGTCACCGCGCTGGCGCGCTCGGACATCTCTGACAGCGCCGCACCGACCGAGGCGGCCTCCGCCCGCACGCTGATGTCGAGCAGCGCCATGTCGGGCACGCCGCTGGCCGATCCGATACCGGAGACCTCAACAAACTCGCTCACGCCAGAACTCTATGGGAGGCGGCCGGTCCCGTCCGTCGCGTCGTGCACGAGAAGTGCGATCTGGACGCGGTTCTCGGCGTGGAGCTTGGCCAGCAGGCGGGTGACGTGGGTCTTGACCGTGGGCAGGCCCATGTCGAGCTCGTCGGCGATGTCGGCATTGCTCATGCCCTGGCCGACCGCCATCGCGACGTCGAGCTCGCGAGGCGTGAGCTCGGCGAGCTGCGCCCGGGCCCGGGTGGAGCGGTCGCTGCTCGGCCGGGCCACCCTGGTGATCAGCTGCGCGGTGACCGAGGGGGAGAGGATGGGCTCGCCCGACGCGGCGAGGCGCACCGACTCGACCAGACGGGCCGGTGGGGTGTCCTTGAGCAGGAAGCCGGCCGCCCCGACGCGCAGGGCCTCGACGATGAGGTCGTCGGTGTCGAAGGTCGTCAGGACCACCACCCGAGTAGGGGCGAGGCGAGCTGAGGAGGACTGTGCCGCAAGGATTCTGCGCGTCGCCTCGAGGCCGTCCATGCGCGGCATACGCACATCCATGAGCACGACGTCGGGTGACATGGACGCTGCGGCGGCCACCCCCTCCGCCCCATCGGCGGCCTCGCCCACGACGGTGATGTCGGCTGCGCCGCCGAGGATCATCGTCAGCCCTGCGCGCACCAGCGGGTCGTCGTCGACAAGGAGCACACGGATGGGGTCGGACACGTCGCCCAGCCTCTCACGCGTGCCAGGGGAGGCGGGCGTGGACCACGAAGTCGCCTGCCTCGTCGCGACCGAAGCCCAGCTGCCCGCCCGCGATGATCGCGCGCTCGGTGAGACCGAGCAGGCCGAGGCCGGAGGTGGGCAGCGCCGGCGTGCCGGTCCCGACCTGGGCCGGGCCATCCGCAGTCGCAGCGTTGCGCGTCTCGATGTCGAGCCAGTCGCCCGGGCGTCCGGAGATGTGGAGGTCGACCGGCTGGCCGGGAGCGTGCTTGCGTGCGTTGGTGAGCGCCTCTTGGACAATCCGAAAAGCATTGCGGGAGAGCGAATCTGACATGTCCTGAAGAGGTGCGTCGAGGCGCATCGAGATGCTCGCCCCGGCTGCCTCCTCCGTCTCGACGAGGGCGGGCAGGCCGGCGAGCGTCGGCTGGGGCGGCTCGGGTCCGGAGTCCTCCACCCTGCCGGTGTCGCGCAGCACCCCTAGCGCCTGGCGCAGCTCCGACAGCGCCTGGTGGGCGTTGTCGCGGATGACCTCGGCAGAGGCGCGGGTATCCGTGGGGGAGAGATCCTCCCGATAGGCCAGAGCGCCGGCGTGCATCGCCACGATCGACATGCGGTGGGCGACCACGTCGTGCATCTCCCGGGCGATGCGGGCCCGTTCGGTCGCCCGGGCCTGGTCCACGCGGGCGGACTGCTCCCGGTCGCTCATCTCGGCGCGGGCCCGCAGGCTGGCCATGAGCTCCCGGCGGTTGCCGATGGCATAGCCGGTCGCGACCACGACGGCGATGAGCGCCGCCGTGAAGGCCAGCGTCAACGGCATCGGCATCGGCTCGACCTGCGTGGGGCGGATCCGCTCGAAGCCATAGCTGGAGGCCAGCGAGACGGCCGAGGCGATCGCGATCGGCAGCGGCCGCCGGTGGGTCGACAGCGACAGCAGCGCGACCGCGGCGGCGGGTCCGGCGCCGGCGGAGACGCAGGTGAAGAGCGCGAGCAGCACGGCCACCGGTAGCGGAAAACGTCTGCGCAGCAACAGGATCGGCCACGACAGCAGCATGAGTCCGAAGTCGGGCCCGTAGACCTCGTCGCCGGGTGGGTGCGGATACTGCGACTCGGTGTCCATCGAGAAGCCGAAG
Organism: Actinomycetota bacterium; assembly: GCA_050955755.1. Classification (GTDB taxonomy): domain Bacteria; phylum Actinomycetota; class Actinomycetes; order Actinomycetales; family Dermatophilaceae; genus JAJTBD01. The sequence goes on from CP192092.1 coordinate 1,348,237, forward strand.
GAGACCATCCCGGCGAGCATCACGACGCCCAGGCGCCAGGCCTCGCCAATCCAGGTCCAGGGGCGCGGGTTGCGGTCGGTGATCAGCAGCACGATCGCAGCGTATGCCGCGCCGCGCGGCCCCCCACGTCGGCCAGTCGGCTGCCCGACGTCATCCTTTGGTAGGGGCACGGGGCGACCCCACCGCGGCCCACGTGTCCGTGAGAGGGTGGCGGGGTGGAGCTGATCCAGCGGTACTGGGACGACTACGCCGAGGGCTTTGATGCAGCCCCCGACCATGGGCTCCTCGACCCCGATATCCGCGGCGCCTGGAAGGAACTCCTGCGCGCCTGGCTGCCGATCGAGCCGGGCCTCGTCGCCGACCTTGCCTGTGGCACAGGCTCGCTGGCTGTCCTTGCGGCCGAGCTCGGCCACCACGTGCTGGGGGTCGACTTCTCGCCGGAGATGGTGGCCCGGGCCCAGGCCAAGACCGTCCACTTCGGCGGGGCCGTGCGGATCGCCCAGGGTGATGTGACCCAGCCGGCCATCGAGGACGGCAGTCTGGACGCCGTGCTCGCACGTCACATCCTGTGGACACTTCCCGACCCGCACGCCGCGATCGCGACCTGGGTCCGGCTGTTGCGCCCGGGCGGGCGGCTCCTCCTCATCGAGGGGCAGTGGGAGCCGAGCGACCCGGAGGCGGTGTCCGACGACGTCTATCCCGCGGACGCGCTGCCCTGGGGCGGGGGAGTGCCCGAGGTCGAGCTGCGCGCCGCGGTCGAGCCCCTGCTCGCTGACGTGCTGACGATCCCGCTGACCGACCCGCTGCTGTGGGGCCGCGAGATCACCGACCGCCGCTACCTGCTCTGTGGCCGGCGCCGCTGACCCCTGGCTGGCCTCGGCTGCCCCCTGGCCGGCCGCGGCCCCGGCGCCCCGATTGCAGCCAACCCGCTGGTAGCAGGTTGAATTGCCCCCATGTCTCCTGCACCGTCCGTGTCCAACTCCTTCACTGTCCGACTCACCATCCCGGCACGGGCCACAGCAGTCAGCGAGCTGACCACGCTCGTCGAGCGCGAGGGTGCGATCGTCACGGGCATCGACGTCACCGGATCGGGACTCGACCGTCTGCGCGTCGACCTGACCGCACTGGGCACCTCGCCCGAGCACGCCGAAGAGGTCGTCGAGGCGATGCACGAGCTCGAGGGCGTCAAGATCGGCGAGGTCTCCGACCGCACCTTCCTCGCCCACCTCGGCGGCAAGATCAAGATCGAGTCCAAGGCGCCGATCCGCAACCGTGACGACCTCTCGCTCGTCTACACCCCCGGGGTGGCCCGGGTCTCGACCGCCCTCGCCGAGAACCCCGCCGACGCGCGCCGCCTGACGATCAAGGGCAACACCGTCGCCGTCGTCACCGACGGCACCGCGGTGCTGGGACTGGGGGACCTCGGCCCCCTCGGCGCCCTGCCGGTGATGGAGGGCAAGGCCGCGCTGTTCAAGCGCTTCGCCGACATCGACGCCTTCCCGATCTGCCTCGACACCACCGACACCGAGGAGATCATCCGCACCGTCAAGGCCATCTCCCCGGTCTTCGGGGGCATCAACCTCGAGGACATCTCGGCGCCGCGCTGCTTCGAGATCGAGCGGCGGCTGCGCGAGGAGCTCGACATCCCCGTCTTCCACGACGACCAGCACGGCACGGCCGTGGTCGCGCTCGCCGCTCTGGAGAACGCCCTCAAGGTCGTCGGCAAGAAGCTCTCCGACGTCCGCATCGTCATGTCGGGCGCGGGCGCTGCCGGGACGGCGATCCTCAAGCTCTTCCTGCGCGCCGGCGCCAAGGATGTGCTGGTCGCCGACGTCAACGGCGTGATCCACCTCGACCGCGAGGACGTTCGCGACGGTCACAACGCCGTGCTGATGTGGTCGGCCCTGCACACCAACAAGGACGGCTTCCGGGGCACCCTCAAGGAGGCGCTCGCCGGCGCCGACGTCTTCGTCGGCGTCTCGGCCGGCAACATTCTCACCGGCGACGACATCGCGCAGATGAACGAGGACGCCATCGTCTTCGCCATGGCCAACCCGCTCCCCGAGGTCGACCCGGTGGCCGCGTCCAAGCACGCCAAGGTCGTGGCGACCGGGCGCTCGGACTTCGCCAACCAGATCAACAACGTGCTGGTCTTCCCGGCGATCTTCCGCGGCCTGCTCGACGCGGCCGCCAGCCGCATCACCGACGAGATCCTGCTCGCGGCGGCCGAGGCCCTCGCGGGCGTGGTCAAGCCCGACGAGCTCAACCCGACCTACATCATCCCGAGCGCCTTCCACCCCGACGTCACCAAGGTCGTGGCCGAGGCGATCCGCGATGCCGCCGAGGCCGGCCACGTCGCGCGAGAGGTCCGCAACCCCGACGACGAGGACTGATGGCGCCTCCGGTCGACCATGCCGACGGGTCCCGGCCCGCCCTCCCACGAGGGCTGCTCGCGGGGGCACTCGTGCTGTCGGTGGCCGCCCACCTCGTCGTGCTCTACTGGCCGTCGCCGGGCGGGAGCCCGATGTTCCCGGGGGCGGACAAGATCGTCCACGTCCTCGTCTTCGCGGCGCCGGCACTCCTGGGGCTCCTCCTGACCAGGCGGCCGGCCCCGGTGCTCGGCCTGCTCGCCCTGCATGCGCCGGTGAGCGAACTCGTCCAGGGGGCCCTCCTGGCGGGCCGCTCGGGCGACTGGCGGGACCTGCTCGCCGACCTCGCGGGGGTGCTCCTGGGCTGGGTGGTCTGGCGCGGCCTGCGACGCTGGTAAACTTGTGAGACGACCTCGGCGGCGCACGGCTGCGCCCGACGGCGACACCCGATCGCCCGAGACCCCCACTCGATGAGAGACAGGCGCAGCGCGCGGTCTCTTGGCCCAGGTCCTCAACCGCCGGCCAGCAACCGCTGGGCCGGTCCAGCGGACGCCGCGAGCGTCTGAGGCCCGTCTTCATCGCCGTCCTCGCCAGACCGCACTCGAGACGCGTCTACCTCGAGCACTGAGCGAGTTGAGCTGCAATGCCCAAGAAGTCCATCCCCGGCGCCAAGAAGCCCCGCTGGAGCGCGGCCCAGAAGGCCGCCCACAAGTCCATCAAGGCCGGCAAGAAGCCGCACCGCGGCCAGGCGGCCGTCACCGAGTCGCGGCCGCGCAAGCGTGCGTATGCCGCCGACGAGCGCCCGCAGGAGCGTCGCCCCTCCCGTGGCGAGCGTTTCGAGCGGGGCGAGCGCGGAGACCGGTTCGAGCGTCGCGACCGTCCGCAGCGCGCCGAGCGGGGCGACCGCTACGAGCGGTCCGAGCGGCCCCAGCGCGGGTTCGAGCGCACCGACCGCGGTGAGCGCTTCGAGCGTCGCGACCGCCCCCAGCGTGGTGACCGTTTCGAGCGGTCCGACCGTCCGCAGCGGTCCGAGCGTTTTGACCGCGGCGACCGTCCCCAGCGGTTCGACCGCGGCGACCGTCCCCAGCGTGGGGAGCGCTTTGACCGTGGCGACCGCCCCCAGCGGGAGCGCCGCGGCTACGACCGTCCCCAGCGCTCCGACCGTTTCGAGCGGTCCGAGCGTCCGCAGCGGAGCGAGCGATTCGAGCGCGGCGGCGACCGTCCGCAGCGGAGCGAGCGCTTCGAGCGCGGCGACCGCTACGAGCGTCCCGAGCGTCCTGGCCGCCACCACCACAGCGCCGAGACCCGTTCTCCCCGTGGCGATTTCGAGCCGCGTCGCGAGCGTCGTCCGCTGCGGCGGGAGGGTCGTGACGAGCGTCGCTTCGACCGTGGCGAGCGCGGTTTCGACCGTGGCTACGACCGACGGTCCGACCGCGGTGACCGCTTCGCCCGCCCCGACGCCGCCGAGCTCGCCGCCCAGGCCGAGGCCGAGCGTCACGAGGCAGACACCTGGACCAAGGCGACCCGCCGTGAGGTCGATGGTCCTGTCGAGATCACGGCCGACAACGGCTTCGCCGCCCTCGGCGTGCCCGAGGAGCTGGTCCTCAAGCTCGCCAAGAGCGGCATCACCGAGCCCTTCCCGATCCAGACCGCGACGATCCCCGACGCCCTCGCGGGCAAGGACGTCCTGGGCCGGGGCCAGACCGGCTCGGGCAAGACCCTGGCCTTCGGTCTGCCGACCCTGACGCGCATCGCCGCAAGCGGCAAGGCCGCCCCGCGTCGTCCCCGCGCGCTCGTCCTCGTGCCGACCCGCGAGCTGGCGATGCAGGTGTCCGACGCCCTCGAGCCGCTCGCCCACGTCCTCGGCCTGCGCCAGCGTCTCGTCGCCGGTGGCCTGTCCTACGAGGGCCAGATCAAGGCCCTCGACCGCGGCATCGAGCTGCTCATCGCCACGCCCGGCCGCCTCGGCGACCTCCTCGAGCGCGGCGCCGTCGAGCTCGACGACATCGAGGTCGCGATCCTCGACGAGGCCGACCACATGGCCGACATGGGCTTCCTGCCCGAGGTCACCGCGATCCTCGACCGCGCCCCGGAGGGCGGCCAGCGGCTGCTCTTCTCGGCGACGCTCGACAAGGGCATCGACGGCCTCGTCGAGCGCTACCTCGTCGACCCGGTCGTGCACTCCACCGACGACGCGCAGGCGTCCGTCGACACGATGGAGCACCACGTGATCCTCGTCGAGCCGACCCACAAGAAGGTCATCACCGCCGAGGTCGCCAACCGCGAGGGCCGCACGGTCGTCTTCGTGCGCACCAAGCTCGGTGCCGACCGCGTCGCCGAGCAGCTGCGCGAGGCCGGCGTCTTCGCCGCCGCGCTGCACGGTGGTCTCACCCAGGCCGCCCGCAACCGGGTGCTCGGCGCCTTCCGCGACGGCACCCTGCCGGTCCTCGTCGCCACCGACGTCGCCGCCCGCGGCATCCACGTCGACGACGTCTCGGTCGTCCTCCAGGTCGACCCGCCGGCCGACTTCAAGGACTACCTCCACCGCTCCGGCCGCACGGCCCGTGCGGGGGAGCGCGGCACGGTCGTGACCCTGGCCCTGCCGCACCAGCGCCGCACCATGGAGCGCATGGTCCGCGACGCCGGCGTCGACACCAAGCCGGTCAAGGCCGTCCCCGGTGACGAGGTGCTGGCGGCTGCCGGCGCCCGCCCGGTCAGCGGCGTCGCGATCGAGCCCGAGCGGCTGCGCGCCGTACTCGAGCCCCCGCGCAAGGGCCGTCCCGGCCGCGGCCCCCGTGGCGGTGGCCCGCGTGGCGGCGGCTTCCGTGGGCGCGACGACCGCCCCCGTGGTGGCCGTGGCGAGCGCTCCGAGCGTCCGCGCCGCGACCGCGACGGCGACGGGCGTCCCGACTGGCGCCCGCGCGAGCGGGGCGAGCGCAGCGGTCGTCGCTACTGACGCCGCACCACCGCCTGACCGACACCACAGCACGACCAGAGGTATGCCGCGGGGCCCAGCCCCGCGGCATACCCCTGTCTGGAGCCGCGCCCCAGACAGGCGACATCTCGACTATCAGAACGGTCCGGACCGGTGCGCGCCCGTGCTCAGCACGCCAGTCCGGCGTCGATTCTGATAGTCCAAATGCACCCCTTGGGTCGCGCTGAGGGCCTGTGGCAGGGCCGGTCGCGCAGGCACAATGGGGGCGTGGAGAACCTGACCGGCCGACTGCTGGTGGCGACCCCGTCGATCGAGGACGGCGTCTTCCACCGGTCGGTGGTGCTCGTCCTGCACCACAGCGATGAGGGCGCCCAGGGCGTGATCCTCAACCGGCCGACCGAGGCGATGGTCGACGAGGCGCTGCCGGGCTGGCAGGACCACGCGACCGCCCCCACCGCGCTCTTCGAGGGAGGACCGGTCGGGCTCGACTCCGCACTCGGTGTCGTCAGCGTCCCCGGTGAGGACAAGGAGCCGCTGGGTGTCCACCGCCTCTTCCGCGGGGTCGGCGTCGTCGACCTCGACGCCCCGCCGCTGCTGATCGCGGCCGAGGTGGCCGGCCTGCGCATCTTCGTGGGCTACTCGGGATGGGACGGCGGGCAGCTCGAGGAGGAGATCTTCGAGGGCAGCTGGTATGTCGTGGACGCCGAGGCCCGCGACCCCTTCAGCGACGACCCCCACGGGATGTGGGTGCGGGTGCTGGCCCGCCAGCGTGACCGGCTCGCGCTGCTCGCGACCTTCCCCGAGAACCCCAGCCTCAACTAGGCGGCCGGCGCGGCCGCCCGCCCGGACGCATACGCTGGGGCCATGAGCGACCCGCAGATCCCGCTGGACGACCCGCTGGCGCCCCAGGCGCAGCCGCGCACCTCGACCGCCGTCCTCGAGCGTGAGGAGGTGGCCGAGCAGCTCCAGGAGCCGGGCGACCACGAGCGCTTCGCCCACTACGTGCGCAAGGAGAAGATCCTCGAGAGCGCGCTGTCGGGCGAGCCGGTCATCGCCCTGTGCGGCAAGGTCTGGGTGCCCGGCCGCAACCCCGACCGCTTCCCGGTCTGCCCGATCTGCAAGGAGATCTACGACGGGCTGCGCGAGCCGCAGGACGGCGAGGAGTAGGCCGTCCGGCCTGACGCCTCGCGCCCAGGCCGACACGCGCTACCACACCGCCAACTCCGGTCTGCGGCATACCGGCTCGGCATGTCGGATCGGGATCTGACCTATCGTTGACGGCCTATGAGCACGGCTGCCGCCTCACATCTCTCACCCGCCTTTCCCGAGCGGGCTGCGTGGGGTACCGCCTCCAAGCTGCGCGCCTGGCAGGCCGAGGCGCTGACGGCATATCTCGAGGGCGACCACCGCGACTTCCTGGCCGTCGCCACCCCCGGAGCAGGCAAGACGACCTATGCCCTGCGCGTCGCGACCGAGCTGCTCGGGCGCGGAGAGGTCGACGCCGTCACCGTGGTCGCGCCGACCGAGCACCTCAAGACCCAGTGGGCCGACGCCGCCGGACGGGTGGGCATCGACCTCAACCCGAGCTTCTCCAACTCGGCAGCCCGGCACAGCTCGGAATTCCACGGCGTCGCCCTCACCTATGCCCAGGTGGCCGCGCGCCCCGACCTGCACCGCTATCGCACCCAGAGCGAGCGCACCCTGGTGATCCTCGACGAGATCCACCACGGCGGTGACACCCGCTCCTGGGGCGACGCGATGCGCGAGGCCTTCGAGCCGGCCGTGCGCCGCCTGGCCCTGACCGGCACCCCCTTCCGCAGCGACACCTCTCCCATCCCGTTCGTGCGCTACGAGATGGACGAGCAGGGGATCCTGCGCAGCGCCTCCGACTACACCTACGGATACTCCGAGGCCCTGCGCGACGGTGTCGTCCGCCCGGTCATGTTCATGGCCTACGGCGGCGCGATGCGCTGGCGCACCAAGGCGGGCGACGAGATCGCCGCCAAACTCGGCGAGCCGATGACCAAGGACCAGACCGCCCACGCCTGGCGCACCGCGCTCGATCCCAAGGGCGAGTGGGTGCCGGCCGTGCTGCGGGCAGCCGACACCCGCCTGACCGAGGTGCGCCGACACGTGCCCGACGCGGGTGCCCTCGTCATCGCCTCCAACCAGGCCTCGGCCCGCGCCTATGCGCGCATCCTCGACGAGCTGACCGGCGAGAAGACCACCGTCGTCCTGTCCGATGACGCCGGCGCGTCCGCGCGCATCGAGGAGTATGCCGCGGGCAGCCAGCGCTGGATGGTCGCCGTGCGGATGGTGTCCGAGGGCGTCGACGTGCCACGGCTCTGCGTCGGCGTCTATGCGACCTCGACGTCCACGCCGCTCTTCTTCGCCCAGGCCGTCGGGCGCTTCGTGCGGGCCCGCAAGCGCGGCGAGGTCGCCTCCGTGTTCCTGCCGAGCGTCCCCGTGATCCTCGAGCACGCAGCCCGCCTCGAGGAGGAGCGCGACCACGCGCTCGACCGCCCCGAGCAGGCCGGCGCCGAGGGCAACATCTGGGCCGAGGAGGAGGGTCTGCTCGCCGAGGCCAATCGCACGCAGAGCGGCGCCGACGGACTGGAGGACGCCCGCTTCGAGGCCCTGGAGTCCGACGCGCACTTCGACCACGTGCTCTTCGACTCCCGCCAGTTCGGGCTGCACGCCGACGTGGGCTCGGAGGAGGAGCAGGACTACCTCGGGCTGCCCGGCCTGCTCGAGCCCGACCAGGTGACCGCGCTGCTGCACGAGCGCCAGCGCAAGCAGAGCAGCCGCAAACCCGCGGCCGCCCCGGCGGATGAGCGCGTCGGCGCCCACCGCGCGCTCGCGGCCCAGCGCAAGGAGCTCAACAAGCTCGTCGCGGCATACGCCAAGAAGACCGGCGCACCCCACGCCAACATCCACATGGACCTGCGCCGCGCGTGCGGCGGGCCCGACCTCGCGGCGGCCACGTCCGAGGAGGTCGCGGCCCGGATCGACAAGATCCGCAACTGGTTCGTCGGCCGGCGCTGAGCCGGCGACCCGGAGCGCCGCCCGTGCTCACGTAGGCTGGGCGGCATGGCGAACCCGACCGCGCCGGGCTGGTACGACGACCCGGACAACCCCGAGCAGCTGCGCTACTTCGACGGCGTGGTCTGGAGCCAGCACACGACGCCGCGGGTGACCCGCCAGGCCCAGCCGCCCCAGCAGACCGCAGCCCCGGGAGAGACCTGGCGCCACGAGGCCGGCCAGGCGCCGGGGCAGTGGCGCCAGCCGGGGGGCCAGTGGCAGAGCCCCCCGCCCGGACAGTGGCAGCAGCCGGGGGCGCCGGGCCAGTGGCAGGCCCCGCCGATGAACACCCCACGCGTCACGGGTCCGGGCACCCATGACGGGCAGGCCCTCGCGACCTATCTCGAGCGGGTCGGGGCACTGATCATCGACGTGCTGCTCGTCGGCATCCTCAACGCCATCCTCGCCGGCTGGTTCGTCATGAAGGCGATGGGCCCGCTCATGGACGCGATGGCCCGGGTCATCGCCAACCCCAGCGACCAGGCCGCCCTCGACGAGCTGAGCGGCATCTCGGTCGACTACCAGTGGCTCGTCCCCGCGGTGCTCATCACGGTCGCCGTGCGCACCGCCTACCAGGTCTTCTTCCTCACCCGCAGCGGCGCGACGCCCGGCAAGAAGGCGATCGGCATCAGTGTCCGCGACCTCGGCCGGCCCGGCCCGCTGTCGGTGGGCCAGGCGCTGCGCAGGCAGGCCATCGCGATCGGCACCGCCCTGCTCGGCCTGGTGCCCTATGTGGGCAACCTGGGCACGCTCGTCTCCCTCCTCGATGTCCTCTTCCCGCTATGGGACCCGCAGCGGCAGTCCCTGCACGACAAGATCGCCGGCACGGTCGTCGTCAAGGGCCCGCAGCCGCCCCATGGGTCCGAGGCCGTCCAGTCGCCGATCCACTGAGCCGTCCGCGGCCCGGCCACCATCCCGGGGTGGGGGAGGTCTAGATTCGGCAGGGTCGCGACAACCGCGGCATACCTGCCGATCGAGGAGCACCACCACCCATGTCCGCTCTCCTGGAGACCACCACGTCCCGCCGCCAGATGCTCGCGATGGCCGTCGTCGGAGGCGCCGGCCTCGCCCTCGCCGAGCCCGCCGCGGCCGCGCCCAAGCCGGACCGGCACACCTACCGCTTCACGGTGCTGGGCACGACCGACCTGCACGGCAATGTCTTCAACTGGGACTACTTCAAGGACGCCGAGTACGACGACAAGGCCAAGAACGACATCGGTCTGGCCAAGGTCTCGACGCTGGTCACCGCCATGCGCCAGGAGCGCGGCGAGCGCAACACGCTGCTCCTCGACGCCGGCGACACGATCCAGGGCACCCCGCTGGCCTACTACTACGCGCGGATCGACCCGATCACCGGCGGCTCGAAGCACCCGATGGCCCTGGCGATGAACGCCATCGGCTACGACGCCGCCGCTCTGGGCAACCACGAGTACAACTACGGCCTCGACACGCTGCGGGTCTTCGAGGACCAGTGCGACTTCCCCCTGCTGTCGGCCAACTCCGTCGACTGGGACACCCGCCAGCCGATCTTCCCCGACTACATCGTCAAGACGATCCGCATCCCCGGCCAGAAGCCGCTCAAGGTCGGCATCCTCGGTCTCGTCACCCCGGGCGTCGCCATCTGGGACAAGGCCAATGTCGAGGGCAGGGTCCGCTTCCCGGGCATCGTCGAGCAGGGCGCGGTGATGGTCCCGCGGATGAAGGCCGCCGGCTGCGATCTCGTGATCGTCTCCTGCCACTCCGGCCCCGTCCCGGGCTCGTCCTACGGCGACGCCCTGCCCTATCCCGAGAACGCCTCGACCCAGTTGGCCGAGCAGGTCCCCGGCATCGACGCGATCCTCGTCGGGCACGCCCACCTCGAGATCCCCGAGCGGTTCGTCACCAACGCCGCCACCGGCAAGCAGGTCCTGCTGTCCGAGCCGCTGCGGTGGGGCATGCGCCTGTCCGTCATGGACTTCGACCTCGCCAAGGAGCGGGGCCAGTGGGTGCTGAAGTCCTCTGCCGCAACGCTTCTCAACGCCAACACCGTCCCTGAGGACCCCGCCATCGGCGCCATCCTCCGCCCCGCGCACGAGCAGGTGCGCACTTATGTCAACAGCGTCATCGGCACCTGCACGACGACGATGTCGGCCGCCACCTCGCGCTTCGAGGACACGATGGCGATGGACTTCGTCAACTTCGTCCAGGCCGACGCCGTCAAGGCCGTCCTCGCCGGCACGCCGTATGCCGCGCTGCCCGTCCTGTCGATCGCGGCCCCCTTCAACAAGGACGCTGCGATCCCCGCGGGCCAGGTCACGGTGCGCGATGTCGCGGGCATGTACATCTACGACAACACCCTCATGGCTGTCGTGCTCACCGGTGCCCAGGTCAGGGACTACCTCGAGTTCTCGGCCGGCTACTTCCGGCAGGTCTCGGGGACCGGCCCCTTCCAGCCCGAGCAGGTCACCAACGCCGTGACGGCGCTCGCCCCGGGCGGCACGCCCGACTACAACTACGACATCATGGGCGGACTCGACGCGTCGCTGTCCTATGACATCGACATCTCCCGGCCCGCCGGGTCGCGCATCACCAACCTCACCTATGCCGGGGCGCCGATTGACCCCGCCGCCGAGTTCGTCATCGCGATCAACAACTACCGCCAGTCCGGCGGCGGCAACTTCCCGCACGTCAAGACCGCCCCGGTGGTCTACAACGCCCAGGTCGAGATCCGCCAGCTGATCATCGACTGGGTCAGCGCCAACGGCACGATCGACCCCGCCGACTTCACCACCTACGACTGGCACCTCGTCTCGGGCGGCAGCCCGGTGCAGGTCGTCGGCGCGGTCGAGGGCGGCGCCACGGCCTGAGCCGACCCACGACGATGGCGTATGCCGCCCGCTCACCCCGAGCGGGCGGCATACCCCTGTCTGTGGCAGGGGGTGGGACACTGGGGGCATGCCGCTGCTCAACCTCGTCCTCAACATCGTCTGGCTCGTCTTCGCCGGCTTCTGGATGGCGGTCGGCTATGCCGCGGCGGGGATCCTCTGCTTCATCTTCATCGTGACGATCCCGCTCGGGGTGGCCGCCTTCCGGATGGCCAACTACTCCTTCTGGCCCTTCGGCCGCACCCTGGTCCCGACCCATGACGCGGGTGCGGGGGCGGGCGCCCTCAACATCGTCTGGATCGTCTTCTTCGGGTGGTGGCTCGCGCTTGGGCACATCCTCACCGGCATCTCGCTCTGCTTGACGATCATCGGCATCCCGATGGGCATCGCGAGCTTCAAGATGGTGCCGGTCTCGCTCGTGCCCTACGGCAAGGAGATCGTGCCGACGCGCCAGGTCGCGGCGCGTCAGTCGTGGGGCTCCTACGGCCCCACCATCCGCTGAGACCGGCGGCGGCCCGGGCGCCTCAGGGGTGTCTCACTCCGTGGACACTCAGATGAACGACCGGTGGACACGAGTGTTTGGTAGGTGAATCCTGCACTTGTCGGGCTGCTCGGGGGAGTGGCCCCAGTTGCGAGGAGGGCCCCTGTGACCGCAAATGTCATGCTCATCGTCGAGCGGGAGCTGGACTACCCGCGTGAACAGGTCTTCCGGGCCTGGACGGAGCCGGCGCAGATGTCGAGATGGCGAGGCAGTCCCGGCTGGCATGTGGAGCAGGAGACGGTCTCCTCCGACCTCCAGCTCGGCGGCAAGCACCACCACGTCAAGGTCCGCGACGACGACCCGACGACTCGCGTGACGACCGACGCCGTCTTCACCGAGTACTTCGAGCCCGACGTCTTCGTGGCCCGGCAGCGCATCACCGGTGACGCCGGCATCGACCCCAACTCCACGATGGAGCTGCGCGTCGAGTTCACCAAGTACGGCCCTGGTGGCCGCGGCACCCTGCTGCGCATCGTCCAGGGGCCCTATGAGCCGAGTGTCGCGGAGTACCACGCGACGGGCTGGGAGAAGGAGCTCGACCGCCTGCTCGACTTCCTCGCCGGTGAGGGGGCAGCGCGATGAGCACCGAGTCGGTCACCCACAGCACCGTCGTGCGGCAGAAGCCGCTGATGACGATGCGCCAGATCCTGCTGATGAACCTCGGCTTCTTCGGCATCCAGTACAGCTTCGGCATGCAGCAGACGGCTGTGAACCCGATCTACACCTTCCTCGGGGCCTCTCCCGAGGACCTGCCGTTGCTCAACCTGGCCGGGCCCATCACCGGTCTGCTCATCCAGCCGATGATCGGCGCACTGTCGGACCGCACCTGGAGCGACCGCTGGGGCCGGCGCAAGCCGTTCTTCCTCATCGGCGCGATCGGCTGCTCGATCTGCCTGTTCCTCTTCCCGTTCGTCGCGGCCGTGTGGATGGCCGTGCTCCTGCTCTGGCTGCTCGACGCGAGCAACAACACGGCGATGGAGCCCTACCGCGCGTTCATCGCCGACCGCCTGCCCCCGTCGCAGCTGGCCAAGGGCTTCCTGGCGCAGTCCTTCTTCACCGGCTTCGGCATCACGCTGGCCAACATCTCGCTGTTCATCTTCCAGAAGCTGATCTCCGGGGCCATGGACTCGGGCATCCCCTACTGGGTCGTCGGGTCGTTCATGCTCGGCTCGGTGTGCTCCATCGGCACCGTGCTGGTCTCGGTGCTCTCGACCAAGGAGCTGCCCCCGTCGGAGGCCGAGCTCGCCGCACTGCGCAGCCAGAAGGGCGGCTTCGGCCACGCGGTCAAGGAGATCGGTGAGGCAATCGTCGAGATGCCGACCGAGCTCAAGAAGCTCGCGCTGGTCTACCTCTTCCAGTGGTACGCGATGAACTGCTACTGGCAGTACGTCTCGCTGTCTGTCGGCAAGTCGATCTTCGGCACCACCGACACCGAGGGCAAGGCCTATGAGGACGCCGTGTCGTGGACCGGTCTGCTCAACGGCTGGTACAACATCGTCACCTTCACCGTGGCCTTCGCGCTGGTCGCGCTCGCCCGCAAACGCGGTGCGAAGTGGGTCCACATCGTCTGTCTGCTCTGTGCCGCAGTCGGACTGGCGGTCTTCCCGCACCTGACCAACAAGTACCTGCTGTTCATCCCGATCATCGGCCTCGGCATCGCCTGGGCCTCGATCATGGGCGTGCCCTACATCATGGCCGTGCGGATGATCCCGTCCACGCGCTACGGCGTCTACATGGGCATCATCAACATGATGATCGTCATCCCGATGCTCATCCAGAACCTGACCTTCGGGCAGATCTACAGCCGCTTCCTCGGCGACAACCCCGGCAACGCCATCACCTTCGCCGCCGTCTTCCTCGCCCTCGCTGCCCTGGCGATGTCGTGGATCAAGGAGCCGCCGATCGTCCGTGACGTCGACGAGCTCGGCGCCATGCCCGGACCCGGACACTGAGGAGAGGAATCGCGATGAGCAAGTACGACTACGGCGTCATCGTCGTCGGCACCGACGGGTCCCCACTGGCCCGGCCGACGGTCGCGCGGGCCGCCTGGCTGGCCAGCCACGACGATGCGGATCTGGTGATCGTCTGTGCCTACACCGACCTGCCCCGCCGACAGGAGGCGCGCAACCCGGCCACTCTGGGCGGCGACGCGCGTTTCGGCGAGGTGCAGGGGCGGGCGGCCGCCAATGACGCGCTGACCTCGGCCGTGGCCATCGCGGCCGAGCAGGGAGCCACCGTCAAGGCGGCCCTCCTGGTCAAGGGCGACCCCTCGGCCGCACTGCTCCAGGCCGTGGCCGACCACTCGGCCGACCTGCTGGTCATCGGGGCCGTGCACGACGTGAGCATCGCCGAGCGCCTGCTGGGCACCGTCGCCTCCGAGGTGGTCAAACGGGCACCCAGCGAGGTCCTCATCGTCCGGCCACGCCCGGACTCGCCCGACGGCCCGGTGCCGGAGGGTGACCAGGACGTGCCCGAGAGCGGCCCCACCGGCTGACCGGGGAGGTCTCCCCATGTCCAACGCATCGCTCCCCGGCCTAGGGTCGGGGAGCGATGACGACAGGGGAGCAGATGGCGGTGCAGCGCCGGACAGCAGGGCCCGGTGACGAGGCCGGGGCCGCGGACGAGACGACCACCCGGCGGTGGCGGCTGGGACACAACGCCGGCATCCACCGCCCGCGTGGGCAGGAGGTCACCGACGACGGGGCCAACGCCGAGTTCCAGCGGCGCTGTGACGAGATGTCGGTGCTCACCGGCGACCGGGTGAGCGCGAGCGGCGAGGACCGCTTCCGCCCCGACGGCACCTTCTCCTCGGGCGGGCGCGGCGCGAGCGCCGGGTGGTGAGCGGGCTCAGCGCACCGCGACGCCGGCCGTCCGCATCTCCTCGATCGCGGCGACCGTCGTCTCCGGCGCGACGCCGGCCGTGAGGCCGGTCAGGACGGTCGTCTCAAAACCCTCTGACACCGCGTCGAGCGCAGTGGCCCGCACACAGTAGTCGGTGGCGATGCCGACGATGTCGACCTGCCGGATCTCCTTCTCCCGCAGCCACTCTGCGAGCCCCTTGGGGGCCCCGGCCTCATCCGTCATGCCCTCAAAGCCGCTGTATGCCGCGGAGTCGTGTCCCTTGCGGAAGATCGCGTCGACGTCGGGCAGCGCGGGTTTGAGCTCGTCATGGAAGTCCTCGCCACCGGTGCCCACCTTGCAGTGCACGGGCCACGAGTCGCGGTAGTCGGGGTCGGTGCCCTCGGCGGCCCAGTGACCGCCGGGGTCGTGGTGCCAGTCGGCGGTGGCCGCGATCGCGGCATACCCATCTCGACGGTCGGCCACGAGAGCCGCGATGCGGCGGGCCACGTCGGCGCCACCGGTCACGGCGAGGGACCCGCCCTCGCAGAAGTCGTTCTGTACGTCGACGATGATCAGGGCGCGGGCTGAGGTGTCGGCCATGACCCCAACCTAACGCGGCCCGTCAGGAGTCGGTGAGGAAGTCGGTGCGCACCGCGACATCACCACGCGAGAGCTGGTGGGCCGAGCGGGGCAGCTCGGCCACCGAGGCCTCGTGTCGCGCCCGGGCCGCCTCGAGCGTGGCGTGCTCGCGGCCGATGATGTCGCCGCCGCGGACGAGCTGCACCATCAGGTCGCGGTCGTTGCCGTCGCTGGTGGGGGGCTCCCCGATGCCGAGCACCTCGGCCTCGGCGACCCCGTTGGCGTTGCGACGGCGCATGGCGTACTTGCGGCCGCCCACCGACCCCTTGTCCTTGGACTTCTTTGCGACAGACTCCATCTCGCCTGCGCCGTTCTCGCGGGCGACGAGCTTGTAGACCATCGAGGCGGTGGGGGCGCCCGAGCCGGTGACGACGCGGGTGCCGACGCCGTAGACGTCGACCGGGGCCGCCGCGAGGGCGGCGATGGCGTACTCGTCGAGGTCGCTCGTGACGACGATGCGGGTATCCGTGGCACCGAGGGAGTCGAGCTGCTCGCGCACCTCCTGCGCCTGGACGACGAGGTCGCCGGAGTCGAGCCGGACGCCGCCCAGCTGGGGACCGGCGACCTCGACTGCGGTGCGGACTCCCTGGGGGACGTCGTAGGTGTCGACGAGCAGGGTCGTGCCCACGCCGAGCGAGGCGACCTGGGCCTTGAAGGCCTGGCGCTCGTCGTCGTGCAGGAGGGTGAAGGCGTGGGCGGCGGTCCCGGCAGTGGGCACGACGTAGCGTCGACCTGCCTCGAGGTTGGACGTGGTGGCGAAGCCCGCGATGTATGCCGCGCGCGCGGCGGCCACAGCCGCCTCGTCCTGGGTGCGGCGGCTGCCCATCTCGATGCAGGGCCGGTTGCCCGCGGCGCCCGTCATCCGGCTCGCGGCGGAGGCAACAGCAGTGTCGTGGTTGAGGATTGACAGCACGACGGTCTCGAGCAGCACCCCATGGGCGAAGTCGGACTCGACGACGAGGACGGGGGAGTAGGGGAAGTAGGCCTCACCCTCGGCATAGCCCCAGACGTCGCCGTTGAAGCGATAGTCGGCGAGGAACCCGAGGGTGTCCTCGTCGACGACCTTGTGCTCGCGGAGGAAGGCGATCTCCTCGTCGCCGAAGCGGAAGCTCTCGATGGCGTCGAGGACCCGACCGGTGCCGGCGAGCACCCCATAGCGACGGCCCTCGGGCAGGCGCCGGGCAAAGACCTCGAAGACGCACCGGCGCTGCGCCGCCCCCGATCTCAGTGACGCCTGAAGCATCGTCAGCTCGTAGTGGTCGGTCAGCAGTGCCGTGCTCGGCCTCGTTGTGCTCACCCTCCGCACCCTAGCGGTGAGATCTCCCCACGGTGGGGTGAGCGCCGACCGCCGACGGTGGCGTGGGAGCGAGGAGAGGAATTTCGATGACTGCCAAGGAGCGTGCCCGCCGCGGCGCGGCGACAGCGGGCTCCTGCCGATCGTCCTCGCGTGCGTCCTGATCGTCGCCGGGCTGTGGGGTCCGTTCGCGCTCGCCGGCTGAGCGGCGCCCGCGCGCTGAGGCGGGCCCGCGGCATACGTATCCTTGCCCTGTGTCAGTCGCACCCGTCGAGCAGGAGGAGGCGTCCGCCGGAGCGGATGTCGAGGTCGATGTCCCCTGGATCACGCTGGTGTGGAACGACCCGGTCAACCTGATGTCCTACGTGACCTATGTCTTCCAGACCTATTTCGGCTACTCCCGGGCCAAGTCGGAGCGGCTGATGATGGACGTGCACACCAAGGGCCGCGCGGTGGTCTCCACCGGTCCGCGCGAGAAGATGGAGATCGACACCGAGGCCCTCCAGGGCTATGGCCTGTGGGCGACCTTCCAGAAGGACGAGTGATGGCGCGCGGCTTCCAGCGCAAGGGCAAGACGTATGCCGCGAAGCTCGACGACGCCGAGCGCGGCGTCGTGCTCGGCCTGATGGAGCAGGTGCTCGACCTGGTCGCGCCCGACCTCCAGCCCACCACGAGCGGGGACCCCTTCGACGACATCGTCGCCGGGCTCGGCTCGCTGGGCGCCGGAGTGTCCGTGGCGGGGGAGGACCAGGTGCCCGACGGCGCCGACGCCCTCGCCGAGCGGGATCCCGCCCTCGCGCGACTCCTGCCGACCGCCAACCGCGAGGACGAGCAGGCGGCCGCCGAGTTCCGCCGGCTGACCGAGCACTCGCTGCGCACCACCAAGGCACGCAACCTGCGTATCGCGATCGAGTCGCTGGCCGGCGCCGAGCGCTCGCGGGTCGTCCTCACCGAGCAGCAGGCGATCGCCACCGTCGTCGCGCTGACCGACGTCCGCCTCGTCCTCGGCGAGCGCCTGGGGCTGCACACCGACGAGGACGTCGAGCGGATGGAGACGCTGGCCGCCGAGCTCGACCCCGACGAGCCGGTCGTCTATGCCATGGCGGTCTACGACTTCCTCACCTGGCTCCAGGAGACCCTGGCGACCGCCATGCTGCCCGACCCCGCGGGCCGCGAGGACTGACCCGCTCAGGCGTCCGGGGCGCCCTGATAGGACCCCACGCTGAAGAGATTGCCCTCCGGGTCCGCGACCGAGGCCGAGCGGCCGCCGTAGTCCTGGTCCTCCGGCTCGCGCACGCTCGTCCCGCCCGCAGCAAGCGCCGCGGCATACGCCCTGTCGACGTCGGCATCGGAGGGGACGGTCACATAGACATTGCCGGTGCCGGCGCCCAGCCGGAAGGTCTCGTCCGGGTCATCGCTCGCGGTGGCGAACATGACGCCGCCGCCCTCACCCCAGGCGAACTCGGCGTGGACGACCCTGGTCGGGTCGGACTCGTCACGGTGCAGCGCACGCTCGGTGAACCCGAGTGCGATGAGGAAGGCGACGGCTCCCTCGACATCGCGATAGGACAGGCAGCTGAAGAGGTTGTGGGTGCTCATGCCTCGAGGCTGGCAGGCGCCGGGCGGGTCAGTCTTGGACAAACCGGAAGGGCTCACCGACGAGCTCGCGCGGCGTCTGGCGGGCGAGCTGTCCCCAGTCGCGCGTGAGGTGGCTCTGGTCGGCATAGCCGGCCTCTGCGGCCACCTGCCCGAGAGGTATGCCGCGCTGGGCCGCGCGCCGGGCGTGGTCGAAGCGGTGCAGCCGGGCCGCCTGTTTGGGGCTGACCCCGAGCTCGGCGGCGAACCGCCCAGAGAGCCACCGGGGCGAGCGCCCGACCGCTCGCGCGACCTCCTCGATGCGTGCCCGACCGTGGCTTCGCTCGAGGAGGGCCCACGCCCGGTCCAGGTCTGCGTCGGTGCGCTGCCGCGCGCGCTCGGCGAGGCGCAGCAGCGCGGCGTCGAGGATGTCGAAGCGCTCCTGCCACCCCTGTGCCTCGGCGAGGCGTGCGTGCGTGTCCGCGCTGATGCCGCCCGGCAGCTCGTCGTGGTCGACCACCTCACCGGCCAGTGCCCCCGCGGGCAGGCCCAGCAGGGCCCTCGCGCCACGGGGCGTGAGCGAGAGCTGGATGCCGTGCTGGTGCCCGCGGGTGTGGACCAGGACCGGGCGCAGGTGCAGCCCTCCGGCCAGCCGCCAGTGCGTCGTCATGGGCCCGTCCGGCCAGGCCGACTCCAGCGGCGCGTCGAAGGCCAGGATCACGGTCACCGCGGGGGAGGGCAGCCCATGGTGCACCGCGCCCGGGTCCATCCGGTCGTCGTAGCCGACATAGTCGCCGACGAGGTGGGCCAGGGCGGGGTGCGGAGCGCGGGTGGCGCCGGGCATGGGCCGAGCGTAGCGAGGCCGGCGGGGGCGTGGCACCCGGCCGTGCCCGCGGCATACCCGCTCGGCATTGGGCCGGGGCACACCGCGCAGTTACCCTTGTCAGATGCCTGGCGAGTCCCTCTTCCCTGCCCTCGAGCCCCTGCTCGAGCAGGTCAGCAAGCCCATCCAGTACGTCGGCGGTGAGCTCAACTCCACCGTCAAGGACTGGCACGTGGGCGGTCTCGGCGACGACGGCTCCGAGCTCACGACGCGCTGGGCGCTGATGTACCCAGACGCCTACGAGGTGGGCGTCCCCAACCAGGGCGTCATGATCCTCTACGAGGTCATCAACGAGCAGCCGGGCGCGCTCGCCGAGCGGACGTATGCCGTGTGGCCCGACATGGAGGCCCTCATGCGTGAGCACGGGGTGCCCCAGTTCACCGTCGACGGACACCGGTCAGTGAAGGACTTCGACCTGTTCGGGCTGTCCTTCTCCACCGAGCTCGGCTACACCAACATGCTCACCGCGCTCGACCTCGCCGGCATCCCGCTGCACGCGGCCGACCGCGGCGAGGACGACCCGATCGTGATCGCCGGCGGCCACGCGGCATTCAACCCCGAGACGATCGGCGACTTCATCGACGCGGCCATCATCGGCGACGGCGAGCAGGCCGTCCTCGAGGTGACCGAGATCGTCACCGAGTGGAAGGCCCAGGGGAAGGCGGGCGGTCGCTTCGAGCTGCTCGTGCGCCTCGCCGAGACCGGTCGGGTCTATGTGCCGGCGTTCTATGACGTCGACTACCTCCCCGACGGGCGCATCCAGAGGATCGCGCCGCGAGACGACATGCCTGAGGCGCCCTGGCGGGTCGCCAAGAACACCGTCATGGACCTCGACGAGTGGCCCTATCCCAAGCAGCCGCTGGTCCCACTGGCGGAGTCGGTGCACGAGCGGATGTCGGTCGAGATCTTCCGCGGCTGCACCCGCGGCTGCCGCTTCTGCCAGGCCGGGATGATCACCCGGCCGGTGCGCGAGCGCTCCATCACCGGCATCGGTGAGATGGTCGAGCGCGGGCTTGCCGCAACGGGATTCGAGGAGGTCGGCCTGCTCTCACTCTCGAGCGCCGACCACTCCGAGATCGCCGACATCACCAAGGGGCTGGCCGACCGCTATGAGGGCACGCAGACCGGTCTGTCGCTGCCGTCGACGCGCGTCGATGCGTTCAACATCGACCTGGCCAACGAGCTCACCCGCAACGGCCGCCGCTCCGGGCTGACCTTCGCCCCCGAGGGTGGCAGCGAGCGCATGCGCAAGGTCATCAACAAGATGGTGACCGAGGAGGACCTCATCAACACCGTCGCGGCCGCCTATGGCGCGGGCTGGCGGCAGGTCAAGCTCTACTTCATGTGCGGTCTGCCGACCGAGACCGACGAGGACGTCCTCCAGATCGCCGAGCTCGCCAAGCGGGTCATCGAGACCGGGCGGGCCATCTCCGGCAAGCGAGACATCCGGTGCACCGTCTCGATCGGCGGCTTCGTGCCCAAGGCGCACACCCCCTTCCAGTGGGCCGCCCAGCTGGGCGCCGAGGAGACCGACGCCCGGCTGGAGAAGCTGCGCGAGTCGATCCGCTCCGACAAGCGATACGGCTCGGCGATCGGCTTCCGCTATCACGACGGCAAGCCCGGCATTGTCGAAGGACTGCTCTCGCGCGGCGACCGCCGCGTCGGCCAGGTGATCGAGGCCGTCTGGCGCGACGGCGGGCGCTTTGACGGGTGGAGCGAGCACTTCTCCTACGAACGCTGGATGCGCTGTGCCGCAGAGGTTTTCGAGGCCATGGAGTGGCCGATCGACGTCGACTGGTACACCACCCGTGAGCGCGGACAGACCGAGGTGCTCCCGTGGGACCACATCGACTCCGGCCTCGACAAGGAGTGGCTGTGGGAGGACTGGCAGGACGCGGTCTCGGGTGCCGAGGTCGAGGACTGCCGCTGGACTCCCTGCTATGACTGCGGTGTCTGCCCCCAGCTGGGGACCGAGATCCAGATCGGCCCGACCGGCAAGACGCTGCTGCCCCTGAGCGTCGTTGGCGCCGGCAAGGAGCGACTGCTCGAGGACTGAGGCGAGCCCAGTCCCCTCGCGCAACTGCCCACGTGGGCGAAAGCGCGAGGAGGGTTCCCTCGAGGCGGGCGAGCGCGCCGGCTGTCGACGGGGCTCAGCCCAGGCGCACGGCGTCGCGCAGCAGGCCCCGGCTCGCGAGCAGGCCGACAACGAGCAGCCCGACCGAGAGGGTGACAGCGGCGGCGAAGCGCGCCAGCATGCCCGCGCCGATGAAGGATGCGGCCGAGGCGAACAGCAGCAGCGAGAAGCCCAGGGTGAGGGCGACGGTGACCGCGAGCGGGAGGGCCACCTCGAGGGTCCGCGCACGGTGCAGTGTCGCGAGATCCGTTCCCGCATAGGCCAACGCGCGATACTGCGGGGTCTGGTCGAGCACCCGGGCGGCCTGCACGACACCGGCGGCTGTGGCGGCGATGACCGAGACGATCGCGAGGGTGATCAGGGCGCCGGTGGCCATGTCCTGCCCGAGATAGGGCAGGTCGTCATCGGGCGAGGTCGTGATGCCGTCGGTGACCGTCGCCAGCGTCGCGAGCAGGACCCCGAGGCCCATGGTGCTGGTGGTCCGCCACGCGCTGCGCGGGTCGTCGACGATGCGGCGGGCGGCCAGCAGCATGGCCGGGCGCCGGGCGAGCCGCGCGACGACGTGGCCGAAGAGCATCATCGCCCACGGGCCGACGAGGTTGATCGAGGCGACCGTGGCCACCAGCACGGCGCAGAGCACGCCGATGCCGACCTGCCCCATGCCGCCCGGGACGGCGACCCAGACCAGCAGCATCAGGCCCGTGGCGGCGACGCGCAGCAGGCTCAGCCGGGCCGGGCTCACACGGGACGCGACACCCAGCGGTGTCACGGCGACCGCGGCGAGGCTGACCAGACCGCTGGTCGCGGCAAGCAGCACGACGGCGGCAGCCACCGCGACGACCACCACGGGTCCGACCCACAGCTCGTCCACACCAAGATGCCCGCCCAGGAAGGGGATCCGAGCAAGTGCCGCGACAAGAGCGAGGTATGCCGCGATGCCACCGATGGCCCCGACCCCCGCCTGGAGCGTGGTCTCGGCGATGGTGAAGACGCCGACCTGCCCGGAGGTCGCCCCTGCGAGGCGCAGCTGCGCCAGCCGCTGGTTGCGCCGACTGACCGACAGCCGCGCCGCCAGCCCACCCAGCGTGAGGATCGGGACAGCCATGAGGCCGACGGCCAGCGCGGCCAGGACCGTGTAGAGGGCCGCGGGGTCGGACGGCCCCGGCGCGTCGGAGAGGCCAGTGGTCCTGCGGCCGTCGAAGGCGAGCAGGCCGGAGACGGCGACGAGCAGGCTTGCCGTGGTCACGCCGAAGGCGATGACCGGCAGCCACGACGTCAGCCGGGCGCCCTTGAGCTCATGGTGCCGCAGCAGCCACCACAGTCGCAACGTGCTCATCGGACCGTCTCCTCGCGACGGTGCTCGGCAACGACGAGACCGTCGCGCATCACGAGGGTGCGCTCGCACGTGCGGGCCACGCCGGGGTCATGGGTGACGACCACGAGCGAGGCGCCATGGGCGCGGGTCGCTGCCACGAGCTGGGCCATCACCGCGCCGCCCGTCTGCTGGTCCAGTGCCCCGGTCGGTTCGTCGGCGAAGACGACACCGGGTGACCCGGCAAGGGCCCGCGCGATAGCCACGCGCTGCGCCTGGCCGCCGGAGAGCTCACCGGGTCGCCTGCCGGCCAGCCCCTGGAGTCCGAGCCCCGTCGAGGATCGGGCGCACGTGCCCGACGGCAGCAGCGCGGGGCGTGCCCGCGAGCATGAGCGGCAGCGCGGCATTCTCCTCTGCGGGGAGCTCGGGCAGCAGCTGGCCCGACTGGAAGACGAAGCCGAAGTCATTGCGGCGCAGGGCAGTCCGCTCCCGATCGGGTAGCCGGGTGATGTCCCGTCCGCGCCACGTCACGCTCCCCGACGAGGGGCGGATGATGCCGGCCAGGACGTGCAGCAGCGTCGTCTTGCCCGAGCCGGAGGGGCCCATGACGGCCACGGACTCGCCCGCGGCGATGCGCAGGCCAACGCCCGCGAGCGCGGGCTGCTCGGCAGGGCCGGAGCCGTAGTGGTGGACCAGTCCCTCCGCGACGAGGTCGTCGTGCGACAGGGGCCAGCCGGGGGAGCGGGTGGGAGCGGATGCGGTGGCAGCGGTGTCTCTCATGCCTCCACGGTCGCCCGACGGACCACGGCCCCACATCGGACTGCGGTCGCGATGTGGGGCCGTGGGACTGCGACCGTGGTCGCAGTGTGTGCTCGGGTCAGTCGCCCAGCTCGGTGCGGCGCCGGCTGACGTAGTCGGCCAGCTGCTCGCGGATCGCCTCGTCCAGCGGCGGCTGCTCGTACTCGTCGAGCTTCTGCTTGTAGATCGCCGTGGCGCGGCCGGCCGTGTCGACGCTGCCGTTGCGGGTCCAGCGCTCGAAGTTGTCCGACGAGGAGAGCATCGGGCGGTAGAAGCAGGTCCGGAAGCGCTCCATGGTGTGCATGGCGCCGAGGAAGTGCCCGCCGTGGCCGACCTCCTGGTGCGCGTCGAAGGCCATCGAGGCCTCGTCGATCTCGAGCGGGGTGAACTCGTGCTGGAGCATCTGGACCAGCTCGGAGTCGATGATGAACTTCTCGAAGGACGAGACCAGGCCGCCCTCGAGCCAGCCGGCCGAGTGCATCACCCAGTTGGCGCCGGCGAGGAAGGTCGGCATGAGCGTCATCAGCGCCTCGTAGCCCGCCTGGGCGTCCGGCACCTGGGAGGAGGTCAGGCCGCCACCAGTGCGGAAGGGCAGGTTGAAGTGGCGGGCGATCTGACCGGTGCAGAGCAGGCCGAGACCGGACTCCGGGGTGCCGAAGGTGGGCGAGCCGGACTGCATGTCGATGTTGGACAGGAACGAGCCGAAGACCACGGGGGCACCGGGCCGGATCAGCTGGCTGAGGGCGATGCCGCTCAGCGCCTCGGTGATCTGCTGCACCAGGGCTGCGGGGATCGTCACCGGCGACATGGCGCCCATGAGGATGAACGGCGTGAGCACGACCGGCTGGTTGGCCGCGGTGTACTCGAACTGCGCCTCGAGCATGCGGTCGTCCCAGCGGAGCGGGGAGTTGCAGTTGACCAGCGAGATGGTCGCCGGCGTCTGCTCGATCGCCTCGCGCGAGCCGAAGAGGATCTCGGTCATCGCGATGGTGTCGCGGGCGTTGACGCCCGAGACGACATTGCCCATGTAGATCTTGTCGGTCAGCGTCTGGAGCGCGTAGGTCATGTCGAGGTGGCGGCTGTCCAGCGGGGTGTCGTTGGGCTCGCAGATCACGCCGCCGGCGGAGTCGAGGACATCGATCGACTGGGCCAGCTTGAGGAAGCGGGTGTAGTCGTCGAAGGTGCCGTCGCGCCGCTCATCGCCCTCGCGCACGAACGGGGGGCCGTAGACCGACCCGAAGGCCATCGCGTCGCCGCCGATGGTGACGTTGTTCTCGGGGTTGCGGGCCTGCACCTCGAACTCGCTCGGCGCCTTGGCCACCTGCTCGAGGACGAAGTCGGGGTCGAGGAAGACCGTGTTCTCCTCCACCTTCTGGCCGTTGGCCTTGAACAGGTCCAGCGCGCGCTGGTCCATGAACTCCACGCCGATCTCGGAGATGAGACGCCGCCAGCCGGTGTCGAGGCTGGCCATCGCATCTTCCGAGAGAACCTCGTAGCGCGGCATCCGGTTGCGGAACATTCGGTCCTCCTGAACCTGGAATTTGATCTGAACGAAGGCTTGACCCGGCGGGAAGCGGGGCCCCATGATGTGGAATCAGAGTTCCACATCATGGAACTTCTAAGCAGACAGCGTGACGCCCCTCACCTGAAAGGTCAAGCAGATGTCCGAGGCAGTTAAAGCAGCGAGCGGGACCCAGGCGGTCGACCGTGCAGCGCTGCTCGTCTCGACCGTCGTGCTGGCCGAGGAGCCGTTGAACTTCGCCGACATCGCCGAGCGTTGTGATCTCCCGAGGTCGACGACCTCGCGGCTGCTCGCTGCGCTCGAGCGCACCGAGCTGCTGGAGCGCAACGAGCACGGCGGCTACGTCGCCGGCCCGGTCTTCTGGCTCTACTCGCTGCGCTACGACCCCTGGGAGGAGCTCTCGTCCCTGGCCCACCCGGTGCTGGAGCGCGTCGGGGAGATCACCGGCGAGACCGTCAACCTCGGCATCGCCCGGGGCGACCGCGTCGTGCACGTGGCCCAGGTCGACTCCCGCTACCTGCTGGCGGCCCGCGACTGGACGTCGGTCGACGTCCCGGCGCACACCTCCGCTCTCGGCAAGGTGCTCTACGCCTACGAGGCCCTGCGGCCGCCGACGAGCGGGCTGCTCGAGCGCACCACCGAGCACACGGTGGGCGATGCCCGCCAGCTCACGGCCCAGCTGGCGACCATCCGGCGCCAGGGCTACGCCGTGACCACCGATGAGCTGGAGATCGGGCTGAGCGGCCTTGCCGTGCCCGTCTTCGGCGTGCGCGGCGAGGTGCTCGCCGCGATGGGTATCTCAGGACCCACCGCAAGGTTCGAGGGCCGGGTCACCGAGATGACCCGGCTGTTGATGGAGCAGGCAGAGCAGCTATCCCGGCTGCTTCGCCACCGGACACGCAAGGAGGGCGTGGCATGACCCCGGAAGAAGTACTGAGAGGTCTCTTCGATGAGACCTTGGTGGGCAATGGGCCACGCGTCCTCGAGCTCACCCACGGCGCACTCGAGATGGACATGGAGCCGCAGACGCTGCTGTTCGATGCCCTGATCCCGGCGCTGGAAGAGGTTGGGGCGCGCTTCGAGCGCGGCGACTTCTTCGTCCCCGAGATGCTGGTCGCCGGCCGCGCCATGGCCGGTGCCATGGAGGTGCTGCGGCCCCTGCTGGCCGACACCGGCGTCGAGACCGTCGGCACCTTCCTGATGGGCACGGTCAAGGGCGATGTCCACGACATCGGCAAGAACCTCGTGAACATCATGCTGGAGGGCGCGGGCTTCGAGGTCATCGACCTCGGTGTCCAGGTGGCGCCCGAGAAGTTCGTGACGG
Source organism: Actinomycetota bacterium (assembly GCA_050955755.1). Taxonomy (GTDB): domain Bacteria; phylum Actinomycetota; class Actinomycetes; order Actinomycetales; family Dermatophilaceae; genus JAJTBD01. The sequence continues at coordinate 1,374,349 of CP192092.1, forward strand.
AGATCGAGAAGCACAAGCCCGACGTGGTCGGCTTCTCGGCGTTCCTGACGACCACGATGCCGATGTTCAAGGCCAACATCAACGCGCTTGAGAAGGCCGGCATCCGCGACGACGTGGTCATCATGGTCGGCGGCGCGCCCGTCACCCAGGAGTACGCCGACGCGGTCGGCGCCGACGGCTACGCCGCCGACGCCTCGGCCACCGTCAAGCGTGCGAAGGCACTCCTCAACGAGAAGCGGGCAAAGGTGGGAGCATGAACGTCCATTTCGAGACCAAGATCCGGTCGGCCAACCAAGAGGTCGTCATGGGCCGGGACCACCGCTTCGTGATCATCGGCGAGCGCATCAACCCGACCGGTCGCAAGGTCTTCCAGGAGCAGCTGCGCAACGGGGACATGTCCGCGATCGAGCGCGACGTGCACGCCCAGGTCACCGGCGGCGCCGACATCCTCGACATCAACATGGGTGTCCCGCTGGTCGACGAGGCAGACCTGCTGGCCAAGGCGATCATCATGGTCCAGGAGATGACCGACAAGCCGATCTGCATCGACTCCTCCGTGGTGGAGGCGCTCGAGGCCGGCCTGTCCGTCTACAAGGGCCGGGCGCTGGTCAACTCCATCACCGCCGAGGACGACCGGATGGAGGCCATCCTGCCCCTCGTCAAGAAGTACGACGCCGCGGTGATCGCTCTGCCCAACGACGAGGACGAGATCCCGATGGAGCCCGACAAGCGGCTCACCCTGGTCAAGAAGATCGTGGACGTCGCGACCACCGAGTACGGCATCGCGACGCACGACATCGTGATCGACCCGCTGGCGATGCCGATCGGCGCCACCACCGAGTCCGGTCCCGCCGGCTTCGAGACCATGATGCGCATCCGCGACGAGTTCGGGCTCAACATGACCTGCGGCGCGTCCAACATCTCCTTCGGCATGCCCGGCCGGCACGCGCTCAACGCCGCCTTCCTGCCGATGGCCATGACCTGCGGTCTGACCAGCGCCATCATGGACTCGCGCACGCCCCAGATCGTCGAGGGCGTCAAGGCCGCCGACCTGCTGCTCAACCACGACGAGTGGGGCATGGCCTGGATCGGTCACCACCGCGCCCGTAGCGCCGCCGAGAAGGCGGCGGCGGGGACGCCTGCGTCGTGACCGGCGAGGCCGGTGACCCGCGCCCGGACATCTCGGTCGACGAGATGCGCCGGGAGGGGTTGATCGACCACTCCGGCCCCCGTCCGGTGGCACATGACGGGACCGGGCGGGTCGAGCTCTCCTTCACCGTGCAGAACGCCGGTGGGGCACCCGAGAGCACGCGCAGCGTGCGGGTGCCCCCCGGCGTCACGGTCTTCGACTCCGCCTCGTGGAACGGCATCGCGATCGACTCCACGTGCGGCGGCCACGGCACCTGCCGCAAGTGCAAGGTCAGGGTGTCCGGCGCCGACGTGCCGGTGACCCGGCATGACGAGCGGACCTTCAGCGCCGACCAGATCGCCGATGGCTGGCGTCTGGCCTGCCTGGTCCGGGCCACCGAGGACCTCTCCCTCGACGTGCCACCGCTGGTGACCAGGCCCAAGGCAGCGACGGTGGGCGTCGGGCGACAGGTGATCCTGCGCCCCGCGCTCCAGAAGCGCTATGTCGAGCTCGACGAGCCGACCCTGGCCGACCAGCGCACCGACCTGGTGCGCCTGCTCGACGCCATCGACGACCTCGAGCTCTCCGCCGACCTGCACGTGCTGCGGCGCCTGCCCAAGGTCATGCGCGAGGCAGACTTCAAGGTCACCGCCGTGATCGTCGACGAGGCGCTGATCGACGTCGAGCCGGGGGACACCACCGAGCAGCGCTACGCGATCGCCTACGACCTGGGCACCACCACCGTGGTGGCGACCCTGCTCGACATCTCCACTGGCACACCGGTGTCGGTGGCCTCGATCCTCAACCGTCAGCAGCCTTTTGGCGGCGATGTCATCACCCGGATCAGCGCTACGATGATGGACCCCGAGGCCCTGGGCCGGCTCCAGAGCGCCGCGGCGTCGACCCTCAACGACCTCGCCGCCCAGGTGTGCGAGGAGGGCGGCGTCGACCCCGCGCACGTCTACGAGGTCGCCCTCGCCGGCAACGCCACGATGACCGCACTCGCGCTCGGCATCGACCCCGAGCCACTGGGGGTCGCGCCATTCGTGATGACGACCGCACATTTCCCCGACGTGCTCGCGTCCGAGATCGGGATCGAGATCCACCCGCGGGCCCGCGCCTCGGTCTTCCCCTCGCTCGGCGCCTACGTCGGCGGCGACATCGTGGCCGGCATGCTCGCCACGGGCATGGACCGGGACAAGCGCGCCCGGCTGTTCATCGACGTCGGCACCAACTGCGAGATCGTGCTGTCCAACGGCGACACGATCCTGTCGACCGCGGCACCGGCCGGCCCGGCCTTCGAGGGCGGTGCGATCCGGTGTGGCATGCGCGCGGCCGACGGCGCCATCGAGGTGGTCAAGCTCGACCCGCAGGACCCGGAGGTCACCCTCGAGGTGATCGGCGACGTCGAGCCCAAGGGCCTGTGCGGGTCCGGCCTGGTCGACGCCGTCGCGGAGCTGGTCAAGGTCGGGCTGCTGGACTCCAGCGGCCGGTTCCTGACCGACGAGGCCGCCGCCGCGGCCGTCCCGGCCCTTGCCGACCGCCTGACGTCGGTGGGCGAGGAGCGGGTCTTCGTGCTCTACCGGCCCACGCCCGACGCCGACCCTGGCGAGTGTGTCTATCTCTCCCAGCGCGACGTGCGCGAGCTCCAGTTCGCCAAGGCCGCGATCTCGACCGGCTGGTCGCTGCTCCTGCAGGAGCTGGGTCTCGAGCACGGCGACATCCAGCAGGTGCTGCTGGCCGGGTCGTTCGGGTCCTATCTCTCGCCGGCCTCGGCCATCCGGATCGGGCTTGTCCCCAAGCTGTCCGTCCTGCGGATCGTCTCTGCGGGCAATGTCGCCGGCGAGGGCGCCAAGATGGGCCTGCTGTCGCTGCGCGAGCGGGCCGGCGCCGATGCACTGCTGGAGGAGGTCACCTATGTCGAGCTCTCCGACAGAAGCGACTTCAACGACCGGTTCGTCGAGCAGCTTGCGTTCTAGCGCACCAGGCGGTCGGGTCGCCCTGATCGCGTGTGGTGCGCTGTCGCAGCCGGCCGCGGAGATCGCCAGTCGCCGCGGCTGGCCGCTCGACGTCCACCCGCTGCCGCCGCTGCTGCACAACTCACCCCAGCTGATCGCGGGGGAGGTGCGCGAGCTCGTCGAGCGCATCGGCCCGTCCTATGCGCAGGTGCTCATCGGGTATGCCGACTGCGGCACCTATGGCGCCCTCGACGCCCTCTGTGAGGAGCTCGGGGTGAGCCGGCTCCCGGGGCTGCACTGCTATGACGTCTATGCGGGCCCGGAGCGCATGGCGGCTTTCTTCGAGGAGCAGCCGGGCACCTACGTGTTCACCGATTTCCTCGTGCGGTCCTTCAACCGGACCGTGGTCAAGGAGCTCGGCCTGGACCGCTATCCGGAGCTGCGGGAGGACTACTTCCGCTCCTACACCAGGGTGGTCTGGCTCGCCCAGGACCCCCATGACCCTGAGCTGGCGGAGGCGGCGGCCGAGGCAGCCGAGCGCATCGGGCTGCCGCTGACGGTGGTCGACACCGGGCACACCGGCCTGGAGCGCGCCCTGGCGGGACTGCTCCGGGCCGATCCCGCTGACGGGTCCTGAGCCAGCCGGCGTCAGGCCCCCCGACAACGACGGACAGCGACCGGCCTCGGGCCGGTCGCTGTCCGTCGTTGGTTGTGTGCGGGGCGCTGGTCAGCGCGCCTTGAGGCGGGCGAGCAGCTCGGTCCGCCACTGCTCGGTCTCGGCCACCTGGTTGAAGGTGTAGAGGTGCAGGCCCTCCACGACCGACTCCGGGTCGCCGAAGGTGGGCGCGCACTGGGCCAGGAAGCGCTCGCCGGTGAAACCGCCGGGCGCGGTCAGGCGGGCCATCAGGCCAACATGCTTCTTGAGGAACCTCGTCGAGTCGCCGACGCCGATCTTGGTCGCCATGCCGAGCAGCTTGGCGCGGTCGATCGGGCCGGGGAGGCCCAGGAGCAGCGGCAGCTTGATGCCGCGCAGCCGCATCCGCTGGAGCCAGTTGCTGACCGCCGCCGGGCCGAAGGTCATGTTGCTGACCACATGGGTGGAGTAGTCGCGCTTGTCCCACATCGTCTGGATGGTGACGTCATCGTGGATCGTCGGGTGCGACTCGGGGTATCCCGCGATGCCGACGTGGCCGAACGGGTCACCGATGGCCCTCAGGTCCTTGAGCAGGGCGAGGGCATCCGGATAGATCCCCGCCGCCTCGGCGTCGCCGCCGGGCACGAAGACGTCGGTGACCCCCGCGGACTTCATCCGCGCCGTGATCTCCTCCAGCTCCGCCCGGTCGTGCACCATGCGCGCCGCGATGTGGGGCACGACCTTGTAGCCGGCCGCGGCGAGGCGCTCGGCCGTGGCCAGCGTCTGCTCCAGGCCCTTGGTGGGCGAGGCCGTGACCGTCACCGGCACCGAGGTCGGCAGCGAGGCGTGGATCTTCTCCTCGATGGTCGGGGTGGGCAGCACCTCGTACCGCGAGTTCTCCAGGAGACGGATCACCGTGGGGATGTGCTTGGCAGCCAGGTCTTTGTTGCGCATGATGCACTTCATTTCTCGTAGTACGCACCAGGGTGGAATGAGCGTACGGGTGGCGGAGGTCACTCGGCAAGGAAATCGGCGGGAAAAGTCGCCCGCTCCCGGTGGCCCCCCCGCATTGGCCTCCGCGAGGAGGCCCGCCGGCCGTAGGGTCACCGGCATGACCGACGCACCCATCACCCCGCCCCTGGCCGAGGAGGCCGCCGCGGTCGCCGATTTCCGCATGCGGCATGGGCTGCCCGGGCTCGTCGACATCCACACCCATTTCATGCCCGACAACGTCCTGGCCAAGGTCTGGGAGTACTTCGCCGCGGCCGGTCCCAAACTCGGTCGACGGTGGCCGATCGCCTACCAGCACAGCGAGTCCCGCCGGCTGGAGATCCTCCGGGAGCTGGGGGTGCGCAGGTTCACCGCGCTCAACTACCCCCACCGTCCCGGCATGGCCGAGTGGCTCAACGACTGGTCCACGGGGTTCGCCGCCCAGGTCCCCGACGCGCTCCACTCGGCGACCTTCTATCCGGAGCCCGGCGCCGCGGCATACGTCCGGCGTGCGGTGGAGCAAGGCGCGCGGGTGTTCAAGTGCCACGTGCAGGTGGGGGAGTTCAGCCCGGCCGACGAGCTGCTCGACCCGGTCTGGGGGGTGCTGGCCGAGGCCGGCGTCGCCACCGTCATCCACTGCGGCAGCGGCCCCGTCGCGGGCGAGCACACGGGTGTCGACCCGGTCCGTGCGGTGCTCGGGCGGCACCCGAGACTGCGCCTGCTCATCGCCCACATGGGTATGCCGGAGTACCGGCAGTTCCTCGATCTGGCCGACGATTTCGCCGGGGTCATGCTCGACACGACCATGGCCTTCACGGACTTCACCGAGGAGATGCTGCCGTTCGACCGCGCCCTGCTGGGTCGCCTCGCCGACGTCGGTGACCGCGTGCTGCTCGGCACCGACTTCCCCAACATCCCCTATCCCTATGTCCACCAGCTCGAGGCCCTGGAGCGGCTCGGCCTGGGGAGCGGTTGGCTGCGCGCCGTCTGCTGGGACAACGCCGACCGGGTCTTCCCGGCCGCCGCGCCCGGCTGACCGGCGGCATTCACCGGCTGGTGAGGCACAGGTCACACACCGTTTGACCAGCGGTTTTGCCCAAACAGCGGGTTAGCATATGGGGCATTTTGCCCCTGCCCGCTCACGCTGCCCGCCGCGCCCGCAGCCCCGAGACAAAGCCGCCTGCCACCCCATGACGTCCAGTCCCCGGCGAGTCATCCTCGCCCTGCTGTCCACCACCCTGCTCATCGCCACCGGCACACTCGCCACGGCCTCGCCCAGTGCCGCGGCCACGCCGCCGCCGGGCACCGAGCCCTACCGGCTCGGGATGTGGAACCACGACTTCGAGTGGGGGACCGCTGGTAGCGGTCCGCACTACTGGACGCGCAGCCCGGCCCGGGCCACCACCGGCAACCGGGTCGACTGGATCCCCGGGCGCGCACCCTTCCCCGTCTATGTGGGCGCCGGCACCCAGAACCACATCACCTGGCTGTGGGACGGCGTCCGCGACGGCAGCACCGGCATCCGCTCCCAGCCGATGAATGCCTACGGCGGGCGCTTCTACGCGGCCGCGGGCCGGGTGCAGACCGGCCGCGGCAAGCCCGCGGTCCTCCACCTCGAGTTCTATGGCGCCGACGGGCGACGCCTCGGTGTCGTCGGCCAGGAGAACGCCTCCCCGGCGGCCGGGTCTGTCGGGACCGTCCGCAGCCGGGGCCGCGCGCCGGCCGGGACCACTCGCGTCGTCCTCAACGTCACCTCCGACCGGGCCTCGGTCGGCTCCAGCTACTGGGACGGCATGCAGATCGAGGAGTACATCGGGCCCGAGGCCTACCAGCCCCGGCTCGGCACCGCCTCGGTGCTCTTCACCGCCAACCACCGCATCGCCTCCACGACCTCGATGCGCCAGGTCATCATCGAGGGGGAGAAGTACGGCACCCAGGAGTCGGAGGTCTCGACCACCGCGGCCGGCGACGAGTCGGCAGACCCCGTCTACGACGCGGTCTGCTGCACCAAGGGGGAGAGCCCCTCGCACAGCGCCCAGCTGTTCGGGACGGTCGTGCGCGACGCCGGGATCTACAAGATGTGGTACCACGTCAAGGCGGCCGGCGACCCCTGGTCGGTCTGGTATGCCGAGAGCGCCGACGGCGTCACCTGGCCGCGTGGGCACAAGGTCCTGCACGACGGCGGACTGGGTGGTGTGGTCAAGAACCCCGACACCTCCGACCCGTCCAAGCGCTGGCTCATGCTCGTGGTCAAGGGCACCATGCAGATGACGGTCACCCAGCTGCCGATGCCGCCGGTCAACGTCGACTACCGCACCTATGCGTCGGCCGACGGCGAGACCTGGCGGCCGCTGAGCAACGGCCGGGCCCTGCCCTTCCGCGACATCGCCAGCGTCTCCTGGGACCCGGTCAACCGGCAGTTCATCGCCCTGACCAAGCAGGCCAGCGGCGTCAACCGCCAGCTGTTCGTCTCGACCAGCCGCGACTTCCTGTCCTGGACCACGCCCCGCCGGGCGCTGCGCACCGACTCCGGTGACCGCCCCGAGAGCGATGTCTATGCCTCCGCGCTCTTCCGCATGGGCGAGGGGCTGATCGCCCTGCCCATCGTCTACACCGCCTCGCTCGTCAACGGCGTCAACGGGCCGCTCCAGCCCTTCCTCGCCTCGTCCCGCGACGGCGTGCACTTCTCCCGTCCCACCACGCGCGCGCCGAGCCTGCCGCTCGGGCCCCTGGGCTCCCTCGACGACGGGATGATCCTCACCGCCAGTGCGCCGGTCTATGTGGGCGACAAGGTGCGCTTCTACTACGGCGCCTGGAACGGCGGGCACGAAGACACCCCGCGCTCGGCGCGCATCTTCTTTGCCGAGTGGGACCGCGACCGGTTCGCGGGGATGCGGGCCACCTCGACCTATGGCTCGCTGGTGACGAAGCCGCTGCTCCCGACCGGCTCCGCCCTGTCGGTCAACGCGACCGTGCCCAGGGGCGGGCGGCTCACGGTGGCCGTGCAGGACGCGGCGACCGGCCGGGTGATCCCGGGCTACGAGGCGGCCGCCTCCTCCTATGTCACGGGGGACTCTGGGGCCCACAAGGTCACCTGGGGTGGCAAGAGTCTCGCGGGCCTGCGGGGTCGCCAGGTGCGGCTGCGCTTCACGATGACCGCCGGTGCGGAGATCTACGCCTTCCGCGTGCAGTGACCGGCGCGGCCGCGGAGGGAATCCGTCCGCGGCCGCCGGTCACGCCACCAGCGCCGCGACGACCTCGCGGAAGACCTGGGTGTGCCGCTCGACATCCTCGGGAGTCGTCTCTGGGCACATCAGCGCCATGTTGTGGAAGGGCGTCATGAGGATGCCGCGGTTGCACATCGCCAGGTGCAGGTAGGCGTCCAGCTCGTCATCGGCCGCCGCCGCGGACTCCTCGCCGGAGCGCGGGGCAGGATCGGCGAAGCGGTACTCGGCGCGGGCGCCGAGCTGGCTGATCGACCATGGCACCTCGAACTCGTCGAGGGTCGCCTGCACGCCGGACGTGAAGTCGGTCGCGAGCTTGGTCATGTGGGCGAAGGCCTCCTCGGTGAGAACTTCCTCGAGCGTCGCGCGCATCGCGGCGGTCGAGAGGGCGTTGCCCGCGAGGGTGCCGCCGACCCCACCGACATCGACGATGTCGGCCTCCCCGGCAGAGGTATGCCGCGTGATCGCCTCCGCGACCGCCTCGCTGATGCCGTAGGCACCGGAGGGGATGCCCCCGCCGACCGACTTGCCGATGACGAAGATGTCCGGCTCGAGGCCCCACTCGCGGGTCGCGCCGCCGGCACCGGCGGAGAAGGTGTGCGTCTCGTCGATCATGAGCAGGGCGCCGTGCCGGGTCGCGAGCTCGCGCAGTCCCTCCATGAAGCCGGGCTCGGGGAGCACGATGCCGATGTTGGTCAGGGCAGGCTCGGTCAGGATCGCGGCGACGTCACCGTGGGCGAGCTGGCGCTCGACCGACTCGAGGTCATTCCACGTCGCCACCCGCGAGGTCTGTGACAGCGGCACCGGGGGAGCGACATTGCCCGGGCGGCTGACCGCCTCGCCGTCGGGCCCGGGCACGGCAAAGGCCTCGTCGACGGATCCGTGGTAGCAGTAGGCGAAGGTGAGGATCTTGGTCCGCCCGGTGGCCAGCCGCGCCAGCCGGATCGCCCAGCGGTTCGCATCGGTGGCTGTGAGCGTGAAGGACCACAGCGGCATACCGAACCGGCGCGTCAGCTCGGCACCGACCCACTGCGCGTCCTCGGTCGGCAGCATCGTTGTGATGCCGCCGAGCTCGCCCATGCGCCGGGCGACCGCGGCAGTGGTGGCCTCGGGGGAGTGGCCCGCCATCGCGCCGGTGTCGCCCAGTGCGAAGTCGATGTAGTCGTGGCCGTCGACATCGGTGACCTGGTTGCCCCTGGCCGAGGCGAGGTAGAGCGGGAAGCCTCCCGACCACATGTTCATCCACGTCATCGGGACGCGTCCGAAGAGGTTGTCGGCCGACTCGAAGAGCTCGCGGCTGCGGGGATTGCGCTCCACATAGGTCTGCTGCTCGGCGCGGAGCAGCTCGGCCAGTCGGGCCCGGTCCAGTGTTGCCATGGCGCGAGAGTAGTGGGTGCGGAACTGATCGCACCAGAGCCTCCTCGCAACGGAATCGGTTGTGTCGCGCGCCTGTTGGAGGGGAATCCACCGAGCAGGCCGGGTCATCACTGCGATTCCCGACCCCGCGGCATACCGCCTAGAGTTGTCCGTCATGGCACGTCAGCGCACCCCCGAGGGCCCGCCCCCCGCCCCGGCGGTCCAGAAACTGCGGATCCGCTACGCGAAACGGGGGCGGCTGCGGTTCTCCTCGACGAGGGACTTCGCGCGTGCCCTGGAGCGGGCGCTGCGACGCGCGGGCGTGCCCATGGCCTTCTCCGGCGGCTTCCACCCCCACCCCAAGATCAGCTATGCGAATGCCGCGCCGACCGGCACCGCCAGCGAGGCGGAGTACTTCGAGATCTCCGTCGTCGAGCGCGTCGACCCCGAGGCCGTGCGCGCGGCGCTCGATGAGGCGCTGCCGGAGGGGCTCGACGTCATCGAGGTCGTCGAGGCCGGCCCGGGCTCCCTGGCCGACCGGCTGGAGGGCTCGGTCTGGGAGCTGCGCTTCGCCGGTATGCCGCTCGCGGACCTGATCGCGGTGGTCGAGTCCTTCCGGGCGCAGGAGCGGGTCGAGGTCACCCGGATGTTCAAGACCGGCCCCAAGACCTTCGACGCGCGCGGACCCGTGCTGGCGGCGGACTGCTCCGAGGGCGACGAGGGTCGATGTGCGATACTGCGGATGGTCGTACGGCACACCACACCCGCCGTGCGCCCCGACGATGTCCTGACCGCGCTGCGCGCAGTCTCGGAGCTCGCGCCGCCCTCACCACCCCTGGTGACCAGGCTGGCGCAGGGCCCGCTGCGAAGCGCAGATGCTGGGGTGGCCGACCCGCTGGCTGCCGACAAGGCCGACGTCGGCGCCTGACGTCCGGTGACGCGCCGCATGCGCGAGCCGGAGGCGGGCGCAGCCCATGACTTCCGTGTCGGTGGCACCCCGCTTCCGGCACGGCGCACGACCCGCGCACCACGCGGCTGATCGGGGCCGGACGACAGTCCGGACCGGGTGTGGCCCTCAGCGCGTGGGTGAGATGTGAAGGAGCCCTTCCATGGCTTCCACCGACGACACCACGACCGGCACGCAGGACCAGGCCGCCGACGCACCGCCCTCCGCGCCGGAGACCGATGCAGCACCCGCCCTGCCCGAGGCCGACGCCGTGACCCCCGCGACGGAGACCGAGCAGCCCGCCGCTCTCCTGGACGTCCCGGCCAAGCCGGCCCGCAAGCGCGTCACCCGCAAGGCCACCGCCAAGGCCGCGGCCAAGGAGGTCGCGAGCGAGCCCCAGGCGGGCACGGACGGCGCCGCCGACGCCGGGCAGCCCGAGCCGGCCGCGACCGAGGCCGCCCCTGAGCCGAGCGAGACCAAGCCGGCCCGCAAGCGCGCGGCGCGCAAGAGCACCAAGAAGGCCGCACCCGCCGAGCCGGTCGAGCCGGTCGAGGCCGAGCGTGCCGGCGAGGGTGAGGACAGCGTCGCCCCCGAGCAGGCCACCCCGGAGACGGCTGTCCCCGAGGCCGCCGCACTCGAGGCCGAGACCGCGGCTGGCGAGGAGGACGGCGACGACATCGACGTGCAGGTCCTCGCGCTCGATGTCGAGGCACTGCTCGCCGCGGCGCAGAGCGACGCCGACCAGGCTCAGGACCGTGACGGCGACGACGAGCAGGACGGGCAGGACGAGGACGGCGAGCCGGCCGCACCGTCGCTCGCGCCCGCTTTCGGGCTGATGTTCCAGGCACCGGAGCCGGTCGTCCCGCGGCGGGCGCCCCGGGCCGCCCCGGTCGTCGACGCCTTCGCCGTCGCCGAGGAGCAGCCCGAGGAGTCCTCCGACGGGGACGACACCGACGACACTGACGACAGCGCCGAGGGCGGCTCGCGCCGCTCGCGTCGCCGGCGCGGCGGCAAGGGCCGCCGGGGCCGCGGCGAGGACGCGCGGGACGAGGACGGCGAGTCCACAGAGGGCGAATCGGCCGAGGAGGCCACCGCAGACAGCGCCGAGACCACCGACGGCGACGGCGAGGACAAGGGCTCCGGCCGCCGCGGTCGCCGTGGCCGTGGCCGCAGCCAGGAGGCCGCCACCACGTCCACCACCGACGAGGAGTCCGGCGACGCCGACCAGCCCGGCGAGAGCGACGACTCCGAGGACGACGGCGAGGGCGGCTCGTCGCGCCGGCGGCGCCGTCGCCGTCGCAGCGGCAGCGGCGCGCCCGCCGACGAGGACCCGCCCGGCACCGTGACCAAGGTGCGCGAGCCCCGCAAGGACCGCGACGCCCCGCAGGCCGTCAAGGGCTCCACCCGCCTCGAGGCCAAGAAGCAGCGTCGCCGCGAGGGCCGCGAGGCCGGCCGGCGCCGCACGATCATCACCGAGGCGGAGTTCCTCGCCCGCCGCGAGGCCGTCGAGCGCACCATGGTCGTGCGCGAGCGTGAGGGCAAGACCCAGATCGGCGTCCTCGAGGACGGCGTCCTCGTCGAGCACTACGTCTCGCGCGAGTCCAACAACACCATGGCCGGCAATGTCTACCTCGGCCGCGTCCAGAACGTCCTGCCCTCGATGGAGGCCGCCTTCATCGACATCGGCAAGGGCCGCAACGCCGTGCTCTATGCCGGCGAGGTCAACTGGGACGCCGCCGGCCTCGAGGGCGGCGGCCAGCCCAAGCGCATCGAGAACGCCCTCTCCTCCGGCGACACCGTCCTGGTCCAGGTGACCAAGGACCCCATCGGCCACAAGGGCGCCCGCCTCACCAGCCAGATCTCGCTGCCCGGCCGCTACCTGGTCTATGTCCCCGAGGGGTCGATGACCGGCATCAGCCGCAAGCTCCCCGACACCGAGCGCTCCCGGCTCAAGGCGATCCTCAAGCAGGTCGTCCCCGACTCCGCGGGCGTGATCGTGCGGACCGCTGCCGAGGGCGCCTCCGAGGAGGAGCTGCGCGCCGACGTCGAGCGGCTGACCAGGATCTGGCAGAAGATCCAGGACAAGGCCGAGGCCAAGAAGGGCAAGAAGGCCTCCGCCGGCGGCGCCCCCGTCCTGCTCCACGGCGAGCCCGATATGACCGTGCGGGTCATCCGCGATGTCTTCAACGAGGACTTCTCCCGGCTCGTGGTCTCCGGCGCCAAGGCCTATGAGGAGATCAGCGACTATCTCAGCGACGTCGCCCCCGACCTCGCCGACCGCCTCGAGCGGTGGACCAGCGAGCGGGACATCTTTGCCGAGCACCGCATCGACGAGGCCCTGGCCAAGGCGATGGACCGCAAGGTCTGGCTCCCGTCGGGTGGCTCGCTGGTCATCGACCGCACCGAGGCCATGACGGTCGTCGACGTCAACACCGGCAAGTTCGTCGGCTCCGGGGGCAACCTCGAGGAGACCGTCACCAAGAACAACATCGAGGCGGCCGAGGAGATCGTCCGCCAGCTGCGGCTGCGCGACATCGGCGGCATCATCGTCATCGACTTCATCGACATGGTCCTGGAGTCCAACCGCGACCTCGTCGTGCGGCGCCTGGTCGAGTGCCTCGGCCGCGACCGCACCAAGCACCAGGTCGCCGAGGTCACCTCGCTCGGCCTGGTCCAGATGACCCGCAAGCGGGTCGGCTCCGGCCTGATCGAGGTCTTCTCCGAGCAGTGCGAGCACTGCAACGGCCGCGGGATCATCGTCTCGAGCGAGCCCATCGACCGCAGCAGCGGCAACACCGGCGGTGGTGGCGGCGAGTCCGGGGGCGGCTCCCGGCGGGGCCGCAAGGGCCGTGGCGAGCGCGACAGCGGCGGCGACGGCGGCAACAACGCCAACACCAACAACGCCAACACCAACAACGCCAACACCAACAACGGCAACGGCGGCGGCGGCGACAACGGCAAGGACGCCCAGCAGTCCGGCCCGACCGCGGCCCAGATCGCTGCCGCGGCACACGCCGCCGCGATCAAGAAGATCGCCGGCGAGCCCAGCGAGGACGACGTTGCCGAGCTGGCGCTCAGCCAGGACGGCCCGTGCGAGGAGGTCCGCGAGGGTGGCGACGAGCAGGCCGCGCCGGCCCAGGCCGACTCCACCGGTGTCGACCACGAGCAGCCGCAGCCCGACCAGGAGCAGGCCGTCTCTCAGGACGCCCCCTCTGAGCCCGCCGCCCAGGCCGAGCAGCCGCAGCCGGACGAGCAGCCGCAGCCGGACGCGTCCGCCGAGCCGAGCCCCTTCGGGCAGGAGGAGCAGCCCGCCGCCGAGGCGCCGCCCAAGCGCCGCAAGCGTGGTCGGGTGGTGGCTCCGGCAGGTCCGCCCAAGCCCCGCGAGGACTGACCGTCGGGGGAACGGGAGGTATGCCGCGCCGCGGCCCACGCGGGCGGCATACCTCCTGCTCCTCGCCGGTTTGGTCGTGGGGTCCCAGATCCCCTAAGATGGAACGTCGGTGCGCCCACCGAGCCTCGTGTTGACGAGCCGGTTACCCGAGAGCGCGCATCACCAGCAGCAAGAAAACCCGGAAAGCGAGTTCAACGTGTACGCGATCGTCCGCGCAGGTGGTCGGCAGGAGAAGGTCTCCGTCGGCGATGTCCTGATCATCGACCAGGTCGCCGGTGAGCCCGGCGACGCCGTTGAGCTCACTCCGCTGATGCTGGTCGACGGCGGCGCCGTCACCACCGGCGACAAGCTCGCCAAGGCGAGCGTCAAGGCCGAGATCGTCAAGCCCGCCAAGGGCCCCAAGATCACGATCCTGAAGTACAAGAACAAGACCGGCTACCGCAAGCGCCAGGGTCACCGTCAGCACCAGACCCAGGTCAAGGTCACGGCCATCGAGGCCTGAGAAACCTCCGACAGACGAAGCAGAAGGCAGGCTAAGAGATGGCACACAAGAAGGGTGCGTCCTCGACCCGCAACGGTCGCGACTCCAACCCCCAGTTCCTCGGCGTCAAGCGCTACGGCGGTCAGGACGTCAAGGCCGGCGAGATCATCGTCCGTCAGCGCGGCACGCACTTCCACCCCGGTGAGGGCGTCGGCCGTGGCAAGGACGACACGCTCTTCGCGCTCGTTGCCGGTGCCGTGAAGTTCGGCACCCGCCGCGGCCGCAAGACCGTCAACATCGTCCCGGCGGAGACCGTTTCCGCCGAGTGACGCACGGCGTGCGAGCGCACGCCATCGCAGCTCTCGAAGGGGGCGGGCCAGCACATGGCCCGCCCCCTTCGCCACTTCCGCGCAGACAGCGCACCCCAGCACCACACCGGCCAGGAGGCCACCGAGCATGAGCAGCAACTTCGTCGACCGCGTCGTCCTTCACGTCGCGGCGGGCAGCGGCGGCCACGGCGTCGCCTCCGTGCGCCGGGAGAAGTTCAAGCCGCTCGGTGGGCCGGACGGCGGCAACGGCGGCCGGGGCGGCTCGGTGGTGCTGCGGGTCGACCCCCAGTCCACGACCCTGCTCGACTACCACCACAGCCCGCACCGCAAGGCCACCAACGGCAAGCCGGGCGCCGGTGACGAGCGCAACGGCGCCGACGGGGAGGACCTCGTCCTGCCCGTGCCGGAGGGCACCGTCGTCAAGACGCCCGACGGCCAGATCCTCGCCGACCTCGTCGGACAGCACGCGGAGTATGTCGTGGCCCAGGGCGGCCGGGGCGGCCTCGGCAACAAGGCGCTCGCCTCGGCCCGGCGCAAGGCACCCGGCTTCGCCCTCCTCGGCGAGCCCGGCGACGAGCGCGACATCGTGCTGGAGCTGAAGTCGCTCGCCGATGTCGCCCTGATCGGCTTCCCGTCGGCCGGCAAGTCCTCGCTGGTCTCGGTGCTGTCGGCCGCGCGGCCCAAGATCGCCGACTACCCCTTCACCACCCTTGTGCCCAACCTCGGCGTCGTCACCGCCGGCGACATGCGCCTCACCGTCGCCGACGTGCCCGGGCTCATCCCGGGGGCCTCCCAGGGCCGCGGCCTCGGGCTGGAGTTCCTGCGCCATGTCGAGCGGTGCTCGGTGCTGGTCCATGTGATCGACTGCGCCACGCTCGAGCCGGGACGCGACCCCATGACCGACCTGGAGGTCATCGAGGAGGAGCTCGCGGCATACGTCCCCGATGCCTCCCTCGGCGGCCGGCCGCTGTCGGAACGCACCCGCATGGTGGTGCTCAACAAGGCCGACGTCCCCGAGGCGCGCGAGCTCGCCGAGATGGTGCGGCCCGACCTCGAGGCGCGTGGGCTGGAGGTCTTCATCGTCTCGGCCGTCGCCCGGCAGGGGCTGCGCGAGCTGACCTTTGCGATGGCCCGCCACGTCGAGGAGGCCCGAAAGGCGGTCGAGGTCGTCGAGGCACCGCGGATCACCCTGCGGCCCAAGGCCGTCGACGACACCGGCTTCCGCGTGGAGCGGGTCGGCACCCCCGACGGCGAGGCCTACCGCGTGGTGGGCCAGCGCCTCACCCGGTGGGTGCGTCAGACCGACTTCGCCAACGACGAGGCCGTCGGCTACCTCGCCGACCGGCTCGCCCGCGCGGGTGTCGAGGAGGAGCTGTTCAAGGCCGGCGCCGTCCCCGGTGCCACCGTGATGATCGGCCCCGAGGGCGACGAGGTCGTCTTCGACTGGCAGCCCACGATGGCGACCGGCGCCGAGCTGCTCACCGGACCCCGCGGCTCCGACCTGCGGGTCGAGGAGTTCGAGGGCGGCCACCGGGCCACCCGCGACGAGAAGCGCGCCGACTACGAGACCCGGCGCCGGGCCAAGCAGGCCGCGCGCGCCGAGCTCGACGCCGAGCGCAAGGCCGGGCACTGGGCGACGGCGGCCGACGATGCCGACGAGTGAGCGAGCCCGGATCGCGCGGGCTCGCCGCGTCGTCGTCAAAATCGGCTCGTCCTCACTGACCGAGCCGGGCGGGGGAGTGCTGAGCGAGGAGCGGCTCGCCGAGCTCGTGCGGGTGCTGGCCGACCGCCGTCTCGCCGGCTCGCACGTCGTGCTCGTCTCCTCCGGCGCCATCGCCGCGGGCATCGCGCCCCTCGGGCTGCCGTCCCGGCCGCGCGACCTGGCGACCCAGCAGGCGGCCGCGAGCGTCGGCCAGGGAGCCCTAGTCGCGGCATACCAGCGCTGTTTTGCCGAGCGCGGGCTGACCGTCGGGCAGGTGCTGATGACGATCGACGATGTGACGCGGCGCTCGCACTACACCAATGCCCGGCGCACCCTCGACCGGCTCCTCGAGCTGGGGATCGTCCCGATCGTCAACGAGAACGACACCGTGGCCACGCACGAGATCCGCTTCGGCGACAACGACCGGCTGGCGGCGCTCGTCGCGCACCTGATCAAGGCCGACGCCATGGTGCTGCTCACCGACGTCGACGCGCTCTATGACGGGCCGCCCAAGAGGCCTGGGGCACAGCGGATCCCGCTCGTGCGCGACCGTTCCGACCTCGACGGCATCGACATCGGTGGCACCGGCTCGGCGATCGGCTCCGGCGGCATGATGACCAAGGTCGAGGCGGCCGGCATCGCCAACGCCGCCGGCATACCCGTCGTGCTGGCGTCGGCCGCCGATGTGGAGCCCGCGCTTGCCGGCGAGGACGTCGGCACGCTCTTTGCCGCGACCAAGCGGGCAGCCCGCTCCCGCAAGCTGTGGATCGCCCACGCCACGACCGCACGAGGGCGGATCACGATCGACGACGGTGCTGTCGAGGCCATCACCAAGCGGCGCAAGTCGCTGCTCCCGGCCGGGATCACCGCTGTCGCAGGGGCTTTCACCGACGGCGACCCCGTGGACGTGTGTGCCCTCGACGGGCGCGTCGTGGCCCGCGGCCTGATCAACTACTCGTCGGCCGAGCTGCCCGAGATGATCGGCCGCAACACCCGCGAGCTCGCCAAGGAGCTCGGCCAGGAGTACGAGCGCGAGGCCATCCACCGGGACCACCTGGCCCTGCTCTGACGCCTCACCTTGTGCTGCTCTGACGTCTCCCGTCACGACGCAACGTCCAGATCTGGCGGGTGGCGGGCTCTCGGGTCGATCGAGACCCCGCTAACTGCCACATCTGGACGTTGCGCGGCTGGCCTTGGGTCAGCGGACCTTGCGGACCTCGAACTCCATTGCGGGGTGGGCGATCTCCTCCTGGCTCTGGACGAGCTGGAGCTCGCGCTGGCCGGAGTCCATCGTCCGCTTGAGCAGGGCATAGACGCTGGAGACGGTGCGGGCGAGGGCGACGTCGGCCTGGCCGGTCTCGAGCAGGTGGGTCGTGAAGAGCGCGGCCGTCACGTCACCGGAGCCATTGCACTTGATGGGCAGCTGCGGGGTCTGCACGATGAACGCGTCGTCGCCGTGGACCGCCAGCATCTCGATCGTGTCGGTGGGGCGGTCGGGTCGCAGCACCGAGGTCACCAGCACCGTCGACGGGCCCATCTCGCGGGCCTTGTCAGCCGACTCGAGGGTCCCCTCGAGCGACTGCGGCTCGGTGTGGGTGAGGAAGCCCAGTTCGAACTGGTTGGGCGTGATGATGTCGGCCATCGGCACCACCCGCTCGCGCAGCAGCACGGGGATGGCGGGGTGGACGAAGCAGCCGGACTTGGCGTTGCCCATGACGGGGTCGCAGGCATAGACGGCCTTGGGGTTGGCCGCCTTGACGCGCGCGACCGCGTCGATGATGACGTCACCGATCTCCTCGCCGCCCTGGTAGCCCGAGAGCACCGCGTCCACCGACGGGAACGCCCCGCGGTCCTCGATGCCCTGGATGACGGCCCGCACGTCGTCGGCCGGCAGCACCGGTCCGCGCCACTCGCCATAGCCGGTGTGGTTGGAGAAGTTGACCGTGTAGACGGGCCAGACCTCCACGCCGAGGCGCTGCATGGGGAAGACGGCTGCCGAGTTGCCGACGTGCCCGTAGGCGACGGCGGACTGGATCGAGATGATGTTCGTCACCTGCCCATTCTGCCGCACACAGGGGTATGCCGCGTGCGCGGCAGATCAGGGGGTCTCGCCCTCGCGTCTGGCGTCCGGGAGGGACTCCTCGCGCTGGGAGTCGTAGGCGATGAAGTAGCTGGGGCGGGCCTGGAGCATCTCCCACATCCGCCCGAGATATTCGCCCAGGATCCCGAGGCAGAGCAGCTGGAGGGCGCCCATGGCGGCCACGACCGCCACGGTCGAGGTCCATCCGGTCACGGTGTGGCCCTGGGCGCGGGCGATCAGCGCGTAGGCCACGACCCCCACCGCCAGCACCGCGCCCAGCAGCCCGAGCCAGATCGCGACGCGCAGCGGCCCGACCGAGGTGCCGGTGATGCTGTCGGCCGAGAGCCGGATCATCTTGGCCAGCGGGTACTTCGTCTCGCCGGCTGCGCGGGCCTCCCGGCGGTATTGCACTGTGTCGGACGGGAAGCCCAGGGCGGGCACGACGAAGCGCAGCACCCGGTTGTGCTCCGGCAGGCCGTTGATCGCGTCGACCGTGGCCCGCGACATCAGGCGGAAGTCGCCTGCGTCGCGGTGCACATCGGCCTTGGACAGGGCCCGGACCACGCGGTAGAAGCCGCGGGCCGAGACCCGCTTGAAGGTGCTGTCGGTGGTCCGGTCGCTGCGCACGCCATAGACCACGTCGGCGCCCGCGCGGGCCTTGGCGAGCATCTCGCCGATGACCTCGGGCGGGTCCTGGAGGTCTGCGTCGAGCGTCACGACATAGTCGCCGACGGCGCTCACCAGCCCGGCGGAGATCGCCGCCTGGTGGCCGGCGTTGGCACGCAGCCGCACCACCCGCAGCTGCGGCCACTCGCGCAGATACCGCTGGAGGAGCACGGCCGTCGCGTCCCGGCTGCCGTCGTCGACGGCGACCACCTCGTATGCCGTGTCCAGGCCATCGGCCACCGGTCGCAGCCGCTCGACCAGCAGGGGCAGCACGTCCTCCTCGTTGTACATGGGGATGACGATGCTGATCTCCGGGTGGGGCATGACCCGACTCTAGTTGTCAGGGCAGGCGGCGCACCGTCGACACCGGGCACTGCCGGCGGGCACAGGACGGGCCCCGCAGGCTGATGCCCGCGGGGCCCGTCGGCCGGCTCCAGGCCGGGGGCTGCGAATCTCACGCGACGACGCGCGTTGCCACCCAGTCCTCATGTGGCTGAGCAGCGGCAGCTCTGGTCCGGTCGCGGCTTCCGTGCGCAGCGTCGTCTGCGCCCGCCTGGCAGGGCGAGTCCGGGTCGGTAGACCCGGTTGGCGTGCCGTTATCCGGTGCCGCCCCCTGATCGGACCGCTGTTGGGCGGGTCCGGGCCAGAAGGCGTATCCCCTTGTCTACTAGGGCGTTTCGGCGTGTCGCAAGCCGCGCAGGAGCCGTTCGGCGACTGCACAGGCCTGTCCACAGGGGAGTGTGCTCGGGCCTCGCGTCGTGCACACCCCTGTGCACAACATCCGTGGATAACCGCCCCGGTGCGAGCCACCGCCTCCCCGGCGCCCGACGACCGGTAGTCTGTGCGCCATGTCGACGTCTGTGCTCACGCTTGCCGCCTCCGAAGAGCTCCGCGAGTTGCCGATCCCGCCGTGGCTGTTCGGCGTCATCGCGGGTGTGATCTTCCTGCTCGCGCTGGGCTTCCTGTGGTCCTTCCGCAACACGGCGGCCAAGTACGACCCGCAGAACGTCGTCCACCACGGCGGTGACTCGAGCGACGTCACCCACCACGCGACCGGCGGGCACCACTGACCGTGCGCCTGGGGGTCATGGGCGGGACGTTCGACCCGATCCACCACGGCCACCTGGTCGCGGCCAGCGAGGTCCAGGCCCTCTTCGGGCTGGACGAGGTCGTCTTCGTGCCCACGGGCCAGCCGTGGCAGAAGGCCGACAAGCAGGTCAGCCCCGCCGAGCACCGCTATCTGATGACGGTGATCGCGACGGCCTCCAACCCCCGGTTCACCGTGAGCCGGGTCGACATCGACCGCGACGGGCCGACCTACACGATCGACACGCTGCGCGATCTGCGCGCCGAGCGGCCCGACGCCGAGCTGTTCTTCATCACCGGCGCCGACGCCCTCGCGCAGATCCTGTCGTGGAAGGACGCCGACGAGCTGTTCGACCTCGCCCACTTCATCGGGGTCACCCGACCGGGCTACGAGCTGTCCGAGTCGGGGCTGCCGGATGACAAGGTGACCCTCCAGGAGGTCCCTGCCATGGCGATCTCCTCGACCGACTGCCGTGAACGGGTCGGCCGCGCCGAGCCGATCTGGTACCTCGTGCCCGACGGCATCGTCCAGTACATCAACAAATACCGCCTGTATGCCGCGCACCCCGCGGCGCGGGTGCCCACACCTGGCCCGGTGGCCCCTCAGGAGACACAATCGCCTGCGGCGCCGGCCACATCCTAGGAGTCCTGTGACTGCCACACCCGAGTCCGTCGCCCTTGCCACGTCTGCGGCGCAGGCCGCTGCCGACAAGCTGGCCTCGAGCATCCTTGCGCTCGACGTCAGCGACCAGATCGGCATCACCGACGTCTTCCTCATCGTCTCGGCGTCCAACGAGCGCCAGGTGGGCGCGATCGTCGACGCGGTCGAGGACGCCATGCGCGACGGCGACGCCACCCGCCTGCGCCGCGAGGGCGAGCGGGAGGGCCGCTGGGTCCTGATCGACTATGGCGACGTCGTCATCCACGTCCAGCACGACGAGGAGCGGCGCTTCTACGAGCTCGAGCGGCTCTGGCGGGACTGCCCCGAGATCGACCTCGGCGTGTCCGGCACCGAGCAGGAGCCGCGTGACCGGCGCCCCGAGCCCGACGCCGAGGCGCAGCCCGAGCCCACCCCGTGACCGGGCGGGTGCCCGGCGCCGGTGAGGCGACCGCCGGGCAGGCCATCGCCAGCCCGAGGCGGCTGATCGTGCTGCGCCACGGCCAGACCGAGCACAACGCCAAGGGCATCTGGCAGGGCCAGCTCGACACCCAGCTCTCCGCACGCGGCCATGACCAGGCCCGTGCTGCGGCCGGGGCCATCGCCAGGCTGGCGCCCACGAGGGTCGTCTCGTCCGACCTCGCCCGGGCCGCCGAGACCGGGCGGGACGTCGCCGAGGCCTGTGGCGTCGAGCTCGTCCTCGACGAGCGGCTGCGCGAGATCCACGTCGGGGAGTGGTCCGGCCTGACCAGCGACGAGGTGCGCGAGCGCTACCCCGGGGCCCAGGACATGCTGCTGCGCGGCGAGGACTTCCGCCGGGGCGGCTCGGGGGAGTCGGTCGCCGATGTCGCGGCCCGTGTCGGCGAGGCCGCCCGCGCCGTCGCCGAGTCGATGGAGCCGGGCGAGGCCGTGGTCATCGCCACCCATGGCGTGGCCGCCCGCGCTCTCGTCGCCGATCTCGTCGGCCTCGACCAGCAGCTCGCCTGGACGGTCCTGGGCTCGCTGGGCAACTGCCACTGGGCCGAGGTCATCGAGGGCCGGATCGGCTGGCGCATCCAGACCTGGAACTCCCACGCCTGACCCGGGCGGGCCCGCCCACCACTCGATTTGGTGAAACGGGGGGTGCGATGGGTAAACTTCCGCAGTCGCCTTCGGGATGACGGGGCTGTAGCGCAGTTGGTAGCGCACCTCCATGGCATGGAGGGGGTCAGGGGTTCGAATCCCCTCAGCTCCACACACGTCGAGAAGACACCAATGTGCCCCGCCTGATGGCGGGGCACATTGCTTTTCCCTGTCGGTGCGCCCGGGAGCGCTGTCAAGGGCGGGCTTGCGGCGGGCGACGGGGCCTACTGGGCCTGGTCCGCCAGCTCGCGTAGCGCAGCGAGGTGTCCCCGCAGCGCCGTGCGTCCCTTCGCGGTGAGCGTGGCCCAGGTGGCGGGCCGGGCGCCGCTCGGCCTCTTGTCGGTCTTCACATAGCCGGCGTCGGTCAGCATCTTGAGCTGTTTGCTCAAGGTGGGCATCGACACCCCCAGCTCCTCGCACAGCGCCTGGAAGCTGGCCTGCTCGACGGCGGAGAGGATCACACAGATGCGCAATCGGTGGGGCTGGTGCACCAGTTCATCGAACTGCGGGACGCTCACGCGTCGTCCTCCCGCAGGTCCGTGCGCAAGGCGTTGTCATAGCTGCGGCCGAAGACGATGCTGCCGATGAAGGCCACTGCGCCGAGCACGAGCGGCACCCACGTGGGCCCGTCGAGGAGGTGGTTTGCCCCGGCCGCCACGAAAACCGCCGCGAACGGGATCATCCCAAGCAGGAAGAAGCGTCGTGAGCGCGCTCCGGTGGCCTGCTGCATCGTGACACCTGTGCGCCTCCGGTAGAGCCAGGGCAGGAGCAGGGTGTTGATCAGGGTGGCGCCGACGATCAGGTAGAGGCGGGTCTTGCGCTCCAGGCTGCCTTCGGGCATGCCGATCGCGCAACAGAGCATGAACAGGGTCACGCCCACCAGGGGGTGGTACCAGATCGGCGTCACCAGCCGGTCGGCGAGGTGGCGCCGCGAGTCGGCGGCCGTAGCGAGCGCGTCACGTGCGTTGAAGGTCTCGTTCACCCCTTCAGGCTAGAATTAACTTTCACTTGGTGCAAGTGAAAGTGCCAGTCGACCCGCAATACGGGGGATCGTCAGTCCCCGAACGACTCGGGCAGGATGTTGCCCATGACCGCCACCCCCGAAGCCATCGCCGCCGCCGCGGCCCGCCTCGCCGAGGCCCACCGCACCCACACGGCCGTCGAGCCGGTGCGCGACATCCTCGGCACCGAGGACATCGATGCGGCGTATGCCGCGCAGTCGGCCAACATCGCCACCCGCCTCGACCAGGGCGCCCAGATCGTCGGCCGCAAGATCGGGCTGACGGCCAAGGTCGTCCAGGAGCAGTTCGGCGTCGACCAGCCCGACTTCGGCTTCCTGCTGGACGACATGGCGGTCGAGGACGGCGCCGACGTCAGCCTCGCCGAGCTCATCGACCCCCGTGCCGAGGGCGAGCTGGCCTTCACGCTGAAGGCCGACCTCGACGGCGAGCTCACGCCGGAGCGCGTGCGCGACGCCGTCGAGCATGTGATCGCCTCGATCGAGATCGTCGACAGCCGCATCAACGGCCGCGTCAGCATCGTCGACACCGTCTCCGACAACGCCGCGGCCGCCCTCTATGTGCTCGGCAGCGAGCGGCGCACCCTGGCCGAGGTCGAGCCCCGCGAGGTCTCGATGGTCATGCGCGTCGACGGCCAGGTGGTCTCCGAGGGCGCCGGGGCGGCCTGCCTCGGCGACCCACTGACCGCCCTGATGTGGCTGGCCGAGACGGCCCAGCGCTATGGCAGCCCGCTGCGCGCCGGCATGGTCGTGCTCTCCGGCGCCCTCGGCCCGATGGTCTCGGCCGAGCCAGGGCAGCTCGTCGAGGTGGAGATCACCGGGCTCGGCACCGCCAGCTGCCGCTTCGTCTGAGCCGCGGCTCAGCCGCCCTCCCCGCGTGCCCACGCGAGCACGGGGGCGAGGGCGGCCCGGTCCACGCGGTCGGCGGACACCCCGGCCTGCGCCGCGGCCGCGGTGGTCTCCGGGGTCGGGTGCCGCCGGGCTTGCGAGCGCAGTCGCCAGTTGGCGAAGCGCATCAGCACCCGCTCCAGCCGGGACAGCGCCTGGTAGTCGATCGCGCCCCTGAGGTGGAAGACCGAGATCTGCTCGAGCGTCGCCTCCGGCAGGTTGTTGGCGACGATCTCGGCCCGCTCGGGACTGTCCGGCGGTGTCATGCCCACGACGACCAGTGCGACCCGTCGTCCGCCCAGTGGCCCCGACGGGTCCTTGAGGGCGGCCGCGTCGGCGATGCGACCGGCATACACGGGGGAGAGGACCACGAGCGTGTCGTGCCCGGCGAGCCGCTCCTGGCTGAGGCTGCCCGCCTCCAGCAGGTCGGCGTCGAGATCCTGGGCGAGCCACGCGGCATACCGCTGCGTGCTGCCGTGACGGGTGGAATAGGCGACGGCCGTGCCGGCCATGGCGGGCTCCTTCGACGATGCCTTCCGCACTCTCGAGCCTAGGGCTCGGGCGCCGACCTACGCTGGAAGGATGTGCGACACCTTCGTCACGTTGACCGACGACGGGGTCCTCTTCGCCAAGAACAGCGACCGTGACCCCAACGAGGCGCAGACCCTGCGGTGGTATGCCGCGGCCGACTACGGTCCCGGCGCGACGCTCCGCTGCACCTGGAGCGAGATCCCGCAGGCGGAGCACACCCACGCGGTGCTGCTCAGCCAGCCGTGGTGGATGTGGGGCGCCGAGATGGGCGCCAACGAGCACGGCGTCGTGATCGGCAACGAGGCGATCTTCACGCGGCGGCGTGGCCGCTACCGGCGCGAGCCCCAGGAGCTGCTCGGGATGGACCTGCTGCGCCTGGCGCTCGAGCGGGCCGCCACCGCCCGTGACGCGGCCGCCGTCATCGTGCGGCTGCTGGAGCGCTACGGCCAGGGCGGCTCGTGCAGCCAGGCCCACCCCTGGACCTCCTATGACAACAGCTATCTGATCGCCGACCCGGGCGGCGCCTATGTCCTGGAGACGGCCGGGCGGCACTGGGACATCGAGGAGGTCCGCGGCCCGGGGCGCTCGATCTCCAACGGCCTGACGATCGAGGGCATGCGCTGGCGCTGGGAGGACCCGGTGCGCACCCGCGCGGGCCGGGCGGCCACCCGGCGGGCCCGCACGCAGGCCTGCGCCGAGGCCGCCCGCGACGTGCCCGACCTCATCGCCGGGCTGCGTGACCATGGCGGGCCCGCGCCGGAGTATGCCGCCACGACCGGTGCGCTGGGTGCGCCCTGCGTGCACGCAGGCGGTCACCTCGCCGCGACCCAGACGACGGCCAGCTGGGTCGCCGACCTGCGCGGGGGAGCGGCAGGGGCGACCCACTGGGCCACCGGTGTGTCCGCGCCCTGCACGGCGCTGTTCGTGCCGGCCCGGGTGCACGAGCCCGCCGACGACCAGGGCTATGCCCTCGACGACCACTACCGCGGCGAGTTCCGCTGGTGGCGCCACGAGGCGCTCCACCGGCTTGCGCTGCGCGACCTGCCGTCCTCGCTGGCGGCCTTCGCCGCCGAGCGCGACCGGATTGAGCGGCAGTGGCTCGAGCAGCCGCCGGCGACGGTCGACGCGCTGGCGGTCGCGGACGCGGCATACGACAGGTGGGCCGAGAGGCTGAGGCTGGCCGCGCTGCCCGACCAGCGCCCCGCCTGGCTGCGCCGGCGCTGGGCCGCCTGGGACCGGGAGGCCGGGGTCCTGGCCCGTCGCGGGCCGAGCCCGTCCCGGCAGGTGGTCACTGACCCCCCCGATTCGCGCGCGCCGCGGTGATGCGGCAGAGTGAGGAAACGCGAAAGGCGTTGTAATTAAAAGGAATCCAACGCCAGTTTCCTCTAAATTGAAGGAGCCCGATGAAGCTCTCCCCCGAGTCCGAGGCCGTCGTCAAGGCGACGGCCGGCGTTGTCGCCGAGCACGCGGAGCAGATCACCAAGACCTTCTATCCCGACATGTTCGCGGCGCACCCCGAGCTCATGCGGGTCTTCAACAAGGCCAACCAGGCCATCGGCGAGCAGCCCAAGGCGCTCGCGGCCTCCGTCGTGGCGTATGCCGTCAACCTCATCGACCCGGACGCGCCCGACTTCACGCCGGTCATGGAGCGCATCGCCCACAAGCACGTCTCCCTCGGCATCCAGGCCCAGGAGTACACGATCGTTGGGCACCACCTGCTCAAGGCGGTCGGCACCGTCCTCGGCGACGCGGTGACGCCCGAGATCGCCTCCGCCTGGGACGAGGTCTACTGGCTGTTCGCCACCGCCCTCATCGCCGAGGAGGCCAAGCTCTACGCGCTCGGCGGCACCGACCCCGAGCACCCCTGGCGCAAGTACACCGTGGTCGAGCGCACCGAGGAGACCCCCGAGGTCTTCAGCCTCGCGCTCAAGCCCGTCGAGGGCGAGCTGCCAGGCCACCGCACCGGGCAGTACGTCGCGATCGCGGTCGACCTCCCGGACGGCGAGCGCCAGCCGCGCCAGTACACGATCTCCAACGGCGCGGGCGCCGAGAGCCTCCAGGTGACGATCCGTCGGGTCAAGGGAGTCGACGGCGTCCCCGACGGCCAGGTCTCCGGCTGGCTCTATGACAACGCCCAGCCCGGCACGGTCCTGGACGTCTCGCAGCCCTCCGGCGATGTCATCCTCGACGACTCCGACGCGCCGCTCGTGCTGGTCTCGGCCGGCATCGGTGTCACGCCCATGGCCGCGATCCTCGAGGACATCACGGTGCGCCAGCCCAAGCGCGAGGTGCTCGTGCTGCACGCCGACACCGCCCACGGCAACCAGGCGCTCTACGCCAACATGCGCAAGCGCATCGAGTTCCTCGACAACGCGAGCAGCCAGGTCTGGTACGAGGAGGGGGCCGAGTCCGCGCCCACCCTCCGCCCGGCCAAGGCCGGCCGCATGGACGTGACCGACATCGAGATCCCCTCGGGCGCAAAGGTCTTCATGTGTGGCCCGCTGCCGTTCATGCGCGATGTGCGCAAGGCGCTGCTCGCCAAGGGCGTCGCGGCCGAGAACATCGGCTATGAGGTCTTCGGCCCGGACCTCTGGGCGCAGAACCCCGACTCCGCGGCCTGAGCACCCGACCACGCAGAGACGGTATGCCGCGTGCGCGACGCGCGCACGCGGCATACCCCTGTGTGGGGGGCGACCACCCCGTGGCCGGCGCCCGGGGCGCGGACCACCGTCGGGTAGCCTTGGGCGCGATGGCACGGCAGCTCCTCCTTATACAGCCGCGCTGATCCGAGCGGCCGACCCGGCCCACCACGGACAGCCGCGGCGAACCCCTCCTGCGCGAGGGGTTTTGTCGTGTGAGGAGCACGTGCACGCAGACGAGGACGAAGGACGGACATGAGCGAGACGCCGCACCGCTACACCGCCGAGCTGGCGGGGCAGATCGAGACGGCCTGGCAGGACCGCTGGGAGGCGCAGGGCACCTATCACGCGCCCAACCCGGCCGGCCCGTGGGCCGACGCCGAGGCCGTGGGCCGGTTCGACGACCACCTGCTCGTGCTCGACATGTTCCCCTACCCGTCCGGCGCCGGCCTGCACGTTGGGCACCCGCTGGGCTACATCGCGACCGACGTCTTCGCGCGGTTCAACCGGATGACCGGCCGCAATGTCCTACACTGCCTCGGCTATGACGCCTTCGGCCTGCCGGCGGAGCAGTATGCCGTCCAGACCGGCCAGCACCCGCGCAAGACGACCGAGGACAACATCGTCATCATGGCGCGCCAGCTGCGCCGCCTCGGCCTGGGCCACGACGACCGGCGCGCGATCCGCACGATCGACCCCGACTACTACCGCTGGACCCAGTGGATCTTCCAGCAGATCTGGAACTCCTGGTACGACACCGAGGCCGTCCGCCCCGACGGCGGCACGGGCCAGGCGCGGCCGATCCCCGAGCTGGAGGCGCAGTTCGCGTCGGGGGAGCGGGCGCTGCCGCAGGAGTACGCCGGGCGTGACTGGGCCGACCTGACCAACGCCGAGCAGGGCCACGTGCTCGACGGCTACCGGCTGGCCTATGCCTCCGAGGCGCCGGTCAACTGGGCGCCCGGCCTGGGGACCGTGCTGTCCAACGAGGAGATCACCAACGAGGGTCGCTCCGAGGTCGGCAACTACCCGGTCTTCCGGACCAACCTGCGCCAGTGGATGATGCGCATCACCGCCTATGCCGACCGGCTGGCCGACGACCTCGACCGGGTCGACTGGCCCGACAAGGTCAAGGTCATGCAGCGCAACTGGATCGGCCGCAGCCAGGGTGCCCGCGTCGACTTCGCCACGCCCGTCGGTGAGCCGATCTCGGTCTTCACCACCCGCCCCGACACGCTGTTCGGCGCGACCTTCATGGTCCTGGCGCCGGAGCACCCGCTCGTCGCCGGTCTGACCGCCGACGCCTGGCCGGCCGACATCCCCGCCGTCTGGACCGGCGGGGCGGCGACCCCGGGCGAGGCCGTCGCGGCATACCAGCTGGCCGCCTCGCGCAAGTCCGATGTCGAGCGCCAGATGGAGGACAAGACCAAGACGGGTGTCTTCACCGGCTCCTATGCCACGAGCCCGGTCGACGGCCGCCAGATCCCGGTCTTCATCGCCGACTACGTGCTGATGGGCTATGGCACGGGCGCGATCATGGCCGTGCCCTGCGGCGACCAGCGTGACTTCGAGTTCGCGACCGAGTTCGAGCTGCCGATCATCGACATCATCGCCCCCCGCGACACCGAGGACTGGCCGGGCACCGTTGCCGAGGGCAAGGCCTTCACCGGCGACGGTGTCATGGTCAACTCGGCCAACGAGACCCTCGACCTCAACGGCATGGCGGTCGCCGAGTCCAAGGCCGCGATGATCGCCTGGCTGGAGGAGCGCGGCCTGGGCGAGGGCACGATCAACTACCGCATGCGCGACTGGCTCTTCAGCCGGCAGCGCTACTGGGGCGAGCCCTTCCCGATCGTCTTCGACGAGGACGGCCGGGCCCACGCAGTGCCCGACAGCCAGCTGCCGGTCGAGCTGCCCGAGGTGCCGGACTACTCGCCCAAGACCTTCGACCCCGAGGACGCCTCCTCCAGCCCCGAGCCGCCGTTGGCGCGCGCCGAGGACTGGGTCAACGTCGAGCTGGACCTGGGTGACGGGCGGGGCGTGCAGCGCTACCGCCGCGAGACCAACACGATGCCCCAGTGGGCCGGCTCGTGCTGGTACTACCTGCGCTACCTCGACCCGGCCAACATGCAGGCGCTCGTCGACGCGGCCAATGAGAACTACTGGATGGGCCCGCGGGAGACCCCGGTCGACGGCGCCCCGGCGGGCGTGCGCGACCCCGGCGGCGTGGACCTGTATGTCGGTGGCGTCGAGCACGCCGTCCTGCACCTGCTCTATGCGCGCTTCTGGCACAAGGTGCTCTATGACCTGGGGCACCTGACGTCGGAGGAGCCCTTCCGCCGCTACTTCTCCCAGGGCTACATCCAGGCCTACGCCTTCCGCGACGAGCGCGGCCAGGCCGTGCCCGCCGCAGAGGTGGAGGAGCACGGCGAGGGGGAGGCCGCGACCTTCACCTGGCAGGGCCAGACCGTCGCCCGCGAGTACGGCAAGATGGGCAAGTCGCTCAAGAACATCGTCACGCCCGATGACATGTACGAGCAGTACGGCGCCGACACCTTCCGCGTCTACGAGATGTCAATGGGCCCGCTCGAGCAGAGCAAGCCGTGGGAGACCCGCGCGATCGTGGGCTCGCAGCGCTTCCTCCAGCGGCTGTGGCGCAATGTCGTCGACGAGGAGTCGGGCGAGGTCCGTGTCATCGACGCCGCGCTCGACGCCGAGACCGAGCGTGTCATGCACCGCACCATCGCGGCGGTCCGGCAGGACTATGCCTCGCTGGGCTTCAACACCGCAGTCGCGCGGCTCATCGAGTTCAACAACGCCCTGACCAAGCTCGACGCGGTGCCGCGCGAGGCCGCCGAGACCCTGGTCAAGATGGTCGGCCCGGTCGCCCCGCACATCGCCGAGGAGCTCTGGAGCAGGCTGGGCCACACCGAGTCGGTCGTCTATGCGGCCTTCCCCGAGGCCGACGAGACCAAACTCGTCGAGGAGACCGTCACCTGCGTCATCCAGATCAAGGGCAAGGTCCGCGACCGCGTCGAGGTCTTGCCCTCGATCACAGAGGACGAACTGCGCGAGCTGGCGCTTGCGCGTGACAAGGTCAAGGCCGCGACCGAGGCCGGCGTGCGCACGGTCATCGTGCGCGCCCCCAAGCTCGTCAACGTCGTCCCGGTCTGAACGGACCCGTCATGACCGTCGCCCTCGTCACCGACTCCACGGCATACCTGCCGGAGGATGTGGTGCAGGGGCTCGGCATCCAGGTGGTGCCGCTCCATGTCGTCGTCGACGGCGAGGACCGGCGTGAGGGCCAGGACATCTCGGCATCCGAGGTGGCCGAGCGGCTGCGCGCCGGGGCCAAGGTCACGACATCGCGGCCCTCGCCGGAGGACATGCTCGAGGCCTATCGCCGCGCGGCGGAGGCGGGTGCCAGCGCGATCGTCTCGGCGCACCTGTCGGCCGCGGTGTCCTCGACGGTGGGCTCGGCGAGCCTGGCCGCAGGCCAGTCGCCCGTCCCCGTGACCGTGGTCGACACGCGCTCGGTCGCGATGGCCATGGGGCACTCGGTCGTCGCAGGGGTGCGGGCGGCGGAGCGGGGGAGTGACGCGCAGGCGGTGGCCGACGTCGTGCGGGCGCACTGCGATGCCTCGACCCTGCTCTTCTGCGTCGACTCCCTGGAGTACCTCCGGCGAGGCGGGCGCATCGGCGCGGCCTCCGCGCTCGTCGGCTCGGCGCTTGCGATCAAACCGCTGCTCGGCCTGCGCGACGGTGCGATCGTCCCGATCGAGCGGGTGCGCACCTCCGCCAAGGCTCTGGTCCGGCTGCGCGAGCGTGCGGTCGACGCGGTCAACTCGCTTGTGCCCCAGCACGATTGCGTGGACGTCGCCGTGCACCATCTCGACGCCGAGACCCGGGCCGAGGAGCTGGCGGAGGCGCTCGCCAATGCCCTGCCCGACTCCACGCGGCTGCGGCTGGTCGAGATCGGACCGGTGATCGGAGCGCACGCCGGACCGGGGACGGTCGGCATCTCGATCACACCCCGGCTGGGCTGAACCGGCCCGTCGCGGGCTGTCCACAGGGGCGCTCGCGGCGAGGGAGCCGTCCACAGGTCTGGCCCGAGCGGTGCCGCTGCGGGTGGGCCCCTTCCTAGCGTTCCGGTATGCCGCGCCGCCTCGCCCACGAGCCCACCGACCGTCTCGAGGCCCTGCTCGCGTCGACGCGCGTGGACGAGGCCAGCACGCGGCGCCGGGGGGTGGCGGACAGATGGGGGAGTGGCCCGGGCGCAGGGGAGAGCGACCGGTCGGACGCGCAGGAGAGCGGCCTGGACCCAGCGGATGGGGCCGGAGCGCACCGACCCGCAGGCGCTCGGCTGGGGCCACGGGGCGGCGCAGAGGTGGACCCTCCTGGTGGTCGGCACCGCAGGCCGTCGCCGCCACCGCTGCTGGCAGTCCCCGCAGCGCTGAGGCAGTCGCGACTGTCGGTGCCGGCGCGTGTGATCGCCGGACTGGCCCTCGTGATCGCCTGTGCCGCAGCGGTATTCGGGGTGCGCGTGCTGCTGGCCGAGAAGCGCGCCACCCCTGTCGATGCCCGGCAGACAGCTGCCACAGCGGCCTCGGCAGCAGGGGCATCGAGGGCAGTGACGGGGACATCGGGACCGGTCGGTGGCTTCGCCGGGCCGCGCAGGGGTGGCGAGCCCAGCGGTCTGGTCTCGGCTCGCCAGACGGGTGGCGCGGCCAGCCAGCCGGGACAACCGGCGACCCAGGGGGTGAGCGGTGTGCCGGTCGCGTCCGGTCAGCCTGGGGCGGCAGGCCAGCAGGCGGGCCAGCAGGCGACGGGCCAGCAGGCGACGGGCCAGCAGGCGACGGGCCAGCAGGCGACGGGCCAGCCGGGCCAG
The DNA here is from genome assembly GCA_050955755.1 of Actinomycetota bacterium. Lineage (GTDB taxonomy): Bacteria > Actinomycetota > Actinomycetes > Actinomycetales > Dermatophilaceae > JAJTBD01. The sequence continues at coordinate 1,406,062 of CP192092.1, forward strand.
CAGATCACGGTCCACGTGGTCGGCCAGGTCGCCAGGGCAGGAGTCATCAGGCTGGCCGCAGGGGCGCGGGTGGCCGACGCCGTGCAGGCAGCGGGAGGGCTGACCACCAAGGCCGACGCTGCTGCCGTCAATCTCGCCCGGCCGCTCGTCGACGGCGAGCAGATCCGCATCCCCAGGCCGGGCGAGGCGCTGCCATCGCGCGTCGGCGCGAGCGGGCAGGGCGCGACGGGGCCCGGTGCGGCAGGGGCTGGGGCAGCGGCCGCGGCCGGGGCCGGCGGGGCCGCGGGCGCTGGCCAGGGTGGCGCGGCCGGCGGAGCGGCGCAGGGTGCTTCCGGAGGCGGGGCGGGTGGACTGGTCAACCTCAACACCGCCGACCTCGCGGCCCTTGACACCCTGCCGGGCGTGGGGCCGGTCCTGGCCCAGCGCATCCTCGACTGGCGCACCGAGCATGGCCGGTTCACCTCCGTCGACGAGCTCGGCGAGGTGAGCGGGATCGGCGAGAAGCTCATGGCCCAGCTCGGACCCAAGGTCACCGTGTGAGCGCCGACCCCCGTCGGGATCGTGCGGCCGACGGGCCGCGGACCGGCCCCCGGGTGCGCGCTGACCACCGAGTGCCCACAGGCGACGGAATCCGGGCGGACGTCGGGGAGCAGGCCGGAATAGGCGTGCGGCCAGAGGGGATCCGCGCTCACGCGGGCGTGCGGGCGGATGAAGGCGTGGGCGCGGACCTGCGGCTGCTTGTCCCAGCGCTGGTCGCATGGGCCGTGGGCGCCATCGCGCTCGGCTGGCCGGGCTCGCGACGCGGGCTGGCCGCCCTGGTCGCGCTGGGTCTGGCGGTGGCCCTCGCGAGTTGGCGACGCCGTCCCGGCAAACCCCACCCCCAGTCGTTGGCCGGCCACCAGCGGGCTCGAGTCCGGGTCGACCAACAACGGGCTCGAGCCCGGTCCGACCGGGAGCGGCAGGATGGTGCGGGCGGGGTCAGCCGGTCCCGGCGGCTGGGGGCGGCACTTGTGCTTGCCGTCATGGGGCTGGTGCTGCTGGCGTCGTGGGCGCAGGACGGTGTCCGCCGTGCGGGCCCGGTCCCAGACCTCGCCGAGCGCCGGGCCATCGTGACGGCCACCCTGCTGGTGACCGGCGACCCCTATCGGCTGAGGGGCACTGCGACGAGCGAGCCCGGCTATCTGGTCCGCGCCCGAGTCGTCGAGGTGACAGCCCGTGGTGCCTCCTCCCGGGTGTCGACGCCGGTGACCGTGCGCGGCGACGAACGCTGGGGAACAGTGCGATGGCACGAGACGGTGCGCGTCACCGGACGCCTCGCGCCGCCCCAGCCCGGCCGGCCAGAGGTCGCGGTGCTGAGGCCACGAGGGTCGCCCGCGCACGTGTCCGACCCGGGGCGGGTCTTCGACTCGGCCGAGCACCTGCGCGCCGGTCTGCGCAAGGCCGTGGAGGACCAGCCGGAGGACTCCCGGGGCCTGCTGCCGGCACTGGTCATCGGTGACACGAGCCGCACGCCCGATGACCTCACCGACGCCATGCTCGCCACCGGCATGACCCACCTCAACGCGGTCAGCGGCTCCAATGTCGCGGTTGTGCTCGCCTTCGCGCTGGGCGTGGCCGCTGCCCTGGGCTGCCCACGGCGGTGGCGCCCGTGGGTCGCCGCGCTCGCGCTCGCCTGGTTCGTGATCCTCGCCCGGCCGGAGCCGAGCGTGATCCGCGCCGCCGCCATGGGTTCCATCGGACTGCTCGGCATGAGCCGGTCCACCAGGGCGGCCGGCCTGCCCGCACTGGCGGGAGCCATCGTGGTGCTGCTCGTGATCGATCCATCGCTGGCCCGGAGCTATGGCTTCGCACTGTCGACGCTGGCCACCCTGGGTCTGTTGCTCTTCGTCCAACCGTGGGGTGCGGCGGTCTCCGCTCGACTGCCTCGCCGGCTCTCGGCGCTCGGCCCAGCCATTGCGATTCCCGTTGCGGCACAGGCGATGTGCGCGCCAGTGGTGGTGCTCTTGCAGGGCTCGGTCAGTCTGGTCGGTGTCGTGGCCAATCTCCTCGCTGCGCCGCTCGTCGCTCCCGCCACCATCGTCGGTGTCGTGACCGCGCTGGTCGCTGTCGTGTGGCCGGCAGCCGCGGAAGCAGTCGCGTGGCTGGGGGCGCTGCCCACCCTCGGCATCGCCCGCGTGGCTCGGGTCTGTGCCACCGTGCCGGGTGGCACCGCGCCCTGGCCTGACGGTGGCTGGGGCGCGCTGATGCTGGCGGCGCTGACGCTGCTGGTGATCCTCACCGGGCGATGGGTCGCGCACCAGGCGGCCCGGCATCCCGTCCTTGCGGCCGGCCTCGTCCTGGTCCTGCTCGCCGCCCTCACGCCGCCCACGATCGTCACCTGGCCGCCCGCCGGGTGGCGTGTCGTCCACTGCGACGTGGGGCAGGGCGACGCGGCCGTCCTCGCCACGGGGCGCCGTTCGGCGGTCCTGGTGGACGTCGGGCCCGAGCCAGCGGCTGTCGACCGGTGTCTGCGTCGACTCGACATCGAGCGCCTCGAGGCGGTGATCCTGACCCACTTCCACGCCGATCACGTGGAGGGCCTGCCCGGCGCACTCGGCGGCCGCCCCTGCGGCCAGGTCCTGACCACGCCCGTGCGCGAGCCCACCTATCAGGTGGCGGAGGTGGAGCGCTGGACGGCAGCACGCGGCATACCGCTGAGGGAGCTGCGCGGGGGCGACGAACTGCGTTTCGGCTCAGTGGAGCTGTCCGTGTGGTGGCCCGAACGGCGCATCGCCGACGGCTCGGTCCCCAACAACGCGAGCGTGGTGATCCGCGCGCGGGCCGGACCGGTCGATGCGCTGCTGCTGGGCGACATCGAGCGCGAGGCCGGCCACGCGATCCTGCTGCGCTCCCGACGGGACGCCGCCCTGGCGGCAGCGCTGCGCGACGTGGACGTCGTCAAGACACCCCACCACGGCTCGGCCAACCTCGACGAGGGCCTCTTCGCGCAGATCGCCGCCCCGGTGGCGGTGATCAGCGTCGGCGCCGGCAACGACTACGGGCACCCGGCTCGGCACCACCTCGCGGTGCTGGCAGCCACGGGCTCCGTCGTCCTGCGGACCGACCGCGACGGCGACGTCGCTGTCACAGCCCAGGGCGATCGGGTCCGTGCCGTCGCTCGCCGGTGACGCCGACGCGCAGACTCCAGCCGATGAGCGGGCGCAGTGTGGACCCGGCGGGCCGAGCCCTGCCGGCCCAGGGTGCCGACTCAGCGCTGCTTGATCGTCTCCGCGCTGCTGATCAGCGCCTCGACCGTGCAGGCGACGGGGGGCACGCGCATCAGGTCGGGTGTGGTGACGGCAAAGATGCGCCTGCTGGAGGCCGGCTCGACGGACACGACCGACACGTCGTCGGTGCGGGCGGTCTGGAGGATGAGGTCGGGCACGAGTGCCACGCCCAGTCCCTCGGCCACCAGTCCGAGCACGGCGACGTAGTCCTCGGTCTCGAAGTCGACCTCCGGGCCGAAGCCGGCCTGCTGGCACAGGTGCACGAGGTGGCCGCGGCAGCGGGGGCAGCCGGCGATCCAGCGCTCGCCCGACAGGTTGCGCATGTGGACCTTGGGCGCTCCGGCGTACTGGTGGCCGGGGGGCACCACGAGCTTGACGGGGTCGTCGAGCAGGGGGTGGATGACCAGACCCTCGAGATCGGGGGACCGGCGCGTGAGATCAGAGCCCTCATAGGTGAAGGCGATCGCGATATCGCACTCGCCGGAGCGCAGCGCCGCAAGCGACTCGGGCGGCTCGGCCTCGGTGAGCCGGACGGCGACATCGGGGGAGTCGAGTTTGACCTTGGCCAGGGCGCGCGGGACCAGGGTCGCCGACGAGGACGGGAAGGACATCAGCCGCACCCGGCCCGAGCGCAGCCCGGCAATGGCGGCGACCTCCTCCTCGGCGGCGTCGATGGCGGACAACACGGTGGTGGCATGCCGAGCGAGGACCTGGCCGGCCTCCGTCAGGCGCACGCTGCGGCCCAGCCTCTCGACGAGGGCGGTGCCGGTGCGCTGCTCCATGCGGCGGACCATCTGCGAGATCGCCGGCTGCGAGTAGCCAAGCGCCGCCGCGGCATTGGTGAAACTGCCCTCGTCGGCAATCGCCTTGATGACTCTCATGCCAGCAGCATCGATCATGAGCCAATCGTATAACGGGGCGTTATCCCCCGTGGGGCGTTCCGCGACGCGGATCATCCCTGCTCCGCAGGCACGCCGGGCCGCGAACTACAGTGGCCGCCGTGGACCATCTGGACGAGCCCGAGGACCTGGCCGACCTGCTCCACGACGGCGGCGCGCTCGTCCTCAGCGGTGCCGGGCTCTCGACCGAGTCGGGCATCCCCGACTACCGCGGGCCCGACGGGCTCCGGCGGGTGACCCCGATGCACTTCTCGGAGTTCCGGGCGACGGGGGAGGCGCGTCAGCGCTACTGGGCGCGCAGCTATATCGGATGGCAGCGGTTCACCCGCGCAGAGCCCAACGCCGGCCACCATGCGGTGGCCGCGCTCGAGAGCCGCGGCCTGCTGCACGGCATCATCACCCAGAACGTCGACGGCCTGCACCAGCGGGCGGGTGCCCGGTCGGTCGTCGAGCTGCACGGCTCCCTGGCCCGGGTCGTGTGCCTGGGCTGCGGTGACCGCACCGACCGCGAGGCGATGCAGCGTCGGATGTCGGGCGCCAACCCCGGCTTCGAGGCGCATGTGCAGGCCCTGGCCGCGGACGGCTCCCAGGTGAGCAGCCAGATCCGACCCGACGGCGACATCGTGATCCCCGACGAGGCCATCGCGGCGTTCCGGCTCCCGCGCTGTGTGCGCTGCCGGACCGACCTCCTCAAGCCGGATGTCGTCTTCTTTGGCGAGAGCGTGCCGGGTGCGCGGGTCGAGGAGTGCTTCGAGCTGGTCGAGGGGGCGGCCTCCATCGTGGTCCTCGGCTCGTCGCTGGCGGTGATGAGCGGGTTCCGCTTCGTGCGCCGGGCGGCCGCACGCGGCATACCGATCGCGATCGCCACGGCCAGCGAGACCCGGGGCGACCCGCTGGCGAGCCTGCGCCTCCACGCGCCGCTAGGCCCGCTGCTCGAGCGGGTCGTTTCCGCCCTCTAGCCAAAAGCCCTGTGCCCCAACAGCTTTGGGGCACAGGGCTTTGGTGGGGGAGGCTCAGACGCGGCGCAGCACCGCGGTGACCTTGCCGAGGATGGTGGCGTGGTCCCCGTCGATGGGCTCGAAGGCGGGGTTGTGGGGGAGCAGCCAGACATGGCCGTCCTTGCGCTTGAAGGTCTTGACCGTGGCCTCGTCGTCGAGCATGGCGGCCACGATGTCGCCGTTGTCGGCCGTCGGCTGCTGGCGCACGACCACCCAGTCGCCGTCGCAGATGGCCGCGTCGACCATCGAGTCGCCGACGACCTTGAGCAGGAAGAGCTGGCCCTCGCCGACGATCTGCCGGGGCAGCGGGAAGACCTCCTCGACGCTCTCCTCGGCGGTGATCGGCACGCCTGCGGCGATCTGGCCGAGCACCGGGACGTATGCCGCGGTGGGGCGCTCGTCGCCCATGCCGGTCTCGTCGTGGGTCACGTCGGGGTCATAGTGCGACGCACCGCCGCGGTAGCCGCGCATGTCGGTGGGGGCGTCGGGGGAGACGACCTCGATCGCCCGCGGCCGGTGCGGGTCGCGGCGCAGGTAGCCCTTGCGCTCCAGAGTGGACAGCTGGTGGGCGACCGAGCTGGGGGAGGTGAGGCCGACGGCCTCACCGATCTCACGCAGGCTCGGCGGGTAGCCCCGACGGTCGACCGAGTTGCGGATGACCTCTAGGACCCGACGCTGGCGCACGGTCAGCTCGCCGCCTGAGGACTCCCGCTCGGGGAGCTGGTGGACGGTGGCGTCGTCGGCGCTGTTGCGCTGGTCGGACATGCTCATCCCTTCGGCTGTCGGTGCCCTCTGATTGGCTTCCCGTCGTGAGCACAGCCTATGGAGTTCGAACACAGGTTTCAAACATCTGTTCGATGCGCGTGTTGAATCCTTCGAACACCCGTGCTACAAATCGTACAGACGTTCTATCGCACAGGCGTTCGATCCGGTCGGCATCCGCCGGCCACAGCGCCCGCAGCGATGGCGGTCGGGACCAGGTCCCGGCCAGGAGGATGGAGGAGAGCATGAGCGCAGCAGTCGCATGGGAGCCGAGCACCGGTCGTGGCCGGTCCGAGCGTGCCCCGCGTCGCCACCTCGTGTCGGTCCCGACCGGTGCGCAGGCCCAGCAGGCCGCTCGGCGCGGCCGGCTCCACATCACGCGGGCGGGCCGGCTGGCCGTGACCACCCTCGTCGCCGCAGCCCTGCTGGCGGTCGCCACGGCGGCCTTCGCCGCGGGCGGGCCGACCGTCGACCACACCGTCACGGTGCGCCCCGGCCAGACCCTGTCCGAGATCGCCTCGGCCGAGCTGCCGCAGTTGCCGGTCGGCGATGCCGTGGCGCGCATCCAGCTGGCCAACGACCTGCCGGGAGCGCAGATCTCGGCGGGTCAGTCGCTGGACATCCCCGAGGTCGGCTGACCCGGGTCAGCTCTGGGTGATGTCGCTCAGCTGAAGCGCGCCGGCCGACATCGCGATGGCCGTCGCCTGGCCGCGCGAGGACGCCCCGAGCTTTGCCAGGATGCGCGAGACGTGCACGTCGGCGGTGCGCGGTGAGATCTGTAGTCGCACCGCGATCTCGCGGTTGCCGATGCCGGTGGCGAGCAGCTGGAGCACCTCGTACTCCCGACGTGTCAGCCCGAGAGACCGCTGCGCCGTCTCGGCCGGGGCGTTGCCGAGCGCGCGGCAGATGTCAGCGTCCAGCTGGTTGAGACTGCCGTAGCGTCGCTCCTGCACCAGCGCGGAGCCGGCGTCATAGGACGTCTGGGCCGCGGCCAGATCGCCGGCGCCGATCGCCGCGCGAGCATGCTCGAGGTAGACGTAGGCGGTGGTCTCCTCGGGCCCCTCCGACGCCGCGAAGGCGTGCCGCGCGCGACGCCAGGCCTCCTCGGCCGGGCCGGACAGCGACTCCAGCTCCGCGTCGAGGAGCAGTCGCCACCGGCCGACGGCGGCGTCGCACACCGGGGGCATCGCCAGGCGCAGGGACTGGATGTCGGAGACCCGCGGGTCGCCCGGCGCGGCCCCCGCCGACCGGAGCGCGCGGGCGGCCAGGCACAGCAGCGGCCAGGCCTGCGCCGGCGCGGCGCCGCGGGCGTAACCAGCGGCATCAACACAGACAGCGGCGGCCTCGGCCGGCTCGAGGGTGGCCAGCGCGTGCTCGGAGCGGGCGTGCTCCCACAGGGCCCGCATGGTCGCCGGGGGAGGGTTGTGCGCGACCGTCTGGGCCAGCCTCCGCAGGTGTGGCTCGGCATCCTCGGGCGCGCCGGCGACCAGTTGCATGCGGGCGTTGAGATAGTCCAGCCGCATCCGGTCGCGGGCCCGCATCGGCTGGCCGAGGACCAGTGTCACTAGCGGGGACTGGGTGACGACGCGGCCCCGGGCGAACAGCGCCTCCACCGTCGTGCACGCGAGCTCGGCGCCGGCGAAGGTGGACAGGCCGTGCAGCGCGCTGAAGGTCTGGCCCTCGACACTGCTCGTGACGGCCTCGTCATAGGCGCCGACGCGGAGGAAGGTGCTGGACCTGCTCAGCAGGTACCAGACCAGCACGGCCGGGTGCCTGGCGGCGATCTCGTCCGCCAGCACCCGGCTGGCGGCGTACTCCTCGGCGGCGAGGTCGGGGTCGGAGAGTGCGAGCGCGTCGGCGCGGGTGATCCGGACGACGAGGCCGATCCACGGCTCCGCCTCGTCGGAGAGCATCTCGAGCGCCTCGGCCGACAGCCGCTCGGCCTCGCTGTCGCGCCCGAAGAAGGTCAGCTCGGCGCAGAGCATGGCCAGCAGCTCGGCCTTGGCGTCACTCGCCGGCAGTCGGTCGATCGCCTCCACCGCGGCGCCCACGACCTGCTCGGACTCGGCGAGGTTGACCTCGCGGAGCGCGGCGGAGTGCTCGATCAGCGCGGCAGCCCGGGTGAACTCGTCGAGGTCGGGGCTGGCGAGGACCTCCTCGGCCAGGCCGACCGCCACCTCACCGTGCCGGGCGATGCGGGCGAAGAAGCTGGTGCGGAGCTTGGCCGCAGCGAGGTTGTTGTCGAAGGCCTGCGCGACCTCCGGCATCGTCTCCCAGTCGCGCAGGGCGACGAGCATGATCTCGAGGGCGCCGGCCGAGTCGTTGAAGTCGCCATGTGCCTCCTGAGCCGCGCGCTGGACCCAGGCGGCGTAGGACGCCGCGTCCCCGCCGGCACGGAAGTTCCGGGCGATGATGCCGCTGTGCCCCGCGGGCTCGAGCGAGGCCAGGCTCCGAGCGAGTGTCAGGTGGTCCTCGGGCGTGGCGGCGTCGTGGGTCACGCAGGCATTCTGCCTGCCGCGCTTGACGACTGCCCAAATTTTCCGTTCTTCGGGACTTGTTAACTGTTGAGTTTCGCCCCCCCCGCGGGGGCCGCCGTCCGCCTCTGCGCCCGCATCCGTGCGGCGGCAGCCGGAGACAGGGGAGCGGGGCCGGCACACGACACGCGACGCGACACGCGCAGGGCTTGCCATCGGCGCCAAGGTGGGTTTAACTAATCACCACATCTAGTGGTTACAGCGATGTGATTCATCCACATCTTGTGCACAGCAGATGTCGAGTTACCCACAGACTGTCCCCAGTGCATCCCCAGCCCCGTCCACAGGCGGGCTGGCTGCCGCGTGCCCGCACGCGGCATACCCACCACATCACACGCGACCGGAGGAAAGCGACGTGCACTGCCCGTTCTGCCGCCACAGCGACTCGCGCGTGATGGACTCCCGCACGACCGACGACGGCTCCTCGATCCGCCGTCGGCGCCAGTGCCCCTCGTGTGGCCGTCGCTTCACGACGGTCGAGACCGCGGGGCTGTCGGTGGTCAAGCGCTCTGGGGTCACCGAGCCGTTCAGCCGAGGCAAGGTCCTGGTCGGGGTCCGCAAGGCCTGTCAGGGCCGGCCGGTCACCGAGGACCAGCTCGCGCTCCTCGCCCAGCAGGTCGAGGAGACGATCCGCTCCCAGGGACAGGCGGAAGTCGACGCTCACGAGGTCGGCCTGGCCGTGCTCGAGCCGCTGCGCCGCCTCGACGAGGTCGCCTACCTGCGGTTCGCGTCGGTCTACCAGGCCTTCGACTCGCTGGAGGACTTCGAGACCGCCATCACCCTCCTGCGCCAGGAGGCGAGTATGCCGCGGACCTGATGGTCCGCGGCCCACGGCGCCCTTCGGCTGTCGGTGCCCACCAGGAGACTGGTCACCACAGCCGGCGCACCCACCGCACCACCGCTGCGCCGCGCGCAGCAGAGCACACACCACAGCAGCAGCAACCACACAGCATTCACCACAATGAGGGAGAGCAGACATGACCGAGACGGTCGGCCGCGGCTCGCGCGCCAAGGGCGCCAAGGCCAAGGGCATCAAGGTCGAGCGCATCTACACCACCCCGGGCGTCCACCCCTATGACGAGGTGACCTGGGAGAAGCGCGACGTCGTCCAGCAGAACTGGAAGTCCGGCGAGACGATCTTCGAGCAGCGCGGCGTCGAGTTCCCCGACTTCTGGTCGGTCAACGCCTCCACCATCGTGACCACCAAGTACTTCCGCGGCGCCGTCGGCACCGAGGCCCGCGAGAGCGGCCTCAAGCAGCTGATCGACCGCGTCGTGCTCACCTACGTCAAGGCGGGCAAGGACCACGGCTACTTCGCCTCCGACGAGGACGCCGAGATCTTCGAGCACGAGCTGACCTATGCGCTGCTGCACCAGGTCTTCTCGTTCAACTCCCCGGTGTGGTTCAACGTCGGCACCAAGAGCCCCCAGCAGGTCTCGGCCTGCTTCATCCTCTCGGTCGACGACTCGATGGACTCGATCCTGGGCTGGTACAAGGAGGAGGGCAAGATCTTCCAGGGCGGCTCCGGCGCCGGCCTCAACCTCTCCCGGATCCGCTCCTCCAAGGAGCTGCTCTCCTCCGGCGGCACCGCCTCCGGCCCGGTCTCCTTCATGCGCGGCGCCGACGCCTCCGCCGGCACCATCAAGTCCGGTGGCGCGACCCGTCGCGCGGCCAAGATGGTCGTGCTCGACGTCGACCACCCCGACATCGAGGAGTTCGTCGAGACCAAGGCGCGCGAGGAGGACAAGATCCGCGCGCTGCGCGACGCCGGCTTCGACATGGACCTCGGCGGCAAGGACATCGTCTCGGTCCAGTACCAGAACGCCAACAACTCCGTGCGCGTCAACGACGAGTTCATGCGCGCCGTGGAGGAGGGCACCGACTTCGCCCTCACCTCGCGCCTGGACGGCTCCGAGGTCGAGCGCGTCGACGCCCGTGAGCTCATGCGCAAGATCGCGACGGCCGCGTGGGAGTGCGCCGACCCCGGCATCCAGTACGACGACACGATCAACGACTGGCACACCAACCCCGAGACGGGCCGCATCACCGCGTCCAACCCCTGCTCGGAGTACATGTCGCTCGACAACTCCTCGTGCAACCTCGCCTCGCTCAACCTGCTGAAGTTCCTCAAGGACGACGACACCTTCGACGCCGTCACCTTCCAGAAGGTCGCCGAGCTCGTCATCACGGCGATGGACATCTCCATCTGCTTCGCCGACTTCCCGACCGAGTCGATCGGCAAGACCACGGTCGACTACCGCCAGCTCGGCATCGGCTACGCCAACCTCGGCGCGCTGCTGATGGCGACCGGCCACGGCTACGACTCCGAGGGCGGCCGCTCGCTCGCCGCCGCGATCACCTCGCTGCTCACCGGCGCGGCATACAAGCGCTCCGCCGAGCTCGCCGCGGTCGTCGGCCCCTACAACGGCTACGCGCGCAACGCCGACGCCCACAAGCGGGTCATGCGCAAGCACCAGGCCGCCAACGACCACATCCGCACGATCGGCACGATGGACGCCGACATCCACCGCGTCGCCACCAAGGCGTGGGACGCCGTGGTCAAGACGGGTGAGAAGGCCGGCTACCGCAACGCCCAGGCGTCGGTGCTCGCGCCGACCGGCACCATCGGCTTCATGATGGACTGCGACACCACCGGCATCGAGCCCGACTTCTCGCTGGTGAAGTTCAAGAAGCTCGTCGGCGGCGGCTCCATGCAGATCGTCAACCTGACGATCCCGCGCGCGCTGAAGAAGCTCGGCTACACGCAGGAGACCATCGAGGCCATCGTCGAGTTCATCGCCGACAAGGGCCACGTCATCGACGCCCCGGGCCTCAAGCCCGAGCACTACGAGGTCTTCGACACCGCCATGGGCGCACGCGCCATCTCCCCGATGGGCCACGTGCGCATGATGGCCGCGGTCCAGCCGTTCCTGTCCGGCGCCATCTCCAAGACGGTCAACCTGCCCGAGACGGCCAGCGTCGAGGAGATCGAGGACGTCTACGTCCAGGGCTGGAAGATGGGCCTGAAGGCGCTCGCGGTCTACCGCGACAACTGCAAGGTCGGCCAGCCGCTGTCCGACGGCGGCTCCACCGCCAAGGACGCCGCGGCGAGCAAGGAGGAGCCCAAGGTCGAGAAGGTCGTCGAGTACCGTCCCGTCCGCAAGCGCCTGCCCAAGCGCCGTCCGTCGCAGACCATCTCCTTCTCCGTCGGTGGGGCCGAGGGCTACCTCACGGCCGGCTCCTACCCCGACGACGGTCTCGGCGAGATCTTCCTCAAGTTCGGCAAGCAGGGCTCGACCCTGGCCGGCGTGATGGACGCCTTCTCGATCGCGGTCTCCATCGGCCTCCAGTACGGCGTGCCGCTCGAGACCTACGTCGAGAAGTTCACCAACTTGCGCTTCGAGCCCGCAGGCATGACCGACGACCCCGACGTGCGCATGGCGCAGTCGATCATGGACTACGTCTTCCGCCGCCTGGCGCTGGACTACCTCGACTTCGACACGCGCTCGTTCATGGGCATCCACACGGCCGAGGAGCGGTCCCGCCAGCTCGAGACCGGCTCCTACGCCCCCGTCTCCTCTGACAACGAGTCCGACGATGAGATCGAGGACGAGATCGAGAACTACAGTCAGTCGGTCGCGACCAAGCCCAAGGCCGACAAGAAGGCCGAGGACCACGCCGACGAGGTGAAGTCCGGTGCGGGCGCCGCTTCGGCCCGTGAGATCTCGCCCGAGATCCACTCCTCGGCCGAGCTGCTCGAGAAGTTCCAGGGCAAGGCGGCCGACGCCCCGATGTGCATGACCTGCGGCACCAAGATGCGTCCCGCCGGCTCCTGCTACGTCTGCGAGGGCTGCGGCAGCACCTCCGGCTGCAGCTAACGCACCGCCACAGCAGCCAGGCCCGAGGGGCCGGAGACAGCACGTCTCCGGCCCCTCGGCCATCCCCGGAGTTCGCACATTCCTTGCCCTGCGTTAGCCCCGGCGGGTATGCCGCGTGGCTAGCCTCGCGCGTCATGAACCCCACCCGCGCCCGCCATGCGGCTGCCGGCATGACCGCGATGGCCGCGGCCTGCGTGCTGGCCTGCGCCGCCCCTGCCACCGCTGCTCCTGCCGCCATCGCCACCGCCCCCGCCGCCCAGGCGCCCGCCGGCAAGGGTCCTGCCGTCGACCACGACGTCCGCTTCGCGACCTTCAACGCCTCGCTCAACCGCGGCGCCGAGGGTCAGCTCGTCAGCGACCTGTCGACCCGCGACAACGCGCAGGCCGCCACGATCGCCGAGATCATCCAGCGCGCCAACCCCGACGTCGTCCTCGTCAACGAGTTCGACTACGTCGCCGGGGGTCAGGCCGCCGAGCTCTTCCGCGACAACTACCTGGGCATCGGGCAGAACGGCGCCGCGCCGGTCGACTACCCCTACTACTACGTCGCGCCGGTCAACACGGGTGTGCCGAGCGGCCACGACCTCAACAACAACGGCACCGTGGGCGGTGGCGACGACGCCTTCGGCTTCGGCCTCTTCCCGGGCCAGTACGGCATGGTCGTCTACAGCAAGTACCCCATCCGCACCGAGGACGTGCGCACCTTCCAGCACTTCCTGTGGAAGGACATGCCGGGCGCCCGGCTGCCCGACGACCCCGCCACCCCGTCCCCCGCGGACTGGTACTCGCCTGCCGAGCTCGACGTTGTCCGCCTGTCCTCGAAGTCGCACTGGGACGTGCCGTTCCAGATCGGGCACAAGACCGTCCACCTGCTCGCCGCCCACCCGACGCCGCCCACCTTCGACGGGCCGGAGGACCGCAACGGCACCCGCAACCACGACGAGATCCGGTTCTGGGCCGACTACGTCGCCGGCGGCAAGAGCGCGTCCTACATCTATGACGACGAGGGTGTGGCCGGCGGCCTCAGGCAGGGCTCGCGCTTCGTCATCGCCGGTGACTACAACGCCGACCCGGTCGACGGTGACTCGCTCGACGGCGCCATCAACCAGCTCCTCGACCACCGCCGGATCAACTCCCGCCTCGTGCCGACGAGCGACGGCGCCGTCGAGGCAGCCCTCGCCCAGGGCAAGACCAACCTCACCCACCGGGCACCGCACGCCCACGACACGGCCGACTTCTCCGAGCCGCCTGGCAACCTGCGCGTCGACTACGTGCTGCCGAGCCGCAACCTGCCGGCTGTCGACGGCGCGGTCTACTGGCCCTCGGCCGCCGACCCGCTCTCGCGCCTGACCGGGACCTACCCCTTCCCGTCGAGCGACCACCGGCTTGTCTGGGTCGACACCAGGCTGCCGCACCACCGCTGACCCACGCGCCGGCGCCCGGGCCCGCGGCTCATCCGATGCCGCGGGCCGGGGGTCTGCCGGACGAGTGCCGGCTGTGTCACAGTGGGCCCCATGACAGGGGAGGGTCCGCCGCCCGTCACGGGCCGCGGGGTGTCGTCGACCAGACGCGACGAGCTGATCCGGGCGACCCAGGCGCACCTGCTGCTGGGTGAGGAGCTCATCGGGCTGTTCCGGGTCATCAACTTCAACCCGAGCATGGACTACCTCGCCGTGACCAGCAGGCGGCTGATCGGTCTCGGCTACTACTGCGAGAAGGTCAACGACCGGGGGACCTTCGCGCTGCGCGACATCAACAGCGTCGACCTCACCGACAAGGGCTATGTGGAGGTGACCGGGCATCCCGTCGACGGGGTCCCCGGCCCTGGCCGGAGTGTGACCTACAAGCTCGTCGAGGGCGAGGACACCGCCGAGCTGCTCGCCTGCCTCCGTCGGGCCCGCCCGAGCGGCCCGCTCGAGGCCGGCACCCTCACCCCGCAGTCGCAGCCCCCGTCTGTCCCGGGACCGGGCATCCCACCGGACCTCTCCACCCCGACAGGGCTCGCCGAGGCGCTGGAGCGCATCGCAAGGCTCCACGACTCGGGCGCGCTCACCGACGAGGAGTACGTCGCCGCCAAACGGCAGATGCTCGGCCTGGACTGACCTGCCGGGGGATACGGTGAGGCATGGCCCGATACGGAACGCAGTACGGTCCCGACATCACCTTCCTCGGCGTGGACCGGTGTGACTGGGCCGATCCGGGCAGCTACGCCGACGCCGACGTCGTCATCATCGGGGCCCCCTACGACGGCGGGACCTCCCATCGCAGCGGCACGCGCTTCGGGCCACAGCACATCCGCCAGTCCTGCTATCTCGGACACGACGGGAGCCGGCCCTCACTGGCCATGCGGGTCGATGCCCTGCGCGACATCCGGGTGCTCGACGCGGGGGACGTCGAGATGTTCTCCGGCGACGCCGAGCGCTCCCTGGGTGCCCTCCAGGAGGCGGTGTATGCCGTGACGGCAGCAGGCGCCATCCCTCTCGTCCTCGGCGGCGACCACTCGATCGCCCTCCCAGACGCCTCGGGCGTGGCCCAACACCTTGGCGCCGGGCGCGTCTCCATGATCCATTTCGACGCGCACGCCGACACCGGCGACAGCTCCTTCGGCTCACTCATCGGCCACGGCCAGCCCATGCGGCGGCTCATCGAGTCTGGGGCGGTGCGCGGCGACCGGTTCCTCCAGATCGGCCTGCGCGGCTACTGGCCCGGGCCGGAGACCCTCGACTGGATGGCCGGGCAGCGGATGCGCAGCTATGAGATGAGCGAGGTGACCGCCCGCGGTCTGCAGGCCTGCCTGACCGAGGCCTTCGACATCGCCCTCGACGACTGCGACGCGGTCTTCCTCTCCGTCGACATCGATGTCTGCGATCCCGGCCACGCCCCCGGGACCGGCACTCCCGAGCCGGGCGGGCTGACCGCCCGCGAGCTGCTCGACTCGGTCCGGCGGATCGCCTACGAGCTGCCCGTCGCGGGCATCGACATCGTCGAGGTCGCGCCGCCCTATGACCAGGCCGACATCACGGCATACCTCGCCAATCGCGTTGTCCTGGAAACACTCTCAGGGATCGCCCGCCGGCGCCGGGACGCGGTGACGGGGGAGCGGTGGGACCCGGCCACGCCGCTGCTCGACGGCCGGGCCTGACCGCACCGCCCTCACATCCGCATGGCAGAGACCGTGCCGTAGGCGGCCTTGCTGATCTGGGTGGCCGTCGGGGCGCTGCCGAACTCGATCGTGATGAGCGAGCCCGAGTAGGTGCCGTTGTACCAGGTCTGGGCGGTCCCGCGGCAGACGCCGTCGCACGCGAAGGACTTCGACGGCTGGCCGGTGCTCGCCACGAGGCGGTCGTGCAGCCCGCGGTTCTTCAGCCCGTAGCGGTCGATGCCGTAGAGCGGCTGGTGATAGATGGCGGCCTCCCACGGGCGCACCCTGTTGAGGAAATCGCGCACGGCCCGGGTCTCCGGCTCGCTCCACGGCGCCGGCCCCTGGTAGTAGCCGCTGCCCGGGCGGTAGACATAGGCCCAGTACTTGGAGAAGTTGCGGTTGATGTCGACGCCCCTGGCGTTGCCGCGCGTGTTGGCCGCGTAGCCGTCCGGGTTCGCTGTCGGGATCACCCAGATGTCGAGGCCGGTCGGGCGCGAGGTGTTGATCAGCTGCCAGGCGGCCTTGTAGCCCGCCTTCTCGTTGCCGTGGAGCTGGCCGATGATGACGCGCTTGCGCACGGCGGTGGGGTCGCCGATCCGATAGGCGTTGATCGCCCTGCCCCGGACCGACGTGCCGATGCGCACCGGCGCCGGCACCGCGGCATTCGTGTCCGTGGCCGTCGGCACCTGGCTGACGGCCGACACGGCCGGCGTCGCCACGGCCAGGCTCGCGATGGCCACCGTGGCTGCGAGTGCTGCTCGACGGCATGCAAAAGCGTTGTGTCGCATGGTGATTCCTTCCCCTGTAGGGCCCCGTTGCCCTCTGCCCTCAAGATGCAGTGAGACCGTCCGTCCGTTACCTGCGCGGGCTAGGCTGGCCGCATGATCGACCACTTCGGGATCAACTGCGACGACTTCGACGCGAGCTGCCGCTTCTATGACGGCGTCCTCGCCACGCTCGGCCACGCCCGTCTCATGGACTTCGGCAAGGCCATCGGCTACGGGTCAGACGGCAAGCCTGCGTTCTGGATCTCGGCGATGCCCGGGGCCGAGGCCAACCGGGAGATGCACATCGCCTTCACCGCAGCCGATGAGGCCCACGTCAAAGCCTTCTACGACAAGGCGATTGAGCTTGGTGCCGAGTCCCTGCACGCGCCCCGGCTGTGGCCCGAGTACCACCCCGGATACTTCGGGGCCTTTGTCCGCGACCCCGACGGCAACAACGTCGAGGCCGTCTGCCACACCGCCTCCGAGGCCTGATGGCGTGCGTCTTCTGTGCGATCGTCGCGGGTGAGGCGGACGCGTCCCTCATCGCGGAGACGGACACTGCACTCGCCTTCCTCGACCAGCGTCCGCTCTTCCCCGGACACACGCTGGTCGTGCCCCGCCCGCACGTGCAGACGCTGCCCGAGCTGCCCGGAGAGCTGCTGGCATCCGTGATGGGGCTCGCCCAGCAGATCGCGGGGGTGATGCCCGCGGCGCTGGGTGCACAGGGCACCTTCGTCGCGATGAACAACGTTGTCAGCCAGTCGGTCCCGCATCTGCACGTGCATGTCGTGCCCCGCACCAAGGGCGACGGGCTGCGCGGCTTCTTCTGGCCCCGGCACCCGTATGCCTCGGCCGAGGAGATGCAGGGGTATGCCGCGCGGCTGCGCGCCGCCCTGTCGTGAGCCGGGCCCGGCGGATCAGCCGCACGCTGGTGCTCGCGCTGCTCTGTGTGGGCACGCTGCTGCTCGCCGCCTATCTCGCGTGGGGGCGCGAGCCCGGCGCACCCGGCCAGAGCGATCAGGGCGGACCGGCGCCGGAGCGGAATCCCGTTCAGGGCACCGCCACAGTGCGCTGGGTCATCGACGGCGACACCCCCGATGTCACGCTGGACGGCCGACGGCAGCGTGTCCGGCTGCGGGGGATCGACGCGCCCGAGTCGGTGGGCAAGGGCAGCCCGGTGGAGTGCATGGGGGTGCAGGCGACCGGCAGGCTCAGGGCGCTCGCACCCGTCGGCAGCACCGTGACGCTGGAGTGGGAGGGCCACCCCTATGACCGCTGGGGGCGTCTCGTCGCGGGTGTGCGCACCCCGGCAGGCCTGCTCGCCGAGAGCCTTGCCGAGGCCGGCCTCGCCCGGCCGATGCCCGGCTGGGGCGAGGGGCCTGACGACGCGGCGATCGCCGCGGCATACCGCCGTGCCGAGGCGGCCAGACGCGGGCTGTTCGACCCGGCGAACGGCTGCGACTCCTGGCCAGGGAGTGCCGCACTCGCCCTCTGAACGGCCCGTCTGGCCGACCACGGCAGGACTACGCTGGAAGGTGCGGAGCCGCACGGCCGAAGGGGGCCAGTGATGAGAGACCAGCGCACAGCGAGACGAGCACCGGCGAGCACGAGGGTGCGGGTCCTGCTCGTCCTTCTCCTGACCGGTCTGATGCTGGGCGCCCCAGGGGCTGCGTCCTCGGCCACTCTCGTCCCGGTGCGGGTGACGAATCGCCGCGACCCCCTCCGTCGTCGACTACGGCTCCAGCCAGACGCTGAGCGGACGGGTGACCCGCACCGACACCGGGGGCGGGCTGGCCGGGCGGGCCGTCGTCATCCAGTGGCGCGCGCGCACCACGGGCTCGGTGTGGTCGACCAGCGCGACCGTCACCTCCGACAGCACCGGCAGGTGGTCCTATGTCCGCCGCGGTGCCTCATCGAACCTCTACTACCGGGCCTACGTGCTGCACCACTGGATCTACGCGTCCGGCTACAGCCCGACGATCACCGGCTGGGTGCGACCCAAGGTGACGCTCACCCGGATCTCGCCCGCATCGCCCCATGTCACGGTGATGGGCAACGCGGTGCTGATGGCCGGGACGGTCTCGCCCACGGCCTCGACGTTCCGCTTCCGCCTCCAGGAGCTCGGCGACTATGGCATGTGGCTCGACCGGGCCGCGGTGGCGCCCAACGCATCCGGCTACTGGCAGGCCACCTACACATCCCCTGGCGGTGGGTCGGGAAGGACGACGTACCGCGTCCTGCTGACCACCAACACGGGCACCTACGCGGGCGCGATCACGCCCACGACCACGATCACCTTCCAGGACCCCACGACCTGGAGGGTAGAGCCCGCGGGCAGCGGGCTGTGGCGGATCGGCATGACCGCCGCGGCGGCCGACGGCGCGCTCTTGCGCACCGCCCAGTCCCGGGCTGTCTATGCATCGACACAGACCGAGACCGTGCAGCGCTGGGGCACAGGGGGGCTGCTCGCCCTGCTCACCCGCGCGCCCGCGCTGCGGACGGCGACTGGCATCCACGTCGGCTCGACGCGCAGCCAGGTGCAGGCGGCATACCCCTCGCTCGTGGAGCTGCCCAACGTGTGCTCGAACGGCAGCACCGACCCCTACAACCACGACTACGCGGTCTTCGACGGCGCAGGGCGCGCCATGGTCTTCGACTTCCCCGCCGAGATCCCGAGCGGCTGCGTCGACGGCGACTCCACGATCGTCGAGCAGATCGAGCTCGTGGCCGGCCGGTCCGCGGCCGACGTGCAGCGCTGGTAGGCGCCCGGCCTGCCGCCCGTAGACTTCGGGCCGTGATCGCCTATGTCTCGACCTTCATCGCCATCGTCAGCCTGGTGCTCGGTGTCATCGGGGTCGTGTGGGCGATCCGGGACCGCCTCATCAACGACACCGTGCTCGCCCTGAGCGCGGCGCTGCTGCTTGGGCTGCTCGCCCAGGCCGGCGTCGCACTGGCCCGCAGCGGGCCGATCACCGACGGGGGAGAGCGGGCGACCTTCCTCGCCTATGCGTGCACCCTGCCGCTCGTGCCGATCGGAGCGGCCTTCCTCGCGATCAAGGAGAAGTCCCGCTTCGGGATGGTTGTGGTCGCCGTGGGCGCCTTCGCCGTGCTCGTCATGACCGCACGGATGGGCCAGATCTGGGGCATGTATGCCTGACGCCCTCCGCGCCGACTCCCGTGGCCGCACCCAGGACACGGGCACCGGGCCCGGCCGGCTGCTCGTGGCGGTGTATGCCGTGCTGGCCCTGGCCGCGACCGGGCGCTCGGTCATGCAGCTGGTCACCAGCTTTGAGGTCGCCCCGGTGGCCTATCTGCTCTCGGCGCTCGCCGCCCTGATCTACATCGTGGCCACGGTCGCGCTCGCCAGGGCCGATGCGACCTCCCGGCGGGTCGCGTGGCTGGCGATCACGACCGAGCTGGTCGGCGTGCTGCTGGTCGGTCTCGCGTCCTACCTTGTGCCGCAGGCGTTCCCGGACAAGACGGTGTGGAGCCACTTCGGCTCGGGCTACGGTTTCGTGCCGCTCGTCCTGCCCGTCATCGGCCTGTGGTGGCTGGCGCGCTCGGCACGCGGCCGAGGCTAGCCCGCGAGGACCCGGCCCCTTCTGCGTACCATCGGGAGGGTGACCACGCACATCTGGCGCAAGACGAGCACCCACCTCGCCGACGGGCGGGAGCTGTTCTACTTCGACGACTCCGACCCGTATGTGAGCGGAGCCGCGACCCGGCGGCTGGACGACCCACGGCCGCTGCCCGACCGGTTCGCCACCACTGACGGCCAGGCCTCGTCGATGGCGCCGATCATGCGCCGGGACCCGTTGACGGGCGAGTGGATCCCCATGGCAGCCCACCGGATGAACCGCACCTTCCTCCCGCCGGCGGACGCCAACCCGCTGGCGCCGGCCCGACCGGGCGCCGAGTACTCCGACGGCGAGATCCCCGACACCGACTACGACGTCGTGGTCTTCGAGAACCGCTTCCCGTCGCTGCTCGAGGTGCCAGGCGTCCCGGACGAGCCCACCCTCGTCGACGGCCAGCCGGTCTTTGCCCAGCGCCCCGCCGCGGGTCGTTGTGAGGTGGTCTGCTTCTCTCCCGACGCGACCAAGTCGCTCAAGGACGTGGACGAGACGCGGATGCGCACGATCATCGAGGCGTGGGCCGACCGCACGACGGCCCTCGAGGCACTCCCGCATGTCGAGCAGGTCTTCTGCTTCGAGAACCGCGGAGAGGAGATCGGGGTGACGCTGCACCACCCGCACGGCCAGATCTATGGCTACCCCTATGTCACCCCCCGCACCCAGCAGATGGTCGAGCCCGCCCGGCGGCATCGCGAGGAGACCGGGCGCAGTCTGCTTGACGACGTCCTGGCGGCCGAGCTGGCGACGGGGGAGCGGGTGGTCGCCGAGACCGAGCACTGGGTGCTCTTCGTGCCCTTCGCGGCGCGCTGGCCGGTCGAGCTGCACCTCGTGCCGCGGCGGCGCGTGCGCAGCCTCCCCGAGCTCACCGATGCCGAGCGGGCCGACCTCGCGCCGCTGTACCTGCGGATGCTGGCCGCCTGCGACCGCTTCTTTGACCGCCCCCTGCCCTATGTCGCGGGCTGGCACCAGGGCCCGCCAGCCCTGGGCGACCTCCTCGGCCTGCACCTCGAGCTGCTCTCGATCCGCCGCTCGCCCGAGAAGCTCAAGTACCTCGCGGGATCTGAGTCGGGCATGGGTGCCTGGGTCTCGGACACCACGCCCGAGCGGATCGCGGCCCGGATGCGGGAGGTCTGGTCATGAGCACACGGGCAGCGGTCTGGGGTGACGCCTCCGGGGCGGAGCGGGCCGTGCGCCTGTTCGAGAGCGCATTCGGCGCGCGCCCGGGCGCGCGACCGCACGTCTTCGCCGCACCTGGGCGGGTCAACCTGATCGGGGAGCACACCGACTACAACGCAGGCCTGTGCCTCCCGATGGCCCTGCCCACGCGCACGTATGTGGCTGCCGCGCCGCGGGCAGACCGGCTGCTGCGCCTGGTCTCCGGGCAGGAGAGCGGCGCGGTTGTCGAGATCCCCATCGACGACATCGGCCCGGTCGGCACCCCGGGGGCCGTCGAGGGGTGGCCAGGGTATGCCGCGGGCGTGCTCTGGGCGCTGGAGCAGGCCGGCTCCGGGCGCCTGCCAGGGCTGGATCTCGCGGTGGAGTCATGCGTCCCGTATGCCGCTGGGCTGAGTTCCTCGGCAGCGCTGGAGTGCGCGGTCGCACTGGCGGTCGACGAGCTGGCCGGGCTCGGCCTGGCCGGCACCGAGGACGGCCGCCGTCGCCTGGTGCAGGCCTGCGTGCGCGCGGAGAACGACATCGCAGGTGCGGCCACCGGAGGGATGGACCAGACCGCGTCCCTGCTCGCGCGGCCCGGCCACGCGCTGCTGCTGGACACGCGCGACTGGAGCACCCGGCACGTCCCCGTGGACCTCGAGGCGGCCGGTCTGCGCCTGCTCATCACCGACACCCGCGCCAGTCACACTCTCTCCGACGGGCAGTACGGCTCCCGCCGGCAGGAGTGCGAGGAGAGCGTCCGCAGGCTCGGGGTGGGCTCGCTCCGCGAGGTCGACCCGGACGGGCTGGGCGAGGCCGAGCGGACGGTCGACGACCCGATGCTGGCCAGACGGGTGCGCCACATCGTCACCGAGATCGCCCGGGTGGAGGCCTCCGTGGCCGCTCTCGAGGCCGCGCACGGCGGCCCCGCCGACGGCGAGGGCTTCCCGGTGCTGGCCCGCCTCATGGACGAGAGCCATGCCTCGATGCGAGACGACTTCGAGATCAGCTGCGCCGAGCTGGATGTGTCGGTTGACGTAGCCAGGGCTGCGGGTGCGCTCGGCGCCCGGATGACCGGTGGCGGCTTCGGGGGCTCGAGCATCGCGCTCGTCCCGGAGGCGGCAGTCGAGGAGTGCATCGCCCAGATCTCGGGCGCCTTCGACGACAAGGGTTTTGACGCCCCCGCCTTCCTCGTGGCAGCACCGGCCGGCGCGGCCGAGCAGGTTGCCTGATCCGGCGTCCGGCCGGCCCGTCAGTACTCGCGAGGGATGATGTCGCGGGCCGAGAAGTTGCAGGAGACGCCGTAGTCGCGGCTGCGCTGCTGGACGACCAGAACGCCGTCGAGGTAGACGCGGCACTCCATCGTCGGCCGGGGCTTCTCGTCAAAGCTCGGGTTCGCGTAGATCGAGAAGCGATCCGACTCGCCTGTGGTGAAAGGCATCTCATAGACATAGGGGAGCGCGATCTCGTCCTGGGCAGAGGTGACCCGGTCGCTGTTCTTCATCACGGTGACCCGCGCCTTCCCCCCGGTGCTCACCACCTCGAGCCTGACGGTGCGGCCCTTCTCGGGCAGCGCTGTGGCGGGTCCCCCGAGGGGTGTGGCGCCAGTGCTGGCCTTGCCGCCGCTCGGGCTGGCGACGCTGGAGGAGGAGCTGCTGGACGTGGACGCCACATTGTTCGGCTCGTTGGCCGTGAGGTTGCGCATGGCCACGACGAATGCCGTCAGCAGGACCCCGAGCGCCAGGATCGCGCCGATGATGCCGGCAACGCACCCGGGGCGGACGCCGGACCGCTGCGGCTGCGCACCCGTCTCCCATGGGCGAGGAGGCTGTGCGGGGGTGCCCGGCCCGGTGGCTGGCTGGCCCGGCGGGGCCGGGTAGGCCTGGTTGGCGTACTGCTGCCCGGGATACGGCTGGCCCGGATAGGGCTGCCCTGGGTCCGGCTGCCACTGGTGCTGCTGTGCCGGGTGCTGCTGTCCCGGCACCGGATAGGGCTGGGAGCCTCCCGGCTGCTGCGGGAAGGGCTGTGCCGCAGGGGATTCCGGGACAGGGACGGCACCTGGAGGGGGCCCGACCGGCGGCGGCTCGCTCGCCGACGGGACTGTCGCGTCGGTGGCCGGCATGGGCGCCGTCTGCGGTGCGGCAAGGATGTCGGTCGGCGGCTCGGTGGAGGTGTCGAGCGTGGCGTCGCCCCCGGGGAGGCCGCCCATATCGAATCCCGAGGTGGTGCTGTCGATGGTGTCCGGCGTGGTGTTGTCTGGCTCCGGCGTGCTGCCGTCGGTGCGCTCGCTCACGTGTCCCACTTCCCCTGATCGTGACGGCCCCCTGTCGTCCGCCCCACGCCAATATGGCACACCCCGCCAGTCCGGATTCCGAGACCGGGTTTCCAGCCGGTAGCGACCATCACCTAGTCTGCGTGCAGGTCATGAGCGCCAGCGCCAAGCCCCGGCTCGCTGGCCGGCAACCCTCCTCCGCGGTGGGGTGCCCCGGGTGAAGACCTGGCGACGGCCCGTCCGGTTCCTCCGGCGGTCGCCGCAAGCGCGGGCCCACCAGTGTCCCGCACCGCTGTCGGCGGTGCCCATCACCACCTCCGACAGCGGTACCCGCACACGGCATACCGACATCGGAAAGGCACACCCCCCATGAGCGAGCAGACCCAGCAGAACTGGGCCTTCGAGACCCGCCAGATCCACGCCGGGCAGCAGCCCGACGCCGCCACCGGCGCCCGCGCGCTGCCGATCTACCAGACCACGTCCTACGTGTTCAATGACGCGGAGCACGCGGCAAACCTGTTCGGGCTCAAGGAGTTCGGCAACATCTACACCCGGCTGATGAACCCGACCACCGACGCGGTCGAGCAGCGCATCGCCTCGCTCGAGGGTGGCGTGGGCGCCCTCCTCGTCTCCTCCGGCATGGCCGCCGAGACCCTCGCGATCCTCAACATCGCCGAGGCCGGCGACCACGTCGTGGCCAGCCCCGAGCTCTACGGCGGCAGCTTCAACCTGCTCAAGTACACGCTGCCCAAGCTCGGCATCGAGATCACCTTCGTGGAGAACCCGCAGGACCTCGAGCAGTGGAGGGCCGCGGTCAGGCCCAACACCAAGGTCTTCTTCGGCGAGTCCGTGGCCAATCCCAAGTCGGCCGTCCTCGACATCGCCGGCGTCGCCGAGATCGCCCACGCCGCAGGCGTGCCGCTCATCATCGACAACACGATCGCCACGCCCTATGTGCTGCGTCCGATCGAGCACGGCGCCGACATCGTGGTCCACTCCGCCACCAAGTACCTCGGCGGACACGGCACCTCGATCGCCGGAGTGATCGTCGACAGCGGCAACTTCGACTTCGCCAAGGACCCCGAGAAGTTCCCCAACTACAACGAGCCGGAGGAGAGCTACCACGGTCTGCGCTTCGGGCCGGACCTCGGTGTCGGGAGCCCGTTCGGCGCCAACCTGTCCTTCATCCTCAAGGCTCGCGTGCAGCTCCTGCGCGACCTGGGCTCGTCGGTCTCGCCGTTCAACGCCTTCCTGATCGCCCAGGGGCTGGAGACCCTGAGCCTGCGGATCGACCGGCACCTCGAGAACACCCGCAAGGTCGCCGAGTTCCTCCAGGGCCACGACCAGGTCGAGTTCGTCCGATGGGCCTCGCTCGAGGGCAACGAGTACAACGAGCTTGCCAAGCGCTACACGCCCAAGGGCGCGGGCGCGGTCCTGGCCTTCGAGATCAGCGGCGGCGTCGAGGCCGGCAAGAAGTTCGTCGAGAGCCTCGAGCTGCACAGCCACGTCGCCAACATCGGCGACGTGCGCAGCCTGGCGATCCACCCGGCCTCGACCACCCACTCCCAGGGCGGCGACGAGGACCGGCTGGCGGCCGGTGTCACGCCGGGACTGGTGCGCCTGGCCGTCGGCATCGAGCACGTCGACGACATCATCGCCGACCTCGAGAAGGGTTTCGCCGCCGCGAAGTGACCCGGCGCGGCCACCAGCGGGCGGGCCTGTGGATGACGGAAGTCGTCCCAGGCCCGCCCCGCCTAGTGTCGGGGCATGGCGATCATGCACATCTCGGCCGAGGCGGTGGCCGCACTGGGCTCCGAGCTCGGCCAGCTGGCCGGCGGGCTGCGCCATGCGCCCGAGGCGGCGGCGGCGAGCTCGTGGGCGCTCGGCCCGGGCGAGTCCGCAGACGAGCTCGCGAGCCTGCTCGGCAACTGGCGCCATGAGCGGCTGCGCCTCGCCGAGCGGCTCGACTCGCTCGGCGAGGCGGCCCGCTCGGCCGGCGAGGCCTATGTCGAGGTCGAGACGGTGCAGACCCGCAGGATGGGCGGGGGAGTGGTGACATGATCCCCCCGCCCATCCCGGGGGACCCCGAGACGGTTCTGCGCCTGGCGGGCGAGCTCGACGCCGCGGGGGAGCACCTCGCCTCCAGCGCCCGCGTCCTGACCTCACTCGACGTCGAGGCGTCGTGGGCGAGCCCCGCCGGCGAGGCCTTCGCCAGACGGGTCCACGGGTGCCCACCGGTCATGACAATGGCCGCGAGGAGGTATGCCGCGGCCGCGGCAGCGTTGCGGGCCCTCGCCCGCGAGCTGGCCGAGTGCCAGGCAGAGGCCACCCGGGCCTCGCGCGCCCACGAGGTGGGCCGCGCGAATGACGAGCGGATCCAGGGGGTGCTCGACGCCCTGCCCGAGACGGGCAGTCCGGCCGACGCCGTGATCCGGGCTTCGCTGCGCGCCAAGCAGATTGGCGAGCTCGAGGTGGCGGCCAGCGCCCAGCGCCAGCACGCCGCTGCCTGGGCGGCCTATCGGCGCGCCGACCGGCGCTGCGCTCGCGAGCTGGCGCAGTGCAGTGCTGATGCTCTGACAGATCCGCTCGCCTATCGTTTCCTGCACGCCCGCATTGCCTTCGATGGCAAGGCCGCCGCCGCTGCCGGGTGGGCGGGCAAGGGCGGGCTTCGCGCGGCCGCGCTGGTCACCATTGCGGCAGAGGCCGACGCCATCACCTCGCGGCTGGTCCTGTCATGGGTCTATGGCGAGGGCAGCGCCCGCGAGACGCTCACGGACCAGGGCGCCAAGGCCCTCATCGAGGGGGCCGGTCTCGCAGGCGCTGCCGCCAGGGCTGGGGGCCTGCTGGCCAAGCAGGCCGGACCGGTCCGCTACCTCTCGCCGCGCCAGCGCGCCGTCGAGGGCTGGCACGCCTATGCCTCGGGGGCCAAGTGGAACCCCCACCGCCCCAAGCCGGCCAACCCGCCTGCGGTGCGACGCGAGCCGGTCCAGGGAGTGGCAGCGGGCGGTGCGCGCCCCACCGGTCTGCGGGCAGCGACGACGCGGGGCAAGGCCGCGGTGCGGGCGAGCGCGCCGGTGCAGGAGGTCCGCGGCTATCTCGACGACTGGGCCATCGCCACCCGCAACGGCCGCGGCCCCCGGGCCCTGATGGCCGCCTCCATCGGGGTCCGTGTCGTCGACTCGACCGTCCGCAAGAGCGGGACCGCGCGGGCGCTCGCCGACCAGGCCACCGCCCTGGGGATGCGCCCCGAGATCCGCCCCTCGCCGGGCCATCCCGGACCGGCACCGCCCCAGCCGCCCAGCGGCAGCACACCACGCCCGTCGCCGGGCGCATCCGGGGGCACCTCCGCCGGGAGCGGCGGGCGAGGCGAGCAGGAGCCGGACTGCGAGCGTCCGGTGCTGCGCGGCATACCCGGACTGCCATCGGCGCCGCCCACTTATCCTTGACCCCATGTCTGAGCGCCCCGACCGACCCCAGCGTGAGGGGCGCGGCCCCGATCGCCGTGGGCGGGGTCGCGGTCGGCGCCCGGAGCGGCCGGCCGGCCCACGGGTGCGCCGCGAGGCCTATGCCGGGCCACTGAACTACCCGCAGGCCCTGCCGGTCGTCGCCGCCAAGGACGACATCGCGGCCGCGGTCCGGGACCACCAGGTCGTGATCGTCGCCGGCGAGACCGGCTCCGGCAAGACCACCCAGCTGCCCAAGATCTGCCTCGAGCTGGGCCGCGGCACGACCGGCCAGATCGGCCACACCCAGCCCCGACGGATCGCGGCGCGCTCGGTCGCCGAGCGGATCGCAGAGGAGCTCGAGGTCGAGCTCGGGGCGGAGGTCGGCTACCAGGTGCGCTTCACCGACAGCTCGGGGGAGGACACCCGCGTCAAGGTGATGACCGACGGCATTCTCCTCAACGAGATGCAGCACGACCGCGAGCTGCGTCGCTATGACACGCTCATCATCGACGAGGCCCACGAGCGCTCGCTCAACATCGACTTCATCCTGGGCTATCTGCGCCAGCTCCTGCCGCGCCGGCCCGACCTCAAGGTGATCATCACCTCGGCCACGATCGACCCAGAGCGGTTCGCGGCCCACTTCTGCGCTGCTGACGGGACCCCGGCCCCGATCCTCGAGGTGTCGGGCCGGACCTATCCCGTGGAGCTGCGCTACCGGCCGCTCGTCGACCCCGACTCCGACGAGGAGGACCGCGACCAGGTGACCGGCATCTGCGATGCCGTCCTCGAGCTGTGGACCGAGCCCGACCCCGGTGGCAGCCGCGACATCCTGGTCTTCCTCTCGGGGGAGCGCGAGATCCGTGACGCCGCAGACGCGCTCACCGGCATGGGCCTGCCCGACACCGAGATCCTCCCGCTCTATGCGCGGCTCTCCGCGGCCGAGCAGCACCGTGTCTTCTCCCGGCACCGCGGCCGTCGGGTCGTCCTGGCGACCAATGTCGCCGAGACCTCCCTGACCGTGCCCGGCATCCGCTATGTCATCGACACCGGCACCGCGCGCATCTCGCGCTACAGCCAGCGGCTCAAGGTCCAGCGGCTCCCGATCGAGCCCATCTCGCAGGCCAGCGCCAACCAGCGCGCCGGCCGCTGCGGGCGCGTGGCCGAGGGCATCTGCATCCGCCTCTACTCCGAGGAGGACTACGAGGGACGACCGGAGTTCACCGACCCCGAGGTGCAGCGCACCTCGCTCGCCTCGGTCATCCTCCAGATGACCGCCCTCGGGCTCGGCGACATCCAGCGCTTCCCCTTCGTCGACGAGCCCGACCCACGCCAGATCGCCGACGGCGTGCGCCTGCTCGAGGAGCTCCAGGCCTTTGCCTCCGACGAGCAGCGATCCGCCTCCGCCGCGGGTGCGGGCCCCGCCCCCGGCGGTGGGACGGGCACCGGCCCGACGGGCCGCGAGGCGCACCGACGTGGTCAGGGCCGCGGACGCGGCCGGCGGCCCGGCCGACGCCTCACCCCGACCGGGCGCACCCTGGCCCGCCTGCCCCTCGACCCGCGGCTGGGCCGCATGCTCATCGAGGCCGACCGCAACGGCTGCACGCGCGAGGTCCTGGTCATCGTCGCCGCGCTGTCGATGCAGGACCCCCGTGAGCGGCCACAGGACAAGCAGGCCCAGGCCGACCAGTCCCACGCGCGCTTCAAGGACGAGCACTCCGACTTCGCGACCCTGCTGACCCTGTGGGCCTATCTGCGGCGGCAGCAGAAGGCGTTGTCCGGCAGCGCTTTCCGTCGCATGTGCAAGGCCGAGTTCCTCCACTACCTGCGCGTGCGCGAGTGGCAGGACCTCCACTCCCAGCTGCGGGCCGCCTGCCGCAGCAACGGCATCGACCCCGACCGGGGCACCGTCCATGGCGACGCCGAGCCCGACTGGGACCGCATCCACCAGTCGCTGCTCGCGGGCCTGCTCAGCCACGTGGGCCTCCGCGACGAGCGCACCCGCGACTACCTCGGCGCGCGCGGTGCCCGGTTCGCCATCCAGCCGGGCTCGGTCCTCTTCCGCCGCCAGCCCGACTATGTGATGGCGGCGGAGCTGGTCGAGACCTCCAGGCTGTGGGCCCGCACCAACGCACGCATCAGCCCCGAGTGGGCCGAGCGGGCCGGGGCGCACCTCGTCAAGCGCTCCTACTCCGAGCCCCGCTGGTCGCGCAGCCAGGGCGCGGCGCTCGCCACCGAGCGGGCCACCCTCTTCGGCGTGCCGCTGGTGGCCGACCGCCGGGTGCAGTACGGCCGGATCGACCCGGAGACCTCCCGGCAGCTGTTCATCCAGCACGCCCTTGTGGAGGGTGACTGGGAGACCCGCCACGAGTTCTTCGCCGCCAACCGCGCTCTGCTCGAACGGCTTTCGGAGCTCGAGTCCCGCGCGCGACGGCGCGACCTCGTCGTCGGCGATGACGTGCTCGTCGACTTCTATGACGCGCGCATCCCGCCCGATGTCGTCTCCGCGCGGCACTTCGACACGTGGTGGAAGAAGGCCCACCGCGAGCGACCCGGTCTCCTGACGTTCACCGAGGACCTCCTCACCCGCGACGAGGCCGAGGGGGTCTCGGCCAGTGACTACCCCCAGGAATGGGTCCAGCAGGGCATCACGCTGCCGGTGACCTACCAGTTCGAGCCCGGCACCGCAGCCGACGGCGCCACCGTCCACATCCCGTTGGCGGTGCTCAACCAGATCACCGACACCGGCTTCGACTGGCAGGTGCCGGGTCTGCGCGGCGACCTCGCCGTCGCGCTGCTCCGGTCGCTGCCCAAGGCCACACGTCGCCACTTCGTCCCGACCCCCGACCATGCCTATGCGGCTCTTGCCGAGGCCCACCCGGGGGATGATCGTCGTCTCACCGAGGAGCTGTCGCGGGTGCTCCACGCCCAGACGGGGGTGCGGGTTCCATTGGGGGAGTGGGAGATCGAGCGGGTCCCCGATCACCTGCGACTCACCTTCTCGGTGGAGGACGCGCGCGGCCGGGTCCTCGCCCAGGGCAAGGACCTGGGCGCCCTCCAGGAGCGGCTGGCCGGGACCGTCCGCACCCGGATGGCCAAGGCCGGCGCCAGCATCGAGCGCACGGGGATGACGACCTGGGACGTCGGCACGATCCCCGAGACCTTCGAGACCAGCCAGGGCGGGCACAGCATCCAGGGCTTCCCCGCGCTGGTCGACGAGGGCTCGTCGGTCGCGCTCCGGGTGCTGCCCCACGCCGACGAGGCGGCCGCGAGCACGCGGCTCGGGGTGCGCCGGCTCCTCCTCCTCGGCACCAGTGCCCCGTGGAAGCGAGTCCTCGCCCGGCTCACCAACGCACAGAAGCTGGCCCTGGGCAGCAACCCGCACGGCTCCGTCCCTGCCCTCCTCGAGGACTGCCTTGCCTGCGCTGTCGATGCGATCGTCGCCGAGCGCGCGGGGGAGTCGGCCATCCGGGACCAAGCGGCCTTCGAGGAGGCCCTCGCCGCGGTCCGGGCCCACGTCGTTGCCCGCGTCCTCCAGGTCGTCGAGGCGGTCGAGCCGGTCCTCGCCGAGGCGACCCGGGTGCGAGCCGAGCTCGACCGGCAGTCCGCGCCGGTCATGGCCGGCACGGTCGCCGACGTCCGTGCGCAGCTGGCCTCGCTCGTGTACCCGGGGTTCGTGGCCGACACCGGGCTCGCCCGCCTGCCTCACCTCCTGCGCTACCTGCGGGCGATGTCGGTCCGGCTCGAGCGGGCGGCCGAGAGCCCCAGCCGCGACCGGCAGCTCCAGGAGCCCGTCGACCGGGTCGAGGAGGCGTATGCCGACCTGCTCGACTCCCTGCCGCCCGGCCGGCGCCGCTCGGCCCCCGTCCGCGACATCGGGTGGCAGGTCGAGGAGCTGCGCGTGTCGGTCTTCGCCCAGCGGCTCGGCACCTCCGCGCCGGTCTCGGAGAAGCGCATAGCCAAGGCGATCGCGGCCCAGCGGCCCGACTAGACAGACCAGCCCACGGGGGAGCACAGCCACCGCACAGCCGGGCGGGGAATCCTCAGGGGGTGTCGGGGCGTTGACGCCCTCAGTTCCAGACCAAGACACCTGCGCCGTCCGCAGGTCGACCCAGAGGTAGCCAACCGTGCAGAACGCTTCCGAGCTCTACCGCTTCGAGACCGATACCGACCTCGCCGCGCTGCGGCCGGGCGTGCTGATCGTGGCGCTCGAGGGCTTCATCGACGCCGGTCGCACCCAGAGCCTGCTTGCCGAGCACCTCCTCGCCGACGGCAAGGCACATGTCGTGGCGAGCTTCGACGTCGACCAGCTCCTGGACTACCGCGGCCGCCGGCCGATCATGACCTTCGACAGCAACCGGTGGGCGTCCTATGCCGACCCCAGCCTGCTGCTCTACCAGCTCCAGGACCGCGACGGCCAGGCCTACTACCTGCTCACCGGCGCCGAGCCCGACTACCAGTGGGAGCGCGTCGTCGAGGCGATCACCCAGCTGATCGACGTCCTACGCATCAACCTCACGGTCTCGGCACACGGCATACCGATGGCCGTGCCGCACACCCGTCCCGTCGGGATCACCCGATACGCCACCGACCCCCGGCTTCTCTCCGAGGGCCAGGAGCCGGTCTTCGGGCGGGTCCAGGTGCCCGGCGGGCTCATGAACCTCCTGCACCTGCGCCTGGGGGAGTCCGGCCGCCACGCCGTCGGCTTCGCAGTCCACGTCCCGCACTACCTCGCCCAGAGCGACTTCCCCGACGGATCCATCGCGGCGCTCAACGCGATCGTCGACCACACCGGGCTCAACCTGCCCAACGACTCGCTCGTGTCCGCGGCGGCGCTCAGCCGTGGCGAGGTGACCCGCGAGATCGAGGGCAACGAGGAGGCTGCCCAGGTCGTCACCGCCCTGGAGCACCAGTACGACGCCTTCGTCGAGGGCACCCGGCGCCCCTCGCTGCTCTCCGGCGAGACCGAGCAGGTCCCCTCTGGCGACGAGATCGCCGCCGAGTTCGAGGAGTTCCTCAAGGGCCTCGGCGACGAGCCCGACGACCCGGCCGCGCCCGGCCAGTCCGGCGAGGGCCCCGACGCCTGACCCCCATACCTGCACGACGACGGCGACCCGGCCACCCTGGCCGGGTCGCCGTCGTCATAGGTGTCAGAGCCGGGCCAGCCGCGCCCGGAACACGGAGTAGACCGCGTAGGCGACGAACCCGAGCGCCACGAGCGTGAGCAGGACCCTGCCGAACGGCTGCTCGAGCAGGGTGCGCAGGGCGCTGTCGAGCCCACCTGCCTCGGCGGCATCGGAGCGCATGGCGGCCCGGAGGAAGAGCAGGCCAAGGACACCGAGGGCGACGCCCTTGGCGGCATACCCGATGACGCCGGACCACTCCGCGGCCTGGCCCGGGTGGGCGCGCAGGTCGTCGAGGAAGCCCCGGCGCACCCCCTTGACGATGTGATAGCCGCCGACGCCGAGCACGGCCAGCCCGAGGACGGCGACCAGCACGCGCCCCATCGGCGCAGCCATCAGCCCAGCGGTGGCATCGGTCGTCTGGCCCTTGCTGCTGGTGCTGCCCCCGGACGCGAAAACCGCTGCGGGCCAAGCGATTGCGAGATAGACGACCCCCTTGCCGGCGTCCTTCAGGCGCTCGGCGCCCTCGTCGCCCGAGCCGGCGGCAGCCCGTGCGAGGCTCAGCAGCCCCAGCGCCACCAGGCCGACGACCGCGACCCAGAGCAGCGCCTTGCCAAGAGGCGTCGAGGCGAGGGCGCCCATGGCGCCGGACTGGTCGGCGGAGCGGTCACCCCCGCCACCCCACGCGAGCTGGAGGGCGATCCACCCGATGAGCAGGTGCAGCAGGCCGCTGGCAGCGAAGCCCACTCTCGCGGCGGTCTCCATCGCCGGGTGGTCACCCACCCGTCGGCCGGCCTGTGCGGGTGTCGGGGTCATGTCGTGACTATAGGCACCCGGGGGGCTCGTGTGGGCCCCTGACCAGCGGGTATGCCGTGAGCGGCCGGTCAGCCCTTGGCCTCCGACCACCGGTGGACGACCGAGGTGTCCGCGACGAACCGGACGGCGTCGGTGCCGCTCCAGCGCCGGGCGCTGTCGACCAGGGCCCGCTCCACGCGGGCGGCCGTCTCCTCGGCCGCGGCCACTGGCACGTGCACGAGCAGCTCGTCGTGCAGGCACAGCACGATCTGGGCACCGAGGTCGGATGTGGTCGCGCGCACCGTCGCCGCCCACGCCTTGAACAGCTCCGCGGCGGCGCCCTGGATGACGGCGTTGCGCGCGAATCTGCCTCTGGCAGAGTCGATCCGTCCGCGGTCGGCCGTCTCGACATCCGGAGGCAGTGCGGCGTCGAGCCGGATCAGCCGGCCCCCAAAGGTGCGCACCGGGCGCCCGGCCAGCCCCGCGGCATACGCCCTGTCCAGGAAGCCCATCGCGACCGGGTAGGCGCGCTCGAGGCGGCGCAGGGCCTCGCCCGCGGCACCGCTGCGCTGGCCGTACATCGCGGCGAGGACCGCGATCTTGGCGGTCGGCCGGTCCACGCCGAGCTGTCCGGCCACGGGGAGATAGAGGTCGTCGGCCCGGGTGGCCGCGGCGAACTCGGCGTCCGCGGAGACCACCGCCAGCACCCGCGGCTCGATCTGGCCGAGGTCGGCCCGCACGAAGGCGTAACCCGGGGCAGCAGCCACAGCCGGGCGCAGCGGAGCGGGGAGGTTGTGCAGGCCGTTCTGGGCGGTCATCCGGCCGGCAGCCCCATCGCACGCGGACCAGGCCCCGCGGAGGCGGTCGTCGGTGCCCACGTGCCTGTCGAGCCAGTGGTAGCCATAGGTCGTCGCGATGCGCTCGTCCCGGCGCCAGTCCAGCAGCGCGGCGACGAGGGGGTGCGTGGCGCGATAGGGCTCGAGGACCCACTTGCGGGTGTTGGGCACGTGGACGCCGGCGCTCGCGAGCAGCTCGCGGACATGGGCGGGGTTGCGCAGGTCGGTGCCCTCATGGCCGGGGGCGTGGCGCAGCACCCGCTGGTCGCGGACCCTGCGGATCTCGCGCTCGTCGGCCTCGCTCTCCGGCCGCGGGCCGGCCGCCTCGGCGATGAGCGAGGTGGCTGCGGCACGGTCGATCGGCAGGCCATCCCGCTCGAGCTCAAGGCAGAGAAGCGAGGCGGCGGACTCGCTTGTGGCGCAGGCGATCCCACGCGGTGACACCCGCTCGAGACTGCTGGCCTGGGCGCGCTGGCAGACGAGTGCCGCCCGTGCGTATGCCGCGAGGTGGCCGTCGTCGCCGAGCCACCCGTCCCCGTCGGCGTCGGGCCGCAGATAACCGGCGGGTGTGGCCAGGTCGTCGGACCCCGCCTGGTCCCCTGGCGCGGCGACCAGGTCGAAGAGGTCGCCGGTCGGTGCCTGGGGCAGGCCCGACCGTGGCAGGCCGTGCGCCGCAGCCCAGACCAGCTGTGGGGTGGCCTCCCAGCCACCGGCGAGGAGGCGGTGGCCCTCGGCCAGGTCCCAGACACGCCGCAGCGCCAGCCCCGAGCGCACGGCCGGCCACAGCGCTGACGCCGCCGACCAGCACACCCACCGGGGGGCCTGCTCGGACTCAAGCCGCGACATCAGTGCCAGCCCCTCGTCCAGCGGCATGACGCGACAGTCGGCGATGGCCGGCGTCTCTCCGGCGCGGGCGGGGGCGAGGCCAATCCGGTTGCCCGACAAGGCAACCCCGCAGAGGTCGAATCCGGTCACCGGGTCACTGGGGTGGCTGGAGGGGACGTTCGCCTGCGGGGGTCGGCTGCGAAGGCGCGTACCCGCCGACCGGGCCCTGGCCGAGGGGGCCCTGGCCGAGGGGGCCCTGGGCCGGTCCGCCCGCATAGGGGCCGGTGGAGGCGGCCTGCATGCGCGCGGCATACCGCCGGCGCACCATCACCCAGATCGCGCTGAGCAGCCAGGCGAGGCCGAGCGAGAGGGCGATGCCACCCCAGACCACGCCCTCGCCGCCCGCGTAGGGCCGCCCGGCGAGCAGACCGGCGGGGTCCTGCGGGCAGGTGAGGGTGTAGTCGCCGGCAGGAGCGCCGTGGCCGGTGGAGGCCAGCTCGCGCACCGGTCCGGCGTCGAGGGCGACCCGACGGTCGCGGGCCTCGAGGGGCACCGTGCGCGAGCCCGAGGTGAGGGTGCAGGCCGCGGCCGCGGCGGGCAGGCCCTGGGAGCTCTCGAGGGCCTCGGGCTCGGCATACAGGCTCACGCCGGCCCGGCTGATCGTCACCGGCGTGCCATCGGTGACCGGCGCGGGGTCGATCCCCGAGTTGGTGCGCATGACCAGCGCGCTCACGGTCAGGGCGGCCAGCGCCATCCCCAGCAGGGTGAGGGGCAGCAGGTGCCACCAGGCGCTGAACCGGGCCCGTGTCGTCATGCGGCAAGACTAGATGGGGTGGCATCCGGCCCACACGACCGCCGCAGGGCACCTGACGTGGCAGGATGAACGGCAGCCACAGACATCCACGACACCAGTGAGGACACCCCGTGGGAATTCTGGACATCGTCAAGGGCATGGGCGCGGGCGACAAGGCCGCTGCCCCTGTGCCGCACAAGTCCGCTCTCGAGCAGGCCCGCGAGGCCAAGGACGAGGGCTTCATCGGCAACACCGCGACCAACCTCGTCGAGAACCTCCTCGAGGTCGGCATCGACGGCAAGGGCCCGTTCGACTCGGCCGCCAAGGTCGCCGCCGACGCCCTCAAGGACAAGAACGGCAATGTCGAGGAGGCCGTCGACAAGATCGTCTTCGACCACCTCAAGGTCGCCGCGGCCGGCGGCTTCGTCACCAGCGTCGGCGGTTTCATCACGCTGCCGGTCGCCATGCCCGCCAATGTCGCGGGGTTCTACATCATCGCCACCCGCATGGTCGCGGCCGTCGCCAAGCTGCGCGGCTATGACCTCAAGCAGCAGGAGATCCGCACCGCGATCCTCCTCTCGCTCGTGGGCGCCGACGCCAAGGACCTGCTCGCCAAGGCCGGCATGGTCACCCCGGCCGGCCGCCTGTCCAACCTGGCGGCGCAGAAGCTCCCTGGGCCGGCCATGATGATGATCAACAAGGCCGTCGGCTTCCGCCTGATCTCGACCGCCGGCGCCAAGACGCTGACCCGCTTCGGCCGCGCGATCCCGATCGCGGGCGGTGCCATCGGCGCCGGCCTCGACGGCTACCTCACCAAGCGCATCGCCGACCACGCCCGCGCCGAGTTCCCGACCAACAAGGCCGCCGGTCCGCCGCGCGCCAACGCGCTGTCGATCTGAGCCACCCCATCAGGTATGCCGCGTGGCCGACCGGCGGGTTCTAACGGTCCTCGCAACACCCAGTCTTTCTGGGAGTTGCGAGGACCGTGTCGTTTGAGGAGCTGAGGGCGGCGTTCTTCGTCGCGCTGGACGAGCAGGATGGGAATGTGGCGGCGGCGGCCCGGGTGGCCGGGGTGAAGCCGGGCACGGCGTACGCGTGGGCGCGTCAGGCGGGCGCGGGGCAGGGGGTGCTTCGCCCGCATCCGGGACGTGCCGAGTTCGCGCGGCTGCGCGCTGGGGGCCTGTCCCGGAGTGAGGCCGCGGCCGCGGTCGGGATCCATCAGCGGACCGCGTGGGACTGGGACCGCGGGGTGCGCCGGGCCAAGGGGGTGCGGGTCTATCCCGACGGGCGTCGGGTCGACTACCGGGACGGCAGCGTCACCATGGGCGATGTGACCACCACCCCCGCGCCGTCGTTCGAGGCCCTTGAGCGCAAGCTCCACCCGCGTTACCTGACCTTGCAGGAGCGAGAGAGGATCGCCGACCTGCGCGTGCAGAAGAAGTCGCTGCGCGCGATCGGCCAGGCGCTTGCGCGGCCGACCTCGACGGTCAAACGCGAGATCGACGCGTACGCCGACGCCGACGGCCGCTACCGCGCCCACGACGCTCATCGCGCAGCGACCGAGGCCCGGGCCCGCCCGAGAGCGGCCAAGCTCGCCCAGGACGGCCCGCTGCGCGATTACGTGGTGGAGAAGCTGGCCGAGCGCTGGTCGCCCGAGCAGATCCACAATGGGCTGATCAGGGAACACCCCGGCGACGAGAGCATGCGAGTGGCGACCGAGACGATCTACCAGGCGATCTATCTCCAGGCCCGCGGCGGACTGCGCCGCGAGGTCGCACAGGCCCTGCGGACCGGGCGGACCGCCCGCAAGCCCCACCGCCGCCGCGACCAGCGCCAGGCCCGCTTCGTCGACCCGATGGTCATGATCAGCGACCGCCCACCCGAGATCGAGGACCGCGCCGTGCCCGGGCACTGGGAAGGCGACCTGATCATGGGCAAGGACAACGCCAGCGCGATCGCGACCCTGGTCGAGCGCACCACCCGCTACGTGATGCTCGCCCACCTGCCCGGTGGCCGCCACGACGCGGCCACCGTGCGTGACGCCCTGGTCGAGACCATGCTCACCCTGCCCCAGCACCTGCGCGGGTCGCTGACCTGGGACCAGGGCGCCGAGATGGCCCGGCACAAGACGTTCACGATCGCGACCGGCGCCCCGGTCTATTTCTGCAACCCCCACTCCCCATGGGAACGCGGCAGCAACGAGAACACCAACGGCCTGCTGCGCCAGTACTTCCCCAAAGGAACAGACCTGAGCCTCTACTCCCGAGCCGACCTCGAATACGTCGCCCAGCAGCTCAACGGCCGACCACGCAAAACGCTCGACTGGGACAAACCAGCCGAGCGCCTGCGTGATCTACTACTGACCACCTAAACCAACAGGTGTTGCGAGGACCACGAGAATCCACCACCCGGCCACGCGGCATACCTCATGTGCGGCCCAGGGAATCGCCGGGCCGTGCCACTCGTTCATGTGCACGAGCGCCGTATCCGGCGTCAACCTGGCCACAGCAGTTGGAGGAGACCCGATGGCCTCTCGCATCACGATGATCCGGTCGCTGGCGACCGCGTTCCGGACCGCCACCCGACCCGGCGCCGCACCGCTCACCGAGCGGGCCGCCTCCGTGCCCCGGCTGGTGAAGGCGGCGATGGCGGGGGAGTACCGCGCGACGAGCCTGGGCAAGCTCGCCCTCATGGGTGGCGCAGCGCTCTACCTGCTCTCCCCGGTCGACCTGCTGCCCGAGGGCGCGCTCTTTGCCCTCGGCCTGGCCGACGACACGATGGTCGCCACCTGGCTGGCCGCGGCGCTCGTCAACGAGACCGAGTCCTTCCTGGCGTGGGAGAAGGAGCAGAACGTCTGGCGCCCGGGTGGCGCCACCGGCGGTCCGCAGGACGCGGCCCCCGCCTCGGCCACGCGCACCACCGTGCCGGGCACCACCGTGCCGGGCTCCGCGACGCCCGCCCCGGGCCGGCGTCCCGGTAGCACGCCGGCCGGCTGAGCACACCCCACTGTCCACAGGCAGCCGGTCCGGCGACCGGTTGTCCACAGGAGGGCGGCTCTCCCCAGCGGGGGAGGGCCGCCCTCCGCCACGCTCGGGGCATGGACAAGATCACTCTCCACGGACCCGGGGATCTCGCCGCGGCGGTGCCCTACCAGCTCGGCTACTTCCCCCACGACTCCCTGGTCGTCGTCGCCCTGCGCGACCGGCGCCGCATCGACTTCACCCAGCGCATCGACCTGCCCGGGCCGGAGCACGTCGACGAGGCCGTCGGCATCCTGCTCGGGCCCGCGCTCCGCGAGGGCATCGATGCCGTGCTCATCGCGGCCTTCGAGCAGGAGGCGGGCGCCAGCCTGCCGATGGTGCGGGCCCTGAAGCAGGCCTGTGGAGAGCACTGGATCCATGTGCGCGAGGCGGTCCGTGTCCATGACGGCCGGTGGTGGGGGATCGACTGCGGGGAGGGCTGCTGCCCGCCCGATGGGACCCCGGTCCCCGAGGCCATCGCGGCCGAGTTCGTCGCCGTCGGCATGGCGCCCCTGGAGTCGCGTGACCGGCTGGCCGACCTCGTGGCACCCGACGACTCCGCCGACGAGGTCCTCTCGGTGCTGCGTGAGCGCGGACCCTCCTCCCGCTGGCCGGGCGAGGCCTTTGGGCTCCTGCCGCCCGAGGAAGTGGCCATCGACGGGGCCGGCGCCCGCGACCTGTGGGCGAGCATCCTCACGGGCGCGCGGGCGGTCGAGGATCTCGAGCCGGCCGAGGTCGCCGACCTGACGGTCTCCCTGCGCGACAAGATGTGGCGCGACGGTCTCATCGCCGTCATCGTGCCGGGGAGCCTTCCGATGGAGGCCATCCACCCCGAGGTGCGCGAGCGGGTTGCCACACTGCCGACCCCGCCCCGAGGCGACGCCGACGCCTCCCGGGAGGCCCGGCGCGCCCTCGGCGACCGGCTGCTGGCGCTCTGCCGCCGCGTCCCCGACGGTCACGCCGCCGACCTGCTCTGCGTGACCGCCACCCT
Organism: Actinomycetota bacterium; assembly: GCA_050955755.1. GTDB lineage: Bacteria > Actinomycetota > Actinomycetes > Actinomycetales > Dermatophilaceae > JAJTBD01. Next base: position 1,445,193 of record CP192092.1, read on the forward strand.
CCTGTGGTGGCGGGGTGACGGCGCACTGGCGCGGACTGCCCTCGACCGTGGGCTGAGCGCCGCGCCCGCGCACCGGCTCAGCCTGCTCACCGCCCAGCTCATCGACCACGGGGTGCGGCCGACCCACCACTGGCCGGAGTTCGCCGACGACGGGCTGGAGGGTGACGACTGGCTGGGCGGCGAGGACTGGCTGGGCGGTGACGACTGGCTGGGCGGCGAGGACTGGCAGGGGGGCCAGGACTGGCAGGGCGGTGTGCCCGGACTTGAGCCGGGCCCGGACGAGTCCAAGTGGCCGCGGTGGCCCGGGGCCGGCAGGGGAGTCGCCTGAGCCGGGGCCTGGGCTGCCGGACCGGAGCCGCCGGGCGCACCGCGGGGTGAGCATGGGGGCGGCGGACTGAGAGGCGGGGCCCCCGAGACGCAGGGAGTCCGCGGCCCCGAGGCGCAGGGAGTCCGCGGCCCCGAGGGGCAGGCAGTCCAGTGAGCGGACGCGGGCTGGGGCGCCCGCCCTCGGGTTCCGTATCATCGGTGGCAGGTCATGAGTTCCAGCGCGAAGCCCCGGCTCGCTGGACGGCAACCCTCCTCGCGGTGGGGTGCCCCGGGTGATGACCTGGCCCGGCCGAGGTGGCCGTGGCAAACGCGAGCCCCGGGAGCACCATGAGTATCGGATCAGCCAGCCAGCTGGCCTTCGGGTACTGGCGCGAGGGCGATGACGCCGGCGCCCGCAGTTTCCTCGAGCTGGGACCGGTCGACCTGGAGGCCGGCGGCCGGCTGCCGGACGTGCGGGTCGCCTACGAGACCTGGGGCCATCTCAACGCGGCGCGCGACAACGCCATCCTGATCGAGCACGCCCTCACCGGCGACGCGCATGTCGTCGGGCCGGCCGGGCCTGGGCAGCCCACCCCGGGCTGGTGGGAGGGCCTCATCGGGCCGGGGGCCATGCTCGACACCGACCGCTACTTCGTCGTGGCCACCAACGTGCTCGGCGGCTGCCAGGGCACCACGGGCCCGAGCTCGACCGCACCCGACGGGCGTGCCTGGGGCAGCCGCTTCCCGTTCGTCACCATCCGCGACCAGGTGACGGTCGAGGCCATGGTGGCCGACCGCCTCGGGATCCAGCGGTGGCAGGCCGTCATCGGCGGGTCCATGGGCGGCATGCGTGTGCTCGAGTGGGCCGCGACCCATCCCGACCGGGTCCGGTCCGCCGTCGCGCTCGCCACCAGCGCCTACGCGACGGCAGAGCAGATCGCCTGGTGCCGCTCGCAGATCCTGGCGATCCGCCACGACGCGCACTTCCACGGCGGCGACTACTACGACGCCGAGCAGGGGCCGGAGGCCGGCCTCGGCATCGCCCGCCGCATCGCCCATGTCACCTATCGCAGCGAGCCCGAGCTCCACGAGCGGTTCGGCCGCGACTCCCAGGACCACCGCAGCCCGCTCGGGGGCGCGGGCCGGTTCGCGGTCGAGAGCTATCTGGACCATCACGCCGGCAAGATCGTGGGCCGCTTCGACCCCAACTCTTATGTCGTGCTGTCCGAGGCCATGAACTCCCACGACGTGGGGCGCGGCCGCGGGGGAATCTCTCAGGCGCTCACGGCGTTCGAGGGAAGGCTGGTCGTGGCGAGCGTCTCGTCCGACCGGCTCTATCCCCCTCGCCTCTCCGAGGAGATCGCCCTGGCGGTGCCCGGAGCCCAATGGGTCTCTATCGAGTCGCCCAATGGACACGACGGATTCCTCATCGAGGTCGAGCAGGTCGGACGAATCATCACGAAAGCGCTCGGGGAAGGGTGATCCCGCCCCCTCTTTCGGGTAGGTTCGGCCGCAACGTGGCCGTCGGCCACCACACACGCGCGTGGCAGTGACCGCCACGTAAGACTTCAGGAGGTTGATTCGGTGGCGATCGTCGTCGGATATGTGCCCACCAAGGAGGGCCAGGCTGCCCTGCGGATGGCCTCGGAGGAGTGCCTGCTGCGCAAGTCCAAGCTGGTCGTGATCTCGTCCAACCGCGGCGGCAAGGACCTGCACACCGAGGACGCGGTGCGTTTCGAGGAGATGCTGGCCGGCATCCAGGCCCAGCTCGACACCGAGGGCATCGAGCACGAGGTGCGCCAGCTCGTCCGCGGCAACGACCCGTCGGAGGACCTCATCGAGGTCGCCCAGAGCGAGAACGCCGAGCTGATCGTCATCGGCCTGCGCCGTCGCTCGCCGGTGGGCAAGCTCATTCTCGGCTCCAACGCGCAGCGCATCCTGCTCGACGCGCCCTGTCCCGTCCTGGCCGTCAAGGCCTGAGCACGTTCGAGCCCGGAGCGGCGCTGGTCGGCTGACCAGCGCCGCTTCCCCTTGGCTGCGCCCAGGGAGATGACGGACTCGGTATGCCGCGCAGGCGGCATACGCCTCCCGGTGCGCGATAGCACGCACCTGTCGTTTTATAATGTCAATCACGGGTTCGGATGATCTCGGGTCCGTGCCCACCCACACGACTCACACCGGCGCGGTCCCTCACCGTGTCTGGTGCGCTCGTCAGTACCCACGCGTCGAAAGGTCCTCGGTGACGCCTGTGACATCCAAGGCTTCCGCAAAGACAGCTGCTGCACTGCCGGAGGTGTTCTCCCACCCGGCCATGCAGAGGCTGTTCAAGCGGGGCAAGACGTCTGGGGCCGTGACCCCCGACGACTTCAGCGCCGCGGTGAGCGAGGCCGGCCTGACCGCGCAGCGCAGCCGTGCGGCGCTGCAGACTCTCAAGGAGGAGGGGATCGACCTGGTTCCGGAGAAGTCCGCGGCCAAGAAGGCCGCGCCGAAGAAGACGACGACCAAGAAGGCCGCCGCCACCAAGACGGCGGCGGCAAAGAAGGCCACCCCGGCCAAGAAGGCCGCGACCACCAAGACGGCTGCCGCGGCAGCCGCTGCGCCGGCCGCCGCCGCCAAGCCGGCCAAGAAGACTGCCGCCAAGAAGACCGCTGCCAAGAAGGCCACGGCCGCCAAGGCGAGCGACGCAGCCCCGGTCGAGGACGACGAGGCGCGCGAGTCCGCAGACGCCGACCCCGACGAGGGTGAGCTCGAGGAGGTCGCCCTCGACGACGTCGCCGACGAGACCGCGGACGGCGCCGAGGAGGAGGACTCCGACAAGGACGACTCCGACAAGGACGCGCCGGCCAAGGACGGCAAGGACAGCAAGGACGCCCCGGCCAAGGCGGCCGAGGAGGACACCGGCTTCGTCCTGCGCGATGACGACGAGGAGGACGCACCCGTCCAGCAGGTCGTCACCGCGGGCGCCACCGCCGACCCGGTCAAGGACTACCTCAAGCAGATCGGCAAGGTCGCCCTCCTCAACGCCGAGCAGGAGGTCGAGCTCGCCAAGCGCATCGAGGCCGGCCTGTTCGCCGAGGAGAAGCTCGCCTCGGGCGAGAACTTCGACCAGAAGCTCAAGCGTGAGCTGTGGTGGATCGCCCAGGACGGCAAGAAGGCCAAGAACCACCTGCTCGAGGCCAACCTGCGACTGGTCGTCTCCCTGGCCAAGCGCTACACCGGCCGAGGCATGCTCTTCCTCGACCTGATCCAGGAGGGCAACCTCGGTCTGATCCGCGCGGTCGAGAAGTTCGACTACACCAAGGGCTACAAGTTCTCGACCTATGCGACGTGGTGGATCCGGCAGGCCATCACCCGCGCCATGGCCGACCAGGCCCGCACCATCCGCATCCCGGTGCACATGGTGGAGGTCATCAACAAGCTGGCCCGTGTGCAGCGCCAGATGCTCCAGGACCTCGGGCGCGAGCCCACCCCGGAGGAGCTGGCCAAGGAACTGGACATGACGCCCGAGAAGGTCGTCGAGGTCCAGAAGTACGGCCGCGAGCCCATCTCGCTGCACACACCGCTCGGCGAGGACGGCGACTCCGAGTTCGGCGACCTCATCGAGGACTCCGAGGCGGTCGTGCCGGCCGACGCCGTGAGCTTCACGCTGCTCCAGGAGCAGCTGCACTCGGTGCTCGACACGCTCTCCGAGCGTGAGGCAGGCGTGGTCTCGATGCGGTTCGGCCTGTCCGACGGGCAGCCCAAGACGCTCGACGAGATCGGCAAGGTCTATGGCGTCACGCGTGAGCGGATCCGCCAGATCGAGTCCAAGACCATGAGCAAGCTGCGTCACCCCAGCCGCAGCCAGGTCCTGCGCGACTACCTGGACTGAGCACCCGGCAGTCGCACCGACGCCCCCGGCCGCTGCGCGGCACGGGGGCGTCGTGCGTTGGGGCTGCCGGAGCGGCTCAGTGGCGGCGGCCGGAGCGGGGGTGCAGGAGCCGGCGGCCGAGCCGGCCCCACGCCTCGAACCCCTCGGACGGCAGCAGCCAGGCGCCCAGCCGGTCGGGGAGCCGTCGGGTGCGGCTGACCGCGCGCACGACGGTGTCGGCGTCGCTGCCGAGGTCGGGCAGGTCGGTGCCCGGGCGCGCGTAACGTGCGCGCTCGAGCGTGCCGACGACCCGACCGAGGGCCTCGGCTCCCTCGTCGCGCAGGTAGCCGCGCTGGGCGAGCTGGGTGCCGGCCTGCCGCGGTGTCGCGGAGCGGTCGGCCTCGATACCGAGGTCACCGAGACGGCTGACCAGCGACTGCCACTCGAGCTCGGCCCGGGCCGCGTCATCGGCCGCCCGGCGGCGTGCCCGCCAGCGCGCGATCGCCGCGGCCAGCGGCAGGAGCAGGACTCCCAGGCAGCCCAGCACCGCAAGGGTGGCCAGCCAGCCGAGCGGTCCGGAGGTGCGCAGCGTCGTCCAGCCTGCCTGGAGGGACTCGAGGAAGGACCGGTCCGCCGACGCCGTGCGCGTCTCCTGGTCGGGTCGCTCGCGCCGGGTGGGGCTGGCGGTCGCCGACTGGGTGGGGGTGCTGGTGGTCGCCGACGCGGTGGGGGCGGCGGCTGCCGGGATGGAGTACTCCGGCGCCACACCCGAGCGGGCGCCCGGAGTGGGCTCGAAGCGCAGCCAGCCGACGCCCTCGAAGTACAGCTCCGGCCAGGCGTGCGCGTCGGCGGCCTTGACGACATAGCGCCGCTCGTCGCCGAGGGTGCCGGGGAGGAAGCCGACGGCCATGCGCGCGGGGATCCCCAGGATGCGTGCCGCCATGACCATGGTGGACGTGAACTGCACGCAGTAGCCCTGGCGGGTCGTCAGGAAGTGCTCGATCGGCGCGCTCTGCGCCGTGAGCCCGTCCTCGGTGGGGCCGGCCAGCTCGAGGGAGTAGCTGTAGGGGCCGCTGCGCAGCTCACGCTGGATGGCCTGGGCCGCCTGGAGCCGGGTGGCGCCCTCGGGGACCACCTCGTCGACGAAGGCCTCGAGTGAGGGGCGGGAGGCCTCGTCGACCTCGAGCAGGCCGGGGAAGCGGTCGCTGACCGTCGCGCCGGAGGACAGGGGCTGGTTGAGGTTCTCCGCGCTCGGGTCGGGGGCGAGGTACTGGACGCGGTACTCGGGCACCGGTGCGTCGACGGTCAGCGTGAGGTCGTCGCGCTGTCGGACCGCGCCACCCGAGGAGACGATCGAGATCGGGGGATAGGGCGCCGCCAGCTGGGGCGGCGCGATGTCGTTGCGGTCTACGTCGATCGACACCCGCTCGGGGTTCGCGGCAGACGAGCCCTCCTCGGGGGCGATCATGCCGGCCGAGGCGACCGTCGGGCCGTCCTCGGCGGTGCTGGTCCACACCCCGTCGGCCATGCGGTCCAGCACGTCGACGCGCAGCGGTGCCGGACGGTCGGCGTCGGTGCGGTAGCGCAGGACGGGCTGGGTCGAGCGGCTGCCGAGGTTGCGCGTGACATCGATGCTCGAGGTGACCCGGACAGACCCGCTGCCCCCGCGGCCGGAGTCGGTGACCCGGCCGAGCCCGTCGGCGAGGAAGCGCGTGGGCAGATGGGGGACGAGGGGCGTCAGGGCCAGCGACAGGACGAGCGCTCCCACTCCGAGCAGCCTTGCGGCAGAGACAAATCCAGCGAGCCCGTCGCTGTCTCTCGCCGTGCCGGTCGCGGCCGCGCTCCAGCGACGCAGGCCCCCGATCCCGGACCGCCCGAGGAGCAGCAGCCAGAGGGCCGCCGGCGCAGCGAAGTAGGGCCAGCTCATCGTCGTGCCCGTGTTGGCCGCGGTGATGAGGTATGCCGCGAGGAGCGGCAGGCCCGCCGCGGCCGGTGTCCGCCGGGTCACCGCGATGGCGTCGACGGCGATGGCGACCAGCCCGACGACCAGGCCGAGGAAGAGGGAGATGCCGCGGGTGGCCGGGGCCGGTGCGGCATACGACTGGATGGTGTGGACCGCCTCGCCGAGCAGCACACCGTAGGCCTTCACCGTGTCGGGGGTGGGCAGCCCATAGAAGGTGTGGCCGCGGCCGTGGAGGACGCACGTCGCCAGGACGAGGGCCAGCAGCTGCGCCAGGACGACCAGGACGGTGCTGCGCGAGAAGCGCCGGGCGAGCATGCCGATGGCCGTGACGACGGCAACCACGACGATGGCCGGGCGGATCCAGGAGTCGGGAGCGAAGAGGGTGCGCAGCGGTGCGGCGGCGGCCAGCGTGGCCAGGGCCGCGAGCAGCGCGTCGACCGGACGCACGCGCCTGGTCACCGGGCCCCCGCCCCGACGCGACCGACCAGGCCGGGCCAGACCCGGTCGACGGGGGCGTCGCCGCGCGCCGTGGCGCAGGACCATCCGGCGGCGCCGAGGACGGCGGCCGTCGCGCTGGTGCGCGAGGGCACGGTGTCGAGGACGACGGCCGCGCCTGTGCTGCCGGGCTGGCGCAGCGCGGCCAGGGCCCGCGCGTCGGCCTCGTCGCAGCCGGCCACGACCGCGACGACGAGGCCGCAGCCAGGCATGAGCGGGCGGGCGGCATGCAGCACGGACTCGAGCGGCGCGCCAGACCGGGGCTCGGCAACAGCGAGCGCGTCGAGGATCTCGTCCACACCGAGCGCGGCTGCCTCGCGCCCGTCGGTGACGACCTCGGGGGTGAGCAGGTGCACGGCATACCCGCTCTGGGCCAGATGGGCGCCTGCCGAGGCAAGGGCGGTGACCGCCCACTCGAAGGAGCTCGTGCGGCCGCTCCCGCGGTGGGCCTCTGCCCGCGCATCGAGCAGGAGCACGGCGCGGCGCCGGCTCGGCCGGTCCTCCGCACGCATCATCAGCGTGCCGGTGCGGGCGGTCGAGGGCCAGTGGATGCGGCGCAGGTCATCGCCCTCGCGGTACTCCCGCAGGGAGATGTCGTCCTCGCCGTGGAGGGCGACCATGTGCGGCACGGTGCCCTCCGCGCCGGCCCCGCCCCCGACACTCGGCGTGCCGGCGAGCGGCACCACGCGCGGGAGGACCGTCACCTCGGCGCGCCCGCTCGTCTCGGCCGCCCGCGAGATCAGACCGAAGGGGTCGCGCACCCGCACCTCCAGCGGGCCGAGCACATGACGGCCACGCACGCTCGGGGCCACCGGGTAGGACAGGCGGCACTCACCGTCGGCCGGCAGCGCGGGCACCAGGAAGCGCGGGCGGTCGCCAAGGGAGTACTCGAGGTGCTCCTCTGCGACCAGCAGCGGGCTGCGGTGACCGGCGGAGTTGGTGATGTTCATGGTGACGACCGCCTGCTGGCCGACGGTGAGCCGGCTGGGCCGGGCCGTGCGGTCCACGGTGAGCCGCACCTGGCGCCGCCCCAGGACGAGGGCGGCCATGGCGGGCAGCGCCACCAGGAGCAGACCGATGCGGGTCAGGTCGGGGAAGCCGAGCAGCAGCCCCGCAGCGAGCAGGGTCAGGCCCGCGACGAGCAGGCCGAGGCCGCGCTGGGTGAGCAGCCCGCGCCGCATGGCTCAGACCCGCAGCGCCGGGACGCGCACCCGGTGGAGCACGTCATCCAGCACCGAGGACGCGTCTCGCCGGGCCAGCTGCGCCTCCGCCGAGAGGATGACCCGGTGGGCGAGCACGGGCGCGGCGACGGCCTGCACGTCGTCGGGGAGCACGTGGTCACGGCCCTCGAGGGCCGCCCGGGCGCGCGCCGCGCGGAGCAGGTGGATGGTGCCGCGGGGGGAGGCCCCCAGCCGCAGGTCGGGGGAGGTGCGGGTCGCGCTGACGACATCGACGACGTACTGGCGTACGGCGTCGCTGGCGTGCACCGTCCGGACCGCGGCGATCATCCGCCGCACCGTCTCGGCGTCGGTCACCGCCCGGAGGTCGCGCAGCGGGGAGCGCCCACCGTGGGTGTCGAGCATGTCGAGCTCGGCGCGCGGTGAGGGATAGCCCATCGAGATGCGGGCCATGAAACGGTCGCGCTGGGCCTCGGGGAGGGGATAGGTGCCCTCCATCTCGATGGGGTTCTGGGTCGCCATCACCATGAACGGCTCGGGGAGCGCATAGGTGGTGCCGTCGACGGTCACCTGGTGCTCCTCCATGCACTCGAGCATGGCCGACTGGGTCTTGGGGGAGGCGCGGTTGATCTCGTCGCCGACGACGACATTGGCAAAGATCGCGCCGCGGCGGAACTCGAACTCGCGGGTGTCCTGGTTGTAGACGCTCACGCCGGTGATGTCGCTCGGCAGCAGGTCGGGGGTGAACTGGACCCGCCGCACCGAGGCGTCGATGCACTGGCCGAGCGTCTTGGCCAGCATCGTCTTGCCGGTGCCCGGCACGTCCTCGAGCAGCAGGTGCCCCTCGGCCAGCAGCACGGTCACGGTCGTGCGGACCGCCTCGGGCTTGCCCTCGATCACCTCGTTCATCGCGGCCTCGAGCCGGGCGGTGACCTCGCGCACCATCAGCAGACCCTCGTCCACGTGGCCACTCCTGATCCTCTTAGGGGCGCCCGCGTGCCCCTTGGCGTGCGGGTCTCGCTCGATCCTCGCTCATCGCCCCCCGCTCGGCCAAGTACCCGGCCCTCCACTTTGCTCCACCTTTCCCCGCCGAGCCGTGCCCGGCCGCCCGAGCCGGGCCGCTGACCTGCGCTTTCACGCGCTCCACGGCGGGGTATGCCGCCGCGGCGACCTCGCGGCATACCTGATCTCGCGGCGGGGACGGGTCCAGGGCGGGGATTTCCCTCCACTTCGCACCACCGCCGCTGACCTGCGCAAACACGGGAGAAAGCCCGAAAAGGAGCCGTTACGGACTAGTTATCTGGAGCATGGTGGAGTAAAGTGGAGCGCACTGGAGCATGGTGGTCCGAAACGGCGGCACGGGAGTCGCCTCGAGCACAGGGGAGGTGGCCCGGCGATGTTCCTCGGCACCCACACCCCGCGCATGGACGACAAGGGCCGGCTCTTCCTCCCCGCCAAGTTCCGCGACAAGCTCGCCAGCGGCCTCGTGGTCACCCGCGGCCAGGAGCGCTGCCTCTACCTGTTCCCGATGGCCGAGTTCGAGGCCATCACCGAGCAGATGCGCACCGCGCCCACCACCAACCGCGCGGTCCGCGACTACATGCGCGTCTTCCTCTCCGGCGCCTCCGACGAGATCCCCGACAAGCAGGGACGGCTGTCGATCCCCGCCAACCTGCGCACCTACGCGGGCCTGACCCGCGAGTGCACGCTCATCGGCGCGGGCCAGCGCCTGGAGCTGTGGGACAGCACCGCGTGGGAGGACTACCTCGCCGCGAGCGAGCAGGCCTTCGCCGACCAGTCCGAGGAGGTGATCCCCGGACTCCTCTAGGCGGATGCCGCGCCCCCGACCTGGGTGCCAGGCCTCCAGCCGCTGGGATCCCGACACGACTTCCCCCGTGCCGGGCCCCTCAGCGGATGGGGACCTGACCGCCAGGTCGACGCACCACCCGCCGCCACCGCGAAGCAGCACCACCGCCGTCCCGCCCCGACCGCCTGCCACGGAAGCGACCACCTCATGACCCAGCCCGCCTCGAGCCGAGGGCCTGCCGCGACCCGGCACGTCCCCGTGCTGCTCGAGCGTGTCCTCGAGGTGCTCTCGCCGGCGCTGGAGCGGCCCGGCGCGGTCTACCTCGACGGCACCCTCGGCATGGGCGGGCACGCCGAGGCCGTCCTCGAGCGCTTCCCGCAGGCCCGCGTCGTCGGCCTCGACCGTGACCCGGAGGCGCTGCGGCTCGCGGGGGAGCGGCTGGCCGCCCACTCAGAGCGGCTGACGCTGGTCCACGCCGTCTACGACGAGGTCGCCGAGGTGCTGGCCGACCTCGAGATCCCGGCCATCGACGCGGCCCTGTTCGACCTGGGCGTCTCCTCGCTCCAGCTCGACGAGGCCGACCGCGGCTTCGCCTACGCCCAGGACGCGCCGCTGGACATGCGGATGGACCAGTCCCAGGGCGAGACGGCCGCTGACGTGCTCAACACCTATCCCGAGGCCGAGATCGCCCGCATCCTGCACGAGTACGGCGAGGAGCGCTTTGCCCGCCGCATCGCCAAGGCCGTGGTGCAGCGTCGCGCGACCCGGCCCTTCACCGGCTCTGCCGAGCTCGTGGAGCTGCTCGGCGCTGCCGTCCCGGCCGCCTCGCAGCGCACCGGGGGCCACCCGGCCAAGCGCACCTTCCAGGCCCTGCGCATCGAGGTCAACGCCGAGCTCGCGGCCTGGCAGCGCGCGCTGCCGGCCGCCATCGACGCGCTGTCGGTCGGCGGCCGCATCGCGGTGCTGTCCTACCACTCCCTGGAGGACCGCATCACCAAGCGAGAGCTCGCCGCCGGCGCCCGCAGCTCGGCACCCGCGGGGCTGCCGGTCGAGCTCCCCGAGCACGCGGCATACCTCCGCCTGCTGACCCGCGGCGCGGAGGAGGCCGACGCGGCCGAGCGCGCCGCCAACCCCCGCTCCGCATCGGTGCGCCTGCGGGCCGCCGAACGCACCCGTCAGACCCCACCCCGCACCGACCGAGCCCACCCGGCACCGAAGGGATCCCGCCGATGAGCCAGCAGACCGCAACGGCCCGCCCGCTGCCGAGGAGCGCCGCCCGCCGGCCGGCGCCCTCGCTCACCGTCGTCCAGGGCGACAAGGGGCTCCCTGGCGCCTGGTTCATGGCCACCTGCCTGGCCACCCTCGTCGGTGGGCTGCTGACCATCCTCATCCTCAACACCTCGATGGCCCAGCGCTCGTTCACGCTGCACTCGCTCCAGGAGCGCTCCAACGAGCTGTCCGACCGACAGGAGGCGCTCACCGAGGCGATCGACGACCAGCGCGCACCGGCCCGTCTGGCCGTGCGTGCCCAGAAGCTCGGCATGGTCCCGGTCACCACCACCGGATACGTCAGCCTCGACAAGGGCAGCGTCACCGGCGTGGCGCAGCCGGCCTCGGCCGCCTCCCGGCTTACCGTGGTGACGGCCCCCGACCAGAAGGCGTGGAAGCAGGCCCAGGCCGCAGCCAAGGCGGCGGCCGAGGAGGCTCGCTGGGACAAGTACCGCAGCGACGTGACCAAGCGCCTGGTGGCCAAGGGGGTCTCGCCGGCCGAGGCCAAGCGTCAGGCGGAGGCCAAGGCCGTCCTCGCCCAGGCCCGCGAGAAGGCCAAGAAGGACGCCGCCGCCAAGGCGAAGAAGAAGGGGGCGGTCACGACCACGGCCACTCCGGCTGCCGGCTGAGGGGCGCGGCAGCCGACCACGACCACCACTCGACCGACACGCACCCCAGACCAGCCACACGATCGACACGAGGTAGCACGCGGTGACGAGACAACGCGGGACCGGCCCCACCGGCCGGCAGGGGCGCCCCGGGCGACCCGATCCGCGCCGGGCCAGCGGCAACCCTCGACGTCAGCCTCAGGCTGAGCGCCGCCCCGCGCGACCCGTGACGGGCCTGGCTGCCGCAACCGCCGGCTCCGCGATGGCCACCGGCATCCCGCGTCGGCGGGTGCGCGCGATGACGATCGGCGTGCTCATCGTCTTCAGCCTCTTTGCCGGGCAGCTGCTGCGACTCCAGGGGTTCAATGCCGCGGCGACCTCGGCCGAGGCGCTCAAGGGCCGCGAGTACAACAAGGCGATCCCCGCGCTGCGCGGCAGCATCATCTCCGCCGATGGCACGGTGCTGGCCAGTTCGGTCGAGCGCCGCACGGTCACCGCCGACCAGACCGCGGTGTGCACCTACCAGGTCAAGCGCTCCGGCGGCAAAGTCCCGTGCACCGAGGAGGGCATCACCGCCGCCACCAAGGCGCTCGCGCCACTGCTGCGCACCACCCAGGCCAAGCTGCGTCCCAAGCTCACCGGTGATCTGCGCTATCGCATCCTCGCCAAGGACGTCTCCCCGATGACCTGGCGCCAGATCAACAAGCTCGGTATCCCCGGCATCTACTCCGAGATCAGCGACGACGCCTCGGCTACCCGGAGCTATCCGACGACCATGACCGCGGCCTCGCTGGTCGGCTACCTGACCAACGACGGGCGGCCGGGCGGTGGCGTGGAGCTCATGCTCGACAAGGAGCTGGGGGGCACCCAGGGCCATGCCTACTACGAGGTCGCCCAGAACGGCCAGCCCATCCCGTCCGCCCGCCACGAGATCACCCCCGCCATCCCTGGCGACACCGTGCGGCTGACGATCAACTCCGACCTCCAGTGGTATGCCCAGAACTCCCTGGCGCAGAAGGTCAACGAGGTCGACGCCCTCAGCGGCACCGTCGTCGTGATGGAGGCCAAGACCGGGCGGCTGCTCGCCCTGGCGTCCTATCCGACCTTCAACCCCGACCAGCTGGCCAAGGCCCGGGGGAGCCTGTCCAACCTCGCCCTGACCGATGTCTTCGAGCCCGGCTCGACCTCCAAGGTCATGACGGCCGCTGCCGCCCTCCAGGAGGGCAAGGTCACCCCGTCGACGGGCTACGTCGTCAACGACCGGATCAAGCGCTCCGACAAGGAGTTCAAGGACTCCCACGACCACCCGACCGAGTACCTCACGACGGCGGGCGTGCTCGCCCAGTCGTCCAACGTCGGCACGCTGCTGATGGGCGAGCGGGTCGAGCCCAGCGTGCTCGACTCCTACTTCCGCAAGTTCGGCATGGGAGCCAAGTCCGGCGTCGGCTTCCCCGGCGAGAGCCCCGGCCTCTTCCCGTCGTGGCAGAAGTGGAACGGCTCCCAGCGCTACACGGTGATGTTCGGCCAGGGCATCTCGGTGACCGCCGTGCAGGCCGCCGGCGTCTACCAGGCGATCGCCAACAACGGCGTGCGCATCGAGCCGCGCCTGGTGGAGTCGCTCACCGACGGTAAGGGCGCGGTGCGCCAGCCGCCGGCCAGCAAGACCACCGAGGTCGTCTCGCAGGAGACCGCACAGCAGCTGCGCACGATGCTCGAGGAGGTCGTCACCAAGAACGGAACGGCCCCCGAGGCCGCCGTCGACGGCTACCGCGTCGCGGGCAAGACCGGGACCGCCGAGCGATTCGACCCCAAGCTCAAGCGGTACTCCGGCTACACCGCCAGCTTCATCGGCATGGCCCCCGCCGACGACCCCGAGCTCGTCGTCGCCGCCATCGTCGAGCGTCCCATCAAGGGCCACTACGGCGGCACGATCGCCGGTCCCGTCTTCAGCGATGTCATGTCCTATGCCCTCAAGAAGCAGGGCGTCGCACCGAGCACCACCCCGACGCCCAAACTGGCCCTCAAGCTCGACAAGGCGCCGGCCGCCAACGACACCAGCGTCCTGCGAGACCCCCGCGCGGGCGAGCTCGGTCGCGCGGCAGAGTAGATTTTCGGCCGTGTTTCCCCGTCCCCAGCCCTCTCCCGACATGCCCGTGGCCGAGCTCGCCGCCGCCCTGGGCGCCGCCAGCACGGCCGACGCGCGCATCAGCGGCGTCTGCCTCGACTCGCGCACCGTCCAGCCCGGCGACCTGTATGCCGCCCTCCCGGGCGCCAATGCGCACGGCGCCTCGTTCGCTGCCGGCGCCGCGGAGCGCGGTGCGGCCGCGGTCCTGACCGACCCGGCGGGGGAGCGGCTCCTGGCGGAGGCCGGCATCGACCTGCCCCGCGTGGTCGTCGCGCAGCCGCGCGCGGTCCTGGGGACGGCCTCGGCGCTGGTCTACGGCACCGAGCACCTCGACCTGACCACGGTCGGCATCACCGGCACCAACGGCAAGACCACCACGGCATACCTGATCAACTCCGCGCTCCAGGCGATCGGCGAGAGCACGGGCCTCATCGGCACCGTCGAGACCCGGGTCGGCGAGGAGCGCATCAAGTCGGTGCGCACCACCCCCGAGAGCACCGACCTCCACGCGCTGCTGGCCGTAATGGCCGAGCGCGGCATCGACACCTGCGTCATGGAGGTCTCCAGCCACGCACTGACCCTCCACCGGGTCGACGGGGTCGTCTACGACGTGGCGCTGTTCACCAACCTCTCCCAGGACCACCTCGACTTCCATCCCACGATGGAGGACTACTACGCGGCCAAGGCCTCGCTCTTCACCCCCGAGCGCTCCCGTCGCGGGGTCGTCTGCGTCGACGACGAGTGGGGCGTGCGCCTGGCCGCCGAGGCGGGGGTCCCGGTCGAGACGCTGGCCTCCCGCCCCGGCGTCGCGGCCGACTGGGTGCTGACCCCCGATCCCACCGACGACCAGGCCTTCGTCCTCGACGGCCCGGCGGGGTCGCTGCCCCTGCGCAGCGCTCTGCCCGGCGACTTCAACCGCACCAACACCGCGCTCGCGGCGGTCACGCTCTTTGCGCTCGGCCACGACCGCGCCACGGTGGAGCGGGCGATGGCCGCCGACCCCCACGTCCCGGGCCGGATGGAGCCGGTGCGCGTGACCGATGTCCCGGCAGGCCTTGCCGAGCGACTCCCGCTGGTGGTCGTCGACTACGCCCACACGCCCGACGCGGTGGAGGCCGCGCTGCGGGCCCTGCGCGGCTCCACGCCCGGCGCCCTCGTGGTCGTCGTCGGGGCCGGTGGCGACCGCGACCGCGGCAAGCGCCCGGCTATGGGCGCCGCCGCGGCCCGCGGCGCCGACATCGTCATGGTCACCAACGACAACCCGCGCTCGGAGGACCCCGCGGTCATCCGCGAGGCCGTCCTCGCCGGGGCGCGGGAGGCCGCGACCAGCGCCGAGCTCCACGACGTGGAGAAGCGCTCCCTCGCGATCCGCCAGGCCGTCGCGGCCGCGTATGCCGCGGGGCCGGGCAGCGCCGTCGCCGTCGTCGGCAAGGGCCACGAGACCGGCCAGGACGTCGGCGGCACGATCCTGCCCTTTGACGACCGAGAGCACGCACGCGCCGCCCTTGAGGAGCTGGTGGCGCAGATCGGAGCAGCACAGTGATCCCACTGACCCTCGCGGACGTCGCCGCCGCCACCGGCGGACGTCTGCACGGCATCGATGAGCAGGCCGCAGCCGGCCTGCTCATCGACGGACCGGTGGTCACCGACTCCCGGGAGGCCGGCCCCGGGGGGCTGTATGTCGCCCGTGTCGGTGAGCACGCGGACGGCCACCAGTACGCCGGCGCCGCCCGTGACGCCGGCGCCGTCGCCGCCCTCACCAGCCGCGACATCGACGAGCTGCCGTGCGTCGTCGTCGAGGACGTCCAGCTCGCGTTCGGACAGGTCGCCCGCGCCGTGGTCGACCGCGCGCCGGCGCTCACCGTCCTGGGCATCACCGGCTCCTCGGGCAAGACCAGCACCAAGGACCTCCTCGCCGCCGTCCTCGGCAGCGTCGGCCCGACGGTCGCCCCCGTCAACTCCCTCAACGGCGAGATCGGTGTCCCGCTGACCGTCTGCCGCGTCACCCCCGACACGCGCTTCCTCGTCGCCGAGATGGGTGCCCGCGGGATCGGCCACATCGACTACCTCACCAGGATCGCGCCGCCGCGCATCGGCATCGAGCTCAACGTCGGCACCGCACACGTCGGCGAGTTCGGCTCGCGCGAGGCCATCGGCCTGGCCAAGTCCGAGCTGGTCGCCGCCCTGCCCGCCGACGGCCTTGCCGTCCTCAACGCCGATGACGCGGTCGTCGCCGGGATGCGCTCGGCCACCTCGGCCCGAGTCGTAACCGTCGGTCTGGCCGAGGGCGCCGACTACCGCGCCGTCGATGTCGCCCTCGACCACGCCTCCCGGCCGTCCTTCACCCTGGTCTGCCCCGACGGGGAGGCCGAGATCGCCCTGCCGCTCCACGGCGAGCACCACATCGGCAACGCCCTGGCGGTCA
Organism: Actinomycetota bacterium; assembly: GCA_050955755.1. Classification (GTDB taxonomy): domain Bacteria; phylum Actinomycetota; class Actinomycetes; order Actinomycetales; family Dermatophilaceae; genus JAJTBD01. The sequence goes on from CP192092.1 coordinate 1,461,219, forward strand.
TCGCCGCGGCCCGCGAGTGCGGTATGCCGCTCGCCGACATCGCCGCGGCCCTCGCCGTCGCCGAGCCCGCCAGCCGCTGGCGCATGGAGGTCACCGAGCGCGCCGACGGCGTCACGGTCGTCAACGACGCCTACAACGCCAACCCCGACTCGATGGGAGCGGCGCTGCGCGCGCTCGCCGGCATGACCCCCGGCACCGGCCCCGACGGCAGCGTCGGCCGGCGGGTCGCCGTGCTCGGCTCGATGCTCGAGCTGGGTGAGGAGTCCGACAGCGAGCACGCCGGCGTCGGCGCGCTCGCCGCCCGCGCGGGGGTCGACGAGCTCGTCGTGGTCGGCGACCTCGCCCGCCCGATCGCCGATGGGGCCGCCGAGGCCGGTCTGGACGCAGACCGCCTGGTCACGGCCCCGGACGCCGACACCGCCGAGGCCCATCTGCGCGACACGCTGCGCCCCGGTGACATCGTCCTGCTCAAGTCGAGCCGGGACGCCGGGCTACGGTGGCTCGGAGACAGGCTCGCCGGGCAGATGGAGGTCCCCTCGTGAAGGCAGTGCTGATCGCTGCGGTGATCGCGCTCGTCGTGTCGCTGCTCGGCACCCCGATGTTCATCCGCTTCCTCGTCAAGCGGGGCTACGGCCAGTTCATCCGCGACGACGGGCCCACCTCGCACCACACCAAGCGAGGCACCCCCACGATGGGCGGGACCGTGATGATCGCGGCGTCCCTCCTGGGCTATGCCGGCGCGCACCTCGCGACCTGGACGCCCCCGACCGTGAGCGCCCTGCTCGTGCTCTTCCTCATGAGCGGGCTCGGCCTGGTCGGTTTCCTCGACGACTGGACCAAGATCTCCAAGCAGCGCAGCCTCGGCCTCCGCTCGGGCGAGAAGCTCCTCGGCCAAGGCCTGGTCGGCGTGCTCTTCGCGATCCTCGCGCTCCAGTTCCCCAACGACCAGGACCGCCGGCCGGCCTCGACCGCGATCTCCTTCGTGCGTGACACCCGCATCGACCTGGGCTTCCTCGGCGACGAGACCTTCCTGCGCTCGCTCGTCGGGATCATCCTGTTCGTCATCTGGGCCAACATCATGATCGCCGGCACCTCCAACGGCGTGAACCTCACCGACGGCCTCGACGGCCTGGCGACCGGCGCTTCGGCGCTCACCTTCGCGGCATACGTCCTGATCGGCATCTGGCAGTTCAACCAGAACTGCCAGACCAACCCGGGCGCCAAGTGCTACGAGGTGCGCGACGCACACGACCTCGCGGTCGTCGCGGCCTGTGGCATGGCCGCCTGCATCGGCTTCCTCTGGTGGAACGCCTCGCCCGCCAAGATCTTCATGGGCGACACCGGGTCGCTCGCCCTCGGCGGCATGCTCGCCGGCCTGGCGATCCTGACCCGCACCGAGCTGCTCGTCGTCATCCTCGGCGGCCTGTTCGTGGCCATCACCCTCTCGGTGATCATCCAGGTCGCGTCCTTCAAGACCACCGGCAAGCGTGTCTTCCGGATGGCCCCGCTCCAGCACCACTTCGAGCTGCTCGGGTGGAACGAGGTCACGATCGTCATCCGCTTCTGGATCATCGCCGCGCTGTGCGTGGCCTTCGGCCTGGGCCTGTTCTATGCCGAATGGGTGGTGTCCGCCTGATGGCCGACCTGTCCGCGCTGACGCACGGAGGGGCCGACTGGGCCGGGCTGCGCGTGGTCGTCGCCGGTCTCGGCGTGAGCGGCTTCGCGGCCGCCGCCGCCCTCGGCGAGCGCAACGCCCGGGTCGTCGGCGTCGACGGGGGAGACCCCGCGGTCTCCGAGTCCCTCGCCCAGCACGCGCAGACCCTGCGCATCCTCGACGTCGACGTCCGCTTCGGGCCCGAGCATGTCGCGGCGCTCCCCGACGAGGAGATCGACCTCGTCGTCACCTCGCCCGGCTGGCGGCCCGACCAGCCGCTGCTGCTCGGCGCCGCCGAGCGCGGCATACCCGTCTGGGGAGAGGTCGAGCTGGCCTGGCGCATGCGGCCCGAGACCGACCCTGCGCCGTGGCTGGCCATCACCGGCACCAACGGCAAGACCACGACCGTCAACATGCTGGCCTCGATCCTGCGGGCCGCCGGGCTCAAGGCCGCGAGCGCGGGCAACGTCGGCACGCCCATCGTCGACGCCGTCCTCGACCCCGAGGGCTATGACGTCATCGCCGTCGAGCTCTCCAGCTTCCAGCTCCACTGGATCCACTCGATGGCCGCCCAGGCTGCCGCCGTCCTCAACATCGCTCCCGACCACATCGACTGGCACGGCTCGCTCGAGGAGTATGCCGCGGCCAAGGGCCGCATCTACGAGCGCTGCGAGATCGCCTGCGTCTACAACGTCGAGGACGAGCGCACCCGTGATCTCGTGGTCGAGGCCGACGTCAAGGAGGGCTGTCGCGCCATCGGGTTCACCCTCGGCACCCCCGCGCCGTCCATGGTCGGCCTCGTCGACGACGTGCTGGCCGACCGCGCCTTCGTGGACGAGCGGGAGCACTCGGCGGCCGAGCTCGCCACCCTCGCCGACCTCCAGGGCGACGCCCCGAGCGTGGCGCCCCACTATGTCGCCAATGCGCTCGCCGCCGCGGCGCTCGCCCGCGCCCACGGGGTCCCCGCCGTGGCGGTGCGCGACGGGCTGCGGGCCTTTGTCCCCGACCCGCACCGCATCGCCGACGTGGCGACCGTCGACGGCGTGCGCTATGTCGACGACTCCAAGGCGACCAACCCGCACGCGGCCGCGGCCTCGCTCCAGGCCTTCGACCCGATCGTCTGGGTCGCCGGCGGGCTCCTCAAGGGCGCCGACGTCGAGGACCTGGTCCGCCAGAGCGCGGGCCGGCTGCGCGGCGTCGTGCTGATCGGCCGCGACCGCGCCCAGATCGCCGAGGCACTTGCCCGACACGCGCCCGACGTCCCCGTCGTCGACATCGACAGCACCGACACTGGAGCCATGGACACGGTCATCGCGCGTGCCGCGGCGCTCGCCCAGCCGGGCGATGTCGTGCTGCTGGCGCCCGCCGCAGCGTCCATGGACATGTTCGCCAACTACGGCGCCCGCGGCGACGCCTTTGCCGAGGCTGTCGCCCGTCACGCCGCGCGCCGCCGCGGGGAGTAGCCCCGTGGCCAGCTTCACCGCCGGTCCCACGTCCCGGTCTGCCGAGCCGTCCCGTCCCAGCGAGACCCTGGGTGACCGCTTCGGGCAGTGGCTGCGCCGCCTGGAGTCGCCGATGGCCTCCTACTACGGCCTGGTCATCATCACGGTCGCGCTCGTGACGATCGGGCTGGTCATGGTCCTGTCGGCGTCGGCGATCATCTCCTACAAAAAGACCGAGTCGCCCTACACGATCTTCTTCCGCCAGGCGCAGTTCGCCGCGTTGGGGACCGTCGCGCTGATCGTCGCCAGCAAGCTCCCGGTGGCCTTCTGGAAACGCACCGCGCCCCTCGTGATGCTCGCGGCCATCGTCTTCCAGGCGGCGGTGTTCACGCCGCTGGGGCTCGCCGACAAGGGCAACCGCAACTGGCTCGCCCTCGGCCCGGTGACCATGCAGCCCTCGGAGCTGTCCAAGATCGGCCTGGCCGTCTTCGGCGCGCTCATCCTCGAGCGCAAGTACGCCCTGCTCCACCGGCTCGGCCACGTCATGGTGCCCTATCTCGTGCCGTTCGCCGCGCTGGCGATCGGCCTGGTCCTCTATGGCAACGACCTCGGCACCGTCCTGGTGCTCATGGGCATCGTCGCCGGTGTGCTGTTCGCGGCCGGTGTGGACTGGCGCTTCTTCGCGCTCGCCCTGGCCGGCGGTGGGGGACTGGCCGGCCTCATGGTGGCGATCTCGCCCAACCGCCTCGACCGCTTCGCGGTCTGGCTCGGCCGCGACACCGACATCCACGGCATGGCCCGCCAGCCGACCTACGGCCGTTACGCCCTCGCCGACGGCGGCTGGTGGGGCGTCGGGCTCGGCCAGAGCCGCGAGAAGTGGCAGTACCTCGCCGAGCCCCACAACGACTTCATCTTCGCGATCATCGGCGAGGAGCTGGGCCTGCCCGGCACCCTGGTGATCCTCGCGCTGTTCGCCGCGCTCGCCCTGGTCTGCTACCGGATCGTGCGGCGCACCGACGACCTGTTCGTCCGGCTCGCCACCGCCGGGATCATGTCCTGGATCATCACCCAGTCCGTCATCAACATCGGCGCGGTGATCGGGCTGCTGCCCGTGATCGGCGTGCCGCTGCCACTCGTGTCTGCCGGCGGCTCCTCGCTGATCACGACGATGGGCGCGCTCGGCATGCTCATGTCCTTCGCCCGGCAGGAGCCGGGCTGTGCCGAGGCGTTCGCCGCCCGGCCACCTCTCCACCGCCGCTTCCTCGCGGCCGTCCGCCCTGCCAGGAGGCACACCTGATGTCGACCGGACCCGCCTCGGTGCTGCTCGCAGGAGGGGGGACGGCCGGCCACGTCTCGCCGCTGCTCGCCCTCGCCGACTGCCTGCGTCGCCGCAACCCCGACGTCACCCTCGCAGCCCTCGGCACCAAGGAGGGGCTCGAGGCCCGCCTCGTCCCCGCCCGCGGCTACGACCTGCGCACCATCCCCAAGGTCCCGCTGCCGCGCAGGCCCAGCGCCGACCTGTTGCGGCTGCCCGGCAACCTGCGCGCTGCGGTCGACGCGGCCGCGCAGGCCATCGACGACATCGGCGCCGAGGTCGTGGTCGGCTTCGGCGGCTACGTCTCCTCGCCGGCCTACCTCGCGGCCCGGCGCCGCGGCATACCCATCGTGGTCCACGAGCAGAACGCCCGCCCCGGCATCGCCAACCGCCTGGGTGCCCGCCTGAGCCGTCATGTCGGCACGACCTTCCGCTCCACCCAGCTCCACGGCGCCACCGTCGTCGGTATGCCGCTGCGCCGCGAGGTCTCGCTGCTCGACCGCGAGGCTCGCCGCAGCGAGGCGCTGGCCCACTTCGGGCTCGAGGAGAGCTGGCCGACGCTGCTGGTCACTGGTGGCTCGCTCGGCGCCCAGCGCCTCAACGCCGCCTTCCAGGAGCGGGTCGACGAGCTGCGCACCGCGGGCGTGCAGGTCCTGCACATCACCGGCGCCGGCAAGGAGTTCACCCCCGGGTCACAGGTGTCCGGACCGCCCTATGTCGTGGTGCCCTATGCCGACCGCATGGAGCTCGCCTACGCCGCAGCCGATCTCGTCGTCGCGCGCGCCGGTGCCAACACCGTGTGCGAGCTGACGGCTGTCGGCCTGCCGGCGGTCTATGTGCCGCTCCCGATCGGCAACGGCGAGCAGCGCTACAACGCTGCCGATGTCATCGAGGCCGGCGGCGGGCGACTGGTCGAGGACGCCGCACTGACCCCGGCCTATATCGACAGCGAGATCATCCCGCTGATGCGCAGCGGCGAGACCCTGCACCGGATGTCCGAGGCCGCCAGCTCGGTCGGCGAGCGCGGTGGCGACGAGAACCTCGCCGACCTCGTCTACGCGGCTGCCGCGGAGGGAGCGAAGCGGTGAACGGCGTCAACCCGCGCTTCGACTTCACCGCGCCCCTGCCCACCCTCGGCGAGCTCGGGCGCACCCACTTCATCGCCATCGGCGGGTCCGGCATGTCCGGCGTCGCGCGTGTCCTGATGGACAGGGGAGTGGCGGTCAGCGGCTCCGACATGGCCGATTCGCCTGTCCTGCAAGCACTCTCGGCCGAGGGCGCCCGCACCGCGGTCGGTCACGACCCGGCCCACCTCGAGGGTGTCGACACGGTCGTGATCTCCTCGGCCATCCGGGAGGACAACGTCGAGCTGGCCGCCGCCCGCTCCATGGGCCTGCGGGTGCTGCACCGCTCCCAGGCGCTGGCCGTGTCCATGGCCGACTCACGACGGGTCGCGGTCGCCGGTGCCAACGGCAAGACGACGACCACCTCGATGCTGACCGTCGCGCTCCAGGAGGCCGGGACCGATCCCTCCTTCGCCGCCGGCGGCGAGCTGGCGCGCCAGGGCACCAACGCACACTGGGGCTCGGGCGACATCTTCGTCGCCGAGGCCGACGAGTCCGACGGGTCTTTCCTCGTCTATCGCCCGCTGGTCGGCATCGTGACCAATGTCCAGCCGGACCACCTCGACTTCTATGGCACGGCCGACAACGTGCGCGCCGCCTACCAGCGTTTCGCCGAGACCATCGACCCCGACGGGCTCCTCGTGGCCTGCCACGACGACCCCGGCTCGCTCGAGCTGGCGACTCTGCGCCGCGCGGCGGGCGCCAGGGTCGCGACCTACGGCTTCTCGCCTGAGGCCGACCTCGTCCTCAGCGACCCGACCGCAGACGGGCTCACCACGACCGCCGTGCTCACCGCTGCCGGCGGCGAGGCCCGCACCCTCGCACTCCAGGTGCCCGGCCGGCACAACCTGCTCAACGCGGCCGCGGCATACCTCGCTGCGACCGCGGGGCTGGGCGTCGACGCCGACGCGGTCCTCGACGGGCTGGCCGCGTTCAGCGGGACCCGGCGCAGGTTCGAGGTGACGGGCGAGGTCGGCGGGGTGCGGGTGATCGACGACTACGCGCACAACGGCCCCAAGGTCGAGGCCGTCGTCCGGACCGCGGCCGACATCGCCGCACCCGGCAGGCTGCACGTTGTCTTCCAGCCGCACCTCTATTCGCGCACCAAGGACTTCGCCGAGCAGTTCGCGCGGGGCCTCGCGCCCGCGCAGACCATCGTGCTCATGGATGTCTATGGCGCCCGCGAGCAGCCGATGGACGGCATCACGAGTGAGATCATCGCGATCCCGCTGCGGGCCCTCGCGCCCGAGGCCGAGGTCATCCTCGCGCCGCCCCGCGAGCAGATCCCCGCGCTCCTGGCCGAGCGAGCCGCCGACGGCGACCTCATCCTCACGGTGGGCGCCGGCGATGTCACGCGGCTCGGGCCGCAGATCATCGCCGCGCTTCGGGCGCGATGACGCCGCAGGGGGAGCCCGGAGCTGACTTCACCGAGCGCAGCGCCGACCGGTTCGCCCAGCGCGCCACCAGCGTCCGTCGCCGGCCGTGGTGGCGCGCGGTCGTCCTGGCGGCCGTTCTCACCGCGATCGCGCTCGGTCTCTGGGTCGCCTACGCCAGCCCTTGGCTGGCGGTGCAGACGGTGGCCGTGCGCGGAGTGCCGGTGGAGGAGCGCGCGCGGTATGCCGCCCTGGCCGACGTCCCGATGGGCACCCCCCTCCTGCGGCTGGACACCGAGGCGATCGTCCGGCGGGTGTCCAGCGAGCGCGTGGTGGCCGGGGCCTCGGTGCAGAAGTCCTATCCGAGCACCGTCGTCATCCACCTCGAGAAGCGCACCCCGGTCCTGGCCCTTCGCTCGGCCAACGGCCGCGTCACCCTCGTCGACGGCGAAGGCGTTGGCTTCCAGGAGGTGTCCGCGGCGCCCAAGGGCGTGCCCGTCGCCGCGGCGCCGTCCGACAAGGCGCTGACGCGCGAGGCGACCGAGGCCGCGGTCGCCGCCATGTCGGCCCTGCCCCGCGAGCTCGGGCGCAGCGTCAGCGCGCTGACGGTGGAGAGCGCCAGCCGGGTCACCTTCAAGCTGGGCAACACCCTGGTGGTCTGGGGCGGCAAGGACCGCCCGGGGGAGAAGGCCCGGCTCGTGGAGATCCTGGTCAAGGAGAAGCCACGGCCGGTCAAGATCGACGTCAGCGCACCCGACTCACCGGTCACCCGCTGATCGACCTCAGCACCTCACCCCGCTGATACACGCAGCGCCCCGGGTCACCCGTCCCCTGATCGACGTCAGCGCACCCGACTCACCCATAACCGCTGACCCCTGCGCACGGAGTGCGGCGAGGTGGGGTCTGTCCGATGAACGGTGTTTCCGGCGTTCATCTCAGAGGTTCTCCGCGGCCGGCATGCGGTCGGCGAAGGTGACGGCGAAAGCGTTGAGCGCGGGCTTCCACCGCATGGTCCATCGTGCCTGGCCGGTGCCCTTGGGGTCCAGGCCCCTGGTGACCAGGTACAGGCACTTGAGGGCGGCCTGCTCGGTCGGAAAGTGCCCGCGCACGGTGACCGCGCGCCGGTACCTGGCGTGCAGGGACTCGAAGCTCTCTTGTCAAGCGGCGACGGTTGAGGGGGCGGTTGGGGCTCGCTTGGCGTCGTTCCACATGTGTCTGATGATGACGTTGGCGAGTTGACGCTTGTGGGCGCGGCGGGCACCGCGGGCTGTCTTGCCAGTTGCGCTGCTCTTGGCGAGGTAGGTCTTGGCTGGCTCGTGCATGCGTGCCTGGGTGACGTGGACGATGTGCAGGACGCTGTTGACTTGACGGTTGCCGGCCAGGTCGAGGCGATGTCGTCGGGGCTGGCCGTGGCCCTCTCCGGAGGACACGGCCACGGGTGCGGCGCCGCACCACCGGGCGAACTGGGCTTCGGTCTCGAACCGGGTCGGGTCGCCGATTTCGGTGAGCAGCGTCATGGCGGTGACCACGCCGACACCGACGATCTCGGTGAGGGTGCAGCCCAGTTCGCTCAGGAGTGCGGGGACTTCAGCGTCGAGCTTTTTGAGGCCGATGGTGATGGCGTCGACCGCTGACAGGGTTGATTGCAGCCACCGGATCCGGGCCGAGTCGGCACGGGACAGGGCGCCGGTGTCGAGGGTGCGGATCGTCTTCAGTGCGGCCATGACGCGGCTGGTCGCGGGCAGTTGGTCGCGGATCTCGACGGGCAGGGCGCACAGGACGGGCTCGGCCTCGGTCAGCAGCCGAACCCGCTGCAGGACAAGAGATTCCCGTTGCGATCTCAGGACGCGCAGCGTGTCCCATGCCGGTGACGGGGTCTCGACGTGCTTGCGGGCGGGCGGCAGCGCGGGATCGGCGAGGGTCTCGGCTGCGATCGCGTGGGCGTCGGTGATGTCGGTCTTGGCCCGGTGCCGACGGCGGCGTCGGTCGTTGGTGCGGGAGGCTTGAACCTCTCGAACGTCATACCCGCTGGCTCGCAGAGCGGCCACCACGGGCGCCCCGAGGCTGGCGGAGCCTTCGACCCCGACCCGGTCTATGACCGCGCCGGTGCCCGTGAGGATCTCCAGCAGGCGCGCCAGGCCTTCGAAGCTGATCTCGAAGGACTCGCAGGTGATGAGCTCGCCCGTGGCGGACAGGACGGCGACGGTGCCCGAGTGTTTGTGCGGGTCGATCCCCGCGACGGCTGACGTGGTGATGAGGTGCTCCTCCTGCGACGCGTTACGGTGCGGGCAGCGGGTCCGGGTCGCCGGCAGATCTGGGTTGAGTCGTGCAGGCTCTCTTCAAGCCAGGCACCCGGGCCCGCGCCCAGACGGCCGGCCCGGCAGTTCGAATCAAGGACACCAAGGTCAATAGCGTTCAGAGCCAGGGCCGACCGATCGCCCCTGCTCGCGAGGCCGAGGCGACGTGCATAGCCAAACACCCAGATGGCGTTGGTGGAGAACAGCACCCGGCGGATCTCCACGTCGTAGGCCAGGAAGGGGATGAACTCCTCCCACGCCGCTCTCCACATCTTGGGGATGGCCGGGTAGGGCTTGCCCCATCTCTCCTCCAGCTCCTCGAACGCCGCCCATGCTGCCTCGACCGAGGGTGCGGTGTAGATGCGGCGCAGGTCCTTGGCCAGCTGGTCCCAGTATTTCCGCGAGGCGTAGCGCAGCGTCGCCCGGATGAGGTGGATCACGCAGGCCTGCACGATCGCCTGGGGGAAGACGGCGTTCACGCTGTCGGGCAGTCCTTTGAGGCCGTCGCAGACGATGAAGAACACGTCGCGCACGCCGCGGTTCTTCAGGTCCGCCAGCACGTTCATCCAGAACTTCGCCGACTCACCACCTCCCTGCCCGGCCCACAGGCCCAGGACGTCTCGCCGGCCGTTCAGGTCGACGCCGATCGCGGCGTAGAAGGGTTGGTTGCCGACCTGCCCGTCGCGAACCTTGACGTAGATCGCGTCGATGAAGATGGCCGCGTACACCGGTTGCAGCGGCCGGGAGGACCAGGCGGCCATCTCCTCGAGCACCTTGTCCGTGATCCTCGAGACCGTGTCCTTGCTGATGGAGGCGCCGTACACCTCGTGGAAGTGCGCGCTGATCTCACCGGTCGTCAGGCCCTTGGCGAACAGGCTGATCGCGACCGCGTCCACGTCCGAGAGGCGCCGCTGTCGCTTCTTGACGATCACCGGCTCGAACGTGCCGGCCCGGTCCCGGGGGACCGCGATCGTCACCTCTCCGGCGGCGTCGGTCAGCACCGTCTTGGGTCGGGTGCCGTTGCGGATGTTGCCGTTCTCCGCGGTGGGTACCCGGTGCTTCTCGTGGCCGAGGTGCTCGGTCAGCCCCTCTTCCAGCGCTGTCTCCAGGACGGTGGCGGTGATTGATTTGAGCAGCCCGTCCGGGCCGGTCAGGTCCTCACCACGGGCCCGGGCGGCTTTGACCAGCTCCCGGACCGCAGCCTGCTCGGCCTCGCTGCGCGAGGTCGTCTTCTTCACCTTCTTCGGCATCGAGCTCACGCTCGTGATCTTCTCGGTCATCACATGACCTTCCCCGCCAGCTGAGCCGGCGTGTCAGGCCAGAAACACCGTTTGGCGGACAGTCCCCGACCCGGACGGCGAGTCGTGGCCAGTCGACCGTGGCCCGCCGCTTGCCGGCGGCAGTGCTCCACACCCATGAACGGTGGGGCTCGACGGCGCGAGCCCAGGCTCAACGTCAAGTCACACCTGAGAGTTGTGTGGTCTGTGGTGTCAAAGTGACTGATGAGGCGCATTGTCTGGCAGGTGATCCGGCCGGTGAAGAGGCTGCTCGGGACACGCCCGAGGTGGTGTTGCCGTAGAGTGTTCCCAGCGCCTACCGTCAGGTGCGACGACGATGTGAGTTGACCCTAACCTTCAAGTTCAGGTTGATATCTCGCGCGGAAGTCCGGCGTCACGGCCAGCAGGCCGCCCTTAAGTTCCCGTTCGATCATTTCAGGAGAGGTCACACCCGTGGCAGCACCGCAGAACTACCTGGCCGTTATCAAGGTCGTCGGCATCGGCGGCGGCGGCGTCAACGCCATCAACCGGATGATCGAGGTCGGTCTCAAGGGTGTGGAGTTCATCGCGATCAACACCGACGCCCAGGCGCTGCTGATGAGCGACGCCGACGTCAAGCTCGACGTCGGCCGCGAGCTGACCCGCGGCCTCGGCGCCGGCGCCGACCCGGAGGTCGGCCGCAAGGCCGCCGAGGACCACTCCGAGGAGATCGAGGAGGTCCTCAAGGGGGCCGACATGGTCTTCGTGACCGCGGGTGAGGGTGGCGGCACCGGCACTGGCGGCGCTCCCGTCGTCGCCAAGATCGCCAAGTCGCTGGGCGCGCTGACCATCGGCGTGGTCACCCGGCCGTTCACCTTCGAGGGCCGTCGCCGCGCCAACCAGGCCGAGGCCGGCATCAACGACCTGCGCGAAGAGGTCGACACCCTCATCGTCATCCCCAACGACCGGCTGCTGTCGATCAGCGACCGCGCGGTCTCCATGCTGGATGCCTTCCGCAGCGCCGACCAGGTGCTGCTCTCCGGTGTCCAGGGCATCACCGACCTGATCACGACCCCGGGTCTGATCAACCTCGACTTCGCCGACGTTAAGTCGGTCATGCAGGGTGCTGGCTCGGCCCTCATGGGCATCGGCTCCGCGCGCGGCGAGGACCGCGCGGTGCAGGCCGCCGAGCTGGCGATCTCCTCGCCGCTGCTCGAGGCGTCCATCGACGGCGCCCACGGCGTGCTGCTCTCCATCCAGGGCGGCTCCGACCTCGGTCTGTTCGAGATCAACGAGGCGGCCCGACTCGTGCAGGAGGCCGCGCACCCCGAGGCCAACATCATCTTCGGTGCGGTCATCGACGACGCCCTTGGCGACGAGGTGCGCGTGACCGTGATCGCGGCCGGTTTCGACGGCGGCGCGCCGCAGAAGCGCGTCGAGGAGCAGCGCCCGGCCCAGGCGCAGACCCAGCGTCCGGCGCCGCAGGCCCCCGCCGCCCCGCCGGCCCGAGTCGAGGAGCCCGACGAGCAGCCCCAATCGCTGCCGTCCGCCGGCCAGGCGCCCGCGCAGCAGCCGCCGCGCACGGTGACCTTCGAGGACAGCGACGACGACCTCGACGTGCCCGACTTCCTCAAATAGTCATCTAGGCACCACGCAGCCGCGAGGCATCACACGGGGCGGTCCCAGCCGGGGCCGCCCCGTGGTGCGTCTGCAGTCAGGCAGCCGCCGGGGGATTGCGGCGCGGGCCGCCGGCCGTGTCCGGGCGATACGGGGGCTGTCCCCGGGCTACGTTGGAGGAGTGTTCTATTGGCGCGATCAGACCCCGGGCTTCGAGCTGGCCTTCACCGACCGCCATGACGGTGTGAGCACCGGGCCGCTCGCGAGCCTCAACCTCGGCGCGCGGGTCGGCGACGACCCCGACCGGGTTGCCGAGAACCGTGGCCGGGTCGCCGATGCCCTCGGCCTCCCACGCGAGCGGCTGCTCTTCATGGCCCAGTGCCACAGCGCCGAGGTCCGGGTCGTCGAGGAGCCATGGGGGCCCGGCGACGAGCCGGCCGTCGACGCCGTGGTGACCGCTGCTCCCGATCTCGGCCTTGCCGCGGTGGTGGCCGACTGCACGCCGGTGCTGCTGCGCGACGCGACCGCCGGCGTGATCGCGGCGGCGCACGCCGGCCGCCCCGGCATGGTCGCCCGCATCGTGGACCGGACCCTCGAGGCGATGCGTGATCTCGGGGCCCGCGACATAGAGGCGACCGTCGGGCCCTCGGTGTGCGGGCGCTGCTACGAGGTGCCAGACCAGATGCGGGCCGAGGCCGCGGAAGTCGCGCCGGAGTCGTCCGCCCGGTCGTGGACCGGCACTCCGGCCATTGATGTGGCGAGCGGTGTCGTGGCCCAGCTGCATGGGCACGGGGTGGCCGTGACGTGGGTCCCAGGCTGCTCGCGCGAGTCCGCGGACCTCTTCTCCTATCGGGGTGACAAGGCCGCCGGCCGCTATGCCGGAGTGATCGTCAGGAGGCCCACATCATGACCGTCCCGAGCGAACCCGCCATCGACAGTGCCCGCCGCGAGGAGCTGCGCGCCGGCCTCGAGCAGGTCCACCACCGCATCGAGCAGGCGAGCGCGGCCGCGGGCCGGGACCCGGCCGAGGTCGGCCTCGTCGTCGTGACCAAGTACTTCCCCGCGAGCGACATCGAGCTGCTCCATGGACTTGGTGTGAGCGACATCGGGGAGAACAAGGACCAGGAGGCCTCGGCCAAGGTCGACGAGCTGGACGCCGGGACCCGGGCAGGCCTGCGCGTCCACTTCATCGGCCAGATCCAGTCCAAGAAGTGCGGCTCGATCGCGAGGTATGCCGACGTGGTCCAGTCGGTCGACCGGCCCAAGCTGGTCGCCGCGCTCGACCGAGGCGCAGCGGCCGCCGGGCGCGAGCTCGAGGTCCTCATCCAGATCAGCCTCGACGGCGCGCCCGGCCGTGGCGGGGTCCCGCTCGAGGGCGCCCAGGCGCTCGCGGACGCCGTCGGGGAGGCCGAGCACCTCCGGCTCCGTGGCGTCATGGCGGTCGCCCCGCGAGAGGCCGACCCCGACGAGGCCTTCGCCCGGCTGGGAGAGCTCGCGCACGGCATACGTGCTGCTCATCCGGGTGCCACCTGGATCTCGGCCGGCATGAGCGGCGACCTCGAGGCGGCCGTCCGACATGGCGCGACACACCTGCGTGTCGGGACCGCAATCCTCGGAACTCGCCCGTCACTTGGGTAACTTCGTCACCGAACGCCCGCGACACTCGCATTCGAGCGCGGGGCAACAAGGCCGCCACTAAAGGGAGTTCGCAATGGCTGGGGCGCTGCGCAAGACGATGGTCTACCTCGGACTCGCCGAGGAGGACGACGAGTACTACGACGGCGAGTACACCGACGAGCCCGACCAGACCCGGCAGCAGGCCTCCCGTCCCGTCGCCGGCGCCACCGCCGCACGCGAGCACACCGGCGCCGAGGTGACCCACCTCCCGGCGCGCCCGACCGTCGCCGCGGTCGTCAACGACCCGGAGCCCAGCGCCATGTCCCGCATCACCACGATCCACCCTCGGACCTACAACGAGGCCAAGGACATCGGCGAGAACTTCCGTGAGGGCACGCCGGTGATCATGAACCTCTCCGAGATGGACGACCAGGACGCCAAGCGTCTCGTCGACTTCGCGGCCGGTCTGGTCTTCGGCCTGAGCGGCCAGATCGAGCGGGTCACCGCCAAGGTCTTCCTCCTCAGCCCCGCCTCGGTCGAGGTCAACAGCGAGGCGCCCGTCGGCGCCGGCGTCCGCGGCCCGTTCAACCAGAGCTGACCTCCCACAGCCTGCTCCCAGCCTGAGCAGGCAGAATGCCGCCATGTCTGGTTCGCCGCTCGACCTCGTCCGCTCCGTGCTGGACCTGCTCCTCTTCCTGTTCTTCCTGGCCTTGCTCGGACGACTGGTCTTCGACTGGATCCAGGTCTTCTCCCGCGAGTGGCGCCCCAAGGGGCCCGTGCTCGTCGCGGCCGAGGGTGTCTATACCGTCACCGACCCGCCCCTGAAGGCGCTGCGCAAGGTCATCCCACCCCTGCGGGTCGGGGGAGTGGCGATCGACCTGGCCTTCATGGTGCTGTTCATCGTGGTGATGGTCCTACGGGGCATCATCTAGTCTGTACGAGGAGCGCCCTGCTGCGCTCTGCCCACGGATCACGATCCCCTACCGAGGTGACTACATGGCGCTCACGCCCGAGGACGTCCTCAACAAGACCTTCACCCAGACCCAGTTCCGTCGTGGTTACGACGAGCGCGAGGTCGACGACTTCCTCGACGAGGTTGTGGCCGAGATGCGTCGCCTCGTCAAGGAGTCCGAGGACCTGCGGACCCAGCTCAACGACTGCCGCGAGGGACGCGGGCTCGAGCCCATCCCGGCTGCCGTCTCGGACGCGCCCGTGGACGCCGGCGACGCCGCGCCCGTGGACGCCGGCGACGCCGCGCCCGTGGACGCGGTCGACGAGGCGCCGATCGACTCCGACGCCGACGACCGGGCCCGCCTGGCCGAGGCCGACGCCGAGGAGCGCATCGCGACCGTCAACGCCCGTGCGGACGAGGCCGAGCAGGAGGCCCAGCGCCGCATCGACGCCGCCACCCAGCGCGCCGAGGAGGCCGAGGCCGAGGCCGAGCGCCGCGCTGCCGAGGCCGCGGAGCGCCAGGTCGAGGCTCCGGCCGCACTCGCGGATGTGCCCGCCGAGCCCGAGCAGGGCAGCGATGCCGCCACGCTGGCCGCCGCGGGCGCCGGTGGCGCCAGCGCCGCCGGCCTCATCGCGCTCGCCCAGCGCCTGCACGACGAGCACGTCGCCGAGGGCCAGTCGACCCGCGACCGCCTCATCACCGAGGCGCAGTCCCGCCACGAGGAGCTGCTCTCCAGCGCCCAGGCGCGTCACGACGAGCTGCTCTCGACCGGTCAGTCGCGTCACGACGAGCTGCTTGGTGAGGCCACCGCGCGCCGCGAGGAGATGATCACCGAGGCCCGCGAGCGGTCCACCGGCATGGTCGCCGAGGCCCAGCAGAAGAAGGCCCAGATCCTCGAGGGCCTCGCCGCAGAGCGCGACAGCCTTGAGCGCAAGATCGAGGAGCTGCGCAGCTTCGAGCGGGACTACCGCAGCAAGCTGAAGTCCTACATCCAGAACCAGCTCACCCAGCTGGACAACACGGCCGTCGACGACGTCCCGGCCGAGGAGCAGGCCGACTCGGTCGAGGGCGAGGACAGCCAGGAGGGCTGAGCCTTCCCTGTCGCCGCGACTGATCCGACGGGCGCCCCACCGAATGCCGGTGTGGCGCCCGTCGGCGTCCGGCGCAGATCACATGGCGCGGCTGTTTGTGAACGGGTCGCTTTGCGCATATTGTCAGCGCCACTGTGACCGCGCTCGCTGGTGAGCGCCGCCCGACGCGAGGGGCCGAGATGGCTGCGAAGAAGACCCTGTCCGCCGACGGTGCCCGGGGGGCATCGAACGCTGCGGTGACGCCCTCGACAACCAAGAGCGCGGCCAAGAAGGGCGCGGCCAACAAGGCCACCGGCAAGACCGCGGCGACGAAGGCGACGACGGCGAAGAAGGCTGCGCGTGCGAAGAAGGCCGCGCCCGCGAAGAAGGCCGCGCCCGCGAAGAAGGCTGCGCCGGCCAAGAAGGCGGCGCCGGCCAAGAAGGCGGCGCCGGCCAAGAAGGCGGCGCCGGCCAAGAAGGCGGCGCCGGCCAAGAAGGCGGCGCCGGCCAAGAAGGCGGCGCCGGCCAAGAAGGCGGCGCCCGCGAAGAAGGCGGCGCCGGCGAAGAAGGCTGCCCCTGCGAAGAAGGCGGCGCCCGCGAAGAAGGCGGCGCCCGCGAAGAAGGCGGCGCCCGCGAAGAAGGCTGCCCCTGCGAAGAAGGCCGCGCCCGCGAAGAAGGCGGCTCCGGCCAAGAAGGCCGCGCCCGCCAAGAAGGCCGCGCCCGCCAAGAAGGCGACCAAGGCGGTCGCCTCCTCCCTGTCAGTCCGGCAGGACGAGTCGCCATGGACCGAGGCCGAGTTGGCCGAGGTGCGAGCGGAGCTGCTCGCAGAGATCGCCCAGCTGCGCACGGACCTCGACACGCACGAGCACGACCTCGTCGACCTGATGCGGGACGCCGGCGACGGGGCGGGCGACGACCAGGCGGATGCCGGCACCAAGACCTATGAGCGTGAGCAGGAGATGTCGCTGGCCGCCAACGCCCGCGACATGCTCCACCAGAGCGAGCGGGCCCTGGAACGGATGGACGCCGGCACCTACGGACTGTGCGAGTCGTGCGGTCTGCCGATCGGCAAGCTTCGCCTGCAGGCGGCTCCTCGTGCGACCCTATGCATGCCATGCAAGATGAAGGACGAGCGCCGCTGAGCGCAGCCACAGCACCCATCCCACCTGCCCGCCGGCGCCGACTGCTCACGATCCTCGGGGCTGTCGCGCTGGTGGTCCTCGTCGCCGACCAGGCGACCAAGGCGTGGGCCCTTGCCGCCCTCACCCCCGGGCAGCCGCGCGACCTGATCGGCTCAGGCATCAGGCTCAACCTCATCTTCAACTCGGGTGCGGCCTTCTCGCTCGGCAACGGGGCAACCCTCCTCCTGACGTGCATCGCGGTGGGGGTGCTCGTCGTCATCCTGGCCACCGCCCGTCGGATCGGCTCCCGCGGCTGGGCGTGGGGCCTTGGGCTGATGCTCGGAGGCTCCCTCGGCAACCTGGTCGACCGCTTCTTCCGCGCGCCCGGGCCGGGGCGCGGCCACGTCGTCGACTTCATCGACTACTTCGGCTGGTTCATCGGCAACGTCGCCGACATCGCGATCGTCGCGGCCGCCGGCCTCATCGGCCTGCTGGCCTTCCGCGGCATCGGCGTCGACGGCACCCGCGAGCGGGACGAGGCCAAGGAGGAGTCCGCCCATGCCTGACATCCGCACGATCTCCATCCCCGACGGCCTCGAGGGCGAGCGCGTCGACGCCGCCATCGCGCGCCTGTTCGGTCTCTCGCGCACCAAGGCCGCCGACCTCGCGTCCGGCGGTGCCATCCAGATCAACCACTCCGTGGCCGGCAAGTCCGATCGGGTGAGCGCGGGGGACTTCCTCGAGATCGCGCTGCCGACGGCCGAGGAGAGCCCGAGCGTCCAGGTCATCGCCGAGCCGGTCCCCGGCATGCGGGTCATCCACGACGACAGTGAGATCGTCGTCGTCGACAAGCCCGTCGGCGTCGCCGCCCACCCCAGCGCCGGCTGGTCGGGCCCGACCGTCGTCGGCGGTCTGGCCGCGGCGGGCTATCGCATCTCGACCTCGGGTGCCCCAGAGCGCCAGGGCATCGTCTCGCGCCTCGACGTCGGCACCTCCGGCCTAATGGTCGTGGCCAAGTCCGAGCACGCCTACTCGGTCCTCAAGCAGGCCTTCCGCGACCGCCGCGTCGACAAGACCTACCACGCGCTCTGCCAGGGCCTGCCGGACCCGGTGATCGGCACCATCGACGCCCCGATCGGCCGGCACCCCGCCTACGACTACAGGTTCGCCGTCATGGACTCCGGCCGCGCGTCGGTCACCCACTACGAGGTCATCGAGGCATTCCGGGCGGCCTCGCTGCTCGAGATCCACCTGGAGACCGGCCGCACCCACCAGATCCGCGTGCACTTCTCCGCGCTGCGCCACCCCCTCGTCGGTGACGTGACCTATGGCGCCGACCCGGTCCTGGCCAAGCGGCTTCGCCTCGAGCGCCAGTGGCTGCACGCGATGGGCCTCGGCTTCGAGCACCCCGGCTCGGGGGAGTGGGTCACCTTCGAGAGCACCTATCCGGACGACCTCCAGCGGGCGCTCGACCGCCTCTGAGCACAGAGAGGTATGCCGCGGAGCCCGGCTCCGCGGCATACCTCACCCCCCGGCCGGACGCGCCGCGGTCACAGTCCGCGCGACACCCGCGCCGACACGCCGAAGGGGTGTCGGCGCGGCGGCTTAGAATCGCCGGTGATGTCCTCCCCAGCAGCCTCCGGCAAGAGCTTCGTCCACCTCCACAACCACACGGAGTACTCGATGCTCGACGGTGCCGCGCGCATCGACGACATGTTCGCCGTGGCCGCCGAGATGGGGATGCCGGCCATCGCGACGACCGACCACGGCTACCTCTTCGGGGCCTATGAGTTCTGGAGCAAGTCGCGCAAGTACGACGTCAAGCCGATCATCGGGCTCGAGGCCTATGTCACGCCCGGCACCCACCGCACCGACAAGACCAGGCTCCAGTGGGGCGACGAGAAGACCCGGCCCGGCGACGATCTGTCCGGTGGCGGCGCCTACACCCACATGACGCTGCTGGCGCGCAACAACACCGGCATGCACAACCTGTTCAAGATGGGCTCGGTCGCCTCCCTCGACCAGGTCTTCGCCAAGTGGCCGCGCATGGACCGCGAGCTGCTGCGCACCTATGGCCAGGGCCTGATCGCGACCACCGGGTGCCCCTCGGGCGAGGTGCAGGTGCGGCTGCGCCTGGGGCAGTACGACAAGGCCCGCGAGGCCGCGGCGGAATTCCAGGAGATCTTCGGGCGCGAGCACTACTTCTGCGAGCTCATGGACCACGGCATCGACATCGAGCGCCGCGTCCGTGACGACCTGCTGCGGCTGGCCAAGGACCTCCAGATCCCGCTGCTGGCCACCAACGACCTGCACTACACCCGCCAGTCCGACGCCAAGGCCCACGGGGCGCTCCTGTGCGTCCAGTCCGGCTCGACCCTGATGGACCCCAACCGCTTCGCCTTCGACGGCGACGGCTACTACATCAAGACGCCCGGGGAGATGCGCCACATCTGGCGCGAGCTCCCCGAGGCGTGCGACAACACCCTGCTCGTCGCCGAGATGTGCGAGGTCTCCTTCACCGAGGGCGAGGGGCGCTACATGCCGCGCTTCCCCTGCCCCGAGGGCGAGGACGAGACCTCGTGGTTCATCAAGGAGGTCAACTCCGGGCTGCGCAGCCGCTTCCCCGAGGGCGTCCCCGACTACGCCCAGAAGCAGGCCGACTTCGAGATCGAGGTCATCGTCGGCAAGGGCTATCCCGGCTACTTCCTCGTGGTCGCCGACTTCATCAACTGGGCCAAGCGCAATGGCATCCGGGTGGGGCCGGGCCGTGGCTCCGGTGCCGGCTCGATGTGCGCCTACGCGATGGGCATCACCGACCTCGACCCGATCCCGCACGGTCTGATCTTCGAGCGCTTCCTCAACCCCGAGCGCAAGTCGATGCCCGACTTCGACGTCGACTTCGACGAGCGCCGACGCGGCGAGGTCATCCGCTATGTCACCGAGAAGTACGGCGACGAGCGGGTGGCCCAGATCGTCACCTACGGCACCATCAAGGCCAAGCAGGCGGTCAAGGACGCCGCCCGGGTCCTGGGCCACCCGTTCTCGGTGGGCGAGCAGCTGACCAAGGCGATGCCGCCGGACGTGATGGGCAAGGGCGTCCCGCTCGCCAAGATCTACGACCCTGAGCACGCCCGCTTCAACGAGGGCGTCGACTTCCGGGCGCTGGTGGAGTCCGAGGCCAACTTCAAGGAGGTCGTCGACACGGCCAAGGGGCTTGAGGGCCTCAAGCGCCAGTGGGGTGTTCACGCGGCCGGCGTGATCATGTCGAGCGAGCCCCTGATCGATGTCATCCCGATCATGCGCCGCCTCCAGGACGGGCAGGTCATCACCCAGTTCGACTACCCGAGCTGCGAGACGCTCGGGCTGGTCAAGATGGACTTCCTGGGCCTGCGCAACCTGACGATCCTCGACGACGCGATCGTCAACATCAAGACCAACCGCGACGAGGACGTCGACCTCGACGTGCTGTCCAAGACGCTCGACGACCGCGCGACCTATGACCTGCTCGGCCGCGGCGACACCTTGGGCGTCTTCCAGCTCGACGGCGGCGGCATGCGCACCCTGCTGCGGCTGATGCAGCCCGACAACTTCGAGGACATCTCCGCCGCCCTCGCGCTCTACCGGCCGGGCCCGATGGGCGTCAACGCCCACACCAACTTCGCCCTGCGCAAGAACGGCAAGCAGGAGGTCATCCCGCTCGACCCGCAGCTCAAGGGCAAGCTCCAGCAGGAGATGGTCGAGGCGCTCGAGCCGATCCTCGGCATGACCTACGGCCTGGTGATCTACCAGGAGCAGGTCATGGAGATCGCCCAGAAGCTCGCCGGCTACACCCTCGGCAACGCCGACCTGCTCCGCCGCGCCATGGGCAAGAAGAAGAAGGAGGTCCTCGACGCCGAGTACGTCCCCTTCTCCGAGGGCATGAAGGCCAACGGCTTCAACGAGGCCTCGGTCGCCGCGCTGTGGGGCGTGCTCGTCCCGTTCTCCGACTACGCGTTCAACAAGGCACACACCGCCGCCTACGGGCTGGTGTCCTACTGGACGGCATACCTGAAGGCGCACTACCCGGCCGAGTACATGGCCGCCCTGCTGACCTCCGTCCAGGACGACAAGGACAAGTCGGCGCTCTATCTCAACGAGTGCCGGCACATGCGCATCCAGGTGCTGCCCCCCGACGTCAACGAGTCGATCGGGCAGTTCGCCGCCGTCGGCACCGACATCCGCTTCGGGATGGCGGCCATCCGCAATGTCGGCCAGAACGTCGTCAACGCGATCATCGAGGCGCGTGAGGACAAGGGCGCCTTCACCTCCTTCCGCGACTTCCTGTCCAAGTGCCCCGCCGTGGTCTGCAACAAGCGCACGATCGAGTCGCTGATCAAGGCCGGTGCTTTCGACAGCCTCGGCCACACCCGCCAGGGCCTGCTGCGCATCCACGAGGACTATGTCGAGTCCTATGTCGACATCAAGCGCAACGAGGAGCGCGGGCAGGACTCGCTCTTCGCCGGCATCTTCGGTGACGACGGCGACAGCTCGAGCGACATCATGGGCGCTGGGCTGCCCGAGGTGCCGACCGTCGAGTGGGACAAGCAGACGCTGCTTCAGTGGGAGCGCGAGATGCTCGGCCTCTATGTCTCCGACCACCCGCTCTTTGGCATCGAGCACGTGCTGGCCAAGCACGCCGACACCTCGATCGCCTCGCTCAACACCGAGGACGGCCGACCCGACGGGGCGATGGTCACGATCGCGGGTCTGATCACCGGCCTCCAGATCAAGCGCACCAAGAAGGGCGACCTCTGGGCGATCGCGACGGTCGAGGACCTCGAGGGCGCGATCGAGTGCCTCTTCTTCCCCACGGCATACATGACGGTCTCGACGATGCTCGCCCAGGACGTCGTGTGCGTCGTGCGCGGGCGGGTCAACCGCAAGGAGGACTCGGTCGGGATCTATGCGCAGGAGCTGACCCTGCCTGACATCTCCGAGGGCCCCCGCGGGCCGGTCGTGGTCCAGATGGACACCTCACGGGCGACGCCCGGCAAGATCGAGGAGCTCAAGCAGGTGCTGAGCAACCACCCCGGCTCCACCGAGGTGCGGCTGCGCCTGACCAAGCCCGGCCGCTCGGTGCTCATCGCGCTCGACCGGGCCTACTGCGTCACGGCCTCCGAGGCGCTCTTCGGCGACCTCAAGGTCATCCTCGGGGCTCGCTGCATCGCTGGCTGAGGCGAAAAGTTCACGTCCCGGCCTCCTGCGCGCCCCGACTCGGGTCTAGAGTGCTGGAGACCGTGGCAGCAGCCGACCTGTTCGGGGGGAGCTGGCGCGGCCACCCGCCAGTCCCGACCCGGTCGGGGCACATCCCTGCACAGGAGTAGCAATGACCAGAACGAGCACCCGCGTCCTCGGCGCAGGCGCGGCAGCCCTCGTCGCCGCAGCCCTCGTCTCGGCCCCCGCCGTGGCCAAGGACAAGCCCGGCAAGACCAAGCCCAAGGGCAACCCCAACCTGACCACCGTCCAGCTGCTGTCGTTCAACGACTACCACGGCCACCTCGAGGCGACCGACAAGCCCCTGAGCGTGACCCAGGACCCCAGCCAGACGCCCACCGGTGGCGCCGAGTACCTCGCGACCAAGCTCAACGAGCTGCGCGGCACCGCAGGCGGCGCGAGCCTCACCGTCGCCGCCGGCGACCTGATCGGTGGCTCGCCCTTCCTCTCCGGCCTCTTCCACGACGAGCCGTCCGTCGAGTCGCTCGAGGCGATGAAGCTCGACGTCTCCTCCGTGGGCAACCACGAGTTCGACGAGGGCACGACCGAGCTCCTGCGCATGCAGAACGGCGGCTGCCACCCCGAGGACGGCTGCTACTTCCCGGGCCAGCCCTATGACGGCGCCGACTTCCAGTGGCTGGCCGCCAATGTCGTCAAGAAGGACGGCTCCGGGACGCTCCTGCCCGGCACCTCGGTCAAGACCGTCAATGGCGTCAAGATCGGCTTCATCGGCATGACCCTCGAGGCCACGCCCGCTCTGGTCAGCCCCGGCGGCGTCGCCACCGTCGACTTCAAGGACGAGGTCGAGACCGCCAACCTCAAGGCCGCCGAGCTCAAGAAGCAGGGCGTGAAGTCGATCGTCGTGCTCCTGCACGAGGGCGGCTACAACGCCACCACGATCAACGGCTGCGAGGGTGTCTCCCAGCCGATCGCCGACATCGCGGCCAAGATCACGCCGGCTGTCGACCAGATCATCACCGGCCACACCCACCAGGGCTATGTCTGCTCGATGCCCGACCCCAATGGCAAGCCGCGTCTGGTCACCTCAGCCGCGCAGTACGGCCAGGCGGTCACCGAGACCAAGCTCGTCATCAACACCAAGTCGGGCGAGGTCATGCGCGACCGGTCGACCGCGGTCAACCACCTCGTGCCCCGCACCACCGCCGACGCGACGCAGACCTCCATCATCAACAAGTGGAAGTCCCTGTCCGACGTCGTCGGCAGCCGGGTGGTCGGCTCGGTCGCCGAGGACATCACCGGTGACGCCAGCGGCAACCGCGGCATCGAGACCCCGATGGCCGACATGATCGCCGACTCGATCCTCGCGGCGACCGACGGCGCCGACGGCGGCGCGCAGATCGCCTTCATGAACGTCGGCGGCGTGCGCGCCTCGCTGCTGGTCGCGTCCAAGTACGGCGAGGCCGCCAACGACGTGACCTACCGCGAGGCCTACGACGTCATGCCCTTCGGCAACCGTCTCGTCTCGATCGACATGACCGGTGCGCAGATCAAGGAGGCGCTCGAGCAGCAGTACCAGCCGATCGCCGCCCGCGGCTCGCGCCCCATGCTCGCGCTCGGTGTCTCCGAGGGCTTCACCTACACCTGGGACGCCACGCAGCCGCAGGGCTCGCGCGTCGTCGCCGGCTCGATGAAGCTCAACGGGGTCGCCCTCGACATGGGTGCGACCTACCGCGTCGCGACGCTCAACTTCCTCCAGGAGGGCGGCGACTCGTTCACCGCCTTCACCCAGGGCACCAACCTGCTTGGTGGTGCCGAGGACCTCTCGGCGCTGGTCGAGTACCTCGGCGCCAACCCGATGCTCCAGGCACCGGGTGACCGCGTCGCCGGTCTCTGACCCGCGATCCGCACTGCCCGCGAGGGCCGTACCCCACTGGGGTGCGGCCCTCGCGGCATACCCAGGGGCCGGTATGCCGTGTGCCGCCTCGGTGGTCGGCCTCGGTGGTCGGCCTCGGTGGCCCGCCGCGCCGGCCCGCGGCATACAGTGACGCGGTGAGCATCACCCCGCCCATCCCGCCCCGCCGGGAGCACATCCGTGAGCACCACGGCGACCGCGTCGTCGACCCCTACGCCTGGCTGGCCGACCTCGACGACCCGGAGGTGCTGGCGCATCTGACGGCCGAGACCGCCTATGCGGAGGCCGTGACCGCGGACCTGGAGCCGTTGCGCGGCAGGCTGTTTGAGGAGATCCGCTCCAGGGTCAAGGAGACCGACCTCTCGGTGCCGGTGGGCGATGGGCCGTGGTGGTACTACAGCCGCACGGTCGAGGGCCAGCAGTACCCGATCCACTGCCGCGCCCCGCGCACCGACCCGGCCGTGCGACCGGACCCGGAGGCCGACCAGATCCCCGGCGAGCAGGTGCTGCTCGACGCCAACGCAGCGGCGGAGGGGCATGACTTCTTCGCGCTGGGGGCGCTCGCGGTCAGCCACGACCACGGGCGGCTGGCCTACTCGGTCGACACCACCGGCGACGAGCGCTTCGCCCTGACCATCGTCGACCTGGCCACCGGCGCCGTCCTCGACGAGGCGGTCGAGGGCCTGGGCTATGGGTGCGAGTTCTCGCTCGACGGGCGCCACGTCTTCTATCTGCGCGTCGACGATGCCTGGCGGCCGCACCAGCTGTGGCGCCACGAGGTCGGCACGCCCGCCGAGGCCGATGTGCTCTGCTACGAGGAGGGCGACGAGCGCTTCTGGATGGGGCTCGGTGGCTCACGCGACGACCGCTGGCTGATCCTGGCGATCGGCTCCAAGACCACCTCTGAGGTGCGGCTGCTCGACGCCGCCGACCCGACGGGGGAGTGGCGCGTGGTCGCGCCCCGCCGCGACGGCGTCGAGTACGACGTCGAGCCGGCGGGCGACCGGTTGCTGATCGTGCACAACGCCGACCACCCCGACTCCGACCTGGCGTGGGCTCCGCTGGATGCAAGCTCCGCCGAGCAGTGGCAGCCGGTCCGGCCGCACGTCGAGGGGGAGCGGCTGACCGGTGTCGAGGCCTTCGACGACTTCGCCCTGGTCTCGCTCCGGCGGGATGGGCTCACCGCCGTCCAGGTGCTGCCGCGCGACGCCGCCGGCGAGGCGGGCTTCGGCCGGCCGCATGACGTCGCGTGGGACGAGCCGATCTTCACGATCGCCATCGGGGACACCCCGGAGAACTCCGCGCACGTCGTCCAGATCGTCGTGGAGTCGATGGTCACACCCCGCTCCGTCTACGACTACGACGTCGACGCGCGCACCTTGACGCTGCTCAAGCGCCAGCCCGTCCTGGGCGGCTTCGACCCGGCCGACTACACCCAGCGGCGCGAGTGGGCGAGCGCGCCCGATGGCACGCGCGTGCCGATCTCGCTCGTATGCCGCGCCGGCACCGAGCCGGACGGCACCAGCCCGGGGCTCCTCACGGCATACGGCGCGTATGAGATCCCCTCCGACCCCTACTTCTCGGTCGCCCGGCTCTCGCTGCTGGACCGCGGCGTCGTGTACGCCGTGGCGCACCCGCGCGGCGGAGGGGAGATGGGCCGGGCGTGGTACGAGGGCGGCAAGGAACTGGCCAAGCCGACGACCTTCTCCGATGTCGTGGCCTGCGCCCGTCATCTCGTCGACTCCGGCTGGGTGGCGCGTGACCGGCTGGCGCTGGAGGGCGGCTCGGCCGGTGGGCTGATGGTGGGCGCCGTGCTGAATGCCGCGCCGGAGCTGTTCACCGCGGCGCACGCGCAGGTGCCGTTCGTCGACGCGCTCACCACCGTGCTCGACCCCTCGCTGCCGCTGACGGTCGTGGAGTGGGAGGAGTGGGGCGACCCGCTGCACGATGCCGCCGTCTACGAGTGCATGAAGGGCTACTCGCCCTACGAGAACATCGCCCAGCGCCCCTATCCGGCGGTGCTCGCGACGACCAGCCTGCACGACACCCGCGTCTCGTGCGCCGAGCCGGCCAAGTGGGTGACCCGGCTGCGCGAGCTCACCTCGCCCGGTGACGAGCGGCCGGTGCTGATGCGCGTCGAGATGTCCGGTGGGCACGGCGGCCGCAGCGGCCGCTACGAGGTGTGGCGCCAGATCGCATGGGAGTGGGCCTGGCTGCTCGACCGGCTCGGTGTAGGGGAGTAAGGCGCCGTGCGTCCGCACGCTGTGCAACGTGCCGCGGGCGCCCTGCGATGCACGCGGCACACCATGCTGGATCGACCCCGGGTTGGCCCCCCGTGCAAACGGTCTGTTATGGCTGGGGCTGATGTGACGACTGGGAATCTTGCGCCTTAATGATGTGCAAGGTGTTGTTGGGGCGAACGTTATCTTCCTGAGACCTCTGGAACCCGCTGGACCAGTAGGGTCAGCCGTGATAACTGGTCGGAGTACGGCTGGTTGCCGGCGTCCTAGGCGTCGGGTGGTCGACGTACCACCGCGTCGACACAAGGGGTGACTCGCGCGCACCGGGTCCCCGGGACCCTCCTGTGCGCGATTCGGGGGAGTTAACCCATGAGCAACGAACGTCGCATCGGGCTGGCCGGTCTGGCCCTCGCCGTCGCCGGCAGCGGTATCGCGTTTGCCGGCGTCATGCCCGCCAACGCAGCCGCCGAGAAGATCACCATCTGCCACGCCACCGGCACGCCGGACACCGCGGGCAATGGCTATGTCGTGATCTCGCCCGCCATTGACGGTGTCTTCAACGGGCACCTTCAGCTGGTCGACGGCAAGATCCTGGTCGAGGAGGGCCACGAGGCCGACATCATCCCGGCCTTCAAGTACTACTCCAACTCTGACAAGCAGGAGTACAGCTTCGGCGGCCAGAACATGGACAAGGCCAACATCCTCGAGAACGGCTGCAAGCCGGTCGAGGCGCCGACGACCACGGCCGTCCCGCCGACGACCGATGTGCCGCCGACGACCGACGCGCCGCCCACCACGGACGAGCCGACCACCGACGAGCCGACGACGGACGAGCCCACCACCGACGAGCCGAGCACGACGACGGCCACGGACGAGCCGACCACCGACGAGCCGACGACGGACGAGCCCACCACCGACGAGCCGAGCACGACGACGGCCACGGACGACGACGAGACCACAACGCCGCCTGCCGACGACGACGAGACCACCACGCCTCCGGCACCGGCCACCACGACCCCGGCCGGCCCCAAGACGCCTGGTGTCGTGCAGACCGACGGTGGCGCCCTTGGCGCCAACGGCCCGCTGCTGCCGATCGGCCTCGCGCTCGGTGCCCTCGGCGCCGGTGTCGCCGTGCACGCGCAGCGTCGCTACGTCCGCGGTCACTGACCACGGCTAGGCACACCTCCGGGGCCCGCCGGCTGAGCCGGTAGCCCCGCCGCAGAAGGGCGGTCGTCGCACCCGCGACGACCGCCCTTCTCGTTGCTCTCAGAGCCAGTCGCGGCGCCGGAATGCCCAGTAGAGGACGCCGGAGACGAGCACGATCAGCCCCACGCTGAGCCACACGCCGGAGGTCTGGCTGAAGCCCCAGTAGGGCACGTTCTGGCCGAACCACCCGGTGATCGCCGTGGGCACCGCGATGATCGCTGCCCACGCCGCGAGCTGACGCATGACCGTGTTGAGTCGGGCGTCCTGGAGCGAGAGGTTGGTCTCGAAGACGGTCGTGACCATGTCGCGCAGCGACTCGGTCCACTCCGAGGCGCGCATGACGTGGTCATAGAGGTCGTCATAGGCGCTGTCCAGCTCGGGCACCCCGTCCTTGCGGTGGCGCAGCAGCGTGTTGACCAGCTCGCGCATCGGCAGCACCACACGGCGCAGGCCGACCAGGTCCTTGCGCAGCGCATAGACCTCCTGCTGGAAGGTCCGCCCGGTGTGTGCCTCGGCGAAGAGGGTGTCCTCCATGTCCTCGAGCGCCGCGTCGACCTCCTGGATGGTCGCGAAGTGCCCGTCGACCACCACGTCCAGGAGCCCATGGGTGAGAGCCCGGGGACCATGCGCCACGAAGTCGGCGTCGTCGGCCCAGCGCTGCCTCACCGGCTCCATGTCGAAGGCCGGGGTCGCGCGCACCGTGAGCAGGGCGGTTGGCAGCACGAAGCCGGAGATCCTCGTCTTCTCCAGTGCGCCCAGTGCGGCCCGACCGCCGTGCTCCACCAGCCGCGTGCCATAGGCGACAAAGCATTCGTGCGTCCCGTGGTGGGAGGCCTTGGGGCGCTCGTGCGCCTCGAAGGCGTCCTCGACCGCATGGGGGTCCAGACCGAGCCGCGCGCCGATGTCGTCCAGCTCCGCCCTCGTCGGGTCCAGGACGTCGACCCAGACCAGGACATCCTTGTCCCGCACCAGCTCGGTCAGACGCTCGATGGTGAGGTCATGCTCGGTGACCGCACCGCTTTTCCATACCTGCCCGGATAGCTGCACAGCCCCATTGTGCCCACTCCGCGGCATGCCATCGCGGTGAGGGAGGCGACGGCACTAGGTTGACGACGTGAGCCCCCAGCTGCCCGCCCGCGCCCGTGTCGTCGTCATTGGAGGCGGGGTGATCGGCTCGTCCATCGCCTATCACCTGGCCCATGCGGGGTGGACCGACACCGTGGTGCTCGAGCGCCACAGCCTGACCGGTGGCACGACCTGGCACGCGGCCGGGCTGATGACCTGCTTCGGGTCCACCTCCGAGACCAACACCTTGATGCGCCTCTACAGCCGCGAGCTCTATGCCCGGCTGGAGGAGGAGACCGGCCAGCCGACGGGACTGCGCCGGGTGGGTCTGATCGAGGCCGCCGCCGACGAGGACCGGCTCCACGAATACCGCCGGGTCGCGGCATACCAGCGTCGTCTCGGGCTGGAGGTGGAGGAGATCACGCCAGCCGAGATCGCCGAGCGCTTCCCCTTCGCCAAGGTGGACGACCTCCTTGCCGGCTTCTGGGTGCCGGGTGACGGGCGGGTCAACCCGGTCGACGTCACGATGGCCCTGGCCCGCGGCGCCAAGCAGCTCGGCGTGCAGGTCATCGAGGGCGTCAGTGTCCACCAGGTGCTCACCGAGCGTCGCGGCGGGGTGGATTCCGTTGTGGGAGTGCGGACCTCAAACGGCGACATCGAGTGTGAGCTCGTCGTCAACTGTGCTGGGATGTGGGCGCGGGAGCTGGGGGAGCGCAACGGGGTTGTCATCCCCAACCAGGCTGCGGAGCACTACTACCTCATCACCGACACCATCGACGGGCTGACGCCCGACATGCCGGTCTTCGAGGACCCGGCCGCCTACGGCTACTACCGCGAGGAGGGCGGCGGCATGATGGTCGGCCTCTTCGAGCCGCACGCCGCGGCCTGGCGCACCGAGGGCATCCCGACCGACTTCGCCTTTGGCGAGCTTCCACCGGACTGGGAGCGGATGGGGCCCTTCCTGGAGACGGCGATGGCGCGGGTTCCCGTCACCCAGGAGGTCGGCATCCGCAAGTTCTTCTGCGGCCCCGAGTCGTTCACCCCCGACCTCGCGCCGGCCGTCGGGGAGGCGCCGGGGATGCGCGGATACTTCGTCACCGCGGGACTCAACTCCGTGGGCATCCTCTCCGCGGGCGGCATGGGTCGCATTGTGGCGCAATGGATCTCATCCGGTCGCCCGGATGTGGACGTCACCGGTTTCAACCTCGACCGCTTCCACCGCTACCAGCTCGCGCCGGCCTATCGCGCTGCCAGGACCGCCGAGGTGCTCGGCACGGTGTATGCCGCTCACACCCCTGGCAAGCAGCTCCTCACCGCACGTGGGGTGCGCCGGTCCGCCGTCCACGACAGGCTGGCCGCGCAGGGTGCGCTCTTCCGGGATGTCAGCGGCTGGGAGAGCCCGGACTACTACGGCGGCCCGGGCCAGTCACCGGCGCCCGAGCCGTCCTGGGGCCATCCCGTCTGGTTCGAGCGCTGGGAGGCCGAACACCGCGCGGTCCGCGAGGGCGTCGGGCTGATGGACATGTCCTTCATGGCGAAGTACCTCGTCACGGGACCCGACGCGGGCGCCTTCCTCGACCGGCTCTCTGGGGCCGCGGTCGACGGTGCCAGTGGCGAGATCGTCTACACCCAGTGGCTGGCCGAGGACGGGCGGCTCGAGGCCGACCTGACGGTGACCAAGCTCGCCGAGGGGGAGTTCCTCGTCGTCGCGTCCGACACGGCGGCCGGGCACGTGCTCGCGTGGATGCGGCGCCATGTCGGCCAAGACCGGGTCGTCATCCACGACGTGACCACCGCCTACTGCCAGCTCAACGTGCAGGGGCCCCGGTCCCGGGACCTGCTGGTCGAGGTGGTCGATGCAGACCTGTCGACGGACGCCTTCCCCTTCCGCAGTGCCCGGTGGGTCCACATTGGCTGTGCCCCGGTGCTTCTCGTGCGGATCACCTATCTCGGTGAGCTGGGCTACGAGCTCTATATCCCCACCGAGATGGCGGTCCACGCCTATGAGGTCCTCACCGAGAGCGGGCAGCGGCACGGGCTCGAGCATGTCGGGCTCCGCTCGCTGTCGTCGCTGCGCCTGGAGAAGGCCTATCGCGACTACGGCCACGACATCGACAACACCGACTGCCCGCTCGAGGTCGGTCTGGGATTCGCCCTCGACCTTGACAAGCCGGGCGGCTTCATCGGTCGTGACGCGGTGGCTGCCCGCAAGGAGGCCGCCAAAGCCGTTGGGGGACACCGGTCTCGGCTCGTCCAGGTCCTCCTGACCGACCCCGAGCCATTGCTGTATCACGCCGAGATCGTCTACCGCGACGGCGTGGCGGTCGGTGACGTGCGAGCCGGCTCCTATGGCTGGACGCTCGGCGGCGCGGTGGGACTGGCCTACGTCACCCATCCCGATGAGGCGGGGATCGTCGGCCCAGAGTGGCTGCGCGACGGCTCGTGGGAGGTAGACATCGCCGGCACGAGGTTTGCCGCGAAGGTCTCCCTCTCCCCGATGTACGACTCCAGGAACGAGCGCATCAAGGCCTGACAGCGCCGGCGCCGGCTAGCAGTCGTCGGCGTCATCGTGGCTGGTGCCCGGCTCCGGGTCCGCAGCGGGTGGCGTCATGTCGCCGGTCTCGTCAGCGCTCTGTGATGGGTCTGGAGGGCTAGCTGACGGCTGCATCCGCCGCATCTGGTCAATGTGGACGGAGTCCTCGTAGAGCGTGAACCAGTCGGGGTCGAGGCTCTCGCCGGTCGGTCCGGAGTAGGAGGGCGCGGTGGGAAGAGCGTCGGGAGGCTGGGGATCGGCGACCCGGATCGGCAGCCCCCTCCTGTCGGTGAAGACGAGCGCAGTCGGGTCCCACGGACGGGTCGGGTCGCCGCTGACCTCGAACTCGCCCCGATGGTGGTCGTCATGATGCCCGTCGCAGAAGATCAGCTGTCGGTCGAGGTCGGTCGCGCCGCCGTCGGCCCAGTGGTCGATGTGATGCACCTCGAGGTGTGCCCGGACAGATCTGAGGCAGCCGGGGAAGCGGCAGCCCCGGTCTCGATCGAGAAGCAGGCGGCGGGTGCGCTCGGGCACGATGCGCATCTCCCTGCCGACGCTCACGGGCCGGCCGTCGCGATGCCACAGGGGCTGTGCGGTGCTGTCGCAGGTGAGCCGGTCGACGATGTGCTGGGGGAGCACGGTGCGCCCGTTGACCCAGCCGCGCTCGGCGTCGACGTGGATGTGGACGCGGTAGCGGGAGCGCCGCGAGACGGGCTCGGCGTTGCCGGCGGAGCGCACGCAGATCTCCGTCAGGGCATCGGCCATGGTGGCCGTGGTGCGCCCCGCGTTGAACAGCGCCTCCTTGGCCTCGCGGAGGGCCTCCTCGACAAGCGCACCCTCGTCGGCTGGCGCGGAGTAGTGCAGGACCATGCGCCCGTGGGCGTCGTGCCAGATCTGGAGGCGGGCAGCCGCCGAGGCGGGCGCCACGAAGGCAGGGAACCCGGGCTCGCGTGCGTCGCGGTCATCGGGCTCGTCGCTGCCGGCGTCTGACGCGGCAGCCGTCCCCGTCGGCTGGTCGCAGGCTGCGCCCGGGCCCTGTGGGTCGGCCTGGTCGGATGCCTCGCTGGGGGAGTGCGTCCCGTCGGCGTCGCCTGGGTCGGCTGGGTCGCCTGACGCGTCGGTGGACTGCGCGACGTCAGAGACGGCCTCATCGCCTCCCTGCCCGACACGGCCCGCGGTGCCGATCGGCGCCGGAGTGCCGTCGTCGCTGGGCACGGTGAAGTGGTAACGGCCCATCGTGCGCTGCAACTGCGAGACCGTCATGTAGCGGCCCACGTCGGCGGCCGACGACTGGTGGCTCGCGGGGACGTGACGGGCGATGACGGAGGCTTGGTCGAGTGAGAGCCGCCCCTCACGCAGCAGGGCCATCACGGCCGGCATCTCCTCTGACCGTGTGGCCAGCCGGGTGATGTCGCGGGCCCGGGACGGGGAGAGGCCCGCCCGCAGGGTCAGCCAGTGGTCAAGAGAGCGGATGCCGTCGCCGCCCCAGCACTCGGTCTCCTGCGCCACCCGGGCCAGGTCGACGAGCTGGGCGTGGGCGGTGTTGAGCACGCCCGCCAGTCGCGCAGCCTCGTCCTCCAGGCGAGCCACCTGGGCTGCCCTGAGATCGATGGCCGGTGCTGCTGTCATGCCTCAATCGTACACCTGTTCGAACAGATTCGGAAGAGCAATCCACAGGGATTCGACTGGGACACAAGGGAATTGGGAAAGATCCGCGTCGGCCACGGGTCAAGACCTATCCCACCACAGACCACCGACAGCTCCATCCCCAGCCGCCCGCTCGTCAGATAACCGCTCGTCCGGGCACTCTGTCGCGGCATACCCTGCTGCGCATGGCGGAGGTCGACCCGGGAGACGACACGATCACCAGGTGGATCGTGCGGCACTACCGCTATGACCCCGAGCGTCGCGAGCGCCGTCATGTCGTCGTCGTGGCATACGACAACGAGGCCGAGTACGTGGCCCGCATGGACGAGGTGCAGCGCAGCATCGAGCGCCGACGGCAGTCAGGGGCGCGGGTCCACCCGATGGAGCATGCGTCGGGCACGGTGCACGAGCCCGGATACAACGCGGCGGCACGCCGCGCCCGCAACGCCATCAGGGCGATCCGGCGCGGCGTGGTGCCGCCGGACTTCGGCTAGCTCTCCATCCCGAGCGAGCGGGCGGTCAGCACCATCACGGGGCAGTGGGAAGCACCGACCATGGCCTGCGAGGTCTCACCGAGCAGGAATCCGCCGACGCCGTGGTGCCCGTGCGTCGCGAGCACGACCAGGGCCGCGTCCTCGGACAGCTCCGAGAGGAACTCGCGGGGGTCACCGTCGGACGCGCGGGTCTCGACCTGCTGCCCCGGGGTGGCCCGCTCGACCGCGGCGGCGCTGCGCTGGAGGAGCTCGTCGACGGCCCCGGCGTCGGGGCCGGAGGCGGCCAGCAGCAGGGGGCGACGCTCGTTGCCGGCCAGCTCGGCGGCATACCGCACGGCGGCCTCGCCCTCGGGGGAGCCGTCGACGCCGACAACGACCGGCATGCCGGCGCGGGGAGTCGGCTCGGCGGTGGGCGGGATGATCACGGTCGGGCAGTAGACGCTGGCCGCGATGTTGGACGCGACACTGCCCACGGGCAGGCCGGCCCAGCCGTCCTCGCCGCCGGTGCCGAGCACCAGCGCGTCGGCGGTGCGGCTGGCCTGGACCATGGCGGTCACGGGGTTGGTCTCGGCGATCTCGGTCGTGACGCCGAGGCCGGTGTCGATGGAGCCGGCGACGGTGGCCAGGGACTCCTGCGCCTCGGCCAGCGCCCGCTCGGACACCCCGGATGCGGTCGGCTTGACTGCCTGGAGCAGGTGGATTGTGCGCCCGGACTCGCCGGCCCAGGTCGCAGCCCAGACGGCTGCCTTGGCGGCGACCTCGGATCCGTCGACACCGACGACGATGCGGTTGTGCTCGGTCATGACAAACCTTCCTCGGCTAGCGGTCCAGCCGATCAGCTCCGGGGGTCCGCCGACTGTGCGGCGCGGCGTGACCAGCCTACGGTGCGAGGCCATGGCCGTGGGCGGTGGGCCGGATCCGCGCGGGACCTCCGCGCGATGTGATCAGCGCCGCGTGGTCAACGCCAGCGAGGGTGTGGCGCCAGCCCTGTCTGTGCGCCAGAGTGGCTGCACAGCATCCGTGCGCGCTCCACAGAGGGCGCACCGCGCTGGTATGCCGCGACGACCGGAAGGTGCCCCATGCAGCCCGTCTCCTACACGCCCCTGACCCCCCTGGCCTTCCTGGACAGGTCCGCCCGGGTCTTCCCGGACAAGACGGCGGTGATCTATGGCGCGAGGCGGATGACCTATCGAGAGCTGGCCGACGCGGTGACCCGCACGGCCCAGGCGCTCAAGGCCAGCGGCGTGCAGCCGGGTGACCGGGTCGCCTATCTGATGCCCAACCTGCCCGAGATGCTCATCGCGCACTATGCCGTGCCGCTGGCAGGGGGCGTGCTGCTCGCCCTCAACACCAGGCTCCTCGGCGGCGAGGTGGACTACATCCTCGGCCACGCCGAGGCGCGCATCGTGGTCACCGACTCGAGCTTCCTCCAGATGTTCGCCTCCGGCTCGGCCGGTGTCGAGCAGGTCGTCTACTTCGAGGACGCCGAGGCGGGGGAGAGCGCCGACGCCGGCGCCCTCGAGGCCATCGGGGAGCGGGCCGTCCCCTACGCCGACTTCGTCGCCCGCGGCTCCGACGAGCCGCTGCCGTGGGAGGTCGCCGACGAGCTGACCCCCATCTCGCTCAACTACACCTCCGGCACCACCGGCAAGCCCAAGGGCGTGCTCTACTCCCACCGCGGCGCCTATCTCAACTCCTTCGGCGAGATCATCCACTCCGGCTTCACCTCGTCGTCGGTCTATCTGTGGACGCTGCCGATGTTCCACTGCAACGGCTGGTGCACCCCGTGGGCGGTCACCGCTGTCGGCGGCACCCACGTGTGCCTGCGCGCGGTCCGCGGCGATGTCATCTGGGGCCTGATCCGCGAGCACGCCGTCACCCACCTCAACGGTGCCCCGACCGTCGTCTCGGCGATCCTGCACGCCGAGGAGGCCGGCGACATGCCCAACCCCGTGCTCATCACGACCGCCGGCGCCCCGCCCGCCCCGGCGACCATCCTCGAGATGGAGAAGATGGGCTTCGGCATCCGCCACGTCTATGGCCTCACCGAGGTCTATGGCCCCTACTCCGTCTGCGAGCCCCAGGAGTCCTGGGCCGACCTCGACTCGCACACCCGCGCGGCCGTCCAGGCGCGCCAGGGCGTCGGCATGGTCCAGGCCGAGCGGGTGCGCGTCGTCGACGAGGACATGAACGATGTCCCCGCCGACGGACAGTCCATGGGCGAGATCGTCATGCGCGGCAACAACGTCATGCTCGGCTACTACAAGGACGAGGACGGCACCGACAACGCCTTCCGCGGTGGCTGGTTCCACAGCGGTGACCTCGGCGTCATGCACCCCGACGGCTACTGCGAGCTGCGCGACCGCGCCAAGGACGTCATCATCTCCGGCGGCGAGAACATCTCGACCGTCGAGGTCGAGAACGCACTCATGAGCCACCCCGCCGTCATGGAGGTCGCCGTCGTCGCCTCGCCCGACGAGAAGTGGGGCGAGCGGCCCAAGGCCTTCGTCGTCACCAAGGCCGGCGCCGAGATCACCGAGGCCGAGCTCATCGCCCACGTGCGCGAGACCATCGCCCACTACAAGGCGCCGCGCAATGTCGAGTTCGTCGAGGACCTGCCCAAGACGTCCACCGGCAAGATCCAGAAGTTCCAGCTGCGCAACCTCGAGTGGGCCGGCCACGAGACCCGCATCCAGGGCTGAGCAGAGCAGGAGGTATGCCGCGGCGCCCGCTGGGTGCCGCGGCATACCTCTGCGGTTGTTGAGTGAAAAGCACTGGGCCCCAGCCGGATTGGCTGGGGCCCGGTGCTTTCAAAGGAGGTCGATCAGATATCACTGAATTGAATCCGATATCTTCCTCGGCTCCGTTGCGGCCGGGGGCTCGTTCCTCGCCCCCAACCTCCACTGCGCTCTTCGTCAGATATCGAAGTAAAGCTCGAACTCGTGCGGGTGCGGACGCAGGCGGAAGGGGTCGACCTCGTTGGTGCGCTTCCAGTCGATCCAGGTGCGGATGAGGTCCTCGGTGAAGACATCACCCTCCATCAGGAACTCGTGGTCCTCCTCGAGGGCGTCGAGCACCTCGGGCAGGGTGCACGGCACCTGCTCGATCTGGTCGTGCTCCTCCGGGGGCAGCTCGTAGAGGTCCTTGTCGATCGGCTCCGGCGGCTCGATGCGGTTCTTGATGCCATCGAGACCGGCCATCAGCTGCGCCGCGAAGCACAGGTAGGGGTTGGCCGACGGATCGGGGATGCGGAACTCGATGCGCTTGGCCTTGGGGGAGTTGCCCGCGATCGGGATGCGGATGCAGGCCGAGCGGTTGCGCGCCGAGTAGACCAGGTTGACCGGGGCCTCGAAGCCGGGCACGAGACGGTGGTAGGAGTTGACCGTCGGGTTGGTGAAGGCCAGCAGCGCCGGGGCGTGCTTGAGCAGGCCGCCGATGTACCAGCGGGCGAGGTCGGACAGGCCACCGTAGCCGCGCTCGTCGTAGAACAGCGGCTCGCCGTCCTTCCACAGCGACTGGTGGG
Source organism: Actinomycetota bacterium (assembly GCA_050955755.1). Lineage (GTDB taxonomy): Bacteria > Actinomycetota > Actinomycetes > Actinomycetales > Dermatophilaceae > JAJTBD01. The sequence continues at coordinate 1,497,891 of CP192092.1, forward strand.
TGTGCATGCCCGAGCCGTTGTCACCAAAGAGGGGCTTGGGCATGAAGGTCGCCGTCTTGCCGAACTCCCAGGCGGTGTTCTTGATAACGTACTTGAACTTCATGATGTCGTCGCCGGACTGGAGCAGCGTGTTGAAGCGGTAGTTGATCTCCTGCTGGCCCGCGTTGCCGACCTCGTGGTGGCTGCGCTCGACCTGGAGGCCGACCTTGGCCATGTTGAGGCACATCTTGTCGCGGATGTCGGCGAAGTGGTCGACGGGGGGCACGGGGAAGTAGCCACCCTTGACCCGCGTCTTGTAGCCCTTGTTGCCGCCCTCCTCCTCGCGGCCGGAGTTCCACGCGGCCTCGACGGAGTCGATGTAGTAGTAGGACGCCTGCGGCTTGGTCTCGAAGCGCACGTCGTCGAAGACGTAGAACTCGGCCTCGGCCCCGAAGAAGGCGGTGTCGGCGATGCCGGTGGAGGCGAGGTAGGCCTCGGCCTTGGCGGCGATGTTGCGCGGGTCGCGGCTGTAGGGCTCGCCGGTGAACGGGTCGACGATCGAGAAGTTCATGATGAGGGTCTTCTCGACGCGGAAGGGGTCGATGTAGGCCGTCTTCACATCGGGCACGAGTTTCATGTCGGACTCGTGGATCGCCTGGAAGCCGCGGATCGAGGAGCCGTCGAACATCTGCCCCTCGGTGAAGAAGTCCTCGTCAAGGGACTCGGCCGGCACATTGAAGTGCTGCATGACGCCGGGCAGGTCGCAGAACCGGATGTCCACGAACTTGATGTCTTCGTCCTTGATGTACTTCAGGACCTCGTCAGCGGTGCTGAACAATGCAACCTCCTGTGGGATGTGCGGGACCTGCTCGCCCGCCCTGTTCTCCTCGAACCTACCCCTCCGCCATTTCTCGGCCATGACCCGAATGTTTCGCGCGTGTTACACGGCGGGCGGGTGTTGAGACCTGGCTCACAGCGCGCCCGTCGGCCATCTCCCCGGATGGTCGGCGCGGGGCGGGGGCTGACCAGATGCGCGCGCGGCATACAGTTGCGTGCGTGAGCACAGCAGGTATGCCGCGCAAGGCCGTCGGCGACGCACAGTCACCGTCCGGTCTGCCCCGGGAGGGCCGCGGCTCGGTCGCCGGGCTGGGGCGCCGCACCCTGGCCGCGATCGTCGACTGGCTGCTGGCCCAGCTGATCGCGATCCCCGTCCTCGCCTATGAGTGGGGTGGGGCGGGGGTCAACGGCTTCAAGCCCCTGTGGGTCTTCCTCGCGATGAACCTGCTGCTCGTCTCCACACTCGGCCGGACGGCCGGCCACCGGCTCCTCGGTCTCGAGGTGCGCTCCCTCGACCCGCGCGGGCTGACCCCGCTCCAGGTGCTCGTGCGCACCGCGCTGCTCGGCCTGTTCGTGCCGGCCATCGTGACCGACCAGGACCGCCGCGGCCTGCACGACCGCGCGGCCCGCACCATCCTCATCCGCCGCTGAGGCGCGCGGCCCGGAGCGGCGGAGCACACGGCATACCCGCTCGGCGCGGCACGACCGCACCCGAGACGGCAAACGACAAAGGGCCGGACCCACCAGGGGTCCGGCCCTTTGCTGTGACAGGGGCGCGTGGCTCAGCGGCCGCGCATCGCGCGCCGGTCGACGCGGATCTTGCTCGGGTCCATGCCCGCGGGCACGGGGGCCTTGATGCCACCAAGGGACTTGAGGCGACGGTTGACCACGGCGACCTCCTCCTTGGTCAGCACGGGCTTCTTCTTCATCAGGGTGGCGACGAGCTTGCCGATCGGGACCTGGCCCTCGCCGTCGCCCACCTGGACGAACTCGACGGGCACACCGGAGGCGACGCGGTTGAGCTTCTTGGCCTCGGCCGCCATCAGCTTGCGGCAGCGGCCCGCGGGGCCGTCGCCGATGAGCATGATGCCGGGGCGGCCGACGGCGCGGAAGACATAGGCGCCACCGGCGAGGTCGCCGCGGGCGACGTCACCGGCGACCGGCTCCTGGGTGTAGTACCAGTCGCCGCGCAGGCCGCTCAGCGCCGCACCGGCCGCGCCGGGCTGGCCCTCGAGTGCGCTGTATGCCGCCTTGTCACCCCGGCGGGAGAGCACGAAGGTCGCGGCGAGCAGCGCCAGCGGGAGCCCGAGGATCAGGGCGTAGATCGGGTGGCCGAGGGCCCAGCCGATGCCGACGACGACCGCGAGCGTGAGCAGCGCGGCGCCAAGCATGAACCAGCCGATTTTGGGGTCGACGGTCTTGACGGCCTTGTAGACCTGGACCATCTGCTTGAACGGGTTATTGCGCTTCTTCTTCGGCTTGGCAGCCGTTGCGCCGGAATCCTTGCGGGCCATGGGGTTCAGGATACGGCGTCCGCGGCGCGGGCCACCAACGACGCGGCCTCCTGGCGGGCCGGCTCCTGGTTGCCCTCGGCGAGGTGACGCAGGTTGTCGGGGAGCGGGCGGCCGTGCTTGGCCATCGCCTGGGCATAGAGGCGGCCGGCGCGGTAGGAGCTGCGCACGAGGGGCCCGGCCATGACGCCCAGGAAGCCGATCTCATCGGCGACCTCGGACCAGTGCACGAACTCCTCGGGCTTGACCCACCGGTCGATCGGGTGGTGCAGCTTGGAGGGGCGGAGGTACTGCGTGATCGTGAGGATGTCGCAGCCCGCCTCGTGCAGGTCGCGGATGGCCTGCTCGATCTCGTGCTCCTCCTCGCCCATCCCGAGGATGAGATTGGACTTGGTGACCAGCTCCTGCTCGCGGGCCATCGTCAACACCTTGAGCGACTTCTCATAGGTGAAGGCGGGGCGGATCCGCTTGAAGATACGCGGCACGGTCTCGAGGTTGTGGGCGAAGACCTCGGGCCGGGCGTCGAAGACCTTGCCGACGAGCTCGGGCTTGGCGCCGAAGTCGGGGGGAAGGATCTCGACACCGGTGTTGGGGTTGAGCGCGTGGATCTGGCGGATGGTCTCGGCGTAGAGCTCGGCGGCGCCGTCGGGCTGGTCGTCGCGGGCGACGCCGGTCACGGTGGAGTAGCGCAGGCCCATCTGCTGGACGGACTCGGCGACGCGGCGCGGCTCGTCCATGTCGAGCTCGGTCGGGCGGCCCGTGGCAATGTCGCAGAAGTCGCAGCGGCGGGTGCAGACGTCACCGCCGATGAGGAAGGTCGCCTCGCGGTCCTCCCAGCACTCGAAGATGTTGGGGCAGCCCGCCTCCTGGCAGACCGTGTGCAGGCCCTCGCGTTTGACCATGCCGTGGAGCTCGCTGTACTCCGGCCCCATCTTGGCGGTGGTGCGGATCCACTCGGGCTTGCGCTCGATCGGCGTCTCGCTGTTGCGCGCCTCGACACGCAGCAGGCGGCGTCCCTCGGGGGCGATGGTCACAGGGTCTCCCTTGCGGTGTGGTGCGGCACGCAGGCGGGGGTATGCCGTGTGCGCGGGTCCGGCGCGGGTGGCGCCGGTGGAGTCCATCCAGACTACGTCTTCGGTCAACCGGGCGTCCCTGGCGGGCATTCCGGGCGGTCCGGCCAGTGGACGCCGCGCCTATTGTGTGTGGCCCGATCTGTTGCCAGATTGGAGGACATGAGCGACCCGAAGCAGCGTCTCACCCCCGCCGAGGTCTCACGGGCCGGACTGGCCGACTGGCGCCAGCTGCGGGAGGGGATCAGGGCCCGGTTCCGTACCGGGGACTTCGCGACCGGCCTGGCCCTCGTGGACCGGATCGGCGCCGCCGCCGAGGCGGCCGACCACCATCCCGACATCGTGCTCACCTACCCCGAGATGGTGCTCACCCTGCTCAGCCACGATGTGCAGGGCATCACCAGCCGGGATCTCGACCTGGCCCGCCAGATCAGCGCGTTGGCCGCGGAGGCCGGGGTGACCGCGGACGTCTCCGGCCTCACCCAGGTCGACATCGGCCTCGACACCGCTCGCGGCCGGGAGCACGCGGCCTTCTATGCCGCCCTGCTCGGCTCCGAAGTCAAGGACGGGGAGCCGGTGGACGCCAGCGGGCAGGCGCCGACGGTGTGGTGGCAGGAGCCGGGGTCGGCCGAGGACCGGCTGGCACTGCCCGAGCAGTCCTTCGAGCAGCGGTGGCATCTCGACGTGTGGGTGCCGGCCGACGAGGCCGACCGGCGGCTGCAGGCGGTCCTCGATGCCGGCGGACGGCTGGTCAGCGACGTCGCCGCGCCGGCATACCGGGTGGTCGAGGACGCGGACGGCAGCCGGTCCTGCCTGTGCACAGTGGAAGGCCGGGACTGAACTCCGGGAGTGGGCGCCGGAGTGGGCGGTCGGGGTGAGCGGCCGCTGAAGGCCCCCGCCCGCCGGGCTGGTCACCCGGCCACGGACAGGCGCCGGCGGGCTGCCTCCTCGGATACCGGGTCGAGGATCTCGGAGAGGATCCGCTCGGCGACCGGCAGCACGTCCTGCACGGTGATCTGCCGGCCCGTCTCGCGGCTGAGCGAGGAGACGCCGGCGTCGGGGATGCCGCAGGCGACGATGTTGTCGGCCCACGACAGGTCGGCGTCGCAGTTGAGGGCGAAACCATGCATCGTGCACTGCTTGCTCACTCGGACGCCGATGGCACCCAGCTTGCGGTCCAGTGCCCCGTCGGTGCCCAGCACCCAGATGCCGGTGCGGCCCTCGACCCGGGTGGTCTCGACACCGAACTCACGGCATACCCGGATCATCACCTCCTCGAGGCGACGGACGTGCGCGACGACGTCGATGGGGGCGGGCAGCCGCACGATCGGGTAGCCGACGAGCTGGCCGGGGCCGTGCCAGGTGATCTTGCCGCCGCGGTCGACATCGATGACGGGGGTGCCGTCGAAGGGCCGCTCGTGGGGCTCGGTGCGCTTGCCTGCGGTGTAGACGGGGGAGTGCTCGAGGAGGAGCACGGTGTCGGCTGCACCGTCCACGACGGCGGCGTGCACCTCGCGCTGGTGCTCCCACGCCTGCTCGTAGTCGACGAAGTCAGGGGCGAAGCCGAGGTACTCGAAACGCATGGGCGACACCCTACGCCGCCCGCTGACCTGGGCAGCTCACCCGCGTAGCCTGACGGCATGACGCGGGTAGGTCTGGCGGGGTATGGCATGGCGGGGCGCGACATCCACGCGCCCGCACTGCGGAGGGCAGGGCTCGAGGTCGTGGCGGTGTCCACGGGCAATCCCGAGCGTGCCGAGCAGGTGCACGGGGAGATCCCGGGTGCGGTGGTCGTGCCCGACCTCGACGCGCTGCTGGCCGAGGACGTCGACCTCGTCGTGCTGGCAACCCCCACAGGCAACCACCTCGCGCACGCCCTTGCCTGTGTCGAGGCGCGCCGCCCCTTCGTGATCGACAAGCCACTCGCGGTCGACGCCGACCAGGCGCTCGAGATCGTCGACGCCGCCACCCACAACGGCGTGCCCTTCACGGTCTTCCACAACCGCCGCTTCGACGCGCAGCACACGACCCTCGCGGAGGTGTTGCGCGATGGGGTCCTGGGCGAGGTGCACCGCGCCGAGATGCGTTGGGAGAGATGGCGACCCGAGCACAAGGAGCGTTGGCGGGAGAGCGCGACGCCGGCCGAGGGCGGCGGCATACTCCTCGATCTCGGGGCGCACCTGGTCGACGGTGCGGTGCAGCTCTTCGGCGAGGTCCAGCAGGTCTATGCCGAGCTGGCCAGCCGGCTGAGCGTCGCCGAGGACGAGGCCTTCCTCGCGTGCCGCCATGTCTCCGGGGTCGTGAGCCACCTCGGCGCGACCTCGCTCGCGGGCGCGCCGGGGCCGCGGGTGCGGGTGCTCGGCAGTGCGGGTGCCTACGTCCTCGACGGGCTCGAGGAGGAGCGCACCGTCTTCCCCGACCTGGCCGACGGCGAGGGACAGACCGGCTGGGTCTATCGGGGGGACCAGCGGGAGGCGGTCGCCTCGGTGCCGGCCGACCAGGCCGACTTCTATCGCGCGGTCGCCGGGGCGCTCGCGAGCGACGACCCCCAGGCGCACATGCCCGTGGACCCGCGCGACGCGGTGCACACCGCGGCCGTCCTCGACGCCGCCCGGATCAGTGCCGAGGGGCGTCGAGTCGTCGACGTCATCACGCCGGGCGAGCGGATCGACTGAGGCGCAACGGGATTCGCTCTGCCAGGCGAACTCCGAGTGCGTACCGCATTTGGGTCAGGGAGCGGGGAGGAGCCGGGGCTCGATGCGCTCCTCGGTGGCCTGGTCGCCGTCGCGGCGGACGAGGTAGGCGCCCTTGCCGGGGGTCTCGGTGACGGCCTCGACGAGCTCGGTGCCGCGATAGACCAGCCCGACGCCGTCGTCGGTGCAGTGCGTCTCGGGCAGCGTGCCGTCCGCGACGAGACGGTGCACGAGCGGTCGCCTGCGCTCCTCCGAGTCGTAGTGCACGCCATTGCCATAGGGGAGCAGCGCCAGCCCGTCGGTCACCGCGCGAAGGTCAGGGCCGAAGGAGTCGGTCGTGCCCCCGGCATACCAGCAGATCGAGCCGGCACTGACCCCGCTGAGGACGACGCCGGCTTCCCACACCCGGCGGAAGATCGCGTCGAGGCCGTGAACCCGCCACACTGCAAGGAGATTGGCGACCGAGCCGCCCTGCACCCACACGACATCCTGGTCGAGCAGGTGGCCCTCGATGTCCTCGAGATTGGGCATGGGGAAGAGGTTGAGGCAGGTCAGGTCGAAGCCCGCGACCCGGCCGGCCTGGACCGCGTCGGCGGCCATAGCGCGATCGTCCCCGGAGGCAGTGCCGACGAAGGTCACGCGCGGTGCCCGGCCGCTGGCGCCGGACAGCTCGACGGCGTGGTGGACGAGGGAGTTGAACTCGAGTCGCACGCGCTCACCGAAGCGGTAGCCGCCGGAGGTCGCGAGGATCGTGGGGGAGTCGGATGCCATGTGCGGCAACCTACCCCGTGCTCCCCACGGGGCGCCTGTGGATAAGTCCGGAGCCCGTGCGCGGCTTTGCGTCAGAGTGGTGGCATGGACAGCGACGGCACGCATGAGGAGGGTATGCCGCGCCCTGATGTCCCCGGGTATCAGGTGGGTTCCCTTCTGGGACAGGGGTCTTCGGGCCAGGTCTGGTCGGGTGTGCGCCTTGCGGACCGCCGCGAGGTGGCGATCAAGGTGGTGCTGCCGGGCAGCGAGGGCGCCTCGGAGCGGGCCCTGCGGGAGTTCTCGATCCTCCAGCGCGTTGCGCCCGAGCACCTCGTGCCGTTCGTCGAGACCGTCGAGCTGGGCGAGGAGGTCGCGATCGTGCTGGGCCGCGTCGACGGCGGCACCCTCGGGCAGGTGCTCTCCGAGCGCGGCTATCTCAGCGACGGTGAGGCCGTCACTGCGGTGTCGCCGATCGCTACCGCGCTCGGTCACCTGCACCAGGCGGGGATCGTGCACGGTGACGTCTCACCGGGCAATGTGCTCTTCGACCGGACGGGGCGGCCGGTGCTGGCCGATCTGGGCCTGGCCCGGCTGCTGGGGGAGCGCCAGCCGGCGGAGTTCGCGACGCCGGGCTATGTCGCCCCGGAGCTGCTCAGCGGGGGCGCGCCGAGCCCCGCGGCGGATGTCTACTCGATCGGCGCTCTGCTGTGGTTTGCCCTGAGCGGCGAGCCTCCCGGCATCGGCGGCACTCGCCGTCCGCTCGAGGAGGTCGCGCCGAGGGCGGGTGAGGCAGTCGTCGCGGTGGCCAGACGGCTCATCGCGAGCGACCCGCATGAGCGCCCGACGGCGCGGGAGGCGGCCTCGCTCATCTTCGACGCGGCGCCACCCGAGCCCATCGCGATCGTCGCCGGTCCGTCCTCGGTGACAGGGCTGACCAGGCGGCTGCGCGAGGAGGCCCGCGACCTGCGCGACCTCGGTATCCCTGAGCTCAAGCCGCCTCCGGCGCCCGCCGCGACGCGTGGCCGAGACCGGGTCCGCGCCCTCGGGACGGGCTGGTCCCGTCCCAGGCACGGTGCGACCAGCGGCTCGGCCTCGGGTTGGAGGGGCGCGGCCGCGCTGGCGAGGTTTGGAGCCCTCGGGGCGATCGCCATGCTGGTCGGCCTGAGCGCGACGATTGGCCTGCTGTGGGCGATCGGCGCGCGCGGCGATGATGAGGTCGCGGCGGGGCCGGTGCGCCCGGCCAACGCCGTCGCACCGGTCGCGCCAGGCGAAAGCCCGATCACGCAGATCAGCCCGTCCGCGCCACCGACGGCCGTGCCGACGCCAGTCACGACGGCTAAGGCGCAGGCCTCCGCGACTCCGATCACCACCGCCACGGCCCCCGCCACCGGGGTGGGCACCGCGGGCCCCACGGAAGCCAGCGATCCGGGCGGAAGTCCAGCGGCGGACGACGTGCGGCTGGAGCGAGATGCACCGGAGTCGTCACCGTCGCGGCTGCTCCAGGCGCTGGTCGATGCCCGCGCCAAGGCGTGGGAGCGGGCCGATCCGGGCCTGCTGGCAGAGGCGGTGGCCCGGGACTCGCCCGCGTGGCGGGAGGACGAGGCGCAGATCGACCGTCTGCTGGAGCAGCGGGTTCGGCTGGAGGGGGTCGAGCTGTCTGTCCGTCAGGCGGGTGTGGAAGCGGCGTCACCGGCTACATCGGCCGCCGCCGGCGCGAGCGAGCCCGACACGGCACGACCTTCGCGCGGGAGCCGACCCACCGTGGACGCGACGTCAACCGAGGTGCTCATGACGGCAGTCGTGCGCACGGGCAAGCACGTGGTGCTTTTTGCCGACGGGCGGCGCGCCACCCGCCCGCAGCGCGACGGGGGCGTGCTGCGTGTCGGCCTGCGGTGGACAGGAGACGGCTGGCGGATCGCGACCGTCGCCTCCTAGAGCGACCGGTGTCGGCTAGAGCGGGCTCGGGCTCTGGCCGTCGTCGCGGGGCTCCGGTCCGACGACGTCGAAGAGCATGGCCGTCAGCTGGCCGTCGCGCTCGATCGCCTGGCGCTGGAGGCGGATCCGACGCGGCAGCAGCGGCTTGCCCGCGCCCAGGACGACCGGCGCGACGTGGACCCAGACCCGGTCGAGCAGGCCAGCGTCGAAGAACTGCCCCGCCAGGTCGCCCCCGCCGACGATCCAGACGTCCTTGCCCTCGGCCGCCTCCACCATGCGCGAATGGAGCGCCCGCACGTCACCCTCGAAGCGCTCCACCCCGGCCGGCAGCTCCATGTCGCGGTGGGTGACCACCCACGACGGCTGGGGATAGGGCCAGGCGAACTCCGAGCCGTCCTTGGTGAGCTCGCGCCGCAGCCACTCCACCGTGTTGGCGCCAGCCACCAGCGCACCCACGTCGGCGATGAAGCGGTCGAAGTCGAGCGTGTCCCCGTCGCCATAGCGGCCCTGGGGGTCCTGGTCGTGGGATGGGGTGGTGAAGAGCCACGACAGGCTCTCGTCATCATCCGCAATGAACCCATCGAGGCTGGTCGCTGTGCAGTAGATCGTCGCCATGGCCCCACCCTGACAGGGGCCACCGACAACGCAGTCTCGTGCTCAGCGCTGGGCGAGCACCCAGCCGATGGCGGCCGGCAGGTCGGGGTGGTCGAACGCGAAGCCACTGCCCTGGAGCGCCGCCGGCATGACCCGCTGGCTGGCGAGCACATCACGGGAGAACTCGCCCAGGGCGAGCCGCATTGCGGGCGCGGGTGCTGGCAGACGGGCGGGACGGTGCAGCTGACGTCCGAGCTCGGCAGTCAGAGCACGCTGGCGGACCGGGTGGGGCCCGACGAGGTTGACCGGCCCGGTCAGCGCTGGGTTGTCGAGGAGGTGGCCGACAGCGCGCACGTGGTCGTGCAGCGTGATCCACGGCCACCATTGCCGGCCCGTGCCCAAGGGTCCGGCGAGACCGAGTGGCGCCAGTTTGAGCAGCGGACCCATCGCGCCCTCGCCGGGTGCGAGCACCAGACCCGTGCGCAGCAGTGCGACCGGCGAACCGGCCTGTGTCGCAGCAGCGGTCGCGGCCTCCCAGTCGCGGCACAGATCGGCGAGGAAGCCCTCGCCGCGGGTGCTCTCCTCAGTCAGGACCTCTTCGCCGCGGTCGCCGTACCACCCGACGGCGGATGCGCTGACCAGCCGGATCGGCCGCCCGGAGTCGGCGATCGCCCTCGAGATGGTCGTCGTCGCGGCGACGCGGGCATCACGGAGCTCGGCCTTGACGGCACGTGTCCAGCGGCGGGCACCGATATTGGGGCCGGCGAGGTTGACGACCGCGTCGACACCGTCGAGCGCCCCCGGGTCGAGGGGCTGCCCAGGTGACCACCGGACCTCGGCGTGGGTGCGAGGCTCACGACGGACGACGTGGACGACCTCGTCACCGCGGTCCGTCAGGAACGCCGACAGCGCGCCGCCGATCAGGCCGGACGAGCCGGTGATGGCGACGCGCTGTCGTGCGGTCATGCGGGACTCCCTGGACTCCCGGGCGACTCCTTTAGAGGGCGCCCTCGAACTTGCCCTCCTCGAGGCGGGCCTTGATGGCCGCTAGGAAGCGGCCGGCGTCAGCCCCGTCGACCACGCGGTGGTCGTAGGTGAGCGAGAGGTACATCATCGACCGGATGGCGATGAGGTCGTTGCCCGCGTCGTCGGTGATGACGACGGGACGCTTGACGATCGTGCCCGTGCCGAGGATGGCCACCTGCGGCTGGTTGATGATCGGGGTGTCGAACAGCGTCCCGGCCGAGCCGTAGTTGGTGATCGTGAAGGTGCCGCCACCGAGCTCGTCGGGGGTGACCTTCTGGCCGCGGGTGCGCTCGCCGAGGTCGGCGATCTTCTTGGCCAGGCCCGCGATCGACAGGTCGCCCGCGTCGCGGATCACCGGGACCATCAGGCCACGCTCGGTGTCGACTGCGACGCCCAGGTGCTCGGCGCCGTGGAAGACGATCGACTCGCCGTCGAGGCTGGAGTTGATCTTGGGGTAGGCCTTGAGCGCCTCGACCGTGGCCAGCGCGATGAAGGGCAGGAAGGTCAGCTTGGCGCCCTCACGCGCCTCGAAGTCCTTCTTGTTGCGCGCACGGAGGGCCGCGACCTTGCTCATGTCGACCTCAACGGTCGCCGTGAGCTGGGCCGAGGTCTGGAGCGACTCGGTCATGCGCTGGGCGATGACCTTGCGCATGCGCGACATCTTCTCGGTGGTGCCGCGCTTGGCCGCGTCGGCGCTCGCCGCCGGGGCAGCCTGGGGCGCGGCCGCGGGAGCCTCGGGTGCCGACTCCTGTGCAGGGGCGGCCTTGGCGTCCTCGGCCTCCTTGGCGGCCTTGGCCGCCTCGAGGACGTCCTGCTTGCGGATGCGGCCGCCGACGCCGGTGCCGGTGATCGAGGCAAGGTCGACGCCGTGGTCGGAGGCGAGCTTGCGCACCAGCGGCGTGACATACGCGGACGCGTCGGCGTCGCCCTCGGACGAGCGCGGCGCAGGCGCGGTGCTGGGCTTGGGCGCGGTCTCCTTGGTGGTGGACTCCTCGGCCGGAGCGGGCGGGGCCTGCTCGGCGGACTTGTCCTCCTCGGCCGGGGCCTCCTCGGGGGTCGCAGCCTCCTCGGTCGCATTGGCCTCGGCGCCGGAGGCGTCCTCCTGCTGCTCCGCGGGGGAGGAGCCGGCGTCGTCGGCGTCCTGCTCGCCATCGGCGGTCTCCTCGGGAGCCTCCTCCTTAGCCTCGGCTGGGGTGCTCTCCGCGGTCTCCTCGGGAGCCTCCTCCTTGGCCTCGGCCGCCTCGCCGCCACCGGAGGCCTCGCCACCGACGATGGCCAGGTCGGCACCGACCTCGACCGTCTCGTCCTCCTGGACGAGGATCTTGGTCAGCGTGCCCGCGACGGGCGAGGGGATCTCGGTGTCGACCTTGTCGGTGGAGACCTCGAGCAGCGGCTCGTCGACCTCGACGTCGTCGCCCTCGGCCTTGAGCCAGCGGGTCACGGTGCCCTCGGTGACCGACTCGCCCAGAGCGGGCATCGTCACGGTCTGACCGCCGGAGACCTCGCCGCCGCCGGACGCCGGCTTCTCCTCGGCCTGCTCCGCGTCGCCACCGGAGACCTGGTCGCTGGCGGCCTCGGCGGCCTCCTGCTCGGGCTGCTCCTGGGCGGGCTCCTCGGCCGTCTCCTCGGTGGGAGCCTCCTCGGCAGCGGCCTCCTCGGCGGGGGCCTCGTCCTCGGCGGGCTTCTCCTCAGCAGCGGACTCGCCACCGCCGGAGCCGTCACCGATCACCGCGAGGTCGGCGCCGACCTCGACGGTCTCGTCTTCCTCGGCAAGGATCTGCTCGAGCGTGCCCGCGACGGGCGAGGGGATCTCGGTGTCCACCTTGTCGGTGGAGACCTCGAGCAATGGCTCGTCGACCTCGACACTGTCACCGACGCTCTTCAGCCAGCGGGTCACGGTGCCCTCGGTCACGGACTCGCCCAGGGCCGGCATGGTCACTTTCTCAGACATGAGCTGTGTCTTCTCCTCGATGGCTGTTGCCTGTTGTCGGGTCAGTTGTGTGCGTGGAGGGGTTTGCCGGCAAGTGCCAGGTGGGCCTCTCCGAGGGCTTCGTTCTGCGTGGGGTGCGCGTGGATCAAGTCTGCTACGTCCTCGGGGACTGCCTCCCAGTTATAGATCAACTGGGCCTCCCCGATCTGCTCGCCCATCCGCGCGCCCACCATGTGGATGCCCACGATCGGCCCGTCCTTGCGACGCACGAGCTTGACGAAGCCTGCGGTGGCCAGGATCTGGGACTTGCCGTTGCCGCCCAGGTTGTACTCGACCGTCTCGACCTCGCCGTCCTCGCGGGCCTGGGCCTCGGTCAGACCGACGGAGGCGATCTCCGGGTCGCAGTAGGTGACGCGCGGGATGCCGCTCTCGTCGATCGGGGTCGGGTCGAGACCGGCGATGTCCTCGGCGACGAAGATGCCCTGGGCAAAACCGCGGTGGGCCAGCTGGAGGCCGCGCACGATGTCGCCCACGGCATACACGCCCTCAACGTTGGTGCGGCAGCGCTCGTCAGCCACGACGAAGCCGCGCTCGAGTGCCACTCCCGCCTCCTCGAAGCCCATGCCCTCGGTCACCGGGCCGCGGCCGACGGCGACGAGCAGCAGGTCGGCCTCGAGGGTCTCGCCGCCCTCGAGCGTGACGCTGACGCCGGAGCCGGTGTCGGTGGCGCTCTCCATGCGCACACCGGTCTTGGCGACGATGCCGCGCTTGCGGAAGGCGCGCGCGAGCTGCTTGGAGACCGCCTCGTCCTCGGCGGCCACGAGCCGCGGCAGCGCCTCGAGGATCGTGACCTCGGTCCCGAACGAGCGCAGCACGGAGGCGAACTCGACGCCGATGACGCCGCCGCCGAGCACGATCGCGCGGGCCGGGATCTCCTCGAGCCCGAGGGCCTGGTCGCTGGTCATGATGCGGCCGCCGATGGGGGCGCTCGGCAGACTCAGGGCGCGCGACCCGGTGGCCAGGACGACATTGGCGCCGATGATCCGCTCCCCGGCCACGTCCACGGTGTGGGCGTCGACGAGCCGGCCCTCGCCCTCGACGAGGCGCACCCCGCGGGAGGAGACCAGGCCCTGGAGGCCCTTGTGCAGGCGGGCGACGACGCCGTCCTTGTAGGAGTGGACGGCGGGCAGGTCGATGGACTCGTATGCCGCGCGCACCCCGAAGCGGCCGGCGTCACGAATGGTGTCGGCCACTTCCGCGGCGTGCAGCAGCGCCTTGGTGGGAATGCAGCCGCGGTGCAGGCAGGTGCCTCCGAGCAGGTCCTTCTCGATGAGGACGACCGACTTGCCGAGCTCGGCCGCACGCAGGGCGCAGGCGTAGCCGCCGCTCCCGCCGCCGAGGACGACGACGTCGACCGACGCTGCCTCCGTGTCCGCCATGCTTCTCCCTTGCGCGCCCGGGTCCGGTCTGCTGGTGAAAGAGCGGCACCGACCACCCTGTTGGGGTCCGTCGAGCCTACGGAGCATCTTGTCACCTTTCGTGGCGTGGAGCACACGCAGGTCCCTTCCACTTGCAGCCGCTGGCCGTACCCTGTGCGCCATGGCCTTCTGGAAGCGTCGCCGGTCGGAGTCGGCGGGTTCGGGTCGGGCTCGCAACGACGGGCCCGCGATGTCGGTTGACGTGGGCGCGGCACGCGCCCACCTGCGTGAGTTCGCCACGTCCCGTCGTGGGGTCGAGGCCTATGTCGAGCCCTCGACCAATGTCACGCCGACGACCGTGGTGCTCATCGCTCACGACGGCGAGTGGACCAGGCGGGCGATGCCCACCCGCAAGGACGCCTTCGACATCGCCGCCAAGCTCGGCGTGCCAGTCTATGACGTCAACCAGACGGGCTACCCCGCCCGCATGCGGGAGTGGAGCGCCCGTCAGCGGCGGGCGCAGGGCGGCAGCTAAGACGGCCCGCGGCATACCGGTGTAAAAGGGGGCGACCTCGACCCGGATTGATGCCAGAGTGGTCCCACGACCCTGCGACCAAGGAGGTCACGATGAGCGGAAAAGGATCCCACGAGCCTGCGCCCGACTCCGTGAAGGAGAAGATGCGAGAGGCCCTGGAGCGCAAGAAGGCCCACGGCGGAGCGGATGTCTCCGAGCACGGTGGCGGGTCCAAGGTGGGCGAGGGACACGGCCCCGACGCCCAGCGCCAGATGTTCCGCCGCAAGGCCGGCGGCTGACCCCTTCCGACAGGCCTGACCGGCACCAGACAGGCAAAGGGCCGGACCCCGACGGGTCCGGCCCTTTGACGTCTGCCGGCTCAGCCGGCGAAGGACTCCAGCACGCCCAGCAGCGTCGCGACGCCATAGCCGGTGCCGCCCTTGGGGTTGACGCCACGCGCCCCACCCTCGTTGAAGGCCGGCCCGGCGATGTCGATGTGGGCCCACGGGATGGGCGAGCCGTCGGCGAGGGTGCCGACGAAGTTCTCCAGGAACAGCCCTGCGGTGAGGGCGCCGCCCCAGCGCTCGCCCTTGTGTGACAGATCGGCGACGGTCGACTCGAGCTGCTTCTTGAGCTCGTCCGGCAGCGGCAGCGGCCAGGCGTGCTCGCCGGCGCCCTCGGCGGCGTCGAGCACCCGCTGCCCGAACGCCTCGTTGTTGGCCATCACGCCGGAGATGTCGGGGCCGAGCGCGACCACGCACGCGCCGGTCAGCGTCGCGACATCGATGATCGCGTCGGGGCCCGCCTCGCTGGCCAGCGCGAGGCCGTCACCGAGCACCATGCGGCCCTCGGCGTCGGTGTCGATGATCTCGACGGTCGTGCCGCCGCGCATCGTCACGACGTCGCCCGGGCGCTGGGCCGTCGCCCCCGGCATGTTCTCGGCGAGGCAGAGGTATGCCGTGACGGCCACCGGCAGCGCGAGCTCGGCCGCGGCGAAGACCGCCGCGGCGGTGGCGGCGGCGCCGGCCATGTCGCACTTCATCGTCAGCATCGAGGCCGACGGCTTGATGCACAGGCCGCCGGAGTCGAAGGTGATGCCCTTGCCCACGAGGGCGATCGTCGGGGCGCCGCGGTGCCGGCGGCCGGGCTTGTAGGAGAGCATCACGATGCGCGGCGGCCGCGAGGACCCCTGTCCCACACCGATGATGCCGCCGCAGCCCGCGTCGGCGAGGGCCTTCTCGTCCATGACCTCGACGCTCACCTTGGCCTTGGAGGACGTCGCGCGCTGCCGGACGACCTGGGCGAAGGTCTCGGGGTAGAGCAGGTTGGGCGGGGTGTTGACCAGGTCGCGGGCGAACTCCTGCGCGGCGCCGAGGACGGCGGCCCGGGCGATCGCGGCCTCGGCCGGCTGGCCGGCCCCGAGGACCGACAGCGCGCGGGCGGGGCGCTCGGCAGGGGCGGTCGCGGCGGCATACGCGTAGTCACCGGCCAGGGCGCCCTCGGCGCTCGCCGCGCGGAGCTCATCGGAGCCACCGAGCGCGAGCGCGACCGAGGCGCCCTCCCTGGTCGCCCGCACCGCGGCGGCAGCGGCCCCGCGCACCTCGCGGTGGGTGACCGCGTCGGCGGGGACACCGAGACCCGAGATCGCGACGGCCGCAGCGGCCAGCTTGGGCACGGCCGGGAGGAGGATGACCTCGCCGGCCTTGCCCTTGGCGCCGACGGTGGCGAGCGCGGCCTCGACGTGGCGCGCCGCCGCCGCGGGCAGGCCGTGGCCCGGCGCGAGAGCAGCCCCCTCCGCACTGGTCACGGAGCCGACGACGAGGACGTCGGCCTCGGCGGACTGCGGCTTGGTGTCGGTGAGGCTCAGGCTGGTCACAGGTGGTCCTTCGCGGAGGGGACGGTCGTTGAAAACTCCCCAGAAGCGTAGTCGCTGCCACAGACGATCCCGCCGCGATAGCCTCGCGATCATGACCATGACCTCGCCCCTTCATGACCGTCACATCGCACTCGGCGCCAAGATGGCCGACTTCGGCGGCTGGGACATGCCGATCGAGTACCCGGGCGGCGGCGTCGTGCGCGAGCACACTGCCGTGCGCACCAGCGTCGGCCTCTTCGACGTCTCCCACCTCGGCAAGGCGTCCGTCAAGGGACCCGGCGCCGCCGACTTCATCAACCGCTGCCTGACCAATGACCTGGGCCGGATCGAGCCGGGCAAAGCGCAGTACACCCTGTGCTGTGACGAGGACGGCGGTGTCGTCGACGACCTCATCGTCTATCTGCGCTCCGACGACGACGTATTCCTGGTCCCCAACGCCGCCAACACCGCGGCCGTCGTCGAGCGGCTCACCGCCGCGGCGCCCGAGAGGATCGTCATCGAGAACCTCCACACCTCCTATGGCGTCATCGCGGTCCAGGGCACCAAGTCCGATGAGGTGCTCTCCTCGCTCGGCCTGCCCGTCGGCCATGACTACATGTCCTTCGTCGAGACCGAGTGGGAGGGCCTGCCGGTCATCGTCTGCCGCACCGGCTACACCGGCGAGCGCGGCTACGAGCTCGTGCCGGCCTGGGATGTCAGCGGTCAGCTGTGGGACGCGCTGGTCGCGGCTGCCGAGCCCTTCGGCGGTATGCCGTGTGGTCTGGGGGCGCGCGACACCCTCCGCACCGAGATGGGCTACCCCCTGCACGGCAACGACCTCGGTCCCGACATCACCCCCGTGATGGCCGGCTCCGCGTGGGCGGTCGGCTGGGACAAGCCGGAGTTCTGGGGCAAGGAGGCCCTCTCGGCGCAGCGCGCGGCCAAGGAGTCGCGCCTCAGCCGCGGGCTGCTGGTGACCGATCGCGGCATTCCCCGTCCGCACTGCGGCGTCCTGGTCGACGGCCAGCCGGTCGGCGAGGTCACCTCGGGCACGTTCAGCCCGACGCTCAAGCAGGGCATCGCGCTCGCGCTCCTCGACCGCTCGGTCAAGGTGGGCGACGAGGTCGTCATCGACGTGCGTGGGCGCGAGGTCGCCGCGACGGTTACCAAGCCGCCCTTCGTCGAGGTCGACGTCCGCGAGTCCTGACGGCGCGGCTGGCTAGGCTGGCCGCATGAGTGAGGCATGGACCTGGACCTACCTCGACGAGGCCGAGCAGGAGATCTCGGGCGAGTCGCTGGTGACGACGGCCTTCCCGTCGCAGACCGACGCCGAGACGTGGTTCGGCGAGGAGTGGCGTGAGCTGGCCGAGGCCGGCGTGCACGCCGTGGTCCTCAAGCGTGACGGCGAGACCGTCTATGGCCCGATGAAGCTCGAGGGCGCCTGACCGGCGGACCGGTCAGGCGCCCTCGGCGCGTCGAGCGTGGTGTGTCAGCTGGGGTACTGCCCGCGGGCGACCTGGGAGCGGGGCATCCGGCCGCGGCGCATCTGGAAGGCGCGCATGATCGCGTACATCGCGCCGCCCTGGGGGGCATCGC
Organism: Actinomycetota bacterium; assembly: GCA_050955755.1. GTDB lineage: Bacteria > Actinomycetota > Actinomycetes > Actinomycetales > Dermatophilaceae > JAJTBD01. The sequence goes on from CP192092.1 coordinate 1,515,599, forward strand.
CGAACTTGGCGATGAGCTGCTTCTTGAGCCGGCGCCACATCAGCACCGCGTCTGCGATCGCGATGAACAGCAGGCCGTAGACGCCGATGAAGACGAGGGTCAGCGCCCACGTCTGCCGGATGAACGAGAGTGCCAGGACGATCAGCATCAGCGGCAGCATGAACTCGCCGATGTTCCAGCGGGCGTCGACGTAGTCGCGGATGTAGCGGCGCTCGGGGCCCTTGTCGCGCGGCGGCAGGTTCTTCTCGTCGCCGGTCATCATCGCCTCGCGGGTCGCGGCGGCCTGCGCGCGCCGGGCATCGCGGTCGGCGGCCTTGGCCGACTTGCGGTCGGTGTCGACCAGTGGCTTGCGGCGGGCGGCCTCGGCCTCGCGTCGGGTCGGCGTCGGGCGGTTCTTGGCGCCCGGGCGCGCCGGGTGGGCCGCGGTCGCCCCCGCGGACTCGGCCTGCTTGTCGTTCTCGCTCTTCTTGCTGCGTCCAAACACCCGCCGAGTGTATGCCGCGGACGCCCCGCCACAGCGCAGTAGGCTCGCGGCCGTGACCAGCGATGTCCTGACCCCAGACCAGATCTCCGCCGTGACCGCCCGCGTGAAGGACCTCATGCCAGGCGTGCGCACCGACCTCGAGGCCCTCACCCGGATCCCCAGCATCTCGGCGCCGTCCTTCGACCAGTCCCAGGTCGACCGCAGCGCCGAGGCCGTCGCCGAGCTGCTGCGCGCGGAGGGCTGCGAGGTCGAGATCGTCCGCGAGGGCGGGGCGCCTGCCGTCATCGCGCACAAGGCCGGACCCGAGGGAGCACCGACCGTGACCCTCTATGCGCACCACGACGTGCAGCCGACCGGTGACGAGTCCGACTGGGACAGCGCGCCCTTCGAGCCGACCGAGCGCGACGGCCGCCTGTATGGCCGGGGCGCGGCCGACGACAAGGCCGGCGTCATGGCCCACATCGCCGCCCTGCGCGCCCACGGCGATGACCTGCCCGTGGGCCTGACGATCTTTGTCGAGGGCGAGGAGGAGACCGGCAGCGACAGCCTCGGCACGATCCTCGAGCGCCATGGCGACAAGCTCGCCGCCGACGCGATCGTGCTCGCCGACTCGACCAACTGGGCGGTGGGGGAGCCGGCCCTGACCACCACGCTGCGCGGGCTGGTCCGGGTCGTCGTCACCGTCCGGACCCTCGACCACTCCGTGCACTCCGGGATGTTCGGCGGGCCCGTGCCCGACGCGATCACCGCGCTGTGCCGCCTGATGGCCACGCTCCACCACGAGGACGGCTCCGTCGCGATCGAGGGCCTGCGCTCGAGCACGGCCGCCCAGCTCGACTACCCCGAGTCCCGGCTCCGTGAGGAGTCGGGGATGCTGCCCGGCACCCAGGTCCTCGGCTCCGGTGATCTGCTCAGCCAGCTGTGGACGCAGCCGTCGGTGACCGTGATCGGCATCGACGCCCCCAGCGTCGAGCAGGCCGCCAACACCCTCATCGCCTCGGCGCGGGCCAAGGTCTCGATGCGCATCGCCCCCGACGAGGACCCCCAGGCCGGCTTCGCGGCGCTCGAGCGGCACCTGCGCGAGCACGCGCCGTGGGGCGCCGAGGTCGAGGTCGAGCTGGAGGACCAGGGCCCCGGCTTCGCGGCCGAGGCCCACGGCCCGGTGCAGGACCAGGCCCGCGCCGCCTTCACCGACGCGTGGGGCCACGAGCCGGTCGACATCGGGGTCGGCGGGTCCATCCCGTTCGTGGCGGCCTTCGCCGAGCGCTACCCGCAGGCGGCCATCCTCGTCACCGGCGTCGAGGACCCCGACACCCGGGCCCACGGCGCCAACGAGTCGCTGCACCTCGCGGAGTTCGAGCGGGTCTGCGTCGCCGAGGCGCTGCTGCTGTCCCGGATCGGGGCCATGCGCTCCTGATCAGGAGCGCACCGCCATCGCGCCGCAGGTCACGGCCGGCCAGGGGAGAGCCTGGTCGGCCGCGATCTGGGCGTCTACCAGGGTCATCTCGTCGTCGGTGAACGCCACGGTGCGGCGGGTCTCCAGGTCGACGTGGCAGGTCATGATCTCGAGCGTGTTGGCGACCTGGTCCCGGGTGTCGTTGACGAGATAGCGCATGACGTGGAGCGTCTTGCGGCCCCGCTCGAGCAGCCGGGTGTGGATGCGCACACTGTCGCCGATGTGCACCTCGCGCAGATAGGTCAGGTGGTGCTCGAGGGCGAAGAGCCCACGGCGACGGTCCGCGGCATACGCCGTGCCGAAGCCGAGCCGCTCGAAGTAGGGCCAGCCGGACTCGTCGTGCAGGGCGAGATAGTGCCGCACGTTCATGTGGCCGTTGGCGTCGCCGAACTCCGGTGGGATGACGACGGGCTCGTGGCCGGGCAGCATGCGGACGTCGTCGACGGAGATGGGGCTCATGCAGCCGAGTGAACCACAGGGGAGCGGCCCGGCCGGCGGATTGGGCGACTCGCACCGCGGCGGCGCCAGGCTTTGGGGCGATGCGGCTCTTGACGCCCAAGTCGCCTGTGCCACAGTCTCGCTGGAGACACCTCAAGGAAGGCCACCATGGATCTGTCGCTCACCGAGGACCAGCTCGCATTCCAGTCGCTCACCCGGGAGTTCCTCGACCGCGAGGTCGTCCCGCACCGCACCGAGTGGGACCGGGCCGAGTCGGTCGACACCGCGATCATCGCCAAGATGGGCGAGCTCGGGATCATGGGCCTGACCATTCCCGAGGAGTACGGCGGCGTCGGCATGGACACGATGACCTATGCGCTCGCCATGGAGGAGCTGGGCCGGGCAGACTCGTCTGTGCGCGGGATCGTCTCGGTCTCCAACGGCCTGTGCGGCAAGTCGATCCTCGCCTATGGCACCGAGGAGCAGAAGCAGCGCTGGCTCACCCCGGTCGCGCAGGGGACGGCGGTCGGCTGCTTCGGCCTCACCGAGCCCGACAACGGCTCCGACGCCGGCAACCTGCGCACCCGGGCCCGCCGCGAGGGCGATGACTTCGTGATCGACGGGTCCAAGGTCTTCATCACCAACGGCACCTGGGCCGACGTGTGCCTGCTCTTTGCGCGCACCGGGGGAGAGGGCCACCGCGGCATCTCGGCCTTCCTCGTGCCTACGGACACACCGGGATTCGAGCGCCGCGAGATCAAGGGCAAGCTCGGCCTGCGCGGTCAGGCCACGTCCGAGCTCACCTTCACCGGCATGCGCGTCCCGGCGGACGCGATGCTCGGCGAGGAGGGCCAGGGCTTCAAGATCGCGATGTCGACCCTCGACAAGGGCCGCATCTCGGTCGCGGCCGGATGTGTCGGCATCGTGCGCGCCTGCCTTGAGGAGACGGTCGCCTATGCACAGCAGCGCACCCAGTTCGGCCGGCCGATCGCGGGCTTCCAGATGGTTCAGGACATCATCGCGGAGATCTCCGTCGACGCCGACGCCGCACGTCTGCTCGTCTGGCGGGCGGCCGATCTGGTCGACCGCGGCGAGCCCTTTGGCGTCGCGGCCTCCAAGGCCAAGCTCTTTGCCAGCGAGGCGGCGGTGCGCTCGGCCAACCTGGCGATCCAAGCCTTTGGCGGCTATGGCTTCATCGACGAGTACCCGGTCCAGAAGTTCATGCGTGACGCCCGGGTCATGACGCTCTATGAGGGCACCAGCCAGATCCAGAAGCTGCTCATCGGTCGCCACGAGACGGGCATCAGCGCCTTCCTGTGACCACACCGTCCCATCCGGGAGGTATGCCGCGCAACGGGACTCGCGGCATACCTCCGCGGCCTCGGGTCAGCTGAGGGCCAGCCGCATCACGACCCGCGGGAAGCCGCCGCTGACCGCGTCGGTCGTCGACGCCATGGTGAAGCCCGCGGCCTCGAACAGAGCGCGCGTCCCGACATAGGCCATCGTCAGGTCGACCTTGGCGCCCTTGTTGTCGACGGGGTAGCCCTCGACTGCCGGCGCGCCCTTGGCCCTGGCGTAGTCGACCGCCCCCTCCAGCAGGGGGCGGGAGATGCCCTGGCCCCGGTGGCCCGGACGGACCCGCAGGCACCAGATGGACCAGACATCCAGGTCGTCGACGTGGGGGATCTTGGTCGACCGGGCGAAGGGCAGCTGTGAGCGCGGCGCCAGGGCCGCCCAGCCGACGACCTCGTCGCCGTCATAGGCGAGTACACCCGGTGCGACCCGCTTGCGGCACAGCGACTTCACATGGTCACCGCGGGCGGTGCCGGTCAGCTCGCGGTTGGTCGGGGAGTCGAGGCGGTGGCTGAGGCACCAGCACACCGTGGCGTCCGGCCGCTTGGGACCGATCATCGTCGCGACGTCGTCGAAGCGCGCGAGCGTCGCAGGGTGCACCGTGATGGCCATGCCGCTCTCAGGCCCCGACGGCCATCGGGGCGGCCTCGCCCTCACTGGTGCGCAGGGCGATGACCGCCAGTGACATCATCAGCCGGTCGCGCGGCGCGGACAGTGATCGACCGGTGAGCTCCTCGATCTGCTTGAGGCGATAGATCACCGTGTTGCGGTGGCAGAAGAGCTCCTGGGCCGCGTGGGTGGGGGAGCCACTGTGGCGGAGCAGCGCAGACAGGGTGTCGAGCAGGACCTGACGAGTCGAGTCCGGCTGCGAGAGGAGGCGGCCCAGCGTCTCCGACACGAGCAGCCGGGTGGCTTCGGGACTGCCGGCGAGCAGCACCTCGGGCAGTTTGTCGCGCACCTCGACCAGCTCGCGCGCCCCGCGGGGGAGCGAGGTGGCCGCGCGGGCTGCCAGCTGGCGGGCCACCGCGAAGCCACGCAGCCCGTCGCGGCTGGGCGCGACCGCGCACCGGGACGTGGCGTCGGCGCGGATCTGGTCGACCACCTGGGACGGGGGCCGGCCGCCCAGCCCGATCAGTCCCACGGTGTGGGCCGCGAGCTGGAGCCAGTAGGCCTTGAGGCCGAGCTGCTCCAGCCGCTCCTCGGCCCAGCGGCTGGCCTGGTCGGAGGCGTCGTCCGCGAGGCAGACGATCGCGAGCACCTCCTCGTCGGGATCGAGACCGAGGACGTGGCGGGCGTCCTCGGCGAACTCCGGCTCGGAGCCGCGCCCCTGCACGAGGCCGTCGAGCACGGCCAGCTGGCGCTGGAGGTCGCGGCGCTGGAGCAGCGCCTCCTCGCGGCGATAGGACTCGCACGCCGTGGCGTTCTGCACGTCGAGGGCGTTCCAGACCTGCTGGCCCATCAGGATGAGGGTCTCGTCGTCGACGCCCCGGGTCGGGTTGCCGCGCAGGTTGATGATCGACTCCCACAGCACCCGGGCGCCATAGCTGTAGGCGTTGAGGACGGCCTCGAGCGGCACCCCCTGCTGGGCCCGCCGCCGGCCCGTCTCGCGCCAGACGTGGATGGCCCGGTCATCGGAGGCCGCCAGACCGGCCATGGTGCGGATGCCGGACCGCACGTGTTTGCGGGTGCTGGCCCGGACCTCCGCGCGCAGCTCGGGGGCGGCATGCTCATAGAACGCCCGGTCGCGGTCGAAGAGCTCGAGCGTGATCGCGTCGGCGATGGTCGGGGCGTCGTCGACCATCGCCGCCCAGGCACGCTTGATCGCCGCCTTCTGTTCGGGCCGCAGCCGCTGTCTCGCGGGGCTCGAGGAAGCGGACGGGCTGTCACTGTGCGTCGCGGACATGTGGCCGAGGATGACACCAGTGCACAACGAACGCTAGGTCACCCGACCACAATTTCCGGTCCACACCAACAGAGTTTGTGCACTCAGCCCATATCGGTGGCTGTGCGGGCCGTCCAAAGTGGTCCACACCACAAATGCCCCCGTCCCTAAGGAAGTGACGAGTGAGCACTGCCACGGACGCCCCGCACTCCGCGGCCGCACCCGTGTTCGAGCTGTCGGACATCGGTGTGCGCTTCGGCGGCATCGTCGCCCTCGACGGCGTGGGGCTGGATGTCCGCCCCCGCGAGGTGCACGGTGTGATCGGCCCCAACGGTGCGGGCAAGACGACCCTGTTCAACGTCGCCTGCGGCTTCGTCACCCCGGTCCAGGGCACGATCGCGTGGCACGGCAAGCCGCTCGACGGCCTGCGACCCCACCAGCTGGCCGGCCTCGGGATCGCCCGCACGCTCCAGGGCCTCGGCCTGTTCGACAAGATCAGCGTCCTCGACAACGTCATGGTCGGTGCCGACCGCCACGGCAGGGCCGGCTTCTGGTCGGGCCTGCTCGCCCTCCCGCGCAGCAGCCGCGACGAGCGGACCCTGCGCGAGCGCAGCATGACGGTCCTCGACGAGCTCGGGATCGCCGACTACGCCGGCCGGGCGCCGGCCTCGCTGCCCTATCCCATCCGCAAGCGGGTCGCCCTGGCCCGCGCGCTGGTCGCCGAGCCGGAGCTGCTCCTGCTCGACGAGCCGGCCTCCGGTCTCTCCGAGGAGGAGATGAGCGAGCTCGGCGACATCATCGAGGGCCTGTCCGAGCGCATCAGCGTGATGCTGGTCGAGCACCACATGGACCTCGTCATGCGCGTCTGCGACCGCATCACCGTGCTGGACTTCGGCAAGGTCATCGCCACGGGGACGCCCGCCGAGGTGCGGGAGGACCCGGCCGTGCTCGCGGCATACCTCGGCAATGAGGTCACCCACGATGACAGCGTCCATGGCCTTAACGGAGGCGAGAATGCTTGATATCCAAGGCCTCTCGGCTGCCTACGGGCCGGTCAAGGCCCTCCAGGATGTCTCCTTCGAGGTGCCCACGGGCACGATCACGGCCGTCCTCGGCGCCAACGGTGCCGGCAAGACGACCCTGCTGCGCACCGTCTCGGGGCTGATGCGCCCGCAGGCCGGCAGGGTCACCCTCGACGGCACCGACATCACCCGCATGGCCCCCGAGAAGATGTCGCGGCTCGGCATGGCCCACGTGCCCGAGGGCCGCGGGGTCATCACCGAGCTCACGGTCGAGGAGAACCTCCGGCTGGGCGAGCTCGGCCGCGCGAAGAATGGCGACCCGGTGGCGATCGAGCGGATGTGGGAGATGTTCCCCAAGCTGGGCGACCGCCGCGCCGCCCTCGCCGGGTCCCTGTCGGGCGGCGAGCGCCAGATGCTGGTCATCGGCCGCTCGCTCATGGCCACCCCCAAGGTCCTGCTGCTTGACGAGCCGTCGCTCGGTCTCGCGCCGCGCATCGTCGCCCAGATCTTCGACCTCGTGCGCACCCTCGTCGACGAGCAGGGGCTCTCGGTCCTGCTCGTCGAGCAGAACGCCCGCAGCGCCCTGTCCATCGCCGACCTCGGCGTCGTCCTCAACCTCGGCCGGGTCGTGACGACCCAGGAGGCCGGCGCACTCGCGGCCGACGAGGACCTGCGCCATGCCTACCTCGGGTTCTAGAGAAGGGAGCCGACCGTGCAGCAGCTGATCACCACACTCCTCAACGGGCTCACCATGGGCATGGTGTATGCCGCGTTCGCCCTCGCGCTCGTCCTCATCTGGCGCTCGACGCGGATCGTCAACTTCGCCCAGGCCCCGATGGCGATGGTCACCACCTATATCGCGATGGTCCTCATCGAGGGCGGCCTGAACTACTGGCTCGCCTTCATCGTCGCCCTGCTCTCGGGGTTCGCCCTCGGCGCCTTCGTCGAGCGGGTCATCGTCCGCCCGGTCGAGGGCAAGTCCGACATCAACGCGGTCATCCTCACCCTGGGACTGTTCATCGTCCTGCACGCGCTGGCCGCGCTCGTCTTCGGCAGCGACTACAAGTCCTTCCCGGCGCCCTTCGGTGTCCGCGGCATCACGGTCGGCGGGCACAGCCTCGCGATCACGCCGTTCGGCATCTTCACGATCGTCGCCGTCATCGTCGTCATGCTCCTGCTGCTCCTGCTCTTCCAGAAGACCGACGTCGGCCTCCAGATGCGAGCCTCCGCCTTCAACCCCGAGGTGGCCCGGCTGCTCGGCGTCAAGGTCAGCTCGATGCTCACCCTCGGATGGGCGCTGGCCGCGCTCGTCGGCTCCCTGTCCGGCCTGCTCATCGCCGGCGGCAACCTGGTCCACCCCGGCTACATGGACTCGGTCGTCGTCTTCGGCTTCGTCGCCGCAGTCCTCGGCGGGCTCGACAGCCCCCTCGGAGCGGTCGTCGGGGGCCTGATCATGGGCATCGCGCTGAGCCTTGTCTCCGGATACCTCGGCTCCGGACTCGTCTCTCTCGCAGCCCTGCTCATCCTCGTGGCCGTCCTGCTCGTCAAGCCTGGCGGCCTGTTCTCGCACGCGTCCGAGCGGAAGGTCTGACATGCGCAAGGCACTCGACACCGTCCGCGGCAGCGTGCTGCTCAAGCACTCGCTCATCGCCCTGGCCTCCGCGGCCCTCGTGCTCCTCGTCATGGAGTCGGTCAGCCCCTTCCGCCAGGGACAGCTGGCGATGATGGCCTACTACGCGATCGCCGCAGGCGGCCTGACCGTCCTGACCGGCCTCAGCGGTCAGCTCTCGCTCGGGCACGGCGCCTTCATGGCGATCGGCGCCTACACGACCGCGCTGCTCCTCCAGGAGCGCGAGGGCGCGCTGCCGATGATCGTCATCATCCTGATCGCGACCCTCGTCGCGACCATCGTCGGGGCCATCGTCGGCGTGGCCGCCGCGCGCCTCCACGGCCCCTATATCGCTGGTGCGACCCTCGCCCTCGCGGTGGCGGTGCCCGGCATCGCCCTGCACTTCTCGTCGATCTTCGGCGGCGAGCAGGGGCTCAACGTCAAGGTGCCCGAGGTCCCCAAGCTGGCCGACGACGCGCTGTTCTTCCTCACCGGCACCGAGACGAGCACGTCCGAGTGGATCGCCTACTCGGCGTGGTTCCTGCTGATCCTCGTCTACTTCCTGCTGGCCAACCTCTCGGCCAGCCGCATCGGCCGGCGCTGGCGGGCGGTGCGCGACGACGAGGTCGCCGCCTCGCTCGCGGGCATCGACCTCGGCCGTGACCGCGTGGTCGCCTTCGTCGTCAGCGCCGCCTGCGCCGGCGTGGCGGGCGCCCTGCTCGCGCTGGCCAGCCGTCTGGCCGCCCCTGGCTCGTTCAGCCTCGTGCTCTCGCTCACCCTGCTCTCCGCCGTCGTCCTCGGCGGTCTGGGCAGCCTGCTCGGCGCCCTGCTCGGCTCCGGTCTGCTGGCGCTGCTGCCCAACTTCGCCACCAGCATCGGCTCGAGCATGGGCCTGTCCGACGTCAAGGCCGCCGAGCTCTCCCCGCTCGTCATCGGCCTGACCACGATGCTCGTCATCCTCCTCGCCCCGGCCGGCGTCGTCGGCTCCGTCCGCCAGCTGCTGGGCGGTCGGGGACTCAAGGCGAGGAGCGCCGCTGGAGGGGCGCCCGGAGCCGGCGCCGACACCCCCACCGTCCCTGAGCCGCGGGGCTGACCCGCGCCTCACGGCATACCTCTCCCTCACCACCACAACCCCCTCAGCAACGAGGGATTCACCGCCCGGGAGGCACAGATGAACAGATGGTCCAGGAAGGCTGCTCTGGCCACGAGCATGGTCGCCAGCGCGCTGCTGGTCGCCTCGTGTGGCGCAGGCGGCCGCTCGGAGAGCTCCGCCTCCGACGGTGCCGCGGCCGAGAACGTGCCGGGTGTCACCGACACCTCGGTCAAGATCGGCGCGCACTTCCCCCTCACCGGCGTCGCGGCGCCCGGCTACAGCGAGATCCCCTCTGGCGCAAAGGCGTACTTCGACTACGTCAACTCCAAGGGCGGCATCCACGGTCGCAAGATCGAGTACATCGTCAAGGACGACGCCTACGTCCCGACCAACACCACCCAGGTGGTCAACGAGCTCGTCCAGAAGGACCAGGTCTTTGCCATCGTCGGCGGCCTCGGCACCCCGACGCACTCCGCGGTGGTCGACTTCCTCAACAGCGAGAAGGTCCCCGACCTGTTCGTCTCCTCCGGCTCGATCAAGTGGGGCGACAAGCCGTCCGAGCGCCCGATGACCTTCGGCTGGCAGCCGGACTATGAGATCGAGGGCAAGATCATCGGCAAGTACATCAAGGAGAAGATGCCGGACGCCAAGATCGGCCTCTACCTCCAGGACGACGACCTCGGCGCCGACGGCGCCAAGGGCCTGAAGCAGTTCGTGGGCGACCAGGTCGTCAAGGAGGTCAAGTACACGCCGGGCAACACCGACGTCGCGCCGCAGATCGCGGCCCTCCAGGCGAGCAAGGCCGACCTCGTCGTGGGCTTCAACGTCCCGTCCTACACCGCGCTCTCGCAGCTGACGGCCCTCAAGCTCAACTACAAGCCGAAGTGGTTCTACACCAACGTCGGCTCGGACCCCAAGCTCGTCGGCAGCCTGCTGGCCAAGTTCTCCAAGGGCGCTGTCAAGGACGGCAACTCGGCGCTCGACGGCATCATGACGACGGAGTACATCCCCGGCGTCGACTCGGCCGACGACCCATGGGTCAAGCTCTGGACCAAGGTCTGGGACGAGCAGGGCAAGGACGGCGAGCTGACCAACTACCGCGTCTACGGCATGTCGCAGGCCTACGCCTTCGTCTCCGCACTCCAGGCCTCCGGCAAGAACCTCACCCGCGAGGGCATCGTCAAGGCGATCGAGGACGGCGGCGGCAAGTGGAAGGGCCCCAACAAGCTGCCGTTCCGCTACTCCGCCGACAGCCACCTCGGCATCTCGGGCGTCGAGGTCGTCGAGATCAAGAAGGGCATCGGTCAGGGCCTCCAGGACCCGATGGTCACCGACCTCGGCGACGCCGAGATCACGGCCGACTCCGGCACCGCCGAGCAGGCACCCAACGAGTCCGGTCTGCCGGACGACATCAAGCCCGCCGAGTGACGCGGCGCTGACCCACCCGCACCACTGACGGCGGGGCCCACCCAGGGCCCCGCCGTCTCCCATCGAGCCACCAGCAGAGGAGCCCCCATGACCACGATGTCCCTCGCGAGCATCCTCGCCGAGCCGGCCCGGCGCACCCCCGACAAGGTCGCCGTGGTCGAGAGCGGGGAGCGGCACACCTATGCGCAGGTGTGGGAGCGCGCACGACGGGTCGCCGCGTCCCTGCGCGATCTCGGGGTCACGCCGGGGGACCGGGTCGCCATCCTCGGCCCCAATGTCGCGGACTTCGTCTGGGCCTACTACGGCGTGCAGGCGCTCGGCGGGGTCGTGGTGCCGGTGCCCAGCCTGCTGAGCCCCGACGAGGCCGCCTACATCCTGCGGCACTCAGGCGCGCGCATGGTCCTCTATCACTCGGCCGTCGATGCACTGGCCCGTCCGGCGACCGAGTCAGTTGGCCTGCCGCTCAAGGAGATCCGCGAGCTGGCCGATCACGAGACGCCTGTCGAGGCGGCTGCGGTGCGCGATCCCGACGACACCGCGGTGATCTTCTACACCTCCGGGACGACGGGGCGTCCCAAGGGGGCCGAGCTCACCCACCTCAACCTCGTCATGAACGCGACCGCCAACGCCTTCGACGCCAACCCGATCGGCCGCGACGACATCGTGATGGGCTGCCTGCCGCTCTTCCACGTCTTCGGGCAGTCGGTCTCGATGAACTCGACCTTCCGGGCCGGGGCCACCCTGGTCCTCCAGCCGCGCTTCCACCCCGCCGAGGCCATCGACCTCATGGTGGCCGAGCGCACCAACCTCTTCTTCGGCGTGCCGACGATGTATGTCCAGCTCCTTGCCGCCGCGCCGGACGCCGCCGCCCTCCCGCAGCTCAAGGACTGCATCTCTGGCGGCGCGGCGCTGCCGGTGGCGGTGCTCGAGAAGTTCACGGAGGTGTTCGGCGCCAACGTGTTCGAGGGCTATGGGCTCTCGGAGACCTCGCCGACGTGTGCGGTCAACCAGCCGTGGTTCGGCACGCGCGCCGGCACGGTCGGCCACCCGATCTGGGGGGTGGAGGTCGAGATCGCCGACGAGACCGTGGAGGACGAGATCCATCTCATGCCCATCGACGTGCTCGGGGAGATCGTCGTGCGCGGGCACTGCGTCTTCAAGGGCTATCTCGACAACCCCGAGGCCACTGCCCAAGCGATCGTGGACGGGTGGTTCCGCACCGGCGACATCGGGCGCAAGGACGAGGACGGCTTCATCTGGATCGTCGACCGCAAAAAGGACCTCATCATCCGCGGCGGGTTCAACGTCTACCCGCGCGAGGTCGAGGAGGTCCTGGCCCGCTTCGACGGCGTCTCCCAGGTCGCCGTCATCGGCATCCCTGACGCCGAGCGGGGCGAGGAGGTCATGGCCGTCGTCACCCCTGTGTCACCCGGAGCGGTGGACGCCGAGGAGCTCCTCGACTACGGCAAGGCCCACCTGGCCAAGCACAAGTACCCCCGCCGGGTCGAGGTCGTCGACGCGCTGCCTCTCGGCCCGACCCACAAGATCCTCAAGCGGGAGCTGCGCGCGCAGTATGTCGACGGCTGACCAGGGGAGGCCCAGACGCAGGTATGCCGCGGACCGTTCGGTCCGCGGCATACCGTGCGCTGGTCGCGAGCCCCGTTGAGGGAGTGGGTCGCTCAGCTGACGAACTTGGGCGTCATCGGGTAGCGGTAGAACTCGCCCCGGTGGGTGCGGGTGAGCGCGATGATGTGCATGACGATCGCGGCCACCCAGATGATCGGGTAGGTCACGAAGCCGATGAGGACGAACATCAGCAGGCCGGAGATGGCCAGGCCGATGCCGACGGCGATCGTGAAGTTGAGGGCCTCGGTGACGTGGTGGCGGGCGAACGGGCCGCGGTCCTTGAACAGCGCCCACATCGCGACGGGGGCGAGCCAGGCGAACAGGCCTGCGGTCGTGACCACCAGCGCGAGCGAGATCGCGTGCGCTGCGAGGGCGACGTTGCGCTCCTGCTGGACGGTGAGCTGGGCGCTCGAGCCGAAGTAGCCATTGATCCCCTCGGCCGGCTGGCTGGGCGGCGAGTAGGGCGTCTGAGGCGAGGCGGGCGGGGTCTGCGGACGGTAGTCCTGGGGCTGGCTGGTCATGGGTCCCCCTCTGGGAGTGGTTGTTGCATGGAGTGGAACGGTGGGGCTGTTCCAGTGATTCCATCCTGTCGCCGCAGGCTGTCGCCCACATTGGGGCTAGCACCCGAATCGGGCAGGGTGGCCAGCCCCCGCCGCCGGTGGTGGCTGGCGTGAGGCGCTCAGGCGCCGGGCTCGGTGACGAAGTCGATGAGCTCCTCGACCGACGCCAGCAGGCTCGGCTCGAGGTCGGCATAGGTGCGCACGGAGCCGAGGATGCGCTTCCAGGCCATCGCCATGTCGGCCTGGGTGTCGTGCGGCCAGCCGAGGTGGGCGGCGATGCCGTGCTTCCACGAGGTGCCCCGCGGGATCTCCGGCCACTGCGCGATGCCGAGGCGCTCGGGCCGCACGGACTGCCAGACGTCGACATAGGGGTGGCCGAGGATGCGCACGTGCGGTGCCCACGGCCGCAGTCCGGCGGCCTCGGTCACGATGCGGTGCTCCTTGGTGCCGGGCACGAGGTGGTCGACCAGCACGCCCATCCGACGGCCCGGGCCCGGTGCGAAGTCTCGGATGGCCGCGGCCAGGTCGTCGACCCCGTCGAGCATCTCGACGACGACGCCCTCGACGCGCAGGTCGTGCCCCCAGACCTTCTCGACGAGCTCGGCGTCGTGCTTGCCCTCCACGAAGATGCGCGCGCCGCGGGCAACCCGGGCGGGGGCGTCGTGGACGGCGATGGAGCCGCTCGCGGTCCGTCCTGCCGCCTGCTTGGCGGCAGCGACCTTGGCCTTGGCGGCCGCGGTCGGGGGAGTGAGCACCACCGGCCGTCCGTCGATGAGGAAGCCCGGGCCGAGCCGGAAGCCCTTGGTCCGTCCGCGCCGGTCCTCCAGGTGGACGACGTGGATGCCGCCGGCCTTCTCGACCCGCACGACGGCGCCGACCCAGCCGGTCTCGACGTCCTCCACGACGAGGCCGCGCTCGGCCTCGACGGGGGTCGCCCGCCCGCCCTTGGGGGCGCGCCAGTCGCCGGAGAGCACGTCGCGGCCATACCTGTCGGTCACCGGGCGAGGGTATGCCGCGTGACCGGGCCGGTCCCGGAGGGCACGCCGGTAGGTGGCAGCGCGGCATACCGCGTAGACTTGGCACTCGATCGTGCCGAGTGCCAGAACATCCGGACGGGAGGGCGACATGAGCGACGAGCGACGGCTGCAGATCCTGCGCGCGATCGTGCAGGACTATGTGGCGACCTCCGAGCCGGTCGGGTCCAAGGCGCTGCTCGAGCGGCACCGTCTCGGCGTCTCGGCCGCGACCGTGCGCAATGACATGGCCGTGCTCGAGGAGCAGGGCCTGATCCACGCCCCCCACACCAGCGCCGGCCGCGTCCCCACCGACGCCGGCTACCGCCTCTTTGTCGACCGGCTCTCGGCGATCAAGCCGCTCAGCCGCGCCGAGAAGACGGCGATCCAGCAGTTCCTCGAGGGCGCGGTCGACCTCGACGACGTCGTCGACCGCACCGCCCGGCTGCTCTCCTCGATTACCCACCAGGTCGCGGTCATGCAGTACCCCTCGCTCACGCGCTCGAGCGTGCGTCACGTCGAGCTCGTGCCGATGCCCGGCCAGCGCCTGATGGTGGTCCTCATCGTCAACTCCGGCCGGGTCGAGCAGCGCGTCGTCGAGGTCGACCGCGATCTGACCGACGACGCGGGCGCCGAGGTGCTCGGGCTGATCCGCACGCGGCTCAACGCCGAGGCCGCCGACCGGCGTCTCGTCGACGCCGCGGCGGCGCTGCGCTCGCTGGCCGACCAGTTCGAGCCGGCCGACCGCGAGCTCGTCCGCTCCGTGGTGGTGGCCCTCCAGGACGCCCTGGTCGAGGAGCGCGAGGAGCGCGTCGTCCTCGCCGGGACCGCCAATCTCGTGCGCGCCGGCACCGACTTCCCGACCTCGATCGGCCCCGTGCTCGAGGCGCTCGAGGAGCACGTCGTGCTGCTTCGGCTGCTCTCCAGCGTCGAGGGCGACGAGGCGAGCATCGCCGTCCGCATCGGTCAGGAGAACCCCGTCGCCGGGTTGCACGCCACCTCGATGGTCTCGACCCGCTACGGCGCGGGTAACGATCTCGTCGCCGGCCTCGGTGTGGTCGGCCCGACCCGGATGGACTACCCGACCACGATGGCCGCCGTCCGGGCCGTCGCGACCTACGTCTCCCGCATCCTCGCCGAGTGACCGCCCGACCGTGAGCACCCACCCGACCGCCCGCCCCGCGGCCTCGGCCCACCAGCCCCGTCCCTACGAAGGAACCCGGTGAACGACTACTACGCAGAGCTCGGTGTCGCCCGCGACGCCAGCCCCGAGGACATCAAGAAGGCCTACCGCCGCAAGGCGCGCAAGCTCCACCCCGATGTCAACCCCGGCCCCGAGGCGGAGGAGGAGTTCAAGCGCGTCTCGCAGGCCTATGACGTGCTCTCCGACCCCGCCAAGCGGCGCTCCTATGACATGGGCGCCGACCCCTTCGCCGCAGGCGGCGGGCACGCGGGCTTCGGCCAGGGCTTCACCTTCAGCGACATCATGGAGCAGTTCTTCGGCGCGGCCGGGGCCGGTGCCCAGCGGGGCCCGCGCTCGCGGCAGGCCCGCGGCCAGGACGCCCTCGTGCGTCTCGACATCGACCTGGTCGACGCCGTCTTCGGTGCCGACAAGGAGCTCCAGATCGACACCGCAGTCGTGTGCACCACCTGCCACGGCGACGGGGCGCAGCCGGGCACCCAGCGGCGCACCTGTGATGTCTGTGGCGGTCGGGGCGAGGTCCAGCAGGTCCAGCGCTCCTTCCTCGGACAGGTCATGACCAGCCGCCCCTGCGTGGCGTGCCAGGGCTTCGGCGAGGTCACCCCGTCCCCGTGCTACGAGTGCTCCGGCGAGGGCCGCGTCCGCTCGCGGCGCAGCCTGACCATCCGGGTCCCCGCCGGTGTCGACACCGGCACCCGCATCCAGCTCGCCGGCGAGGGCGAGGTCGGCCCCGGTGGCGGCCCCAACGGCGACCTGTTCGTCGAGGTGCGGGTGCGTCCGCACGCGGTCTTCCAGCGACGCGGTGACGACCTGCACTGCTCGATCGAGCTGCCGATGACGGCCGCAGCGCTCGGCGCCACGGTGCCGCTCGAGACCTTCGACGGGCCGCGCGACATCGAGGTCGGCGCCGGCACCCAGAGCGGCGACACCACCACCCTCCGCGGGCTCGGCGTGACCCACCTGCGCACCCAGGCGCGCGGCGACATCATCGTCCACCTCGTGGTCACCACCCCGACGCGCCTCGACGCCCACCAGACCGACCTGCTGCGCCAGCTCGCCGCGGCCCGTGGCGAGGAGAAGCCCCAGGGCACCATCACGCCCGCGGGCCAGGGCATCTTCGGCAAGCTCCGCGACGCGTTCAAGGTCAAGTAGGCCGCGGTGACCCTGCCCCTCTTCCTGGTCGCGGACGGCCAGCTCGCCGACGTCGGCGAGGGCACGGCATACCTCCTCGACGGCCCGGAGGGCCGCCACGCGGCGACCGTCCGGCGCATCGGGGTGGGGGAGCAGGTGCTGCTGGCCGACGGCTCGGGCGCGCGCGTGACCGCCCAGGTGAGCGCCGTCGCCAAGGACACTCTGGACCTGCGCGTCGTGAGTGTCGACGTGGAGCCGGTCCCGTCGCCGCGGTTCGTGCTCGTGCAGGCGCTCGCCAAGGGCGACCGCGACGACCAGGCGATCGAGGCGGCCACCGAGCTCGGCGTCGACGAGGTCGTGCCCTGGCAGGCGGGCCGGTCGATTGTCGTGTGGCGCGGTGACCGTGAGGCCAAGGCCCAGCGCAAGTGGGAGAGCACCGTCCGCGCCGCCGCCAAGCAGTCCCGTCGCGCCCGCGTCCCCGTCGTCGCCGGCCGGCTCACGACCCCGGAGCTGGCGCGGCGCATCCGCCACAGCGCCCTCACCCTCGTCCTCCACGAGGACGCCGTCGAGCCGCTCGCCGGGATGCACCTGCCGGCCCATGGGGACGTGCTGGTCGTCGTCGGCCCCGAGGGCGGCATCGCCCCCGAGGAGCTGGAGGTGCTCGAGGGAGCCGGCGGCCGCCCCGTCCGCCTCGGCAGCACGGTGCTGCGCAGTTCCAGCGCAGGCCCTGCGGCCCTCGCCGTCCTCAGCGCCGCCGCCCGCTGGCGCTGACCGTGAGGCGGACATCCGCGCTGGATCTTTCGCCCGTGGTCGGTTGCGGGCCGGTGGGGCGGACATCCGCGCTGGATCTGCTGCGGAATGCCGCGCCGCCCAGCCCGGGCGGACGCCACCGCCGCCCCGCTAGGGTCGGGTCATGAGCACCGATTGCCTGTTCTGCAAGATCACCGCCGGCGACATCCCCGCGGATGTCGTCGCCGAGACCGAGCACTCGCTCGCCTTCCGCGACATCAGCCCGCAGGCCCCGACCCACGTCCTGGTCATCCCGCGCCGGCACGAGCCCAACGCGGCCGCGCTGGCGGCCGTCGCCCCCGAGGAGATGGCCGACGCGTGGGCGCTGGTGGCCAAGGTGGCCGAGATCGACGGGCTGGAGGGCTACCGCACCGTGGCCAACACCGGAGCGGTCGCGCAGCAGACGGTCTTCCACATGCACCTGCACGTCATCGGCGGGCGCGAGCTGACGTGGCCCCCGGGCTGAGCAGCCAGCACGTAGACTTGGCGGCAATATGACAGACCCCGCCCACGGCATTTCACCAGACACCCAGACGAGCGACGCCGCGGCGGTGAGCCCCGGCTCCCGACCCGCGCCCGAGCACACCGTCGTGATCCCACCCGAGATCCCGATGGTCTCGCTGCTGGGCCCGCGCGACGAGCTCCTGCGCACGATCGAGCGCAGTTTCCCGCAGCTGTTCATCCACGTCCGTGGCAACGAGGTGCGCCTGTCCGGCCCGGCCGAGGACCTCCTCCTCGTCGAGCGGCTGATCGACGAGCTGCTCGCCGTCGTGGCCGCCGGCCAGCCGCTCAACCGCGACGCGGTCGAGCGCTCCATCGCCATGCTGCGCTCGCAGGGTCGCGAGCGCCCGGCCGACGTGCTGACGATGAACATCATCTCCTCGCGCGGGCGCACGATCCGGCCCAAGACGCTCAACCAGAAGCGCTATGTCGATGCGATCGACGAGCACACCGTCGTCTTCGGCATCGGCCCTGCCGGCACGGGCAAGACCTATCTCGCGATGGCCAAGGCCGTCGCGGCCCTCCAGGCCAAGCAGGTCAACCGGATCATCCTCACCCGCCCCGCCGTCGAGGCCGGCGAGCGGCTCGGCTTCCTGCCCGGCACGCTCAACGACAAGATCGACCCCTATCTGCGGCCGCTCTATGACGCCCTGCACGACATGATCGACCCCGAGTCGATCCCGCGTCTGATGGCGGCCGGCACGATCGAGGTCGCGCCCCTGGCCTACATGCGGGGCCGCTCCCTGAACGATGCGTTCATCATCCTCGACGAGGCGCAGAACACCTCGCCGGAGCAGATGAAGATGTTCCTCACCCGTCTCGGCTTCGGCTCCAAGATCGTCGTCACCGGCGATGTCACCCAGGTCGACCTGCCGGGCGGCGTGCAGTCGGGTCTGCGGGTGGTGCAGGACATCCTCGTCGACATCGAGGACGTGCACTTCGCGAACCTCACCTCCGAGGACGTCGTGCGACACCGGCTCGTCGGCGAGATCGTCGACGCCTACGGCAAGTGGGACGAGCGCCAGCACTCCGGTATGCCGCGTCAGGACCGCCGCCGGCGCCCCGGCCGTCGGGAGGGCCGACGGCCCGTCGACGCACAGCCGACCACCTCGCCCGCGACCGACCCTGGGGAGCAGCCGTGAGCACCGACATCCTCAACGAGACAGACATCGAGGTCGACCTCCTCGAGCTGGTCTCCTGCGCCGAGTACGTCAAGGAGCAGATGCGCGTCCACCCGCGCGCCGAGCTGTGCATCCGGCTCATCGACGAGGCGGCGATGGAGGTCCTCCACGTGCAGTGGATGGACCTGCCCGGGCCGACCGACGTGATGAGTTTCCCGATGGACGAGCTGCGCCCCGGGCGGGAGGGCACCGAGCCCGAGGAGGGCATGCTCGGCGACATCGTGCTGTGCCCGTCGGTCGCCGCCCGCCAGGCAAGCGAGGCCGGCCACGCCACCGAGGAGGAGCTCCTCCTGCTCACCGTGCACGGGCTGCTCCACCTCCTCGGCTACGACCACGCCGAGCCCGACGAGGAGAAGGAGATGTTCGAGCTCCAGCGCCAGCTGCTGCTCACCTTCCTCGCCGGCCGCGGCCGAGGCGCCTGACACCGCCGATGCCCGCCCGACAACCCAGCGCCGGGGCCCTGCGACCATGACCGGTCAGCTCGTCCTCGCCGCACTCCTCAGCGTGATGGTCGCCGCGATCCTCGCCGGCTCCGAGGCTGCCCTCCAGCGCATCTCGCGGGTCCGTGCCGAGGAACTCGCCGACGACCAGCGGTCCGGATCCCGTTCTCTGACAACGATTGTCAGTGACCCGGCCCCCTATCTCGCTGTCGCGGCATTCCTGCGCGCCCTTGCCGAGGCCGGTGCCGCGGTGTTCATCACCCTGGCCGTCGTGGCGGAGGTCGACGGCTTCGCCCGCACCCTGCTGTATGCCGTGGGCATCATGACCCTCGTCTCCTTCCTCGTCGTCGGCGTCTCGCCCCGCACTCTCGGTCGCCAGCGCTCCGACGCGATCGCCCTCGCGACGGCGCCGCTGGTCGTCGGGCTGCGCAGGGTGCTCGGTCCGGTCGCCCGGCTCCTCATCGCCATCGGCAACGCGGCGACTCCGGGTCGCGGCTTCCGGGACGGCCCGTTCGACAGCGAGGCGGAGCTGCGGGGCCTGGTCGACTTCGCCTCCGAGAGCCAGCTCATCGAGGACGACGAGCGCGAGATGATCCACTCGGTCTTCGAGCTCGGCGACACCCTGGTGCGGGAGGTGATGGTGCCGCGCACCGACATGGTCGTCATCCAGGCCGAGAAGTCGCTGCGCTCGGCGATGTCGCTCTTCCTGCGCTCCGGCTTCTCGCGCATCCCGGTGACGGGGGAGAGCACCGACGACATCCAGGGCCTGCTCTACTTCAAGGACGTCGCCCGCCGCCTCAACGCCGATCCCGACGCGGTCACCATCGAGGTCGGCCACGTCATGCGGCCCATGCCCTTCGTGCCTGAGAGCAAACCCGTCGACGACCTCCTGCGCGAGATGCAGCGCGACCAGACCCACCTCGCCTGCGTCATCGACGAATACGGCGGCACCGCAGGCCTGGTCACCATCGAGGACGTGCTCGAGGAGATCGTCGGAGAGATCGTCGACGAGTACGACCGCGAGGAGGAGGAGTCGGAGGAGCTCGCAGCGGACCGCTGGCGGGTCGCCGCCTCCATGGACATCGACGACCTCGCCGACCTGTGCGGGGTGGAGATCGAGGAGGACGAGGTCGACACCGTCGGCGGCCTGATGGCCAAGGCGATCGGACGGGTGCCGATCCTCGGGTCGCGCTGTGAGGTGGCGGGTCTGTCGCTGACCGCCGAGAAGATGGGCGGTCGACGCCACCGGGTCGCCACGGTGCTGGTCGAGCGGGTCGCAGGCAACGATGATGACAGCAGCACCCACCAGAGAGGCAGCCATGACGACGAGCACTGAGTATGCCGCGGGGTTCGCCTGCCTCGTTGGTCGCCCCAACGCGGGCAAGTCGACACTCACCAATTCCCTTGTGGGACAAAAGGTTGCGATCACCTCGTCCAAGCCGCAGACGACCCGGCACACGATCCGCGGCATCGTCACCAGGGAGACGAGCCAGCTGATCCTGGTCGACACGCCCGGCCTGCACAAGCCGCGCACCCTCCTCGGCGAGCGCCTCAACGACCTCGTCCGCGAGACCCTGCTCGAGGTCGATGTCATCGGCTTCTGCCTGCCCGCCGACCAACGGGTGGGTCCCGGCGACCAGTTCATCGCGGCCGAGCTGGCCGACCTGCGCCGCGCCAAGCGCGTGCCGGTCGTCGCCATCGCGACCAAGACCGACCGGGTCGACAGGCAGCGCCTGGCCGAGCACCTGATCGCCATCGACCAGCTGGGGGACTGGGACGCGATCGTGCCGTGCTCGGCGACCGAGGGCGACCAGGTCGACGAGGTCGCCGACGTCCTCGCGGCATACCTGCCTCCGGCGCCTGGCCCGCTCTATCCCGACGGGGTGCTGACCGACGAGCCGGAGGCGGTCATGATCGCCGAGCTCGTCCGCGAGGCCGCCCTCGAGGGGGTGCGCGACGAGCTGCCCCACTCACTGGCGGTGGTCGTGGAGGAGATGGTCCCGCGCGAGGGGCGGCCGGACGACCGGCCGCTGCTCGACGTCCGCGTCAACGTCTTTGTCGAGCGCGACTCCCAGAAGGCGATCATCATCGGGCGCGGCGGCTCGCGGCTGCGCGAGGTGGGGAGCACCGCCCGGCGCGGGATCGAGGCGCTGCTGGGGCAGAAGGTCTTCCTCGATCTGCACGTCAAGGTCGCCAAGGACTGGCAGCGCGATCCCAAGCAGCTCCAGCGGCTCGGTTTCTAGACGATCGGTAGCCCCGGCGAGCGGTCTCGGCGGCGTCCAACGGGTGAGACCCCGACTCGCCGAGATCACGCTGTGACTATCCGCGGGGTCCTCCGGGCTGGCAGGGTGTGCCCACACACACACAGCATGATGTCGCGGAAGGAGAGCCGTGGCGGCGCGGCAGGAGGATCCTGCCGGGCAGCCTCGGGCACACCATGAGTGAGAAAAGACCACGCAGCCGGGTGGCTCGGGCAACCGAGCTCGGCGAGAACATCTATCGCGGACGCGTCGACGCGCTCCACCCCGCGCTGGAGCGGCCCACCGACGGCGATGCGCTGGCCCAGCGCCGTCCGCTCGACAAACTCGTCTTCGGCGTCGCGGCCGCGGTCGCCCTGGCCTTCGTCGTCTGGGGCGCGGTCGCCACGGCCAGCCTGACCGACGCGTCCAGCGCCGGCCTCAACTGGGTCGTCCACAACATGGGCTGGCTCTTCTCGCTGGCGGCCACGGGCTTCGTCTTCTTCGTCGTCTGGCTCGCGATCAGCCGCTACGGCCACATCCGCCTCGGCGGCGACGACGAGCGCCCCGAGTTCCGCACGGTCTCCTGGGTCGCGATGATGTTCAGCGCCGGCATGGGCATCGGCCTGATGTTCTACGGCGTCTCCGAGCCCGTCACCCACTTCACCTCGCCGCCCCCGGGCACGGGCGCACCCGGCAACCCCGAGGCCATCCAGCACGCCATGGCCACGACGCTCTTCCACTGGACGCTGCACCCGTGGGCCATCTATGCGGTCGTCGGCCTCTCGATCGCCTACGGAGTCTTCCGTCGCGGTCGCTCACTGCTGATCAGCTCGGCGTTCGCGCCGTTCTTCGGCGACAAGGTCTCCAATACGCTCGGCGGCCGGATCATCGACATGTTCGCGATCTTTGCGACGCTCTTCGGCTCGGCGACCTCGCTCGGCCTCGGTGCGCTCCAGATCGGCTCGGGTCTCGAGGTCGTCGGCTGGACCGGCAAGGCCGGCAACGCGCTGCTGATCAGCATCATCGTCGTGCTGACCCTGTGCTTCATCCTCTCGGCCGTCTCCGGCGTCGCGCGCGGTATCCAGTGGCTGTCCAACATCAACATGGTGCTGGCCGTGGTCCTCGCCCTCTTCGTCTTCGTGCTCGGCCCGACGGTCTTCATCCTCAACCTCGTCCCGACGACGATCGGCTCCTACTTCGAGGACCTGGCCGAGATGTCGGCCCGCACCGAGGCCATCGGCGGCGACGGCATGCGTGAGTGGCTGTCCGGCTGGACCGTCTTCTACTGGGCCTGGTGGGTCAGCTGGACCCCCTTCGTGGGCATGTTCATCGCCCGCATCTCGCGGGGCCGCACCATCCGCTCCTTCGTCGCCGGCGTGCTGTTCGTGCCCAGCGTCGTCTCGCTCATCTGGTTCGCGATCTTCGGCGGCGCAGGCATCTTCGCGCAGGAGCACGGGACCGACATCGCCGGTCAGGCCAATGCCGAGAGCCAGCTCTTCGCGCTGCTCGACAGCATGCCCGCCTCCACGATCATGTCCGTCATCGTGATGCTGCTGGTCGCGATCTTCTTCGTCTCCGGAGCAGATGCAGCCTCGATCGTCATGGGCACGCTGTCCGAGCGCGGCACCCTCGAGCCCCGGCGCCCGACCGTCATCTTCTGGGGTGCGGCCACCGGCGCCGTCGCCGCGATCATGCTGATGATCGGTGGTGCCGACGCGCTCGCCGGCCTCCAGACCGTCACGATCATCGCGGCACTGCCCTTCCTGATCATCATGTCGGGCATGGCGGTCGCCCTCGTGCGAGACCTGTCGCGGGATCCGGCGATCATCCGGCGCAAGTACGCCCAGCAGGCGGTTGAGTCCGCGGTGGTCGCGGGTGTCACCGAGCACGGCGAGGGCTTCGAGCTCTCGGTCGGGGCGGCCAAGCCCGGTCAGGGCGTCGGACATGTCATCCAGCGCCTGGAGAATGCCGCCCAGGTCGCCGACCTCGAGCACTCCCACGGCGCCGGCCTCGGCGTCGGGACGCTCGGCGACGAGCCCGGCGAGGAGGGCTACCACGCCCCCGATGGCGGGTCGTCGACGCGCCACTGACCGGACAACAGCGCAACAAAAGGGGTATGCCGCGGAGCCAGGCTCCGCGGCATACCCCTTTGTCTGGGTGGCTGGGTCAGCTCACTTGGCCACGCGGATCATCTTGCGGTTGACGAACTCCTCGATGCCGAAGCGGCCGAGCTCGCGGCCCATGCCGGAGCGCTTGACGCCGCCGAAGGGCAGCTCGACACCGTCGGCGTCGACGCAGTTGACGAAGACCATGCCGGCCTCGATCTGGGAGGCGACGCGCTCGGCCTGCTCAGGGTCGGTCGTGAAGAGGTAGGACCCCAGGCCGTAGGGCGTGTCATTGGCCAGCGCGACGGCCTCGGCCTCGTCGGCGACCTTGAAGACCATCGCGACCGGGCCGAAGAGCTCCTGGTGGAAGGCAGGGTTGTCGGGGGTGACACCCGTCAGCACGCCGGCCGGGTAGTGCGCACCCTCGCGCTCGCCCGCGGAGTTGAGCTGGGCGCCGCCCGCGGTGGCCGCCTCGACCTGCTCGGTGAGGCGGTCGGCCGCCAGCTGCGAGGAGAGCGGCGCCGTGCCGAACTCCATCATCTTGGCGTTGAACTTCTCGAGGAACTCGTCGTAGAGGTCGGCGATGACGATCATCCGCTTGCCGGCGTTGCAGGCCTGGCCGGTGTTGCCCAGGCGAGCGGCGAGCGCCGCCTCGACGGTGGCGTCCATGTCGTCGGTCGACAGCACGATGAAGGGGTCGTTGCCGCCGAGCTCGAGGACGACCTTCTTGAGGTTGCGCCCGGCGATCTCCGCGACGGCGGCGCCGGCGCGCTCCGAGCCGGTCACCGAGACGCCCTGGACGCGTGGGTCGGCGATGATGTCGGCGGCCTGGTCGTTGGTCGCGTAGATGTTGACATAGGCGCCCTCGGGGAAGCCCGCGTCGGCGTAGATCTGCTGGAGGGCCTCGGCCGACTTGGGGCACTGCGGGGCGTGCTTGAGCAGGATGGTGTTGCCCAGGCACAGGTTGGGGCCGGCGAACCGCGCGACCTGGTAGGCAGGGAAGTTCCACGGCATGATGCCGAGCAGGACGCCCACGGGCTCGCGCACGATCTTGGCGCTGCCCTCGCCGTCGAGCAGGGTGATCTCCTCGTCGGCGAGGAACTGCTCGGCGTTGTCGGCGTAGTAGGCGTAGATGGCCGCGCTGAACTCCACCTCGCCCTGGGCCTCGTCGCGGGGCTTGCCCATCTCCTCGACGATGATGTCGGTGAGCTCCTCGACCCGCTCGGTGTGCAGCTCGGCGACGCGGCGGACGAGGGCGGCGCGCTCGGCGACGGTGGTGGTGCGTCCCCAGGTGCGGTAGGCGTTGTCGGCCTTGGCGATCGCGTCCTGGATCTCGGTGTCGGTGGCGGTGGCGTAGGTGCTGACGGTCTCGCCCGTGGCGGGGTTGACGACCGCGTAGTCAGTCATGGTGCTGGTCTCTCCTTGGGGATGGACACTCCGTCCCGCGTAGTCAATCGGTCCGGACGCCCAAGGGCAAGAGCCAATGCAGAATCAGTAGGTGATCTGGCCCGTTCTCAACGGATTCCGTAACCGTAGGCCGGTACATCGAGCGTGACCATCTGGAGGAAGCCCTCCTCGAGCGCCAGCTCCCGCTCGGAGATGACGCCGGTGGCGCTCCCGCCGATCTCGGCGGTGGAGCAGGCGTAGGCGCTGGCCGGCGGGGTGGCGGGGTCGAAGCGGACCTCGACGACGAACTCGCGGACCCGCTCGATGAACGCGCGCTCCCAGCGGAACGACGGGGAGTGGGAGGGGGCCCAGCGGACCAGGTGCTCGCTCAGCACGAGCTCGCCGCGTCGGAAGGGGCGCGGCGCGATCATCTCGGCGACGGTGAGGTGGGCCTGGGGCAGGCTCACCACGCGGCCCAGCCGACAGCCCGAGACGGCCTCGACCACCGGCGCGCCCGGCTCCCGGGAGTCCTGGCCGAACACGACGGGCCAGCGGTCGGCACCGTCACGCTCGCAGCGCGAGAGCGAGCGGGTGACGAGCAGCGACTCGTGCCGCTCCGCATCGATGTGGATCATGTCGTGCGCGCTGAGCTGGACGAAGTCGACCCGGGGGCCGAGGTCCAGCTCGGTCAGGATGCGCAGGACCTCGTCCGCGCCGGGCACCAGCTCCTGCTGGGAGTCGAGGGTGCGAGGTCGGGCGGCCTCGGGCGAGACCACGAGGGAGGCCAGGGTGCCGGTCGGCACCTCGAGGATGCGCTCGAGCTCGGCCACGGCCTCCAGCGACCGGGCCCGGCGGGGGACCGAGCGGCCGCTCTGCCAGTAGCTGAGCGTGGCCACGCTGACCGGGACACCGGCGCTCACCAGCCGACGCTGGATGCGGTCCAGGGGCAGGCCGCGGGCACGCACGGCCTCGGAGAGGACGTCCGCGAACCGGCGGGCGGGTGGTGTGCTCACTGCTGCTCCTGCTGCCTGGGGCCGGGGCCCCACCGGCCACGTCTTGACCGATGTCCCCGGCCGGACGACCCGGGCGGGGGATCCCAGTATCACCGCAGTCGGCCGCCCGCCCCGAACGCGACCGGGGGAGAACTCCCCGCCGCGCGACGCGATGACTCGCATGCTGGGCGCCTGAGCAGGGCAGTGGCCATCCGCTCGTATCCTTGGCCACATGCGAGTTGGAGTCTTTGGAGCCACCGGCCAGGTCGGCGGAGTGATGCGTGCCCTCCTCGAGGAGCGCGACTTCCCCGTCGACGAGATCCGTTTCTTCGCCTCGGCGCGCTCCGCCGGGTCGACCCTGCCGTGGAAGGACGGCGAGGTCGTGGTCGAGGACACCGCGACGGCCGACTTCTCCGGCCTCGACGTCGCGCTGTTCTCCAACGGCGGCGCCACGTCCAAGGAGGTCGCACCCAAGGTCGCGGCCGCGGGTGCCGTGGTCATCGACAACTCCTCGGCCTGGCGCAAGGACCCCGAGGTGCCGCTGGTGGTCTCCGAGGTCAACCCGGAGGACCTCGACACCATCCCCAAGGGCATCGTCGCCAACCCCAACTGCACGACGATGGCCGCGATGCCGGTCCTCAAGCCGCTCCATGACAAGGCCTCGCTCGTCCGTCTCAACGTCGCGTCTTACCAGGCCGTCTCGGGCTCCGGCGGCGCCGGCCTCCTCGAGCTCGACTCCCAGCTGCGGGGCGGGTATGCCGCGGGCGACCCCAAGGACCTCGCGCTCGACGGCTCCTCGGTCGCGGTCCCGGCCCCCAACCTCTATGTCGTCCCGGTCGGCTTCAATGTCGTCCCGATCGCCGGCAAGATCGTCGACGACGGCTCGCTCGAGACCGACGAGGAGCAGAAGCTGCGCAACGAGTCGCGCAAGATCCTCCACGTCCCCGAGCTGCGCGTCTCGGGCACCTGCGTGCGCGTCCCCGTCTTCTCCGGCCACTCGCTCGCGATCCACGCCGAGTTCGACTCGCCGATCACGCCGGAGGAGGCCACCGAGCTGCTCGAGGCCGCGCCCGGCGTCGTCGTCACCGAGCACCCCAACCCGCTCGAGGCCACCGGCAAGGACGAGGTCTTCGTCGGCCGCATCCGCCAGGACCAGGCCGTGCCCGACGGCAAGGGGCTCGTGCTCTTCGTCGTCGGCGACAACCTGCGCAAGGGCGCCGCCCTCAACGCGGTGCAGGTGGCCGAGGAGCTGCTCAAGCGCCGGGGCTGATATGTTGCTCCCGATGCGTCACGCGAGCCTCCTCCTTCGCTGCCGCGGCGAGGCCTGATTCTTTCGGCCGCCCCTCGTCGCGGAGTTCGCCATGCCGGCTGAGACCACCCAGACCAGCACCCGCAGCGAGAAGTGAGTTGAGACTCCCGTGATCCACCCCCAGCAGCCGACCACGATGCCCGTCGGCAAGTACGAGCCCTACAGCAAGCAGCTGACCGTCGAGCTGCCCGACCGCACCTGGCCCGACAAGGTCATGACCACAGCCCCGCGCTGGTGCGCGGTCGACCTGCGCGACGGCAACCAAGCCCTCATCGACCCGATGGACCCCGACCGCAAGCTGAAGATGTTCCAGCTGCTGGTCCGCATGGGCTACAAGGAGATCGAGGTCGGCTTCCCCTCGGCGAGTCAGACCGACTTCGACTTCTGCCGCCAGCTCATCGAGGGCGGCCACATCCCCGACGACGTGACGATCCAGGTGCTGACGCAGTGCCGTGACCACCTGATCGAGCGCACCTTCGACGCGATCACCGGCGCCAAGCAGGCGATCGTGCACTTCTACAACTCGACCTCCGTGCTCCAGCGCCGGGTCGTCTTCGGCCTGTCCGAGGACGGCATCGTCGACATCGCCCTCCAGGGCGCCCGGCTGATCAAGAAGCTCGAGGAGACCATCCCCGACACCAAGATCTACTACGAGTACTCGCCGGAGTCCTACACCGGCACCGAGCTCGAGTTCGCCGTCCGGGTGTGCAACGAGGTCATCGCGGTCATCGACCCCACGCCGGACCACAAGATGATCATCAACCTGCCCGCCACGGTCGAGATGGCCACGCCCAATGTCTATGCCGACTCGATCGAGTGGATGATCCGCCACCTCGACCGGCGCGAGTCGCTGGTGGTCTCCCTGCACCCGCACAACGACCGTGGCGAGGGCGTCGCGGCGGCCGAGCTGGGCTATCTCGCCGGCGCCGACCGCATCGAGGGCTGCCTGTTCGGCAACGGCGAGCGCACCGGCAATGTCTGCCTGGTGACCCTGGGCATGAACCTGTTCAGCCAGGGCATCGACCCGCAGATCGACTTCTCCGACATGGACGAGATCCGGCGCACGGTCG
Source organism: Actinomycetota bacterium (assembly GCA_050955755.1). Taxonomy (GTDB): domain Bacteria; phylum Actinomycetota; class Actinomycetes; order Actinomycetales; family Dermatophilaceae; genus JAJTBD01. The sequence goes on from CP192092.1 coordinate 1,543,908, forward strand.
AGTACTGCAACCAGTTGCCCGTCCACGAGCGCCACCCCTGGGGCGGTGACCTCGTCTACACCGCCTTCTCCGGGTCGCACCAGGACGCGATCAAGAAGGGCTTCGAGGACATGGACCGCCAGGTCGAGCGCAGCGGCAAGGAGCTCAACGACCTGGTCTGGGGAGTGCCCTACCTGCCGATCGACCCCCACGACATCGGCCGGTCCTATGAGGCGGTCGTGCGCGTCAACAGCCAGTCCGGCAAGGGCGGCGTCTCCTATCTGCTCAGGAGCGAGAAGGGCCTGGACCTGCCGCGCCGCCTCCAGGTCGAGTTCAGCCAGGTCGTCCAGCGCAAGACCGACAGCGAGGGCGGCGAGGTCTCCGCGCCCGAGCTGTGGCACATCTTCCAGGACGAGTACCTCCACAACGGCGAGCGCAGCTGGGGCCGGTTCTCGCCCGTCCGCTCGGACATCCGCGGGGGAGAGGAGGACGGCATGGACCAGATCACCTCCCACATCCTCGACGGCGACAAGGAGATCACCATCGAGGGCCGCGGCAACGGTCCCATCGCCGCCTTCGTCGACGCACTGAGCACGATCGGCATCGACGTGCGGGTCCTCGACTACGCCGAGCACGCCCTGTCGGCCGGCGGCGACGCGAAGGCCGCTGCCTATGTCGAGTGCGCGGTCGGCGACCGCGTGCTGTGGGGCGTGGGCCTGCACGAGTCGATCGTCAAGGCCTCCATCCGCGCGGTCCTCTCGGCCGTCAACCGCGCCGAGCGCGACGCCATCCTCGCCGGCTGATCCCGGCCACATCCATCCGGTATGCCGCGGGCGCCACGAGCGCCCGCGGCATACCGGTTGGTGACGGGACCCAAAAGACCGAAAGTTCGCATGTTGAACATCTAGTCAAGATGCGAACACTCCGCTAGGCTGCGGACATGGCCCACCAGGAGACGACGGAGTCGACTGACGAGGCCTTCGGCGCCGAGAAGGTGGAACCGAAGGCCGTCGTCCTCGACACCGCACAGGACTCGCAGGACACGATCACCGCCGAGATGGCCGCCCAGCAGGCCGACAGCCCCGCGGGGCTGACCCAGCCGCGGCTGGACTTCACGGCATACCGCAGCAGCGCGCTGCGTCACCCGACCAAGGACCTCCACCACGCCGACCCCGAGGGCATCGAGCTGTGGGCGCCGGTCTTCGGCCACCGCGACGTCAACCCGATCGAGGCGGACCTGACGATCCAGGACGGCGGCGAGCCGATCGGCGAGCGCATGCTCGTGCGCGGGCGCGTCCTCGACGGCGACGGGCGCCCGGTGCGCCGGCAGCTCGTGGAGATCTGGCAGGCCAACGCGGCCGGCCGCTACATCCACAAGCGCGACCAGCACCCGGCCCCCATCGACCCCAACTTCACGGGCGTCGGCCGCTGCCTCACCGACGACGAGGGCTGGTACGAGTTCACCACCATCAAGCCCGGTCCCTACCCGTGGAAGAACCACAACAACGCGTGGCGGCCGGCGCACATCCACTTCTCGCTGTTCGGCACCGAGTTCACCCAGCGGATGATCACCCAGATGTACTTCCCGGGGGACCCGCTCTTTGCGCTCGACCCGATCTACCAGGCGATCACCGACCAGAGCGCCCGCGACCGGCTCGTCGCCGCCTATGACCACGACCTGAGCCGGCACGAGTGGCTGCTCGGCTACCGCTGGGACATCGTCCTCACCGGCACGCACCGCACCTGGATGGAGCCCGAGGAGGGGCAGCACTGATGAGCGACCAGACGGCACAGGCAGATTCGCAGCAGCTCACCCCGACGCCCGGGCAGACCATCGGCCCGTTCTTCGGCTACGCCCTGCCCTTCGAGCGCGGCCACGAGCTGGTCCCGCCGGCGACGGCGGGCGCCGTGCGCTTCCACGGCACGGTCCGCGACGGGCACGGTGACATCGTCCCCGACGCGCTCATCGAGATCGCCCAGGCCGATGCCGCGGGCCAGATCGCCCAGGTCGAGGGCTCCTTCGCCCGCGACGGCATGACCTTCACCGGCTGGGGCCGGTGCCCGGTCGACGCGTCCGGTCGCTTCTCGTTCACCACGGTCGAGCCCGGGTCGGTCGACGGCGCAGCGCCCTTCATCGCGGTGACGGTCTTTGCGCGTGGCCTGCTCAACCGCGTCTTCACCCGGGCCTACCTGCCGGGCGACGACTCGGCGCTGGCAGCCGACGCGCTGCTGGGCTCCCTGCCCGAGGACCGCCGCGGCACCCTGGTCTCCGTCCGTGAGGGCGACGGCTCGCTGCGCTTTGACATCAACCTCCAGGGCGAGTCCGAGACGGTCTTCCTGACCTATCCGCGCCACGATGCCTGACCACCCACACGCGGCCGTGCCGGCCGGGGCAGACCTGCTGCGCCCCGGGCTCGGCACCGCGGCCGTCCTCACCGACGCCGACGTCGTCGGCGCCCTGCTCCGGGCCGAGGTGGCCTGGAGCAGGGCGCTGGGGACCGTCGGCGCCGCCTCGCCCGAGTCCGTGTCGGCGATCGAGGCGGCCGCCGCTGACCTCGTCGTCGGTGTCGCAGAGCTCTCGGCTGCCGCGGCCGACGGCGGCAACCCCGTCATCCCGCTGGTGCGGGTGCTGCGGGCAGCAGCGGTCGAGGCCGGGGGAGAGGACTCCGGCAAGGCCGTCCACCGGGGACTGACGAGCCAGGACGTCATGGACACAGCACTCCTGCTCGCCGTGCGTGATCTGCTCGACCAGATCATCGACGGGCTGGACCGCTCCGGCGCAGCGCTCGCGCGGCTGGCCGATGCGCACCGTGAGACCGTCATGGCCGGCCGCACCCTTGGACAGCACGCCGTCCCAATCACCTTCGGGCTCAAGGCAGCCCAGTGGCTGGCCGCTGTCGCCGACGCGGTCGAGGACCTGCGCTCCTGCCGCGAGACGATGCCCGTCCAGTGTGGCGGGGCGGTCGGCACGCTCGCCGCGGCCGACACCCTGACCGGCGGCCGGGGCATCGAGGTCGCCGCTGCGTGGGCAGACGAGCTCGGCCTCGCCTGGGACGGCCTGCCCTGGCACACGCGGCGCACCCCGCTGACCCGTCTCGGCGACAGCCTGGTCGCCGCCTGCGATGCGCTCGGCAAGATCGCCGTCGACGTCCTGGCCATGACCCGCACCGAGGTCGGCGAGGTCGCAGAGGCCGCTGCACCGGGCCGCGGCGGGTCGTCGACGATGCCCCACAAGCGCAACCCGGTGCAGTCGGTGCTGCTGCGCTCCGAGACGCTGCGGGCGCCGCTGCTGGGCGCCCAGCTGCACACCCTCGCGATGCTGGCCGATGACGAGCGCCCGACCGGCTCCTGGCACGCCGAGTGGCCCACCCTGCGCGAGCTGGTGTCCGTCGCCTCGGCCGCGTCGCGACTGGCCGCACAGCTCCTCGACGGCCTCGAGGTGCGTCCCGACGCCATGCGCCGGGTGATGGACCTCAGCCACGGCGACCTGCTCGCCGAGCGGGAGTCGCTGACCGGCGAGGCCGCGGGCACCGAGCCGGACTACGCGGCATACCTTGGCCAGAGCCATGCACTCATCGACGAGGCGCTCCGGCGCTGGGAAGGGAGCCAGACCTCCCATGACTGACCTGTCCCTCACCCCGAGCCAGCTCACCCCGCCGCGCCCCGACGCGGACCTGCTCATCGTCGGGCCCTCGCTCGGCACCTCGGTGACCGCGCTGTGGTCTCGCTGCGTCCAGCAGGTCGCCGGCACCCTCGAGGTCATCGGCTGGGACCTGCCCGGCCACGGTGTGGGCTCGCCTGTGGCAGAGGAGTTCTCGATCGAGGACCTGGCCCAGGGGGTCCTCGAGCTCACTCGTCAGCACGGCTCCGACCGGCGCGTCTGGTATGCCGGCGTCAGCGTCGGCGGCGCCGTCGGGCTCCAGCTCGCCCTCGAGCCCCAGACGCCCTATGCGGGCATCGCCGTGATCTGCAGCGGTGCCCGGATCGGTGACTTCGACATGTGGCACGACCGCGCCGACCTCGTCGAGCGTGCCGGCACACCGACCATGGTCGACGGCTCGGCCAAGCGCTGGTTCGCCCCCGGCTTCCTCGAGCGTGACGCCACCACCGGCGTCGCCCTGCTCAACTCGCTCCAGCACGCCGACGCCCGCAGCTATGCCAATGTGTGCCGGGCCCTGGCCGACTTCGATGTGCGTGACCACCTCTCCGAGATCCCGGTGCCCTTGCTGGCCATCGCCGGTGCGCACGACCAGGTCTGCACGCCGGAGGACATGAGCCTGATCGCCGAGCGCGCCCGACACGGCCGCCTCGTCATCATCGACGACGCCGCCCACCTCGCCCCCGCCGAGCAGCCCGTGGCGACTGCCAAGGCGCTGCTCGAGCTGATCCGGGAGGGCCGATGAGCCGGTCCATCAACCGCACGGCCGACGAGACCCTCGCCGACGGCATGACCGTGCGGCGGGAGGTGCTCTCCGACGCCCACGTCGACCGGGCCCAGGCCCGCACGACCGCCCTGACGAGCGACTTCCAGGACCTCATCTCGCGCTATGCGTGGGGCGAGATCTGGACCCGTCCGGGGCTCGACCGACGCACCCGCAGCGCGATCACCCTCACCGCGCTCATCGCCCTCGGACACTGGGTTGAGCTCGAGATGCACCTCGCCGCCGCGCGCCGTAACGGCATGAGCGACAACGAGATCGCCGAGGTCATCATGCAGTCCGCCATCTACTGCGGCGTCCCTGCGGCCAACCATGCCTTCAGCCTCGCCCAGCAGGTGCTCGAGGCCCCCACCACCACGACGACCGCCGGCAGCCCGTCCGGCACCACCACCGAGGAGAGCTGACCTTCCATGGCCGACGCCTACGTCTATGACGCCATCCGCACCCCATTCGGCAAGTTCGGGGGCGCCCTGGCAGGCACCCGCCCCGATGACCTCGCCGCCCACGTCGTGCGCGAGCAGGTCGCGCGTTTCGCCGACCTCGACCCCGCACGGATCGACGAGATCATCTTTGGCAACGCCAACGGCGCCGGCGAGGAGAACCGCAATGTCGGCAGGATGGCCGGCCTGCTCGCGGGCCTGCCGGTGAGCGTGCCCGCGCAGACCGTCAACCGCCTGTGCGGCTCCAGCCTCGACGCGGCGATGGTCGCCTCGCGCTCCATTGCCGTGGGCGACGCCGACCTCGTGCTCGTCGGGGGTGTGGAGTCGATGAGCCGCGCCCCGTGGGTCCTGCCCAAGACCGAGCGCCCTTATCCCGCAGGCAATCTCGAGATGTTCAACACCGCTCTTGGCTGGCGGATGATCAACCCGGCGATGCCCCGCGAGTGGTCGGTCTCGCTGGGCGAGGCGACCGAGCAGCTGCGCGAGAAGTACGGCATCTCCCGTGAGCGGCAGGACGAGTTCGCCCTGCGCTCCCACACCCTGGCTGCCAAGGCGTGGGGCGAGGGCTTCTATGACGACCTCGTCGCGCCGCTCGAGGGCGTCGAGCTGGCCCGTGACGAGTCGATCCGGGCCGAGACCACGCTCGAGCGGCTGGCCGGGCTCAAGACCGTCTTCCGCAAGGACGGCACCGTGACCGCCGGTAACGCCTCGCCGCTCAACGACGGCGCCAGCGCCGCGATGATCGGCAGCGACAAGGCTGCCGAGATCCTCGGCGCCCAGCCGCTGGCCCGGATCGCCGGCCGCGGCGCCGCGGCCAACGAGCCGCAGTTCTTCGGCTACGCGCCCGTCGAGGCAGCCAACAAGGCGCTCGCCCAGGCCGGTATCGGCTGGGGCGACGTGGCCGCGGTGGAGCTCAACGAGGCCTTCGCCGCCCAGTCGCTGGCCTGCCTCGACGCGTGGGAGGTCGACCCCGAGATCGTCAACCAGCACGGTGGCGCCATCGCCATCGGCCACCCCCTGGGCGCCTCCGGTGCCCGCGTCCTGGGCACCCTCGCCCGGTCGCTGGAGCGCTCCGGCGGTCGCTGGGGCGTTGCGGCCATCTGCATTGGGGTCGGACAGGGTCTGGCCGTCGTGCTCGAGAACCAGGCCGCCGCATGAGCGCCAGCATCTGCGCCAGCACCGCCGAGGCGGTCGCCGGCATCGCCGACGGCTCGACCGTGATGATCGGCGGCTTCGGCTCGCCGGGCCAGCCGGTGGAGCTGATCGAGGCGCTGATCGACACCGGGGCGCGTGGCCTGACGGTCGTCAGCAACAACGCCGGCAACGGCGACCACGGGATCGCCGCGCTCATCCGCGAGGGCCGGGTCGACAAGATGATCTGCTCCTTCCCCCGGCAGAGCGACAGCCACTGCTTCGACGAGGCCTATCGCGCCGGCAAGGTCGAGCTGGAGCTCGTCCCGCAGGGCAACCTTGCCGAGCGAATCCGCGCCGCGGGCGCCGGCATCGGTGGGTTCTTCACCCCGACCGGCTACGGCACCATGCTCGCCGAGGGCAAGGAGGTGCGCGAGATCGACGGCGTCAACTATGTGCTCGAGCACCCGATCCGCGCCGACGTGGCCCTCGTCAAGGCCCACCGCGCCGACCGCCTCGGCAACCTCGTCTACCGCAAGACCGCCCGCAACTTCGGTCCGATCATGGCCAGCGCCGCGACGCGCACCATCGTCCAGGTCGAGGAGATCGTCGAGATCGGTGCGCTCGACCCCGAGGTCATCGTGACACCGAGCATCTTTGTCGACCAGGTCGTCGCCATCGCCGACCCCGCCGACGCCGAGGAGGAGAACGCGTGAAGGCCGACCAGCCCCTGACCCGCGACCAGATGGCCGAGGTCGTCGCGCGGGACATCCCCGCCGGGTCCTATGTCAACCTCGGCATCGGCCAGCCGACCAAGGTCGCCAACTACCTGCGCCCCGACCAGGGCGTCATCCTGCACACCGAGAACGGCATGCTCGGGATGGGGCCGGAGGCGCACGGCGACGAGGTCGACCACGACCTGGTCAACGCCGGCAAGATCCCCGTGACCGAGACGCCCGGCTGCTCGTTCTTCCACCACGCCGACTCCTTCGCGATGATGCGCGGCGGACATCTCGACGTGTGCGTCCTTGGCGCCTACCAGGTCTCTGCCACAGGCGATCTCGCCAACTGGCACACCGGCAAGCCTGGGGACATCCCGGCCGTCGGCGGTGCGATGGACCTCGCGGTCGGCGCCAAGCGCACCGCGGTGCTGATGAACCTCATGACCCGCGACGGGCAGTCCAAGCTCGTCCAGGAGTGCAGTTATCCGCTGACCGGTGTCGGCTGTGTCAGCCGGGTCTACACGGAGTACGCCACCTTCCTCATCGAGCCGGACGGCGTCCACGTGCGTGAGACCTTCGGCGTCGACTTCGCGGGCCTCCAGGAGATGGTGGGCCAGGTGCAGCTCGTCGACGGGACGTCGGCGTGAGCACCCCCGCTGGGCCGGGTGAGGGCCAGGCGACGCCGCCCCCCAGCGGGGAGTTCGTCCAGTCCCTCGCGCGCGGTTTCGACGTCATCCTCGCGTTCGACGCCGAGCACCCCGACCTGACCCTGGCCGACGTCGCCCGCCGCACCGGCCTTACCCGGGCGACGGCCAGGCGCTTTCTCTACACGCTGGTCACGCTCGGCTATGTCCGCACCGACGGGCGGCACTTCTCGCTGACCCCGCGGGTCCTCCGGCTCGGCTATGCCTATCTCTCGGGCATCTCCCTGCCAGAGGTGGCCCAGCCCCACCTCAAGGACCTCTCCCGCAGCCTCGGCGAGTCCACCTCGGCCGCGGTCCTCGACGGCGACGACATCGTCTATGTCGCCCGGATCCACACCCAGCGGATCATGTCGGTCGGCATCCCGATCGGCACGCGCTTCCCGGCCTATGCCACCTCGATGGGCCGCGTCCTGCTCGCGGCCCTCCCGCAGCCAGAGCTCGACGACTACCTCGCCCGGGTCACGCTCGAGCCCATCACCCCGCTCACCGTGCGCGATCCCGAGGCGCTGCGGGCCGAGGTGGGCCGGGTCCGTGAGCAGGGGTATGCCGTCGTCGACCAGGAGCTCGAGACCGGCCTGCGTGCCGTCGCCGTGCCGGTCACCGACTCGCGCGGCCGCGTCGTGGCCGCGATCAACGTCTCGATGCGCGTCACCCCGGACGGTGGCGGCAGCCACGAGACCGACGACGTCATCGCCGCAGCCCGCACCACCGCTCGCGCGATCAGCAGCGAGCTTGCACACTCCGCACCCGCCCCAGCCACCACAAGGAAGTGAGTGACATGAGCCCCCAGACCACGAGCGTCACCGTCGGTATCGTCGGTGCCGGACCCGCCGGCCTCATGCTGTCGCATCTGTTGCAGCGCAGCGGAATCGACGCCATCAACATCGATACCCGCACCCGCGAGGAGATCGAGAACACCCACCGGGCCGGCATCCTCGAGCACGGCAGCGTCACAATGCTCACCGACACCGGCGTGAGTGACCGGGTGCTTCGCGATGGCTACGAGCACGAGGGCATCGAGCTGCGCTTCGCCGGCAAGGGCCACCGCATCGACTTCGCCGACCTGGTGGGGGAGTCGGTGTGGCTCTACCCGCAGACCGATGTCTTCATCGACCTGGCCGACGCCCGCGAGCGCGACGGGGGCGATGTGCGCTTCGGCGTCACCAACAGCTCCGTGGCGGACCTGACCAGCGATACCCCCAAGATCCGCTTCACCGACAGCGAGGGCGCCGAGCACGAGCTGCACTGCCGCTACGTGGTGGGTGCCGACGGCTCGCGCAGCATGTGCCGTCAGGAGCTGCCGGACGAGCAGCGGACCTTCCTGCGCCGCGAGTACCCCTTCGCGTGGTTCGGCATCCTCACAGAGTCCCCGCCGAGCGCGCCCGAGCTCATCTACGCCCACTCCGAGCACGGCTTTGCGCTGATCTCCCAGCGCACCGACGTCCTCCAGCGGATGTACTTCCAGTGCGACCCCGAGACCGACGCGGCGAGCTGGAGCGACGAGGCCATCTGGGAGGAGCTCGCCAGGCGCACTGCCGGTGACGGCTTCGAGCTCAAGCGCGGGCCCATCACCGAGAAGACGGTGCTGCGCTTCCGCTCATCGGTGTGCGAGCCGATGCGCTTCGGCAACATGTTCCTCGCCGGCGACGCGGCCCACACCGTGCCGCCCACCGGCGCCAAGGGGCTCAACCTCGCGATGATGGACGTCAAGCTCCTCCACGAGGTCCTCGAGCGGGCCGTCAAGGGCAACGAGCCCGGTGCGCTGGACGAGTACACCCCGCGGGCACTGGACCGGGTGTGGAAGGCCCAGCACTTCTCCTACTGGATGACCTCGATGCTGCACCGGATGCCGGACGCGAGCGAGTTCGACGTCCGTCGCCAGATCGGTGAGCTCCAGTCGGTCGTCGACTCCCGCGCCGGACGCACCTACCTCGCCGAGGCCTACACGGGCTGGCCCGACCGGGGCTGACCCGTAGTCGTCACCCACGCGGCGCGCCCGACGAGGAGGTCCACCACCTCGTCGGGCGCGCCCAGTACTGTCGCACCTGGTGATGCGTGTGCGCTGAGAGGCGCAGAAGGGGCTCGCAATGTCAGGGGAAACGCGACGCTTTGCGTCTGATCGCGCCGTGCGACGGCATACCGCCGCCGCCGTGATGGGCGCTCTACTGCTCACGGCCGGCTGCACTGCCGCCGGAGGATCGGGCGGCGACGGCCCGTCGCCCGCCAGGCTGGCCGCGCCGACGATCTCGCCGGAGGAGCAGGCGATCCGCACCGCGCGGCACCAGGCGGCGCAGTACGACTACGACGCCGCTCTCACAACGCTGGCGGGCAAGGAGGGCGCGGCGGTCGCCGCGGAGGTCGCTGCCGTCCGGTCTGCCAAGGCGACCGCGGTGCGCTGGCCCGACAACGCCACCATCCCGCACCTCTTCTACCACACGCTCGTCGTCGACCCGGCCCGGTCGTTCACGGCGGGTGCCGAGGGTGTGGGCTACAGCCAGTACATGGCGACGGTCGACGAGTTCACCGCCCAGCTGGAGGAGATGCACCGTCGCGGCTTCGTCCTCGTGCACCCCCAGCGCATCGCCCGCAAGGGCGCCGACGGGGTGATGCGCTACCGGCCGATCATGCTGCCCCCGGGCAAGAAGCCGGTGGTGCTCTCCCTGGACGACCTCAGTTACTACGAGTACATGGAGGGCAAGGGCTTCGCCAGCTCCCTCGTCGCCAAGGACGACGGACGGGTCCTCAATGTCTACACCGACGCCGCTGGCCGGACCGTCGAGGGCAGCTATGACTGCGTGCCCCTGCTGGACGACTTCGTCCGGGAGCACCCCGACTTCGCCTACCGAGGCGACAAGGGGACGATCGGCATGACCGGCTACAACGGTGTGCTCGGCTACCGGACCTCGGTGCGCGAGTACGGCATGTCTGCGGAGACCACCCGTGCCCAGGCCAGCGCCAAGCGCGTCGCCGACGCGATCAAGGCCAACGGCTGGCGGTTCGCCTCGCACAGCTGGGGGCACATCAACTTCACGCGCAGCGGCATGGGCCTGATCCGGGCCGACGGGGAGCGGTGGGACCGCGAGGTGCGGCCCATCGTCGGCAGGACCGACGCCCTGATCTATCCCTTCGGGGCGGACGTGGCCGACTTCCGGCCCTACAGCCAGGCCAACCCCAAGGTGGCCTATCTCCATGGGGAGCAGGGCTTCGACTACTTCTTCGGCGTCGATGCGACCTCGCAGCACTGGGTGCAGCTCGGCGAGTCGACCCTGCGCCAGGCCCGGGTCAACATCGACGGCCTGTCGATGCAGCGGGCCATGGACGGCAAGCGCTCCGCGGTGCCTCAGTTCTTCGACAGCAAAGCGACGGTCGACAAGCACCGCCCGCTCCCGGTCCCGTCCCTCGGCGGGCCCAGGGCCGGCGGCTGAGCGGCCCACGTCCGATCAGCGCGGCAGCGCCTGGAGGAAGTCGCGCACCTCGGCGGCGAAGGGCAGTGGACCCTCGAGGTGGGGCAGGTGGCCACCCGGCAGCTGGACCAGGCGGGTCGCCGGACGCCGGCTCGCCATCTCGGCCGCGTGCCGGGGCGAGAGCACGTCGCTGCCCTGGCCGTTGACCAGCAGGGTCGGGCAGTCGCTGCCGAGCCACTCGTGCCAGTGGTCGCCGTTGAGCTCGGACTGCGAGGCCATCATCGCCTCGGGCAGGAAGGACATCCGCCAGCCGCGCGTGGTCACCCGGACCGCGTCGGCCAGCTGGCTCGAGAGCCGCTCGCCGAGGGCCTCCTCGAGTGCTGAGCGGGTCGGGAAGTCACCGCCCCAGAAGCGGGAGATGGTCGCGTCCCCGTCGATCTCGGCGCCGATGTCGATGACCACCTGGCCCCTGACGCGCTCGGGGCGGCGCGCGGCATACGCGTAGGCATTGCACCCGCCCAGGGAGTGGCCGACTAGGACCGCGGAGTCGAGCCCGAGGTGCCACCACAGCGCGTCGAGGTCGTCGAGGTAGTCGGCGCGGGTGAAGGAGTCGGCGCGCTCGGAGTCGCCATGGCCGCGCTGGTCGAGGGCCACGCACCGCCACTCGGGCAACGCGGCCATGAGCGCGTCGAAGGAGTGTGCGGTGCTGTAGTGGCCGTGGAGGAGGACAGCGACGCCGGCCTCCTCGCCGACCGTGGGCCGGTCGAGGTAGTGGAGCCTGACGCCGTCTCGCTCGAACCAGCCGGAACGAGCGCGGGGTGCGAGGGTGAGGGGGGTGGTGTCTGGGCCGGCTGTCATGTGGGTCAGCGAACTCCCTTGGGGCGGAACTGGATCGAGATGCGTGGACCGACCGGTTTGGCGGTCTTGAGGATGGCATGGTCCCACGTCCGCTGGCAGGAACCGCCCATCACCACGAGGTCGCCGTGTCCGAGCGAGAAGCCGATCGACTCACCGCCCCCGCGTGGCCGCAGCATCAGATCACGCGCGGAGCCGACCGAGAGGATGGCGACCATCGTGTCGAGGTCGCGCGCGCGGCCGATGCGGTCGCCGTGCCAGGCGACCGAGTCGTTGCCGTCGCGGTAGTGGCACAGGCCCGCCGTGCGGAACGGCTCCCTGAGCTCCTGGGCGTAGTGGGCGCTCAGGGCCTCGCGCGCCTCATCGAGGACGGGGTGGGGGAGCAGGTCGCCCTCGGAGTAGAAGCACGTCAGGCGCGGCACATCGACCACGCGGTCGTACATCTGGCGCCGGTCGGCCTGCCACGGGACGTCGGCGGCCAGCGCCTCGTAGAGCGACTCGGCGCCGGAGAGCCAGCCCGGCCGGACGTCCACCCACGCGCCGCGCGTGAGCGTGTGACGACGCAGCCCGGTCGCGACAGCGCGCAGCCGCGGAGTGTCGGCGAGGTCGAGCAGCGAGCCCTGGAGTGCGGCGGTCATGCCGCCCGACCATAGCAGAAGAGATAGAACAGGTGTTCGAATGCGGTGCGGGCTGTGCCGGGCCGGGCGGTATGCCGCGACCCGCGGGGGTGGGCTGCGCTCGGGCCCGGGTGGGGCAGGGGACAATGACCGGGTGCCCCTCTATCGCGACCAGGCGATCGTGCTGCGCACCCAGAAGCTGGGTGAGGCGGACCGCATCGTCACGCTCTTCACGCGCCACCTCGGCAAGGTGCGCGTGGTCGGCAAGGGCGTGCGCCGCACCAAGTCGCGCTTCGGGGCGCGGCTGGAGCCCGGGATGATGGTCGACGTCCAGTGCTACGAGGGGCGCAACCTCGACACCGTCACCCAGGCCGAGACCCTGGCCCCCTACGGCGACGCGATCGCCCGGGACTACACGGCATACACCGCCGCGAGCGCGATGCTCGAGACCTGTGACCGCCTGACCGAGGAGCGCGAGCCCGCCCTCCAGCAGTACCTCCTCCTCGCCGGGGCGCTGCGCTCGCTCGCCGAGCGCAGCCACGACCCGGCTCTCGTCCTCGACGCCTATCTGCTGCGCGCCCTGGCCATCGCGGGCTGGGCGCCGAGTTTCCATGACTGTGCCCGCTGCGGCGCCGAGGGGCCGCACCGGGCCTTCAACCTCGCGTCCGGTGGGTCGGTCTGTCCCATGTGCCGTCCGCCCGGCTCTGCCGCGCCGGCCCCCGAGACCCTCGAGCTCCTGGCGGCGCTGCTGGCGGGGGACTGGGTGGTGGCCGACGGCAGCGACCCGCGCCATCGCCGGGAGGGCAGCGGGCTCACCTCCGCCTATCTCCAGTGGCACCTCGAGCGGGGGATCCGATCGCTGCGACTGGTCGACCGGGAGCCTCGCGCCGATGTGCGCCGATCTGCCTCTCCTGCAGTCGATTTCGATGCCGACGCTGGGCCTGCCCCACACCCGTCCAGCGCCGCACCAGCACAGACAGGCCACCGAGCATGACCTATGCCAGACCCTTCCCGCACCCCAGCGGGGCCACTCCGCCGGCTATCCCCGCCGAGCTGATCCCACGCCACGTGGCCGTGGTCATGGACGGCAACGGCCGCTGGGCCAACGAGCGCGGACTGCCGCGCACCAAGGGGCACGAGGCAGGCGAGGCGGCACTGCTCGATGTCGTGGCCGGGGGCATCGAGATCGGCGTCACCCACATGTCGGCCTATGCCTTCTCCACCGAGAACTGGAAGCGCTCGCCCGACGAGGTCCGCTTCCTCATGGGATTCAACCGCGATGTCATCCGTCGCCGACGGGATCAGCTGCACGAGTGGGGAGTCCGCATGCGCTGGGTCGGCCGGCGCCCCCGGCTGTGGGGCTCGGTCATCCGCGAGCTCGAGGTCGCCCAGGAGCTCACCCGGCACAACACCGGCATGACCCTCTATTTCTGCGTCAACTACGGCGGCCGGGCCGAGCTGGTTGACGCCATGCGCCGGATGGCCGAGGACGTCAAGGCCGGACGCCTCAAGGGGTCCGGGATCGACGAGCGCACGATCCACCGCTACCTCGACGAGCCCGACATGCCCGACGTCGACCTCTTCGTGCGCTCCTCCGGGGAGCAGCGCACCTCCAATTTCCTTCTGTGGCAGTCGGCCTACGCCGAGATGGTCTTCCAGGACACGCTCTGGCCCGACTACGACCGCCGCCACCTCTGGGAGGCGATCGACACCTACGCCCGGCGTGACCGGCGCTACGGCGGGGCCGTCGACGCGCCCAAGGCCTGAGGTCAGGCCCTGGGCGCGACCGCGCCCGGCCACCGTCGGTGACCGGGCGCCGCACGTGAGGTATGCCGCGGGCGTGCGCCCGCGGCATACCTGTCAGTCGTCCTCGGGGTCGGTGTAGGCGACCTTGCCGTTCTTGTCGAGCGAGAGCGTGCCGGCGTAGTCGGGGACCTCGTTTAGCAGCTGGCGGGAGGTGCGCTGGTAGCCCGTCGACGGCGGCCGCTTGGGCAGCTTGAGCTTGGGCTTCTCGACCGGCTCCCACGGCACCGACGTCAACAGGTGGTGGATGACGTTGAGACGGGCCTTCTTCTTGTCCTCGGACTCCACGACATTCCAGCGGGCCTCGGGGATGTCGGTGTGGACGAACATCTCGTCCTTGGCGCGCGAGTAGTCCTCCCACTTGGTCAGCGACTCGAGGTCGGTGGGGGAGAGCTTCCACTGGCGCATCGGGTCGGTGAGGCGGGACTTGAAGCGGCGCTCTTGCTCGGCGTCGCTGACCGAGAACCAGTACTTGCGCAGCATGATGCCGTCCTCGATGAGCATCCGTTCGAAGTCGGGGCACTGGTGCAGCCACCGCTGGTGCTCCTCGGGGGTGCAGTAGCCCATGACGCGCTCGACGCCGCCGCGGTTGTACCAGGAGCGGTCGAACAGCCGGATCTCACCGGCCGCGGGCAGGTGCTCGATGTAGCGCTGGAAGTACCACTGGGTGCGCTGGCGCTCCGTCGGCGCGGGGAGCGCGACGATCTGTGCGACACGGGGGTTGAGGTACTCGGTGATGCGCTTGATCGAGCCGCCCTTGCCGGCCGCGTCGCGGCCCTCGAAGGCGATGACAAGACGCTGACCCGTCGTGCGGACCCACTCCTGCATCTCGACGAGCTGCTCCTGGAGGCGCAGCAGCTCCGCCTCGTAGACCTTCTTGTCCATCTTCTGCTTCTTGGCCATGGGTCAATCGTGCCACTGTGGATGGCCTGTGGATGACCGGAACGGTCAGGTGGCCGGTTGCGACAGGCTGGCGGCATGAGCTTTCACGACCTGCCCGACGACTGGGCGAGCAGACCTGTCCATGACCCCGAGATCGCGGCCGATGTCGTCGATCTGATCGTCCGCGAGGCCGATCGCGACGAGGGGGCCGTGTGCTTCCTGCTGTGCCATCGCGACGGCCGGCTCCTCCAGCCGGTGACGATCGGGCTCCAGGGCGCCAGCCCGCCTCCCGCAGAGCGGCGCGAGATCGTCGGTGCGCTGGCGTCCACGCTGCCCGAGGAGCTGCTGGTGGTCACCGCTATCGCGCGGCCCCGTGGCTATCGCGCGAGCGATGACGACCGGCTCTGGCACCAGGTCTTCATCGATGCCTTCGGGCCGGCCCTGTCCGGGTGCTTCGTCGCGACGAGGGAGGGCGTCGTCGAGCTGCCGCCGCCCCTCGAGGCGGTGAGCTGACCCGGCGCGGGGGGCTGTGTCAGCGGGGGATCGCCTGGGTGACCGCGACGGCCGCGACGAGGAAGAGCACGGCCACCCGCATCAGCCGCTCGGTGGCGGTCAGGCGCGGCCAGCTCAGGGCGAGCATCCAGACCAGGAAGAGCGCCACGATGGCCGTGAAGACCCACCCGAACGGCTTGACGAAGGCACCGAGCAGCAGCAGGGCGAGGACGACCAGGGCCGGCACGATCGGCGGCAGCGTCGCGAGGCGCCGGGCGAGCGGGCCCATCGTCTGGGCGGGCTCGGCTGCGGTGGGGGTGGTGTCCTTCGGCTCCTGCATGGCGCCGAGCGTACGGCAGCCCGGGCCGTGCTCAGGGGCCCACCCCCGAGCAGATACCCTTTGCCGCATGGCTAAACAGACCTCCACCGTCGACACCGTCGTCTCCCTGTGCAAGCGCCGGGGCTTCGTCTTCCCGTGTGGCGAGATCTACGGAGGCACCCGCTCCGCGTGGGACTACGGGCCCCTCGGCGTCGAGCTCAAGGAGAACATCAAGCGCCAGTGGTGGCGTGCGATGGTGACCGGCCGCGAGGACGTCGTCGGCCTGGACTCCTCGATCATCCTGCCGCGCCAGACCTGGGTCGCCTCGGGCCACGTCGGCGAGTTCAGCGACCCGCTGACCGAGTGTCAGTCCTGCCACAAGCGCTTCCGCGTCGACCACATGCAGGAGGCCGTCGCCGACAAGGCGGCGAAGAAGGGCAAGGAGATCGACCCCGACTCCGTGCCGCTGGCCGAGATCGCCTGCCCCAACTGCGGCACCAAGGGCGCTTGGACCGAGCCGCGCGAGTTCAACATGATGCTCAAGACCCACCTGGGCGTCATCGAGGACGAGTCGGGCCTGCACTACCTGCGCCCCGAGACCGCCCAGGGCATCTTCATCAACTTCCTCAATGTCATGGGCGCCTCCCGGCGCAAGCCGCCGTTCGGCATCGCCCAGACCGGCAAGTCCTTCCGCAACGAGATCACTCCCGGCAACTTCATCTTCCGCACCCGCGAGTTCGAGCAGATGGAGATGGAGTTCTTCGTCAAGCCGGGCGAGGACGAGGAGTGGCTCGAGTACTGGATCAACGAGCGCACCGAGTGGTACGTCAACCTCGGCATCAAGCGCGACAACCTGCGCCACTACGAGCACCCGCAGGAAAAGCTCTCGCACTACTCCAAGCGCACCGTCGACATCGAGTACCGCTTCAACTTCACCGGCTCCGAGTGGGGTGAGCTCGAGGGCATCGCCAACCGCACCGACTTCGACCTGACCACCCACAGCCAGCACTCCGGCACCGACCTCGTCTACTTCGACCAGGCCACCGGCGAGCGCTACACGCCCTATGTCATCGAGCCGGCAGCCGGCCTGTCCCGCTCGCTGATGTGCTTCCTCGTCGACGCCTACACCGAGGACGAGGCGCCCAACACCAAGGGCGGGGTCGACAAGCGCGTCGTGCTGCGGCTCGACCCGCGCCTGGCCCCGGTCAAGGCCGCCGTGCTGCCCCTGTCGCGCAACGCCGACCTCTCGCCCAAGGCCAAGGAGCTGGCCGCCCAGCTGCGCCGCAACTGGAACATCGAGTTCGACGACGCCGGCGCCATCGGCCGCCGCTACCGCCGCCAGGACGAGATCGGCACGCCCTTCTGCATCACGGTCGACTTCGACACCCTCGAGGACCAGGCCGTCACCATCCGAGAGCGCGACTCGATGTCGCAGGAGCGCGTCGCGCTCGACCAGGTCGAGGGCTACCTGGCCCAGCGCCTGGTCGGCTGCTGAGCCGGCCACCAGCACGACCAAGGGGTATGCCGCGGAGCTGGCTTCGCGGCATACCCCTTGTCTGTGCCGGGCCGGGAATGGAACCCGGGGCGCCTCTGTTAGGGTAGTTAAGTATTCAACAACATGCCCGGGAGGCACATCATGGAGTTCGGCATCTTCACCATCGGTGACGTCACCACCGACCCCACCAACGGGCGCACCCCCTCCGAGAACGAGCGGATCAAGGCGACGGTCGCCATCGCGCGCAAGGCCGAGGAGGTCGGGCTGGACGTCTTCGCGACCGGCCAGCACCACAACCCGCCGTTCGTGGCGCCGGCGAACCCGCCGATCCTGCTCGCCAGCCTGGCCGCGCAGACCGAGCGGCTCGTGCTCTCCACCTCGACGACGCTGATCACGACGACCGACCCGGTGCGCATCGCCGAGGACTACAGCTATCTCCAGCACCTCGCCGACGGCCGAGTCGACCTGATGATGGGCCGCGGCAACACCGGCCCGGTCTACCCGTGGTTCGGCAAGGACATCCGCGAGGGCGTCCCGCTGGCCGTCGAGAACTACCACCTGCTGCGCCGGCTGTGGCGCGAGGAGAACCTCACGTGGGAGGGCAAGTACCGCACTCCGCTGCAGGGCTTCACCGCGATGCCGCGCCCGCTCGACGGGGTCGCGCCGTTCGTCTGGCACGGTTCGATCCGCACGCCGGAGATCGCCGAGCAGGCCGCCTTCTACGGCGACGGCTTCTTCCACAACAACATCTTCTGGCCGATGCGCCACACCAAGCAGATGGTCGACCTCTACCGCCGCCGGTTCGAGTTCTATGGCCACGGGCAGGCCGACCAGGCCATCGTGGGGCTCGGCGGCCAGGTCTTCATGCGGCCCAACAGCCAGGACGCCGTGCGCGAGTTCCGGCCCTACTTCGACAACGCCCCGGTCTATGGCCACGGCCCGTCGCTGGAGGACTTCGCTCGCGAGACGCCGCTGACCGTCGGCTCGCCCCAGCAGGTCATCGAGCGGTATGCCGCGATGGCCGACCACGTCGGTGACTACCAGCGCCAGCTCTTCCTCATCGACCACGCGGGGCTGCCGCAGGAGACCGTGCTCGAGCAGATCGAGATCCTCGGCACCGAGGTCGTCCCCGAGCTGCGCCGCATCGCGGACGCGCGCCGGCCTGCCCACGTGCCCGCCACCGCGCCGACGCACGCCCAGCTCATCGAGGCGGGGGAGTCCTCGCCCAACGCCCACGTCAACCCCGCGGCCCGCAACGCCCAGAGCGAGGCGGCCCGCCAGTCCCGAGAGGGGGCCCGCGCATGACCCGCCGCATCGTCGCCATCTCCGCCGGCCTCGGTAAGCCGTCGAGCACCCGACTGCTTGCCGACCAGCTGCGAGAGTCGTTGGAGCGCAACGTGACCCGTCGCGGCGAGGCCGTCGAGGTCGAGGTGATCGAGCTGCGCGAGATCGCAGGAGAGATCACCAACCACATGCTGACCGGCTTCCCCTCGGGGGAGCTGGCGGCAGTGATCGACCGCGTGCTCGCCGCCGACGGCATCATCGCCGTCACGCCCGTCTTCGCCGCGTCCTACAGCGGGCTGTTCAAGTCCTTCTTCGACGTGCTCGACGTCGACGCCCTGGCCGGCAAGCCGGTGCTGCTCGCCGCCACGGCGGGGACGGCGCGGCATTCGCTCGTCATCGACCACGCGATGCGTCCGCTCTTTGCCTACCTGCGGGCGCTGGTCACCCCGACCGGGGTCATGGCGGCCAGCGAGGACTTCGGCACGGCCGGCCTGGCCGGTCGCGTCGACCGGGCGGCCGACGAGTTCGCCGCGCTGGTGCTCGCCGGCGGCCAGGGCGCGGTGGCCGGCCTCGGCCCGTCGGGCGAGGAGTCCGGCAAGGTCAGCGGCACAACCGACCGCTTCGACACGGTCACCGACTTCGCATCGCTGTTGGGTGACCAGCTCCGCTAGCGCAACTTGCCATGAGGTTTGCTCACTGTCCCCCCAGTTGACTTGGAGGACAGTGAGCAAACCTGCGGACGAGTGGCGTGGGGCCCTGGGGACGCTGGGCGGTCAGGCGCTGCCGGGCTCGGGGCCGGTGGCCACGGGGCGGCCAGGGTCGCGACACCACTCGCTCCACGAGCCGGGATAGAGGCTCGCGGCGATGCCTGCCTCGCCCAGCGCCAGCACCTCGTGGGCGGCCGTCACGCCGGAACCGCAATAGGCGGCCACCGGTCGCGAGCCGGTGGCACCGAGGCGGGCGAAGCGCTCGCGCAACACCTCCGGGGAGTGGAAAGCACCTGTGTCCGTGAGGTTCTCGGTCGTCGGTGCGCTGATGGCGCCGGGGATGTGCCCGGCGACGGGGTCGATCGGCTCGCTCTCACCGCGATAGCGCTCACCCGCTCGGGCGTCCAGCAGGACTCCGGCCTCGGCAGCCCGGAGCACGTCGTGCTCGCCGACCGTCGGCATGGAGCCCGGGTGCACCACGACATCGCCGAGCCTCGCGGGCGGGGGCTCCTCCGTGGTGGTCGGGCCCCCGGCGGCCGTCCACGCCGCGAGGCCGCCGTCGAGCACCCGCACGTCGGTCAGGCCGAGCCAGCGCAGCACCCACCACGCCCGCGCCGCCGACATGGACGGGCCACCGTCATAGACGACGACCGAGCTGTCCCGGTCGACCCCGACCGCCCGCAGCCATGACTGCACGCGCATCGCCGACGGCAGCGGGTGCCGGCCGCCGGCCCGGTCCTCCCGCGGCTCCTCCGCGAGCTGGGTCTCGAGGTCGACGAAGTGGGCGCCCGGGATGTGTGCGCGCTCGTAGTCGAGGCGGCCCGGCGGCGGGGTGTCGGGGTCCCGGCGCGCGGTCAGCGTCCACTGCACGTCGAGGAGGACATCGGCCGGGTGGTCCATCAGCTCCTGGGCGGAGACCAGTGCGCTCGTCATGCGCCTTAGTCAACCGCACCGGCCCGGGCCCGCGCCGGGGGTTCGCGTCGGCCAGACTGCTGCCATGGCAGTCGCGCCCCGCCTCGTCCTCGTCCACGGCTCCCGCATGAGCCGCACGCAGTGGGCCCGCTATCCCGGCCTCCTCCCCGGGATCGAGTGCGTGGCGATCGACCTGCCCGGTCATGGTGCGCTGGAGGCGGAGCCGTTCACCTTCGAGGGGGCCCTGGACGCCATCGACGCCGCCGTCGGCACGGGCGGCGTGCCGGTGGTGCTGGCCGGTCACAGCCTCGGCGGCTACCTCTCCATGGCGTATGCCGCGCGCTCGCCCGGCCGCCTCGCCGGCCTGGCCCTGCTCGGCGCCACGGGCGACCCGGCCGGGCGGGGGAGCGCGGCATACCGCGGCTTCGAGACCCTCATCGAGCGAGTCGGGCCGGAGCGCATGCAGCGGGTGTCCAATGCCCTGATCCGTCGGCTGGCCCCCTCGGGCGCGCTCGACGACGACATGCTCGGGGGCGGGTATGCCGCGATCCCCGCCGCGTGGGCCACTGTCCGGGAGCACTGTGCCCCAACGGTCCTCGCCGACGTCGACTGCCCCACTCTGCTGCTCAACGGGCAGCTGGACCAGATGCGGATCGACGTGTCGACCTTCGCCGCGCAGTGTCGCGACCCGCGTGTGGAGGTCATCGCCCACGCCACCCACCTCTTCCCGATCAGCCACGTGGAGCAGACCTGCGGCCACCTGGCCGCCCTCGTGGCCGACGTCGCGGGGTGAGCATCGAGGCCGGTGGTGAGCACGCGGCATACCCGCTGTGATTGGGAGGGGACGGCCCCCTCCTGAGACACTGGGTGGATCATGAGCGAGACCACGACCCTCCCGGCCCCGGTGCTCCCGCCCCTCCAGATCGGGCGGCACACCATCGGGTCGCCCGTCGTGCTCGCGCCCATGGCGGGGATCACCAACCGGGCGTTCCGGCGGCTGTGCCGGGAGTACGGCAACGAGGGGCTTGCGGCCGGTGGCGCGAGCGGTGCCACCTCGCTCTATGTCAGCGAGATGATCACCTCCCGCGCGCTCGTCGAGCGGACGCCCGAGACGATGCGCCTGATCGAGCACGACGAGGACGAGCAGCCCCGCTCGATCCAGCTCTACGGCGTCGACCCGGCGACCGTGGCGGCAGCCGTGCGGATCATCGTCACCGAGGACCGGGCCGACCACATCGACCTCAACTTCGGCTGCCCGGTGCCCAAGGTCACGCGCAAGGGCGGCGGCTCGGCCCTGCCCTGGAAGCGCGATCTCTTCCGTGACATCGTCGCCGGCGCAGTGCGTGAGGCCGCGCCGTTTGACGTGCCGGTCACGGTCAAGATGCGCAAGGGCATCGACGACGACCACCTGACCTATCTCGACGCCGGGCGCATCGCCGAGCGCGAGGGAGTCGCGGCTGTGGCGCTGCACGGACGCACTGCGGCACAGGCGTATTCGGGACAGGCCGACTGGAGCTCGATCGCCCGCCTCAAGGAGGCCGTCACCACGGTCCCGGTGCTCGGCAACGGCGACATCTGGTCGGCCGAGGACGCCGTGCGGATGGTGCGCGAGACCGGCTGCGACGGTGTCGTGGTCGGGCGTGGCTGTCTGGGCCGGCCGTGGCTGTTCACCGATCTCGCCGCGGCCTTCGCGGGTCACTCCGCCCGGGTGCAGCCGACGCTCGGCGAGGTCGCGGCGACGCTGCGGCGGCACACGGTCTATCTCACCGATTTCTATGGTGAGGAGGGCCGGGCCTGCCGCGACATCCGCAAGCACATCGCCTGGTATCTCAAGGGTTTCCCCGCCGGGTCCACCGTGCGCAACCGCCTCGCCCTGGTCAACACTCTCGCCGACCTCGACGACCTGATCGCCACCCTCGACCCCACCGTCCCCTGGCCCGGCGAGGCCGCCGAGGGCCAGCGTGGGCGCGCCGGCTCGCCCCGCGTCGTCGCCCTGCCCGACCGCTGGCTGGAGTCGCAGTCCCTCTCCGACGACGACCAGGCCCAGGTCGCCCAGGCCGAGCTGTCCGTCTCCGGCGGCTGAGCGGCCCTCACCCACGGGATCGCAACGCGCGGGCCGAGGCGCCGCGACCCTGGTGCTCCCTCCCGCCTAGGATCGACACCGTGACGTATGCCGCGCGGGACCGGGAGCGCTGGGTCGCCGAGGACCCGGTGCACAAGCGTGCCGACCGTGACGACTTCGCCCGAGACCGGGCGCGGCTGGTGCACTCGGCCTCGCTGCGGCGCCTGTCGGCCAAGACCCAGGTGGTCGGGCCCGTGGACGACGACTTCGTCCGCAACCGCCTCACGCACTCGCTCGAGGTCGCCCAGATCGGGCGGGAGTTCGGGCAGGCGCTGGGGTGCTCGGCCGACGTCGTCGACACCGCCTGCCTCGCCCACGACCTCGGCCACCCGCCCTTCGGGCACAACGGCGAGACCGCGCTCGACGCCATCGCGGCCGACATCGGCGGCTTCGAGGGCAACGCCCAGACACTGCGACTGCTCACCCGGCTGGAGCCCAAGCGGGTGCACGCCGACGGTCGGCCGGCCGGGCTGAACCTCACCCGTGCGTGCCTCGACGCCACGACGAAGTACCCCTGGCGTCGGGGCGAAGGGCCTACTCCCACACCGAAATTCGGTGTCTACGACGACGACCTTGCCGTCTTCGAGTGGTTCCGCCAGGGTGCCGCCCCGGGGCATCGTGCCTTCGAGGCCGAGGTGATGGACTGGTCCGACGACGTGGCCTATTCCGTGCACGACGTCGAGGACGCGATCGCCTCCGGCCGGCTCGATCCGCGTGCCCTGCGCGACGAGTCCGAGATGGAGCACTTCCTCGGGGTCGCCGGAGCCACCTATGCCGCCGACCTTACCCGCGACGACCTCGGCGGCGCCCTGGAGCGGCTGCAGGCGACCGGGGCGATGCCGCAGACCTTCACCGGCTCCCTGGCCGATCTCGCCGCCCTGAAGGACATGACCTCTCGCGTCATCGGCCGCTTCGTGCTGGCCGTCGAGCGGGCCACCCGCGCGGCGCACGGCGACGGGGCCCTGGTCCGCCACGAGGCCGATCTGGTGATCCCGGACCAGACCCGGGCCGAGGTCGCGGTCCTCAAGGGGGTGGCCGCGCACTTCGTCATGCGCACCGACGAGCGCCTGGCGATCCTGGCCGACCAGCGCACCGTCATCGACGCCCTCGCCGCCGCCTACCTGGCCGACCCGACCCGATTGGATCCGCCGATGCGGGCGATCTGGGAGTCGGTGGACGACGACGGCCAGCGCCTGCGGGTGGTCGTCGACCAGATCGCCTCGCTCACCGATGTGCGGGCCCTGGCCCTGCACCGCGCCTGGGGCTGACCACCCGGTATGCCGCGGCTGCGGCATACCGGAGGCTGTGGGCGGGCGCGTTGCGGCGCCGACCCGGCCGCATAGACTCGCGGCAGACCAGGAGGAGGGCCAGTGGCCGGGCTGATCAAGGCCGAGGACATCGCCGCCGTCAAGGAACGGACGTCGATCGAGGACGTCGTGCGCGAGCACGTGACGCTGCGCCCTGCCGGTCCGGGCTCGCTCAAGGGCCTGTGCCCCTTCCACGACGAGAAGACACCGTCCTTCACCGTCCGCAACGCCGTCGGGGCCTATCACTGCTTCGGCTGCGGCGAGGGCGGCGATGTCATCTCCTTCGTCCAGAAGGTCGAGCACCTGACCTTCTCCGAGTCTGTCGAGCGGCTGGCGCAGAAGCTCGGCATGGAGCTGCGCTATGAGGACGGCGGGTCGCGTCCCCGCGAGGAGGGCCTGGGTCGTCGGGCGCGGCTGCTCGAGGCGCACCGTGTGGCACAGGAGTTCTATGCCAACGCCCTGATCAATCTCCGCGACGCGCGCGCCGCACGAGACTTCTTGCGGGAGAGGGGTTTTGACCGCGCCGCGGCAGAGCGCTTCGGCATCGGCTACGCGCCCCGGGGCGGCGAGGACCTGTCCCGCCACCTCCGCGGCAAGGGCTTCACCGACGACGAGCTCACCCTGGGCGGGCTCTCCGGACGCGGCTCGCGGGGGCTCTACGACCGCTTCCGCGGCCGCCTCGTCTGGCCCATCCACGACATCACCGGCGACACGATCGGCTTCGGCGCTCGCCGCCTCTATGACGACGACCGCATCGCCGCCAAATACCTCAACACCTCCGAGACGCCGATCTACAAGAAGTCGACCGTGCTCTATGGCCTCGACCAGGCCAAGAAGGCCATCGCCAAGGACCGACGCGCCGTCGTCGTCGAGGGCTACACCGACGTGATGGCCGCCCACCTCTCCGGCGTGGAGGGCGCGGTCGCGACCTGTGGCACGGCATTCGGCGTCGACCACATCAAGGTGCTGCGGCGCATCATGCGCGACGAGGCCGAGCTCGCGCCGGCGCGGGTCGTCTTCACCTTCGATGGCGACGCCGCCGGGCAGAAGGCCGCGATGAAGGCCTTCGCCGAGGACCAGCGCTGGGCCTCCCAGTCCTATGTGGCCGTCGCCGCCGACGGCATGGACCCCTGTGACCTGCGGCTGGCCAAGGGCGACGACGCAGTGCGCCACCTCGTCGATGACGCCGTGCCGATGTTCGAGTTCGCGGTGCGCACGACGATCGCCCGCTTCGACCTGTCCACGGCCGAGGGTCGCGTCCAGGCCATGCGCGCCGCGGCGCCGATCGTCCAGGGCATCCGCGACTCCTCGCTGCGCCCCGAGTACACCCGCGCGGTCGCCGGGTGGCTCGGGGTCGAGGTCGAGCAGGTCGCCTCCGAGGTCGCCCGCGCCGGACGTCTCGCGCAGCGGTCGGCGCGCTCGGAGGAGCGGCAGTCACCGGTCGACACCGACGCCGTGCC
This sequence comes from Actinomycetota bacterium, assembly GCA_050955755.1. Lineage (GTDB taxonomy): Bacteria > Actinomycetota > Actinomycetes > Actinomycetales > Dermatophilaceae > JAJTBD01. The sequence goes on from CP192092.1 coordinate 1,568,982, forward strand.
CGAGCCGACCCCGCAGGAGGGCCGCGCGGTGATGCCCATGCCAGACGTGCGGGACCCGCTGATCTTCACCGAGCGCCAGCTCCTCCAGCTCATCCTCCAGTTCCCGACGATGTTCTCGTCCGCAGTGCTCGACACCGTCCCCGACACCGCCTTCGCCGCGCCGGCCCACGCCGCTGTCTTCGCCGGCATCCGCGCCGTCGGGCGGCCCGGCCCCGATGAGTCCCTCGCCGGCTGGTCGGCGCGGGTCACCGAGGCCACCCCGACGGCCGTGCACCCGCTGCTCGCCGAGCTCTCCGTCGCGACGCTGCCCCTGCGCATCGACTCCTCCACCGGTATGCCGCGGCGCCAGGACGCCGAGCTCATCCTCGCCAAGGTGCGTGAGACCGAGCTGACCCGCCGCGTCGCCGACGCGATGTCGGCGCTGCGACGCATCACCAACGACCCGACCGCCGACCCCCAGGAGATCCGCACGATGAGCACCGACCTCCAGTCCCTCCAGCGCGAGCTGGCGACCCTGCGAGCAGGGGGAGAGGGCTGATGGGGCTCTTCTCGGGCCTGTCCGGTCGCCGCGAGCACCTGCCGGAGGGAGTCAAGGAGGCCCTCGGCCTGGGCTCGGGCGAGCGCCTGCTCGCGTGGGCGACCGAGGACGGCACCGGGCGGGTCGTCGCGGCCACCAACCACCGGCTCGTCACCGTCACCTCCGGCGCAGCCGAGCTGTCCGCCGCGTGGCATGAGATCTCGCGCGGCTCGTGGAGCCAGGAGGCGGCCATGATGTCGGTCTTCTTCGCCGACGACCGCTTCCCCGTGCAGTGGCGGTTCGACGAGGGCGAGCCGCGGCTGCTGCTCCAGACCATCCGTGAGCGCGTGCGGGCCTCGGTGGTCCTCGCCCAGGAGGTCAACCTCGGCCCTCAGCAGGTCGCCCAGACCGCGCTGCGCAAGGACCTGGCCACGGGCGAGATCTCCGAGCAGACCGTCCTCGGCAAGGGCTCCCGGCGTGATGACCCCGAGCTGGCGATGGCCGTCCGCGAGACCCTCGATGCCCTCCGCGAGCAGGTCGGCATCGACTGACGGGCCAGACGCAGCCCCCGTTTTCGTCCGGGGGCGCTTCGTTTGCTATGGTTTCCCAGCGCTGTTCGCAGTGCATTCCCCTGTAGCTCAATTGGCAGAGCAGCCGGCTGTTAACCGGCAGGTTGTTGGTTCGAGTCCAACCGGGGGAGCAGCGCCAAGGCCCCGACCGTCACGGTCGGGGCCTTTGTCGTGCGCGCTGTGGTGCCAGTCGTCGGGTCAGCCGTTGCCGGGCCAGGTGCCGACCTGGGCGCCGCGGGTGTCGAGGACGCAGCCGCGGCCCGCGCCGACCGCCTCGAGCGCGGCCAGATCGCCTGCGCCATAACGCTCCAGGTCGTGGGGTGCGGGTGCCTCGCCGGAGTTCATCAGCTGGGTGGCGTCGTCGGCGTGGCCGACCCCGACGGCGTGGGCGAGCTCGTGGAGCAGCACGGTGCCGCGGCGGGGCAGCCCGGTGCTCTGGGTGGGTGCGCCGAAGCCGGGCGCCAGGTCATAGCGCTCGTTGATCACCACGCGGCCCTGGACGATCCAGCCGGTGGGGCGGCCGTCCTCCCCGCGATAGCCCGGCACCTCGGCGGCCGTGCCCCCGGCCATCGGCACCACGCCGCCCTCGATGGGGTCGAGCATGCTCGTCGCATCCGGGTCGGCCCAGGCGACCACGAGGTCCACACCCGCGCCGAGCGACGCGGTGTCGTTCTGCGGCACGACGCCGGTGCTGCCGGCCTCGACGAACGTCAGGCCCGTCGCGCGGCTCACCTCGGCCAGGGCCGTGCGCACATCCTCGGCCGCGCCGACGGGGGCGCCCTCGTCCACGGCATACCGGATGGGGGCGCACGGGTTCCAGCGGGCGGTGCCCGGCCGGGCCATCTCGGGGCGGCCGGCCGGCTCGTAGGGCGGGTCCACCCTGAGGTGGAGGGGGTCTGAGACCTCCTCGTCGCCTCCGAGGACGCGCACGCGCAGCTCCATGTCACTGGCGTATGCCGTGGTGGGGGCCGCCAGCCGCGCCCGGCCGTCGTCGATCGTGGCCCGGGAGAACTCGGTCCAGGCCCGACCAGTGCGCCGCTCGAGGACCGCGGTCCGCCCGTCGGCGTCGGACATCTCGACCCCTGCCCAGACTGCTGCCCCACGGTCGCCCGGTCGGAGCTCAGCGAGACCTCGAGACCGCCCCACCACAGCAGCCCGGCCGGGAAGGACAGCTGGGCAGCGAGCAGCGGCACGCCAATGGCGCGCGCGACAAATCGAGTGGCGCCGGACGGCAACCGCATTGATCCCCCTGTTTGGACCTCGCCGAGACCTCGCCCCCTGGCGGATCCGTGCAGGTCACAGTCTAAACGGGGCCGGACGGCCGCTCAGGCGCAGGTGTCCGGTGCCGGCGGCTCGTGCTCGGCCAGCGGGGTGCCGGCGCCGAAGTGCCGCCGCAGCGACTCGGCCCACTCGCCGGACTCGATCATGTCGGTGATCGCCGTCCGGACGCGCTCGCAGCGATCGCGGTCGCCGCGGGGGAGCGCGACGCCATAGCGCTCGACGGTGTAGGGCTCGTCGACGAGGCGCACCCGGTCGCGCAGCCGGGGCAGCGCGGCATACCCGGCCAGGATGGCGGCGTCGTCGCTGACCGCGTCGACCTTGCGCTCGGTGAGGGCCTCGATGCACTCGCCGGAGGTGTCGAGCTCACGCAGCAGCACGCCCCCGGTCGTGCGCCGGATCTGCGCGGAGGCGGTGGATCCACGCACGACACACACGGTGTGGCCGGGGAGGTCGGTGCGGCCGCTGATGGGCGGCTCGCCCGCGCGCACCAGGACGTCCTGGCCGGTGACGAGATAGGGCCCGGCAAAGGCCACGCGCTGGGCGCGCTCGGGCGTCATCGAGAACGCGGCCACGACGATGTCGGCCTGGCTCGTGGTCAGGAGGTTCTCGCGCTGGCTGGCCACCGTCGCCACAAAGACGGGGGTGCGGTCGAGGGCCGCGGCGATGCGCCGACCCACGTCGATGTCGAAGCCGGCGAACTCCTCGCCGGTCCGCTGGCTCAGCCCTGGCTGGGAGGTGGTGACCCCGATCCGCAGGGTCCCCGCGGCGTCCTGACCCGGCGTCGTGCACGCCGAGACGACCAGGAGGTATGCCGCGAGGGCGGCCACGGCGGCCGCCAGCCGACCGCGGCGCCGGTTCCCTCCCGCGTCAGGCACCGTCGCGGGCCAGCGGCTCGGTCGGCGGGTTCCCGACGGGGAACTCGGCCTGGAAGTCGTCATAGGAGCGCGGGTCCTCGAGTGGCTCGACGTGGGTGACCAGGTGCAGGTCGGGGAGGGTCTCGCGCAGGGCGGCCTCCACCTCCTCGGCCACATCGTGGCTGCGCTGCACCGTCCAGCCGCCCGGCACGAGCATGTGCACCTCGGCGAAGCCCTGGTGCCCGGCGACGCGGGTGCGCAGACCGTGGAAGCGGACCTCGGGTGACTCGAACCGCTCGAGGACGGCCGCGATCTGGGCGTTCTCCTCGGCGTCCATGGCGCCGTCCATCAGGCCCCTGCCCGAGGCGCGGATCAGCTGCACGCCGGCCACGATGATGTTGATGCCGACCGCGGCCGCGACGATCGGGTCGAGCCGCTCGATGCCCGTCACAGCGACGAGCAGGACACCGACGACGACGCCGACGGAGGTCCACACATCGGTCATGAGGTGCTTGCCGTCGGCCTCGAGGGTGATCGAGCGGTGCTGGCGCCCCGCCCGCAGCAGCACGAGCGCCACCGCGCCGTTGATGACAGAGGCGACGATCGAGATGCCCAGGCCGATCCCGACGTTCTCGATCGGCCGCGGGTTGAGGAAGCGGTCGACCGCCTGCCAGATGATGACGACGGCCGCGACAAAGATCATCAGGCCCTCGATGGCGGCCGAGAAGTACTCGGCCTTGGTGTGCCCGAAGTGGTGCCCGTCATCCGCCGGGCGCGCGGCCACGGTGAGCGCGATGAGGGCCGCCACCGCCGCCACGAGGTTGACGATCGACTCGGCGGCGTCGGAGAGCAGGCCGACCGAGCCGGTGACCGCCCACGCGCCCGCCTTGAGCCCGATCGTGAGGATCGCCGCGGCAATCGACAGCCACGCGTACTTACGCAGGTCGCGAGTGGGTTTGTCGATCGGGCTCTCGGCGGTGCTCACACAGACAATCTAGGCGTTTGGGACGGGGGTCGCATGCAAGGCAAGGCTCCCCTGTGGGGTGTGGTGCCGGGTCGGTGGCCGGCGTCGGTGGGTGGCAGAGTGTCCCCGGCACTCCGGCGCTTGAGAGAGGGAACGCACGTGGCGGCATTCGGATGGAAGCTCAAGGGCGACGGTCACACGCTCGCACCAGGGGAGGTCGTCGCACCCGACGAGCGGCTCGCGTGGGGCAAGACGATCGGCCTGGGCGCCCAGCACGTCGTCGCGATGTTCGGGGCGACCTTCGTCTTCCCGCTCCTCATGGGGCTCAACCCCCAACTGGCGATCATGCTCAGCGGCTTCGCGACCCTGTGCTTCCTGCTGGTCCTCAAGGGGACGATCCCCAGCTATCTCGGCAGCTCGGCCTCCTTTGTCGGCATCGCGGCCGCGATCAGCCGGCAGCCCGGCGCCGACCTGTCGACGCTCACCGGCGCAACCCTGGTCTGCGGTCTCGTCCTCGCGCTGGTCGGCCTGGTCATCCACGTCGTCGGCAGCGGCGTCATCCACGCCGTCCTGCCACCGGTCGTGACCGGCGCGGTCGTGATGCTCATCGGCTTCAACCTCGCCCCCGTCGTCGCCGACACCTACTGGCCGCAGGACCAGTGGGTCGCGCTAGCGGTCATGGTCTTTGCCATCGTGTGCGCCGTTGCCTTCCGCGGGTTCATCGGCCGCATCTCGATCTTCCTGTCCCTGGTCTTCGGCTATCTCCTGTCCTGGGTGCTCGACAAAGTCGTCGGGCCCGTGACGTCGGTGATGCCCGGCACGACCTTCCTGCGCACCGACCTCACCAAGCCGTGCCCGCCCGACGTCGACGCGGCGCTGCTGTGCGTCCAGCAGCCCTTCAGCCACAACCGGGTCGACTTCTCGGCGGTCGCCGACGCTGCCTGGTTCGGCCTGCCGCAGGCCACCAAAGTCGTTGACGGGCAGACGATCCCGGGGGTCCACTTCCCGACCTTCTCGATGGCCGCGATCCTGCTCGTCCTCCCGGCCGTCGTCGCCCTGATCGCCGAGAACACCGGCCACGTCAAGGCGGTCGCCGAGATGACCGGCGCCGATCTCGACGGTCAGATGGGCAAGGCCATCGCCGTTGACGGTCTGACCACCATGGCCTCCTCGGCGGTCGGCGGGGCACCCACGACGACCTATGCGGAGAACATCGGCGTCATGGCCGCCACTCGCGTCTACTCCACTGCCGCCTACTTCGTCGCGGCGCTCTTCGCCATCGGGTTCGGCCTGATCCCCAAGTTCGGCGCGCTCGTCGCCGGCGTGCCCGGGGGAGTGCTCGGCGGGATCTGTGTGGTGCTCTACGGGATGATCGGCCTGCTGGGCGCCAAGATCTGGCGGGAGAACGACGTCGACTTCTCCAACCCCATCAACCTCGTGCCCGTCGCCGCCGGCATCATCATCGGCATCGGCAACACCAGCCTCGACCTCTCCCGCGACTTCCAGCTCGGCGGCATCGCGCTCGGCACGATCGTCACCATCGCCGCCTACCACCTCGCCCGGGCCACCGCCCACGCCGACCTCAAGGACGCCGACGGCGCGGTGATCACGGTGGGCCACGAGGGCACCGACCGCTTCGACGACGAACTGCGCTGACAAGGTGAGGTATGCCGCGGGGCCGGCCCCGCGGCATACCTCACCAATGGCCGAGGCCGGGCCACCCGCATGGGGTGACCCGGCCTCGTTGTCCGGCGGACGTGCCTGTCAGAGAACGGTGTCCGCGTCGATGTCGCGGTCCTTGGACTCGACCAGGAAGTAGGTGCACAGCACGCTGATCGCGGAGAGGATCGCGAGCATGACACCGACGTTCATGCTGTTGCCGGCGGCGACGAACTTCGCGGCCAGCAGCGGCGGGATGGCGCCGCCGAAGATGCCGGCGAGGTTGTAGCCGAGGCCGGCACCCGTGTAGCGGTAGCGCGGCTCGAACAGCTCGGGGAGCGCGGCACCGGCGGGGCCGTAGGCGATGCCGAAGATCACCAGGGTGCCGATGAGGCCGAAGACGTAGAGGAAGACGTTCTTGGTGTCGAGCATCGGGAAGAGCAGCAGCGTCCAGATGACGGCGAGGATGCAGCTGAGCATGATGACGCGGCGGCGGCCGAAGCGGTCGGACATCGTCGCGGAGATGGCGATCGACAGGCCGAAGAAGATGGCGGCGACCATGCCCATGCCGAGGACGAACGGCATCGAGAAGCCGAGGACCTTGGTCGCGTAGGTCGTCAGGAACGCGGTGCCCATATAGAAGAGGGAGAACAGCGAGGCGAGGGCGCCACCGGCGATGAGGATCTCCTTCCACTGGTGGCGGATCGCGTCGATGAACGGGGGCTTGCGGGCCGGGTCCTGGCCGAGGCGCTTCTCGGCCTCCTTGAAGACCGGGGTCTCGTCAACGCGGGTGCGGATCCACAGGCCGACGAGGACGAGCAGGGAGGAGAGCAGGAACGGGATGCGCCAGGCGTACTCGACGAACGCGCTGTCGGGGGAGATCTTCGCGCCGCCCGAGGTCAGGGCGAAGATGAGGTAGGTGCCCGAGGAGAGCAGGAAGGCGAAGGCCGGGCCGAGCTGGGGGAACATCGCGTACTTGCCGCGCTGGCCCTTGGGGGCGTACTCGGCGGTCAGCAGCGTCGCGCCGGCCCACTCGCCGCCGACCGCGAAGCCCTGGAAGAAGCGGAGTGCGACCAGCAGGGTCGGTGCCCAGATGCCGATGCCGTCGGGAGCGTATCCCCATGCGCCAGAGCTGTATCCGGGAAGAAGGCCGATCAGGATGGTGGCCAGGCCCATGATGAGCAGCGTCCAGACCAGGGTGCGTTTGCGGCCGATGCGGTCACCGAAGTGGCCGAAGACGATGGCGCCGACGGGGCGCGCGAAGAAGGCCACGGCGAAGGTGGCGAAGGAGGCCAGGGTCGCGGTCGCCGGGTCGGACTTGCTGAAGAAGACCGTCGGGAAGACGAGCGCCGCAGCGGTGCCGTAGATGAAGAAGTCGTAGAACTCGATGGTGGTGCCGATTGAGCTCGCTGCGGCTACGCGGCCCATCGAGGGGCCGGACCGCTCCTCGGGCAATGCCTCGCGAGCGCTGTCGATGGTCGTCACGGGTATCTCCGTTTCACAAGGGGATGCCCAGGAGAGGGCGGTGCCGGTCCGGGTGACCGGTTGCGAGGAAGGTAGTGAGGTTCTTCACAGGGCCGTTACCCCCGGATTGGGGTGAGACCGTTTGACCCGGGCAGGCGACCGCTGGGCGCGCCGAAGGGCGCCCTTGTCGGGAGGGGTATGCCGTGCGTCTGGGTCAGGGCAGGAGGCCCAGAACCCTTGCGCGAGTGACGGATTCCATGCGCGTCGAGGTCTCGAGCTTGTGCGCGACCGAGCGCAGGTAGGCCTTGACGGTCTCGGCGGACAGGCCGAGCCGGGTGGCGGCCTCGGCGTTGGAGCAGCCGAGGGCGACCTGGGCGAGCACATCGAGCTCGCGGGGGGACAGGGCGGGCCCGGTGGGGCTGGGGCGCCGGCTCTGGCCGAGCCCGGCGATCTGGGCGCCGGCGGTCATCAGGCGATCCCGCAGGTCGGGGTCGTCGACGGCCGCGGCGATGGCGCGCAGCTCCCCGTGGACCTCGCGCAGGCGCGCGAGATCGGCCGGCTCGAGGCCGTGCACCTGCTCGGCCCGCGTGACCTCTGCCATCGAGACCCGGCGGTCGACCTCGTCGCGGACCTCGAGCTCGCGGCTCAGCGTGCGCGCCGCGTCGAGGAAGGAGGACTTGACCTGGTCGCCGATGCCGGAGCTGACGTGGGCGGCGCCATAGAGGACGGTGCGCGCGCGGCCGCCGGCGATGACCGGCACTGCGACCATGGCGCGCAGCCCCTCCTGCGAGACGATGTGCGCGTAGTCCTTGGTGATGGCGGTGCTGCGGGAGTAGTCCTCCAGCGTGGTCGGCCGCTTGGTGTCCATCACCTTGCCGCCGAGCCCGGTGCCAGAGCGGACCCGCAGGCCGTTCATCCCGCGGGTGCGCGTGCCGAGGAACTGGTTGAGGGTGACGGTGCCGTCGCCGCACGCGCCGGCGAAGACCACCGGAAGCGTGCTGGTGGTGCGCAGATGGCGCAGCGTTGCCATCGTGGCGTCACTGTCACGCGGTCGCAGGTCCTGCATCTGTGCCCCTCTGGTGCGGCCGGACACCGGCGTCCGGCTTTCTCGACACGGTAGGGGGTATGGGCCCTACCGCGGGTGAACTTGCGACCAGCGGGCGTTCGGCGCGTCGAGCGGCAGGCTCGTCGCGCGCTGTGGCCGGCCGCGCGGCATACCCCTGCGGCTGGGGTGGGAGGGTGGATTGTTAGTCCGGATTGTCAGCCTTGTCCGATTCGCGGGACGCCGGCCCCGTAGTGAGCTTAGGGTTCAAGAATGATGCGTCCCCGCCCCCTCTTTGTCGCGCTGACCAGCGCCTTTGCAGTCTCCACCACGCTCTCGATCGCGGCGCCGGCTGACGCCGCGCCCGCGGTGAAAGTCACCCGGATCCACTACGACTCGTATGGCTCGGTGAAGGACAACTACACCAACGCCAGCGTCAACGACGAGTACGTCGTCATTAAGTTAAGAACATGACGGCAACACCCCGCGTGCTGACTGGATGGACGCTTCGTGATCGGACCGGCTTCACCTACCGCTTCCCGACCTTCCGACTCGGTGCCTACGGCAGCGTTGTCGTCCGCACGGGCAAGGGCACTGCGACACAGGCCAACCGCTACTACAACAAGACGAGCTACGTGTGGAACAACAACTACGACACCGCGTACCTGCGCAACTCCACCGGCGCGCTGGTGCACTCGTGCTCCTATAACGACGGCACGAGCACGACCGCAGCCAACAAGTACTGCTGAATCTCATGCGGGATCGGTGCCGCCTTGGGTGAGGCGGCACCCGTCGCGATAGGCTCCCGCGGTGCCCGGCGCCGCATCGCGTGGGGCAAACAGGGGCGTTAGCTCAGTCGGTCAGAGCAGCGGACTCATAATCCGTCGGTCGTCGGTTCAAGCCCGACACGCCCCACCAGTCCAAGGTCGCCGGCAGGCCCATGGGTCTCAGCCAATCGGCCCGGGCATCCATCCGCAGGTTTGCTTTCTGTGCCCCGGTTTGGTGACTCCCGTCGGATCTGTCGACAGGTTTGCTTTCTGTGCCCCGGATCAATCCTGCGGACAGAACGCGAGCTGGGGCACAGACTCCGGTCCGGCCCGCATGGGATATGCCGCGGGCGGTCGTCAGGCGCTCAGGAGCCCGTTGGCCTCGGCGAGCACGTCGACGAAGGCACGGACCTCGTCGCCACCGGCCGGCGGGCCGTCGACGCCTCCGGCGAAGGGGGCGACCCGGGTCGCCCCGGCCTCGCCCAGCACCTCAGCCTGCTCCGCGATCTCGCCAGGAGCGGCGCCGAACCTGGTGGGCAGGAAGACGACGACCTCGAACGGGCCGGTGCGCCCGGCCTTGTCACGGGCCTCGGTCGCGATCTCGATCTCCTCGCGCAGCCGGGCGACGTCCGCGCGCCCCTCGGGTGCGGCGTCGTCGAGGATGAGTCCGTCGCTGAGCTCGCCGCCCAGGGCCAGGGTGCGAGGGCCGCGGCCGCCGACGAGCACGGGCGGCCGCGTCTGGGGCGGGAAGCGCAGTCGCACCCGGTCGAGCTGGACATAGCGGCCGTCGATGCTGACCTCCTCGCCTTCGAGCAGGGCGCCGATGACCGTGAGCTGCTCACGCAGCAGCGTGATGGGCGAGGCGGCCTTGTGGCCGATCTGTGCCATCCAGTCCTGCACACCGTGGCCGAGGCCCGGGAGGAAGCGCCCGGGGAAGATCTCGGCCAGGGTGGCGATCTCCATGGCGGTCAACGACGGCACCCGCAGGGGCGTCGGCATGAGCCCGATCCCGACGCTGAGCTGCTCCGTGCCGCCCAGCAGCGCGGCCGCGGCGCCGACCCCGCTGGCGGCGAAGCAGTCCTCCCAGAGCCACACCTCGGTCAACCCCGCAGCCTCGGCTGCCCGGGCGACCTCGAGCATGCGGTCGGGCGGTTGATCGGCCGGCTGGACGAGGGCGAGCACGGGGGAGGTCATGGCCTCAAGAGTAACGATTTCGCCGCCCACCCACAGGGGTGGAACGCCTTTTGCGGGAGTCGTGAAAGAAAAGGGAGGCTTGGGCCGGTTTCCGGCCCGAGCTATTCATTTGTACGCCGTTTGGCGAATGCGAAAGGAAAAGGACGTGGCAGGGAACCCGCGATTCAATCCTCCGGAGGGCTGGCCGTTGCCGCCCGTCGACAACTGGAGCCCGCCGCAGGGCTGGTCGCCCGATCCGCACTGGCCGCCAGCGCCGACCGGGCACGCGTTCTGGCTGGACGACCAGGGTCGACCCGTCGCTGGACCGCGGGGCGCATTCGGCCATGACTCAACAAAAGACTCCAAAAGCACAATGCTCGGGTGCGGCTGTCTGAGCCTTGTGGTGCTCGGCCTGCTGGGCGCATGCAGCGCATTGCTGGCCGATGATTCCGGACCGGAGCCGGTCGCTGCCTCGACGGTGACCCAAACCGCGGCGACGGTCACCCAGACTGCTTCCCCTGTCACGGTCACCACCACCGCCCCGGCCCCGGGCCCGCGGACGGTGACGACAACCGCGTCCGCTGCCACGGTCACCGTCACCCGCACGGTCACCGCGCCCGCCGAGACGGTGCGCGTCACCGTCACCACCACGGAGGACGCCAACCCTGGGGCGGCGCCGTTTGTGGGCGGCGGAGGAGACAGCGGGTCGGGCGGCGACGCCGGTGGCGGTGGGGGCGCGGCGTACTACGCCAACTGCTCCGCTGCCCGGGCTGCCGGAGCGGCGCCACTGCTGGCCGGCCAGCCCGGCTACCGCGACGCTCTCGACCGTGACCGGGACGGGGTCGCCTGCGAGTAGCCGCGGCATACCCCTGACCGCTCGTGAGGCGACAGGGCGCGCACGAGGCGGGCGAGGCGGGCGTGGGCACTGGTGCGATTGTGATCTGTGGGGCACAATGGGGCTTCGACAAACCGTGCTCACGCACGCACAGCTCGCGCGACACACGTACGACAGCACGCAGGACCCGCAGATGCGACGGCGTTGGGGAAGACGTCCCTTGCATCGAGGAGGTTCGGATGTCTGTCGCGATGCCGCGCACCAGCACGCGCGGGGTGGTGTTCATCCACAGCACCCCGTCCTCGCTGTGCCCGCACATCACCTGGGCGCTCGAGTCGATCCTTGGTGCCCGCGTGCACCTGGACTGGACCCGCCAGCCCATTGCCCCCGGCCTCATGCGTGCCGAACTGTCTTGGACAGGCGAGCCCGGCACCGGCGCACGCCTTGCCTCGGCGCTGCGCGGGTGGGACAAGCTGCGCTACGAGATCACCGAGGAGCCCAGCCCCGGCTGCGACGGCTCGCGCTGGAGCCACACCCCGGAGCTCGGCATCCACCACACGTGGACCTCGGCCAGCGGTGACGCTGTGATCAACGAGGACCGGCTGCGTGAGGTCGTCACCCTCGCCCAGGGGTCGCCCGAGGCGATGCAGGAGATGATCGAGGAGCTCCTCGGCGTCGACTGGGACGCCGAGCTCGAGCCCTTCCGCTATGCCGGCGACGGTGCCCCCGTGCGCTGGCTGCACAAGGTCGGCTGACCGACTCACCAGACCCGCGGCCGGACTCCATCACGGCCGCGCAAGCGAAGTGCCCCCTCCCGTGCGCGGGGAGGGGGCACTCTCGTCTGCCAGAGGCGGTACGCCGGGTGCGCGGGGCAGGCGCGCCCCTCGCCTCGGCGGGTCGTCAGAGCGGGATGTTGCCGTGCTGGCCGCGCTGCTGGGGCGCCTCGGCGATGGCCTTGGCGATCGCGCTGCGGGTGGCCGACGGCTCGACGATCTCGTCGACGACGCCGATCTCGACGGCCCGGGGCAGACCGCCGGACAGCCGGTCGTGCTCGGCCGCCAGCTCGTCCTCGACCGCAGGGCGCTCGGCGTCGTCCACCTCGGCAAGGCGGCGTCGGTGGAGGATGCGGATCGCGGCGACGGAGCCCATGACGGCCACGTGGGCGTCGGGCCACGCGAAGACCTTTGTGGCGCCGAGGGATCGGGAGTTCATCGCGATGTAGGCGCCGCCGTAGGTCTTGCGGGTGACGAGGGTGACCCGGGGGACCACGGCCTCGGCGAAGGCGTGCAGCAGTTTGGCCCCGCGGCGCACGACGCCGTCCCACTCCTGGCCGACGCCGGGCAGGTAGCCGGGGACGTCGACGAGGACGACCAGCGGCACCCCGAAGGCATCGCACATGCGCACGAAGCGCGCGGCCTTCTCGGCGCTGGGGGAGTCGAGGCAGCCGCCCAGACGCAGCGGGTTGTTGGCGATGACGCCGACCGTGCGGCCACCGAGACGGCCGAGGGTCGTGACGATGTTGGGCGCCCACTTCGGGTGCAGCTCAACGGAATCGGTGCCCTCGTCCAGCACTGCGGCGACGACCGGGTGCACGTCGTAGGCGCGCTTGGCCGACTGGGGGAACTGCTCGGACAGGTCCGTGTCGGCCACGCCGGCCACGTCGAGCGAGCCCTGCGCGCCGAGCAGCGAGCAGAGCGTGCGGCCGCGGTCCATCGCGTCGCGCTCGGAGTCGGCCAGCACGTGCACCACGCCGGAGCGGCGGCCGTGCGGCTCGGGGCCGCCGAGCCGCAGCGCGTCGACCGCCTCACCGGTGACGGAGCGGACGACGTCGGGGCCCGTGACGAAGATGCGCCCCTCGGGGGCGAGGATCACGATGTCGGTCAGGGCCGGGCCGTATGCCGCGCCGCCGGCCGCAGCGCCGATGACCACCGAGATCTGGGGGACCTTGCCCGAGGCGCGGGTCATGATCGCGAAGATCCCGCCGACGGCGTGCAGCGAGGCCACACCCTCGGGGAGCCGGGCCCCGCCGGAGTGCCACAGGCCGACGATCGGCGTGCCGTCCGCGAGAGCGCGCTCATAGGCCTCGACGACGACCTTGCAGCCCTCGATGCCCATGGCGCCGCCCATGATGGTGGCGTCCGAGGCAAAGGCAGTCACGGCAGTGCCGTCGACCTTGCCGACCGCGGCCAGCATGCCGGAGCGGTCCTCGGGGGTGATCAGCTCGAGCGTGCCCTCGTCAAAGAATGCCGCGAGGCGCAGCCGCGGGTTGCGCGGGTCATGCTCGCGGTCGACCTTGGGCTTGGTCGCCGCCGACACCGTCGCGCTGGCGGCGTTGGGCTGGTGGGCCATTCAGATGCTCCTGATCGCGAGAGCGACGTTGTGGCCGCCGAACCCGAACGAGTTGTTGAGGGCGGCGATGTCGCCGTCGGGCAGGGACCGCTGCTCGCCTCGGACGACGTCGAGGGTGATCGCGGGGTCGAGGTTGTCGACGTTGATCGTGCCCGGGACGACCCGGTGGTGCACCGACAGGACGGTCAGCACGGCCTCGAGCGCGCCGGCCGCGCCGAGCAGGTGCCCGGTCATCGACTTGGTGCCCGTGACGGCGATGGAGTCGGTGTGGTCGCCGAACGCGCGGCGGATGGCGTTGGCCTCGGCGACGTCGCCGACCGGCGTGGAGGTCGCGTGGGCGTTGATGTGGCTGATGTCCGAGAGCGCCAGGCCAGCGGACTCGACCGCCTCGACCATCGCCCGGGACGCACCGGCGCCCTCCGGCTCCGGGGCGGTGATGTGGTGGGCGTCGGAGGACATGCCCAGACCGGCAAGCACGGCATAGATCTTGGCGCCGCGGGCCTTGGCGTGCTCCTCGGTCTCGAGCACGATCACGGCGGCACCCTCACCGAGGACGAATCCGTCGCGGTCGACGTCATAGGGGCGCGAGGCGCGCTCGGGGTCGTCGTTGCGGGTCGAAAGCGCCTGCATCGCAGCGAAACCCGCGACGGGCAGGGCGTGCATGGCGGCCTCGGTGCCACCGGCAACGACGATGTCGGCGCGGCCGGCGCGGATCATGTCCGCGGCATACCCCATGGCCTCGGCGCCGGAGGCGCACGCGGAGACGGTGGTGTGGGCGCCAGCGCGGGCGCCGAGGTCGAGGGAGACCGTGCCGGACGGCGAGTTGGCCATCAGCATGGGCACGGCGAGCGGGAAGACGCGGCGGGGGCCCTTCTCGCGCAGGTTGTCCCACTGCTCCAGCAGGGTCTGCACACCACCGATGCCGGTGCCGATCGCGACACCGATGCGCTCGGGCTCCACCTCGGGGCTGCCGGCGTCGGCCCAGGCCTCGCGGGCCGCGACGAGGGCGTACTGCGCGGAGGGGTCGTTGCGGCGGACCTCGACCTTGGCGAGGGTCTCCTCGGGCGAGCGCGCGAGGGTCGCGGCAAAGCTGACGGGCAGGTCGTACTTCTCCACCCACGGGACATCAAGGGGACGCGCGCCGGAGCGGCCGGCGAGGATGCCCTCCCAGGTCTCGGCGACGGTGCCGCCCAGGGGCGTGGTGGCGCCCAGGCCCGTCACGACAATGCGTGGGGTGGTGGTCATGTGCACTCCTTGTGAGGGGGAGCGGCGCAGCCGCTGGTCGAGGATGTCGACGGGGACAGGGCGACGCGCGGGCGGGTGGTCAGCCACCCGCCCGCGCGATCAGGTCAGCCCTGGTTGGACTGGATGTAGGTGACGGCGTCGCGGACGGTCTTGAGGTTCTTGACCTCGTCGTCGGGGATGCGCACGCCGAACTTCTCCTCGGCGTTGACGACGATCGTCATCATCGAGAGCGAGTCGATGTCGAGGTCCTCGGTGAAGGACTTGTCGAGCTCGACGGACGCGGCGTCGATGCCGGTCTCCTCGTTGACGATCTCCGCCAGGCCGGCCAGGATCTCCTGCTCGTTCTGAGCCATGAGTGATGCTCCTTGTCGTGAGTGTGGTGTGGATTCTGTTGTGCTGCAGCAGCATCCGCTGCCATGGCCCGGTTCTACCCGTGGGCCGGCGGGAGTGTGTCAGGGCAGGACGATGACCTGCGCTGCATAGGACAGACCGGCGCCGAAGCCGAGCTGGAGGGCGAGGCCGCCGCGCGGGGCGGTGCCCTCGCGCAGCATGCGCTCGGTCGCCAGCGGCACGGACGCGGCCGAGGTGTTGCCGGTGTCGGCGATGTCGCGGGCGACGGGGATGTCGGCAGGCAGCTTGAGCTGCTTGATCATCGCGTCGACGATGCGCATGTTGGCCTGGTGGGGGATGAAGGCGTCGAGGTCGTTGACGGTGATCCCCGCAGCCTCGATGGCGCGCCGGGCGACGGGCGCCATGCCCCAGACCGCCCAGCGGAAGACGGGCTGGCCCGCCATGCCGATCGTGGGGAAGGGCAGCGACTCGTCCTCGGCCACCTCGAGCCAGGAGTTGCGCTGCGAGATGACGTCCCACTGGCTGCCGTCGGAGCCCCAGACCGTCGGGCCGATGCCGGGCGTGTCCGACTGGGAGACAACGGCCGCGCCGGCGCCGTCGGCGAAGATGAAGCCGGTGCTGCGGTCGGACTTGTCGACCACGTCCATGAGCCGCTCGACGCCGATGACCAAGGCGTTGGTCGCCGAGCCGCCGCGGATCATGTCGCCGGCCATCGCGATGCCGTGGCAGTAGCCGGCGCAGGCGGCCGAGATGTCGAATGCCGCGGCGTCGGGGATGCCCAGCTGGGTGGCGACGAGGGTCGCGATGGCGGGGGTCTGGTAGAGGTGGCTGACCGTCGCGACGATCACGAGGTCGATGTCCTCGGGCCCGACGCCGGCCATCTCCATGGCGGGCTTGGAGGCGTACTGCGACATCTCCAGCACCGACTCGCCCTCGCCGGCCCAGTGCCGGGTGACGATGCCGGTCCGCTCGCGGATCCACTCGTCGGAGGTGTCCATGTAGGTGGCGATCTCGTGGTTGTCCACGATGCGCCGCGGCCGGTAGCCGCCGATGCCGGTCACCCGGGCGTGGGCAGAGCCCGTGGCGGTCTGAAGCCGCCCGGTGCCCTTGGGGGCCAGTGCTGTGGTCATGTCAGCGCTCCTGGGGGTGCAGGCGGAGGAGCGGCTGGCCGGGGGAGACGGGGTCGCCTTCCTCGACGAGCCACTCCACGACGGTGCCGCCGTGGGGGGCGGTGACGGGGTAGGAGTCGCGCAGGGTGCTGACCTGGCCGATTTGCGACCCGGCGGCGACGCTGGCGCCCTCGGCGATCTCAGACCGGGTGATGGTGCCCTTGGCGGGTGCGATGACCAGCCGCCAGGCGGGGTCGAGCGGGCTGCGGCTGAGGGTGCCGTGCTCCTTGACCATCGCGTGGGCCTTGTCGAGGTCGTCGGGCGACTTCAGAGCGAGGGTCTCGACGCCCTTCATCGCCCGCTTGGCCAGACCGGTGAGGGCCCCGGCCGGCGGGATCTCGATCATGCCGGTCACACCGAGGTCGGTCATGGTCTCCATGCACAGGTCCCAGCGGACCGGGTTGCGGACCTGGCTGACCAGGCGCCCGAGCACCTCGCGGCCGGAGTGGACGACGGTGCCGTCGGCGTTGGAGAGGATCTTGACGCGGGGGTCGTGGGTCGACATCGCGCGGGCGTATCCGGCGAGGGTGTCGACGGCGGGCGCCATGTGCTCGGTGTGGAAGGCGCCGGCGACCTTGAGGGGCATGACGCGGGCCTTGGCGGGCGGGTTGGCGGCGAGGGCGGCCAGCTGCTCCATGGTGCCGGCGGCGACGACCTGGCCGGCGCCGTTCATGTTGGCCGGGGTCAGGCCGTGGGTCTGGAGGGCCTGGGCGACCTCGTCGGGGTCGCCGCCGAGCACGGCGCTCATGCCGGTCGGCTGCACCGCGCTGGCCGCGGCCATGCCGTTGCCGCGCTCGCGGACAAAGACCATGGCCTGCTCGGCGGAGATGACGCCGGCGGCGGAGGCTGCGGTGATCTCGCCGACCGAGTGGCCCGCGCCGACGCCGACCAGGCGGAAGCCGTCAGCGGGGTGCTCGAACAGGGTCAGGAGTGAGACGAGCCCGGCGGCCACGATGAGGGGCTGCGCGACGGCGGTGTCCTTGATGGTCGCCTCGTCGGAGACGGTCCCGTGGGTGAGCAGGTCGATCCCGGCGACGGCGGACAGCCAGCCGAGGCGGTCGGCAACGCCGGGGATCTCCAGCCAGGGGGAGAGGAAACCGGGGGTCTGGGAGCCCTGTCCAGGGCAGACGATCGCGAGCACCCATCCAGACTCCCCGTTTTGTCGTGACCAGTTCGTGACCGATGCCGACGAACATCTCGGGGCAGTCTTGTGGGATCCCTACAAAAGGTATGCCGCGCTGGGCGTGCGTGCGCGGCATACCGTCGGGTAGGCGGGAGAGGCGCAGGTCAGGCGCGCTCGCGGCCCGGGCGCAGCCGACCGTAGGCCAGGGCCAGGCGCACCGTCTGGGCGTCATGCGGGTCGGTGAGGTCATAGCCCGTGGCCTCGGCGATCCGCCCGAGCCGATAGCGCACCGTGTTGGCGTGGACGAAGAGCTCGCGCGCGGTGCCCTCGAGCGATGACCCGCCCTCGAGATAGGCCGTCGCAGTCTCGAGCAGCACGCCCGACGGGCTCTCTGCCAGCGGCCGCCAGACGTGGTCGAGCAGCAGTGCCTGGGCGGGCTGGTCACCGGTCAGCGCGCGCTCGCCGAGCAGGTCGTCGGCGCGGACGGGGCGGGGGTGGTCCGGCCACGCGGGCGCGGCGCGGTGGCCGGAGATGGCTGCGCGCGCAGATCGTCCGGCCGCGAAGAGGTGTGGCACGGTCGGCCCGACGACGAGCGGCCCGTCACCGAACTCGGCCTGGATGCGGCCCACCGCGGCGAGGGGGTCGTCGACCTGCCCGAGGACCGCGACCAGACGATGTCCCTGGACCGCGGAGAGCACGTGCAAGCACTCCTTCTCGGAGGCCCGTCGGACCGAGTCGATAACTCCCGCAGGCGTATCCGCCGGCGTGTCCCCGACGACGACGCACACCGACTCCATCGCGCCCCAGCCGAGGGCGGCCGCCCGTGAGCGCATCGACTCGTCCTGCTCGCCGCGCAGGATGGCGTCGACGACGAGCTGCTCGAGGCGGGCATCCCAGGCGCCGCGGGTCTCGGCAGCCTCGGCGTAGACATGGGCGGCCGCGAAGGCGATCTCGCGGCTGTAGAGCAGGACGGCCTCGTGCAGGGCGTTCTCGTCGCCGGGCTCGGCGAGCGCGGTCGCCTCCTGCTCGACGACATCGACGACGGTGCGGATCAGGTCGAGGGTCTGGCTCAGGCTGACCGAGCGGGTGAGCTCGCGGGGCGCCGCCCCGAAGACGCGGGCGTCGGCGAGGTCCTGGCCACCGGTCGAGAACCACGTGACGAACCCGGCAATGCCCGCCTGGGCCACCAGACCCGCCCACGAGCGCTCCTCGGCGGGCAGCTCCCGGAACCAGTCGTGCGCCTCCATCCGCCGGATCGCCGACGTCGAGAGGTCACCTGCGTGCTGGCGCACCCGTTTGCGGGTGGCCGGCGACGACGGCAGGCGTGGTGTGGGCATGGCGTGAGTCTAGGGCGCGGTTTGTATGCCGCCCACAACCGCGTTCATGCGGCGCCACCTAGCCACGGTGCTCGCTCGCAGCAAGTCGACTGGCCAAGACTCGCCGTCCGCCCCGAGACCCGCGCGGCGAGTCTTGGCCAGTCGACAGGGGGAGCCGACGAAGATCAGGGCGCCGCCGAACCCGTGACCTGGTGGGCGGTGAATGCGGTGCGTCGTCTGGTGCGTCGTCTGGTGGCCTCACCCGGTGGACCGCAGCCCCGGCTGAGCGACGCACTCCCGGTCCCTCAGTCGACGCCGAACTCGATGGCGGCGCGGTCGAGGGCGTCGTCCTGGTCGTCGACGTTCTCGGCCGACTTGTTGGCCGCGATCTGGGCGGCGCCACCGGGGGTGAGGTCGCCGACGAGCTCCTGGTGACCACCGGTGAGCTGGCCCTGCGCGGCATACAGCTCGAGCTTGGCGCGGGAGTCGGCGATGTCGAGGTTGCGCATGGTCAGCTGGCCGATGCGGTCGACGGGGCCGAAGGCCGCGCCCTCGGTGCGCTCCATCGAGAGCTTCTCGGGGTGGTAGGAGAAGTTCTCGCCCGTGGTGTCGAGGATCGAGTAGTCGTCGCCGCGGCGCAGCCGCAGCGTGACGGTGCCGTTGACCGCGGAGGCCACCCAGCGCTGGAGCGACTCGCGCAGCATGAGGGACTGCGGGTCCATCCAACGGCCTTCGTAGAGAAGGCGGCCCAGCCGCCGGCCCTCGGCGTGGTAGTTGGCGATCGTGTCCTCGTTGTGGACCGCGTTGAGCAGCCGCTCGTAGGCGATGTGCAGCAGTGCCATGCCCGGTGCCTCGTAGATGCCGCGCGACTTGGCCTCGATGATGCGGTTCTCGATCTGGTCGGACATGCCCAGCCCGTGGCGGCCGCCGATCGTGTTGGCCTCGTGGACCAGGGCCACGACGTCGTCGCCGTAGTCCTTGCCGTTGATCGCGACGGGACGCCCCTGGACGAAGGTGACCGAGACCGTCTCCGGGGCGATGGTGATCGACTCGTCCCAGAAGGCGACGCCCATGATCGGCTCGACGATCTCCATCGAGGTGTCGAGGTGCTCCAGGGTCTTGGCCTCGTGCGTGGCGCCCCAGATGTTGGCGTCGGTGGAGTAGGCCTTCTCGGCGCTGTCGCGGTAGGGCAGACCCCGCTCGGTCAGCCACTCCGACATCTCCTGCCGGCCGCCGAGCTCGGTGACGAAGTCGGCGTCGAGCCATGGCTTGTAGATGCGCAGGCCCGGGTTGGCCATCAGGCCGTAGCGGTAGAACCGCTCGATGTCATTGCCCTTGAAGGTCGAGCCGTCGCCCCAGATCGAGACGCCGTCCTCCTGCATCGCGCGCACGAGCAGCGTGCCGGTGACGGCGCGGCCGAGGGGAGTGGTGTTGAAGTAGGACTTGCCGCCGCTGCGGATGTGGAAGGCGCCGCACGCGATTGCGGACAGGCCCTCCTCGACCAGCGCGCGCTTGCAGTCGACCAGGCGTGCGATCTCGGCGCCGTACTGGCCGGCGCGGCCCGGGACGGTGTCGATCTCCGGCTCGTCATACTGGCCGATGTCGGCCGTGTAGGTGCAGGGGATCGCGCCCTTCTCACGCATCCAGGCCACGGCCACCGAGGTGTCGAGGCCTCCGGAGAAGGCGATGCCGACGCGCTCGCCGACGGGGAGGGAAGTCAGTACCTTGGACACACCTGCAAGTTTATGCATCGCAATGCATAGAACACAAATCTGCGTGCGCGCCGAGGTCCTTACTCTTTCGCGACGAAGTGCTCACCTGATCGTCACGTCACCGTCGCCGGCAGGTATGCCGTGGGGCCCTAGCGTCCCGCGACATGACCACCACGCGCCTCGCCGCCGCAGCCCTGGCTGCCGCCGTCCTTGCTAGCGTCCCCGCCATGGCCTCCGCCGCCAACGGCCCCAAGCCGCACGACCCGAAGCCGCACCAGAGCGTGCCCGCCCCCAAAGCGGGGCCACGCGCCATGCCGCACCCCCTCGTCATCGCCCACCGCGGCGCCTCCGGCTACCGCCCGGAGCACACCCTCGCGGCATACGAGCTCGCCGTCGCCATGGGCGCGGACTACATCGAGCCCGACCTGGTGATGACCAAGGACGGGGTCCCCGTCGACCGCCACGAGCCGGAGATCTCGGGCACCACCGACGTCGCCGACCACCCCGAGTTCGCCGCCCGCAAGACCACCAAGATGCTCGACGGTGTCGCCACGACCGGCTGGTTCACCGAGGACTTCACTCTCGCCGAGCTCAAGACCCTGCGTGCCAAGGAGCGCCTGCCCGAGCTGCGCCAGCAGAACACCGTCTATGACGGGCGCTGGGAGGTGCCGACCTATGAGGAGGTCCTCCAGCTGCGCGCCGAGCTGTCCAAGAAGTACAAGCGCGAGATCGGGATCATCCCCGAGATCAAGCACTCGACCTACTTCAAGGACGCCGGCCTCCCCGCCGAGCGCGCGGTCGTCGACCTGACCACGGAGTACAAGCTCAACAAGAAGAACGCCCCGATGTGGATCCAGTCCTTCGAGCTGAGCAACCTGATCGAGCTGCGCGAGAAGCTCGGCTACAAGGCCAATCTCGTCTTCCTCACCACGGTCAAGGGCGGGCCCTACGACCTGGAGGCCAAGGGCGACCCGCGCACCTACGCCGACCTGACCACGCCCGAGAGCCTGCGCGAGCTGCGCCAGTGGATCGACGGCATCAGCCCCGAGAAGGCCGCGCTGATCCCGCGGACCGCGACCGGTGAGCTGGGCCAGCCCACGCCGCTCATCAAGGACGCACACGCCGCCGGCCTCCAGGTCGCCACGTGGACCTTCCGCGCCGAGAACTCCTTCCTCCCGCCGGCCTACCGGATCGGCACCGACCCGGCCGACTACGGGCGGATGATGGACGAGGTGCGCCGCTACTACGACGCAGGCGTCGACAGTGTCTTCTGCGACAACCCCGACCTGTGCGTCGAGGCCCGCAAGGACTTCCTCGGCGAGCAGGGCTGAGCCACAAGGCTTTTCGCGAGTCTCCAGACGCATCGGGTATGCCGCGAGGTCACCAGACCTCGCGGCATACCCCTGTCTCGGCGCGGGGTCCCGTCCCGCGCTTTAGCCCATTTGGGCACAAACGCGGGTGGCCGGCCGCGTGGGCTGCTCCTCAGCTCCAGCGGTGTCTCGGCGCGGGGTCCCGTCCCGCGCTTTAGCCCATTTGGGCACAAACGCGGGTGGCCGGCCGTGGGGCTGCTGCTCAGGTCCAGCCGTGTCTCGGCGGCTCAGATCCAGCCGTGGTCCTGGGCGGCGCGGGCGGCCTCGACGCGGGTGCGGGTGCCGGTCTTGCCGATCGCGGACGAGAGGTAGTTGCGGACCGTGCCGGAGGAGAGATAGAGCCGGCCGGCGATGTCGGAGACGGTGGCGCCGTCGAGCGCGGCCCGCAGGACGTCCTGCTCGCGCTCGGACAGCGGGTTGTTGCCCTCGACGAGCGAGTCCGCCGCGAGCTGTGGGTCGACGACGCGCAGTCCTGCGTGCACCCGCCGGACTGCCTCGGCGAGCTCCTTG
Organism: Actinomycetota bacterium; assembly: GCA_050955755.1. GTDB lineage: Bacteria > Actinomycetota > Actinomycetes > Actinomycetales > Dermatophilaceae > JAJTBD01. Next base: position 1,591,252 of record CP192092.1, read on the forward strand.
GCCGGGGCGTCCTTGACGACGAAGCCACTGGCCCCGGCCTCGAGAGCCCTGCGCAGATAGCCCGGCCGGCCGAAGGTCGTCACGATCAGCGACCGCACCGAGGGCAGCTCACGGTGGAGCAGGCCGGCCACGTCGATCCCGTCGAGGCCCGGCATCTCGATGTCGAGCAGGCAGACATCGGGGGCGGATCTCCTTGCGGCAGTGAGGACCTCGTCGCCGCGACCGACCTCGGCGACCACCTCCAGATCGGGCTCGAGGTCGAGCAGCACGCGCAGCCCACCGCGCACGAGCGCCTGGTCATCGGCGAGCAGCAGCCGGATCGTCATGACTCAACTCCCAGTTCGACGCGCAGCCGGGTGCCCCGGCCACCAGGGCCGGGGGAGACCGTGACGGCACCACCGCTGGGCTCGACGCGCTCGCGCAGGCCCCTGATGCCATTGCCCTCGCGGCTGCCGTTGACGCCGCGGCCGTCGTCGGTCACCTCGAGCCAGTCGGCGCCCCACTCCACGGCACAGTGCTCGGCACCGCTGTGCCGCACCACATTTGTGACGGCCTCGCGCAGTGCCCATGCGAGCGTGATGCGGTGGCGCGGGTCGACGACCATCGCGTCCTCGGGCAGCTCCGACTCGATGCCCGCGGCGGTCAGGGCGGACTCGGCATGGTCGACCTCGTCGGTCAGCCGGGCGACGCGCAGTCCCGCGACGGTCGCGCGGATCTCGGCCAGCGCCTGACGGCTGATCGAGCGGATCTGCGCCAGCTCCTCCTTGGCCCGCTCCGGGTCGAGATCGACCATCCGCTCGGCGACCTCGGCCTTGACGGTCAGGACCGTGAGGGAGTGGCCGAGCACATCGTGCACATCCCGGGCCACCCGGTCGCGCTCCTCGGCGAAGGCGAGCTGGCGCTGGCTCAGTGCGGCCTGGCGGTCGAGGGTCTCGAACCGGCCGAGCAGCAGCATGAAGGTGCCGATGAGGGCCGTCATGCCCGAGAACCACACTCCCGTCAGGAGATCGCCCAGCCCCCACCCGATCAGTGGAGCCGCTGTGATCCCGAGGAGCAGTGCGACGACGCCCTGGCGCGTCGGCAGGGTCGCGGTCGCGAGCGCGACGATGAAGATGATGGTCCCGAGGGCCTCGAGCTCGATGATCGCGATCATCGCGGCTGCGATGAGGCACAGCAGCAGGGCGGCCCGGGCGGGAGGGATGCTCCACCACCCACGCCGCCCCAGCGACCACCACGGGCCGTCATGCTCGTCGGACAGCCCGGCGAAGCCGATGATGTAGACGACGGCGAACGCCACGGTGAGCAGCACCCCGACGACCCGCAGCCACACCGGCCCAGGTCTGACCGCGGCGGCATAGAGCGGGAACCCGAGGAAGACCAGCCAGATCGCGCCCATCACCCAGCCGTGGCGCTCCCACGGGGAGGCAGGCGTGTCCGGTCGGGTCAGGTCCTTCACGGTGCTCACGCTAACCGCCCGGTGCCGTGCGCGCCGCTGACACCTGTCATGTCCTGACCGCAGACGCAGGTATGCCGCGCGCCCGAGGGGTGGATTCTCGTGGTCCTCGCAACACCTGTTGGTTTAGGTGGTCAGTAGTAGATCACGCAGGCGCTCGGCTGGTTTGTCCCAGTCGAGCGTTTTGCGTGGTCGGCCGTTGAGCTGCTGGGCGACGTATTCGAGGTCGGCTCGGGAGCAGAGGCTCAGGTCTGTTCCTTTGGGGAAGTACTGGCGCAGCAGGCCGTTGGTGTTCTCGTTGCTGCCGCGTTCCCATGGGGAGTGGGGGTTGCAGAAATAGACCGGGGCGCCGGTCGCGATCGTGAACGTCTTGTGCCGGGCCATCTCGGCGCCCTGGTCCCAGGTCAGCGACCCGCGCAGGTGCTGGGGCAGGGTGAGCATGGTCTCGACCAGGGCGTCACGCACGGTGGCCGCGTCGTGGCGGCCACCGGGCAGGTGGGCGAGCATCACGTAGCGGGTGGTGCGCTCGACCAGGGTCGCGATCGCGCTGGCGTTGTCCTTGCCCATGATCAGGTCGCCTTCCCAGTGCCCGGGCACGGCGCGGTCCTCGATCTCGGGTGGGCGGTCGCTGATCATGACCATCGGGTCGACGAAGCGGGCCTGGCGCTGGTCACGGCGGCGGTGGGGCTTGCGGGCGGTCCGCCCGGTCCGCAGGGCCTGTGCGACCTCGCGGCGCAGTCCGCCGCGGGCCTGGAGATAGATCGCCTGGTAGATCGTCTCGGTCGCCACTCGCATGCTCTCGTCGCCGGGGTGTTCCCTGATCAGCCCATTGTGGATCTGCTCGGGCGACCAGCGCTCGGCCAGCTTCTCCACCACGTAATCGCGCAGCGGGCCGTCCTGGGCGAGCTTGGCCGCTCTCGGGCGGGCCCGGGCCTCGGTCGCTGCGCGATGAGCGTCGTGGGCGCGGTAGCGGCCGTCGGCGTCGGCGTACGCGTCGATCTCGCGTTTGACCGTCGAGGTCGGCCGCGCAAGCGCCTGGCCGATCGCGCGCAGCGACTTCTTCTGCACGCGCAGGTCGGCGATCCTCTCTCGCTCCTGCAAGGTCAGGTAACGCGGGTGGAGCTTGCGCTCAAGGGCCTCGAACGACGGCGCGGGGGTGGTGGTCACATCGCCCATGGTGACGCTGCCGTCCCGGTAGTCGACCCGACGCCCGTCGGGATAGACCCGCACCCCCTTGGCCCGGCGCACCCCGCGGTCCCAGTCCCACGCGGTCCGCTGATGGATCCCGACCGCGGCCGCGGCCTCACTCCGGGACAGGCCCCCAGCGCGCAGCCGCGCGAACTCGGCACGTCCCGGATGCGGGCGAAGCACCCCCTGCCCCGCGCCCGCCTGACGCGCCCACGCGTACGCCGTGCCCGGCTTCACCCCGGCCACCCGGGCCGCCGCCGCCACATTCCCATCCTGCTCGTCCAGCGCGACGAAGAACGCCGCCCTCAGCTCCTCAAACGACACGGTCCTCGCAACTCCCAGAAAGACTGGGTGTTGCGAGGACCGTTAGAACCCGCCAGGTGGGCGCGCGGCATACCGACTGCGTTGTGTCACGGCATGGGAACCGTTGGGGGAGAGCCGATCAGGCGTCGCCGCCCGCGTTGCCGGAGGTGCCGGCGGTGACGTCCTTGAGCTGGTACTTCTCGGCGGCGGCCTTGGCCGTGCCGGCCTCGACCTGGCCCTGCTCTTCGAGCATCTGGAGCGCCCGCACCGCCATCGACGGGCCGTCGATGTGGAAGAAGCGGCGGGCGGCCGCACGGGTGTCGGAGAAGCCGAAGCCGTCGGCGCCGAGCGAGGCGAAGTCACCGGGGACCCACTGCGCGATCTGGTCCTGGACCTGGCGCATGTAGTCGGAGACCGCCACGACCGGGCCCTTGGTGCCCATGAGCTTCTGGGTCACATAGGGCACGCGGCGCTCCTCGGAGCCGTCGAGGAAGTTGTGCTCGTCGCAGGCCATGGCCTCGCGGCGCAGCTCGCTCCACGACGTCACCGACCACACGTCGCCCGCGATGCCGTAGTCCTCGCGCAGCAGATCCTGGGCCTCGAGCGCCCACGGGACGCCGACACCGGAGGCGAGCAGCTGCACCCGCGGCTTGTCGTCCATGCCCTCTGCGGCCTTGTAGAGGTACATGCCCTTGAGCAGGCCCTCGACGTCGACGCCCTCGGGCTCGGCCGGCTGCACGATCGGCTCGTTGTATGCCGTGAGGTAGTAGATGACGTTCTCGTTGCCCTTCTCGTCCTCCGAGCCGAACATCCGCCGCAGACCGTCCTGCATGATGTGGGCGATCTCGAAGCCGAAGGCGGGGTCGTAGGCGACCATCGCCGGGTTGGTCGCTGCGAGCAGCGGGCTCTGGCCGTCGGCGTGCTGGAGGCCCTCACCCGTCAGCGTGGTGCGGCCGGCCGTGGCGCCGATGAGGAAACCACGGCTCATCTGGTCTGCCATCGCCCACATCGAGTCGCCGGTGCGCTGGAAGCCGAACATCGAGTAGAAGATGTAGATCGGGATCATCGGCTCGCCGTGGGTGGCGTAGGAGGAGCCCACTGCGGTGAAGGACGCGGCCGAGCCTGCCTCGTTGATGCCGAGGTGGAGGATCTGGCCGTCGGTCGCCTCGCGGTAGGACAGCATCAGGTCGGCGTCGACCGGGGTGTAGTTCTGCCCGTGCGGGTTGTAGATCTTGCGCGTCGGGAAGAAGCTGTCCATGCCGAAGGTGCGCGCCTCGTCGGGGATGATCGGCACGATGCGCTTGCCGAACTCCTTGTCGCGCATGAGGTCCTTGAGCAGTCGGACGAAGGCCATGGTCGTGGCGACCTGCTGCTTGCCGGAGCCCTTCTTGACCGAGGAATAGGCGTCGTCCGCCGGCAGCGGGAGGGGTGTGTGGCCGGTGCGCCGCTGCGGCAGCGAACCGCCGAGCCTCTGGCGGCGCTCCATCATGTACTGGATCGCCTCGTCGTCCTTGCCGGGGTGGTAGTACGGCGGACGGTAGGGGTCGTCCTCGAGCTGCTTGTCGGAGATCGGCAGGCGCAACAGGTCGCGGAACTGCTTGAGGTCCTCGACGGTCATCTTCTTCATCTGGTGGGTCGCGTTGCGGCCGGCGAAGGCCGAGCCCAGCGTGTAGCCCTTGATCGTGTGGGCCAGGATGACCGTCGGCTGACCGGTGTGGTCGACCGCTGCCTGGTATGCCGCGAAGACCTTGTGGTAGTCGTGGCCGCCGCGCTTGAGCTTGAACCAGATGTCGTCGTCGGACCAGTTCTCGACGAGCTTGAGGGTGCGCGGGTCGCGGGCGAAGAAGTGCTCGCGGACGTACTTGCCGTCGTTGGCGCGGAAGGTCTGGTAGTCGCCATCGGTGGTGGTGTTCATGATGTGTACCAGCGCGTGGTCGCGGTCGGCGGCCAGGAGCGGGTCCCAGCCACGGCCCCAGACGACCTTGATGACATTCCAGCCGGCGCCGCGGAAGAAGGCCTCGAGCTCCTGCATGATCTTGCCGTTGCCCCGGACCGGGCCGTCGAGGCGCTGGAGGTTGCAGTTGACGACGAAGGTGAGGTTGTCGAGCTCCTCGTTGGCCGCCCACTGGAGCGCGCCGCGCGACTCGACCTCGTCCATCTCGCCGTCGCCCAAGAAGGCCCACACCCGCTGCTCGGAGGTGTCCTTGATGCCACGGTTGTGGAGGTACTTGTTGAACTGCGCCTGGTAGATCGCGTTCATCGGGCCGAGGCCCATCGACACGGTCGGGAACTGCCAGTAGTCCGGCATCAGACGCGGGTGCGGATAGGACGACAGCGCGCGGATCTTGCCGTCGACGAGGTGGCTCTTCTCCTGGCGGAAGCCGTCGAGGTCGTCCTCGTCGAGCACGCCCTCGAGGTAGGAGCGGGCATACATGCCCGGCGCGGCGTGGCCCTGGAAGAAGACCTGGTCGCCGCCGCCCTCGTGGTCGGGGCCGCGGAAGAAGTGGTTCATGCCGACCTCGTAGAGCGTCGCCGCGGACGCGTAGGTCGAGATGTGGCCGCCGACGCTGACCTCGGGCCGCTGCGCGCGGTGGACCATCACCGCGGCATTCCAGCGGATCAGCCGGCGATAGAGCCGCTCGGTGTCCTCGTCGCCCGGGAACCACGGCTCCTGCTCGGGAGTGATCGTGTTGATGTAGTCGGTCGTCGTGAGTGACGGCACCCCGACCTGCTTCTCGCGGGCGCGCTCAAGCAGCTTGAGCATGATGTAGCGGGCGCGGCTGCGGCCGGCGTCATCGAGCAGGGCGTCAAGGGAGTTGAGCCACTCCTGGGTCTCCTCGGGATCGATGTCCGGGAGGCGGGAGGGGATCCCGTTGAGGATGGGGCCGGACTTCTCCAGGGAGGTCACAGGCAGGTCCTTTCTAGCGCGGTGGCGACCGGTGGGCCGCGGTGGGCTGGGTCCATCCTCCACCCGTTAGTGCCCTCCGTCACAACCCGGGTCGGTTACCAGGGGGTATGCCGCGGGGCCCGCCTCCGCGCCGCCGGTCCCGGTGAGCGCCCGCTTCCACCCATAGGGTTGGGCCATGAGCGAGACCGCGGGAGTCCCCGCCGCCCCCGCCCCCCAGATCGCGATGGACGGCGACAGCGGGCTGCCGTGGGTGCATGTCTCGCCAAAGCTGGCGACCGCCCGCACCATCGCCCTGCTGCTGACCCTGCTGCCCTTCGCGCTCGCATCGGTCGCGGTCGCGGTCTTCGTGTGGGAGTGGGCCTGGGTCGCCCTGGCGGCCATCGTGCTGCTGGCGCTCTGGGGCATCTGGCTGATCCGGCGCCAGGTCGCCTTCCTCACCTATGCCGAGCTCGCCGACGAGATCGCGATCCGCCGCGGACGGATGTTCCGCACCCTGGTCACCGTGCCCTATGGCCGGATGCAGTATGTCGACCTCCAGTCCGGGCCGCTCGCGCGCCGCTTCGGGCTCGCGTCCGTCCAGGTCCACACGGCCTCCCCGGCGACAGGCGGCGACATCCCCGGGCTCCCGGTGGCCGAGGCGGAGGCGCTCCGGGAGCGCCTCGCCGCGCGGGGCGAGTCCCAGCGGGCGGGCCTGTGACCGAGCAGCACCCCGACGCCGCGGGCCCGCCGGCCGAGCCGCTGCCGCCCACAGCGGTTGACGACGGCGCGGACTGGCAGCGGTTCCACCCGCTGACACCGCTGCTCCGCGGCGGCGTGATGCTCGTCGGTGCCGCGGGATATGTGCTCTCCCAGCAGTTCGACCGCATCTTCGGGACGCCGCCGGGCGGCGAGGACGACCCGATCATGTCCCACCTGCGCATCGCCGCAGCCGTCACCGCGGTCGTCATCGCCGTCACCGTCCTCGGGGCGTGGCTGAGCTGGCGGGCCGCGCGCTTCCGGCTCTCGCCGCACGCGGTCGAGCTGCGCACCGGCATCCTGTTCAAGCAGCACCGGCACATCCGCTATGACCGCATCCAGTCGGTCGACATCGTGCGGCCCCTCATCGCTCGCATCTTCGGCCTGTCCGAGGTGCGGGTGGTCGCGGCCGGGGGAGCGGACTCGCGCGCCCAGCTGGCCTATCTCGACGGCACCCGCGCACACGAGCTGCGCGATGACCTGATGGACCGCGCGGAGGCGGCCAACGCGCCCGTCGCCCAGGCCGACGACCCTGCCGTCGTCGATGCAGGATCCGTTGGCGCACAAGGCGTTCCACCCCTCACGCCCGACGGCCAGCCGGTCCCCGCGGGCGTCGGCGCACCGATGCCGGCGCCGGGCACCCCGGCCGCGCGCGGCATACCCCAGGTCCTGGTGCGCATCCCCAACGAGCGCCTCGTGCAGTCGGCGCTCTTCCACGGCTCCGCGGTCTTCCTCGCTATCGCCGTGCCGCTCACAATCGCCGCGTTCGTCTTCGACTGGCCCGGCGCGCTGCCGGTCCTCGGCCCGGCGGTGCTCGGTGTCGGCGCCAACCACATCGGGTCACTGGTCAAGAACGCCAACTTCGAGCTGAGCCAGGCACGCGACACCCTCAAGGTGCGGCGCGGGCTGACCGACCTGCGCTCCTCGACCGTCCCTCTCGGGCGCGTCCAGGCGGTGCAGATGCGCCAGCCGCTGTTCTGGCGCGGCTTCGGCTGGTGGCGGATGCAGGTCAATGTCGCCGGCGTCCACGGGGCCGGCGACGACGAGGGCGAGGACCTGCTGCTGCCGGTGGGCGAGACCGAGGAGGCGCTCGCCGTGCTCGCGCTCGTCTTCCCCGACACCGACCTCGAGGTCGCCCGTCGGGCGATCGCGGGCGAGGGGCCCCAGCCGGGCTTCGTCGGCGCCCCGCGCAGCGCCCGCTGGCTCGACCCCAAGTCCTGGCGGCGGCGCGGGTATGCCGTGACCGACCACGCCGTCGTCGTCCGCGGCGGCTGGCTGGCCCGCACCGCGCAGTGGGTGCCGCACGGCCGGATCCAGTCGACCAAGCTCACCCAGGGCCCCGTCGAGCGTCGCCTCGGGCTGGCCGACGTGACGCTGGTGTCCACCCCCGGGTCGGTGCTGCCGGTCATCGCGCATCTGGCGGCACCGGAGGCAGAGCGCCTCGTCGCCGAGCAGATCGGGCGCTCAGCCGTGGCCCGCCGCAGACTCGGCGTGCGGCGCGCGGAGGAGCCCCCGGATCTTGCGCATCACCCCATTTCCTAGTGGACTAAGGCGCGATATATCTGTCCCGGCCGCCACAGTGGCGGCCGGTCAACGAAGGCACATCGGGAGGAAGCACGTGGTTACGTCCGCGCCAGCGGCCGGAGGGCGTCCTGCAGCCAAGCTCGGCTTCGCAGCGGGACAGGTGGTCCAGGAGTTCGGCTACGACAGCGATGTCGACGACGACTTCCGGTTCAGCATCGAGGACATCACAGGCTCCGAGCTCGAGGACGAGGACTTCGGCGAGGTCGCCGACGCCGTGCTCCTGTGGTGGCGCGAGGACGACGGCGACCTGGTCGACGCGCTCGTCGACGCCCTCACCCAGCTGGCCGACAACGGCACGATCGTGCTGCTGACGCCCAAGGCCGGCCACCCCGACCATGTCGACGCGGCCGTCATCGACGAGTCCGCGCTCACCGCGGGCCTACACACCTCCGGCCGGGTCGCCTGCGCAGACGACTGGACCGGCACCCGCCTCGTCGCCCCCAAGTCCGCCCGGCGCTGAGGCCCCGCCCGCCCACCCGCACCTGACGCGCAGGCCGCGCACACGGCATACCGCGCCGATGGCAGACTCGAGGCCATGACGGACGCCTCGACCCCAGCCCCCGCCCTGCGTGCCGGCGACGCCGCGCCCGACTTCACCCTCCGCGACCAGCACGGCACCGAGGTGAGCCTCGCCGCCTTCCGGGGGCGCAAGAATGTCGTGGTCGTCTTCTACCCGTTCGCCTTCTCGGGCATCTGCACCGGTGAGCTCGGCGAGATCCGCGACCGCCTCGAGGACTTCGACGCCGACGACCTCCAGGTGCTGACGGTCTCGTGCGACCCGATGTTCGCCCAGCGCGCGTGGGCCGACCAGGAGGCCTACTTCTTCCCGCTGCTGTCCGACTTCTGGCCCCACGGGGAGGCCACCCGTGCCTTCGGAGTCCTCGACGAGGGCGGCGGCCACGCGCTGCGCGGCACCTTCCTGATCGACACCGAGGGCGTCATCCGCTACGCAGAGGTGCTGCCGGCCGGCCAGGCGCGCGACTTCGAGGGCTACCGCGCGGCCCTCGGCGAGGTGCGCGCGGGCTGAGCCACGCGGCATACCCCTGCGTGTGCGGTGACCCACCCGCGGGTCGCACCCGCGCACGCCCGGTGCCTGACACAATGGCCGGGCGCCGCACGGCGCAAGGGGCCTGTAGCTCAGTTGGCAGAGCACCGCGTTTACACCGCGGGTGTCGTCGGTTCGAACCCGGCCGGGCCCACATGGACCTCACTCTGCGTGACGTTGTCGCCGAGCTCGAGGGGCTCTATCCGTCCCAGACCGCGCAGTCCTGGGACCGCGTGGGCCTGGTGACCGGCGACCTCGACCAGCCCGTGCGCCGCATGCACTTCGCGCTCGACCCGACGCTCGCCGTCATCGAGGAGGCGCGTGATCTCGGTGCCGACCTGCTCGTCACCCACCACCCGCTGCTCCTGCGCGGCGTCCACAGCCTCGCCACCACCACGGCCAAGGGCGCCAGCGTCACCAACCTGATCGTCGGCGACATCGCGCTCTACTGCGCCCACACCAGCGCCGACATCGCCGAGACCGGCGTGTGTGAGGCGCTCGCCGCCGCCTGCGGCCTGCGCGACCTCACCACCCTCTCGGTCGAGGAGGACCAGCCGCTCGGGCGGGTGGGCACCCTCGCGGAGCCGGTGACGCTCGCGGCCTTCGCGCAGCGCCTGTATGCCGCCCTGCCGCAGGCCCCGATGGGCCTGCGCGTCTCCGGGCCGGCCGATGCCGAGGTCTCGCGGATCGCCGTGCTCGGCGGGTCCGGCGACTCGCTCTTTGACGCGGTGCGCGCCTCCGGGGCCGACGTCTATGTCACCGCCGACCTGCGCCATCACCCGGCCCTTGAGGCCCGCGAGGAGGGGCGCGGCGGGCCGCCCTATCTCATCGACGCCGGCCACTGGGCCAGCGAGTCGGTCTGGCTGCCCTGGGCCGAGCGGGCGCTGCTGGCGGCGCTGGGGGAGCGGGCGTCTAGGGTGGACACCTACATCTCCACACTGCGCACCGACCCGTGGGACTTCACGGTGGGAGCGACCGGACCCAAGGAGCAGCCGTGAAGGCCGACCCGAGCCGCCAGCGCAAGCTGCTGGACCTTCAGGCGATCGACACCCGCCTCGACCAGATCGCCCACTCCCGCCGTACCCTGCCCGAGATCCCTCGGCTGGCCGAGCTCGAGCAGCAGGCGGCCGAGCTGCGCACCAAGGTCGTGCGGGCCGAGACCGAGCTGTCCGATGTGCAGCGCGAGGTCGCCAAGGCCGAGGCCGACGTCCAGCAGGTGCGCGACCGCGCGGCCCGCGACCAGTCGCGGCTCGACTCCGGCGTCGGCACCGCCAAGGACCTCCAGGCCATCCAGCACGAGCTGACCTCGCTCGCCCGCCGCCAGAGCGAGCTCGAGGACCTCGAGCTCGAGGTGATGGAGCGGGCCGAGCAGACCGAGTCCACCGCCGCCCGCCTCCAGGGCGAGGAGGAGGCCCTCGGCAGCGAGATCGCCGAGGTCACGGCCGCCCGCGACGCGCGCCTTGCCGAGCTCGCCGCAGACGAGGAGCAGGCCAAGGCGCCCCGCGCCGGCGCCGTCGGTCAGGTCGGCGACGACCTGGTCGCGCTCTACGAGAAGATCCGCGCCACGACCGGTGGTGTGGCCGCCGCGCCCCTCGAGCGCCGTCGCTGCGGTGGCTGCCAGCTCGACCTCAACCCGGTCGACCTGTCCAAGATCGCCAAGGCCGCGCCCGACGAGGTGATCCGCTGCGAGGAGTGCCGTCGCATCCTCGTGCGCACCCCCGAGTCCGGGCTCTAAGCGCGTCGTGGGCAGATCGCTCATCGTCGAGGCCGATGGCGGCTCCCGGGGCAATCCCGGTGTGGCCGGCTACGGCTCGCTCGTCCTCGACGCCGACGGCGGCAGACTCCTCGCCGAGCGGGCGGCGCCGCTGGGCAAGGAGTCCAACAACGTCGCGGAGTACACCGGGCTGATCGAGGGGCTGCGCGCTGCCGCCGCCATCGACCCGGGCGCCGACGTGCACGTGCGCATGGACTCCAAGCTCGTCATCGAGCAGATGGCCGGCCGCTGGAAGATCAAGCACGAGTCGATGAAGCGTCTCGCCCTCGAGGCCCAGGGTCTGGTCCGCGAGATCGTCGCTGCTGGTGGATCGGTCGACTACGAGTGGATCCCGCGCGCCGAGAATCTTGCCGCCGACCGGCTCTCCAATGTCGGCATGGACGGCGAGACCGTCGTGCGCGACCTCTGGCGAGACGAGCCGTCCGACGCGCGACTCGACCCCGAGAGCCCCCAGGCGCTCGGCGAGGCGGGCGAGTCCGATGAGGCCCAGACGGGTCGCGACGAGGCCAGTGAGTCGGCCGAGAAGCCTTCTGCCCCAACGACCTCCGGGCGCAACCGCATCGTGCTGGTCCGCCACGGCGAGACCGAGTTCACCGCCACGGGGCGGCTCGACGGCCGCGGCGGCTCCGACCCCGACCTGACCGAGCGCGGGCGCGGGCAGGCCGCCAATGCGGCTCGGCTCGTGAGCCACCTGTGCGCCGGCCTGGACGCGCGGGTCGTCACGTCCACGCTGGCCCGTGCCGTCCAGACCGGTGAGCCCATCGGCGAGGCCCTCGGGGTCGAGCCGGAGGCCGACGCAGGCTGGGACGAGCAGTCCTATGGCGACTGGGACGGCGCGTCCTTCCGTGATCTCATCCGCGACGAGCCCGACGCCTTCCGCGCGCTGCGCGACGACCCGGAGCAGGCGCCTCCCGGCGGGGAGTCGTATGCCGCGATGCGGGTGCGGGTGCTGGAGTCCTATGAGCGACTGGTGGCCGGCGGGGGCACCACCGTGGTGGTCTGCCACCACCGGCCGATCATGGCCGTGTTGTGCGAGGTCCTGGGCATGGCACCCGACATGGCGTGGCGGCTGGCGATCGCCCCAGGCTCGCTGACTGCCGTCGAGATCACCGATCAGCGCGGCCCCTCGGTCGTCTTCACCAACCGCACCTAGACGGCCAGTCGCCTTGCGGCAGAGGCGAACCCGAGCCAGGTGTGCCGGTTGTTGGCCCAGCACCAGCCCACCTTGGGTGCGTCCCGGCGCTCCCGGCCGTCACGCCCGGTGCCGTTGCTGATCCAGAGAGCGGGAACGCGGCTGTCGAGGCGGCCGGTCTCCTTGCGCAGCCGCGAGCCGATCGTCATGAAGCAGTGGCCGCGCTCGAGCGCCTCCGGCTGCTGGAGCACCCACGCGATGCCCTCGGTGAGCAGCAGCGGCGACCGCTGCTGCCCGGCGAGAGCGGCCATCGCCTCCTCCGGGCTCCAGTTGGCCATCTCGTCGCCGCGGTCGATGCCCTCGACGAGATAGGCCGGCCCGGCGGGGACAGTGAGCCCCTCGACCGGACCGAAGCGGTCGACATCGGTCATGTCCGTGACCACGAAGCCGCCGCGCTCGCCCAGCCGCAGCAGGGGCGCGAGTGCGGACGCGGGCGCGCGGTGGGGGTCGAGGGCCAGCAGGGCGCCAGGTGCGGCCTCTGCCGCGCCGGCCGCCGTCAGCTCCGCCGGCGTGATGTCACAGACCTCGGTCACCCCGAGGTCGATGAGCCGGGCGGCCTGGTCGGCGAGGCTGGGCAGCGTCGCGGCAATGGGCATGGATGGGCCTCCAGGTGGCTCGGGGACGGTTGCGGCACAACGAGTCGGCCGCTGGGAGGGTTCCCGCGCCGCGTGGCCGTCAGCGTGCGGTCGCGCTGAGCACCCACGGTTTGCCGGTGCGCGTCGGCTCGGCAATGGAGACGCTGAAGCGATCGGCCAGCGCGTCCGCGAGCTGCGCGGGGCGGCGGGGGTCCGTGCCGATCTTGCACAGGGCCCGGGCCACCAGCCCGCGGGTGTGCTTGGCCATGTGGGTGGCGCCGGGGACGTGGACCTGCACCCAGCGCTGGGCGAGGTCGCCCTGCGGCGTCCAGGCCGCGGCATACGTGCTCGATCGGCAGTCGACGATGCACCCGCGGCCGGCGGCGTCCGGGAGCACCTGCTCGAGGTGCGGGCGCCAGTGCGCGGCGAGCGGGCCGGTGCCCGGCAGGTTGACCGACATCGACAAGCGGTATGCCGCGATGCGGTCTCTCATCCGCACCGCGCCATAGAGGGCGGAGACGACGAGGAGCCAGCGGTTGGCGCGGCGGGTCGCGGCCGTGTCGAGCGAGGCGAGGTCGAGCGCGTCATAGAGCACGCCCGAGTAGACGCTGCCGGCGGGCGCGGTCGGGGCGCTGAGAAGCCTTGTGTTGCGGGCGATCTCGGCCGTGAGGTTGGGGCTGACGCCGAGCACCGCGGCTGCATCGTCACGCGCGCTGGCGTCGGCGACGGCGTCCATGACCTGCTGGCGGGCGGCGGTCAGCTCGGTGAAGCTGAGGGTGGCGAGGTCGGCCGGGCGTCCGCGACGCGGCTCGGTCTTGCCCTCGGAGGGCGGCAGCAGGATCAGCACGGGGCCAGCCTAGGAGCGCCGCCCGGTGACCGCGCGCACGCCCCTGTAGTGTCGGGCCATGGCCCATCGCAAGATCGTGCTGAACACCCCCGTCGAGCAGGGGACGCCGGTCGACCCGGCCGGTCTCAAGGAGCGCTTCGCGGCGATCCGCACCGAGCTGGAGGTCCCCGGCGACTTCCCACCGGCCGTGATCGCCGAGGCCGAGCAGGCCGGTGGCCAGGTGGTGCTGCCCGAGCGCGACGAGACAGCGATCCCGTTCCTGACGATCGACCCGCCGGGGTCGATGGACCTCGACCAGGCGCTCCACATCGAGCGCGCCGGCGATGGCTACCGCGTGCGCTATGCGATCGCCGACGTCCCGGCGTTTGTGACCTCCGGGGGTGCGATCGATGTCGAGGCGCGCCTGCGCGGCCAGACGATCTATCTCCCCGATGGCCGGGCCCCGCTGCACCCGCCCGTCCTGAGCGAAGGGGCGGCGAGCCTGCTGCCGGGAGAGGTGCGGCCGGCCTTCGTCTGGGACATGCAGGTGGCTGCCGACGGTGAGGGCACCGCGGTGGAGGTCTACCGGGCCAAGGTCCGCTCGACCGAGCGCTTCGACTATGCCCAGGTGCAGGAGGCCGTCGACGCAGGCACTGCCGACGAGCGCCTCATGCTGCTCAAGGAGGTGGGGGAGAAGCGCATCGCCTTCGAGAAGGAGCGCGGCGGCGCCGACCTGCCCATGCCCGAGCAGGAGATCAACGAGGACGCCTCGGGCAACTTCGTCCTCGGCTTCCGCCCGCCGCTGGAGAGCGAGGACTGGAATGCCCAGATCTCGCTCATGACCGGCATGGCGGCCGCCGAGATGATGATGCACGGTGGCATCGGCATCCTGCGCACCATGCCGCCGCCCCAGCCGGAGGCCGTCAAGCGCTTCCGGCGCACCGCGCGGGCCCTCGGTGTCGAGTGGCGCGCGGAGACGCTCTATGGCGACTTCCTCCGCTCGCTGGACCGCACCAACCCGCGCCACCTCGCGCTCATCCACCAGGCGACCTCGCTCTTCCGCGGCGCGGGCTACACCCCCTTCGAGGGCGATGTGCCCGACGAGGCCGAGCACGCCGCGGTCGCCTATGTCTATGCCCATGTCACCGCGCCACTGCGTCGCCTCGTCGACCGCTTCGGCCTGGTGATCTGCGAGGCACTCTCCTCCGGTGGCGAGGTGCCGGGCTGGGTGCGCGAGGCCCTGCCGGCCCTGCCCGAGACCATGACGGCCTCGGACCGCAAGGCGAATGCCGTGGAGCGCGCCTGCGCCGACGCCGTCGAGGCCGCTGCGCTCAGCGGGCGCGTGGGCGAGGAGTTCGAGGGATCGGTCGTCGACCGCGGCCGCGAGGGCAAGGGTGTCGTCGTGATGATCGCCGAGCCCGCCGTCGTGGCCAAGGCGACAGGCAAGGCCGAGCTCGGCGACAACGTCCGGGTGCGCCTGACCAAGGCCGAGATCGCCACGGGCACAGTCGAGTTCGAGGTCGTCGGCCGCGCCCAGGCCTAGCCCGCCTGCCGCCATACACAGCCTTTACGGCCGCGCAGACCTAGCAGGGCGTGCGCCGACAGTAAGCCTGTGTATGAGCGAGATACCCAGGTATGCCGCGCCCCGCAGCTCTTTACCCCAGTTGGGCACGAACGCCCCGAGCCGACGGGGCGTTCGTGCCCAAGTGGGGTAGAGGGGATCAGTGCCCAAGTGGGGTAGGGAGGATCAGCGCGTTAGGGCTCTGGGGCCAGTCGGTCCAGGAGGAAACGCAGGGGCTCGGGGAGCGTCTCGGGGGTCAGCGCCGAGGCGAGGGCGCCGGCGAGCAGCTCCTTGCGGCCCGATGCGACCCCGCAGAAGCGGTGCAGCTGCTCGGCGAGCGGCCGGTCGGCCCAGCTGGGCTGGTGGCGCAGCGTCGCCAGCTTGCCGCCGAGCCCCAGCCCCTCGACCACCTCGACACACCGCTGCGGTCCCAGCGCTCGGATCAGCTCCTCCTCCAGGTCCCGCTCACAGACGGTGAAGCCAAAGGAGGGCAGGTCGCTGGGGTCGCGCACGGCATACCCCTGCTCGCGCAGCGCCCGCTCGACAAAACGCGCCTCGCGGGAGTCGCACATGCCGACCACCTCGGCCCCCGGCCAGGCCTGGCCCGCCTCGCGCAGACCGCGCCGGATGTTGGTCACCCCGTGCAGGTCGACCAGCCGCGCGCCGGTGAGATCGATCCCCGCCACCTCAGCCGCAGAGCGCACCGCGGCCACATCGCTCGCTCCCTCGAGGAGGACGACAGCGCTGACGGTGGCACGGGGTGGCACACAAGCCACCGTAGACTGGTTGGTGGATGAGTCGGCCAGACGGTCGCGGCGGCGGGCAACCGCCGACGAGGAACGTCCGGGCTCCACAGGGCAAGGTGGTGGCTAACGGCCACCCGGGGCGACCCGCGGGACAGTGCCACAGAGAACAGACCGCCGGTCTGCACAGACCGGTAAGGGTGAAACGGTGGTGTAAGAGACCACCAGCGGCCTGGGTGACCAGGTCGGCTAGGTAAACCCCACCCGGAGCAAGCTCAGACAGTGTGCGTTCGAGGGCGGCCCGCCCGAGCACACGGGTAGAGCGCTCGAGGCTGTCGGCAACGGCAGCCCTAGATGGATGGCCGTCGCTCCCGTCGCAGGAATGCTGCGGGAGAACAGAACCCGGCGTACCGGCCGACTCATCCACCACAGTCGACTGGCCAAGACACGCCGTCTCGACTGCGACGCCGATGGCGTGTCGTGGCCAGTCGACTGGTCAGCGACGGGGGATGGGTCGTGACGTCGATCTGCCCGGGTATGCCACGTCAGTCGGCGGAGCGGAACATGAACACCGCCGCGCCGACGACGAGGATGCCGAGCCCGACGACCACAGCGGTCACCGGCAGCACAGCGGCGATGGCCAGACAGCCGATGAGCCCGAGGGCGGGCACGATGCGGGCGCGCGGGCGGCGGTCGAGCGAGAAGGCGCTGGCGTTGGCGATCGCGTAGTAGACCAGCACGAGGAAGCTTGAGAACCCGATCGCACCGCGCAGGTCCGCGACACTCACCAGGGCGATCACGACCGCGCCCACAGCGAGCTCCGCGCCAAAGGGCACGCCCATCGCGTCGATCCGGCTGAGCGGCTCGGGCAGGTGCCCGTCACGCGACATCGCCAGCGTCGTCCGGGAGACGCCCAGCACCAGGCCCAGCAGCGACCCCAGCGCGGCAACGACGGCTGCGATCCGCACCAGCGGCACGAGCCAGGGCGCCCACGCGGAGAAGCCCGCGGCATACGCCAGGGGGGAGTCGAGGGTCGGCACCCAGCCCAGGGACCGCTGCATGGCGACGGCGACCAGGGCGTATGCCGCCAGGGTCACCCCGAGCGCGATCGGTATCGCCCGCGGGATGGTCACCTTGGGGTTGCGCACCTCCTCGCCGAGGGTCGCGATCCGCGCGTAACCGGCGAACGCGAAGAACAGGAATCCCGCACCCGCGAGCACGCGCAGGGGCAGGGGGCGCGAGGCGCCCAGGAGGATGTCCTGCGTGCTCATCCCGGGTCGCGGCGGCGCGAAAACCTCTCCCTCATAAGCGATCCCGGTCGGCGGGTGGACGCCCAGGCGTGGCACCAGCATGCCCACGACAAAGAGTGTGAGCGCAGTGAGGACGAGGGCCACGATGACCCGGGTCGCGAGCGCGGAGCGGTGCACACCGCGCAGGTTGAGGGCGGTGATGACCACGACCGCGGCGATGGCGGCGAGCCTGGCCTGGTCGGGGAAGAGGTGGGCCCCGACGGTCATCGCGATCGCGGCGCAGCTGGCGAGTTTGCCGGCGATGAAGGCGACCCCGGCGAGATAGCCCCAGAACTCACCGAGCTGGCGCGTCCCATAGACATAGGTGCCGCCGGACTCGGGATAGCGGGCCGCCAGTCTCGCCGACGAGAGCGCATTGCACAGCGCGACCGCCCCGGCGAGCGCGAGGGAGAGGAGCACCCAGCCCCCGGCCGCCTCGGCAGCGGGCCCGAAGGCGACGAAGACGCCGGCGCCGAGCATCGAGCCGAGCCCGATGACGACGGCGTCGGTGAGACCGAGACGGCGGACGAGCTGGTTCATGGCGGTCCTCACCCTACTGGGCAGGGTCTGGCCGCTACCGTGGCCGTCATGCGACTGACCCATTTCGGACATGCGTGCGTGCTCGTCGAGATGGCCGACACGCGAGTGCTCATCGACCCGGGCGCCTTCGCCGGGGACTTCTCGGGGGTGCGCGACCTCGACGCGATCATCGTCACCCACCAGCACCCCGACCACCTGGACCCCGAGCGGATGCCCGACCTCGTGCGCGCCAATCCCGACGCGCAGCTCGTCAGCGACCCCGAGTCTGTCGCGGTCCTGGCCGGTCTCGGCCTCGAGGCCCGCGCGCAGGACGGCGCGGCCTGGCAGGCCGGGGGAGTGAGCGTGACGCCCGTGGGCGAGATCCACGCGCTCATCCACGACGAGATCCCGCGGATCGCCAACGTGGGGGTCCGCCTGAGCGCCGACGGCGAGCCGAGCCTGTTCCACCCCGGCGACGCCCTCGACGGGGAGCCGGGCGAGGTCGACGTCCTCTGCTTCCCGCTCAACGCACCCTGGCAGCGCAGCCGCGAGATGACCGCCTTCGTGCGCCGGATCGCCGCGCCCCACGCCGTGCCGATCCACGACGGGCTGCTCAACACGACCGGACGCGGCCTCTATCTCAAGCAGGCGGGCGAGCTCGGCAGCACGGACACGCGCATCACCGATCTCGCCGGCTCCGGCGAGGCCTGGACCGTGCCCGTCTGACCCCTCTGGCCGGCACGCCGGGCCCAGCGGGTATGCCGTGTTGGCCGAGCCCGCGCGAGGGTGCCGTGCCCGCGGACAGCGGGCACGGCATACGGTCACTTCTTCTTCTTGGACTTCTTGGAATGTGACTGTGCCGCAAGGACGCCCGCGCCGATGATGCCGGCCGCGTTCTCGAGCTCTGCCGGCACGATGGGGGTGCGGATGTCGAGCAGCGGGAGGAACTTCTTGGCCTTCTTGGAGACACCGCCGCCGACGACGATGAGGTCCGGCCAGATGAGGTTCTCCAGCGCGGTGTAGTACTGCTGGAGGCGGGCCGCCCAGTCCTCCCAGGAGAGCTCCTCGTTCTCGCGGACGGAGTTGGCGGCCTGGGGCTCGGCATCGCTGCCGTTCATCTCGAGGTGGCCTAGCTCGGAGTTGGGGACGAGCATGCCCTCGTTGATCAGGGCCGTGCCGATGCCGGTGCCGAGGGTGGTCATGACGACCAGGCCCTCCTGGCCCTTGGCCGCCCCGAAGGCCAGCTCGCCCACGCCGGCGGCGTCGGCGTCGTTGACCACGACCACGTCATGGCCGAGGCGCTCCTCGAGGAAGGACTCGATCGGGAAGTCGATCCAGGACTTGTCGATGTTGGCTGCCGTGCGCACCGTGCCATGGGTGACCACGCCCGGGATCGTGATGCCGATGGGGGAGTCGCCGCGCACGTCGTCGAAGTTGTCGACGATCTGGGCGATGACCTCGGCGACCGCCTCGGGGGTGGCTTTCTCGGGCGTCTCGATCCGCAGCCGCTCGGCGGCGAACTCGCCCTTGTCGAGGTCGACGGGAGCGCCCTTGATGCCGCTGCCGCCGACGTCGATGCCGAGGGGAAGGCTCTTCTTGCTCATCGTTGGTGCTCCTTGCTCCCGGGGACCCTGCCTGCCGTGACCCTGCTGGTCACGGCAGCGTGAGGATCTCGCTGCCCGTCTCGGTGATGAGGATCGTATGCTCGAACTGGGCCGAGCGGCTGCGATCCTTGGTCACGACTGTCCAGTCGTCGTCCCACATCTCCCACTCGTGCGAGCCGAGGTTGAGCATGGGCTCGATCGTGAAGGTCATGCCCGGCTCGATGACGGTGTCGTAGTGGGGGGCCGCGTCGTAGTGCGGGATGATCAGCCCGTCGTGGAAGGCCGGACCGACCCCGTGGCCGGTGTAGTCGCGCACGACGCCGTAGCCAAAACGCTTGGCATACATCTCGATCACGCGCCCGATCACATTGACGGCGCGCCCCGGCCGGGCGGCCTTGATCCCGCGCATCATCGCCTCGTGGGTGCGCTCCATAAGCAGGCGCGACTCCTCGTCGACATCGCCGCACGCATAGGTCGCGCAGTTGTCACCGTGGACGCCGTCGAGGTATGCCGTGACGTCGATCTTGACGATGTCGCCGTCCTCCAGCGGCCGCGAGTCCGGTATGCCGTGGCAGATCACCTCGTTGACGGAGGTGCACAGCGACTTGGGGAAGCCGCGGTAGCCGAGCGTCGAGGGGTAGGCGCCGTGGTCGAGGATGAACTCGTGGCCCACCCGGTCGATCTCATCGGTCGTCACGCCGGGGGCGATGACCGCCGCCGCAGCCTCGCGCGCCTGGGCCGCGATGCGGCTGGCGACGCGCATGCGCTCGATGGTCTCGGCATCGCGCACGAGCGGGCCGGTGAACTTCTCGGGCCCCTTGCGTCCGACGTACTCCGGCCGCTCGATGGCTGACGGGACGGCACGCCACGGCGAAACCGTGCCGGGGGAGACGCTTGCGTAGGTGAGCGGCATACGGTGGAGTCTAGGCAACGAGGCCCGTCCACCTTCGAAGGAGCAGTGTCATGGCGTACTGGTACAACATCGAGACCCGCCAGGTCGAGGACGACGACAACCGCAGCCCCGGGGAGAACGTCATGGGGCCGTATGAGACCCGCGAGGAGGCGGCCAACGCCCTCGAGATCGCCCGGCAGAAGACGGAGGCCTGGGACGAGGAGGACCGCCGCTACGAGGACGAGGGCTTCGAGGACCCGCAGGCCTGAGAGCGACGTGCCATGACCACCTCGAGACTGACCGCGCTGCTCAGCGGCGCCCTGGCCACCGCACTGGCGCTGACGATGTCTGCCGCCAGCGCCGCCTCCGCCGAGCCGTCCCAGCGACTCGACGTCATCTGTGACGGGATCGGCTCCGACACGGTCACCATCACCGGCGACCTGGCCCGCGGCGGCACCGCCCGCTTCGAGCGCGGTCCGCTGCGTGTCGTCGGCAAGCCGGGCTTCAGCGGTCAGGACCGCGCCGGCAAGAAGGTCTCCGTGGCGCCGAGCGCCACCGGGGTGCTGTGCACCGCGGAGCAGGCCGCGAGCGGTGACGCCGCCGACCTGCTGCCGGCGACCCAGGCCCAGCGCGTGAGCGCGGACACCGAGGTGACGGGCACCCTGACCTTTGCCGCAGTGGTCGAGGCGGACACCACGAGCACTGCCGCGGCGGCCACGGTGGAGCCGGGCACCAAGGCCTTCCCCTTCCAGGCCAAGCTGGCGAGCTATCTCGCCTCCCGGCCGGGTGTCGCCACGGTCGCGGTCCGCGAGCTCTCGAGCAACACGGTCTACACCTACACCAAGACGACCTCCCGCCAGGTGACGGCGAGCATCGTCAAGGTCGAGCTCATGGCTGCGGTCATGATGCGTGCCCAGGACGCCGGGCGCTCCCTCACGTCGTGGGAGAAGTCCCAGATCGTGCCGATGATCCGCTACAGCGACAACGCTGCCGCGTCGGCACTGTTCAACTCGATCGGCGGTCGCGCCGGGCTCGACGCGGCCTCTCGCCGGCTCGGTCTCACCGAGACGGTGGCCGACCCGGGCGGACGCTGGGGCCTGACGACCACGACCGCCCGCGACCAGACCCGCCTGATGCAGCACTTCGCCCGCGCCACCGGTCTGATCAACGAGACCAACCGCTCCTATGGGCTGACGCAGATGCGCAGCGTGGCCAGCGACCAGGACTGGGGCGTGACGGCCGGGCCGCCGGCCGGCACCGTTGCGGTCAAGAACGGCTGGCTGCCACGCACCGACGGCTACCACGTCAACAGCAACGGCTACAGCTACTACGGGCCCGCCTACACGATCTCGGTCCTGACCAACAACTACAGCGGCACCCTGTCGGGCCAGATCGCCACGATCGAGGGCGTCTCGCGCATCGTGTGGGCCAACCGCTCCGTGCTCGTGCCCCGCGGCGCCCGTGGCGACATGAACGGCGGCGGCCGGGCCGACCTCATTGGCGTGACCGACGGCGGCACCGTCTACCGCTGGCTTGGCGACGGGGCCGGCGGCTTCGGCCCGCGCGAGACCATCGGGACCGGCTTCGCCGACACGACCTGGTGGGGCACCCCCGGTGACGTCAACCGCGACGGGCGCACCGACGTGGTGGTCAGGCGCACCTACGGCACCCTCCAGCTCCTGCTCTCCACCAGCGACGGCAGGCTGGGCACGCCCAAGACCATCGGCTATGGCTGGCACAACTACTACGGAATCGCGGCCGTGCCGGACGCCGACCTCAACGGCACCCTCGACCTGGTCGCCCGCAAGTCCGGCGGCTATGCCGAGCTCTGGTCGATCTCCGACAGCGGCCAGCTGACCAAGGTGCGCGACCTCGGCCGGCCGTTCACCTACTACAACCAGATCATCGGGATCAGCGACGTCAACGGAGGCGGCCGTGGCGATGTCATCGGCACCAGCCTGAGCGGGACGCGCCTGCGGGCGTTCTTCTCCTCCGGGACGGTCATGACGCCGTCGGCAGTCTGGTCGGACGGGTGGGACCGCTACCGCCTGGTGACCTCGCCCGGCACGCTCAACGGCGGCTCCTATGACGACATCGTCGCCGCCGACAAGGCCACCGGCGCGATGTACCGCTGGTGGGGCACCGCAAACGGCGGCACCACGGGCCAGACCCAGCTGCCGATGTCGGCCACCGGCCTCAAGGCGCTGTTCTGACGGGCACCCGCTCCGGTGGTGCCGCCCGGGCGCGTGGCGCCTGGGCGGCATACGCCGTCCTGACCCTGGTCCACCTCGGGTCGATCGTGGCCGGCGCCGACGCGCTCGCCGCGGTCACGCAGGTGCTGCTCATGCCGGTCCTAGCGCTCGCCTTCCTGGCCGAGCGGCCCCGCCCGGGGCGCAGCCGCACGCTCTTCCTCGTCGGCCTGTTCTTCAGCTGGGTGGGGGACTCGCTGCCCAAGGTCACCCCCGAGGGGCTCGACTTCATCGCGATGCTCGGCGGCTTCCTGGTCGCCCAGCTCGCCTATATCGCGGCGTTCTGGCCGGCCCGCGAGCACAGCGTCGCCCGCCGTTCGCCCCTGCTGGTCCTGCCCTACATCGGGTATGCCGCGGTGCTGATCGCGCTGTGCGCCAAGGGTGCCGGCGCCCTCTGGCCCGCCGTGGTCGGCTATGGCGCGGTGCTCGCTGTCATGGCGGTCCTCGCGACGGGGCTGGGCCGGCTGGGCGCACTCGGCGGCATCCTGTTCATGCTGTCCGACAGCCTCATCGCTCTGGGGACCTTCGTCCCCGCCAGCGACTTCCCGGGCCGCGGCGTCGTGATCATGGCGACCTACACCGCGGCCCAGGCGCTGCTGGCGCTCGGGGTGCTCGAGCGCTTCGGGCGCGGGCGCTCGAGCTGACCGGTCAGGACTCGAAGGAGTTCTCGGCGGCCGGGAACTCGCCCGAGGCGACGTCGGCGGCATACGCCTTGGCCGCATCGCCCAGGGTGGTGCGCAGGTCGGCGTACTTCTTGACGAAGCGGGGGGCGCGGCCGCCGCGCAGGCCGGCCATGTCCTGCCAGACGAGCACCTGGGCGTCGCAGTGCGGTCCGGCGCCGATGCCGATCGTGGGGATGCGCAGGGTCTCGGTGACCCGATGGGCCGCCGGGGTCGGCACCATCTCCATGACGATGGCGAAGCAGCCGGCGGCCTCGAGCGCCTGGGCGTCCTCGAGGAGCTTGTCGGCGCCCGCGCCGCGGCCCTGCACGCGGTAGCCGCCGAGGACGTGCTCGCTCTGGGGGGTGAAGCCGATGTGGCCCATGACCGGGATGCCCGCCCGCACGAGCAGTTCGACCTCGGGCACCATCGGCGCGCCACCCTCGAGCTTGACCGCGTGGGCCATGCCCTCCTTCATGAAGCGCGTCGCGGTGGCGAGGGCCTGCTGGGGGCTCGCCTGGTAGGAGCCGAAGGGCAGGTCGGCCACGACCATCGCGTGCTTGGCCGCAGAGGTCACCGCACGCGTCAGCGGCACGAGGTGGTCGACCGTGACGGGCACGGTCGTCTCGAAGCCGTAGACGTTGTTGCCGGCGGAGTCGCCGACGAGCATGACCGGGATGCCGGCCTCGTCGAAGATCTCGGCGGTGTACATGTCGTATGCCGTGAGCATCGCCCACTTCTCGCCCTTCTCCTTCATCGCCTGGAGATGGGGGACGCGGATGCGCTTCTGCGGTGCCGCCTGGGCGCCGGTGCCATAGGGGGCGGTGGTCTCGGGGCTCTTGGCCTGCTCGCTCATGTCCCGATCCTAGGACTCGCCGTCTCGCCTTGTGGGTGACTCGGCGCGACGCGATTCGCGGGCAGCGCGCTGGCCAGCCATAACGAAGTTAACGGAAAAAATTAACAAATCTTTACGGAACGGCTGGGTCGGATCCGGACAACCCGTGCTTATTCTCCGGATGCCGCACACCCTGAGCGGCATCGAAAATTCCACTGGAGGAACCGTGAACACTCGAGTCACGCGCGCAGTGTCAGGTGCCGCAGTCGCGGCCCTCGCCCTGACACTGGCCCCCTTGGCGGCGTCGGGAGCGCCTGCCCAGGGCGACGCCCGGGAGAGCAAGGCCCAGAAGAAGGACGACCTGCCTCACCCGCTCGGCGACGCGCAGCGCGCGCTGCGCAAGGAGGCCGTCGACCAGCTCGTCAAGGGCGAGGCGACGACCGTCACCAAGAACGGCCAGCGGGTCATCAAGCTCGCCGGCAAGAAGGGCGCCAAGGACCGCTACGTGTCCTACCCGGTCAACCGTGAGGAGTCGATCTTCACGATCCTCACCGACTTCGGCACCCAGACCATGGAGCCCCAGGGCGGCACGCCCGGCCCGGTCCACAACCAGATCCCCGAGCCCGACCGCAACTGGAACGGCGACGCGACGGACAACAACTCCACGATCTGGAAGGCCAACTTCGACCGCCAGCACTACCAGGACCTGATGTTCGGGTCCGGTGAGTCCTTCAAGGACTTCTACCTCAAGCAGAGCAACGGCCGCTTCCTGGCCAAGGGCGACGTCACCGACTGGGTCCAGCTGCCATACAACGAGGCCCGCTACGGCCACAACCCCGTGGAGGGTGACCAGACGTCCGAGGCCGGCGGCTACTGGAGCTACATCCGCGACACCGCGACCGCCTGGTACAACGCCGAGAAGGCCGCCGGCAAGAGCGACGCCGACATCAAGGCCTACCTCGCGCAGTTCGACAAGGTCGACCGCTACGACTACGACGCCGACGGTGTCTTCAACGAGCCCGACGGCTACATCGACCACTTCCAGGCCATCCACGCCGGTGAGGGCGAGGAGGCCGGCGGCGGCGCCGAGGGCGAGGACGCCATCTGGTCGCACCGCTGGTACGCCTACTCCAACCAGGCCGGCAAGATCGGGCCGGAGTTCAACAAGCTCGGCGGCGTCCCGCTGGGTGACTCCGGCATGTGGATCGGTGACTACACGACCGAGCCCGAGAACGGCGGCCTCGGCGTCTTCACGCACGAGTTCGGCCACGACCTCGGTCTGCCCGACTTCTACGACACCGCCGGCGGCGACAACGGCACGGGCTTCTGGACCCTGATGTCCGCCGGTTCGTGGCTCAACCACAACAACACCGACATCGGCTCCTCGCCCGGCTACATGGGCCCCAAGGAGAAGCTCGACCTCGGCTGGCTCGACTACAAGGTGATCCCCTACGGCAGCGAGACCGCGGCCTACAAGCTCGGCCCGGCCGACCGCGACGGCGCGAAGACCCCGCAGGCCTTCGTCGTCACGCTGCCCGACAAGACGGTCGTCACCGACTACAACACCCCGCACTCCGGCTCCTACGAGTGGTGGGGCGGCTCGGACGACAACCTCAACAACTCGCTCACCCGCTCGATCGACCTGACGGGCAAGACGTCCGCCTCGATCTCGGCCTGGCTGTGGCTGGACACCGAGAAGGACTACGACTTCGTCAACGTCGAGGTCTCCACCGACGGCGGAGCGAGCTTCGCCCCGATCGCCACCCTGAGCGGCCAGGTCAAGGCCTGGGAGCAGAAGACCTGGGACCTGTCGGCCTACGCCGGCAAGCAGATCCAGGTCCGCTTCCGCTACCAGACCGATGGCGGCCTGCACTACTCCGGCCCCTTCTTCGACGACTTCACGGTCACCGCTGACGGCGCGACCCTGTTCTCCGACGACGTCGAGTCCGGTGACAACGGCTGGACCGCCAAGGGCTTCCAGCGCATGACGGGCTCGACCTCCGAGCAGGTCTCGCACTACTACATGGCCGAGAACCGGGTCTACGCCGGCTACGACGCCAACCTCAAGACCGGCCCGTACAACTTCGGCTGGGCCGACACCAAGCCCGACTGGGTGGAGCGCTTCCCCTACCAGAACGGCATGCTCGTCTGGTACATCGATGGCCAGTACAAGGACAACAACACCATCGAGCACCCCGGCGCCGGTCAGGCCCTCCCGGTCGACGCCCGTCCGACGCCGGTCGTCTTCCCCGACGGCAAGCTGCTCGGCAACCGTCGCCAGCCCTTCGACGCCACCTTCGGTCTCGAGCGCACCGACGCGGTGACCTTCCACCGCAACGGTCTGCCCGCTGCCGTCCCGTCGCAGCCGGCGATCCCGACCTTCGACGACCGCGACCCGGGTCGCTACTGGTCGGCGAAGAACCCGCTGAGCTCGGTCAAGGTCGCCGGAGCGGGCGTGCAGATGCGCGTCCTCAACGGCACCGGCGACCAGCTCCAGGTCCAGGTCGGCTTCAAGAAGTGATCGACGCGGCCTAGCCGCACACAGCATCACCACCGCGGCCCCGGGAGGACTTCCTCCCGGGGCCGCACCCGTTTCCCACGCCGGACCCCTCCGCGACGAGGGGCCGCCAATAGGGCAGGATTCAGACATGGATCGCCAGCAGGAGTTTGTCCTTCGCACCATCGAGGAGCGCGACATCCGCTTCGTGCGGCTGTGGTTCACCGACATCCTCGGCACGCTCAAGTCGGTGGCGATCGCGCCGGCCGAGCTCGAGGGCGCCTTCGCCGAGGGCATCGGCTTCGACGGCTCGGCGATCGAGGGCTTCGCCCGGGTCTATGAGGCCGACATGCTTGCCAAGCCCGACCCGAGCACCTTCCAGGTGCTGCCGTGGCGCGGCGAGCACCCCGGCACGGCGCGCATGTTCTGCGACATCACCCTGCCCGACGGCCAAGCGGCCTGGGCCGACCCGCGCCACGTGCTCCAGCGTGCGCTCGACCGCGCCGCGAGCGCCGGCTTCACCTTCTACACCCACCCCGAGATCGAGTTCTATCTGATGAAGCCCGGCTTCCGGCCGGGGGAGCCGCCCGAGCCGGTCGACCACGCCGGCTATTTCGACCACGTGCCGCACGGCACCGGCCAGGACTTCCGCCGCGCCGCGATCACGATGCTGGAGTCGATGGGCATCTCGGTCGAGTTCAGCCACCACGAGGGCGGGCCGGGGCAGAACGAGATCGACCTGCGCTATGCCGACGCGCTGACGACGGCCGACAACATCATGACCTTCAAGACGGTCATCAAGGAGGTCGGCCTCGAGCAGGGCGTCTACGCGACCTTCATGCCCAAGCCCTTTGCGGAGCACCCCGGCTCCGGCATGCACACCCACGTCTCGCTCTTCGAGGGCGACACCAATGCCTTCTATGCCCCAAGCTCGCCCTACCAGCTCTCGCCCGTCGGCCGGCAGTTCATCGCCGGGCTGATGCGCCACGGCGCCGAGATCTGCGCCGTCACCAACCAGTTCGTCAACTCCTACAAGCGCCTGTGGGGCGGCGGTGAGGCACCGGCATACCTCACCTGGGGCCACAACAACCGCAGCGCCCTCGTGCGCGTGCCGATGTACAAGCCGAGCAAGGGCAACTCCACCCGCGTGGAGGTGCGCTCGCTCGACTCGGCCGCCAACCCCTACCTCGCCTTCGCGGTCATCCTCTCGGCCGGCCTCAAGGGGATCGAGGAGGGCTACGAGCTGCCGCCCGAGGCAGAGGACGACGTGTGGAGCCTGACCCACTCCGAGCGCCGCGCCCTCGGCATCAAGCCGCTGCCCGCCTCGCTGCACGAGGCCATCGGCGTCATGGAGGACAGCGAGCTGGTCGCCGAGACGCTGGGGGAGCACGTCTTCGACTACTTCCTGCGCAACAAGCGCGCCGAGTGGGACGACTACCGCGACCAGGTGACGCCCTTCGAGCTCAAGCGCTACCTCCCCTCGCTCTGAGCGCCGAGAGGGGTATGCCGTGGAGCCCGGCCGCAGCGCGACCACAGCTGGTGCCCTGGCCCGGCTCGGCTTCGCCGAGCCCGGTCAGGCCGAGCGGCTGCTCGCCGACCCTGCCCTTGCCCGGCTGACTCAGGCCGACGACGGGGCCCGGCGCCTGGCCGAGGCCCTGTCCGACGTGGCCGACCCCGACCTCGCCCTCCTGGGCCTCGTGCGGGTGCTGGAGTCGGCCACCGAGCGTGACGAGGCGGGCGCCCGCGCCATGGCCGACGCGATCGCCGAGGACGTGACGGTCGCCGACCGCGTCCTCGGTGTGCTGGGCGCCTCGGCCGCCCTGTCGGACCACCTCGTCGCACACCCCGACCACTGGCGCTCCGCCGTCGAGGCCAGCGCCTCGACCGTCGAGGAGCGCACCGAGCGGATGCTCGCCGCCGTGCGCGACCCCGGCGAGCAGACGACGGTCGACGCGCTGCGCGTGGCCTATCGGCGTGAGTTGCTCGGCATCGCGGCCCGCGACGTGACCGCCGAGGACCCGGTCGACTACCTCCCGCGCACCGCCCGCGCGCTGGCCAATCTCGCCGAGGCCGCACTCGAGGCCGCCCTTGAGATCGCCCGCCAGGAGGTCGGCGAGGACGCCGATCTGGCCCGGCTGGCAGTCATCGGGATGGGCAAGACCGGCGGGCAGGAGCTCAACTACATCTCCGACGTCGACGTCATCTTCGTCGCCGAGCCCGCACCGGGCGTCGAGGAGGACCGGGCGCTCGCGGTCGCCACTGCCTTGGCGACCCACCTGATGCGTGCCTGCTCCGCGTCCACCGCGGCCGGCTCCCTGTGGCAGGTCGACCCGAACCTGCGACCCGAGGGCAAGAACGGCCCGCTCGTGCGCACCGTCGAGAGCCACCGCTCCTACTACGGCCGCTGGGCCAAGACGTGGGAGTTCCAGGCGCTGCTCAAGGCCCGCCCCGTCGCCGGCGACCGCGAGCTCGGCCAGGCCTATCTCGACGTCGTGGCCCCCCTGGTCTGGGAGGCCGCCTCCCGCGAGAACTTCGTCGAGGATGTCCAGTCGATGCGCCGACGGGTCGAGGAGCACGTGCCCCCCGCCGAGGCAAAGCGACAGCTCAAGCTCGGCAAGGGCGGCCTGCGCGATGTGGAGTTCAGCGTCCAGCTGCTCCAGCTCGTCCACGGCCGCTCCGACGAGACCCTCCGCTCCCGCACCACCCTCCAGGCGCTCGCCGACCTCGCGGCCGGCGGCTACGTGGCGCGCGAGGACGCCGAGGCGCTCGACACGGCATACCGGCTCCTGCGCACCCTCGAGCACCGCATCCAGCTCTATCGGCTGCGCCGCACCCACCTCATGCCGACCAGCAAGGGCGAGCTGCGCCGGCTCGGACGGGCCCTCGGCTACCGCAGCGAGCCGGGGGAGGAGGTCGTGCGCCGCTGGCAGGGCCAGGCCCGCGAGGTGCGCCGCCTCCACGAGCGGCTCTTCTATCGCCCGCTGCTCAGCTCGGTCGCCAAACTCAGTTCCGACGAGGCCCGACTCACCCCCGAGGCCGCGCGAGATCGCCTGTCCGCGTTGGGATTCCGCGACCCGGCCGGTGCGCTCCGCCACCTCGAGTCGCTGACCAGCGGGGTCAGCCGGCGCGCCGCGATCCAGCGCACGCTGCTGCCGGTGATGCTGGGGTGGTTCGCCTCCGAGGCAGACCCCGACGCGGGCCTGCTCGCCTTCCGGCAGATCAGCGACGACCTCGGCACGACCCACTGGTATCTCAAGCTCCTGCGCGACGAGGGCACCGCTGCCGAGCGGCTGGCCCACACCCTGGCCCGCAGCCGCTTCGCGGCCGACCTGCTCGTGGGCGCCCCCGACGCCGTCCAGCTGCTCGCCGACGAGCGCGGGCTCCAGCCGCGCGAGCGCGACGAGCTGGTCCGGCGGATGATGCAGGCCGCCCACCGTCGCGACGACGCCCATCCCGGGGTCCTGGCCGCCCGGGCGATCCGGCGCACCGAGCTGTTCTCGATCGCCGTCGCCGACCTCTATGGGCTGCTCGACCTCGCCGAGGTCGGCTCGGCCCTGACCGCGCTCACCGAGGCGCTGGTGGAGACCGCTCTCGACCGTGCGGTGCACACCGTCGTCGAGCGGGTGGGGGAGGACCTCTCGACCAGGATCGCCGTCATCGGCATGGGGCGACTGGGCGGCGGGGAGATCGGCTACTCGTCCGACGCCGACGTGGTCTTTGTCCACGACCCACATGAGGACGCCGACGAGCAGGTCGCCCAGGACCAGGCCCTCGAGGTCGTCAAGGAGCTCCGCTCACTCCTCAATGCAGCCGGGCCGGACCCCAAGATCGGGCTCGACGCCGACCTGCGGCCCGAGGGCAAGAGCGGGCCCCTCGTGCGCTCGCTCGCCTCCTACCGGGCCTACTACGAGCGCTGGTCGCTCACCTGGGAGTCCCAGGCGCTGCTGCGCGCTCGCCCGATCGCCGGCGACCCGGAGCTTGGCGCGGCCTTCATCGACCTCATCGACCCGCTCCGGTGGCCGGTCGACGGGCTCAGCGCCGACGACCTGCGCCAGGTGCGCCGCCTCAAGGCCCGGATGGAGTCCGAGCGGCTGCCCCGCGGCGGCGACCCCAAGACCCACTTCAAACTGGGCCGGGGCGGGCTCTCCGACGTCGAGTGGACCGTCCAGCTGCTCCAGATGCAGCACGCCCACGCCGTGCCCGCGCTGCGCACCACCGCCACGCTGCCTGCGCTCGCGGCGGCCGTCGACGCCGGGCTCATGGGGGAGTCCGACGCGAGCGCGCTGCGTGAGTCGTGGGTGCTGGCCAGCCGGATGCGCAACGCGGCCGTGCTCTTCCGCGGGCGCCCGGTCGACTCCGTGCCCACCCAGACCCGCGACGCCGACGGCATCGGCCGCATCCTCGGCCTGGGCCCCGCCGCCACCGAGGAGCTCGCCGAGACCTATCGCCGCTCCGCCCGCCGGGCCCGCCGCGTCGTCGAGCGACTGTTCTATGGCGAGGAGTGAGATGGCCGACAGCGAGCTGACGCACGCCGACGCGACCACCCGCACCGGGCCGAGCCTGCTCCCCGAGAGGTATGCCGTGTGGGTGCCCCGGCTGCTCACCACCGCCCTGGCCGCGGGGCTGGGCCTGC
This sequence comes from Actinomycetota bacterium, assembly GCA_050955755.1. Taxonomy (GTDB): domain Bacteria; phylum Actinomycetota; class Actinomycetes; order Actinomycetales; family Dermatophilaceae; genus JAJTBD01. The sequence goes on from CP192092.1 coordinate 1,622,316, forward strand.
TGGCCGCCGCCCCCGTCCAGCCCGGCCTGGCCTATGGCCGGGTCCACACCGCCGCAGAGGGGTGGGGGGTGCCGGTGGCCACCGCCGGTCCCGTCGGGATCTTCCTCGGCTGGCTGCTCGCCACCGGGCTCGCCCGCTGGTCGCCGCGTGGCGCCGGCCGCCTGACCGGCTGGGCGGCGGCATGCGTCGGAGGGCTGGTCGCGCTGGCCGTGGCCCGGCGCGAGCCGCCGATGCTCGTGATCGGCCTCATCCTGGCCGCCGGTCTCGTGGTGGGCATCGGACTGGTCCTGCTCGGCCTCGGCCGCGCCACCCTCGCCGGTTTTGCGGCGGGTGCCCTCGTCGGGGTCGTCGCGTCCGCCTGGCTCGCCTCGGTCACCACCCCCGCCGCCGGCATCGCGATCACCGCGCTGACGGGCGGCACGCTCGCGCTTCTGGCCGGTGCCTACACCTCGGACACGCCACGGGCCTGACGCGGGGGCGACCTAGAATCGACATCATGATGTCGACCCTCGATCTGCGGGGCCGCGAGCTGACCGCTCGCACCCTGCGCGACCTGCTGCCGCGTGCCGAGTACGACGTGGAGGCCGCACTGGCGACGGTGCGCCCCATCTGCGAGCAGGTCCACCATGAGGGTGCCCAGGCGCTCTACGCGCTCGGTGAGCGCTTCGACGGCATCCGCCCCACCTCCCTCCGCGTGCCCACGGAGGTGCTGGCCGCCGCGCTCGAGGGTCTCGACGGCGACGTCCGTCTCGCGCTCGAGGAGTCGATCCGGCGCGCCCGCATCGTCCACGCCGACCAGCGCCGCACCGATGTGACCACCCAGGTCGCCGCAGGTGGCGCGGTGACCGAGCGCTGGGTGCCGGTCGACCGGGTCGGGCTCTATGTGCCCGGCGGCCTGGCGGTCTATCCCTCCTCGGTCGTGATGAATGTCGTCCCGGCCCAGCTGGCCGAGGTCGGCTCGCTCGCCGTGGCCAGCCCGCCGCAGAAGGAGAACACCGGCGTCTTCGCCGGCTACCCCCACCCGACGATCCTCGCCGCCTGCGCGCTGCTCGGCGTCGAAGAGGTCTATGCGATGGGCGGGGCCCAGGCCGTCGCCGGGTTCGCCTACGGCTTCGAGGACGGCGACGTCGTCTGTGACCCGGTCACCCTCGTGACCGGCCCCGGCAATATCTATGTGGCCGCGGCCAAGCGCCTGCTCAAGGGCATCATCGGCATCGACTCCGAGGCCGGGCCCACCGAGATCGCGATCCTCGCCGACGACTCCGCCGACGCCGAGTTCGTCGCCTCCGACCTGATCAGCCAGGCCGAGCACGACCCGCTCGCCGCCTCGGTCCTGGTTACCGACAGCGAGGACCTGCTCGCGCGCACCGCAGCGGCCCTCGAGCGACGCGTGCCCGCGACCAAGCACTCCGGCCGGGTCCAGACGGCGCTCAGCGGCGCCCAGTCCGGCTATGTGCTCGTCGACGACATCGACGCCGGCCTGGCCGTCGTCAACGCGTATGCCGCCGAGCACCTCGAGATCCAGACGCGCGACGCCGACGCGGTCGCCGCCAGGGTCCGCAACGCCGGCGCGGTCTTCGTCGGCCCGCACTCCCCGGTCAGCCTCGGCGACTACGCCGCCGGCTCCAACCACGTGCTGCCCACGGGCGGCTGCGCCTGCCACTCCAGCGGCCTGTCCGTGCAGTCCTTCCTCCGCGGCATCCACGTCGTCACCTATGACGAGGCCGCGCTGCGCGAGGTCGGCCACCACGTCGTCACCCTCGCCCAGGCCGAGGACCTGCCCGCCCACGGCGAGGCCGTGACCGCGCGCATCGGGGAGCGGACCGACTGATGGCCACGCTCACCGACCTGCTGCGCCCCGACCTGCGCGGCAGGACGCCCTACGGCGCGCCCCAGCTCGACGTGCCGGTGGCGCTCAACACCAACGAGTGCTCCTACCCCGTGCCCGACGAGGTCGTCGCCGAGATCACCGCCGCCGTCGCCGAGGTGGCGGCCGGGCTCAACCGCTATCCCGACCGGGAGTTCACGGCACTGCGGACCGAGCTCGCGGCATACCTCTCACGCAGCGGCACGCGGGTGACGCCCGAGCAGGTCTGGGCCGGCAACGGCTCCAACGAGGTGCTGCTGCACATCCTCCAGGCCTTCGGCGGCCCGGGACGCACGGCGCTCGGCTTCACCCCGGCCTACTCGATGCACCCGATCATCACCGCCACCACCGGCACCGGCTGGGTCGACGGGCTGCGTGGCACCGAGGGCGGCGCCTTCGACCTGACGGCCGAGTCGGCGGTGGCACAGGTGCGCGAGCACCGCCCCGACGTCGTCTTCCTGTGCTCGCCCAACAACCCGACCGGCACCGCCCTCTCGCTCGAGACGGTCGAGGCGGTCCACGACGCGGCGGCCGATGCGGTGATCGTCGTCGACGAGGCCTATGCCGAGTACGCCCGCGCGGGGACGCCGAGCGCCCTCACCCTGCTCGCGGGACGCGAGCGCCTGGTCGTGACCCGGACGATGAGCAAGGCCTTCGCCTTCGCCGGCGGCCGGCTCGGATATCTCGCTGCCGCACCGGAGTTCACCGATGCGCTGCGGCTGGTGCGGATGCCCTACCACCTGTCCGCGCCCACCCAGGCCATCGCGCTCGCGGCGCTGCGCCACGCCGACACGATGCTCTCGACCGTCGACGCGATCCGCGCCCAGCGCGACCGGCTCGTCACCGAGCTGACCGGGATGGGGCTGCACCCCGTCCCCAGCGACGCCAACTTCGTCCTCTACGGCGGACTGCGCGACGCGGCCGCGACGTGGCAGGCTCTCCTCGACCGCGGCATCCTCATCAGGGATGTCGGCATCCCGCACCACCTGCGCGTGACCGCCGGCACCCCCGAGGAGATGGACGCCTTCCTCACCGCCATGGCCGACCTGGCCCCGACGCACAAGGACGCCGACGCATGAGCGACCAGCAGCACCGCACCGCCTCGATCACCCGATCGACCTCCGAGAGCAGCGTCGAGCTGCACATCGACCTCGACGGCACCGGCAAGGGCGAGGTCTCGACCGGCGTGCGCTTCTACGACCACATGCTGCTGTCGCTGGCCAAGCACTCGCTCATCGACCTGACCGTCAAGGCCACCGGCGATGTCGACGTCGACGCCCACCACACCGTCGAGGACGTCGCGATCGTGCTCGGCCAGGCCGTGCGCGAGGCCCTCGGCGACAAGAGCGGCATCGCCCGCTTCGGCGACGCCACCGTGCCGCTCGACGAGGCGCTCGTCCTGGCCGTCGTCGACGTCGCCGGACGCCCCTATGTCGTCCACGAGGGCGAGCCCGCCGGCCAGGAGTATGCCGTGATCGGCGGCAACTTCATCGGCTCTCTCACCCGCCACGTCCTGGAGTCCTTCGCCTACAACGCCGGGATCGCCCTGCACGTGCGGGTGCTCGGCGGCCGCGACCCGCACCACATCGTCGAGGCGCAGTTCAAGGCCGTCGCCCGCGCCCTGCGCGCGGCCGTCGCCCGCGACCCCCGCGTCGAGGGCATCCCCAGCGCGAAGGGTGCGCTCTGATCCCACCGTCCGCCTCCCGTCCCGACGAGCCGGTGCCCCACGGGCTCCTGCTCGTGCGGACCGACCCGGCTGCCACGGCGCGGTGGGTGGAGCGAGGACTCGTGGCCGCCCATGTCGTGCCCGCGCGCGGCTGGACCGCGGTGCTGCCGGCCGAGACCGGCACCCGGGCCGACCACCCCTATGACGACCCGGCCCTGGCGCTGGCCGCCCACCCGGCCTCGACCCGCATGCGCCCGGCCCTGGGCTTCTTTGTCATCGACGGACGGGGCACCATCACCGTCCAGGACGGCCGGTTCACCCGGGCGACCCAGTGGCTGGTCTGGGAGCCCGGCGTCGGCCTCGTCCGCCCGGCCGGGCTGCGTCGCCCCGCGCCACGGGCGCTCCTGCACGCCTCCCACGCGCTCGCCCGCGGGCTCGAGGAGGACGAGCTGCGCGGCATACTCACCGACCCGAGGGGCAGCGCGCTCGACTGGCTGCTGTCGGTGATCGAGGTGCTGGGGCTGCCCGGGGGGCGCTGGCTCAGCGGTGCGGACTCACCACGGCTCGTGCAGGGCTCGCGGGTCGCGGAGCCGACGCTGGGGGCCGTCGAGCGTTTCCACTCGGTGGTGCGAGAGGATGCAGACGACCAGGCAATCGCGGCCGAGCAGGCCGCCACCAGACAGAAGGGGAACACCCGTGAGCGCTGACGTCGTCGTGCTGGACTACGGCAGCGGCAACGTCCGGTCCGCCGTGCGCGCCCTCGAGCGGGTCGGCGCCCGGGTCGAGCTCACCGCAGACCGGTCCCGCGCGCTGGAGTGCGACGGGCTGTTTGTCCCCGGCGTCGGCAACTTCCACGCCTGCATGGCGGGCCTGGCCGCCGCCGAGGGCCCCTACATCGTCGACCGCCGTCTCGCCGGCGGCCGTCCCGTGCTCGGCATCTGCGTCGGCATGCAGGTGATGTTCGAGGGCTCCGACGAGCCCAGCGACGCGCCGCTCGAGGGGCTGGGGGAGTGGCCCGGCACGGTGTCGCGGCTCAGTGCCGAGGTCGTGCCCCACATGGGCTGGTCCCAGATCGAGGCGCCCTCGGGCACAAGGCTTTTCGCCGGCGTCGAGTCCGAGCGCTTCTACTTCGTGCACTCGTATGCCGCGCACACCTGGGACCTGCGCGAGCCCGAGGGCAGCTTTGCCGCCGTCGCGCCGCTGGTGACGATGGCCGAGCACGGCGAGCGCTTTGTCGCCGCCGTCGAGAACGGTCCGCTGTCGGCCACACAGTTCCACCCCGAGAAGTCCGGCGAGGCCGGGCTCCACCTGCTCGAGAACTGGGTGCGCAGCCTCGGCTGACGCGCTCGCCACCGTCCACGACAACGCCCGCCCGACCCAGAACCCCTCAGCCGCAAGGAGATCCACCACCATGTCCAGCCCCCGCCTCGAGCTCCTGCCCGCCGTCGACGTGCGCGGCGGCCGCGCCGTCCAGCTCCAGCAGGGTGTCTCCGGTTCGGGCTGGGAGTTCGGTGACCCGGTCGAGGCCGCGCTCGCGTGGCAGGAGCAGGGCGCCGAGTGGATCCACCTCGTCGACCTCGACGCGGCATTCGGCGAGGGCCACAACCGCGAGCTGCTGGCGCAGATCGTCGACCGGCTCGACATCGACGTCGAGATGAGCGGCGGCATGCGCGACAGCGCGAGCCTCGAGGCGGCCCTCGCCACCGGCTGCCGGCGGGTCAACATCGGCACCGCAGCCCTGGAGCACCCCGAGTGGACGCGCCAGGTCATCGCCGAGCACGGCGACCGCGTGGCGATCGGCCTCGACGTCCGCGGCACCACCCTCGCCGCCCGGGGCTGGACCCGCGAGGGCGGCGACCTGTGGGAGACCCTCGAGCGCCTCGACTCCGAGGGCTGCGCCCGCTATGTCGTGACCGACGTCGCCAAGGACGGCATGCTCCAGGGTCCCAACCTCCAGCTGCTGCGCGATGTCTGCGCACGCACCGACCGGCCCGTCGTCGCGTCGGGCGGCGTCTCCACGCTCGCCGACATCGAGGCCATCCGCGGCCTCGTCGGCGAGGGCGTCGAGGGCGCGATCGTCGGGTCCGCGCTCTACAAGGGGGCCTTCACCCTGCCCGAGGCGCTCGACATCGCCGGTCGTCCCTGATGCCCGTCCACGACCCCCACGCCGGGCTGCCGCACACCGCCACCGGTGACGAGGCGGCCGACTCCGTCGGCATCCCGTGGGGCGGGCGCACGCTGTCGGGCACCGGCTTCGACGACGACCGTGGCGAGGCCGACGGTGCGCTGGCCGCCGCCATGGCCGACCGCACCGACGAGCAGCACCTGCTCGATACCCTCTCGCGCTCGCGGCTGCTCGTGCCGGTCGTGGCCGAGCCGGTCGAGGTCGAGGAGACCGAGGACGGGCTGCACGCCGACAAGCAGGTCGACATGGCCGCGGTGACCCTCGTCGCCCCAGACGGACGCCGGGCGCTGCCGGCCTTCACCAGCCTCGAGTCGCTCGCCCGCTGGGACCCCCAGGCACGGCCGGTGCCGGTCACGGCATACCGCGCCGCCCAGGCCGCCGTGAGCGAGGGGTGCCAGACGATCGTCGTGGACCTCGCCGACGAGCAGCCCTGGGAGCTGCGCCCGAGCATGGTCTGGGCACTCGCCCAGGAGACGCGCTGGCTGCCGGCGCACGAGGACCCCTTCGTCGCCGAGGGCGTCGCCCGGGCGCTGGCCGAGGAGCCGGCCGTGCGCGGCCACGACGTCAGCGCCGGCCCGCAGCCGGGCGTGCTCGCCGTCCGGCTGGGCCTGGCCCCCGGGCTGGGCGCCGAGGAGGTGCAGGCGCTCGTCACCCGCGTGGGGGAGCGCATCGCCACCGACGGCGAGCTGCGCGCCCGGATCGACGGGCTGTCCTTCGTCCTGCGCCAGGCCGACTGAGAGACATCGCCAGCGGCGGGGGCGCCGTCCGCGGCATACCCCGGCGGCGAAACCGATTTGCCCGCCGCGCCAGCCGTGCCGGACCCTTGGTCCCGTGCAGTTGTCCGCCTACCGCTCCTCCCTCCGGATCCCTCAGCTCAGGCTCGCCCTCATCCTCGGGGTGATGATCCGCACCCCGGTGGCGGCCAGCTTCATCATCCTGACGCTGCATGTCGTCGGTGACCTCGGCAAGACCTATGGCCAGGCGGGTGTCCTGAGCGCAGTCGCCACCGTGTGCGTCGCGATCGCCGGCCCCTGGCGCGGCCGCCTGCTCGACCGCCTCGGGCTGCGTCGGGCGGTCACGCCCTCGATCATCGTCCTGATCGCCTGCTGGTCGGTCGCGCCGTTCGTCGGCTACTGGCCGCTGATGGGTCTGGGCGCGCTGGCCAGCCTGTTCGTCGTGCCGGTCTTCTCGATCGTGCGGCAGATGATCCTGGCGGCCGTCCCGGCAGAGGGGCGTCGCACGGCGCTGTCGCTCGACTCGATGGCCACCGAGATCTCGTTCATGGTCGGGCCGGCCTTCGGCGTGTGGGCCTGCACCAAGTGGGACACCAGCTGGGTGCTGTTCAGCGTGCAGATGGCGGTCGCCTTCGGGTGCATCGTGATGTGGCTGCTCAACCCGAGCCTGGTCTCCGAGAAGTCGGTCGACTCCGCCCCCGTGGCCCGCAAGGAGTGGATGGGCCTCGCCGCCGTCGCGATCCTCGCGGCCACGGCCGCCTCGACGGTCGTGCTCGCCGGCAGCGACGTCTCGGTGGTCGCGGCCATGCGCACCATCGGGCGCGAGGGCACCGTCGGCCCGATCATGATGGTCTGGGCTGCGGGCTCGCTCATCGGCGGCTTCCTCTATGGCCTGCTCCGTCGGCCGATCCGCAGCTACTGGATCCTCGGCGCGCTCGCGCTCGCGACGATGCCCGCCGCCTTCGCCCCGGGCCCGGTGTCTCTCGGCGCGCTGATGTTCGTGGCCGGCCTGTTGTGCGCGCCCACGCTCACCGCGACGACCGAGGCCCTCACCGAGGTCGTGCCCGAGCGCGCCAGGGGAGAGGCGATGGGCTGGCACGGCTCGGCCATCAACGCCGGCTCCGCGCTCGGCGCCCCGCTCGCCGGCTTCGCGATCGACCACATCTCGCCCGGCGCGGGCTTCCTGGCCGTGGCCACGCTCGGCCTCGCCGTCGCCGCCCTCGGCTCGACCGCCCAGTCGGTGCGCCGGCGCCGCGCCCGCCTGGCCCGCGTCGCCGCCTGACCGCGCCCGCGGCATACCCCCACTGCCCGGCCCCGCGGCATACCCACACCCAATCGGTCCGCAGGTTTGCGTTCTGTCCGCAGGATCAAACTGGGGCACAGAAATCAAAGGTGCGGACAGATCGTGGCCCGGTGACGAGGCTGGTGCACAGATTCGCGCGAGATCCCGGGCGGGACTGCCTGCACAGCGCGATTTGGCTGGTCGGACCGCAGGCCGCTACCCTTGATTGCTGACCGTCCGGACACTTCGCGTGACCGGCATGCAAGAGAAGCCCTGCTTCCACCCGAGCCGCCGCCAAGGCAGCCGGGTCCACGGTCGCCGATCACGGCATTCGGTATGCTGCGGCCTCGCGTCGCGCATGCCCGTCGGCCGATCGGCGTCATTGGGCTTCTCGCGCACCGTCTGCGAGGAGCCCTTCCTCGTTGGTGGCGGTCTCACGTCAGACCTTCGAAGGAGAAGCACATCAGCGAGCCCCGCATCAACGACCGCATCCGGGTCCCGGAAGTGCGGTTGGTTGGCCCCAACGGCGAGCAGGTCGGCATTGTCCGCGTGGAGGATGCCCTGCGTCTGGCTGCCGAGGCTGACCTCGACCTGGTCGAGGTGGCTCCGATGGCCAAGCCTCCCGTGGCCAAGCTCATGGACTTCGGCAAGTACAAGTACGAAGCCGCCATGAAGGCCCGGGAAGCCCGCAAGAACCAGATCAACACGGTCATCAAGGAGATCAAGCTCCGCCCCAAGATCGACCCGCACGACTACGGCACCAAGAAAGGCCACGTCGAGCGCTTCCTCAAGGGCGGCGACAAGGTCAAGGTGACGATCATGTTCCGCGGTCGCGAGCAGTCGCGCCCCGAGCTCGGGTTCCGTCTCCTCCAGCGCCTGGCCGAGGACGTCATCGAGCTGGGCACCGTGGAGTCGGCCCCCAAGCAGGACGGCCGCAACATGGTCATGGTGCTGGCGCCCACCCGCCGCAAGGCCGACGCCAAGGCCGAGCAGCGCCGCCAGCGCGACGCGGCCAAGTCGCAGCCGGGCGAGCCCGAGCCGACCGACGAGGTCGTCGACGAGCAGGTCGAGGCCCAGCCCGAGACCGCCCAGGCCGCCGAGCAGGCCTGAGCCCCATAACTTTCCGACACGCCCGAGGGCGGCGCACGCCGCCCACCACCATGTAAGGAGATCGGCCCCATGCCGAAGAACAAGACCCACTCTGGCGCCAAGAAGCGCTTCCGGATCACCGGCAAGGGCAAGGTCATGCGCGAGCAGGCTGGCGGCCGCCACCTGCTGGAGCACAAGTCGTCGCGCTACACGCGCTCGATCGCCAACGACGTCGAGCTGTCCAAGCCCGACGCCAAGAAGGTCAAGAAGCTCCTGGGCAAGTAAGCCCGCCCCCACCAAGCCCCAGCCTGACCGGAGCCAACGCAGCGCCCGGTCCGCCAGAAACCAGCAAGGAGAACTCACGTGGCACGCGTGAAGCGGGCAGTCAACGCCCAGAAGAAGCGCCGGGTTACCCTCGAGCGCGCCAGCGGTTACCGCGGTCAGCGGTCCCGTCTCTACCGCAAGGCCAAGGAGCAGGTCACCCACTCCCTCGGCTACTCCTACCGCGACCGCCGCGCCAAGAAGGGCGACTTCCGTCGCCTGTGGATCCAGCGGATCAACGCGGCCGCCCGCGCCAACGGCATGACCTACAACCGCTTCATCCAGGGCCTCAAGGCCGCCGATGTCGAGGTCGACCGCCGCATGCTGGCCGAGATGGCCGTCAACGACGAGGCCGCGTTCACCGCGCTCGTCGAGATCGCCAAGGCCAACGTGCCGGCGCAGGCCGAGAAGGCCTCCGCCTGAGCGAGCACCGCTCCGAGCACCACACCGAGCGCCGGACGAGCCCCATGCTGACCAACCCCCGATCCGATCGGGTCAAGGCAGTGCGGGGTCTCGCCCGGCGCTCGGCGCGTGAGCGCTCGGGCCGCTTCCTCGTCGAGGGCCCACAGGGCGTGCGCGAGGCGGTGCGGCACGCGCCGGCCGATGTCGTCGACGTCTATGTCACGCCCGACGCCGCCGTCCGCTACCCGGAGATCGTCAAGCCAGCCCTGGCTGCCGGGCTCTTCGTCCACGAGGTCAGCGACGAGGTCCTGGCCGCGATGGGCGACAGCCAGCACCCCCAGGGCGTCATTGCGGTATGCCGTGTGCCCGCCCCCGACCTGCCCGCCCTGGTCGAGCGCGACGTGCGCCTGGTCCTGGTGCTCACCAATGTGCGCGACCCCGGCAACGCCGGCACCGCCATCCGCGGCGCCGATGCCGCCGGCGCCGACCTCGTCGTGATGGCGGGGGAGTGCGTCGACCCGCTCAGCCCCAAGGTCGTCCGATCGACCGCGGGCTCGACCTTCCACGTGCCGGTCGTCTCCGGCATCTCGATCGAGGATGCCCTGACTGCCCTGCGCGACAAGGGGGTGAGGCTGCTGGCCGCCGACGGGGTCGGCAGCCTGCTGCTCCCCGACGCCGACCTCGCCCCGGCCCACGCCTGGGTGATGGGCAACGAGGCCTGGGGCCTCGAGCCCGAGATCCGCGACCTGTGCGACGAGGTGGTGCGGGTGCCCATCTATGGGCTCGCCGAGTCCCTCAACCTCGCCATGGCGTCCACGGTCTGCCTCTACGCGTCCGCGGCGGCCCAGAGGCGCTAGGTTCAGGGGTCATGGCCAGCCCCTTCGACCTGGACCTCGCTGCCGAGGCCTCCGAGGTCGTGCCCGACGGGCTGATGGCCTTCGACGCAGACTGGACCGTCCTCTACGCCAACCGGGCTGCGGTCCGCATCACCGGCGTACCGGCCGACCGGCTCCGCGGCCACGATGTCCGCGAGGCACTGCCGCTGCTGACCCGCGACGGGTCCCACTGGTGGGAGATCGCCCGTCCCTTCGAGACGCTGCACATCACGACCGGTCACCGCGAGCGGCTGCTCATGATCCCTGGCGGGCGCGAGGTGCTGCTCACCGCGAAGTACGTCCGCTCCGAGCGGCGCGGCCCGGTCGTGCGCGTGGTGCTGGCCCTGCGCGACGCCGAGACCCGCCGCCGCGCCGACCGTGACCACGCCGCGCTCATCTCCACGGTCGCCCACGAGCTGCGCTCCCCACTGACGAGCGTCAAGGGCTTCTCCTCGACGCTGCTGCGCCGCTGGGACCGGTTCACCGACGAGCAGAAGCGGCTGATGGTCGAGACCATCGAGGCGGACGCAGACCGGCTGACCCGCCTGATCACCGAGCTGCTCGACATCTCGCGCATCGACTCCGGCCGGCTGAGCATCTATCGCCAGCCCCTCGTGCTGGCCGACGTGATCCAGCGCCACGTCGACGCGCAGATCGCCTGTGGCATCCCGGCGGACCGCTTCAGCGTCCAGATCGAGCCCGGTATGCCGCCGCTGTGGGCCGACGCCGACCGGTTCGACCAGATCCTGGCCAATCTCCTCGAGAACGCCCTCACCCACGGGCGGGGCCTGGTCACCGTGGCGGTCAGCCGCCTCCATCCCGGGCCGACCGGGGTGTGGCACCCCGACGGCACGCAGTGCCATGGCGTGCGCATCGTCATCTCCGACGAGGGCCCGGGCATCGCCCCGGCCGACCGCGCGCTCGTCTTCAGCCGCTTCTGGCAGGGGAGCGAGCACGGCTCGACGGGCCTCGGCCTCTATATCGTCAAGGGCCTGGTGGAGGCCCACGGCGGGACGGTGCAGATCGGCGAGGCCGCTGGTGGCGGCGCGGAGTTCACCGTCGCGCTCTCGTGCTCACCCGGTGGCGAGCACGAGGCGCACTGACGTCGGGAGACGGTGGCGAGCACGCGGCATACCGCTCCGCAAAACCCCGATGAGCCGCGCCGCAGCGCCACCGTAGACTTGGCGACTGTGTCCGGACCCAACACCAGCTATGACCCCGTCGAGGTAGCAGCACTCGACCCGGCAGCCATCGACGCGGCTGTGGAGCAGGCCCTGGCGGCCGCCGCCGCCGCGAGCACGCTGGAGGAGCTCAAGGCCGCCCGCGGCGCCCATCAGGGCGACAAGAGCCCGCTCGCGCTGGCCAACCGTGAGATCGGCGCACTGCCGCCGTCGGCCAAGGCCGAGGCCGGCAAGCGCGTCGGCGGGGCCCGCGGCCGAGTCGGGCAGGCTTTTGCCGCCCGCCAGGCCGAGCTCGAGGCCGAGCGCGACGAGCGCATCCTCGTCGAGGAGCGCCTCGACATGACGGTCGTCCCGCCGCGTCGCCCGCTCGGCGCCCGCCACCCGATCTCGCTCACGATCGAGCGGATCGAGGAGATCTTCACCGGCCTCGGCTGGGAGGTCGCCGAGGGCCCGGAGGTCGAGGCCGAGTGGTTTAACTTCGACTCGCTCAACTTCGGCCCGGACCATCCGGCCCGCGCCATGCAGGACACCTTCTTCCTGGAGCCCGCCGATGCGGGGCTCGTCATGCGCACCCACACCTCGCCCGTGCAGTCCCGGGCGATGCTCGAGCGTGAGCTGCCGCTGTTCATCGCCTGCCCCGGCAAGGTCTTCCGCACCGATGACCTCGACGCGACGCACACGCCGGTCTTCCACCAGATCGAGGGGCTGGCCGTCGCCGAGGGGCTGACGATGGCCAACCTCAAGGGCACCCTCGACCGCTTCGCCGCGGAGCTCTTCGGGCCCGGGGTGACGACGCGGCTTCGGCCCTCGTTCTTCCCTTTCACCGAGCCGTCGGCCGAGATGGACTTCAAGTGCCCGATCTGCCTCGGCCAGGACTCCGGCTGCCGCGTCTGCGGCGGCACGGGCTGGATCGAGTGGGGCGGCTGCGGCATGGTCAACCGCAATGTCCTGGCGGCCGCCGGGATCGACCCCGACCGCTACACCGGCTTCGCCTTCGGCATGGGTGTCGAGCGGGCCGTGATGCTGCGCCACGGCGTGGCCGACATGTTCGACATCGTTGAAGGGGACGTCCGCTTCAGCCAGCAGTTCGGGATGGAGATCTGATGCGCGCGCCGGTCAGCTGGTTGCGAGAGCTCGTGGGCGCCGAGGCGGTGCCCGAGTCGATGACGGGCGGGCAGGTCGCCGCCGCCCTGGTCAAGGTCGGCCTCGAGGAGGAGGGCATCCACGGTGGCGAGATCACCGGGCCCCTCGTCGTCGGCAAGGTCCTGGAGATGACGCCCGAGCCGCAGAAGAACGGCAAGACGATCAACTGGTGCCAGGTCGACGTCGGCGAGCACGGCCAGCGCGTCACCGAGGGCACGCCCCAGGGCATCGTCTGCGGTGCGCACAACTTCTCCGCGGGCGACCTCGTCGTCTGCATCCTGCCGGGCGGCGTGCTGCCCGGGCCCTTCCCGATCTCGGCCCGCAAGACCTATGGGCACGTGTCCAACGGCATGATCTGCTCGGCCAAGGAGCTCGGCCTGGGCGAGGACCACGACGGCATCATCGTGCTGTCGGAGTGGTTCGCCGACCAGCCCGAGGTCATCGACTCGCTCGAGCCCGGCCAGGACGCCATCTCGCTCCTGGGCCTGGCCGAGGAGGTCGTCGAGGTCAACGTGACGCCCGACCGCGGCTACGCCTTCTCGATGCGCGGCATCGCCCGTGACCTCGCCCTTTCGCTCGGCGTCGACTTCACCGACCCGATCGACGCGCCCCGTGCGGCCGCGCCCGCGGCCAACGACTCCGGCTACGAGGTGCGCCTCGAGGACGATGCGCCGATCAACGGCGTCCAGGGCTGCGACCGCTATGTCGCCCGCATCATCCGGGGCATCGACGTCACCGCCGAGTCACCGTCGTGGCTCAAGACGCGTGTCACCCAGATGGGCATGCGCCCGATCTCGCTCGCCGTCGACGTCACCAACTACGTCATGCTCCTGACCGGCCAGCCGCTGCACGCCTTCGACCTCGACAAGCTCTCGGGCTCGATCGTCGTGCGCCGCGCCCGGGCGGGGGAGAAGCTCACGACCCTCGACGACATCGAGCGCACCCTCGACCCCGAGGACCTGCTCATCACCGACGCGGGGGAGCGCCCCCTCGTCATCGCAGGCGTCATGGGCGGCGAGACCTGTGAGATCGACGAGGGCTCGACCAATGTGCTGATCGAGGCCGCCCACTTCGACCCCATCAGCGTCGCCAGGTCTGCACGCAGGCACCGCCTGCCGTCGGAGGCGGCCAAGCGCTTCGAGCGCGGCGTCGACCCAGAGATCACCGCTGCCGCAGCGCAGCTCGCGGTCGAGCTGCTCGTGCAGCTGGGCGGTGGCACGGTCGACGACGGCGTGACCGATGTCGGGCAGCCGGAGCCGCTGCCCGCCTTCACGATGGCCGCAGACCTGCCCACCCGCCTCGTCGGGCTGGACTTCTCCGCCGAGGAGGTCTCGACCGCGCTGCGGCGCATCGGCTGCGACGTCGCGGCCGATGGCGAGACGCTGACCGTCACGCCGCCCTCGTGGCGGCCCGACCTGCGCAACGGCCCCGACCTCGTCGAGGAGGTCGCGCGCTCGCGGGGCTATGACGCGATCCCGTCTGTCCTGCCGCAGGCTCCCGGCGGCCAAGGGCTGACGGCCGGCCAGCGCGCCCGGCGGCTGGTCGCGGCGACCCTCGCCCAGCAGGGGCTGACCGAGGTGCTCAGCTATCCCTTCACCTCGGCTGCCCGGCACGACGCGCTGCAGTATGCCGCCGACGATCCCCGCCGCCGCGCGGTCACCGTCGCCAACCCCCTGTCCGACGAGGCGCCGATCCTGCGCACCTCCGTCCTGGACACCCTGGCCGATGTCGCCCGGCGCAATGTCGGGCGCGGCATGGGAGATGTCGCCGTCTATGAGCTCGGCCTCGTCTACGAGCCGGGCGAGGCCGGCGCCAAGGCGCCGATCCCGACGCTGGGCCAGCGCCCGGCCGACGAGGTCCTCGACCAGATCAACGCCGCCGTGCCGGCCCAGCCGCGGCACGCGGCCGGGATCCTGGCGGGCGCCTCGCGACCCGCCGGGCCGTGGGGCCCCGCGGAGCACGTCGGCGCCGCCGACGCGGTCGCCGTGGTGCTCGCGGTCGCCCGGGCCCTCGGGGAGACCCTCACGGTCGCCCAGGCCGAGCACGCCCCCTTCCACCCGGGCCGCTGCGCCTCGCTCGCACTGGCCGACGGCACGGTCGTCGCCCACGCCGGCGAGCTCCACCCCAAGGCCGTCGCGGCCCTCGAGCTCCCGGCCCGCACCGCGGCATTCGAGATCGACCTCGACGCCCTGACCGCTGCGGCCGACGAGGTGACCCAGGCCAGCAAGCTCTCGACCCTGCCGGTCGCCCGGACCGATGTGGCGCTCGTCGTCGGCGAGGACGTGCCCGCGGCCGCGGTCGAGGCCGCGCTGCGCCAGGGTGCGGGGGAGCAGCTGGAGACAGTCGAGCTGTTCGACATCTACCGTGGTGACCAGGTCGGCGAGGGGCGCAAGTCGCTCGCCTACCGCCTCACCTTCCGACCCGTCGACAAGACGCTCACGACGGCCGAGGTCAGTGCGACCCGCGACCGTGCGGTGGCCGAGGCCGCCAAGGCCACCGGAGCAGAGCAGAGGACGTGACTCCCATGACGACCGCGACGCAGCCAACGCCCGACGAGAGCCTCGTCGCGATCGTCACTGGAGCCTCCCGCGGCATTGGCGCGCATGTCGCCGACGCCCTCGAGCAGGCCGGGTATGCCGTCGAGCGCGGCTCCCGTGCCGTCGCCGAGGTCACCGACCGCGAGCAGGTCGACGCGTGGGTCGCCGACATCATCGGTCGTCGTGGCCATGTCGACGTGCTCGTCAACAACGCCGGGGTGATCGACACCGAGGTGCCGCTCGAGCAGTCCGACCCCGACGAGTGGTGGGCGACCATGCGGGTCAACGTCCTCGGCCCCTATCTGATGACGCGCGCCGTGCTGCCCCACATGCTGGCGGCCGGGCGGGGGCACGTCGTCAACCTCAACAGCGGGGCGGGGCTGCGCGCCTCTGCCGTGGCCACGGCATACAACACCTCCAAGACGGCGCTCGCGAGGCTGACCGGCTCCACCCACCTCTCGGGGCGGGGGAGCGGCGTCTACGCCTTCGACCTCGCGCCGGGCGTGGTGCGCACCGACATGACCTCCTCGATGCGCGCCCACGAGGACCGCACCGAGTGGACCGACCCGGCCGCGGTCACCGAGCTGACCCTCGCCCTCGTCTCGGGCGACCTGGACGCGTGGTCCGGACGTTTCATGCGCGCCGGCGTCGACACCCCCGAGTCGCTGGCCGCCCGCGCGGCCGACGGCCTCGGCGAGACCGACCGGCTCGTCGGCCTCGTCACCTGGGGAGACGGCGACCCGCTGGCCTGAGCCACGTCCCGGCCGGACATGCGCGCAAGATCCTTCGCTCGTGGCCGCGGCAGGCCGGGCGCCGCGAACATCCGCGCAAGATCCTTCGCCGATGGCCCGCCCCCACCCCCGTGCGGATAAGTTCCCACTGGGCTGTATAGTCATGCACATGATCAGAGCGGCCGTAGCGGGAGCCAGTGGATATGCCGGGGGAGAGATCCTCCGGCTGCTGCTCACCCACCCCGAGGTGGAGATCGGCGCGCTCACGGCCGCCAGCAGCGCGGGCCAGGGACTGGGGGCCGTGCACCCCCACCTGACGCCGCTCGCCGACCGGGTCATCGAGGACACGACCGCCGAGGTCCTTTCGGGCCACGACGTGGTCTTCCTTGGGCTGCCCCACGGCGCGTCCGCTGCCCTCGTGGCCGATCTCGACGAGTCGGTCGTGGTCATCGACTGCGGCGCCGACTTCCGGCTGCGCGACGGCGGGGCCTGGGAGCGCTTCTATGACACGGCGTATGCCGGGTCGTGGCCCTATGGGATGCCCGAGCTCCAGTCCGCCGACGGCACCGTGGGGCGGTCGGCGCTGGCCGGGGCCCGTCGCATCGCCGTCCCCGGCTGCTATCCCACCGCCACCAGCCTCGCGCTCGCCCCGGGCCTCGCCGCCGGTGTCCTCTCAGGGGAGGACATCGTCGTCGTGGCCGCATCGGGGACGTCGGGCGCGGGCAAGTCGCTCAAGCCCCACCTGCTGGGCGCCGAGGTGATGGGCGCGATGTCGCCCTATGGCGTCGGCGGCGTCCACCGCCACACTCCCGAGATCGAGCAGAACCTCTCTGCCGCAGCGGGATCGGCCGTCAGCGTGTCCTTCACGCCGACGCTTGCCCCCATGGCCCGGGGCATCCTGGCCACGTGCACGGCCCGGCTCGCACAGGGGGCGACGCCGGAGTCCGTGCGCGCGGCATACGAGCAGGCGTATGCCGCCGAGCCGTTCGTCCACCTGCTGCCGGTCGGCCAGTGGCCGTCCACCGCGAGCGTGCTGGGCAGCAACTGCGTCCACCTCCAGCTCGCCGTCGACGAGCACGCCGGCCGGGCCATCGTCACGGCGGCCGTCGACAACCTCACCAAGGGCACCGCCGGTGCCGCCGTCCAGTGCATGAACCTCGCGCTGGGCCTCCCCGAGACCACCGGTCTCCCCGTCGCAGGAGTCGCACCGTGAGCGTGACCACCCCCAAGGGCTTCCGCGCCGCCGGCGCGGCCGTCGGCATCAAGGCGACCGGCCGGCCCGACCTCGCCCTCGTCGTCAACGACGGGCCCGACCACCACGCGGCGGCCGTCTTCACCTCCAACCGGGTCTGCGCGGCTCCGGTCCTGTGGTCGCGTCAGGTGCTGGCCGACTCCCGAGTGGACGCCGTTGTCCTCAACAGCGGTGGGGCCAACGCCTGCACCGGCGCCAAGGGCTTCCAGGACACCCACGCCACGGCCGAGCAGGTCGGCGCCGCCCTCGAGGTGTCGCCCGGTGACGTCGTGGTGTGCTCGACCGGCCTCATCGGCGAGCTGCTGCCGATGGACGTGCTGCTGCCCGGAGTCGACACGGTCGCGGGGATGCTGTCTGACGACGGCGGTCCCGCGGCGGCCGAGGCGATCATGACCACCGACACCGTCGCCAAGACCGCCGAGGCCGTGCGCGACGGCTGGTCCGTCGGCGGCATCGCCAAGGGCGCCGGCATGCTCGCCCCCGCACTCGCCACGATGCTCGTCGTCGTCACCACCGACGCGGTCGTCGACCCGGCCGAGCTCGACGAGATCCTGCGCGCCGCAACGGCGCTCACCTTTGACCGCGTCGACTCCGACGGCTGCCAGTCCACCAACGACACCGTCCTGCTCATGGCCTCCGGCGCCTCCGGAGCCCGTCCCGAGCGGGCCGACCTCCAGGCGGCCGTCACCGAGGTGTGCGCCGACCTGGCCCGCCAGCTCATCGCCGACGCCGAGGGCGCCCACCACGACATCGCGATCGAGGTCGTCGGGGCCGCCACCGAGGACGACGCGCTCGAGGTCTGCCGCTCGATCGCCCGCAACAACCTCTTCAAGTGCGCGGTCGCGGGCAACGACCCCAACTGGGGTCGCGTGCTCGCCGCCGTCGGCACCACCCGGGCGGTCTTCGAGCCCGACTCGCTCGACGTCTCCATCAACGGCGTGCAGGTATGCCGCGGCGGCGGCGTCGGCGAGGACCGCGCCGGCGTCGATCTCACGCCCCGAGAGGTGCACGTGCTCGTCGACCTCCACGCGGGCGAGGCGGGCGCGACCGTCTGGACCAATGACCTGACCCACGATTACGTCGAAGAGAACTCGGCCTACAGCTCATGACCAACACCCTGCGCGCCATCGACGCCGCCGCCCTCCGTGTCGCCCAGTCCAAGGCCCAGACCCTCGTCGAGGCACTGCCCTGGCTGGAGCGCTTCCGCGGCGCGCTCGTCGTCGTCAAGTACGGCGGCAACGCGATGGTCGACGACCGCCTCAAGCAGGCCTTCGCCGAGGACATCCTCTTCATGCGGTATGCCGGGCTGCGCCCCGTCGTCGTGCACGGCGGCGGCCCGCAGATCAAGGCGATGCTCGACCGGCTCGGCCTCGAGTCGGAGTTCAAGGGCGGCCTGCGGGTGACCACCCCAGAGGTCATGGACGTCGTCCGGATGGTGCTCGTCGGCCAGGTCGGCCGCGAGCTCGTCGGTCTGCTCAACGCCCACGCGCCGCTGGCCGTCGGCATGAGCGGCGAGGACGGCGGGCTCTTCAAGGCCCGCCGCCGGGGCGCGGTCGTCGACGGCGACGAGGTCGACATCGGTCTGGTCGGCGACGTCGTCGATGTCGACCCGGCCGCCGTCCAGGACCTGCTCGACGCCGGCCGCATCCCCGTCATCTCGACCGTCGCGCCCGAGCAGGACGCCGGCTCCACCGCGGTGCTCAACGTCAACGCCGACACCGCCGCCTCCGCACTGGCTGTGGCACTCAAGGCCGAGAAGTTCATCGTGCTCACCGACGTCGAGGGCGTCTACAGCGACTGGCCCGACCGCGACTCGCTCCTGTCGCAGCTGCGCGCCCGGGACGCCCGCGAGCTGATGACCCGCGTCGACTCCGGCATGATCCCCAAGCTCGAGGCCTGCGTGCGCGCGGTCGAGCAGGGTGTGCCCCAGGCCCACGTGATCGATGGCCGCCAGCCGCACTCGCTGCTGCTCGAGGTCTTCACCTCCGAGGGCATCGGCACCATGGTCCTGCCCGACCTGGACGACGACGAGGACGGTGAGGTCCTGTGACCGCGCAGCCCACCCGCGGCGAGGCAGCCCTCGACCGGTATGCCGCCAGCCTCCTGGGCGTCTTCGGCCGCCCCAAGCTGGTGCTCGAGTCGGGCCAGGGGTGCCGGGTCACCGACACCGACGGCCGCACCTATCTCGACCTCCTCGGCGGCATCGCGGTCTCGGCGCTCGGCCACGGCCACCCCGACCTCGTGGCGGCGATCGCCGACCAGGCCCAGCGCCTGATCCACGTCTCCAACTTCTTCACGACCGAGGAGCAGGTCGCCCTCGCCGAGCGGCTGCTGGCGATCTCGGGCGCACCCGAGGGCAGCGCGGTCTTCTTCACCAACTCGGGGGCGGAGTCCAACGAGGCGGCGATCAAGCTCTCCCGCCGCACCGGCCGCACGCAGATCGTCGTCGCCGAGGGCGCCTTCCACGGGCGCAGCACGGGGGCGGTCGCGCTCACGGGCAAGGCGGCCTATCGCGAGCCCTTCGAGCCGCTCATCCCCGGCGTTGTCCGCGTGCCCTACAACGATGTCGAGGCCCTGCGCTCGGCTGTCACCGACGCCACCGCGGCCGTCCTCCTCGAGCCCATCCAGGGCGAGGCGGGCGTGGTGCCCGCCTCCGCGGCATACCTCCGGGCCGCGCGGGAGCTGACGAGCGCCCACGGCGCGCTGCTCATCATGGACGAGGTGCAGACCGGCGTCGCTCGCACGGGCGACTGGTTTGCCTTCTCGCAGAGTGGGATTCAACCAGACGCGATGACTCTGGCCAAGGGCCTTGGCGGCGGGGTGCCGATCGGCGCACTCGTGACCTTCGGTGCCGGGACGACCGCGCTGCTACGGCCCGGGCAGCACGGCACGACCTTCGGCGGCGGCCCGCTGGCCTGTGCTGCCGGGCTAGCCGTCCTCGACGTCATCGAGCGGGATGACCTGTGCGGCAACGCTGCTCGCGTCGGTGACTACCTCGCCGACCAGGTCGAGGCGCTCGGTGACGCGCGCATCGCCACCACCCGCGGCCGCGGGCTGCTGAGGGCGATCGAGCTCGCCCAGCCCATCTGCGCCGAGGTCGCAGTCGCCGCCCAGGACGCCGGCTTCATCGTCAACGCGCCCACCCCGACCTGTCTGCGACTGGCGCCCGCCCTGGTGCTGACCGAGGCCGACGTCGACGAGTTCGTCGCAGCCCTGCCCGCCATCCTCTCGACCGCCGCCGACGCGGCCGCCGCCAAGGAGACGACCCGATGACCCTGCGCCACTTCCTGCGCGACGACGACCTCACCGCCGGCGAGCAGGCCCACGTCCTCGACCGGGCGATCGCCCTCAAGGCCGAGCCGTTCGGCGACCGCTGCCTCGAGGGGCCGCAGGCCGTCGCCATCATCTTCGACAAGCCGAGCACCCGCACCCGGGTCTCCTTCTCGGCCGGCGTGGCCCATCTCGGCGGCTACCCCCTCGTCATCGACAGCGCCGGCAGCCAGCTCGGCCGCGGCGAGCCGATCGACGACACCGCCCGGGTCCTGTCGCGCCAGACCTCGGCGATCGTGTGGCGCACCTTCGGGCAGGACCGCATCGAGGAGATGGCCGCCGCCGCGGGCGTGCCCGTCGTCAACGCACTCACCGACGAGTTCCACCCCTGCCAGATCCTCGCCGACCTCCTCACCGTCCGTGAGCACAAGGGCCCGCTGCGCGGGCTGACCTTCAGCTATGTCGGCGACGGGGCCAACAACATGGCCCACTCGTACCTGCTCGGCTGCGCCCTCGCCGGGATGCACGTGCGGGTGGGCACCCCCGAGGGGCACCTGCCCGACCCCGCCATCGTCGCCGACGCCGAGGGCATCGCCGCCGAGCAGGGCGGCTCGGTCCTGGTGACCACCGACCCTCAGGAGGCCTTCGCCGGCGCCGATGTGGTCGCCACCGACACATGGGTGTCGATGGGCCAGGAGGACGACAAGGACTCGCGCGCGGGTGCCGCCACGCCGTTCGCGGCCTTCGCGGTCACCGACGTCGCGATGAAGCACGCCGCCGAGGACGCGATCTTCCTCCACTGCCTGCCCGCCTATCGCGGCAAGGAGGTCGACGCCGACGTCATCGACGGGCCACAGTCGGTCGTCTGGGACGAGGCCGAGAACCGCCTCCACGCCCAGAAGGCCCTGCTGTCCTTCCTCCTCGAGCAGGCGCGCACGTGATCGTCCACAGCCGCACCGCCCGGCACCGGCGCATCGTCGAGATCCTCGGGCGCACCGCCGTGCGCTCCCAGGGCCAGCTCCTCGAGCTGCTCGCCGACGACGGCTTCGAGATCACCCAGGCCACGCTCTCGCGCGACCTTGTCGAGCTCGGCGCCGAGAAGGTCCGGGTCGGACGACAGCTGCTGTATGCCGTGCCGGGGGAGGGCGGGGACCGCACCGTCCGACCGGCCGCAGGCGACGAGGCGCGCGACACGCGGCTGCGCCGGGTGTGCGAGGAGCTGCTCGTCACCGCCGAGGCCAGCGGCAACCTGGTGGTGGTGCGCACCCCGCCGGGGGCCGCGAGCTATCTCGCGTCGGCGATCGACCACACCGACCTCGAGGGCGTCCTGGGCACCATCGCCGGCGACGACACGGTCATGATCATCACCCGCAGCCCGGACGGCGGCGGCGAGGTGGCCGAGCGACTGCTCGCCCTCGCCGGCACACCATCCTGAGCCGCGTGCCACGATGGCACCCGGGCCGCCCACACGGCATACCCATCAGCACCAGCCCGCGGACGCGGGGGAGACACACCGGAGGAGACCAGCGTGACCCAGGACGGCCAGGAGCGGATCAGCCTGTGGGGCGGGCGTTTTGCCGGCGGCCCCGCCGACGCGCTTGCGGCGCTGAGCAAGTCGACGCACTTCGACTGGCGGCTCGCGCCCTATGACCTCGCCGGCTCCCGCGCCCACGCCCGCGTGCTGCACACCGCCGGGCTCCTCGACGACGACACCCTCACCGCCATGCTCGACGCACTCGAGCGGCTGCGGGCCGATGTCGACTCCGGCGACTTCGTGCCCGCCGAGGACGACGAGGACGTGCACACCGCGCTCGAGCGCGGGCTGATCGACCGGGCCGGCGCCGACGTGGGCGGACGGCTGCGCGCCGGCCGCTCGCGCAACGACCAGGTCGCGACGCTCTTCCGGATGTACCTGCGCGACCACGCCCGCTCGGTCGCCGCCCTCGTCCTCGACGTCGTCGACGCGCTCGTCGCTCAGTCACGCGAGCACGCGACCGTCGCGATGCCCGGCCGCACCCACCTCCAGCACGCCCAGCCCGTGCTGCTGGCCCACCACCTCCTGGCCCACGCCTGGGCGCTGCTGCGCGATGTCGAGCGCCTGCGCGACTGGGATGCCCGCACCGCGCTGTCCCCCTATGGCTCCGGCGCGCTCGCCGGCAGCTCCCTCGGGCTGGACCCCGAGGCGGTCGCCGCCGACCTCGGCTTCGCCGGCTCGGTGGAGAACTCCATCGACGGCACCGCATCGCGTGACTTCGTCGCCGAGTTCGCCTTCGTCGCCGCTATGACCGCGGTCGACATCTCGCGCCTCGCCGAGGAGGTCGTGCTCTGGGCGACCAAGGAGTTCTCGTTCGTCACGCTCGACGACGCCTACTCCACGGGGTCGAGCATCATGCCCCAGAAGAAGAACCCCGATGTCGCCGAGCTCGCCCGCGGCAAGGCCGGCCGGCTCGTGGGCGACCTGGCGGGCCTGCTGACGACGCTGAAGTCCCTGCCGCTGGCCTACAACCGCGATCTCCAGGAGGACAAGGAGCCGGTCTTCGACGCGGTCGACACCCTAGAGGTGCTGCTCCCGGCGTTCTCCGGCATGGTCGCGACGATGCGCTTCAACACAGAGCGTCTCGAATCGCTTGCGCCGCAAGGCTTCTCGTTGGCGACAGACATCGCCGAGTGGCTGGTGCGCGAGGGCGTGCCCTTCCGGGTCGCCCACGAGGTGGCCGGCTCCTGTGTGCGCGTCTGCGAGGAGCGAGGCATCGAGCTGTGGGACCTCAGCGACGGAGACCTCGCCGCGATCAGCGAGCACCTGACGCCCGGGGTGCGCTCCGTGCTGAGCGTCGAGGGCTCGCTCGCCTCGCGCAGCGCCAAGGGCGGCACGGCCCCCGACCGGGTGGCCGAGCAGCTCGAGCGCGTCGTCGACGCGGCTTCGTCCGGCCGCGAGTGGGCCGAGGCGCCGCTGGAGGTGCGCTGACACCCGTGGCCGCGCCCAGGCCCCCGGGAGCAGGCAGGCGTATGCCGCGCGGCCACCTCACCGGGCCCGTCCTCGACGTCGCGCCGACCCTGCTCGGTGCGGTGGTCGAGCACGGGGGAGTGGCGGTGCGGCTCACCGAGGTGGAGGCCTATGACGGGGCCAACGACCCCGGATCGCATGCCTACCGCGGTCGCACGCCGCGCACCGAGGCGATGTTCCGTGAGGCCGGCCACCTCTATGTCTACTTCACCTACGGGATGCACTACTGCGCCAACGTGGTGACCGGGACCGCCGGCTCCGCCAGCGCGGTCCTGCTGCGCGGCGGCGAGGTCGTGGCCGGGCACGAGGGCGTGGGCCCCCTGCGGCCCCGGCTGCGCGAGCGTGACTGGGCGCGCGGCCCGGCGCGGCTGGCCACGACCCTGGGCCTGGCCCGCGAGCACAACGGGATCGACCTGATCGACCCGGCCTCACCGGTGAGCCTCTGGCTGCCGGCGCAGCCAGCCGACCCGGCTCGGATCGCCACCTCGGCACGCACGGGGGTGAGCGGGCCCGGTGGTGACCACACGGCATACCCCTGGCGCTTCTATCTCGAGGGGGAGCCAAGCGTCTCGCCGTATCGGCCGGCGACACCGCGTCGCAGGCGCACACCGTGATGAGGCACCCTTGTCCGTGGCCGGCGACCGCCGGCGAGAGTGGCCCCAGGGCCAGTACCCAAGGAGAGCAGACACAGTGAACGACATCCTCGACGAGCTCCAGTGGCGAGGGCTGGTGGCGCAGACCACCGACGAGTCCGCGCTGCGCGAGGCACTCGCCGACGGGCCGATCACGGTGTATTGCGGCTTCGACCCCACGGCGCCCTCGCTCCACTTCGGCAACCTCGTCCAGCTGGTCGTGCTGCGCCACCTCCAGCGCGCCGGGCACAAGGTCATCGCGCTCGTGGGCGGGTCCACGGGCCTCATCGGTGACCCGCGGCCGACGTCGGAGCGGGTCCTGAAGACCAAGGAGCAGACCGCCGAGTGGGTCGCGCGGATCCAGCGGCAGATCGAGCCCTTCCTGGCCTTCGACGGCGACAACCCCGCGATCATGGTCAACAACCTCGACTGGACCGACGGGATCTCGGCGCTCGACTTCCTGCGGGAGTACGGCAAGCACTTCCGGGTCAACCAGATGATCAAGAAGGACGCCGTCGCCGCGCGGCTGAACTCCGAGCAGGGCATCTCCTACACCGAGTTCAGCTACCAGATCCTCCAGGCGCTGGACTTCCTCGAGCTCTACCGCCGCTACGGCTGCACGCTCCAGACGGGCGGCAACGACCAGTGGGGCAACCTGACGGCCGGTGTCGACCTGATCGGGCGGGCCGACGGGGGAGGGGCGCACTGCTTCACGACCCCGCTCATCACCGACGAGGCCGGCAACAAGTTCGGCAAGTCGGAGGGGAATGCCGTGTGGCTCAGCGCCGACATGACCAGCCCCTACGCCTTCTACCAGTACTGGATCAACGTCGAGGACGCCTCGGTCGTCAAGCTGCTCAAGGTCTTCACCGACCTCGGGCCGGACGAGATCGCCGAGCTGGAGTGCCAGGTGGCCGAGGAACCGTTCCGCCGGGCAGCCCAGCGGAGGCTGGCGGCCGAGGTGACGACGCTCGTCCACGGGCCCGAGGCGACGGCCGCGGTGCAGTCCGCCTCGGAGGCCCTCTTCGGCAAGGGCGACCTCCACTCGGTCGACGAGCGCACCCTGCTCGACGCGACCGCGGAGCTCCCGGGTGGTGTGGTCACTCCAGGTATGTCCGCCACCGACCTGCTTGTCGCGGTCGGACTGGCCGACTCGCGCAACGCTGCGCGGCGCACGATCGCCGACGGCGGTGCGTCGATCAACGGGGCGCGCATCACCGACGCGGAGGCGCCCCTTGCCGAGACAGATCTGCTCCACGGGCAGGTCGCGCTCGTGCGCAGGGGACGCAAGAACCTCGCTGCCGGACGCCTCGCCTGAGCGCAGTCCCCAGCCTCCCCGCGGGCATGCCCTGCGACCATGGAGCCGGAATCCGTTGTGCCACAACGGATTCCGGCTCCGTCGCGTTAGAGGGCGCCCGGGACGAGGCCTCGATTTGGAGATTCACCAAGATGTCCCTTAATGTTTTCGACGTCAGCCCGACAGGGAGGAACGGACACCACGGGGTGTAGCTCGCAAGAGCGACCCGAAGCAGGCCGGTCCCGGGGCATGACGGCAACACCAGAGCAGGTCCGAGAGGGCCACCAAGGTCTGGTACGGTTGCCACCAGCCACACCGAAAGACCTGCCCCACGGGGCAGGGACCGATCCGCCTCAGGGTGGAACGGAGCCGGCCGAAAGCCTGCTACAGTGTGGATCCCACAGAAAAGCGCCCGGGCAACCGGGGGGCTCGACCGGACTGAACAAGGCCGGTTTGGAGCCGGCCGACAAGCCTGCTACAGTGGGAGGCCCGCAGATAGCCAAGCGCGCTCAATCCGGTCCGCGAACACCGCGGAAACACGGATTTGACGCCCAAGAGGGACGCGGGTAAATTTGAGGAGTTGCCCCAAAACGGAGGCTCGCAGGAGCCAAAGTCGCGGTGCGCATCCGAACCTTGAGAACTCAACAGCGTGTCAAAAATCGATGCCAATTACCTCGTCTAGGGGTCATCGAAATGGTCACAAGACCAGGACGAAGATCGCTAACGAAAATCCTTTGGTTGACAACGAATAACTAACTCAAGCTAGTTGTTCTTGCTCAGTCAGAATTCAACCCTTCACGGGTTTCAGTTTCTCGGTGCCAGTCATCGAGAGCTAAACATCAACGGAGAGTTTGATCCTGGCTCAGGACGAACGCTGGCGGCGTGCTTAACACATGCAAGTCGAACGGTGAAGGAGGAGCTTGCTCCTCCGGATCAGTGGCGAACGGGTGAGTAACACGTGAGTAACCTGCCCCAGACTCTGGAATAACCCCGGGAAACCGGAGCTAATACCGGATACGAGACGCACAGGCATCTGTAGCGTCTGGAAAGTTTTTCGGTCTGGGATGGACTCGCGGCCTATCAGCTTGTTGGTGAGGTAACGGCTCACCAAGGCGACGACGGGTAGCCGGCCTGAGAGGGCGACCGGCCACACTGGGACTGAGACACGGCCCAGACTCCTACGGGAGGCAGCAGTGGGGAATATTGCACAATGGGCGAAAGCCTGATGCAGCGACGCCGCGTGAGGGATGACGGCCTTCGGGTTGTAAACCTCTTTCAGCAGGGAAGAAGCGAAAGTGACGGTACCTGCAGAAGAAGCACCGGCTAACTACGTGCCAGCAGCCGCGGTAATACGTAGGGTGCGAGCGTTGTCCGGATTTATTGGGCGTAAAGAGCTTGTAGGCGGTTTGTCGCGTCTGCTGTGAAAATCCGGGACTCAATCCCGGACTTGCAGTGGGTACGGGCAGACTAGAGTGTGGTAGGGGAGACTGGAATTCCTGGTGTAGCGGTGAAATGCGCAGATATCAGGAGGAACACCGATGGCGAAGGCAGGTCTCTGGGCCACTACTGACGCTGAGAAGCGAAAGCATGGGGAGCGAACAGGATTAGATACCCTGGTAGTCCATGCCGTAAACGTTGGGCGCTAGGTGTGGGACTCATTCCACGAGTTCCGTGCCGCAGCTAACGCATTAAGCGCCCCGCCTGGGGAGTACGGCCGCAAGGCTAAAACTCAAAGGAATTGACGGGGGCCCGCACAAGCGGCGGAGCATGCGGATTAATTCGATGCAACGCGAAGAACCTTACCAAGGCTTGACATATACCGGAAACACCTAGAGATAGGTGCCCCGCAAGGTCGGTATACAGGTGGTGCATGGTTGTCGTCAGCTCGTGTCGTGAGATGTTGGGTTAAGTCCCGCAACGAGCGCAACCCTCGTTCTATGTTGCCAGCACGTAATGGTGGGGACTCATAGGAGACTGCCGGGGTCAACTCGGAGGAAGGTGGGGACGACGTCAAATCATCATGCCCCTTATGTCTTGGGCTTCACGCATGCTACAATGGCCGGTACAAAGGGCTGCGAAATCGCAAGATGGAGCGAATCCCAAAAAACCGGTCTCAGTTCGGATTGGGGTCTGCAACTCCACCCCATGAAGTCGGAGTCGCTAGTAATCGCAGATCAGCAACGCTGCGGTGAATACGTTCCCGGGCCTTGTACACACCGCCCGTCAAGTCACGAAAGTCGGTAACACCCGAAGCCGGTGGCCCAACCTTTTGGAGGGAGCCGTCGAAGGTGGGACTGGCGATTGGGACTAAGTCGTAACAAGGTAGCCGTACCGGAAGGTGCGGCTGGATCACCTCCTTTCTAAGGAGCACTGGTCGCTTACGCGATCCAGAGCCTGGCCATGGACGAACGCTTCATGGCAGGTGCTCAAGGGTGGAACATCGATTATTTGGCGCCGAGCATCAGCTCCCACATCCAAGTACAAGCCGCAAGGCAGTGGAACGGATCGGAAGCGAGGCCGGCGCCAGACACGCTGTTGGGTCCTGAGGGCTCGGATGATCCGAACCTCATGACCTACTGGTCAGGACTTCATCCAGGACGAACCCCCGCACACAGCGGTAGGCGCCGGTAGTGATGAAGGGCCGCCCGTATTTTGAGAACTACACAGTGGACGCGAGCATCTTTGTGGCTCAAGTTTTTAAGGGCACACGGTGGATGCCTTGGCACCAGGAACCGAAGAAGGACGTAGGAATCTGCGATAAGCCTCGGGGAGTCGATAACCAGACTGTGATCCGAGGATTTCCGAATGGGGAAACCCGGCTGGGGGCAAGCCCAGTCACCCTCACCTGAACACATAGGGTGAGTGGAGGGAACGTGGGGAAGTGAAACATCTCAGTACCCACAGGAAGAGAAAGCAACCGCGATTCCGTTAGTAGTGGCGAGCGAAAGCGGATCAGGCTAAACCGATCATGTGTGACTAGCTGTCAGGCGTTGCATGGTCGGGGTCGTGGGACTGCTTAGTTGGAGCTGACACTCCAACACAGAGTAAAAAATCAGCGTCATAGTCGAAGGACATTGAAAGGTCCGGCACAGAGGGTGCTACCCCCGTAGACGAAATTTCGCTGACTCTGTAGCAGTATCCCAAGTAGCACGGGGCCCGAGAAATCCCGTGTGAATCTGGCGGGACCACCCGCTAAGCCTAAATATTCCCTGGTGACCGATAGCGGACAAGTACCGTGAGGGAAAGGTGAAAAGTACCCCGGGAGGGGAGTGAAATAGATCCTGAAACCGTGTGCCTACAATCCGTCGGAGCCTCCTTGTGGGGTGACGGCGTGCCTTTTGAAGAATGAGCCTGCGAGTTAGTGCTCAGTGGCGAGGTTAACCCGTGTGGGGAAGCCGTAGCGAAAGCGAGTCCGAATAGGGCGATTTAGTCGCTGGGTCTAGACCCGAAGCGGAGTGATCTACCCATGGCCAGGTTGAAGCGACGGTAAGACGTCGTGGAGGACCGAACCCACTTAGGTTGAAAACTGAGGGGATGAGCTGTGGGTAGGGGTGAAAGGCCAATCAAACTCCGTGATAGCTGGTTCTCCCCGAAATGCATTTAGGTGCAGCGTCACGTGTTTCTTACCGGAGGTAGAGCTACTGGATAGCCGATGGGCCTCACCAGGTTACTGACGTTAGCCAAACTCCGAATGCCGGTAAGTGAGAGCGTGGCAGTGAGACTGCGGGGGATAAGCTCCGTAGTCGAGAGGGAAACAGCCCAGACCACCAGCTAAGGTCCCTAAGCGTGTGCTAAGTGGAAAAGGATGTGGAGTTGCATTGACAACCAGGAGGTTGGCTTAGAAGCAGCCACCCTTTAAAGAGTGCGTAATAGCTCACTGGTCAAGTGATTCCGCGCCGACAATGTAGCGGGGCTCAAGCACACCACCGAAGCTGTGGCATTGACACATTGCCCGGCCCTTATGGGTCCAAGCGTGTTGATGGGTAGGGGAGCGTCGTGTGGCGAGTGAAGCGGCGGAGTGATCCAGTCGTGGACGCCACACGAGTGAGAATGCAGGCATGAGTAGCGAATGACGGGCGAGAAACCCGTCCGCCGAATAACCAAGGGTTCCAGGGTCAAGCTAATCTGCCCTGGGTAAGTCGGGACCTAAGGCGAGGCCGACAGGCGTAGTCGATGGACATCCGGTTGATATTCCGGAACCGGCGAAGAACCGCCCATGACGAACCTAGCGATGCTAAGCGCCTGAAATCCTCTGACGTCTTCGGACTGATGAGGATGGAGCGCGCGACCCAAACTAGTAGTAGTCAAGCAATGGAGAGACGCAGGAAGGTAGCCTCCGCGTGGCGATGGTTGTCCACGTCCAAGGGTGTAGGGAGTGAGGTAGGCAAATCCGCCTCACACATATCCTGAGACCTGATAGTGACCGCGAATGCGGGAAGCAGGGTGATCCTATGCTGCCTAGAAAATCTTCTAGCGAGGTTCTAGCCGCCCGTACCCCAAACCGACTCAGGTGGTTAGGTAGAGAATACCAAGGCGATCGAGTGAATCATGGTTAAGGAATTCGGCAAAATACCCCCGTAACTTAGGGAGAAGGGGGGCCTGGATCGTGAAGTGATTTACTCACTAGCGTGAATGGCCGCAGAGACCAGGGAGAAGCGACTGTTTACTAAAAACACAGGTCCGTGCGAAGTTGCAAAACGATGTATACGGACTGACGCCTGCCCGGTGCTGGAAGGTTAAGAGGAAGGGTTAGACCGCAAGGTCGAAGCTCAGAATTTAAGCCCCAGTAAACGGCGGTGGTAACTATAACCATCCTAAGGTAGCGAAATTCCTTGTCGGGTAAGTTCCGACCTGCACGAATGGCGTAACGACTTCTCCACTGTCTCAACCATGAACTCGGCGAAATTGCACTACGAGTAAAGATGCTCGTTACGCGCAGCAGGACGGAAAGACCCCGGGACCTTTACTACAGTTTGGTATTGGTGTTCGGAACGGCTTGTGTAGGATAGGTGGGAGACTTTGAAGCATGCACGCCAGTGTGTGTGGAGTCAACGTTGAAATACCACTCTGGTCGTTCTGGATGTCTAACCTCGGTCCGTGATCCGGATCAGGGACAGTGCCTGATGGGTAGTTTAACTGGGGCGGTTGCCTCCCAAAAGGTAACGGAGGCGCCCAAAGGTTCCCTCAGCCTGGTTGGCAATCAGGTTTTGAGTGTAAGTGCACAAGGGAGCTTGACTGTGAGACAGACATGTCGAGCAGGGACGAAAGTCGGGACTAGTGATCCGGCGGTGGCTTGTGGAAGCGCCGTCGCTCAACGGATAAAAGGTACCCCGGGGATAACAGGCTGATCTTGCCCAAGAGTCCATATCGACGGCATGGTTTGGCACCTCGATGTCGGCTCGTCGCATCCTGGGGGTGGAGTTGCTCCCAAGGGTTGGGCTGTTCGCCCATT
Source organism: Actinomycetota bacterium (assembly GCA_050955755.1). Lineage (GTDB taxonomy): Bacteria > Actinomycetota > Actinomycetes > Actinomycetales > Dermatophilaceae > JAJTBD01. The sequence continues at coordinate 1,653,236 of CP192092.1, forward strand.
AAAGCGGTACGCGAGCTGGGTTTAGAACGTCGTGAGACAGTTCGGTCCCTATCCGCTGTGCGCGTAGGAAACTTGAGAAGGGCTGTCCCTAGTACGAGAGGACCGGGATGGACGAACCTCTGGTGTGTGAGTTGTTCTGCCAAGGGCACCGCTCATTAGCTACGTTCGGAAGTGATAACCGCTGAAAGCATCTAAGCGGGAAGCACGCTTCAAGATGAGGTTTCCATGGACTTCGGTCCGAGAGGCTCCCGGCTAGACTACCGGGTTGATAGGCCAGATGTGGAAGTGCAGCAATGCATGTAGCTGACTGGTACTAATAAGCCGATAACTTGATACACACAAACTTTAGTTTAATGCTCGCGTCCACTGTGCAGTTCCCGAGATACGGTCGGGAACGATTGAAATCTCCATAGAGTTTCGGCTGTCATAGCGAAGGGGAAACGCCCGGCTCCATTCCGAACCCGGAAGCTAAGCCCTTCAGCGCCGATGGTACTGCACTGGTGACGGTGTGGGAGAGTAGGACGCAGCCGGACATACTTTCAAAAATGCCCTGGCCGATTGGCCAGGGCATTTTTGTATTCTCATGCCCTTTTGTGCGGCGCGTGTGGCTGGCCAGGTGGCCGGCCGGTGGCGTCGGACGGGGCTGATGGCCGACACTTGTCCAAGCGGCGGCCCCCAGCGAGTCGCGAAGAGTCGAGAAGAGAGCGTTATGGCAGAGCGGTACGACCAGGACAAGGACCCGCGTGGCAGCCGCGGTGAGCGGGATTCCCGAGGGTCCCAGCGTGGCGGCGGCAAGCCGTTCGCCTCGTCGGAGCGGGGTGGTTCCGGTCGGCCCAGGCGCGATGACGGCAAGAGCTTTGGCGAGCGGGGTCGTGGTGGCAGGCCGTCGCGTGGCTCCCGTGATGGTGAGCGGTCCTATGGTGACCGGCCCTCCCGCGGCTCGCGTGATGGCGAGCGGTCCTATGGTGACCGGCCCTCCCGCGGCTCGCGTGATGGCGAGCGGTCCTACGGCGACCGCCCTTTTCGCGGTCGTGGCGACCGCCCCGCCCGTGGCGGAGCGGGGCGTGGCGACCGGGCTCCCGGCGAGTTCGACAACAGCGAGCGCCGTGGTGGCAGCCGGCTCGCGCCCAAGAGCCCCCGGCTGCCCGACCCCCGGATCGACGACGACGTGACCGGCAAGGAGCTGGACCGACAGGTCCACGCTCAGCTGCGCACCCTCAGCAAGGAGAACGCCGAAGGCGTTGCCCAGCACCTCGTCATGGTCGCGCGGCTGCTCGAGGCAGAGGACCTGGCCGGCGCCGAAGCGCACGCCGAGACGGCGGTGCGTCGCGCCGGTCGCGTCGCAGCGGCCCGCGAGGCACTCGGGATGGTGGCCTACCGCCAGGGGGACTGGGCGCGGGCGCTGACCGAGTTCCGCACCGTGCGCCGCCTGTCCGGTTCGCACCACCTGCTGCCCCTCATGGCCGACTGCGAGCGTGGCCTGGGCCGGCACGAGCGCGCCCTCGAGCTGGTCACCTCGCCCGAGGTGCGAACTCTCGGGCTCGACGAGCAGATCGAGCTGCGGATCGTGCTGTCCGGGATCAGGCGCGATCTCGGTCAGCTCGACGCCGCGGTCGTCGCCCTGGAGATCCCCCAGCTGAAGTCCGCACGACGCCAGCCCTGGGCCGCCCGCCTCTTCTATGCCTATGCCGACGCCCTGCTCGCGCGGGGTGACACCGAGCAGGCGCGCACCTGGTTCGCCAAGGCGGCCGCCGCCGATGATGACCTCCAGACCGATGCTGCCGAGCGGCTCGACGAGCTCGACGGTGTGATCGTGACCGACCTCCTCGGCGACGAGGACGAGGAGACCGAGGGCGTCACCAATGGCGACACCGACGGCGCTGCCTGGGGCCTCGACGAGGAGGACCCGGACGACGAGGGTCTCGACGACGAGGGCCTGGACGACGATGACTCCGACACCCCGGAGGGCGGGTGCTGAGATGAGCCTGCTCGCGGCATACCGGGGGATCGTCTGCGATCTCGACGGCGTGGTCTATCGCGGGCATGCCGCGGTGCCCCACGCCGTGGACGCGCTCAACGGCGCCGGCATCCCGGTCGTCTACGCCACCAACAATGCCTCCAGACCGGCCGCTGAGGTGGCGCAGCACCTGTCGGAGCTCGGCATCGAGGAGACCGGCCGGGTGCTGACCAGCAGCCAGGCCGGTGCTGCGGCCATGGCGGAGACCCTCGAGCCCGGGTCGCTGGTGCTCGCGGTCGGCGGGGCCGGTGTCGGCCTCGCGCTGAAGGAAGCGGGCCTGGTGCCGGTCACCGGTCGGCCGATCGAGCCGGTGGCCGGTGTGCTTCAGGGCTATGGCCCGCACGTGAGCGCCACGGACCTGGCCGAGGCGGCATACGCCATCCAGGGCGGAGCCCACTGGATCGCCACCAATGACGATCTGACACTGCCGACCGACCGGGGAATGGCGCCGGGCAACGGCTCCTTTGTCGGTGCGCTGCGCAACGCCGTCGACGTCGACCCACAGATCGTCGGCAAGCCCCACCCACCGCTCTATCTGCGCTGCGCGCAGCTGCTCGGAACGGAGGTCTCCGACACCCTCGCGATCGGCGACCGGCTCTCGACCGACATCGCCGGCGCCGTCGCGACGGGCATGGACTCGGTGCTCGTGCTGACCGGCGTCGACGGCGCAGCCGAGGCCGCGCTGGCCAAGTCGGCGCTCCGGCCGACCTATGTCGTCGAGGACCTGCGTGGCCTGGCGGAGGACTACACCGGAGTCTCCGAGGATGACGGCTGGTTCGTGTGCGGTGAGGCAGCACGGCGAATAGTGGGCGGGGAGTGGGAGATCCGTGGCGCGGAGGACTCCATCGGGAGCCTGCGCGCCGGTATCGCGGCACTTCAGAGCGCCCGCGACGGGGACGTCGTGGACCAAAGTGCAGAGCAGTTGGCCGCACTGCTGCGTCCCGCGCAGTAGCGTGTGGGGAACCACCTCAACGCCACCGGCAAGGAGCAGGACATGGCATTCGAGTCAGTTCGCGGGTACATCCAGTTCGCCAGTGGCCTTGGCGACATGACCAAGGCCCGGGCCATGGAGGCTGCCGAGGGACTGATGTCTCTGCCGCTTGTCGGCGACGCCGGCAAGGTCGCTGGGCAGGCATCGGCACTCGCCGACCAGATCCTCGAGGCCGCGGCCGCCAACCGGGCCAGCCTCATCGCGCTGGTGCGCCAGGAGGTCGACAGCTCGATGGAGCGGGCCGAGATCGCCCGCCGGGCCGACCTCGAGGCCGCCCGTCAGGTCATCGCCGCCCTCGCCACCCAGGTGCAGGAGCTCAGTGAGACCGTCCGCGCCGGGCGCGCCGGCCAGGTCGTCACCGACGCCGCTACGGAGGCGGTCGCGCTGGGTGCCCTCGCCGTCAAGGGACCGGAGGCCGTCATCGCCGACGAGGCCCGCCGTCGACAGCACATCGAGGCCGAGGGGCGCGACGCCGAGCTCGAGGGACTCGAGGGCGAGGTCCTCAGCGTCGACGAGGCGCTGGCGGTCGCAGAGCCGACGCCGGCCACGAGCCCTGCCCCCCGGCGCCGGCCGGCACGTTCGTCGTTCGCGAAGACCGGTGCGGCTGCAACGGCGCAGACGACCACAGCAGCCAAGAAGGCAACGGCCAAGAAGACTGCGGCCAAGAAGACTGCGGCCAAGAAGACTGCGGTCAAGAAGACTGCGGTCAAGAAGACTGCCGCGAAGAGCGCCACTGCGACGAAGGCCGCTGCCACGCAGGCGACGCCAGCCAAGAAGGCCACGGCGTCCAAGACAGCCGCCAAGAAGGCCACGGCGTCGAAGACGGCCGCGAAGACCGCCGCGAAGTCGACCACGGCCAAGAAGACCACGGCGTCCAAGACGGCCGCGAAGAAGACCACGGCGTCCAAGACGGCCGCGAAGAAGACCACGGCGTCCAAGACGGCCGCGAAGAAGACCGCCGCGAAGAAGACCGCCGCGAAGTCGACCACGGCCAAGAAGACCACGGCGTCCAGGACGGCCGCCAAGAAGACCGCGGCCAAGAGGACCGCCGCCAAGAAGACCGCGAAGAAGGCATGAGCGACCACCACCAGCAGCAGGAAGTCCACGAGTCCAACGCCGACCTGAGCGACCAGCCGCAGCAGGTTGAATCGCCCGAGCGGGTCGACGGCGCGGGTCCGCCGGCCACCGGGGATGTGGTGATCGACGCGGCGCTGCGTGACCTCCACGACAGCGACCCGGACGACCTCGACGCACAGCTCGAAGCGGGCACCCGTGTGCACCGCACCCTCCAGGGACGGCTCAGCGACCTCCAGGGCCAGTGACGCAGTCCACGCAGCGGCTGGACGCCGTGCTCGTGCAGCGCGATCTGGCCCGCTCGCGAGGGCAGGCCCGTGATCTCGTGACCGAGGGCCTGGTCCGTGTGGACGGCCGGGTGACGCGCAAGGCCAGCCACCCGGTCGCCCTCGACGCGGTGATCGACGTCGAGGAGGTGGGGCCGCGCTGGGTGAGCCGCGCGGCATACAAGCTCGGCGGAGCGCTCGAACGCTGGGGCGACCAGGGACTCGACCCCGCCGGAAGTCGGTGTCTGGACGCGGGGGCGAGCACGGGAGGCTTCACCCAGGTGCTCCTGCACCATGGGGCGGCGCACGTGGTCGCCCTCGATGTGGGCCACGACCAGTTGGCCGCGGAGGTGGCCGGGGACCCCCGAGTGCTCGAGCTCAGCGGGACGACGGTGCGCGGGCTGGAGCCGGCGACGATCGGGGGTGCCGTCGACCTGGTGGTGGCGGACCTGTCGTTCATCTCGCTCACCCTCGTCCTGGCCGACCTGGTGCGCGTGATGGGACCGGCGGCGCAGGCCATGGTCCTGGTCAAACCGCAGTTCGAGGTGGGCCGGACCCGGCTCGGCAAGGGCGGGATCGTGCGATCGGCCGGCGACCGCGCCTGGGCGTTGACCGAGGTCGCCCGGGTGGCCGTCGACCTGGGTCTCGGCGTCAGGGGAATGGCGGTCAGCCCGATCCGAGGGGGAGAGGGCAACACCGAGTACCTCCTGTGGCTGGCCAGCGGAAACGCCGAGGCCATGACATGGGAGGCTGTGGTCAGTACCGCTGACGAGCTGTCCGTGAGAGGAGCCGAGTGACGATGACACGTCGTGTGCTCTTGGTCGCCCACCCCACCAGGCAGGAGGCCCAGCGCCTGGCCGAGGGCGTCGTCGACCGACTCCACGAGGCCGGCATCGAGGTCGCCCTCATGCCCAGCGAGGCCGAGTCCACAGGGCTGGCAAGGCGGCCCGGTGTCGTCCTCGCCGACCCGGAGTGCCCCGCCCGCGACTGCGAGCTGGTCTGTGTCCTCGGCGGTGACGGCACCATCCTGCGCGGCGCCGAGTTCGCGCGTGGGAGTGGGGCGCCGTTGCTCGGGGTCAACCTCGGCCACGTCGGCTTCCTCGCCGAGACCGAGCGCGAGGACCTCCAGATGACCGTCGACCACATCGTCGAGCGGCGCTACCACGTCGAGGAGCGCATGACGCTCCAGGTGCGGGCCAGCGTCAACGGCGACCGCGTCATCGAGAGCTGGGCACTCAACGAGGTCACCGTCGAGAAGGCCTCCCGTGAGCGGATGCTCGAGCTCTCCGTCGGCATCGACGGCCGCCCGCTGTCGACCTGGGGTTGCGACGGGGTGGTCGTGGCGACCCCGACCGGGTCCACGGCATACGCCTTCTCGGCCGGCGGGCCGGTGGTCTGGCCCGACGTCGAGGCCATGCTCCTCGTGCCGATCAGCGCCCACGCGCTCTTTGCCCGGCCCCTCGTGGTCGGGCCGCAGTCGCAGCTCACGGTCCAGGTCGTGCCCGACACCGACGGTTCCGGCGTGATGTGGAGCGACGGCCGGCGCGCGGTCGACCTGCCCCCCGGCGCGGTGATCGAGGTATGCCGCTCCGACGAGCCGGTGCGCCTGGCCCGCCTGAGCCAGTCACCCTTCACCGACCGGCTGGTGGCCAAGTTCGACCTCTCGATCCACGGCTGGCGAGGCTCGGCGCGACTCGAGCTCGCCCAGCGCGACGCGGCGGCCCAGGACGGGGCCGGGTCGACTGGTTGACCGGGGCGACACGATGGGGATCGCGGCCAGCGCTGTCCCCGCCGTGTGACACGCTTGGCCAGTGCTCCAGGAGATCAGCATCCGCAACCTCGGCGTCATCGACGACGCCGTGCTCGGGCTGCACCCTGGGCTCAACGTCGTCACCGGTGAGACCGGGGCGGGCAAGACCATGGTCGTCTCGGGTCTGGGCCTGCTCCTCGGCGCCCGGGCCGATGCCGGGCTCGTGCGCACCGGAGCCACGTCTGCCGTCGTCGAGGGCCTGATCGACCTGCCCGCGGGCCACCCCGCGCTGGTGCGGGCCGATGAGGCCGGCGGCGACACCACCGACGGGCTCATCCTTGCCCGCTCGGTGGCGGCCGAGGGGCGGTCCCGGGCGCATGTGGGCGGCCGCTCCGCCCCAGTCAGCCTGCTCGCCGAGCTCGGCGAGCAGCTCGTCGCCGTCCACGGTCAGGCCGACCAGTGGCGCCTGCGCCGCCCCGAGGAGCACCGCGACCTCGTCGACACCGCAGGCGGGCCCAAGCTCGCAGCGGCCCGCGAGGCGTATGCCGCGTGCCACGATCGGCTGTTGGCCGTCCGTGCGGAGGCCGACCGGCTGCGGGCCCTCGCCCGCGACCGGGCCCAGGAGGCCGACGCCCTCCAGTTCGGGCTGGAGCAGATCGAGGCGCTGGCACCCGAGGCAGGGGAGGACGAGACGCTTCGGCTGGAGGACGGCCGGCTCTCGCACGCCGAGGACCTGCGCGCCGGCGCGGGACGCGCCCACGCCGCGCTGGCCGGGGCCGACGACACGGTGATGAGCGACGCGCCCTCGGTGACGGGCCTGCTGGCCGACGCCCAGGCCGCGCTCGCCGGCCCATCGGAGGCCGACCCCGAGCTCGCTGCCCTGCGCACGCGGGTCGACGAGCTGGCCTATCTCGCAAGCGATGTCGCGTCCGACCTGTCTGCCTATGCCGCCGCCGTCGACCTCGACCCGGAGCGACTCGCCTGGGTCCAGGAGCGCAGGGCCGCGCTGGGCGGGCTGACCCGCAAATACGGCGAGAGCGTCGACGAGGTCATCGAGTGGGGCCGCCGCGCAGCGCTCCGGCTCGACGAGCTGCTCGGCGCCGATGACCGCATCGACGCGCTCAGCGAGCAGGAGCAGGCCCTGCACACCCAGCTCGGTGAGCTCGCGGGCACGCTGTCGACGCTGCGGGCCAAGGCCGCCGGCACGCTCGGCAAGGCGGTGACCAAGGAGCTGGGGCACCTCGCGATGGGCAAGGCCGTCGTCCAGGTCGCGATCACCCAGCGACCCGACGCCGAGGGGCTCACGGTCCCCGGTCTTGCCGAGCCCGTGCGCTACACCCGCCATGGTGTCGACGACATCGAGATCCAGCTGGCCGCCAACCCCGGCGCCCCGCCCCGCACCGTGACCAAGGCCGCGTCCGGCGGCGAGCTCTCCCGGGTCATGCTGGCGCTCGAGGTGGTGGCCGGTGCCGGCGCCGGCCCGGGAGTCCCCACGTTCGTCTTCGACGAGGTCGATGCGGGGGTCGGCGGCAAGGCGGCGCTCGATGTGGGGGCCCGGCTCGCTGCGCTCGCCGAGCATGCCCAGGTCCTGGTCGTGACCCACCTGCCACAGGTCGCCGCCTATGCCGACCGGCACCTCGTCGTCGAGAAGGCCAGCGACGGCCACGTCACCGCCAGCGGCATCCGGCTCGTCGAGGGCACGGAGCGCGAGAGCGAGCTCGCCCGGATGATGACCGGGGTCGAGAGCGAGAGCGCGCTGGAGCATGCCCGCGAGCTGATGGGCACCGCCGCCGCGCGCCGGGGCCGATGAGCGGCGCGACGGGTGACCCATCGCCGCAGGTGACGCTCGGGAGGACGTGGGCTGCACGGCATACCCCTGCGGGCGTGGCACGATAGTGCAAATGGCTTTCAAGGTGTCTCGTCAGCGTGCCAAGCGCACGGACCTGCCCGGGGTGGTGGGCCCGGCCCGTGTCGACCCCCGGACCAAGACCCTCACCAAGCGGCTCAAGCCCGGCGACATCGCGGTCATCAACCACGAGGACATCGACCGGGTCAGCGCCGAGGCGCTGGTGGCGTGTGCGCCGGTCGCCGTCGTCAACGCGGCGAAGTCCATCACCGGCCGCTATCCCAACCTCGGCCCAGAGATCCTCCTCGAGGCCGGCATCCCGCTCATCGACGCGGTCGGCCCGCAGATCATGGACGAGCTCAAAGAGGGCCAGGTCGTCCGCGTCGACGGCGGCAAGGTGTGGGTCGGCGAGGCGCTGATCGCCCAGGGCACCCTGATGGACGAGGCCAAGATCCGCACCTCGATGACCGAGGCCCGGGCGGGCCTGGCCGTGCAGCTCGAGGCCTTCGCCGCCAACACGATGGAGTACATGCGCAAGGAGCGCGATCTCCTCTTCGACGGTGTCGGCGTGCCCGACATCACGACCAAGCTGGCGGGGCGCCACGCGCTGATCGTGGTCCGCGGCTACCACTACAAGGAGGACCTCCAGGCGCTGCGGCACTACATCCGCGAGTACCGCCCGGTCCTCATCGGCGTCGACGGCGGCGCGGACGCGCTCATCGAGGCCGGCCACACCCCCGACATGATCGTCGGCGACATGGACTCGGTCAGCGATGCGACGCTGCGCTCCGGCGCCGAGATCGTCGTGCACGCCTACCGCGACGGCCGGGCGCCGGGCCTGGAGCGGGTGCGCGACCTGGGTGTCGAGCCCGTCGTCTTCCCGGCCACCGGCACCAGCGAGGACGTGGCCATGCTGCTGGCCGACGACAAGGGCGCCGAGCTCATCGTCGCCGTCGGCACCCACGCAACACTGGTCGAGTTCCTCGACAAGGGCCGGGCCGGTATGGCCAGCACCTTCCTGACCCGGCTGCGGGTCGGGTCCAAGCTCGTCGACGCCAAGGGCGTCAGCAGGCTCTACCGCTCGCGGATCTCGACCCTCTCCCTCGTCCTGCTCCTCGCAGTCGGGCTCCTCGCCCTGTTTGCGGCGCTGTGGTCGACCCCTGGGGGGCAGACGCTGCTTCAGCTCGTCGGTGCCCGCTGGGACGACTTCTGGTCCAACGTCCTAGGAACTATCACGTGATCGACTTCCGTTATCACCTCGTCTCCATCGCCTCGATCTTCCTGGCGCTCGCGGTCGGCATCGTCCTCGGTGCCGGCCCGCTCCGCGACAGCATCGGGAGCACCCTGACGCAGGAGGTGACCAAGCTGCGCCAGGAGAAGGCTGACCTGCGCGCCCAGCTGGACCGCTCGACCGCCGGCGTGACCGCCCGCGACGACTTCATCAAGTCCTCCGGCCCGGCGCTGCTCTCGACCGAGCTGCGCGGCCGCAAGGTCGCGCTCGTGGTGCTGCCCGGCGTCTCCCAGGCCCTCATCGGGACCACCCGCGACTCGCTGACCGCGGCCGGGGCCACTGTCACCGGCACCGTGGAGGTCCAGGACACCTGGCTCGACTCCGCCAAGACGGCCCAGCGCGACAAGACCGCGACCGGTCTGGCCGCGGGGCTCGAGGTCTCCGGTGACGACCCCAACCTCTCGGTGGCCGACCGCGTGCTCGCGGCCTCGCTCACCCAGAAGTCCTCCGACGGGCCGTCCGCCGAGAAGCGCACCGACGCCCTCGAGGCACTGCGCGACGCAGGCCTGATCGCGATGCCCCAGGCGCCGGACGGGGCCGCGACCACCGCGGTCGTGCTGGGCGCCACCGACACCCAGGGCACCACCGCGGAGCAGAGCGACCGGGCCAACCGGGCCGTCGCCGTGGCCGAGGCCATGGACGCCGGGTCGTCGGGCGCGGTCCTGGCCGCCAGCACGCCGGCGGCCACAGCGGCCGACGGCACCTCCGTCGTCGCTGCCGCCCGCAAGAACGCCGGCACCATTGGCAAGCTCTCCACCGTCGACGACGCCGGCTCATCACTGGGCCAGGCCAGCCTCGTGCTCGCGCTTGCCGAGCAGCTTGACGGGGGGTCTGGTCAGTACGGCCTGGGCGAGGACGCCCGCGCGGTCTTCCCGCCGCTGCCCAAGGCCGAGTGACGGCGGCGCCCATGAGCCCGCTACGCACCGCGGCCGGCGCGATCGTTGCTGCCGCCGCCGGCCCGCTCACCATGGCCGCGCTGCGTCGGCTGCCGGCTCCCGAGCGTGCCCGGTGGGAGCGCACCAACCACGCCGGCGCCACCGTGACGCTGCTCGAGGGGCCATCGTTCGTCGCCGCAACCACCGCGGGTGTGCTCGCGGCAGGCGGGCCGGCCGCGCTGCCCGCTGCGGGCGCCACGCTGGTCTCCGGCGCACTCGGGGCACTCGACGACCTCGCTGGCGATGCCCGCAGCAAGGGCCTCAAGGGACACCTCGGCGCACTCGCGAGGGGCGAGGTCACCACCGGTGCGATCAAGGTCGTGGGCCTGGGCCTGACCGGCGTCGCGGCCGCGGCGGCCCTGGACCGGGGCCGGCGCCACCCGCTCGACACGCTGCTCGCCGGCGGCGTCATCGCCGGCACCGCCAACCTGCTCAATCTGCTCGACCTGCGGCCCGGCCGCGCCCTCAAGGTCGCCATCGTCGGAGGCGGGGCAATCGCCGCGAGCGCGCCATCGGCCACCGCGGCGCGACCCGCCCTGGCCGTGGCCGGCGCCGCCGCCGGACTGCTGCCGCCCGACCTGCGCGGCGAGAGCATGCTGGGGGACACCGGGGCGAATGCCGCCGGTGCGGCCCTGGGCGTCGCGCTCGTCGAGCGCTGCGGCCCGGTGGGTCGGGCGGTCGCCCTGGCCTCGCTCGTGGGGCTGACCCTCGCCAGCGAGAAAGTCAGCTTCACCAAGGTCATCGAGTCCACGCCGGTCCTGCGCGAGCTGGACGCTCTCGGGCGAACGCCGCGGCCGTGAGCCCCGCAGGCCGACGGGCAGCAGGGGTCGCGGGAGGCGCAGGGCTCATCGCCGCCGCCACCCTCCTGGCGCGCGTCGTCGGCTTCGGCCGGTGGCTGGTCCAGCAGGGCACCGTCGGCACCACCTGCACGGGCACGGCCTACGCCTCGGCCAACCTGCTGCCCAATGTCCTCTATGAGGTCGCGGCCGGTGGCGCCCTGGCCGCCGTCGTCGTGCCGCTGGTGGGCGCCCGGCTCGCGCGCGGGGAGCGTCGTGAGGCTGACGCGGTCGCCTCGGCGCTGCTCACCTGGACACTGCTCATCCTCGTCCCGCTCGCCGTCCTGCTCGCGCTCCTGGCCCAGCCATTGGCCGGGCTGCTGGTCGACGAGGGGGCCGGCTGCGCGGGGATGACCGCTCTGGCTGCGGACCTCATCCGCGTCTTCGCGCCGCAGATCCCGCTCTATGGGCTCGGCATCGTGGTCTCGGGTGTCCTCCAGGCCCACCGCCGATTCCTCGGTGTCGCGCTCGCGCCGCTGCTCTCCAGCCTTGTCGTCATCGCCAGCTATGTGTGGTTCGGCCTGCTCGCCGATGGCCGGCAGGGGCAGCCGGGCGCGCTGAGCGGGACCGCGGTGGCCGTCCTCGCATGGGGCACCACCCTCGGGGTGGCCGCGCTCAGCATCCCGTTGCTCGCCCCGGCCGCCCGGGCCGGTGTGCGGCTGCGCCCGGCCCTCGCGCTCGATGCCGGTGAGCGGCGGCGGGTGGCCCATCTCGCCGGCGCCGGCATGGTGGGGCTGCTCGCGCAGCAGGCCGCGGTGCTGACCACCCTTGCGCTGAGCAACCGACAAGGTGGCATCGGCGTCATCAACATCTACCAGTACGTCCAGGCCGTCTATGTCCTGCCGTATGCCGTGCTGGCCGTGCCCGTCGCGATGGCCGCCTTCCCGGCGCTCGTGGGGCGGGGGGTCGACGCTGTCGGAGCCGTCACCGAGCAGGCGGACCTGACGGCCGGGTGTGCCGGCGCCGACGCCCGCGCCGCGGAGTCCGGCGGCGCGACCTCGGTTGAGGAGTTCCAGAGCGACGCCGCGCACGCACAGACCCTCGCCCTCTCCCTGAGGGTCATCCTTATCGCGATGCTGGCCAGCACCGCGGCGCTGGTCGCGGCCGCGGTGCCCATCGGCCACTTCTTCGGTGCCATCGGGGTCGGCTCGCCCGTCCTCGTCCGCGAGACGATGCCGGCTGCGATCGCGTCCTTCGCACCGGGCCTGATCGGCTTCGGCCTCGCCGCGCTCCTCACCCGGGCGCTCTATGCCCACGGCTCCCCGAGGGCCGCCGCCCGATGGACCGCCATCGGCTGGCTCTGCGCCGTCCTCATCCCTGCGATCGCGCTGCTGGCCGGTGGCGCCAGCGGGCCGCTGCCCACGCTCGTCTGGCTCGGTGTCGGCAGCTCGGTCGGCATGACGCTTGCCGCGCTCGGCCTGGCCCGAGGCGTGCGTGCTGCCTGGGGCCCCGAGGCGCTCACCGGCCTGGGCGCCACCCTGCGGTGGACGGCGCCGGCCACGGTTGCCGGAGCGGTCGGCGGGTGGCTGGCCGCCCAGACATGGCAGGCTGACTCCATGCCCTCGATGGTCGTCTCCGGAGTCGTCCTCGGCGTCCTTGCCGCCGGCCTCGTCGCGGCCGCCGCGGCGGCGGGGGACCCGGCCGGTCTGCGCAGGCTGCGCACCGCGGTGCTGAGGGGGCGCGGCTGATGCGCATCGCGATGGTGCTCGGCAGCAGTGCCGGCGGCGTGGGCGCCCACGTGCGGACCCTGGTGGCCTACCTGAGCGACCGCGGACACGACCTGGTGGTGTGCTGCCCGGAGGCCGCCGAGGAGCAGTTCGGCTTCGGCGACGCCGGCGCCAGCCTCGTCGTTCCGGTCACCATCTCCGACCGTCCCGGCCGCGGCGACCTGACCTCGCTGCGGGTCCTGCGCCACGTCGTCGACCTGTGCGACGTGGTCCACGCCCACGGCGCCCGCGCCGGTGCGATGACGCTCATCGCCCGGGCCGACGACCCGACGCCCGTCGTCGTCACCCTGCACAACGCCCGCCCCGAGGGCCGGGTCCAGGGCGCCGTCTTTGCCACCCTCGAGCGCACCATCGCCCTGCGGGCCGACACCGTGCTCGGCGTCAGCCAGGACCTCGTCGACCGGGCGAGGGCGCTCGGCGCCGCGCACGTAGGTCTGGCCGTCGTCCCGAGCCGTCCGCCGACCGGCCCGCCTGGCCACGTGGACCTCGGTGACGCCGGTGTCCGTCCCGGGCGGCTGGTCGCGCTCACGGCGGCCCGCCTCGCCCCCCAGAAGGGCCTCTCGCTGCTCCTCGACACGGCCGTTGCCCTGCGCGGGCTCCCGGTCGACTTCCTGGTGGCCGGCGACGGGCCGCAGCGGGCCGAGCTCGCCGAGCGGGTGGAGCGTCAGAGCCTCAACGTGCGCCTGCTCGGCCGCCGCGGCGACGTGCCCGCACTCCTGGCAGCCGCAGACCTGGTGATCTCCACCGCCGTCTGGGAGGGCCAGCCCGTCTTCCTCCAGGAGGCCCTGCACGCCGGTGCCCCCATCGTCGCCACCGATGTCGGCGGGACGCATGCCGTCGTCGGGGACGGCGGCATACTCGTGCCCGCCGGCGACTCGGCAGCGATGGTGCGCGAGGTCCGCGGCCTCGTCCTCGACCCGGAGCGGCGGGTCGCCCTCAGCGCCCGGGCGCTGGCGCGCGCCGCCCAGCTGCCGACCCTGCGCGACGCCGCCGACGCTGCCGAGCGCGTCTACGAAGAAGTCCTCTCCCGTACCGGCAGGTCCGGTCACTCCACCCCCTCGCGATGACGTAAGGTTGAAGCCCGTGGCGGTTCAGACGAAACACATCTTCGTGACCGGAGGCGTTGCCTCTTCGCTCGGCAAGGGACTGACGGCGTCAAGCCTCGGTCGACTGCTCACGGCCCGGGGTCTGCGGGTGACGATGCAGAAGCTCGACCCCTACATCAATGTCGACCCCGGCACGATGAACCCCTTCCAGCACGGCGAGGTCTTCGTGACCGAGGACGGGGCCGAGACCGACCTCGACATCGGCCACTACGAGCGCTTCCTCGACTCCAACCTCTCCGGCCGGGCCAACGTGACGACCGGCCAGGTGTACAGCGAGGTCATCGCCAAGGAGCGGCGCGGCGAGTACCTCGGCGACACCGTCCAGGTCATCCCGCACATCACCAACGAGATCCAGTCGCGCATGCGGGCCGAGGCCGCCGGCAACCGCACCGACAGCGGGCCCGCCCCCGACGTGATCATCACCGAGATCGGCGGCACCGTCGGCGACATCGAGTCGCTGCCCTTCCTCGAGTCCGCCCGTCAGGTCCGCCATGAGCTCGGCCGGGACAACGTCTTCTTCCTGCACGTCTCCCTCGTGCCCTATCTCGCCCCGTCCGGTGAGCTGAAGACCAAGCCCACCCAGCACTCGGTCGCCGCGCTGCGCCAGCTCGGCATCCAGCCCGATGCCCTTGTCCTGCGGGCGGATCGGGAGATCCCCGACAGCATCCGCCGCAAGATCTCGCTCATGTGCGATGTCGAGCCCGAGGGTGTGGCGGCGGCGGTCGATGCGCCGAGCATCTACGACATCCCCAAGGTGCTCCACCGCGACGGGCTCGACGCCTATGTCGTGCGCCGCCTCGGTCTCAACTTCCGCGATGTCGACTGGGCCGACTGGGACAGGCTCCTCCAGCGCGTCCACCAGCCCGAGCACGAGGTCGAGATCGCCCTCGTGGGCAAGTACATCGACCTGCCCGACGCCTACCTCTCGGTCACCGAGGCGATGCGCGCGGGCGGCTTCCACCACGACGCCAAGGTCAGGATCCGCTGGGTCGCCAGCGATGACTGCCAGACCGACGCGGGGGCCCAGAAGGCGCTCGGCGGGGTCGATGCCGTCCTCGTCCCCGGCGGCTTCGGCGTGCGCGGCATCGAGGGCAAACTCGGCGCCCTGAAGTGGGCGCGCGAGAAGGGCGTCCCCACCCTGGGCATCTGTCTAGGCCTGCAGTGCATGGTCATCGAGTACGCCCGCAATGTCGCCGGCATCGAGGGCGCCAGCTCGACCGAGTTCGACCCGCAGAGCCCGGCTCCGGTCATCGCGACGATGGAGGAGCAGAAGGCCTTCGTCGAGGGCGCCGGTGACCTGGGCGGCACCATGCGGCTCGGGTCGTATGCCGCGAGGCTCGCCGAGGGCTCGGTGCTCGCCGAGACCTACGGTGCCACCGAGGTCGAGGAGCGCCACCGCCACCGCTACGAGGTCAACAACGCCTACCGCGAGCAGTTGGAGGAGGCCGGCCTGTCGATCTCGGGCACCTCACCCGACGGCACGCTCGTGGAGTTCGTCGAGCTGCCGCGCGAGGTGCACCCCTACTACGTCTCGACGCAGGCCCACCCGGAGTTCAAGTCGCGCCCGCACCGGGCCCACCCGATGTTCGCCGGCCTGGTCGGCGCGGCACTCGACCGCCAGCGGGGCAACCGCCTCGTCGAGGTCGAGCGGCCCAAGTCGGAGGCCGCGGACGAGCCGGTCTTCTAGGCCGGACGATGAGCGAGCCGCTGCTGCACCCCCGACTCGACCCGGCTGCCCTGCGCGACCGGATCGAGCCACGGCCGGTCCTCTCGACCGAGACGGCCTTCGAGGGGATGGTGTGGGATGTCCATCGTGAGCGTGTCGACCTGGGTGAGGCCGCCTGTGTCACAAGGGAGTTCGTGAAGCACACGGGTGCCGTGTCGGTGCTCGCGCTCGACGACGACGACCGTCTCGTCATGATCCAGCAGTACCGCCACCCGGTCGGTGTCCACGAGTGGGAGTTGCCCGCTGGCCTGCTCGACGAGCCGGGGGAGGACCCTGCGACGGCCGCGGCCCGCGAGCTGGCCGAGGAGGTCGACCTGCGCGCCGAGCGCTGGGAGGTCCTCATCGACTACTTCGCCTCCCCGGGCGGCATGGACGAGGCGCTGCGGGTCTTTCTCGCCCGCGGCCTGTCTGCCGTCCCCGGGGACGAGCGGCACACCCGCGACGCGGAGGAGCACGGCATGCCGACCGGCTGGGTCTCGCTCGACGACGCCCACGAGGCCGTGCTCGCCGGACGCCTGCACAACCCGAGCGCGTGCCTGGGCATCCTCGCCGCCCACGCCTCGCGGGCGCGGGGCTGGAGCACGCTGCGGCCGGCCGATACTCCCTGGCCGGAGCACCCGGCATACCGCTGAGGATCCTGGTCGGGAGGCCATCCCGTCGGCCGTGCGGCTGTGTGTCGGCTGTCGGCATCGGCTCCTAGGCTGTCCGCATGCGCCTGGAGAACATCGTCATCAAGGCCGCCGACCCACAGCGCCTCGGTCGCTTCTGGACGGCTGCGCTCGGCCTGTCCGTCCTCACAGACGAGGCAGGCAGCTTCGAGGCGAGGCTGGGGGAGGGCAGCGAGGCCTGGCTCGACATCTGTCTCGAGGCGCTGCCAGGGGTGACGCCGCAACGCACTCCTCGGCTGCACCTCGACCTGCGTGGCGGAGCTGACCCGGATGCGGTGGTCGAGCGGCTGGTCGGGCTCGGCGCGAGCTACCTCGACATCGGGCAGGGTGACGTGCCCTGGACAGTGCTCGCCGACGTCGAGGGCAATGCCTTCTGCGTGCTGGAGGACCGTCCGACTCTCGCGACGACCGGCCCACTGGCCTCGCTGCCCCTGGATGTCGCGGATCCCGTTGCGCAGCAGGCGTTCTGGCAACTCGCCTCCGGCTGGGTGGAGGTGCCGGGCTCCGCGCCCGTCTCGCTCCAGCACCCCAGCGGGCAGGGTCCGCTCCTCGAGCTCTGCCCCGAAGTGGAGTCCAAGGCAGAGCAGAACCTCATCCATCTCGACGTGCGCCCCGAGGCCGGCGAGACCCGGCGGGAGTGCGTCGAGCGGCTCCTCGAGGCCGGTGCCAAGATGTTCGAGCACGACTGGGGCGGGCTGCCCTGGACGGTCCTCACCGATCCATCGGGCAATGAGCTCTGTGTCCTCCAGGAGGAGTCGTGAGCGGCGCCTTCGGTGCGGGAGCCGGCAGCGCGCCGCCGGTTGGCGGGCCGTGCCCGTGCGGCTCTGGCGAGGCGTATGCCGCGTGCTGCGGTCCATTCCTCGACGGCACCCCCGCGCCCACGGCCGAGGCGCTGATGCGCTCCCGCTACACGGCATTCGCCCGCAATGACATCGCCTATCTCGTGCGGACCTGGCACCCCCGGACCCGGCCGGAGGGGCTGCGCGAGGACACCGGCAACCGCTGGGTCGCGCTGCGCGTCATCGACACGCTCGACGGCGGGCCCGACGACGAGACGGGTGAGGTGGAGTTCGAAGCGGACTGGCTCGAGGGCGCACCGAGCGGGGGCGGCCGGCGGCAGCGGATGCACGAGCGCAGCCGGTTTGTGCGCCGCGGTGGCCGGTGGGTCTATCTCGACGGGGACCAGCTGGACTGACTGCGCGGAGCGGGCCGCGTCAGCCGGTCGAGCACGCCGAGCAGCAGCGCCTCCCGCAGCGGCGGTGGGGCCACGTCGAGCAGCGCGTTGACGGGAGCCATGCGCTTCGGCACCGTCACGGCAGCGGCAGAGCCCTGAGAGCCGCCGGGGGCATCCGCGCCCTGCGGGCCGTCGCCGTTGCCGTCACCACCGGCGGGGCCGGCGAGACCGGCGAGCACGAGGAGGCCGTCGAGGGTGGCGTCGTCGAGCGCGTCGGCGTCGATGGCTCCGGCGGCGTCGGCGAGCTCGGGGTCGACCCGCACCGGCCCGGCCCTGCGGGCAGCCGCGGTCGCCGACCGCAGCGCCTCGACCAGTTCGCCTGTCGCGGAAGCCGTTGCGGCACAGAGCGTCAGATGCAGCGAGGCGGGGTCGCCGCCGAAGGACAGCTGGGGCTGGACATACCACCCGAGCTCGAGCATCTCGTCGGCCACGGTGAAGACATCGCACCCCTCGGTTGCGCGAAGGCACAGCAGAGTGGCGTCCGGGGCCGCCACGACCTCGAGCCCCTCGATGCCCCTGACCGCCTCGGCCACATCGAGGGTGGCGGCTCGCGCCTGGCGCGCCAGGGCGGCATACCTCTCCCGGCCGATCGCCCGGGTGACGGCCCACGCCGCGGCGAGGGGCCCGCCCGATTTCGTCGACTGGAGGGTGGTGTTGAGCATCGTGTAGCCCGGCCAGTGGGCGGACGCGAAGAAGTGACCGCGGCGCAGGGCCGGCTCACGGTGGAGCAGCAGCGAGACACCCTTGGGCGTGTAGGCGTATTTGTGCAGGTCGACCGAGATGCTCGTGACGCCCTCGACTGCGAAGGTCCACGGGGCGGTGGGCTCGTCCAGGAAGGGCAGGACGAAGCCCCCGATGCACGCGTCGACATGGCAGCGGACGCCACGCTCGGCAGCGGCGGCGGCGATCTGCTCGACTGGGTCGACCACCCCGTGGGCATAGGAGGGGGCGGATGCGACGACGAGCACGGCCTCGTCGGTGAGGGCCGCGGCCATCGCGTCAGGATCGGCGCGGTGGGTGGCCGGGTCGACGGGCACGGCGACCATCTCTACCCCGAGCAGGTGGCCGGCCTTGTGGAATGCCGCGTGGGCGGTCGACGGGACGACGACCTGCGGGCGGGTGATGTCGCGTCGGCTCTCCCGCGCGGCGAGCACCGCGAGGGTGATCGACTCCGTGCCACCCGAGGTGGCGGTGCCCACGACCGTGGCCGGCGCGTCGAGCAGGTCCGCGACGTCGGCCACGAGGTCGGCCTCCATCGCCGCCAGTGACGGGAACGCTGTCGGGTCAAGGCCATTGGTGGCAGCGAATGCCGCGAGTGCCTCCCGCCCGAGCTCGTCCACCTCGGCCAGACCGCTGTCATAGACATAGGACAGGGTGTGCCCGCCGTGGGTCGGCAGGTCGTCTGCACGGAGGCGGGCGAGGGCCTCGCGGACATCCTCGGTCGACATCGCGTCATGGTGCATGGGTCAGCCCTCCCGGCTGTCGAGGGCGGCGGCGCGCACCGCAGCCTCGTCGATCCGATAGCGGAGCAATGGGATGAGCGAGACCAGGACGATCGATGCCGGGGCGAGCGTGAAGCCGAGCAGGATCGCCTGCTCCGCCCCGGCCGTCTGCACGGCCGAGCCGTCCGTCGAGGAGCGGTAGCCGCCCATGGCCAGCACCGCGGCATACAGCCCCGGGCCGCAGGCCAGGCCGAGGGTCTCGATCGCGGTCCACACGCCGGTGTAGAGGCCGATCCGGTTGTGCCCGCTGCGATGTGCGTCCAGTGCCGCGGTGTCGGGGAGCATCGCCATCGGGAACATCTGGGCACCCGCATAGCCCACGCCGACGAGGACGAGGCACGCAGCGGCCGGCACGAGTCCGGAGCGGGCGACGAGGAAGACGAGGCCGGCTCCGAGGGCGAGCAGGACGCTGGCGATGACGAATGCCGTGCGCTTGCCGACCCGTCCGCCCACCCGCTCCCAGAGTGGTGTGACGAGCACAGCCGGGGCGACAAAGGCGATGAACAGCAGTGTGGCGGAGCCGGATCCGTCGAAGTAGGTGCGCGCCACGTAGTCGACGCCCGCGAGCATCGCGCCCGTGGCCAGGGCCTGGAGAGCGAACGTCGTCACGAGCGCGCGGAAGTCGCGGTCGGTCGAGACGAGACGCAGCTGGTCGCCGAAACTCCCTGTCGCAGAGGTGGACTCGGCCAAACGCACGCCCGCCGTGCCGCGATAGGCGCCGATCGCGCCGAGCGCGATGAGCAGGCCGACAAAGACGCCGACCGCGCGGTAGCCCCACTCGGGCCCGAGGGCGTCGCGGATCGCGGGGGAGAGACCGCCGCTGACGAGGATCGCGATGGCGAGGATTACGACCCGCCAGGTCATCAGCCGGGTGCGCTCCTCATAGCTCTCGGTCAGCTCGGCCGGCATGGAGACATAGGGCACCTGGAAGAAGGCGTATGCCGTGGCCGCCAGCAGGAAGGCCAGCGCCACCCAGGCCGCGCCCAGGGCCGCGGGGGCAGTCGGGCCGGCGAAGATCAGCGCGAAGAGGACCGCCAGCGCCAGGCCGGCCCGGATGAGGAAGGGGCGCCGACGGCCGTCGGGGTGGGTGCTGTTGTCGGAGAGCCGCCCGGCGACCGGGTTGACCAGGACGTCCCAGGCCTTGGGGGCGAAGACGATGATCCCCGCCAGTCCCGCGCCGATGCCGAGGCGGTCGGTCAGGTAGGGGAGCAGGAGCAGCCCGGGCACCGTGCCGAAGGACCCCGTGGCCACCGAGCCCATGCCATAGCCGCGGAGGACCCGCGCGGGCAGGCCGCCTGCGGTCGTCCGCGGGCGCGGCTGGCTGGGCGGCACGGGGGCCGGCGAGGACATGGCCGAACGCTAGTGGCTGTCGGACCCCGGGCCTAGCCTCTGGTGCATGGAGACGACCAAGCAGACGCTGCACCGCTGTCTCCAGCAGCAGCGGGAGGCGCTGAGGTGGAAGGTCGAGGGGCTGGGCGAGCGTGACCTGCGCCGGCCGCTGACGCCGACCGGCACCAACCTGCTGGGGCTGGTCAAGCATGTGGCGAGCGTCGAGGTGGGCTATCTCAGCGAGTGCTTCGGCCGGCCCGCGCCGGTCGAGCTGCCGTGGTTCGCCGACGACGCCGAGGACAACGCCGACATGTGGGCGACCGCCGACGAGTCGACTGCCGACATCCTCGCGCTCTATGACACGGTCATCGCCCATGACGACACGGTCATCGGGGAGCTCGACCTCGACGCGGTCGGCGAGGTGCCGTGGTGGCCGGAGGAGCGGCGCTCGCTCACCTTCGCCGAGGCCCTGGTCCGCTGCACGGCCGAGACCGCTCGCCACGCGGGCCACGCCGACATCGTGCGCGAGCTCATCGACGGCGAGAGCGGATACCGGCCCGGCGTCGACAACCTGCCGCCCGGTGACGAGGGGTGGTGGCGCGACTATGTCGCCCGCGTCCAGGCCGCGGCCGACGAGGCGGCGCGCCGGGCGGGGGAGTAGCCCCGGCCGCCCCGCGGGGTGGGCCGGGCGCAATGGGTTCGTCCGCGGCATACCCCTGTCCGTAGGATGGGGCGGCACAAACCCACCGATCGAAGGACCCCTCCGTGCTCCGCACCCATGAGGCAGGCGCGCTCCGCGCCGCCGACGCCGGCCAGACCGTCACCCTCACCGGCTGGGTGGCCCGTCGACGCGATCACGGCGGTGTGGCCTTCCTCGATGTGCGCGATGCCTCCGGCATCGTCCAGGTCGTCGCCCGTGACGAGGTGCTGACCGGCGCCGCCCATGACCTGCGCAACGAGTACTGCGTCAAGGTGACCGGCGAGGTGACCGCCCGCGCGGAGAAGGACGTCAACCCGGCGCTGCCCACCGGCGAGATCGACGTCGTGGCGAGCGAGATCGAGGTGCTCAGCCCCGCCGCCCCGCTGCCCTTCCAGATCGACGAGCGAGTGACCGTCGGCGAGGAGGCCCGGCTCAAGCACCGCTACCTCGACCTGCGCCGCCCGGGCGCCAAGTCCGCCGGCCACGCCCTGCGGCTGCGCTCGCAGGTCAGCGCCGCGGCCCGCAAGGTCCTCGGCGAGCGCGACTTCGTCGAGATCGAGACGCCGACGCTGACGCGCTCCACCCCCGAGGGCGCTCGCGACTTCCTCGTGCCCGCCCGCCTCGCGCCCGGCTCCTGGTATGCCCTGCCGCAGAGCCCCCAGCTGTTCAAGCAGCTGCTCATGGTCGCCGGCATGGAGCGCTACTACCAGATCGCCCGCTGCTACCGCGACGAGGACTTCCGCGCCGACCGCCAGCCGGAGTTCACCCAGCTCGACATCGAGATGTCCTTCGTCACCGAGGACGACGTGCTCGAGCTCGGCGAGGCCATCGCCAAGGAGATCTGGGCGCTCATCGGCGTCGACCTCCCGACGCCCTTCCAGCGGATGACCTACGCCGAGGCCATGCGCCGCTTCGGCACCGACAAGCCCGACCTGCGCTTCGGCCAGGAGCTCGTCGAATGCACCGAGTTCTTCAAGGACACGACCTTCCGCGTCTTCCAGCAGGAGTACGTCGGCGCGGTCGTCATGCCCGGCGGCGCCTCCCAGCCGCGCAAGCAGCTCGACGCCTGGCAGGAGTGGGCCAAGCAGCGCGGGGCCAAGGGGCTGGCCTATGTGCTGGTCCAGGATGACGGCACGCTCGGCGGCCCCGTCGCCAAGAACCTCACCGACGCCGAGCGCGACGGCCTCGCGGCCCACGTCGGCGCCCAGCCCGGCGACTGCATCTTCTTCGCCGCCGGCCCGGCCAAGTCCTCCCGCGCGCTGCTCGGCGCCGCCCGCCTCGAGATCGGCAAGCGCTGCGATCTGATCGACGAGAGCGCGTGGTCCTTCCTCTGGGTCAACGACGCGCCGCTGTTTGAGCCGACCGTCGACGCCGAGGCCTCGGGCGACGTCGCCGTGGGCTCGGGCGCGTGGACGGCCGTCCACCACGCCTTCACCTCGCCCAAGGCCGAGTTCCTCGACACCTTCGACACCGACCCTGGCCCGGCGCTCGCCTACGCCTACGACATGGTCTGCAACGGCAACGAGATCGGCGGCGGCTCCATCCGTATCCACCGCCGCGATGTCCAGGAGCGGGTCTTCAAGGTCATGGGCCTGAGCCAGGAGCAGGCGCAGGAGAAGTTCGGCTTCCTCCTCGACGCCTTCCAGTACGGCGCCCCGCCGCACGGCGGCATCGCCCTCGGCTGGGACCGCATCGTGATGCTCCTCGGCGGCTTCGACTCCATCCGCGATGTCATCGCCTTCCCCAAGTCCGGTGGCGGCTACGACCCGCTGACCGACGCGCCCGCCCCGATCACCCCGGAGCAGCGCAAGGAGGCCGGCATCGACGCCAAGCCGGAGCCCAAGGACGGCGAGCCCCCGGCCCCGCAGGGCGCCCCCGAGGTCTCGCCGAAGCAGTCCTGACGGCTGTGTCGCAGGACGCCGTCGCCCTCGAGGCCAGTGCGGGTATGCCGCGCTGGTTCCTCTGGGACTGCGACGGCGTCCTCCAGCACGGCACGGGTGCCGACTGGGGCGCGCGGCTCGACGCGTTCGGCGGCCCTGGCTTCGCCGAGGCGCTGTTCGCCTATGAGCTCCCGGCCCTGCGCGGTGAGCGGCCCTTCCGCGAGTGCCTCGCCGAGCTGCTGGCGGGCTGGCCGCAGACCGGCCTCGACGTCGACGACCTGCTCCACATGTGGGAGGCCTTCACCGTCGACGCCGAGGCCCTCGGCATCGTCGCGGAGGTGCGCTCCCTCGGCGTGCGGTGCGCCCTGGCGACCAACCAGCAGGACCACCGCGCGGCATACATGCGTGAGCACTGGGGCTATGACGCCCACGTCGACCGGTCCTTCTACTCCTGCGACGTCGGCGCGATGAAACCCGAGCCGGCCTTCTTCGCGCACATCATCGAGACGCTCGGGGAGGTGCCCGCGGACATCGCCTTCATCGATGACGTGCCCGCCAATGTCGAGGCGGCGCAGGCGCTGGGCATCCGCGCGCTGCGCCACGACCCCGCCTCTGGTCCGGTAGGCCTGCGCGCGGACGTCGCCCGGCTGCTGGCAGGCTGAGGCCGTGACGCACGAGCACGAGCACGAGCACTTCAACGGCGCGGCCGCGACGTGGGATGACGACCCCAGGCGTGTCGCGCGCAGCCGCGGTGTGGCAGAGGCGATCCGGGCTGCGGTGGACCTCTCCGGCAGGCCGAGCGCGATCGAGCTCGGCGCCGGCACCGGGCTGCTCTCCCGGCAGCTCGCCGACGACCTCGGCCCGGTGACCCTCACCGACACCGCGCCCGGGATGGTGGAGCAGGCCTGCATCGTCATCGAGGCCGAGGGCCGCATCGGCTGGCACGCCGAGCTCGTGGCAGACGGGCCCGCACCCGGCGAGACCGCCGCGCTTCCCGGGGGCCCGTATGGGCTCGTGCTCTCCCAGCTGGCCCTGCACCACATGGGGGATGTCCCGGCAGCCCTGCGCGCGGCATACGACGTCCTGGAGCCCGGGGGACAGGTGGCCCTCGCCGACCTCGACCACGACCCTGAGGGCGCCTACCACTCCGCGCATCCGGAGTTCCGGGGCCACCACGGCTTCCGGCGCGAGGAGATGGAGCGGATGCTGCTCGACGCCGGGTTCGCGGACGTGCGGGTGGGAACCGCCACGCACGTCGGCAAGCAGGTCCGCGACGAGGAGCGGGACTTCACGCTCTTCCTCGCCGCCGGCCGTCGCCCGACCTGACGAGAGGCGGGGTGAGGTGCGGTTTCCACGCCGCACACGGCATACCGCATATGTGATCCGTAGCCAACCATCGAATCGGCCGCTAGAATCGTCAACGCTGTGCGGTCCGAGCGTGACCGCTGCCGCCCCGGAGCCAGGCCGATCGGGGCACCCCAGGACACGACCATGCCGGTGCCAGGCCGACCGGCGGAGGTTCATCCCATGCCCATCGAGATCAGCCGTGAGCGCATCGCCGAGCTCACCCAGCGCGAGTCTGACGCCCTCGACGCCCGCACCCAGAAGTCCAAGGAGATGTACGCCCGCGCGAGCAAGCACCTCGCCGGCGGCGTCGCCAGCAGCTACCAGCTGCGCAACCCGTGGCCGATCTACCTCGAGGGCGGCTCCGGCCCCCGCGTGTGGGACGTCGACGGCAACGAGATGTGGGACTTCCACAACGGCTTCGGCTCCATGGTCCAGGGTCACGCCCACCCGATCATCGGCAAGGCCATCGCCGAGCGCTACCCGCAGGGCACCCACTTCGCGGCCCCGACCGAGGACGCCGTCGTCGTCGGCGACGAGCTCGCCCGCCGCTGGGGCCTGCCCAAGTGGCGCTACACCAACTCCGGCTCCGAGTCGACCATGGACGCCATCCGCATCGCCCGCGCCTACACCAAGCGCGACACGGTCATGAAGATCTTCGGCTCCTACCACGGCCACCACGACACGGTGATGGTCTCGATCGGTGTGGAGTACGACAAGATCGGCGACCGCGACAACCTCGCCTCGCTGCCCTATGGCGGCGGCATCCCGCAGGCGACCGTCGACATGACGATCGCGGTGCCGTTCAACGACGCCGACGCGATGGAGCGCCGCATCGAGCGCCTCAAGGCCGAGGACCGGCTGCCCGCCTGCGTCATCATGGAGGCCGCCATGATGAACCTCGGCGTCGTCCTGCCCGAGCCCGGCTACCTCGAGGCCGTCCGCGAGATCACCAAGAAGCACGGCATCGTCCTGATCTTCGACGAGGTCAAGACCGGCCTCCAGATCGCCCCCGGCGGTGCCACCGAGAAGTTCGGCGTGCTCCCCGACATGGTCACCCTCGCCAAGGGCCTCGGCGCCGGTCTGCCCACCGGTGCGATCGGTGGCACCGAGGAGGTCATGTCGGTCGTCGAGGACGGCACCGTCTACCAGGTCGGCACCTACAACGGGAACCCGCTCTGCGTCGCCGCCGCCCGTGCCAACCTCCTCGAGGTCCTCACCCCCGAGGCCTACGAGCACCTTGCACACCTCAACGACCGCATCGTCAGCGGCTGCCAGGGCGTCGTCGACAAGTACGACCTGCCCGGGTATGCCGTCGGCATCGGCTCCAAGGGCTGCGTCACCTTCTCCCCGGAGAAGGTCATCGACTACGAGACCTTCAAGGAGAACCAGGACGCCGAGCTTGCCGACCTCGCGTGGCTGTGGAACTTCAACCGCGGCATCTTCATGACGCCCGGTCGTGAGGAGGAGTGGACGCTGTCGATCACCCACACCGACGACGCTGTCGACGCCTATGTCACGGCCTTTGACGAGATGGCTCGTGAGCTGACCGTCGGCTGAGTTCGTCTGAGGCGCTGAGGGTTTCGGCGCTCCCGAGGTTTTCGGTATGCCGCGTCGCCCGTTGGGCGGCGCGGCATACCGTTGTGGGGGAGGGGTTCTCGGGAAGCCGCTGTCCACAGGTGGCCTCTCGGGAGATCGCCTGTCCACAGCCTTGTTGCTGGTCGGTTCGGTTGTCGGTGGTGGCTTCTAGTGTTGGTGCATGGTCCAGTTGACGCTTGCTCAGGCACTCGCGGGGGATGCCCGCGAGGCCAAGGCGCGTGCTGGGCAGGGTTGTGCGACAACGGGATCCACGACAGATCCAGACACGGCTTCGGCCACTGCGGCTGCGCCCGGGTCAGCTGCCGCGCCCGGTCGCCTCGGCGCGCCTGACGCCGACGGCGAGGTAGTCCCCGAGTCCGTCGACCACACGCCCGCGGGTGATGCCCGTGAGGTGTTGGAGGGGGTCCGGGCCGAGGTCGCGGGGATGGGCGCGCGGCTTGGTGAGCTGTTCGAGCTGGTCGCCGGTCTGGGTTTCGACCCGGGCGTGGGCGGGGATGAGTCGATGGCCCAGGACGAGGCCCTCGAGGCGGTCGTGACCGCGACCCAGCAGGTGCTCAACGCCGCGCAGGGTGTGCAGCACGCCACGATCGCGCAGACCGTGCGGCGGGAGCACCGGCTGGCCGATCTCGGCCCTGCGGTGGTGCACGGGGTGGGGCATGTCGACCCGCTCGCGGTGACCGGTGTCGGTCTGGCCCTGGGCATCTCCGCGGACGCGGCCGCGGCCCGCTGCCACCAGGCCGCGCGCCTGGCCGGCAGGCACCCGCGGCTGTTGCGGGCGATGGGCGCCGGGGTCGTGGACCAGACCAAGGCCGCCCGGGTCGACACCACCACCCGCGAGGCCTCCGACACCGTCTGCGGTGTCCTGGACAGTGCGCTGGCCGACAAGGTCCCCGGTCTCGACCCGACCCGGGTCGGCGGGGTCTACCGGAGGGCGTGGGAGCGGATCGCGCCCGAGGAGGCCACCGCCGCCCGGGCCGCTGCCCGCCGGGTCGACGATGTCGAGGTCGCTCCCGGCCCGGACGGGTCGACCCAGTGGTGGGCCCAGATCCCGACCCTTCAGTCCGCGGCGATGTGGGCCGCGGTCACGACCCTGGCCGCGCAGTACCGCAGGGCCGACCCCGGCCTGCGGGCCGGCGCCGCCCGCGCCCACGCCCTGGCCGACCTCGTCCTGGGCAACACCACCGTCACCGCCCAGGTCACCCTCGGCATCCCCGTCGTCCGCACCCCCATCACCACACCCACAACCACGACCCCCACACCCCCAACAGCGACGACGGCGGCTACGCCCACGCCCACGACGGCGACCGACGCCGGGCTCGAGAACCTCCCGGCCGAGCCCGCGGACATCGCGCGGATCGCGCAGGCCGAGGACGCTGCCTGGCGTGGCTGGCTGGCCGAGACCGGCCTGGACGCCTGGGCGACAAGCCTCCACCTCGAGCCCGACCTCGACGACGACTGGGAAGGGGCGTCTGACCAGGACTGGGACGACGCCTTCGCGCACCTGCGGGTTGAGCACCAGGACGAGTGGCACCCCGACGGGCAGGACCCCGAGGACTGCGATGAACCGGCCCACAGGACACCTGTGTCCGCGCCCGGGGGGACAGGTGCGCCCACCCCCGTGGGGACGGCTGTGCCCGCCGCTGGTGGTGGGGTGCCGTGGGTGACGTCGGTGGAGATCCCCAAGGTCGGGGTCATCGACGCCGCGACCGTCGAGCTGCTGCTGACCCGGACGGACGTCACGGTCGGACGGGCACTGCTCGACGCGGCCACCGGGTGCCTGCTGGAGACCCGCACCGACGCCTACCGGGTGCCCAAACGGATGCGGGAGTTCCTGGCCACCCGCGACGGGACCTGCCGCTGGTTCGGGTGCACCCGCCCCGCCGTGGCCGACCCCGACACCGTCGGGCCCCGCAACGCCGACCTCGACCACGTCACCCCCTGGCCGGTCGGGGCCACGACCCCGACCGGGCTGGCCCACGACTGCCGGCGCCACCACCGGGCCAAGCAGGCACCCGGCTACCGGGTGACCATCACACCCGAGGGCACCCTCACCATCACCTCCCCGACCGGGACCACCCGCACCACCACCCCCACCGAGGTCCTCGGCTGGCAGACCGACCTGGCCATCGACACCACCCTGACCGGCCTCGACGACGCCCACCGCGCCGCCCTCGACACCGCCCGCACCACAGCTGCCGCCCCGGCCACCACGGCCGGCGCGGGCGACCCAGACCTGGACGGGGACCGGGAAGGACCCCGCGTGCGCACCAGCACCGACGCCTACGCCGTGGCCATCGACGCCGAGGCCGAGGCCGAGGAGCGGGCCAGACGCCGGGCCGAGGCCGAGGCCGCCGGCCGCTACGTCGACGACAACGGCCACGAATGGCTCTCCCCACCACCAGGCCACCCCGCCCGCGACGCGTGGCGACACATCATCCCCCTGCGCCGCACACCCGAGCCCATCCCCAACGGATGGCGCAGCGACCTGCTCGCCACCCTCGCCGGCGAACCACCCCACACCCCCGACGACCAGCTCCCCACCGCCTGCCACAACAACCCCTGGCACTGGCGCTACGACCCAAAACACCACTGCTGGACCCGCATCATCACCGGCCTCCCTCCCTTCTGAGAGAGGGCCCGTGGCAAGGGTTCGGGGGAGTGTCCGCTTTGGACGGATGGGTGCGTTTGCACTGTCCGTTTGGCATCGCTGAGTGGCCATCCCGCTGCCTATGCGTCCCTGACTGGCCACGTGAATGACACCTTCGGCCGATTGGGTGGGAGGCGACGTGACCGTTCGGCCACGTGACACGTCTTCGCGAAAGTAGGTCCCCATGTCCCTGACCCGCCGTTCGTTCCTCGGTGCGGGCGCTGCTGCCGGCGTCCTTGCCGCTACCGGCGCCAACTCCGTCGCCGCCCCGATCCGCGCTGCCAAGCCCGGGGCCCCGCTCGCTCTCCCGACGATCGCCGACAACGGCAACCTGGCGATGCCGCGTGGCTTCAAGGCCTGGCGCGTCGGCACCATCGGCGTCGAGGACCTCCTGTCCGACCGCAACGGCAAGGTCGTCGGCAAGACCCCGTCCAACCTTGACGGCACCGGCTGCTTCGACCTGGCCGGCAAGATCCGCCTCGTCCGCAACCACGAGTGCCGCGCCGACTCCGACGTTCCCGTGCCGCTGGTCAAGGGCACTGTCTACGACGACGGCATCCCCGGCGGCATGGGTGGCAACACGGTTGTCGAGCTGACCGCCAACGGCAAGTTCCTCCAGCAGTGGGTCGGCCTCTCCGGCACCATCCGCAACTGCGCCGGCGGCGAGACCCCGTGGGGCTCCTGGCTCGCCTGTGAGGAGGACACCACCAAGGCCGGCACCGAGGTCACCAGCTCGGTCGACGGCAAGACCTACGTCACCAAGAAGGACCACGGCTACGTCTTCGAGGTCTTCCCGGACGTCGTCGCCAAGCAGATCCCCGAGCCGATCAAGGCGTGGGGTCGCGCGGTCTGGGAGGGTGCGGCGATCGAGCCCAGCCTCGCCAAGGCCTACATCACCGAGGACACCGGCGGCAGCCTCTTCTACCGCTGGACCGCCCCCAAGGGCACCAAGATCGGCCCCGGGATCGCCCGCCAGTTCGGCCCCAACGACGGCATCCTCCAGGCCGCCCAGCTCGTCAGGAACGGCAAGGCCCTCGTGCACTATGGCGAGCTCTCCCGCGCCGACCTCAACAAGGCCTACCCGGTCAAGTGGATCGACGGCGGCGCCGACCGCCAGGCCCAGCAGCTCGACCTGCGCAAGCAGTTCCCCGGCGCGACCGTGCACCCCAAGATCGAGGGCTGCTGGGTTGCCAAGGACGGCTCGGGCCTGTGGTTCACGCTCTCCTATGTCAACGCCAAGGAGGCCGCGAAGTACGGCATCGACGAGGACTGGGGCATGGTCATGTTCTACGACTTCGGCGCCGAGACCCTGACGCTCAAGGAGTACTACGCCGTGGGCAACGCCCAGAACTTCCACGGCCCCGACAACATCACCGTCTCGCCGTGGGGCTCGCCCCTCATCACCGAGGATGGCGACAACCCGTGCAGCCTGATCGCCTTCAGTGAGCGTCGTGGCTCGGTCGAGCTCGTCCGCGACATCACCGACCGCGGTGAGTGGGCCGGCCCGTGCTTCAACCGGTCCGGCAACCTCCTGTTCGCGTCCGTGCAGTCCGACTGCACCTACGCGATCAGCGGCCCGCTGGGCAAGTACCTCCATCGCTGACCCGCCTGGCGCAGTGGGGCCGTCGGCAGTCGCCGGCGGCCCCACTCGCGTGCCGGCACTGGGGTCTCGCCTCTCCGCGCGGGAGCCTTGAATTTCAGCGCGGCAGTCCCGCGGTGGTCCACTCGTGGTCGGTCGTGTAGCCGAGCCGGTGATAGACACGGCGCGCAATGTCGTTGTCGGAGAACATCTCCAGGACGCATGCACCCCGCTCGTCGAGCCCTCGCCGGGTCAGTGCGGCGGTGATGGCCGCACCCAGTCCCTGCCCCCGTCTGTCCGGTCGGGTTGCGATGCCTTCGAGGCGGCGTATGCCGTGCAGCGTGTGGTCTGCGCATCCGATGGCCACCAGCCCGGTCGGGTTGGGATCCGCGGAGTCTGCTCGCACCGGGGCGGCTTCGGGGGCGGCTTCGGGGGCGGCCGCGAGGGCAGCCAGCCACAGCTGGCCGGGATGCTCGAAGGGCCGGGCAAAGGTGCGGGGGCTGTGCTCGGAGAGAAAAGCGATGATCCGGTCGCGGTCGGACTCGGACAGCTCGACCAGATCGCTCTCGCCCGGCTGGGGTGGGGGAGCGGTGCGGGTGTGCATCCACTCCCATTCGGCAGGAGCGTCGATGCGAATACTGTTGTCCCGCAGCAGCACCCACGCGGACTCCGCTGAATGCCGCGGCACGCTCAGTTCCCCGAACGGCGAGTCGCAGCGGGAGGGCGCCAGCCAGTCCGTGTCCGCGATGAGCGCGCCGAGCAGTCGAGTCGTGGAGTCGGGGTCGGGGGAGAGCACCCACAGCCAGCCGCCGTCGTCGTCATAGCCACACTCGAGCGCGACGGCGGGACCCAGCGCGGCGGCCCGCACGTCATCCCCGTCCGGCAGCGACAGGCCCACAAAGGGATCGTCCGACGTCGCCGCGAGGACCTCGTCACGGGTGGTCAGAAACCGGAGCATGACTTCCCTGGGGTTCGGTGGGCGCGGGGGTCTTGTCGCTGGGAGGGGCGCTGGGCGCGGGGGTCCTGTCGCTGGGATGGTCGACCGGCGCGGCGATCGCGTCGTCTGGGTGGTCATGGTGCTCGGTGATGCCGAACCGCCGATGGAGACTTCGCAGCCAGCGGGGCGCCCACCAGTTCCATTCTCCGAGAACGGTCATCGTGGCTGGGACGAGGAGCATCCGCACGAGGGTCGCGTCGATGGCGACAGCCACCGCGAGGGCGACGCCCATCTGCTTGATGATGAGCAGCTGGCCGAAGACGAAGCCGGAGAAGACGATCACGACGAGCAGTGCGGCCGACGTGATGATCTTGCCGGAGCGCTGGAGCCCAAGTTCGACGGCGCGGTCATTGCCGATGCCGCGCTCGTGCAGTTCGACGATGCGTGAGAGCAGGAAGACCTCGTAGTCCATCGACAGCCCGAAGCCGAATGCCAGGGCGAGCAGCGGCACCATCGACTCGACGGCGCCGACCGATGAGAAGCCGAGCAGCCCCTCGAGGTGTCCCTCCTGGAAGACCCAGACCAGCACACCGAGCGAGGCGCCCAGCGAGATGACGTTGAGCAGCAGCGCCTTGACCGGCACCACGATCGAGCCCGTCATCAGGAACAGCAGCACCAGTGTGGTCAGGGCGATGAGCGTGATCGCCATCGGGGCCTGGCGCACCATGGAGTCGACGAACTCGCCCAGCCCGGCCGCCTGCCCTGTCACATAGGTGGGGAAGTCGGGGCGGTCGGCGCGCAGCCGGTCCACCAGCTCGCGGGCGGGATCATCCAGCGGTCCGCCGTCCGCATGCAGCTGCACCGCCTGTATGCCGTCGCGCACGGTCCGCACGGTGGGCTCGCCGGTGACGCCGGGCAGGTCGGCGAGGGAGGCGGCATACGCCTTGGCCTGCTCGGGAGTGCTCCTGGTGACGACCTGGACGTCCGGACCGGACATCGCCGGGTAGTGCCTCTCGAGGTCGTCGAAGAAGACGCGGGCCGGGGCGGACGTGGGCAGCAGCTCCTTGCCGGAGGAGGTCATCCGCAATGAGAGGGAGGGGAGTGCGAGCGCGATCAGGACGGCGAGCGTGCCGAGGATGACGAGCCATGGACGACGCTGCACCCACCGGGCGAGCCGGCCGAACAGCCCGTCGGACCCGCCGTCCTCCAGGCTGCGACCCCGCATCAGCCGTCGGGCCCCGAGCCGGCAGAGGGCGGGCACCAGCGTCACTGCGACGACAAGGGCGACCAGCACCACCGACACACCGGCCGCGCCGAAGGCCCGCATCAGCGGCGCGTCGAAGAGGAGCAGGCCGGCGAGCGAGATCGCCACAGTCAGGGCCGAGAAGAGCACCGTGCGACCAGCGGTGCGCAGGGTGCGCTGGGTCGCCTCGACCGCGAGCTCCTTTGTGGGAGTGCGTGTCCCATCGGCTGACATGAGGTGGGAGAGCTCTTCGCGATAGCGGCTCACGACGAGCAGCCCGTAGTCGATGCAGAGGCCCAGCCCCAGGACGGTCACCACATTGACGACCGACGCCTCCAGCTCGATGACATGGCTGAAGCCCAGCAGCGACACGAGCGCACCCGCGATCGCCGCGATGGCGCCCACGATCGGCATGCCCGCCGCGACGAAGCCGCCGAAGACGACCAGCATCACCAGGAAGCTCAGCGGCAGCGCGATGCCCTCACCGAAGCGCAGGTCCCGCTCGACCTGGCCCGTGACGGCGTCGACGAGACTGGCGACGCTCTCGCCTCGCCCGGTCGCGCCCACGATCGCGTCGTCCATCCGGTCCAGCCGCGCATCGACGGCCGCGGTGGCCTTCTCCTGCGCCTCGTCGGACAGGTTCGGCTCATAGCTGACGAGGGTGAGATAGCCGCCCGAGGTCAGCGCCCCGTCGGCGATGAACTCCCTGGCCTTGGGGTCGAGCATCCCCTTGGGGAAGGCCATCGGGTTGACGGCCGCCTTGACGCCCTCGATCTCGTTGAGGTCCTTCACGCCCTCGCCCGCGGCCTTCCACACAAAGGGGCTGTGCAGGTCCACCCCGCTCGTGAGGTGCATGGTCGTGTGGAAGGTCGAGTCACCGTCGGAGAGCAGATCGCGGCCCGCCTGTGCCTCACCGTCGACGCTCGGCTCGCCCGAGTGCAGCCGGGCAAACAGCGACTCGTTGCCGAAGGCCCCTGTCGCAGCGCCGAAGCCGGCGATGACGAACAGCAGCCACAGCAGCGTGACCGCCAGCGGGTGGCGTCCGACCAGACGCCCGATCGTTCCGAGCACCGCACCAGCCTCTCACCCGCGCTCGGGCGCTGTCCCATGTACCGCACGCCCCGGCGCTCCCCGTGCCGACTGCCCGCCAACCTCCGTGCCCTGTGCCTCCCGACTTCTGTGCCGCGTGCCCGCCGTGCCCGCTACCGTCGTGCCCCATGAGCCAGCCCACCCGGCCCCGTGTCCTCGTGATCGAGCACGAGCGCAACACCGGCATCGACTTCGTCGGCGAGCGGCTCTACGCCGCCGGGCTGGACCTGGTGACCGTCGGCCCCGAGATCGGTGTGCCCCTGCCCGAGACGACGCAGGGGTATGCCGCGCTGGTCGTCCTCGGCGGCGTCCCCGGTCCCAGCGATGACGAGACCGCGTGGTGGCTGCCCCAGACTCGCGAGCTGATCCGACAGGCCGTCGCCGGGGGACAGCCGGTGCTCGGCCTCTGCCTGGGCGCCCAGCTCATCGCGGTCGCCTGCGGCGGCGAGGTGGGCTACGCGGCATACCCGGAGGTGGGCGTCTTCGAGGTGAAGCCGCTGCCGGCCGCCGCCGACGACCCGCTCCTGTGCCATCTCGACGGGCCGACGCAGGTGCTCCAGTGGCACTACCTCGAGGTGTCGCGGCTCCCGGCCGGCGCTGTCGTGCTGGCCCGCAGCGAGCGGTGCCCGGTGCAGGCCTATCGCCTCGGCGACCGGGTGTGGGGACTCCAGAGCCATCCCGAGGCGACGCCGCAGACCCCGCTCGAGTGGAGCACGGAGGGCCCGGCGGAGCTGGCCGCCCAGGGCACGACCCCGGAGGCGGTCCACGCAGCGATGCTGCGCCACTCCCAGGTGATGACCCGCACGTGGGGAGCCGTCGCCGACGCCTGGGCAGAGGTGGTCCACGCGCATGCGCTGTCGGACCCGGTAGGTAGCCTGACCGGGTGAGCGCCGAGGGACCCGACCTGTTCGCCGCGGCCGGCGACGCACGGCCGGAGAGCGCCGCGACCCTGCCGCCGCTGGCGGTGCGGATGCGCCCGCGCACCCTCGAGGAGGTCCGCGGCCAGCGCGATGTCCTGCGCCCGGGCAGCCCGCTGCGCCGGCTCATCGAGGGCTCCAGCGGCACGGCCGGCGCGCTGAGCGCGATCCTGTGGGGCCCGCCCGGCACCGGCAAGACCACCCTCGCCCACCTCGTGGCCAATGCCGCGGGCCGCACCTTCGTCGAGCTGTCCGCCGTCACCGCCGGCGTCAAGGACGTCCGTCAGGTGATGGACCAGGCCGCCCGTGAGCGCGACATGTATGACCGCCAGACCGTGCTCTTCCTCGACGAGATCCACCGCTTCACCAAGGCCCAGCAGGACGCCCTGCTCCCCGGCGTCGAGAACCGCCAGGTCATCCTCGTCGCCGCGACGACCGAGAACCCCTCTTTCTCGGTCATCGCCCCGCTGCTCTCGCGCTCGATGCTGATCACCCTCGGCCCGCTCTCGGACGAGGAGATCGGCGATGTCGTCACCTCTGCGGTGGCCGACGAGCGGGGGCTGGGCGGTGAGTACACCGTCGACGACAAGGCGCTCGAGGGGCTGGTGCGCATCAGCGGTGGCGACGCCCGGCGCGCCCTCACCTCGCTGGAGGCCGCCGCGGGGGTGGCGCTCGACGCGGCCGGTGCCGTCCCGGCATACCCCGTGGCGATCACGACCGAGCACGTCGAGCAGGCGGTCGACCACGCGCTGGTCCGCTATGACCGCACCGGCGACCAGCACTACGACGTGGCCAGCGCGCTCATCAAGTCGATGCGCGGCTCCGACGTCGACGCCGCGCTGCACTACCTCGCGCGGATGCTCGAGGCGGGGGAGGACCCGCGCTTCATCGCCCGGCGCATCGTCATCGCCGCCAGCGAGGATGTCGGCATGGGGGACCCGACCGCCCTCCAGACCTCGGTCGCCGCGATGCACGCGGTGGCGCAGATCGGGATGCCCGAGGCGCGGATCATCCTCGCCCAGGCCGTGGTCC
Organism: Actinomycetota bacterium; assembly: GCA_050955755.1. Classification (GTDB taxonomy): domain Bacteria; phylum Actinomycetota; class Actinomycetes; order Actinomycetales; family Dermatophilaceae; genus JAJTBD01. Next base: position 1,688,501 of record CP192092.1, read on the forward strand.
ACAACGCGCTCGCCCCCAAGTCCAATGCGGCGTATGCCGCGATCAACTCCGCCATCGCCGACATCCGCTCCGGCAAGGGCGGCTCCGTGCCGCCCCACCTCCGCGGCAGCGGGTATGCCGGCGCCGACCGCCTCGGGCACGGCAAGGGCTACCAGTACGCCCACGACGGCGAGGACGGCGTCGTCGCGCAGCAGTACCTGCCGGACGACCTGCACGGCAAGACCGACTACTACCGCCCCACCGACCGCGGCTTCGAGGCCCGCCTCCAAGAGCGCTGGCAGTGGCTCAAGGGCCGGCTCGGCCGGTGAGCATCTCTGCCGGGCAGGTAGATTGGACCCCATGTCCTGGCCGGTCGATCGACGAGCTCGCTAGGGACTGGCCGCCAGCCGCCCAGTCCCGCCCCGTCGGTGCGCCCAGCGCGCACACCCCAGACCACCCCGCCCGGCCGGCCCACGAGCGCCCGCACGCGGCATACCCCTGTGAGAGACGGAAAGAACTAAGCGATGGAAACCGCCGAGATCCGACGCCGCTGGCTGCGCTTCTTCGAGAGCAAGGGCCACACGGTCGTCCCGAGCGCGCCGCTGCTCTATGACGACCCCAACCTGCTGTTCGTCAACGCGGGCATGGTGCCCTTCAAGCCCTACTTCCTCGGCCAGCAGACGCCGACATGGGACCGCGCCACCTCCGTGCAGAAGTGCGTGCGCACCGGCGACATCGAGGAGGTCGGCAAGACCTCCCGCCACGGCACCTTCTTCCAGATGAACGGCAACTTCTCCTTCGGCGACTACTTCAAGGAAGGCGCCATCACCTACGCCTGGGAGCTGCTGACCACGTCGCAGTCCGAGGGCGGCTACGGGCTCGACGGCGACAAGCTGTGGGCGACCGTCTATGAGGACGACGACGAGGCCGCCGACCTGTGGGTCGCGCTGACCGGCATCCCGTGCGAGCGCGTCGTGCGCCGCGGCAGGGCCGACAACTACTGGTCGATGGGTGTCCCCGGCCCGGGCGGTCCCTGCTCGGAGATCTACGTCGACCGCGGCCCGGAGTACGGCCCAGACGGCGGCCCGGCGGTCGACGAGGACCGGTTCATGGAGATCTGGAACCTCGTCTTCATGCAGCACGACCTGTCCGCGGTGCGGTCCAAGGAGGACTTCGACATCGCGGGCGACCTGCCCAAGAAGAACATCGACACCGGTCTCGGGCTGGAGCGGATGGCCTCCATCCTCCAGGGCGTCGACAACATGTATGAGATCGACGAGGTCTACCCGGTCCTGGCCAAGGCCTCGGAGATGACCGGCCGGGACTACGGCGTCCACTCCGGGCATGATGCCGCGCACAGCCACCCCGACGACGTGCGCCTGCGCGTGGTCGCCGACCACGTCCGCTCCTCGCTCATGCTCATCGGCGACGGCGTCACCCCCGGCAACGAGGGACGCGGCTATGTGCTGCGCCGCATGCTGCGCCGCGCCGTGCGCTCGATGCGCCTGCTCGGCTTCGAGGACCCCGCCCTGCCGCACCTGCTCCCGGTCTCGCTGGAGCGGATGAAGCAGTCCTACCCCGAGCTCGAGGCGGGCTTCGGCCGCATCTCCCAGATCGCGTATGCCGAGGAGGAGGCCTTCCGGCGCACCCTCGCCTCGGGCACGACGATCCTCGACACCGCCGTCAGCCAGGCCAAGTCCGAGGGCGCCAGCACGCTCGCCGGTGACAAGGCCTTCCAGCTGCACGACACCTACGGCTTCCCGATCGACCTCACCCTCGAGATGGCGGCCGAGCAGGGCCTCCAGGTCGACCGCGAGGGCTTCACCCGCCTCATGCAGGAGCAGCGCGACCGGGCCAAGGCCGACGCCAAGGCCAAGAAGGCCGGCCACGCCAACACCGAGGTCTGGAAGGAGCTGCGCGAGAAGGGCGCCACCGACTTCCGTGCCTATCAGGAGCTCACCTCCGAGGCGTCCGTCCTCGGGGTCGTCGTCGACGGCGAGCGCGTCGAGGAGCTCGAGCCCGGCACCCGCGGCCAGATCGTGCTGGACCGCACACCCTTCTATGCCGAGTCCGGTGGCCAGATCGCCGACGAGGGCATCATCACCGCCGACGGCGCCCACCTCAAGGTCATCGACGTCCAGCGCCCCGTCAAGGGCCTGATCGCCCACACCGTCGAGGTCGTCACCGGCCCCGTCCGGGCCGGCCAGCAGGTGCTCGCCGAGGTCGACCCCGAGTGGCGCCGCTCGGCCTGCCAGGCCCACTCCGGCACCCACGTCGTCCACGCCGCGCTGCGCCAGGTGCTCGGCCCGTCGGCGCTCCAGTCCGGCTCCTACAACAAGCCCGGCTACCTCCGCCTCGACTTCGCGTGGAACTCCTCGCTCTCGCAGGAGACCCGCAGCGAGATCGAGGAGGTCGCCAACCTCGCTCTGCGCCAGGACCTTCCGGTCTCCGCGGCATACATGACCCTGCCCGAGGCACGCGAGATGGGCGCGCTCGCGCTCTTCGGCGAGACCTATGACGAGAAGGTCCGCGTCATCGAGATCGGCGGTCCCTGGTCGCGCGAGCTCTGCGGTGGCACCCACGTGCAGCACTCCAGCCAGATCGGCGCGCTCACGCTCACCGGTGAGTCCTCGGTCGGCTCCGGCGTCCGCCGCGTCGAGGCCTTCGTCGGCATGGACGCGCTGCGCTTCCTCGCCAACGAGCGGGCCCTGGTCGCCGAGCTCACCTCGATGGTCAACGTCCAGCCGACCGAGCTGACCGAGCGCATCGCCTCGGTCCTGGCCCGGCTCAAGGACGCCGAGCGCGAGATCGCCCGGCTGCGCCAGGAGCAGGCGATGGCGGCCGCCGGCAGCCTCGTCGAGCAGGCCAAGGACATCTCCGGCGTCACCGTCCTCACCCATGCGGCGGGGGAGTCGGCCGGCGCCGACGACATCCGCACGATGGCCCTCGACCTGCGCCAGCGGCTCGGCGACGAGCGGCCCGTCGTGGTCGCGCTGACCGGTGCGGCCAAGGGCCGCCCGCTCGTGCTCGTCGCCACCAACGCCGGAGCCCGCGACAAGGGCATCAAGGCCGGCGCGCTCGTGCGCGTCGCCGCCCAGGTGCTCGGCGGTGGCGGCGGCGGCAAGGACGACGTCGCCCAGGGTGGCGGCTCCGACCTCGCCAAGGCGGGGGAGTCGCTTGCCGCGATCGAGCGAGCGGTCGCGGAGAGCGCGGGCTGAGCGTGCGGCCGGGTGTCCGCGTCGGCGTCGATGTCGGATCGGTCCGGGTCGGTGTCGCGCTGAGCGACCCCGGCGGCATACTCGCCACGCCCGAGACCACGCTGACCCGCGACGAGGAGGGCGGCAGCGACCTCGAGGCGCTCGCCGCGCTCGTCCACGAGCGCGAGGCGCTGGAGGTCGTCGTGGGCCTGCCGCTGTCCCTCAGCGGCGAGGAGAGCCACGCCGCGGGGATCGCCCGCGCCTACGCGACAACGCTTGCCGGGCGTGTCGCACCCGTGCCGGTGCGGCTGGTCGATGAGAGGCTGACCACCGTGGACGCCCATCGTGGCCTGCGCGCGAGCGGGGTCGACGGTCGGCGAGCCCGGCATGTGGTCGACCAGGCCGCTGCCGTGCTGATCCTCCAGGGCGCGCTCGACCTCGAGCGCAGCTCGGGGCGACCGCCGGGTGAGACCGTGACCCGGCGCAAACCACGCACGGCAGGGCGCAAGCCCCGGACGAAGGACAGGGACCGATGACGCAGGACCATCTCTCCAGCGAGATCTTCGGAGACGGCGCTGCGGCACGGGACCGCACCGGCCGGGCCCGCCGCCCGCGCCGTGATCGCCAGGGCCCATCGCTTCTGCGCCGGCTGCTCGTGCTCGGTCTGGCCGCCTGCCTCATCGGCGGCGGCGTCTTCCTCGGCTACAGCATGGTCCGCCCCGTGATCGACAAGATGACCGCGTCCAAGGACTTCTCCGGCCCCGGCACCGGCAGCGTCTCCTTCAAGGTCAACGAGGGCGAGTCCGGCGGCGCGATCGCGGGCCGCCTGACCGAGGCCGGCGTCATCAAGAGCAGTGAGGCCTTCGTCAAGGCCGCCGCGGCCAACCCCAAGCAGGCCAACGCGATCCAGCCGGGCACCTACACGCTCAAAAAGGAGATGAAGGCGGCCGACGCCATCGCGATCCTGGCCGACCCCAAGCAGCGCAGCGTCTCGCGCGTGACGATCCCCGAGGGCCTGTGGGCCAGTGAGATCTACCCGCGCCTGGCCAAGGCCACCAAGCGCCCCGTCGCCGACTACACCAAGGCCGCCAAGGACGCCGACGCGCTCGGTCTGCCCGAGTCGGCCAAGGGCAATGTCGAGGGCTATCTCTTCCCCTCGACCTACGAGTTCGAGCCGTCCATGACCGCGGCCGCCCAGCTCAAGGCCATGGTCGACAAGTCCAAGGCCGTCCTCAAGGAGTCGGGCCTGCCCGAGAAGGACTGGGAGCGCGCCGTCATCATCGCCTCCCTCGTCGAGAGCGAGGCCCGCGGCGAGGCCGACCGGCCCAAGGTCGCCCGCGTCATCGTCAACCGCGAGCAGAACAAGGGCGCGCCCAACTACGGCCTGCTCCAGTTCGACTCGACCGTCAACTACGCCACCCAGCGACGCGGCGTGACCACAACCGACGCCGAGCGCAAGGCCGACAACCCCTACAACACCTACAAGCGGCCCGGCCTCCCCGCCGGCCCGATCTCCAACCCCGGTGAGAAGTCGCTCAAGGCCGGCGCCAACCCCGCCGACGGGCCGTGGCTCTACTTCGTGACGGTCAACCCCGAGACGGGCGAGACCAAGTTCGCCACGAGCGACGCCGAGCACCAGCGCAACGTGCGCGAGTTCCAGTCCTGGTGCCAGGCCCACCCGGGCGTGTGCAACTGACGGCCCTCCCCGTGCACCGCGCCGCCGTCCTCGGCTCCCCGATCGCGCACTCGCTGTCGCCGGTGCTGCACCGCGCCGCCTATGCCGCGCTGGGCCTGACCGACTGGGAGTATGCCGCGCACGAGGTCCGCGAGGACGAGCTCGCCGGCTTCGTGGCCGGGCTCGACGACACCTGGCGGGGCCTCAGCCTGACCATGCCGCTCAAGGAGGTCGCGGCGACGCTCGCCACCGATGTGTCGGCGACCGCGCGGCATACCGGCTCGGTCAACACGCTGGTGCGCCGCGACGACGCCGGCTGGGACGCCCACAACACCGACGTGCGCGGGATCGTGGAGGCGCTGGCGCCGCACGTGTCCGGCAGCCCAGCCGCCATCCTGCTCGGCGGGGGAGCCACGGCCCGCTCCGCGCTCATGGCGCTCGGCGAACTCGGTGTGGGCTCCGTGGTCGTCGCGCTGCGCGACGTGGCCAAGGGCGAGCGGCTGGTCTCGCTCGCGCCCGAGGGGGTCACGGTCACCCTCGCCCACCTCGCCGACTGGCCGGGCCTCCCGGGCGAGATCGTCGTCTCGACCCTCGCCCCAGCCGGAGGCCTCACGGCGGCCGAGGCACTGGTCGAGCGGGACGTGCGCCGGCCCGGTGTCCTGCTCGACTGCGTGTATGCCGGGTGGCCAACCGCGCTCGCACAGGCCTGTGCCGCAACGGGACTCACTCCCGTGAGCGGCGTCGAGATGCTGCTCCACCAGGCCGTCGAGCAGGTCCGGCTGATGACCGGCCAGACCCCGCCGGTCGAGGCGATGCGCGCCGCGCTGCCGCCCATGGCATAGGCACTCGGGCACACGGCATACCCCGTGCCGGCGGACGTGACCAACGCGACCTCCGTGATGTACGGAACTTCCGCCGTGGGGCCATCGCAATCGGGACGTATCCGGTGAAATGATCTGCGCATGACCCGCTATGTCTACGACTTCACCGAAGGCAACAAAGACCAGAAGGACCTCCTGGGTGGCAAAGGCGCCAACCTCGCCGAGATGACGCGGTTGGGTCTGCCTGTTCCACCCGGGTTCACCATCACGACCGAGGCGTGCCGCGCGTATCTGCGCGACGGCCACGAGCCGGCCGGCCTCACCGACGAGGTCGAGCAGCACCTCGGAGACCTCGAGCACAAGATGGGCAAGCGCCTCGGCGACCCCAAGGACCCGCTGCTCGTCTCCTGCCGCTCCGGCGCCAAGTTCTCCATGCCCGGCATGATGGAGACCGTCCTCAACATCGGCCTCAACGACGAGAGCGTCGCGGGTCTGGCCGAGCAGACGGGCGGCAACGATCGCTTCGCCTATGACTCCTACCGTCGCCTGCTCGCGATGTTCGGCGCCACGGTGCTCGGCATCGAATCCAGCGTCTTCGCCCACGAGCTCGACTCCCGCAAGGAGGCCAAGGGCACCCACAACGACCTCGACCTGACCGCAGACGACTTCAAGGAGCTCGTCGAGGTCTTCAAGGCCAAGATCGCCGAGCACACCGGCCGCGACTTCCCGCAGGACCCGCGTGAGCAGCTGCGGATGGCCGTCCGCGCCGTCTTCGACTCGTGGAACACCGAGCGCGCCCGCATCTACCGCCGCCGCGAGCAGATCCCCGACGACCTCGGCACCGCCGTCAACATCGGCACCATGGTCTTCGGCAACGGTGGCGAGGACTCCGGCACCGGCGTCGCCTTCACGCGCGACCCGGCCTCCGGCGAGCAGGGCGTCTACGGCGACTACCTCCAGAACGCCCAGGGCGAGGACGTCGTCGCCGGCATCCGCAACACCGTGCCGCTCGCGGACCTCGAGCAGATCGACAAGAAGTCCTATGACGAGCTCATGGAGATCATGCAGACGCTCGAGGCGCACTACAAGGACATGTGCGACATCGAGTTCACCGTCGAGCACGGCAAGCTCTGGATGCTCCAGACCCGCGTCGGCAAACGGACGGCCCAGGCGGCATTCCGCATCGCCGAGCACATGATCGACGAGGACCTGATCACCGTCGACGAGGCGCTCCAGCGCGTGACCGGTGACCAGCTCGCCCAGCTGATGTTCCCCCGCTTCGACCTCGACGCCGAGCGCACCCTCATCGGCAAGGGCATGAACGCCTCTCCCGGTGCGGCCGTCGGCAAGGCTGTCTTCGACTCCGACACCGCGGTCGAGTGGTCCGAGCGCGGCGAGAAGGTCATCCTCGTCCGCCGTGAGACCAACCCCGACGACCTGCGCGGCATGGTCGTCGCCCAGGGCATCCTGACCTCGCGCGGCGGCAAGACCAGCCACGCCGCCGTCGTCGCCCGCGGCATGGGCCGCACCTGCGTCTGCGGCGCCGACAGCCTCGACGTCAAGACCGCCGACAAGCAGTTCACGACCAAGGACGGCACCGTCGTCAACGAGGGCGACGTCATCTCGATCGACGGCACCACCGGCGAGGTCTTCGCCGGTGAGGTGCCCGTCGTCGACTCGCTCGTTGTGCGCTACTTCGAGGGCGACCGCTCCGTCCAGTCCGACCCAGTCGTCGCGGCCGTCGCCAAGATCATGGCCAGCGCCGACGCCAAGGCGCGGATGAACGTGCGGGCCAACGCCGACACCCCCGAGGACGCCGCGCGGTCGCGCCGCTTCGGCGCCCGCGGCATCGGCCTGTGCCGCACCGAGCACATGTTCCTCGGCGAGCGCCGCAAGCTCATCGAGAAGCTCATCATCGCCAAGGACGACTCCGAGCGCGACGCCGCGCTCGCCGAGCTGCTGCCGATGCAGCGCCAGGACTTCGTCGGCATCCTCGAGGCCATGGACGGCCTGCCCGTCACCGTGCGCCTCATCGACCCGCCGCTGCACGAGTTCCTGCCCGACCTGACCGAGCTGTCTGTCCAGGTCGCGCGCGAGGACGACGCGGGCAACAGCGACACCCACCACCACGTGCTCCTCGACGCCGTGCGCCGGCTGCACGAGCAGAACCCCATGCTGGGTCTGCGCGGTGTCCGCCTCGGCATCGTCATCCCGGGTCTGTTCACCATGCAGGCGCGGGCGCTGCTCGAGGCCGCGGCCCAGCGGCTGCGCGACGGTGGCAACCCCAAGCCCGAGATCATGATCCCGCTCGTGGCCACGGCCGCCGAGCTGGAGACGGTCAAGCAGGACATCGTGCGCGTCGGCGGCGAGGTCGCGACCGAGACCGGCATCAAGGTCGACTACAAGGTCGGCACGATGGTCGAGCTCCCGCGCGCCGCCCTGCGCGCCGGCGACATCGCCCGCGAGGCCGAGTTCTTCTCCTTCGGCACCAACGACCTGACCCAGATGACCTGGGGCTTCAGCCGCGATGACGTCGAGGCGAGCTTCTTCTCGACCTATCTCGACCGGGGCATCATCACGGTCAGCCCGTTCGAGTCGCTCGACACCAAGGGTGTCGGCGAGCTCGTGCGGTATGCCGCGGAGAAGGGCCGCGAGACCCGGCCCAACATCCACCTCGGTGTCTGCGGTGAGCACGGCGGAGACCCCGCGTCGATACACTTCTTCGACTCGGTCGGCCTCAACTACGTCTCCTGCTCGCCCTACCGCGTGCCCGTCGCCCGGCTCGAGGCCGGCCGCGCCACCGCGGCCGCAGGTGAGGTCAGCTCCACCGCCTGACCGCTGACGGGCCGGGCACCACACCCGGCACTGACGCCACGAATGGACCCCCTCCAGCGGGAGGGCGGTCCATTCGTGGCGTTGGGGGGCGTCTGAGTGCGTCTGAGGGTTGGGCGGGCTCCGGGGCGAAGCGGGCCTCGTGCGAAAATCGCGGCATGCTGCGTTGGTTGACCGCTGGTGAGTCGCACGGCCCTGCCCTTCTGGCCACGATCGAGGGCCTGCCCGCCGGCGTCGAGGTGACCTCCGACGACGTCGCGGGCGCGCTGGCCCGGCGCCGGCTGGGCTTCGGCCGCGGCGCCCGGATGAAGTTCGAGAAGGACGAGGTCGAGTTCCTCGCCGGCCTGCGCCACGGCGTCACGCTCGGGAGCCCGGTCGCGATCCGCATCGGCAACACCGAGTGGCCCAAGTGGGAGACCGTGATGTCGCCCGACCCGGTCTCGGCCGAGGACTTCGCCGCCAGCGACGATGTCAACGCCGAGAAGGAGATCGCCCGCAACAAGCCGCTGACCCGGCCGCGCCCCGGTCACGCCGACCTGGTGGGCATGCAGAAGTACGCCTTCGACGACGCACGTCCCGTGCTGGAGCGCGCCTCCGCGCGAGAGACCGCCGCCCGGGTCGCCCTCGGTGAGGTCGCCCGGCGACTGCTGGAGCAGGCCTACGGCATCACCCTCGTCTCCCACACCGTCGCGATCGGCACCGCGTCCGTCGCCGAGGACGCACCCCTGCCGACCCCCGACCAGGTCGACGCGCTCGACGCCGACCCGGTCCGCACCCTCGACGCCGACGGCTCGGCCGCGATGATCGCCGAGGTCGAGGCCGCCAAGAAGGACGGCGACACCCTCGGTGGGGTCGTCGAGGTCCTCGCCTATGGCCTGCCGCCGGGCCTGGGCTCCCACGTCCACTGGGACCGCCGGCTCGATGCCCAGCTCGCTGCCGCGCTCATGGGCATCCAGGCCATCAAGGGCGTCGAGGTCGGCGATGGCTTCCGCACGGCGGCCCGGCGTGGCTCGGCTGCGCACGACGAGATGGAGCGTGACGCCGCTGGCACGATCCGGCGCCGCACCGGCCGCGCCGGCGGGACCGAGGGCGGCATGTCCACCGGCGACGTGCTGCGCGTCCGCGCCGCGATGAAGCCGATCTCCACTGTCCCTCGCGCGCTGGAGACGATCGACGTCACGGGCGCCGAGGCGGCCAAGGCGATCCACCAGCGCTCCGATGTGTGCGCGGTGCCCGCCGCCGGCGTCGTCGCCGAGGCCATGGTGGCCCTGGTGCTCGCCAACGCGTGTCTGGAGAAGTTCGGCGGGGACTCGGTGAGCGAGACCGCCCGCAACCACGCGGCATACCTCGAGTCGATCCCGGCGGAGATGCGCACGTGGTGACCGGCCCGCGCGTCATCCTCATCGGCCCGCCCGGTGCCGGGAAGTCCACTGTCGCAAAGCTTCTCGGCAAGCGGCTCGGTGCCGAGGTCCTCGACACCGACTCCGCAGTCGAGGAGCAGGAGGGGCGCTCGATCCCCGACATCTTCATCGAGGACGGCGAGCCCCGCTTCCGCGAGATCGAGCACGAGGTCGTCATGCGCGCGCTGCGCACACACGACGGGGTCCTCGCGCTCGGCGGCGGCGCCCCGATGCACCCGGAGACCCAGGCTGCCCTGGTCGGCCAGCAGGTCGTCTTCCTCGACGTCGACATCGCCTCCGCAGCCCCGCGGGTCGGCCTCAGCCAGGCCCGGCCCATGCTCGCCGTCAACCCGCGCGGCCGCTGGGTCGTGCTGATGCGCGAGCGCCGCTCGACCTATGAGCGGCTCGCCTCCCACATCGTCGACACCAACGACCGGGGGCCTGCCGAGGTCGCCGACGAGATCGTCACGCTGCTCGGGGCGAGCACATGAGCGACGCCACGGTCATCCCCGTCGGCGCCGACTACGACGTGGTGATCGGCCACGGCCTCATCGACATGGTCCCGGCCCTGGTCGGCGACAGCGCGATGCGGCTCCTGCTGGTCCACCCCGACTCGCCGACGCTGCTGTCCGGCGCGGAGCGGCTCGCGGCTGCCCTGCGTGATGGCGGCTACGACGTCACCCTCGCCGCTGTGCCTGACGCCGAGCACGCCAAGACCGCCGAGGTGGCTGCTGGCCTGTGGAAGGTGTTGGGGGAGAAGGGGTTCACCCGCTCCGACGCAGTCGTTGCCTATGGCGGCGGCACCGTCACCGACCTCGCCGGGTTCGTCGCCGCCACATGGCTGCGGGGCGTGCGGGTCGTCCAGGTGCCCACGACACTGCTCGGGATGGTTGACGCCGCGGTCGGTGGCAAGACCGGCATCAACACGGCCGAGGGCAAGAACCTCGTCGGCTCCTTCCACCCGCCTGCCGCGGTTGTCTGCGACCTCGATGTGCTGCGCACACTGCCCGAGGCGGACCTGGTGGCCGGCAGCGCCGAGATCGTCAAGGGCGGCTTCATCGCCGACCCGCGCATCCTCGAGATCGTCCAGGAGCAGGGCCGCGCCGCCCTCGACGTCGACGGCCCCTGGCTGCGCGAGCTCGTCGAGCGCAAGATCTCGATCAAGGCCAGGGTCGTCGCAGCCGACCTCAAGGAGTCCTCGCTGCGCGAGATCCTCAACTACGGGCACACCTTCGGCCACGCCATCGAGCAGGTAGAGCGCTATGAGCGTCGCCATGGTGAGGCTGTCGCCATCGGCATGGTGTATGCCGCTGAGCTCGCCTCTGCCGCAGGCCTCCTCGCGTCCGAGGCGGTCGACCTCCACCGGTCCGTGCTCGAGCAGGTCGGGCTTCCGACTGGCTACGTCGCCGGCCGGTGGGATGAGCTGCTCACCGCAATGCGCCGGGACAAGAAAACCCGCGGCGCCCTGCTGCGTTTCGTCGTGCTCGAGGACATCGCCGCCCCGAGGCGCCTGGAGGGCCCCACGGACGAGGCCCTCCAGGCGGCATACGCCGCGGTCTGTCGATGACGCGGTCGGTCGCTGAGGCGTCAGGCCTTCTGGACCGTGATGGTCCAGCTCGCGTCGCCGACCCGGTCACCGCTGTGGCGACTTCGCGCTCAGGCTTTCTGGACCGTGATGGTCCAGCTCGCGTCGCCGACCCGGTCGAAGTTGGTGACGGGGTAGCCGTTCTCGGCGGCCCAGCGGGGCAGCGCGTCGGTCGCCTGGGTGCAGTCGAAGTCGATGACGAGCTCGTCTCCGACGGGGATGCCCGCCATCGCCTGCTTCGCCTCGACGAGCGGGAAGGGGCAGACCTGGCTGATGGTGTCGAGGGCGTGCTTCATGTGGGTCTCCTTGGGCAGCAGTGGTGTCGACAGGGGTGTGCTCTGGGTCGGTTTGTGATCAGAGAGGTCAGACGCCGGCGAGCGAGGGGCTCTGGGCGACCGCCCCGGCGCCCGCACGCCGGTGGCGCAGGATGAAGATCTGGGCGGCCGCGCCGGTGCCGAGGAGCATCGCGCCGAAGGCGAGCCAGCCCTGCCAGCTGAACTGGGCGGTCTGGACCATGGCGTTGCCGATGGTGCAGCCACCGGCGAGCGAGGCGCCGACGCCCATCAGCACGCCGCCGACGACCGAGCGGGTGGCCGTGCGGGCGTCGGGCACCCGCACCCGGAACTCTCCGCTGCCGCGGGCGGCCAGGTAGGAGCCGACGAGGATGCCGACGACGAGGAAGACGCCCCAGTCGAGGGACTTCGAGTCGCCGGTGACCAGGTAGTGCACGAGGTTGGACGACGGCGTCGTGATGCCGAGGCCGTCGTTGCGGCCGGTGGCGGCGGACAGCGGCCACGCCACGATCGCGATCAGGCCGATGACCAGGGCCGTGCCGAAGGCGTGCCAGGGCTTCTCGAAGAGCAGGTGCGACAGGCCGCTGCGGCGCGGCGGGAGCGTGGCCATCTTGGGGGCGGGCACCGCGAGGTGGCGGGCGGCCAGCCAGCCGACACCACCGACGAGGGCGGCGACGAGCAGCCAGGGCGAGATGTGCAGGGTGTCGTAGATCGTGGTGACACCGACCTTGTGGGAGCGCACTTCCTCGTTGACGGGGGAGAGCGCGCCCTTCTTCATCACGGCCGAGAAGACGACATAGCCGACCAGCGCCAGCCAGCTGCCGACCAGGCCCTCGCCGGCGCGGTAGTAGGTGCCGGTCGCGCAGCCGCCGGCCAGCACGATCGCGAAGCCGAAGATGAAGCCGCCGACGATGGTGGCGACCAGGGGCAGCTGCTTGGCCTCGAGCGTGATGATGCCGGCGGACTGGAGCGCGAAGAGGCCGACGCTCTGCACCGCGATGACGATGAGGAAGGCGGTCAGCCAGCGCGTGTTGCGGGTGACCCAGACGTCACGGAATGCGCCGGTGACGCAGAACCGGCCGTGCTGCATGACGAAGCCGAGCGCGATGCCGACGAGGAGTCCGGTCAGGACCATGGAGGTGCTCATTGCAGGGGAGAGCGCGGGCACCGCGAGGTGCAGTGGCGATTTCCGTGCCGTCAGTCCTGGGCCGTCTCCGACTCCGGTGCCGAGCCGCCGACGACGGCGGTCTCGGACATGAGCTTGGAGATCTCCTCTTGGTCGGCCCGTGACGGCAGGCCCCACTCGGGCTTGTAGTGGTAGATGTCGCCCAGCGGGGTCGCGGTCTGGTCGCCGTCGAGGATGTCGACGTCGGCGCAGGTGATCATCGACGGGTGCAGGACGCCGACGGCCTCGGAGACCTTGAGCAGGTCCCGTCGGAGGGTCTCGACATAGTTGGCCAGCCGGACGGCCTTGGACGCGGGGTCGAGGCCGCGCACGAGCCAGGGCTCCTGCGTCGCCACGCCCGTCGGGCACTTGTCGGTGTGGCACTTCTGCGACTGGATGCACCCGATCGCCAGCATGGCCTCGCGGGCGACATTGAGCATGTCGGCGCCGAGGGCGAAGGCGACGATGGCGTTCTCCGGCAGGCCGAGCTTGCCCGACCCGATGAAGGTGACGTCGTCGGTGAGCCCCGCCTCGGCGAACATCCGGTAGACGCGGCTGAAGCCGACCCGCCAGGGCAGCGACACCGAGTCGGTGAAGACGAGCGGTGCGGCCCCCGTGCCGCCCTCGCCACCGTCGATGGTGATGAAGTCGACGCCCCGCTCGCCGGAGGACATCTCCTTGACGAGCTCCTCCCAGAAGGTCAGGTCGCCGACGGCCGATTTGATGCCGACCGGTTTGCCGGTGCGCTCCGCGATCAGCTCGACGAAGTCGAGCAGCCCGTCGACGGAGTCGAACTCCGCGTGCCGGGAGGGGGAGGCGCAGTCCTTGTCCATCGGTATGCCGCGGATCTCGGCGATCTCCTCGGTGATCTTGGCCGCGGGGAGCAGCCCGCCGAGGCCGGGCTTGGCGCCCTGGCTCAGCTTGATCTCGATCATCTTGACCGGCGCGGAGTCGACGAGCTTGACCAGGCGGTCGATGTCGAAGCGCCCCTCCTCGTCACGGCAGCCGAAATAGGCGGTGCCGATCTGGAGCATCAGCTCGCCACCCTGGCGGTGATAGGGCGACAGGCCGCCCTCGCCCGTGTTGTGCATGCACCCGGCGATCGCCGCGCCCCGGTTGAGGGCGGTGATGGCCGGGCCGGAGAGGGAGCCGAAGCTCATCGCCGAGATGTTGACCACGGAGTTGGGCCGGAAGGCGTCGCGCCGACCGCGTGCGGCACCGATGATCTTGGCGGCCGGCACGTGGGCCTCGCCGCTGTGGGCGCCGGTCGGGGGAGCGACGGTGCTGAACGTGCGGTGCTTGACGATGGGATAGCCGGCTGTCCGCTCGATGTCGTTGTCGGTGCCGAAGCCGAAGTAGTTGTTGGCCTTCTTTGAGCTCGCGTAGACCCACGCGCGCTGGTCCCGGCTGAACGGCCGTTCCTCATCGCTGCTGGTCACGATGTACTGGCGGAGCTCGGGCCCGACTGCCTCGAGGAGGTAGCGGGCGTGCCCGATGATCGGGAAGTTGCGCAGGATGGCGTGCTTCTTCTGCGTCAGGTCGTATGCCGTCAGGCCGGCCGTGGCCAGCGTTCCGGCGGTCGCGATTGCGCGCAGGGGCTTCATGGAGCCAACTCAACCACCGCCGGGCGTCGAATGGGGAGGTCCGCGCGGATTCGGGGCGCGGCCCGTGCGGCGTTAGGATGGGCCATCCATCCCCGCCCACTCCCGTGGGTGCGCCGAGCCCGCTGCCTGCAACACGGCATAACGCCCAAGAAAGCGATCAACACGTGGCATCGACCAACGACCTGAAGAACGGCATGGTGCTGAACCTCGAGGGCCAGCTGTGGTCCGTCGTGGAGTTCCAGCACGTCAAGCCCGGCAAGGGCCCGGCCTTCGTGCGGACCAAGCTCAAGAACGTCCTGTCCGGCAAGGTCGTCGACAAGACCTTCAACGCCGGCGTCAAGGTCGAGACGGCCAACGTCGACCGCCGCGACATGCAGTTCCTCTACAAGGACGGCGAGGACTTCGTCTTCATGGACGGCCGGACCTACGACCAGATCCACATCCCCGCCGCGACCGTTGGTGACGCCGCCAAGTACCTCCTGGAGAACCAGGAGGCGCAGGTCGCCACGCACGACGGCACCGTCCTCTACGTCGAGCTGCCCGCCTCGGTCGTCCTCGAGATCACCTACACCGAGCCGGGCCTCCAGGGTGACCGCTCGACCGGTGGCACCAAGCCGGCGACCCTCGAGACCGGCGCCGAGATCGCCGTGCCCCTCTTCCTCGAGTCCGGCACCAAGGTCAAGGTCGACACCCGCGACGGCTCCTACCTCGGTCGCGTGAACTGACGGATGGGAGCACGCTCCAAGGCTCGCAAGCGGGCCGTCGACGTCCTCTTCGAGGCGGAGCAGCGCGGCATGAACGCCACGACGCTGCTCGCCGACCGGCTCCGTGAGCCGGGCACCGAGGCTCCCCTGAAGGAGTTCACGGTCGACCTCGTCGAGGGCGTCGTCGCCCACTGGAACGACGTCAACGAGCAGCTGTCGACCTACTCCCAGGGCTGGTCGCTCGAGCGCATGCCCGCGGTCGACCGCGCGATCCTGCGCCTGGGGGCCTACGAGGTCCTCTACACCGACGTCCCGGAGGGCGTCGCGATCAGCGAGGCAGTCGAGCTGGCCCGCAGCCTCTCGACCGACGACTCGCCGAAGTTCGTCAACGGTGTCCTCGCCCGGCTCGCCGAGATCAAGCCCACGCTCGCCTAGCCGCCCCCGGGGCCGCGGTCCCACCGCCGGGCAGGTAGGCTCGCTGACTGGCAACGACATCCTTTAATCACTGTCCCGTGAGGCAGGGAAGGAGGTCCCGACACGCATGTGTCCCGACTCGCAGCGCAGTTCTGACCCACAGCCGTCACCCAAGGTGGTGATGAGCGCGCCCGACATCGCCCGGGCGGTCCGCCGGATGGCCCACGAGGTCATCGAGCGCAACAAGGGCGCCGACCGGCTCGTCATCCTCGGCATCCCCAGCAGGGGCGTGGAGGTGGCCACCCGGCTCGCCGCCGCCATCGCCGAGGTCGAGGGCAGCGAGGTCCCCACCGGCACCCTGGACATCACGATGTACCGCGATGACCTGCGCCGGCAGCCCACGCGGGCGCCCCTGCCCACCCGCATCCCCACCGGGGGCATCGACGACAAGATCGTCGTCCTCGCCGACGACGTCCTCTACAGCGGCCGCACGGTGCGCGCCGCCCTCGACGCGCTGTCCGACCTCGGCCGCCCCAAGGCCGTGCGCCTGGCGGTGCTCGTCGACCGCGGCCACCGCGAGCTGCCCATCCGGGCCGACCACGTCGGCAAGAACCTGCCCACCTCCACCTCCGAGCGCGTGATGGTCCGCCTCGCGGGCGTCGACGAGGCCGACGAGGTGCGCATCGCAGCGGGGGAGAAGCCATGACCCGACGCCACCTCCTCTCGATCGACGACATCGACGAGGGCCAGATCCGCGAGATCCTCTCGACGGCCGGCGAGATGCACGACGTCCAGCGCCGCGAGGTCAAAAAGCTCCCGGCACTGCGCGGGCGCACCGTGGTCAACCTCTTCTTCGAGGACTCCACCCGCACCCGCAGCTCCTTCGAGATCGCCGGCAAGTGGCTCTCGGCCGATGTCATCAACATCTCCGCCAAGGGCTCCTCGACCTCCAAGGGCGAGTCCCTGCGCGACACCGCGATGACGGTCGCCGCGATGGGCGTCGACGCGCTCGTCATCCGCCACAGCGCCTCGGGCGCGGCCCACCAGGTCAGCCAGTGGATCGACGCCTCGGTGATCAACGCCGGTGACGGCACCCACGAGCACCCCACCCAGGCCCTGCTCGACGTCTACACCCTCCAGCGCCACCACGGCGACCTCGCCGGTCGGCACGTGGCGATCGTCGGCGACCTCACCCACTCGCGGGTCGTGCGCTCCAACCTGCTGTGCCTCAAGAAGCTCGGCGCCCGCGTCACGCTCGTCTCGCCCGTCACGCTGATGCCGTCCGGCATCGCGAGCTGGGCTGCGGCAGAGGGCTTCTCGGTCAGCACCGACCTCGACGAGGTCCTCGCCGGCGGTGTCGACGCCGTCATGATGCTGCGGGTCCAGAAGGAGCGGATGAGCGGTGGCTACTTCCCGACGCCGCGCGAGTACACCATCGGCTACGGCCTGACGCGCCCGCGGCTCGACGCGCTCGTGGCGGCCAACCCCGAGGTCGCGATCTGCCACCCGGGCCCGATGAACCGCGGTCTGGAGATCTCGGCCGACGCCGCCGACGCCGCCCAGTCGCTGGTCCTCGACCAGGTCAGCGCCGGTGTCGCCGTGCGCATGTCCGTGCTCTATCACCTGCTCGCCTCCGGCGAGCCCGACAGGGGGTATGCCGCGTGAGCAGCCTGCTCGTCAAGGGCGCCCGCCTGCTGGGCGAGGACGCCGCCGACATCCTCGTCGAGGACGGCGTCATCCGTGAGGTCGGCTCGGTGTCGGCCCCGTCGGACGCCCAGGTGATCGACGCCGACGGGCTGGTCGCCCTGCCCGGCCTGGTCGACATGCACGTCCACCTGCGCGAGCCCGGCCGCGAGGACGCCGAGACGATCGCGACCGGTGCGGCCGCAGCCGCGGTCGGCGGTTTCACCGCGGTCTGCGCGATGGCCAACACCACGCCGGTCACCGACACGGCCGAGGCGGCCGAGCGCATCCTCGACCTCGGCGCCGCAACCGGGCTGGTCGACGTCCAGCCCATCGGCGCGGTCACCAAGGGGCTCGAGGGGGAGCAGCTGGCCGAGCTCGGCCTGATGCACCGCTCCCGCGCCCGGGTCCGGCTCTTCTCCGACGACGGCAAGTGCGTGCGGGACGCGCGCGTGATGCGCCGGGCGCTGGAGTACATCCGCGGCTTCGACGGTGTGATCAGCCAGCACTCCCAGGACACCGCGCTCGCCGGGCCGGAGGCCTGCTGCCACGAGGGCGAGCTCTCGGGCCGGCTCGGACTGCCCGGCTGGCCGGGCGTCGCCGAGGAGACGGTGGTCGCGCGCGATGTGATGCTGGCGCGGCATACCGGCTCGCGGGTGCACGTCGCCCACGTCTCGACCGCCGAGAGCATCGAGATCATCCGGTGGGCCAAGGCCCAGGGGCTCAAGGTCACTGCTGAGGCGACGCCCCACCACCTCATGCTCACCACCGACCTGCTCGTCGGCTACGACCCCGTCTACAAGGTCAACCCGCCGCTGCGGCCGGAGGAGGACGCCGAGGCCCTGCGGGCCGCGCTGGCCGACGGCACGATCGACATCGTCGCCACCGACCACGCGCCGCACGCCCGACACGACAAGGAGCACGCCTTCGTCGACGCGGCATTCGGCATGCTCGGTCTGGAGACGTCGCTCTCGGTGATCAGCGACCTCATGGTCGCCACCGGCCGGATGTCCTGGGCCGACGTGGCCCGGGTGATGTCCACCGCACCTGCGCAGATCGCCGGTCTCGAGGGGCACGGACGACCGCTGGAGGCCGGGTCACCCGCCAACCTCACCCTCGTGGACGCCGACGCCAGCGTGACGGTCGACGCCGCGCGCTCGAAGTCGCTGTCCCGCAACAATCCCTGGCACGGCCGCACCCTCAGGGGCGCCGTCCACTCGACGATCCTGCGCGGCAGGGTCACGGCCACCGGAGGTGACCTCGCATGAGCCTCGGCAAGATCATCGCGATCCTGGTCTTCCTGCTCGTCCTCGCCGCAGTCCTCGGGGCGATGTGGGCCAACCGGCAACAGCGCCTCTTCGAGGAGGAGGGCGCCGGTGCCTTCGAGAAGAAGGACAAGGACACCATCGACTGGGCCGACCCCGACGAGGACGTCGTGGCCGAGGGCGACTACCTCGGCACCACGACCAAGGTGACCCGGCGCGAGAGCGCGCCGGTCCCCGGCACCGGCGACCCCGGGCCCGCGCGGATCACGGTGCGGCGCAAGGACTCTGACCAGCTCATCACGATCGAGCGCGATGACGAGCAGCTGGTGCGCATCACCGCCGACCAGTTCCGGCAGGTCCGCAAGCTGACCAGTCCCAATCCCCGCCGCCCCGCCGTCCTCAGCCTGGGCTGGGTCAGCGACGACGGCACCCGCTGCCGCAGCGAGATCGCCTTCGACGAGCAGGCCGATGTCGAGGGGCTCGACGCGGCCCTGTGGTGGCACGGCAGCGCCCGCGCGGCGCGCGACGACTTCGACTATGAGGAGGACCAGGCGTGAGTGGCCTGATCACACGAGAGCGGGCCGTCCTGGTCCTGGAGGACGGGCGCACGTTCGAGGGCCAGTCCTATGGCGCGGTCGGACAGACCGTCGGCGAGGCGGTCTTCTCGACCGGCATGACCGGCTACCAGGAGACGCTCACCGACCCGAGCTATCACCGACAGGTCGTCGTGATGACGGCCCCCCACGTCGGCAACACCGGCTTCGTGAGCGAGGACAACGAGTCCGCCCGTATCTGGGTCGCGGGGTTCGTCGTGCGCGACCCCGCGCTGCGGCCGTCCAACTGGCGCAGCGACACCCCCCTCGAGGACGAGCTCGTCCGGCAGGGCATCGTCGGCGTCTGCGGCATCGACACCCGGGCCCTGACCCGGCACCTGCGCGAGCGCGGCGCGATGCGCGTCGGCCTCTTCTCCGGCGCGGCCGCTGCCCGGCCCCCGGCCGAGCTGGTGGCGGACGTGACCGGCAGCCCCCAGATGCAGGGCTCGGCGCTGGCCGCCGAGGTCTCGACCGACGAGACCTATGTCGTGCCGGCCAAGGGCGAGAAGCGCTTCACCGTGGCGGCCGTCGACCTCGGCATCAAGGCCATGACGCCCGAGATGATGTCGCAGCGCGGCATCGAGGTCCACGTCCTGCCGGCCACCGCCAGCTTCGCCGACATCCAGGCCGTCCGGCCCGACGGCGTCTTCTTCAGCAACGGCCCCGGTGACCCCGCGACCGCCGACGCCGAGGTCGCCGTCCTCCAGCAGGTGCTGGACGCCCGCATCCCCTTCTTCGGGATCTGCTTCGGCAACCAGCTGCTCGGCCGGGCCCTCGGCTTCGGCACCTACAAGCTCAAGTACGGCCACCGCGGCATCAACCAGCCGGTGATGGACCGCTCGACCGGCAAGGTCGAGGTGACCGCGCACAACCACGGCTTCGCGGTCGACGCACCGCTCGAGGGCGAGACGCCCGCACCGGCCAAGGCCGACTACGGGCGGGTGCGGGTCTCCCACGTGTGCCTCAACGACGACGTCGTCGAGGGCCTCGAATGCCTTGACCTGCCTGCGTTCTCGGTGCAGTACCACCCGGAGGCAGCCGCCGGGCCGCACGACGCGGCATACCTCTTTGATCGCTTCGTGGAGGTCCTCTCCGCTTCCGGCACGACCCAGAAGGACGCCTGAATTGCCCAAGCGCACCGACATCAAGTCCGTCCTCGTCATCGGCTCCGGCCCCATCGTCATCGGGCAGGCCTGCGAGTTCGACTACTCCGGCACCCAGGCCTGCCGCGTCCTGCGGGAGGAGGGCCTGCGCGTCGTGCTGGTCAACTCCAACCCGGCGACGATCATGACCGACCCCGAGTTCGCCGACGCCACCTATGTCGAGCCCATCACGCCCGAGGTCGTCGAGGCGATCATCGCCAAGGAGCGCCCCGACGCGGTCCTGGCCACCCTCGGCGGCCAGACCGCCCTCAACTGCGCGATGGCCCTGCACGAGAACGGCGTCCTCGAGAAGTACGGCTGCCCGCTCATCGGCGCCAACGTCGAGGCGATCCAGCTCGGTGAGGACCGCGAGCGATTCAAGGGTGTCGTCGAGCGCTGCGGCGCCGAGTCCGCCCGCTCGGTCATCTGCCACTCGATGGAGGACGTGCTCGCCGGCGCCGAGGAGCTGGGCTACCCGGTCGTCGTCCGGCCCTCCTTCACGATGGGCGGCCTCGGCTCCGGGTTTGCCTATGACGAGGCCGACCTGCGCCGCATCGCCGGCGCCGGCCTCCAGTACTCGCCGACCACCGAGGTCCTCCTGGAGGAGTCGATCCTCGGCTGGAAGGAGTACGAGCTCGAGGTCATGCGCGACAGCGCCGACAACGTCGTGGTCGTCTGCTCGATCGAGAACCTCGACCCGATGGGCGTGCACACCGGCGACTCGATCACCGTCGCACCCGCCCTCACCCTGACCGACCGCGAGTACCAGCGACTGCGCGACATCGGCATCGCGGTCATCCGCGAGGTCGGCGTCGACACCGGCGGCTGCAACATCCAGTTCGCGGTCAACCCCGACGACGGCCGCATCATCGTCATCGAGATGAACCCCCGCGTCTCGCGCTCCTCCGCGCTCGCGTCCAAGGCGACCGGTTTCCCGATCGCCAAGATCGCGGCCAAGATGGCGATCGGCTACCACCTCGACGAGGTGCCCAACGACATCACCCAGGAGACGCCCGCCAGCTTCGAGCCGACGCTCGACTATGTCGTGGTCAAGGTGCCCCGCTTCGCGTTCGAGAAGTTCCCGGCCGCCGACCCGACGCTGACGACGACGATGAAGTCGGTCGGCGAGGCCATGTCCCTCGGCCGCAACTTCACCGAGGCCCTCCAGAAGGCGCTGCGCTCGATGGAGCGCAAGGGCTCCTCCTTCCACTGGATGGGGGAGACCCCCTCGACCGAGCAGGCCCGCGAGATCCTCGAGACCGCCACCGTCCCCACCGACGGCCGCATCGTCCTGGTGCAGCAGGCCCTGCGCGGCGGGCTCAGCGTGGAGGAGGTCCACGACGCGACCGCGATCGACCCGTGGTTCCTCGACCAGATCGCCCTGATCAACGACATCGCCGAGCAGGTCCGCGCGGCCGGGCAGCTCACCCCCGAGCTGCTGGGCCTGGCCAAGCGCCACGGCTTCAGCGACGCCCAGCTCGCCTCGCTCACCTCCTCCTCGGAGGAGGTCGTCCGCGGGATCCGCTGGGCGCTCGGGGTCCGGCCCGTCTACAAGACGGTCGACACCTGCGCGGCGGAGTTCGCGGCCCGCACGCCCTACTACTACAGCGCCTATGACGAGGAGACCGAGGTCGAGCCGCGCGAGAAGCCGGCCGTGATCATCCTCGGGTCCGGGCCCAACCGCATCGGCCAGGGCGTCGAGTTCGACTACTCCTGCGTGCACGCCAGCTTTGCGCTGCGCGACGCCGGCTACGAGACCGTCATGGTCAACTGCAACCCCGAGACGGTCTCGACCGACTACGACACCTCCTCGCGCCTGTATTTCGAGCCGCTCACCCTCGAGGACGTCCTCGAGGTCGTGGCGGCCGAGCGCGCGGCCGGCCCGCTGGCCGGCGTCATCGTCCAGCTCGGTGGCCAGACGCCGCTCGGGCTTGCCCAGGCGCTCAAGGACGCGGGCGTGCCGATCGTCGGCACCTCCCCGGAGGCCATCGACCTCGCCGAGGACCGCGGCGCCTTCGGGCGGGTCCTGCACGAGGCGCACCTGCCCGCTCCCCGGCACGGCACGGCATACTCCGCCGACGAGGCCCTCGAGGTCGCCCGGATGATCGGCTACCCGGTCCTGGTCCGCCCGAGCTATGTCCTCGGCGGCCGCGGGATGGAGATCGTCTACGACGACGAGACCCTGCGCACCTATGTCGACCGCGCGACGATCGCCAGCCCCGAGCACCCGGTGCTGATCGACCGCTTCCTCGACGACGCGATCGAGATCGACGTCGACGCGCTCTATGACGGCGAGGAGATGTATCTCGGCGGGATCATGGAGCACATCGAGGAGGCCGGCATCCACTCCGGCGATAGCTCCTGCACCCTGCCCCCGGTCACCCTCGGACAGGGTGAGCTGGAGCGGGTGCGCGAGTCCACCCTGGCCCTGGCCAAGGGAATCGGCGTGCGCGGCCTGATGAACGTCCAGTTCGCGCTCGCCCAGGACGTGCTCTATGTCCTCGAGGCCAACCCGCGCGCGTCGCGGACCGTGCCCTTCGTCGCCAAGGCGACCGGGGTGCCGCTGGCCAAGGCGGCGGCGCGCGTCATGCTCGGCTCGAGCATCCGCGATCTGCGCGAGGAGGGCCTGCTGCCCTTCGACACCGACGGTGGCGAGATGCCCCAGCACGCGCCGATGGCCGTCAAGGAGGCGGTCCTGCCCTTCAAGCGCTTCCGGACCCGCGACGGGCTCGTCGTCGACTCCCTGCTGGGGCCGGAGATGCGCTCGACCGGTGAGGTCATGGGCATCGACGCCGACTTCGGCGCTGCCTTCAGCAAGGGCCAGCTGGCCGCCACCACCGGCCTGCCGACCGAGGGCACCGTCTTTGTCTCGATCGCCAACCGCGACAAGCGCGCCATGATCTTCCCGGTCAAGCGCCTGGCCGACCTGGGCTTCCACCTGCTCGCGACGTCGGGCACCGCAGAGGTGTTGCGCCGCAACGGGATCGAGGCCGAGGTGGTCGCCAAGCACGGCGAGCGCGCCGAGGGGGAGCGGACCATCGTCGACCGCATCACCGACGGCGAGGTCGCCATGGTCGTCAACACCCCCTCGGGCCCGAGCGCCCGGGCCGACGGCTATGCCATCCGGGCGGCGACCACCGCCATGGACCGGCCGATCATCACCACCGTGCAGCAGCTCGGCGCGGCCGTGCAGGGCATCGAGGCGGCCATCCACGAGAACCTGCGCGTGAAATCCCTCCAGGAGCACGCGCGCGACCTCGACCTCTATGGCCACCACGAGCCCGCAGAGGAGGTCGCGGCTCCGTGACCCGACTCGAGCGGCGCGAGCCCGGCCTCGCACAGGTCACCGGCGAGCTGATCGCCACCCGCCGGGTGGGGGACTACCACCACCTGACCTTCGTCGCCCCCGGCGTGGCCGAGCATGCCCGGCCCGGCCACTTCGTCGCGCTGGCCGTCGGGGGAGAGACCTCGGCCCACCTGCTGCGCCGGTGCTTCTCGATCCACAAGGTGAGCCCGTCCGGGACCTATGGCGGCACGGTCGACGTCGTCATCTCGCCCGTCGGTGCCGGCACGGAGTGGCTCGCGGGTCTGCGGGCACATGACGAGGTCAGCATCATCGGCCCGCTGGGGCGGCCCTTCCCGCTCCCCAAGGAGCCGGTGCCCTGCGTGCTCGTCGGCGGCGGCTACGGCAGCGCGCCGCTCTTCTGGCTGGCGCAGGCACTGCGCGAGCGGGGCTGCGCCGTCGAGATGGTGCTCGGCGCCGCGACCGAGTCCAAGCTCTTTGGCGTCGTGGAGGCCCGGCGCGTCTCCGACACCGTCACTGTCACCACGGATGACGGCTCGGTCGGCCACAAGGGCTGGGTCTCCGACGTGCTGCCCGACATCATGCGCCGCAGCGGCGCCGGTGTCGCCTATGCGTGCGGCCCGATGGGCATGCTGCGCTCGGTGACCGACATCGCTCAGGCGCACGGCGCCGTCGCCCAGGTCGCAGTCGAGGAGTCGATGGCCTGCGGCGTCGGGGTGTGCATGACCTGCGTGATGCCGGTGCAGGGCAAGGACGGCCGCACCCGGATGGTCCGCTCCTGCGTGGACGGCCCGGTCTTCCGCGGCGACCGTGTGCGATGGGACGCCTTCACCGACGGCTACTGCCACGTGCCCGACGATGCCGTCGGCGCGGCCGAGATGGGAGGCCACTGATGTTTGGCCGCCGCTCCCAGGAGCAGCCGCACGATGCCGCCAGCGGCGTTGTGCCACAGGAGGACTCGCGTCCGACCACGTCCGTCGACATGTCCGTCGAGCTCGCCGGCGCCACCCTGCCCAACCCGCTCATGACCGCGTCCGGCTGCGCGGCCAACGGCCCCGAGCTCGACCGCTTCTTTGACGTGGCCGAGCTCGGCGCCTTTGTCACCAAATCGGTGATGCTGCGACCACGCTCGGGCCGCGGCACCCCGCGCATGGCCGAGACGCCCTCGGGGATGCTCAACTCGATCGGCCTCCAGGGCCCCGGCATCGACGACTTCTGCGCCAAGGACCTCGCCTGGCTCAAGGCCCGCGGTGCGCGGGCGATGGTCTCCATTGCCGGCTCGACAGCGGGCGAGTTCGCCGACGTCGCGGCCAGGCTGCGCGCGAGCGACGCCTTCGACGCCGTGGTCGGCGTCGAGGTCAACATCTCCTGCCCCAATGTCGCCAACCGTGGCCTGGTCTTCGCCTGCGACCCGATGTCGTCGGCCAAGGTCATCGCGCTCGTGCGCGAGCAGCTCCCGCGCGATGTCCCGATCTTTGCCAAGCTCACGCCCGATGTCACCGACATCGTCGGCATCGCCCAGGCCGCGGTGAAGGCCGGCGCCTCCGGCCTGACGATGATCAACACCCTCCTCGGCGTCGTCATCGACACCGATCTGCTCCGCCCCCAGCTGGCCCAGACGACCGGCGGCCTGTCCGGCCCGGCGGTCCGGCCGGTCGCGGTGCGCGCCATCTGGCAGGTCCGTGCTGCCATGCTCGACGGTCGACTGCCGACCGTGCCGATCGTCGGCGTGGGTGGCGTGCGCACCGGTCTCGACGCGCTCGAGCTGGTCGCCGCCGGCGCCAGCGCCGTCCAGGTCGGCACCGCGACCTTCAACGACCCCAGCTCCCCGATGCGCGTATGCCGCGAGCTCCAGGAAGCCTTGGGGGAGAGGGGTTTTGCGCGGTTCACCGACGCCATCGGGGTCGCCCACGAGAGGATCCGCTGACATGGCTGCTGCCGACACGGCATACCGCCCCTTTGGGGTGCGACTGCGCGAGGCGATGGACGAGCACGGGCCGCTGTGCGCGGGCATCGACCCGCACCGCGGCCTGGTCGAGGCCTGGGGCCTGGGCTATGACCTCGCCGGGGTCGAGCGCTTCGCGCTGACCTGCGTCGAGGCCTTCAGCGGTCGGGTCGCCGCGGTCAAGCCACAGTCGGCCTTCTTCGAGGTCTTCGGCGCCAAGGGCGTCGCCCTGCTCGAGCGCGTGGTCACCGAGCTCGCCGAGGCCGGCACGCTCAGCATCCTCGACGTCAAGCGCGGCGACATCGGCACGACGATGGACGCCTACGCCGAGGCCTTCCTCGGCGCCGACGCCCCGGCCGCCCCCGACGCGATCACCGTCAGCCCCTATCTCGGCTACGGCTCGCTCCGCCCCGCGGTCGACCTCTGCCACGCCACCGGCAGGGGGCTGTTCGTCCTCGCGCTGACCTCCAACCCCGAGGGCGCCCAGGTCCAGCACGCCGTCCTCGACGGCCGCAGCGTCGCCGGGCACGTCGTCGACGGGGTGACCGCAGACAACGCCGAGGCCGCCGCCCGCGGCGAGCTCGGCAGCATCGGCATGGTCGTCGGCGCCACCGTCGGCGACGCGGTCGAGCGGCTCGGGCTCGACCTCGGCGCAAGCCACGCGCCCTTCCTGGCCCCGGGCGTGGGTGCCCAGGGCGGCTCGGCCGAGTCGCTGCGGCGGGTCTTCGGCGCCGCCCAGCCCAACGTGCTGGCCGCGTCCAGCCGCGACGTCCTCGCCGCCGGGCCGACCGCAGCCGGGCTGGCCGCCCGGGCAGCCGAGGTCGCCGACACGCTGCGGGCCCAGTTCGGATGACCCGACCACGTCGCGGCCTCGCCGCCGCGCTCCTCGCCGTCACCGTCCTGTCGGGATGCGGTGGCGCGGACGACAACGAGTACTGCGCCAAGGCCGCCGTCGTCACCGGCTCCGACACCAGCTCCGATGCCGAGGTGGAGCAGGTCCTGGACGCCATGGACGACCTCGCGGGCATGACCGACGGCCAGGAGTCCAAAGACTGGAAGGCCTTCCGCGAGTTTGTGCAGGACCATCGCGGCAGCGGCACGAGCGAGGAGACGGCCTCGACGCTCGACCCGACAATGGACCGTCTTCAGAAGAAGATCGCGGATCGGTGTTCAGCCACCACCCGGAGTGGTTAGGCTCACCTGCCACAGACCCCAGACCACGACTTCACCATATGGGGAATTGGCTAGACTGATCCTCCCCAGGAGTATCTGGACCGACACGCAGCCCGACGCATGAGGAGTACCACCGTGGCCCTTCCGCCGCTGACACCCGAGCAGAGGGCCGCCGCCCTCGAGAAGGCCGCGGTCGCTCGCCGTGAGCGCGCAGCCGTCAAGAACCGCCTCAAGCACGCCCAGGGCTCGATCGCCGAGGTCATCGCCGAGGGCAAGGACAACGAGGTCATCGGCAAGATGAAGGTCTCGGCCCTGCTGGAGTCGATGCCCGGCGTCGGCCGCGTCCGCGCCCGCCAGATCATGGACGAGGTCGGCATCTCCGAGTCCCGGCGCGTCCGGGGCCTGGGCGCCAACCAGATCTCGGCGCTCCTCACCCGTTTCGAGGCGTGACCCGCGCCCGTCGACTCGTCGTCCTCGCCGGTCCCACCGCCGTCGGGAAGGGCACTGTCGCGGCATACGTCCGTGAGCACTTCCCCGAGGTCTGGTTCTCGGTGTCGGCGACCACCCGGCCACCCCGGCCGGGTGAGGTCGACGGCGTGCACTATCACTTCCTCACCGACGAGGAGTTCGACCGCCGGGTCGCCGCCGGCGACTTCCTCGAGTGGGCGGTCGTCCACGGCCGGGCCAAGTACGGCACGCTGCGCCAGCCCGTCCTCGACGCGCTCGAGCAGGGCCGCCCGGCGCTGCTGGAGATCGACCTCCAGGGCGCGCGTCAGGTGCGGCACACCATGCCCGACGCCCTCTTCGTCTTCCTGACCCCGCCCTCGTGGGAGGAGCTTGTGCGCCGGCTCGTCGGCCGGGGCACCGAGACCCCCGAGGAGCGCACCCGGCGGCTGGCCACGGCGGAGGTCGAGCTGGCCTCCCAGGCGGAGTTCGACGAGGTCATCGTCAACGACGATGTGCAGCGCGCCGCCGAACACCTCGTATCATTGATGAGATCGCACTGACCTCAACGCACGCAGCAGAAACGAGAGCACCCGTGTCTGGTACCCAGGCTGCCCCCATCGGCATCACCAACCCGCCGATCGACGACCTCCTCGAGAAGGCCGACTCCAAGTACGCCCTCGTGATCTACAGCGCCAAGCGGGCCCGCCAGATCAACGCCTACTACTCCCAGCTCCAGGAGGGGCTGCTGGAGTACGTCGGGCCGCTCGTGGACTCCCAGGTCCACGACAAGCCGCTGTCGATCGCCCTGCGCGAGATCAACGACGGCCTGCTCACCAGCGAGCCCACCGAGGAGTGACCCCGGCCGGCCAAGGAGGGCTCCCATGCGCATCGTGCTCGGCGTCGGCGGCGGCATCGCGGCCTACAAGGTCGCCTCCCTCCTCCGGCTCTTCGCCGAGGCGGGCCACACCGTCACCGTCGTCCCCACGGCGGCTGCCCTGCGGTTCGTCGGGGCGCCGACCTGGGAGGCCCTCTCCGGCCAGCCCGTGCAGACCGACGTGTGGACCGATGTCCACCGGGTCCAGCACGTGCGCATCGGCCAGGAGGCCGATCTGGTCGTCATCGCCCCCGCCACCGCCGACCTGCTCGCGCGGGCGGCCCACGGCCTGGCCGACGACCTGCTGACCAACACCCTGCTCACCGCGCGCTGCCCCGTCGTCATGGCCCCGGCCATGCACACCGAGATGTGGGAGCACCCGGCCACGCAGGCCAATGTCGCCACCCTGCGCGAGCGCGGCGTCCACGTCGTCGATCCTGCCAGCGGCCGCCTGACCGGCAAGGACACCGGCCCCGGTCGCCTGCCCGAGCCGAGTGACCTGTATGCCGCGTGCCTGCCCTATCTCGAGGGCACCGCCCAGCCTGCGTCGGGCGAGCCCACGCCGGCCCAGGACCTCGCCGGGGTGCGGGTCGTCGTCAGCGCAGGCGGCACCCGCGAGCCGCTCGACCCGGTGCGCTTCCTCGGCAACCGCTCGTCCGGCAAGCAGGGCTATGCCCTCGCGGCCGTGGCCGCGCGCCGCGGCGCCCAGGTCACGCTCGTCTCCGCCAATGTCGCCCTCACCGCGCCCGAGGGCGTCGAGGTCGTCCCCGTCGGGTCAGCCCTGGAGCTGGGGGAGGCGGTCGAGCGCGCCACCGCCTCCGCCGACGTCGTGATCATGGCCGCGGCGGTCGCCGACTTCCGCCCCGCAGAGATCGCCGACGCCAAGATCAAGAAGACCCACGACCCGGCCGACCCCGATGCGGCGCCGGTCATCACCCTCGTGCGCAACCCCGACATCCTCGCCGGCCTGGTCAAGGCGCGGGGAGGGGAGCGCACGCCGCTGATCGTCGGCTTCGCCGCCGAGACGGGCGACGCCAGCGGCTCGGTCCTCCAGCTGGGCCACGAGAAGCTCGCCCGCAAGGGCTGCGATCTGCTGGTCGTCAACGAGGTCGGCGTCGACAAGACCTTCGGGCAGGACGACAACACCGTCCACATCCTCCAGCGCGACGGCGGGGAGCCGGTCAGCGTGGGGCCCGCCCCCAAGGAGGAGATCGCCTCCGCCATCCTCGACCAGGTCGTGAGCCACCTCCCGAGGTGAGCCCTACGCGCGGGTAGAGTGACTCACTGACCTGCCGGGTCCGGACCCGGCCGACCGCCCAACCCGCAAGGAGCCACCCGTGGCGATGCGCCTGTTCACGTCGGAGTCCGTCACCGAGGGTCACCCCGACAAGATCTGTGACCAGATCTCCGACTCGATCCTCGACGCCATGCTCACCGACGACCCGCACGCGCGGGTGGCCGTCGAGACGATGGTGACCACCGGGCTGGTGCACGTCGCGGGCGAGGTCACCACGTCGGCATACGTCGAGATCCCCAAGATCGTGCGTGACACGGTCCTGGCCATCGGCTACGACTCCTCCACCAAGGGCTTCGACGGGCTGTCCTGTGGCGTCGAGGTCTCTATCGGCCAGCAGAGCCCCGACATCGCCCAGGGCGTCGACACCGCCTTCGAGTCGCGCACCGGCGCGGTCGACCCGATGGACAAGCAGGGCGCCGGCGACCAGGGCCTGATGTTCGGCTACGCGTGCGATGACACCCCCGAGCTCATGCCGCTGCCGATCTTCCTCGCGCACCGCCTGGCCGAGCGCCTGACCGAGGTCCGCAAGACCGGCGTGCTGCCCTACCTGCGGCCCGACGGCAAGACCCAGGTCACGATCGGCTACGACGGCGACAAGGCGGTCAGCCTCGACACCGTCGTCCTGTCCACCCAGCACGCCGACGACGTCTCGCTCGAGGACCTGCTCGCGCCCGACATCGAGGAGCAGGTCATCGCTCCCGTGCTCGCCCAGCTCGGCGACTCGGGCGTCAGCCTCGAGACCGGCAGCCACCGCACCCTGATCAACCCCACCGGCAAGTTCGTCATCGGCGGCCCGATGGGTGACGCCGGCCTGACCGGCCGCAAGATCATCGTCGACACCTACGGCGGTATGGCCCGCCACGGCGGTGGCGCGTTCTCGGGCAAGGACCCGTCCAAGGTCGACCGCTCCGCGGCATACGCCATGCGCTGGGTCGCCAAGAATGTCGTGGCCGCCGGGCTCGCCAAACGCTGCGAGGTCCAGGTCGCCTATGCCATCGGCAAGGCCCAGCCCGTGGGCCTCTATGTCGAGACCTTCGGCACCGAGACCGTGCCGGTCGACAAGATCCAGACCGCCATCGACACCGTCTTCGACCTGCGCCCGCTGGCGATCGTCGAGGACCTCGACCTGCTGCGCCCGATCTACAAGCCCACCGCGGCCTACGGCCACTTCGGCCGCACCGGCCTCGAGGGCTATGACCGGGCCTTCACCTGGGAGCAGACCGACCGCGTCGAGGACCTCCAGCGGGTCGCGCGCGGCTGACATCGACTGGGCTGAGGGGGCTGCCGGCGACGGCGGCCCCCTCACCCATGTGCCGGCGTCGGCGGCTGTCGGCCCGATGCGATAGGGATATCCCATGACCGAGTCCGAGCACCTGCCACTGGGGGAGAGCGGGCCGGCGCCGGTCCGCGTCGCCCGGGTGCTCGTCGACACCGGTCTGGCCCACCTGGACCGGCCCTTCGACTACGCCATCCCCGACGACCTCGCCGACGAGGTGGCCCCCGGCGTCCGCGTGCGGGTGCGCTTCGCGGGGCGTGACCTGGCCGGCTATGTCGCCGAGGTGGCCGACTCCACGACCCACGAGGGGCGGCTCGCGCCGGTCCGTCGGGTCGTCTCGCCCGAGCCGGTGCTCACCGAGGGCACCCTCGCGCTCGCGGAGCGGGTTGCCGAGCACTATGCCGGCGCGGTGGGCGACGTGCTCCGGCTGGCGATCCCGCCGCGCCACGCGACGGCCGAGCGGGCCCTGGCAGCCGAGGCGCCTGAGCTGTCCGGGCTCCCGCCTGCACCCGACACCAGCGCCTGGGAGCGGTATGCCGCGGGCCCGGCCTTTGTGACCCGGCTCGCCTCGGGGGAGTCCCCCTGGGCGGAGTGGCTGGCCGTGCCACCCGAGCCGGGCGGCCCCGACTGGCCCGACGCGATCGCCGAGGCGGTCCGCGCCACCGTCGAGTCGGGGCGCGGCGCGGTGATCGTGGTCCCCGACCATCGTGATGTCGGCCGTCTCGACGACAGCCTCGCCGCCGCCCTCGGACCCGGGCGGCATGTGCGGCTGACCGCCGACCAGGGGCCGCAGGCGAGATACACGGCGTGGCTCAAGGTGCTGCGCGGCCACGTGCCGGTCGCGCTCGGCACCCGCGCCGCGGCATTCGCCCCCGTCCACGACCTCGGGCTCGTGGTGTGGTGGGACGACGGCGACGACCTCCACGAGGAGCCGCGTGCGCCCTATCCCCATGTCCGCGAGGTGCTGCGGCTGCGCGCCGAGCAGTCCGGCGCCGGGCTGCTTGTCGGAGGGTCGACCCGCACCGCCTCGGTCGAGCAGTGGCGCCAGCGCGGCGAGGTCCACTCGATCGCGCTCGCGTCCGGTCGGCTGCGCTCGGCGGTCCCGCGCGTGCAGGTGGCCGGCGAGGGGCGTGACCTCGAGGACGACGCGCTGGCCGCCAGCGCCCACCTGCCGAGTGTCGCGTGGCGGGTCGCCCGTGAGGCGCTCCAGTCCGGGCCGGTGCTCGTCCAGGTCCCGCGGCGCGGCTATCTGCCCTCGATCTCCTGCCAGCGATGCCGCACCCCCGCCCACTGCCCCAAGTGCGGTGGGCGGCTCCTCCTGCGCGGGCCCACCGCGCCGCCGGAGTGCCGCTGGTGTGGGCATGTCGCCCGCGACTTCTCCTGCCCGGAGTGCGGATCCACCCGGTGGCGCTCCTCGGTTGTCGGGGCCAAGCGCACGGCCGAGGAGCTGGGCCGCGCCTTCCCGGGTGTCCGGGTGCTCACCTCCGGCAGCGGCGCGGTCCTCGAGCGGGTCGACGAGACCCCGGCTCTGGTGATCGCCACCCCGGGTGCCGAGCCGGTCGCGACGGGCGGCTATCACGCGACGCTGCTGCTCGATGCCTGGGCCAGCCTCGACCGCCCGGTGCTGACCGTGGGCGAGGAGGCCCTGCGCCGCTGGCTGCTTGCCGGCCTGCTGACCCGCGGCTGGGGCGCCGGAGGGCGGATGGTGCTGTGCGGTGCGCCTGCCCACACGACCGTCCCCCCGGTGGAGGCGCTCGTGCGCTGGGACCCGGCCTGGTTCGCCGGGCGCGAGCTGGCCGACCGTCGCACACTCTCGATGCCCCCCGCAGCGACGATGGCGCTGCTGACGGGCGAGCGTCCCGCCCTTGAGTCCGTCGCTGCCGACCCGCCCCTGGCCGGGGCCCAGCCGCTGGGCCTGGTCACCGCCGGCGATGGCAGCTCCCGGCTCGTGCTGCGGGTGCCGCTTGAGCAGCGGGCCGAGCTCGCGGCTGCCCTGCGGGCGATGCGCGGCGCCCGCAGCGCCCATCGGGATGCCACGCCCATCGGTGTGCGCATGGACCCGCCCGACCCCGGCATGTGACGGAGCGCCTCGACGACCACGCGGCACAGATCCTGCGCGCGTGTCCGCTGGATCCGCGGTGAAGCGCTCATCTGCGCAGGATCCTTCGCACATGGCCCGCCGTGCCGCGGCATACCGGCTCCCGCAAAGGCGAGAGGCCATTAGTGGTGGGAATCCGGGGCGAATTCCCACCACTAATGGCCTCTGGGCTCTCGCGCGCGCCCTGAGGTCAGTCGTCCCGACCGAGCTGGACGGTGCGGGAGGAGTCGCTCTCGACGGTGTCGTAGATGCGACCGGTGCTGCCCTCCTTGGCCCACTGAACCAGGCGGATGCCGTCGACGGCCAGCCGGGCGGAGGTCGTCGTGCTCTTGGGCGGGGAGAGGCGGACGAAGGGCTGGACGGCATTCGCGCCCTTGGGGACGACGGCGTCGAGGCGCACGCGCTGGCAGGCCGGGTCGTCGCCGCGGGGCTCGATCGCGAGCGTGGTCGTGTGGGAGCTGGAGCCCTCCGAGCCGGAGTACCAGCGCAGCTCGGCCTTGGCCCCTTCGGTGGCCGCCCGCACGTCGACGATCAGCGAAATCTTGTCGCCCGGGCGGACCGTGACCCGGTGGGCCGAGCTGACGAAGACGTCCTTGCTGCTGACCGGGCTGCGGAGCAGGTCGACGCCGTCGGTGCCGCTGCACACGGCAGCCGGGGAGACCTTGGCATAGGAGCCGAGCGACCAGAGCGGTGCGGTCTTGGCCTCGGCCTGGACGTCACGTTGCTCGAAATCGCCTGTGCCCCACAGGAGGTCCTGTCCTGCGCGCACGTCCTGAGATGTGGCGAGCCAGGACCCGGCGGGCAGGCGGGAGACGCCGGCGGGCAGCGCGTGGGGCTGGGTGCGGCGCGGGCCGCTGGGCGCGGCGGCGCGGGTGGTGGCGGTCGCCCCGGTCGTGCCGAGGGAGGCGCCGGGGACCGTGCCGGCGGCGATGCGCGCCGAGGCGTCGGCCAGGGCGCCGGTCGCAGGCTGGGGCAGGTAGTCCTCGAGGACGATCGGGTCGGTGCCCGCCGTGGCGCTGCCGTCGGCGGCCAGGTCGACGCGCACGAGATAGCTGAGGAAGGTCGACCAGACCGTCTGGTCGAAGAGCAGGTTGCCCATGGTCTCGCTGACGACGGCGCGACCCTCGGTGGTCAGCCCGCCGATGACGTGCGGGTGGCCGTTCATCACCGCCGAGGCCCCTGACTCTGCGGCGACCCGGGTGAGCGAGCGCACGACCTCGACCTGGTCCCGCTCGTACTCCACGTGCCCGTGGATCATCGCCGTCACCGTCGCGCCGCTCGCGCGGGCCTCGCGCACGGCACTGGCCAGCCGCTCCGGCGAGCACTCGGCCGCGCCCGCGCGGTTGGGCCCGGCGACATACGGGATCTTCTCGGCCCTGCCGGTGACCGTCGTGCAGCTGACGAGCGCGATCTTGCGGCCGCGCACCGTCGTGACGGCGGGCTTCCAGGCCTCGGCCTCGTTGCGCCCGGCCCCGGTGTGCGCGACGCCGGCGCGGTCCAGTGCCGAGACCGTCGACGCCAGGCCCCGGTCGAGTGCGTCGAAGGAGTGGTTGTTGCCGAGGTCGACGATGTCAATCCCATTGTCCCGCAACGCCTGTGCCGTCTGGATGGCGCTGGCGAAGGCGAGGTCCTTGGTCGGGTGGATGTTCTTGGGCCGCTTGTCCGCGGGGAAGTAGGGGTCGTCGATGAGGGGCGTCTCGAGGTTGACGACGGTCACGTCGCTGTCCTCGAGCAGGGGGCGCACGCGGGCCAGCAGTGCGGCGTGGTCGGATGCCGTCGATGCGGTGGTCAGGTGGGCCGGCCTGCCGTCGTGCTTCTCGTAGAAGCGCCGCCCGGCCATGACATCCCCGCCGAAGCGCATCGAGACGGTGTCGGCGGCCCGGGGCAGGACGAGCCGGGGCAGGGCATCGGGCGAGCCGACGCCCGCGCGGGGCAGACGCCCCGGTGCCGACGCGGTGAAGACACCGGGGGTCGTGACGGGGAAGCGGCCGTCGGCGTCCGTGCTCACCGTCGCACCTCCGGGGCTCTGGACCTGGGCCCCCGAGACCGGGCGTCCGCCCTCGTCGACGACCCGCCCGACAGGGCCGGTCAGCGTCGGTGACGGCGCGGCCGACGGGCCGGCCGCGCCCTTGGTGTCGACGGCGAGCGCCACGCCGGCTGCGAGGAGCAGAGCGGCGCTGAGAGCGGCGGCGGTGGGCAGGGGGCGTGGCACGAAGATGCTCCTGGTGAGGGCTCTGGATGAAGGCTTTGGCTGGTGCGGCGGGGCCACCCTGGTTGGGGGCCGCACTGTGGCAAGACGCGCTTCCCCTCGCGCATGGTTGCCCCTTCCGAGCATGAATTTTTACACGACGTGCCAAGTTGTAAAAGTCTGGGTGCCGTCGTAATACTTGAGAACACGTACGGGGGAGACGGCACCGTGGCCGCTTCGCGACGGCATACCCCACCTCGTGCGCACCCCACCACCCCTGCCTCATACACCCCTGCCGAGAGGACCCGCCATGTCGTGGACTTACTACGCCATCCATGGGGTCATCGGGCTTGCCGCGTTCGGGGGGATCGCGGCGCTCGGCCACCTGCGTTGGAAGGACAACACCGAGGATGCACGCCATCTCTCACCTGCGGACAACGGCCTGGACTGAGGGCCAGACCGCCGTTGCCGTCATGGGGACCGCGACGGCCGCCATGGCCGCGCTGGCCACCCTGGACCAGCCGGCCGTGCGCTGGCAGACGCTGGTCATCGTCGCGATCTCCCTCCTGCTCAGCGTGACCGCCGGCCCGACCGGGGGACTGGTCGTCGGCGTCGGCGCCGCCGCCTGCTTCATCGCGCTGCACGCCCACGCCGGGCTGTGGACCGGCCACGGCGTCGCGCTGCCGCTCCTGCTCGTCCTCGGCCTGATCGCCCAGGGCTGGATCACCGGCCTGGTCGGCGCGCACACGCGCTCCGCCGACCGCCGCGCCGCCCGGCCGCCGGCCGCTCCCGGGGCGCAGGGCTCCCTCGGGCTGCTGGACGAGGCCACCGGGCGCGCCCTGCTCGCCCACGAGGTGGAGCGCGCCCAGGCGCACTCGCGCAGCGTCGGTGTGGCGATGGTGAAGTGCTCGCTGGACGACCTCGAGCCCGCCGCTGCCGAGCGGGCCCGCCGCGCCGCCGCCCGCACGGTCGAGGCCAGCGCAGGCCCCTTCGAGGTGCCCTTCGCGGTCGGCGACTCGGAGTGGGCCGTCATCGTCCCCGAGGCCGATGTCACCCGCATCGTCGACCGTGCAGAGGAGCTCGGCCGCTCGCTCGGCGTCGCGTCCTTCGCCGACCGCGCCGGTGACGAGCGGATCGCGCTCGCCGCGGTGTCGACCGTGGAGACCGGCATGGCTTCGCTGGACGGGCGTCCCGTCGATGCGGATGCCCTTCTGGCGCAGGCGCGTTCGTCCTATGGGCAGATCGTTCTCGAGCTCATCCGCCTCACGATGGTGTCGGGGGTCTGATGTCCGCAGGGCAGGTCAGCGTCATCCTCCTCGCCCTCATCACGATCGGTCTCATCGCCTACTGGCGCATCTCCGTCGCCGCCCACCAGCGGCGGCTGGACCAGCTCGACGTGCGCGTGCACGTCAACGGGATCCGGGGCAAGAGCTCGGTCACCCGGCTGGTCGCGGGGGTGCTGCGCGAGGGCGGCTTCGTCACCGTGGCGAAGACGACCGGATCGGCGGCTCGAGTCATCGGGCCGCAGGGTGAGGAGACCCCCATCCGGCGCCTCGGCGCCGCGACGATCAACGAGCAGATCGACATCGTCAAGGAGCACGTCCGCCAGGACGTCGAGGCCCTCGTCATCGAGTGCATGGCCGTGCGGCCGCTCTACCAGCAGTACAGCCAGGACTACATGGTCCGCTCCGACATCACCGTCATCACCAACGTCCGTGAGGACCACCAGGAGGAGATGGGGGAGACCCTCGAGGAGATCGCCGACTCGATGTCGGTGACCATCCCGCATGGGGGCATCCTCATCACCGCTGAGGACCGTCCGCACCTGCGGGAGCGGCTGCGCCGCAACGCTGGGGCCCGGGGCAGCAGGATGGTCTATGCCGACGCCTCGAGCGTGTCCGACGAGGACATGCGCGGCTTCGACTACCTCCAGTTCAAGTCCAACGTGGCCATCGGCCTGGCGATCGCCGACTACCTCGGCATCAGCCACGAGCGCGCTGTCGAGGGCATGTGGAAGTCAGTCCCCGATGTCGGCGTCGTGCGCCTGAAGACCTACGACATTCTCGGGAAACAGATCACCTGGGTCCCGATGTTCGCCGCCAACGACCGCGAGAGCGTCATCCTCACCCTCGAGCAGCTCTCGGCGACCTTCCCGCCGGACGCCACCGTCATGGGCATCCTCAACAACCGCACCGACCGCGGCCGCCGCGCCGAGCTCTTCGCGACGATGGTGCCCAAGGACATCAACCCCTTGGTCGACCACATCATCACGATGGGGGCCTACGAGGACACCGTGACCTCGCAGATGGTCTCGGGCGGCTACCCGCGCGAGCGGATCACCAACCTCGGCGAGAGCGTCTCCCCGTCGCTGGAGCAGATCCTCGAGCGCATCGCCGCCCTCGTCCCGGGGGAGCGCGGCGTGCTCATCGGCATGGTCAACATCCACACCGAGCAGGCGGAGAAGCTCATCCATTACTTCGCGGAGCGTGACGGCGACGAGGTCGTCGACGAGCTCGCCGAGTCGCGCGACCCCTCGCGGGCACCCGCCGCGACCATCCGCATGCGTCGGGCCCAGAGCCGCCTCGGCCTGCCCGCCGCCACCGTGACGGAGGAGCGCCATGCGTGAGTACCTCTATGCGCCCGAGGTCATCCGGGTGGCGATCGTCCTCGGCGTCGTCGTCAGCATGCTCTTCTACGAGAAGGTCCAGCTGACCACCGGCGGCGCGATCGTGCCCGCCTATCTCGCTGTCTCGCTGCCACACCCGCTGCTCATCGTCACCACCCTGCTGGCCGGTCTGGCCACGTGGGGCGTCGTCCATGTGTGGCTCCCGCGTCACCGGATCCTTTATGGCAGAAGGAAATTCGAGGTCGAGGTGCTGGTCGGTCTGGCCTTCATCATGTTAGGCACAGTGGCCGCGGCACTGCTGCGTACCTACTCACCCATGTTCCTTGCCCTCACTGGCATCGGCTTCCTCGTGCCCGGAATCATCGCCCACGACATGGGTCGGCAGGGACCGAAGCGCACCCTCCAGGCCATCGTCGCGACGACGCTGATCCTCGGTGTGTGCGTCTACGTCCTGGTCTCGGTGCTCCAGCTCCTCGACGCCGCGCCGCAGGGTGATGCCGCGCTGCTCGCGTCGGTCCTCGGCTTCCCCCGTCAGCTGCTCATCGTGGCGGCCGCGGCGAGCGTCATCATCGGGATGGCGGTCTTCAGCCAGCTCGGGCTGCGCACCGGCGGCTTCATCACCGGCGCCTATCTCGCGCTCGTCGGCCCGCGCTGGCCGGACATCGCCTTCGCCCTCGTCTGCGGCGTGGTCACCTGGACGATCGTGGTGCACGGGCTCATGCCGCGTCTGCTCCTCTTCGGCCGCCGCAAGCTGGCCACGATGGTCCTGATCGCCTCCCTGGTCACGTGGTCGGCGGAGCTGCTCATCGTCCACCTCACCGACGGCACCTTCGTGCCCTGGCGTGGCCTGACGGTCGTCACCCTCATGGTCCCGGCGCTGCTGGCCAACGATGCCCAGCGCCAGGGCTGGGAGAAGACGGTGTGGGGCGCCGCGCTGTGCGGTGTCGGGGTGTATGCCGTGATGAACCTGATCGCGGCCGGCGCCACCGCGGCCGGTCTCCTGTGAGATCGGGCGCAGCCCTGGCGGTCGGCGTCGCTGTGACGCTGACCGCCTGCCATGGCGACCTCCCGGACGGGCGGGGCGGCGCCGCCGCCAGCCTGCCGTCGCTGGTCTCGGCCAGCCTGCCGTCGCTGGTCTCGGCAACCCTCGACGCCGGCCCCGGACCGGGGGACCGCTTCGAGGCGGCCTCGGGTGCCGAGCGGCGTGAGATCGCCCGGGATGTCCGGCGCTGGTCCACTCACGGTCGGGGTCCGGTCCCCAGCGGGTTCGCCGCCCGCCAGGTCACCGACGACGCCGGTGTGACCGTGCTGACAGAGACAGCGCTGTCCCGCGGCTGGGGGCTGTATGCCGTGCGGCCGGGTGCGCGGGACCTCGTCATCGAGGTGCCCCATCCCCGGGCCGACGAGGCCAGCGAGGTCATCGGTGTCGGGCTCTTCGCCTCGACGAAGGCCCGGGCGCTGCTCGTGGCTGGCGCCGACCGCAGCGCAGGGCGGCGTGCTGCGGACGTCGCCCACAACGCGGCCACCCCGTTCGCGGAGGTGTCCGCTGCCCTCGCCAGCACGCAGACCACGATCGTCCAGGTCCACGGCTTCGACCAGGACAACCACGAGGAGAACCTCAGGGACGTGGTCGTCTCCTCCGGCACCAAGGACGTCACAACACCGGTGCGCAGCCTCGCAGAAGCCCTGCGGCACAAGGGCTTTGACGTGTGTGTCTACGACGGCTCCGCCTGCCAGGCGCTTGCCGCCACCAAGAACATCCAGGGCCGGGCCGCCCGGGCGGCCGGCGCGGACTTCGTGCACATCGAGATCGCCCGGGGGATCCGGACCAGCGAGGACCGGCGCGCCACGGTCGTGGAGGCGATCACCGCGGGACTGGACCAGCCCGGCTCCTGACCGGGACGTGGCCACGCGGCCGCGCACGCGGCATACGATGTCGTGGTGTCAGTCCAGAGCATCCGCCTGTTTGGCGACCCCATCCTGCGCACCCCGGCAGCGCCCGTCGTCGACTTCGACAAGGAGCTTGAGCGGCTGGTCGCCGACCTGACCGACACCATGCTCGACGCGCCCGGAGCCGGGCTGGCTGCGCCACAGCTGGGCGTGAGCCTGCGGGTCTTCACCTACAACGTCGACGGTGTCGTCGGGCACCTGGTCAACCCCGACCTGACCCTCGATGTCGACGAGGAGCAGTGCGGCCCCGAGGGCTGCCTGTCCTTCCCTGGCCTGACCTTCGACGTGCGCCGGGCCATGCGGGTCGTGGCGCGCGGATGGGACATGCACGGCGAGCCGGTCACCCTGGAGGGCTCGGAGCTGCTCGCCCGGTGCATCCAGCACGAGACCGACCACCTCGACGGGATCCTCTTCATCGACCGGCTCGACCGGGATGCCCGCCGCGAGGCCATGCGGCTGGTGCGCGAGGCCGACTTCGCGGGCACCTCCCGGCCCGTGATCAAGGCCAGCCCGCACGCGACCTTCGGCCGGGGGATGTGAGCATGCGTCTGGTCTTCGCCGGCACCCCCGAGGTCGCCCTGCCCTCCCTCGACGCCCTCGTCGCCTCCAGGCACGATGTGGTCGCCGTTGTCACCCGCCCCGACGCCCGGGTCGGCCGCGGGCGCACCCTCAGCCCCTCGCCGGTCAAGGCCCGCGCCGAGGAGATCGGCATCGAGGTGCTCACCCCCGGCCGACCCAGCGAGCCCGACTTCATCGCCCGGCTGACCGAGCTGGCGCCGGATGCCTGCCCGGTGGTCGCCTATGGTGCGCTGATCCCGCAGGCCGTCCTCGACATCCCGGCCCACGGCTGGGTCAACCTGCACTTCTCACTGCTGCCCGCGTGGCGCGGCGCCGCGCCGGTCCAGCGGGCCCTCATCGCCGGCGACGAGTTCACCGGGGCGTCGACTTTCCGGCTCGAGGCAGGGCTCGACACCGGCCCGGTCTTTGGCATCCTCACCGACCGGATCCAGCCGCGGGACACCTCGGGTGACCTCCTCGGTCGGCTGGCCGAAGCGGGGGCGTCCCTGCTC
Organism: Actinomycetota bacterium; assembly: GCA_050955755.1. Lineage (GTDB taxonomy): Bacteria > Actinomycetota > Actinomycetes > Actinomycetales > Dermatophilaceae > JAJTBD01. The sequence goes on from CP192092.1 coordinate 1,729,101, forward strand.
GTGCACACCCTGGACGGCATCGAGGACGGCACGGTCGAGGCCGTCGAGCAGCCTGGCGAGGGCATCAGCCACGCCCCCAAGCTCGAGGTCACTGACGCCGAGATCGACTGGCGCACACCGGCGCTCGCCATCGACCGCCTCGTGCGTGGCTGCACTCCGGCACCGGGCGCGTGGACGACCTTCCGGGGACAGCGACTCGGTCTCGGACCTCTCGAGGTCGCCGGTGACAGTGTCGGCATCGACCTCGCACCAGGCCAGGTCCTGGCGGGCAAGCGGGAGGTGCTCGTCGGCACCGTCAGCGCACCCGTGCGGCTCGGTGAGGTGCGGCACCAGGGCAAGAAGCCCATGCCAGCGGCCGACTGGGCGCGAGGCGTCCGGCCCGCCGACGACGAGCGGCTCGGCGCATGAGCCCCGAGCAGGCTGGCGGCCGCGGCCGCGGCGGCGGTGGCCGGGGCAGCGGTCGTCCGGGCGGTCGATCCGGGGGACGGCCCGGTGGCGAGGGCAGCGGCGGCCGGGACCGGCGGGGTGGTCGAGATGGCGGCCGCGATGCGGGTCGTGGAGGTCCCCGCGGAGAGGGCCGTGGCGACGACCGTCGCGCCTACTCGCGCCAGCGGCCGAGCGAGCGGGCCCGGCGCACCGACCCGGCGAGGCTCGCGGCATACACCGTGATGCGCCGTGTCGCTGATGGCGCCTATGCCAATCTCGAACTGCCAAAACTGCTGCGCGAGAAGGGCGTCCGCGGTCGCGACGCGGGCTTTGCGACCGAGCTGGTCTATGGGGCGCTCCGGCTGCGCGGGCGCTATGACCCGATCATCGAGCGCGCTGCCCAGCGTCCGGTCGGCCAGATCGACGGGGCCGTCCTCGACACCCTCCGGCTCGGCGCCCACCAGCTGCTCGGGATGCGCGTCCCCGCCCATGCGGCCGCCGACGAGACCGTCGCGCTGGCGCGCCAGGTCAACGGCGCGGGTGCGGCGGGCTTCGTCAACGCGGTGATGCGCCGGATCAGCGAACGCCCGCTCGAGGAGTGGCTGACCGAGGTGGCCCCCGGCGACGGGCTTGCCGACCTGGCTGTGCGCGAGTCGCACCCTGAGTGGGTGGTCAAGGCCCTGCGGCAGGCCCTGCTCGGCCACGGCGCGGCCGACCCCGCGACCGTCGACCGGTCCCTCGCAGACCTCCTCGGCGCCGACAACGCCCCGCCGCGGGTCACCCTCGTGGCCCGGCCGGGTCTGGCGACGCGGGACGAGCTGGAGGAGGTCGGCGCCACGCCGGGCCCGCTGGCCCCCACCGCCGCGCTGCTCGAGGCCGGTGATCCAGGCGCTATCGCAGCCGTGCGCGAGGGGCGTGCGGCTGTGCAGGACGAGGGCAGCCAGCTCATCGCACTGGCCCTCGCCGGCGCCGACATCGAGGGCGACGCCGCGGAGCGGTGGCTCGACCTCTGCGCGGGTCCCGGCGGCAAGGCCGGGCTCCTGGCCGCGCTCGCCGCCCAGCAGGGCGCCCATCTGCTCGCCAACGAGGTGAGCGAGCACCGCACCGATCTCGTCCGGCAGTCGCTGCGGGCGGCCATCGCAGCAGCACCGGGCCGCATCGAGGTGCGCACCGGGGACGGCCGCGACATCGGGGAGGCCGAGCCCGCGGCATACGACCGGGTGCTCGTCGACGCACCCTGCACCGGTCTGGGCGCGCTGCGCCGACGCCCGGAGGCGCGCTGGCGGCGCACGACCGCAGACCTCGCCGAGCTCGGGCCACTCCAGCGCGCGCTGCTCAACAGCGCGATCGAGGCCACCCGCCCCGGCGGGCTGGTCGCCTATGCCACGTGCAGCCCCCATCTCGCCGAGACCAGCCTGGTCGTCTCCGATGTGCTCAAGCGCCGTGACGACGTCGAGCAGGTCGACGCCCGGCCGCTGTTCGAGGCGGCCAGCGAGGGCCGGCTCGGTGACCTCGGGCCCGGGCCGGCGGTGCAGCTGTGGCCGCACCTGCACGGCACCGACGGCATGTACTGCGCGATCCTGCGTCGCCGATAGGGTTGTGCCCGTGCAGATCTCACCCAGCATCCTGTCCGCCGACTTCGCCAACCTCGAGCGCGAGCTGGGCCGCATCGCCAATGCCGACTGGGCCCACGTCGACGTCATGGACGCCCACTTCGTGCCCAACCTGACCCTCGGCCTGCCGGTCGTCGAGGCGCTGGCCAAGGTCAGCCCCATCCCGCTGGACTGCCACCTGATGATCGAGGACCCGGAGCGCTGGGCTCCCATGTATGCCGAGGCCGGCGGGCAGTCGGTCACCTTCCACATCGAGGCCGCCCGCGACCCGCGCCAGGTCGCCCGCGACATCCGTGCCGCCGGTGCGCGCGCCGGCATGGCGGTCAAGCCGGGCACCGACTTCGCGCCCTACGAGGAGTTGTTGCCCGAGCTCGACATGGTGCTGGTGATGACCGTCGAGCCCGGCTTCGGCGGGCAGTCCTTCATGGCCGACCAGATGCCCAAGGTCGCCCAGGTGCGTGAGGCCGTGCGCCGCCACGGCGGCGAGATCTGGATCCAGGTCGACGGCGGGGTCTCCGCAAAGACCATCGAGCAGTGCGCCGAGGCCGGCGCAGATGTGTTCGTCGCCGGGTCGGCCGTCTATGGCGCCGAGGACGCGGCCGCCGCGGTCGACGAGCTGCGTGCGCTGGTGGGCGAGCACACACACTGACGCCCGTGCCGCACCTGATCACGTTCGGCCATGGTCGCCTGGACCGTGGTGAGCTCGGTGGGCTCGTGGCCGGGGCCGGCATCGCGCAGGTTGTGGACGTCCGCCGCTTCCCGGGCAGTCGGAGCAACCCGGCCGCCGCACGCGGTCAGGTCGAGGAGTGGCTCGCCGAGATCGGGGTCGGCTACCGCTGGGAGGAGCGTCTGGGCGGCCGACGTCGCCTCACCAGGGCCGAGGACGAGGCATCGCCGGACACCTGGTGGGAGGTCGCGGCATTCCGGGCGTATGCCGCGTGGACACGCAGTGCCGACTTCCGCGCTGCCATGGATCTGCTTGTCTCGCAGTCAGATTCGCAGATCCAGGCGGTCATGTGCTCCGAGGCCGTGTGGTGGCGCTGCCACCGTCGGGTGATCGCCGATGTCGCCTCGCTGCTCCACGGGCTGGAGGTCGTGCACCTCATGCACGACGGCAGTCTGCGGTCCCACGTCCCCAGCGCGGGGGCCCGAGTCGACGGCGACTCGCTCGTCTGGGACCTCAGCAGAGGATGAAGAGCACGGCCAGCAGCGGATAGGCGAAGCGCACGTCCTTGCGCATCAGCAGGTATGCCGTGCCCAGGGCCAGTCCCGAGAGAGCGGCATAGCCGCCGGCGGCGAGCGAGCCCTGACTCAGCGTGTGCATCAGGCCCCAGGTGAGGCCGGCCAGCAGACCGCCCCATGGGACCTCGGGGCGTCCCCAGCGCAGCTCCCCGGCGCGCTGCCCGAAGGCCACGAGCAGGAGGACGAGGGCGACCTCCGCCAGGTAGTACACGTGCTGGGCGATGAACTCGGCGGCGGTCTTGCCGTCTGCCTCGAGCACCGGCTTCCAGCCATCGCGGATGGCAAGACCGAGCGCGAACATGGCCGCGACCAGGACCAGTGCGCCAAGCGCAGCCCGGCCCGAGGGTGGCCCGACTGTGGCGAGGACGTCGACGGCGTGCTCGCGTCGGGCCCGCGCGACGAGATGGGCGGCCATGGCCGCCCATACCGCGATCGTGAGCCCCCAGTGCTGGATCGCCTGTGCCGAGGTCATCGCCTGGAGGTCCCGCCCGAGCACCGCGGCCTCGAAGGTCGCGACAAGGAACTCCAGTCCCGGCCCGAGGAAGGCCAGACCCGCCAGGGCCAGCATGTGCCGGGCCGTCGCCGGGTGCGGCCACGCTGCGTGCCGGTCGTGGATGCGGTGCGCAATGCTCAAGCCAAAGCCTTCCCCTGATATCGGCTCGATGTGTCTCGACGCTATGCCTGCCACCGCGCGGGCAGCCCGGCCCCCTCGGGGACTGCGACCGGGATCACACGGTGAGAGCACGCGTCGGGCTCGCGGCTTCTCCCGGCGCCCGCCCCGGTGTTCGGTGGGTGGAGGCCGGGGCGGGAGCACACGGCATACCGCCTATCCTTGTGCACCGTGAAGACCTTCGACGCCCTGTTTGCCGAGCTGACCGACAAGGCCGCGACGCGACCCGAGGGCTCCGGGACGGTCAAGGAGCTCGACGCCGGCGTCCACTTCATCGGCAAGAAGATCGTCGAGGAGGCCGCCGAGGTGTGGATGGCCGCCGAGTACGAGGGCAACGAGGCAGCGGCCGAGGAGATCTCCCAGTTGCTCTATCACCTCCAGGTGCTGATGGTCGCCAAGGGCATCTCGCTCGAGGACGTCTATACCCATCTGTAGGCCCCGGCCCAAACCCACTGTCGGACAACCACCCGAAAGACACCGATGCTGCGCATTGCCGTCCCCAACAAGGGATCCCTCGCCGAGCCCTCCGCCGAGATGCTCCGGGAGGCCGGATACCGCGGACGCCGCGACTCCAAGGAGCTCGTGCTGACCGACGCCGACAACGACGTCGAGTTCTTCTTCCTGCGGCCGCGGGACATCGCGGTCTATGTCGGGTCGGGCACGCTCGACGCCGGCATCACCGGCCGCGACCTGCTGCTGGACTCCGAGGCCCCCGCCGACGAGATCCTGCCGCTGGGGTTCGCCCGCTCGACCTTCCGCTTCGCCGCGCGTCCCGGCACCGCCACGCGCGCCGAGGACCTCGAGGGCAAGCGCGTGGCTACCTCCTATGCCGGCCTGGTGCGCGCGCACCTGGCCGACAAGGGCGTCAACACCGACGTCGTGCGGCTCGACGGCGCCGTCGAGACCGCCATCACCCTCGGCGTGGCCGACGTCATCGCCGATGTCGTCGAGACCGGCACGACCCTGCGCAACCAGGGCCTGGAGGTCTTCGGCGACCCGATCATGCGCTCCGAGGCCGTCATGGTCGGCCGCCGCGACGCCGACGAGGCGAGTGTCGCCGTGCTCGTGCGGCGTCTCCAGGGCGTGCTGACCGCGCGCGGCTACGTGATGCTCGACTACGACGTGCCGACCCACCTGGTCGACCAGGCCTGCGCGCTCACGCCCGGGCTGGAGTCGCCGACGGTCTCGTCCCTGCAGAATGCCGAGTGGAAGGCCGTCCGCGCGATGGTCCCGCGGGGGAGCACCAACCGGGTGATGGACGCGCTCTATGACCTGGGCGCTCGCGCCATCCTCGTCACCGACATCGCCGCCTGCCGGCTCTGACCCGAGGCGCTGACGAGACCCATGACCGAGCCCACGGCCCAGAACGCCTCTGGCACAGACCCGTTCGCGACCTTCACCTCGCGGAGGGGCAAGCTCGTCGCGTGGGTCTCTGCGCTGGTGTCGATCCTGATCTTCGGCGGGATCGCAGTGCTCATGCCGGGGGAGTCGCGCGGCGGCACCTGGGGGCCGATCGACCGCATGCTCATGCTGTCGTGCGGCCTGGCGATCGCCTGGCTGATGTGGCGCTATGGCCGCATCCACGCCGATCCCGACCGTGAGGGCCTGACCGTCCAGAACCTCATCCTGCGCCGCCATCTGCGCTGGGACGAGATCGAGACCGTGCGCTTCAGCGGCGGCGACCCGTGGGTCTATCTCGACCTGGCCAACCTCGAGACCCTCGCCGTCATGGCCGTCCAGAAGGCCGACGGCCCCCACGGCCGCGCCGAGGCCGCCCGCCTCGCCGCGCTCGTCCAGGCCCTCGGTGGCCACACCCCCGAGCCGACGACCGACCAGGCCTGAGGCACTTCCCGTCGGCGCCACGGGACCCGATCACCGCGCGCCCGTAGCGTCGAATCGCTGGGACTCGACGGCATACCCGCCCTCGTAGCGTTGAATCGCTGGGACTCAACGCCAAAGAAGGGTCCTTAGCGTTGAAACCAGTGTTCTCAACGCAACTGCGCGCCGTCTCGCCCCGCGTCTCGCCCCGCTCCTCGTCCTAGTCGTCGAGGCCCTAGTCGTCGTCGAGGTCGTCGTCGCCGTCGGGGTCGAGGCCGATCGAGTGGCGGGCGTCGTCGAGCGACATGCCGGTCAGCTGGAGCAGGTCGACGAGCATCGAGCGGGTCTGGGCGCGGATGACCGCCGCCGAGACCGTTGTGTGGGGCAGGGGCATGGCGGTGTCGCGGCCGAGCTCGACGAGGTGGTGGGCGGTGCGGTCGGGCAGGTGCCGGTCGTGCAGCTCGGTCGCGGCCATGTCCATGAGGTCGGCCAGCCGCTCCACCGTCTCGATGTAGGACGCGGGCACGTCGTCGTCGCCCCAGACCGCGACCTCGGTGCGCCGCACGAGCACGCGCAGATTGCGGGTCGCCCGGTCGAGGGGCTCGAGGATCTGGGCGATGGCCTGCACGCCGGGCAGGTGGCGCCGACGGATGGGGGAGAGCCGCACGACTGCGATGCCCTCGGCCGAGAGCGTCCGCAGCTCGTCGAGCATCCCCTCGGTCGCCCGGGCCCGGCGCAGCGCGGCCTTGGCGGCGTCATGGTCCCCGGTGCGGAGGGCGGCCATGGCGTCACGCGTGGTCGCCGCGAGCTCGCGCAGCACGGTGGCGGCCTGCTGGCGTGGCCGGCGCACGGGTGTCGCAGGCGCGAGGGCGGCGATGAGCAGGCCGACGGTGCCGCCGATGACCGCGTCGAGCCAGCGGGTGAACGCCTGCCCCGGGGCGGCGACGAGAGTGGTGACGACGACGGCCTGCACACCGGCCTGGGTGCTCATCAGCGCGCCCTGCCCGGACAATGCAGCCAGGGACATCGAGATCGTCACGACCACGAGGATCTGCCACGGCCCGGTGCCAAAGAGGTGCACGAAGACGTCGCCGATGAAGACGCCGATCGCGACGCCGACCATGATCTCGCCGGCCCGTCGCAGCCGCTGGCCATAGGACAGGCCGAGGCAGATCATCGCCGTGATCGGGGCAAAGAACGGCATCTCGTGGTGCAGGACGTCCTTGGCGAACCACCACGCGATGGCGGCGCCGAGCGCGCAGCTGAGGATGAAGGTCAGCCGTTTGCGCAGCCGGGTCAGCCGCACCTTCGCCGACGCCCGCGAGACCTCGACTGCCTTGGCGCCGTAGGTGTCTCGCAGCCTGCGCAGCCCCGCGACCCCGCGTCGCGCCCCACGCCGGTGCGGCGTCTGGTCCCCGCCCGCCATCACCGGGGCTCCGGCCAGTCGGTCGTCGACACCGTCACATCCGCGTGCTCGGCGGTCCGGTGCAGCGGGAAGTGTGCGCGCTCGGCCTCGGCCCACCTGTCCCAGTAGGGCGCGAAGCCCGGCTCGCGCTCGAGCGCCCGCTCGCGGCGGGCCGCGGTCTCGGCGTCGACCCAGGCCAGCGCCGACAGCCATTCGCGCACGGGCGTCGCCCCGGCGCCGCAGCCCTCGACCACGAGCGTCTCCGGCCGACCCAGCGCGACCTCCTCGCCGAGCGTCTCGCTCTCCCAGTCCCATCGGCGGTATGCCGCGTGCCCACCTCGCGCGAGCGGCTCCAGCACCTCGGCCACGAGCCTGCGTGGGGCGCTCTCGAGCCCGTCCCATCCGGCATACAGGTCGTCCATGTGCACGGTACCCGCCCCGAGGCGCTCGGCCAGGAGCGCCGCGATTGCCGTCTTGCCGGCACCGCTCGGGCCGTCGACGGCGACGACCAGGATCTGGCCGCACCGCGGGCCGCGCTCGCGGGCCACGCCGACGAGGGCCTCGAGCGCCTCGGGACGCGAGGGCGCGGCATACGGACCGGGGGACATGGTGACAACCCTAGGTGGGTACGGTTTGCGCGTGAGTGTTGCCATCCGCGTCATCCCCTGCCTCGACGTCGACGGCGGTCGTGTAGTCAAAGGCGTCAACTTCGAGAACCTGCGGGACGCCGGCGACCCCGTCGAGCTGGCCCGCACCTATGACCGCCAGGGCGCCGACGAGCTCACCTTCCTCGACGTGACCGCCAGCAGCGGCAACCGCGAGACGACCTACGACGTGGTGCGGCGCACCGCCGAGGAGGTCTTCATCCCGCTGACCGTCGGCGGGGGAGTCCGCACCGTCGACGACGTCGACCGGCTGCTGCGCGCCGGCGCCGACAAGGTCGGCATCAACACCGCGGCGATCGCCCGGCCGGAGGTCATCGCCGAGATCTCCGACCGCTTCGGTGCGCAGGTGCTGGTGCTCTCGGCCGATGTCCGCCGCCGTCGCGGCGACGACGGGAGCCCGACGGGCGGTTTCGAGGTGACCACCCACGGCGGGCGCGAGGGCACCGGGATCGACGCCGTCGAGTGGTGTGCACGGGCGGCCGGGCTCGGCGCCGGCGAGATCCTGCTCAACTCGATGGACGCCGACGGCACCAAGGACGGATTCGACCTCGAGCTCATCCGGCTCGTCCGCGACGCGGTCTCCGTGCCCGTGATCGCCAGCGGCGGGGCCGGGGCCGTCGAGCACTTCGCACCCGCTGTCGAGGCAGGCGCCGACGCGGTGCTGGCGGCCAGCGTCTTCCACTTCGGCGAGCTGACCATCGGGCAGGTCAAGGACGGCCTGCGCGCCGCGGGCCACCCCGTCCGCTGACGCCCGCGGGCTCAGAGCCCGAGGCGGGCGGAGCGCAGCGCCTCGACGTCTGCCGACTCGCCCTCCAGCCGCACGTCGGCGACGGGCAGCCGGCCGAATGCCGCGAGGAGCAGCTCTCCGGGCTCGCCGCGCATGATCACGGTGCCGTGGCCCGGGCTCGGTCGCCGCGGCGAGGTGCGGCCCTCCGGCGCGATAAGCACCACGCCGACCGGCGCGGCGCGGAACATCGGGGAGGCCATCCGCCCCAGCGTCGCCCACAGCGCTTTCTGGAGGGCCGGGCTCGTCGGCCGGGGGCGCCAGCCCTCCTGGGCGCGCAGCACGTCCTCGTGGTGGACATAGAACTCCGCGAGGTTGACCACGTCGTCGACGGCCGGGACGCGCGTCGGCGACAGGGTGGGCGGCCCGCCACGGACGAGGTCGACCAGATCGTGCCACGGCTTGGCGGCATACCCGTCCTGCACCCGCTCGGTGTGGGAGGCCAGCGGGGCGAGCAGCACGCCGGCCGCAGCGTCCGGCCGGCGCTCGCGGATGACGAGGTGGGCGGCGAGGTCGGCGGTGTTCCAGCCCTCGCACAGGGTGGGGGCGTCGGGGCCGACCCGCTCCAGGGTGTCGCAGAGGCCGATCCGCTCGAGGCGCGCAAGGTGGGTCATGCCTCCATCATGGACGCCGCGTCGGGCCGGGCGCGCACTCGCGGCACAATGACCTGGTGACTTCCCTCGACCCGAGCATCGCCGCGCGCCTCAAGCGAGACCCCTCCGGCCTCGTGGCCGCGATCGTCCAGCAGCACGACACCGGTGACGTGCTGATGCTCGGCTGGATGGACGACGAGGCGCTTCGCCGCACCCTCACCGAGGGCCGGGTGACCTTCTGGTCGCGTAGCCGTCAGGAGTACTGGCGCAAGGGCGACACCTCCGGCCACGTCCAGCACGTGCGCTCGGTCGCCCTCGACTGCGACGGCGACGCGCTGCTCGTGCGAGTCGAGCAGGTGGGCGCGGCCTGCCACACCGGCGACCGCACCTGTTTTGATGCAGGCGACCTCGCGGCATACGACGCCGTCGGCGCGGCAGCGGCAGGGGAGGGGCCCCGTGGCTGACCCGCACGCCGACCTCGCCTATGGCCGCACCTGGCCCGACCTCGAGACCTTCCGTGAGCTCGCCCGCGACCGCCGCGTCATCCCGGTCGTGCGGCGGCTGATGGCCGACGGCGAGACGCCGGTCGGGGTCTACCGCAAGCTGGCCAAGGACGCTCCCGGCACCTTCCTCCTCGAGTCCGCCGAGCACGGTGGGGTCTGGTCGCGCTACTCGATCATCGGTGCGGCCTCCCGGGCCACGCTGACCGCGCGCGACGGGCAGACCCACTGGATCGGCGGGGCCCCCGTGGGGGTCCCCACCGAGGGCCTGGCCGTCGAGACGCTCCGTGCGACCGTCGAGGCGCTCGCGACCGACCCCGTGCCCGGGCTGCCCCCGCTGACCGGCGGGATGGTCGGCGCAGTGGGCTATGACGCCGTGCGCCGCTGGGAGAAGGTCCCCGAGACCGCCCCCGACGTCCTCGGCGTGCCCGAGGTCGCGATGATGCTCGCGACCGACCTCGCCGTCCTCGACCACACCGACGGCTCGCTGCTGCTGATCGCCAACGCCATCAACTACGACGACACCGACGCCCGGGTCGAGGAGGTCTGGGCCGAGTCGGTCGAGCGCCTTGACGCGATGACCGCCGACCTCGCGACGCCGGCGGAGTCGACGGTCGCGGTCCTCGACGAGGAGGCCATGGCGCGGGCGCTCGCGACGGTCGAGGCCAACATGTCCGCGGCCGACTACGAGGACCTGGTCGAGCGGGGCAAGGAGGACATCCGCGCCGGCGAGGTCTTCCAGGTCGTGCTCTCCCAGCGCTTCTCGATGCCGTGTGAGGCCGACGCGCTCGACGTCTACCGCGCGCTGCGCAGCACCAACCCGAGCCCTTATATGTATCTCTTCCGGCTCGAGCACCCCGACGGCGGCAGCTATGACATCGTCGGCTCCTCGCCCGAGGCGCTGGTCAAGGTCAGCGGCCGGGAGGCGATCACCCACCCCATCGCCGGCTCGCGCCCCCGCGGCAAGACGCCCGAGCAGGACGTCGAGCTCGGCGAGGACCTGCTCGCCGACCCCAAGGAGCGCTCCGAGCACGTCATGCTGGTCGACCTCGGCCGCAATGACCTCCAGCGCGTGTGCGAGGCCGGCACGGTCGACGTCGTGGAGTTCATGACGATCCGCCGCTACAGCCACGTCATCCACCTCGAGTCGACCGTGACCGGGCGGCTGCGCCCGGAGACGCGGGCCTATGACGTGCTCGCCGCGACCTTCCCCGCCGGCACCCTCTCCGGCGCGCCCAAGCCGCGCGCCCTCCAGCTCATCGAGGCCTATGAGCCGTCCCGCCGGGGCGTCTATGGCGGCGTCGTCGGCTATCTCGACTTCCACGGCGACCTCGACATGGCCATCGCCATCCGCACCGCGCTGATCAAGGACGGCATGGCCCACGTGCAGGCCGGCGCCGGGATCGTGGCCGACTCCGTGCCCACCAGCGAATACGAGGAGACCCGCAACAAGGCGGCCGCCGCGCTGCGGGCGGTCGCAGCCGCCAGCGCGATGCGGGCCCCGGGTGGTGCCCCGTGAGCCGGCTGGCACGCAAGTCGAGCGTGGTGATCCTCGGACTGCTGGGCTCGGGGCTGCTCATCGCCAGCGGCGGCCGCGAGTGGATCACCGGCACCGTCAGCGACGCCGTCCTCGGCGCCAGCCGCGTCGTCGCCAAGGGCACCGAGGCCGCGCCCGGCATCGTCGCGCTCGCGCTCGTGGCCCTGGCCGCGGTCATCGCGACCGTGACCTCCGGCGGCGTGGTGCGCCGGATCACCCGGGTGCTGCTCGGCGCGGCGGCCCTCGGCGCGATGGCCTTCGCGATCCGGGCCGTCGTCTCCGCCGACAGCGTGCTCGGCTCCGTCTCGGCCAAGGCCGTCGGACGCACCGGCAGCCTCGAGACCCACGCATCGGTCACTGCCTGGCCCTGGCTCGCGCTCCTGGGCGGGCTCCTCCTGCTCCTCGCGACCGCCGGCGCCGCGCTCGGCAGCCGCGAGTGGACCAGCCTCGGCTCGCGCTATGACTCGCCCACCGAGGCCGGCCCCCGCGGCGAGCGCACCGGCAGCGACTGGGACCGCCTCAGCGCCGGTGAGGACCCCACCGAGGACAGCGCCGACGACACCCCGCCGCACGGGTCCGGCGGACCTGCCGCCCGCTGAGCGCCCGCACCTGTCAGAATGTCCCCAGACCCCCGGCACCCCGCCACCGACGAGACACCCGAGAGGCACCGCATGTCCGAGCACGAGCACGAGAGCAACCACCACGGCCACAGCGTCGCGATGTGGACCGCCGTCATCATCCTGCTCATCGCCTTCGGACTGATGAGCATCGCCGTCGTGATCGCCAACCACTTCCTCTTCTGGGCGTCCGCGGCCCTCGCGCTGGTCGGTGTCATCGCCGGCGTGGCCCTGTCCAAGGCCGGCTACGGCGCCGAGAAGCTCCTGCCCCCCGGCCAGGCCCCGGCCGATGGCTCCGGCGACGAGTCGCCGCTCGCCGACGTCCCCGAGGGCACCGAGTCGCGCAGCGCCGGCATCAACTAAGACCGCCCGCAGCCTCGCGGCCCGTCACCCGCACGTGGGGTGACGGGCCGAGGTATGCCCCCCACGCGGCATACCGCTCCCATCGCCGTCCGCCGCCCGGACGGTGGCTGGGCGGGCGCCCACCGACAGTTAGCCTTGACCCCATGCCCACAGTCCTGGACGAGATCATCGAGGGTGTCCGCGAGGACCTCGCCGACCGGCGTGCCCGCACCAGCCTCGAGGAGATCCGTCGGCTGGCCGCGGCCGCCCCGCCCGCGCTCGACGCCGAGGCCGCGCTGCGCCGCCCGGGCCTGTCGCTGATCGCCGAGGTCAAGCGCTCCAGCCCCAGCAAGGGTGCCCTCGCCGACATCCCCGACCCGGCCGCCCTCGCCGCCGCCTACGAGCGGGCGGGCGCCACCGCGATCAGCTGCCTCACCGAGCAGCGGCGCTTCCGCGGCACCCTCGCCGACCTCGACGCCGTCCGCGCAGCCGTGTCGATCCCGGTGCTGCGCAAGGACTTCATGGTCGACGAGTACCAGTTCCACGAGGCCCGCGCCCACGGCGCCGACATCGTGCTGCTCATCGTCGCCTCCCTCGACGACCCCCAGCTGCGCGACTTCCTCGCGCTCAGCCGCGAGCTCGGCATGACAGCCCTCGTCGAGGTCCATGACGAGGACGAGACCGAGCGGGCGGTCGCCGCCGGGGCGTCCGTCATCGGCGTCAACGCGCGCAATCTCAAGACGCTCGAGGTGCACCCCGAGGTCTTCGGCCGTCTCGCCGGGCTCATCCCGGCGGATGCCGTGCGGATCGCCGAGAGCGGGATCCGCGGGCCCGAGGACAGCGGGCGGTATGCCGCGGAGGGCGCCGACGCGGTCCTCGTCGGCGAGGCGCTGGTCACCGCCGGCACCGATCCGACCACCGCAGTCCAGCAGATCATCGCCAGTGGGAGTGACCGATGAGTGAGAGCACCAGCCAGGAGCCGGTGGCGGTCGAGACGCCCGGCCGGTTCGGGGAGTTCGGCGGGCGCTATGTGCCCGAGGCCCTGATCCCGGCCCTGGAGGAGCTCGACGAGGCCCGCCAGAAGGCCATGGTCGACCCCGAGTTCATCGCCGAGCTCGACGAGCTGCACCGCACCTACACCGGCCGGCCCAGCATCATCACCGAGGTGCCGCGCTTCGCCGCCCACGCCGGCGGCGCCCGCATCATCCTCAAGCGCGAGGACCTCAACCACACCGGCTCGCACAAGATCAACAATGTCCTCGGGCAGGCGCTGCTGACCAAGCGGATGGGCAAGCGCCGCGTCATCGCCGAGACCGGCGCGGGCCAGCACGGCGTCGCCACCGCCACGGCCGCCGCGCTGATGGGCCTGGAGTGCACCGTCTACATGGGCAAGGTCGACACCGAGCGACAGGCCCTCAACGTCGCCCGCATGCGGATGCTCGGCGCTGAGGTCATCCCGGTCAGCCACGGCAGCGCGACCCTCAAGGACGCCATCAACGAGGCCCTGCGCGACTGGGTCACCAATGTCGGCCACACCCACTATGTGCTCGGCACGGTCACCGGCCCGCATCCCTTCCCGGAGATGGTCCGCGACTTCCACAAGATCATCGGCGAGGAGGCCCACGACCAGGTGCTCGCGCTCACCGGTCGGCTGCCCGACGCCGTGATCGCCTGTGTCGGAGGCGGATCCAACGCAATGGGCATCTTCCACCGCTTCGTGCCCGAGGAGTCCGTGCGGCTGATCGGCGTCGAGGCGGGGGGAGAGGGCATCGACTCCGGTCGCCACGCCGCCCGCTTCGCCAGCGCCTCGCCCGGCGTGCTCCATGGCGCCCGCAGCTATCTCATGCAGGACGAGGACGGCCAGACAGTCGAGACCCACTCGATCTCCGCCGGCCTGGACTATCCCAGCGTCGGACCGGAGCACTCCTTCCTGCGCGACACCGGTCGCGCGGAGTACCGCCATGCCACCGACGAGCAGGCGATGGAGGCCTTCCGGCTGCTCTGCCGCACCGAGGGCATCATCCCGGCCATCGAGTCCTCCCACGCCCTGGCAGGCGCCCTCGAGGTCGGGCGCGAGCTCGGTCCCGACGCGCTGCTGCTGGTCAGCCTGTCCGGCCGCGGCGACAAGGACATGCACACCGCGGCCGAGTACTTCGGCCTCATCGACAGGGACGGCGCGCCGACCGAGGCCGCGACGGGCGACGCCCACAGCGCCAGCGAGGCCGCCCACGCGCCCGAGGCAGGAGTCCAGGAGTGAGCGAGCAGAGCCCGGCACCGGTCACCGGCCGCGGCGTCGAGGGCGTCCTCGCCCGCTGCCGTGAGGAGGGGCGCGCCGCTCTGATCGGCTATCTCCCCGTTGGCTACCCGACCGTGGAGCACTCGATCGGCGCGATGACCGCGCTCGTCGAGGCCGGCGTCGACATCGTCGAGGTGGGCGTCCCCTACAGCGACCCGCTCATGGACGGCGAGGTCATCCAGATCGCCGCCGCGACCGCCTTGGAGCGGGGGGTGCGCGTCGACGACGTCTTCCGGGCCACTGCCGCCATCCGTGCCGCGGGCGCACCGCCGATGGTGATGACCTACTGGAACCTCGTCGTGCGCCAGACGCCCGAGGTCTTCGCCCGCCGCCTCGCCGAGGCCGGCGGCGCAGGGCTGATCACCCCCGACCTCATCCCCGACGAGGCCGGCGAGTGGATCGCCGCCAGCGACCGCTACGGCCTCGACCGGTCCTTCCTCGTCGCGCCCAGCTCCACCGAGGAGCGGCTGCGCGCGGTCACCAGCGCCTGCCGTGGGTTCGTCTATGTCGCCTCCACCATGGGGGTCACCGGCGCCCGCACGAGCGTGGGCAGCGCCGCGGCAGAGCTGGTGGCCCGTACCCGGGCCGTCACCGACGTGCCGCTGTGCGTCGGCCTCGGCGTCTCCACCCGTGAGCAGGCGGCCGAGGTCGCCTCCTATGCCGACGGCGTGATCGTCGGCTCGGCCCTGGTCAAGACTCTCCAGGACGAGCGGGAACCCGAGCGCGGGTTCCCCGCGTTGAGGGCTCTGGTGGGAGAGTTGGCAGCCGGAGTGAGGGAAGGACACCGATGAGCACAGTCCTTGGGGACGACCTCGAGCAGGTCCCCGACTCGCGTCGGGACTCCATGAGGGAGACCATCGGCCTGCTGGCCCGGCTCATCGTCGGTGTCGTGCTCCTCGTGGCCGGCGCCCTCAAGGTCGCCCACCCCCTCGACTCCGCGCGGGCCGTCATGGCCTACGAGATCTTCCCCTGGGAGATCTCCCGCATCATCGGCTACGCCCTGCCGATGTTCGAGATCATCCTCGGACTGCTGCTGATCGCGGGCCTGTTCACCCGGGCCGCAGCCGTGATCGCCTCGCTGGTCTGGCTCGCCTTCATCATCGGGATCGCCTCCGCCTGGGTGCGTGGCCTCCAGATCGACTGCGGCTGCTTCGGCGGCGGCGGCGCCCTGGCAGCGGGGGAGAAGCCCAACTACTTCTGGGAGGAGGTCCGTGACATCGGACTGCTCCTCCTCTCGCTGTGGCTCGTGCGGTGGCCCCGCACGAAGTTCAGCGCCGACTCGGCCGTGTTCGGCTGAGCCCCAACGAGTTCCACGACCCCACCCCTGACCAACACACAAAGGACCGTCACATGGGAGCCAACGCCAAGAAGCGCCGCGAGGCCGCCGCCACCAGCGGCAGCATGAGCCGCCAGGACAAGATCAACGCCGCAGCGCCCAAGGGCGGCAGCGGCGGCCCCAACAAGATCCTGCTGGCCACGATCGCGGCCATCGTGGCGATCGCCGCCATCGTCGGCGCCGTCATCCTCGGCTCCCAGGGCGAGAAGGCCGACACCGCGGCCGGCGGCTCGGACCTGCCCGCGGGTGTCAGCGCGATGGGCGCCGGCCTCAACGCCAACAAGGACGTCACGCTGGTCGACAAGGCGCCGACCCTGGACATCTACGAGGACTTCCAGTGCCCGGCCTGCGCCCAGGCGGAGCAGCTCGTCGGCCCGACGGTCAAGAAGCTCGCCGCCGACGGCAAGATCAAGCTCAACTACCACGTCATGAACTTCCTCGACCGCAACCTCGGCAACGACTCCTCCACGCGGGCTGCTGCCGCCGCCTTCTGCTCGGCCGACGCCGGCAAGTTCCAGGAGTTCCACGACGCGGTCTTCGCCAACCAGCCGGCCAAGGAGGGCGACGGCTGGGATGCCGCGACCCTCAAGAAGTTCGCCACCGACGCCGGGGTCGACGGTGCCGCCTATGACACGTGCGTGAAGTCCAACAAGCACAAGGCCTACCTCGAGTCGGTGCAGACCCAGACCACCAAGGACGGTGTCACCAGCACGCCGACCTTCAAGCTCAACGGCGAGAAGATGAACCTCGCGGGCCTGACCGCCGACACCTTCACCAAGGCCGTCGAGGACGCGACCAAGTAGGTCCTGCGCGACACCCGGGCCAGCGAGCAGGCCGTCACCCCAGGGGTGGCGGCCTGCTCGCGTCCCGACCACGCGGCATACACTCTGGCCTGTGCTCGCCGTGATCCCCAGCCCGACCACCGCCGCCTGGCAGGTGGGCCCGCTGACCCTGCGGGCCTATGCGCTCTGCATCCTCGCCGGCATCCTCGTGGCGATCTGGCTCACCGGCCGGCGGCTCGTCGCGCGCGGCCACGAGGCGGGGCACTCCATGGACGTCGCGGCGTATGCCGTGCCGTTCGGGATCGTCGGCGCGCGCCTCTACCACGTGATCACCACACCCGAGCCCTACTTCGGCAAGGACGGCAACCCGGTCGACGCCCTGAAGATCTGGGAGGGCGGCCTGGGCATCTGGGGTGCTGTCGCGCTCGGCGCGCTCGGCGCCTGGCTCGCCTGCCGCCGCTACGGCGTGCCCTTCCTCGACTACGTCGACGCCGCCGCTCCCGGGGTAGCGATCGCCCAGGCGATGGGCCGCTTCGGCAACTGGTTCAACAACGAGCTCTACGGCCGGCCCACCGACGTGCCGTGGGGGCTGGAGATCCATGAGTGGGACCAGGCGACGGGCCGGGCGGTCACGGACGGCGCGGGCAACGCCGTCGTCAAGGGCGTCTTCCACCCGACCTTCCTCTATGAGGCCATCTGGTGCCTGCTTCTCGCGGGCGTGCTGCTCTGGCTCGACCGCCGCTACCGCCTCGGCCGTGGGCAGGTCTTCGGGCTCTATGTCATGGGCTACCCCATGGGGCGGATCGTCGTCGAGCTGATGCGCTCCGACGAGGCCCACACGATCCTCGGCCAGCGACTCAACGTCTGGACCAGCCTGCTCGTCTTCGCGCTCGGCCTGTGGATCTTCCTGCACTGCCGCCGCAATCCCAACGGGCACGTGGCCGACCGGGTCGCCGAGCCCGAGCCGGGCGAGCCCATCTCGCATCGCGAACACTGATTTCCCGGATGCTAGGACAGCAGGCGATCTAGCGCTACTGTTCGCACCACGTGGCCGACGCCGTCCACTCTCCTTCGCTCCGAGCCCGACCAAGGGCCTTTCGAGACAAGACAGGACGGTGGTATCTGCCGTGACCCCGCTTCCCTTCTCCGCGATGCCCGACGACGTCGGCCTCTACCGCGGTGACCTCGAGCACGACGCGTGTGGTGTCGCCTTCGTCGCCACCATGCGCGGCAGCGCCGGCCACGACATCGTCCAGCACGCCCTGACCGCGCTGCGCAATCTCGACCACCGTGGCGCCACCGGCGCCGACCCCCTCGTGGGCGACGGCGCGGGCATCCTCACGCAGGTGCCCGACGAGTTCTTCCGCGGCGTCACCGACATCGAGCTGCCGCCAGCGGGGGAGTATGCCGCGGGCATGGCCTACCTGCCCGTCAAGGCGGGCGCGCGCGGGGCCGCGGTCGAGCGCATCGAGGAGATCGCCGAGGAGGAGGGCCTGCGGGTCATCGGCTGGCGCGACGTGCCGGTCAAGGCGGGGATCGTGGGCCAGATGGCGCGCGAGACCATGCCGCACTTCACGACCGTCTTCGTCACCTCCGCGGCCGGCGGCGTCTCGGGCATCGAGCTCGACCGCCTCGCCTTCTGCCTGCGCAAGCGCGCCGAGCGCGAGCTCGAGGTCTACTTCGCCTCACTGTCCTCGCGCACGTTCGTCTACAAGGGCATGCTCACGACCGACCAGCTCTCGGAGTTCTTCCCCGACCTGTCCGACGAGCGCTTCGCCACCGAGCTGGCCCTGGTCCACTCGCGCTTCTCGACCAACACCTTCCCGGCGTGGCCGCTGGCCCACCCCTACCGGCTGATCGCCCACAACGGCGAGATCAATACCGTCAAGGGCAACCGCAACTGGATGCGGGCGCGCGAGTCGCAGCTGACGTCCTCGACGATCCCGGGCGACCTCCAGCGGCTCTTCCCGATCTGCACGCCCGGCCACTCCGACTCGGCGTCCTTCGACGAGGTCCTCGAGCTCCTCCACCTCGGCGGCCGCTCGCTGCCGCACGCGGTGCTGATGATGATCCCGGAGGCCTGGGAGAACCACCAGGAGATGGACCCCGCTCGGCGCGCGTTCTATGAGTTCCATTCCACCTTCATGGAGCCGTGGGACGGCCCCGCCTGTGTCACCTTCACCGACGGGCGCCTCGTCGGCGCGGTCCTCGACCGCAATGGCCTGCGGCCCGGCCGGTATGCCGTGACCGACGACGGCCTGGTCGTCCTCGCCTCCGAGTCGGGTGTCCTCGACCTCGACCCCGAGCGGGTCGTGCGCCGCGGCCGTCTCCAGCCGGGCCGGATGTTCCTCGTGGACACCGAGGAGGGCCGCATCGTCAGCGACGAGGAGGTCAAGTCCGCGCTGGCGGCCGAGAACCCCTACGGCGAGTGGCTCGACCAGGGCCTGATCCAGCTGCACGACCTGCCCGAGCGCGAGCACATCCTGCACACCGCCGCCTCGGTGGCCCGGCGTCAGCAGACCTTCGGCTACACCACCGAGGAGCTCAAGCTCATCCTCGGACCGATGGCCAGGAACGGCACCGAGGCGCTCGGGTCGATGGGCACGGACAGCCCGATCGCGGTCCTGTCCAGCCGCCCGCGGCTGCTGTTCGACTACTTCACCCAGCTCTTCGCTCAGGTGACCAACCCGCCGCTGGACGCGATCCGCGAGGAGCTGGTCACCTCGCTCGGCACGATCATCGGCCCCGAGGGCAACTGCCTCGACGCGGCGCCCGAACACGCCCGCCAGGTCGTCCTCGACTTCCCGGTGCTCGACAACGACGAGCTCGCCAAGATCGTGCACATCAACGCCGACGGCGACCAGCCCGGATACGCCACCCACGTCGTGCAGGGCCTCTATGAGGTCCAGGGCGGCGCAGCGGCCCTCGAGGCCCGCCTCGAGCAGATCTTCGCCGAGGTCTCGGCGGCCATCGAGGAGGGCGCGCGCTTCGTCGTGCTGTCCGACCGTGACTCCGGCCGCGACCTCGCGCCGATCCCGTCGCTGCTGCTCACCTCGGCGGTGCACCACCACCTGATCCGCGAGAAGACCCGCACCCAGGTCGGTCTGCTCGTCGAGGCCGGTGACGTCCGCGAGGTCCACCACGTCGCGCTGCTCATCGGTTTCGGCGCGGCCGCGGTCAACCCCTACCTGGCCATGGAGACGGTCGAGGACATGGTCCGCTCCGACCAGCTCGAGGGCGTCACCGCAGACAAGGCCGTCAAGAACCTCATCAAGGCACTCGGCAAGGGCGTCCTCAAGGTGATGTCCAAGATGGGCATCTCCACCGTCGCGTCCTACCGCGGAGCACAGGTCTTCGAGGCGATCGGCCTCTCCCAGGACCTCGTCGACCGGCACTTCACCGGCACGGTCTCCCAGCTCGGCGGGGTCGGCCTCGACGTGATCGCGGCCGAGAACGCCGCACGGCACGCCACGGCATACCCCCTCGAGGGCAGCCGCCTGCCACACCGCCGGCTCGACGTGGGCGGCGAGTACCAGTGGCGCCGCGAGGGGCCGCCGCACCTGTTCGACCCCGACACCGTCTTCCGGCTCCAGCACTCGACCCGCCAGCGGCGCTACGACATCTTCAAGCAGTACACCGCCCGCGTCGACGAGCAGTCCGAGCGGCTGATGACCCTGCGCGGCCTGTTCGAGCTCGGCGGTGCGGGGGAGCGGCAGCCTGTGCCGATCGAGGAGGTCGAGCCGGTCAGCGAGATCGTCAAGCGCTTCAACACCGGCGCGATGTCCTATGGCTCGATCTCGCGAGAGGCCCACGAGACCCTCGCGATCGCGATGAACCGGCTCGGCGCCCGCTCCAACACGGGCGAGGGCGGCGAGGACCTCGAGCGTCTCCAGGACCCCGAGCGCCGCTCGATGATCAAGCAGGTCGCCTCCGGCCGCTTCGGCGTGACCTCGGTCTATCTCACCAAGGCAGGCGACATCCAGATCAAGATGGCCCAGGGCGCCAAGCCCGGCGAGGGCGGTCAGCTGCCCGGCCACAAGGTCTACCCGTGGGTGGCCAAGACCCGGCACTCGACGCCGGGTGTCGGCCTGATCAGCCCGCCGCCGCACCACGACATCTATTCGATCGAGGACCTGGCGCAGCTGATCCACGACCTCAAGAACGCCAACCCGCAGGCCCGCATCCACGTCAAGCTCGTCTCCGAGATCGGCGTTGGGACGGTCGCGGCGGGCGTGTCCAAGGCGCACTCCGACGTCGTGCTTATCTCCGGTCACGACGGCGGCACCGGCGCCTCGCCGCTCACCTCGCTCAAGCACGCGGGCGGGCCCTGGGAGATCGGCCTGGCCGAGACCCAGCAGACGCTGGTGCTCAACGGGCTGCGCGACCGTATCGTCGTGCAGGTCGACGGCCAGCTCAAGACCGGTCGCGATGTCGTCATCGCCGCGCTGCTCGGCGCCGAGGAGTACGGCTTCGCCACCGCGCCCCTCGTCGTCAGCGGCTGCGTGATGATGCGCGTCTGCCACCTCGACACCTGCCCGGTCGGCATCGCCACCCAGAACCCGGAGCTGCGGGCCCGCTTCTCGGGCAGGCCCGAGTTCGTCGAGACCTTCTTCGAGTACATCGCCGAGGAGGTCCGCGAGCACCTGGCTGCCCTCGGCTTCCGCAGCCTCGACGAGGCCATCGGGCAGGTCGACGCGATGCGGGTCGACCGGGCGATCACCCACTGGAAGGCCTCGGGCATGGACCTGTCGCCGATCTTCGCCAAGGTCACCTCGCCCGACGGATCCGGCATCAAGCACGCCAAGGCCCAGGACCACGGGCTGGAGCGCGCGCTGGACCACCGGCTCATCGAGATCGCGGAGCCCGCGCTGTCCGACGGGCAGCCGGTCACCGGCGAGATCGATGTGCGCAATGTCAACCGCACGGTGGGCACGATGCTCGGCCACGAGGTGACCAAGCGATACCCAGAAGGCCTGCCGGACAACACGATTGACATCACGCTGACCGGCTCGGCCGGCCAGTCCTTCGGTGCCTTCGTGCCCGCAGGCGTCACCCTCCAGCTCGTCGGCGACGCCAACGACTACGTCGGCAAGGGCCTCTCCGGCGGCCGCATCGTCGTGCGCCCGCCCAAGGGCGCGCCGATGTCCGCCGAGGAGAACGTCATCGCCGGCAATGTCATCGGCTATGGCGCGACGACCGGCGAGATCTATCTGCGCGGTCAGGCGGGGGAGCGCTTCTGCGTGCGCAACTCCGGCGCCACCGCGGTCGTCGAGGGGGTGGGCGACCACGGGTGCGAGTACATGACCGGTGGCGTCGCGCTCATCCTCGGGCCGACCGGCCGCAACTTCGGGGCGGGCATGTCCGGTGGCGTCGCCTATGTGCTCGACCTCGAGGAGGGCCGGGTCAACAGCGAGCTCGTCGACCTGTGGGAGCTGCGCCCCGACGACGTGATCACGGTGCAGCAGCTGCTCGCCCAGCACGTTCGGTGGACCGGCTCGCCGGTCGCCCAGGGCCTGCTGGACGACTGGGAGAGCGCGGTCTCGCGCTTCACCCTGGTCCTCCCGCGGGACTACCAGCGCGTCCTCGACGTGCGCACCCAGGCCCAGACCGAGGGCCTGGACCTCGACGGCAACGAAGTGTGGGAGCGGATCATGGAGGCCTCTCGTGGCTGACCCTCAGGGCTTTCTGAAGATCCGGGAGCGCGAGCTCCCGGCCCGCCGGCCGGTGCCGGTGCGCATCAAGGACTGGAAAGAGGTCTATCAGGAGCAGGAGCTCGGCCAGCTCCAGCGCCAGGCCTCCCGCTGCATGGACTGCGGAATCCCGTTCTGCCACAGCGGTTGTCCTCTGGGCAACCTCATCCCGGAGTGGAACGACCTCGCGTGGAAGGGCGACTGGCACGACGCGATCGAGCGCCTGCACGCCACCAACAACTTCCCGGAGTTCACCGGCCGGCTCTGTCCTGCGCCCTGTGAGACGGCGTGCGTGCTCGGCATCAACCAGCCGGCCGTGACGATCAAGCAGGTCGAGGTCACCACGATCGAGCGGGCCTTCGACCGCGGCAACGTCCAGCCCCAGCCGCCGGAGTGGCTGACCGGCAAGACCGTGGCCGTCATCGGCTCGGGCCCCGCCGGCCTCGCCGTGGCCCAGCAGCTGACCCGGACCGGCCACACAGTCGCCGTCTACGAGCGGGCGGACAAGGCGGGCGGCCTGCTGCGCTATGGCATCCCCGAGTTCAAGATGGAGAAGTCCGTCCTCGACCGTCGCCTGCGCCAGATGTCGGCCGAGGGCACCCGGATCCGCACCGGCGTCAAGGTCGGCGAGGAGCTCACGGGCGACGACCTGCGCAAGCGCTATGACGCAGTGGTGCTCGCGGTCGGCTCGACCGTTCCCCGCGACCTGCCCGTCCCGGGCCGCGAGCTGTCCGGCGTCATGCAGGCGATGGACTACCTCCCGCCCGCCAACCGGGTTGCGGTGGGGGAGAAGGTCGCCGACCAGGTCACCGCCGAGGGCAAGCACGTCGTCGTCATCGGCGGCGGCGACACCGGAGCCGACTGCATCGGCACCGCGCTGCGCCAGGGCGCGGCCTCCGTGACCAGCCTCGAGATCATGCCCCGGCCGGGGGAGGAGCGGGCCGCCGGCCAGCCCTGGCCGACCTATCCGATGCTCTTCCGCGTCGCCTCGGCCCACGAGGAGGGCGGCGAGCGCGTCTATGCCGTCTCGACCACCGAGCTCGTCGGCGACGACGAGGGCAAGGTCACCGGGCTGCGGCTGACCGAGGTCGAGCGCAGCGACACCGGGTTCGCGCCGGTGCCGGGCAGCGAGCGCGAGATCCCTGCCGACCTCGTCCTGCTCGCGATGGGCTTCGTCGGCCCGGAGCGTGCCGGCGTCGTGGAGCAGCTCGGCGTCGACCTCGACGAGCGCGGCAACATCGTGCGTGGCGCCGACTACCAGACCTCCGTCCCGGGCGTCTTCGTCGCCGGCGACGCCGGTCGTGGCCAGTCGCTGATCGTGTGGGCCATCGCCGAGGGCCGGTCCGCGGCCAACGGCGTCGACGCCTATCTCATGGGCCGCGCGTCCACCCTGCCCCGCCCGATCAACCCGACCGACCGGCCCCTGATGGTCTGAGGCCCGCGGGGCAGGCGGTCTGATCACCCGCACCACCGCGATCCGGTATGCCGCGCGCTCACCTCGAGCGCGCGGCATACCCCTGTCTCAGAGTCCACTGGCCAAGACACGCCGTGGCCCCTGCGGTCCGGACGGCGAGTCTTGGCCAGTCGACTGGTGAGCGAGGTCGGACGAATGGGAGTAAAAACGCTTGCACGCTATCCTTGAGGCATGCGTCGAGCCAAGATCGTCTGCACCCTAGGCCCCTCAACCGACTCACCCGAACGCCTCCGCGAGCTCGTCGCGGCCGGCATGGACGTCGCCCGTTTCAACCTCTCCCACGGCTCCTACGAGGAGCACGAGGCCCGCTACCGCAATGTCCGCACCGCCAGCGACGAGGCCGGCCACGCCGTCGGCGTCCTGGTCGACCTCCAGGGCCCCAAGATCCGCACCGCCCGCTTCGCCAGCGGCCCCGTGACCCTCGAGGTCGGCGACGAGTTCACGATCACCACGCGCGATGTCGACGGCGACCGCACGATCGTCGGCACCACCTACAAGGGTCTGCCGCGCGACGTCGAGCCCGGTGACACCCTCCTCATCGACGACGGCAAGGTCTCGCTCGTCGCGACCGAGGTCTCCGACACCGACGTCAAGACGCTCGTCACCGAGGGTGGCGTGGTCTCCAACAACAAGGGCATCAACCTCCCCGGCGTCGCCGTGAGCGTGCCCGCGCTGTCCGAGAAGGACAAGGACGACCTGCGCTGGGCGCTGCGGCTGCGGGCCGACGTCATCGCGCTGTCCTTCGTGCGCAGCGCCGCCGACATCGATGACGTCCACGCGATCATGGACGAGGAGGGCGTGCGCCTGCCCGTCATCGCCAAGATCGAGAAGCCCCAGGCCGTCGAGAACCTCGCCGAGATCGTGCGTGCCTTCGACGGCATCATGGTCGCGCGCGGCGACCTCGGCGTGGAGCTCCCGCTCGAGCAGGTGCCGCTGGTGCAGAAGCGCGCCATCGAGCTCGCCCGCCGCCAGGCCAAGCCCGTCATCGTCGCCACCCAGGTGCTCGAGTCGATGATCGAGAACTCGCGCCCCACCCGCGCCGAGGCCTCCGACGCCGCCAACGCCGTCCTCGACGGCGCCGACGCGCTGATGCTCTCGGGCGAGACCAGCGTCGGCAAGCACCCGGTCACGACCGTCGCCACGATGGCCCGCATCATCGCCAACACCGAGGAGCACGGGATCACCCGCATCGCGCCCCTCGGCACGACCCCCCACACCGTGGGCGGCGCCGTCACCCGCGCGGCCGCCGAGGTCGGCGAGCAGGTGGGCGCCAAGCTGCTCATCGCCTTCACCCAGACCGGCGACTCCTCGCGGCGCATGTCCCGCGTGCGGCCGCTGATCCCGATGATGGCCTTCACCCCCGAGCAGGCCGTGCGCTCCCAGCTCGCCCTGACGTGGGGTGTCGAGACCTTCCTCGTGCCCCCGGCCCGCCACACCGACCAGATGGCCCTCCAGGTCGACCGCACCCTGCTCGGCACCGGCCGCGTGCAGGAGGGCGACCGCGTGGTCATCGTCGCCGGCAGCCCGCCCGGCATCCCCGGCTCGACCAACGCCATCCGGGTCCACCGGATGGGTGACGCCGTCAACGGCGTCGCGCCGGCCTACGAGGACCACGCGGCCCTCTGACGACCATCAGGTATGCCGCGCGGCCGGCCCCGCTGGGGGCCGGCCTCGCGCGGCATACCGCCTCAAGGCCTGCGGCGTATGCTGTGGGCGCACCCGGCCGGGGTGGTGGAATGGCAGACACGGGGCACTCAAAATGCTCTGCTCGCAAGGGCGTGCGGGTTCAAGTCCCGCCCTCGGCACCAGATCGCGGGTCCGACCGGCCCGACAGCATGTGTGGGCGTGCCAGCGCCTCACACCGACGTCAGGAGCAGCAGTGACCGAGACGACCGACGGCATCCGGATCCTCGTCGCAGAGGACGAGGCCATCATCCGCATGGACCTGGCCGAGATGCTCACCGACGCGGGCCACGAGGTCGTCGGCCAGGCCAGCGATGGCCAGCAGGCCGTCGACATGGCCCGTGAGCTCACCCCCGACCTGGTGATCATGGACGTCAAGATGCCCGAGCTCGACGGCATCTCCGCGGCCGAGCAGATCGGGCAGGAGCGCATCTGCCCCGTCGTGATGCTGACCGCCTTCAGCCAGAAGGAGCTCGTCGAGCGCGCCCGCGACGCGGGAGTCATGGCCTATATCGTCAAGCCCTTCACGGCAAGCGACGTCGCGCCGGCGATCGAGATCGCCCGCTCCCGCTGGACCGAGGTCAAGGCACTCGAGGCCGAGGTCGCCGACCTCTCCGACCGGCTCGAGACGCGCAAGGCGGTCGAGAAGGCCAAGGGCGTGCTGATGAAGCAGCTCGGGCTGAGCGAGGCCGACGCCTTCCGCTGGATCCAGAAGACCGCCATGGACCGCCGCCTCGGCATGCGCGAGGTCGCCGACGCCGTCATCGCCGGGATCCCGCAGAAGAAGTAGGGGCCGCTGCCCTCAGCGCAGAGCGACGACCAGCTGCGTGAGCAGCGGGGCGACGAAGATCGCCGGGAGCAGATCGCCCACGGGCAGCTGCTTGACGTCGAGCAGCCGGAAGGCGATGCCCACCAGCAGCAGGCCGCCGACGGCGGTCAGCGCCGCGATGTGGGCGTCGGGCAGAAGCGATCCGAGCAGCACTCCGAGCACGGTCAGCGAGCCCTGCACGATGCCCACCGAAACGGCCGAGAACAGCACTCCCACACCAAAACTCGCCGCAAAGGCCAGCGACGCGAAGCCGTCGAGCATCGCCTTGAGCGTGAGCTGGTCGATGCCCTGGCCGAGGCCGTCCGACAGCGCGCCGAGGATCGCCAGCGGCCCGACACAGAAGAGCAGGGTCGCCGTCAGCCAGCCCTCGATGAAGCGCTCCCGCGCGTCGTGACCCGAGCCGCCGCCGTCGCCCAGCCGGGACCCGACCTTGGTCTGCGCCCAGCCCGCGAGCTCCTCGAGCCGCTCCTCGATGCGCAGCAGCGCGCCGACGACACCGCCGATGATGAGCGAGCCGAGCACGATCAGCACGGGGGTGCCGCGGCCGGTCGCCTGCGCCAGCGAGGGGCTGGTGACCTCGACCGCCGAGAGACCCGCCATGAGCAGGGTCGTCAGCCCGAGGGCGCTCGTGACGACCGAGCGGACTCGCTCCGAGAGGCGGTGGCCGACGACCATGCCGGCGATGCTGCCGATGACGATGGCGGCGACGTTGATGACGGTCCCGAGACCGGGGAAGGACAGGTCCACGGGGTCACTGTAGGCGTTGTGACCGGCCCCCTTTCGCGGCAGGGCGCCGGTGACCTAGAGTGCGCGTGGACGTCCCCTCAGGCGTCCCGGTGATAGGGGCACCGCCAGCGCACGATGGTTAGTTGGAGGTTGCGGTGTCCCGGCGTTCCGGCCCCCGTCCCGCGGTCAGCACCGTGCCCGTCACCGAGCGCACGATCGGCCAGCTCGCCGAGCTGTGGATCGCCAGCCGCGTCGAGCAGGGCGCGAGTGCCGAGGCCGCCCGACGTGTCGCCGACGAGCGTCTCCTGTGCCTCCTGGGCCGACCCGACGTCAAGGGCATCATCGCCGAGAAGGACGGTGCCGCAGTCGGTTTCGTCATCCTCACCGCGCGGCCGCTCTCGGTCCTCAGCGACACCGAGACGGTGGTCCTCGACACGATCTTCGTCGTCCCGAGCATGCGCCGGCAGGGTGTGGCTCGGGCCTTGCTGGCCGCCACGACCGCCTGGTCCGACCAGCGTGGCGCCGACCAGATCATCAGCTCGGTCCCGAGCCACCTGCGCGAGACCAACCGGTTCTTCGCCCGTCTCGGCTTCGGGTCGGCGATCGTCCAGCGGGCCACGACCCCTGCGTCGCTGCGCCGCCGCCTCAAGGGCGAGCGCGACCAGCCCGCGCTCGAGCAGCTGGTCTCCCGGCGACGCAACATGCGCGCCCGCGCCCAGCGCCACCTCGCCAGCTGAGCCCGACCCGACGCAGAGGTATGCCGCGTGCCCGCCGGGCCACGCGGCATACCTCTGTGCGTATCGCGTTATCCGTGGCGCGCGCCCCGGGCCGCTCGCGTTTTGGCCCAACTGGGCAGAAACGCGAGCGGGACGGATTGGCTGCGTCGTCGTGGGTCAGGAGCCGGGGGCGGCGTCGCGCAGCAGACAGGTCAGGCGGCAGGTGCAGACCCGCTTGTCCTGCTCGTCGGTGACCACGATGTCGTAGGTCGCCAGTGTGTTGCCGATCGTCAGGGGAGTCGCCACACCGGTCACCCAGCCCGAGCGGGCGGCGCGGTGGTGGGTGGCGTTGATCTCGATGCCGACCGCGACCCTGCCCTCCCCGGCGGCCAGGGCCGCCCCGATCGAGCCGAGCGTCTCGGCGAGGACGACCGAGGCGCCCCCGTGGAGCAGGCCATAGGGCTGGGTGTTGCCCGCCACCGGCATCCGGGCGGTGATCCGCTCCGGGCCGACCTCCATCAGCTCGATCTCCATGCGCTCCAGGAGCGTGCCCTTGGACTGCTCACGCATGAGCGCCATCGCGTCGGTCATCAATGTGCCTTTCTCGGTTGTCGGTCTCGGGCTCTAGGCTGCCATGCGTGAGCCGACTGCTGCTGCTGGATGGACATTCGCTGGCCTACCGTGCCTTCTTCGCCCTGCCGGTGGAGAACTTCTCGACGAGCACGGGCCAGCACACCAACGCGGTCTATGGCTTCACCTCGATGCTCATCAACGTCCTGCGTGACGAGGAGCCGACCCACGTGGCGGTGGCCTTCGACGTCTCGCGCCAGACCTTCCGCACCGAGCAGTACGCCGACTACAAGGCCGGGCGCTCGGCGACGCCGGGGGAGTTCAAGGGCCAGGTCTCCCTGCTCCACGAGGTGCTCGACGCCCTCAAGATCCGCACGGTCGAGGTCGAGGGCTTCGAGGCCGATGACGTCATCGCGACGCTGACCACCCAGGCCGAGGCCGAGGGGATGGAGGTGCTGATCTGCTCCGGCGACCGCGATGCCATCCAGCTCGTCACCGACTCGGTCACCCTGCTCTATCCGCGCAAGGGCGTCTCCGACCTCGCTCGCATGACCCCGGCCGCGGTCGAGGAGAAGTACGGCGTGCCGCCGGAGCGCTACAGCGACCTCGCTGCGCTGGTCGGCGAGTCCTCCGACAACCTGCCGGGTGTGCCCGGCGTCGGGCCCAAGACCGCCGCCAAGTGGATCGGCCAGTTCGGCGACCTCCAGGGGATCGTGGCCGGCGTCGACCAGATCAAGGGCAAGGCAGGCGAGAGTCTGCGCGACCACCTCGAGCAGGTGCTGCGCAACCGCCGGCTCAACCAGCTCGTGCGCGACCTCGATACCGGCGTCACGGTCGCCGACCTCCAGCGGCAGAACTGGGACCGCGAGCAGGTCCACCAGGTCTTTGACGGCCTGGAGTTCCGGGTGCTGCGCGACCGGCTCTTCGCCACGGTCGAGGCCCCCGAGACCGAGGCAGCGCAGGGTGGCTTCGAGCTCGACGGGTCGGTGCTCGACCCGACCGAGGTGCCGGGCTGGCTGGCCGAGCACGGCGCGAGCGGTGAGCCCGCCGGCCTCCACGTCGTCGGCAGCTGGGGGCGCGGCACGGGTGACGCCAGCGCCCTGGCCATCGCCACCGCCGCCGGCCCCGCGGCATACCTCGACCTGACGACGCTCGACGACGCGGCCGACGCCGCCCTCGCGGCCTGGCTCACCGACCCCGCGCAGCCCAAGGTGCTCCACGACGCCAAGGGGCCGCTCCACGCGCTCCACGCCCGCGGCTGGGACGTCCAGGGCGTGACGATGGACACCGCGCTGGCCGCCTATCTCGTCCGGCCCGACCAGCGCTCCTATGACCTGGCCGACCTCGTGCTGCGCCATCTCAAGCGCGAGCTGCGGGCCGAGTCCGAGGACACCGGGCAGGGCCTGCTCGACTTCGCGGCCAACGACACTGCCGAGGCCGAGGGGCACATGGTCCGCGCCCGCGGCGTGCTCGACCTCGCCGAGGTGCTGGGGGAGCAGCTGGCCGCGATCGGCGGCACCGAGCTGCTCGCCGATGTCGAGCTGCCGCTGATGCACATGCTCGCGCGCATGGAGCGCACCGGCATCACCGCCGACACCGAGGCGATGACGAGCCTCGAGAGTGACTTCGCGTGCAAGATGCGCCAGGCCCAGCAGGACGCGTATGCCGCGATCGACGGCGACGAGATCAACCTCGGCTCGCCCAAGCAGCTCCAGACCGTGCTCTTCGAGCGGCTGGGCATGCCCAAGACCAAAAAGACCAAGACCGGCTACACCACCGACGCCGACGCGCTCACCGACCTGTTCGCCAAGACCGAGCACCCCTTCCTCGAGGCGCTGCTGCGCCACCGCGACACCTCGCGGCTGCGGGTGACCGTCGAGGGGCTGCTCAAGTCCGTCGCCGACGACGGCCGCATCCACACGACCTACCAGCAGACGATCGCGGCCACCGGCCGGCTCTCCTCGACCGACCCCAACCTCCAGAACATCCCCATCCGCACCGAGGAGGGCCGGCGCATCCGCGAGGCCTTCGTCGTCGGCGAGGGCTTCGAGTCGCTGATGTCGGCCGACTACTCCCAGATCGAGATGCGGGTGATGGCCCACCTCTCCGGCGACGAGGGGCTCATCGAGGCCTTCCGCACCGGCGAGGACCTCCACCGCTTCGTCGGCTCGCGCGTCTTCTCGGTCGAGCCCGAGGACGTCACCTCCGAGATGCGCTCCAAGGTCAAGGCGATGTCCTATGGCCTGGCCTACGGGCTGTCCGCCTTCGGCCTGTCCAAGCAGCTGACGATCTCGACCGGCGAGGCGCAGGGGCTCATGGACGGCTACTTCGAGCGCTTCGGCGGCGTGCGCGACTACCTCCAGGAGGTCGTCAAGCAGGCCCGCGTCACCGGATACACCGAGACCATGCTCGGCCGGCGCCGCTATCTGCCCGACCTGACCAGCGACAACCGCCAGCGCCGCCAGATGGCCGAGCGGATGGCCCTCAACGCCCCCATCCAGGGCTCGGCCGCCGACATCATGAAGGTCGCGATGCTCCGCGTCGAGGCCGCGCTGCGCGAGCAACAGGCCCGCTCGCGCGTCCTGCTCCAGGTGCACGACGAGCTCGTCCTCGAGATCGCGCCGGGCGAGCGTGACGATGTCGAGACGCTCGTGCGCACCCAGATGGGCAAGGCCATCGACATGGACGTCCCCCTCGACGTCAGCGTCGGCGTCGGCGACTCCTGGCACGACGCCGCCCACTGAGCTGTCCGTCCAAAAGGTATGCCGCGCAGCGAATCTCGCTGCGCGGCATACCTATTGCTGAAGCCGTCTAGATCGGCAGGCGCTTGAAGACGGGGCGCGGGACGTGGCGCAGCACCATCATCACGCCCTGGAATGCCGCAGGCGCCCAGATCAGGCTCTTGCCCTTGTCGGCGGCGGCGACCGCCATGCGGGCGACGTCCTCCTTGTCGACCGTCAGCGGGGCCTCCTTGACGCCGGCCGACATGCGGGTGCGCACCTGGCCGGGGCGGATGACCAGCACCCTCGGGCCATAGTCCTCGAGGGCCTCGCCGAGGTTGAGATAGAAGCCGTCGAGGCCGGCCTTGGTGGCGCCGTAGACGAAGTTGCTGCGGCGCACCCGCTCGCCGGCGGCCGAGCTCATCGCGATGATCTGGCCGAAGCCCTGCGCCTTCATGCGCTGGCCCAGGAGTACCCCGACTGACACGGCGCCGGTGAAGTTGAGGTCGCACGCGAGGACGGCGGCCTGCTGGTCCTGCCACTGCTGCTCGTTGTCGCCGAGGATGCCGAAGGCCACGATCGCGACGTCGACATCGCCGTCCTGCCAGGCGCGCTCGATGACAGCCGGGTGGGACTCGGTGTCGAGGGCGTCGAAGTCGATGACCTCGACGGCGCGGGCGCCGGCCCGGTGCAGCTGCTCCGCGGCGTCCTCGCGCAGCGGGTCAGCCGGCAGTGAGGCGAGCACGACGGTCATCGGGCCGCGCTTCAGGTATTCCTCACAGATCGCCAGGCCGATCTCACTGGTGCCACCGAGGAGGAGCAGTTTCTGGGGAGTGCCGACGGCGTTGATCACGAGTGGGGTCCGTTCTCTCGCAAGGGCATTGGGTGTGGCCGCTCAGGCGAGCTCGAGGCGGCGGGCCATGTCGGAGGCAAAGACCCCGGTCGGGTCGATGCGGCGGCGCACGGCGAGCCACTCGTCGATGCGCGGATACATGGCGTGGAAGCGCTCGGCCGGCACACGTGAGTCCTTGGCGGTGTAGAGGCGCCCGCCGAACTCCATGACCTGCGCGTCGAGCCGGTCGACGAGGGCGCCGACGCTGCGGTCGATCGGGAAGTCGACGCAGACATTCCAGCCGGGCATCGGATAGGACAGGGGAGCGCGGTTGCCGGGGCCGAAGAGCTTGAAGACGTTGAGGAAGGAGTAGTGCCCCGAGCGCTGGATGTCTCGGATGATCTGCTTGAACGGCTCGACGGCCTCGGGTGGCACGACGAACTGGTACTGGAGGAAGCCGCGCGACCCGTAGGCCCGGTTCCACTCACCGAACATGTCGAGCGGGTGGTAGAACTGCGTGAGGTTCTGGATCTTGCCCCGATAGCTGCCGGACTTGCGGTACCAGAGCTCGCCGATGGGCGTGAAGGTCCACTTGTTGGCCAGCCCGTTGGGGAAGACATCCGGCAGCGTCAGCAGGGTCGGGGCGTCGAAGGCGAGCGGGTCCCTGGCCAGTTTGGGTGCGAGTTCCTGGAGCTGGGCGAGCGTGGCGAGGCTGCCGCGCGAGATCGCGGCCCGCCCCAGTCGCGGCGGCGGGGAGATCGCGTCGAACCACGCCGAGGAGTACTCGTAGCGTGACTCGGATCCATCGCTGTGGAAGGCGATCGTCTCCTCGAGCGTCCTGGTGACATCGCCGTCGGCGACGAAGTAGGCCGTCTCCGTCCGGGTCATCGCGAGCGTCGCGCGCAGGATGATGCCGGTCAGGCCGATGCCGCCGACAGTCGCCCAGAAGAGGGAGGCGTCGGGGTCGTCGGGCGAGCCGTCCGGCGTCAGTGTCAGCACCCGGCCGTCGGCCACGAGCAGCTGCATCGACCGCACGTGGTTGCCGAAGGACCCGGCGGAGTGGTGGTTCTTGCCGTGCACGTCGGCGCCGATCGCGCCGCCGACCGTCACCTGCCGCGTGCCGGGGAGGACGGGGACCCAGAGTCCGTGGGGGAGCGCCGCGCGCATGAGGTCGTCGAGGCTGACGCCGGCGTCCACGTCCACCAGGGCGCTGTCGGCGTCGATCGAGTGGATCGTGCGCAGCGGCGTCATGTCGACCACGAGGCCGCCGCCGTTCTGGGCGACGTCGCCATAGGAGCGCCCGAGGCCGCGCGCGATGACCCCGCGGCGCAGGTGCGAGGGCTTGGCGTCGCTTTCCTCGGCGGCCTGTGCGACCGCGCGGGCGATGAGCTCGACGTCATGAGTGGAGAGCACGTGCGCCGTCGTGGGCGCGGTGCGCCCCCACCCGGTCAGCCGCCGCGGCGTCGTCGGCAGGTCGGTGCTCACAGCATGACCCCCATCGCAAAGAGGACCAGCCACACCAGCCCGAGGGCCTGGATCTTGAGGTCACCGAGCACGACGTTCTCGGGCTCCTCGGCGTTGCCCTTGTCGACATCCAGGGCATAGCTCATCAGGGCCAGCACGAAGGGCACGATGCTCAGCTGCGCCCAGACCGAGCCGTGGTTGGCGCTGGCGACCTGGAAGGCCCACAGGCAGTAGGCCGTGACCGTGACGCCCATGCACAGCGTCGCCATCATCTGGAGATAGGACAGCGGGTATGCCGCGACGCTCCGCCGCGGCGTCGAGTCCTCCTCGAGCGTGCGGGTCAGCTCGCCCAGCCGCTTGCCGACGCCCATGAACATCGAGCCGAACGCGGTGACGATGAGGAACCACTGCGAGATCGGGATGTCCGCGCCCGGACCCCCGGCGACGGCGCGCAGCAGGAAGCCGGCCGAGAGCAGGCCCAGCTCGAGGACCGGCACGTGCTTGAGCCAGCTGGAGTAGGCGATCGTCATCACGATGTAGGCGATGACGACCCACCGCAGTGCGCCGTTGGCCAGGGCGATCGCAGCCACGCCGAGCACTGCGGACAGCGCCAGGGCGGCAGGCTTGGGCACCTCGCCGGAGGCGACCGGGCGGAAGCGCTTGGTCGGGTGCCGTGCGTCCTCCTCGGCGTCGAAGACGTCGTTGAGCGCGTAGCAGGAGCTGGCCGCCAGGCAGAAGACCACGAAGGTGATCAGCGTCTTGAGGGCGATCTCAGGCTCGAGGATGCGGCCGGCGGCGAGCGGCGCCGCGGCGACCAGCGAGTTCTTGAGCCACTGCTTGGGGCGCAGGAGCTTGACGAGGCCGCTGATCACCACGTCAGGCTACCTATAGGGTCGCGGACCATGGGGAGCACCACGCGGCCACGGCCCCGCGCTGCCGGCTGGCTGCCGTGGGCGGTTGCCCTCGTCGCCGCCGTCGTGGTCCTCGGACCGGGCCTGGGCCGTGGCTGCCTGCTGGTGCGCGACATGGTCTGCGCCCCCGACATGCCGTGGTCACCCCGCCTGCTCGGCCTGACGAGCGAGCTGCCGCGGGCCGTGCCGAGCGACCTGGTGCCGTGGGCCATCGGCCTGCTCCTCCCCGGCGACGTCGCCCAGAAGGTCCTGCTCCTGGCGATCCTCGCCGGCGCCGGCGCCGGTGCCGGCCGGCTCGTCGGCGGCGCGTGGGGCGGGTCGGCAGCCGCCCTCGCGTATGTCTGGGCGCCGGCCGTCTTCGAGCGGCTCGCGATCGGTCAGTGGGCACTGCTCATCGGGTATGCCGCCCTGCCGTGGGTCGTGCGCGCGGCCGTCCGGCTGGCCAGTGGGCGGGCCTCGCTCGCACCCCTCGTCGCCGCGCTCGCGCTGGGCTCGCTCGGCGGGGCGCCGGCCTGGCTGCTGCTGGCGCTGGCGGCGCCCACGGCATACCTCGCCGGGCTGGCGACACGGGGGAGTGATCGTGCGCGCGGCACCCCCCTCCATGCCGCCGCCATCGCGGCGACCCTGCTGGCACTCGCGGTGCCATGGCTGGTGCCGGCCCTGCTCGCCGGGCAGTCGGGTGCCGGGGATGACCGGGCTGCCGAGGTCTTCCGTGCCAGGGCCGACACGCCTGCCGGCGTCGTCGCATCACTGCTGACCGGGGGCGGCATCTGGAATGTCGACGTCCACCCCGCAGAGCGCGGTGGGGCCCTCGGGTTGCTGGCCGCCATAGCCGTCCTGGCGGTCGCGCTGGCCGGTCTCGCCCGGCGCCGGGCTGACGCGCAGATCCTGGCCGCCGCCGCGGTCGGGCTGATCGGGCTGCTCACCGCACTGCTGACCCAGGTCGACGGCGTCGCGGCGGCGTTGGCCCACCTGCCGGGCGGCGGGCTGCTGCGCGACAACAGCCGCTTCGTGCTGCTGTGGTGGCTGGCGCTCGCTGTGGGGCTGGGCTGCACGGTCGGCTGGCTGGCGAGGACGGGGTGGCAGGCGCTGGCCGCGCTGGTCCTGCTGCTGCCGGTCGCGGCCCTGCCCTCGCTGGCGTGGGGACTGCACGGCCGGCTGGCGCCGGTCGAGGTGCCCGCCGACCTCGAGACCGTGGCCCGGGCGCTCGACCGCAGCGGGGGAGAGGCGGTGCTGCTGCCCTTCGAGAGCTATCGGCGCTATCGGTGGAACGGCGACCGGGCCAGCCTGAGCCCGCTGCCGCGGATGACGCGGGCGCGCGTCGTCACCGCCGATGACCTCGTGGTCGACACGGACACCGGTCGCGTGCGCCTGCCGGGCGAGGACCGCCGGGCCGCCGAGGTGCGGCGCGCCGTGGAGTCGCCCGACCCGGCAGCGGCGCTGGCCGGTCTCGGCGTGCGCTGGGTGGTGGCCGACTGGCCCGACACGCCGGTCCCCGAGGGACTTCGCCGGGTCGCAGGAGGGGAGGCCGGGGCGCTCTACGAGGTGCCGGGTGCGGTCGCGCCCAAGGAGGCTGGGCCCAGGGCGGGGCTGGTCATCGGGGCCGACCTCGCGGCATACCTGCTGGTCACGGGGCTGGCGGTGACCGCGGGACGCGTGTGGCGACGCGCCGAGAACGCGCCGGCGCAACCGTAGACAGAACGGACAGTCCTGCTATATTTACTCACGGTAACCGAGAGCACGGACCCTGCCGTGCCCCCACTCTAGGAGAGACCGATGCGCCTCTTGATCACCGCCGCCGTGGCCGGCCTGCTGGGCCTGTTCTCCAGCTATGGCGTCTACCAGGCGGCCCAGCCCAAGGTCGAGCAGTCGAGCAACGAGCTCTTCGACTACGGCGCCAACGGCCAGAAGGTCACCATCTGCCACAAGGCTGGCAACAAGTACAACGAGATCTCCGTCGCGGTCGCGGCCCTCAACGGCCACTCCAAGCACGGCGACATCATCCCGCCGGCCGGCGACTTCGCTGGTCAGAACTACGACGCTGCCGGTCAGGCCAAGCTGGCCAACGGCTGCAAGTAACACCCACGCTTCGACAAAGGGGCGGGACACCATCACGGTGTCCCGCCCCATTGCCGTGCCCGGGGCGGCCGGCGTGCAGGCCGGCCGCCGCAGGGCCTAGAGGCGGCGCTGGTGGTGGTGGCGGTGCTCGCTGGCGCTCGGTGTCGGCTCGAGCGCGGCGGGGCCGTGCTCGGGGTGGGTGGCCGGCGGCACCGGGTCGGGCGCGTCGGTGCCCAGCTCGGCCTCGATGAGGTCGGCGAGCTTGGCGACGGTGCTCTCCCAGGTGAAGCCGGAGGCGAAGGCCTTGGCGGCCCGGCCCATGGCGAGGCGACGCTCCTCGTCACGCAGCAGCTGGCGGGTCAGGTCGGTGAAGTGGTCGACATCGTCCCAGCGGGCGAGCAGGCCGGTCTCGCCGTCGACGATGGACTCGGCCACGCCACCGGCGCCGTGGAAGGCGATGCTCGGCGTCTCATGCAGGCCGGCCTCGACCACGACCAGGCCCCAGCCCTCCTTGAGGGAGGGGACGAGGGAGACCCAGCTGCTGGCGTAGAGCTCGTGGCGCCGCTCGTCGGAGACGAAGCCCGCGAGCTCGACACAGTCGCCGAGGCCGCGCCGCTCGACTTCGGCGGCGAGCTGCTCCTCCCACCAGCCGCGGCCGGCGACGACGAGCCGCAGGCCCGGGAACTCGTGGCGCAGCCGCTCGACCGCCGTGAGGGCGATCTCCACGCGCTTGTGGGGGACCAGTCGGCCCAGCACCAGCAGGGAGGGGTATGCCGTGCGCTCGATATCGTGGGGCGGCGGCGGGATCGTGCCGTTGTGGATGACACGCACCCGCTCGGGCTCCACGCCGAGCTCGGCCAGCTCGCTGCGGGTCAGCTCGGAGACCGCCACGTAGGGACGGGAGCGGTTGACGACGGGCGCGATGCGCGACTCGGCGAACCAGCCCAGCCGGGAGACGACGGGGCCGAAGACGACCGGCCACTGCTCGCGGTGGACGTGGTGGACGAGCTGGATGTGTGGGGTGCCAGGCGCCCAGAGACGGGCCAGATAGGGCAGGCCGTTCTGGACCTCGATGATGATGTCGGGCTTCGGGACCCGCCGGAGCAGGACGGCGAGCATGCTCTGCGGATAGACGCCCAGGCGTCCGCCGAAGCGGACGATGCGCGTCCCCTCGGGACGGATCGTCACCGGGTCGGAGCCGGGGTAGCGGGCGGTGAGCATGGTGACGTCGTAGCCCAGGCCCGAGAGCCCCTCGGCGACGTTCTCGGCATACACCTCCGAGCCGCCACCCTCGGGGTGGCCGGTGTCGCGCCAGTTGAGCAGCAGGACTCGGGGCGCGACGGCCCCAGGGCGGGTTGGCAAGGCCATCGCCTCGGCCTCCTGTCCCCTGCCGTGTCGGTCGGTTATCCTACCCGCGAGTAGGTTGATGCGAGACTACCCGGATGGCTGACAAAGTCAACGGCTGCGTCAAGATCTTATGTGGGCAAAACGGTACATCCATCGCACCGAGGAGGACCTTGTGAGCGCCACCCCCAGAGCCGACGACCCGCTGCGACCGAGCGGCTCGCTGGCGCGCTCGGTCCAGCTGCTGCGGGCCTTCCGCCTCGAGCAGACCCGGCCTGACGTCTTCTACGGGCTGCTCGCCCGCGACTCGGTGCGTGAGCTCGGCAACTTCGTCGACCTGCGCGGCAAGACCGTCCTCGACGTGGGCGGGGGGCCGGGCTATTTCGCCGACGCGTTCCGGGCCGCGGGCGCGCGCTACGGCGCGATCGACGCTGATGCGGGGGAGCTCGCCGCAGTCGCCGAGCCGGGGCCCGAGACCGTCATCGGCAGCGGCATGCAGCTGCCCCTTGCCGACAGCTGCCTCGATGTGGCCTACTCCAGCAATGTCCTCGAGCACGTGCCCGCGCCTCGGACCATGGCCGAGGAGATGCTGCGCGTGACCCGCCCCGGCGGCACCGTCTTCCTCTCCTGGACCACCTGGTTCTCCTTCTGGGGCGGCCACGAGACCGCTCCCTGGCACTTCCTCGGCGGCCGGTATGCCGCCGACCGCTACGCGCGCAAGGAGGGCAAGCGCCCCAAGAACGACTTCGGTCGCTCGCTCTTTGCGACCCACGCCGGTGACATGCTCGACTGGGCCCGCACCCAGACCGAGGCCGAGGTCGTGGCGGCATACCCCCGCTATCACCCGCGCTGGGCGCACTGGATGGCCAAGGTGCCCGGCGCCCGCGAGTTCGCGGTGTGGAACATGGTGATCGTGCTGAGGAAGCACTGATCGGTTTGGGGGAGACGTGAGCACCGCCGCGCAGGGTCGCGCCGACAGCGACTCGCCGGAGATCCACCCACGACGCCGCGCGCGCAGCCGCGCGGCGCTGTGGCGGCTGAGGTATGCCGCGGTGTGTCTGGGCCTGACGGCCATGGCGATCAACACCGAGTCCGGTGCGACGCTCCCCGACACCAAGCTCGACCTCGTCGTCGACCCCCTGAAGTTCCTTGGCCGCGCACTGAACCTGTGGGATCCCGAGGGCTCTGGAGGACAGCTCCAGAACCAGGCCTACGGCTACCTGTGGCCGATGGGCCCGTTCTTTGCCCTCGGACACCTCGTTCATGTGCCGCCGTGGCTGATCCAGCGGCTGTGGTGGGCGCTCATCCTGTGTGTTGCCTTCCTCGGGGTGGTGACCCTGGCCGAGCGCATGCGTATCGGAACCCCTGCCTCGCGGCTCATCGCCGGGCTGGCGTTCGCACTGGCGCCGCACCTGCTCACCGTCCTGGGCCCCGTCTCCGCCGAGGCCTGGCCGATGTCCCTCGCCGCCTGGGTGATGGTGCCGCTCGTCGTGGGACTGCGCGAGGGGGAGAGCACGCGACGGGCGGGTCTGCTGTCCGGGCTGGCGATCCTGTCCATGGGCGGTGTCAACGCGGCCCTCAACGTCGCGGCCTGTGTGCCGGCACTGGTGTGGATGCTCTCCCGCCGCCCCGACCGCAGATGGCTCTCGCTGCTCTGCTGGTGGGCCGTCGGCGGCATCCTCGCCACGCTGTGGTGGGCCGTGCCGCTGCTGCTGCTCGGCCGCTTCAGCCCGCCCTTCCTCGACTACATCGAGTCGGCCTCAATCACCACCGCGACGACCCATCTCATCGAGACGATCCGAGGCACCGCCGACTGGATCGGCTATCTCGAGGCATCGGGGAGCCAGGCCGGCTACCTGCTTCGCACCGAGCCCCTGGCGATCATCAACACCGTGGTCATCGCGGCGGCCGGCCTCTCGGCCATGGCCTACCGGGGCACCCCACATCGGCGGTGGATGATCTCGTGCTTCCTGGCCGGTCTGTTCCTGGTCACGATGGGGCACGTCGGCAGCGTCGACGGTCTGGGCGCGGAGCGCCTGAGGGAGTGGCTTGACGGACCCCTCGCGCCGGTGCGCAATGTGCACAAGTTCGACATCGCGATGCGCCTGCCCATCTCACTGGCGATCGCGGCCGGGCTGGCCGCCATCCCGCTCGGCCGCAATGCGCTCGAGCGCCGGCTCACCCACGCGATGGTCATGGCGACCGCCGCGCTCGCGGTCATCGCGTCGGCCGCGCCATTCGCCATCCTCAAAGCCGGCCCCACTGGGTCCTTCTCGGCCGTGCCCGCGCACTGGAACGAGGTGGCGAAATGGCTCGGGCAGCAGGAGATCGAGGGACGCGCGCTGCTGGTGCCCGGCTCCCGCTTCGGCATGTACACCTGGGGCAACACGATGGACGAGCCCATCCAGGCCCTGTCCAAGCGCCCCTGGGATGTGCGCAATGTCGTGCCGCTCACCGGCCCCGGGCACATCCGCTATCTCGACGCGATCGAGCACCGCTTCCAGACGGGGCAGGGCGGCGAGGGCCTCACCGACCTGCTGATCCGCTCGGGCGTGCGCTACCTCGTGGTCCGCAACGACCTCAACTACGCCAAGGTCGGCGCGGTGCGCCCCGTCTGGGTGCACCAGACGATCGAGGCGACCCCGGGACTGTCCAAGGTCAAGGGCTTCGGCCCCCTCGTGGGTGACTCACGTCGCGGGCCCTTCATGAAGGACCACCGGCTCAACCAGCCGTACTCCGCCGTCGAGATCTACTCGGTCGGCTACGAGTCGGATGTGCGGGCACACCTCTATCCCGGCAAGGGGCTCGACGTCATCGCCGGCAGCCCGGAGTCGCTCGCCCGGCTTCCGGTCAGCCAGCGGGGGCAGCGCCCCGCGGTGCTCACGGCCGACACCCAGTCCGTCGCGGAGCTGGAGCAGGCGACGACCGGTCGCTACCTGCTCACCGATGGGCCACGTCGCCGCGAGACCAACTTCGGTGACGGCGCCGCGGCATACTCCCAGACGCTCACCGACACCGACCCGCCGCGCATCCCCAAGAAGCAGCTCGACTACGGACTGGGCGACACCGAGCGCGAGGCGCCCAGCGTCGCGGCGAAGTGGGGACCGGCCGGCTCCGTGAGCGCGTCATCGTCGGCATCCGACGCCGACGCCTGGCCGGTCGCCTCCCAGGTGGCGATGCCCTTCTCCGCGGTCGACGGCGACTCGCGGACCGCGTGGCGGCCCAACGCCATGCGCAACGAGGAGGGGGAGTGGCTCCAGCTCAACTACACGAAGCCCACCGACGTCGCGGCCACGCGGGTGCGGCTCGAGCCCAACTCCCGGGTGCGGGCCTTCGACGTCACGACGGCTCAGGGGACCAAGCCGGTGACCGTCCCCGGTGGCGCGTCGGAGGTCCCCCTGTCCTTGCCCAAGGGCAAGACCAGCTCCCTGCGGATCACACTCGTGACTTTGGGGCCGGGCTCGACCCGGGCGACCGGCAGCGGCATCGCCGAGGTGACCACACCGGGCGTGCGCTTCGAGCGGACGCTGGTCGTCCCCCGGCCCGCGGCACCGGCCAGAGAGCCCGACGGTGCACTGCTCACCGCGCAGCTCCGCCGCGACAACTGCGTCTTCCCGGGCGCCATCTCCCTGTGTGTCCCGGGCATCGGCGAGCCCGGTGAGGACGCCGCGGGTCTGGACCGTGCGGTGCCGCTGACCGGGAAGTTCTCCACCCGGGTGTGGACGCGGCCGGTCGTCGGCTCCGCGACGGACGCCCTGCTCGCCAAGGCGGTCGACCCCGAGGTGACGATCAAGGCCAGCTCGCGCGCGGTGCCCGATCCTGCGGCCGGGCCGCTGTCGGCGGTCGACGGGGACCCGTTCACCACCTGGGTGGCCCGGGCCGACGACTCCCGGCCCGAGCTCGAGCTGCGCCTGCCCCGCAAGGCCACCTTCTCGTCGATGCAGCTGACCGTGCAGCCCTCCGCGGCAGCCACCCCGCCCCAGGGGATCGAGATCGAGAGCCCCGGAGGCTCGCGGGAGGCCTTCGTCGACCCCACAGGCAAGGTCACCTTCCCCGAGCTGACCACCGACCGGCTGACCCTGCGGCTCTGGTCCCCGGAGCGGGCCGTCAGCACCCACCCGGCCTCCGGGGAGGTCAGCCAGGTCGGGATCGGCCTGTCCGAGCTGAGCATCCCGGGCGTAACGGCCCCGCTGTCTGAGGCCGCCCTCGACGCCCGCCGCGACGAGCCGGTCTTTGTGCCCTGCGGCTCCGGACCCACCCTTGAGATCGGCGACCGCAGGCTGCGCACCTCCGTCCGCGCGACGCTGGGCGAGATACTGCGGATGGACGAGGTCGAGGCGCAGGTCTGCGACCCCGTGCCGGCGGCCCTGGCCGGGCAGACCCGCGTCACCTCACGCACCGCCGACTGGGCGGTCACCCAGGTGCTGCTCGAGGCCGAGCGAGCGGCCTCCGCGGAGGCCCCCGCGCCGCTGCCGCTGCACATCCGCCGCTGGGACGAGGCCGAGCGTCAGGTGCTTGCACCGGCCCGCGACGAGCCGGCGCTGCTCGTCGTGCATGAGAACGTCAACCCGGGCTGGGAGGCCCGCATGGGCGAGCGGACCCTGACCCCGGTCACCGTCGACGGCTGGTCGCAGGGGTTCATCGTCCCGGCCGGCGCCTCGGGCACCATCGACCTGCATTTCGCGCCCGATGCGACCGGCAAGGCGGGCTACCTCGCCGGTGGCGCCGCAGTGCTGGCGCTGATCGTCGGCGCGCTGTGGCCCGTCCGGCGCAGGTCCCGCCTCGCGGCCAACGCCCCCGGCGGCATACTCCTGCCCGCTGCCTCGGCGGTCCTGGCCGCGGTCCTCGTGGGCGGCTGGACCGGCCTCGCCCTGCTCGTCGTGGCACTAGTGGCGGCTGGCGCCCTCCGGCTCCTGCCGCGGAGGTGGGCGTCCGCGACCGAGCTGCTGATCCCCGGCGTCGTCATGGCCCTGCTCCTCGTCGCGGGCGCGCTGCTGGCCACCAGACCGTACCGGGAGCCGGGCTACGCCGCCGGTGAGACCTATATGCAGGTCATCTGCCTGCTGGCGGTCTGCCTGGCGGCAGCCTCGGTCATGATGCCCGGAGGCGACGACCCGACGGCTGCGGGCGCACCAGCCGCCTGGCGGCCCGGATGGCGGGCAGCTCGAGGTAGCGGTAGGAGAGTGCGGCCAAAGGGATCGAGCCGAGCAGGGTGAGAAGCAGCACGGGCATCGCCTTGCCTCCGAACACGGGATTGCCGAGCACGCGCATGGCGCCCTCGAGCACCAGCAGGTGATAGAGGAAGACCCCGTAGGAGATGTCGCCGAGATAGCGCATGGGCCCGTTGGCGAGCCCGCGTGCGACCGCCTGAGAGCGCCCCAGCACCGCCGGCCAGACCAGGAAGAGGGCGAAGCCGGCATACAGGGCCGACTTGATGACGCCCTGTGAGGCGGTCGTCATGCCGATGGCACGGGGGCCGGCCGCGGTGCTCAATGCAGCCAGCAGGAATGCCGCGGACACCGCCCAGCACGTGAACGGGTGGTTGGCCAGGTCCTCCAGGAGCCACCAGCGGGAGTCGGGGCGGGGCTGCCCGGACGTGAGATGGACCTGGGCGACGGCGAGCGCGATCCCCGCCGCGAACCAGCTGAGGTAGCCGGGCAGCCACATCGGGGCGCTGAGGAAGGACTCGCTGGGCGCCGGGTGGATCCACAGATGCCACGGCAGGGGGATGAGCGCCAGCACCGCGCTGACGGCCAGACCCGGCCACGGGGTCCAGTGTCCCGCGC
Organism: Actinomycetota bacterium; assembly: GCA_050955755.1. GTDB lineage: Bacteria > Actinomycetota > Actinomycetes > Actinomycetales > Dermatophilaceae > JAJTBD01. The sequence continues at coordinate 1,772,530 of CP192092.1, forward strand.
GCGCGACCAGCCACGCGATGAGGAGCCCGACCAGCGGGAGCAGCGCATAGAAGGCGACCTCCGTGCACAGGCTCCACGTCTGGGTCAGGCCGTCCCTGACCCAGCCATAGCCGTAGATCTGCGTCAGGGTCAGGTGACGCACCCAGTCCATGAAGGTCCCGACCTCACGGTTGCGCGGCAGCACAACCATCGCCACCACGACGGTGAGCCAGTAGGCGGGGAGGATCCGGGCGACGCGGCGCACGGCATACACCCGCAGTGAGGGCAGCCCCCGGTCCGGCGTCGCCGCCGCCGCGAGCCAGGGCCGCACGAGCAGGAAGCCGGAGATGACGAAGAAGACCGCGACGCCGCTGTCCATGCGAGCCAGCAGGGCCGTCCCCGCGCCCCGTTCGTAGCGGCCGGTCCAGAAGGCGGCGTGGGTGACCACGACGGCGAGGACGGCGAGTGCCCTCAGCCCGTCCAGCCCGGGGAACGCCCCGTGCTCCGGCTGACGGAGAACGGGACGGACGACCCGGTCGAGCAGGCTCATGGGGCCTCGACGCGGGGCAGCGGTCGCCCGACCCTGATGTCCTTGGTGCACACCGGTGCCGGCTTCTTGTCCGGCGCGACGGTGATGTGGTCGATGGGCCCCTCCGCGACGAGGTATGCCGCGCCGAGTCCCTTGGTGACCGGCACCCAAGCCGTCTGCTTGCCTGCGGTCACGCGCAGTCGGGTCTTGGCGCCCGAGAGGTAGCCGATCCGCACCAGGTGGACGCCCTGGTAGACCTGTCCCTGGAGCTGGATGCGCTGGGCCTTGCGCCCGAGCGCCCATCCGCACCCGGGGTCGGGGCCGGGCACGGCGCTGACCCCGGTGACACTCCCGTCGACAGGCACGCCGTTGGAGCCGAGGGCGGTGATGCGGTCGCTCACGTCGCCGGGCTGCATGAAGCGGAGGTCGGTGGAGCGCAGCAGCCGTGACGCGGTGTTGTGGGGGGCGATCAGCGACCACGCCACCTCCGGCGGGACGGCGCCGTCGGCGATGACACGCGTCGTGGACTGGGCCTTGGCGCCCTCGACATAGGCGCGGGCCGGGTTGGGGTGCCAGAGGCGGTCATAGGTGATGGTCGAGGCCGCCGAGCTGATCGCGAGCAGCCCCGCGAGAGCCAGCGACAGCGGCGCCTCCGACACGTTGGGGATGCCCAGCTGGTCACGCCACGCAGACCGCTCGGCGTGCCGGCCCTCGTGCGGGGCCCGGGCCATCGGGCTCGCGGCCCGCCACGGGCCGGCGCGCAGCGGGATGATCGCCAGCCCGATGCAGAGCCCGGCCACCACACCGACGTCGGTGAGATAGCGCATCTCCCGGCCCACCGCCGGGCCGACGATCGTGGCCCGGCTCACGGCGAGCAGCCCGATGACGGCCACGATGTAGCCGGCCAGGACCAGCCAGCCGCGCCCGGCACCCCGCAGCCGGGTGCTCGACCACACGATGGCCGCGGTGAGGAGCACGAAGGAGGCCAGGGCCGCCAGGGCATGCGGCTTGGCCATACCGCCGGCGAACCCGAGTGACTCCCAGGTCCAGGGGCCGCCCAGGATGCCCGGCAGGATCGCCGACGACACGGCCTCGGTGCCGACGTCCAGCATGTCCTGGCCGGTGCTGACGTCGCCGGCGGGGGACGGGACCGCCAGGAGGTAATAGGTGGTGTAGGCCGCGGCCAACAGCGCGTAGGCGCCGACGACGATCGCGTGCTCGGTAACGAACTCGCGCAGCCGCTCGCGCACCGGTCCGGCCGCGAAGAACGCGAGATGGATGGCGGCGATCAGCGGGATGGCCAGCAGCGTCTTCTCCGAGAAGAGCAGCCCGAACGCGATCGCTGCCACGCCCAGCAGACCGGTGAGCAGACGTCCGGTCCGCAGGTAGCGGACATGGAGCAGCAGGGCCAGGATCATCGCCAGCTGCTGCGGCAGCTGGTTGAGCGCGGCAGCCCACCACAGGAAGCCGGGCAGGCTGATGGGCGAGAGCAGCATGACTGCGAGTGGCACGAGGATCAGCCAGCGCAGCCCGAACAGCTCCCGCAGGAGCAGCAGGCACAGGACCGCGAGGATCGCCTGGAGGGCGATGCTCACCAGCGCGACCGGCGTCCACGACAGCGGTGCAAGCGCGGTCAGCGCCGACACCCACAGGTAGGAGCCGGGCATGACGTGGCTGTTGTAGGCGTGCAGCAGGTAGTCGGGGTCGAAGGCCGAGTTCTCCTGCGCCATGCTGATGAAGGCGAAGTCGTCGATATAGAAGTAGCCACGCAGGGCAGCCCAGCCGCGCAGCACCGCCTGGAGGGCGATCAGGCCCAGAGCGGCCCAGAGGACGAGCCGCGCCTCGCGGGCACGGGTTCCGGCGGACCCGTCCGCCGTCTCGGGAACGGACGCGGAGCCACCCGGCTCGGCCGCGGTATCAGCCGTGGCGGTATCAGCCATGGCCTGCCTCGTCGGCCGACTGCTCCGACGCCTTGACGATCACATAGCGGGTGTAGACCCAGTGGCCGCCGTACATGTCCTCGTCCCAGGACGCGCGCACGGTGCCGCCGTGCCGGGCGGCCGCGGCTGCCACGTCGTCGGCGCTGAGGGGGTGCATCTCCATGGGCGCGGGATAGCGCAGCACCTGCTTCTGGAGGAAGCGCATGGCGGGGCGGGGGAGGACCCGGGTCAGGATGCCCCGCCAGGAGTGGTCGGGCCGGGTGGCCACCTGGACGGCCGCGATGCCGCCGGGGCGGAGGACCCGCACCATCTCGGCAAGGTAGCCCGCGGCATACGGCGGCGGGATGTGCTGGAGCACCAGTGCCGAGTTGGCGAAATCGAAGGTCCCATCGGGGAACCGGGCCAGGTCGTCCGACTCGTTGAGGACGAACTCGATGCGGCCGTCCACATCGAGGGCCTTGGCGCGCTCGATCATGGTGGGGGAGACATCGACTCCCACGACCCGGTCGAAACGCTGCCGCAGTGCCTGGGCGAGGCGGCCGGCCCCGGATCCGAAGTCGATTGCCGCCGACGAGCCGACGGTCAGGCCGAGATCGCGTACCGCCGCGAGCAGCGTGTCGATCTCCTCCCGGCCGGTGCGGAAGAAGTCGTCGGGCTGCCAGCCCTCGTGTCGGGTCTCGGGCGTGACGAGGACGGCCCACAGGGGGTCCTCGGCGCCAAGGGTCGTCCAGTCCCGTCGGGTCCGGTCCAGGCTCACGCGTCACCTCTCTCCGGCGCGGAGCGCCTCTCGTGCCGACGTGGACGTGACCCCGGATCGCCCGAGCGGACAATCCGGTCGAAAAACTCGTCCCTGAGAATTGCGGCGCGCTCAGGCTACTTGCTGGTAGGTTTCCGCTCAACCCTGACGGGCCCCCTGTGGCCCTCCCTGTGGAAGGACGAACGTGAAGCGAATTCTCGGCCTCCTGACCTTCGGTCTCGGAGTGCTACTGCTCGTCATGGCGCCCGTGATCAAGTTCGCCGTGGCCCCAGGACTGCTCAAGGCGCCGATCGATCTCGACGTGACCCTGCCGCACGGCGGCGAGAACTTCACCTACCTGTCCGCCAAGGACGGCGGCGAGATCGTGCTGCCCTATGTCTCGGTCTCCCGGCACATCCGGACCAACACCGAGCTGTCCAACGACAAGGTCGGCGTCTACGAGCAGGCGCTGTGTCTGTCCCGCAGCGATGACAAGGCGCAGCTGCCGTGCACCACCGGCTCGGACGACCGCACGATCGCCAACTACTACCGGTCCTTCGCCTTCGACCGCAAGACTGCCCAGGCCGTCAACGGCAATGTCTGCGGCTCCGACGGCAAGAGCGCCTGCAACAACACCTACAACGACAAGCCGGTCTCGCGCGAGGGTGTGGGCTCCATCTTCCCGATGGGCACCGAGAAGAAGGACTACCTCGTCTGGGACGACCCCTCGGGCAAGGCCTGGCCGGCGAAGTTCTCTGGCACCGAGAAGATCGAGGGCCTGGAGACCTACAAGTTCGTCCAGACGATCACGGACGCTCCGGCCGACACCAAGGGTCTGCCGTCGCTCTACAGCAACACCCGCACGCTCTGGATCGAGCCCAACACGGGCGCGACCATCCACGGCCAGGAGCAGCTGGACCAGCGCCTGACCGGTGAGGAGCCGGGCAAGACCGAGATCAACCCCCAGCTCAAGGACAAGACCGCGCTCAAGGGCACGCTGGCCTTCCTGCCCGAGGCCAACAAGATCCAGGCCGACAAGGCGCGTGAGGGCATCAAGTCGATCAACATGATCAGCAAGTGGCTGCCCCTGGCCCTGCTGCTCCTCGGCGGCCTGCTCACCCTGCTCGGGTGGCTGCTCAGCCGCGGCGGCAAGGAGGACAACACGTCCCGGGCTGCCCGCCGCGGGGCCGGTCCGGACGAGTCCCGTGAGCGTGTCGTGCGCTCGGGCTCGACGGGTGCCTCCGCGCCGACCGAGCGGATCGACCGCGCCGAGCGCGGCGACCGCACCGAGCGCGTCGAGTCTGTCGACCGGTTCGACGAGACCCGCAGCCGGCGCGACGGGCGCTGACCGGAACCACCGCTGAGGGGGCCGACACCCGAGTGTGTCGGCTCCCTCAGTCATGCAGCAGGGATATGGGGATCCCGCGGGTCAGCCGCGCCGGCACACGTAGATCGCGGTGCCGGGGATGAGCTGGCCGCGCAGGGGTGACCAGCCGCCCCAGGTCTCGTCATTGCGCGCGGGCCACTCGGGCTCGACGAGGTCGACCAGGCCCAGCCCGGCAGCGGTGATCTCGCGGACCCGGTCGCCGAGGGTGCGGTGGTGCTCGGCATAGACGATGCCGCCGGCGCCGTCCTCCTCGACATAGGGGGAGCGGTCGAAATAGGACTGCGTGACCCGCAGGCCGTGCTCGGTCGGGTCGTCGGGGAAGGCCCAGCGGATCGGGTGGGTGGCGGAGAAGACGAACCGGCCGCCCGGCCGCAGCACGCGGGCCGCCTCGCGCATGAGCAGGGCCGAGTCGGCGACAAAGGGCACCGCGCCATAGGACGTGACGACGAGATCGAATGCCGTGTCGGCGAAGGGGAGCGCACAGGCGTCCGCCTGCACGAACGGCACGGGATCACTCACCCTCTGGTTGAGGGTCAGGCCTGTGCGGATCATCCCGATCGACAGGTCGGAGGAGACCACCCGGGCGCCCTCCCCGGACAGCCACCGCGCGCACTGCCCGGCTCCGCCGCCGATCTCCAGCACGTCCAGGCCGGACACATCGCCGAGCAGGCCCAGCTCGGACTCTCGCCAGCCCTCCGGGCCCCAGACCAGCTCGGCGTCGCCGAGGAAGCGGCCATGCTCGAGGTAGTAGTCCTCGGCCTCGCCGTCCCACCAGCACCGGTTGCCGGCGGCCGTCTCGGCCGGCCCCACGCTGCGGCGGGAGACCCGGCTGACCTCACCTGGCGGCATACTCGCTCCTTTTGCTCCCGGTTGCGTGGATCGGTACGATTGACGCGCACTCGCGTGCGTGGTCACCGCCCTGCCGGGTCGGCGGCCGCCACGAGGTGCTCGAACCATCTGTCCGCACTATTCCATCTGTTCCGCATCGGAGTTCCTACTACATGACTGCCAGCACGGTCGACACGACCGCCCCTCAGATCGCCGTCAACGACATCGGCTCTGAGGAAGACCTTCTCGCCGCTATCGACGCGACCATCAAGAACTTCAACGATGGCGACATCGTTGAGGGCCGCATCGTCAAGGTCGACCGGGACGAGGTCCTGCTCGACATCGGCTACAAGACCGAGGGCGTCATCCCCTCGCGTGAGCTGTCCATCAAGCACGACGTCGACCCCTCTGAGGTCGTCAACGTCGGCGACGAGGTCGAGGCCCTGGTCCTCCAGAAGGAGGACAAGGAGGGCCGGCTGATCCTGTCCAAGAAGCGCGCCCAGTACGAGCGCGCCTGGGGCACGATCGAGAAGGTCAAGGAGGAGGACGGCGTCGTCACCGGCACCGTCATCGAGGTCGTCAAGGGTGGCCTCATCCTCGACATCGGCCTGCGCGGCTTCCTGCCCGCCTCCCTCGTCGAGATGCGTCGCGTCCGCGACCTCCAGCCCTACGTCGGCAAGGAGATCGAGGCCAAGATCATCGAGCTCGACAAGAACCGCAACAACGTGGTCCTGTCGCGTCGCGCCTGGCTCGAGCAGACCCAGTCCGAGGTCCGCACGACCTTCCTCAAGGAGCTCCAGAAGGGCCAGGTCCGTCAGGGCGTCGTGTCCTCGATCGTCAACTTCGGTGCGTTCGTCGACCTCGGCGGCGTCGACGGTCTCGTCCACGTCTCCGAGCTGTCCTGGAAGCACATCGACCACCCGTCCGAGGTTGTCGAGGTCGGCGACCAGGTCACCGTCGAGGTCCTCGACGTCGACATGGACCGCGAGCGTGTCTCCCTGTCGCTCAAGGCGACCCAGGAGGACCCGTGGCAGCACTTCGCCCGCACCCACGGCATCGGCCAGGTCGTCCCGGGCAAGGTCACCAAGCTCGTCCCGTTCGGTGCGTTCGTGCGCGTCGACGACGGCATCGAGGGCCTGGTCCACATCTCCGAGCTCGCCGAGCGCCACGTCGAGCTGCCTGAGCAGGTCGTCCAGGTCGGCCAGGAGATCTTCGTCAAGGTCATCGACATCGACCTCGAGCGTCGCCGCATCTCGCTGAGCCTCAAGCAGGCCAACGAGGCCGGTGCGCAGCTCGCCGAGTTCGACCCGACCCTCTACGGCATGGCCGCGGAGTACGACGAGCAGGGCAACTACAAGTACCCCGAGGGCTTCGACGCCGAGACCAACGAGTGGCTCGAGGGCTACGAGAAGCAGCGCGAGTCCTGGGAGAAGCAGTACGCCGAGGCCCACGCCCGCTGGGAGGCCCACAAGACCCAGGTCGAGGAGGCCGCCAAGGCCGACGCCGAGGCCGCGTCCTCGGGCGACGCCCCGACGTCCTACTCCTCCGGTGGCACGACGTCGTCCTCGTCGTCGTCCTCCGAGTCCGCGGCTCCCGCCGAGGGCACCCTCGCCTCCGACGAGGCGCTGGCTGCGCTCCGCGAGAAGCTCACCGGCAACTGATCGCCTTTCAGCAGCAGCGGGGCCCGACACCTGATGGTGTCGGGCCCCGCTCGTGTCTGCGCGCGGCATACCTGCCGGCTCACCGACGACGGGGTATGCCGCGGCCTCGCCACCGGTGTTGGATAGGGGACATGGCCCGCACCATCGCAACGAACACCAAGGTGGACCGCGCCGGACTCGAGGACTTCGTCCGGCCGCGCCACCACATGGTCCTGATCACGACCCGCTCCGACGGGCGCCCCCAGGCGTCCCCGGTCTCGGGAGGCATGGACGAGCAGGGGCGCATCGTCATCTCGACCTATCCCGAGCGGGCCAAGACCGCCAACGCGCGCCGTGACCCGCAGGTGAGTGTGATGGTCCTGTCCGACGACTTCGGAGACGCGTGGGTGCAGGTCGACGGCGACTGCGAGGTGATCGACAGCCCCGAGTCGGTCGAGCCGCTCGTCGACTACTTCCGCTGCATCAGCGGCGAGCACCCCGACTGGGACGAGTACCGTGCCGCCATGGTCGAGCAGGGCAAGTCGTTGCTGCGGATCACCCCGACCCGGTGGGGACCGGTCGCCACCGGCGGTTTCCCGGCCCGCCTGGCCGAGGACTGAGCATGCTGCGCATCGGTCTCACTGGAGGCATCGGCTCTGGGAAGTCCACTGCCGCAGCGCGATTCACCGCGCTCGGCGCCACTGTCGTCGATGCCGACAAGCTGGCGCGCGAGGTGGTCGCCCCCGGCACCGACGGGCTTGCGGCGATCAGGGAGCGCTTCGGCGACGACGTGATCGCCGAGGACGGGTCGCTCGACCGCCCCGCGCTGGGTGCCATCGTCTTCGGCGACGAGCAGGCCCGTCGTGACCTCGAGCAGATCACCCACCCCCGCATCGCGGCCCGCACCGCGGAGCTCGTGTCGGCTGCGCCCGATGACGGGATCCTCGTCCACGACGTGCCGCTGCTCGTCGAGAAGGACATGGGCGCGGCATACCACCTCGTCGTCGTGGTCGGCGCCGACGAGGACACCCGGGTGCGCCGGCTGGTCGAGCACCGCGGCTTCACCGAGGACCACGCCCGCGCGCGCATCCGCAACCAGGCGAGCGACGAGCAGCGCCACCGCGCGGCCGACGTCTGGCTCGAGAACTCCGGCCGCCCCGAGGTCCTCGTCAGGCGCGTCGAGGGCCTCTGGCACAAGCGGCTCCAGCCCTTTGCCGCCAACCTTGCCACCGGCTCCTACAGCAGGCGGCCGGAGCTGCTCGCGCTGTCGGCGCCGGACCCGACCTGGCCCGACCAGGGCGCGCGGATGATCGCGCGGCTGCGGCGGGCGCTCGGCGACGTGGCGCACACCATCGACCACGTCGGCTCCACCAGCGTGCCCGGGCTCATCGCCAAGAACGTCATCGACATCCAGGTGGGGGTCGCGTCGCTCGACGACGTCGATACGGCCGAAGTCGTGAGTTCCCTTGCGGCAGCAGGCTTCCCGCGCGCGACAGGGGAGTGGAGCGACCAGCCGCGTGACTATGACGACGCTCCCACCCCCAAGCGCATGCACGGCTCCGCCGACCCGGACCGGGTGGCCCACATCCACATCCGCGAGGTCGGCTCGCCCGCCTGGCGGGACGCGCTCCTCTTCCGCGACTGGCTGCGCGCCGACGAGGAGGTCCGCACCGCGTATGCCGCGGAGAAACTCCGGCTCGCTGCGGAGCTCACCTCCACGTCGGCCTATGCAGAGGGCAAGGAGCCGTGGTTCGCGGCCGTCTGGCCCCACGCGGACGAGTGGGCCGAGGAGACCGGCTGGACGCCGGGGGCCTGAGCGGTGCCGTCCTATCGCGCCGGCGTCGCAGTCCGTGACGTGCTGCCCGGACATCGCCCGGAGGAGGTGCTGCCCGCGGCGGTCAGCGGTGTCTCGGCCACCCATCTGGTCGAGGACTCCGGGCTCGACATCGTGCGCGGGGTGCCGCGCATCGAGGTGCGCTTCCTCGTCGAGGTCGAGACCGATGCGGGCGAGGACGAGGAGGCGCGGGAGGTCGCGCGGCGCCTGGCCGCGGCGGTCGGCGAGGTCGCCTCGTGGGGTGACCTGCGGTTGCGTCGCAGGCAGGGCGGCCGCTGGCTCCGGCTGCCCGTCTGATTTCTGCTGTCGGTGCCGCCGCGTACCGTTGTCGACATGCGCCCGACCACTGACCTCCAGCGTGCAGTCGCGCCGTTCGACGTCATCTCCGAGTTCGAGCCGGCCGGCGACCAGCCGCAGGCCATCGCCGAGCTCGCCCGCCGTGTCAACGCGGGGGAGCAGGACGTCGTGCTCCTCGGCGCCACCGGCACGGGCAAGTCCGCGACGACGGCCTGGCTGATCGAGCAGGTCCAGCGGCCCACCCTCGTCATGGCGCCCAACAAGACGCTGGCGGCCCAGCTGGCCAACGAGTTCCGCGAGCTGCTGCCCAACAACGCGGTCGAGTACTTCGTCTCCTACTACGACTACTACCAGCCCGAGGCCTACGTCCCCCAGACCGACACCTACATCGAGAAGGACTCCTCGATCAACGAGGAGGTCGAGCGGCTGCGACACAGCGCGACCAACTCGCTGCTGACCCGGCGCGATGTCGTCGTGGTGGCGTCGGTGTCGTGCATCTATGGCCTGGGCACGCCCCAGGAGTATGTCGACCGCATGGTCAAGCTGCGGGTCGGTGACGAGATCGACCGCGATGAGCTGCTGCGCCGCTTCGTGACGATGCAGTACACCCGCAACGACCTCGCCTTCACGCGCGGGACCTTCCGCGTGCGCGGCGACACCGTCGAGATCATCCCGGTCTATGAGGAGCTCGCGCTGCGCATCGAGTTCTTCGGCGACGAGATCGAGCGGATCTACACCCTCCACCCGGTCAGCGGCGAGATCGTCCGCGAGGAGCAGGAGATGTATGTCTTCCCGGCCACCCACTATGTCGCGGGGCCGGAGCGCATGGAGCGGGCCATCGGCGGCATCGAGCGGGAGCTGGCCCACCAGCTGGAGACCTTCGAGAAGCAGGGCAAGCTGCTGGAGGCGCAGCGGCTGCGGATGCGCACCACCTATGACATCGAGATGATGCGCCAGGTCGGCTCGTGCTCCGGCATCGAGAACTACTCGATGCACATCGACGGGCGCATGCCGGGCTCGGCCCCCAACTGCCTGCTCGACTACTTCCCCGAGGACTTCCTGCTCGTCATCGACGAGTCGCACCAGACGGTGCCCCAGATCGGCGCGATGTACGAGGGCGACATGTCCCGCAAGCGCACCCTCGTCGACCACGGCTTCCGCCTGCCGTCCGCCATGGACAACCGGCCGCTCAAGTGGGAGGAGTTCCTCGAGCGCATCGGCCAGACGGTCTACCTCTCGGCCACGCCGGGCGACTACGAGCTCGCCAAGTCCGACGGCTTCGTCGAGCAGGTCATCCGCCCCACCGGCCTGATCGACCCCGAGGTCGTGCTCAAGCCCACCAAGGGCCAGATCGACGACCTGCTCCACGAGATCCGCACCCGTACCGAGCGCAATGAGCGCATCCTCGTGACGACCCTGACCAAGAAGATGGCCGAGGACCTGACCGACTACCTTCTCGACAAGGGCGTGCGGGTGCGCTACCTCCACTCCGACATCGACACCCTGCGCCGGGTCGAGCTGCTGCGCGAGCTGCGGCTGGGCGAGTTCGACGTGCTCGTCGGCATCAACCTGCTGCGCGAGGGCCTCGACCTGCCCGAGGTCTCGCTGGTCAGCATCCTCGACGCCGACAAGGAGGGCTTCCTGCGCTCCACCCGCTCGCTCATCCAGACGATCGGCCGCGCGGCCCGCAATGTCGCCGGCCAGGTCCACATGTATGCCGACAAGGTCACCCCGAGCATGCAGGAGGCGCTGGAGGAGACCAACCGGCGTCGCGAGAAGCAGATCGCCTACAACACCGAGCACGGCATCGACCCGCAGCCGCTGCGCAAGAAGATCGCCGACATCACCGACATGCTTCAGCGCGAGGACGCCGACACCGAGGAGCTGCTCGGCTCGGGCCGCAACCAGTCGCGGGGCAAGGGCTCGCGCGGCGCTGCTGCCGCCACGGGTGGCTCAGCGGCGACACGCAGCCTCCCCGCGTCGGAGCTGGCCAACCTCATCCAGGACCTCACCTCCCAGATGCACCAGGCCGCGGCCGACCTCCACTTCGAGCTCGCCGCACGCCTGCGGGACGAGATCGGCGACCTCAAGAAGGAGCTGCGCCAGATGGACCGCGCGACCGGCTGAGCGACCGCGGAGTGATCGGGCTCACCGAATTCGGCCAACATCTGCCACAATGCTCAGGATCGTTCGGAGGGGAGTATCCCCACACGCGGCATCCTCGTCATCACGGAAGGCGACTCCCCATGGGGTCGGGCCGACCCGGGGAGCCGGTCCGCCACAGGGCGGGAGAGACCTCCGGCCACTCCCGTGACCGGAAAGGCATTGCCTGTGAATGTTCCCCAGTGGGTCTGGATCGCGACCATCGCGATCGCGGCCGCCGTGCTCCTGTTCGACGTCATCCTGATCGCCAAGCGACCCCACGTGCCGTCGACGAAGGAGGTCTCCGCGTTCCTGAGCGTCTACATCGGGGCGGCCATCCTCTTCGGCCTCGGCATCTGGTACTACGCCGGCGGCAAGTTCGCCGGTGAGTTCTTTGCCGGCTGGCTGACCGAGTACTCGCTGTCGGTGGACAACCTGTTCATCTTCCTGCTGATCATGGCCAAGTTCGCGGTGCCGGAGAAGCTCCAGCAGTCGGCGCTCATGGTCGGCATCGTGATCGCGATAATCCTGCGTGGCCTGTTCATCTGGGCGGGCGCTGCGGCGATCAACAACTTCTCCTGGGTCTTCTACATCTTCGGCGCCTTCCTCATCTACACCGCGGTCAAGCTCGCGACCGAGGGCGAGAGCGACGATGAGGAGTTCGAGGAGAACCGCTTCATGAAGATGGTCGAGTCGAAGATCCCGGCCACCCAGGACTGGAACGGCGCCAAGATGTTCGTCCGCGAGAACGGCAAGCGGCTGGCCACGCCGATGCTGTTCGTCATCCTCGCGCTCGGCACCACCGACCTGCTCTTCGCGCTCGACTCGATCCCCGCGATCTACGGTCTGACCAAGGAGCCCTACCTCGTCCTGACCGCCAACATCTTCGCGCTGATGGGCCTGCGCCAGCTCTACTTCCTCATCGGCGGCCTGCTCAAGAAGCTCGTCTACCTCTCGATCGGCCTGGCCGTGCTGCTCGCCTTCATCGGCGTCAAGCTCATCCTGCACGCCCTCCACGAGAACGAGCTGCCGTTCATCAACGGCGGCGAGCACGTGGGCGTCCCGGAGATCCCGATCTCGGTCTCGCTCGGCGCCATTGTCGTCATCCTCGGCGTCACGACCATCGCCTCGCTCTGGAAGTCCAACCGCGACGCCAAGGCGGGCATCGAGAGCTGACCCCCACGCGGCATACCGCCGCTGGCACCCACGCGTGAGGGGCCGGACACCACCACGGTGTCCGGCCCCTCGTGCAGTTGGTCGAGGGACCGTCGGGAGACTAGCCCTGACGCTGCCCGTCCTGGAGGCGGGGAAGGCCGGACTCGTCGCGGACGTCATCGGGCAGCAGCTCGGCAGGGAAGGACTGATAGCACACCGGCCGGAGCCAGCGGTCGATGGCCAGCGTGCCCACTGAGGTGGAGCGGCCATCGGACGTCGCGGGGAATGGCCCGCCGTGCACCATTGCCGGAGCCACCTCCACACCGGTCGGCCATCCGCCCCACAGGACCCGGCCCGCCCGCCGCTCGAGCACGGGCAGCAATCGCCGCGCGTCCTCGAGATCAGCATCCGTGCCGTGCATGGTGGCGGTCAGCTGTCCTTCGATGCCCTCGAGAAGCCGGACGGCTTCTGCCATGTCGTCGTATCGCACGATGAGGCCGGCCGGCCCGAAGACCTCATCGAGCAGTTCGGGCCGCCCACTCAAGCTAGCGATCTCGACCTCGTGGGCGGTGCTTCGAGCCGAGCCCTCGGCCGGTGGCTGCTCACCGGCCCCCACCTCCCGCACACCGTCAGCAGCCTGACGCTGGCCGGTGCCCTCGCGGTAGCGGTCGGCGATACCGGCTGTGAGCATCACCTGTGCTGGCTGCTGGGTGAGCTCGTCGCGCACGGCCGCGACGAGGCGGTCCCCATCCTCGCCGGAGGGCACAAGCAGGAGCCCTGGGTTGGTGCAGTACTGCCCGGCCTCCTTGACGAGCGAGGCGACGTAGCCGGCGGCCAGGCCCTCCGGGTCCGTGAGGGCCCCGGGCAGGACGACTACCGGATTCACGGCCGACATCTCCGCATACACCGGTATGGGCCGCTCCCGCCGTGCGGCCACGTCCACCAGCGCGAGCCCGCCTGCTCTGGAGCCTGTGAAACCGACGGCCTGGATGGCCGGGTGCTGCACCAGTGCCTGGGCGACATCGGGCACCGAGCTTTGGACCAGGGAGAACACCCCGGCGGGCACCCCCGTGCGGTGGGCGGCCCGGGTGATGGCGTCGGCGACCAGCTCGCTTGTCCCAGGATGGGCCGGATGACCCTTGACCACCACGGGGCAGCCGGCGGCCAGCGCCGATGCCGTGTCACCTCCCGCGACCGAGAAAGCCAGGGGGAAGTTGCTTGCCCCGAACACGGCCACCGGTCCCAGCGGGATCCTGCGCTGGCGCAGGTCGGGTCTGGGCAGCGGCTGCCGGTCCGGGATCGCTGGGTCGACCCGAACGCCTAGGAAATCGCCGGCCCGCACGACCTGTGCGAACAGGCGCAACTGGCCGCACGTCCTGCCCCGTTCGCCGGTGGCCCGGGCCAGTGGCAGACCCGTCTCGATGACGACCTGCTGGAGCAGGGTGTCGCCGATGGCCTCGATCTCCTCGGCGATGGCGTCCAGGAAGGCTGCCCGAGTCTCGCGGGGCAGTGACCGGTAGTGCTCCGCGGCACCCGCAGCCGCCTCCGCTGCCGCCGCCACGAGTTCGGTGTCGGCCTCCTGTGCCGCAGGCTCGAGCTCGCGGCCAGCAGTGGGGTCCCAGGCGTGAAATGTCCCCCCAGGGCAGTCCACCTCGCTGCCGGCAATCCGGGAGCGTCCGGTCAGTGACATCGGGCAACCTCATTCCTTGACAGCTCGACGGCTCAGTGAGATGTAATATTGCACAGTTTCAGGACTGATGGTGAGGTGATGCGCGTGCGGGTCGTCATCGTGGGCGCTGGCATCGTGGGCGCGTCTATCGCCCAGCGCGCGGCGCGCGCCGGGATGGCGGTCGTGATCCTCGACAGCGGGCAGGTCGGTGGTGGCACGACGAGCCGCGGCGAGGGCAACGTCCTCGTCTCCGACAAGGCGCCCGGGCCAGAACTCGAGCTCGCGCTACGCAGCCGGACGCTGTGGGGGGAGGTCGGCGAGCAGGTCGGCGCCGATCTGCTCGAGTGGGAGCCGAAGGGCGGCTTGGTCGTGGCGTCATCCGGGTCGGCCGGCCCGGCGCTCGAGCGGTATGCCGCGGCACAGTCCGCGGCGGGCGTCACGGCCGAGCGCGTCGCCGAACCCCGGGAGCTGGAGCCGCACCTCGCACCCGACCTCGAGGTGGCCTACCTCTATCCGCAGGATGCCCAGGTGCAGCCGGTCCTGGCGGCCGCTGCCCTCGTGCGGGACGCGACCTCCCACGGTGCCGAATACCGGCCCTTCGCCGAGGTCATCGGAGCCGACTGCGCTGCCGGCCGGGTCACCGCCGTGGTGCTGGCGGACGGCACCCGGGTGGCCGCCGACGCCGTCGTCAATGCGGCTGGCACCTGGGGCGCGGTGGTGGGGGAGCGACTCGGCGCGCCAGTGCCAGTCATGCCCCGGCGCGGCTTTGTCCTCGTCACCGAGCCACTGCCCCCATGGGTGCGCCGCAAGGTGTACTCGGCGGACTACGTGGACAACGTGGCCTCCTCCGACGTGGGGCTGGAGACGTCGTGTGTGGTTGAGGGCACCCGCGGCGGCACGATCCTCATCGGGGCCAGCCGCGAACGGGTGGGGTTCGATCCGACGATGTCGCCGGAGATCGTCGCGCGGCTCGCGGCGCAGGCCTGCCGCATTTTCCCAGTCCTGCGAGATGCCCACCTGATGCGGACCTACCGTGGCTTCCGGCCCTACTGCCCCGACCACCTGCCCGTCATCGGCCCCGACCCGCGTGTCGGCGGCGTCCTGCACGCCTGCGGCCACGAGGGGGCGGGCGTGGGCCTGGCGCCGGGGACAGCAGAGCTCGTCGTCGCGCATCTGATGGGGTCACCGCTGCCGGGCTCTACGGCATTCCTCCCCGACCGGCTGGTGCTCGACCCGACACGAGGAGGGGGCCATGACCACTGAGAGCTTCACCTTCGACGGACGGGATGTGCCGTTCGTCGTGGGACAGACCGTCGCCGCAGCCTTGATCGCCGACGGCACGCTGGCCTGGCGACGGACTCGCCACACCGGGCGTCCACGCGGCGCCTTCTGCGGCATCGGGGTCTGCTTCGACTGCCTCGTCGTCGTGGACGGGCGACCCAACGAACGGGCCTGCCTTGTGCCGGCGGCAGCTGGTCTGTCCGTGCTGACCCAGGAGGGTGTCGGCCATGAGTGACGCCGTGGACCTGCTCGTGGTCGGGGCCGGCCCCGCTGGCATGGTGGCCGCGGCGACCGCCGCCGAGGGCGGGCTGCGGGTCGTGCTCGTCGACGCGGCCCCTGGCGACGGGGGCCAGTTCTGGCGCCAGCCCTTGCCCGGCGCCGACCCCTCGTTGTCGGGGCCGGACCTCCACCACGAGCTTGCCGTCTATCGGACCCTGCTGCGACGACTCGAGACGGCTCGCGCTGCGGGTCGGGTGAGCCGTGTGGTCGGCTCGGTGTGGTCGATGGTCCCGGTCGAAGGGGGGCTGCGCGCGGACATCGCCCTGACCGGGGGCGGCGTCGTCGTGCAGCGTTCGCGGGCGGTGCTCATCGCGACCGGCGCGTTCGACCGGCAGCTGCCCTTTCCCGGCTGGGATCTGCCAGGGGTCTTCACCGCCGGTGGCCTACAGGCCCTCCTCAAGTCGAGTGGTGTCGCGGCAGGCTCGCGCGTCGCCATCGGCGGCACGGGGCCCTTCCTGCTGCCTGTCGCGGACGGACTGCTCCGGCGCGGGGCCAAGGTGGTCGTTCTGGCAGAGGCGGCGTCGGGGCTCCGCTGGGGGCGGCACCTGCCCGCGCTGGCCGGTCAGCAGGCCAAGGCGCTCGAGGGCGCCGGCTACGCAGCCACCCTCGTGCGCCACCGAGTCCGCCCCAGACTGCGCACCGCAATCATCGCTGCCCACGGGCGCGATCGGGTCGAGGCGGTCTCCGTGGCCCGAGTCGACAGTTCTGGTCGGCCGATTGGCCGGGCCCACCGCGTCCTGGCCGACGCGGTGGGGACGGGCTGGGGCTTCGTCGCGCGGATCGACCTCGGAGTGACCGTGGGTTGCGAGGTCGCCCGCGGTGACGATGGATCCGAGGTGCTGGTCGTCGACCACTCACAGCGGACAACCGTCCCGGGTGTGTATGCCGCCGGCGAGGTGTGCGGGATCGGGGGCGCGGCGCTGGCCGCCGCTGAGGGGGAGAGCGCGGCCCTGACCGTGCTGCGAGACCTGGGTGCCCCGGGGGCGGGCGACACGCCCGCGTCGCTCGGTCGCGCCATCTCCCGACTGCGTGCCTTCGCTGCCGCCATGCATGCCGCCCACCCCGTGCCGACGGGATGGATGCCGGCGGTTCCGGGGGAGGCAGTGTTGTGTCGATGTGAGGAGGTCACAGTCGCGACGGCACGCGAGGCGATCACGAGGCACGGCGTTGCGGACGCGCGACAGCTCAAACAGCTCACTCGCACCGGGATGGGCTGGTGTCAGGGCAGGATGTGCGGCGCAGCCGCAGCCGGCCTGACTGCCCCAGAGGCCACCGAGCGGCTCATTGCCTCGCCGGTGCGACTGGGTGACCTCGCATCCAGAGACGAGGGCTGATCGGCCCGCGGGGGCTGTGCCGAGGAGTCGCCACCGATGGCCATGTGGGACCGAACAGGGGCCTTCCCGCAGGCGTCAGTGGTATGTAATATTGCACTGAGTGAGGCACGGCACCCGCTCACAATCCCCAGATGTCGACCCGCACACCGAGAGGACCCATCATGACCGAGACTCGCAAGCCGTGGCACGGCATCCTCGTCGCCACCAGCCTTCAGTTCGACGGCGACGGCTCTCCTGACCTGCAGGCCTACGGTGACAATGTCGCATGGCTGGCTGAGCAGGGCATGGACGGCGTCGCACCCAATGGCTCGCTCGGGGAGTACCAGACTCTCAACTGGGAGGAGCGGGACTCGGTCGTGCAGACCGCGGTGGAGCGTGCGCCCGAGGGCTTCGTCGTCATGCCCGGCGTGGGGGCCTACAGCGGACGCGAGTCGAAGCGGCACGCCGAGTTTGCCCGCGACGCGGGCTGTCAGGCCGTGATGGCGCTGCCGCCCAACGCCTACCGTGCCGACGAGCGGGCCATCCTCGAGCACTTCGAGCTGATCGCGTCCGCCGGGCTGCCGGTCACCGCCTACAACAACCCCATTGACACCAAGGTCGACCTCACCCCGCCGATCCTGGCTAAGCTCGCCAAGGAGGGGCTCGTCGTGGGCGTCAAGGAGTTCTCGGGCGATGTCCGCCGCTGTTACGAGATCGCCGAGCTCGCCCCTGAGCTGGACCTGATGATCGGCACTGACGACACGGTCCTCGAGGTCGGCATTGCCGGAGCCAAAGGCTGGGTAGCGGGCTATCCCCAGGTCTTCCCGCAGGCCTGCCGCGCACTCTATGACGCGTCGGTGGCCCGTGACGTCGAGACTGCGCTGCCGCTCTACCGCCAGCTCCACCCGGTGCTCCGATGGGACTCCAAGACCGAGTTCATCCAGGCGATCAAGCTCGGCCAGGACATGATCGGCCGTAATGGCGGCGGCTGCCGGCCCCCACGCCAGCCGCTCACACCAGAGCAGGACCAGGTCGTGCGCAGCGCGACCCAGGCGCTCATCGACGCCGGCATCCGCTGAGCCCGAGATGAGGACCCGGCACGTATTCCATGCTGTCGACTCGCACACGGAGGGCATGCCGACCCGCGTGATCACCGGCGGCGTGGGCGTCCTCCCCGGCGCCACCATGTTCGAGCGCCGCCAGCGCTTTATCGCTGAACGCGACGACCTGCGCACCCTGCTCATGTACGAGCCGCGCGGACACGCCTCGATGTCGGGTGCGATCTTGCAGCCGCCCACCCGAGACGACGCCGACTGGGGGGTGCTCTACATCGAGGTGTCCGGCTGTCTGCCGATGTGCGGGCACGGCACGATCGGTGTGGCCACGGTTCTCGTCGAGACGGGGATGGTCGAGGTCACCGAGCCCGAGACCATCGTTCGACTCGACACACCGGCGGGCCTCGTTGTGGCACGAGTGGCGGTGCGCGACGGGGCCGCTGTCAGCGTGACGCTCGACAACGTCGCGTCCTACTGCCACGCGTTGGACCAGACTGTGACCGTGCCGGGGTTCGGCGAGGTTGCCTACGACATCGCCTTCGGTGGCAACTTCTATGCCTTCGTGCGTGCCTCTGACCTTGGGATCGAGTTCTCGCGCACCGACAGTCGGCCCATGCTCGACGCCGGCCTCGCCATCATGGCGGCCATCAACGAACAGCGACCGATCAGCCATCCCGAGAACCCTGCCATCAACCAGTGCCACCACGTCTTCATCGAAGCGCCGGATTCCACACCCCAGCACTCACGACATGCGATGGCCATCCACCCCGGCTGGTTTGACCGATCGCCTTGTGGCACAGGGACGTCCGCGAGGCTGGCACAGCTGCATGCGCGGGGCATGATCAGGGTTGGGGAGCAGATCACGAACGAGTCGCTGATCGGCAGCAGGTTCCTCGCCACGATTCGCGACGAGACCACCGTCGGTGACCGGGCCGGAATTCTGCCTTCAATCACTGGGCGAGCCTGGGTCACCGGCACCGCGCAGTACATGCTCGACCCGACCGACCCCTACCCGGCCGGCTTCCTGATCTGAGTGCGGCTGCCCCTGGTCACGATCTCATGTCAGAACCTTGCGGGCTCGTCGGCCACGGCCATAGATTGCGCCCACTGCAATGTGCAATGTCACACTGCGCCGCAGCGTCACCTGACAGATCGGGATCGCCCGAGAAGGAGTTCGACATGAGCAGCATGCGCCGAGGCCTCGCCCTCACTGGATCGGCCGCGCTGGCCCTGACCCTGGCTGCCTGTGGTGGCGGCGGCATCACCGAGGGGGGTAGTGGTGACGGGGCCAGCTCGTCAGGCGGGGACATCGTGCTGGGGATGCTCACTCCACTGAGCGGCTCATCCGCGGCTATCGGCCCCTACATGAAGAACGGTGCCCAGCTCGCCGTCGACGAGATCAACGCCAAGGGTGGGGTGGATGGACGAAAACTGGTCCTCAAGGTGGAGGACGAAGCGTGTGACCCCAAGACCGCAGCCGCCGGTGCAGCCAAACTGGTCTCCTCCAACATTGACATCTCCGTCGGTGGCTACTGCTCCTCGGCCACGCTCCCGACGCTGAGCATCTTCAACAAGGCAGACATTCCCATGCTGATCCCGGCCGCGAACTCGGCAGATCTGCTCAAGTCCAAGCTGCCCAACGTCTTCCTCGTCAACGGGACGGGTATCCAACAAGCCGCGGCCGCAGCGGAGTTCATCAAGTCCGAGGGCGCCAAGGCCGTCGCTCTGATCGACGACAACACGTCCTACTCCAAGGACATCACTACCCGCACGGACGAGGACCTCAAGCCGCTGGGCGTCTCCGTCGTCAACAAGCAGTCGGTGACCGCGGGCGAGTCCGACTACTCGGGCGCCGTGACCGCGATCAATCGGGCCAAGGCCGACTTCGTCTACTGGACGGGCTACTACCAAGAGGGTGGACTGCTCATCAAGCAGCTCCGCGCAGCGGGCTACAAGGGCAAGATCATGGTCGCCGACGGCTCAGTCGACACCAAGCTTGTCTCTATCGCCGGCGGCAGCACTGGCGAGGGCGTCTTCGCGACGATGACCCAGACGCCGCAGACGATCCCGGGCGGGGAGGAATGGGTCGCCAACTACAAGAAATCGTTCAACGCCGAGCCGGGTCCCTACTCCACCCAGGCGTATGACGCGGTCCGCATTGCGGCCGAAGCGGTCAAGAACGCCAAGAGCACTGACGGCGCCAAGGTCGTCCAGGCGCTCGAGGCGATCGACGGGTTCGAGATCTTCTCGGGCAAGTTGAAGTTCACCCCCGAGCACACTCTCTCCGAGGGTGGTTTCGACATCCTGGTCGTCGAGAACGGCAAGTTCATCAAGAACTCCTGATTCCATCGGCCGGACTGGGCACGCCCGGTCCGGCCGATGACTCGGAGTTTCAGGAGCGCAATGGACTACTTCCTTCAGCTCGTCCTCAACGGACTGTTTGTCGGGTCCTTCTACGGCCTCGTCGCCCTCGGCTACTCGATGGTCTACGGCATCATCAAGCTTCTTAACTTCGCCCATGGCGACATCTATATGGTGGGCGCGTTCGCCGGGTACACCCTGCTGACGGCGGGTCTCGGTGCGATCGGCGGCGGAGGTCTGGCCTCTCTCGTGGTTGTTCTGGTCCTCGCCATGCTGCTCACTGGCCTGTTGGGTCTGGGCATCGAGCGCATCGCCTACCGGCCACTGCGCAACGCGCCTCGCCTTTCGATCCTGATCACCGCCGTTGGAGCAAGCTTTGCGCTTGAGTACGGCATCGCCGTCCTTTACGGACCCGACCCGCAGGCGTATCCATTCCGCTTCGGCGGCGGCTCTCTGACGATTCTCGGGGCACACATCACCTACGCACAGCTGCTGATGATGGCGATCGCGGTAGGGCTCATGGTCACCCTCGACCTCCTGGTCCGCCGCACTCGTTCAGGGCGGGCCATGCGGGCGATCTCCCAGGACCCTCGCGCGTGCCTGCTGATGGGAGTCAATGTCGACCAGGTCATCTCGAGGACCTTCTTCCTCGGCTCTGCGCTGGCCGGCGCGGCCGGGGTGATGGCCGGTGCCTACTACGGCAAGATCGACTTCCTCATGGGCTTCATCATCGGGCTGAAGGCCTTCACCGCAGCGGTGATTGGGGGCATCGGCAACCTAAGGGGGGCTGTCCTCGGGGCCGTCGTGCTCGGATTGTTGGAGTCCTTCGGCACCGCGGTCCTTGGGAGCGAGTGGCGGGACGTGTTCGCCTTCGGATTCCTCATCTTCTTCCTCACCGTGCGGCCGACCGGCCTGCTCGGCGAGCGAGTCACGGAGCGGGTGTGATGGGCGACAACGGCTCCCAGACGACCGGATCGCACTACACGGACGCGGTCGAGGCCCGCGAAGACTCCGTCGCCCGGCTGGGCTCTGGCGTAGGGACCCGGGCCGACTCGGGCCTGCGACCTACAGTTGTCTCCCGCGTGGTCTCGAGCCCTTGGTTCGCTCTGGCGGTGGTTGCGGCGACGATCGCCCTGCCGTTCATCAACAGCAGCCCTTACGTGATCCGCATTGGCACAGACGCCCTGATCTTCATCATGCTGGCCGTTGGGCTCAACATAGTCGTGGGTTATTGCGGGCTGCTCGACCTGGGGTATGCGGCGTTCTTCGCGATTGGCGCCTATACCTCTGGGCTGATCACGACCCGACTGGGCTGGCCGGTCTGGGCCAGCCTGCCGTTTGTCATCGTCGCTGCTGTCATAGCCGGACTCGTTATCGGTGGTCCCACACTGCGGCTTCGCAGCGACTACCTCGCGATCGTGACCCTCGGCTTTGGCGAGATCATCCGAATCACCGCCAACAACCTCGACATAACGGGCGGCCCTAACGGGCTCTATGGCATCCCGGACTTCGGTTCGTTCGGCCTGCGCAATGACGTCGCGACGTACTGGGTCTCCGCCGTGGTCGTGGCGCTGGGAGTCATCGCCTCTGCTCGCATCGGCAGAGGGAGACTCGGCCGAGCCTGGCGCTTTGTCCGAGAGGACGAGGATGCAGCGGAGGCGATGGGCATCCACACCTACAAGGTGAAGTTCGCGGCATACATCGCTGGGGCGATCTGGGGCGGTATCGCGGGCATCCTGTTCTCCGTGCACCAATCGGCGATCTCGCCCATGAGCTTCAACTTCCTGTGGTCTGCGCTCATCCTTATGGCAGTCGTGCTGGGCGGCATGGGCTCCACCCCCGGTGTGGTCATCGGCGCCCTTGTCATCTCGTTGCTCCCGGAACTGCTTCGTGGCGCAGAGAACTGGCGCTACCTGATCTTCGGAGTACTGCTCATCGTCGTGATGATCTTCCGCCCCGAAGGCCTGTGGCCGCACTCTCCACGCGAGCCCGATGCCACTAGCCGGCGCGGCGACGAAAAGGGGGTGTCCCCATGAGCGAGCGCCTGCTGGACGTGAAGGACATGACCGTTGCGTTCGGCGGTGTCCGTGCGGTGGACGGCCTGACCTTTCACGTCAACGAGGGCGAGGTGCTCTCCGTTATCGGCCCCAATGGTGCCGGCAAGACGAGCGCTTTCAACTGCATCACCGGCTTCTACAAGCCGAGCGCCGGCACGGTCACCTTCCGTGGCGAGGCAATCACTGGCCGGCGCCCGGCCATCATCGCCGCCAAGGGCATCGCTAGAACGTTCCAGAACCTGCGGCTCTTTGGCGACCTGACCGTGCTCGACAACGTGCGCGCCGGTATGCATGTCAGGCTGCGACAGAACGCCTTCGACGCGATCCTGCACACGCCGCGCTATCGCAGGAGTGAGGCGCAGGCCACGGCTGAGGCACACCGCTGGCTCGACTTCGTCGGCCTGCGCGCGGACCGCTCGGCGCAGGTGCGGAACCTGGCCTACGGACAGCAGCGGCTCGTTGAGATCGCACGGGCCCTTGCTCGCGAGCCGCGCATGCTACTCCTCGACGAGCCGGCGGCGGGGTTGAACCATAGCGAGAAGGGCGAACTGCTCGCTCTCATGCGCCGCATCGCTGACCTCGGCACAGCCGTTGTTCTCATCGAGCACGACATGGGCCTGGTCATGGAGGTGTCCGAGCGCATCGTGGTGCTCAGCTACGGCAAAGAGATAGCCGATGGGACACCGGCCGAGATCAGGGCGAACCCGGCAGTCATTGAGGCATACCTCGGCACGGACGACGCGGACGCTCACGCGGAAGCGGAGCGGATCGCAGCCCGGGCTGGCGAGGAGGGCGAGTCATGAGCAACGTGCTCGAGGTCGAGGGCCTAGACGTCTCTTACGGCAAGGTTGAGGCTCTGCGTGGGCTCACCTTCCACGTGGCCGAGGGGGAGATCGTTTCCCTACTCGGCAACAACGGAGCGGGCAAGTCCACAACCGTCGCGACAATCTCGGGGCTTGTACGGTCGTCAAGCGGGACGATCCACGCATTCGGCGACGACATCACGACGACCACCCCGTGGGAGATAGTCGAGAAGGGCATCATTCATGTGCCGGAGGGCAGGCGGATCTTCTCCCGCCTCACGGTCCACGAGAACCTCCAACTGGGTGGCTACTCCATCAGGGAGCGGGGAGTCATCGACAAGCGAATCGCCGAGGTCTACGAGCTCTTCCCGCGAATGGGGGAGCGCTCGGCCCAGCAGGGAGGGACGCTCTCCGGTGGTGAGCAGCAGATGCTGGCCATCGGCAGGGCGCTAGTCGCAGGGCCCCGCCTCCTCATGCTGGACGAGCCGTCGATGGGGCTGGCGCCCCTTGTCGTTGCCCAGATCATGGAGGCGATCGTCGGCATCAACGAAGCGGGCACGTCCGTCCTTCTCATCGAGCAGAATGCCCGCGCCGCACTGCGCATCGCCCACCGTGGCTACGTCGTGGACTCTGGCAGTATCGCTCTTGAGGGCAACGCTGCCGAGCTCCGCAACGACCCCCAAGTCGTCGAGGCATACCTAGGAGCATGACCCCCATGACCAGCACCGACAGCCGGAGGAGTTACCGGACTGAGGACTACCACACCGGGGGCGAGCCCTTCCGGATCGTCGTCGAGGGCGGCCCGGACCTACCGGGTGACACGGTCGCGGCAAGGCGCGCGGCAGCCATCCATGACGACGACGCCCAGTTCGTCCGGGCACTGCTGTGCTCAGAGCCGCGGGGCCATGCGGATATGTATGGCGGTTTCCTCACGCCTGCCGATGACAAGGACGGACACCTCGGGGTGCTCTTCTGGCACAAAGACGGCTTCTCGACCGCGTGCGGCCACGGCACCATCGCGCTGGGGGTGTGGGCGGTGGAGTCCGGTCTGGTCCAGCGCCAGGACTCCGGTGCGACAGATGTCGTCATCGACGTCCCGTCGGGGCGAGTGCGTGCGCGGGTGCGGTTCGAGGCCGGCGAGATCGCCGACGTCACCTTCATCAACGTCGCCAGCTGGGCTGGCGAGCGAGGCGTCCAGCTCGAGACGAGCGCCGGTCAGGTGGCGGTCGACCTGGGCTTCGGCGGAGCCTTCTATGCCGTCCTGCCTGCGGCTGCCGTAGGACTCAGCGTCGAACCACGCTGCCTGCCTCGGCTGATCGAGCTCGGTCGCGAGATCAAAGCCGCCGCCGAGGCGGCCGGCGTTGTGACCCACCCCAGTGATGAGCGACTGTCGGGCTGCTACGGAGTGATCTTCACGGACGAACCGCCTCACGACGACACCCTGCCCGAGGGCAGCCTCCACCAACGGAATGTCGTGATCTTCGCCGACGGCGAAGTAGATCGGTCGCCGTGCGGCTCAGGAACCGCAGCCAGGGTGGCGTTGCTGGCAGCTGATGGGCTGCTGCCGGATGGCCGGGTTCTTGTCCACCAGTCGATCGTCGGTTCCCGCTTCATCGCCCGCGCGGGGGAGCACACGACCGTAGACGGACGTCCGGCGGTGCGACCGGAGATCACCGGGACGGCATACGCTGTCGGCCGCACCGAGTTCACGGTGGACACCCGCGACGATCTCGTCCCGGGCTTCGTCCTCCGATAGAGGAGATGACATGTCGCCCGCCAGCGCGCAGGCAGAGACCGAGTATGGCCTCGACCTGCCGACCTTCGACACCCGGGCCAGTCTGCGCGAGCAGGTCGCCGAGGCGCTGCGCGCGCTGCTCGTGGCCGGCCAGATGCGGCCCGGCGTGCTCTATTCGGCACCTCGTCTGGCCGCGGACTTCGGTGTGTCAGCAACTCCCGTCCGCGAGGCGATGCTCGATCTGGTGAGCGAGGGCCTGGTGGAGGTGGTGCGCAACAAGGGCTTCCGGGTCACCCACCTCAGCGACGAGCAGCTCGACCAGATGGCCGAGCTGCGTGCCCTCATCGAGATCCCGGTGATGGGCAAGGTCGCCGAGTCCTGCGCAGACCGCGAGGTGGCGTCCAAGGTTGCCGCACTGCGACCGCTGGCCGAGCGCATCAGCGAGCGCGCGGCCCGCAGCGATCTCGTGGGCTACATCGAGGCCGATACCGAGTTCCACCTCTCCTTCCTCGCCCTCCACGGCAACGACCAGGTGGTCGCGGTGGTTCGGGACCTGCGGTCGCGCTCGCGCCTCTATGGCCTGGAGGCGATGGCCGGAACTGAGATCATGCTGCGGCTCTGCAAGGAGCACGACGAGATGGTGGAGGCGGCGCTGGCCCAGGACCGCACGCGCATGGAGCGCCTGATGACGGCGCATATCGGTCACATCAGATCGGTGTGGGCGGGCCGTCGAGAGGAATGACTGCGCTGACCCTCACCGCCGCAGAGCGGGCCACCCTCGAAGGCGCGGAGGGGCCTGGCGCTGCCATGGCGATGCGGGTGGTGACCCGCCTGGCCACCGTGCGCGGTGCGACCCGGCTGCGCCGAGTGAGCGCCGCCCACGTCGACTCATGCCTCTATCACGGGCGGGTCGGCATCGATTTCGCCCGCGGACTCCTCGACGGTGGGGCAAGGGTCTCGGTGCCGACGACCCTAAACGTCGGCTCTGTCGACCTTGTGCATCCCGGTCTGGTCACCGATCGCCCTGGGCGTCCGCCAGTCGTCGACCCGGGGACCGAGCTGATGGGGCTGTATCAGTCGTTGGGAGCCCGCCCCACTTTCACCTGCGCGCCCTACCAAGAGCCTGGGCGCCCACTGCTTGGAGAGCACGTCGCGTGGGCGGAGTCGAATGCCGTGGTTTTCGCCAACTCTGTGCTTGGCGCCCGCACCGACCGCTACGGCGACTTCCTCGACATCTCAGCCGCGGTCACCGGGCTGGTGCCGGATGCGGGGCTGCATCTGACGCGGGCGAGGCGGGCGACGGTCGTCGTCGATGTCACCGGCGTGCCGTCGGACCTCTGGGGTGAGTCCATGTGGACCGGCGTGTTGGGGCACGTCGTGGGCACACTCGTTGGGGGCGAAGTGGCCGCCGTCGTGGGCCTGCCACCCGACCTCGACGAGGCGGCCCTGAAGGCCTTTGGTGCGGCCGGTGCGTCCAGCGGGTCAATGGCGATGTTCCACGTTGTGGGTCGCACCCCAGAAGCCCCCGACCTCGGGACTGTGCTTCAGGGAGAGCGTGCCCGGAGCGTCCTTGTGGTCACTGAGACACAGTTACGCGACGCGCGGGAATCGCTGTGCCACAAGACATCTGGAGCGATCGATGCCGTCAGCCTCGGCACTCCCCACGCATCCCCAGCCGAACTCCTCGAGCTCGCTGAGGCGTTGGAGCGCATCGGTCCGGTCCATCCTGGGGTCGAGGCCTGGGTCTCGACCAGTAGGGGGGTGGCCGCGGTGGCAGCCGCGTCCGGGGTCCTGGCACGAATCGAGGCAGGCGGCTTCCGCGTGCTGGCCGACACCTGCACCTATGTCACCCCAGTGCTCGCCGCGGGCATCCGCAGCGTCGCGACCAACTCGGTCAAGTGGGCTCACTACGCCCCGGCCAACATCGGCGTCGAGCCGGTGCTGGCGACCCTCGAGGAGTGTGTGCGGGCGGCAGCCACAGGCGAGCTCGCCCTGTGAGCACCCCAATGGCGAGGTATGCCGTCCAGGTCCAGTCCCCAGGGACGGGTGCGGGGCAGGTGCTGGCGCTGTCGCAGCCACTGTCCTTCTGGGGCGGTGTCGACGGCTCCGGCCGGATCGTCGACACCCACCATCCGGCCGTGGGGGCCGACCTGGCGGGCAGAGTGCTCGTGATGGCCGCGGCCCGAGGGTCCTCCTCGTCGTCTTCGGTGCTCGCGGAGCTCATCCGCACGGGAGCCGGACCTGCGGCGATCGTGCTGGGCGGCGCGGATCCCATCGTCGCACTGGGCGCCATCGTCGCCGACGAGCTCTACGGCATCCGGGTGCCGGTCGTCACTGCCGACCGGCAGGTGCTCCAGGCGCTCGCGGACGCGGCATGGTGCAGCGTCCACGCCAGTACCCAGGACGCCTGGGCGGAAGTGGGTCAGCCGGTCTCGGCAGGTTCGTGACTGGGCGCCGAACCCAAGACGATCGCGCTTGCCGCGACGACGAGGAGGATGCCGGCGAGCTGCGTCAGGGTGAGCCGCTGGCCCAGGACGAGCAGTCCACCCGCCGCCGCGACAGCCGGCTCCAGCGCGAGCAGGATGCCGAAGGTCGAGGGGCGGAGACGGCGTAGTGCCAGCAGCTCGAGTGAATAGGGGATCGCCGAGCTGAGCAGCGCGATGCCCAGGCCAACGGTCAGGACCCGCGCATCGAGGTCGCCAAGGATCCCCACCCCACCGGGCACGGCCACCAGCGTGCCGATGGCCATGGCCAGAGCCATGCCGTCCAGACCGGGGAAGGCGCGGCCGGTCGCGCGGCTGAGCAGGATGTAGGCGGCCCAGAACGCCCCCGCCAGCAGGGCGAAGATCAGCCCGCGCCACGGAAGCGTCGACAGATGGGCGTCCAGGGCACCTGAGGTGAGCACAACCCCGGCACCGGCCACGAGGACTGCCAGGAGGTCGCGCACCGAACGGGACGTGACGGCGGCCAGAGCGAGCGGGCCGATGAACTCGACTGTCACAGCTACGCCGAGGGTCAGCTCGGCAAGCGCGTTGTAGAAGCTGACGTTCATGGCGCCCGTGACGAGGCCAAAGGCCGCCATGGTCAGCCACGCGCGCCGGTCGTGGCCACGCAGGCTCGGGCGGACGGCAACGAGCATGACCAGGCTCGCCAGGCCCAGCCGCAGCAGCACCGTGGCATCAGCCCCGAGTTCGCGGATGAGCGGGGTCGCCAGCGCGGCCCCAAACTGCACCGAGACGATCGCGCCGAGGACGAGCGCGAGCGACCCTGCTTCCTGCCTAGCGGGCATGACGGATCGCGGGTGGGAGGCAGAGCACGCGCCCACTGTAGGTCCACGCCGCGGGACCGGGCGGAGGTGTCCCGCCGCACGGGAACGGGCCGGTGGAAGTACTCGTCGCCGGCACTGGCAGGCCGCCCTCCGTCGGCCCCACGGCACTCGGTCCGGATACCCTGCGCGCATGACCACCGACGCGTCCGCGCCGCTCACCAGACCCGAGCGGCTGGCCCGCCTGCCGTTCACCCGCGAGCACGGCCGGGTGCTGGTCGGGTCGGGCACCGGCTGGGCGCTGGACGCGATGGACGTCGGGCTGATCTCGTTCGTCCTCGTCGTCCTCGCCAAGCAGTGGGGCCTCGACACGGCCGAGAAGTCCTGGGTGGTGACGGTCGGCTTCATCGGCATGGCGATCGGAGCGACGCTCGGAGGCCGGCTGTCCGACCGGTGGGGGCGGCGCGCGGTCTTCGCCGCCACGCTCGTCGTCTACGGCCTCGCGACCGGTGCCTCCGCGCTGGTGGGCGGGCTCGCGGCATTCCTCGTCCTGCGTTTCCTCGTGGGGCTGGGGCTCGGCGCCGAGCTGCCGGTCGCCTCGACGCTGGTGAGCGAGCTGTCACCCTCACGCATCCGCGGGCGCCTGGTGGTGGCGCTGGAGTCGTTCTGGGCGCTCGGGTGGATCCTGGCCGCGGTCATCGGCTTCTATGTCGTGCCCCACGGCGAGAACGGCTGGCGCTGGGGCCTGGCCTTCGGCCTGCTGCCTGCCGCGTATGCCGTGGTCGTGCGCTACGGGCTGCCCGAGTCGGTCCACTTCCTCGAGCGTGCCGGTCGCGAGGAGGAGGCGGAGCGGGTCGTGCGCCGCTTCGAGGAGTCGGCCGGCGTGCCCGCCCCGGCGCACACCCGCGAGCTGCCCGAGCAGGCACCAGCGCCCCCGGGGCAGCTCTGGTCGGCTCAGCTGCGGGCCCGGACCCTCGGGATCTGGCTGGTCTGGTTCGGCGTCAACTTCGCCTACTACGGCGCCTTCATCTGGCTGCCGTCGATGCTGGTGCAGCGTGGCTTCACCGTCACCACGTCGTTCGGCTATACGCTCATCATCACCCTCGCGCAGCTGCCGGGGTATGCCGTCTCGGCCTTCCTCATCGAGCGCTGGGGCCGCAAGCCGACCCTGATGGCCTTCCTGGCAGGGTCGGCGGTGTCCGCCTGGCTGTTCGGGCAGGCCTCCACCGAGACCTCGATCATCGCGGCCGGCTGCGCCCTCTCTTTCTTCAACCTCGGCGCCTGGGGCGCGCTGTATGCCGTGACACCCGAGATCTACCCGACCGCGCTGCGCGGCACGGGCGCGGGGGCTGCCGCCGGTTTCGGCCGGCTCGCATCGATCGCCGCGCCCCTGATCGTCCCGCGCCTCATGGCGTCGGGGGAGTCCGGTGACACGCTGGCGTTCACGACCTTCGCCGCGGCATTCGCCCTCGCGGTGCTCGCGACCCTCCTCCTGCCCGAGCTGCGCGGGCGGGAGATGGCCGAGTAGCCGCCAGGCACGGCGGCCGGCGTCACGCGTGGCAGGACACGGCGACCACAGCGAGCAGGGCATGGCCACCCGGTGAACACTGCGGTCCGGCGTCGCCGGGACCCCTGCACGGCCCCCGCAGGCTGCTAGACACGGAACCTCCGCGCGGCATACGGCCGCTCACGAGGAGGCACAGTGCGCACGCTGGCGATCACCCAGAACATCACCCTCGACGGGGCCATCGAGATGATCGGCGACTGGTTCGACCCGCAGGGGGAGGCCAACGCCAAGGCGGTGTGGGAGGAGATGAGCTCCCACCAGGAGGCCTCGGACGCCGTGCTGCTGGGCAGGGAGACCTTCGAGTCCTTCCGCGGCTACTGGCGCGACCTGGAGGACGACCAGACCGGGTCCAGCGACCACCTCAACTCGGTGACGAAGTATGTCGTCTCCTCGACGCTCACCGAGCCCGACTGGGCGGGGACGGTCGTGCTCGACGGCGGCGACCTGGTGGGTGCCGTCAACGCGATCAAGTCCGAGCCCGGCAAGGACATCGTCGTGACGGGGTCGATCAGCCTCTGCCACGACCTGATCCGAGCCGACCTCGTCGACGAGTACCGGCTCTTCGGCTATCCGGTCGTCCAGGGCGAGGGCAGGCGGCTCTTCCCCGACGGCGTCACGCCGCACCGGCTGAGCCTGGTCGAGGCCCGGCCGCTCGGCGACGCGATGGTCTACACGAGGTATGTGCGGGACTGAGGGCCCGAGCGGACGGGCCCTCCGGCACCCGCCTCACCAGCCCCGGTCGCGCCACTCCTGGAGGTGCGGCCGCTCGACGCCGAGGGTCGAGTCGGAGCCGTGACCGGGATAGAACCACGTGTCGTCGTCATAGACGTCGAAGACGCGGCTGATGACGTCCTCGATGAGCGAGTCGAAGGACTGGCCCTCGTTCTTGGTGTTGCCCACCCCGCCAGGGAAGAGGCTGTCGCCGGTGAAGAGGTGCGTGTGCCCCGCGGGATCGGCGTACGCGAGCGCGACCGAGCCAGGCGTGTGGCCGCGCAGGTGGATGACGTCGAGCACGCTCTCGCCGACGCGGATCTGGTCGCCGTGGCGCAGGCTGTGGTCGGGCAGCACCGGGAGTGCGGCCGCGTCGTCGGCACCGGCGTAGGTCTCGGCGCCGGTCTCGCGGGCCACCTCGGCCAGCGCGCGGGTGTGGTCCCAGTGCTGGTGGGTGGTGACGAGGTGGTCGAGCCGGCCGGTGCCCTCGGCGATGAGCGCCATGACGCGCTTGGGGTCGTCTGCGGCGTCGATGAGCAGCTGCTCGCCGGTCGCTGTGTCGGTGAGCAGATAGACGTTGTTGTGCATGTCCGAGACGGACATCTTGCGGATCGTCAGGTGTGGCAGCTCGCGGACACTGCTCGGCCCGCCCGGTGTGACCTCGGGGCTGTAGCCGTCGGCCGGGGTGGTGGTGGGCTCGCTCATGGGCTCCTCCTGTGCTGGTCGGGAACTGCCCCCGACGCTACCGGGTGCCCCCGACACAGATGGCGTATGCCGCGTGGCCGGGTACCCGTGACGCCCACCCGCCGGGGTGGCGTTCGCCCGCAGCGCACCCACGTGGCATTCGCCTGTCGGTGGGCCCGCATAGCATTGACGGGTGTCTGATCCACGTCCCGCTGCCTCTGCCGTCCTGACCGGGGCGGCCCCCCGCCGCACCCATGACCACCTCGTCGTCCGGGGTGCCCGCGAGCACAACCTCAAGGACGTCTCGATCGAGATCCCCCGTGACTCGCTGGTCGTCTTCACCGGCCTGTCCGGCTCCGGCAAGTCCTCCCTGGCGTTCGACACGATCTTCGCCGAGGGACAGCGCCGCTATGTCGAGTCGCTGTCGGCCTATGCCCGCCAGTTCCTCGGGCAGATGGACAAGCCCGATGTCGACTTCATCGAGGGGCTCTCGCCCGCGGTCTCGATCGACCAGAAGTCGACCAACCGCAACCCGCGCTCCACGGTGGGCACGATCACCGAGGTCTACGACTACCTCCGCCTGCTCTATGCCCGCGCGGGCCGCCCCCACTGCCCGGTCTGCATGGAGCCGATCGGCCGCCAGACCCCCCAGCAGATCGTGGACCGCCTCCTCGAGGTCCCCGAGCGGACCCGCTTCCAGATCCTCGCGCCCGTGGTGCGCGCGAGGAAGGGCGAATACGTCGACCTCTTCGCCGAGCTCCAGACCAAGGGCTTCTCGCGGGCCCGCGTCGACGGCGAGGTCGTCTCGCTCAGCGAGCCCCCGACGCTCGAGAAGCAGGTCAAGCACACCATCGACGTCGTCGTCGACCGCCTGGTGGCCAAGGGCGCCGACTCCTCGGCCAAGCAGCGGCTGACCGACTCGGTCGAGACCGCGCTCGGTCTGGCCGGCGGCATCATGGTGGCCGAGTTCGTCGACGTGGCCGAGGGCGACGAGTCCGGGCTGCCCCGTGAGCGGCGCTTCTCCGAGCGGCTCGCCTGCCCCAACGACCACCCGCTCTCGATGGACGAGATCGAGCCGCGGTCGTTCTCCTTCAACAGCCCCTTCGGCGCCTGCCCCGAGTGCACCGGCATCGGCACCGAGCTCGAGGTCGACCCCGAGCTCGTCGTCCCCGACCCCGACCTGTCGCTCTCCGAGGGCGCGATCGCGCCCTGGGCGCAGGGGAGTGGCTCGGCCGAGTACTTCCAGCGCGTGATGACGGCCCTGGCCAAGGACCTCAAGTTCTCGATGGACGTCCCCTGGGCGGCGCTGCCAGAGCGCGCCAGGGAGTCGCTGCTCTATGGCAAGGACCACAAGGTCCACGTCCGCTACCGCAACCGCTGGGGGCGGGAGCGCTCCTACAGCACCGGTTTTGAGGGCGTGGTGCCCTTCGTGCGGCGCCGGCACGCCGAGACCGACTCCGAGTGGAGCAAGGAGCGCTACCAGGGCTACATGCGCGAGATCCCCTGTCCGGTATGCCGCGGCACGCGTCTGAAGCCCGAGTCGCTCGCCGTGCTGCTCGGCGGCCGGACGATCGCCGAGGTCTGTGCGCTCTCCATCGCCGACTGCGCCGACTTCCTCGCCGGGGTCGAGCTGTCGGAACGCGAGGCCGCCATCGCCGCACGCGTGCTCAAGGAGATCGGTGCCCGGCTCGGCTTCCTGCTCGACGTCGGGCTCGACTACCTCTCGCTCGACCGTGCCGCCGGCACCCTCTCCGGCGGCGAGGCCCAGCGCATCCGGCTCGCCACCCAGATCGGCTCCGGGCTCGTGGGCGTGCTCTATGTCCTCGACGAGCCGAGCATCGGCCTGCACCAGCGCGACAACCACCGGCTCATCGAGACCCTCACGCGGCTGCGGGACCTCGGCAACACCCTGATCGTGGTCGAGCACGACGAGGACACCATCGCCACTGCCGACTGGGTCGTCGACATCGGCCCCGGCGCCGGTGAGCACGGCGGCCACGTCGTCCACTCCGGGCCGGTCGCCGGGCTGCTCGAGCACCCCGACTCGGTCACGGGGCAATACCTGTCCGGCCGCCGCGAGATCCCGGTGCCGCCGGTCAGGCGTCCCCAGGAGGCCGGCCGTGAGGTCACTGTCGTCGGCGCGCGCGAGCACAACCTCAAGAGCGTCGATGTCAGCTTCCCGCTCGGCAATCTCGTTGCGGTGACTGGTGTTTCGGGCTCGGGCAAGTCGACCCTCGTCAACGACATCCTCTACACCGTGCTCGCCAACAAGCTCAACGGCGCACGACAGGTCCCCGGTCGCCACAAGACGATCACCGGCCTCGAGGAGCTCGACAAGGTCGTCCACGTCGACCAGGGCCCCATCGGCCGCACCCCGCGGTCCAACCCGGCGACCTACACCGGTGTCTTCGACAACATCCGCAAGCTCTTCGCCGAGACGAGCGAGGCCAAGGTCCGCGGCTACATGCCGGGCCGGTTCTCCTTCAACGTCAAGGGCGGCCGCTGCGAGGCGTGCTCGGGTGACGGCACCATCAAGATCGAGATGAACTTCCTCCCCGACGTCTACGTCCCGTGCGAGGTCTGCCACGGCGCCCGCTACAACCGCGAGACGCTCGAGGTCCACTTCAAGGGCAAGACGATCGCCGACGTGCTCGACATGCCGATCGAGGAGGCCCAGGACTTCTTCGCCGCCGTCCCCTCCATCGCGCGCCACATGAAGACCCTCAACGACGTCGGCCTCGGCTACGTCCGCCTCGGCCAGCCAGCGCCCACGCTGTCCGGCGGTGAGGCCCAGCGCGTCAAGCTCGCCACCGAGCTCCAGAAGCGCTCCACCGGCCGCACCGTCTACGTCCTCGACGAGCCGACGACCGGTCTGCACTTCGAGGACATCCGCAAGCTGCTGGCCGTCCTCCAGGGGCTGGTCGACAAGGGCAACACCGTGATCGTCATCGAGCACAACCTCGATGTCGTCAAGAACGCCGACTGGGTCATCGACATGGGCCCCGAGGGCGGCTCGGGCGGTGGCACGGTCGTCTCCGCCGGCACGCCCGAGCAGCTCGCCGACGTCGCCGACTCCCACACCGGTCGCTTCCTGGGCCCGATCCTCGCCAAGGCCTCGGGCACCGCCCGTCCGTCGACCGAGCGTCGGGGGAGCGAGTCCAAGGCCCCCGCCACGGACGCAACAGCGACCAAGCCGGCGGCCAAGAAGGCCGCGGCAAAGAAGACTGCAGCGGGGAAGCCGGCCACCAAGGCGGCGGGCAAGACGGCTACCAAGAAGACCGCCGCCAAGAAGACCGCCGCCAAGGGCGGCGCGCGCAAGACCACCAGCGGCAGGGCGGCCCGCAAGGCCGCGTCGTGAACGGGCTGGAGCAGCCTGAGTCGCGGCCCATCGACCTTGGGGAGCAGCCTGGCTCGCGACCGCAGCCCGGACCGGTCGGCGACCCGGGCGAGGCGGACTTCAGCCTCCGTACCGAGCAGGCCGAGGACCACGCGGCCGTCAGGGCGGTGACGGCGGCCGCGTTCGCCGAGGCGGAGTTCAAGGCGCCCCCCGTCGACCCCGATGGCGCCCCGGGCGAGGCGACCCTCGTCGGGTGGCTGCGTGACGATCCCGACGGCTATGTGCCCGAGCTGTCGGTCGTGGCGGTC
Source organism: Actinomycetota bacterium (assembly GCA_050955755.1). Taxonomy (GTDB): domain Bacteria; phylum Actinomycetota; class Actinomycetes; order Actinomycetales; family Dermatophilaceae; genus JAJTBD01. The sequence goes on from CP192092.1 coordinate 1,807,422, forward strand.
GGGCCCGGCGGTGACATCGTCGGGCACGCCATGGCCACGCGTGGGTCGTTCGATGGCCAGTCCGGCTCGCTCCCAGCGCCGCTCGGGCTGGGGCCGGTGAGTGTGCTGCCGCAGTGGCAGGGTCGGGGCGTCGGGTCTGCGCTCGTGCGCGAGATCCTGGCCCGCGCCGATGCGCTCGGCCACCCCGTCGTCGTGCTCGTGGGCGACCCCGTGTTCTACTCCCGGCTCGGCTTCGTCCCGGCGGGTGAGCTCGGCATCCCTGCGCCCCTCCCCGAGTGGGTCGAGGTCTACCAGGCTGCGCGGCTTTCGGCATGGACCGACAGCGACGCCCCGCGCCAGTTCCGCTACGCGGCGCCCTTCGACCGGCTCTGAGGCCCCCGCACCCCACCCGGCAACGCCCACACGGCACCCCCCTGTCGGTGCGCCGCGCGCCGCATTCCCCTGACGTCACCCCTGCGTGCCGCCCCGCACCCCGCTCATTCGTCGTGAGCTTTGCTCGATATCCCCCAACTGCACTTGAGGGATATCGAGCAAACCTGCGGATGTGTGTCGCGGCCGGGCGTCAGGAGCCAAACCACAGCCTCAGAAAACGCGCGTGAGAACGAACGAGAACGCAGGGTGCGCGAACGCACGAGGAGGGGTATGCCGCGCCCGCGGCATACCCCTCCTGGTTGTGTGTGTCGGGTGGTCAGTCCTCGCCGAGATAGGCCTTGCGGACGTCGTCACTGGTGAGCAGCTCACGACCGGTGCCCTCGAGGACGATCTTGCCGACCTCGAGCACATAGCCCTTGTCCGCGAGCTTGAGCGCGGCCTGGGCGTTCTGCTCGACGAGCAGGATCGTCGTGCCCTGCGAGCGGAGCGTGTTGACCGTGCTCATGATCCGCTTCATCATCAGCGGCGACAGACCCATGGACGGCTCGTCGAGCATCAGCAGCTTGGGTCGGCTCATCATGGCCCGGCCCATCGCCAGCATCTGCTGCTCGCCACCCGAGAACGTGCCCGCCGGCTGCTGCGACCGCTCACCCAGGATCGGGAAGAGGTCGTAGGCGGCCTGGAGATCGCTGCGGATCTCCTTGTCATTGCGGGCGAAGGCGCCGAGGAGGAGGTTCTCCTCGACGGTCATCCGCGGGAAGATCCGCCGGCCCTCGGGGGAGTGCGCCAGGCCCAGCGTGACGATGTCGTGCGCCGGCACGTCGTCGATCCGCTTGCCCTGGAACGTGATTGACCCACTGGCCGGGCGGAGGAGACCCGAGATGGTGCGCAGGGTCGTCGTCTTGCCGGCGCCGTTGGTGCCGATGAGCGTGACGACCTGGCCCTCGTCGACCGAGAAGGAGATGCCCTTGACCGCGGTGATCTTGCCGTAGGCGACCTCGAGGTCCTTGACCTCCAGCATGGGGCTCACGCCTGCTCCTCCTCGTCGTCGTCGGTGCCGCCACCGATGTATGCCTCGATGACGCGCGGGTCCGACTGCACCTCGGCGGGCGACCCCTCGATGAGGGTCTCACCACGCACGAGGCAGAGGACGCGGTCGCACAGGTTGAAGATGAACCGCATGTCGTGCTCGATGACGACGACCGCGATGCCCATGTCGCGGATCCGGAAGATCAGGTCGCTGGCCTGACGGGTCTCCTGCGGGTTCATGCCCGCGGTCGGCTCGTCGAGCAGGATGACCTTGGGGTCCGTGGCGAGGGCGCGGGCGATCTCGAGTCGCCGCTGATCGCCATAGGGCAGGTTGCGGGCGAGGTGCTCGGCCTTGTCGCCGAGCCCGACGAAGTCGAGCAGCTCCTGGGCACGCTCTCGGGTCGCAGCCTCCTCCCGCTTGTACTTCGGCCCACGCAGGATCGAGGTGAGCGGTCCCGCCGACGTGCGGCAGTAGCGCCCGACCATGACGTTCTCGAGCGAGGTCATGTTGCCGAAGAGGCGGATGTTCTGGAAGGTCCGGGCCATGCCGGCGGTGACGACCCGGCGCGGCTTCGGCGGCAGGGTCTCGCCGCTAAGGGTGACCTGCCCCTCCGTCGGCTTGTACATCCCGGTGAGGCAGTTGAAGAAGGTCGTCTTGCCGGCACCGTTGGGGCCGATCAGTCCGACGATCTCGCCCTCGTGGACGGTGAGGTCGACGTTGTTGACGGCCACCAGGCCGCCGAAGCGCATGACGACCCCGCGGGCCTCGAGGACCGGAGCCCCGATGGCGGGTGCGGCCCGCTCAGGTGCGGTTGCTGCGGTGCTCATTTCACATCCTCCAGGTGCCAGTCCTCGACCTCTTCGGCCAGGGACTCGTCCTCGTCGTGGAACTCCAGCTGGCGGCGCCGGCTCGCGACCAGGCCCTCCGGCCGGAAGCGCATCATCAGCACGAGCAGCAGGCCGAACAGCAGCAGGCGGTACTCGCTGAAGAAGCGCAGTTTCTCGGGCATGAGCTTCAGGATCGTGGCGCCGATGAGGACGCCGGCGATCGTGCCCATACCGCCGAGGACGACGGCCGCCAGGAGGAAGGCCGACTCGAGGAAGAGGTACTGGTCCGGCGAGACGGCGCTGTCCTGGTGGGCCTTGATCGTGCCCGCCAGGCCGGCGAGGAAGGCACCGCCGGCGAAGGCCAGCAGCTTGAGCCCGAAGACGTTGACGCCCATGGCCTCGGCGGCCCGCTCGTCCTCACGGATCGCGATCCAGCCGCGTCCGATGCGGCTGTTGTTGAGCCGGGTGAAGACCAGGATGATGAAGCCGATCAGCAGCAGCAGGATGAAGTAGTAGTTGCTGAACCGGCCCAGCTCGATGCCGAACACGTTGTGGGTGTCGCCGAAGTTGAACGACCCGATCTGGAGGTCGGGGATGCCCGGGATGCCGTTGGGCCCGTTGGTCAGCTTGGGACCGTTGTTGCCGTCGAGGTTGAACATCGCCAGGCGGAAGATCTCACCGAAGGCCAGTGTCACGATCGCCAGGTAGTCACCGGAGACCCGCAGGGTGGGGGAGCCGATGATCAGACCGAAGATCGAGGCCACGATGGCGCCGATGAGCATCACCACGAGGAACGGCGGCTTCCAGCCGATGGTGGCGAACGCGGAGTTCGACATCATCGCGCCGATGTAGGCGCCGGATCCGAGGAAGGCGATGTAGCCGAGGTCGAGCAGGCCGGCGAGGCCGACGACGATGTTGAGGCCGATGGCGGTCGCCGCGAAGATCAGCACCTGCGTGGCGATCGACATGTTGGCGTCGGAACCGTTCTGGGTGAACGGGAACAGGAACGCCACGGTGAATGCCGCGAGGGTCAGCACGTGCTTGTGCCGCTGCGCCACGTGGCCGAACCAGGTGAAGAAGCCCGAGCGCGCCAGGCCCATGCTCAGCGCCACCACGAAGGCGATCGCCAGCACGAACAGCCAGGCGTCGTCCTGGTTGAGCAGGTATGCCGCGAGGAAGAGCACCGCCGCCATGGACAGTGCGATCACGAGGATCTCGGCCCAGCCGGGGAGGCGGGCGCTGTGCATCTGCCCGAGGTCGCGCTGTGCGACGAAGCGGGAGCCGACGAACATCAGCAGCGCGCCGACGAGGGCGATCCAGCCGCCCTCGTTGATGTTGATCAGACCGCCGGCCTCGGTCGCGATCGCCGCGAGGACGAGGACGACGAAGATGAGCGAGCCGGTGCTCAGGCCGCGCAGGCCCAGAGCGGCGTCGAGCCAGTTGCCGATCCGGTGCAGCGGGCCGCGGTCCATGAGGGCGAAGGCCACGCCGAGGAGGCCGAGGACCATCGCCATGATCTGCACGCCGACCGGCCAGAAGCGGATCGAGATGTCGCCGAGGATGCGGTCGTCATAGGACCACGAGAGGAGGCCGCTGACGAGCAGCAGCACCGCGCCGAGCAGCGCGAGCGGCCAGCCCTTGGCGGCGTGCTTCGCACGGGTCTCGTCGGAGAGCGTGGGGAGTGCGTACCTCATGCCCGGTCCACCACCTTCGCGCCGAGGAGGCCCTGGGGCCGGAAGACGAGGACGATGATGAGGAGGGCGAAGGCCCACACGTCCTTCCAGGCCGAGCCGCCGAACTGGCCGGGCACGTACTGCGTCGCGAGGGCCTCGACGACGCCGAGGACGAGCCCGCCGACGACCGCGCCCTGGATGTTGCCGATGCCGCCGAGCACGGCGGCGGTGAAGGCCTTGAGGCCGGCGGTGAAGCCGATCTTGAAGTTGATGTTGGCGTTCTGGAGACCCTGGGCGACACCGGCGATGGCCGCGAGTGCGGCGCCGAGGGCGAACGCGACGACGATGATCCGGTCGACGTTGATGCCCATCAGGCGCGCGGTGTCAGGGTCCTGCGAGACCGCCTGCATGGCGTGGCCGAGCTTGGTGCGGTTGATGAAGTACCACAGCAGGGCGGCGCACATGATGAGGCAGCCGATGGTGAACAGCGCCGACTTCTGGACGACGACGCCGCCGACCTCGAATGCCGTCCCGGTCACGCCCTCGATGCGGGGGAACGGGATGCGCTGCTTGGCGGAGGGGAAGTTGGCACCCGGGATCTTGTCGTAGAAGAGCCGGACGAACTCCTGGAGGAAGACAGAGATACCGATGGCGGTGATGAGCGGTGCCAGTCGGGGTGCACCGCGGAGCGGGCGATAGGCGACCCGCTCCATGATCACGGCCGTCGCGACCGAGGCGATGATGGCGCCGATGATCATGACGGGCAGGATCCACAGGGACGTCTGTCCCTGGAAGAGCAGAAGGTAGGTGCTGAGGGCTCCGAACGCGCCGATCATGAAGACCTCGCCGTGGGCGAAGTTGATCAGCTGGACGATGCCGTAGACGACGGTGTAGCCGACGGCGATGAGTGCGTAGAGGGAGCCCAGCGTCAGCCCGTTGACGAGCTGCTGGGCAAAGGTGTCCACGTAAGGACCTCCTCGGGGTGTCAGGTGGGTCTCAAGGGACCGGGGCGGCTCGTGATGGCGGCGCACCCGGGCGCGCGACAGCGGGGGCGGGGGTTTCCCGGCCCCCGCTGTCGGCGGCTACGTGGCTATCGGCTTACTTGAACTCTTCGGTGTTGACCGGGTTCCACTTCTCGCCCTCGACCTTGTAGACGGTCAGGACCTTGGAGGTGGTGTCGCCGTACTCGTCGAACGCGACCTTGCCGGTCACGCCGTCGAAGGAGACATCGGCCATCGCCTTGATGGTCGCCTCGCGGGCGGCCTCGGCGGAGTCGGCGTCCTTCAGCGCGACCTTGGCGGCCTCGATGATCGACTTGGCGGCGTCGTAGGAGTAGGCGCCGTAGGCCTCGTACGGCTCGGCGTACTTCTCGGCCTCGTAGTCGGTGACGAACTTCTTGGCGGACTCCAGCTCGTCCGTCGGGGCGCCGACCGACGTGGCGAGGTCGCCCTTGCCCGTGGCGCCGGCGAGCTTGATGAACTCACCGGAGAAGATGCCGTCGCCGCCCATGAGCGGGACGTTGAGACCGGCGGCCTTCATCTGCTGCGAGAGCGGACCGGCCTGCGGGTACTCGCCGCCGTAGTAGACCGCCTCGGGGGCCTTGGGCTTGATCTTGGAGATGACGGCGTCGTACTTGTCGTCGTCGGGGTTGATCGTCTGCGCCTCGACGACCTGGCCGCCGAGCTTCTTGAACTCGTCGGAGAAGGACGTCGCCAGGCCCTGGCCGTAGGTCTTCTTGTCGTGGATCGTCGCGACCTTCTTGATGCCGGCCTTCTCGAAGAGGTAGCGGGCGGCGAAGGGGCCCTGCACGGAGTCGGTGGTGCAGGTGCGGAAGTAGTTGTCGTAGGTGCGCTTCGGCGCGTTGGCGAAGTCGGCGCCCATCGTCAGCGACGGGTTGGTGTTGGCCGGCGAGACCTGGACGATCTTGGCCGAGTTCAGCACCGGCTGCACCGACTGCGCGACGGAGGAGTTCAGCGTGCCGACGACGCCGATGACGTCCTTGTCGCCAGCGAGCGCCGTGGCGGCGTTCTTGCCCACATCGGGCTTGGCCTCGTCGTCCTTGGCGGCGACCTCAAGGGTCCAGCCGTTCAGCTCGCCGGACGCGTTGGCCTGCTTGACCGCGAGCTCGACCGAGTGCTCGATGCCCTTGCCGAGGGCGGACAGGTCACCCGAGAGCGGTGCGATGACGCCGATCTTGGCGACCTTCTTGGCGTCACCCGAGCCAGAGCCCGAGTCCGATCCCGAGTCCCCGCCACGGGTGCCGCACGCCGAGAGGGCGAGAGACGCGACGAGCACCGAGGTGCCGAGAGTGACAACGGAACGCTGAGTCACTGGTTCCTCCTGATGAGTGGTTTTCGAGCGGTTGCTCGTTGCGGTGAAGGTAGTCGGGAGTCTCGCGAATGTAATTAGCTGCGCGTACGACGTGACCGTGTCGTTACCAACGGGTCCGCCAACGGGCCCCTCCCGCGCGATGGGCGGTCGGGGCCGAGCGGCATACTCATGCCCATGAGCACGGAGAAGACGACCATCCGGTGCGCCCGCCGCACCGTCCTTGCCGGAGCCGCGGGCGTCGCCGCGCTCGGGCTGTCCGGCTGCGGAGGCGGCGCCTCCTCGACCTCAAAGACCGGGGCGATCAAGACCGCCGACATCCCGGTCGGGGGAGCCGTCTACTACTCCGACGCCAAGGTCATCGTGGCCCAGCCCAAGGCCGGCGAGTACAAGGCGTTCTCGTCGGTGTGCACCCACGCAGGCGGGGCCGTCTCCCTGCTCGACGACACCAAGGGCACCTGCCCGCTCCATGGCAGCGAGTTCGACCTGACCACGGGGGCCGTCCAGAAGGGCCCGGCCACCACCCCGCTGGAGGAGAAGCAGGTCACCGTCAGCGGCGACACGATCACCCTCGCCTGACGCAGCGCCGACGCGAGGGGCCGGGCTGTCCGGCCCCAAACATAGAGTGGGGGCGTGGCTGACCCGTCGACCTACCGCCCCAAGCCGGGGGAGATCCCGACCGATCCCGGGGTCTATCGCTTCCGCGACCGCGACGGCCGGGTCATCTATGTCGGCAAGGCCAAGTCGCTGCGCTCGCGGCTGTCGTCCTACTTCCAGGACATCTCGGCGCTGCACCCCCGCACCGCCACGATGGTGCGTACCGGGGCCAGCGTGGAGTGGACCGTCGTCACCAACGAGGTCGAGGCGCTCCAGCTCGAGTACTCCTGGATCAAGGAGTTCGACCCGCGCTTCAACGTCAAATACCGCGACGACAAGTCCTATCCCTATCTCGCGGTGACGCTCGGCGAGGAGTTCCCGCGGGCCCAGGTGATGCGTGGCGCCAAGCGCAAGGGCACCCGATACTTCGGCCCCTACACGCACGCCTGGGCGATCCGCGAGACCCTCGACCAGCTGCTGCGCGTCTTCCCGATGCGCACCTGCTCCGCCGGCGTCTTCCGACGGGCCGGGCAGGTGGGCCGGCCGTGCCTGCTCGGGTACATCGACAAGTGCTCCGCTCCGTGCGTGGGCCGGGTCAGCCCGGAGGAGCACCGTGAGATCGCCGAGGACTTCTGCGACTTCATGGCCGGCAACACCTCGCGCTTCGTGCGCCGCCTCGAGCGCGAGATGAAGGCCGCGGCCGGCGAGCTCGAGTTCGAGCGGGCCGCGCGGCTGCGCGACGACCTCGCCGCACTCGAGAAGGCCCTCGAGCGCTCCGCCGTCGTGCTCGGCGACAGCACCGACGCCGACGTCTTCGGGCTCGCCGACGACGAGCTCGAGGTGGCCGTCCAGGTCTTCCACGTCCGCGGGGGCCGCATCCGCGGTCAGCGGGGCTGGGTCGCCGAGAAGGACGCCGCCACGACCGAGGAGGTCATCGAGGCGCTGCTCCAGCAGGTCTACGGCGGCGAGGGCGGCGAGGACGTGCCCCGTGAGGTGCTCGTGCCGATGCTGCCGCCCGACGCGGAGTCGGTCGAGGAGTGGCTCGGTGCGCAGCGCGGCTCGCGCGTGCACCTGCGCGCCCCCGCCCGCGGCGACAAGAAGGCCCTCATCGAGACCGTCGGCCGCAATGCTCAGCAGTCCCTCGCCCGCCACAAGGTCAGCCGAGCGGGCGACCTCACCGCGCGCAGCCAGGCCCTCCAGGAGCTCCAGGAGGCTCTGGACCTGTCCGAGGCCCCGCTGCGCATCGAGTGCTACGACATCTCCCACGTCCAGGGCACCCAGGTCGTCGGGTCGATGGTCGTCTTCGAGGACGGGCTGGCCCGCAAGGGCGAGTACCGCCGGTTCATCGTCCGCGGCGACGTCGCTGCGCGGGGCGAGTCCGATAGGGGTATGCCGTCTGGCGGCGACGCCGCCACCTCACCGGCCGGGCAGCGCACCATCGACGACACCGCGGCGATGCACGAGGTGCTCACCCGCCGGTTCCGCCGGATGGCCGCCGACCGGGCCCAGGCCGGCGCGGCCCTCGAGGAGGGGGCCGCCGATGTCGCCGACGAGGCCGCCCGCCCGGGACCGATCGACGAGGAGACCGGGCGTCCCCGCCGCTTCGCCTACCCGCCGCAGCTGGTCGTCGTCGACGGTGGCCTGCCCCAGGTCAACGCCGCACAGCGGGTGCTCAGCGAGCTCGGCATCGCCGACGTGGCGGTCGTGGGCCTGGCCAAGCGGCTCGAGGAGGTCTGGGTGCCCGGCCAGGACTTCCCGGTCATCCTGCCCCGCACCAGCGAGGGCCTCTACCTCCTCCAGCGCGTGCGCGACGAGGCCCACCGCTTCGCGATCACCTTCCACCGTGAGCGACGCTCCAAGGCGATGACCGCCTCCGCCCTCGACGGCATACCTGGTCTCGGCACGGCGCGCCAGAAGGCCCTGCTGCGCCACTTCGGCTCGGTAAAGCGCATCCGGGCGGCGTCGGTGGAGGAGCTGACCGAGGTCTCCGGCATCGGGCCTGCGCTGGCTGGCACGATTGCGGCACAGTTGTCCTCGGGCGAGGCGCCGGCACCCGCCGTCAACCTCACCACGGGTGAGATCCTCGAGGACGACGCCCCTGTACCCCCGCACGACACCTTCACCCCTGAGGAGACGACGTGACCGACCCAGCCGGACGCGACACCGCCGAGGAGCTGCCGCCTCGTGCGGGCGAGCTCGTGATCGTCTCGGGGATGAGCGGTGCGGGACGGTCCACCACGGCCAATGTCATGGAGGACCTCGGCTGGTATGTCGTCGACAACCTGCCGCCGCAGATGCTCGTGCCGCTCGCGGAGCTGGCCAAGGAGCGCGCCGCCGCCGGGCGCACCCGCCGGCTGGCCTGCGTCGTCGACGTGCGCAGCGGTGAGTTCTTCGACTACTTCCAGGAGGCCCGCGCCGCCCTGTCCGAGCACGGTCTGCGGCCCAATGTCGTCTTCCTCGACGCCACCGACGAGGCGCTCGTGCGTCGCTTCGAGAGCGTGCGCCGCCCGCACCCCCTCCAGAAGGACGGCCGGCTCCTCGACGGCATCCAGCGCGAGCGCGAGCTGCTCGCCGACCTGCGCGCCACCGCCGACATCGTGGTGGACACCTCCGGCCTCAACGTCCACCAGCTCGCCCGCAAGGTCACCCCGATCTTCACCGAGGAGCGCCAGCACTCGGTGCGGCTGGCCGTGATGTCCTTCGGCTTCAAGTACGGCGTGCCGCTCGACGCCGATTTCGTCTTCGACATGCGCTTCCTGCCCAACCCCTACTGGATCCCCGAGCTGCGCTCGTTCACCGGCCGCGACGAGCCCGTGGCCGAGTTCGTGCTCGCCCAGGAGGGTGCCCAGGAGTTCCTCGACGGGCTGGTCGCGCTCATGCAGCCGGTCCTCGCGGGCTACCGGCGCGAGGGCCGTCGCTACGCCACCATCGCCGTCGGCTGCACGGGCGGCAAGCACCGCTCCGTCGCCATGGCGGAGGCGCTCCATGAGCGACTGGCATCTGACGACGTCGCCACCTTTGTCGTCCACCGAGACCTGGGGCGGGAGTGACCGGCCCGCGCGTGGTCGCCCTCGGTGGCGGCCACGGCCTCGCTGCGAGCCTGACCGCGCTGCGCCTGGTCACCGAGCGGATCACGGCTGTCGTCACCGTCGCCGACAACGGCGGCTCCAGCGGCCGGCTCCGCGAGGAGTTCGACGTCCTGCCGCCCGGTGACCTGCGCATGGCGCTGTCGGCGCTCTGTGACGACAGCGAGTGGGGCCACACGTGGCGCGATGTCCTCCAGCACCGATTCGCCGGTGACGGCAGCCTGGCCGGGCATGCCCTGGGCAACCTGCTCATCTGCGCGCTGTGGGAGCTGCACGACGACCCCGTCCACGGGCTCGACCTCGTCGGCAGCCTGCTGCGCGCCCAGGGCCGGGTGCTTCCCATGGCGGCCGTGCCGCTGGCCATCAACGCCCAGGTCCGCGGACACGACCCGGCCAGCCCCAGCGAGGTCGTCACCGTCCGCGGTCAGGTGGCGGTCGCCACGACCCGGGGCACCGTTGAGAGCATCCAGCTCGTCCCGCAGGACCCCCCGGCCCGCCCCGAGACCGTGCAGAGCGTGCTCGACGCCGACTGGATCGTCCTCGGCCCCGGCAGCTGGTTCACCTCCGTCATGCCACACCTCCTCGTGCCCGAGCTGCGGTCCGCCATGATCGACACCGGCGCTCGGCGGCTGCTCACCCTCAACGTCGAACACGCAGGCGAGACAGCGGGATTCAGCTCGGCCAAGCATCTCGAGACGCTGGCCTCGCATGCGCCCGACTTCCGTCTCGACGTGGTGCTCGCCGACCCGAGGGTCATCGACAACGAGCGCTCGCTGCGGGCCGCCGCCCGGGAGCTCGGGGCCACCCTCGTGGTGAGCGAGGTCGCCAAGCCCGGACGCCGCGGACACCACGACACACTGCGCCTCGCCGCGGCATACCGCGACATCATGGGCACCTCCCACGGGCGCTAGCCGCCTGCCCGCCCGGCCACCCCCGGGCCACCCGTCGGCCCGTCACGGGCCGACCCGCCCACCCGAACCACCCGCGATGAAATGGCAGGATGAACCCCATGGCGATGACCGCGAAGGTGAAGGACGAGCTCTCACGCCTCGAGCTGACCAAGCCCTGCTGCCGCAAGGCCGAGGTCGCTGCGATGCTGCGCTTCGCCGGGGGACTGCACATCGTCGGGGGCCGGATCGTCGTCGAGGCCGAGCTCGACGCCGCCCACACCGCGCGCCGGCTGCGGCGCGATATCCAGGAGCTCTACGGCCACCAGCCGGAGATCATGGTGCTGTCGGCGGGTGGGCTGCGCAAGGGCAGCCGATGGGTCGTCCGCGTCGTCCAGGACGGCGAGGCGCTGGCCCGCCAGACCGGGCTGATCGACGGCCGGGGCCGGCCGGTCCGCGGCCTGCCGCCCAAGGTCGTCAGCGCCTCCGTCTGCGACGCAGAGGCGGCCTGGCGCGGTGCCTTCCTCGCCCACGGCTCGCTCACCGAGCCGGGCCGCTCGTCGGCCCTCGAGATCACCTGCCCCGGGCCCGAGGCCGCACTCGCGCTCGTCGGCGCCGCCCGCCGCCTCGGCATCCAGGCCAAGGCCCGTGAGGTCCGCGGGGTCGACCGCGTGGTGATCCGCGACGGCGACGCCATCGGCGCGATGCTCACCCGGCTTGGGGCCCACGACGCCGTCCTGGCCTGGGAGGAGCGGCGGATGCGCCGCGAGGTGCGGGCCACCGCCAACCGGCTGGCCAACTTCGACGACGCCAACCTGCGCCGCTCGGCGCGCGCGGCCGTCGCCGCCGGCGCCCGGGTGCAGCGCGCCCTGGAGATCCTCGGCAGCGACGTGCCCGACCACCTCCGCGAGGCGGGGGAGCTGCGCCTCCAGCACAAGCAGGCCTCCCTCGAGGAGCTCGGTCAGCTGGCCCAGCCGCCCATGACCAAGGACGCCGTGGCCGGTCGGATCCGGCGGCTGCTGGCGATGGCCGACAAGCGTGCGGCGGATGACGGCATCCCCGGCACCGAGGCCAATCTGACGCCCGACATGCTCGACGGGTGAAAGCGCTTTCCCGCTAACCCGCCGGTAGCCCGGACCCGAATTCCCACTCAGGTCTGACACCCAATAGGCTGGGTCACGGAACGCAGTGCCGCGGCCCGCGGCATACCCCATCTGGAAGGCAGAACACACAGTGACTGTTCGCGTTGGCATCAATGGCTTCGGCCGTATTGGCCGCAACTTCTTCCGCGCCGTGCAGGCCTCCGGCGCAGACATCGAGATCGTCGCGGTCAACGACTTGACCGACAACGGGACCCTCGCGCACCTGCTCAAGTACGACTCGATCCTGGGCCGCCTGGAGGGCGAGGTCACCCACACCGAGGACGAGATCGCCGTCGACGGCAAGTCCTTCAAGGCCTTCTCCGAGCCCGACCCCACCAAGCTGCCGTGGGGCGAGGTCGGCGCCGACATCGTCATCGAGTCGACCGGCCGCTTCACCGACGCCACCAAGGCCAAGGTGCACCTGGACCAGGGCGCCAAGAAGGTCATCATCTCCGCGCCGGCCAAGAACGAGGACGTCACGATCGTCATGGGCGTCAACGACGACCAGTACGACCCGGCGGCGCACAACATCATCTCCAACGCGTCCTGCACCACCAACTGCCTGGCCCCCATGGCCAAGGCGCTCAACGACGGCCTCGGCATCGTCAAGGGTCTGATGACCACGATCCACGCCTACACGCAGGACCAGAACCTCCAGGACGCGCCGCACAAGGACCTGCGCCGCGCCCGCGCCGCCGCCCTCAACATCGTGCCCACCACGACCGGCGCCGCCAAGGCCGTCGCCCTGGTGCTGCCCGAGCTCAAGGGCAAGCTCGACGGCTACGCCCTGCGCGTGCCGACCCCGACCGGCTCCGCCACCGACCTCACCTTCGAGGCCTCGCGCGAGACCACCGTCGAGGAGGTCAACGAGATCGTCAAGAAGGCCGCCGAGGGCCCCATGAAGGGCAAGCTCGTCTACACCGAGGACCCGATCGTCTCCAAGGACATCGAGACCGACCCGGCCTCCTGCATCTTCGACTCCGGCCTGACCAAGGTCATCGGCAACCAGGTCAAGGTCGTCGGCTGGTACGACAACGAGTGGGGCTACTCCAACCGCCTCATCGACCTCACGGTCCTCGTCGGCGAGAAGCTCTGACCGACACCCGTTCGCTGAACCACCTTGGGCCGGTGGCCTCCCCACCGGAGGCCACCGGCCCGAGCCTTTATCCGCATCAGAAAGGGAGCCCCCTTGAAGACCATCGCTGACCTCGGCGACCTGCGCGGCAAGCGCGTCCTCGTCCGGTCCGACCTCAACGTGCCGCTCGACGGCACCACGATCACCGACGACGGCCGCATCCGTGCCTCGGTGCCCACGATCAAGCAGCTGGCCGACGCCGGCGCACGCGTCATCGTCACCGCCCACCTCGGCCGCCCCAAGGGCGCGCCGGAGGAGAAGTACTCGCTCAAGCCGGTCGTAGGCCGCCTCGGCGAGCTGCTCGGCCAGGACGTCGCCTTCGCCACCGACACGGTCGGCGAGTCGGCCAAGGCCACCGTCGAGGGCCTCCAGGACGGTCAGGTCGCGCTGCTGGAGAACCTGCGCTTCAACGCCGGCGAGACCAGCAAGGACGAGGGGGAGCGCAAGGCCTTCGCCGAGCAGCTCGCCTCCCTCGCCGACGCCTACGTCTCCGACGGCTTCGGCGTCGTGCACCGCAAGCAGGCCTCGGTCTATGACATCGCCCAGATCCTGCCGGCCGCCATGGGCGGACTGGTCCAGAACGAGGTCGAGGTCCTCAAGCGCCTCACCGAGGATCCCGAGCGGCCGTATGCCGTGGTGCTCGGTGGCGCCAAGGTCGCCGACAAGCTCGGCGTCATCGACAACCTGATGAAGACCGCCGACCGCCTCGTCATCGGTGGCGGCATGGTCTTCACCTTCCTCAAGGCCCAGGGCTATGAGGTCGGCAAGTCCCTGCTCGACGCCGAGCAGCTCGAGACGGTCAAGGGCTACCTCGACCAGGCCAAGAGCAGCGGCGTCGAGATCGTGCTGCCCATCGACGTCGTCGTCAACAACGACTTCGCCGCCGAGGGTGACATCCGCACGGTCGACGCCGACAAGATCCCGGCCGACGCCATGGGCCTGGACATCGGGCCCAAGTCCGCCGAGCTCTACGCCGGCAAGCTGTCCGACTGCAAGACCGTCTTCTGGAACGGCCCCATGGGCGCGTTCGAGATGGAGCCCTTCGCGGCCGGCACCAAGGCCGTCGCGCAGGCCCTCGTCGACGCGACCGCCGACGGCGCGCTCACCGTGGTCGGTGGCGGCGACTCCGCCGCGGCCGTGCGCCAGCTCGGCTTCTCCGACGACCAGTTCGGCCACATCTCCACCGGTGGCGGCGCCTCGCTCGAGTACCTCGAGGGCAAGGAGCTCCCGGGCGTCGCGATCCTCTCGGGGGAGCAGGCATGAGCGAGCGCATCCCGCTGATGGCGGGCAACTGGAAGATGAACCTCGACCACCAGCAGGGCACCCACCTCGTCCAGAAGCTCGACTGGACCCTGCGCGACGGCAAGCACGACTTCGGAGCCGTCGAGGTCGCGGTCATCCCGCCGTTCACCGACATCCGGTCGGTCCAGACCCTCGTTGACGGTGACAAGCTCCAGCTCGTCTATGGCGCGCAGGATCTGTCCCAGCACGACGAGGGCGCCTACACCGGCGAGATCTCCGGTGCCTTCCTGGCCAAGCTCGGCTGCCGCTATGTCCTCGTCGGGCACAGCGAGCGTCGCGAGTACCACAACGAGAGCGACGAGCTGCTCAACGCCAAGGTCAAGGCGGCATACCGCCACGGCCTGACCCCGATCCTGTGCTGCGGGGAGGCGCTCGAGATCCGCAAGGAGGGCCGCCAGGTCGAGCACGTCCTCGGCCAGATCGAGGCCGACCTCGAGGGCGTCACCCCCGAGCAGGTCGCCTCGATCGTCATCGCCTACGAGCCCATCTGGGCCATCGGCACCGGCGAGGTCGCCACGCCGGAGGACGCCCAGGAGGTCTGCGGCGCGATCCGGGGCAAGCTCGCCGAGCTCTACACCCAGGAGATCGCCGACGGCATCCGCATCCTCTACGGAGGCTCGGTCAAGCCTGGCAATGTCGCCCAGATCATGGGCAAGGACGACGTCGACGGCGCGCTCGTCGGCGGGGCCTCCCTGGTGGTCGACGACTTCGCGTCGATCTGCCGCTACCGCGACCACATGACCGCGGCGGGCTGACCCGCAAGGTACTCTGGTGGGCGCCGAACCCTTCACGGGCTCGGCGCCCACCGCACGTCTTTGGAAAGAGTTCTCGATGGAAGCCGTCAAGATCGGCCTGCAGGTCCTCCTCGTCCTGGGGGGCCTCTTCCTGACCCTGCTCATCCTGCTCCACAAGGGCAAGGGCGGCGGTCTGTCCGACATGTTCGGTGGCGGCATGTCCACCTCGCTCGGCGGCTCCTCCGTGGCCGAGCGCAACCTTGACCGCATCACCGTCGCGGTCGCCCTCATCTGGTTCGCGTGCGTCGTCGCCCTCGGGCTGCTCGACCGCTTCGCGGCCTGACCTCCTTCGCGGCTCTCCCTCAGCCCGGGCCAACGGCGGCCCACGAAAGGACCCTCACATGGCAAGCATGTCCGGCGGCAACGCCATCCGCGGCTCCCGGGTCGGGGCCGGTCCGATGGGGGAGGCGGAGCGCGGTGAGGCAGCCCCTCGCCGCACCGTGTCCTATTGGTGCGCCGGTGGGCACGAGACCCGCCCGAGCTTTGCCGAGGAGCCGGGCCTGGTCATCCCCGAGGAGTGGGACTGTCCCCGCTGCGGTCTCCCCGCCGGCCAGGACAAGGACAACCCACCGGAGCCCCCGCGCAACGAGCCCTACAAGACCCACCTGGCCTATGTGAAGGAGCGCCGCTCCGACACCGACGGCGCCGCCATCCTCGACGAGGCCCTCGGCACCCTGCGCGACCGCGGCCTCATCCAGTAGTCGACCGCGGGTCGCCCTCGCTCACGACTTTCGCCCAATTGGGCACGATCGCCCAGGCGCGATCGTGCCCAATTGGCGCAAAGGGGGCTGCGCGAAGCAGCGCGAGTCGAAGCCGAGGCCGTCCTGGTCGGTCCGGCATGGCGGCTCGGGCGAAGTCCGGCAGGGGCGAAGTCGCTGGCAGGGACCGGTCAGAGGCGGGCTGCAGCGGCCTGGTCGAGCAGCCAGAGCGTCTGCTCCCGGCCGCTCACCCCGGCCGCGGGGGCCTGCTCGGGATCGGCGCCACCGAGCGCCTTGGCCACTGCCTCGGCCTTGTCGTCCCCGGCGACGAGGAACCACACCTGCGTGGCGCTGCACAGCGCCTCGAAGGTCAGGCTGACCCGGTCGGGCGGGGGCTTGGGGGAGTCGTGCACGGCCGTCGTTGTGCCAGCGACAGCCTGGGCCGGGTGACCAGGGAAGAGGCTGGCGACGTGTGCGTCGGGGCCCACCCCCAGCATCAGCACATCGAAGGTCGGGACCTCGGATCCCGTTGCGGCGGAGGCGAGCTCAGCGGCATACGCCTCGGCTGACTCCTCCGCCGAAGCAGCGGAGTCGGGGCCGGCGATGGCATGCACATTGCCGGCCGGTATGCCGCCCAGCCACCCCTCGAGCGCTGCGGTGTCGTTGCGCTCGGGGTCACCGGTTGGCAGATAGCGCTCGTCGCCCCACCAGATGTGGAGACGCCCGGTGTCGATCGCCGCGGCGGCGGGGGAGTCGGCCAGCGCCGTCATGAGCGCGGTGCCCATCGACCCCCCGGTGAGGACGACGTCCGCGCGGCCCCGACGCGCCTGGGCGTCGAGCACGTCGGTGATCAGACGAGCGGCGATGGCCGACCCGAGCGTGGTCTTGTCGGGGTGGACGATCACGAGCGGGTCGGCCATCGGTCAGCCCTTCGCCTTGGTCGTGCGCTTGCTGGCCGCCTTGGTCGTGCGTGTGGCGGCCGACTTGCCGGTGGAGGACTTGCCGGTGGTCGTGCCGGTCGACTTGGCCGCGAGCTTGCGCGCCGCGGCCTTCTTGACCGCCCCCGTCGAGACCGAACCGGTCGGCGCGGGTGCCTCGACCATCGTGCTGCTCGCCCGCCCCGAGGTCTGCCGCGAGATCTTGCGGACGACCTTGAGGGCATCGGCCTGGCTCTGGGCCAGCCCCGCGCGGCTCGCCTTGGCGGCGGTGGTGGTGCGCGCCTTGACGATCCTGGGGATGCCGAGCAGCAGCGTGTCCTCATAGACCTCGTCGGGATCCAGCCGGTGGAGCTCGTCGGCGAGGCACTGGGCGTCGCTGCGGTGCGCCAGCGCGATCTTGCGGTCGGGCTGGCCGACCTGGGTCAGCGTGGCCGTCTCGCCCGTCGGGCGGCTCAGGTCGATCGGGCCGCCCTTGCGGTCCATGCGCACGCTGATGATGCCCGAGCCCTGCCGGGAGCGGGCCAGCGTCGCCGGGCACTTGAGCGAGTAGGCGAGCCATGCGGCGAGCAGGTCGGCGCTCGGGGACTCCGTGGCACCCGTGACCGTCACCGACTCGACCTGCTCGTAGGGCCGCTGGTCGAGCGCGGCCGCCAGCAGGCCGCGCCAGAGCGTGATGCGCGACCACGCCATGTCGGTGTCGCCGTCGGTGTAGGTCTCGCCGCGACGCTGGAGTGCCTTGAGCGGGGTGCGGGAGTGGGCCGCGTCGGTGATCCGGCGCTGGGCCATCGCACCGATCGGGTCCTTTGCCACATCGTCGGGCGCCTCCCGCGGCCACCATGCCACCACCGGGCTGTCGGGCAGCAGCATCGGGGTGACGACCGCAGGCGCGTGCTTGGCCAGTTTGCCGAACAGGCGCAGGACGACGACCTCCGAGGCGCCGGCGTCGCCGCCGAGCCGGATCTCCGCGTCGAGGCGCGCGCCGCCGCGCCCGTTGCCGAGCACGACGCAGACGATGCGGGCCGGGTGCTGCCGGGTGGCCTCGCTGGCGACCTCGAGGGCGTCCTCGGCCCACTTCTCGTCGACGACGACGACGAGGGTGAGCACGCGACCGAGGGCCATCGAGCCCACGTCCTCGCGCAGCGCGATGAGCTTCTTGTTGACGGCGGCGGTCGTGGTGCCGGGCAGGTTGACGATCATGGCATCCTCCAGACGCGTCCGTCGCGCTTCATCATCTCGTCGGCCGAGTGCGGACCCCAGGTGCCTGCGCCGTACTGCGGCAGCCGGCCGGACTTCTTGGCCCAGAACCGCTCGATCGGGTCGAGGATCTCCCACGAGAGCTCGACCTCCTCATGGCGGGGGAAGAGCGGCGGGTCGCCGAGCAGCACGTCGAGGATGAGGCGCTCGTAGGCCTCGGGGCTGGTCTCGGTGAACGCCCGGCCGTAGCCGAAGTCCATCGTGACGTCGCGGACCTCCATCTGCGCGCCGGGCACCTTGGCGCCGAAGCGGATGGTCACGCCCTCGTCCGGCTGGACCCGGATGACGATGGCGTTCTGCCCCAGCTCCTCGGTCGCCGTGTCGGTGAAGGGCAGGTGCGGCGCCTTCTTGAACACCACGGCGATCTCGGTCACCCGCTTGCCCAGACGCTTGCCGGTGCGCAGGTAGAACGGGACCCCCGCCCAACGGCGCGTGTCGATCTCGAGCTTCAGCGCGGCATACGTCTCGGTCGTGGAGGTCTTCTTGACACCCTCCTCCTGGAGATAGCCGATGACCTCCTCGCCGCCCTGCCAGCCCTCGGCGTACTGCCCGCGGGCGGTCGCCTTCTCGAGGTCCTTGGGCAGACGCACCGCAGCCAGGACCTTCTCCTTCTCGGCGCGAAGATGCTTGGCCTCGAAGGAGACCGGCTCCTCCATGGCGGTCAGCGCGAGGAGCTGGAGGAGGTGGTTCTGGATGACATCACGGGCGGCGCCGATGCCGTCGTAGTAGCCGGCGCGCCCGCCGATGCCGATGTCCTCGGCCATCGTGATCTGGACGTGGTCGATGTAGTTGGCATTCCAGATCGGCTCGTACATCTGGTTGGCGAAGCGCAGGGCCAGGAGGTTCTGGACCGTCTCCTTGCCGAGGTAGTGGTCGATCCGGAAGATCGAGTCGGCGGGGAAGACGCTCTCGACGATGGCGTTGAGCTCCTGGGCGGAGGCGAGGTCGTGTCCGAAGGGCTTCTCGATGACCACCCGGCGCCAGGCATCGCCCTCGGGCTTGGCGAGGCCGCTCCGCTCGAGCTGCTGGCAGACGGTGGAGAAGAAGCCCGGCGGGATCGACAGGTAGAACGCGAGATTGCCGTTGGTGCCGCGCTGCTCCTCCAGCTCGTGGACGGTCGCCGCGAGCAGGTCAAAAGCCGCGTCGTCGTCGAAAACGCCTGGTACGAAACGGAATCCCTCGGCCAGGGAGCGCCACACATCCTCACGGAAGGGGGTGCGGGCATGCTGCTTGACCGACTCGTAGACGATCTTGCCGAAGTCCTGGTCGGCCCAGTCGCGACGGGCGAAGCCGACGAGGGAGAAGCCCGGCGGCAGGAGCCCACGGTTGGCCAGGTCGTAGATGGCCGGCATGAGCTTCTTGCGCGCCAGGTCGCCGGTGACGCCGAACATGACCATCCCGCAGGGACCCGCGATGCGCGGAAGGCGCTTGTCGCGCGGGTCCCTGAGCGGGTTGTGGTCAGCCGTGATGCGGGCCGGGCTCATGCGCCCTCGCCGGGTCGGGAGCCACCGGAGGTGAGCGCCTGCTCGACCTGGGCGAGGCCCGCGGCGTGGTCGGTCAGGTGCAGCTGGAGCACCGGCCGGCCGTGGTCGGCCAGCACCTGGGCGTCGCCGCCGGCCTGGGCCGCGATGAACTCGCCGAAGGTGAACTCGCGGCCGGGCACCGGCAGGTCGTTGGCCGGGTCGGCCGTGATCTGCACATAGACGCCCTCGGCCGGTCCGCCCTTGTGGAACTGGCCGGTGGAGTGCAGGAAGCGCGGCCCCCAGCCGAAGGTGACCGGGCGATCGGTGCGGCTGGCGAGCGCGGTGCGGGATGCCGCGAGCGGGGCGTCGCCGTGACGGTCCAGATAGGCCATCACCGCGACATAGCCGGTGGCAGGGAGCTGGGCCAGCAGCGCGTCGACCGCCTCGGGGACGGTCCCGGCGTCGCCGAGCCAGTCGCCGCCCAGCGCACGCACCTCGACGGCGCCGTCGACGAAGGCCGGCGCCTCCTGCTCGGAACCGGACTGCTCCAGCAGGCCGCGGGCGGCCTTCTTGGCGCTCTCGACGTCGGGCTGGTCGAAGGGGTTGATGCCGAGGATCTGGCCCGCCACCGCCGTGGCGACCTCCCACAGCAGCAGCTGGGCGCCCAGCGGGCCGGACACGTCGACGGAGGACGAGTCGGCGTCGAGGACCTCGTCCTCGTCGTCGCCGCCCTCGGGGACGAGCCGGGCCACCGTGATGTCGTCGGCCGGGTCGACGAGCTCGGGTGCGTCGAGGCCCTCCACGACGACGGGCAGCACGCCCTTGCCGAGCTTGCCGGTGGACTCGGCGATCAGCTGCTCAGCCCAGTCGGCGAATCCGACGATGCCGGAGTTGGCGTCGACGATCGCGAGCTTGCCGCGGGCGGCCATGGCTGCGCCCAGGCGCAGACCCGGGTTGCCCTCGTCGTCCTCGGCGAGCAGGTCGGCGACGGCCTCCGCGTCGTCGAGCAGCGCCTCGATGTCAGCGCCGGCGAGCCCGGAGGGGACGAGGCCGAATGCCGTGAGCGCGCTGTAGCGGCCGCCGACGTTGGGATCGGCGTTGATGACCCGGTAGCCGGCCTCACGCGCCTCCTTGTCGAGGGGGCTGCCGGGGTCGGTGACGATCACGATGCGCTGGGTCTTGTCGATGCCGGCCTCGTCGAAGGCCTGCTCGAAGGCACGGCGCTGCGAGTCGGTCTCGACCGTGGAGCCGGACTTGCTGGAGACCACGACAACCGTGCGGTCGAGGTCGGTCAGGGCGCCGCGCACGACGTCGGGGTGGCTGGAGTCGAGGACGACGAGGTCCTTGCCCGCGGTGGCGCAGATGACCTCCGGCGCAAGGGAGCTGCCGCCCATGCCACACAGCACGACCCGGTCGACGCCCGCACCGGAGAGCTCCTCGCGCAGCGCGGAGATCTCGCCCAGCAGGGGGCGCGAGCTGCGGGCAAGACCCACCCAGCTCAGGCGGATCGACGCCTCGGACTCGGCGTCCGGGCCCCACAGGGTGGCGTCCTGGGCGAACAGCTTGCCTGCGAACCCCGACTCGACCAGAGCGGGGACCTTGTCGGTGATCGCGTCGGCGGCCGCGCCGGACGCGACGACGGACAGCTCACTCATGCCTGTGCACCCTTCTCGAGTTCCTCCTTGACCCCGGTGAGGAGCTCCTCCCAGGACTTCTCAAACTTCTCCACGCCCTCCCGCTCCAGCTGGGCGGTCACATCGGCGTAGGAGATCCCCAGCCGCTCAAGGGAATCGAGCACCTCGCTGGCCTCGGCATAGCCGCCGGTCACGGTGTCGCCGGTGATCTCGCCGTGGTCCAGGACCGCGTCGAGGGTCTTCTCGGGCATCGTGTTGACGGTCTGCGGCGCGACGAGCTCGGTGACATACAGCGTGTCGGCGTAGTCCTTGTTCTTCACACCCGTCGATGCCCACAGGGGCCGCTGGGGGTGGGCGCCGTCGTCGGCCAGGTTGGTCCAGCGAGGCGTCGCGAAGACCTCCTCGAAGGCCTGGTAGGCCAGGCGGGCGTTGGCGACAGCGGCCTTGCCCTTGAGCGCCTTGGCCTCGTCGGTCCCGATCTCGTCGAGACGCGCGTCCACCTCGGTGTCGACCCGGCTGACGAAGAAGGAGGCGACCGAGTGGATCGTCGAGAGGTCCTTGCCCTGCTCGCGGGCCTGCTCGAGGCCGGTGAGGAAGGCATTCATCACGCCGCGGTAGCGGTCGAGCGAGAAGATCAGGGTCACGTTGACGCTGATGCCCTCGGCCAGGACCTGCGAGATCGCGGGCAGGCCCTCGACCGTCGCGGGGATCTTGATCATCACGTTGGGCCGGTCGACCTCGGTGTAGAGCTGCTTGGCGGACTCGACGGTGGCCGCGGTGTCGTGGGCGAGCCGCGGGTCGACCTCGATCGAGACCCGGCCGTCGACGCCGTTGGTGGCGTCATAGACCGGGCGCAGGATGTCGCACGCCTCGCGAACATCGGACGTCGTCAGCGCGAACACGGCCTCGTCAACGGTCTTGCCGTCCTTGGCGAGCAGCGCGACGTCGTCGTTGTAGGCGTCTCCCTCGGACAGGGCGGCCTGGAAGATCGAGGGGTTGGTGGTCACCCCGACGATGCCCTTGGTGTCGAGCAGCTCCTGGAGGTTGCCGGAGCGGATCCGGTTGCGGGACAGGTCATCCAGCCAGATGGAGACGCCGGCGTCGGCGAGGGCCTTGGCTGCGGTGTTGTAGGTCATGATGTCCTTCACTTCCCTGTCTGGGCCGTGCTCTTGCGAGCCGGGCTCTTCTTCGTGGGGGTGTCGGTGCCCGTGTCCTTGGCGGCACGCGGGTTGGTCTCGTTGACGGCCGGCACGTCGGCTCCGGCCTTGGCCGCCTTGAGCGACTCCTTGGCCGCCTTGACGGTGGCCTCGGGGGTGATCCCGAACTCCTTGTAGAGGGTCTTGTAGTCGGCGGACGCTCCGAAGTGCTCCACGCTGATGACCCGGCCGGCGTCGCCGACGAGGTCATGCCAGCCCATGCCGACCGCGGCCTCGATGCTCACGCGGGCGCGGACATCGGGCGGCAGGACCTTGTTCTGGTAGGCCTTGGTCTGCTCCTCGAACCACTCGCGGCACGGCATGGAGACCACGCGCGTGCGGATGTTGGAGCGCTCCAGGCGCTCCCGCGCCTCGAGCGCGATGGAGACCTCGGAGCCGGTGGCGATGAGGATGACCTGCGGGGCCTGCTTGCCGTCCTTGCCGCCGTCGATCAGCACATAGGCGCCTTTGGTGGCCCCGGAGGCCTTGGCGTGCACCTTGCGGTCGATGACAGGCAGGTTCTGGCGGGTCAGCGCGAGGCCCGCGGTGCGGGCGCGGCGCAGGATCTCGCCCCAGACCACCGAGGTCTCGTTGGCGTCGGCCGGGCGGACGACGTCGAGACCGGGCATCGCGCGCAGCGAGGCGAGGTGCTCGATCGGCTGGTGCGTCGGGCCGTCCTCGCCAAGGCCGATCGAGTCGTGGGTCCAGACGAAGGTCACCGGCAGCTGCTGGATCGCGGCGAGCCGGACGGCCGGGCGCATGTAGTCGGAGAAGACCAGGAAGGTGCCGCCGTAGGGGCGGGTCATGCCCTCGAGCGCGATCCCGTTGAGGATCATGCCCATGGCGTTCTCACGGATGCCGAAGTGCAGGGTCCGGCCGTAGGGGTTGCCCTTCCAGGCGTTGGTCTGCTTGGAGGTGGGGATGAAGGACGGCTCGCCCTCCATCGTCGTGTTGTTGGACTCGGCCAGGTCCGCGGAGCCACCCCACAGCTCGGGCATCACGGGCGCGAGCGCGGTCAGGACCTTGCCGGAGGCGGCACGGGTGGCCAGGCCCTTGTCGGTGTCGGTCGGGAAGGTGGGCAGCGCCTTGCCGAGGTCGGCCGGGACCTTGCCCGCGACGAGGCGGTCGAGCAGGGCGGCCTGCTCGGGGTTGGCCTTGCGCCAGGCCTTGTAGCCCTTGTTCCACTCGGTGTGGGCCTGCTTGCCGCGGGTCTTGACCTTGCGGGCGTGGGTGAGCACGGCGCGGTCGACCTCGAAGGACTTCTTGGGGTTGAAGCCGAGCAGCTCCTTGGTGGCGGCGATCTCCTCCTCGCCGAGGGCCGAGCCGTGCGACTTGCCGGTGTTCTGCTTGGTCGGCGCCGGCCACGCGATGATCGTGTGGAGCCGCACGAGCGTGGGGCGCGGGCTCTTGCGGCTCTTGGTCAGCGCGGCATACAGCGCGTCGACGTCCTCGACATAGGTGTCGCCGTCGGCGTTGCCGCGCCAGTCGATGTCGACGACCTCCCAGCCATAGGCCTCATAGCGCTTGGCGACGTCCTCGGAGAAGGAGATGTCGGTGTCGTCCTCGATGGAGATCTGGTTGGCGTCGTAGATGACGGTCAGGTTGCCGAGCTCCTGGTGCCCGGCAAGCGAACTCGCCTCGGACGCAACGCCTTCCATGAGGTCGCCGTCGGATGCCAGCACCCACACGTGGTGGTCGAAGGGGCTGGTGCCCGCCTTGGCGTTGGGGTCGAGCAGACCGCGCTGGCGGCGCTGGGCCATCGCCATGCCGACCGCGGAGGCGAGGCCGGAGCCGAGCGGGCCGGTGGTGATCTCGACGCCCTTGGTGTGGTGCACCTCGGGGTGGCCGGGGGTCTGGGAGCCCCAGGTGCGCAGTGCCTTGAGGTCGGCGAGCTCGAGGCCGTAGCCGGACAGGAAGAGCTGGACGTACTGGGTCAGGCTCGAGTGCCCACACGAGAGGACGAAGCGGTCACGGCCGAGCCACGCGGGGTCGGACGGGTCGTGGACCATGACGTTCTGGAAGAGCAGGTATGCCGCGGGTGCGAGGCTCATCGCGGTGCCGGGGTGCCCGTTGCCGACCTTCTGCACGGCGTCGGCCGCGAGCAGGCGGGCGGTGTCGACCGCCCGGACATCCACGTCGGTCCAGCCGGCCTTCCTCGCGATCGGGGAGGTGACGCTTCGCTTTGCGGCCTTGGCCTTGGTGGTGGCTCGGGGACTCACGGGTTCTCCTTCGGAGCGATCCGGCGCTGCGTGCAACACCGGGGGTCGGAACACAGTCGTCACTGAGCCTAGTCGCAGGTCGTGACGTGCGTCGCATCCTGCCGGGTGGGCTTTGCGGGGCGCCCGCCCGGCGGCATACCGCGCGGGTAGACTGGGCCGAGCGTCACGGCTCGTGGCGCGTTCGACCCCGATCCGCCAGCCGCTGAGGACACTGTGACCGCACTGCACCAGACCGCGTCGTCCGCGGAGGCCTCGGCGCGGCGCGGCTGGAAGAGCACCCTCGCGGCATACATCGCTCTGACCAAGCCGCGGATCATCGAGCTGCTGCTCGTCACGACCGCCCCCGTCATGTTCCTCGCGGAGCGCGGTGTGCCCTCGATCTGGCTCATCGTCGCGACCCTGGTCGGCGGCACGATGAGCGCGGGCGCCGCCAACACCTTCAACTGCATCTATGACCGCGACATCGACGCGGTCATGCACCGCACGAGCAACCGGCCCCTGGTGACCGGCGAGCTCTCAGTGCGGGAGGCGAGCATCTTCGGCGCCGTGCTGACCCTGCTCTCGACCGTGTGGTTCTGGGTCGTGGTCAACCCGCTGTCGGCGATGCTGAGCCTCGGCGCGATCGTCATGTATGCCGTGGGCTACACGATCCTGCTCAAGCGGCGCACCTCCCAGAACATCGTCTGGGGCGGCGCGGCCGGCTGCATGCCCGTGCTGATCGGGTGGTCCGCCGTGACCAACTCCGTCGGCTGGCCGGCGGTCATCCTCTTCCTCGTGATCTTCTTCTGGACGCCGCCGCACTACTGGCCGCTGTCGATGAAGTTCACCGACGACTACGCCCGCGCCGGCGTGCCGATGCTGCCGGTCAAGGCCCGCTTCGTCGAGGTCGCGCGCAATATCGTCGCCTACTCCTGGGTGATGGTCGCGATGTCGCTCGCGCTCATCCCCGTCGCGCCGATGGGCTGGGTCTACACCGTGGCCGCCGTCGGCTCGGGCGCGTTCTTCCTGTGGGAGGCCCACCGCCTGCTGCGCCTGTCCAAGCGCGGTGCCGGCCCACTCGAGCTCAAGCCGATGCGGCTGTTCCACTACTCGATCACCTATGTGACGATCGTCTTCCTCGGCGTGGCGGTCGACCCGCTGCTCTTCTGGCCGCTGCCCGGCCTGTCGCTCTAGGCCGCGGGGGACTGCCCGGCGGGGAGGTCGCGCCGCCTCCAGAAGGGGCACAGCGGCGTCGTCAGGGTGAGGCTGCACAGGGCGTGCAGCCCGGCCATCGCGAGCATCGTCGGCACGAGCCCGTATGCCGCGCCGGCCCAGCCCGCGAGCAGGCTCCCCACGGGCATGGTGCCCATCGCCACGACGCTCATCACGCCGCCGACCCGTCCGAGTGAGTCGGGTGGCACCCAGCGCTGTCGGAAGGCGGAGCGGATGGAGGGTCAGTGCGTCCAGCGCCCAGGCCACCGGCACACGTCCGCAGGTTCGCGCGACATACATCAAGTCAACTTGGGGGATAGTGCGCAAACCTCATGACAAATGGTGGGGTATGCCGCGTGGCCCAGTTGATGTGGTGGGTGCGGGTCGGTATGCCGCGTGGCCCGGTCGGGTGGTCAGTGCGGGCGGGTATGCCGCGTGGGTCAGCCCGCGTGCGCTGCGTCGTCCCAGCTGCGCAGGCGGATCACGCCGTAGGACAGGGCGATCACCAGCGCGGCGGCGCCGAGCATGTGCACGAGCACGAGCATCTCGGGCAGGCCGGTGAAGTACTGGGTGTAGCCGACGACGCCCTGGGCGAGGGTGACCAGCAGCACGGCGAACCAGGCCTGGCCGGGAGCGGGGGAGCGGCCTGACAGCCGGGCGGCGATCCACACGGCTACGACCAGGCCGAGGAAGAGCATGACCGCGTCGGCGTGCAGCCAGGACGCCGAGCGGGGGTCGAAGCCGAGCCGGGCCGGCTCGTCGGCGTCGCCCGAGTGCGGGCCCGAGCCGGTGACGATGGTGCCGAGGACGAGCACGACGGCGCCGACGGCGCACACGGCATACGCCAGCTTGGCGACGAGGGGGTGGACCGCCAGCACGCGGTGGCCCTCGGGCTCAGTGGCGCGGAAGTAGGCATAGGCCGAGGCCGCGACGAGGACCATCGAGGCGAGGAAGTGGAAGGCGACGATGGCGGGGTTGAGGCCGGTGCGCACGGTGATGCCGCCGACCACGGCCTGCGCGATGACGCCGGCGAGGACGAACCAGCCCGCCCAGGTGAGGTCGCGGCGGCGGCCGCCCCACTTCCAGACGGCCAGGATCACGGCGATCGCGGCGAAGCCGACGGCGCCGGTGAGCGTGCGGTTGCCGAACTCGATGTACTTGTGGAAGCCCTCGGCCTGCTCCTGGGTGGGCACATAGGACCCGGGGGTGCACTCGGGCCAGGTGGGGCAGCCGAGCCCCGAGCCGGTGAGGCGGACCAGTCCGCCGGTGACGACGATGAGGGTCTCGAGCGCGAGGTTGATCAGGAGGACTGCCCGCAGCCGTCGGTCGGCCGAGACCGGGACCGTGACGGGGGCTTCGGCGAGGCTGGACACCCCAGCAGGGTAGTCCGCGCGACGGCGGCCACCCGCGCCGGGTCGGCCCGGCAAACGTGTGGGCTCGGCCTCAGTCCGACCAGCGGAAGAGCCGTGCGGCCAGCGCGGTCGAGACGCCGGCCCACAGGAGCAGCACGCCCCAGGCGGTCCACGGGACCGAGCCATGGACGAATGCCGCGCGCAGTCCCTCTCCGAGGGCGCCCGAGGGCAGGGCCGTCGCGAGGTGCTGGAGCGCGCCGGGCATGCGGTCGGGCGGCACGAGCACACCGCCGAGGCCGAGCAGCAGCACCCAGATGAGGTTGGCGAGCGCGAGCACGGCCTCGGGGCGGAGCGTCCCGGCCAGGACCATGGCCAGGGCGACGAAGGCCCACGCTCCAAGCAGGATCGTCACGAGCGCCGCGGGGAGCCCCGACCAGACCGGCCGCCAGCCGAGCGCGAGCCCGAGGCCGCCGAGCAGCGCGAGCTGCACGAGCAGCACCGCGAGGACGGCAAGGGTCTTGCCGAGGACGAGGCCACCGCGGCCGAGCGGGGTGGTCCCCAGCAGTCGCAGCACGCCATAGCGGCGATCGAATGCCGTCTGGATGGCCGTGCCGGTGAAGGCGGCGGAGATGACGCACAGCGCCAGCACGCCGGGGACGGCCAGGTCGATCCGGCGTCCCTCGCCGAGCGAGGGGGAGGTGGTGAAGTAGAGGCCGACCATCGCCAGCGCAGGCAGGATCACCGACACGAGCAGCTGCTCGCCGTTGCGCAGGAAGGTCAGCGTCTCGAAGACCGCCTGGGCGCGCACCCGCGCGGCGGTGGGGGCGGCGGCCCGTGCGCTGTCGGTCGTGGCGGTCATCGGGCGCTCCTGGTGAGGGCGAAGAAGAGGTTCTCCAGGGTGTCGCGGGCGGTCAGCTCGGCGAGCGTGCCGTCGGCGACCACCCGGCCCCGGCCCATGATGACGACGCGGTCGGCGATGCGCTGGGCCTCCTCGAAGGAGTGGGTCGTGACGATGACAGCGGCCCCGCCGTCGGCGCTCTCGCGGATCAGCTCCCACACATCGAGGCGGGCATGCGGGTCCAGGCCGGCGCTCGGCTCGTCGAGGAAGGCGACCTCGGGCCGGCCGATCAGCGCTGCCGCGAGCGCGACGCGCTGGCGCTGGCCGCCCGAGAGCCGGCGGACCGGCGTGCCGGCGAAGCGGTCGATCCCGAGCCGCTCCGCGAGCGCCGGGACGTCTGCCGGCGCGGCATACATCCTGGCGAGGTGGGTCAGCAGGGACAGGGGCTTGGCGCCGTTGGGCAGGCCGCCGTCCTGGAGCATGACCCCCACCCGGGCGCGATGGTCGGGGGAGGCCTGCCACGGCTCGGTGTCGAGGACCCGGGCGTGGCCGGAGTCGGCCTGGCGCAGTCCCTCGAGGATCTCCATCGTTGTGGTCTTGCCCGCCCCGTTGGGGCCCAGGACAGCCGTCACCTGACCGCTGTGGGCCTCCCACGAGGCCCCGTCGACGGCGCGGACGCTGCCGAAACTCCGGTGCAGGTCGCGCACACTCACCGCTGGGTTCACCCGAACAGATTAGGCGGGACCTGCGCCCCGTCTCAGGTAAGGGAAGCCTTTGTTGGACATCGCGGTTGAATTAACTAACATGGATGTTGTGTTTATGGCCGAGCCCGAGGAGCGTGCCGCGGAGGTGACCACCGAGTCGCCCACCCGTGAGCGCATCCTGCGTGCGATCACCGAGCGCGGCCCGATCACCGCGGCGACTCTGGCCAAGGACCTCGGCCTCACCGCGGCCGCGGTGCGACGCCACCTCGACAACCTCCACGACAGCGGCGCGATCGAGCCCCACGACGCGCCCGCCGGCCATCGCGGCCGGGGCCGGCCCGCGCGGGCCTATGTCGTCAGCGAGACCGGACACTCGGCGCTCGCCTCCGACTACGACCGGCTCGCGAGCGCGGCCCTGCGCTTCCTCGCGGAGTCCGCCGGTCCCGACGCGGTCGAGCGCTTCGCCGCCACGCGGATCGCCGCGATGGAGGAGCGGTATGCCGCGGAGCTGGCCGACGCGGGCACCGACCCGCAGGCGCGGGCGGAGGCCCTTGTCGAGGCGTTGACCCGCGACGGCTACGCTGCCTCGGCGCGTCCGGTGGGCGACCCGGCGCGCCCGACCCCGCTCACCGGCATACAGCTGTGCCAGGGACACTGCCCGGTCCAGCACGTGGCCGCGGAGTTCCCGCAGTTCTGCGAGGCCGAGACCGAGGCGTTCTCACGCCTGCTCGGCGTCCACGTCCAGCGGCTGGCCACGCTCGCCCACGGAGACCACGTCTGCACGACGTTCGTCCCCACCACCGACCTGCTCACGACCCCCACCAAGGAAAGGTCCCCACGATGACCACCAACATCGAAGAGCTGAACCCAGGGCTGAAGGACCTCGGCCGCTACGAGTACGGCTGGCACGACGCCGACAACGCCGGTGCCTCCGCCCGTCGCGGCCTCAACGAGGACGTGGTCAAGGACATCTCGGCCCGCAAGAGCGAGCCGCAGTGGATGACCGACCTGCGGCTGAAGTCCCTCAAGCTGTTCGACAAGAAGCCCATGCCGAGCTGGGGCAGCGACCTCACCGGCATCGACTTCCAGAACATCAAATACTTCGTGAAGTCCACCGAGAAGCAGGCCACGTCGTGGGAGGACCTGCCCGAGGACATCAAGAACACCTACGACAAGCTCGGCATCCCCGAGGCGGAGAAGCAGCGCCTCGTCGCCGGCGTCGCGGCCCAGTACGAGTCGGAGGTCGTCTACCACCAGATCCGCGAGGACCTGGAGGAGAAGGGCGTCATCTTCGTCGACACCGACACCGGCCTGCGTGAGCACGAGGACCTCTTCCGCGAGTACTTCGCGACCGTGATCCCCGCCGGCGACAACAAGTTCGCCTCACTCAACACCGCTGTCTGGTCGGGCGGCTCCTTCATCTACGTCCCGCCGGGCGTCCACGTCGACATCCCGCTCCAGGCCTACTTCCGGATCAACACCGAGAACATGGGCCAGTTCGAGCGGACGCTGATCATCGCCGACGAGGGCTCCTATGTGCACTACGTCGAGGGCTGCACCGCGCCGATCTACAAGTCCGACTCGCTGCACTCCGCGGTCGTCGAGATCATCGTCAAGAAGAACGCCCGCGTGCGCTACACGACCATCCAGAACTGGTCCAACAACGTCTACAACCTCGTCACCAAGCGCGCGACCTGCGAGGCCGGCGCGACGATGGAGTGGATCGACGGCAACATCGGCTCCAAGGTGACGATGAAGTACCCGGCCGTCTTCCTCATGGGCGAGCACGCCAAGGGCGAGACCCTCTCGATCGCGTTTGCGGGCGAGGGGCAGCACCAGGACGCGGGCTCCAAGATGGTCCACGCCGCCCCCAACACCTCCAGCTCGATCGTGTCCAAGTCGGTGGCGCGCGGTGGTGGCCGCACGTCCTACCGCGGGCTCGTCCAGATCCACGAGGGCGCCCACGGGTCGAAGTCCTCGGTCGTCTGCGACGCCCTGCTGGTCGACACGATCAGCCGTTCCGACACCTACCCCTATGTCGACGTCCGCGAGGACGACGTGCAGATGGGCCACGAGGCGACCGTCTCCAAGGTGTCCGAGGACCAGATGTTCTACCTCATGTCCCGAGGCCTGTCCGAGGAGGAGGCGATGGCGATGATCGTGCGCGGCTTCGTCGAGCCGATCGCCAAGGAGCTCCCGATGGAGTACGCCCTCGAGCTCAACCGCCTCATCGAGCTGCAGATGGAAGGAGCAGTCGGCTGATGACGCTGACCGCAGACACCCCCCGCGCCGGGCTCACCGGAGCCAAGGCGCACACCCACTCCGCGGAGACGATGGTCCCCGACCAGTCGCGTGCCGAGCGCAAGCGTTCGTATGCCGTGGAGGACTTCCCCCTGCCCCACGGCCGCGAGGAGGACTGGCGCTTCACCCCGCTCGACCGCCTCGGTGCGCTGCTCGAGCCCGCCCCGACGGCCGCTGGTGTGCGCCTCGACGTCGACGCCCCGGCAGAGGTCACCCGTGACCGCGTCGCCGCCGAGTCGACCGGTGTGCTCATCCCCGCCGACCGCGCTGCGGTCGTCGCGTGGGCCGGTGCAGACGGTGCCGAGCGCGTGCTCATCCCGGCCGAGGCCGAGGTCGCTACGCCGATCCGGATCACCCTCGGCGCCGACGGTGGCGCCCGGGTCAACAGCCACCTCGTCATCGAGGCCGGCGCCCACAGCCGCGCCACCGTGCTGCTCACCCACCAGGGCCACGCCGAGTGCGGCGAGAACGTCGAGATCCTCGCCGGCGACGGCGCGGAGCTGACGGTTGTCTCCCTCCAGGAGTGGGACGATGCCAGCCTCCACGCGGGCCAGCACGACGTGCAGGTCGGCCGCGACGCGACCGTGCGCCACATCGTGGTCACCCTCGGTGGCGGTGTCGTGCGCCTCAACACCAACGCGCGGTATGCCGGCCCCGGCGGCAGCTTCGAGGGCCTCGGCGTCTACTTCAGCGACGCCGGCCAGCACCTCGAGCACCGGCTGTTCGTCGACCACGAGGCACCGCACTGCTCCTCCAATGTCGAGTACAAGGGCGCCCTCCAGGGCGAGACGGCCCGCTCGGTCTGGGTCGGCGACGTCCTCATCCGCGCCGCGGCCGAGGGCACCGACACCTATGAGCTCAACCGCAACCTCGTCCTCACCGACGGCGCCCGCGCCGACTCGGTGCCCAACCTCGAGATCGAGACCGGCGAGATCGTCGGCGCCGGCCACGCCTCGGCGACCGGCCGCTTCGACGACGAGCAGCTGTTCTATCTCCAGGCCCGCGGCATCCCCGAGGAGGAGGCCCGCCGCCTGGTCGTGCGCGGCTTCTTCGCCAGCATCATCCAGCGCATCGGCGTCCCCGAGGTGCAGGACCACCTGATGGCCGCCGTCGAGGCAGAGCTGGCGGGTCAGGCGTGAGCGAGACCCCCACTGCCGCAGGCGATTTCGTCAAGGTCTGCACCCTCGCCGACCTCGAGGTCAACGTCCCTGCCCAGGCCGACGTCGACGGCACGCTGATCGCGCTCGTGCGCACCGCCGAGCGCGAGGTGCACGCCGTCAACGACACCTGCACCCACGGCCAGGTCTCCCTCTCGGAGGGGGATGTCGACGGCTGCGAGATCGAGTGCTGGCTGCACGGCTCGCGCTTCGACCTCGTCACCGGCACCCCCTCGGGACCGCCCGCCACCAAGCCCATCGCTGTCTATCCCGTGACCCTCGAGGGCGATGACGTCCTCGTCGCGGTCCCGGCCGACTGAACCCACACACTTCTCAGGAGCAGCACATGTCCACGCTTGACATCAAGAACCTCCAGGTCTCCGTCGAGACCGAGGCCGGCACCAAGGAGATCCTCCGCGGCGTCGACCTGACCATCTCCTCCGGCGAGACCCACGCGATCATGGGCCCCAACGGCTCGGGCAAGTCCACGCTGGCCTACTCCATCGCCGGTCACCCCAAGTACCAGATCACCGGCGGCTCGGTGACCCTCGATGGCGCGGACGTGCTGTCGATGTCGGTCGACGAGCGCGCCCGCGCGGGCCTCTTCCTCGCGATGCAGTACCCCGTCGAGGTCCCCGGCGTCACCGTCTCCAACTTCCTGCGGACGGCCAAGACCGCGGTGGCGGGCGAGGCGCCCATGCTGCGCACCTGGGTCAAGGAGGTGCGCGGCGCGATGGACAGCCTGCGCATGGACCCGGTCTTCGCCGAGCGCAATGTCAACGAGGGCTTCTCCGGTGGCGAGAAGAAGCGCCACGAGATCCTCCAGATGGAGCTGCTCCAGCCCAAGATCGCGATTCTCGACGAGACCGACTCCGGCCTCGACGTCGACGCGCTCAAGGTCGTCTCCGAGGGCGTCAACCGCACCAAGGAGACCACCGGCTGCGGCGTCCTGCTCATCACCCACTACACGCGCATCCTGCGCTACATCCAGCCCGACTTTGTCCACGTCTTCGTCGACGGCCGCGTCGCCGAGGAGGGTGGCCCGGAGCTCGCCGAGCGCCTCGAGAACGAGGGCTACGACCGCTTCCTGGCCAAGGCCTGATGTCGGCAAACCCGTTGTCGGAGAAGGAGGTCGCCGCCCTGCGCGGCGACTTCCCGATCCTGACGCGCACCGTGCGCGGCGGCAAGCCGCTGGTCTATCTCGACTCGGGCGCGACCTCCCAGAAGCCCACCGCCGTCCTCGACGCGGAGCGTGACTTCTACACCCGGCTCAACTCCGCACCCCACCGCGGCGCCCACGCGCTCTCGGAGGAGGCCACCGCGGCATACGAGTCGGCGCGCGAGCGCATCTCCGCGTTTGTCGGAGGGCGGTCCGACGAGCTGGTGTTCACCAAGAACGCCACCGAGTCGCTCAACCTCGTCATGCACGCCTTCCTCATGGGCGGCCACCCGGCCATCCCCGGCAGCGAGCGCTTCACGCTCGGCGAGGGCGACGAGGTGCTGGTCACGGAGATGGAGCACCACGCCAACCTCGTGCCGTGGCAGGAGCTGTGCCGCCGCACCGGCGCCACCCTGCGCTGGTTCCCGGTCACCCCGGAGGGCCGGCTCGACCTCAGCGACATCGACACGCTGCTGACCGAGCGCACCAAGGTGCTCGCCCTCACGCACGTCTCCAACGTGCTGGGCACGGTCAACCCCGTGCAGATGCTCGCCGAGCGCGCCCACCAGATCGGCGCGCTCGTCGTCCTCGACGCGTGCCAGTCGGTGCCGCACATGCCCGTCGACGCGCCGGCGCTCGGCGTCGACCTGCTCGCCTTCTCCGGCCACAAGATGCTCGGCCCGATGGGCATCGGCGGGCTGTGGGGCCGCTCCGAGGTCCTCGACGCACTGCCGCCCTTCCTCACCGGCGGCTCGATGATCGAGTCCGTGCGCATGGAGGCCAGCACGTATGCCGCGCCGCCGCAGCGTTTCGAGGCCGGCGTGCCGATGGCGGCCCAGGCCGTGGGTCTGGCCGCCGCCGTCGACTACCTCCAGGCCGTGGGGATGGACCGTGTCCACGCCCACGAGGCCGCGCTGACCGAGCAGCTGCTCGCGGGCCTGGCCGAGCGCCCGTGGGTGCGCGTCCTCGGGCCGACCGACATGGTCGACCGGGCCGGCACCGTCGCCTTCGACGTCGACGGCGTGCACGCCCACGACGTCGGCCAGATCCTCGACGACGCCGGCGTCGCCGTGCGCGTCGGGCACCACTGCGCCTGGCCGCTCCACCGCGCGCTGCGCGTGGCCGCCAGTGCCCGGGCGACCTTCGGGATCTACACCACCCCCGCAGAGGTCGACGCGCTGCTGACGGCCCTCGACCGGGTCCCCGCCGTCTTCGGCATCGAGACAGGAGTCCGCTGATGGACCTCTACCAGGAGCTCATCCTCGAGCACTCCAAGCGCCCCCACCGGATGGGCCTGCGCGAGCCCTTCGGCTCCGAGGTGCACCACGTCAACCCCACCTGTGGCGACGAGGTGACCCTGCGGGTCGACGTCGAGGACGGCACCGTCAAGGACATCTCCTATGACGCGCTCGGGTGCTCGATCTCCGTGGCCTCGACGTCCGTGCTGGCGACCGAGGTGACGGGGGAGAGCGTCGAGGAGGCCCTCGAGGTCTTCAAGCACTACCGCGCCATGCTCATGTCCAAGGGCCAGGACCCCGGCGACGAGGAGCAGATCGGCGACGGCGTCGCGTTCGCCGGCGTCGCCCAGTACCCCGCGCGCGTCAAGTGCGCCCTGCTCGGGTGGAGCGCGTTCACCGACGCGCTGGCCCGGGCGGGCGTCGACATCAGTGCCATCTCGTCCGACGCCGCCGCGCCCACCGCGTGATCGACCCAAGGAGCCGACATGACCGACACGATCACCCCCACCAACGCCGCCGACGTCGAGGAGGCCATGCGCGATGTCGTCGACCCCGAGCTCGGCATCAACGTCGTCGACCTCGGCCTCGTCTACGGCATCACGGTCGACCCCCAGAACCACGCCGTCATCGACATGACGCTGACGTCCGCGGCCTGCCCGCTGACCGATGTCATCGAGGACCAGACGGCGCAGTGCCTCGAGGGCGTCGTCGCCAGCCACCGGATCAACTGGGTCTGGATGCCGCCGTGGGGCCCCGACAAGATCACCGACGACGGGCGCGAGCAGCTGCGCGCGCTCGGCTTCAACCTCTGACGCCGTGAGCCCCACCCGCCGGATCGAGGTCGCCCCAGAGCGGCTCGAGCGGTGGCTGGCGGGCTTCGGCGAGCGTCACGACGGGGTCGTCCTCACCCAGGACGGCCCCGTCACCCATGCCCGCGGCGGCGACGGCTCGGTGGCCGTGTGCGAGCCCTTCGGGGCCGATCCCCTCGCGCTCGTCCTCGTCCGCAGGGGCGGGTATGCCGTGGGGCTGGCCTCCGGGGGCCGCCTCCTCGCGCACAAGTGCGGAACGCGCTACGTGCAGTCGCGCACCGCGGCCGGGGGCTGGTCCCAGCAGCGCTATGCCCGCCGCCGCGGCAACCAGGCCGACGAGCTCGTGGGCGCGGTCGCCGAGCACGCCGCGCGCGTGCTGGGGGAGGCGCAGGGGGCACACGGCATACCGGCTGGTCTGGTGCTGGGGGGCGATCGCGCGCTCGCCGGACAGGTGCTGGAGGACGCCCGCCTGGCTGCCCTTGCCGATCTGCCCCGGCGCACCCTCTATGACCTGCCCGACCCCGGTCTGAAGGTGCTCCAGCAGGCCGCCGAGCGCGCCCGGGCGGTGCGGATCGAGCTCACCGAGACCTGACGGCGGCCACCGCCGCACAACGCGAGCCGGCCGGCGCTCCCAGTGGGGGCGCCGGCCGGCTCGATGTGGTCTGCGGGTCAGGACACGCGGTCGACCGCGAAGGTGTCGCAGGAGTTGAGGTTGCCGGACTTGTAGCCGGTGAGGAACCAGTTCATGCGGGCCTCGGACGAGCCGTGCGTCCAGTTCTCGGGGGTGACCCGGCCCTGGGCCTTCTTCTGGATGTTGTCGTCACCGACGGCCGCGGCCGCGGACAGGGCGGACTTGATGTCGGCCTCGGTGAGCGGCTTCATCAGGGCGTTGCCCTGCTCGTCCTTGGTGTTGACGGCGTTCTTGGCCCAGACACCGCCGAGGCAGTCGGCCATGAGCTCGACGCGGACGGCACCGGACTGCGGGCCGGCCGGGTCCTGCTGGGCGCGGCCGAGCAGGCCGAGGACGTTCTGGAGGTGGTGGCCGTACTCGTGGGCCACGACGTACTCCTGGGCAAGCGCGCCGTCATCGGCGCCGAAGCGCGTGGTGAGCTGCTTGAAGAACGAGGCGTCGATGTAGACCTTGCCGTCGACGGGGCAGTAGAACGGGCCGACCTGGTTGGACGCCGTGCCACAGGCCGACTGGGTCGCGCCGTTGTAGAGCACGGTGTTGGCCGGGACGTACTCCTTGCCGTACTTGGGCAGCTCCTTGGACCAGTAGTCCTGGACCGAGTTGACCGTGGCGATCACGCGGCATTCGTCGGACTTGTTGGCGTCGGCGCCGGTCTTGCACTCGTCGAATGCCGCGCCGTTCTGGGTGCCGCCGGGCTGGACCTGGCCCTGGTTGGTGCCGCCGGTCGGGTCCTGGGGCAGCTGGCCGGGGTCGATCCCGAAGAACATCAGGATCAGCGTGATGATGAGGCCGAAGATGCCTCCACCGACGACCATGCCGCCGGGGCCGCCGCCGCTGCCGCCGGACTCGACCTGGGAGGTGTCGATCCGGGCGTTGTCGTTGAAACTCATCTTCTCTGGCCTCCGGCCGGGGTCGAGGGCATGCGCCCACGTTCGAACATCGCGCCTAGACTAACTGTCCTGCCCCCGTGTTTCCTTCCCGCGGGGCCCCGTATGGCGCGTCCCGTGACCGCACGGTGATGTTTGCCGTGACGTGGGCGGGCGTGCCCAGACCGCTAGGACCTCCGTGATCTCAGCCTCTGGCATCGAGCTGCGCGCCGGCTCCCGCCTCCTCCTCGACGGCGCGACCTTCCGCGTCGCCGCGGGCGACCGGGTGGGCCTGGTGGGCCGCAACGGGGCGGGCAAGACCACGCTGACCAAGGTCCTGGCCGGCTGGACCCTGCCGGCCGCGGGCACCGTGCAGCGCACCGGCGAGGTCGGCTATCTGCCCCAGGACCCCCGCACCGGTGATCTCGACGTCACCGCGCGCGACCGGGTGCTGTCGGCGCGCGGCCTCGATGCCACGGTCCGCAGCCTGCGCACGGCCGAGCAGCGGATGGCCTCGGCCGACGACGCGACGCGCGACAAGGCGATGCGCAAGTACGCCCGGCTGGAGAGCGAGTTCATCGCCGCGGGCGGGTATGCCGCGGAGTCCGAGGCCGCGTCGATCGCCTCGGCGCTGGGCCTCGACGAGCGGATCCTCGGCCAGACCCTCGGGACCCTCTCGGGTGGCCAGCGGCGACGGATCGAGCTGGCCCGCATCCTCTTCTCCGGGGCCGAGACCCTGCTGCTCGACGAGCCGACCAACCACCTCGACGCCGACTCCATCGTCTGGCTGCGCGACTACCTCAAGTCCTACAAGGGCGGCCTGATCGTGATCTCCCACGATGTCGACCTGCTGGAGGTCGTCGTCAACCGGGTCTTCCACCTCGACGCCAACCGGTGCGAGATGGACCTCTACAACATGGGCTGGAAGGCCTACCTCCAGCAGCGCGAGACCGACGAGCGCCGGCGCAAGCGCGAGTACGCCAACGCCACCAAGAAGGCCTCGGCCCTGATGGAGCAGGCCGAGAAGATGCGCGCCAAGGCGACCAAGGCCACCGCCGCCCAGAACATGATCAAGCGGGCCGAACGGATGATGGCCGGCGTCGAGGGGGAGCGCCAGCACGACCGGGTGGCCCGGCTGCGCTTCCCGACGCCCGCCCCGTGTGGGAAGACGCCCCTGCGGGGGACCGGGCTGTCGCGCTCCTATGGCTCGCTCGAGATCTTCACCGACGTCGACCTGGCCATCGACCGCGGCTCGCGCGTCGTGGTGCTTGGCCTCAACGGCGCGGGCAAGACGACCCTGTTGCGGATGCTCGCCGGGGTCGACACCCCCGACACCGGCGAGATCGAGCCCGGGCACGGGCTCAAGCTCGGCTACTACGCCCAGGAGCACGAGAACCTCGACGTCGACCGGTCGGTGCTGGCGAACATGAAGTCGGCCGCCCCCGACCTCGGCGAGACCGAGGTGCGCAAGGTCCTCGGCAGCTTCCTCTTCACCGGCGACGACGTCGACAAGCCGGCGGGCGTGCTGTCCGGCGGCGAGAAGACCCGCCTCTCCCTCGCCCTGCTTGTGGTCTCCTCGGCCAATGTGCTGCTGCTCGACGAGCCCACCAACAACCTCGACCCGGCCTCCCGCGAGGAGATCCTCGGGGCGCTCAAGACCTATGAGGGCGCCGTCGTGCTCGTCACCCACGACGAGGGCGCGGTCGAGGCGCTCGAGCCCGAGCGGATCCTGCTGCTGCCCGACGGCGTCGAGGACCTGTGGGGCCCGGACTACGCCGACCTCGTCGCCCTCGCCTGATCTGCGGCCGGACTCACATGCCCTGGCTGATGTAGATGTTGCCGTAGGCCGTGCCCTCCGCGCCCCGGTGGCCGTACTGCCTCGGGTCCATGACCCGGCCACAGCGCCGGCACTCCTTGGCGAGCACGCCGGGGTCCTCGACGTTGGGGCGGATGGTCCGGTCGCTGTGCCTGCCGACATAGCAGCGCACCGACGCGCTGCCGCCGCAGTCACGCTCGAGCAGCACCCACCGCATCCGGGATGCCCCGGCCAGCACCGAGAGCGCATAGCCGAGGCGGCGCCCCCCGGGGCAGCTGGGTCAGCTCGGTCTCGAACTCGACGAGATAGCGCTGCCGGTGGTGCGCGGGCAGCAGGCGCGTGGCCGCGGCCACGAGGTCCTGAGTGGGGTGGATCATGTCAGCCCTCCCGCCGTTGTCGCTTGGGTCGATGCTGGCACAGCGACGACCACGGTGGGGGTCCGGCGCGGGGTGGTGAGCACGGGGGATGCGTGCGGCGGGCGGCCGTGGCGGCCGTGGTCGTCGCTGTGCAAGCACCAAGACGCAGGTATGCCGCGGGGCCAGCCCCGCGGCATACCTCGAGTTGTGTTGTGGCTCAGGCCTGCTGGGCAGCCTGGGGGAGCTTGGCGAGCGACTCGGAGACAGACTCGCGCAGCTCCTCGTCGTCCCAGGTGTGGTCGGTGAGCCCGCCCTCGAGATAGGCCTGGTAGGCCGGCAGGTCGAGGTGGCCGTGGCCGGAGAGGGCGATGACGATGACCTTCTCCTCGCCGGACTCGGTGCAGCGGGCGGCCTCGGCCAGCGCCTCGGCGATGGCGTGGGTCGACTCCGGCGCCGGGACGATGCCCTCGGCGCGGGCGAACTCGACGCCGGCGGCGAAGCACTCCTGCTGGGTCTTGGCGACGGCCTCGATGAGGCCCTCGTGGTAGACGTGCGAGATGAGCGGGCTCATCCCGTGGTAGCGCAGGCCGCCCGCGTGGATCGGGTCGGGCATGAAGTCGTGGCCGAGGGTGTGCATCTTCATCATCGGCGTGAAGCCGGCGACATCCCCGAAGTCATAGGCGAAGACGCCCTGGGTGAGCGACGGGCAGGAGGCGGGCTCGGCGGCACGCAGGACCGGGCCCTCCTTGCCGGCGAGCTTCTCGCGCAGGAAGGGGAAGGCCATGCCGCCGAAGTTGGAGCCGCCACCGGTGCAGCCGATGATGATGTCCGGGCGCTCGCCGGCCTTCTCGAGCTGGAGGATCGTCTCCTCGCCGATGATCGTCTGGTGCAGCAGCACGTGGTTGAGGACCGACCCGAGCGCGTAGTGCACGTCGTCGTGGGCCATCGCCTCCTCGACGGCCTCCGCGATCGCGATGCCCAGGGAGCCGGTCGAGTCCGGGTGCTCGGCGAGGATCTTGCGCCCCGACTCCGTCAGGTCGGACGGGCTCGGGTGGATCGTGCCGCCGAGCGTCTCGATCATCATCCGGCGATAGGGCTTGCCCTCGTAGGAGCCCTTGACCTGCCAGATCTCGCACTCCATGTCGAACTGCGCGCACGCGAAGGCGAGCGAGGTGCCCCACTGGCCCGCGCCCGTCTCGGTCGTGAGCTTCCGGATGCCGGCCTGCTTGTTGTAGAAGGCCTGCGGCACAGCGGAATTGGGCTTGTGTGAGCCGGCGGGAGAGACGCCCTCGTACTTGTAGTAGATCCGCGCAGGTGTGCCGAGGTGCTCCTCGAGCCGGAAGGCGCGGTAGAGCGGGGAGGGCCGCCACATGCGATAGACGTCGAGGACCTCCTCCGGGATGTCGATGAAGCGCTCGGGGGAGAGCTCCTGCTCGATGAGCGACATCGGGAACAGGCCGGCGAGATCGTCGGGCGTGACCGGCTCGCCCGTGGCCGGGTGCAGGTAGGGCGCGGGCGGCGTCGGCAGGTCGGCGAGGATGTTGTACCAGCGCGTGGGCATCTCCGACTCGTCGAGAAGGATCTTGCGCTGCCGGGCGTCGCTCACGGAGGGCTCCTGTGGGGAGGGTGGAAGGGTCCGGCCTCATCGTAGGACTCGGACGCGGGGGTCGGTCAGGGGCCGTCCGGGGCGTGGGCACCCGTCCGGGTGCCGTCGGTCCGGCCGCCGCAACGTAGAGTTGCCCGGTCGAGCGGAGGTGACCGGATGAGCATGCAGGGCTGGCAGCTCATGCGCTCGTTCACCAAGGACGGCTCGGTCCGCGACCGCAAGCTCGCCCCCGGCACCACCAAGCGGGTGATCGCGTATGCCGCGCGCTACCGCCGCACGATCGCCTTCCTCCTGCTCATCGTCGTCATCAGCGCCCTCCTTGTCGTGGCCCAGCCGCTGCTGCTGCGCACGCTCATCGACGACGGCATCACGCCGCGCGACCGTGGCCTGGTCATCCGCCTGTCACTGCTCGTGGCGCTCCTCGCCCTGCTCGATGCCGCGTCCTCGATCCTCCAGCGCTGGCTCTCGGCCCGGATCGGGGAGGGGCTGATCGCCGACCTGCGCACCGAGGTCTTCGGACATGTCCTGCGCCAGCCGATCGCCTTCTTCACCCGCGCCCAGACCGGCGCGCTGGTCACCCGCCTCAACAGCGATGTCATCGGGGCGCAGCAGGCCTTCACCTCCGTGCTCACCTCCGTGGTGAGCAACGCGATCTCGCTGGCCCTGATCGTCGCGGCGATGGCGGCCCTGTCCTGGCAGCTCACGCTCGCCTCGCTCCTGCTCGTGCCGCTCTTCCTCATCCCGGCCCGTTTCATGGGGCGCAGGCTGGCGGGGCTGACCCATGAGCAGATGGGCGTCAACGCCGACCTCGGCAGCCGGATGACCGAGCGGTTCAACGTCGCCGGCGCGCTGCTGGTCAAGCTCTTCGGGTCCCCGGCCCGCGAGGACGAGGAGTATGCCGTGCGCGCCGACCGGGTGCGCCAGATCGGCATCACCATCGCGATGAACCGCGCCTTCTTCTTCGTCGGGCTCACCTTGGTCGCCTCGCTGGCCACCGCGATGGTCTATGGCTTCGGCGGCATCATGGCGGTCGACGGCAGCCTGACGATCGGCACGCTGCTCGCGCTGACCGCCCTGCTGGCCAGGCTCTACCAGCCGCTGACGGCGCTCTCCAATGTGCGGGTCGACATCATGACCGCGCTCGTGTCCTTCGAGCGGGTCTTCGAGGTGCTCGACATCCGCCCGCTGGTCGCGGAGGCCGCGGACGCCCGGCCGGTCCCCGCCGGACCGGCCCGCATCGAGCTGGAGGACGTGCGCTTCCGCTATCCCTCGGCCGACGAGGTCTCGCTCGCCTCCCTCGAGGTGACCGCCTCGGGCGACCGCGGGGCCGGGGAGGACATCCTGCGTGGCATCAGCCTCACCGCAGAGCCGGGCCAGCTCGTCGCGCTGGTCGGGCCGAGTGGTGCCGGCAAGACGACCATCACCTCGCTCGTCGCCCGGCTCTATGACCCGACCGCCGGCAGCGTGCGGATCAACGGCCTCGACCTGCGCGACGCGACGCTGGCCTCGGTCGCCGAGACGGTCGGGGTCGTCACCCAGGAGGCCCACCTCTTCCACGACACCATCCGCGGCAACCTCGCCTATGCCCGGCCCGACGCCTCCGACGCCGACATGGAGCGGGTGCTGCGGGCCGCCCAGGTGTGGGACCTCGTCGACCGGCTGCCGGAGGGGCTGGCCACGGTGGTCGGCGACCGCGGCCACCGGCTGTCGGGTGGCGAGAAGCAGCGCCTGGCGATCGCCCGCCTGCTCCTGAAGGAGCCCTCGGTCGTCGTCCTCGACGAGGCCACCGCCCACCTCGACAGCGAGTCCGAGGCCGCCGTGCAGCGGGCCCTCGACGCAGCGCTCGCCGGCCGCACCTCACTGGTGATCGCCCACCGCCTCTCGACCGTGCGCCACGCCGACCAGATCCTCGTCATCGACCGTGGCCAGGTCGTCGAGCGCGGCACCCACGCCGAGTTGCTCGCCCGGGGCGGCCTGTATCGCGAGCTGCACGACACCCAGTTCTCCGAGTAGTCCGCACAACGACGACCACGGTTGGTGTCTGCGGGAGTGCGTCACGCTCAGGCCTGGGGGAGCAGGCGCGACCGTGGTCGTCATTGTGCGCAGGGTGCGACGGGCAGCGGGCCGGCACGCAGGCGAGCCGCAGCCGGGGCGGTCAGGCGTCTTCCTCGTCCCAGATCCGGGTCTTGCGCGGTTTGCTCGGCTGCTCTGGGCGCTCGCCCTCCTCCTCGAGGCCGTCGAGCCACTCGCGCCGCGCATAGAGCAGGACGACGCCGATGCCGACGGGCGCGGTGCCCCACCACTGGAAGGCGTAGGCCTGGTGCGGGCCGAGGTCGGTGTCGGGCGGGTCGAGCGCCTCGGGGCGCTGCGTGACGGCGGCGCCGTCGGCGGTCCGCTCCGACTCCATGAGCAGGTAGCCCCCGGTGACCGGCCCCGCGGACTTCTCGATGTCGGCCCGGGCGATGCTGGCCAGCTGACCGGGGGGCATCGCCTTGTCGAGCGACCGCTCATAGCGCCGGGCCCACCCGGTCACGGTCACGGTCCCGTCGGGGGCGGCGGGGATCCGCGGGAGCGACTCGGCGTCGCGGGCGGCGAGCACCCAGCCACGGTCGACCGGGATCGTCCCGTCGTCGGTCTCCAGCAGCTCGATGACCTCGAAGCCGCGCGCGTCCTGATGGGT
This sequence comes from Actinomycetota bacterium, assembly GCA_050955755.1. GTDB lineage: Bacteria > Actinomycetota > Actinomycetes > Actinomycetales > Dermatophilaceae > JAJTBD01. The sequence continues at coordinate 1,850,761 of CP192092.1, forward strand.
GCGGTTGCGCACGACCAGGCCGTCCGCGGCATACCGCCCGGTGGTGGTGACCCGGCGCCAGTCGTCGGGGACGGGGAGAGCCGCCGAGGTCAGCACGCCCGAGGCGGGGACAGGGGCGGCCTGGTAGTGCGCCTCGATGCGCTGGGCCCGCTCCTGTTTGGCCTCATAGCGGTGCCACTGCCAGCGTCCGAGCATGATGCACACGGCACCGAAGGCGAGCGCCACGGCCAGATAGCCGAGCCACTTGCGGGTCAGCAGGGTCCGGAGCACCCCGTCACGGTATCCGGCGAGCCCTCAGCCAGCGTCGGCGGGGATGCCAGCGACGGGCACCACCTCGAGCGGGAACCCGCGCACGGACAGGAAGCCCGTGAGCTGCTCCCGGTGCTCCTCGCACGCGAGCCACACCTTGCGCCGTCCCTCGGCGTGGATGCGGGGGTTGCGCCACAGGAGGGCGTATGCCGCGTCGGCCCGGCAGCGCTTGGCGCTGCACTCGTGCTCGGAGCGGGTCGCGTCGCGGCGCAGGGACGTGATCACTGCTCGAGGTGCCGGACGTCGTCGGCGGTGATCGGGGGCAGCTCGTCACCGACGAGGTGCGGGCGGGCGGCATTGGCCAGGACGACGGCGATATAGGGCAGCACGACGGCCCCGACGATGAAGGCCCAGCGAGCCGGACCCGTCACCACGACGGCGAGGATGAAACAGACGGTGCGGATCGCCATGGTGATGAGGTAGCGCCGGATGCGGTTCTCGCGGTCGACGCGCGGCGGCTCGGGCAGGCTCGTGACCGACTGCACGGGCCCGGTCGCGGGCACGCGGTCGTGGGGAGCAGGGGTGGCCGTCACCCCTCCACGATAGACCCCTGACGAGGGACGACAGGGGCGGGCCCGGTCGCTGCGGCCGCCCGGCTGGCGGGCTACCGATCGGTAGTGGACTAGCGTCGTCCAAGCGTCGCCGACACGGCTGCGGCGCAGGCGAACCGGAGACGACAGAAGGGACGTGCGGATGGGCCGCAGGGCACTGGTGACCGGAGGCAACCGAGGCATCGGTCTGGCCATCGCAAAGGCTCTCGAGGCGGCCGGGCACGACGTCGTCGTCGCGTCCCGCTCCGGCGAGGCCCCCGACGGACTCCGCGCGGTCTCCTGCGATGTGAGTGACACCGCATCTGTGGACGCCGCCTTCGCCGCCGCCGAGGAGCTGCTGGGCGGGCCGATGGAGATCGTCGTCGCCAACGCCGGCGTCACGAGCGACCAGCTGCTCATGCGGATGAGCGACGAGGAGTTCGACCGGGTGGTCGAGACCAACCTCACGGGCGCCTTCCGCTGCGCGCGCCGCGCCTCCAAGGGCATGATCCGGCTGCGGCACGGCCGGATCATCCTCATCTCCAGCGTCGTCGGCCTCTACGGCTCGCCCGGTCAGGTCAACTACGCCGCGAGCAAGTCCGGCCTCGTCGGCATCGCCCGCTCCATCACCCGCGAGCTCGGCGGCCGGGGCATCACCGCCAATGTCGTGGCCCCCGGCTTCATCGACACCGAGATGACGGCCGAGCTGCCGCAGGAGCGCCAGGACGCCTACAAGGCCGCCATCCCCGCCGGCCGTTTCGCCCAGCCCGACGAGGTCGCGGCCGTCGTCACCTTCCTCGCCGCCGACGAGGCCGGCTATGTCAGTGGCGCCGTCGTCCCCGTCGACGGCGGCCTCGGCATGGGCCACTGACCCCAACCCACCAAGGAGAACCGAATGCTGCTCGAGGGCAAGACGCTCCTCATCACCGGCGTGCTCATGGAGAGCTCCATCGCCTTCCACGTCGCCCGCCTCGCCCAGGAGCAGGGCGCCGAGGTCATCCTCACCTCCTTCGGGCGGACGATGCGGATCACACAGACGATCGCCAAGCGGCTGCCCCACGAGGCCCCTGTGGTCGAGCTGGACGTGACCGACAGCGAGCACCTGGAGACCCTCGCCGAGCGGCTGCGCGAGCACACCGACCGCATCGACGGCGTGCTGCACTCCATCGGCTTCGCCCCCGAGGGCGCCTTCAACTTCCTCGAGGGCACCTGGGAGGACGTCTCGACCGCCGTCCAGGTGTCGGCCTACTCGCTCAAGGCGCTCAGCGTCGCCGCGCTGCCGCTGATGCCCGAGGGCGGCTCGGTCGTCGGCCTGACCTTCGACGCGCGCTATGCCTGGCCGGTCTATGACTGGATGGGCGTGGCCAAGGCCGCCTTCGAGGCGACGGGCCGCTACTGCGCCCGCGACCTCGGGCCCAAGGGTGTGCGGGTCAACCTCGTGGCGGCCGGGCCGATCAAGACCACGGCCGCGAAGTCGATCCCCGGCTTCGAGCAGTTCGAGGAGCACTGGGGCGACAAGGCCCCGCTCGGTTGGGACGTCAACGACCCGGTGCCCACCGCACAGGCCTGCATCGCCCTGCTGTCCGACTGGTTCCCGGCCACGACCGGCGAGATCGTGCACGTCGACGGCGGCGTGCACGCGATGGGCTGAGGCCTCACTCCTCCGAGGTGGTCACGCCGTCGGCGGCGTCGGCCTCCTCGACCTCCTCGCGGCTGATGCCGAGCAGGAAGAGGACCGTGTCGAGGTAGGGCACGTTGACCGACGTGTCGGCCTGCGCCTGCACGACCGGCTTGGCGTTGAAGGCCACGCCGAGGCCCGCGGCCTCGAGCATGTCGAGGTCATTGGCGCCGTCACCGATGGCCACGGTCGCCGCGAGGGGGATGCCCTCCAGCTCGGCGAAGCGGCGGAGGGCCTCGGCCTTGCCCTTGCGGTCGACGATCTGTCCGAGGACGCGGCCGGTGAGGTGGCCGTCGACCACCTCGAGCCGGTTGGCATGGGCGTAGTCGATGTCGAGCTCCGTGGCGAGGTCCTCGACGATCTCGATGAAACCACCGGAGACGACCGCCACGATGAACCCGAGGCGCTTGAGCGTCCGCACCAGGGTGCGGGCGCCAGGTGTGAGCCGGACCGCCGAACGCACCTCTGCCAGAACCGAATCGGGGAGACCGGCCAGAGCGGCGACGCGGTCGCGCAGGCTCTCGGCGAAGTCGATCTCACCGCGCATGGCGCGCTCCGTCACGGCGGCGACCTCCGTCTCGCGCCCGGCGTGTGCGGCGAGCAGCTCGATCACCTCGTCCTGGATGAGCGTGGAGTCGACGTCCATCACGACGAGACGCCGGCCCCGTCGGGCCAGTCCCGCGGGGGAGACGGCGACGTCAATCCCCTCGCGGTGGGCCACCATGGCCAGCTCGGCCCGCAGCTCGCCGAGGTCGGCGCCAGAGACATCGAGCTCGATCGTGGTGACCGGGTAGCGCGAGAGGCGGCGGATCCGGTCGATGTTGCCGGCGCAGCCCGCGATGCCCGCCGTCACCCCCGCCAGGGAGGCCGCCACCAGCGGGGCCCCGACCACCGAGACCACCGCGCGTGCGCTCGGGCGGGAGGAGTTGTCGCCGATGCCGGGCTCGACGCTCGCCTGGAGGTCCAGCGCGGCAGCGACCGTGTCGACCACGTCCATGGCCGCGTCGACGCCGGCGCCCCCCAGCAGCATGCCCAGCGTGAGGTGGCCGCGCACGACCACCTGCTCGAGGTCGAGGACGGTCACGGCCAGCGGACCTAGCGCGTCGAAGAGCTCACTGGTCACTCCCGGGCGGTCATCGCCGCTGAGGATGACGCGCAGGGTGCGCTGGGCCGGGGGAGCAGGGGGAGTCACCCCCGCAGGTTAGCGAGGGGCAGGTCCGGCGGTGCCCCCCGTCTCGCGATGGGGGCACCGCCGGTGGGCTCAGACGGTGACCGGCTGCTCCTTGCCGACGATGACCAGGCCGGACTCGGTCACGACGAAGCCGCGCTCGCGGTCGTGGTCGGCGTCGTAGCCGATGGTCGTGCCCTCAGGGATCTCGACGTTCTTGTCGATGATCGCCTTGCGCAGCTGCACATTGCGGCCGACGCGCACGCCGTCGAGCAGCACGCAGTCGTCGACCGTGGTGTAGCTGTTGATGTGGACGCTGGGGGAGAGCACCGAGCCCGTCACCCGGGCGCCGGAGATGATCGTGCCGGGCGAGACCATCGAGTTGAGGGCCTCGCCGAAGCGGCCCTGGGCGCCGTGGATGAACTTCGCCGGCGGGTAGGGGCCGTAGTCGGTGAAGATCGGCCACTCGTAGTTGTAGAGGTTGAAGATCGGGTGGATCGAGATGAGGTCCATGTGGGCCTCGTAGTAGCTGTCGAGCGTCCCGACGTCGCGCCAGTAGTCGCGGTCGCGGTCGGTGCTGCCGGGCACGTCGTTGTTCTTGAAGTCGTAGACGCCGGCCTCACCACGGGAGACGAAGTCGGGGATGATGTCGCCGCCCATGTCGTGCTTGCTGCCCTCGTTGGCGTTGTCGCGCGTGACGGCATCGATCAGGGCGTCGGTGTCGAAGACGTAGTTGCCCATCGAGGCCAGCACCTCGTGGGGGCTGTCGGGCAGGCCCTCGGGGTCGGACGGCTTCTCGAGGAACTGGTGGATCTTGGTGGGGTCCGCCTTGTCGACCTCGATGACGCCGAACTGGTCGGCGAGCTCGATCGGCTGGCGGATGGCCGCGACGGTCGCCTTGGCGCCCGACTCGAGGTGCTGCTGGACCATCTGGGAGAAGTCCATGCGATAGACGTGGTCGGCGCCGACGACCACGACGATGTCGGGCTTCTCGTCGTTGATGACGTTGAGGCTCTGGTAGATCGCGTCGGCGCTGCCCATGTACCAGGACTTGCCCATGCGCTGCTGCGCGGGGATCGGCGCGATGTAGTTGCCGAGCATCGTCGACATGCGCCAGGTCTTGGTGACGTGGCGGTCGAGGCTGTGCGACTTGTACTGGGTCAGCACGACCACCTGGAGGTAGCCGCTGTTGACGACATTGCTCAGGGCGAAGTCGATCAGGCGGTAGATGCCCCCGAAGGGCACCGCCGGCTTGGCGCGGTCGCGCGTGAGCGGCATCAGGCGCTTGCCCTCTCCGCCGGCGAGCACGATGGCCAGGACCTTTGGTCCGCCCGCCCTGGAGTGCGTCGTCGAGCTCCGGCGAATGGGCATGAGGGGTGCCTCCCTGTCGTCAGTGAGCGATGTGCGGCGTGTTCGCCGCACATGTCAAACCTAGTGGGCCGAAGCGTCGCGGGCATCTCCACGGGGCACTAATCTCGAACTGTGCGCATCGACATCCTCAGCAAGGAGTACCCGCCGGCCATCTATGGAGGGGCGGGGGTGCACGTCGCCGAGCTGACCCGGGCGCTCCGGCAGCGCGACGACCTCGACGTCCAGGTCAGATGCTTCGGCGAGCCACGCGACGAGGAGGGCACCACCGGCTATCCCGACCCGGCCGAGCTCAAGGGCGCCAACGGTGCGCTCGTGACGATGGGCGTCGACCTGGCGATGGCGGGCGACTGCGAGGGCGCCGACCTCGTCCACTCCCACACCTGGTACGCCAACTTCGCCGGCCACACCGCCTCGCTGCTCCACGGCATTCCCCACGTTGTCAGCGCCCACAGCCTGGAGCCGCTGCGCCCATGGAAGGCCGAGCAGCTCGGCGGCGGCTACCGCCTCTCGTCCTGGATCGAGAAGACCGCCTACGAGGCCGCGACCAAGGTGATCGCCGTCAGCGGCGGCATGCGCGATGACATCCTGCGCAGCTATCCCGACATCGACCCCGACAAGGTCAGCGTGATCCACAACGGGATCGACTCCGAGCTGTGGCAGCGCCAGCCCGACGAGGATGTCGTTCGCAAGCACGGGATCGACCCCGACAGCCCGTCGGTCATCTTCGTCGGCCGCATCACCCGCCAGAAGGGCCTGCCGTATTTCCTGCGTGCCGCCAGCGAGCTGCCGCCCGAGGTCCAGCTCGTGCTGTGCGCCGGTGCGCCCGACACCCCGGAGATCAAGGCCGAGGTGGAGGGCCTGATCGACGAGCTTCGCAAGACCCGCGACAACGTCACCTGGATCGCCGAGATGCTCCCGCGCAACGAGGTCATCGCGCTGCTGTCGGCCGCGACGGTCTTCGTCTGCCCGTCGGTCTATGAGCCGCTCGGCATCGTCAACCTCGAGGCCATGGCCTGCGACCTGCCGGTAGTCGCCACCGCCACCGGCGGCATCCCCGAGGTCGTCGTCGACGGGGAGACGGGCTGGCTGGTCCCGATCGAGCAGGTCCAGGACGGCACCGGCACCCCGGTCGACCCCGACCGGTTCGTCGGCGACCTCGCACGCGCTCTCACCGAGGCCGTGTCCGACACCGATCGAGCCCGGCGCTTCGGCGAGGCGGGCCGGATCCGCGCGGTCGAGTCCTTCTCGTGGGACAAGATCGCGGCCGAGACCGAGCGGCTCTACCGCAGCCTGGTCTCCTAGCCGGGTCAGGCCGGGCGCCACCCGGCGATAACGGCGCAGGCCGCGTTGGTCGCGTCGGCGAGCACCTGCTCCGAGGTCGCCAGCAGCGACGTCAGCAGTGCGCCCCGACGCGCGCTCGTGCCCACGTCGAGGGCGCCGTCCGATGCCGTGAGCCCCGCCTCCGCGAGCCGGGAGACCGTGCCTGCCAGCGAGATCACCCGCGCATGACGAGCCGGTATGCCGTCCGGCAGGCCCCAGCGCGTCTCCAGCCGCGCCTCGGCCAGCTCCGCAGCCGCCGAGCCGAGGAAGGGCTGCCCGCCCACCGTCTCGAGGGACTCTGTGGCATCGATCAGGGCCGCGCGCAGCGTGCGCTCCAGCGGGCTGACCTCCAGCGCCTCGACGACATGGCGCGGCAGCGGCTCGGCCTCGAAGCGCTCCCAGCCGACCCGCCACCCCTCGTCGCCCGCCGAGCCGTAGGCCTCCAGCCTCGGCACCAGCACGCCACCGATCCCCGGCAGCACGAGGCACTCGCCGGCCTCGACAGCCGCACCCACGGCCTCGGGTGAGGTGCGCGGCATACCGGCAGCGCGGCCCGGACCAGGGAGGGCCACCAGCAGCGCCTGCTCCCCGAGCTCGCCCCAGGTGGCCAGCACCTGCCAGCCGTCGTCGAGGTGGTCGACATCGGGCAGGGCACGGCGGACCGCGGCGGCCACATCGGACCCGTCCTGCCAGGCCCGCGTGACCCACAGGGAAAGACGCACGGAGGCGGGGAGCTCGGGCACGCGCACATCGTAGATGCGGGTCAACTAGGGTGCTGGCATGAGCGATGTGCTGGCCTTCGCAGGGGTGACCGTCGTGCGCGGCGGCGCCAAGCTGCTGGACTCCGTCGACTGGGAGGTCGAGGAGGGCCAGCGCTGGGTCGTGTTGGGCCCCAACGGTGCCGGCAAGACCACGCTCCTCCAGCTGGCCTCCGGCCGGATGCACCCCACCAGTGGCGTGGCCGGTGTCCTGGGTGAGGTCCTCGGCGCCGTCGACGTCTTCGAGCTGCGGCCACGGATCGGCCTCGCCTCGGCGGCGCTCGCCGAGCGGATCCCCAGCGACGAGATCGTCCACAACGTCGTCGTCACCGCGTCCTACGGCGTCGTCGGCCGCTGGCGCGAGGAGTACGACACCCTCGACCACCACCGCGCCGCCGAGCTGCTCGACGCGCTGGGCGCCGAGCACCTCGCCGACCGCCGCTTCGGCACGCTGTCCGAGGGCGAGCGCAAGCGCGTCCAGATCGCCCGGGCGCTGATGACCGACCCCGAGCTGATGCTCCTCGACGAGCCGGCCGCGGGTCTCGACCTCGGTGGCCGCGAGGACCTCGTGCGCCGGCTCGGCGAGCTGGCCGCCGACGTCGAGGCGCCGGCGCTGGTGCTGGTGACCCACCACGTCGAGGAGATCCCGCCGTCCTTCACCGACGTGCTGCTGCTGCGCGACGGCAAGGTCGTCGCCCAGGGCCCGATCGAGATCACCCTCACCGAGGCCAATCTCGAGAAGACCTTCGGGCTGCCGCTCGTGCTCGACCAGCACGGCGAGCGCTGGTCGGCCCGCGCGCGCTGAGCCCTCTGAGCCCACCGCTGGGCCGCCCGCACGGGGCCGGCTCGGCGCCCACACCGGCGCAGGTCACTTTCGCGACACGCTTCACCCGTGCCGCGCGCACGGGAGCCGTGGCCGCGGCATACGCGTCATAGGGTGTGAGCACACGCGTTCTAGGGAGGGACCTTCGCGATGAACCTGTTCGCCGACACCCCGTGGCTCGCCTGGGTCGCCCTGGCGCTGATCCTGGCCGCCATCGAGGTCGCCAGCGTCGACTTCGTCTTCCTCATGCTGGCCGGAGGCGCGCTTGCCGGCGCGCTCGCGGCCGGGCTCGGGGCGGGTCTGCCCGTGCAGGTGATCGCCGCAGTCGTCTCCGCAGCCATCCTGCTCGGTGTCGTCCGACCCGTCATCCGCCGTCGCTTCATGGCGGGGGAGGCCGACCACGGGATCGGCTACGGCGCGCTCGTGGGACAGCGCGCCCAGGTGCTCCAGCCCGTGAGCGAGACGGACGGGCGGGTCAAGCTGGCCGGGGAGACCTGGTCGGCGCGCATCCAGCCGGGGGATGCGCCGTGTCAGCCGGGCCAGGAGGTCCGGGTCGTTGGTATCGAGGGGGCCACGGCGATCGTCACCGGCATCGTCGCGGACCAGATTGAGAGCTGAGCAATGGAAGCCATGATCGTCCTGGGCCTGCTGGTCCTCTTTGCGGTCATCGTCATCATGCGGACGATCAAGATCGTCCCGCAGCAGACCTCACTGATCATCGAGCGGCTCGGCCGCTATTCGCGCACCCTCGAGGGCGGCATCCACTTCCTGGTGCCCTTCGTCGACAAGGTCCGCGCCAACATCGACCTGCGCGAGCAGGTCGTCTCCTTCCCGCCCCAGCCCGTGATCACGAGCGACAACCTCGTCGTCAACATCGACACGGTCATCTACTACTCGGTCATCGACGCCAAGTCGGCCGTCTACGAGATCGCCAACTTCATCCAGGGCATCGAGCAGCTGACCGTCACCACGCTGCGCAATGTCATTGGCTCGCTCGACCTGGAGCAGACGCTGACCTCGCGTGACCAGATCAACGCCCAGCTGCGCGGCGTCCTCGACGAGGCGACCGGCAAGTGGGGCATCCGCGTCAACCGCGTCGAGCTCAAGGCGATCGACCCGCCCATGTCGGTGCAGGAGTCGATGGAGAAGCAGATGAAGGCCGAGCGCGACCGCCGCGCCGCAATCCTCAACGCCGAGGGCATCAAGCAGTCCAACATCCTCACCGCCGAGGGCGAGAAGCAGAGCCAGATCCTGCGCGCCGAGGGCTCGGCCCAGGCCCGCATCCTCGAGGCCCAGGGCCAGGCCCGGGCCATCCAGCAGGTCTTCGACGCCATCCACCGCGGCAAGCCGACCCAGAAGCTGCTGGCCTACCAGTACCTCCAGGTCCTCCCGCAGATCGCGCGCGGCGACTCAAACAAGATGTGGATCGTCCCGTCCGAGCTGACCGACGCGCTGCGCAACATCGGCGGCTCGCTCGGCCAGCAGGTCACCCCGTCTGGCTCCGACGACGACGAGCAGTGGGTCGACCCGGGTCCCGACGAGAACGCCTTCGCCGACACCGCGCTGGAGGACCCGGCCAAGGCCCTCGCCGAGGCCCGCGGCCAGGTCGACCAGGCCACCAGCGAGGCCACCGAGCACGCCCAGCCCGCGCCGCGCGCCGGCGGGCTGCGGACCACTGCGCCGGCCACCGCACCGGCCACCCAGGAGATCGAGGCCGACACCCGTCCGCAGCCGACGATGCCGACCGTCGAGCCGCCCCAGGTGCAGCAGCCGGTCATCGACCAGCCCGTCGACCAGCCGGCCCCCGGCGCCTCCGCGCCCGGGCAGGAGCCGCCCCGCCAGGGCTGATCCCAGGCCGACCCACAGCATTGGGGTATGCCGCGCGCCCGACCGGGTGCGCGGCATACCTGCGTCCGGGGCCGGCATGGCTGCCCGTGACCTGTCCCGTAGGGTGACCGCGTGTCCGTCCTCGAAGCCGCCCTCATCATCCTGGCGGGCATGGCTGCCGGCACGATCAACACCATCGTGGGCTCGGGCACGCTCGTGACGTTCCCGACGCTGCTCTTCTTCGGCTATCCGGCGGTGACGGCCAATGTCTCCAACACGATCGGCCTCGTCTTCGGTGGGCTGACCGGCGTGGCGGGCTATCGCAAGGAGCTCGTCGGGCAGGGCGCCACTCTGCGCCGGCTGGTGCCGATGTCGCTCATCGGCGCGACGATCGGCGCGCTGCTGCTCCTGGTCCTGCCGCCCGAGGCCTTCAACGCGATCGTGCCGGCGCTGATCCTGCTCGGCATCCTGCTGGTGATCTTCGGCAAGCGCATCCAGCGCTGGGCGGCCGCCCACCACACCGAGGACGGCGCGCCCTCCTGGCACCTGCCGGTGATGATGGGCGGGGTCCTCCTCGCGGGGGTCTACGGCGGCTACTTCGGGGCGGCGCAGGGCGTGATCCTCATGGGCCTGCTCTCCAGCCTGAGCACCCTGCCGCTCCAGAGCCTCAACGGCATCAAGAACGTCCTGGCCACCGTCGCCAACGCTGTGGCTGCTGTCGTCTTCATCGTCGTCGCACGCGACCAGGTCGACTGGGCCGTCGCCGCTCTGATCGCGGTCGGCGCGATCATGGGCGGCGTCATCGGGTCGACCGTCGGCCGGCGCCTGCCGCCCAATGTGCTGCGCGCGGTCATCGTCGTCGTCGGCGTCGTCGCGATCGTCAAGCAGGTCCTCTTCCCGTGACGAGCCTGACGACGGTGCTGCTGCTGGGGCTGGCGCTGTTCGCCGGGTCCTTCGTGCAGTCCTCGATCGGCTTCGGGATGGCCATCGTGGCGGCGCCCTTCGTCGTCCTCGCCGCGCCGGAGCTGATGCCCGGCGCCCTGCTGGTCACCACCCTGTCCCTGCCACTCGTCACCCTCGCCCACGGCCCGCGCGACATCGCTTGGCGGCCCCTGGGGTGGGCGCTGTTCGCGCGGCTGCTCACAATGCCGCTCGGGGTCGCCGCGGTCGCCATGCTCTCGACGCGGCTGATCAGCGCCCTCGTCGGGGTGCTCATCCTCATCACCGCGGTGGCGTCGGTGACCACCCTCGACATCCGGCCCACCCGCGGGGCCGCGCTGGCGGCCGGCGCGGTCGCGGGTGTGTCGGGCACCGCGGCCTCGATCGGCGGGCCCTTCCTGGCGTTCGTCCTCCAGCGCGAGTCCCCGTGGCGCCAGCGCCGTCTTCCTCGCCGTCGGCGGGCTCATGGCGCTGGCCGGGCTCGCCGTCGCGGGGGAGTTCCACTGGCAGCAGGCACGGGCCGGCCTGACCTGGCTGCCCTTCATCGCCGCCGGGTATGCCGCGGCCGCACCCGCGCGTGCCTACCTCGACCAGGAGCGCATGCAGCGGGTCGTCGCGGCATTCTGCGTCGTGGCCAGCCTCAGTGTCATCGCCCGGGCTGTCTTCTCCTAGCCTTGGTCGGTGCCCACGACCATCACCGACCCCACCGATGAGCGCCTCGCCGACTTCGTCGCGCTGACCGATGTGTCACTGCGCCGCCGGACCGAGCCCGAGCGCGGGCTCTATATCGCCGAGAGCGAGAAGGTCATCCGGCGGGCCCTGGCGGCGGGGCACCGGCCGCGCGCCTATCTGATGGCCGAGCGGTGGCTGACCGACCTCGCCGACCTCGTCGAGGGCGCGGAGTCCGACGGTGTGCCGGTCTATGTCGGCGCACATGACGTGATCGAGCAGCTGACGGGCTTCCACCTGCACCGGGGTGCGCTGGCGTCGATGCAGCGGCCGGAGCTGCCGCCACTCGAGGTCCTGCTCGCCGACGCCCGCCGGGTGCTCGTCCTCGAGGACATCGTCGACCACACCAATGTGGGCGCGGTCTTCCGCAGCGCGGCGGCCCTCGGCGTCGACGCGGTCCTGGTGACGCCCAGGTGCGCGGACCCGCTCTATCGCAGGTCGATCCGCGTCTCGATGGGCACGGTCTTCCAGGTCCCGTGGACGCGCATCGACCCGTGGCCGGGCGGGGTCGACCAGCTCCGGGAGCTGGGCTTCACCGTCGCGGCGCTGGCGCTGTCGGACGAATCGGTGACCCTCGACGAGCTCGCCGCCGCCGCCCCGGAGCGGCTCGCGCTCGTGCTGGGCACCGAGGGCGACGGGCTCTCGCCGCGCACGGTCGCGGCCGCCGACCTCGTGGTGCGCATCCCGATGGCCGGGGGAGTCGACTCGCTCAACGTCGCTGCGGCAGGTGCCCTCGCGGCATACGTCCTCTCACCCGACCGGCTGCCCAGTGGCTGAGCCGGTCCGGCGGGGGGAAGGTCAGCCGGCGACCTGGTAGTTGCCGGTCACCGTCGCTCGGCCGATCGTGTGGGCGCCGGTGTTGAAGGCGGCCACGGCCGCGCTGACCGAGTCGTCGATGCCCATGTCGTCGGTGTCGAGGGCGTGGACCGCGAAGATGTAGCGGTGCGGGCGGTCACCAGCAGGAGGGGCCGCGCCGCCGAAACCCTTGTAGCCGTAGTCGTTGACGACGTGGAAGGCGCCCTGCGGCAGCGCCGCGCCGTCCTTGGCGCCGGCGCCCTCGGGCAACTCGGTGACATCGGCCGGGAGGCCGACGACAGTCCAGTGCCAGAAGCCGGACGGGGTGGGCGCGTCGGGGTCGAAGCAGGTGACGGCATACCCCTTGGTGCCCTCGGGGGCACCGCTCCAGGACAGCTGCGGGGAGGTGTTGCCGCCGGTCATGCCCCAGTCGTCGAAGGCCTGGGCGTCCGGCAGGTCGCCGCCGTCGTCGAACGAGTCGCTCGTGACAGAGAACGCCTCGACCGGGGGCAGCAGGTCATAGGGGTTGGGTGCGACGGGTCGTTCAAGGCTCATGCCCCGACACTAGCGACTGCGAGCCTGCCCGTGGGCGAGTCGCTCCGCCAGGTCGCGGGCAGCAGCCCTGGGGTCGGCCGCGATGCCGCCGTGCACCGGGCCAGGCTGGATCACCGTCGAGCGCGGCGCCGACAGCCAGCCGAAAGCCGCCCCACGGTCACGCAGACCGCGGGCCGAGCCGCCCTCGTCGACCGTGCGCACCAGGGCGCGGATGCCGTCGAGGACCTCTTCGGCGCAGTCCACGTCGAGGGAGGGGAATGCCGCGTGCAGCCGGTCGTGGTCGAGCTCGGCCTCCAGCGCAAGGACGTCCGCGCTCTGGCTGTAGACGACGACGCCGACGTTGAGGAACTCCTCGCGGTCCACGCGCGGGACGCAGCGCAGCACGACGTACTGGTAGGGGTGGGCGCTCATCGCGGGGCCTCCGGCAGCCAGGCCTCGGGGGTCGCGAGACGGGCCAGCAGCATGTCGGCGTAGACGTCCCGGACCGCGTCGGGCGTGTCATGGCCGACCGCGGGCTCGATCCACTCGTCGGGCACATCCGCGAGGATCTCGGCGATCGTCTCGCGGGTGACGAGTGGGGCCAGTCGCTCGTGGGTGGCGGGCAGGGCGATCGCGTGCTCGAGCATGACGTGGTCGGAGGCGTCGAAACGCTGGGCGGCGAAGCGCTCGGGGGACGGTGCCTTGGACGGCCACGAGTGATGGAAGTAGAGCGAGGCGCCGTGGTCGATGGCCCACGCCTTGCGGTGCCAGACAAGGAGATTGGGGTTGCGCCAGGTCCGGTCGATATTGGCGGTGAGGGCGTCGAGCCACAGGATCGCGGCGCCCTCGTCCTCGGGGGCGGGGCGGCTGCCGTTGTAGTCGAAAGCGCCCGGCAGAAAGTCGACGCCGAGGTTGGTGCCGAGGCTCGCGGTGAGCAGGTCCTGGACCTCCTCGTCCGCCTCGTACTTCGCGATCGACTCGGGCAGGTCCATCACGACCAGGTCGGGTGTGCGGATGCCGAGGCGGCGGGCCAGTCCGCCGACGAGGACCTCCGCCACAAGCACCTTGAGGCCCTGGCCGGCGCCCCGGAACTTCATCACGTAGGTGCCGTCGTCGCTGGCCTCGACGACCCCGGGCAGGGAGCCGCCCTCCTTGAGCGGCACGACGAACCTGGTCGCCTGGACGTGGGGGAGCATGCGCCCAGCGTAGGCGCTGGGAGAGCGTGGACCACGCGGCATACCGTCAGTAGCATCGCGCCCCATGAGGATCACCCCCCAGATGCGTGCCCTCCGTGCAGCCGTCCGTGCCGCCGGCCGCCTGCCCACGCCGGTCATCTGCAGGCTCGCTGGCGAGCCCGTCGTGGTGGATGGGCAGCGGCTCGAGCCCGAGGTGCAGCTGGCGCTGCGGGCGCTCAATGCGGGCGGTGAGACCTTCGAGACCAAGACGGTCGAGGACGGTCGTGCCGAACTCGACTCCGAGGCTTGGGTTTTCGGGCTGGACACCCCCCTCGAGGTGGTGCAGGACCTGGCGATCCCGTCCGGGAACGGGTTGATCCCGGGGCGGCTGTACCGGCGGTCCGCCGAGGGTGCCACGCCCGGGGTGCTGGTCTATCTGCATGGTGGCGGCTGGGTGCTGGGCGGGCTGGGTTCCGCCGACTCGGTATGCCGCCGGCTGGCCGCCCTGACCGGCCTCGCCGTCGTCTCGGTGGACTACCGGCTGGCGCCGGAGCACCACTTCCCGGCAGGCCTGGAGGACTGTCTCGCGGCATACCGCTGGGTCCGCGACAACGCCGGAGCGTTTGGGACCACAGCGGACCGGGTGGCCGTTGGCGGTGAGAGTGCGGGCGGCAACCTCACCCTGGTGGTGGCCCAGGAGACGGTGGGGGAGCAGGGGCCGCGAGCGGTGATGCCCGTCTTCCCCGTCACCGACCTGTCGACCCGGCACCGGTCCTACGAGCTGTTCGGCGAGGGCTATTTCCTGACCGCGGCCCAGATGGACTGGTACCAGGAGCGCTATCTGGCCGACCCCGGTCAGGCGAGTGACCCGCGGGTCTCGCCACTGCTGGCGGAGTCGATGGCCGGGCACCCGCCGACAGTCCTGGTGGTGGCGGGATTCGACCCGCTGCGCGACGAGGCGCTGGCCTATGCCGACCGGCTGGACGAGGCCGGGATCCCCTGTCGGAGAGTCGTTTTCGACGGCGCCATCCACGCTTTCATCGACGCATTGGGCTTCGGGAGCTATCCGTCCCAGGCTGTCGCCCGGATGGCCGACGAGCTCATGCGGCACTTCCCGGTGGGTGGGTCCGCTGCGCGCTAGCCGGTGGCGATGGCCCCGGCCATGCCGCGGATGTCTGTGGGCGTGACGCGGCAGCAGCCCCCGACGAGCCGGGCGCCGTGGGAGACCCACTCGGCCGCAGCGGCCCCGGAGAACTGCGAGGTGCCGGTCCAGCCACGGGCCTCGGCGTCCCAGCCCTCGCCCGAGTTGGGATAGACGACCGCGGACAGTCCCGATGCCCGGACGGCGATGTCGACCATGGCGGTGGCATCGGCTGCCGGCACGCAGTTGACGCCGACGGCGACCACCTCGGGGACCGCCGCGGCCGCGGCATACACCCCATCGAGGGGCTCGCCCAGCCGCGTCGTGGCACCCTCGGCCGAGAGGGAGAGCCACGTCGGGACCCCCGTGCCCGCCACCAGCGCCAGCAGGGCGCGGGCCTCGGCGGCGTTGGGGACCGTCTCGAGCGCCAGCAGGTCGGGGCCGGTCGCCACGATCGCGGCCAGCCGCCGCTCGTGCCAGGTCCGCAGGCCGTCCTCGTCGAGGTCATAGCGGCCGGTGTACTCGGAGCCATCGGCCAGCGCCGCGCCGTAGGGCCCGACGGAGGCCGCGACCCATGCCGGGCGCCCGGCCGCCCGGACCTCCTCTGCCGCGGCGCGGGCCAGGGCCGTGCTGGCGCGGATCGCCTCGTCGGCATCCGCCTCCGTCATCCCGGCGCGCACGAAGCCGTCGTAGGAGACCTGATAGCTGGCCGTGGTGGCGACCTCCGCCCCGGCCGCGAAGAAGTCGGCGTGGGCCGCCTGGACCTCCTCGGGCTGCTCGAGCAGGAGCCGCGCCGACCACAGCGACGAGCTCAGGTCATGGCCGCGGGCCTCCAACTGCGTTGCAAGTCCGCCATCGAGGACGATGGGCCTGCGGGCGAGGGTCTCGGTGATCGTGTCGGGCACGTCCCCAGTGTCGGGGATCGCCCGGTCCGGCGGGCCTGCGGCCACGTGGTGACACAGGCGTGGGCCGTGCGGGCCCTCCGTTTCGTGGTTTGGGCCGACTGCGTGCTAATGTTCACGGTCGCAGCAGGGACGAGAAATCGCCCCGGTTGCACACCCTGTCCGGGTGGCGGAATGGCAGACGCGCTAGCTTGAGGTGCTAGTGCCCTTTATCGGGCGTGGGGGTTCAAGTCCCCCTCCGGACACAGCGTGGGCCTCGGTCGAGCAGATCGGGGCCCTTCTGCATGCCGTGGGTCTGGCATGGTGGCGCACATGCCGACATCCGACGAGGCCGCGCGCTCCTTCGGGGGTGCGGCGGAGGTCTACGAGTCCGGCCGGCCGGGCTACCCGAGCGAGGCCATCCGCTGGCTCCTGGAGCCCGTGGGCGGGCCGGGGACCGGCCCGCGCGTCGTCGATGTCGGGGCAGGGACCGGCAAGCTCACCGACGGGCTGCTCCAGGAGGGCTGTCAGGTGGTGGCGGTCGACCCGGACCCCCGGATGCTCGAGGTCCTCTCGGCACGGGTGCCCGGGGTCGAGACGCGGGTCGGCCGGGGCGAGGACCTGCCGCTCGAGGACCACAGCGTCGACATGGTGACCTTCGGGCAGGCGTGGCACTGGGTCGACGTCGAGGCCGCCTCCGCCGAGGTGGCCCGGGTGCTGCGGCCCGGCGGGACCCTGGGCCTCGTCTGGAACCTGCGTGACCCCTCCACGGAGTGGGTGCGGGAGCTGGAGGCGCTCATGCCCGAGGGCAATGCTGCCGCGATGCTGCGTGACGGGCCGGCGGTCGGGACGCAGTTCGCGGACAGCGAGAAGACGACCTGGGCATGGACACGGCCCATCACCCGAGACGGGCTGGTCTCGATGGTGCGCTCCCGCAGTTTCTACATCACCTCGGGCCCCCACGACCGCCGGCGATACGACGAGGCGCTCGAGGCCCTGCTCGACCGACTGGGCGTTGATGGCGAGCAGACGGTCGACCTGCCGTATGTCACCTTGGCCTTCCGCTACCGGGCGGCTGACGCCCACGTGCCAGGCCGGACCTAGCCTCTGCGGGGCCTGTCGAACTGGCCGTCGACGATGCCCTGCACGATCGGCCCGAAGAGGCGCTCCACCTCGTCGGGTCGCAGCGAGACGGCCGGCTCCATCCTGGCGATATAGCGGGTCATGACCAGTCCGCCCATCACCGTCTGGAACATCGTGACGCGTTCGCGGATGCGGTCCGGGGGCAGGCCGACCTCCTGGGCGGCGGCCTCGACGACCTCACGACCGAAGACGGTCGCGATCGCCGGGAGGAGGTCGGGTCGCTGGCGGACCGCGGCGAGGAAGGTCTCGCCGATCGGGCTCTCCCACAATGCGATTGCCCGCCCGATCACGCGCCGCCCGATGTCTGCCTGGTCGCCGCGGACGATGGAGCGGATGATCTGGCGCGGGTCGTAGCCGACACGCGCCGCGGCCAGGAGCAGCTGCACCTTGTCGCCGAAGTAGTGGTGCACCAGTGCCGGGTCGACGCCGGCATCACGTGCGACGCCACGGATGGTGGTCGCCTCGAAACCGTTGTGCCCGAAGCCCTTCCGCGCCGCGCGCAGGATCTGGCCCCGGGTGTCGGGAGCCCCAGGACGGCGGCCCCGCCCCCGCCGGCCGGAGCCCGCCGTCTCCTGGGGCGGGTCCGAGTCTCCAGGACGGTCCGTCACGGCGTCCGCCGCTTCAGCGTCGCCGAGGCCAGCAGCAGCAGGCCGACCACACAGGCGGCCGCGATGCCGATGCTCTTCCAGTAAAGCGACGTCGGCTCCTCGTTGGTGAAGAGCTCCTCCATGGCCTGGACGGCATACGTGATGGGCAGGAAGTCCGAGACCGTCTTGAGCCAGTCGGCCATCTGCTCGCGCGGGCCGAACAGGCCGGAGAGGATCTCCTGGGGGATGATCATGGCCGGGAAGAACTGGACGGCCTGGAACTCCGAGGTGGAGACGGCCGACGCGAGAAGTCCGAACGCGACCCCGAGCAGTGACCCGACGATGGCGGCGAGGATGACCAGGCCCACGGGACCGGCGATCTGGGTGTCGAGCACCCAGTAGCAGAACGCGGTGAGGATCAGGCCCTGCAGGGTCGCCAGCAGTCCGAACGCGATGCCGTAGCCGAACAGGATGTCCGACTTGGCCACCGGGGTGGTCATCAGCCGCTCGAGCGTGCCCGAGATCCGCTCGCGCACCATCGCGATCGCGGTGAGCAGGAACATGATGATGATCGGGAAGATCACGAGCATGTCGAGGGCGAGTTTGGAGACCAGCGGCTCGCGCTTGTCGAACAGGTAGTACAGCAGCGTGATGACCACCATCGGCACCACCGTGATGATCCCGAGCGTGCGCGGGTCATGGCGGATCTGTCGCAGGATCCGGCCGGCGACCGCGAGGGTGATGCGGGGGTTCATGATGCGCTCCGTGCGTGCCGTGGCCCGGAGTGCCGGACCAGCTGGAGGAATGCCGCGTCGAGGTCGGCTGCGCCCGTGGCCGCCAGGACCCCAGCGGGGGTGTCGTGGGCGAGGAGCGAGCCCTCGCGGATGAGCAGCAGGTCGTCGCAGCGCCCGGCCTCGTCCATGACATGGGAGGAGACGAGCACCGTCGTGCCGGCCCTTGCCCGGGCCCGGAAGTCATCCCACAGCTCGTCGCGCAGCAGCGGGTCCTGGCCGACCGTCGGCTCGTCGAGGACCAGGACCTCGGGGTCGCCGACGAGGGCGCACGCCAGCGAGACCCGGGACAGCTGCCCGCCCGACACATTGCCGGCCAGCTGGCTCCGGGCTCCGCCGAGCCCGACCTGCTCGATGACCTCGTCGGCCCGCCGGGCAGACGCGCCCACGAGTCGCGCGAAGAAACGGACGTTCTCGGCAACCGTGATGTCGCTGTAGACGCTTGCGGCCTGGGTCATGTAGGCGACCCGGCGGCGCAGCGACGCCGATCCGGCCAGTTCGCCCAGGACCCGGATCGAGCCGGACTTGACCCGCTGCACGCCGACGATGGCGCGCATCAGCGTCGTCTTGCCGGACCCGGACGGTCCGAGCAGCCCGGTGACGCGGCCGCTCGGGATATCGCAGGAGAAGTCCTCGAGGACGCGGTTGTGCCCGCGCAGGACGGTCAGTCGGTCCACGACTACGGCTGGTGTGTCGCTCATGCGCCCAGCGTGCTCCTGCGCTCGGGGGCGGGCAAGGAGGGGATGAATTGCGGCGCGCCTGCGATACACGCATTGCTGGGGCCCTGTGCGGCCACATTCCTGACGAGTGATGAATTGCTGCGGTCCCCAGCGACGCCACGACCGCACCGGCGGACACCGCCGCCCACACGGCATACCGGGTGAGAGGCTGGGGCACATGCAGACCACCAGGCCCGCCGACGAGGTAGTCCAGCTCACCCAGGAGCTCATCCGCATCGACTCCAGCAACTACGGGGACGGGAGTGGGCCCGGCGAGCTGGCCGCCGCCGACTATGTCGTGGAGCGGCTGCGCGAGGTCGGCCTCGAGCCGGAGGTCTACGAGAGCGACCCCGGGCGGGCGAGCGTGGTCGTGCGGATCCCCGGCGAGGACCGGGAGCGTGGCGCGCTCTGCATCCACGGCCACCTCGACGTCGTGCCGGCCGAGGCGTCGGACTGGAGCGTAGACCCGTTCTCTGGCGAGCTGCGCGACGGATGTGTCTGGGGGAGAGGCGCGGTCGACATGAAGGGCATGGACGCGATGATCCTGGCCAATGTGCGCCACCTGGTGCGCTCGGGCCAGCGGCCGCCGCGGGACCTCGTGATCGCGTTCTTCGCCGACGAGGAGGCCGGGGGAGTCAAGGGCGCTGGGCACCTCGTGCGCGAGCACCCGGAGCTCTTCGACGGGGTGAGCGAGGCGATCAGCGAGGTCGGCGGCTACAGCATCACCGTGCCGGCCCGGGCGTCGGGCGAGGACCAGCGCGTCTATCTCCTCCAGACCGCGGAGAAGGGCATCCTCTGGCTGCGCCTGACCGCCACCGGTCGCGCCGGCCATGGCTCGGTCCCCAATGACGACAACGCCGTCGCCCACCTCGCCGACGCGATCTCGCGGATCGCCGCGCACAAGTGGCCGCGGGAGTACATCGCCTCGGTGCGGGAGCTGCTCGACGGGCTCAGCGCGACGACGGGCATCGCCTACAACGACGAGGACCCCGAGCAGCTGCTCGACCTGCTCGGCGGGGCGGAGGGCTTCGTGCGCGCCACCCTCCAGGACACCGCCAACGTGACCATGGCCGAGGCCGGCTACAAGCACAATGTCATCCCGCAGACCGCGTCCGGCCGGATCGACTGCCGCTTCCTCCCCGGCCACGGCGAGGAGCTGCTCCAGACCATCCGCGATCTCGCCGGCGACCGCGTCGACGTCACGATCGACCACGAGGCCATCGCCCTCGAGACCGACTTCGCGGGCCCGCTGGTCGACGCCATGCGGGCTGCGATCGAGGCGGAGGACCCGGGCGCCAAGGTCCTGCCCTACTGCCTGTCTGGCGGCACCGACAACAAGAGCCTGAAGGCCCTCGGCATCACCGGCTATGGCTTCGCGCCGCTGCGGCTGCCGCCGGACCTCGACTTCGGCGGCATGTTCCATGGCGTCGACGAGCGGGTGCCCACCGAGTCGCTGGAGTTCGGCGCGCGGGTGCTACAGCGCCTGATCGCCACCTGCTGAGCAGGGGTATGCCGCCTGGGCGGGTCGGCGTCGTGCGGCCACTCCCGCATGGAGGCCACGGATGGCCGTGGTGTGGCGGGCGGACGACCATCCCAGCAGGAAAAGTCCTGGATGGCCGCGTCTTGGCATCTGCGCCGGTCATCCGCGCGTGATCTGGCGAGGATGACCGGCCAGCTGCTGCCGCAGACGCGCCAAGCGTCCAGATCTGGCGCTTAGCCTCGATCCACCGATGAGCTCGGGTCTTTGAGCGTGCCGTAACGACGAGATGCCCTGCCGTGCTGGGAGATTGGTTCTTGCGACAGTTCCAAACCACCCACCCGGAAGGGCATCTCTGGGATGAAACTCTGCCACACCCGCGCGGCGACGTCGGCGGTGTTCGATGACCCGAACCTGGTGTCGGCGGCCGGGCTGGTCCCGGTCCTTGCACTGGCGGACTCGGCAGGGCTCGCACGCCTGGCCGGTGAGCACTTGAGCGTGCCGGGTGACAAGGGCGCCAACGCCGGGTTGAAGGTGGCCTCCCTGGTCGCGGGGATGGTCGACGGCGCCGACAGCATCGATGACATGGCGCTGCTGCGGCACGGCGGGATGGGCCGGGTCTTCGCCCGGGCGTACGCGCCGTCGACGTTGGGGTCGTTCCTGCGGGCGTTCACGTTCGGTCACGTGCGCCAGCTCGACGCGGTCGCCTCCAGGTTCCTGGCCAACCTCACAGCTGCGGGCGGCCAGGGCGCGCAGGTCCGGCGCGACGGCACGAGCACACGGGTGCTGGTCGACATCGATGACACGATCATCGAGGTCCACGGCCACGCCAAGCAGGGCGCCGGGTTCGGCTACTCCGGGGTCCGTGGCCTGAACGCGCTGCTGGCCACGGTCACCACCTCCGGGTCAGCGCCGGTGGTGGTGGCGCAGCGGCTGCGCAAGGGCTCGTGCGGGTCCCCGCGCGGAGCCAAACGGCTGGTCGTCGACGCGCTGAAGACGGTCAGCACCCTGCACGGCCGTTCAGATGTGAAGCCGTTGCTGCGGGCGGACTCCGCGTTCTATGGGGCGCCCACCGTCGGTGCCGCGCTCCGTGGTGGGGCCCAGGTGTCGATCACCGTGCGCCTGGACCCCAAGGTCAAGGCCGCGATCGCCACCATCAGCCAAGAAGCGTGGACGCCCATCGAGTACACCGACGCCATCTTCGACGAGGTCAGCAACACGTGGGTGTCGCGGGCTGAGGTCGCCGAGGTGCCCTTCACCGCGTTCACCTCCAAGAAGGCCACCGACCAGGTGACCGGGCGCCTGGTGGTGCGCCGCATCCCCGACCTCAACGCCGAGAAGAAGAAGGCCGCTGGACAGGGCACCCTGTTCGACACGTGGCGCTTCCACGCCTTCTTCACCACCACCGACCCCGCCGACCTGGACACCGTCGCGGCGGACAAGACCCACCGCGGGCACGCGATCATCGAGCAGGTCCACGCCGACCTGAAGACCTCCGCCCTGGCCCACCTGCCCTCCGGGAAGTTCACCGCCAACGCCGCCTGGCTGGTGCTGGCGGTCATCGCGTTCAACCTCACCCGCACCGCCGCCGCCATCGCCGGCAGCGACCTCGCCCGCGCGACCACCGCCACCATCCGCGCGAAGCTGATCACCGTCCCGGCCCGGGTGGCGTCCTCGGCGCGGCGGGTCACCCTGCACCTGCCGACCGCCTGGCCCTGGGAAGCCGCGTGGACCCGCCTGTTCACCCACGGCTGCGGTCCACCAGCACCGGTCACTTCCTGACCACCCAGCCCTCACGGCGCGACCCGAACTCGAAGTGGAACACCCTGACAGCGAGGTCAGGAGAACCGCTCTGCCCTCAGGCCATCACCGCGGCCCCCAGCGAAATCAGATCACCCCACCCAGGCCATCGGTGGATCGAGGCTTAGCGGGGTCTCGCTGGCCGCGAGGGTCCGCTAAGTGACAGGTCTGGACGTTGCGTCGGATCCGCAACCTCGGGAGAGGGGGAGCTTGTCGAGCGAGCTGGGGCGGCGCTGGCCTGCGTTGTCATGTCGCTCTTGGAGATGCGGACGTGGCCGCGCCACGCGGCATACGCCGGTCCCAGCGAGAGGGGACTAGGAGGCGCGAGGGGCGCGGATGATCCGTCGGCGCAGCCAGGACGCCCGCGTGCCGCCCATGTAGACGACCGTGCGGTACAGCTCCCACCGGCCGTACTCGGCATGCTCGGTGAGGGCCGCGCGGATCTCGGCCCTGCTGCTGTCGCGCCCGAAGCGCACGACGCGGTACTCGTACTCCACCATCGCTCCCCATTCTGACCCACGACAGGCTACGGTCGTGCCATGACTGGTGTTGACCCGCGCGCCGCGCTCGAGAAGCTCGTGATGGCACTGGAGCGGCATCTGGAGGCCTCGGCCTCCCGGCGCGGTGAGGACGACCCGACTGTCGTCGCGGCCTACGAGGACGTCGCCGACGCCTTCGAGACCTATGACGAGGCGCTCCTCCAGGCCTACGGCGAGATGACGCCGCTCGAGGTCTACTCCGGCGACGGCGAGGACCCCGACGACCTCGACGAGCTCGACGACGAGGACGACGAGCTCTACGCCGGCCTCGATGACGAGGACTACGACGACGATGACGACGACGACGAGGAGCCCGCGGGCCGCTAGGCCCCGACCCTCACCTTCGCGTCAGGCCGAGACCTCGTCGAGGACGGCCACGATCTCCGGCGGCAGCACGAGCTCCTCGGTGCCCAGCGCCGCCCGCAGGTGGGCGGTCAGCCGGGCGCCGACGATCGGCGCCACGACACCGGGCCGGTCCCGCACCCATGCGAGCGCGACCTCGCCGGGCGTGCGGCCGAGGCCGCGCGCAGCGACGACGAGGGCCTCGACGATGGCCGCGCTGTGCTCGTCGAGCCGACGCCCGACGAAGTCCCCGAGCTCGCGGCCGGCGGCCCGCGAGTCCGCGGGCACACCGTTGCGGTACTTGCCCGTCAGCACCCCACGCCCGAGGGGAGACCACGGCAGCAGTCCGATCCCGAGCGCGGCGGCGGCCGGCACGACCTCGTCCTCGACGGTGCGCTCGAGCAGGGAGTACTCGATCTCGTTGGCCACCAACGGGATCCGCCCCGACTCCATCAGCGTCGCGGCCCGTGCCGTCTGCCAGCCGCTGTAGTTGCTGACGCCCACATAGCGGGCGCGTCCGGACTGGACGGCCCACTCGAGGGCCGACAGCGTCTCGGTCAGCGGCGCCTCGTCGCTCCACGTGTGGACCAGCCACAGGTCGACGTGGTCGGTCTGGAGCCGCTCCAGGGAGGTGTCGAGCTGGCTCAGCAGCGTCCGGCGGCTGGTGTCGACGACGCGCTCGCCGGTGACGCGGGAGATGCCGGCCTTGGTGCAGATCGTCACGGTGTCACGACCGATCTCGGCGACGAGCCGGCCGAGGATCTCCTCGGCGGCGCCGTCGCCATAGCCGTATGCCGTGTCGACCAGATCCCCGCCTGCCCCGATGAAGGCCCGCAGCTGGTCCTCGGCGGTGGAGGCGTCCACGCCCCGGCCCCAGCCCATCGTCCCCAGGCCCAGCCTCGAGACGCTCAGCCCCGAGGCTCCCATCCGTCGTCGCTCCATGCCCGGCAGCGTATCCGCGGGCGGGGGCCCGGCCCGGCACGTCGCCCAGCGCGTCCTCAGGCACCTCTCAGGCCCCGGCCGTAGCCTGAGTGCCATGCGACTGGCGATCAACCTGGGCTACTACGGGCTCGGTGCCGACGACGACAAGCTGGCGATGGCCCAGGAGGCGGATCGCAACGGGTATGCCGTGGCATGGGTCGCCGAGGCCTACGGCTCGGACGCCCCGACGGTGATGACCTGGGTGGCGGCGCAGACGGAGCGGATCGACGTCGGCGCCGCGGTCATGCAGATCCCCGCCCGCACCGCCGCGATGACCGCGATGACGGCCGCGACCCTCGATCACCTCAGCGGCGGCCGCGTCCGCCTCGGCCTGGGCGTGTCCGGGCCCCAGGTCAGCGAGGGGTGGCACGGGGTGCCCTTCGCCGCGCCGCTCGGGCGCACCCGCGAGTATGTCGAGATCGTCCGGCGGGCCCTGCGCCGCGAGACCCTCGCCTTCGACGGCCGGCACTACCAGCTGCCGCTGCCGGGCGGCCCGGGCAAGGCCCTCAAGATGACTCTTCGCCCGCCGCGGCCGGACCTGCCGATCTATCTGGCTGCCGTCGGCCCCAAGAACCTCGAGCTCGCCGGGGAGATCGCCGACGGCTGGCTCGCGATCTTCTTCAGCCCCGAGCACTGCGCGGAGTCGCTGGCCGCGGTGACCGCCGGACGGGTCCGTTCGGGCCGGGCCGACGCCGCCGACCCGCTCGCCGGCTTCGACATCGCGCCGACGGTCCCGGTGTGCATCACCGACGACCTGGAGGCGGCGCGGGCGGCGATCGCGCCGTATGCCGCGCTGTACGTCGGCGGCATGGGCTCGCGGGAGAAGAACTTCTACCACCAGCTGGCCTGCCGGATGGGCTTCGAGGATGAGGCGGCCGTCATCCAGGACCTCTATCTCGACAGGCGGCACCGCGACGCAGCCGCGGCCGTGCCCCTGGAGTTCATCGACGCGACCTCCCTCATCGGCCCGCCCGAGCGGATCCGCGAGCGCCTGCACGCGTATGCCGCAGCGGGCGTCGGCACCCTCGGGATCAGGCCGTATGCCGCGTCGCCGGACGGGCGCCTCGAGGAAATCCGGACCATGGCCCGACTCCTCGACGAGGCGGGCCTGTCCGGCTGAGCCCTTTTCGCGGCATACCCTAGACAGTCGGGGAACAACCGCGAACACCGACTTCACAAGCCCTAGAACACCCCTGCCCACCGAGCCGGAGAGACCCGACCACCCATGAGCCTGAGCTATCTGGACGCCATCATCCTCGGCGTCGTCGAGGGGCTGACGGAGTTCCTGCCCGTCTCCTCGACTGGCCACCTGACGATCACCGAGCAGCTGCTCGGTCTGCCCGTCGACGCCAAGGAGATCACCGCCTACACCGCCATCATCCAGATCGGCGCGATCCTGGCGACCTTCCTCTACTTCGCCCGCAAGATCGCCCGGCTCTTCATGGCCTGGGTCAACGGTCTGCGCGACCCGCAGGCCCGCCAGCACACCGACTGGACGCTCGCCTGGGCCGTCATCGTCGGCTCGATCCCCGTCGGCCTCGTCGGCTTCCTGGCGCGGGACCTGATCTCGGGCGGGCTGCGCAGCCTGTGGGTGGTGGCCGCGGCGCTGATCCTGTGGTCGGTCGTGATGTGGGTCGCCGAGCGACGCCATGACGTGCTGGAGGCCCAGGGCATCCACCGCGGCGAGGCGGACCTGAGTGTCAAGGACGGCCTGATCATCGGCCTCGTCCAGTGCTTCTCGCTCATCCCCGGCGTCTCGCGCTCGGGCGCGACGATCTCGGCCGGGCTGCTGCGCGGTGTCGACCGGGTCACCGCGACCGAGCTGTCCTTCTTCATGGCGATCCCCGCGCTCGTGGCCGCCGGCGTCTTCCAGGCGGTCGAGGAGCGGCACGGGCTGGCCAACCTCGGCATGGGCCCGATGGCCGCGGGCATCGTGGTGTCCTTCGTGGTCGCCTATGCCTCGATCGCCTGGCTGCTGAAGTTCGTGGCGACCAACTCGCTGCGCTCGTTCATCTGGTACCGCGTCGGCCTCGGCATCCTCGTGGGTGTGCTGCTGCTGGCCGGCGTGCTCTCGGCCACCTGACCGGGGGAGCGGCGCCCGCTCAGAGCCAGTTGTTCTTCTTGAAGAGCGCGAAGAGCGTCAGGCAGGCCGCGACCATGACCCCGACCAGGATGAAATAGCCGTACTCCCAGTGCAGCTCCGGCATGTGGTCGAAGTTCATGCCATAGACGCCGGCGAGCATCGTCGGCACGGCGGCGATGGCCACCCACGCCGAGATCTTGCGCATGTCCTCGTTCTGCTTGCGCATCTCGTCGTTCTGGCGGGCCATCTCCTCGTTCTGGAGCATCGACATCCGGCCCAGGTGGGCGCCGAGGATGTCGGTGAGCAGAGCGTCATAGCTGTGCAGGTGGTCGGCCACGAGGTTGAGGTGGTCATAGACATCGCGGAAGAGCAGCCGGACCTCGCGTTCGAGCGGCGACTGCTTGCCCTGGAGGACGCTCACGGGTGAGACCAGCGGCAGCGCCGCCCGCTTGAACTCGAGCACCTCGCGCTTGAGGCGGTAGATGTCGGTCGTGTTGACGCGCGGGGTCTCCGAGAAGACCAGCTCCTCGATCTCCTCGAGGTCCTTCTGGAGCTCGATGTCCACCGCGGTGTAGTTGTCGACGACCGAGTCGACGATCGCGTGCAGGGCCGCGGTCGGCCCCAGGGACAGCCGATGCGCGTCGGCCTCGAGCCGTCCCCGCACGCCGTGCAGCTCGTTGGCCTCGCCTCGTCGCACGGTGACGACGAAACGGTCCCCGACGAAGACCATCAGCTCGCCGGTCTCGATGTCAGAGGTCGCCTCGATATAGCGGACCGTCTTGAGCACGGCCGCGAAGGTGCCCTCGTAGCGCTCGATCTTGGCGCGCTGGTTGGCGCCCTCGGTGGCGTCCTCGATCGCCAGCGGGTGCAGCCCCAGCTCGGCCCCCACATCGAGCAGCTCCTGGGTGCCGGGGTCCTTCATCCCGATCCAGATGAAGGTGCCGGGCTTGCGCTCGTCCCGGATCCGCCGGAGCTCGAGGCTCAGGTCCGGGCAGGGCAGCCGGCGACCGTCCTCGTACAGCGCCTGGTCGACGATCACGGTGGCGAGCGTACAGTGGCGCCGTGCCCACCTGCGTCCTCGTCCGACACGGACACTCGACCGCCAACGCCGGCGGTGTCCTCGCCGGCTGGACCCCCGGAGTCCATCTGGACGAGCGTGGCCGCGAGCAGGTGGCCGATGTCGCCCGCCGACTGGCGCCGATCGCCCTCGCGCGCATAGTGGCCAGCCCGCTGGAGCGCTGCCAGGAGACCGCCGAGGCCATAGCTCAGGCTCAGGCTCAGGCTGAGGGATGGAGCACGGACGAGCGTCTGGGGGAGTGCCGCTACGGCGCCTGGACGGGTCGGCCCCTCAAGGGGCTCGCCAAGGAGCCGCTCTGGTCCCTGGTGCAGTCGCAGCCCAGCGCCGCCGGGTTCCCCGGCTCGCAGGAGTATGCCGCGGAGACCATCGCCGAGATGTCCCACCGGGCGGTGACGGCCATCCGCGCGATAGACGCGGAGGTCGCGCGGGAGCACGGTGACCGGGCGGTGTGGGCGGCCGTCAGCCACGGCGATGTCATCAAGGCGGTCCTGGCCGACGCGGCCGGCGCCCACCTCGACCACTTCCAGCGCTTCGAGGTCGGGCCCGCCTCGGTCTCGGTGGTGCGCCACACGCCGGCGCGTCCCTTCGTGCTCGTCGTCAACGACCGCGGCGGCGACCTCGGCCATGTCGTGCCGCCCGCCGCGCCGACCGGGCAGGCCGACGTCGGCGGGACGCCGGACTAGGGTGCCGGTTATGCCGATGATCGAGTTCGACCCGCCCGAGCGCTTCGTCGCGGGCACGGTTGGCCCTCCCGGCCAGCGGACCTTCTTCCTTCAGGCGGGTGCCGGCGGCCGGCTGGTGAGCGTCTCGCTGGAGAAGGTCCAGGTCGAGATCCTCGCCGAGCGCGTCGACGCCCTCCTCGAGGCCGTCGAGGCGGTCCCCGGCGAGGTGCCGGTCGACATGGCCGCCCTCGACACCCCCATCGAGGACGAGTTCCGGGTCACCACGATGGCGCTGTCCTGGGACGACGAGCGCGGCCGGGTGGTCATCGAGGCCCACGACCACGACCCCGACGAGGAGCCGGCCGGCCAGAGCCTGCGGGTGGTGCTCGACCCGGCGCAGGCGGCGTCGTTTGCCCAGCGGTGCCGGTCCCTGATCGCGGCTGGTCGCCCGTCCTGCCCGTTCTGCGGCGGGCCACTCGACCCCGAGGGGCACATCTGCCCGCGCGCCAATGGGTACCGCCGCTGACCCCGAGCGTCTCGAGCTGCTCGAGCACGGGGACATCGAGCTCGTCGGACGACTGGCGGAGGCCTCCAACACGGCCCTGCTGGTGACCGTGAGCGGCAACGGGCGGTCCGCCCGCGCCGTCTACAAGCCGGTGCGCGGCGAGCGCCCGCTGTGGGACTACCCCGACGGGACGCTCGCAGGGAGGGAGCGCGCGGCATACCTCGTCAGCGAGCTGGGCGGCTGGGGCTGTGTGCCTCCCACCGTGCTGCGGGACGGGCCGCTCGGCCCCGGCTCACTCCAGTGGTGGGTGGACTGGGACACCAGCGACGACTGGCCGGTCGTCGACATCGTCTCGCCCGCCGAGATCCCCGAGGGCTGGCTGCCGGTGCTCGACGGCCAGGACGAGCGGGGCAGGTCGGTCCTGGTCGTGCACGAGGCCTCGCCGGATGTCGCCGCCGTGGCCGTCTTCGACGCCGTCATCAACAACAGCGACCGCAAGGGCAGCCACCTCGCGCGGGTGGAGGGCCACCTGTGGGGCTTTGACCACGGGGTCTCGCTCAGCACCGATCCCAAGCTGCGGACGGTGCTGTGGGGCTGGGCCGGCACGCTCCTACCGCCGGACCAGCGAGAGTGCATCGCCCGCGTGGCCACTGCGCTGTCGGACGGCTCGGCCACGGGCCTGGAGAGTCTCCTCACAGGCGCGGAGATTGAGGCGTTGGGGGCTCGATGCGTAACACTTATGGATGCGGGTCGGTTTCCGGCGCCCAGCCTGGACTGGCCCGCGGTGCCGTGGCCACCGCTGTGAGCCACGCACGGCAACTGCCCCCGAGCCCGGAGCGATCTGTGGTCCACACCTCCACCAGCCAGCCGCGAGTGCCCGTCCCTGCCTGCCCCCTGGGCGGCGGGCGATGAGCCTGCGCCAGCGGCTGCGGCGGAGAGTCGGGACCGGCCGCGTGCTCGCGATCGTCCTGGCCGGCGTCCTGGTGACCAACCTCGTCGCGGCCGTGGCGGCCTTCGCCCTGCTGCCCCGAGGCGACGCCCCGGCGCGCAAGGCGACGCCGCCATCGACGGCGGCCAAGGCGGCGCCCGCCAAGGCCCACGTCCTGCCGGCCGACAAGGTCATCTCCACCGTGATGCGCGTGGCACCGGCCACCCTCTATGGCAAGGGCTGGGGCGCGGGAGCGCCGGTCGACAAGGTTGCCGGGCCGAGTTTCACCGGAGGCTGCCTGACGGCATTCCCCGAGGGTGCCAGCCCGCTCATCGGCAGCCAGCGCCGGGCGTCGGGCGCGGGCACATCGGCGCTGACCCAGCTCTGGGCCTATTCGGCCGGGCAGGGTGCGAGCGCGCTGGAGGCGCTGCGGACCAAGCTCACCGGCTGCGCGGGCATGGCCGACTCGCCCGTCTCCGGCGCGCGCGGATTCACCGCGGTCATCCCCGTCGGAGGCCAGCGCGTCGCCTGGGCCGTCTGGCAGCGCGGCGATGTCATCGGCTCGATCGCCGGCACCAAGGGCAGCGTGGACCCCACCGCCGAGGTCGGCGCGGCCGCGACGGCGATGGACGCCCAGCTGACCACCCGGCTCGACCCCGTCTGCTCGCGTGAGGACAGCACTCCCGAGGACGTGCGCCGCAACCCTGCGGTCGCAGGCAAGCAGTACCAGCCCTATCTGCGCCAGGTCACCATCACCCCGCCCACACTGCTCCCGCTGCCCGAGCCCTCCGGCGCGCCCGCCATCGGGGTCTCGCTGCCCGGTCCCCGGCCATATCCCGAGCTGGCCGCCCCGATCCTCCCGGAGCGCTCGGAGTGGCTCGACACCAACAACGACGGCACCGCCGACACCCCGCCGCCGATGGCGAGCGCCGCCCAGACCGAGGTCCCCTCGCTGGTCGACCCGGCGAGCGTGAACATCCCCTCGGGCCTGGTCACGAGCGACCCGGTCGAGCCGGAGCGTCCGCAGGAGCCCGCCGTCGGCACGCTCTCCCTGCCCGCCGTGGACCGCACCGGCCCGGGCTGCGGATGGGCCTTCGCCGGCACCACCCCGCCGTCGGTCAACGAGGCCTCGGTCAACGCGGCCGTCCCCGCGGCGATGCGCAAGGGCCTCGCCGAGCAGACCCGCGCCGTCGCCGAGTACCGCGTCGCGATGACCAACTGGCGCTCCGCGCACGCCGCGTGGGCAAAGGCGCAGGCCAGCTACGACGCCTACGCGCAGTACGCCACGGCACGGGACAACGCCGAGCGCGCCCTCGCCGACGCCAGGGCGCAGAAGTCGGCGGCGGTCGGCGCCTACCAGAAGGCGATCGCCGACGCGAAGGCCGCGCTGGCCCGCGAGGCGGCAGCGAAGAAGGCTGCGGACGACGCGGCCAAGAAGGCTGCCGAGGACGCGGCCAAGAAGGCCGCGGACGACGCCAAGAAGACGACGCCGACCACGGACCCGACGACGCCCACGCCCACATCGACGAGCCCCACGTCGACACGGACGAGCCCGACGAGCGAGCCCACGACGAGAAGCTCCTCGAGCGCCGCGACGACATCGAAGAAGAAGCCCAAGGCCACACCCCCCGGCCGGACGAGAGGAGGGGGCAACTGATGCGCACAACCTCCGTGCTGCTCGCCGCAGCCCTCCTCACCGGCGCCTGCGGCAGCCAGGCCGCCACCGCGCCCACCGACACGGCCTCGGCCACCGCCGCCGGCGCCGTGCGCGCCGACGAGTTCGCGGGCGGGGCAGCCCTGCCCGGCGGTCTCACCGCACCTCCCGGCACCGCACTGGCCGCCCCGGCGGGCAAGGCCGAGGCGGGCGGCACCAGCTCGGCATACGCCACGCTCGTCCTCAGGCAGGGGACCGCAGCCGAGGCCGTCCTGCGCACCCTCCAGGAGCAGCTCACCAAGCAGGGGTATGCCGCGGACGGCGCCCCCTCCGGTCTCACCACCCGCTGGACCAGGTCGTCGACCGTCGTCGACCTCTCCGGTGGGGAGGCCACCGACGAGGTGCCCGGGTTTGTGTCGGTGATCGTCTCCGGAGCGGGCTCGTGAGGCGCCTGTCGGCCCTGGTCAAGCTCGTGCTCGGCGCGGGGCTCGTCGGGCTCCTCGTGGCCGGTTTCATCGCCCCCTACACCGCGCTTGCCGGGCTCGGGGCCAAGAGCACCGCCGGCTACTGGAATGACCTGCCCAGCGAGGTGCCCGAGGCCCCGATGCCGCAGGGCTCGGTGCTGCTCGCGAGCGACGGCAAGACCCGGATCGCGACGCTGTTCAAGTTCAACCGGCAGAACGTCGCCATCGCCAATGTCTCCCCGATCATGCGCAAGTCGATCGTGGCCATCGAGGACTCGCGCTTCTACACCAACCCCGGCGTCGACCTGCGCGGCACGCTGCGGGCCCTGACCGCCACGGGCAGCGGCGACTCGGTGCAGGGTGGCTCGACCATCACCCAGCAGTACGTCAAGAACACGCTGCTGCTCGAGGCCAAGACCAAGCAGCAGCGCGAGGACGCGGCCGGCCGGAGCATCACCCGCAAGATCCGCGAGGCGAAGTACGCCGTCTCCCTGGGCCGGAAGTACTCGAAGGACCAGATCCTCGAGAAGTACCTCAACATCGCCTACTTCGGCGCCGGTGCCTATGGCATCCAGGCGGCCAGCCAGCGCTACTTCTCCATCCCCGCGAGCAAGCTCACCCTCGCGCAGTCGGCACTGCTCGCTGGGCTGGTGCAGAACCCCGCGGCATTCGACCCCACCCAGCACCCCAAGGCCGCGACCAACCGGCGCAATATCGTCCTGGACCGTATGCGCGACCTCGAGGTCATCACGGCCGCGGAGCACGCCGCGGCCCGCAAGGCGCCGCTGGCGCTGAAGCAGACCCGGCCCAAGAACGGCTGCATCACCGCCACCCAGCCCTTCTACTGCGACTGGGCGGTCTCGGCGCTGCGCCAGGACACCCGGCTGGGCAAGACGCCGGCCGAGCGCGACAAGAACCTCCTCGAGGGCGGCCTGCGCATCACGACCGGTCTCGACCTGGCCAAGCAGGCAGCGGCCCAGCGCGGCGTCGACGCCGTCATCTCGCCCGAGCACCGGGTGGCCGCCGTCTCGGTGAGCGTGGAGCCGGGCACCGGCTATGTCCGCTCGATGGCCCTCAACCGGCGCTACGGCACCGGCAAGGGCCAGACCGTCTTCCCGCTCCCGGGCGCCGACTCCTTCCAGCCCGGCTCGACCTTCAAGATCTTCACCCTCGCCGCGGCACTCGAGGCCGGCCTGCCGCTCTCGACCAGGCTCCCCGGTGGTGACCGCTACACCTCGCGGATCTTCAACAACCCGGCCAGCGGCTTCTTCAGCAACGCCGGCGACGGCCACGGGAGCAACCTGACGCTGACCAAGGCCACGGCGGAGTCGGTCAACACGGCATACGTCCAGCTCCAGGAGCGCGTCGGGACCATGGCGGTGGCCGACAACGCACTGCGTGCCGGCGTGCGGTCGATCAAGACCAGCGGCAAGGGCGCCGTGGGGGAGCGGGAGGGCTCGCTGACCCTCGGCACCCACGAGACCTCGCCGCTGGACATGGCCACGGCCTACGCGACCTTTGCCGCCCACGGGAAGTACTGCCGGCCGCAGCCGGTCGTCAAGGTCACCGGCCCGGCCGGTGCGGTCCTGCCCGCTGCCGGCCCGCAGTGCAAGGAGACGATCGCGCCGGCCGTCGCCGACACGACGACGTCCGTGCTGGCCTCCGTCCTCCAGAAGGGCGGCACGGCGTCCGGCAAGGGCCTCAAGGGCCGCCCGGCCGCGGGCAAGACGGGCACGACCGACAACGAGGCCGCAGCCTGGTTCGTCGGCTACACCCCGCAGCTGTCGACGGCAGTGGTCATGGCCGACCCGCGGGGGAGCCAGCGCTATCCGCTCCACGGCGTGCTCGGCGTCCGCCGCGTCTATGGCGGCACCATCCCCGCCACGATCTGGAAGCGCGTCATGGACGGGCAGCTGGCCGGCACCAAGGCCACGCCACTGCCCAAGTCCGACCCCGGCTATGTCCTCAGCGCGCGCGCCACGGCGCTGCCCGATGTGCGCGGCCTGCCCGAGCAGGAGGCCGTGCTCCGGCTCAAGGAGGCCGGCCTCAGCGTCACCGTCAAGCCCGGCAAGAACCCCGACGTGCCCGCCGGGACCGTCATCGACACCTCGCCGCGGGCCGGCAAGCCCATTGCCCAGGGGATGGGCGTGACGGTGTCCGTCGCTCGGTGATGATGTCGGGTCGCGGGCGCCGAGCGACTAGGCTTCCGCCGTGATCTCCTGGCCGACACCGTCCATCCCAACCGTGCCCGGCACGGGTCCCGCCGTCACGGTGCACGACACCGCCTCCGGGACGCTCCATCGGCTGGCTCCCGGGCCGGTCGCGGGACTGTATGTCTGCGGGATCACCCCCTATGACGCCACCCACATGGGGCACGCCGCGACCTACGTGACATTCGACCTGCTCGGCAGGGCGCTGCGCGACGCCGGCCACGAGGTGCGCTATGTCCAGAACATCACCGACGTCGATGACCCGCTGCTGGAGCGCGCTGACCGCGACGGCGTCGAGTGGAGCGTTCTGGCGACCGACGAGATCGAGCTCTTCCGGGAGGACATGACCGCACTGGCCGTCATCCCGCCCGACGTCTATCTCGGCGTGGTCGAGAGCATGCCCGAGATCATCCGTGACGTGACGGCCCTCTGCGAGAGCGGGATCGCCTATCCCGTCGAGACCCCCGACGCCCTCAACCCCGGCGCGTGCGACCTCTACTTCGACCTCAGCCGCGAGGACTGCTTCGGCTCGGTCAGCGGCTGGACACGCGAGCAGATGATGGCCGTCTTCGGCGAGCGTGGGGGAGACCCCGACCGCGCCGGCAAGCGCGACGCCCTCGACCCGCTGCTCTGGCGCGTGGAGCGCGAGGGTGAGCCCGCCTGGGACGCAGGCGCCCTCGGCCGGGGTCGACCGGGGTGGCACATCGAGTGCACCGCGATCGCGCTGGAGCACCTCGGCATCCCCTTCACCGTCCAGGGCGGCGGCACCGACCTGATCTTCCCGCACCACGAGATGAGCGCGGTCCAGGCGGCCGGCCTGACCGACGAGCGTCCCTTCGCCACGGCCTACGTCCACCAGGCGATGGTCGGGCTGCATGGCGAGAAGATGAGCAAGTCCAAGGGCAACCTCGTGCTCGTCTCCAAGCTGCGCCGCGACGGGGTCGACCCGATGGCGATCCGGCTGGCGCTGCTGGCCCATCACTACCGCACGGAGTGGGAGTGGACCGACGCCAGCCTCGAGGGCGCGCTGGAGCGGCTCGACGCGTGGCGAAAGGCGTTGTCCGGCAACGGTGCTGCCGACCCGGAGCCTGTCGTCGCAGCCATCCGCGCGGCGCTGGCCAATGACCTCGACTCGCCCTCCGCGCTGGCCGCGGTCGACACGTGGGCCGAGACCACGTCCGCCGGCGACGAGTCGCATGTCGACGGCGCAGGCATCGTCGCACGGGCCCTCGACGCGCTGCTCGGCGTGCGCCTCTGACCCGAGCGGTCCCCGTCTGTGGGTCCCTCGCACAACGACTGAGGAGGGGTATGCCGCGGGCTCGGCCCGCGGCATAACCCCTCCTGTCGTCTGTGATCAGGCCTGGGGCTTGTCGGTGCCGTCGTCGCGGCGCCGGAGGTAGCGCTCGAACTCCTTGGCGATCGCGTCTCCGGAGGCCTCCGGGAGCTCGGTGGTGTCCTGCTGCTCCTCGAGGGCCCGGACATATTCGGCCATGTCGGAGTCGGACTGGGCGACCTCCTCGACCCCGCGCTCCCAGGCCCGCGCCGACTCCTCGAGGTCGCCCCGGGGGATCGTGATGTCGAACAGGTCCTCGGCGCGGCTGAGGAGAGCCAGGGTGGCCTTGGGCGAGGGGGTGTGGCCGGCGTAGTGCGGCACCGCGGCCCACAGGGAGACCGACCCGATGCCGGCACGGTGGGCCGCGTCGGCCAGCACCCCGACGATGCCCGTCGGGCCCTCATAGGTGCCGCCGGAGACCCCGAAGCGGTCCTGGTCGCGGCTCGCCTCGGCGGTCGCCGAGACCGGGATGGGCCGGGTGTGCGGCGAGTCGGCCAGCAGGGCCCCGAGGGTCAGCACATCGCTGACACCGAGCCGCTCGGCGACGCCGAGGACCTCCTCGATGAACGCGTGCCAGCGGAAGGACGGCTCGATGCCCTGCACGAGCAAGACATCGCGGGCCAGCTGGTGCGGCCGGGCGATGAACAGCCGCGTCGTGCGCCACTCGATCGTGCGCTCACCGGCCGAGCCGCTCACGCGGGGCCGGTTGACCTGGAAGTCGTAGTAGGCGTCGGCGTTGAGCTCGCCCAGCGGCTCCGCGTCCCACACGTCGATGAGGTGCGCGACGAGGTCCGAGGCGGCCTCGCCCGCGTCGTTCCAGCCCTCGAATGCCGAGATCATCAGCGGATTGCGCAGTGGCGCAACGTTGTTGGTGTCCATCATGCGTCGTCACCCCCAGGTGTGTAGCCGAGGTTGGGGCTGAGCCAGCGCTCTGCCTCGGCGGTCGTCCAGCCCTTGCGCTCCGCGTAGTCGGCGACCTGGTCGGGGCCGAGGCGGCCGACGACGAAGTACTGCGACTGCGGGTGCGAGAAGTACCAGCCGCTCACGGACGCGCCCGGCCACATCGCCATGTGCTCGGTCAGCTCGATGCCGGCCCGCGCGTTGACGTCGAGCAGCTCCCAGAGGGTGGACTTCTCGGTGTGGTCGGGGCACGCGGGATAGCCGGGCGCGGGGCGGATGCCGCTGTAGCGCTCGGCGATAAGGGCGTCGTTGTCGAGGGTCTCGTCCGCGGCATACCCCCAGAACTCCTGGCGCACCCGCTGGTGCAGACGCTCCGCAAACGCCTCGGCGAGCCGGTCCGCCAGCGCCTCCAGCAAGATCGCGCTGTAGTCGTCGTGCTCGGCCTTGAACGCCATGATCCGGTCGGTGACACCCGTGCCGGCCGTGACCGCGAAGGCCCCGACATGGTCGGCCAGCCCCGCGTCGCTGGGCGCGACGAAGTCGGCCAGCGAGCGGTTGGGCACGCCCTCGCGGTGCTGGCCCTGCTGGCGCAGCATGCGCAGGGACGCGCGGACCTGCGAGCGGGAGTCGTCGGTGTAGATCTCGATGTCGTCGCCGACCGCCGCGGCCGGGAAGAGCCCGCAGACGCCGTTGGCGGTGAGCCAGCCCTCGTCGGTGAGCCGGTCGAGCATCGCCTGGGCGTCCTCGTAGAGCCGGGTCGCGGCCTCCGCCGTCGCCGGGTTGTTGAGGATGTCGGGGAAGCGGCCCTTCATCTCCCAGGCCAGGAAGAACGGGCCCCAGTCGATGTAGTCGCGCAGCTCGGTCAGCGGGTAGTCGCGCAGCACGACCACGCGCTCACCGGCCTCGTCGGGCTCGACCTGCGGGGCCGGCGGGGTGTATCCGGTCCAGTCGATGGGGGTCGCGTTGGCGCGGGCGTCCTCGATCGAGAGCAGTGGGCGCTCGTTGCCCTTGCGGGAGTGCCGCTCCCGCAGCGACTCGTAGTCGCGCTCCACCTCTGAGAGCAGGTCCTCGCGGCGGGCGTCGTCGGACAGCAGCGCCGCGACGACGGGCACCGACCGGGAGGCGTCCTTGACCCAGACGACGGGGTGCTTGTACTGCTGGTCGATCTTGACGGCGGTGTGGGCCCGGGAGGTGGTGGCACCGCCGATGAGCAGCGGGATGTCGAAGCCCTGGCGCTGCATCTCGGACGCGACACCGACCATCTCGTCGAGCGACGGTGTGATGAGCCCGGACAGGCCGATCACGTCGGCGTCGTGCTCGCGTGCGGCGTCGAGGATCTTCTGGGCGGGGACCATCACGCCGAGGTCGATGACCTCGTAGTTGTTGCACTGCATGACGACGCCGACGATGTTCTTGCCGATGTCGTGAACATCGCCCTTGACCGTCGCCATGACGACGGTGCCCTTGGCGCGGACGCGCTCGTCCTTGCTCGCCTCGATGAACGGGATCAGGTGTGCGACAGCCTTTTTCATGACACGGGCGGACTTCACGACCTGGGGGAGGAACATCTTGCCGCTGCCGAAGAGGTCGCCGACGACGTTCATGCCGTCCATGAGCGGGCCCTCGATGACCTCGATGGGCTGGCCGCCGCGGGCGGCGATCTCGAGGCGCAGCTCCTCGGTGTCGGACTCGACGTGCTCGTCGATGCCCTTGACCAGGGCGTGGGTGATGCGCTCGGCGACGGGCAGCTCGCGCCACTCCTCGGTGGCGGCCTCCTGCTGCTCTCCCGTGGTGTTGAAGCGGTCGGCGATCTCGAGCAGCCGCTCGGTCGCGTCGGGGCGCCGGTTGAGGACCACGTCCTCGATGCGCTCCCTCAGCTCGGCGTCGACCTGGTCGTAGACGACGAGGGCGCCCGCGTTGACGATGCCCATGTCCATCCCGGCCTGGATCGCGTGATAGAGGAAGACCGCGTGGATCGCCTCTCGCACAGGGTTGTTGCCGCGGAAGCTGAACGACACATTGGAGACCCCACCGGAGACCAGGGCGCCGGGGAGGTTGGCCTTGATCCAGCGGGTCGCCTCGATGAAGTCGGTGCCGTATGCCGCGTGCTCCTCGATGCCGGTCGCGACCGCGAAGATGTTGGGGTCGAAGATGATGTCCTCGGCCGGGAAGCCGATCTCCTCGGTGAGGATGTCGTAGGCGCGCTGGCAGATCTCCTTGCGCCGCTCGAGGTTGTCGGCCTGGCCGTGCTCGTCGAAGGCCATGACGACGATCGCCGCACCGTGCTTGCGGCACAGCCGGGCCTGCTCCTTGAAGGGCTCGACGCCCTCCTTCATCGAGATCGAGTTGACGATCGCCTTGCCCTGGAGGCATTTGAGGCCGGCCTCGATGACGTCCCACTTGGAGGAGTCGACCATGACGGGCACGGTGCAGATGTCGGGCTCGCTCGCGACCAGCTTGAGGAAGCGGTCCATCGCGGCGACGCCGTCGATCATGCCCTCGTCCATGTTGACGTCGATGACCTGCGCGCCGGCCTCGACCTGCTGTCGGGCGACGGACAGGGCCGTCGGGTAGTCCTCGGCCTGGATCAGCTTGCGGAAGCGCGCCGAGCCGGTGATGTTGGTCCGCTCGCCGACGTTGACGAAGAGGGAGTCCTCCAGGACGGTGAAGGGCTCGAGCCCGGACAGCCGCATGGCGCGGGGGACCTCGACGGGCACGCGCGGGCTGACGCCCTCGGCGGCATTCGCTATCGCCGTGATGTGCTCGGGAGTGGTGCCGCAGCAACCGCCCACGATGTTGATGAAGCCGTCGGTGACGAAGTCGCCGAGCTGCTCGGCCATCCGCTCCGGGCTCTCGTCGTACTCGCCGAAGGCGTTGGGCAGCCCCGCGTTGGGGTAGCAGGAGACGAAGCAGTCGGCGATGCGGGAGAGCTCGGCGATGTAGGGGCGCATCTCGGCAGCACCCAGGGCGCAGTTGAGCCCGACGGCGATGGGGCGGGCGTGACGCACCGAGTTCCAGAAGGCCTCGGTCGTCTGGCCGCTCAGCGTGCGTCCGGAGGCGTCGGTGATCGTGCCGGAGATGACGACAGGCCAGCGCCGCCCGGCCTCCTCGAAGAGGGTCTCGAGCGCGAAGATCGCCGCCTTGGCGTTGAGCGTGTCGAAGATGGTCTCGATGAGCAGCCCGTCGACCCCGCCGTCGACGAGCCCGCGGGCCTGCTCGAGGTATGCCGTGACCAGCTGGTCGAAGGAGATGTTGCGGGCGCTGGGGTCGTTGACGTCCGGCGAGATCGACGCCGTCGTGCTGGTGGGGCCGAGCGCGCCCAGCACCCAGCGGGGCCGGTCGGGCGTTCGCTCGCTCGCCAGGTCGGCCGCGGCGCGGGCCAGCCGGGCGGCCTCGACGTTGATCTCGTAGGCGAGCTCGGACATGCCGTAGTCGCGCAGCGAGATGGACGTGGCGTTGAAGGTGTTGGTCTCGATCAGGTCGGCGCCGGCCTCGAGGTACTCGTCGTGGATGGCCCGGATGATGTCGGGCTGGGTGAGCACGAGCAGGTCGTTGTTGCCCTGGACGTCGCGCTCCCACTCGGCGAAGCGCTCACCGCGGTAGTCGGCCTCGGCCAGCCGGTGCCGCTGGATCATCGTGCCCATCGCGCCGTCCATGACAAGCACGCGCTCGCGCATGGCGGCGCGCATGTCCTCGGTGGCGTCCGGCCGGTGGTGTCGGACGTCTGGGGACGCGGCTGCGGGGGTCACGCTCTCGGACACGGTGCTCCTCGGGCAGGGAGCCACCCAGGATGCCCCTGAGCGGCGCCCTCCAGTATGGGGCCTGACCGTCCCTGGCTGCCGGACCGCCCCCGGGCGAGCCCTACACTCGGGCGCATGACGTCCACGCTGCCGGCCGCCGTGCTGTGGGACATGGACGGGACCCTCGTCGACACCGAGCCCTACTGGATCCGTGCCGAGCACGAGATCGTCGAGGAGGCGGGTGGGGTCTGGAGCGACGAGCTCGCCCACCAGCTGGTCGGCAACGACCTGATGGTCTCGGCCGAGTTCATCCGCGCGCACAGCCCGATCGAGGCCGATCCCGTGACCATCATCGAGGACCTCCTCGGGCGGGTCATCGCCCAGGTCCGCGACCACGTGCCGTGGCGGCCAGGTGCGCGCGAGCTGCTCGCGGAGCTCCGCGCGGCCGACGTGCCCTGTGCGCTGGTGACGATGTCCTGGCGCTCGCTGGCCTCGACGGTGGCCGAGGCGCTCCCGGAGGGGTCGATGCAGGCGGTCATCGCCGGTGACGACGTGACGCAGGGCAAGCCACACCCCGAGCCCTATCTGGCCGCGTGCCGGGCCCTCGGTGTCGAGCCGGCCCACTGCGTCGCCATCGAGGACTCCCCGACGGGGGTGCGCTCCGCCACGGCCGCGGGGGTCCCGACCATCGGCGTCCCGCATGTCGTGCCCATCCCGGCCATCGACGGGTCAGTCCTGGTCGACACGCTCGAAGGTCTCGGCGGCAAGGACCTGCTCCGCCTCACGGCCGGCGCGGCGACGGGCGCCTGAGCCGAGCCTCACCGGTGCCGCGCGGTCCGGCTGCGGGCGCGGGCGGCCTGCGCGATCAGCTCGGCCAGCGCCTCGAGGTCGCCGTCGGCATGGCCCGCGGTGACCCGGATGTGCGGCGCGGGGCCGGGTGAGACCGCGAAGGGCGAGCCGGGGGCGGCGGCGACGCCCTGTCCGGCCAGCCTGACCAGGGCCGCCGACTCGTCGGCCACCTCGACCCAGATGTTCAGCCCGTCGGTGCCGGGGACGGGTATGCCGCGGGCGGCCAGCGCGTCGACCAGCCCGGTCCGGCGGCTGGCATAGACCTCGCGTGCCCGGCTCACCGCGTCCTGGGCCTCCGCACGGGTGAGCAGGTCGAGGAGCACCCGCTGGAGGAGACGGCTCGTCCAGCCCTGCGCCAGCTGGCGGCGGGCGGCGCACTCGCCCATCAGCTCGGCCGGCCCGGTCATCGCGGCGATGCGCAGGTCGGGGCCGTGGGACTTGGCAAAGCTGCGGATGTGCACGGTCTGCTCGGGCAGCCACTCACCCAGGCTGAGCTCAGGGGCCGAGGAGATCGCCCCCATCGAGTCGTCCTCGATGACCAGCACGTCACGCCCGGCCAGGAGCCGGGCGATGGCGCGGGCCCGCTTGCGGCTGAGGCAGATACCGGTCGGGTTCTGGGCGCGGGGCTGGAGCATGACGGCACGGGCACCGTCGTCCACGCGCTCGGCCAGCGGCTCGAGCAGCATGCCCTCGTCGTCCATCGGGACGCCGACGACCTCCGCCCCCAGCGAGGCGAGCAGGTCGACGAGCGGGGGGAAGCACGGGTCCTCGACGACCACCCGGTCGCCGTAGCGCAGCGCCGTCCGCCCGACGAGCTCGAGCGCGTCGAGGGCGCCGTCGGTCACCGCGAGCCGAGACGCGGCATACGGCCAGTCGGCCAGCACCGCGTCGCGCAGGCCGGGCAGGACGGGGTCGTCGAGATAGCTGCGGGGCACCCGCGCGGTCGTGAGCTGATCGAGTGACGCGGTGAGGCTCGGCAGCAGCGCAGGGTCGGGGACGCCCGTCGACAGGTCGGTCGGCAGATCGGTCTGCTCCTCGACCACACGCGCATAGCGGTCCTGGTGGGGCTGCCCGGCCTCGGCGATCCGCGATCCGCGTCGCCCGTCGGTGCGGATCACGCCTGCGCGCTGGAGGATCCGCCACGCCGAGCTCACTGTGGTGGGGGAGAGCGCCAGCTCGTGGGCGACCGTCCGGATCGGCGGCAGGGCGGCGCCGCCGGAGATGGCGCCGTCACGCACGGCGCGGCTCACGGCGGTCGCCAGGCCCCGTGCGCTCTGGTCGTCGAGCCGCTCCTCGACGGCCGAGAGGATGTCCTTCACAGGGCAGACCCTAGCGGCCTCTGTGACACCACAAACAGGCCTTTGTGACGCCCCGGTAGCCCCCTAATCTCGGAGCATGACGAGCACCATCAGCCACTGGATCGACGGGGCGCCCGCGCCCTCCACCTCGGGGCGCACCGCCCCCGTCTTCAACCCGGCCACCGGCCAGCAGACCGCCGAGGTCGCGCTGGCGTCGGTCGAGGAGGTCGACGCGGCCGTCGCCTCGGCCGTCGGCGCCGCCGCCGAGTGGGGCACGGCCTCACTGTCCAAGCGTGCCGCCGTCCTCTTCGCCTTCCGCGAGCTGCTGCACCAGCGCACCGACGAGCTGGCCGCGATCATCACGGCCGAGCACGGCAAGGTCCTGGCGGACGCCGCCGGCGAGATCGCCCGTGGCCTGGAGAACGCCGAGTTCGCCACCGGCGTGCCGCACCTGCTCAAGGGCGGCTACTCCGAGCAGGTCTCGAGCGGTGTCGACGTCTACTCCATGCGCCAGCCGCTCGGTGTCGTCGCGGGGATCACCCCCTTCAACTTCCCGGCGATGGTCCCGCTGTGGATGTGCTGCAACGCGATCGCGTGCGGCAACGCCTTTGTCCTCAAGCCCAGCGAGAAGGACCCCGGCGCGTCGATGTTCATCGCCCAGATGTGGAAGGACGCGGGGCTGCCCGACGGCGT
The DNA here is from genome assembly GCA_050955755.1 of Actinomycetota bacterium. Lineage (GTDB taxonomy): Bacteria > Actinomycetota > Actinomycetes > Actinomycetales > Dermatophilaceae > JAJTBD01. The sequence continues at coordinate 1,893,515 of CP192092.1, forward strand.
CTTCACCGTCGTCCAGGGCGACAAGGAGTCGGTCGACCGGCTGCTCGAGCACCCCGACGTCGAGGCGGTGAGCTTTGTCGGGTCGACCCCCATCGCCAAGGCGATCTATGAGACCGGCACGCGCTATGGCAAGCGCGTCCAGGCCCTCGGCGGCGCCAAGAACCACATGCTCGTCCTGCCCGACGCCGACATCGACCTGGCCGCCGACGCCGCCGTATCGGCCGGCTATGGCGCCGCTGGCGAGCGCTGCATGGCCATCTCGGTGGTCGTGGCCGTCGGCGAGGTCGCCGACCCGCTGGTGGAGGCCATCAAGGAGCGGCTGCCCAAGCTGACGATCGGCGACGGCACCGCCGAGGGCACCGACATGGGCCCGCTCATCAGCGCCGCCCACCGCGACAAGGTGGCCGACTACATCGCCCAGGGCGAGCAGGCCGGCGCGACGCTGGTGATGGACGGCCGCGAGGACCACCCCGACGACGGCTTCTTCCTCGGCACCACGCTGCTCGACAACGTCACCACCGACATGTCGGTCTACACGGACGAGATCTTCGGCCCCGTTCTGTCGGTGGTGCGCGCCGAGACCTATGACGAGGCCATGGAGATCATCAACGGCCACGAATACGCCAACGGCACAGCGATTTTCACCCGTGACGGCGGTGCCGCCCGACGCTTCCAGAACGAGGTCCAGGTCGGCATGGTCGGCATCAACGTGCCGATCCCCGTGCCCGTCGCCTACTACTCCTTCGGCGGCTGGAAGGCCTCGCTCTTCGGCGACAACCACATGTACGGCCCGGAGGGCATCAACTTCTACACCCGCGGCAAGGTCGTCACCTCGCGCTGGCCCGACCCGGCCACCTCGAGCGTCGACCTCGGCTTCCCGCGGACCCGGTGAGCGCCATGACCTACACCCCAGAGCAGACCCGTCGCGACGACCGCGCGCACGTCTTCCACTCGTGGTCGGCGCAGGCCAAGATCGACCCCCTGCCGATCGTGACGGCGGAGGGCAGCCACTTCACCGACGACGCCGGCAACCGCTATCTCGACTTCACCAGCCAGCTGGTCAACGTCAACATCGGCTACCAGCACCCCAAGCTGGTCGCGGCCATCCAGGAGCAGGCGGCCCGGATGTGCACTGTCTCACCGGCATTCGCCAATGACGTCCGCTCCGAGGCCGCCCGCATGATCGTCGAGCGGGCCGGCGAGCCCATGGCCAAGGTCTTCTTCACCAACGGCGGCGCCGAGGCCAACGAGAACGCCATCCGCATGGCCCGGCTCTACACCGGGCGCAACAAGGTCATGGCGGCATACCGCAGCTATCACGGCGCGACCAATGGGGCGATCATGCTCACCGGTGATCCGCGGCGGTGGGCCTCCGAGCCCGGCATGCCCGGTGTCGTGCGCTACTGGGGTCCCTACCTCTACCGGTCGGCCTTCCACGCCCAGACCGAGGCCGAGGAGTCCGAGCGCGCGCTCCAGCACCTGCGCGACCTGATCATGGTCGAGGGGCCGGGCACGATCGCCGCGATCATCCTCGAGACCGTCGTCGGCACCAACGGCATCCTCGTCCCGCCGGAGGGCTATCTCGCCGGCGTGCGCGAGATCTGCGACGAGTTCGGCATCGTGATGATCGCCGACGAGGTGATGTCCGGGTTCGGCCGGTGCGGCGAGTGGTTCGCCTTCCAGCACTGGGGTGTCCAGCCCGACCTGATCACCTTCGCCAAGGGCGTCAACTCCGGCTATGTGCCCCTGGGCGGTGTCGTGCTCAGCGACGCGATCGCGGCCCACTTCGACGAGCGCGTCTACCCGGGCGGGCTGACCTACTCGGGCCACCCGCTCGCGTGCGGCTCCGCCGTCGCCTCGATGCGCATCTTCGAGGAGGAGGGCATCCTCGAGCACGCGCGGATGCTGGGGACCGATGTGATCGGGCCGGCGCTGGAGAAGATCGCCGAGAAGCACCCGTCCGTCGGCGAGGTCCGCGGCCTCGGCGTCTTCTGGGCCGTCGAGCTCGTCAAGGACAAGGAGACCCGCGAGCCGCTGGTGCCCTTCAACGCCGCGGGCGAGGCGGCTGCGCCCATGGGCGCCTTCATGTCCGCATGCAAGGAGCGCGGCATGTGGCCGTTCATCCACTTCAACCGCACCCACGTCGTGCCCCCGTGCACGACCACGGCGGCGGACCTGGAGGAGGGCCTCGCCATCCTCGATGAGGCCCTGTCGGTGGCCGACACCTACTGTTCCTGACGCAGGGGTATGCCGCGTGGTCACCCGGCCACGCGGCATACCTCCTCGTCAATCACCTTGCGCCACAGGCCAACTGGACAAAAGGAAGCGACCATGCACCAGTTCATCGGCGGCGAGCAGCGCGCTGCATCGACCGGGGACCACCACGACGTCATCGACCCCTCGACCGGCGAGGTGATCGACACCGTCGAGCTGGCCTCGACCCAGGACGTCGACGACGCGGTGGCGGCGGCCAGGGCAGCCTTCCCGGAGTGGTCGCGGGCCACTCCCGGCGAGCGCTCGGCGGTGCTTGCCGAGGCGGCCGCGCTGCTCGAGGAGCGGGCCGAGGACCTCGCCCAGACCGAGAGCCGCAACGCCGGCAAGCCGATCCGACTGGCGCGCGAGTTCGACGTGCCCGGCACCATCGACAACACGGCGTTCTTCTCGGGGGCGGCGCGCAATCTCGAGGGCCGGGCCAGCGCGGAGTACAGCCCCGACCACACCTCCTCGATCCGGCGAGAGCCGATCGGTGTCGTCGGGTCCATCGCGCCGTGGAACTACCCCCTCCAGATGGCCGCGTGGAAGGTCCTGCCGGCCATCGCCGCGGGCAACACGATCGTGCTCAAGCCGGCGGAGATCACGCCGCTGACGTCGGTGATGTTCGCGCAGGCTTTCGCCGACGCGGGCGCGCCGGCGGGCGTGGTCAATGTCGTGACCGGACGGGGCGCCGAGGCAGGTGCCCACCTGCTGCGGCACCAGGACGTCGGGATGGTCTCCTTCACGGGATCGACTGCCGTCGGCCGGACCGTCCTGGAGGCGGCGGCGACCAACGCCAAGCGGGTGCACCTCGAGCTCGGCGGCAAGGCGCCCTTCGTGGTCCACGACGACGCCGACCTCACGGCCGCCATCCACGGCGCTGTGGCGGGCTCGCTGATCAACACCGGCCAGGACTGCACGGCCGCCACCCGGGCGATCGTGCACCGCTCTGTCGCAAAGGATTTCATCGAGGGCGTCGCCGAGCTGTATGCCGCTGTGCGCCTCGGCGCCACCGCCGACGAGGACACCGACCTCGGGCCGCTGGTGTCTGCCGCCCACCGCGACAAGGTCGCCGGGATGGTCGAGCGGGCACGCGGCTATGCCCGCGTGGTCACCGGCGGCGAGGCGCCCGGCGGCGACCTGGCCCGCGGCTCCTACTACGCCCCGACGCTCGTCGCGGAGGTGCCGACCGACAGCGAGCTGTGGCGCGACGAGGTCTTCGGGCCCGTCCTGTCGGTGACGACGTTCGAGACGGACGACGAGGCGATCGCGCTGGCCAACGACACGGTCTATGGGCTGGCCGCGAGCGTCTGGACCCGCGATGTCTACCGGGCGCTGCGTGGCACCCGGGAGATCAAGGCCGGCTGCGTGTGGGTCAACGACCACATCCCGATCATCAGCGAGATGCCCCACGGCGGCTACAAGCAGAGCGGTTTCGGCAAGGACATGTCGGCCTACTCCTTCGAGGAGTACACCCAGGTCAAGCACGTCATGCACGACATCACCGGCGTCGCCGAGAAGGAGTGGCACCGCACGATCTTCCGGCTGCGCTGACGCCGCGTCCACGCACCGCGGTTAACCCGCCGGGCGACCCAGCGCCGTCCGGCCCGCCGCCCAGGCGTGCCTCAGTCCTCGTTGCGGGCCGGCACGCCCGTCGCCCGCGGGTCGACGGCCCGGACTCCGGCGTCGGCAGGCAGGGGCGGGGGAGTGCCGCCCCAGGCCGGGCAGAGCGGCCGGAACTCGCACCAGTCGCACAGCCGTGACGTGCGCGGTCGCCAGTCACCGGTCTCTGCCGCCCGAGCGATGGCGGCCCAGAGCGCCTTGACATTGCGCTCGAGCGCCCGCAGGTCGGCCTCGTCGGGGGAGTAGCGCACGATCTCGCCGTTGCCGAGGTAGACGAGCTGGAGCAGTCGCGGCAGGACGCCGCGGGTGCGCCACAGCACGAGCGCGTAGAACTTCATCTGGAAGAGCGCCTTGCCCTCGAAGTGCTCCGACGGCGACCGCCCGGTCTTGTAGTCGACGACGCGCAGCGCCCCGCTGGGCGCGACGTCGAGCCGGTCGACATAGCCGCGCAGGGTGAGGCCGTCGATCTCGGTCTCGACATAGAGCTCGCGCTCGGCGGGCTCCAGGCGGGTCGGGTCCTCGAGGGTGAACCAGCGCTCGAGGAGGGCGCCGGCCTGGCGGTACCACGTCTCCTCGGTCAGGTGCTCGTCGTCCTCGATCATCGTCGCGAGCGCGGGCTCCTCGGCGACCAGCCGCTCCCACTGTGGCCCGAGCAGCTCGAGCGCGGCCGCCGGAGTGCGCTCCTCGGCCGGCAGGTCGAACAGCCGCTCCAGGACGGCGTGGACGAGGGTGCCACGGGCGGCGGCGGGCGAGGGCGGCGTCGGGATCCGGTCGACGACGCGGAAACGGTAGAGCAGCGGGCACTGCTTGAAGTCCGAGGCACGGCTGGGCGAGAGCGCGGGACGGACCACCGGCGGGCCCACTGCCGTCTCGACCGCAGCGCCCTGGGGTGCCATGGCCGCGCCGGCCGTCGTCTCGGTGCTCATGCCTCGACTCTAGGCGGGCCCACCGACAGCGCCTGCTGACATAGGGTCTGCGTCATGCAGAGTCAGGGCTCCGGCCTCAAGATCGCCACCATCGCCGGTGTCCCCGTCTTCATCGGCGCAAGCTGGCTGATCCTCGCGGCGATCATCACCGCCACCGTCGGCTCCAACGTGGGCGGTGGGAGCCGCGGATACCTCGTCGGTCTCGGCTACGCGCTGCTGCTCCTCGTCGCGGTCCTAGTCCACGAGGCAGCCCACGCCGTCGCGGCCCGCAGCTTCGGGATGCCCGTGCACCGCGTCGTCGCCGACATCTGGGGTGGCCACACGGCATACGAGGCAGGTCAGGCGACGCCGGCGTCGACTGCCGGCACGGCAGTTGCCGGGCCGCTCGCCAACCTCGGACTCGCCGGCCTGGGCTGGGTGGTCGGGCAGAGCCTCGACGGGCTCCCGGGCGCCTTCGGCCACGCGTTCGCGTTCATGAACGCCCTGCTGGCCGCCTTCAACCTCCTCCCGGGCCTGCCGCTCGACGGCGGCCAGCTCGTCGATGCCGCGGTGTGGAAGGCGACGGGCAGCAGGGGCAAGGGCCGGCGCGCGGCGGGCTTCGCCGGACGCGTCGTGACAATCCTGGTCGTGCTGTGGTTCGTCGGCCGGCCGCTGCTCCAGGGGCAGAGCCCGGACCTGTTCAACATCATGTGGACGCTGCTGATCGCCTCCTTCCTGTGGGCCGGTGCCACCGCGGCCATCAAGGGCGGTGAGGCCCTCGAGATCCTCGGCTCGGTGCCGATGTCCACGGTGCTGCGAGAGGCGGTGGCGGTGCCCCCGGAGGCCACGCTGGCGAGCCTCGGGGGAGCACGCGGCATACCCGTGGTCATGGACGCGAGCGGCACCCGTCCCGTCGGTCTCGTGCTCAGCGAGGACCTGACCGGCATCGCGCCCGAGCAGCGTGGGGCCGTCCAGGCCGGGCAGGTATGCCGCACGCAGCCCCAGGACTGGGTCGTCGACGCCGACCCGGCCGGCGACATCGTGCCCGCCGTCGCGGGGCTCCAGGACCTGGAGACCGGGGTCATCGCGGTGATGCACCAGGGCCGGCTCGTCGGCGTGGTCTCCGCAGCCGATGTCAACGTGGCGCTCGAGGGCAAATAGACTCCGCTCCCATGACCGCCACCGGAGCCGACCTGCGCCGTGGCCCCTTCACTGAGGGCGAGCGAGTCCAGCTCACCGACCCCAAGGGCCGCCTCCACACGATCACCCTCGAGGCCGGCAAGGAGTTCCACACCCACCGCGGGCGGCTGCGCCACGACGACCTGATCGGGCGCCCGGACGGCACGACGGTGACCAACACCGCCGGCGTCGAGTACCTCGCGCTGCGGCCCCTCCTGTCGGACTACGTCATGTCGATGCCCCGCGGTGCCGCGGTGGTCTATCCCAAGGACGCCGGTCAGATCGTCACGATGGCCGATGTCTTCCCCGGCGCGACGGTCGTCGAGGCCGGGGTCGGGTCCGGTGCCCTGTCGATGTCGCTGCTGCGGGCCGTGGGCGACGAGGGCCGGGTGCTCTCGTTCGAGCGGCGCGAGGACTTCGCGGAGATCGCCAAGGGCAACGCGCGGGCCTTCTTCGGCGCCGACCACCCGGCGTGGACCGTGCACGTGGGCGACCTCGTGGAGTCGCTGCCCGCTGCGGTCGAGCCGGGATCGGTCGACCGGGTCGTCCTGGACATGCTGGCACCCTGGGAGTGCCTCGGCGTCGTCGCCGACGCGCTCGCGCCCGGTGGCGTCCTGATCTGCTACGTGGCGACGGCCACCCAGCTCTCCCGGGTCGCCGAGGCGATGCGCGACCACGGGACCTTCACCGAGCCGCAGGCGTGGGAGTCGATGGTGCGCGGGTGGCACCTCGAGGGCCTGGCCGTGCGCCCCGAGCACCGGATGCACGCGCACACCGGCTTCCTGATCACGACCCGGCGGCTCGCGCCGGGCACGACGCCGCCGCTGCGCAAGCGGCGGCCGGCCAAGGGTGCCTACGGCGAGGACTCGACCGAGGGCGGCGCGGAGACGACCGCGGCGGACCGTCACTTCGGCCAGGACGCCGAGTTCACGCCCGAGGCGATGGGCGAGCGGGCGGTCTCGGACAAGAAGATCCGGCGGATGCGCCGGGCCATGGCCGAGCCCGCGGAGGAGGGTGCAGGGGAGACCGGCGGTGTCTCGTCGGGCGAACCCACCACGGGTGAGGAGACGGCCGCGGACTAGGGTTGTTCGAGGGGCACAACCCGACGCAAGGAGGCTGCCATGACCGAGCACAGCCCGTCCCGTCCGCCGGTGGACCAGACGCAGGAGCTGCGCAGGGCCCAGGCCGAGCTGCGCACGGCGACCTCGCAGAACGAGCGCCTGACGCGCACCCTCACCTCGGCGCGTGAGCAGATCGTCAGCCTCAAGGAGGAGATCGACCGGCTCGCGCAGCCGCCCGCGGCATACGGCACTGTCCTTGAGGTCTTTGACGGCACAGCCGACATCCTCACGGGCGGGCGCAAGATGCACGTCTCGGTGTCGCCATCAGTCGACGCAGCCGAGCTGGGCTTCGGGCGCGAGGTCCGACTCAACGAGGCGCTCAACATCGTGCAGGTGTGCGGCTTCGAGCGATCCGGGACCCTGGTGGTGCTCAAGGAGATCCTCGACGATGGCGCGCGGGTACTGGTGGTCAGCCAAGCTGACGAGGAGCGGGTATGCCGCGTGGCCCAGCCCCTGCGCGGCGAGCGTCTGCGGGTCGGTGACGCGCTGCTGATGGACTCGCGCTCGGGCTTTGTCTATGAGGTGATCCCCAAGGCCGAGGTCGCCGAACTGGTGCTCGAGGTCGTGCCGGACATCTCCTATGACGACATCGGCGGCCTGGCCGGGCAGCTGGAGATCATCCAGGACTCGGTGGAGCTGCCCTATCTGCACCCCGAGCTGTTCACCGAGCACCATCTGAAGCCGCCGAAGGGCGTGCTGCTCTATGGGCCGCCCGGATGTGGCAAGACGATGATCGCCAAGGCGGTCGCGGCGTCGTTGGCGCGCAAGGCTGCCGAGAAGAACGGCGAGGACCTCACTCGGTCCTACTTCCTCAACATCAAGGGCCCCGAGCTGCTCAACAAGTACGTCGGCGAGACCGAGCGGCACATCCGGCTGATCTTCGCCCGGGCCCGGGAGAAGGCCTCCGAGGGCAGCCCGGTCGTTGTCTTCTTCGACGAGATGGACTCGCTCTTCCGCACGCGCGGGTCGGGTGTCTCCTCCGATGTCGAGACCACGATCGTCCCGCAGCTGCTGTCGGAGATCGACGGTGTGGAGCGGCTGGAGAATGTCATCGTCATCGGCGCCTCCAACCGCGAGGACATGATCGACCCGGCGATCCTGCGCCCGGGACGTCTCGACGTGAAGATCAAGATCGAGCGCCCGGACGCCGAGGCGGCACGGGACATCTTCGGCAAGTACCTGACGCCCGACCTGCCCCTGCACCCCGACGAGCTGGCCGCCCACGGCGGCTCGGCCGAGGCTGCTGTCGCCGACATGATCGAGTCCGCGGTGACGCGCATGTATGACGAGCGCGACGAGAACCGCTACCTCGAGGTGACCTATGCCAATGGCGACAAGCAGGTCATGTACTTCAAGGACTTTGCTTCCGGCGCGATGATCCAGAACGTTGTCGACCGGGCCAAGAAGTCGGCGATCAAGGACTATCTCGTCGACGGCGCCCGTGGTCTGCGCATCGAGCACCTGATGAAGGCGGTGCGGGACGAGTTCAAGGAGAACGAGGACCTGCCCAACACGACCAATCCCGATGACTGGGCACGGATCTCGGGCAAGAAGGGGGAGCGGATCGTTTACATCCGCACCCTCGTCCAGGGCGCCTCCGGTACGGAGCCCGGCAAGGCGATCGAGGGACTCAACACGACGGGTCAGTACCTCTAACGGGATCGCTTCGCGGCGTGGGGGTCGGCCGCGGCCGGCTCCAGGACCAGAGAGGCTCGTCCTTGCGGCTATAGCCGTTGCGTGTGTAGTGCCACGTCGGCGCGCGCGTGACTCGTGTGGAGTTGACATGGGCAGGAAGCCTCCGACCGGACCTGTCGCGCGCCAGCAGTTCGATCGCTGACCACGGCTCAGCGTTGTCAGAGCCGGGGTGCGACTGGGGCGAGTCAGCGGCCAGGATCAGGGAGAACCCGGTCCCCTCCAAGGCGTCAACGACGACGTCGAATCGCTGAGAGCCCGGTTCGGACTCCAGCCGCCAGCCCACTGCCTTCGACCATCCGCGGCGCGCGGCGTACTCACGCTGGCTCAGGCCGAGGGTGGCGCGATGGCGCCGAACCACCAGGGCAACGACCGACACGATGTCCAGCTCCGCGCGCGCCTCGAGGAACTCGTGGGCCAGTGTTGGCCAAGTTCGGACGCGAAATGGGTTGAAGGGCATGCATTGCACCCTCACTCCAACAACCGCCCGGTGGCGTCCACGGCACAAAACTGTGGATTGTGACGGGGTCGGCCGATGCCCTGTGGACAGGACCTGCCCAGGCCTTAGCCCACTACCGGCCGACTATGCATTGCCTCACGGGCTTGCGCTGCCTCCCCGGCTTGCATTGCCTCCCGGCCTTGCGCTGCCTCACGGGACTGCATTGCCTCGGAAAGGCGCCCTTCACGAGGCAGGGCAATCCGATGAGGCAGTGCATGCCGCTGAGGCAGGGCATAGCGCGGGGAACCCCTATTTGAACGGGAGCCGCCAGCTTTGGCGGTCGCCGGTCGATCTCAACTGCCCCGAAGCCGCTCGCGGCGGGCCGCGGCCTGGTCGCGCTGGCCCTGCTCGGTGCCCTTGCGCTCGGCCCAGCTGCGCAGGAAGTCCACGAGGCGCACGACCAGACGCCAGCCGAGCAGGAAGAGCCCGACGACGGTGAAGGCCACCGCCACAAACGGGAGAGCCGTGCCCGCCCCGGTCAGGGCCCGGATCAGCATCCCGACGACGACCGTGGACAGCCATGCAACGAGGCCGGGGCTCAGGTGCCAGGGGAGCGGGCGGGAGGGTAGTGCCGCTGCGGCCACCCAACCGAGGCCAAGGCCCACCAGGAAGGGCCACGCCGTCTGGAACCAGCCCGCCAGCGTCAGTCCCTCATCGTGCGCGGCGCGGCCCATCATCGCGAAGAGCCCCACCAGGACGAGATCGGTCAGGTATGCCGCGAGGAGCGGGCCGGGTGCCCGACGCTCGCGGCCGGTCATGTTGGTGCTCATGAGCCTGCCTTGTCGAAGAGGGAGCGTTGCGGCGACGCGTGCGCCGGGTCGACGCCGTCGAAGAGCGAGCTGACCGACTCGCCTCGGTGGATGCGTGAGATCGCCTCGGCGAAAAGCGCTGCGACAGAGCGGACCTGGAGCTCCGGCCAGTCGACCGGCCGCGGCACCGTGTCGGTCGTGACCACCTGCGTGATCATCGGGTGATCGCGCAGCCGCTCGACGGCCTTGCCGGCAAAGAGCCCGTGCGTGCAGACCACAGAGGCCTCCGTGCAGCCGAAGTCCCGCAGCCGCTCCAGCAGCTCCAGGATCGACCCGCCCGTCGCGATCTCATCGTCGAGCACGATCGCCTTCTTGCCCTCGACATCACCGACGATCGCGTCGATGATCACGCGGTCGTCGGCCAGGCGTTGCTTGCTGCCCGCGGCCACGGGGAGTCCCAGCAGTCGGGCGAACTGCGTGGCCTGCTTGGCGTTGCCGAGATCGGGCGAGACCACCACCGTGTTGTCGAGGTCGAGCCCGCGGAAGTGGTCGGCCAGGACACCCAACGCGGTCAGGTGGTCCAGCGGCACCGAGAAGAAGCCGTGCACCTGGGGCGCGTGCAGTGCCATGGTCATCACCCGGTCCACACCCGCGGTTGTCAGCATGTCGGCGACGAGGCGGCCGCCGATCGAGATGCGGGAGGCGTCCTTCTTGTCGGAGCGGGCATAGGCGTAGTGCGGCATGACTGCCGTGATCTGCGCCGCCGAGGCGCCCTTGGCCGCGTCCACCATCAGGAGCAGCTCCATGAGCGACTCCTGGGTCGGGGGCACGAGCGGCTGGATGATGTAGACATCGCGCTGCCGGCAGTTGTCCAGCAGCTGGGCCTGGAGGCAGTCGTTGCTGAACCGGCTGATGTGCACGGGGGAGAGCTCGACCCCAAGCTCCTGACAGATGTCCTCGGCGAGCGCCGGGTGGGCGTTGCCCGAGAACACGACGATGTCCCGCACTGGTGGCTCCTTCTGCCGGTGGCCTTCCGTCCGGGAGCCTATCCGGCGGCGGCTGACGCGGCATACAGCCGGTCTCGCAGCGCGGTCACGAGCTCGACCTGCGCGCCGATGCCCCCGGGATAGGCGCCCGGGAAGGAGTGGAATCCGTGCGGCGCCCCCTCATAGTTGGTGCACCGCACCGGCACACCGGCCGCGGCGAGCGCCTCCGCGTAGCGAACCCCGTCGTCGCGCAGCGGGTCGAGATCGGCGGTCTGCACAAGCGTCGGCGGCAGCCCGGCGAGATCGCCGAAGAGCGGCGACACCATCGGATCGGTCTCCTCGAGGTCGAACGGCAGATAGTGCGCCAGGAAGCAGTCGATCGCCCTGCGGTCCAGGACAGGGGCGTCGCAGTGCTCGCTGATGGACGGCGAGGAGAGCGTCATGTCGGTCGAGGGATAGATCAGCGCCTGCGCCGCGATCGGCACCTCACCCCGCAGCTGCTGGGCCACCACCGCGCTCAGGTTCCCGCCCGCGGAGTCGCCACACAGCGCCAGCCGCGAGGTGTCGGCCCGCAGCCGCCCACCCAGCCCCGCGACCGCCCGGACGGCGTCGATGCAGTCGTATGCCGCGGTCGGCGCCTTGTGCTCCGGTGCCAGCCGGTAGTCCACGCTGACCACCACCGCCCGGACCCGGCGCGCGATCATCGTGCAGAGCGGGTCGTAGTCAAGGACATTGCCCCGCACGAAGCCGCCGCCGTGGAGATAGACCACCACCGGGATGTCGGTCTCGCTGTCGCGCACGGCACGCGGCCGGTAGACCCGCAGCGGGATCTCATAGCCGTCCCGCGCGCTCACCGTCGCGAAGGTGATCCCGACGGCCGGGTCCACCGGCCCAGTCACCCAGGACACGGGCGGGCGGTGGGGGAGCGTCTCACCGCGGGTGCGCTGGATCTCGGCCAGGCTCATCGCCCAGATCGGCGGGTTCAGCCGGTCATAGAGGGTGGTCAGCGCGGCCGTGCGCGGCGGCATACGGTGCAGGTAGCCCATGAGGGCCATCCTGTCACCGGCAGTAGGGTCGTGAGCATGAGCGAGGGACGGTTCGACGGCGAGCAGGTCGGCGTGCGCCGGGTCATGGGCATCGAGACGGAGTACGGCATCTCGATGCCCGGCGTCCCGCACGCCAACCCGGTCCTGATGTCCGGCCAGGTCGTCCAGGCCTACGCGGACTCGGTCGGGATCACCCCGCGGCACGCACGATGGGACTACGCCGACGAGACACCGCTGCGGGACGCCCGCGGCTTCGACATGGGCCGCGCCGTCGCCCACCCCAGCCAGCTGACCGACGAGGACCCGACCCTGCTCAACGTCGTGCTGTCCAACGGCGCGCGGCTCTACGTCGACCACGCCCACCCCGAGTACTCCTCGCCCGAGGTCACCACGCCGCGCGACGCGGTCATCTGGGACCGCGCCGGCGAGCTGGTCATGCGGGCCGCGGCCCGGCGTCTCGCCCAGAGCCCGCCCGGCATCGTGCTCTACAAGAACAACACCGACGGCAAGGGCGCCTCCTACGGCACCCACGAGAACTACCTCATGCGCCGCTCGACCCCCTTCCAGGACATCGTCAAGCACCTCATCCCGTTCTTCGTGGTGCGGCAGGCGATGTGCGGCTCCGGCCGGGTCGGCATCGGCGACGACTCGCGTGACGTCGGCTACCAGCTGAGCCAGCGCGCCGACTTCTTCGAGGTCGAGGTCGGGCTCGAGACCACGCTCAAGCGACCCATCATCAACACCCGCGACGAGCCACACGCCGACGCCGACCGCTGGCGCCGGCTCCACGTCATCCTCGGCGACGCCAACCACGGCGACGTGGCCAACCTGCTCAAGATGGGGACCACCTCCCTCGTGCTGGCGATGATCGAGGACGGCGCGGTGACCGCCGACCTGACGCTCCAGCGGCCCGTCGCCACCCTCCAGCGCGTCTCGCACGACCCGACCCTGAGCGCGCTCGTCGAGCTCGTCGACGGCACCCGCCTGACACCCGTCCAGCTGCTGTGGCGCTATCACGAGATGGCCGCGGCATACCTCGATCAGCGCAGCCCAGGCGAGCATGACCCCGACACGGCCGAGGTCATGCAGTGGTGGGAGCGCATCCTCACCGTGCTCGAGCGCGACCCGATGGAGGCGGCCCCCTACCTGGACTGGGTGGGCAAGCTCCAGCTCCTCGGCGGCTACATCAGCCGCGACAGGCTCGAGTGGGGCGACCCACGGCTGCGCGCGATCGACATCCAGTGGTCCGACGTGCGCGAGGACAAGGGGATCTTCACCAAGCTGGAGCGGGCCGGCCGCTTCGAGCGCCTCGTCACCGACGCTCACATCGAGAATGCCGTGACGCACCCTCCCGAGGACACCCGCGCCTACTTCCGCGGCCGGTGCACCGAGGCCTACCGCGAGCATGTCATCGCGGCCTCGTGGGACTCGGTGATCCTCGACGTCCCCGGCAGCCACAACCTCGTGCGTGTGCCGCTGCTCGACCCGGTCCGCGGCACACGCGACCTCGTCGGCGACGTGCTCGACACCGCGACCGACGTCGCCGACCTCGTGCGCAGGCTCTCGGCCTAGACTGCCCACATGGCCCCCGAACAGATCAGGCACCAGCGGCACGGCGGCGGCGACGACGGTCTGCCCGAGGAGACGGGCGAGTCCGGCGGCCAGGTCCAGCGCCAGGAGTTCGACATCGACAGCGTGCTCGACGAGATCGACGGCGTGCTGGAGACCAACGCCGAGGAGTTCGTGCGCGGCTTCGTCCAGAAGGGCGGGGAGTGACCACCCAGGCGCAGGGCCGGCTGCCCGCGGCATACCTCGCTGCCGGCTCCTCGTCCTTCCGTGACTTCCTCGCCGGCGCGGCCCCCGAGCTGCTGCCGGGCTCCCGCGCGCTCCCTGTCGGGTCGAGCGTGGAGGCCCCGCACGGCACGACGATCGTCAGCCTCGTCTATGACGGCGGCGTCGTCATGGCGGGCGACCGGCGCGCCACGATGGGCAACATCATCGCCAACCGTGACATGGAGAAGGTCTTCGCGGCCGACGAGTACAGCGCCGTCGGCATCGCCGGCACCGCGGGCGTGGCCCTCGAGCTGGTCAAGCTCTTCCAGGTCGAGCTGGAGCACTACGAGAAGATCGAGAGCGCGCTGCTCTCGCTCGAGGGCAAGGCCAACCGGCTCGCCCAGATGATCCGGGGCAACCTCGGCATGGCCATGCAGGGCCTGTCGGTCGTGCCGCTCTTCGCCGGCTACGACCTCGAGCTCGGCACCGGGCGGATGTTCTCCTATGACGTCACCGGCGGCTGCTACGAGGAGCGCGACCACCACAGCATCGGCTCCGGGTCGCTCTTTGCCCGCGGCTCGCTCAAAAAGCTCTGGCGTCCCGGCCTCGACGGCGACACCGCGGTGTCCGTCGCGCTCGAGGCCCTCTATGACGCCGCCGACGACGACTCGGCCACCGGCGGCCCCGACACCGGCCGCCGCATCTGGCCGACCGTCGCCGTCATCGACAGCGGGGGAGTCCGCTTCGTCGTCGAGGACGCGCTCTCGACGGCCGTCGACGCGATCATCGCCGCCCGCCAGGGCAACCCAGGGGGTGCCCGATGAGCCAGATGCCGTTCTACGTCTCGCCCGAGCAGCTGATGAAGGACCGGGCAGACTTCGCGCGCAAGGGAATTGCCCGCGGCCGCTCGGTCGTGGTCCTCGGCTACGACAAGGGCATCCTGTTCGTCGCCGAGAACCCGTCGCGCACCCTGCACAAGGTCTCCGAGATCTACGACCGGATCGGCTTCGCGGCTGTCGGCAAGTACAACGAGTTCGAGAACCTCCGCGTCGCCGGCGTGCGCTATGCCGACCTGCGCGGATACTCCTACGACCGCAGCGACGTGACCGCGCGCGGCCTGGCCAACGCCTATGCCCAGACCCTCGGCACGGTCTTCACCCAGGAGTCCAAGCCCTACGAGGTCGAGATCGCCGTCGCCGAGGTGGGCCGCACCCAGGACGAGGACCAGATCTATCGCCTCACCTATGACGGGTCGGTCGCCGACGAGCGAGGCTTCGTCGCGATGGGCGGCGCCGGCGAGGCCATCGAGACCGGCCTGGGCAGCGAGTGGCACCCCGGCATCGTGCTGGGCGACGCGCTTGTCCTGGCAGTGCGGCTGCTCGCCGCCGGCGCGCCCGGCTCCGAGCCCCGACAGCTCGGCCCCGACTCGCTCGAGGTCGCCGTGCTCGACCGGGAACGGCCCCGCCGCACCTTCCGGCGCATCGTCGGACCCCTGCTGGCCGACCTGCTCAACACCGACAGCCCCACCCGTGAGGCGCCCACCCAGGACGAGCACATCCCGGGTCGCCACGGTGAGCTGAGCGGCGAGCCGGACTCCGACATCGGCAGCCCGACGACCAGCACGCGTGACGCGAGCACCAACCCCCAGACGCAGCGCCCCGAGCCGGGGCCGGGCACACCCGGCACCGCCGACGGCGACTGAGCCTAGGGTGGAGGCCATGCAGCGGCGCATCATGGGACTGGAGACCGAGTTCGGGATCACGTGCGCCTCCGAGGGCAAGCGCCGGCTCACGCCAGACGAGGCTGCGCGCTATCTCTTCCGCAGCGTCGTGTCGTGGGGTCGTTCGTCAAATGTCTTCCTGCCCAACGGATCCCGTCTCTACCTCGACGTGGGGTCCCATCCCGAGTACGCGACGGCGGAGTGCGATGACGTCCGCCAGGTGGTCGTCCACGACCGGGCGGGCGAGCGCATCCTGGAGCGGCTGACTGCCGAGGCGCAGCAGCGGCTGGCCGAGGACGACATCAGTGGCGACATCTACCTCTTCAAGAACAACGTCGACTCCGCAGGCAACTCCTATGGCTGCCACGAGAACTACTGCCTGACTCGCGAGGGCGACTTCCAGCAGATGTCCGACCGCCTGCTGCCCTTCCTCATCTCACGCCAGATCACCTGCGGCGCAGGCAAAGTCGTGACCACGACCCGCGGCGCGCACTACGCCGTGAGCCAGCGCGCCGACCACATCTGGGAGGGCGTCTCGTCGGCGACCACGCGCAGCCGCCCCATCATCAACACCCGCGACGAGCCCCACGCCGACGCCGAGAAGTACCGCCGGCTCCACGTGATCGTGGGCGACTCCAACATGAGCGAGACCACCACTCTGCTCAAGGTCGGCTCCGCGCACCTCGTCCTCCAGATGATCGAGGCCGGGGTCGTCCTGCCCGAGCTCGACCTGGAGAGCCCCACCCGCGCGATCCGCGAGCTGTCGGGCGACCCCCGCGAGGGCGCGGCCGTGCGGCTCGCCGCCGGTGGCACGATCACCGGCCTGGCGATCCAGCAGGAGTACCTCGCCAAGGCCCAGACCTTCGCCCAGCAGGAGGGCATCGACGACGAGACCACCCGTCTCGTCCTCGACCTGTGGGAGCGCACCCTGCGCGCCATCGAGACCGATGACCTGGGCCTGGTCGACACCGAGATCGACTGGGTCATCAAGCGCAAGCTCCTCGACGCGTATGCCGCGCGCGCCGGTCTCGATCTCGCCAGCCCCCGGATCGCCCAGCTCGACCTCGCGTATCACGACATCTCCAGCACCCGCGGGCTCTTCCGGCTGCTCGAGCGCCGCGGCCAGGCGGTGCGGCTCACCAGCGACGAGGAGGTCGAGGAGGCGACAAGCACGGCGCCGCAGACCACGCGGGCGAGACTGCGGGGGGCCTTCATCACCTCAGCGCTCGAGCATGGCCGCGACTACACGGTCGACTGGGTGCACCTCAAGCTCAACGACCAGGCCCAGCGCACAGTGCTCATCAAAGACCCCTTCGCGACCGAGGACGAGCGCGTCCAGCGGCTCATCGACGGCATACTCGATCGCGCTGCCGCGGGCCCGCCCCCGCCGTCGCCCGCCCCCTGATCGGCCACGGGGCCGTGCAGCCCACTCTCAGGCTGGGCGGTTAGGCTGCCACCTGTTGTCCGTCCCCCACTCGGAGGAACACCCCCTGTGATCACCCGTCGTCAGTCGCTGGCCATCGCCACGACCCTCGCCACCACGCTCGCCCTGAGCGCCTGTGGCGACTCCGGCTCCACCCCCAAGGCCGACAGCGGCCCCCTCAGGGACGTCACCGTCTCCTCGGCCAGCGGCAAGGCCCCGGCCGTGACCCTCAAGCCCAAGCCGCTCAAGGTCACCGAGACCACGCGACGCGTGCTCAAGGAGGGGACGGGCGAGGTCGTCAACGGCGACGAGCTGGTCAGCCTCAAGTACGCCATCGTCAACGGCACGACCGGCGAGGCCGTGGAGGACAACTTCGTCGGCAACAAGCCCAACCTCGGGCTCAATCTCGCCGAGTCCGGTCTGCTCCCGGGCCTGTCCAAGGGCCTGAAGGGTGTCAAGACCGGCTCCCAGGTGCTGGTCGCGATGCCGCCCAAGGACGCCTTCGGCGAGCAGGGCAACGAGGGCGCCAAGATCGGGGCGACCGACACGGTCGTCTTCGTCTTCGACGTGCTCTCCAAGGTCAAGCCGCTGGCCGAGGCCACCGGCACGGCCGTCGCGCCCAAGGCGGGCCTGCCCACCGTCAAGTGGGTCAAGGGCAAGCCGGCCACGATCACCCCGCCCAAGACCACGGCCCCGACCGAGACGGTCGTGCAGCCGCTCATCCAGGGCAGCGGCCCGGAGGTCAAGAAGGGCCAGACGGTCCAGGTGACCTACACCGGCGCGCTGTGGAAGGACGGCAAGAACTTCGACAGCAGCTTCAACCGCCAGCCGGGCACCTTCGAGTTCCCCGTCGGGCAGGGCCAGGTCATCAAGGCCTGGGACAACTCCATCGAGGGCCAGAAGGTCGGCTCGCGCCTCCTGCTCGTCGTGCCGCCCAAGGACGGCTACGGCAGCAAGGGTGCCCAGGGCATCAGCGGCAAGGACACGCTCGTCTTCGTCGTCGACATCCTCGCCGCCTACTGATCCACCCACCACCAGCACGACTCACCAATCATCAGGAGTGCCAATGGCTTTCGACCCCAACACCAGCAAGCCCGAGATCGACTTCCCCGGCGACACCCCGCCCAGCGACCTCGTCATCGAGGACATCACCGTCGGTGACGGTGCCGAGGCCAAGGCCGGCGACGTCGTGCGCGCGCACTACGTCGGCGTGGCCCACTCGACCGGCGAGGAGTTCGACGCCTCGTGGAACCGCGGCGCCCCGCTCGACTTCCAGGTCGGCGTCGGCCAGGTCATCGCGGGCTGGGACGAGGGCATCCCCGGCATGAAGGTCGGTGGCCGCCGCAAGCTCGTCATCCCGGCACACAAGGGCTACGGCGACCGCGGCGCCCCGCCGGTCATCAAGCCCGGCGAGACGCTCATCTTCGTCGTCGACCTCGTCGACGTGCGCTGAGCCTCGCACCACACCAGCACCACCGGCGCCCCGGTCCTTCACGGACCGGGGCGTTTGTGCCCAACTGGGCGAAAGTGCGGGGGGCCCGAGCGCCGGGCGGGGCGGGTGCGCGTCGCGTTTGTGCCCAACTGGGCGAAAGTGCGGGGGGCCGAGCGCCGGGCGGGGCGGGTAAGGCGTCGCGTTTGTGCCCAACTGGGCGAAAGTGCGGGGGAACGAGCGGCGGGCGAGGTGGCTAGAGGAGGGAGGCGGCGTGGCGGCCGGCGGCGGCGGCGGCGAGGAATGCCGCGCGGTCGCGGTCGAGGCCCCGGCCCATCGTCGACAGCCGCACCGGCGAGGCAGCGAGGGCCTCGTCGAGCCCGGCCGCCTCGACGGGACAGACCCGCAGGCGACCCTGGGAGTCGGCCACCATCTGCTCGACCTGGGCCCCGACGAGCCCGTCGAGCTCGCCGCCGAAGGCCGGGAGGGGCACGTCGGCGGGCACGAGCGCGACCTTGGCGTATGCCGTGTGGCTGTGGTGGGAGAGGCCGCGATGCCGATCGCGCCCATCGCCCTCCGAGACGCGCAGCGCCGCGATCGGGCGCCCGCCGAGCACGGACACGGCATTGAGGGCCTCGCCCGCGGCGACGCCGGTGAAGCCCCAGGGGGTCCCGGTGCCCACATTGCCCGGCCCCTGGGCGACGACGCACACGTCGGCCCCCAGCACCGCGCGGGCCGCGAGCAGCCCGCTGTGCAGGGTCACGGCCTCGTGGTCGCCGCCGAAGGCCTGGCCGACCGTGACACACGCAGAGAGCCAGCCGGCCTCGCGCAGCCCGGCCACCGCCATCGAGAATGCCGCGGGCAGCGCCCCGCCGTCGGTCCACAGATAGACCACCCGTGCCTCGGGCCGGTCGGCGCGCACCCCGGCGATCACGGCCGGCAGCGCGGAGTGGAGGTCGGCGACAACGACGGGCATCCCGTCCAGGGAGTCGGCAGCGGCCACGGCGGCGTGATGGGGCGACTCCTGCTCGTCGATGGCGAGCACCATCTGCTGCTGCGGCGTGTAGCGCGCCTTGACGATGTGGCCAGGCCCCTCGGGCGGGTCTGCGGGCAGCCGCTCTGGTGCCGCCACGATGAAGGCCAGGCCCCCCGTCCCGAGACCGCGCACCAGCGCCGACGCGCTGAGCAGCACCCGGTCACCGGGGGAGAGCTCGCCGACGACCTCGAGGTAGCCGAGGGCCTGCACCTCGGCGGCACCCTCGCCCGAGGCGAGCGACGCAGCGGGGGAGCCGGGGCTGGGGGCCAGCCGCACGGCATACTGCACCGCCCCTGCCCTCCTGCGGGTCTCGCCGACGATCTCGCCCTCGCGCCAGTGCATCACGCGAGCAGCGTAGACGCCGCCGCGTCGCACCCGGCGCTCGGACACGTGTTCGGGTAGCGTCAACGGCATGAGCCAACCCGCAGGACCCGCCGCCAAGACCGAGCGGCTGCTCAACCTCGTCCTGTGCCTGCTCTACACCCGCACCCCGATGCCCAAGTCGCGCATCCGCGACACCGTCGAGCAGTACCGCGCCGCACCGAGCGACGAGGCCTTCGACCGGATGTTCGAGCGCGACAAGGAGGAGCTGCGCGAGCTCGGCATCCCGCTCGTCACCGAGGACCTCAACAGCATCTGGGAGGACGAGCCGGGCTACCGGATCGACCAGCGCGACTACGCCCTGCCCGAGATCACCTTCGAGACCGACGAGCTGGCCGTGCTGGGCCTCGCCAGCCGCGTGTGGGCCCAGGCCTCGCTCGCTGGTGAGGCCGCCGAGGCCATGCGCAAGCTCCGTGCCTCCGACGTCGACCGCGACGAGGAGTCGCTCATCGGCATCGAGCCGCGCCTGCGCACCGCAGAGCCGGCCTTCGCCGCGGTCAAGGACGCCGTCGTCGACCGCACCCCGATCACCTTCGACTACCGCAAGGGCACCGGCCAGGTCATGCGCCGCCACCTCCAGCCGTGGGGCCTCGCCTCCTGGCACGGCCGCTGGTATGTCACTGGCCTCGACCTCGACCGCGACGCCGAGCGGGTCTTCCGTCTCTCGCGCATCGTCGGCATCCCCTCGGCCGAGGGACAGGCGGGGGAGTATGCCGTGCCCGCCGACCACCAGCCCGTCGCCTCCATCCAGCGGGCCTTCCCCGAGCGGCCCGCCGAGCAGGCGGTCGTCTCGGTGCGCGCCGGGGCCGGCAACACCCTGCGCCGCAGGGCGATCGAGACCGCCGACACCGACGGCTGGACCCGCCTCACCGTCGAGCACCGCGCGCTGGGGCAGTTTGCCGAGGAGATCGCGACCTTCGGCCCCGATGCTCGCGCGGAGGAGCCCGCCGAGCTCGTCACCGCCGTCACCCAGCTCCTCCAGGGCGCCATCGATGCGCAGCGTGCGCCGGTCGCGCCCGAGCCGCCCGCCCCGGAGCCCGACACCGCCAAGACCCCCCGCCGCAGCCCAGAGACCGCGACCGCCCGACTCACCCGGCTGCTGACGATGGTCCCGTGGCTGGTCAACCGCCAGGGCATCGATGTCGCCGAGGCCGCCAAGGGCCTGGGCGTGACCGAGAAGCAGCTCGAGGCCGACCTGTCCCTGCTCTTCCTCTGCGGCTACGGCACCATGCCCGACCAGCTCATCGACGCGGAGTGGGACGGCGGCCACGTCTATGTCCGCAACGCCGAGACCATCGAGCGGCCCCTGCGCCTCGGCCGCGACGAGGCCGTCACCCTGCTGGTTGGCCTGCGCCTGCTCGCCGCCATGCCCGGCCTGACCGAGCGTGATGCCGTCGACCGGGCCGCCGCCAAGATCACCGAGGCCGCCGGGGCCGACGCCGAGGCAGCCACCCGGGTCGAGGTCAGCGTCGACGACGCCGCCGACGCGCAGGTCGTCGCGACGGCCCGCGAAGCCGTCGAGCGGCACCGGCGCCTGCACCTGCGCTATCTCGTCCCCGGCCGCGACGAGTCCACCGAGCGCGATGTCGACCCCTTCCGCGTCGTCGGTCTCGACGCCCACTGGTATCTCGAGGGCTGGTGCCACCGCGCCCAGGACACCCGGCTCTTCCGCCTCGACCGGGTCGAGGAGATCGAGATCCTCGACGTCGACGGCACCCCGCCGGCCGGGGCCCGCCCCCGCGACCTCGCCGACGGGGCCTTCGTCGCCTCCGCCGACGACCTCGAGGTCACCCTCGACCTCACCCGCGACGCCGCATGGGTCCCCGACTACTACCCGGTCGAGTCCGTCCTGGCCCGCCCCGAGGGGGGAGCCCGGGTCACCCTTCGCACCGGCGACCTCGAGTGGCTCGTGCGCCTGCTCTGGCGGCTCGGCGGCACCGCCCGCGCCGTCGCCCCCGACTCGCTCGGCGAGGAGGTATGCCGCGGCGCCGAGGCCGCCCTCGCGGCATACCCCCCGGCCTCGCCCGCCTCGGAGTGAGCGCCGCCACCACGCCGGAACCGCCCCCGTTCGCCCGCCGTTCATCTGGGCAGGTCAGACTCGCCGCCGGATCGCGGCGTTAGACTCGCCGGAGCGGGCCAGCCCCCTGTCCCGCTGACACACGCACTGGAAGGCCCGTCATGCCCAACCTCGGCGCTCCCGAGATCATCATCATCGCGCTGGTGATCATCCTGCTCTTCGGGTTCAAGAAGCTCCCCGACGCCGCCCGCAGCATCGGCCGGTCCATGCGCGTCTTCAAGTCCGAGATGGACGAGATGAAGACCGAGAGCGACTCCAAGGCCTCCCGCGAGACGGTCGAGGGCGAGGTCCGCCGCGAGACCCGCGCCGACAGCCCCGTGCGCGACAGCGAGTACGACGGCCGCAGCGCCGTGCGCGAGGACGCCCCGCGCACGGACAACCAGTCCGGCCCCGTCGCCTGAGCACCCAGGCCCCTATGCCCGGGAAGACCCGGCGCAAGGACCCCGAAGGGCGGATGTCCCTCGGGGACCACCTGCGCGAGTTCCGCCGCCGCCTCATGGTCAGCGCGCTGGCCCTGCTGGCCGGCGCGGTCGTCGGGTGGATCTACTACGACACCGTCTATCGCCAGCTCGCCTCGCCGTTCTACGACTACAAGGAGCAGAGCGGCAACGACCTCGTCTCGCTCAACTTCGGCAACGCCACAGCGGCCTTCAGCCAGCGGGTGAGCCTGTCGATCTTCGTCGGCGTCATCATCTCCAGCCCGGTCTGGCTCTACCAGCTGTGGGCCTTCATCGTCCCCGGCCTGACCCGCAAGGAGAAGCGCGTCTCGCTGGCCTTCATCGCCTCGGCGATCCCGCTCTTCCTCGCCGGCTGCGGCTTCGCCTACTACGCACTGCCCAAGGCGCTGACGATCCTGTTCGGCTTCACCCCGCAGGGCGCTTCAAACATCCAGCAGGTCACCGACTACTTCTCCTTCGTGACCCGCTTCATCGTCGTCTTCGGCGTGGCCTTCCTGCTGCCGGTCTTCCTCGTCGCGCTCGTCATGGTCCATGTGCTCTCGGGCCGCATGCTCCTCAAGGGCTGGCGGGTTGCCGTGCTGCTCATCTTCATCGCGTCGGCGATCATCACCCCGACCCCCGACCCGTTCACGATGATGCTCCTGGGCGTGCCGCTGGCGATCCTCTACTTCGGCGCCGTCGGCATCGCCCTCGTCATCGACCGACGGCGCAAGGACAACGAGCCCGACTGGATGGGCCTGCCCGACGACCAGGCCTCGCCGCTCTGAGGTATGCGGCCCAAGTTGTTTCGACGAGCGACTCCGGGGCCCCGGGTGTAGTTTGCGCGGAGGGCACGAACGGCAAAAGGGGAGATCGATGAGGACTTCGAGGACTCGGCTTAGGGGCGCGCGCGCGATCCTCCTAGCGGTCGCCGCGGCTAGCGTTATGGCGTCAGCGCCAGGAAACGCGACTGCTGAAGAGGGAGGGTCTTCACCCGAACTGGCAGATCATGGCAAGGGCCCGGACGCTGACCCACACACCCCGATTACCCCGGCTGTTGCAGCTGCAGAAGCCGCCAAGTTCCAACAAGCGGAGAGCCAACTTAAGGCAACAACCGCCCTGAGCTCTGACGCTTCGAGTGGCCCTGATCCCGGGACTGGATACCCCGATGGAGCCTCATTGGCGGGGAGGCAGATGGACCAGTCGAAGGGCTACTGGTGCGGGCCTGCCGCCGTTCAAGAGGCGTTACTCCATCTTCGAGACTCTCGGGGACTGAATGTGTCAGTGCCGACGCAGAGCGCCTTGGCGAACGACATGAAGACTGACACCTCGGGGACCGCCTGGTCCGGCATCTATGTAGCCGTCTCGGTGCCAGGCGGGGCTACGGGCAGGCCCGTTCCCGACGTGCTGAATCATTATCTCGCCAACTATTCGACGAGGTATTACCCGGTTGAAGTTGCCAGCGCAACGTCAACGAATGTCGACAATTTCAAGACGAGGGTGATGGCGGATATCTCATCTAAGAGCCCGCTGATCGGGGACGCCTGGGAGACCACCAACAGCACTTATCACCTAGTCGGTCATCCCGAGGACCGAACGATCTTCCACTGGTACACCATGATGGCCTACTCGAGCTATGGCGGGTACGTCCGTTACGAGGACTCGGCCCACTCGCCATACGTATCTTGGGGTAGCGGGGTTCCCGAGTACTCGACTCTCGGCGCCGTCCGCCACACCACCATCATGTCCGGACGTGGATACGTCTGGTGATCACCCCCTCGCCTCAGAGCTGTCGGCAACGTGCCTCGCTGGGCACACACAGGCGCGGGCTTGGACCGCCAGGCAGAGTCCGTCGTCTTGCCTGGCTGGCTGGCGCGCTGGCGATGTTGGTTCTCGCAGGATGCGCGACGAGTGCGGGTCCGCTGCCGCCCTCTCCGACGAGCCAGACGACGCGCTCAGGACTCCCGACAATGAGCGCGCCGCTACCGTGGTGGCAGCAGCGGATGGTCTGCAAGGCGCGGCCCAGCGCGGTCACGGAGGTAGTGCACCGGCGCACGTGGCGCCCCCCGGCAGACTCGGGTCTCACGCATCTCGCGGTCCACTCGGCGATCGAGCCCACCGGGTGGATGTTCACGGAGGAGCGCGGGTCCACCTTCAACGGTGCCTCCATGTGGAACGTCAGGACGGGGGAGCATCGGCGCATCAGGGCCTTCACGGACCCTCGGCAGTACCAGGCGGCAGGGGGATTCGATGGTCGCTATGTGCTGTGGCAGGAGACTCACAGCCTGGAGTCTTTTGACGACTTCGGCATCTACACCTACGACCTGAAGACCGGGACGTCGCGCCACATCGGCGACAGTCTTCGCGACTCTCAGGGCGACCCATACGTCAGCGTGCTGGATGCTCCAACAGCAGAGAACGGCATGGGAGTCTGGGTCCAGGGGTCCGGGCCGGCCAGGCGCCAGGTCAAGGTCATCGACCTCGCCACCGGCGCAGTGCGCATCCTTGACGAGGGCCGCATCAACGGGGCCTCGCTTCGGGACGGGGTCGTGACAGTCTTCCACGGCGACCTCAGCCGCACCCAGTGGGATGTGCACACCGCCAAGAGGCTTCCTACACCTGAGTGGCTGACGGAACTGGAGGGCATCCCCATGCTGGGTGTCTACGGGACTGTCGCGACATCGATGGACAGCCTCGACGGTCGCTACGGCTTCTTCCAGATCACCCCGGACAGCGGGCTGCGGCCGTTGGTGTCGGAGCCTCGCGACTTTGGCCTGCAGAATGTCCCCCGGGTGGTCTCACGTCACCTGGCCTCCTACCCGACACAGGGCCACGGTGTCTGGGTCGTGGACCTCCAGCGGGGCGTCTCCTTCCCGATCAGCACGTCTCAGATGTCCTTCGGCCGCAACGACCGGTTTGTGACTGTGGACGCCAACCCCGACAAGGCGGCGCAGTCGACAAGCATCGTCATCGTCGACATCGATCGAAGCCGAATCAGCGCCAACATGTGCGACTCCACGACCCCCATCCCAACTGTCCCTACGCCCCGTCCACCCGCAGGGCATTCGCCACCGCCGCCTTCGCCACCGCCGCCCGGGTCAGTCGGCCCATCAACAGACGCCGTCTGAGCAGCCCGTCGCCGCGCCGCCCCCTTCACCGACGGGCAGCGTGGCGAGGCCACAGGCGCCCCGCGCACACGGCATACTCCCGATCCATGACCACCCACGTCGGCCTCGTCGTCAATCCCACGGCGGGCAAGCACCGGGGCCACGCGCTGGGTCAGCGGCTCGCCGCCGAGCTGCACGCGGCCGGCATCGGCTTCACCGACCTCTCGGCCGAGACCGGCATCGCGGCCGAGGGCAAGGCCCGGCGCGCGGTCGCCGAGGGCCTGGACGTGCTGGTCGTCGCCGGGGGAGACGGCATGGCCCACCTCGGTGCCAATGTCTGTGCCGGCACCGAGACCGCGCTGGCCATCGCGGCCGCAGGCACCGGCAATGACATCGCCCGCGCGCTGTCGCTGCCCATCCACGATCCCGTCGAGCTGGCCCGCCTCGTGGCGGGGGGACGGACCCGGCGGGTCGACGCCATCCGGCAGGAGACGCGGCTGGCCGACCCGCGCTGGTTCCTGGGCGTCCTCGCCGGCGGCTTCGACGCCATCGTCAACGAGCGCGCCAACCGCTGGGCCTGGCCCAAGGGCCAGATGCGCTACAACCTCGCCGTCATGCGCGAGCTGCCCGTCTTCCGGCCGATTCCCTACCGGCTCGTCCTCGACGGGGTCGAGCGCGACGTGTCGGCGATGCTCGTGGCCGTCGCCAACTCCGAGTCCTACGGCGGCGGCATGCGGGTCTGCCCCGACGCCGACCTCACGGACGGCCTGGCCGACGTGCTGATCGTCCACGACATCCCCGTGCCCCAGTTCCTGCGGGTCTTCCCCAAGGTCTTCAAGGGCACCCACATCGACCACCCGGCCGTCGAGATCGTGCAGGCCCGCTCGGTGCGCCTCGAGGCCGAGCGCATCGTGGCCTACGCCGACGGGGAGCGCTTCGGCCCGCTGCCGCTCGACCTGCGGGTCGAGCCGGGTGCCCTCAAGGTGATCGTGCCCTGAGGCGACCCGCCCCGCGGGGTGACCTCGCGGCATACCCGCCGTGACATAGCCTTGAGCGCATGTCCTCGCCCGCCGAGCGCTTCGCCGCGTCCCGCAAGCGGGCCGAGCACGCAAAGACCGAGCTGGCCGCCTTCACCGCGGGCCTGAGTTTCCCCCTCGACGACTTCCAGGTGGAGGCGTGCGAGGCGGTCGAGGCCGGCAAGGGCGTGCTCGTCGCGGCCCCCACCGGCGCGGGCAAGACGATCGTGGGGGAGTTCGCGGTCCACCTCGCGCTCGCGACCGGGCGCAAGGTCTTCTACACCACGCCCATCAAGGCCCTGTCCAACCAGAAGTACCACGACCTCGTCGCCCGCCACGGTGCCGACCGGGTCGGGCTGCTGACCGGCGACTCCTCGATCAACGGGGAGGCCGACGTCGTCGTCATGACGACCGAGGTGCTGCGCAACATGATGTATGCCGGGTCGAGCACCCTCCAGGGGCTCGGCTTCGTGATCATGGACGAGGTCCACTATCTCGCCGACCGCTTCCGTGGGGCTGTGTGGGAGGAGGTCATCATCCACCTCCCCGAGGACGTGCAGGTCATCTCGCTGTCGGCGACGGTCTCCAACGCCGAGGAGTTCGGTGCCTGGCTGACCGAGGTCCGCGGCAACCACGCGATCGTCGTCTCCGAGCACCGCCCGGTGCCGCTGTGGCAGCACATGCTTGTCGGGCAGTCGATGTTCGACATCTTCGTCGACGGCGTGACGCCCCAGCAGGCCCGCTCCGGCCAGGCCGACCCCCGCTGGGTCAACCCCGAGCTCATGGACGCGATCCGGTCGGCGGAGCGCCGCACCGACGCGCCCGACAGCTATCGCAGTGCGCCCCGTGGCGGCCGCGACCGGCAGGTGCGACGCGGCGGACGTGACCGACGCGGGGGCTCCGGCTCGCGGCATACCGGTGGATCTGACTCCGGCAGAGGGGGATTCGCGCGGGGGAGCCGGCCTGGGGGAGGGGCGACCCGCGCCGAGGTCATCGACCGGCTCGACCGTGAGGGGCTTCTCCCGGCGATCACCTTCATCTTCAGCCGGATGGGCTGCGAGGCGGCCGTCGGCCAGCTGCTGTCGGCGGGGACGCGACTGATCCCCGAGCGCGAGGGCGACCGCATCCGCATGATCGTCGAGGAGCGGGCCTCGGTCATCGACGACGCCGACCTTGCGGTCCTGGGCTACTGGGATTTCGTCGAGGGCCTGACCCGGGGGTTTGCGGCGCACCACGCGGGGATGCTGCCGCTCTTCCGCGAGATCGTCGAGGAGCTCTTCACTGCCGGGCGCATCCGGGCCGTGTTCGCCACCGAGACACTGGCGCTCGGCATCAACATGCCCGCCCGCACTGTGGTGATCGAGAAGCTCGTGAAGTTCAACGGCGAGACCCATGCCGACCTCACGCCCGCCGAGTACACCCAGCTCACCGGCCGTGCCGGCCGCCGCGGCATCGACATCGAGGGCCACGCGGTCGTGCAGTGGACGCGCGGCCTCGACCCGGTCGCCGTCGCCAGCCTCGCCTCCACCCGCACCTATCCGCTCCGCTCGAGCTTCCGCCCGACCTACAACATGGCGGTCAACCTCGTCGCCCAGGTCGGCCGCGATGTCGCCCGCGAGATCCTCGAGACCTCCTTTGCGCAGTTCCAGGCCGACCGGTCGGTGGTCGGTCTGGCGACATCGGTGCGCCGCAACGAGGAGGCGCTCGAGGGCTATGCCGACGCAATGCAGTGCGACAGAGGCGATTTCGCCGAGTATGCCGCGCTGCGGGAGAAGATCTCACGCCTCCAGAAGGAGGGCGCCAAGCAGCGCTCGGCCAGCCAGCGTGCCGAGGCGGAGGTCAGCCTGGAGGCGCTGCGCATCGGCGATGTCATCCGCATCCCAGCCGGGCGCAGGGCCGGCTGGGCCGTGGTCGTGCAGCCCGCCAAGTCCTATGGCGGACAGCCCGCCTCGCCCACCGTCGTCACCGAGGACCGGCAGCTGCGCCGGCTGACGACTGCAGACGTGCCCACGCCCGTCGAGGCCGTCACGACCGTCAAGATCCCCCGGGGCTTCAACGCCAAGAGCCCCAAGTCGCGCCGCGACCTCGCCACCTCGCTGCGCATCGCCGTGCCGCACGACCCGCCGCGCCCCAAGCGGGGCGCCGAGGCCGCCGGCGGCGCCGACGCCCGGATCGAGGAGCTGCGCCGCCAGCTGCGCGCCCACCCCTGCCACGACTGCCCCGACCGAGAGCAGCACGCCCGCTGGGCCGAGCGGTGGTGGCGCCTCAAGCGCGAGACATCCGGCCTCCAGCGCCGGGTCGAGGGCCGCACCAACTCGGTGGCCAAGGCCTTCGACCGCATCTGCAACCTGCTGGGCGACCTCGGCTATCTCTCCGAGGACCTGTCCGAGGTGACTCACGAGGGCGAGATGCTGCGTCGGGTCTATACCGAGAAGGACCTGCTCGCGGCCGAGTGCCTGCGACGCGGGCTGTGGCGCCGGCTCGACGCGCCCGGACTGGCCGCGGTCGTCTCGCTGCTCATCCACGAGCCGCGTGGCGAGGGCGCCGACCCCAGCCCCCGCATGCCCACCGACGATGTGGCGGAGGCCGTCGACCAGATGCAGCGCCTGTGGGCCGAGCTCGAGGACATCGAGCGCGACCACGCCTTGCCGCTCACCGGCGCCCCCGACGGGGGCATGGCGTGGATGGCCCACCGGTGGGCGAGCGGCCGCGGGCTCGACGAGGTCCTGCGCGGCCAGGACATGGCGGCCGGCGACTTCGTGCGCCGCTGCAAGCAGATCGTCGACCTGCTCGGCCAGCTCGCCGAGGCCGCCCCTGAGCCCGAGCTGCGCCGCACCGCGCGCCGGGCAATGGACAGGGTGATGCGCGGGGTCGTCGCAGCCGACAGACTGGACTGAGACCGCCCCACCACCCACTCAACGAGGAGCACTGGGCAGCAATGGAATACACTACCCTGGCCACCGAGCTCGACGACGACGGCATCCTCCTGCTCACTCTCAACCGGCCCGAGGCGCTCAACTCCTTCACGGTCGAGATGGCCAATGAGCTGGAGCACTTCTTCAGGTCGGCCAATGACGACGACGCGATCCGGGCCGTGGTCGTGACCGGCGCGGGGCGGGCCTTCTGCGCGGGCATGGACCTGACCAAGGAGGGCAATGTCTTCGGGCTCGACGAGAGCCAGGAGCCCACGCTCGCTGACCTGACCGACCGGCTCGACGACCAGGCCATCCACGACGGTGTGCGCGACACCGGGGGCCGCGTCACCCTCGCGGTCTATGACTGCACCAAGCCGGTGATCGCCGCGATCAACGGGCCGGCGGTCGGCATCGGCGCGACGATGACCCTGGCCATGGACGTGCGCCTCGCGTCCGACAAGGCCCGCATCGGCTTCGTCTTCGGCAAGATCGGCATCGTCCCCGAGGCCTGCTCGTCGTGGTTCCTGCCGCGGATCGTCGGGATGCCGACGGCCCTGGAGTGGGTCTACTCCGGCGACATCCTCACGCCCGACCAGGCCAAGGAGGGCGGCCTGGTCCGCTCCGTGCACCCGGTCGACGAGCTCGTGGCGGAGGCCAAGGCGCTGGCGCTGAGGTTCACCCAGCACCGCTCGCCGGTGGCCGTGGCCCTCGCCCGTCAGATGCTGTGGCGCAATTCCGCACAGCCGCACCCGATCGAGGCGCACCGGGTCGACTCGCTCGCGATGTTCTACACCTCCCGCGGCGACGGCAAGGAGGGCGTGCGCTCCTTCCTCGACAAGCGCGACCCCGACTACTCCTCCAAGGCCTCGCAGATGCCGCCGTTCTATCCCTGGTGGTGACGACGGCGTCCGCCGGTGAGCAAGATCGACTAGCACCTCAGCAGGCTGCGCAGCCTGCTGAGCACGGCTGGCGGCCGGATCGTCCCGAGGTGATAGTCGATATTGCCGGGACGTCGGCTCACGGCACAGCAGCGGTATGCCGCGTGGTCAGCCGAGGCCGAGGGCGCCCAGGACGCGGTTGAAGGAGTTGGTCAGACCGTGCTCGGTCGCCAGCCTGCTCATGAGCGAGGCGTCGGCGACCTCGCCGGGCAGGGTGATGTCGGTGTCGGGCAGGGGAGCGTCGCGGGCGACGAGCACCACGCCGGGCGCGCGCTCGAGATAGTCCAGACCCGCCTCGAGCCGTGTGCGCTGGGCGCCCTTGATCGCGGGGTCCCCGGACTCGACCGCCTCGCGCAGCCCGGCGAGTGAGCCATAGGCCTCGATGAGCTTGGCCGCGGTCTTCTCTCCGATGCCCTGCACTCCGGGCAGCCCGTCGCTGGTGTCGCCGCGCAGGATCGACATGTCGGCATAGCCGGCCCCGCTGCGCACGCCGTACTTGCCGAACAGGAAGGCCTCGTCGACGAGGTCGGCGTCGCGCACCCCGCCGCGGGCGGTATAGATGACGCGCACCGACTGGGCGTCGTCGACCAGCTGGAACATGTCGCGGTCGCCCGTGACGACGTCGATCGGCATCGTGCCTGCGTAGCGCGCGGCATACGCGCCCATCACGTCGTCGGCCTCGTAGCCGTCGACCCCGACGCGCGAGATCCCAAGCGCCGCAAGGGAGTCCACGATCATGGGGACCTGCACGTCCAGCTCCGGGGGAGTCTCCTCACGGTTGACGCCGTCGTCGGACAGCCGGTGGGCCTTGTAGGTCGGGATCGCCTCGGTGCGGAAGGCGGGCCGCCAGTCGTTGTCCCAGCACGCCACCAGGTGGGTCGGGCGGTGCGTCGAGACGAGCGTGGCGATCATGTCGAGGAAGCCGCGCACGGCATTCGTCGGCACCTCGGTCTCGCTCTCGCGGCGGTCGGGCACGCCATAGAAGGCCCGGAAGTACAGCGAGGCGGAGTCGAGGAGCATCAGACGCATGGCGTCATGCTCGCATGCGTCAGGTGAGCAGCGCGACGACACCGACGAGGGCGGCCGCCGTGAGCGCGAAGGCCATGCCGATGAGCGTGCCCACCGTCCCGAGGGGGAACGGGTGCCAGGCACGTCGGCCGGAGAGCACCATGATCGCCGCGAGACCGGCCACGAGTGCGGCGGCCAGGATCGGCGTGCCGATGAACAGGCCGCCAAAGAGCAGCCCGTCCTTGGGCGTGAGAGTGCAGCCCCAGCCGATGCCCTCGCACTGGCCGTTGGCGTTGCGGTCGGGCGCGATCGCCCACGCCACCGCCCACAGCGCCACGAGCAGCAGCAGCCATCCGACGTGGACGAACGCGGCCCGGGGGCGGACTCCAGGGGAGGTCGGCGAGGTCATGCCTCCCATCATGCGGGCAGACCTCCCGTCGCGGCACGGGTAGCGGCGCCCGGACCCGTAGGCTGGCCGGATGGAGGAGATGGACCGCCGCATCGTTGACCTGCTGCGCGCCGACGGACGGATGAGCTACACCGATCTCGGCAAGGCCCTCGACCTGTCGACCTCCGCGGTGCACCACCGGGTGCGCCGGCTCGAGGAGCGCGGGGTCATCCAGGGGTATGCCGCGCGCGTCGACCCGGCCGCGCTGGGGCTGTCGCTCTCGGCGATCATCTCCGTCACGCCGACCGACCCGGCAGCGCCGGACGACCTGCCGGACAGGCTGCGGGGGATGCCCGAGATCGAGGCCTGCTGGTCGGTGGCCGGCGACGACCACTATGTCCTAAAGGTGCGGGTGGCCACCCCGGGTGACCTCGAGGACCTGATCGGCCGGATCCGCAGCACCGCCAGCGTCTCGACCCGCACGACGGTGGTGCTCTCCACTCCTTGGGAGTGACCCGCTAGCGGCGGGAGATCGCCGCGAAGGAGGCGCCGAGCAGGTCCGCGAGGTCCTGCGGCGCGAGACCGATGTCGAGGCCGCGGCGCCCACCCGAGACATAGATCGTGGGCAGCGCCCGCGCCGACTCGTCCACGACGGTCGGGAGCCGGCGCTTCTGTCCCAGAGGGGAGATGCCGCCGACGACGTAGCCGGTGGAGCGCTCGGCCGCTCTGGGGTCGGCCATCGTCGCCTTCTTCCAGCCCAGCGCCGAGGCAACTGCCTTGAGGTCCAGCTGGCAGTCGACCGGCACCACCGCGACGGCCAGTGCGCCGCCGTGCTCGACCAGCAGGGTCTTGAAGACCGTCGCCGGGTCGAGACCAAGGGCCTGCGCGGCCTCGAGGCCGTAGGACGGGGCCGACGGGTCGTGCTCATAGGCCTGGACGGTGTGGGGCACCTTGGCCCGCTCGAGGGCCTTGATAGCGGGCGTCGGGCTTGCCATGGAGACCGAACCTAGCGCCCCGCGAGGTGCGCGTGGCCTGCGGGGGAGCACGCGGCATACTCGGTCCTCGTGAGCACCCTCTTCCGCGGCGGCACCGTCGTCACGTCCGAGCACCCGTCCGCCACGGCCTTCGTCGTGGACGGTCCGCGGATCGTCTGGATCGGCGACGAGCAGGGTGCGGCAGCGCACGCGGATGCGGTCGATGGCGTGGTCGACCTCGCAGGCGGGCTCGTGACCCCAGGACTGGTCGATGCCCACGTGCACGTGTCCCACACCGGCCAGCAGCTGCGCAGCGCCGATCTCACCGACGCGACCAGCCGCGACGACGCGCTCGACCGGATCGCCGCCCATGCCCGGCGCGCCCCCGGCACCCCTGTCTTCGCGCCCAACTGGGACGAGACGCGGTGGCCGGACCCGACCCCCTTCACGATGGCCGAGCTGGACCGGGCCGGGGGAGGGTCCGTCGTCTATGCGCCCCGGATCGACTTCCACAGCGCCGTCCTCTCCTCCGCCCTGGTGGCCGAATCAGGCGTCGACCGGCTGCCCGGCTGGGAGCCGACCGGCCGGGTGACCCTGGAGGCTCACGAGGTGGCCGGCGGTGCGATGGACGGCCTGCGCACCGTGGCCGAGCGGCGCACCGACATCGAGACCGCCCTGCGCCGCGCGGCCGCCCTCGGCATCGTCTGCGTGCACGAGAACAACGGCCCCAAGGTCGCCTCGGCCGAGGACCTGGCCGATGTCATCGCGGTCGCCGAGCAGCCGGGCCTGCCCCAGGTGATCCCCTACTGGGCAGAGCTCGTCCACGACGAGCAGCAGGCCCGGGACACCCAGGCCCTGCACGGCGCCCACGGGCTCGCCGGCGACCTCAATATCGACGGCTCCATCGGCTCACGCACGGCCCGGCTGCGGGTGGACTACGCCGACGCGCCAGGGGAGCGGGGACAGGCCTTCCTGACCGTCGCCGAGGTCCGCGACCACATCGCCGCATGCACGCTCGCCGGCATCCAGGGCGGCTTCCACGTGATCGGTGATGCGGGTGTCGACACCGCCATCGAGGGCATCGAGGCCGCCGCGGGAATCGTTGGGGCAGAGGCGATCCGGCGCAACCGGCACCGTCTCGAGCATGTCGAGGGCATCGACGCGGCAGGTGCGGCGCGTCTGGCCCGGCTGGGCGTGATCGCCAGCGTCCAGCCGGCCTTCGACGCCCTCTGGGGCGGCCCGAGCGAGCTGTATGCCGTGCGCCTGGGGCCCGAGCGCGGCACCCGCCTCAACCCCTTCCGCGAGATGCTGGCTGCGGGTCTGGAGCTCGCCGGTGGATCGGACGCGCCGGTCACCCCGCTCGACGGCTGGGGCGGCCTGCGCGGCTTCGTCGACCACCGCACACCGGGCCAGGGCGTCACGCCCGCGCAGGCGCTTGAGGCCCATACCGTCGCCGGCTGGCAGGCGGCCCGGATCGACGGGCGGGGCCGGATCCGCACCGGCGGAGAGGCCACCTTCGTGGTCTGGTCGGGCGGGGCCGTCACGGGCGGCCTCCCGGACCCGATGGGCCCCGAGCCGACCGCCTCCCTGACCGTCCGGGACGGCCTCACGCTGCACCGCGGCTGACCCGGAGGACACATCTGCTGTCCCGTTCGCCACACCTGCCGCGACCCTGCGGCGTGTCGCTTGCGGACACGCCGACACCACTTCATCCGGCCGTCCGGAGTGGGTAATCTGTGCGGGACGGTTCCCGGCATTACCCCGGGTCCATGACACCGAGACCAGGCCCTCCGACGGCGCGCAGCACCACCGCTGCTCCTGCCAGCGCCGAGCGGAGCACCCACCGGCGCGGCGCCCTCTGGACCCGCGGACGAGGAACGACGAGACGGCCCGCACGCCTAGTAGACAACAGCGGGGAGCCAGCATCCGGCTGGCCCACGCTGGTCCCAACGGCGGAGCGGGCCGCTTCGTGTCCTACGGTTGACCCCGTGCTTCCCGACCGCATCGCGCTGCTGCTCCCGCTGCGTCTCCTCCTCGCGGTCCTCGGCGGCCTCGCCCTGTGGCTCGCCTTCCCAGGCCACGACCTGTGGTGGCTCGCACCCGTCGCCGTGACGATGCTCTCAGCGGCCACGCTCGGTGCCCGCCCGAGGCTCGCGGCGGCCATCGGCCTGGTCTTTGGCCTCTGCTTCTTTGTCCCCACACTCTCGTGGTCCGGGATCTTTGTCGGCCGGCTCCCGTGGTTCGCCCTCGCGACCCTCCAGGCCCTCTACCTCGCGGCCATGTCCGCCCTCCTCGCGTGGGTGCAGTTGCCTCTGCTGCGGCGCGGGTGGGCTGCGCTGGCGTATGCCGCGGTTCCCCTCGGGTGGGCCCTCCAGGAGCTCTCGCGCGGCAGCACGCCCTGGGGAGGGTTCCCGTGGGCGCGACTGGCTTTCAGCCAGGCCGACAGCCCTCTCGCGTCACTCGCCTCGCTCGGCGGCGCGCCACTCGTGACGATGGCGGTGGCCGCTGCCGGAGCGGGACTGCATGCCGCGCTGGCAGGCGGCACCACGGCATACCGGATGAAGTGGCCGGCCGTGGCGCTGGCCTGCGTCGCCGTCCTCGCCGGGGGCTCGGCGCTCGTCCCGCTGCCCACCGACGGGCGCAGCGTGCGGGTCGGCCTCGTGCAGGGCAACGTGCCCCGCGCGGGACTCGACTTCAACGCCGAGCGGCGCAAGGTGCTCGACAACCACGTCGAGGGGACCGTCCGGCTGGCGGAGCGCGCCAAGGCGGACGGGGGAGTCAGCCTCGTCGTGTGGCCGGAGAACTCCTCCGACATCGACCCGCTGCGCAATGCCGACGCCCGGGTCGCGATCGACCGGGCGGTGGGGGCCGCGGGGGTGCCGGTCGTCGTCGGCGCCGTCCTCGACGAGCCGGCCCCCAACATCTCCAATGCCTCGCTGCTCTTCCGGCCGGACGGCTCGGCCCCGGAGCGCTATGTCAAGCAGCACCCGGTGCCGTTCGCGGAGTACATCCCCTATCGCGACTTCTTCCGGATGTTCAGCGACAAGGTCGACTACGTGACCCGCGACTTCACCAAGGGCACCCGGGACGGGGCCTTCCGGGTCGACGTCGCCGGACAGGCGCCCTACTGGGCGATCCCGACGATCTGCTTCGAGGTCGCCTATGACGGCCTGATGCGCTCGAGCTCCACCCAGGCGGGGCGCACCGACAGCCTGCTGCTGGTCCAGACCAACAACGCGACCTTCGGATACACCGACGAGGCGGAGCAGCAGTTCGCGATCTCCAGGATCCGGGCGATCGAGCACGGCCGCTCGGTCGCACACGTCTCGACGGTGGGGGTCAGTGCCCTGATCCGGCCCGATGGAACCTACGGGCACCGTTCGACGCTCTTCACGGCAGACCAGATCGTCGAGGAGGCCGTCATCCGCTCGCAGACCACGCTCTCGGACCGCATCGGGCCAACGCCCGAGGTGGTGGCCGCGCTCCTGCTCCTGGGCCTTGGTGTCGCGCCGCGGGTGCGGCGCCGCGGGGCGCTAGGGTCGGATGAGGCCCAACCCCAGCCGAAGGAAACCCGAGCCAGTGTCTGATGCAGCCACCACGCGACCGCCGCTGACGCGGGTCGTCGTGCTCATCCCGACCTACAACGAGCGCGACAACCTCCCGCTCATCGTCGAGCGGGTGCGCCGCACCACGCCCGAGGTCGACATCCTCGTGCTCGACGACAACTCCCCGGACGGCACGGGCGAGGTCGCCGACCAGCTCGCCGCGGCAGACCCCCAGGTCACGGTGCTGCACCGCAAGGGCAAGGAGGGGCTCGGCAAGGCCTATCTCGCCGGCTTCAAGTGGGCGATGGAGCGCGGCTACGACGCCGTCGTCGAGATGGACGCCGACGGGTCCCACCAGCCGGAGCACCTGCCCACGATGCTCGAGGCCGCCCGCGACGCCGATGCGGTCATCGGATCGCGCTATGTCCGTGGCGGCTCGGTCGTCAACTGGCCACCGCACCGCAAGGCCCTGTCCTATGGCGGCAACCTCTACATCAAGGCCGTGCTCGGCATGCCCGTCAACGACGCCACCGCCGGCTACCGCGTCTATCGCACCGACGCCCTGCGCGCCATGGACCTCGACTCGGTCGAGTCGATGGGCTACTGCTTCCAGACCGACCTCACCCGCCGCGCGATCCAGGCCGGGCTGCGGGTCGTGGAGGTCCCGATCACCTTCATCGAGCGCGAGATCGGTGACTCCAAGATGAACCCGGACATCGCCCGCGAGTCCCTCAAGCGCATCACCCAGTGGGGCGTGGACTATCGCGGCCGCCAGCTGCGCTCGATCGCCCGTCGGGAGCCCCGGTGGCATCGAGCGTAGGAGGCCGCCGCCGGCGGCGTCTGATGCCGATCCTCGTGGCGCTGCTGATCATCGTGCCGACCCTCGAGATCGGCGTGATCGTCGCGCTCGGCAAGTCGCTGGGCCTGTGGCCGACGCTGGGCCTGCTGCTCTTCGAGTCGGCGCTCGGGGCCTGGCTGGTGCGGCGTGAGGGAGGCCGGGCCTGGTCGGCCCTCGTGACGGCCCTCAACACCGGCCGGATGCCCAGCCGGCAGCTCGCCGACGCCGCGCTGGTGCTCGTCGGCGGCACCCTGCTGCTGGCGCCGGGCTTCCTCACCGACATCGTCGGCTTCGCGTTCATCCTGCCCTTCACCCGCCCGATCGCCCGCGGCCTGCTCGAGCGGGTCGTGGCCCAGCGGCTGCTCGGGGGAGTCTTCGAGACGCCGGCCGGGGGCACAGGCCCCGCCGCGCCGCCGTGGGCGCAGGGCAGGCCTTCCTCCAGCGCGTCCGCCACGGTCGTCGAGGGCGAGATCGTCGACCGGGGCGAGGACCGGCCCTAGGCTCCACCACAGCAAAAAGGTATGCCGCGCACCCAGTGGGTGCGCGGCATACCTTGTGGTGCAGCTGCCGTGGTCAGGCGCTGCGCTTGCGGCTCTTCTCGCCACGGGAGGCGCGGAGCAGCTCCAGGCGCTCCTGGAGGAGCTCCTCCAGCTCGGGGATGGAGCGGCGCTCGAGCAGCATGTCCCAGTGGGTACGGGCCGGCTTGGTCGCCTTGATCTCCGGCTCGGGGCCGTCGAGGAGCTTGGCGTCCTCGCCGCAGCGGCACTCCCAGGTCGGGGGGATCTCCGCCTCGACCGAGAACGGCAGCTCGATCCGGTGGCCCTGCGGGCACACGTAGGTCGTGATCTGCCGCTCGCTCGGGACGACGTTCTCGTCGGACTCCATGCTCCGGGAGCCGAGGCTCGTCCCGCGCAGTGAACGCTCTGCCATCAGGTGTCTCCAAACATTCGTCTTCCCCAACCGGGTCGCAGCAGGGGTGGTCGCAGGTCTCAACGTGTGCGCCGGGCGGGTTTGTTCCGCGTCAAGGGCCCGAAGGGTAATCGCTTGCATTGGCAGTCCACACGAAGTTTCAACAATAGCGCAGACGCGGTGGCAGCCGCCACTGGTTGTCCCGGACCCAGGGGTGAGACCCCGGTCACGTTTGGCTGGTGCGGGCGCGGGTCAGACCACGGCGGGCTGCTCGTTGCCGGCGTCCGCGATGCCCTTGCGGATGTCGACCTTGGCCAGCAGACCGCCGCCGAGCACGAAGAAGATGACGAGGGCCACGATGGCCGGCCGGTAGGAGTGGGTGAGCTGGTGGACCAGGCCGAAGAGGAAGGTCCCGAACCAGCTAGTGCCGCGCTCCAGCGCCTGGTAGAAGCTGAAGAACTCCGCCTCGCGGTTGCGTGGGACCAGCTGGCTGTAGAGGGATCGGCTGAGGGCCTGCGTGCCGCCCATCACGAGCCCGATCGCGGCGCCGAGCAGGAGCAGGGCGGTCAGCGCGCGCTCCGGCACGAAGTAGGCGAAGACCACGACCAGGGTCCACAGGGCGACGCCGCCGAGGACGGCCTTCTTGGCGCCCGTGTGGCGCGCGATCCGGCCGAAGATCAGGGCGCCGCCGAAGGCGACGAACTGGACCATCAGGAAGATCCCGAGCATCGTGGACTCGCCGAAGCCGAGCTCGCGCTGGCCATACAGCGAGGACTGCCCGATGACGGTCTGGATCCCGTCGTTGAAGAACATGTAGGCCAGCAGGAACAGCAGCGTCTGGGGGAGCGCCCGCAGCGCCCGGCCCGTGTCGACCAGCTGACGGATGCTGCCGCCCACGGTGCCGGCCCGGGCGGCTACCTCCGGACGCTCCACGCCGCGCAGACTCCACAGGCCGATGACGGGGATCAGCGTGAACAGGCCCCACCAGATGCCCGCGATCAGCATGCTCCACCGCACGGCCTGCCCGGTGGTCAGGCCCCACGACTCGGCCTTGGTGAGCATGAGGAAGTTGGCGGCCAGGAGCAGGCCGCCACCGAGGTAGCCGAGCGCCCAGCCGCGGGAGGAGACCTTGTCGCGGTCGTCGGGGCCCGCGATGCGGCACAGGATGGCGTCATAGACCACGAGGGAGGCCCCGAGGGCCATCGTGGCGATGATCAGCAGGACGGCGCCCAGGGCCCAGTTGGTGCCCGTCACGAAGAAGAGCAGGGAGCCGGCCACGGAGCCGACGAGGGCGAACAGCGCGAGCAGCCGGGCCGGGCGCGGGGAGCGGTCGGCGATGGCGCCGACCCAGATCAGGAAGATCGCACCGATGATCGTCGCGACGGTGACGGTGTAGGGGTGCAGCGAGCCCGGGTCAGCGGGGAGGCCGAGCACCTTCAGGGGCGTGGTGCACTTCTCACCCTCGGGCAGGTCGGGGCACGCGGCATTCGTCGCGATGGCCGTCAGGTAGGGGCCGAGCAGGACCGTCTGCGTCGTGGTCACGAAGGCCGAGTTGGCCCAGTCGTACCAGTACCAGGATCGGCGCTGGCGCACCTGTTCGTCGGTGGGCGCCGAGCCCGTCGTGGCGGTCATGGGGGAAGCGTTCCACACGGATGGGCAAAAGGAATGGGTACGACACCTCAGGTGTCGTACCCATTCACTGCCAGACGTGGGTCAGCCGGCGAACTCCCAGTGCCACGGCTCGGGGAGCGAGCCGCCCGGGCCTGCCCAGGCCGGGTGGAACCAGCCGTAGGCGGGGGCGTTCTGCTTCATCCAGGCGTGGGCCGGGGTGCCGAAGCTGTTGATGCCGCCACACAGGTCGAGCGCGAGGCCGAAACCGTGGTTGGAGGTGCCGGGGGTGGCGGCCCAGAAGCCGCGGGAGGCCTTGACGGCGACCTGGTCGCCGTAGGAGCGGTAGGAGTCGGTGACGCAGATGGCGTTGCCGGTCTCCTTCTCGTAGGCCTTGCTCATCGCGTTGAAGGCGGCGGCGGCCTTGGGGCGGAGCGAGTCGCCGGACGCCTTGTAGAGGGGGCACAGGCCGGACGAGGGGATCTGGCCGTTGGGGTAGGTGCCGCTGTCGTTGGAGCAGGTAGGCCCGCCCGCCTTGATCGCGGCCTTGCCCTGGGCGGCCTCCTGCTGGACGACGCTGGCGCCGACCTCCTTCATGGCCGCCTTGAGGGCCTCGGAGGCGGACTTGGCCTGCGCGTCACCACTGCCGAGCAGGGTGCCGCTTACCTTGCCACCGGCGGCCAGGGACTTGCGGATCGTCGCGCGGGTCGCGGAGA
Source organism: Actinomycetota bacterium (assembly GCA_050955755.1). Classification (GTDB taxonomy): domain Bacteria; phylum Actinomycetota; class Actinomycetes; order Actinomycetales; family Dermatophilaceae; genus JAJTBD01. Next base: position 1,933,806 of record CP192092.1, read on the forward strand.
TCTCCTTCTCCTGGCGGCTGACGATTGCGTCGGCGGCGGCCTTCTTGGCGCCGGCGGTCTTGGCCTGCTTGACGGCCTCGGCCTCGGCCTCGACGGCCTTGGCCGTGACGCGGCGCTGCTCCTCGGTGAGCTCACGGATGCGCTGGAAGGTGCGCACGCGGGACTCGGTCATGTACTCCAGGTCGCCCGCGGCGTTGCCCGCCTTGGAGGCGTCCTTGCCCATGGAGTCGATGGCAGCGGCCGTCTGCGCGAGGTCCCCACCACCGGCGTATGCCTGGAAGGCCCAGCCGCGCAGCTCCTTGCGGTCGGCCTGGAGCTGCTTCTCCATCTCGGCCGACTTCTTGCGCATCTCGGAGGCCTCGTTGCGGGCGGTGCGCTCCGCGGATTTGGCCTTGGAGTACGCCTCCAGCGCCTTGTTGGCCTTGGCGGAGGTGGCCTCGAGCGCCCTGACCTTGGCGGCGACGTCCTTGTTGGACTTCAGCAGGGCGGCGCGCAGCTTGCTGGCCTGGGCGACCTGGGCGGCGAGCTGCCCCTGGGAGAGGCCCTTGTCGCTGACGGTCACCTCGACGGTGGCTGCACCGGAGGGAGTGGGAGCCGTGGGGTCTGCGTGTGCGGCGAGAGGGGTGACGCCGACGAAGGCAACGGCAAGAGCCGCGCTGGTGCTAAGCACGCGGGAACGCATGAGTGACACGTTGGATGGAACCTTGTCTGAATGGGGGGCCGAGCCGTGGGGGGACTAGCTCGGGTCACGCATTGGTAACGAACCATACCCCCGGGCAACCATCGCAATCCAATCGATGTCCACAGGAGACGTGTGTGCTGCCCTTCCCGACACACCGCTTACTACCCCGGGCACGCGCAGTAACATGCCAAATCACCCGCCTTGAGGGCGGGTCAGGTGATGTGGGCCACAATGTGCGCCAGTGGGCGTTTTGGGGGCTCTGGTGGCCCGAGCGTCCCGCCGTGTGCCGCCGGCATTTGGACCATCAGAATCGAGGTGACGGGGGCGTCGCGGGCGGGCGCGGACGGCATACAGCCGGTCTTCATAGTCCACATGCACGGCTGAGCGGGTCCCGCGGCGGGGCGGAGCGGGGGAGGCCCGCGCCGGCCGTCTAGACCACGGTCAGGCGCAGGTCGCGGCCGGCGCCTAGCACCGCGGCATACCCCTCGCGCTCCTCTGGCGTGGCCTCGCGGCGGGGGAGCAGCCCGGCGCGGACGCCGTGTGGACGGTAGCCGAGCACCTTGACCCGCATGGTGGGGTCGATGTGGGCCAGCCAGTCACCGGTGGCGTGCAGCAGCGCCTCCGAGTCGTTGCGGCCGGGGATGAGCAGCAGCCGCACCTCGTGGAGGATCCCGAGACTGTGCAGATAGGGGATGGCCGCCAGGGTGCGGTCGTTGTCGGCTCCCGTGATGTCGCGGTGGAGCTTGGGGTCGAGGCACTTGAGGTCGACCATGACGCCCTCGGTGACCGGGGCGAGCTCGTCCCAGACGGTCCGGGGGGCATCGCCGTTGGTGTCGATGAAACGGGTCAGGCCCCGGGTGGCCGCGTCGGCCCCCAGCGCGGTGAAGAGGGCGCCGACGAAGCCGGGCTGCGTCGTGGCCTCGCCGCCCGAGACGGTGACCCCCGAGAGGAAGGGCGCTGCGCGCCGGATCTGCTCGAGCAGGTCACCCACCTCGAGGTGTCGCGCCTTGGGGGTCGAGTCGTAGCGGCATACCCGGATGCACTCGTCGCCACCGGCGCACACGTCGGGGTCCCAGCGCACCCGGCCGCGGGCGTCGAAGTCCAATGCGCCTGTGGGACAAGGCTCCACGCACTCGCCGCAGTCGATGCACGGGTTGATCGTGTAGGGGTTGTGACAGGCCAGGCAGTCGAAGGTGCAGCCCTGGAGGAAGACGACGAAACGGTTGCCCGGACCGTCGACGGCAGAGAACTCGATCGTGTCAGCGACCAGGCCGCGGCGCGAGCTCATGGGCCATCACGCGCTTCACGGCGCGCTCGGTGAGGTGGAAGGTGCGCTCCGACCCGGCGGCGAGGTAGTCGCTGGAGTGCCGGGCCCCTGCCTCGTCGATGTCGACCAGGTCGGACTTGCGCACCAGGTAGCCGGTGATGCGGATGAAGTCGTTGGAGTCGAGGTTGAAGGTGAAGTCGCGCATCCCGACCGCGAAGGCGCCCTTGATGATGTCGACCATCGCCTGAGGGTTGCGCACGGCGGTCTCGTCGACGTGGAAGATGTCGCTGATGCCGGCTGCGAAGAGGCGGTGGTGCGGCGCGCACACGGTGATGTGCTCGCGCATCGGGGGCTCCTCGCCGACCGGAATGCGGGTGCCCGCGGTGACGCCCTCGTCGAGGTCGATCCCGCCCTGGGAGTGCAGGTAGCCGTGGCCCGCGCCGCCCTCGCAGTAGGGGAGGGGGCGGCCGGCCACGATCTCGGCGCACCGCTGCGTGATGCGGTATGCCGCCTGGTTGGCCTGCTCGTCGTGGCCGTAGCGGGCGCCGGGGGACTCGCGCTCCATGAGGTGGTCGACGGCCTCGGCCAGACCGAAGAGGCCGATCATGGCCGAGAAGCGGTCGATGTCGACCAGGCCCTCCTGGGCGAGGAAGCTCTGCTCGAAGAAGTGCTGGTCCTCGACCAGCGAGCGGATGCGTGCGTCGGCGAGCTCGCAGGTCAGCTCGAGGTAGTGGGGGAGCGCCGTCGCGAGGAAGTCCTCGAGCCCGCCTTCGTGGCGCAGCACGGCCTCCTTGAGGTTGAGGCGGGTGAGGGTGTGGGCCCCGCCGCCGACCTTGAGGGAGTTGTAGCAGGACACGGCGGCATAGGCCTCGCCGTGGTCGCCGACCATCATCGGGTGGTTGACGAAGTGGGGCTTGCCGGTCTCGAAAACCGTTGTGACAGCGTCGAGCACGAGGTCGTCGGGGGTGATCGTCGGGTCGACCTTGAGGGTGATGTTGGGGACCACCTGACGCAGTGACCGCTCCACGCGCAGGATCGAGCGGGCGGCGCGGGAGTCGGCCGGGCCGATGTTGGTGTGGACGAAGGCGTCGGGCAGGAGCCGGTCGAGCTGGACCCAGAAGCGGCGCAGTTTGCGGTCGAGCTCGTCGTCGCTCAGGTCGTCGGTGATGTAGGGCGTGAGCAGTGCGTCGAGGTCGCCGAGGTAGACCGGATAGGTGGTCACCGACGGGACGTGCCCGTAGAGGATGGTCAGGAAACTGAGGGCGTCGTCGAGGTCCTCAGGTGGGGCGAGCTCGAGGTGGCGCGAGCCCTGGCGCAGTGCCTTGGCGTAGTCGGGCAGGACATACCGCGGGGTGAAGGGCGTGTTGCCCTCGTACATGTCGCAGACGACGCGCTTGTCGAGGGCCTCCGCGCAGGCGGGGGAGAGAGCCGGGTAGGGCATCGCGGCGAGGGCCAGAGCTGCGAGCCTGCGCAGCCGCTGGTCGTAGCCGAGCCCGGGGCCGGCGATGATCTGCTGGGCGTCGTGCTGCAACTGCGTCATGTCCACCCAATGAAAGGTACTCCTGCTCGCGCCCCTTCCCGGCCACGCCCGTGGAAGGATCGGCCAACCGCAGCACCCGGAGCACGGAGGTCACGGCCATGGCGACAGAGGAGCGGAGGGTCCCGCGCGACGGGGCCGACGACTACACCGCCGAGATGGCGAGCCGGCGGCGCGAGTTCGCCACACGGCATACCGGCGCCTCTCTCGAGCACGTGGGGAGTTTCTCGGGCGACCCGGCCCAGATGCGGGGCAATGTCGAGAACTTCATGGGCGTGGCCCAGGTGCCGATGGGCCTGGCCGGGCCGCTGCTCATCGCCGGCGAGCACGCCCAGGGGGAGTTCTATGTGCCGATGGCGACGAGCGAGGGGACCCTCGTCGCGAGCTACAACCGGGGCATGCGCGCGCTGACCGAGTCCGGGGGAGTGCGGGCGACGGTCGTGGACGACCGCATGCAGCGCGCGCCGGTCTTCGTGCTCGACACGGCCCTGGCGGCGCGCGACTTCGGCGAGTGGGTGCAGGAGCACCACGACGAGATCGCCGAGGCCGCGCAGCGCACCACCCGCATCGGGCGGCTCATCGAGATCGAGCAGTATGCCGTGGGGCCGCTCAGGTATCTGCGCTTCGACTACGCGACGGGCGACGCCGCCGGGCAGAACATGGTCGGGCGCGCGACCTGGGCGGCGTGCGAGTGGATCCGGGACAACCACCCCGACCACCCGCGCTATGTCCTGTCCGGGGCGATCGACACCGACAAGAAGCACTCGCAGATCAACACGATCCACACGAGGGGCAAGCGGGTCGTCGCCGAGGCGGTGCTCAAGGCCGAGGTTCTCGAGGGCATCATGCGGGTCACCCCGGCAGATCTGTTCCGGCACAGGCAGATCAGCCAGGTCGGGTCCTTCCTCGCCGGCGCGTCGAACAACGGCGCGCACGCGGCCAACGGGCTCACGGCGCTCTTCATCGCGACAGGGCAGGACGTCGCCAATGTCGCGGAGTCGCACTCGGGCATCGTCTACTCGCAGCTGCTCGACTCGGGCGACTACTACTGGTCGATCACCCTCCCGGCACTGATCGTGGCGACCGTGGGCGGCGGGACCGGGCTGCCGACCCAGCGTGAGTGCCTCGAGATGCTCGGGTGCGCCGGACCGGGCAAGGCGGCCAAGCTCGCGGAGATCTGCGCGGCCGTTGTCCTCGCCGGCGAGGTCTCGCTCTCGAGCGCGGTGTTGGCCGGCGACTGGGTGACCAGCCACGAGGAGTTCGGCCGCAACCGCTGACGGCCCGGCCGTCCACAGGGGGACGTGCTCTGGGGTGGCTGTCCACAGGCCTGTCCGTGGCACTGACGCCCGTGGGGCCCCCGGTTGCAGGCTGGGCGCACACACTGCGGACGGAGGATGAGATGGGTGCTGGCGAGAGCGACGTGGAGTCGCGCAACACGGTCGAGCTGGTGGGGCACCTCAGCGCCGCCCCCGAGACGAGGACGCTGCCCAGCGGCGACGAGCTGGTGACCCTGCGGCTGGTGGTGGAGCGGCCTCCGGGCTCGCGCGGCCCGTCGGTCGACACGATCGACCTGGCCTGCTGGTCGGCGCGCACGCGCGCCTTCGCGAGCCGGTATGCCGCGGGCGATGTGCTCGAGGTCAGCGGCGCACTGCGCCGGCGCTTCTTCAAGACCTCCGGCGGGCCTACGAGCCGCTATGAGGTGGAGGTCTCGAGGGTCAAGCGGCTGCGGGCTGGGTGACGCTGGGTCGGGCCTACGGGGGTGTGGCCCGCTTGAGCTAGTGGGCGCCGCCGAGGTTGAGCAGGACAACACCGCCGACCACGAGCGCGATGCCGAGGGCCACCTTCCACGTCATCGGGTCGCCGAGGAAGGCGACACCGATAGCGACGATGAGGACCGTCCCGAGTCCGCTCCAGATGGCATAGGTGACGCCGATCGGCAGGTGGTCGACGATGCGGCTGAGCAGCAGGAAGGCCAGGGCATAGCTGCCGAGACAGGCGAGCGTCGGCCACAGCTTGGTGAACCCCTCCGTCGCACGCAGGAGGGAGGTCCCCACGACCTCGGACACGATCGCAGCCAGCAGGAGCAGGTAGGTCATGGGAAGGCACCAATCGTGGTCTCGCGTGACGGCGTGCGCCCGGTGGTGGCCGCACCCCGGGAGCCTACGTGGAGTGGCAGCGGGGGAGGCGTGGCGGCCGTACCATTTGTCCGTCCCCTCACCGATGGAGCCCCCATGAGCACACCCCCTTCGCCCGTGACCGCCACCGGGGCGGGGACGGCGGCCGACGCCCACGACGTGATCCGTGTGCATGGCGCGCGGGAGAACAACCTCAAGGACGTCAGCGTCGAGATCCCCAAGCGGCGGCTCACGGTCTTCACCGGGGTGTCGGGCTCGGGCAAGAGCTCGCTGGTCTTCGGGACGATCGCGGCCGAGTCGCAGCGGATGATCAACGAGACCTACAGCGCGTTCGTCCAGGGCTTCATGCCGAGTCTGGCTCGGCCCGACGTCGATGTCCTCGAGGGGCTCACCACGGCGATCCGGGTCGACCAGGAGCGCATGGGCGCCAATTTGCGCTCGACTGTCGGCACCGCGACCGATGCCAACGCGATGCTGCGAATGCTGTTCTCCCGCCTGGGAACTCCCCACGTCGGCTCGCCGCAGGCCTTTGCCTTCAACGTGCCGTCGGTCTCGGGTGCCGGTGCCGTGACAATCGCGACGGGCCCCAACAAGGGCAAGAAGGAGAAGCGCACCTTCTCGATCACCGGTGGCATGTGCCCCGAGTGCGAGGGTACGGGCAATGTCTCGGACTTCGACCTGGGCGCGATCGTCGACGAGTCCCGGTCGCTTGCCGACGGTGCGATCCTCGTGCCGGGATACTCGATGGACGGCTGGTACGGACGGATCTTCTCCGGCTACGGCTTCGACATGGACAAGCCGGTGAAGAAGTACACCAAGGCCGAGCGCGAGGACCTGCTCTACAAGGAGCCGACCAAGATCAAGGTCGAGGGGATCAACCTCACCTATGAGGGGATCATCCCGCGCATCCAGAAGTCGATGCTGTCCAAGGACCGCGAGGCCATGCAGTCCCACGTGCGGGCGTTCGTCGACAGGGCGGTCGTCTTCAAGCCCTGCCCGGAGTGCGGGGGCACGCGGCTGGCCAAGCACGCGCTGGAGTCGCGGATCGACGGCACCAACATCGCCGACTGCTGCGCCATGCAGATCACCGACCTGGCCGAATGGGTGCGCGGGCTCGACCACCCCGAGGCCGCGCCGCTGCTGGCCGGCCTGCTGCACCTGCTCGACTCATTTGTGGAGATCGGCCTCGGCTATCTCTCGCTCGACCGTCCGGCGGGCACGCTGAGCGGGGGAGAGGCCCAGCGGACCAAGATGATCCGCCACCTCGGGTCCTCGCTCACCGACGTCACCTATGTCTTCGACGAGCCGTCGGTCGGTCTGCATCCCCATGACATCGAGCGGATGAACACGCTGCTGGTGCAGCTGCGCGACAAGGGCAACACGGTGCTCGTCGTCGAGCACAAGCCCGAGATGATCTCGGTCGCCGACCACGTCGTCGACCTCGGACCGGGCGCCGGCCACGCCGGCGGCGAGATCTGCTTCGAGGGGACGGTGGACGGGCTGCGGGGGAGCGGCACCATCACCGGCAAGCATCTCGACGATCGGGCTCAGCTCAAGGAAAAGGTCCGTGCCGCAACGGATCACGCCCAGATCCGCGGGGCGTCGATGCACAACCTCCAGGATGTCGACGTCGACGTGCCGCTCGGCGTTCTGTGTGTCATCACTGGGGTCGCCGGCTCCGGCAAGAGCTCGCTGATCCACGGGTCACTGTCCGGCCGCGACGATGTCGTGGTCATCGACCAGAGCGCCATCAAGGGGTCACGCCGCTCCAACCCGGCCACCTACACCGGGATGCTGGAACCGGTCCGCAAGGCCTTCGCCAAGGCCAACGGCGTCAAGCCGGCGCTGTTCTCCGCCAACTCCGAGGGCGCCTGCCCCAACTGCAAGGGCGCCGGCGTGGTCTATACCGAGCTGGGCTTCATGGACACCGTGTCCTCGCCGTGCGAGGTCTGCGACGCCAAGGGTTTCCAGCCCGAGGTGCTCGACTACCACCTCGGGGGCAAGGACATCGCCGAGGTGATGGCGATGTCGGTCGACGAGGCGCACGCGTTCTTTGCCGAGGGGGAGTCCAAAGTCCCTGCGGCACACAAGATCCTCGGCCGCCTGTCCGATGTCGGCCTGGGCTATCTCACGGTCGGCCAGCCCCTGACGACCCTGTCCGGCGGTGAGCGGCAGCGGCTCAAGCTGGCCGCGCAGATGGGGGACAAGGGCGACATCTATGTCCTCGACGAGCCGACGACCGGTCTGCACCTCGCCGACGTCGAGCAGCTCCTCGGTCTGCTGGACCGCCTCGTCGACTCCGGCAAGTCGGTCATCGTCATCGAGCACCACCAGGCCGTGATGGCCCACGGCGACTGGGTCATCGACATGGGCCCCGGCGCCGGACACGACGGCGGCAAGGTCGTATTCGAGGGCACCCCGGCCGACCTCGTGAAGGTCAAGGGGACGCTGACCGGCAAGCATCTCGCGGCATACGTCAAGAAGGCTTGACCTCAAGCGCACCTGAGGTTGGAGGCTGTCCGTATGTCCTTCGTTCTTGCTGACTACCTCGCCCGGGTCGGGGAGCCTGCGCGCCAGCCGGCTCTTGACTCCCTCTCGGCCCTCCAGGCCGCTCACGTCCACACCTTCGCGTTCGACAACGTGGACGTGCTGCTCCGCCAGCACCCAGGCGTTTCCCTCGAGGCGGTGACCGAGAAGCTCGTCGGGCGTGGGCGTGGGGGCTACTGCTTCGAGCACGCGACGCTCTTCCACGCGGCGCTGCTGGAGCTCGGCTACGACGCAGAGCTGAGGCTCAGCCGTGTGGGGGACCCGCAGGCGGCTGCACGCACCCATCTGGGAGTGGTGGTGACTCTCGACGGCGTGCGGTATCTGTGCGACCCGGGCATCGGGATCCCGCCAACGGCGCCAATCGAGCTGCGCGACGGCGCACGTGTCTCCGGAGGCGTCTGGGACCACGAGATCCGAGCGGCGAGCGAAGGCACGGGCGGCAATGCCTGGACACTGTGGCGCAAGCGCAGCACCGGGTGGGAGCACATGCACACCACCGACGAGCTCCCGGTGCGGCCGGTCGACGTGGCGATGGGGCACCACTGGACCTCGACGTCACCGACCTCGCACTTCCTCCAAGGCCGGACCGTGGCCCGTCACAGTCGCGACGACGACGGAGTGGCCACCCACACGACCGTGACCCTGGATGGCGTGACTAACCGCCGCGCCGGTGAGCCCACCAGACAGCGGCCACTCGACGTCGACGAGCTGCCGGAGCTGCTCACAGGACTCGGTGCGAGCCTGACCGAGGACGAGACCCGGCGACTGGTCGACGCCGTCCGGGTGATGCTCGAGCGAAGGCCCGTAGCGACCGAATGACGATCGCTGGCCGGCAAAGCGCGTATTCTGTTGTCCGACAGTTGAATCCAGTAGGTCCGACTCTGAACCGGACAACGCGGCGGGTATAGGATTCAGCCTAGACTTCGCGCCGGCGCACCATCTCCAGACTGGTCCAGCACTCGCCACCCACGCTGACGATCGTGGTCTCGCCGGTCGGCTCGAAGCCGAGCTCCTCATAGATACGGGCCGCATGCTCGTTACGCCTGAGCACGCCTAGCGTCTGGGTGGTGGCCCCGGTCGCATCAGCCCCAGCGAAGGCGATCTCGATGAGCTCACGGCCAAGGCCGCGGCCACGCAGGCCAGGGTCGAGCAGGATGCGGCCGATGCGGACCGTCGCACCCTGGTCGGTCAGCGTGAGGCTGAAATGGCCGACCGGCTCGTCCGAGGCCGGCCTGGTCACGGTCCACGAGGCGCGTCCCGCATCGGGCCCCGTCGCGAGCATGTCGCCCAGGGCGGCCAGGGTCAGCGGCCACGTCAGCGTCGAACCGGCCCACAGTGCGAGGTCATACGGCGTCGCGGTCCAGTTCAGCAGGAGGGCCAGATCATCTGGCTCTGTGGGCCGGGTCGTGAACACAGGGCCATCGTGGCGCAAGCGGGGCTGCACTGAGCGCGGATGGGTAGCTGGGAGCACCCTGTGGTTAACGCCGATAAGCCACATTATGTCAAGTTGTAGTCTGCGTATTGCATCAGATGAATCAGCGACGCCGAGGCCGCCTCACTTCCCTTTGACGTAAGGCGAACCACGCGCTGACCTGCGGGAACGCTGCCCGACGCGGCGGTTTCTGTGGTCGTCAACCAAGTTCAGGAAGACTGGATCTGCACACCTCGCAGCGCGCGCGACACGCCACTGACCTGCATGAACACACTAGAAGTCTCATCGGATGCATCATTGATTCAGTGGTTGTAACCGGATTTCTGGGGAGTTTCGATGCAGATTGACGGCTCTGGACGGGTCCAATTGGTGCCGTCCGTGCCGGTCCTGCGGCCCGACGAGCAGGTGCTCCAACTGATGCTCGACGGCTGGCGCAACCAGCAGCTGTCCCGCAACCTACAGTTCGCCACGATCGAGCAGCGGCTGCGCTGCGTGCAGCGGTTCCTGGACCACGTCAACGAGGACCCGTGGCACTGGACGCCCGCCATGGTCGAGGAGTTCTCCGCCGACCTGCGCACCGTCAAGCACGTCGCCCACTCCACGCTCCGCGGCTACCACTCCGCGCTGCGCGCGTTCACCAGCTACATCAGCAACCCCGACTACGGCTGGGACCGCATCTGCGAGCAGCACTTCGGCACCCACCCGGCCCAGGTCTTCTTCGACTGGAACACCGCTCCCCACGTCCAGGAGTACGACGGGCGCCCGACAAAGCGTCCGTACACCCGCGAGGAGATCAGCGCGCTCTTCGACCACGCGGACGACGAGGTCGAGCGCATCGGCCACTCCACTCGCAAGGGCTGGCGGGCCGCCTATCGCGACGCGGTCATGATGAAGATCGCCTACGCCTACGGCCTCCGGTTCAACGAGCTGCGGCATCTCCAGACCGTCGACTTCGCCCGCAACCCGCACGCCCGTGAGTTTGGTGCCTTCGGCGTCTGCAAGGTCCGCTACGGCAAGGCACGACGAGGGTCCCCACCGAAGCCACGCAGCGTTCTGACCGTCTGGCGGTGGACCCCCGGCATCCTCGAGGACTGGCTCGTTAACGGCCGCGGCGATCCCGGCACCCTCGACCTGTTCCCCAGCGAACGCGGTGGCCTGGTCGTCGAGTCGACCCTGATCCGGCGGGTCCGCCGCTACTGCGAAGAGTTGGGCTTCTCCGACGGCCTGGACCTCCACTCCCTCCGCCGCTCCTACGCCACCCACCTCCTCGAAGCCGGCTGGGACCCCCGGTTCGTCCAAGATCAGATGGGTCACGAGCACGCCGCGACCACCGGGATCTACCAGTTCGTCTCCGACGAGTTCCGCCGCTCCACTCTCAGGAGCGCGCTGGACCGCACGGTGAACGAAGCCCTTCAACGAACGACCGAGGACGGAACCTCATGAAGCGCAAGGTCGACTACACCTGGCGGCTGGCCGAGCTGATGGCGGCCCGCGGGCTGCACAACACCACCGACCTCATCCCCCTGCTGGCCGAACGCGACATCACCCTGTCGCGACCGCAGGTCTACCGCCTCGTCAACCAGCGCCCGGAGCGAGTGTCACTCCAGGTGATCGCGGCGCTGTGCGACATCTTCGACTGCACGCCCGCCGATCTCGTCACCACCACCGCGGCCGACGCAAGAGTCCGCAAGACCGGCACCGCTTCCCCACCGAATGTCGTCGCGCTCGACCGCACGGTTCGGCCCCGCCGCGCCAACATCCTCGACGAGTAGCGGCGAGGTGTTCTTGTGGATCCGAAGCCGGCTGGCCTCTACCCTCGCAACACCAAGCAGGGCCGGCCCCGCGCGACCGCGGCCAAGAACGGCCCGTGCACCCGGTGCGACCGCGGCATGCCCCGTGTCGCAGCGACGTGGCCGGAAGGACGGCTTTGCTTCGTCTGCTTCTACGAGGCGACCAGGACCTACGGCAGGTGCCCCGACTGCCGACAAGACCGCCTGCTGCCCGGCCCGACCAACGATGCGGGCCGAGCCACCTGCTCGACCTGCGCCCGGATCCCCTACGACTTCCACTGCGAACGCTGCGGCAACGAAGCCGCTCATCAGCGCGGTCGTGTCTGCGTCCGCTGTGCCCTTCGTGACGACCTCCACGGCCTGCTCGGCGGCGTCCCAACCAATCCCGCCCTCCGCGGCCTGATCGACGCCCTCTGTGCCGCCGAACGGCCCGAGTCCATCCTCGTCTGGAAGCGCTCAGCCAAGGTCCAAGAACTGCTGAGCGGCCTCGGCGACGGCACCATCCCGGTGTCGCACGAGGGCCTCGACACCGTGCCCGGCAGACCCACCGAACATCTCCGCGCGCTCATGCAGCACCACGGCCTACTCCCCCAGCGCGACCCCTACCTTCCCCGCTTCGAGCGATGGATCGAAACCAAACTCCATGGACTCCCAGACCCGGTGCGCCAACCCGTCGAGCACTTCGCAACCTGGCACCACCTCCGACGGATCCGGGCCAAGGCCGACGCCGGCGCGACCACAAGCGGCCCGATCCACTCGGCCAAGCAGGAGATCACTGAGACGGTCAAGTTCCTTGTGTGGCTCCACGAGACCTACCAACGCACCGCCGCCACCTGCACTCAGCAAGACGTCGACGAGTGGCTGGCTAACGGACCGACCACGCGCAGCGCGATCAGGACGTTCTTCGTCATCACGAAGAGGTCGCGGCTCAACACGACCGTCGCGGTCGCGCACCGGTCAGCGAAGACCAGTCCGTCGCTGAGCCAGGACCAGCGGCTCGCCTGGATCCACGAACTCCTCACCGGAAGGAGCGATTCGCTCCCCTACCGCGTCGCCGGGATGCTCCTGCTGCTCTACGCCCAGCCGCTGGTCAAGGTCGTCGCGCTCCCGACCAGCGTCCTCGACGTCGGCGACTCCGGCATGAGCATCACCCTCGGCTCGCACCCGACCGACGTCCCCGAGCCGTTTGCCTCCCTCGTCCGCGAGCACCTCGCCGCTCGACCAAACCTGCGCACCGGCGCCGGGCCCGACAACCTCTGGCTCTTTCCCAGCACCCTGGCCGGCCGACACCTGCACCCCAACACCGTCATGGACCGGCTCCGCGACCTCGGCGTCAACCTCCTCGGCGCCCGCAACCGGGCCATCGGCGAGCTCGTCCTCGAGTGCCCGCCCTCCCTCGTCGCCGAGGCCCTCGGCTACAGCGCCCAGGTCGCGTTCCTCCACGCTGATAAGGCCGCCGAGCCCTGGGCACGCTACGCCGGGCGATCTGCGTTGTGAGCCGGGCCTGGGGACGAGGTCGACCGATCCCGTCGCACCTCCAGAGCGGGGGCGCGCAACTCGTGCTGAACCGTAAAGAATCGGGCGCTGACGTTACGGATCCGGTCAACCGTAAAGAGACGTAAGGCAGTCCCACCCGGGCACTCTCTCGCCCCGCAAGCCGATGGGCAAGCGGGGAGGCGGTTTGGCCGGAGTGCATGCGGTTGACCTGTTGGCCCATGTGCTCGGCGCGCTCGTCGACCGCACGGGGATCGACCCGGCGACAGTCGACGACGTGATCGGCGGCTGCGTAGGGCAGGTCGGCGAACAGTCCACCAACGTCACTCGCAACGCGTGGCTGGCGGCGGGGCTTCCCGTATCGGTGCCGGCGGTCACCGTCGATCGCCAGTGTGGCTCGAGCCAGCAGGCGGTGCACTTCGCCGCCCAAGGGATCGCCTCCGGCAACTACGACGTTGCCATCGCGTGTGGCGTGGAGTCGATGAGCCGGATTCCGATCGGCTCCGCGGCCACCTTCCAGGGCTCTCCCTACAGCGAACAGCTGCTGGCAGCGCATTCCTTGGTCTCGCAGGGCGAGTCGGCCGAGCGGATCGCGGAGAAGTGGGGGTTCTCCCGCTCAGACCTGGACACGCTGGCTGTGCGCTCCCACCGCACCGCCATCGCGGCACGGGAGGCAGGAGTCTTCGCGCGCGAGATCGCCCCCGTCCAGGTGGGCGAGACACTGGTGGACCAAGACGAGGGGATCCGCGAACCCGACCCTGCCAGGATCGCCTCGCTGAAGCCGGTCTTCAGAGAGGACGGCGTGATCACCGCGGCGACCTCCTCCCAGATCACCGACGGCGCTGCGGCGCTGCTGCTGATGAGTGGCGAGCGGGCGCGCGAGCTGGGCCTGACCCCGCGTGCGCGGATGGTCTCGATGGCGCTGGCCGGTGACGACCCGGTGATGATGCTGACGGCTCCGGCCCCGGCCACCCGCAAGGCTCTCGACCGAGCCGGCCTCGGGGTGGACGACCTCGACGCGGTCGAGATCAACGAGGCGTTCGCGAGCGTCGTGCTGGCTTGGCGGGACGAACTGAACATCTCCGAACAGTGGTACGACGAGCATGTCAACGTGCATGGCGGGGCGATGGCCCTGGGCCATCCCCTCGGCGGCTCGGGCGCCCGTCTGATGGTCAGCCTGATGTCGGTGCTCGATGAACGTGGCGGTCGCTACGGGCTGCAGACCATGTGCGAGGGTGGCGGTCAGGCGAATGCGACGCTGATCGAGCGCTGGGGCGCCGAGCGATGACAGACACCTTCGTCGCGGGCACCGGCATCGCCGTCTTCGACCGCTCCCCCAGTACCCGCTCCGCCGACCAGGTCGAGCACGCCGTCCGTGCCGCCCTCGAGGACGCGGCCATCGGGCTGGATCAGATCGACGCCGTCTACGTCGGCAACGCTGCCAGCGGCCTGCTCACCGGGCAGGAGATGATTCGCGGTCAGGTGCTGCTGCGCCAGTTCGACCTGAGCGGTGTGCCCATCGTCAACTGCGAGAACGCCTGCGCCAGCGGCTCCACGGCGCTCCACCTCGCGGACACCGCGCTGCGCGCCGGCCGGGCCGGGACCGTGCTAGAGCGTGTCCCGCATATGGATAAGGGTGGGATGCGGTAGGCAGGTCGAGTGCATGATCGTCATGACCTGACCGATGAAGAGTGGGCTCTGTTGGAGCCGCTGCTGCCAGCCCAGACGCCGCGGCGGTCTCGGCCGTGGAAGGACCACCGCACGGTGGTCAACGGGGTGTTGTGGCGGACCCGGACCGGGTCGCCCTGGCGGGACCTGCCGGAGTCCTACGGGTGCTGGAAGACCGTTTACAACCGACACCGTCGCTGGTCTGCGGATGGCACCTGGGCTGGGGTGCTCTCCGAGCTGCAGCGCGGCTGCGACGTTGGCGAGGACCCATGGGTGGTGGCGATCGACTCCACCGTGGTGCGTGCTCACCACCACGCCGCTGGTGCCCGTCATGAACCTCCGCGTGATGTGCCCGCGCAGGTGTTGGCGGTCGCGTTGGCCGAGGACCTGGCCAAGACGATGGACGCGGACCAGGACACGCTCGCGGTCCCCGAGCGTGTCACAGGGGGCTGGGTCGAATCACACGAATTCTCAACCGTCACAGGGCAAACCCGCTGATCTGGAGGCGCTGGGCCGCTCCCGCGGTGGGCTGAGCACCAAGATTCACCTGCTCGCCGATTCCCGATGTCGGCCGTTGCGGACGATCACGACCGCGGGTCAGCGGCACGACTCGCTGGCCTTCGAGCTGCTGATGGACGACCTGTGCGTCAAGCGGCCCTGGCGGGGCCGGCCACGCCGCCGGCCCGACGCACTCCTCGCGGACAAGGCGTACTCCAACAAGGCCATCCGCACGCACCTTCGTGACCGCCGGATCACCGCCGTCATCCCACTGAAGTCCGACCAGCAGGCCGGCCGACGACGACGCGGCACCCGCGGAAGGCTTCCCGGGTTCGACCCCGAGGCGTACCGGCAGCGCAACGTCGTCGAACGTGCCGTGAACAAGCTCCGCAGCACCCGTGCGGTCGCCACCAGATACGACAAACGCGACTTCGTCTACCGCGGCACCATCGACGTCGCAGCGATCAAGATCGGGCTACGCGACCCCACCCAACCCGATATGCGGGACACGTCCTAGTCGTCGGAGCCGAGAAGATGGCCAGCGAGGACAAGCAACGCCCGATGATCGCCTTGGCCGCAGCGGTGGACCAGGAGCGGCTGGAGGAGGAGTCGCCCGAAGTCCGTGGCAGCGGCTCGCTGTTCATGGACATCTATGCGCAGTTGGCACGTGACTATATGAGCGCCCACGAGGCCCGCCCTGAGGACTTCGCCGCGCTGGTCGTGAAGAACAGGCGTCACGCCTCCCACAACCCGGTCGCCCAGTTCACGGCTCCCATCACCGTCGAGGAGGTTCTCGAGGCCAGGCTGATCAACGACCCGCTCACCCTGCCGATGTGCTCGCCCATCGGCAACGGCGCGGCAGCGCTCGTCCTCACCGTCGAGCCCACCCGCGAAGCCACCCCGGTGCGGCTGCTCGCCTCCAGCCTGGTCTCCGGTCGAGGACGCCACTCCGAGCCGGCCGTCGCCCATGCGGCGCGGTTGGCCTTCGACCAGTCGGGGGTCTCACCCGGCGACGTGAACCTGGCCGAGGTGCACGACGCCACCGCGCCTGCCGAGCTCATCGCGCTGGAGGAGCTGGGCCTGCTCGCCCCGGGGGAGGGTGTCTTCGCGGTGCGCAAGGGACGGCTGAGCGTGGGAGGCGACCTGCCGACGAATCCCAGCGGAGGCCTGGTCTGCAAGGGCCACCCGGTGGGTGCCACCGGCGTGGCGCAGGTGGTCGAGGTGGCCGACCAGCTCAGGGGCCGGGCCGGTGGGCGCCAGGTCGAGGGTGCCCGGATCGGGATCACCGAGAACGCCGGTGGTTGGCTGGGCGGCGACGTTGCGGCGGCCACAGTGCACATCCTGGGGCGGTGAGCGGTGAGCGACGCCGCCCGGCCGGGCGCCCACGGGATCGCCTTCGAGCGCTCCCCCCGCACCACCCGGTACCTCGACCCGTCCCAGAACTGGGCGCCTGCTCAGATCACCAGCGAGATCCGACGTGACCCGTTGCTGGGCACCACCGGTCGGCTCGCCCACTTCGTGGGATTCAGACCTCAACCGGAGGACTTCGCAGAGCTCGCCGAGACCACCCGCGAGATCTGCCCCTTCTGTCCCGAGCGCCTGAAGGTCGTGACCCCGCAGCTTCCTCCCGATGTCTTCGCCGAGGGACGTCTGAGCCGGGGGGAAGCGACCCTGGTCCCGAACCTGTCCCCCTACGACGCCTTCAGCGCGGTGACGGTGATCTGCGCCCAGCACTTCGTCGCGATCGATGCGTGGTCCCCTGACGTCCTGCGCAACGCCATCAGTCTTGCCGGCGACTATGCGAAGGCGGTGCGCGAGGCCGGGAACGACCTGCCGTTCACATTGCTGAGCTGGAACTACATGCCGCCCGCCGCGTCGACCCAGATCCATCCCCATCTGCAGGTGATCGTCACCGACGAGCCGGGAGAGAACGTCAAGAGGCGGATCCGCGCGCAGCGGGAGTACTTCGAGCGTTGGGGACGCCCCTACTTCGACGACCTGGTCGAGACCGAGCGTGCCCTGGGTGAGCGTTGGGTGTACGACAGCGAGCACCTGACGGTGCTGACCGACTTCGTCTCGCTCTCGGCGCTGTCGGACGTGCGCATCGTCTTCTCGGACCATCAGGTGCTCGACACCCTCGACGACGCGGCCTTGGCGGACTTCTCCACGGTCACCGCCCGGCTGCTGAGTGCACTCGGGGAGACCGGCATCTCGAGCTTCAACATGTCCTTCTTCCCGGCCACCCTGGATGCCGCCGACGGCGGGCGGCTGCACGCCGTACTCACACCACGGCTGTCCTTCTCCCCCGCACTGCACGCGAACGACATCGGCGCGCTGAACCTGCAGCTGGGCGAGCCCTACATGGCGCGTAGCCCGGAGGACCTCGCCGCCTCGCTGCGGCCGGCGTTCGGCCAGGCGTCCCCCCACGCCCCTTCAGGAGGATCATGATGGACTTCGCCGAATCCGAACTGCACCGCGACATTCGCGCTTCGGTGCGCGCCATCGCCGAGAAGTACGGCCATGCCTACTACCAGCGCACGGTCGCCGAGGGGTCGCGCAGTGAGGAGCTGTGGAACGAGGTCGCAGAAGCCGGGTTCGTCGGGGTGAACCTTCCCGAGGAGTACGGCGGCGGCGGGCTGGGGATCAGCGAGCTGGCGATCGTCGGCGAGGAACTGGCCGCTCACGGCTGTCCGCTGCTGCTGCTGGTCGTGTCGCCCGCGATCTGCGGCACGGTGATCTCTGCCTACGGCACCTCCGAGCAGAAGCAGCGTTGGCTGCCCGACCTGTGCTCGGGGTCGGCCAAGATGGCCTTCGCGATCACCGAACCCGAAGCCGGGAGCAACAGCCACCAGCTCGCCACCCGGGCCAGCCGTGACGGCGAGGAGTGGGTGCTCAACGGCACCAAGCACTACATCTCAGGCGTGGACGAGAGCCGTGAGATCCTGGTCGTGGCCCGCACGGGGCGCACCGACTCCGGCCGCGGACGGCTGAGCCTCTTCGTCGTTCCCACGGACGCGGCGGGGCTGAGCATGCACCCGATCCCGATGCAGGTCAACGCCCCGGAGAAGCAGTTCACCCTCACCTTCGAGGACGTGCGGTTGTCCGCCGACCGCTTGCTGGGCGAGGAGGGCGAGGGGCTGCGGCAGATCTTCGTCGGGCTCAACCCCGAGCGCATCATGACAGCCGCCCACGCCTGCGGACTGGCTCGTTACGCGCTGGACAAGGCCGCCCGCTATGCGCAGGAGCGGGTGGTGTGGGGCGTGCCCATCGGAGCACACCAGGGGGTGGCGCACCCGCTCGCGGAGGCCTCGATCCACCGCGACCTGGCGTGGCTGATGACCCAGAGGGCGGCTTGGCTGGTCGACGCAGGCATGGACCCACGAGAATCGGGAGTCGCCGCCAACAGCGCGAAGTTCGCCGCGGCGGATGCGGCTGGGGAGGCATTGGACCGCGCGATCCAGGTGCACGGCGGCCATGGCCTGTCCACAGAGTTCGGCCTGGCGGACCTCTGGGGCTTCGTGCGGCTGCACAAGACGGCGCCAGTGAGCCGCGAGATGGTGCTCAACCACATCGCGCAGCAGGTGCTGCACCTGCCGAGGTCGTACTGATGTGGCAGTCGGCGCTGCCGGTGCTGACCGGGATCCGGGTCCTCGACCTCAGCCTGCAGCTGCCGGGGCCGTACGCGACCCGACTGCTCGCCGATATGGGTGCCGAGGTGCACCGGATAGAGCCCCCCGGGGGTGATCCGGCGCGTGCCTTCCCCTCCCTCTACAGCGAGGTCAACGCGGGCAAGAAGGTCGAGGAGGTGGATCTGAAGTCAGACACCGGGCGGCGTCGCGTGCTCGACCTCGCCCGCGAGTGCGACGTGCTGGTCGAAGGCTTCCGACCTGGTGTCCTGGCACGCCTCGGCCTGAGCTACGAGGTGGTGGCTCAGACGAACCCGGGAGTGATCTACTGCTCGATCTCCGGATACGGCCAAGACGGCGAGCGTGCCGGCAAACCCGGTCACGATCTCACCTACCATGCCGACGCCGGCACCTTGGCGCAGAACGGACCCTGCGCCGCGATCGTGCCGCCGCTGCCCATCGCCGATCTGGCGTCCGGACTGATGGCGGCCACGACGATCAGCGCCGCGCTGGTCGGTCGCGCCACCAGTGGCGAGGGCGCCCATCTCGACGTGAGTATGGCCGACGTGATGGCCTCCTGGACCTTCCCCGTGGCCCTGTCGCGTGCGGCTGGGGAGGTGGACCTGTTCGGGTCCACGCCGCACTACGGCGTCTTCGACACCGCCGACGGGCACCGCATCGCGCTCGGGATCGTGCACGAGCAGCACTTCTGGGAGCGGTTCTGTGACGAGTTCGGCCTCGCCGACGAACGCAGCTCCACCTTCGAAGGACGCCAACAAGACCACCAGCGCCTGCGACACCGGTTGGAGACGCTGTTCGCCGGCCTTCCAGCCGCAGACGTCATCGCCCGAACGACGCGCGCCGATGTGCCCGCTGCCATGGTGCTCCGCCCCGAGGACGTGCTCGACAGCGCTCCCTTTCAGCATCGAGGACTCATCCGCAACAGCGGATTCGGAGCCAGATACGCTCACCCGGTGCGTTTCACAACTGCCTCCGCCGCGGCGTCCCTCGAGGGAGATTCGTCCACCACAGGAGTGACAACATGAGCGGTCCGGCGACCAAGCCCGATGACGAACAGCAGCCCCTGAGCCGAGTCGCCCGCAAGCGAAGCCAGCGCATCGATGCGATCTTGAATGTCGCCGCCCAAGTGGTGTCCGAACACGGCTACCACAACACCTCCCTGGAGATGGTCGCCGACCGGGTCGATCTCACCAAGGCATCGCTGTATCACTACTTCGACAGCAAGGACGATCTCTTCAGTGCCTGCTTCCAGTCGGTCGCGGAGAAGACCATCGCTCGTCTCGCGGCCGTCGCCAACGCGGCGCCGACCCCTCTGGACGCATTGCGCGACCTGATCCTCGAGCAGCTTGAGATCTTCGTGCACGACGACCCCGACATGGCGCGCCTGTTCCTGCAGCACCAGGATTGGCCGGAGTCGATGCGCGAGAAGCAGCGCCACTGGCGCAGGCTCCACGAAGAGATCTTCGTCACGGTCGTCGACGATGGCGTGGCGTCGGGTCAACTGCACCCCCGCGACCCACGCGTCGCCCTGCATTGCATGCACGGCTCGATCAACTTCGTCCCCATCTGGTTCCGATCGCGGACGGCATCGGAGGACAGGAAGGTTCTCACCCTCGTCAGCGAAAGCATCCTCGACATATTCCGATAGCAGCCTGAAAGGCCCTCATCCATGACGCTCGACCAGTTGTTTGGCCTCGCTGGCCGCACCGCCCTTGTCACCGGAGCAACGCGTGGGATCGGTGAGGCGATGGCCCAGGCGCTCGATGCCGCCGGCGCCCGGGTGATCCTTGCGGGGCGCGACCGGCAACGCCTCGACCAGGTGGCCTCGACCCTCCAGCACGACCCCGTCGTTCTCACCGCCGACCTGCAGGACCCCGACGGGCCGAGGAGCCTCGCACGCGAAGCCCGGGCCTGTGCCGACGCGGTCGACATCCTCATCAACAACGCAGGCGGATCCTGGAACCAGGCACTCAGTGACGTGGACGACGAGAGCTGGGCCCGCACGATCCAGACCAACCTCACCGCTGCCTTCGCGCTCACGCGTGAACTGGCTCCGACGATGGCCGAGCGTGGCTGGGGTCGGGTGGTGAACGTGGCCAGCGTCATGGGCCTGGTGGGCGACACCCACTCCAGCGCCTATGCGGCCAGCAAGGGCGGAATGATCGCGATGACCCGCTCACTGGCGGCTGAGCTCGGCCGCCGCGGGGTCACGGTCAACACCCTGTGCCCGGGGTGGGTGGAGACCGACCTCGTCAGCGACCTGCACTCCGACGAGCGGTTCCAGCAGCGCGTCGTGCGGCGTACCCCGGTCCGGCGCTGGGGGGTGCCCGCCGACATGGCCGCCGCCGCAGTCTTCCTGTCCGGCCCCGGATCGGCGTTCATGACCGGACAGACCCTCGTAGTCGACGGCGGCCTCTCAGCGACCTGGTGAGGCCGGACCACCACTGGGCCGCCGGAAGGGCTCAGCGGCCCACCGCTTGTTCTCCTCCGCCGTGCTGCTGACGCAGCACCGTCTTGAGCACCTTGCCAGTGGCGGTGCGGGGAAGCTCCGACACGAACTCGATGCGGGTGGGGCACTTGAAGTGGGCGAGCCGGTCCCGGGTGTAGGCGATGAGCTCCTCGGCAGTCGCCTCGGCGCCTTCCTGGAGCGTCACCGTGGCCACGGGCGTCTCGCCCCAGCGGGCGTCGGGGACCCCGACGACGGCCACCTCGCGGACCGCGGGGTGCCGGTAGAGCACCTGCTCGACCTCGATCGGGTAGACGTTCTCGCCGCCGGTGATGATCATGTCCTTCTTACGGTCGACGAGCGTGATGAACCCCTCGGCATCCATGCGGCCCAGATCGCCGGTGTGGAACCAGCCGCCGCGGAACGCCTCGGCCGTGGCCTCGGGCAGACCCCAGTAGCCGGTGAACACGTTCGGTCCGCGCAGCACCAGCTCCCCCACCTCGTCGACGCGCACGTCCTTGTCGGCTTCATCGGCGATGCGCGCCTCGACATGGAACACCGCCCGGCCGATGGATCCCGCCTTCTCCTTGACGTGATCGGCGTCCAGGACCGACACGATCGGAGCGGTCTCGGTCATTCCGAACCCTTCCTGGAAGGGCAGTCCCTTCCCCTGGTAGAAGTCGATGACCGGCAGGGGGCACGGCGCTCCTCCCGAGACGGCGAGCTCCAGCGACGACAGGTCGAAGTCGTCGAAGCCGGGCACCGACATGAGGGCCGCCCACATGGCGGGGACCATGAACTGCACGGTGGCCCGCTCTCGGGACATCGCGTCCAGCGTCTGGACCGGGTCGAACGCGGGCAGCAGGACGTTGGTCCCGCCGGCGTACAGCAGTGGCAGGGTGTGGATCCCCAGGCCACCGATGTGGAACATCGGCGCCACGGTCACGGTGACGTCGCCCTCGCGCAGTCCCCGCCCGAAGGACAGACTGTTCACGACGTTCCACAGGTGGTTGTCGTGGGTCAGCATCGCTCCCTTGGGTCGCCCTGTGGTTCCGGAGGTGTACATCAAGCAGGACAGGTCGCGCCGATCGACGTCGGCGTCTATCGGACGGGACTCGCCGCTGCCCAGCACCTGGTCGTAGCGCAGCTCGCCCTGCTCGGGTTCGCCGCCGACGACCAGTCGGGAGCGGACCCGAACCCCGTCACCGCCCAGGGCCGCGCGGGCCACCGGCGCCAGCGGCGCCGAATACACGAAGGTGTCAGCCCCGGAGTCCGCCAGGAGGTAGGTGATCTCGGCCGGCGCGAGACGCACGTTCATGGGGACGAACACCGCGCCCAGCTTGGCGGTGGCCAGCATCGTCTCGAGGAACGCGGTGCTGTTGACGAGGAGCCCGGCGACCCGGTCGCCCTGCCGGACCCCCAGGGCACTCAGGGCCCGGGCCAGCTGGTTGGTGCTGCTGTCCAGGTCTGCGTAGGTCAGTCGCCGCTCACCGTCGACGAGAGCGATCCGGTCCCCGGAGAGGAAAGCCCTCGTCGTCACCCAACTGCCGATTCCTCTGTCCATGTCCCGTCCCTTCAGAGAGGGCCCCCATCTGCGGGTGACCCAGGTCACCCGCAGTTTGGTCAAACCTGACTGTGGCGTCAAGATAGGAGTGCGGCGGAACCGTCGGATGAAGGGACATCGCATGACATCGGCCGAACCAGGACCCCCGCCGGCCACCGCGCGTGGCCGGCGCACCAGGTCAGCGCTGCTGCAGGCTGGGCGGGAGCTGTTCGAGGAGTGCGGATTCTCCGCCGTCGGCATCGATGCCGTCGCCCGGCGCGCCGGGGTCTCCCACGGGACCTTCTACACCTGGTTCGACTCCAAGGAGGCGTTGCTGCGCGAGATCGTCACCGGCGTCGCGGAGGACATCTTCGCCGCGACCTCCATCGGCCCACTTCTTCCGCCGGGCGCGGCGTACGCCCGCATCGAGGCCGCGAACCGGTCCTTCCTGCGGGCCGTGACCCGGCACTCCCGGATCCTGCGCGTGCTGGACTCCCAGGCGGATGTCCGGGAGGACTTCCGGGGGCTGCGACTGGAGATCCGGGAGTCCTTCGTCCGGCGCGGCATGGAGGGCCTCATCCGGATGCAGGAGCTGGGCCAGGCCGATCCGCTGCTGCCGCCGCGGGCGACGGCGAGCGCCCTGGGCGCCATGGTGGAGTCCTTCGCCCACCTGTGGCAGGACCCGGTCGAGGGGTTGGACGAGGCGGAGGCCGTCGACGTCCTTACTCGGTTGTGGGCCGGGGCGATCGGCCTGGCGCCGCAAGCCTGGCCAGGGGGAGACCGAGCGGGCGCAGCGGCCACGGCCACCGAGGCGCTCCTCGAGTGAGCGGCACACAGTGCCCCGTCATCGCTGCTCCCAGCGCCACGGGGTCTCGCTGGTCCGCGCCACCCGTCCCCTGCTCTCCAGCAGGACCAGGTGCGCCAGGGTCTCCGCGACAGCCGCTCTGCGCATGAAGCCGGAGACCTGGTCCCAGGGGCGCGACCAGGTCAGCGCCGCGGTCAGCTCCCAGGTCGTCGGTGCCGTGGTGAGGGCGGCGTGAATCTCCTCCAGCCGTGCGTCGTGGTGGCCCAGCAGCGTCGACACGCGCGCCGCGAGGCCGGCGAAGCGGTACTCGTGCGCGGGCAGCACCTCGTCCAGCTCGTGATCCAATCCGCCGACACGTGCCAAGGAGTCGACGAAGTCGGCAAGCGGATTGCCGCTCGACTGCGCGTGGACCCCGATGTTGGGCGTGATGCGAGGAAGGACGTGGTCCCCGGAGAAGAGGACGCGACGCTGGTGCTCGTGGAAGCACAGGTGGCCGGGCGAGTGGCCCGGCGTGTGGACCGCTCGCAGATCCCAGCCGGGCAACGGCAGCCGGTCGCCGTCTCGGATGAGGCGGTCGGGCTCGGTCTGCCGGACGTAGGCGGCGATCGGCAGCGAAGCGCGCGACAGGGTCTCCAGCTCGTCCTCGGGTACCCCGCAGTTCCGCAGCAGCGCGGCCATGTCGTCGAGCAGGTCGGTGATGCCGGCCCCGTACCGCGCGGGCAGCAGAGCCGCGTCGTCGGGATGCAGTCCCACCCACGCACCCGACGCCTCGCGGATCCGCCCCGCCAGGCCGTAGTGGTCGGGATGGATGTGCGTCACCATCACGCCGCGGACGTCGCCGATGGCGTGCCCGGCCGTGGTCAAGCCGTGGGTCAGGGCGAGCCAGGCGTCGTCGGTGTCCCAGCCGGCGTCGATCAGCGCCAGCCCGTCGTCCAGCTCGAGTGCGTAGACCAGGACGTAGCGCAGCGGGTTGTCGGGGATGGGGACGGGGATCGACCACAGTCCCTGCTGGACCTGCTCCACCGGGGGCAGCACCTTGTCCGCCCACGCCCGCTTCTGTTCGGTGCCGGTGACCCGAAACGGGCGGGCCGGCTCAGCGGTCACAGGCCGATCCTCTTGCTGATGACTTCGTTCATGATCTCGTTCGTCCCGCCGCCGATGCCCAGGATCCGCGCGTCCCGGTAGTGGCGCTCGACCTCGGACTCGCGCATGTAGCCCATGCCGCCGAAGATCTGCACGGCCTCGTTCACCACGAAGTCGCACGCGTAGACGGCCGTGTTCTTCGCCATCGACACCTCGGTGACGACATCCTCGCCGGCGAGGTACCGCTGCGCGACCGCCCGGGTGTAGCACCGCGCGACGTCGACCTGGCGGGCCATCTCGGCGAGCTTGTGCCGGATGACCTGACGCGAGGACAGCGGCCGCCCGAACGTCTCCCGGTTCCGCGCCCACCCGACCGCCAGATCCAAGGCTCGGGCCGCGGTGGCGTAGGCCTGGACGGCGAGGCCGATCCGCTCGTTCTGGAACTGTTGCATGATCTGCACGAAGCCGGAGTTCTCCGCGCCCACGAGGTTCGCGGCCGGGACCCGGACGTCGGCGAAGGACAGTTCGGCGGTGTCGCTGCACCGCCAGCCCATCTTGTCCAGCCGGCGGGACACGGTGAACCCGGGCGTGGCCTTGTCGATGACCAGCAGGGAGACCCCGGAGTGGCCGGGTCCGCCGGTGCGCACCGCGGCGGTGACGAAGTCGGCGCGGACGCCGCTGGTGATGAAGGTCTTCGCACCGTTGACGACGTACTCGTCTCCGTCGAGGACCGCCCGGGTGCGGATGTTGGCGACGTCGGAGCCCCCGCCCGGCTCGGACACCGCCAGCGATCCGATCAGCTCCCCGGCAAGCGTGGGGCGGACATAGCGCTCGACCAACTCGGGGCCGCCGTTGGCGGCGATGTGCGGAAGCGCGATGCCCTGGGTGAACAGCGAGGCACACACACCGGTGGATCCGCCGCCGTTCAGGATCTCCTCGGTGATGATCGCGGAGTCGATCGCGTCGCCGCCGCTGCCGCCCACCTCCTCGGCGAACCCGACGCCGAGGAGACCGACGTCGGCGGTCTTACGGTGCAGATCGCGCGGCAGCTCGCCGGACTGTTCCCACTCGTCCATGTGCGGTGCGATCTCCCGGGCGACGAAGTCGCGCGCCAGCCGCCGCAGCGCCACCCGCTCGGGTGTGCGCCACGGGTCGCCGGTGGGTGTGGTGATATCGGTCTGCGTCACAGTCGTCCTCCTCCGCTCGGTGCGTCCGCCGCAGTGAGCCACGCCGGCGGGCGCTTGTCCAACAGTGCGGCGATGCCCTCCCTCGCCTCGTCCGAGGCGAACCTCTCGGCGGAGACCGCAGCCATCCGCCGGAAGTCCTCCTGCAGATCCGGGCCGGGGAGGTCTCGCAGCAACTGCTTGGTGATGGCCAGTGCCTGGGGGGCACCCTTGCTCAGCTGCCCGGCCAGCGTGTCGACAGTCAGGTCCAGCTCGTCGTCGGGGACCGCGCGATCCAGGAGGCCGACGTCGCGGGCACGCAGCCCGTCGAAGGTCTCTCCGGTCAGGAACAGCTCTCGGGCGGCGCGGCGGTCCATCCGGCGCAGGCAGGCTACGGCGATGACGGCCGGGGCGACGCCGATGCGGACCTCGCTGAACCCGAACGTCGCGTCGGCCAGTCCGACCGTGAGGTCACATGCCGCGATCAGGCCCAGCCCGCCCGCGCGCGCGGCTCCGTTGACCCGCGCGACGACAGGCGCGGGGCTCTCGTAGATCAGCGTCAGGATGTCCGGCAGGCCGACCGCCGATGGCGCCGCGCCCGTCCGCTGCTCCTTGAGGTCGGCACCGGAGCAGAACACGGTGCCGGTTGCCGTCAGCACGACGACTCGCGTGGGTTCGTCGACGGTGACCAGCGCCAAGGCCGCATGCAGCTGTTCGACCAGGGCGCGCGACAGAGCGTTGCGGTTGTGCGGGGAGTCCAGGGTGACCTCCGCGACGGGCCCGCGGTGGTGGACGTGGACCAGCTCCTGGTCAGCCACGGAAACGCTCCCTCAGCTCGTGCTTCTGGATCTTGCCGGTCGCCGTCTTGGGCAGGCCGGTCAGGACCTCGATGCGCTTCGGGACCTGGAAGCCGGCCAGGTGCTCGCGGCACAACGCGGTCAGCCGCTCCGAGAGGGCGGTGGGGTCGACGGCGGGGTCGACGGCGACGACGACCGCGGTCACGGCCTCGCCCCATCTGTCGTCGGGTACGCCGATGACCGCGGCCTCGGTGATCTCCGGGGAGCTGAGCAGCACCCGCTCGACCTCGACCGAGGAGACGTTCTCCCCGCCGGTCTTCACGATGTCCTTGAGCCGGTCGGAGAACCAGACCACCCCCTCCTCGTCGAGGTGCCCGATGTCGCCGCTGTGGAACCAGGCGTGGGCGAAGGCGGCGGTGTTCGCTTCGGGGTTGTTCCAGTAGCCGCTCATCACGTGCGGACCGCGGTAGACGATCTCCCCGGTCTCTCCCCGGGGCAGGAGGTCCCCGCCCGGTCCCATCATCCGGGTGTCGACGGTCACGACCGAGGGACCCCACGAGGCGCTCTTGGTGTCCTGGTGCGCCGGCCACTGGAGCACCGTGGCCGGCACGCACTCGGTCTGCCCCGAGCCGAGCAGTACGTCGGCGTTGGGGAAGGCGGCGGCTATCTGACCGATCCGTTCCTGCGGCATCGGAGCCATGGCGTACATGCACAGCCGCACCGAGGACAGGTCTCGCTCGTCGAGCCTCGGTGTGGCCAGCACCGCGGCCCACATCATGGGCAGCAGCAGCAGGTGCGTGGCCCGGCTGCCCTCCACGATGTCCAGGTAGGCCTCGGGCTGGAAGCCGGGGGGCAGGATCGCGGTGCCGCCGGTGAGCAGCACGGGCAGCAGCAGCGTGTCCAGTGCCGTGGTGTGGAACAGCGGCAGCACGATCGGGGCCACGGAGAACTCGTGCCCGTGCCGGTGCCCCACCTGCAGCGCGCTGCTGAGTGCCGCCACGTGAACGGCGAGGTGGCTGGTCAGTACGCCCTTGGGACGGGCCGTGGTGCCCGAGGTGTAGAGGCAGTGCACGGTGTCGCGGTCCTCGACCACCACCTGCAACGGGGTCGGGTCCGCGGCCACATCGTCCCAGCGCAACGCGGTGCGCCCGGCCACCGAGTCCGACGTGTCCCCGGTGACGACCACGGTGGTGACCTGCGGCAGATCGGGGAGTATCTGCTCAAGGAGCGGTACGAATGCGGGGTCGGCGACCACAGCACGCACTCCTGCGTCGGCCAGGATCCACGCCACTTCGTCCGGGGGCAGCATCAGATTGACGGGCAGGGCGACGAGTGCGGACTTGGCGCAGCCGAAGAACGTGGCAACGAACCGCCACGAGTTGCCCAGCAGGAAGGCCACGGGCTCCTGCCGCTGGAGGCCGGTGTCGAGCATGCCCCGCCCGAAGGCCTCGGCGGCGGCGTCGAGGCGTGCGTAGGTGATCGCCTCGCCGTCCTGCACGATGGCGGTGCGGTCGGGGAACTGGAATGCCGAGCGGGTGAGCATGTCGCCCACCGACAGTCTGGTGGCCAGGTTGAACGCGAGGGGATCGACCCCCGATAGATCAGGACGCATCGCTGTTCCCTTCCTCGGTGTCGGCGACGACGGCGAGCGTCGCGCCTGTCTCTACCTGCGCGCCGACGTGAACGTGCAGGGCCTGCACCACTCCGGCGGCGGGCGCCACCACGGGGTGCTCCATCTTCATGGCCTCCAGGACCAGCACCAGCTGTCCCGCGTCGATTCGCTCGCCCTCGGTCACGGCCACCCGGCTTACTGTGCCCGGCATCGCAGCGGTGAGCGACCCGGGGGCCACCTTCGCCGTGGGTTCGGGGAAACGCGGCTGCTCGACCAGCGTCGTCGAGCCGTCTGGTCCGTCGACGAACGAACGGTCACCCTCGACGTGCACCTCGTAGGTGGCGCGCAGTCCGTCGGCCTCGACCTCCAGCCGGACCCGGCCCGGCCGCAGGACGTCGGTGCCGAGCACCGTCAGCGGCACCGGCGCCGCATCAAGGTCGGCGGTGATCCCGCTCCGGTCAAAGCTGTAGCGCACCGTGCCGGCGTCGAAGACCGTCGTGTGCGGCGCTGTCGGGTT
Organism: Actinomycetota bacterium; assembly: GCA_050955755.1. Taxonomy (GTDB): domain Bacteria; phylum Actinomycetota; class Actinomycetes; order Actinomycetales; family Dermatophilaceae; genus JAJTBD01. The sequence goes on from CP192092.1 coordinate 1,962,469, forward strand.
GTTGCGCCAGCCCGATGGCAGGCCGGCGAGCGCCGGCGCGGCACTTCGCCGTAGAACGGCGCCGGCCAGCGCCGCCACGACGGCATGCCGGCGGCGTCCCTCGTCATCGACCAGCGGTGCGGCGAGCACGTCGAGGCCGTGCCGATCCAGGAACCCGGTGTCGGTCTCGCCGGCGAGGAATGCCTCGCTGCGCAGGACGCGGACGAGGAGGTCACGGTTGGTCGTCAGTCCGTGAAGCCGTGCGCGTTGGAGTGCGCCTGCCAACGCCAGCGCTGCCGAGGTCCGCTCCGGCGCCCATGCGATCACCTTGGCGAGCATCGGGTCGTAGTGCACCCCGACCTCGACGCCCGAAGCGACGCCGCTGTCCAGCCGAACTCCCGGTCCGGCCGGGAGCCGGAACTCGGTATCGGCGGGGACGTGGAAGTCCTCGAGCCGCCCCGACTGGGGCAGCCAGTTGCGGGACGGGTCCTCGGCGTAGAGCCGTACCTCGATCGCGCAGCCGGTCAGGGTGGGCGTCAGTGCCTCTGAGGGCAGCGGGCGGCCCGCCGCGACGTCGAACTGCAACCGGACCAGGTCCAGCCCGGTGACGGCCTCGGTGACGGGGTGCTCCACCTGCAGGCGGGTGTTGACCTCGAGGAAGAAGAAGTCGCCTCCGTCGTCGAGCAGGAACTCGACCGTGCCCGCACCGACGTAGTCGATGGCGCGCGCGGCGGCGACGGCCGCCTCCTGCAGCCGCTCACGCAGGTCCGGGTCGACCGCGGGGGACGGTGCCTCCTCGACCACCTTCTGGTGGCGGCGCTGGATGGAGCACTCGCGCTCGAAGAGCGCCACCGTGTGCCCGTGGCTGTCGCCGAAGATCTGAACCTCGACGTGCCGGGGTCGTTCGACCAGGCGCTCCAGGAACACGGTGCCGTTACCGAACGCGGACGCTGCCTCGCGGCCGGCACCCGCGACAGCATCCGCGAGGTCGCTCGGGTCGCGTACCTCCCGCATGCCGCGACCGCCGCCACCGAAGGATGCCTTGACCAGGAGCGGGTAGCCGACGTCGGCGGCTGCCTTCTCCAGCTCCGTTCCGGAGAGGCCGGTGGCGTCCACGCCGGGCAGGGTCGGCACCCCGGCCCGCTGCATGAGGCCCTTGGCGGCCAGCTTGCTGCCCATGGCTCCGATGGCCTCTGCGCTGGGACCCACGAAGACCAGTCCCGCCGCCTGCACCGCCCGGGCGAAATCTGCGTTCTCGGACAGGAACCCGTAGCCCGGGTGGACGCAGTCCGCGCCCGCCCTCAGCGCCGCGGCGACCACGAGGTCGGCGTCCAGATAGGTCTCGGACGGGGTGTTGCCCGGCAGCCGGACGGCTACGTCGGCGTCGGCGACGTACGGGGCGTCTGCGTCGACATCGGAGTACACCGCGACGGTGCGCAGCCCCATGGCCCGGGCGGTGGCGAACACTCGGCGGGCGATCTCGCCGCGGTTGGCCACCAGGACGCTCCGCAGCGTGTGCTGGTCGCTCACAGGCGGAACACCCCCCATCCGTCGTGCAGTCCTCTGACAGGTGCGTTGTGAATCACCGACAGCGCCAGCCCGAGGACGGTGCGGGTGTCGCGCGGGTCGATGATCCCGTCGTCGTAGACCCGGCCAGAGAGAAAGAGCGCTACCGACTCGGCCTCGATCTGCTGCTCCACCGCGGCCCGCATCGCAGCCGCGGCCTCCTCGTCGTAGTCGCGGCCACGGGCCTGCGCGCTGGCTCTTCCGACGATATCGAGCACTCCTGCCAGCTGCGCCGCCCCCATCACCGCGCTCTTGGCATTGGGCCAGGCGAACAGGAAACGAGGATCGTAGGACCGCCCGCACATGCCGTAGTTCCCGGCGCCGTAGGAGGCGCCGATGTTCATCGTCAGGTGCGGCACCGTGCTGTTGGAGACAGCGTTGATCATCTGCGAGCCAGCCTTGACGATGCCGTTCTGCTCGTACTCGGTGCCGACCATGTAGCCGGTCGTGTTCTGCAGGAACAGCAGCGGGGTGTCAACCTGGTTGGCCAGCTGGATGAACTGCGCGGCCTTCTGCGCGTCCTCCCGGAACAACACGCCACGGGCGTTGGCCAGCACGCCGATCGGATAGCCGTGGATGCTTGCCCACCCGGTGACCAACGACGTGCCGTAGAGCGGCTTGTGCTCGTCGAAGCGGCTGCCGTCGACGACCCGGGCCAACACGTCGCGGGGATCCAGCGGCTGGCGCAGGTCCGCGGGGGCGAGGTCGAGCAGCTCCTCTGGGTCGAACAGCGGGGGGTCGGCGGGCCGGGACGGGCCGGGGCCGGCCTTGCGCCAGTTGAGATTGCGTACGATCTGCCGCCCGAGCCGGATCGCGTCGAGCTCGTCGACGGCCAGGTGGTCGGCGCTGCCGGAGGTGCGGGCGTGCATCGACGCTCCGCCGAGGGACTCGTCCTCGGCCTCCTCCCCGGTGGCCATCTTCACCAGCGGCGGCCCGGCAAGGAACACCTTGCTGCGGCCCTCGATCATCACGACATGGTCGCTCATGCCGGGCACGTAGGCGCCGCCGGCCGTGCTGTTGCCGAAGACCAGGGCGACGGTAGGAATGCCCTGCGAGGACAGTCGGGTCAGGTTGCGGAACGCGCGCCCGCCGGGGATGAAGATCTCCGACTGGGTGGGAAGGTCCGCGCCCCCGGACTCGACCAGGCTGATGAACGGCAGCCGGTTGGTCTCGGCGATCTCGTGCGCGCGCTGGGTCTTGCGGAAGGTGTAGGGGTTGCTCGTTCCTCCCCGCACCGTCGCGTCGTTCGCCGAGATCATCACTTCGACGCCTTCGACGACACCGATGCCGGTGACGACGCTGGCCCCCACGGGGAAGTCGGTGCCCCACGCCGCGTACGGCGACAGCTCGAGGAACGGGCTGTCCCGGTCCAGCAGCAGCTCGATGCGTTCGCGGACGGTGAGCTTGCCACGGGCCCGGTGGCGGGCCACGGCACTCTCGCCGCCGCCCAGGTTGGCCTGTGCGCGCAGCTCGCCCAGTTCGGCGAGGCGATCGAGGAGCGCGGTACGGTTCTCCGCGGCGCGGTCGGCGAGGACGGTCACGTTCTTCCTTCCGATAGCAGGGACATCGGGACATCGACCAAGCGAGAACGCAGCCACTCCCCCACGGCCTTGGCCTGGGGATCGAATCGAGTGCTGGCGGCCACGCCCTCGCCGAGCAGGCCAGGCAGCTGGAAGATCAGCGCGCGGAACCCGGGCAGCGGTTCACGGGTCACCGGCAGGCCGGAGGCCTCGGGCAGCAGCTCACGCAGCCGCTCAGCGGTGAGGAAACTCGACAGCCAGGCGTAACCCTCGTCGCTGCGGGCGTAGACGCCGAGGGTCGCGGCACCGCCCTTGTCGCCACTGCGGGCGCCGACGACGCAGCCCAGCGGGACGCGGCGGGTGGGTCCGGCGGCCTCCGGGCCGCCGCTGCCGCCTGCCGGCTCCACAGGTCCCGGCGGCTCATCCTCCGGCGTACTGCCCGGCTGCGGCCGCGCCGAAGGGACCCTCTCCGTGCCACCGTCAGGCAGGCCCACCATGTGAGCGACGTCATCGACCCGCACCCATGCCGGCGCGTAGACGCCGTACGCCGACGGGCTGGGCGGGGCGCCTGCGGCGAAGAAGCCGGGGACGGTGGCCAGGGCCAACTCGATCACGGGCACGGTGAACTCCTTGCCCACCTTGTTGCGGTCGGGGTCCTTCACGGTCACCTGCAGCACGGCGCTGGCCTCTTCCTCGGCCTCGGCGTCCGGGGAGTCCGTGCGCGCCAGTGTCACCACCGCCTCTGCCACGTCCGCCAGCACGGGAGCCAGTTGTCGACGCAGCAGATCGGCCTTGCGGTCGGCGTCCAGCCCGGCCAGCGGCAGGGTCATGGCGTTGCGGAAGCCACCGAGACGGTTCGTCGCCACCTTCAGCCACTCTCCTCGCGGCAGGCCGCGTGCCCCGGTGACCTCGACCCGGTCGCGCGCGACCTGGCGCAACCGCAGGCCGTCGAACCCGGTGACGACGTCGGGGCCGCCGTAGCGGCTGCCGGTGAGTTCGTAGAGCAGCTGCTCGGTGACCGTCTCGACGGTCACCGCTCCGCCGGTGTCGGGGTGCTTGGTGATGATCGCCGTGCCGTCGGCGGCGATTTCGGCGAACGGGAAACCAATGTGGTCCAGGCAGCCGGGGTCGGCATCGAGCAGCTCGGTGAAGAAGCTGAAGTTCCCACCGGTCGCCTGCGTGCCGCATTCGAGCACGTGTCCGGCAACAGTGGCGCCGGCCAGCGCGTCAAGGTCGTCGGCGCTCCAGCCATGGTGCCAGGCGGCTGGGCCGACGACGAGGCTGGCATCGGTGACGCGCCCGGTGACGACGACGTCGGCACCGGCCTCCAGTGCCCGCACGATTCCCCAACAGCCGAGATAGGCGTTGGCGGTCAGTACGTCGGGGAACTCGCCGTCCACCGGCACCAGGTCGCCGTCCGCGGGTGGCCGCTCGCCGACCCGCAGGCGGCCGTCGGAGCCCAGCTGGGCGAGCCGGGGCATCAGGTCGTCGCCGCTGACGGTGGCGACCCGGACCGGGACCCCCAGCCGAGCGCCGAGCTCACCGACCGCGTCGGCCAGGCCCCGCGGGTTGAGCCCGCCGGCGTTGCTGACGATCCGCACCCCCCGGCTGAGTGCGTCAGCGAGGCAGTCCTCCAGCTGGGTCAGGAAGGAGCGGGCATAGCCCGCGGTTGGGTCGGTGGAACGCTGGCGGCCGAGGATCAACATGGTGAGCTCGGCGAGGTAGTCACCGGTGAGGACGTCGACGTCCCCGCCGTCGAGCATCTCGCGCATCGCCGACAGGCGGTCGCCGTAGAAGCCGGAGACGTTGGCCACCCGCAGCGGCGTGCTCATCGCAGCGGCTCCCGGGGTGCGCTAGTGGTCACTGTCATGCCACGAACCCGTCCATCCGTGCCAGCACCTGCAGCATGACCTCGTCCGCGCCGCCGCCGATGGAGGCCAGCCGGGTGTCGCGGAAGAACCGGGACGTCCAGGTCTCCTCCATGTAGCCCAGGCCGCCGTGGAACTGCAGGCAGGTGTCGGCCACCTCGCGCATCAGCCGGCCCGCGGTGAGCTTGGCCACCGTGGCCGCCCGGGTGATGTCCTCGCCGTCCATGTACGCCTGTGCGCAGGCGTAGTTGTGCGACTGCAGCAGCTCCACCTGAGCAGACAGCTCTGCCAGGCGGAACCCGATGTACTGGTTGGCCAGCAGCGGCTGGCCGAAGACCTCCCGCTGCCGCAGGTAGTCGCGAGTACGCTCCAGCGCCCACCGGCAGCTGCCGACCGCGCCGTAGGCGGCGAACATGCGCTCGATGACGAACTGGGCCATCTGTTGCTGGAAGCCGCGGCCGATCTCACCGATCGTGTTGCTCACCGGCACCCGGACGTCGTCGAAGAACAGCTCGGCGGTGTCGGAGGACCGGTTGCCGAGCTTGTCCAGTTTGCGAGACACGGAGAACCCGGGCGTGCTCGTCTCCACGATGATCTGCGACATCCCTCGGTAGCCGCCCTCGTCAGAGGTGCGCGCGAGCAGGCACAGCCAGTCGGCTTGGGTGCCGTTGGTGATGTAGAGCTTGCTTCCGTTGATGATCCAGTGGTCGCCGTCGCGGACGGCTCGGGTGCGAAGCCCTGCCACGTCCGAGCCGGCGCCGGGCTCGGTCACCGCGATGGAGCAGACCGCCTCGCCCCGGATGGCCGGCGCGAGGTAACGGCGCTTGAGCTCGTCGCTGCCGAACTCGTGCAGCGACGGCGTGGCCATCATCGTCTGTACGCCGATCGCCATCGGAATCCCCGCGCAACCGGACCGGTGCAGTTCCTCGGCGAGGATCACGGAATACAGGTGATCGGCCCCCTGCCCCCCGTAGTCGGGGTCGTACTGCAACCCGAGCAGACCTAGTTCGCCGAGCTTGGGGAACAGCTCGTGTGCCGGGAACGTGCCGTCTCGCTCCCATTCGTCCACGTAGGGCGCGATCTCGTTGTCGACCACGTCGCGCACCAGTTTCCGGAAGGCGCGGTGCTCGTCAGTGAAGCGCACGGGGGGCTCCTGTAGGTCACGGGGCGCAGGGCCACCAAGGAATTGACAGTTCCGTCAGGTTAGCCGTCCCGGAGATGGCACGCAACCACCGTGAGGACGACCGTCGCAGCCGCCGACCGGCCTGCCAACCACACGGTCAATGTTTGACTGGTGCGTCTGATAACGTCGTTTCAAGGCAGTCGCGCTACCGCCGTCGACGAGCACCTGGTGCTTGACCGCGGCGCTTGCAGCACGGTCCACCAGGGACCGGTACGGACGTACGCCGAGATGAATCGGTCGTTCAACCGGGTAGGCAACGCCCTTCGGGAGTTGGGCCTCGACATCGGTGATCACTCGGCGATCTTGCAGCACAACTCCGATCGGTGGGTGGAGTGCGAGGGCGGTCAGGCCAAGTTCGGCATCGCCACGGTCCCCCTCAACACCCGGCTTTCTCCCCAGGAGGTGGCATGGCACCTGAACGACAGTGAGTCGCGTGCCGTCATCTTCAGGCCGAAGCAGGCGGCGCTCCTGGAGTCGGTCCGGGACCAACTCACGACCTGCACTCACCTGCTGTGCATCCCCGACGGGGACGAGGCGGTCCCCGACTGGGCCGTCAACTTCGACGACCTGCTCGATGCCGCGAGCGACGCAGAACCGGACACGGTCGTCCCGTCTGAGACCCTCTACCGGCTCATGTACACCTCCGCCACGACGGGCCTGCCCAAGGGCGTGCCCGTTACGCACAGCCACTTCGCGTTGCACACGGCGACCACGTTGGTCAACCAACTGTCCGGCGTGTCCGAGGAAGACCGCTACCTGCCGGTCACGCCGTTCACCCACATGGCTATCGGCTTCGTGTGGCCCTTCCTCGCCCGCGGCGGCACCGTCGTCTGCGTCGAAGGATGGAATCCTGCCGAGTTCCTCGACATGTGCGCCGAGAACCAGGTGACCTACAGCCTTCTTGCGCCGACCATCATCATCGGACTGCTGCGGCACATCGAGGACCACCCCGAAGCGCTCGACACGTGGCGGAGGGCTCCGATCAAGGCGGTGTGGTACGCCGCATCGCCGATTCCCGTCGAGATCGCCAAGCGCGCCGAGGCGACGCTCGGGAACGTGCTCAACCAGATGTACGGCCTCACGGAGTTGCTCGGCAACGGGACATCGATGACGTGCACCGAGCTCACCGCCGAGTGGCACTCGCGCAAGCCGGGAAGCTGTGGCCGGGTGCAGCGCAACAACGTGGTGCGCGTCGTCGACGACCAGGGAGCCCCGTTGCCCACGGGAGAGCTCGGCGAGGTGGTCGTGCTGACCGAGCAGCCCGCGGGCTACTGGAGGCAGCAGGAGCAAACAAGTGAGACGATCGTCGACGGTTGGTTCCACACCGGCGACGTCGGCCACTTCGACGAGGATGGCTTCCTCACCATCACCGACCGCAAGAAGGACATGATCATCTCGGGTGGGCTGAACGTATACCCCACCGAGATCGAGAACATCATCTACCAGCACAGCGGCGTGGAACAGTGCGCCGTGATCGGCGTCGCGGACGACTATTGGGTGGAGGTCCCGTGCGCGATCGTCGTCCGCAAGCCCGGGGCGACCTTCGATGAGGCGGAGCTGATCGAGTTCGTGGGCGAGCGTCTCGCCCACTTCAAGGCGCCCAAGTCCGTCGTGTTCGTCGACGATCTACCGGTCAGCGCGGCTGGCAAGGTGCTCAAGCGCGAGCTGCGGCAGCGCTACACAGGCGTGCAGACATCCTCCTGACTATCTCTGCACGCATAGGGCTGCGCAGGCGGGCGGCACCGTGGACCCGGCTCAGGGTCGGCGCCACCCCTGTTGTCGCCAGGTCCACGACCGCCCGGGGCGCGCCGGTGCGTCGTGGACGCGGGTTGGGTCGAGTTCGAGGAGGTAGTCCTCGAGATCGGCAAGTCCCTGAGCGAACTCGCGCCCAAGACGTCGCTCGGCGAGGAACCGGAGCCGGGGCCGGGGCGGAGGATGGTCGCGCGCCCAATCGGCGTACACGAACTGACCCATGTACCAGCATCCGCCGAACGCGACGCAGCCGGCGACGAGCGTCCACCACGCGAGCGCCACGGCATCCCACAGTGCGTTTGCGAGCTGTCGCGCCACTAGCCCGTTCACTTCACCCACCTCCAGCCCTGACGGCCAAACCGGGGATCACGGCCGCCCGTGCGCGGCCACCAAGGCAGCGTACGCCGAAACACAGGCGAAACACAGCCGGAGACGGTAGCTGTGTGCCACCGACCACAGCGCTGGACCGGCGCGGTCCGGGAGGCTGTGCGACACCCGCCGTCTTCGTTCGGTGCCGTCGACGACGCCGGTCCACGACGGCCGACGGACCTCACATACATTCGTGCATGCATGTAACATCCCAGCGTGCCCAAACAAGCTCGGCGCCAGGAGGAGCGCTCCGCCGCCACTCGCGGCATCCTGCTGGAGGCGACTGTGGCGTGCCTGGTCGAGCTCGGCTACACCGGCACCACCAGCGCCGCCGTGGCCGAGAGGGCCGGCCTGTCGCGAGGGGCTCAGCTGCACCACTTCGGAACGCGCAGCCAGCTGGTGGTCGCCGCAGTCGAGCACTTGGCGCAGAAACGTCTGCAGCGCGTGCGTGAGGCGATGACCGGCCTGTCCACGGCCGCTGCCCAGGGTGACCATGCGTCGAGTCGGAAGGACACACAGGAGGCTGCACTCGGGCTGCTGGCCGAGGCGCTCTCGGGTCCGCTGTATGCCGCCACCATGGAACTATGGGTCGCCGCACGCTCCCACCCCGACCTGCGAGCCCAGTTGATCCCCGCCGAGGAACGGGTCAACGACGAGCTCGCACACATCTGCCGCACCTACGTCACCGACGACCCGGTCACGATCCGTCTCACCCTCGACCTGCTCCTGGGCAGGGGGGTCAGCGGCCTGCTCGCGCCCCATCCAGACCACCGCCAGGATCAGATCCTCGCCGCCTGGGCCCAACTCCTGAGAGGCCGTCCACCCCATGACTGACCTACCGCCGACGCTCACCGCCTGGACTGGGGAGTTCCGCCCCCATCCGGACGGAGCCGACCTCCCGCCCCACCACGCGCAGTGCCTTGGCTGCGGACCCGGCAACCCCCACGGCCACCACCTCCAGGTCCGCCGCGACGGAGACGGAGTCCTGGCCGACCACACCTTCGACGAGCGGCACGTCGGCGCTCCCGGCATCGTGCACGGCGGCGCAGTCGCCACGGTGATCGACGACCTCTACGGCTTCCTGTGCTACCTCCTCGAGACACCCGCAGTCACCCGCCATCTGACGGTCGACTACCGCGCACCGGTGATGATCGGCGTCCGCTACCGACTTGCGGCACACGTGAGGAGTTCCGAGGGGCGCAAACTGTTTCTCGCTGCCGGTCTCACCGACTCGGACGGGGCCGAGTTGGCAACGTCATCGGCGGTGTTCATCAAGGTCGGTGCCGACCACTTCATCCGCGGGAGGCAGTGACCGCGGTCTGCTGCGAGAGGGTCGGCTTCTCTTCTCTCGGTGGGCGATACTGGGTTCGAACCACTACGCCATATCATTGGATAGCCATCTCTCATCTGCCCAAATGGTGCTCTGACCTGCGGCGATACGAATTCGCAGGTCGAACACTGGAGGACGGGCGGTTCCGATTTTAGACTCTGATCCGACGCGTATCCGACACGAACGGAGGCTCTGCGATGGCGAGGAAGCGCGGATTCGGACAACTCACGAAGATGCCGAGCGGCCGTATCCGTCAGACTGAGCACGGGTACGTCCCCGGGTCGCCGTCAGCGTCCCGAAAGCCGAACCCTGTTCGGGAACCCCGCAGGTCAGGCCCTCGACGGCGTTTTGGCGTCCCGCAGGACCCGTCCGGATGTGCGTCCCGGGGAGGGAGTCTTGTACGGCACCGAAACGGCTGTCGCCAGGTCAATACGGCCAGTCTTGATACGCAGGCTGCCCACTAAATGTGAGGGGGTCGGCCTGCAGATGCCCGCGGGGTGTGTCCCCTCTCAGTTCAGATGAGACCTCTCGCACCAGACGGACACTGCTGCCCAGGCCGTAGACGAGGTTGTGTGCCGCATTGCCCGTCGGGTCGAAGCGGTCGGGGTCGTCGAAGACCCGCGGGTCGCGGTTGGCACCCGTCCAGTGGACGACCACCCGCTCCCCCGGCTCGACCGCAACGCCGCCCAGCTCGGCCGGGCACGTCGCCACGCGCCGGTTGCTGACAAAGGGGTCGTCGATCCGGAGGATCTCGTCGAGGGCCGCGTCGAGCGCCTCGTCGTCGGCCACGACCTGCCGCAGCTGCTCCTGGACCTCCGGGTGCTCGGCGAGATAGCGGCATTACGACTCCGACGCACAGCGTGATCGAGCCGAGGTCTCCCCCGGTCCAGTTGCGCAGGATCGACACGGCATCGGGCTCCGACAGCGGCTGCCCGTGCACGGTGCTGCGCAGCAGCTGCGTCGTGACGTCCTGAGGGGCGCTCTCACCGCGGCGAGCGTCGACCAGCCGCCGGACCAGTGCGTCGAAACGCGCCGCGACCTCGGCTGTCCGAGCGAGCGCACCGGACCTTGTGGCGGCCCTGTTGTCGGCCACCCACCCCACGAGCTCGCCCTCCAGGTCCGCTGGCCAGCCGAGCCAACACGACTGTGCCCGAACGGCATACACCGCCCCGATCTCCCCGACCGCATCCAGTCCACGCCCTCTCGGCAGCCCAGCGACGGTCTCCGTTGCCAGGCGCGCGCACTCGGGGACGAACCACTCGAGCGCCTCAGGGCTCAGGAAGCGGTCACCTATGGAGCGGTATGCCGCGTGCTCACTGCCGTCGAGCCCGTTGGGCACCTGTCGGAAGCGCGAGACCGCGCTGGAGAAGGCCACAGGGTCGGTGACCACCGCGCGCACAGCGTCCTGCCCATAGATGACGACGCCGCTGTCATCGCGCTGCACGGGCCCAGATCGCAGCGCCTCATCACCGGTCTCCCTTGGAGTGCGTGCCGGGTGCGCCTCAGCCATGTCCTCACTGTATGGACCGCCGACGCGACATCCTCGTCCGGGTCCTGTCCCCCGATTGCGGTTAGGCTCGATCCGTTGCCCGCGCACGAGGAGGCTCACAGTGAGCGATACCGCCGACGGCGCCCCTGCCCTCGACACCATCCTTGACCGGCTCGTCTCGCTCGGCCTGACCACCCGCGCGTCGGCCGACGCCTACCAGGCCGACATCGCGCAGGGCCCGGCCGTCTCGGCCGATCCGCGCGACATCGCTTTCGAGGTGATGCGCTGGGAGGACGGCCGCGCGACGGTCATCGTCCTCAGCTCCGACGAGCACACCCATCTGCGGGACCCGGAGTCGTTCTTCGAGAGCTATTTCGGCACCGCCGGAGACCGCATCACCGACGTGCGCGTGACCGAGGACGATTTCGTGACAGTGGAGTTCGCGGTCGACGGGCTCCCCCAGCGACTGCGCTATGAGGCACCCATGGAGGTCACCGACGTGACCGAGATGAGGGTGGTCCTCCCGGACCGCGAGGACGGCACGAGCCCCCAGATCATCGACGTCACCGACGACGCCCACGGCCTGCGCTTCGTCTATGCGGACCCGGACACGTGGCAGGCCTTCCTCGACTGGGCCGACGGCCGCGCCTGACCTTTGACTAGCACGAACCGCACAGACTGACGGCCCCCGGGAGCGCACTCCCAGGGGCCGTCGGCGAGTCAGGTCAGCCGAGCGCGGCGACGGCCGCGTCGTAGTCGGGCTCCTGGCCGATCTCGGGGACGAGCTCGGTGTGGAGCACCTTGCCGTCGGCGTCGAGCACGACCACCGAGCGGGCCAGCAGCCCACGCAGCGGCCCGTCGCTCATCGTCACGCCGTAGGTCTGGCCGAAGTCGGTGCGGAAGCTCGAGGCCGCCATGACGTTCTCGATGCCCTCGGCGCCGCAGAAGCGGCTGAGCGCGAACGGCAGGTCGGCCGATGCGCAGACCACGGAGGTGTTGTCGAGCCCGGCAGCGAGCTCGTTGAACTTGCGCACCGACGCGGCGCACACGCCCGTGTCGACGCTGGGGAAGATGTTGAGCACGACGCGGCGGCCCGCGACGGTCTCGGGCGTGACATCGGAGAGGTCGCTGCCGGTGAGCTCGAAGGCCGGTGCCTGCTCACCCTGGGAGGGCAGCTCGCCGACGGTCTGGACGGGGTTTCCCTTGAAAGCTGTGGTCGCCATGCCCCTTGTCTACCATCCCCCGTAGCCTTGCCCCACCATGCAGTGCGACTACTTCGATGCCGGCGCCTGCCGCTCGTGCACCCTGATGGGCCAGCCGTATGCCGCGCAGCTCGCCTCCGCGCAGGAGCGCGTCGCCGCCACCCTCCGTGCGGTCGTGCCCGCCGCCGCCTGGCTTGAGCCCTTCGCCGGCCCCGAGGCGGGCTTCCGCAACAAGGCCAAGCTCGTCGTCGGCGGCTCGCGTGGCGCCCCGACGCTCGGGATCCTCGACGAGGCCGGCCATGGCGTCGACCTCACCGGCTGCGGACTCTACGAGCCGGGTCTCGCCGCGGCGCTCGTCCCGCTGCGGGAGGCCGTCGCCGAGATCGGGCTGACCCCCTACGACGTCCCTCGCCGCACGGGCGAGCTCAAGCACATCCTGCTCACCCACTCCCCCGACGACGAGCTGATGGCCCGCTTCGTCCTGCGCTCGGAGGGCCAGCTCGGACGGCTCAGCCGCGCAGTCCCTCTCCTGCGGGAGCGGCTGCCCGGCCTGCGCGTCGTCACCGCCAACCTCCTGCCCGAGCACCGGGCCGCGCTCGAGGGCGAGACCGAGGTGGTCCTGACAGACGAGGCCACCCTCCTGATGTGCCTCGGCGACGTGACCCTCCACTTGCGGCCACAGAGCTTCTTCCAGACCAATACCGTTGTGGCACAAGCCCTCTACGTACAGGCCCGCGAATGGCTCACGCCCCGCTCCCCCGTCACACTGTGGGACCTCTACTGCGGTGTCGGCGGCTTCGCCCTCCACTGCGCACCCGCCTCGGGCAGCGTTCTCGGCGTCGAGATCTCACCCGAGGCGGTCGAGAGCGCGCGCCTGAGCGCGAGCGAGGCGGCGCTACACCAGGCGGAGTTTGTCGCCGGTGACGCCTTCGATGTCATCGCCGACCGGCCGGTCCCCGATGCCGTCGTGGTCAACCCACCCCGCCGGGGCATCGGGCCGCGGCTGGCCGACTGGCTCGAGGCCTCGCGGGTGGGCACGGTCGTCTACTCCAGCTGCAATGCCGCGACCCTGGCCACCGACCTGGCCCGGATGCCGTCGCTCCAGGTCGCGGCTGCCCGGGTCTTCGACATGTTCCCGCAGACCGAGCACGAGGAGGTCCTCGTCCTCCTCACCCGCTCCTAGACTGGCCGGCATGCCCGAGGACGCCGAGCACCCCCTGGCCGAGGCCGTCGCAGGGGCACTCGACCCGGCCGAGACACACCTCGCCAACCCGCCCGGGCAGCCGCTTAATCTGCGCACCCAGCTCGCACGCTTCGTCGCGACAGGTGTCCTGTCCGCGATGGTCGACTACGGCCTGCTCATGACGCTGACCGGTCTGGGGCTCGACTACTGGTGGGCCAAGAGCCTCTCCTTCGTCGCTGGCACCACCACGGCATACCTGATCAACCGGCGCTGGACCTTCCAGGCCGAGCCGTCCCGGGCGAGGTTCGTCGCGGTGCTGGTCACCTATGCGCTCACCTTCGCGCTCCAGGTCGGCATCGCGACGGGGCTCTTCCTGTGGCTCTCCGACGGGCGGGCCGGCGACTTCTGGGCCAAGACGGTCTCCTTCGTCGTCGCCCAGGGCATCGCCACCGTCGTCAACTTCACCGTCCAGCGCACCGTCATCTTCCGCCTGCGCTGAGGCGCCGGCCCCACGGGTCGCGGGGCCGCGGGTGGTCGGATAGGGTCGCGGGACCGGCCACCAGGGAGGCCGCCTTCAGGGGGAGACACCATGCTCAGCCATGCCATGGCGCCGTTCGACGACCTCACCGACGACCCGATAAGCCCGGACTGGATCCGCGAGGGGGCCCCGGTGGCCCGCTCCTCACAGTGGGCCGACACGACCGACGGCCGCGGCACCATGCACGTCTGGTCCTGCACCGCTGGGACCTTCGACTGGCACTTCGGCGCCGACGAGATCGTCGTGATCGTCGAGGGCGAGGTCGAGGTGACCGACGACGCGGGCAGGACGACGACGCTGCGCGTCGGCGACTCGGCGCTCTTCCCCGCAGGGTCGCACTGGGTCTGGCGGGTGCCGACTCATGTCCGCAAGCAGGCGATCCTTATCCGTCCCCTGCCGGCCCGCGCTGTCGCCGTCCTGCGCGCCCTTGGCCGCGCCAGGGGCCGCGGGCGTCGGCCCGCTGCCGCGGGGATCTGACCGCACGGACCTTGCCTCGACCACCTGCCGCTTCCGCGTAGGCTCCAGCCATGGCCGTCCTCATCGACCCGCCGCTCTGGCCGGCACACGGGACGGTCTTCTCCCATCTCGTCTCCGACACGAGCCTGGCCGAGCTGCACGAGTTCGCCGAGCGCCTCGGAGCGCACCCGCGGGCCTTCGACGCCGACCACTACGACGTGCCGGAGCGCCTCTACCACCGGGCCGTCGACCTCGGCGCCGAGGCCGTCTCCAGCACCGAGCTCGTCCGCCGGCTGATCGCCAGCGGCCTGCGCCGCCCCAAGGCCCGCCGCGAGACCGATGAGGCCGCCCTCGCCGACCGGCTGCGCGGCCTCTGGGACGGCCTCCTCCCCGGTGCCCCCGAGGTCGTCGAGGACCTCCTGGACCGCTGGGACGAGGCCCACCGCCGCTATCACGACCTGCGCCACCTCGAGGCCTGCCTCGTCGCACTCGACCGTCTCGAGGGTGCCGGTGAGCACGTCACCCGCGAGGTGCGGCTGGCTGCGTGGTTCCACGACGCCGTCTATGACGGCGAGCCCGGAGCCGACGAGGAGGCCTCCGCGCTGCTGGCCGAGGAGTCGCTGGCAGACCTGCTGCCCGCGGCCGAGGTCAGCGAGGTCGCCCGGCTCGTGCGCCTGACGGCCGGCCACTCCCCCAGCCCCGACGACGCCGGCGGCGCTGCACTCTGCGACGCCGACCTGTCGATCCTCGCCGCTCCTCCATCGCGTTACGCCGCCTATCTCCAGGACGTGCGGATCGAGTACTCCCATCTGCCTGCCGCGGACTTCCGGCGCGGGCGGCGGGCGGTCGTCGAGACCCTCCTGGCCAGAAAGCCGATCTTCACCACATCAGCGGCAATCGCCTTGTGGGAGAACGACGCCCGTCGCAACCTGGAGGGCGAGCTGAAGTGATCCCGGACGACCGGGAGGACGCCCAGGCGAGCGCGCACCCGCGCTTCGTGGCACTGCGGACCGCCCTGTGGCGGCTGCTTCCCCCGCCTGTCCGGCGCTACGTCCCGGCGACCTTCGTCGGCTTCTGCGTGCTCAACCTGTTCACCTTCTCCGTCGACCTCGGGCTGCTCGCAGTGCTCTACCGCGGAGTCGGCCTGCCGAATGCCGTGTCGGTGACGATCGCCTACGCCGTGGCCTTCTCGCTGGCCTTCGTCCTCAACCGCTGGCTCAACTTCGAGTCGCATCTGCCGGCCGGCCCACAGACCGTGCGCTATGTGCTGGTCGTCGCGGTGAACTACCTCGCGATCATCCTCGGCATCGGTGCGGGACTGATCGCCCTCGGCGTGCCCTTCCAGTGGGCGCGGATCACCGCAGGCCTGGTCGAGGCCGTCTACATGTACTCCGCGATGCGCTGGTTCGTCTTCGCCGACCGGAGCGGCCGCCGCGCTGCCTGAGACCCGTTCAGCGCCAGGCGAAGACGGGCTGTTCGAAGTCGTGCACCGGCTCGGCCCGGCCCTCCAGACCGAGCCAGCGCAGCTGCACGAGCACCGCCCCTGTCGGTGCGTGGATCAGGTCACCGCCGAGCGGGACCTGGACGACCGGCCGGTCGCTCTCGGGGATGTCGACGAAGCGCGGAGAGTCCTCCCGCATCAGCTGGTTGAGCCCGATCCGGTATGCCGCGAGGACCTCGTCCGGCGCAGGTCTCAGGTCGAGCGCGCCCCCACCCCAGATCACGACGGGGGTCATCACGTAGCCCGACCGCGTCTGGTAGTCGTCGAGCAGCCCGAGGACGTGCTCCTCGCCCACCACCACACCCAGTTCCTCGTCGAGCTCACGAAGGGCGGCGTCGACGGCGCTCTCGCCCGGGTCGAGTCGTCCGCCGGGCAGGGCCCACTGCCCGGAGTGGGCCCTCAGCCGCGATGCCCTGCGGCAGAGCAGGAATGCCGCGCCACCGGACACGTTGACCATCCGGCCGTCGAGGCTGTGGGGGCCACCTGGGATCACCTCCATCGCCTCGGGCGGCGGCTGGTGGGGATCGACCCTGTCCTCCCCGACCTCGGAGTCGACGAGGACGACCGCGACCGCGGCGTGCTTGTGCCCCGCAAGCGACGCCTCGCGCCGTGGGTGCGCCGAGAGGTTTGCGCGGATCCGTTTGCGCAGCGCCTCGTCATAGACCAGCGGCGCTGGAGGCTCGGCCATGGGTGCGTCGTTGTCCATCCTCACGGACCCCAGTGTGCCAAGTGCCCCATCGAGTCCGGACCGGGCGCCCAGCCCAATTCGCCCCGGGCTGAGGCATCATCAAGGCATGCCGCCCTCCCCTGAGCCCGACGAGGGCAGCGGCGAGGGCAGCACCGACCCAGGTCATCCGCACGGCTATGGCGTGCATCTCCCCCTCTCGAGCACCCTCGTGCTCATCGGCGGGATGTTCCTCCCGATGCTGTCCTTCTTCGTGGTCAACGTCGCGCTGCACGACATCGGCGAGGACCTGCGATCGAGCCCTGCGATGCTCCAGCTGGTCGTCGGCGCCTATGGCATCGCCAACGCCGCGCTCGTCGTCGTGGGCGGTCGGCTCGGCGACTCGCACGGCCGCCGTCGGATGTTCCTTGTCGGCATGACCGGATTCGCGGTGGCCTCCCTCGTCTGTGCGCTGGCGCCGACGATGCCGCTGCTCCTGGCCGGGCGGGTCGCCCAGGGTGCCCTCGCCGCGCTGATGACCCCGCAGGTCCTCTCCACGATCAGCGCCACCCTCACCGGTCCGCTGCTGGCGCGCGCCCTTGGCCTGGTCGGCGCCTCGGGCGGCATCGCGGCTGCCGCCGGTCAGGTCCTCGGCGGGGCGCTCGTCGACGCAGACCTGTGGGGGATGGGCTGGCGCGCGATCTTCGCGGTCTTCGTGCCGCTGGCCTTCGGCTCCGCGGCACTGGCCGCCTGGCTGCTCCCCGAGACCAGGTCCCACGAGGCGCTGCCGATCGACCTCCAGGGCGCCACCCTGCTCGGGACAACACTTGTCCTGCTCATGCTCCCGCTGACCGAGGGTCGCCCCCTCGGCTGGCCGGCATGGATCGTGTTGATGGTCATGGCGGCACTGGTGCTCGGTGCGGTCTTCCTTGTCCACCAGCACTGGGCCGAGGAGGGCGGTCGCCACTCCCTCGTCCCGCCGAGCGTGCTCCGGCTCGCGCCCATGCGCCGAGGCCTGCTGGTCGCCGTCTGCCACTTCACGGCATTCGGCGGCTTCATGTTCGCCTTCGCGATCGCCACCCAGGCCGGAGCCGGCATGACGCCGCTCGAGGGCGGACTCACCCTGTTGCCGATGGCCGTCGTCTTCATGCTCGTCTCCCTCGTCCAGCGGTGGGTCGACGACCTCCTGGGCTCCCGGACGATCGCCTTCGGCTGGGCCGTGCAGCTCGTCGCCAATCTCGCCCTCGCGGCCCTGGTCGTGGCGCAGTGGCCGCGGATCACCCCGTGGTCGCTCTCGCCGGCCCTCGCCCTCGTGGGGCTGGGCAGCGCCCTGGTGATGATGCCAATGTTCTCCGTCGTCCTCGCCCAGGTGCCGCGCCACCAGGCCGGCCTGGGCAGCGGCATCCTCATCACGACCCAGCAGACCTGCCTGGCCCTCGGCGCGGCCGTCGTCGGCACGCTCTTCTTCGCGCTCACCGACGCGTGGGGCATGGGCCCGGCCCTCGCCGTCGCCTGCGCGCTGGTGAGTGTCGCGGCCGTCATCGCCCTGCCTGCCTCCCTCGCCCTCGCCCGCGACGGAGACCAATGACGTATGCCGCGGCGCCCCGTGACGGGGCACCGCGGCATACGCGCGTGGTCGGCTCTCGGGTCAGGCGTCGACTGAGGTGACCTCCCGCTCGCGCACGACCGTCATCGTGCGCGTGGCCAACATGCCGAGTGCGCCGAGGGCGCCGACGATCGCGAAGGCGTAGAAGCCCCACGGGTTGGCCAGGCCCCGGTCGAGGAGGAAGCCACCGAGGAGCGGGCCCGAGATGGCGCCGAGCCGGCCGACACCGGCAGACATGCCAAGCGCCGTCGCGCGGACCGCCGGCGGGTGGTTGGCCGAGGTGAAGGCGTAGACGAGCACCTGCGAGCTGAAGACGAAGCAGCCGGTGAGGAAGACCATGAGGTAGATGCCGCCCATCGGAAGTCGCACGACGAGCAGCGCGAGCAGGACCGCGGAGCCGGCGAACCACAGGATGGCGGCCACACGCGGGGTGATGCGGTCGGCGACCCGGCCGGCGACGAACAGGCCGACGACCGCACCGGCATTGAGGATGAGGAGCAGCATCAGGGCCGCGCCGAGCTCGTAGCCGGCCTCGCGCATGATCTTCGGGAGCCAGGTGTTGAGGCCGTAGACCAGCAGCAGGCCCATGAAGGAGGAGATCCAGATGGCGAGGCTGTTGCGGCGGAAGGCACCCGAGAGCATGAGCGCGGCGCCCTGCTTCTGGGTGTGCGGGTGGGTCGGGGACGCGTCGCCGTACTCCCGCGACTCCTCGACCGGGACCTCGAGCGCGATGCCGTAGTGCGCGGCGACCTCCTCGGCCTCGGCGCGGCGGCCCTGGGCCATCAGATAGCTGGGCGACTCGGGGAGGTACTTGATCATGAGCGGCACAAGGACGAGCATCGGCAGTGCACCGGCGACGAACATGCCCTCCCAGCCGAACGGCTTGAGGAGCAGCAGCGCCAGGGCAGCCGTCGCGACGGCGCCGACGTGATAGCCGGTCATGAGCGTCGTCGTGGCGTTGCCCGCTCCCCCGCTCCGGCGGAACTCGTTGACCATCGCGATTGCCGTCGGCAGACAGCCGCCCAGGCCGACACCGGCGAGGAAGCGCCACACCGCGAGGGAGGTCGCCCCGGTGGCGAACGCGGCGCCGAGGGTGAACAGGGAGAAGGCGATGACGGCGCCGATGAGCAGCTTGCGCCGGCCGAGCCGGTCAGTCAGGTAGCCCATCGAGAGCGCGCCGAGCATCATGCCGACGAGGCCGGCGGTGGCGACGAAGGTGCCCTCGGCCGCGGTGAGCGAGAGGCCGTCCGGCGAGGTCAGGGTCGGCATCACCGCCCCGAGGACGACGGCATCGAAGCCGTCGAGCAGGACGGCGAGCCAGCACAGGGGGGCGACCCAGCCGGGCGCGCCCAGCAGGGGACGGGGGGTGGCAGCGGACATCTGAACCTCACTGTTCGGATCGCGAACATCTGTTCGCATATTGAAAAGACAATGACATAGCCGCCGGGATCGCGCAAGACCCTTCATCGAGGGACACGCAGTGCCCACCGACCCCTAGGGTGGGGCCATGACCACCCCGGACCAGGGCGCTACGGCTGCCCGCGCGGCATACCAGTCCCTCGAGCCCATCCACCTCGTGACCTATTTCAGCCCGCTCGTCGCCGAGCGGGTCGCCGCGGAAGGACTGTCGTGGCGGGCTGGATATGTGGGGATGCGGGCCGCACCCCTGGGGCCGGTGCCTGGGGAGGTCGTTACGGCGACCTTCTTCAACTGGAACGGCGCCAAGGTGGCCAGGGCGTGGGCCGAGGCGGTCGACTTCGGACTCGAGCGGCTTGGCGCGCTGCGCTCCGAGATCGTCGGCGACACCCTCCGCGACGCCCTGGGGGCCTCGGCCGACTCCGCCGAGCTCGCCGATGCCGCCGCGCGGCTGCGCGAGGTGTATGCCGCGGCCCCGGCCGAGGGGCGTGCGCTCGCAGCGGCGTGGCTGGCGCAGCCCTGGCCAGAGGACCCGGTGCTGTCCCTGTGGCACGGCACGACGATCGCCCGTGAGTGGCGCGGCGACGGGCACATCGCGGCGCTGGTCGCTGCGGGGCTGGGCAGCGTCGAGGCCCTGGTGCTGCACGAGGCGCAGCACCCAGACCCCAGCGTCAAGAGCAGCCGGATGGGTGCCGCGACGGTGCGGGCCACCCGCGGCTGGGACGACGCGCACTGGGCGGCCGCGGTGCGCTCCCTCTGGGGGCGCGGGCTGATCGACGATGCAGGCGAGCGGCTGACCGACGCCGGGGCCCGGGTCTATGACGAGATCGAGGCGCGCACGGACGCGGCGGCGGCGTCCGTCTGGCTGCACAGCGACGCGGACCCGATGGCGCTTCTGCAGTCGCTGCGGCCCTACAGCAAGGCGGTCATCGATACCGGCTTCCTGCCGGGCACCCAGCGCAGGAGGCCCTGACACGCTGGCGCCGGGTGCCCCCCACCAGACGTCGGGGGCCGCTCAGTCGCAGGTGCGCCAGGACCCGTCGTCGTCACACTGCGACAGATCGACCGGGGGCGTCGGCTGGAGGCGGTCGGCCGGGTTGACCGGGCGTGGCGGGTGGCCCACGTGCACGTCGGTGTCGTCCTCCATCGTGGGGTAGTCGAAGGGGTCCCCCAGCGCTTATGCCCCACGGGGTATGCCGCTCAGGAGCCGAAGCGCGCGGGGTCGCCGGCCCCGACCCGGAGCACCTCGGCTTCGCCGTCGCTGAAGTCCACGACCGTGGTCGGCTCGGTGCCGCACTCCCCCGTGTCGAGGACTGCGTCGACCACGTGGTCGAGCTCCTCCTTGACCTGCCAGCCGTCGGTCATCGGCTCCTCGTGGCCGGGCAGGATGAGGGTGCTGGTCAGCAGCGGCTCCCCCACCTCCGACAGCAGGGCCTGCACGAGCCGGCTGTCGGGGATGCGCACGCCGACCGTCTTCTTCTTGGGGTGGAGCAGCCGGCGCGGCACCTCCTTGGTCGCCGGGAGGATGAACGTGTAGGGGCCGGGCGTGGCCGCCTTGACCGCGCGAAAGACGCTGTTGTCGAGGTGGACGAACTGGCCGAGCTGGGCGAAATCGCGGCATACCAACGTGTAGTGGTGCCGGTCGTCGAGGTGACGGATACGCGCGATCCGGTCTTTGGCCTCCTGGCTGCCCAGCCGGGCGCCCAGCGCGTAGCCCGAGTCGGTCGGGTAGGCGATCAGGCCGCCCTCCTCGAGCAGCGCCACGGTCTGCGCGATGAGCCGGGGCTGCGGGTCGACCGGGTGGATGTCGAGATAGCGGGCCATGCCCGGATCGTAGGCCACCCGGGCCCACCGCCCGCGTCTGGTTAATCACATTTAAGCGCTTTCGCAGGCAGATGGGGCTGAGCACGTCGGGTGGACGGGATGAGATCCGTTGCTGCACAGGACTTTTCGCGATGGAGAACCTCGGGTGAACGGCTGTGGAGTGCCGTCGGGGCCTCACCCACAGGGGCGTAGCGTGAGAAACGGGGTCAGAACCGACACCCACCGAGCTAAGACCCAGGACCGACCGTGACCAGCTCAGCAGTGTTGCCCGCCGGGGCAGACATCCCATCCGTCGTCCGCGCAGGGGAGGCCGACCTCACCCTGCCCGACCTCGGCTCCATCGACTTCTTCGGGATCAGCGGTCACGCGCTGCTCTCTGCCGGCCTGCTCGTGTGTGTGCTCGGACTGCTGTTCGGGTTCGCGAGCTATCGCCAGCTGGCACGCCTGCCCGTCCACCCCTCGATGGCAGAGGTCTCCGATCTCATCTACGAGACGTGCAAGACCTATCTGGTCCAGCAGGGCAAGCTGCTCCTGCGGCTGTGGGCCTTCATCGCGGTCATCATCATCGTCTACTACAAGTTCCTCATCGGCTTCGAGACCCAGAAGCTGCTCGTCGTCATCCTCTTCTCGCTCATCGGCATCGCCGGCTCCTACGGCGTGGCGTGGTTCGGCATCCGGGTCAACACGATCGCCAACAGCCGCACGGCATTCGCGGCCCTGGGCGGGCGTCCGTTGCCGGTCTACGGCATACCCATGAAGTCGGGCATGTCGATCGGCATGGTGCTGATCAGCATCGAGCTGTTCATCATGCTCTTCATCATGCTGTTCCTGCCCGGCAGCTATGCCGGCGCCTGCTTCATCGGCTTCGCCATCGGCGAGTCCCTCGGCGCCTCCGCGCTGCGCATCGCCGGTGGCATCTTCACCAAGATCGCGGACATCGGCTCCGACCTGATGAAGATCGTCTTCCACATCAAGGAGGACGACGCCCGAAACCCCGGCGTGATCGCCGACTGCACCGGTGACAATGCCGGCGACTCGGTGGGCCCGTCGGCCGACGGCTTCGAGACCTACGGCGTCACCGGCGTCGCGCTGATCACCTTCATCCTGCTCGCGGTCCACGACCCCGCCACCCAGGTGCGCCTGCTCGTGTGGATCTTCACCATCCGCATCGTGATGGTGATCGCCTCGGGCGTCTCGTATCTGGTCAACGACGCGATGACCCACCGCAAGTACCACGGTGCGCGCGAGATGAACTTCGAGGTGCCGCTGTCGGCGCTGGTGTGGCTGACCTCCGCGGTCTCCACCGCCCTCACCTTCGTGACGACCTACCTGCTCATCAAGGACCTCGGCGACGGTTCGCTGTGGTGGAAGCTCGCGCTGATCGTCTCCTGCGGCACGCTGGCCGGCGCGCTGATCCCCGAGCTGGTCAAGGTCTTCACCTCCACCCACTCGCGGCACACGCAGGAGGTCGTGATCAGCTCACGCCAGGGCGGCCCGAGCCTGGACATCCTCTCCGGCCTTGTCGCCGGCAACTTCTCGGCCTACTGGCTGGGCATGTCGATCATCGGCCTCATGGGCGGCGCCTACCTGCTGTCCACCCTGGGGCTCGAGGCCCTCATGCTCGCGCCGGCCGTCTTCGCCTTCGGGCTCGTCGCCTTCGGCTTCCTCGGCATGGGCCCGGTGACGATCGCCGTCGACTCCTATGGCCCGGTCACCGACAACGCGCAGAGCGTCTACGAGCTCTCGGTCATCGAGACCATCCCGGGCGTCGACGAGCAGATCCGCGACGAGCACGGCTTCGACGTCGACTGGGGCCGCGCCAAGCTCCTCCTGGAGGACAACGACGGCGCGGGCAACACATTCAAAGCGACCGCCAAGCCGGTGCTGATCGGCACTGCCGTCGTGGGCTCCACGACGATGATCTTCTCGATCATCATGGGCCTGACCGACGGGCTCACGCACGACATCGACAAGCTCAGCCTGATGCACGCGCCCTTCCTGCTCGGTCTGATCTGCGGCGGCGCCGTCATCTACTGGTTCACCGGCGCGAGCATCCAGGCGGTCACGACCGGCGCCTACCGCGCGGTGGAGTTCATCAAGGACAACATCAAGCTGGACGGCACCGAGAAGGCCAGCGTCGAGGACTCCCGCCGGGTGGTCGAGATCTGCACGATCTATGCCCAGCGCGGCATGTTCTCGATGTTCCTCGGCATCTTCTTCTCCACCCTGGCCTTCGCCTTCCTCGAGCCCTACTTCTTCATCGGCTACCTCATCTCGGTCGCGCTGTTCGGGCTCTACCAGGCGGTGTTCATGGCCAACGCCGGTGGCGCCTGGGACAACGCGAAGAAGCTCGTCGAGGTCGACCTGCACGCCAAGGGCACCGACCTGCACGAGGCCACGATCGTCGGCGACACCGTGGGCGACCCCTACAAGGACACGTCCTCGGTGGCGATGAACCCCGTCATCAAGTTCACGACGCTCTTTGGCCTGCTCGCGGTCGAGCTGGCCGTCTCGCTCGCCGAGGAGATCGGGCACGGGCTGACCCTCAGCCTGTCGGCCGTCTTCTTCGCCGCCGCGGCCTACTTCGTCTGGCGCTCCTTCTATGGCATGCGCATCGGCACCCGTCGGGACGACGACATGTTCGACAACGCCGGCCACAGCGCCGACGGGGTGGACTACCCCGTGGAGGAGTTCACCCGCGGACAGATGTGAGCGACGACCCCGTCAGGCCTGCGTGGTGTCGGGGGCCGGGTCCTGGGCCGGCCCCGACGCCACGCGCATCTGCACGTCGGCGCCCAGCAGCACGGTCCGCGAGACGGTGCAGAGCCGCTCGTGCGAGAGCTTGATCGCCCGCGGCACGATGGCACGTGCCGCCTCGGCGCCCTCACCGTCGGGGAAGGTGATCGTGAACTCGACAGTGATCGGCCCCATGTGGGCGCCCTGGTCGTCCTTGAGCTTCTCCCCCGAAGCGGTCACCTCGAAGGTGTCGGGCTCGGCGTGCCGGGAGGTGGCTGAGTCGACATCGACCGAGCTGCACCCGGCTATGGCCGCCAGGAGCAGCTCCACCGGGGTGAACCGGTCGTCCTGGCCGGAGCCGAAGTCGAGCACTCCCCCGCGGGCGTTCGTCGCGGCATACGAGCCGGCCTCCGTGCGGCGCAGCGTCACCGACCTGTGCTGGTCACTCATCGTCCGGGCACACCCTCTCGTTGGCACTGGCGCAGCCGGTCGCGTGCGCCGGGCCGCCACCATCGCGTGATGACGACGGCCCGGAGCGAGCATGCCACCTCGCAAGATCCCCACCAAGAGGCGGATCAGCGCTTGGCGGCCGCCATGTCCCGGGCGGCGATCAGCCCGAAGACCATCGCGGGCCCGATCGTCGAACCGGGCCCCGGATACGTCCGGCCCATGACGGAGGCGGAGTTGTTGCCCGCGGCATACAGGCCCTGGATGACCGAGCCGTCCTCCCGGAGCGCGCGCGCCGAGGCGTCGGTGAGGACGCCGCCCTTGGTGCCAAGGTCTCCGATGACGACCCGATAGGCGTGGAAGGGTGCCTTCTCGAGTGGGCCGAGGTTGGGGTTCGGGCGCACGAGCGGGTCGCCGTAGTAGCGGTCATAGGCGGAGTTGCCGCGGCCGAAGTCGCCGTCGACCCCGGCCCGTGCGTGGCCGTTGAACCGCTCCACGGTTGCGGTCAGGCGGGCCGGGTCGACAGACATGCCCCGCGCGAGCTCGTCGAGGGTGCGCGCGGTCTGCATGATGCCGGCGGCCTTGAGCGCCTTGACCCCCTTGGGGTCCATTGCGAACGACCGCAGGTAGCGCCTGGCGTGGCGGGCATCGGTCACCATCCAGTAGGCGCCGTCCTTGTCGTGCTCAAGCATGTGGTGGCCGAGATCGACATAGGACTCGGACTCGTTGGCGAACCGCTCTCCCCGGGCGTCGACCATGAGCGAGTAGGGATAGGACCGTTCTCCCACAAGGAAGGCCGGGCCGGGGCCGCCCTCGACACCGGCGAGTGAGGCACCCCACCAGGCGTCGTCCATCAGCTCAACGGCCGCACCGGCCGCCTGGGCGATGGCGATCGGCTGACCGAGGTTCCCCGGCGCCCCCGACGGCGCCCCGTCGATGCCGTGGTGCTGGCGACGCAGGTCCCGGTTGTGGTCGAAGCCGCCCCCGCCGAGCACGACCCCACTGGTGGCTCCGACCAGGACTTCGCGGCCGTCGCGGCCGTCGCGGCGGGTGCGCACGCCGACGACGCGGTCGCCCTCGAGGAGCAGCTCCTCCAGTGGCGAGTTGAGCCAGAGCTGGGCGCCGCCCTTGAGCACGACGGCCTCCAGCAGGGCGCTGGCCAGGCCCGCGCCGATGCCCGCGAGCTTGCGGCCGCGGACGGCACCGCCCGCCGCCCGTGCCACCAGCTCGGCGCCGCGCATGAATCCACCCGGTGTGGACCACGCCCGGCCCAGCAGCCACACGTCATCGGTCTTGATCGGCATGGCGGCCGGCGCCTGGCAGGTCTCCCACCACTCCCCGATCTGCGAAATGTCATACGGCTCGACCTCGATGCCGCGGCCGATCTTGCCGCCCTCACGCTCGGGGTAGTAGTCGGCGTAGTCAGCCGCGCGCGACCAGCGCAGCCCGTGGCGCGCACCTGTCTCGACGACATCGGCGACACCGTCGACGAACGCCTCCTTGCGCTCGCGGGAGGTCGCCCGCCCCTCATCGACGACCGTGGCCTCGAGGTAGGCGAGCGCGTCCTCACGTGAGTCGCCGACCCGATCCCGTTGCATCAGAGGGTTATTGGGCATCCATAGGCCGCCGCCCGACATGGCGGTGTTGCCTCCCCATGCCGCGGTGCTCTCCAGCATCACCACGCTCAGGCCCTCGTCGACCGTGCCCAGTGCGGCGGCCATGGCCGCCGCACCGCTGCCGACGACTACGACGTCGAATGTCTGCTCGAACTCCCTGGCCATCTCACAACCGCCTCCTCCGGACAACTCTGTCCGGTTATGCTGTCGAGTATGCCGTCAGATCGCCCCGCGCTCAAGACCTCACCTCGTGGTGCGGCTCGGCCCGCGAACCGGGGCCCGGCTGCTGCGCAGTCCAACAGGGCCGCGCTGATCACCGCCGCGCGCGATCTGATGGCCCACGGAGGGATCGATGTGCCCCTCAGCCGGATCGCGCAGCGCGCTGGGGTCGGCCAGGGCGTGCTCTACCGGCATTTCCCGACCCGGCTCGACCTCGCCCTGGCCGTCTTCGAGGACAACTTCGTCGAGCTGGAGGCCCTCGCCTCCTCCACAGACCGTCACTCCTTCGACCGGCTGCGCGAGCGGCTCGTGACGCTCACCGTGGAGTCGGTCGCGTTTGTCGAGGTCGTGATCCAGGCACGACGTGAGCACCCCGGCTATGACGGTCATGAGCGACTGGGACGCCTGCTCACGCCCGCACTTCGACGGGCCCACGGGGAGGGCTGGGTCACTGAGCAGGTCGACATCGCAGACGTCGGGCTGGCCCTGCGGATGGCCTACGGACTGCTGGTCACGGCCGAGCCTGACGAGGACACCCACGCCGCCGTCGAGCAGGTCATGGCCCAGGTCTGGCCGCGCCGATCCTGATCGAGGCCGGGCTCAGTGAGGTCCGGACCCCCACTTCGCGGCAATCGCGCGGACGACCCTGAGGTCACGTGCGGTGGCGGGTCCGGCCATCCTCTCCAGCCGGGCTCCCGTGAGTCGGGCCCGGGAGAGGTCGACGCCCAGCTCGACCAGGACATCCCGGCCCAGCACCCGCGCCGCCTCGCCCTCGGGCTCCCACGCATGCAGCCGCTCCGCGGCCTCGGGGCCGACCTCCTCGCTCGCAAAGTAGACATAGCGCCGGCCGCCGCCTGGGACGAGGGCCGGTATGCCGTCCACGCGCGCCACGACCTCGCTCACCTCCCGCGGGCTGCGGACCATCACCGGGATGTCGAATCCCGCTGCGGCACTGAGGCATTCGCGCAGGGCGCTCTCCACCCTGGCCCGACTGCGCAGCGGCGTCGTCACGGCGACATTGCCCGTCTGGATATAGGTCTCGACATCGGCGAAGCCCGCCTCGCCGAGCGCCGCGCGGACCCGCTCCATCCGCACGAGACGCGGCCGGACGTTGACCGCCCGCAGGAAGCCGATGTGTCTGGGCATGCCACGGAGCCTATTGCGCCCCTATCGTGGCCGGGTGACCTCCTCGATCCAGCAGCCAGCCCCGCCGTCCGGCGGCAAGCTCGTCCTGCTCCGCCACGGCGAGACCGAGTGGTCGCGGACCGGGCGGCACACGGGCCAGACCGACATCCCCCTCACCCGCCGCGGCGAGGCCCTGGCCCGCCACTCAGGGCATCTCATCCGCCACTACGACTGGTCCCTCGTCCTGGCCTCGCCGCTCCAGCGCGCGAGGGAGACCGCCCGCCTGGCCGGGCTGCAGCCGGAGATCGATCCCGATCTGCTGGAGTGGGACTACGGCGGCTACGAGGGCCGCACCACCGACGAGATCCGGGCCGAGCTCGGCTATGACTGGAATGTCTTCACCAACGGTGTCCCGGCCGGCGACGACTCCCCGGGCGAGACCGTCGAGGAGGTCGCCGCGCGCGCGAGCCGGGTCGTGGCCAAGGTGCTGCCCGCACTGCACGACGGCGATGTCGCCCTGGTGGGGCATGGCCACTGCCTGCGGGTGCTGGCGGCGGTCTTCCTCCAGCAGGCGCCCCGGTTCGGGGCGAGCCTCCAGCTCGACGCGGGCTCGGTGAGCGTCCTCGAGTACTACCGCAGCTGGCCGGCCATCCACACGTGGAACCGCACGCCTCTGCTGCCGGACGCCGAGGACGACGAGCCGGTCGACAGCCCCTGATCCCCGGAGTCCCGGGGACGGCGTCCGGGCCGGCACCGTCGCGGTCTAGGATCACGACCGTGGAGACGACGCGGGGGCGGGACACGTCACCGCTGCATACCCTCGCCGGCCGGGGCCGCGGCTGGCTAGCCGCGCGCAGCCTCCGGCAGCTCGGCCTCCTCGCCTTCCTCGCGGCGCTCCTCGTCTCCGGCCTCTTCGGCGGGCTGGAGCAGGCCCCGGCCGACCCGCCCAAGCCGGTCGTCGCCGAGCAGCCGGTCACCACTGCCCCGCTCACCCTGACGGTCGCCAAGGCCAAGCACGGCACCGACCTGGCCGTGCCCGGAGTCGGCAAGACCAAGGGCCGCTGGCTCCTGCTGGCCGTCGACGCCAAGGTCGTCGGCGACGAGCCGCTGGAGCCCGACGTGCTCAAGCAGTCGGTGCGGCTGGAGGACGCGCCCGGGCTCGTGAGCGGCACGGGCAGGGAGCGCCCGGCCCAGGACGAGCCGCCCTCCTATGTCCTCAACGTCCTCGATGGCGGGCCCGTGGACTGGCTCGCCCCCGGCGTGCCGTATCAGCTCGCGCTCGTCTGGGAGCAGCAGCCAGGCGCTCCCCTGCCCAAGGAGCTCACGGTCCAGGTCCGCGACCTGTCCCACCGTCCCGACTCGATCACCCAGCAGATGAGCTGGCTCGACCCGGTGCTCTTCGCCCGCGGCACCCTCCCCCTCACCGAGCTGGGGCCGGCATGAGCACCTGGCGCCCCCGCACCGCCCAGCTCGGCACGGCTGCCCTCGTCATCGCCGCGCTCTCCACCGGCCGCGTGATCACCGAGGTGCTGCCTGGCGACAACCGCGCCTATCGCGCCTTTGAGCGTCCTGTCTCGGTGGGAGAGACGGCCGAGCTCAGGTATGCCGCGGTGCGCGCGACCAGGGTCGACGGTGCCCGCCAGATCGTGCCCCCGGACAACAATGTCCTGGTCTCCCCCACGCTGTGGGTGGTCATCGACCTGACGGCGACACCCCGCGAGGACAACGTCTCCCTCGGCTACGCCGAGCTGCGCGACAGCGCGGGTCGCTCCTATCCGACCTCCCGCAGGTCCCGGATCTCCTGTGGCATAACGAATCCGGGTCTCCCGACGGCCTGCACGGCATACCTCGAGGTGGCCACCGACCACCTGCCGGGAGCCACCCTCCTTGTCTCCCGAGCGGGCAGCGACACCCTCGGCGACGCCCAGGGAAGGGCCGACGACGCGGCTCTCATCGACCTCGGCATCACCCGCGAGCAGGTCTCCCGCTGGCAGGCCGTCAAGGACCCGGTCAAGGTCGACCGCGACAGCCCCCGCTCCGACTGGCTCGAGCGATGAGCAGCAGCACCCATCGGCGGCCTGGCTTCCGGCAGCAGTATGGCCGGACCCTGCTGGCGCTGCCCGTCGCACTCGCACTGGCGCTCGGGCTGAGCAGCCAGCGCGTCAAGACCTATTGGTGGGACGCCGCCCCGCGCGACCGGGTCGAGGTCGCCGCCGACGGATGGGCGAGCCTGACCAACCGCTACGAGGACGCCCGGGGGTGGCACGACGACCGGATGCGGCTGCGCGTCACCGAGACCCGCCGCGTCACCACCGAGGTGCTCGACCACCCCAGGGCCACACCGCGTGCGGTAACGGTGCCGGCCGGCCAGTCGCTGTGGCGGCTGACCCTGCGCGTCGAGGCCGACCCGGCCGCCTATCTCAGCTGCCAGGGCGAGATCCGCGATGCCGCCGGCAGGTCCTACTCCCCCGGGCTCCAGATGTTCACCAACGGCAGCTCGACGCTGGAGGTGTGCGACAGCATCGAGTCACCCGGCCCTGGGCTCGCGGTGACGGAGCGCTCCACCCCGGACCCCTCCGCGGCCAGGCGCCCGACCTCCTATGACCGCTATGTCTATGTCTCGATGCCCGAATCGGCTTCGCCCGCAACGCTGGTCGTGTGGTTCACCCCGCCGGATGCGGCGTTCTTCGAGCTCTCCCCGACCGCCTGACTCCCGCCGAGGATGCGGTCGATGGCCGCGCCGAGCAGCGCCACGAGGACGACGGTGTAAAAGCCGCGGGCGATCATGTTGCGGTGCGGCGCGAAGGCCAGCGCGGTGTTGGCGTCCTGGGGGCCGACGGCCAGCCGCATCAGCTCCTGCGCGGCATACTCCACCTGCCGGGCGAGCAGGAAGACCAGGCAGAACAGCAGCATCGGGCCCAGCCCCGCGACGGCCAGGAGCCGGAGCCCGTCGACGAGCGCGGAGAAGCGCGAGCGGACCGACTCGGTGGCCTCGGCACCGGCCCTGCGCACCGGGGCGGGCACCCGGGTCGCCGCGCGCGCCCACGGCCGCTCGACCGGCTCACGCTCCGGACTCACCAGACGCTGTCCATAGACGACCGCTCCGACCGTCAGCCAGGCCACCGGGATGACGATGATCGCGTCGGCCTCCCCGAGCGCGCCCCAGAACCACTGGACCGCCCGGTCGACCGGCTGGCCCACGGGGCCCAGCATCTCGACCACTGCGCCCCAGGTGTCCAGACACCACTGGCTGAAGCGCCGCTCGCGCACCCACGCCCAGACCTGGTCTTGGTAGCCGCTGAAGGTCTTGGCGAGCAGGAAGACCCAGAAGACCTCGAGATAGCCGGCCAGCAGGCCCCAGCCGAGAGCCTTGCTGGGCAGCTCCAGCCGGTCGAGCAGGGTGCGCAGGGCGAAGGCCACCAGCACGATCGCCGCGAAGGCCCATCCCGTGGCCATCACCGTCCGGTTGGTGTCGATGTCCATCGTCCAGAAGCTGAAGCCCGAGTTGAACTCGTCCGTGACGGCGGCATTGACGAACGCCTGCCCGTCCTCGCGCAGATAGCCCTGCGAGGTATAGACGGTCAGGAAGGGGATCAGGGTCGAGGCGAGCAGCGCCAGCCGACGCCGCGTCGGGCTGCCGACGAGACCCCCGGGGTCCTCGCCGGCCAGCATCCCGCGGTGCACGGCGGGCAGGTGGGGCGAGAGATGGCGCAGCGCCAGGATCAGGGCCGTCAGCGTCGCGATGGGCACCAGCGGCAGGACCAGACCGGCGAGGAAGGGGCTCCACGAGCTGATCGCCACCGCGGCCCAGAGCAGGCCGTTATGGGCTGCGGCGCCGAGGAGATAGATGAGGACGAGACCGGGCCAGTGGCGCGCGAGGAGGCGCGCGGCATACCCGACGACGCCGAGAGCGCTCCGGAGGGCACCGACCAGCTGGGTCACGGCGCGATCCTAGCGAGGCCGCGCCCGTCGGCCTGCGTCCGCCTGGGTCAGGGCAGGTCCCAGGTGTGCACCGGCTGGTTGTCTGCCATCCGGTCGACGTATGCCGCGAGCATCTGCGAGAGCGCCGTCGCGCGGTCGGCGCCGCGCTCCTCCAGACGCCGCACGGCCTCGACCTGCCACTGCGCGCCGTTGATGCCGGTGGTGCAGCGTCCCTCGATCACCGAGAGGTAGCGGTCGCGCACCGCCTGGGAGACACCCCAGTCCTCCAGCCCCTCGTTGGCCAGTGGCAGGAGATGACGCAGGACCAGCTCGTCGCTCGCGAGCTCGCCGAAACCGGGCCAGTAGAGGCGGGACTCCAGCCCCTGTCGGGCCGCGGCACGGAAGTTCTGCTCGGCCGCGGCAAAGCTCATCCGCGTCCAGACCGGCCGGTCGTCGGAGGCGAGCCGCCGGATGACGCCGTAGTAGAACGCCGCGTTGGCCAGCACGTCGACGATCGTGGGGCCGGCGGGCAGGACGCGGTTCTCCACGCGCAGGTGCGGGCGGTCGCCGACGATGTCATAGATGGGGCGGTTCCACCGGTAGATGGTGCCGTTGTGCAGTCGCAGCTCGGCGAGCTCGGGTGCGCCACCGGCATCGAGGACCGCGACCGGGTCCTCGTCGGTCGTGTCGGCGAGCAGCGCCGGGAAGTAGCGGACGTTCTCCTCGAACAGGTCGAAGATCGAGGTGATCCAGCGCTCGCCGAAGAACACCCGGGGCCGCACGCCCTGGTTGCGCAGCTCGATGGGCCGGGTGTCGGTGGACTGGGTGAACAGCTCGATGCGGGTCTCGGCGTGCAGGTGCTTGCCAAAGAAGAAGGGACTGTTGGCGGCGAGCGCCAGCTGGGGCGCGGAGAGTGCCTGCGCGGCATTCCAGTGCCTGGCGAAGTCGTGCGGAGCCACCTGGAGGTGCAGCTGCACGGAGGTGCAGGCGGACTCGGGTGCGATGGAGTCGGCGAAGACGTGCAGCCGCTCCCCTGTGGGGCCCTCGATGTCGATGGCGATGTCCTCGCCACGGGCGACGAAGATCGAGTCGTTGAGCGCGGCATACCGCAGGTTGTCGCTGATCCACTCCTGCTGGAAGTGCTCCGGCATCAGCGTCGGGAGGATCCCGATGGGCACGATCCGCGAGCCCACCTCACCGGCCTTGGCGTCGGCGGCGTTGAGCGAATGCCGCAGGTCCTCCTCGAGCTGGAGGGCGGCGTCACCCGGGAGCGGCCGCGGGTCGACGTTGAGCTCGATGTTGTACTGCGCCAGCTCGGTCTGGTAGCCCGGGTCGGCGATGGCCTCGAGGACCTCGGCGTTGTGGAAATGCGGCTGGCACGCCTCGTCGACGAGGTTGAGCTCGATCTCCATGCCCGTCATCGGGCGAGACATCTCGAAGGCGCTCTCGGCCAGCATGCGCTCGAAGACATCGAGGTTCTGCCGGACCTTCTCGCGATAGCGCTGGCGCTGCTCACGCGTGTAGCTCGATGCCTGGACCTCTGCGCCCACGTGCCTCATCCCCTCTGTCGGCAGGGCCCTCGGAACACCGATGACCTCGACGTTCGTCGATCATGACACAGGCCATGCGGGGCGCGCCGCCTCGCCTCCCGTCGACTGTCGGACCTCTCTCCTAGCCTCTCGGGTATGCGCTTGATCCACACCTCCGACTGGCACCTGGGACGCTCGTTCCACCAGGTCGGGCTGGGTCCTGCGCACGAGCTCTTCCTCGACCACCTCGTCGAGACGGTGCGCTCCGAGCAGGTCGACGCGGTGCTTGTCTCCGGCGACGTCTATGACCGCGCGCTGCCCTCCCCCGAGGCCGTCCGGCTGCTCGGCGACACGATGGAGCGGCTCGTCGATGCCGGCGCCACCGTCATCGTCTCCAGCGGCAACCACGACTCGAGCATCCGGCTCGGCTTCGGCTCCGCGCTGCTCGAGCGGGCGGGCCTGCACATCCGCACCGCGGTGTCCGACATCGGCAGGCCCGTGGAGGTGGGTGGCGTGGCGGTCTATCCGCTCCCCTACCTCGAGCCGGCTGCCGTCGCCGGAGCGCTCGGGGCCGCAGACCGCAGCCACGCTGGTGTCCTGCGGGCGGCCATGGCGCGGGTGCAGGCAGACCACGAGCAGCGGGGCGGCCCCTCCGTCGTGATGTCCCACGCGTTCGTGACGGGCGCGACCACCAGTGCCTCCGAGCGCGACATCTCGGTCGGGGGCGTGAGCGCGGTGCCGGCCGGCGTCTTCGGCGATGTCGACTATCTCGCGCTCGGTCACATCCACCGTCCCCAGGAGGTCGCCGAGCACGCCCGCTATGCCGGCTCCCCGGTGGCCATGTCCTTCGGCGAGGCCGGCCACACCAAGGTCTCGTGGCTGGTCACCGTCGGCGAGGGGGCCGTGCGCGCCGAGGCGGTCGAGGCCCCGGTGCTCCGGCGACTCGCCGTCCTGCGTGGTGACCTCGACGATCTGCTCGAGGCGCGTGAGCACGCCCACGCCGAGGACGCCTGGTGCCAGGTCGTGCTGACCGACCCCGTCCGGCCGCTCGGTGCGATGGAGCGCCTGCGCCGACGCTTCCCCCACACCCTCTCGCTCGCCTTCGAGCCCCAGGGCCTCGCGACCCCCATCACGAGCTATGCCGCCCGGGTCGCGGCGCGGACGCCGCTCGACGTCTGCTGCGACTTCGTGGCCCACGTGCGTGGGGGTGCCGAGGCGACCCCCACCGAGCGTGGGCTCCTCGGCGAGGCCATCGAGCAGTCCCGGCTGGCCAGGGCGGGCCGCGACGGCGAGGGCGGTGTCGGGCGCGACGCTCGCGGAGCCGACCAGCACCTCGGGTCCGGCAGAGGTGTTGCGTGACATGAGGATCCACTCGCTCGAGGTGGCCGCCTTCGGCCCCTTCCGCGACCCGGTCACGATCGACTTCGACGAGGTGAGCGCTGCGGGGCTCTTCCTCGTCCATGGCCCGACCGGTGCCGGCAAGACCAGCCTCCTCGACGCGGTCTGCTTCGCCCTCTTCGCCGATGTGCCCGGCGACCGCTCCGCCCGGTCGCTGGCCTCCCAGCACTCCGAGCCGGGCACCAGGCCGGTTGTCGTCCTCGACTTCACCTCGTCGGGCCGACGGCTGCGGGTCACGCGCAGCCCGGCATTCGTGCGACCGGGGCGGGGCACCGACGTGCCCGCCACCGTCCACCTCGAGGAGCACGACGGATCCGCCTGGTCCACCCTGGCCACCCGCCACGGTGAGGCCGAGGACGTCATCGGGTCGGTCATCGGGCTCGGCAAGGACCAGTTCGCCCGGGTGGTCATGCTCCCCCAAGGCGACTTCGCGGCATTCCTGCGTGCGGGAGCCGACGAGCGAGCCCAGCTGCTTCAGCGGCTCTTCGACGTCTCGGGCTTCACCGATGTCGAGGCATGGCTCGGCCAGCAGCGCCGCGAGGCTGCCGAGCAGGCCCGCACCGAGGCCGCCAGACTCCAGGAGTCGCTGCGGACGCTGGGCGACGAGCTCGCCCCCCTCCCTCACACGGTCGGAGCCGATGCTCCATCATCGGAGTCCGATCTCGACTGGACCGGGCTGCCCATCGGCGAGATCCCGGCCGCCCTCGACACTGCGATCGGCCATCTCGAGGAGCTCACGGGTCAGGCCCAGACCGTCCTCGACGCCGCGGCCCTCGACGAGGTGTCGGCGACGGCCGAGGACGCCTCGGCCCGCCGCACCGCAGAGCTCCAGCAGCGCGGTCGCCGGGCCTCGCTCCTGCTCGACGAGCTGACCGAGGAGGCAGCGGCGACCGACGCCCTGCGAGCCCGGCTCGAGGCCGCCGACCGCGCTGCCTGCTGCGAGGCCGCGCTGGGACTCCACAGGGCTGCCGGCGACGAGCTGGCCGGCGCTGACGCGGGGCTGACCGAGGCCTGCGGCGCAGCGGCAGCAGTGCTCTGCCCAGAGTCTGCGGCCACGATCGGGCTCACCGCCGACCCCGGTGCCCTCCGGGCCACGGCGGCCGAGCTGCTGGGCCAGTGGCTGGGCGATGCCCGAGACCAGAGCGAGCCCCTCCTTCTGGCCGCCAGATCTGCCTCGTCGGCGGCGCAACGTGCTCGCGACTGGGCGGGCCATGCCGACGAGATCCTCTCTGCCGCAGTCCAGTTCGAGGCACTCGAGTCGCGTCGCCAGGACATCGCCGACGAGATCGTCGCTCACACCGCACTCGTCGAGCAGTGCCGTGAGGCGGCGCCTGCCCTCGTCTCCGCGCGCGCCGACCTCGCCTCCCTCAAGGAGCGGGCATCGCTCGTCGCCCAGCTCGAGGGCGCCCGCGAGGCGGTCGTCCGCTCGACCGCGGCGGCCGAGCGGGCGCGCGAGGCCTGGACGTCGTCCCGCGAGCATCTCGTCACTCTCCTGGAGGCCAGGCTCGCCGACATGGCCGGTGAGCTCGCAGCATCCCTTGAGGACGACTGCCCATGTCCGGTGTGTGGGTCGACCCAGCACCCGACGCCGGCGGAGCGCAGGTCCGGTGTCACTCCCGAGCAGATTGCCGCCGCCGAGGGGGCGCGCGCCGAGGCCGAGGACGTCCACACCCGGGCCTGCTCGATGATGGCCCGAGACGAGGCAGCCGTCGAGGCGCTTGCCGCCCGCCTCGGCGACGGACCACTTGCCGACGACCTCGACCTGGCCACAGCTGAGGCGACCGAGCGCGTGCAGTCGTTGAGCCAGTCTGCGCAGCGCCTGGATGCCGCGACGACAGCGCTCGGGTCGGCCCGCGAGGGCGCCCGTGCAGTCGACGCCGAGGTCACGACACTCCGCACCCGCGTCGATCAGCTCGCCGCCGGACTCGCTGGCGCTGCGGTGGACAGCGCCGACGATCTGCGACGACTTCAGGGTGAGGTCGAAGAGCACCGGCGGCTGTGCTGCTGCCTCCCGCCGTCGGACGAGCACCCAGCCCTGGACATGGTCCGGGGGGCGATCGTGGAGCTGGCCGCCGTCCCTGATTCAGACAGCGTCGCCGGCAGCGCACCCTCAGACGAGCGGACCGCCGCGATCGGCGTCGCTCTCACCCGCGCGGCTCGTGCGCTGGGCACACTGGCCGCGGCACTGACCACCGTCCGCGGCCGCCACACGTCCATGGTGCGCGCCCTCGAGCGGCTTGCGACCGCACAGCAAGCCCGGGCCACCGCTGACGCGGTCCTGCGAGAGCGTGCCAACGCATTGCGAGAGGTGTTGCGCGACAACGACTTTGACGTTGCCTCGGCAGCGCTGGCTGCCGCCCTTCCGCTACGTCAGCGCACCAGCACCCGAGAGCAGATCGCGGCGCACGACCGCGAGTGGACCAGGGCCCGCGACGTGCTCGCCGACACCGAGGTGGCGGCCGCCATGACCGCCGATGAGCCCGACCTCACGGCTGCCGCCGAGCGGCTCCGCTCGGCCAAGCGTGGCCACCTCCAGGCCAAGGCCGCCGAGACCACGGCGCGCGAGGCGCTGGCGCGCGTGCAGGCGCAGGCCGCGCGGATCCGAGCGCAGGTGCTGGTGCTGGGCCCGGCACAGGAGCGCGCCCAGGCCCTCACCGCGTTGGCCGACCTGGCACAGGGGCATGGCGACAACGTCCGCAAGATGGCCCTGTCGACCTATGTCCTGGCCGCCCGCCTCGAGCGCGTGGTCGCGCTGTCCAACGAGCGCCTGGCGGTCATGGGCGACGGACGCTACGAGCTCGAATACGACGACACCCCGGCCAACCGGCGCAGCCGCGCCGGACTGGGCCTCGCGGTCCGCGACCGCTGGACCGGCAGCAGCCGCGACACCTCCACCCTCTCCGGCGGCGAGTCCTTCATGGTCTCGCTCTCGCTGGCTCTCGGCCTGGCCGACGCGGTGCGGGAGGAGGCTGGCGGCTTCGACCTCCAGACCCTCTTCATCGACGAGGGCTTCGGCACGCTCGACGAGGAGAGCCTCGAGGAGGTCATGGCCGTGCTCGACACCCTCCGCTCCGGTGGCCGGGCGGTCGGCGTGGTCAGTCACGTCGGTGACCTGCGACTGCGCATCCCCGCCCAGATCGAGGTCGCCAAGACCCCCCACGGGTCGAGCGTCCGGGTGCGCTGCGACGGCAGCGATGTGAGCAGCGGTGGCACCGACGCCGCGTGAGCGCCGTCCCCACGACCGCGTGAGCGCCGTGCCCACGACCGCCTGAGCGCTGTCCCCACGACCGCGTGACGGCTCTCCCCGCGGTGGGTGGATGCCTTCCCCGGATCGCGTGAGGGCGCCCTCCAGATGGAGGGCGCCCTCACGATCGGGGCCTGACCCGGCCGGTTGCGGCCGGTGCGGCTCAGTCGCTGTCGTTGGCGAAGGCCTCGGGCGGCGGGCAGGAGCAGATCAGATGACGGTCGCCATAGGCCCCGTCGATGCGGCGCACCGGCGGCCAGTACTTGTCTACCGGGTCGACGCCCCCTGGATACACGGCGGTGGCGCGGTCGTAGGGGTGCTCCCACTCCCCGACCAGCGTGTGCGCGGTGTGCGGCGCGTGACGCAGCACGCTGTCTGCGGCCGCGAGCTCGCCGGCCTCGACAGCCGCGATCTCGGCACGGATCGCGATCATCGCGTCGCAGAAGCGGTCGATCTCCTCGCGGTCCTCGCTCTCGGTCGGCTCGATCATGAGCGTGCCCGCGACCGGGAAGGACATCGTCGGCGCGTGGAAGCCGTAGTCGATCAGCCGCTTGGCGACGTCGTCGACGGTGATGCCGCTGCGCTTGGTGATCTCGCGCAGGTCCAGGATGCACTCGTGGGCCACGATGCCCTCCGCGCCGGAGTAGAGCACCGGGTAGTGCTCACGCAGCCGCGCGGCGATGTAGTTGGCGTTGAGCACCGCGACCTGCGTGGCGAGGGAGAGGCCTGCGCCGCCCATCAGCCGGACATAGGCCCAGGAGATCGGCAGGATCAGGGCCGAGCCGTAGGGCGCGGCCGAGACCGGGCCGACACCGGTCGCCGGGCCCGCCTCGGCCGCCAGCGGGTGGTTGGGCAGGTGCGGCGCGAGGTGCTCGCGCACGGCCACCGGGCCCACACCGGGGCCACCGCCACCGTGCGGGATGCAGAAGGTCTTGTGCAGGTTGAGGTGAGAGACGTCGGCGCCGAAGGCACCTGGCTGGGCGAGCCCGACCAGCGCGTTGAGGTTGGCCCCGTCGACATAGACCTGCCCGCCCGCGTCGTGGATGAGGCTGCACAGCTTGGAGATCGTGTCCTCGAAGACGCCGTGGGTTGACGGGTAGGTCACCATGATCGCGGCGACGGAGTCGCGGTGGGTCTCGACCTTGGCCTGGAGGTCGTCCATGTCGATGTCGCCGCCGGGAGCGGTCTTGACCACCACGACCTTCATGCCGGCCATGACGGCGCTCGCTGCGTTGGTGCCGTGCGCGCTTGCCGGGATGAGGCAGATGTTGCGCTCGGCCTGGCCGTTGGCGGCGTGATAGGCGCGGATGGCGAGCAGACCCGACAGCTCGCCCTGGGACCCGGCGTTGGGCTGGAGCGAGACGGCGTCGTAGCCGGTGATGTCGCACAGCCACTGGCACAGCTCGTCGACGATCTGCCGGATGCCCGTGGTCTGGTCGGCGGGGGCGAACGGGTGCAGGTCGGCGAACTCCGGCCAGGTGATGGCCTGCATCTCGGTCGTCGCGTTGAGCTTCATCGTGCAGGAGCCGAGCGGGATCATGCCCCGGTCGAGCGCGAAGTCGCGATCGGCGAGCCTGCGGAGATAGCGCAGCATGGCGGTCTCGCTGCGGTAGGTGTGGAAGACCGGGTGGGTGAGGTAGTCGCTCTGCCGCAGCAGCTCGCTCCCCCACTCGGGCTCGACCGGCTCGATGGCTGCGCCTGCGTCGACACCGAATGCCGCCCACACGGCCTCGAGGTCGGCGCGGACGGTGGTCTCATCGACGCTGATGGCAACCTGGTCGGCGTCGACGCGCCACAGGTTCACGCCCTGCTCGAGCGCCGCGGCCACGACCTCGTCGGCCCGGCCGGGGACCGAGACGGTGATCGTGTCGAAGAAGCGCTCGGTGCCCACCTCGACGCCGCCGGCGCGCAGGCCGTCGGCCAGCACCCGCGCTGCACCGTGGACCCGCTTGGCGATCGCGCGCAGGCCCTCGGGGCCGTGGTACACGGCATACATCGAGGCCATGACCGCCAGCAGGACCTGGGCGGTGCAGATGTTGGAGGTGGCCTTCTCGCGCCGGATGTGCTGCTCGCGGGTCTGGAGGGCGAGACGGTATGCCGGGGCGCCATCGGCGTCGACGGAGACACCGACCAGGCGGCCGGGCATGGAGCGCTCGAGGCCCTTGCGGACGCTCATGTATCCGGCGTGCGGGCCGCCGAAGCCCATCGGGACACCAAAGCGCTGGGCACTGCCGACCGCGATATCCGCGCCCCAGGCTGCGGGCTCGGTGGCGAGCGCGAGGGCGAGCAGGTCGGCGGCGGCGGTCACGAGGGCGCCGGCCGCATGGGCCGCCTCGGCCAGCGCACGCCAGTCGCGCAGCTCGCCATCGGCCCCCGGGTACTGCACGAGGACACCGAACACGTCGCGGCCGCCGGCTGCCGCCGTGAGGGCCTCCGCACTGTCGACGGACGCGAGGTCGGCGACGACCAGCTCGATGCCGAGCGGCCGGGCCCGGGTCTGCATAACGGCGATGGTCTGCGGCATCGCGTGCTCGTCGACCACGATCACGGCGTCGGCGGCGGCCTTGGTGCTGCGGCGCATCAGGGTCATCGCCTCGGCAGCCGCGGTCGCCTCGTCCAGGAGCGAGGAGCCGGCGACATCGAGGCCGGTGAGGTCGTTGATGACCGTCTGGAAGTTGAGCAGCGCCTCGAGCCGCCCCTGGGAGATCTCCGGCTGATACGGCGTGTATGCCGTGTACCAGGCCGGGCTCTCGAGGACGTTGCGCTGGATCACGGCCGGTGTGACGGTCCCGTAGTAGCCGAGACCGATCATGGAGGTCACGACCCGGTTGGCACCGGCGCGGGCCCGCAGCTCCTCGATGACGCCGGCCTCGGAGTCGGCCGGCTCGATGGCCAGCTCGCGCTGGGCCCGGATGGCCGCAGGGACGGCCGCGTCGGTGAGGGCGTCGAGGCTGTCGCGTCCGACGACGGCCAGCATCTCGGCGATGTCCTTCTCGCGCGGGCCGATGTGGCGGCCGGCGAACTCGGGAAGGGGCGTGGCGGGGGGCTGCGTGGTGGTCATGAGGCTCCTGGGTCGGACTGGCACGAACGGGGCGCCTCCCCCTCTGTCGACGTCGTCGGCGTTGGCGTCGCCTCCAGAGGTGCCTGATCCGCGTGGTCCTGGTGCCTGAGAGGTTCCGGGGAGATTTGCCCCTTCGGCGCCCCGGTCTCCCGGGGACTCTCCCACGCGGGGTGAGCAGCGCTTGTCAATCTACCGCAGCACCTCGCCAGGCAGACCAAAAGACCCGTCACCACGAGGGTGACGGGTCTTCGGGAGACTGGGGTGGGCTGCTCAGGCGAGGCGGGAGCGGCGGCGCTGGCTCAGCTCGTCGTCGCCGGCGACGATGGCGGCCTCCTCGGTGCGCTCGCTGGGCAGCTCGGCCAGCTCGCCCTCGACCTCACGCCAGACGCGCCCGACGGCGATCCCGAAGACGCCCTGACCGCCCTGGACCAGGTCGATGACCTCGTCGGCGGAGGTGCACTCGTAGACCGAGGCGCCATCGCTCATCAGCGTGATGCCGGCGAGGTCCTCGACGCCGCGGTCGCGCAGCGCCTGGATGGCCACGCGGATCTGCTGGAGGGAGACACCGGTGTCGAGCAGTCGCTTGACCACCTTGAGGACAAGGATGTCGCGGAAGCCGTAGAGGCGCTGGGTGCCGGAGCCGGTGGCGCTGCGGACCGAGGGCTCGACCAGACCGGTGCGTGCCCAGTAGTCGAGCTGGCGGTAGGTGATGCCGGCCGCCTTGCAGGCAGTGGGCCCGCGGTAGCCGATGTCCTCGCTCAGCTCGGGGAGGTCGTCGGTGAACAGGAGCCCCTGCGCGGCGACGGGGACCGTCACCGGCCCGCGGGCCTCGATGCTTGCGTTCACTGCTGCCTCCGTCTGCGCGTGCACGACTGTGTAACTACACGACCGTAACTGGACTTGATGAGTCTGACCGTAGGGCCCCGGGCACCTCCGCGTCAATTAACCCCTGAGGGTTGCGCTTCGGCGTGTCGTCGTCACTTCTGTAACAGTGACTCTAAAGTCAAGCGTCAGACTTTGAGCACGCTAGCGACCCTCGGGCGAGTCTGGGTTCTCGAAATCTGCGGCGGAGACGTGGTCGAGGAACTCCTTGAAACGCTCGACCTCGTCCTCGGCTCCAGAGTCCTGCGTGTCGGCCGCGATGGCCACGCCGGCGCTCTCGATCAGCTCCTCCGGCGCCACGATCGGCGTGCCGGTGCGCAGGGCGAGGGCGATCGCGTCGGAGGAGCGCGAGTCGATCTCGATGTCGTCGTCGACGACCAGCGTCGCGTAGAAGACGCCCTCCTCCAGGGCCACGATCCGCACCTCGGTGAGCTCGTGGTCCAGGGACTCCAGGACGCTCTTGAGCAGGTCGTGGGTCAGCGGCCGCGGCGGCTCGATGCCCTGCTGCGCATAGGCGATCGCGGTGGCCTCGGCGGCCCCGATCCAGATCGGCAGGCAGCGCTCGCCGCCGCGCTCCTGCAGGAGGACAACCGGCTGGTTGGTGGGCATCTCCACCCGGACACCAAGGACATCGAGGGGTTTCACGAGTGCCACGCTACCCCTCGCCCATGGCGGTTCGACATCCCCCGCG
Source organism: Actinomycetota bacterium (assembly GCA_050955755.1). Classification (GTDB taxonomy): domain Bacteria; phylum Actinomycetota; class Actinomycetes; order Actinomycetales; family Dermatophilaceae; genus JAJTBD01. The sequence continues at coordinate 2,004,784 of CP192092.1, forward strand.
GGAGGGCGATCCCGTCCCGGGGCCTCGGGCTCAGCGCCCGGCGCGCAGCCCTGCCTTGACCAGTGCGGCGTGCAGGGCCAGGCACTGGCGCAGCACCTCGGCGGTGCGGGTGGCCAGCTCCTCCTCGCTCGCACGGGGTGCACCGACCGCGAACTGCACGAGACCGATCTCGCGGTCGGCCGCCGTGCGGAATGGCCGCAGATGCCGCGGCTCCAGACCGAAGCGGCCCAGCGCCGCGGCGGCGTGGGCGATCGAGAGGGCCGCGTCGTCATAGTGGCCGTCGACGCTCTCGCGCAGCAGCCCGAAGGTGATCAGCGACTCCAGGGTGGCCTCGTCGAGCCCGGCCGAGCCCATCAGCTCGGTCCGGGTCAGCCGCAGCTCCGGGGCGGCGGCAAGGGACTCAGCGCTCGGCAGATCGGGGTCATCGCTCGGCACGGGCGGGTGAGGCCGCTCCCCCATGGCAGCGCCGGGGTCGGCGAGGCCGCGGTCCATGGCGTCGAGGGCCTCGCGGATGACCTTCAGCGGCCAGAACCGGTCGCGCTGGGCCGCGAGGATGAAGCGCAGCCGCTCGACGTCCTTGGCGGTGAAGGTCCGGTATCCCGACGGGGTGCGCTCGGGCGTGACCAGCCCCTCCGCCTCGAGGAAGCGGATCTTGGAGATCGAGATGTCGGGGAACTCGTCCTGCAGGTTCTTCAGCACCGACCCGATGGTCATCGAGCCGCGACGACGGCCAGGCACGGGAGCGGCTCAGGCCTTCCCTGCGTAGAAGACCAGGCGGAACTTGCCGATCTGGACCTCGTCGCCCGTCTGGAGCGTGATCGTGTCGATGCGCTCGCGGTTGACATAGGTGCCGTTGAGGGAGCCGGCATCGCTGACGCTGAAGGTGTCGCCCTCGCGGTGGAAGGTCGCGTGGCGACGGGAGACCGTGACGTCGTCGAGGAAGATGTCGCTCTCGGGGTGACGGCCCGAGGTGATCTCCTCGTCGTCGAGCAGGAAGCGCGCGCCGGTGTTGGGGCCGCGGAGCACGACGAGCAGGGCGGTGCCGGCGCGCAGCGCGTCGACGGTCGCCTGGTTGGCCCGGGCGATCGACATGTCGAGCTCGGCGCCGGCCTCCACCGCGTCGGCGGACGGGATGCCGGTCAGGCGCGCGGTGCTCGGGCCCGAGGACTCGCGGGGCTCGTCGCGGTGGCCATCACGCTCGATGTCGCTCATGGTCAGCATTCCTCCGTATAGATCTGGTGGACCCGTGCTGGTAGGCACGGGTCCACCCTAGACGACTTGGTGGGGGGCAGGCCGCGGGTGCGGCCGCTGGCTCAGCTCAGGCTCTGCTGGTATGCCGCGGAGTCCAGCAGGGCGTCGAGGGCGCCGGTGTCCTCCAGCTGCAGCTCGTACATCCAGCCGTCGCCGTAGGGGTCGGTGTTGATGAGCTCGGGCGAGCCATCGAGAGTCTCGTTGACCGCGGTGACCTCGCCCGCGAGCGGGGCGTAGATGTCGCTCACGGACTTGGTGGACTCGACCTCGCCGCAGGCGTCGCCGGACGCCAGCTGGTCGCCGACCGCCGGGAGGCTGACATAGACGACGTCGCCGAGGGCGTCCTGGGCGAACGCGGTGATGCCGATGCGCACTGTGCCGTCGTTGCCGGCTCGCACCCACTCGTGGTCCTCGGTGTACCGCAGGTCATCGGGGTACTGCAGGTCGCTCATGACGCTCCTTCAAACATGTGCGGATGGTGTGGCCACAGGCTAGCGCTCGGCTAGGACGAAGTGGGCGAGGGACTCGGAACCGGGCGAGCGTAACGACGCGGGGCCGGCTGGTGCAATGCCGTGATCTCGAGGCTGCGCTGCTCCACGATCGTGGCCTCGGTGCCGAGCCGGCGCATCGACTCGCGCACCCCACCCGGGATGTCCATGGCCGCGGACATGGTCGCCGGGTCGCCGATCACCTTGAAGACATAGGGCGGCTGGACCACCTTGCCGGAGATGGCCACGCCTCCCTCGGCGTCGGTGAAGTGGGTGCTGGCCACGACGCGCACGGGCCCGATCTGCACGGCCTCCGCCCCCGCGTCCCGCAGCTCCTCGAGCGCGTCGAGGAGGTGTGCGGCGGTGACCTGCTGGGTCGGGTCGGGGATCGTCATGGTCATGCCCGGTCCCGTGGCGGCGGTCGTGCCGGCGAGGACGCCGAGGCTGCGGGCCCGCTCCTGGGCACTGCGGACGGCCTCGTCGCTGGAGCCCTGGCCGCTGAGGAGCCGGTCGCGCTGCGCCTCCAGGGAGCGCTGCTCGGCCTGGAGTCGCTGGTCCTCCTCGGTCACGTCGTCGAGGATGCGGATGAGCTCCGGCTCGCGGAGGGTCTCCAGACCGGCGTTGGTCGTCGAGCGCACCTGGGTGGCCAGCGCGAAGCCCAGGGCGAGCGCGAGCAGTGAGGCGAAGATGTTGGCCCGGGTCGCACGGGGTCGGGCCATCCGGAAGAGCGTCTCCCAGGCCCGGCGCCCGGTCACGCCACGCTCGGGGAGCGTGGGGTCGTGGACCTCCGTGGCGGCCTCGTCGGGGGTCTGCTGGCTCATGCGCTGAACAGGTGCCGCCGGATCGAGGCGACGTTGGAGAAGATCCGGACGCCGAGGACGACGACGACGCCGGTGGACAGCTGGGTGCCGACGCCGAGCTTGTCGCCGAGGAAGACGATGAATGCCGCGACGACCACATTGGACAGGAACGAGACGACGAAGACCTTGTCGTTGAAGATGCCGTCGAGCACGGCCCGCACCGCGCCGAAGACGGCGTCGAGCGCGGCGATCACGGCGATCGGCAGGTAGGGCTGGAGCCAGACCGGGACATCCGGCTGCAGGAAGATGCCGATGAGCACGCCGGCGAACAGGCCGAGTGCGGGAATCACGATGGGTCCTCCGTGGTCGGGGTCAGGCTCAATGATGCGCTGCTGGTGCGGCCGGTGGGCGCTCCGCTGGGGTCGGCCAGCTGGGTGGAGATGAGTGCCGCCGGCAGGGTGAGGCTCTCGGCCCGCTTGGTGCTCACCTGCACACCGAAGCTGTCGGCAAGAGCCTGGACATAGCTGCCACCGGTCCCCTCGGCGAAGTCGGCCGGCAGCTTGCCGGGGTCGCCGATCGCGGAGATCGTGTAGGGGCGCTTGAGCGGGCGGTAGTTGACCAGGATCGCGTCACCGGCGAAGCGGATCGCCGAGCGGGCCGAGAGCCGCTGCCCGTTGATCGCGATGGCCTCGGCCCCGGCAGCCCACAGGCCGTTGACGGCGAGCTGGACATCGCGGGCCAGCACCTTGCCGTCGGTCTGGACCCCGGTGCGCGGGTCGCCGTCTGCCGAGTCGGCCGTGCCCTCCGCATCGTCGAGGGTGAGCACCAGCCCGGGCCCGGTGACCGCGACGGCGTCTGAGCGCATCTCCAGCGTCGCGACCTCCTGTGTGAGCGCGCCCTGCTGGGCCGTCGCGAGCTGTGCGGACCGGACCCGGTCGATCTCGGCCTGGGTCTGCTGGACGTCCGCGCGGCGCTTGTCCGCGGCGGCCTGGCTGGCAGCCACCTGCCTGGCCAGCTCCTCGCGGGCCGTCGCCGTGCCGGGCAGGGTGCGGTTGAGGGTCGAGGAGGCGACCGAGAAGAGCAGGCCGATGATGACCGCGGCGATGACCACGAGGGGGGTCTGCGCGCTCGTGCCACGCGGCATACCGGCTGCCTCCCTGGCATCGGCCGCTGCGGCATAGCTGGGGTCGAGGGGACGCTCCATGAAGCCGGTCAGGAGGGTCATCGACTGGTCGGGCCGTCGCATCAGGACCGCCCCTCGGGCCGCTGGCCGCGCGAGCGGATCGCGTCACGCAGCTGCACGGCATAGATCAGGCCGCCCACCCAGTAGAGCACCAGGCCCCACCACGCGAACGCCCACGCGATGGGCAGGACCCAGCGCACGTCTAGCCCGTCGGGGTGGCCGAGCAGGAGCAGAGGGAAGGCATAGAGGAGGTTGAAGGTCGCGGCCTTGCCGATGAAGTGGACGGCGATGTCGGTGACCGTGTGGCGACGGCCGATGAGGGCCAGCACGACGATGAACAGGTCCCGTGCCAGCAGCACCCCGACCAGCCACCACGGGATGATGTCGCGCCAGCCGAGCGCCAGGATCGTGGTCAGGATGTAGAGCCGGTCGGCGATCGGGTCGAGCAGCTGGCCCATCCGCGAGACCAGACCGAAGCGGCGGGCGATCTTGCCGTCGAAGTAGTCGGAGGCGCCGGAGGCCATCAGCACGCCCAGCGCAAGCCCGTCACGGCTGGTGAACAGCGCCCACAGGAAGACCGGGACGAGGAGCAAACGCAGCATCGACAGGGCGTTGGGCAGGGTCCAGACACGGTCGGAGGGACGCACGCTCGCGTCCGACCGCACGCCCGGATCGCCCGGTGTCCCCTGATATGCCACGGGATGAGCCTAAGCGCTGTCGGGGACCGCCCACCGCAGGCCTCGCCGTGCGCCATAGGCTGGACGGGTGACCGCAGCGACCCTCGACGCCTCCCCCGCCTTCTTCTCCTCACCGCAGAATGTGGTCGACCGGCTCGGCGAGGTGGGCTACCTCGCCTCCCCCGCCACCGCCACCGCGGTCTATCTCGCCTCGGTCCTCGGCAAGCCGCTGCTGGCGGAGGGCCCGGCCGGTGTCGGCAAGACCGAGCTGGCCAAGGCCGTGGCCAAGGTCGCGGGCGCCGAGCTTGTGCGGCTCCAGTGCTACGAGGGGCTCGACGAGGCACGCGCCCTCTACGAGTGGAACTACCGCAAGCAGCTGCTGCGCATCCAGGCCGCGCCCGAGGGCCAGGAGTGGGACGCCACCCACGACGACATCTTCACCGACGAGTTCCTGCTGACCCGGCCGCTGCTGACCGCCATCCGCCGTGAGGAGCCCACCGTCCTGCTCATCGACGAGGCCGACAAGACCGACGTCGAGGTCGAGGGCCTGCTGCTCGAGGTCCTGTCCGACTTCCAGGTCACCATCCCCGAGCTGGGCACGGTCAAGGCCGCCCGCCGCCCCTTCGTGCTCCTCACCTCCAACGCCACCCGCGAGCTGTCCGAGGCCCTCAAGCGGCGCTGCCTCTATCTGCACCTCGACTACCCCTCCACCGAGCGCGAGAAGGAGATCGTGCGCTCGCAGGTGCCCGGCGTCGAGGACGCCCTCGCCGAGCAGGTGGTCCGCGTCGTCGCGACGCTGCGCGACCTCGACGTCAAGAAGGCCCCCTCGATCGCCGAGACCATCGACTGGGCGCGCACGCTGCTCGCGCTGGGCCGCACCGACCTCGACGAGGCGACCATCTCCGAGACGCTCGGCGTGGTGCTCAAGCACGCGACCGACCACGAGCGCGCCCGCCGCGAGCTCTCGCTGCCCGACGCAGCGGAGTAGGACGCGGCATACCCCATGGCTCTCCTCGACCGGCACCTCGCCTTCGTCACCGCCCTGCGCGATGCCGGCCTGATCGTGTCGGTGTCGGAGTCGCTCGACGCGGTGAGCGCGGTCGGCCACATCGACCTGGCCGAGCGGGAGATGCTGCGCGAGGCGTATGCCGCGACGCTCGTCAAGCGCCAGCAGCACCGCGACGCCTTCGACACGATCTTCGACATCTACTTCCCCACCGCTGTCGGTGACGGCCTGGCCCACCAGCTCGCCGCCGACGGCGCCGAAGAGGCCGGCGAGGCCGATGGCGTCGACGCGGAGGCCGGCGACGAGGCCCCTGCGCCGGGGCTGGCCGACGCGTGGCAGCAGCCCGTCGACGCCAACGCCCTGCGCGACTTCCGCGCCGAGCTGTCCGACGCCCTCCTGGCCGGCGATGAGACCGACCTGGGCGCACTCGTGCAGGAGGCGGTCGCCCGCTTCGGCCAGATCCAGGGTCGGCGACCTGGCAGCGTCCCGGGACAGCAGTCCTGGTCTCGGCTCAACGTGATGCAGCGGGTCCAGCCGCAGACGCTGATGTCGGGGCTGCTGGCCGCGATGCTCGGGGTCGGGCAGGACCGCGACGGGCTTGCCGAGCAGGTGGCGCGCACGACCCTGCGGGCCCGGATCGCGCGGTTCGAGCGGATGGTCGACGCCGAGGTGCGTCGCCGGGTGGCCGAGGAGCTCGGCGAGGAGCGCATCGCCAGGTCGGCCGTGCGCCCGCCCCTTGGGCGCATCGACTTCCTGTCCGCCAACAAGGACGACCTCGCCGCGCTCCGACGCGAGATCTATCCCCTGTCGCGGCGGCTCGCCACCCGCCTCGTGCAGGAGCAGCGCCATGGCCGCAGCGGTCAGCTCGACTTCCGCCGGACCATCCGGGAGTCGATGCAGACGGGCGGCGTCCCGATGATCACGATGCACAAGCCCCGGCGGCCGCACCGCACCGACCTGGTCCTCCTCTGTGACGTCTCGGGCTCGGTGCGCCAGTTCGCGCAGTTCACGATCCTGCTGATGTTCGCCCTCAAGGAACAGTTCGGCCGCGTTCGCGCCTTCGCCTTTGTCGACGACATCGACGAGGTCACCGACTATCTCCAGCCGGGCCAGGGCATCGGAGAGTCGGTGATGCAGCTGACCCAGCAGGCACGCGTCACCTGGGTGACGGGCCGCACCCACTACGGCCGCGCGTTCGAGAAGTTCGTCGAGCGCTATCCCGACGCCGTCGGCCCAAAGACCTCACTCCTGGTCCTCGGCGACGCCCGGTCCAACTACGGATACCTGTCCGAGGAGATCCTGGCCGGCCTCGCCGACGAGGCACGGCACGCCTACTGGCTCAATCCCGAGCGCGAGAACCTCTGGGGCACAGGCGACTCCGCGGCATTCACCTATCGTCGGATCGTCCCGATGGTCGAGGTGCGCAATCTCTCCCAGCTCAGCGAGTTCGTGCACGACCTCGCCTGAGCAGCACGTCCGAGAGGACCTCGACCGCCTGCTCCACCTCTGCGGGATCCAGTCCGTCGTATGCCGCGACGACGCCTTCCCTGCCGGCCGACCCGGACCAGCCGGAGGCCAGGTCGCCGAGCCGGACGCCCCGCGCGCTGGTCGCCGCGAGGACACGGTCGCGGTCGCGGGCTTTGAGCTCCACCACCAGCAGGCGGCCGGTGTCCACTGCTCCGGGCAGTCGCGGGAGCGCGTCGGCGACGACCTGCTGGGCGGCGGCCAGCCGCTTGCGGCTGCGATGGATGTGCCGTCGCAGGCCGCCCTCGGCGAGATAGGTCGCGACGGCACGCTGGAGGATCGGCGCCACGGGGTGGCCTGCGTCGGACCTGGCTGCACGCACCGGGCCCACCAGCCGCCGGGGCAGCACGAGATAGCCCGTGCCGACGTCCCGGGTCAGGACCATCGCAAAGGTCCCCAGGTGTGCGACGCCGTCGTCGGCGAGGTCATAGAGCGAGGGCAGTGGCGGCCCGAGATAGCGGAACTCGCTGTCATAGTCGTCCTCGATCAGCAGCGTCCCTGTCGCAGTGGCCCACTCGAGCAGCTCGACGCGCCGCGTGGCGGGCATGGCTGTGCCATAAGGGAACTGGTGATTTGGCGTGACCAAGAGTGCGTCGAGCGCGACGCCGTCGAGGGCGTCGACCCGGATGCCGTGCTCGTCGACCGGCACTGGCACCATCTCGACATGCTGGTGGCGCAGCGCACGCCGCAGACCGGGGAAGCCCGGCTCCTCCACCCCCACCCGCAGTGCGCCGGCGTCGGCCTGCAGCAGGGCCGAGAGCAGGAGGGTCAGACCCTCGCGCGCGCCAGCGGTGACGATCACCCGGTCGGGATCGACCGCCATGCCTCGCATCAGGCGCAGGTGGGCCGCGATCGCGTCACGCAGGCCGGGGATGCCGCCCGGGTCGAGCGCGTCGTCGACCGGGCCGGACTCCCGGGTTGCCCGGCGCCACGCCGAGCGCCAGGCACCATCGGCCAGCGGCGAGACGCGATCGCGCCCCGGCGTCAGGTCGAGGACGGCGGAGTCCGGCCCTCCGCTCCCGACGGCTGCGCTCAGGCCCCGTCCCCCTCCCCCGCGACGCCCCGCGGGCCCCACGGCTCTCGGCGGCGTGACCGGCTGGCCGAGTGCCGCCTCGGCATCGGGCGATGGGTTTGCCTGTCGCAGAGCGGGATTGATCACCACAGACGATCTCGGCCGGCTCTCCAGATAGGCCTCGGCGTGCAGCTGGTCGTATGCCGCGGAGGCGGTACCGCGCGACACACCGAGCCGCTCCGCAAGCGCGCGGGTCGATGGCATGAGGTCCCCGGGCCGCAGCGTCCCACCCGCCACAGCGCCCCGCACCGCGGCCGCGATCTGGCCGGGCAGCGGCGTGGGCAGGCCACGGTCGAGGGTGACGGGGAAGTCGACGGGGCTGCGCGGCATACCCACAGACGCTAGCAGACTGGACCACCCGAACTGCGCCCTTCTGGATCTTTCAATGATCCAGTTGGAGGGCAACGATGTGGGGACCCAGACCAAGGAGACTCGCCGTGACGATCACGACCGACCAGCCGCTGACCCGCACCCGCCTCAACACCGGCCTCGCCGAGATGCTCAAGGGAGGCGTGATCATGGACGTCGTCACGCCCGAGCAGGCGCGCATCGCCGAGGACGCTGGCGCAGTCGCGGTGATGGCGCTGGAGCGGGTCCCGGCCGACATCCGGGCCCAGGGCGGCGTGGCGCGGATGAGCGACCCGGACCTGATCGAGGGGATCATCGAGGCAGTGTCCATCCCCGTGATGGCCAAGGCGCGCATCGGCCACTTCGTCGAGGCGCAGGTGCTCCAGGCCCTGAAGGTCGACTACATCGACGAGTCCGAGGTCCTCTCCCCCGCCGACTACACCAACCACATCGACAAGCACGCCTTTGACGTCCCATTCGTCTGCGGCGCAACGAATCTCGGCGAGGCACTGCGGCGCATCACCGAGGGCGCGGCCATGATCCGGTCCAAGGGCGAGGCGGGGACCGGCGACGTCTCCGAGGCAATGCGGCACATCCGCACGATCCGCGGCGAGATCCGCGGGCTCGCCGCCAAGAGCGATGACGAGCTCTACGTCGCGGCAAAGGAGCTCGCCGCGCCCTTCGAGCTGGTGCGCCAGGTCGCGCGCGATGGCCGGCTGCCGGTGGTCATGTTCGTCGCAGGCGGCGTGGCCACTCCGGCCGACGCGGCCATGATGATGCAGCTCGGCGCCGACGGCGTCTTCGTCGGCTCCGGCATCTTCAAGTCCGGCGACCCCGAGAAGCGCGCCAGGGCGATCGTCCGCGCCACAACGCACTTCGACGACCCGGCCGAGATCGCCGCTGCCTCCCGGGGCCTCGGCGAGGCGATGGTCGGCATCAACGTCGCCGACCTGCCGGCTCCCCACCGTCTCGCCGAGCGGGGCTGGTGACCGCCCCACTCGTCGGCGTCCTGGCCCTCCAGGGGGCGGTTCGGGAGCACGTGCGGGCTCTCGAGGCTGCGGGAGCCGGCACTCGGCTGGTGCGGCGGCCGGCCGACCTCGATGGTCTCGACGCCCTCGTCATGCCGGGCGGTGAGTCCACCGCCATCGCCCGGGTCGCGCGCCACGACGGCCTGCTCCCCCTCATCAGGGCGCGGGTCGATGGGGGTATGCCGGTCTTCGGCACCTGCGCGGGGCTCATCCTGCTGGCCGACAAGGTCGAGGACGCCGACGCACTGGCTGGGCTCGACACCGTTGGTGGTCTGCGGATCACCGCTCGCCGCAACGGTTTTGGCTCGCAGCTCGACTCGTTCGAGGCGGATCTCGCCGTCGACGGCCTGGAGGAGCCACTGCGGGCGGTCTTCATCCGGGCGCCGCAGATCGTGGCGGTGGGTGACGGTGTCGAGGTGCTCGCCGCTCATGGTGACCAGCCGGTGCTGGTGCGGCAGGGCGGCATACTCGCTGCGACCTTCCACCCAGAGCTGACCGACGACACGAGACTGCACAGGATGTTGCTCAACATGGCACGAAATCGCGTGGCCGCAGGCGCACCAAACATGTGAACATCGGGACGTGAGCGATGTGCTGGACCGAGCGCGCAAGGACCTGTCGGAGGGTCGACCCTGGGTCGCCCGCGCCCGTCTGACCGGGGCCATCGCCAACCGCCGCGACGACGCGCTGGTGGACCTGCTCGCGCAGGTGCACCACGAGATGCGTGACTTGCCGGCGGCGGGACGGCTGTGGTTCGTGACGGGCCGCAGCGACCACACGGCTCTGGAGTCGATCGCCGCCTGGCAGGAGCAGTCCCCCGCGCCCCAGACCCGCTGGGCGTCGATTCCTGCCCCGCTCCGCGACCCCGCACGCTCGCCGGCCATGGCCCAGCTGTGGCGGGACGCCCGTGACGGCGGCGATGGCGCGACCAGGCACGTAGGCCCCGACGGGCGCCTCACCCGAGCGGATGAGCCGGTCGAGGACGGTTGGCTGGACTACCTCGGGATGGCGGGATGCGGTCTGGTGGTCCTGGCACTGGCGGCCTTGCTCCTCATCGCTGGCTGGACAGTGGTGCAATGGCTGAGATGACGAGCTCCGAGCAGATCCACGACCTAGTCTGGCAGTCGCTGCACGAGGCCACGACCCGGCGCGCTCCCTTCACCCTGGGACACCTCGCGACGGTGGGGCTGAGCGGCGAGCCACGCGTGCGCGCCGTCATCCTCCGGGAGTTCGACGCCGACAGTGCCCGCCTCCTGATCGCCACTCACGCTAGGTCGGACAAGGTCGCCGAGATCGCGCGGGAGCCGCGTGTCGCGATGACGCTCTACGACGACGCGCGGTCGGTGCAGCTGCGCCTCGAGGGCATCGCCGAGTCCGTCCAGGACCCGACCGAGCGCCAACGCGTCTGGCATTCGCTCGGTGACCAGACGCATGGCCTCTATCGCTCGTCGCTCATCCCTGGCACCCCTCTGCCGGACGGGGATCCGACGGGCGTCGGGAGCGAGCCCGGCGTCCCCGACAAGGCAGCCATGATCGAGCGCTTCGCCGCCATCTGGCTCCGGATCGAGTCACTGGACTGGCTGGACCTCTCCGTGCCCGGTCATCTGCGGTGGCGCCTGGCCCGTGATGGCGGTGAATGGTCCGGCGGGCGGGTGGTCCCGTGAAGGCACCACGGGCCAGCGTTGGGCTGGTGGCTGTGGCGGCGGTCCTCGGGCTCGGCGGATGCGGCGCGGGCAAGACCTTGGACGCAGGGGACGCGACTGTTCTCGTGGGGCAGCGCAGCGGCACCGGCATGGACGCCCTCCTCGCCGGACGTCTCGAGGTGGTCGGGGGGTGCGTGGGGATCGGGGACGCGGTTGTCATCTGGCCGCACGGGACCGACGTCGTGGACGAGAATCCCCTATCCATCGAGGTCCCAGGCGCGGGCACCGTGGCCATCGGCGAAGACATCGAGATCGGTGGCGGTTTCGTCCTCGAGCACCGTGGAGCGCCACGCCAGCAAGGACCCCAGGAGATCGCCGGCGTCGCCGTGCCCGCCGCCTGTGCTGAGCACAACGTCTTCCGCGCCGCGCCCCGTTGAGGCGTGCACACCCTCACCCCCACCCCAGCTCGCCGACTCCGGCGACGCAGCGTCAGACGGGACGCGTAGCGTCGTGTTCACTTGCAGGGAAGGGGAACGCCGTGGACGGCAAGACATTGCAGCAGCTCGCCGACGACCGCGCGGAGGAGCTACCCGGGTCCGAGTTGACCCATCCCTTCGGGGAGGACTGGGAGGTCTTCAAGGTCCGGGGCAAGGTCTTCATGCTCCACACGGACGTCACCGGTGAGCCGATCGTGATCCTCAAGGCCGCACCCGCAGACGTGCGCTCGTTGCAGACCGAGCACGAGGACATCTCCCCCGGCTACCACATGAACAAGCGCCACTGGATCACCCTGCATCCCGACGGGGGGCTCGGCGCAGACCTGGTCGAGGACCTGGTGACCGAGTCCTACCTGCTGGTGCTCGAGCACAGCGTCCCCAAGTCGCAGTGGCCGGTGGACCCGAGCACGTACGGCCAGACGTCGTGACCTTCGACGGCGCGGCCCTGCAGCGTGCAGCCCTTGAGACCGGCAAGGGCATCGCGCGCCAGCAGGTCGACGACCTCGTGCAACACTCCTACGCCCTCGTCGTCGAGGGCCTGCCCCGCGCCGTGCAGCAGAATCTGAAAGAGCCCCCTCCCGACTAGCGGTGAGGGGGCTCCTATCGTGTTTTCGCAGGTCAGAGCGGGTGCTCCGCCCTCTGCGAAATGGTCGGGCTGACAGGATTTGAACCTGCGACCCCTTGACCCCCAGTCAAGTGCGCTACCAAACTGCGCCACAGCCCGTTGTTCAGTTGTGCACCCGGGACGAGGCCCGGGCGCGAGAGCCAACATTAGCGCACGGGCCCCCTACTCTCCGAATCGGGTCCCCCGCACGGGCCCGTGCGTGTCGTGGGTGAATCCGCGGGCGTGTGGGCACCCCGGACTCACCCCACGACGAGCAGGTATGCCGTGTGCTCGCGTCAGCCGCGCCGGCGCCGCTCGCGCACGCGGACGGACACCTCGATGGGGCTGCCCTCGAAGCCGAACTCCTCGCGCAGCTTGCGCTCGAGGAATCGGCGGTAGCCGGCCTCGATGAAGCCGGAGGCGAAGATGACGAACCGCGGCGGGCGGGTCGAGGCCTGGGTCGCGAAGAGGATGCGGGGCTGCTTGCCGCCCCGGACCGGGTGCGGGTGCGCGGCGACGACCTCGCCGAGGAAGGAGTTGAGCCGGCCGGTCGGGATACGGGTGTCCCACGAGTCGAGCGCGGTCTCCAGCGCCGGCACCAGCTTCTCGAGGTGCCGGCCGGTCTGTGCAGAGATGTTGACGCGCGGCGCCCACGGCACCTGGACCAGCTCGCGCTCGATCTCGCGCTCGAGGTAGTAGCGCCGCTCCTCGTCGGTCGTGTCCCACTTGTTGTAGGCGATGACCAGGGCCCGGCCGGTGTCGATGACCTGCTGGATGACGCGGATGTCCTGCTCGGCGATCGTCTCGCCGGCGTCGATGAGGACGACGGCCACCTCGGCCTTCTCCAGCGCGGTCTGGGTGCGCAGCGAGGCATAGAAGTCGGCCCCTCGGGTCTGGTGCACGCGGCGGCGGATGCCGGCGGTGTCGACGAAGCGCCAAGTCTTGCCGCCGAGCTCGATCAGCTCGTCGACCGGGTCGCGCGTGGTGCCGGCGACATTGTCGACGACGACCCGCTCGGAGCCGATGAGCTTGTTGAGCAGGCTGGACTTGCCGACATTGGGGCGTCCGATCAGGGCCACGCGGCGCGGGCCGCCGGGGGCATAGGCGCCACCCTGCTGCGAGACCTCCGGCAGCACCTCGAGCACCGCGTCGAGGGCGTCGCCCGTGCCCCGGCCGTGGAGCGCGGACACCGGCCACGGCTGGCCGAGACCGAGATTCCACAGCGCCGCGGCGTCGGCCTCCTGGCGCTGGTCGTCGACCTTGTTGGCGACCAGGACGACGGGCTTGCCGGAGCGGCGCAGCAGCCGCACGACGGCCTCGTCGTCGTCGGTCGCACCGACGGTGGCGTCCACGACAAACAGGACCGCGTCGGCGAGCTCGACGGCCACCTCGGCCTGCTCGGCCACGCGCAGGTGGATGCCGGTCGCGTCGATCTCCCAGCCGCCGGTGTCGACGAGGGTGAAGCGGCGCCCGGTCCACTCGGCGTCATAGGAGACCCGGTCGCGGGTCACGCCCGGCACGTCCTCGACGACGGCCTCGCGGCGGCCGAGGATGCGGTTGACCAGGGTGGACTTGCCGACATTGGGCCGGCCGACGACCGCCACGACGGGCAGCGGTCCGGCCGCGTCCTCGGCGGCCAGATCACCGTCGCCGAGGTCGAGGAGCGCGCGGTCCTCCTCGGACAGCGCGAAGTCCTCGAGGCCGACGCGGAGTGCGCGCTCGACCGTGGGATCAGTTTCGGGGACGTCGCTGCTCATCCCCCCATTGTCCCTTACGGCTGGGTATGCCGCGTGCACCCGTCCTCGGGGCACCTCACCTGGGGCGCGCCAGCCCTCAGACCTCGGGGCGGACCGAGCGGATCGCGGCCAGGACGGCCTGGACGGACTGGTCGAAGTCGAGGTCGGAGGTGTCGATCGTGATGACCCCGTCGGCCGCTGTGGTGAACTGCGAGACGGTGGAGTCCTCGGCGTCGCGGCGCACGATCTGGTCGCGGGTCGCCTCGACGGCATCCGCCTCGGCGTGGCCGTGCAGCTCCTTGGAGCGGCGGGCGAGGCGGGCCTCCTCGCTGGCGGTGACCAGCAGGCGCACGGTGGCGTCGGGATAGACGACCGTGGTGATGTCGCGGCCCTCGGCCACGACTCCCCCGGTGGTCTCTGCGATGTCGTCCATCATCTCGCGCTGGAGGCGGCGCATGAGCTCGCGCACGGCCGGCACGGTGGCCACCTTGGAGACGACCGAGGACACCTCGGAAGAGCGGATCTCCTCGGTGACATTGCGGCCACCGACCAGCACGTCGACGGCGTCAGGGTCGGTGCCGATCATGAGCGGGAAGTCCTCCGCTGCGGCCGTGATCGCCTCGGCGTCGCCGAGCGGGACCTCGCGGTGCAGGCAGTGCACGGTGAGTGCGCGATACATCGCGCCGGTGTCGAGATAGCCCACCCCCAGCTGCGTCGCCACGGCCTTGGAGACCGAGGACTTGCCGGATCCGGAGGGGCCGTCGACGGCGACGACGAGAGGTGCGCTCATGGCGTGAATCCTAATGTGGTTGAGGGCGGTCGGTGGTCAGGAGTGCAGGCGCCAGCCGCGCTCGGCGAGGGCCTCTTGGAGGGGGATCTCGGCGGCAGGCACGACGGAGATGTCGGCGACGCCATAGGGCATGCCGAGACCGTGGTCGAGGTGGATCTCCTCGAGGTTGACCCCGGCCTCGCCCATGTCCTGGAGCAGCCGGCCGAGCTGGCCGGGGGTGTCCGGCACGAGGACCGAGACCACGGCATACTGCGTCGGCGCAGCGCCGTGCTTGCCTGGGATGCGCGCCTGGCCGGCGTTGCCGTCGGCGATCACCCGGGCGAGCGTCCCGCGGGCGCCCTGCGCCGCGACAGGCTGCGGATCGCGCTCTGCGGCAAGGGATCCCAGCGAGTCGCGCACCCGCTGGAGGTCGGCGATGAGGTCGTCGAGGACCCGTCCGACCGCCGGCGCGTTGCCCGCGAGGATCTGGGTCCACAGCTGGGGGTCGCTCGCCGCGATCCGGGTGACATCGCGCAGGCCCTGACCTGCGAGGCCGACCGCTGACTCCGGCAGTCCCTCGAGCCGGGCGGCCACGACGCTCGCGGCGATCTGTGGGACATGGGACACGGCTGCCACCGCGGCGTCGTGCTCGTCGGCAGGCAGGTCGACCACGGCCGCACCGGTCGCGACGCCGAGCGCACGCACCTGGGCCACCCGGTCATCGGGTGCCCCAGGGTGGGGGCACACGACCCACGCGCGGCCCTCGAAGAGATCGGCCCGGGCCGCGATGGCCCCGGACTTCTCCCGGCCGGCCATCGGGTGGGCCCCGACGTAGCGGCTGGTGTCGACGCCGGCGGCGGCGAGGTCCTGGAGGACGGCGCCCTTGACCGAGGCGACGTCGGTGACCGTCGCCTCGGGGAAGCGCTCGAGCGCGGAGGCGATCACCGACGCCGCGACGTCGGGCGGCGTCGCCACGACGACGACATCCGGTGCAGCAGCGTCTGTCGGCGCCGCCGCATCGCCGAGGTCGCCGGCCCCGAGGTCACGGGCCAGCGCAGCCGAGGTCGGCGAGGCGTCCTCGAGGGTGACCGGCCAGCCCAGTCGCCGCAGCGCGAGACCGAGGCTGGTGCCGATGAGGCCACTGCCGATGAGGTGGACGCGCAACGGCCCGGACGGCGCGGCCATCACAGCCCCGCAGCCTTGTAGAGCTTGCCCACCTCGTCACGGCCCAGGGCCCGCATCTTGCCGGGCTTGGTGTCGCCCAGCTGGATCGGGCCGACCTGGGTGCGGACCAGGCTGATGACCGGGTGGCCCACGGCGTCGAGCAGGCGGCGCACGACGTGCTTGCGGCCCTCGTGCAGGACGACCTCGACCAGCGCCTTGCCCGGGCTGGAGTCGACGAGCTTGAACGAGTCGACCTTGACCGGGCCGTCCTCGAGGTCGACGCCCGCGCGCAGGGTCTTGCCCAGGTCGCGCGGCACCGGGCCGGGGATCTGGGCGATGTAGGTCTTGAGCACGCCGTACTGCGGGTGCTGGAGCCGGTGCGCGAGCTCGCCGTCGTTGGTGAGGATCAGCAGGCCCTCGGTGTCGGCGTCGAGCCGCCCGACGTGGAAGAGCCGCTCCCGGCGGTTGCCGACGTAGTCGCCGATCGACGGCCGGCCGAGCTCGTCGTTCATCGTCGTGACGACGCCGGCGGGCTTGTTGAACGCGAGGTAGACCTTGGACTCGTCGAGCTGCACTCGCTCGCCGTCGACGTGGACCGTCTGCGTCGCGGGGTCGACTCGGACACCGAGCTCGGTGACGATCTGGCCGTCGACCTCGACCCGGCCCTCGGCGATCATCTGCTCGCAGGCCCGGCGCGAGCCGAAGCCGGCAGCGGCCAGGACCTTCTGGAGCCGCACGCCGTTGGGGTCGTGCACGTCGATCTCCGCCGGGGACGGCGGGGTCGGCATGCGCGTGGGCTGGCTGCGCTTGGTCGTGCCGGAGTGGCCACGTGCTGGCCTGCCCTGGCCACCGGATCGCCCTGCGCCAGAACGACCCCCGGCGCGCTCGCCGCCCCGGCCACCGCCCCGGCCGCCGCCGGAGGAGCCGGCTGATCCCGACCCAGCGGGCCGGCGCCCGCGCGGCGGGGTCACGCCTGCCCCTGGTGTGCGAGCTCGTCAAGCATGTCGGCCTCCGGGAGATAGGGAGCGATGGGCGGCAGGTCGTCGAGGCTGTCGAGACCCATCCGCTGCAGGAAGTAGTCGGTGGTGCCATAGAGGATCGCCGTGTGCTCGGTCTCGCCCTCGTGGCCGACCTCGGTGATCAGCCCGCGCGCCATGAGCGTGCGGACGACGCCGTCGACGTTGACTCCGCGCACGGCGCTGATGCGCGCCCGCGAGATCGGCTGCCGATAGGCGATGACCGCCAGCGTCTCCAGGGAGGCCTGGGTCAGCTTGGCGGTCTGGCCGTCGAGGAGGAACTTCTCGACGACCGGCGCGTAGTCGGCGCGGCTGTAGATACGCCAGCCACCGCCGATCTGGCGCAGGGTGAAGCCGCGGTGCTGCGCGGCATACTCCTCCTCCAGCGCGTGGAGGTGCGCGACGACATCGTCGACGGGCAGCTCCAGCGCCGAGGCGAGGGCGACCTGGTCGATGGGCTCGTCGACGACCATGAGCACCGCCTCGATCGCGCCACGCGCGCCGCCGGGGAAGTCATTGATGTCGAAGGCGACCTGCTCCTCATCGACAACTGTGCCGGCGGGAGGCAGGCCCTCGACCGGGGCGGCCTCGTCGACCGGCAGGTCCGGCGCCAACTGCTCGTCACTCATCGGGATTCTCCTCACGGATGAAGTCGGGACCGTCGACATCGGGGTCGGCCGTCACGGGCTCGACCTCCTCGACGTCGTCGGCGGCATGGGCCTCGGGCTCGTCGTCCTCGTCGAACTCGTCGCTGACCTCGACGTCCTCGTCGGCGCCGGTCCAGCGAATCGTCAGCTCTCCCAAGGCCTCTGCCTGGTCGAAGGCGATGACCGCCTCCTTGAAGAGCTCGAGCAGCGCGAGGAAGCGCGCGACGATGACGAGGGTGCTGTCGGCGTCGGCGACGAGGTGCCGGAAGGAACTCACCCGGTCGCGGCGCAGCCTCGCCCCGATGAGGTGGGCCTGCTCGCGCACGCTCACCTGGGCCTGGTGGAGGTGCTCGAGCCCGACGGTCGGCGTCAGTTTGGGGATCATCGCCTTGGCCGCGATCATCGCCAGCTGCTCGGGCGTGATGTTGATGACGAGCTCGGGCAGGAGCTTGGCGAACTGTGGCTCCAGCCCGGCCTGCCGGGCCGTGAGCCGGCCGGCGGTGGCCATCTGGTGGCCGAAGGACGCGGCCACCTCCTTGAAGGCGCGGTACTGGAGCAGCCGGGCGAAGAGCAGGTCGCGGGCCTCGATCAGCGCGAGGTCCTCCTCGTCGGCCGGGCCGGTCTGCGGGAGCAGCCGGGCGGCCTTGATGTCGAGCAGGGTCGCGGCGACCAGCAGGAACTCCGAGGCCTGCCCGAGATCCCACTCGTCGTCGGCGGCCTGGGCGGCCTTGATGTGGGCGATGAACTCGTCGGTGACCTTGGCCAGCGCGATCTCGGTGATGTCGAGCTTGTGCTTGGCGATCAGGCCGAGCAGCAGGTCGAAGGGCCCCTCGAAGACGTCGAGGTGCACCTCGAAGGTCTGACTGGCCGCGCGGCGCGTGATGACCCCGCCGGGGACAGCCGCCTCGTCGAGCGGGAATGCCGCGGGGCCGGGCACGTCGGCCTGCGGGTCCTCGCCGGTGTCGAGGACGGGCTGCTCGCCCACGTCGCTCAGGCCGCCCCGCCGCGGGCGATGAGCTCGCGCGCGAGCTGCCGGTAGGCGTTGGCACCCGAGTGCGTCGCGGCATACGTCGTGATCGGCTCGGCGGCCAGGGTGGCGTCGGGGAACTTGACCGTGCGGCTGATGACGGTGTGGAAGACCTGCTCGTCGAAGTGGTCGACGACGCTGCGCACGACCTCGCGGCTGTGCAGGGTGCGCGAGTCGAACATCGTCGCGAGGATGCCGTCGATCGTCAGGCGCGGGTTGAGACGGTCCTGGATCTTCTCGATGGTCTCGACCAGCAGGGCGACGCCGCGCATGGCGAAGAACTCGGTCTCGAGCGGGATGATCACGCCGTGCGCCGCCGTCAGGGCGTTGACGGTGAGCAGGCCGAGCGACGGCTGGCAGTCGATGAGGACGACGTCATAGTCGTCGAGCACCGGCCGCAGCGCCCGGGCGAGGATCTGCTCGCGGGCGACCTCGCCGACGAGCTGGACCTCGGCCGCGGAGAGGTCGATGTTGGCCGGGATGACGTCGAGGTTGTCGAAGCGTGTGCGCTGGATGACCTCGTGCACGTCGTGGCCGCGCTCGGTGAGCAGGTTGTAGATCGTGACGTCGAGCTGGTGGGTGGGGATGCCGAGGCCGACCGACAGCGCGCCCTGGGGGTCGAAGTCGACGAGCAGGACCTTGCGGCCGTACTCCGCCAGCGCCGCGCCGAGGCTGATCGTCGTCGTGGTCTTGCCGACGCCGCCCTTCTGGTTGCACATCGCGATGATGCGAGCGGGGCCGTGGCCGGTCAGCGCCGGCGGCTCGGGGAAGTCGGGCAGCGGCCGTCCGGTCGGGCCGACCTGGCCCGCGCCGGCCGTCTCGGTCCCGGGCAGGTGTCCGTTGGTGGGCTCCGGCTGGGGCTGTGCGGTCTCGGGCTGGGGCTGCTGCGCCTCAGCCTGCTCGGGCTGCTGCTGCGCCTCGGGCTCGGCCGGCTGCTCCTGGACCGGCTCAGCGACGGGCTGGCTCTCCGGCCGGTATGCCGTGTGCTCCTGGTGGGTCTGCGTGTGCGGTGCCGGGCCCGTGAGGTCGGCAGGGGTGGGGGTGCCCTCGTAGGGTTCCATCGCTCTCCCAGACGTGTCGTTGGTCAGGCTCTCGCCGATCATCCCGCCGAGCCTATCAGCGTGCCCGCGGGTGGCTCTGGGCATAGACCTCGCGCAGCCGCTGGACGGTGACCAGGGTGTAGATCTGCGTCGTCGTCACCGACGCGTGCCCGAGCAGCTCCTGGACCACACGCACGTCGGCGCCGCCGTCGAGCAGGTGCGTGGCAAACGAGTGGCGCAGCGTGTGCGGCGAGATGTGCCCGCTGAGGTTGGCCCGGTCGGCGGCGACCGTGATGACCGACCACGCGCTCTGTCGCGAGAGCCGGCCCCCGCGCTGGTTGAGGAAGACCGCCGGGGTGCCCTTGCCTTTGAGCGCCAGGGCCGGGCGCCCGCGGACGAGATAGGCCGAAAGGGCCTGCGCGGCATACGAGCCCAGCGGCACGACCCGCTCCTTGGACCCCTTGCCGAACAGGCGCACCAGTCCCCCGTCGGCGTCGACGTCGTCGAGATCCAGACCAACGGCCTCCGAGACGCGGGCGCCGCAGCCATAGAGCACCTCGAGCAGCGCGCGGTCGCGCAGCGAGACGGGGGTGTCCCCCACGCTGGCCGCCTCGAGCAGCCGCACCACCTCCTCGACGCTGATGGCCTTGGGCAGCCGCGAGGGCGCGGTCGGCGGACTGACCTGGCCGGCAGGGTCGGCGTCGGTGTCGCCCTCGAGCGCGAGGAAGCGGTGGAAGCCGCGCACGGCCACCAGCGTCCGGGCGGCCGAGCTCGCCGACAGCGGCGGGTGCTCCTCGTCCCCCTCGCGCAGGTGCGCGAGGAAGTCGGTGATGTGCTGCTCGGTCACCGTCGCCGGGTCGCTCACGTCACGACCGGCCAGGTATGCCGTGTAGCGGCCCATGTCGCGCCGATAGGACTTGAGCGTGTTGGCCGCCAGGCCCCGCTCGACGTCGAGGTGGCTGAGCCAGTCGCGCACGGCCCGCTCGAGGGCGTTCGCCCGCGCCGGTGGGGCCGTCTGCTCGCTCACGCGTGCGAGTCTAGGCACCATGAGGTTCTATGCCGACCTGCCGGGACGCCGCACCGCCCAGCTGCTCTCCGACATGGGGATGCTCTGCTGGGTGGGCGCCTGGGCCTGGGTGGGCCGTCAGGTCCACGACTCCACGCTGGCGCTCGCCGCGCCCGGCCGCCAGCTCCAGGACGCGGGCACGGGCCTGAGCGGACGGATGACCGATGCGGCCTCGGCCGTCGACGACGTGCCGCTGGTGGGCGACAAGCTGCGGGTGCCGTTCAACGAGGCTGCCGGTGTGGGCGGCAACATCCACGACGCCGGCAGCTCGCTCATCACGTCGGTCGAGCGGCTGGCCCTGTTGCTCGGCTGGGTCACCGCCCTCGTGCCGATCCTCGTCCTCGGGATCCTCTGGGCGCTGCTGCGGCTGCGTTTCATCCGGCGGGCCAGCGCCGCCCAGCGCTTCATCGACAACGCCGCCGACCTCGACCTCTTCGCGCTGCGGGCCATGGCGCACCAGCCCATGCGCAAGCTCGCGGTCATCTCCGACGACCCGACGGGCGCCTGGCGACGCGGCGACACCTCGACCATCCGCGCCCTCGCCCTGCTCGAGCTCAAGGACACCGGCCTTCGCCCGCCGCCCCAGGACTAGGTGAGCGGGCGGCATACCCGCACAATGACGACCACGGTTGCCACCTAGAGCACAACGCCGTGCTCACGACCCGCGACGAGCGCAGTTCAGCGCCGGACCGTGGTCGTCGTTCTGCGGGTTCAGTCGTCCCAGTGGCTGAGGATCTGCGGGTTGAGGTCCTCGGCGGGGCAGGTCCACTCGGCGGCGTCGGCGTCGACCTGCTCGCCGGTGCGGATGTCCTTGACCTGGTCACCGTGCTCACCGGACGCGGGGAACCACACAAACGGGATGCCGCGCCGCTCGGCGAAGCGGATCTGCTTGCCGAACTTCGCCGGCTTGGGCGCGACCTCACACGGTATGCCGCGCTGCCGCAGTGCCGTGGCGATGCGCAGCGACGTGGGGCGTGAGTCCTCGTCGTTGACCGCGACGAGCACAGCCGCAGGGGTGGCACGGCTGGCGCTGACCAGGCCCTTGCCGAGCAGCAGCCCGAGCAGTCGCGACAGCCCGATCGAGATGCCGACACCCGGATAGGTCGTGCGGCCGTCGGACGCGAGCGCGTCATAACGGCCGCCGGAGCAGAACGAGCCCCACGACTCGTATCCCTCGAGCTGGGTCTCATAGACCGTGCCCGTGTAGTAGTCGAGCCCGCGGGCGATCTTGAGGTCGGCGACCATCGCGCCGGGCGCGTTGTCCAGGCCGGCCTGGATGACCGCGGCCAGCGCCTCGAGTCCCTCGTCGAGCGTCGGGTGCTCGACCCCGAGGGCGCGCACCTGGTCGACAAAGGACAGGTCCTCGGTGCGGATCGCGGCCAGCGCCAGGCACTGGGCGGCCTGCTCGGGCGTGCGGCCGGCCTCGATCAGCATCTCGGTGATGGCCTCGGGCCCGACCTTGTCGAGCTTGTCGACGATGCGCAGGGTGCCGGCGACGTCCTCGATGCCGATCCCCCGGTAGAAGCCCTCGGGGATCTTGCGGTTGCTCACCTGGATCGTCATCCGGCCGACGGGCAGCAGGGCGAAGATCTCGGCCATCACCAGCGGCATCTCGGCCTCGAAGTGCGGGCTGAGCTGGTCGACATCGACCACGTCGATGTCGCACTGCACGAACTCGCGGTAGCGCCCCTCCTGCGGCCGCTCGCCCCGCCAGACCTTCTGGATCTGGTGGCGGCGGAAGGGGAAGGTGAGCTTGCCGGCATTCTCAAGGACATAGCGCGCGAAGGGCACGGTGAGGTCGAAGTGCAGGCCGAGCTCGGCCTCGCCCCCGTCGGCGTCGCCGGCGAGACGCGAGACGGCATAGATCTCCTTGTCGGCGTCGCCTCCCTTGCCGACGAGCCGCTCGACCGGCTCCACGGCGCGCGTCTCGATCGAGGGGAAGCCGTGCAGCTCGAAGGTGCGCCGGATGACGTCGATGAAGTGCTGCTCGACGATCCGCTCGGCGGGCAGGTGCTCCGGGAAGCCGGAGAGCGGGGCGATCTTGGTGCGGGGGGCGTTCACGCGGTGAGTCCTTGGAGATATGGGTTGGTGGCGCGCTCGCGCGCCATGGTCGAGCCGGGGCCATGGCCGGGCAGGACGAGGGTGGAGTCGGGCAGGGGCAGGACGACCTCGCGCAGCGAGCGCTGCATGGCTGCGTTGTCGCCGCCAGGGAGGTCGGTGCGGCCGATGGACCCGGCGAAGAGCACATCGCCGGTCACCATCGTGGAGGTCACCCCGACCTCGTCGGGTATGCCGTCGGGCACGGTGGGCAGCCCGAACATCACCGATCCCTCGGTGTGCCCCGGCGCGTGCAGGACCTCGATGTCGAAGCCCGCGAGGGTGAAGGTCTCCCTGTCGCGGACCTCGATGACATTGCTCGGCTCGGTCCAGGTCGCGGCCTTGCCGAACTGCTGCTCGAACATCGCGAGCAGCCCCCGGTCGAGGCTCTTCAGCGGGTCGGCGAGCCGATAGCGGTCGTCGTGGTGGATGTATGCCGCGGTGTCGGCGCCGCAGACGGGCATCACCGAGAAGACATGGTCGACATGGCCGTGGGTGAGCAGCACCGCCGCCGGCTTGAGCCGGTGCTCGGCCAGGACCGAGCGCAGGGTCTCCTCGATGCCGATGCCGGGGTCGACGACCAGGCACTCCTCCCCCGGTCCCGCGGCGATCACGTAGCAGTTCGTGGCGAACGCAGCGGCGGGAAAGGCGATGGTGAGCACCGGCAGAGCCTATCTCCTGCCCGATTCACCGGTTGAGTGACTATTGTCGTGACGTGTTGCGGTGCCGTATGCCGTGACACCGCCGCTGCCAGCGGCACTGCGCACCGACGCCTGGCCCCCGGGCCAGGCCTGACGATGAGGGCACTCACGTGAGCGACCACACCCCGACCCCCGACGAGACCGCCGCCGCCGAGCCGACGCTGGAGACCAGCGCCGACCAGGTGCCCCAGGAGGAGGCCCAGCCGACCGCCGATGCGGCCGAGGCGACCCCCTCCGGAGAGGACGCGCCCGCTGCCGAGGCGGCCGACGCACCGGAGGTCGAGGCGGCACCCGTCGACGAGGAGCCGGGCCTGCCCGAGACCATCCCCGGCGACAGCGAGCCCGCCACGCCGGAGTCGCTCGAGACCCCCGCTCCCGAGGAGCCCGAGGCCGCCCCCGCCATGGCCGGTGCCGAGATCCCGCCCGTCGAGGAGGCGGAGGCCCCCGCGGCTGAGGCCGCACCCGAGGCCCCCG
Source organism: Actinomycetota bacterium (assembly GCA_050955755.1). Classification (GTDB taxonomy): domain Bacteria; phylum Actinomycetota; class Actinomycetes; order Actinomycetales; family Dermatophilaceae; genus JAJTBD01. The sequence continues at coordinate 2,028,642 of CP192092.1, forward strand.
CCGCTGGGTCTGTAACTGAGGCCCCCGCGGCCGAGCCCGCACCCGAGGCCCCCACGGCTGAGCCCGCACCCGAGGCCCCCGCTGCTGAGTCTGTACCTGAGGGTGAGGCTCCTGCCGAGGCCGCGCCTGAGGCTCCCGCTGAGTCCGCACCCGAGGCGCCTGCTGCCGAGGCCGCGCCGGCTCCGGCCGCACCGGTTCCGGCGCCGCCGAAGCCGACCGCCATCCCCTCCCCGGCGGCGCTCCGCAAGGTCGTGCACGCGCCCGTCGCGCCGGCAGCGGCCCACCCGCACTCCGACTCCGCGGCATTCGGCCGGGTCGACGAGGAGGGCCGGGTCTTCGTCCGCGAGGGCGAGGGCGAGCGTGAGGTCGGCACCTATGTCGCCGGCAACCACGAGGAGGCGCTCCAGTACTACGCGCGCAAGTACGACGAGATCTATGCCTCGGCCGAGCTGCTCCAGCAGCGCATGCAGCTGCCCGAGGTCGGCAGCCGCGAGGTGGCCGATGGCCTCAAGACCCTCAAGGAGCAGGCGACCGAGCCCAATGTCGTCGGTGATCTGGCGGCGCTGGCGGCCCGGGTCCAGGAGATCGAGACCGGCCTGGCCGGCAAGCGCGAGCAGGAGCAGGCCGACCGCGCCGCGGCGCGCGAGATCGCCAAGGGTGAGCGCGAGAAGATCGTCGCCGAGGCGGAGAAGATCGCGGCCCAGCCGTCCGAGAAGGTCCAGTGGAAGCAGTCGGGCGCCCGCATGCGCGAGCTCCTCGAGGAGTGGAAGCAGCACCAGCGCAGCGGCGCCAAGCTCGACAAGCCGTCCGAGAACGAGCTGTGGCAGCGCTTCTCGCACGCCCGCAACCGGTTCGACAAGGCGCGTCGGGTCTACTTCGCCCAGCTCGACGAGACCCACGCCGAGGCCAAGTCGGTCAAGGAGGAGCTCGTCGCCGAGGCCGAGGCGCTCCAGGGCAGCACCGACTGGGGACCCACGGCCACGGCATACAAGCGGCTGATGGACCGCTGGCGCAAGGCCGGCCGCGCCTCCCGCGCCGACGACGACGCGCTGTGGGCGCGCTTCAAGGCCGCGCAGGACGCCTTCTTCGCCGCCAAGGACGAGGTGGCCGCCGCCGAGGACGAGGAGTACCGCGCCAACCTGGCCGTCAAGGAGCAGCTGCTCGCCGACGCCCAGCAGATCCTGCCGGTCAAGGACCTCGACCAGGCCAAGGCCCAGCTGCGCGTCATCCAGGACAAGTGGGAGACCGCCGGCAAGGTGCCGCGCGGCGACATCGACCGCGTCGAGAAGGGCCTGCGCCGCATCGAGTCCGCCGTCCGCGAGGCCGAGGACAAGAAGTGGCAGCGCACCAACCCCGAGGTGGCCGCCCGCGCGTCCAGCCTCGTCGGCCAGCTCCAGGACAAGGTCGCCAAGCTCGAGAAGCAGATCGAGAGCGCCGACGACAACAAGCGCGCCCGACTCCAGTCCGAGCTGGAGTCCGCCCAGTCCCTGCTCAAGATGGCGCAGGCCGGGCTGGACGAGTTCGGCGGCTGAGCGCACGGGACCTTCCGGGCCTGGTCGAAAGGATTGGCCGGCGCCGCCACCGGCGATTGGGTGGCGGCAGCCGGGCCCATCCGGGGCCCCGCACCGGAAGGACCCGTCATGCCCGCCACGCTCTCCCGCCTCGCCGCCGGCTCCGTCATCGTCGCCGGCGCCCTGACCCTCTCGGCCGCCCCCGTCGGTGCCGCCGGCACCGAGGGCAAGGCCACCGGCTGCCAGACGCAGTTCGAGCAGGCCCTGGACACCCACCTGACCGCGATCAGCGAGCGTGACCTGGCCAAGCTCGAGCCGACGATCGACGAGGACGTCGTCCTGATCTTCCCCAGCGGCAACACCCGCTACGGCAAGGACGCGTTCATGGCCTTCCACAAGAGCTGGTTCGCCTCGAGCACGACCTGGACGCAGGACAACACGGTCATCCACACCGATGTCGAGGGCTGCAAGACCGCCTGGGCATCGGTCGACTACGTCTACAAGGAGTACGACGCGGCCGGCAACGTCACCTCGACCTCACACGCGCTGTTCGCGCTCACCTGGACCCGGGACAAGGGCAAGTGGGTCGTCATCGCCGACCAGAACACGCGCCTGCCGCTCTAGGCCACCCCAGCAGGCAGGGTCCGATAGACCACCGACTTGCCCTCTCGGGACCGGCTGACCAGGCCGGCGCAGTGCAGCACCGCGAGGTGCGACGAGACGGTCGACGTCGGCAGGTCGAGGCCGCGGGCGAGCTGGGTGGTGGTCGCGCCGTCGCCCACCGCCGCGAGCACCCGCGAGCGGGTCGCCCCGATGAGGGCCGACTGCGCACTGGCCGCGTTGGGCGGCCTGCGCGCCCGCCCGGGCCGGCGCACGGCATACGACAGCGCGGGGATCGCCTCGTCGAGGGCGATCAGGGGCTCGTCGAGGCACATCACCGAGGGGATCAGCACCAGGCCCTCGTCGCCCACGACCTTGTGGCCGGTGATCGGCTTGTCGACGACCAGTCGCCCCGGCTCGGTCCAGTGGAGGCGGGGGTGCAGGGAGCCGAGCGCCCCCGCCAGACCGGTCGACCCGACCGCGCCGCAGGTGACGGCGATGTCCTCGTGCAGGGCCCGCTGGACCTCGGGCCACCTGGGCGCCATCAGTGCGTCCCAGAGGTGGCGCAGCGCCCGTGCAGTCTCCTCGCCCAGTCGCCCCTCCTGGTGCAGGCGACGCAGCCGCGGCGTGAGCGGGCGCGCCAGGAGGGCGAGATCCGCGTCGGTCTCGTCACGGGTCCGCCCGGCCACCGCCGCCAGCTCCGCCTCCAGGGTGTCGGCACCGAGCACGGGCGGCACGGTCACGAGCGGGAAGGCACCTCGGCCGGCGGGCGGTGCGAGGTCGGCGACGACCGCGGTCCTGGGATCGGCGAGAGCACGCAGCACCTCTGCGCGCACATCGCCGGCCACGGGGTGGCGCCGCCCCGACAGACCGGCGCGCACCAGCGAGGTCAGCTCGAACAGCGGTGACCGCTGCCAGCGGACCCTGCCCAGCCCGACCGGCGAGATGTCGATCCGTTTCACGTGCCTCTCCCCTATCGCGGTGTGCGTCGACACTTTGGCAGGCAAGGCTTGCAGGTCGGCGCGGCATACGCCAGAGGTATGCCGCGCCGTCGCCCTGATTGCCCTCAGTCGCGTTGTCGAACCGCCTCAGCGGGCTCGATCCTCGTCGCACGCCAGGCGGGATAGGCAGAGAAGAGCACCCCAGCGACAGCGCCGGTCAGCAGCGCCAGTGGCACCAGCTGCATCGACAGGACGGGGGTCCAGCCGCGCGCCACCGCGACAGCTATCACCACGGCCATGCCGATCGGCAGCCCGATCAGGCCCCCTGCCAGTCCGGTCACCCCTCCCTCGAGCAGGAAGAGCCGGGCGATGCTCCACCTCGAGGCGCCGAGGGCCCGTCTGAGGCCGATCTCGCCGCGTCGGTTGAGCACAGAGACGACCGACGCGTTGGCGATGGTGAGCCCAGCCAGCAGCAGCACGAGCCCAGAGGCCATCGCGACTATCCGGTCCAGGTCAGTGGATACCCCGCGGCGCAGGTTGGACAGGTCCAGGACCGGATCGACCTGCACCAGGCTCGGCGCAGTGGCGCTGATTGCCACCGGCGCGGCCTTTGCGACCGCACTTGCGTAGCCGGGCCGCGTTCGCACCACGACCTCCGGCGTCGCTGCCGGATCGATGGCTTTGGCGGCACTCAACGACACCAGCACGGCGTTGTCGACATCCGGCCGACGTCCCGCCGAGGTGACCACACCGATGACGTCGAATCTCCGTCCGCCAACCCAGACCGAGACACCCGGGGCGGGCGACCCCAGCCCGAGGCGCCGCGCCGCTACTGCGCCGACCAGGGCCTGGTCCCGCAGACCGTTCGCGTCCCGCAGCTGCCACTGCGTCCCCACGGGAGTCGAGACGACCCTGTTGAGAGAGAGCCAACTAGTGTCGACACCAAGCGCCTGCGGGGCGTTGGCGCTCGCCTGGCCAGACGTGGGCTGCTCCCAGCGGCTGACGCGTGCGGTCTCTCTGGTGAGAGGCACGGCCTCTCCGACGGAGGTCACTCCCTCCAGCGCAGCGAGGGCGTTCTTGGCGTTCGCCGGCAGAGCCGGCGCGCCCTCGTTGCCGTCACCGGCCGACGCGCGGATGGTGACCTCATCGATGTCGCGCGGCGTCAGCTTCTGGGTGATCTGGTGAGATGCCGTCTGGCTCAACCCCAGTGCGCTGACGAAACCACCCGAGCCCAGGGCGAACACAGCGGCGATCAACAGCGACTTCACCGGCCGCTCCATGAGCGAGTTGAGCACGTCCGAGATGGTGTCGAGCCCTGTCGAGACGCTCATGAGGCCCTCAGGTGGCCGTGGACCCGTCCATCGATCAGCTGGACTGTGCGGTCTGCGGACTGCGCAACGCGATCGTCGTGTGTGATCACCACGACCGAGATTCCCTCCGTGACAACAGATCTCATGAGCGCTATCACGTCGGTGGCGTTGGCATGGTCAAGATTGCCCGTGGGCTCGTCGGCGAGCAGGACACGCGGGCAACCGACAATCGCACGCGCGATCGCCGCCCGCTGACGCTCTCCCCCCGAGAGCTGGAAGGTCGGCGCGTTGGCCCGCGACAGCAGCCCGACAGAGCGCAGCGCATCTTCGACACGTTCGGCCCGACGGGCGTGTTCGATGCCTTGGATCTGGAGCGCCAGCGCGACGTTGGCGGCCACCGTGCGCCCGGGCAGCATGTGGGAGGACTGGAAGACGAATCCGAACATCGATGAGCGGAGCCGGTCCCGATCCCGCTCGGACAGCGCGGCCGTGGCACGCCCATTGACGTCATAGGCACCCGCGCTGGGGCGGTCGAGCAGACCGATGACATTGAGGAGGGTTGACTTCCCTGCCCCAGACGGTCCTTGCACCGCGAGGTACTCACCCTGACCCAGTTCGAGATCAACCCCGTCGAGCGCGCGCACCGGTGGTGGGCCGGCGAACTCCCGCACTACCCCTCTCAGACTCAGCAGGCCTCCGCCCGGATCGGCGTTCACGGATAGACCTGCACACGGTCACCGGCCTTCAGCGGCTCACCGGTCACAGCGACCCATCCATCGGACTCGGCGCCGATCCGGACGGGGACGCGGGTGCTGGCTGCACCAGACCCGGCGACCTGCACGAAGGTGCCCTTGGAGTCCTCTCGCACGGCTGTCGCGGGCACTCCAAGCGCCTTCGTGCCCTCATCCACTGTGGCCGTGCAGCGGACGCTCTGGCCGCTGTCGAATCCCGCCGCCTTGTCCAAGACGATGGTGGCGTCGTACCCAGGGAGGGACTTGCTCTCGCCGGCCTCGTGGAAGGCGCTGACGGCCACGACCTTCCCGGTTACCGCGGTGTCCTGTGCCCCAGGCACCTGGACCGTCACCCGTTGTCCCACCGCAAAACTGTCGCGGCTGTTGACGGGCACCCGGGCCGTCACCTTCCCGGCTCCCGAGGACAGGGTCAGCAACGGCTTGTCAGAGCCCTCGACCAGATCCCCCGCCGATGGGACTGCCGCCACCCGCGATCCGGCCCGGATCGGCTGGATCTCGGATATCTCGATCTTGCTGCCGGCCGGGAGCGGCGCGGCAGTCTTGGCGCCCGCCGCAGCTTCCCCGGCCTCAGCAGCAGTCGGCGGCGTGAAGCCCGCCGCGGCATACAGGTCGACAACTGCCTGACGTAGAACGGGGCCGTAGACCTGGTCGGGGGCTCCTCCGAGCAGCCCGGCCTGCGACAGAGCCGATGAGACCTTGAGGACGTCGGGCCCCCTGTCCCCGTATGTCAACGACCTGGAGAGGGGCACATCCATCACCAGTGCGATCAGCGGACGACCGGAGATGGCCACAAGGGGTTTGCCGGGGCGCACTTCATCGCCCACCTTGACGTAGACCCTGTCGACGACGGCGCGCTCGGTCCCCTGGGGCTTGAAGGCAGCAACCTCAACCGTTGACGCGGCGCCAAAGGTCCCGGTCACCGACTCGGCCACGGCGAAGGAGCGCATCTCGGCCGTTGCGAAGACGGGCCGCACGGAGTCGACCACTGGCACATCAATCTCGTTGGGCGAGGTGAACCGGGCTCCTAGACCGAAACCGAGCGCGACGAGAAGCAGCGCGGAGGCCAGCAGGGCTAGCCAGCGGCGGGGGTGCATGACTCGCTCCAGGCGCACACCGTCTCCGCTATCCGCCGTGCTCACTGATCACCCCTTCACAGAGCCCGACTACACGACCTATCTCCTGGCGGTAGGCCGCGAATCCTGCTGCATCCGAGTCGATCACAGGCTGTTGGTAGGAGGCCTCCAGATCCGCGAACTTCTGGACCGTGTCGTGCTGGTCCTTGCACTTGACGTCGGCAACCGCGGTGCGGATCTCGGTCTCGGTGTCCGCGTCCGCCCACGCTGGATCGATCCACTCGCCCTCGCGCGGTGACTGGAAGCCTGCCTCCTTCATGCACGTGCTCCAGGCCGCCCAGATCGCCTTGCCCTCAGGCGAGGCCAGCGCCGTCTGATAGCTGTCAATCCCAGCCCGCGGCGCCTTGCCGGCGCGCAGCGAGTACTTGGCTCGCTCCGGGGACTCGATACAGGTCTTGAATGCCGCGTCCCACTCCGGAGTGCCGCCACCGGCGTTGAGCTCCTTGAGCCGCTTGCGCGTCGGGTCATCCGGGGGAAGTGCGTACCCAAACGCCTGGGCGTCCTCAAGCCGCCAGACGCCGTACCGCCTATCTGGTCTCTCGATCTGCTGCCGGTAGTCGACCAGGGGGTAGTCCTGCCCGGCCTCGGCCATGCAGTCGTGGGTGAGCATGTCCATTGCGTAGTCCATGGTCCACAGCTGCCGCTCCGTCGGCGCAATGGCGTCCATGGGCAGTCTGATCTGTCCCGCTCGGTGATCAACCGTGGCTGTGGCACTGACGTCGCGTGACGCGTTTGGGCTCGTGGTGGGTTCGGGGCTGGTGCCGGCGGCATTAGAGCAGCCTGTGGTGGCGAGCGTGCTCGCCACCACAGCTGCACTCAGTGCTGTTGTCAAACGGGTCACGGACAGAAGTTGTGGCTAGTCGTGAGGTTGTCGAAGCTGTTGACCCGAAGGGCCCCACCGACTGTGGTCTCGTAACCTCCACCGTTCGACAGGTACGGGTCGCGCCACTGGTAGTTCGTCCCCGCTCTCCCAAAGAACACGTCCGCTCCGGTGTAGTTCGTGCCATCAGCGAACTTAATGTTGCAACGTGTGCCGTGGTTGGAGACTGAGCTGACAGCGTTGTTCAGCCCGGTGGACCCGTCATCCCAACGGCTCTGGTTCCCACAGGTGACTGACCAACAGCCGTAGTCCGGGTTGTCGATCTGTGATGTCGCCTGCTTGCCGTCGTAGTTGCCGTACTGCCATCGACAGACCGAACCGCTCGGGCAGTCATCAACACCGGCGAAAGCCGGGGTAGCGGCCATGCCCAGGACGCCCAGCGCCAAAGACACGGTTGCGAGGAGTCTCTTCATTGAGTCCCTCCTAGATCATTGGCCCCCCCTGTGGCGGCCAGATAGGTGCAACTTAAGTCGGAGAGCACGATCGCGCGACTCGAGCGAGGCGAAAGTGAAGACTTAATGCCCGACAGTTGGCTCAGCTGCGCTTGCCGCCGGTGATGCGATAGACGTCGAAGACGCCGTCGATGCGCCGGACAGCCCGGATGACGTGCTCGAGGTGGCTCGGGTCGCCCATCTCGAAGGTGAACTTCAGCGTGGCGACCCGGTCGCGGGCGGTGTGGACGGTGGCCGAGAGGATGTTGACGCCGTTGTCCGACAGCACGCGGGTGACGTCGGAGAGCAGCCGGGCCCGGTCGAGGGCCTCGACCTGGAGCTGGACGAGGAAGAGCGTGCCGGCGGTCGGCGCCCACTCGACGTCGATCATCCGGTCGGACTGGGCGCGCAGGTCGTCGGCGTTGGTGCAGTCCTCGCGGTGGACCGAGACGCCCTTGCCACGGGTCACGAAGCCCATGATCGCGTCGCCAGGGACAGGTGTGCAGCAGCGGGCGAGCTTGACCCAGACGTCGGGCATGCCCTTGACGATGACGCCCGGGTCGCCGGGGCGACGGCGCAGCGGGCGGGTGGGGACGGTGGTCTCGGCGATGTCGTCGCTGGCCGCCTCTCCCCCGATGCTCGCGAGCAGCCGGGAGACCACGGACTGGGCGGACACGTGCCCCTCGCCCACCGCCGCATACAGGGCCTCGATGTCGGTGTAGCGCAGGTCGACTGCCAGGGCCGTGAGCGACTCGGCGGTCATCAGGCGCTGCATCGGGAGGTTCTGCTTGCGCATGACCTTGGCGATGTCCTCGCGGCCGCTCTCGATCATCTCCTCGCGGCGCTCCTTGGAGAACCACTGGCGGATCTTGTTGCGGGCGCGCGGGGACTTCACGAAGGACAGCCAGTCGCGCGACGGCCCCGCGTCGACGGCCTTGGACGTCAGCACCTCGATGACGTCGCCGTTCTCGAGGACGGACTCCAGCGGCACGAGGCGGCCGTTGACGCGGGCGCCGATGCAGCGGTGCCCGACCTCGGTGTGCACGGCATACGCGAAGTCGACGGGGGTCGAGCCCGCCGGCAGCGCGATGACCTCGCCCTTGGGCGTGAAGACATAGACCTCGCGCGCGTTGATCTCGAAGCGCAGGGAGTCGAGGAACTCGCCGGGGTCGGCGGTCTCCTTCTGCCAGTCGAGCAGCTGGCGCAGCCAGGCCATCTCGTTGACGACTCCCGAATCCCCTTCTCTCGCAGGGGTGCTCGGACCACCCTTGGCGAGAGCGTCCTCCTTGTACTTCCAGTGGGCGGCGACGCCGTACTCCGCCCGACGGTGCATCGTGTAGGTGCGGATCTGCACCTCGACCGGCTTGCCCTCGGGTCCGATGACCGTCGTGTGCAGCGACTGGTACATGTTGAACTTCGGCATCGCGATGTAGTCCTTGAAGCGCCCGGGCACCGGGTTCCACCGGGCGTGCAGGGCGCCGAGGACGGCATAGCAGTCGCGGACCGACTCGACCAGGACGCGCACCGCGACGAGGTCGTAGATCTCCTCGAAGTCGCGGCCGCCGACGATCATCTTCTGGTAGACGGAGTAGTAGTGCTTGGGCCGGCCGGTCACCGTGCCGTGGATCTTGGCCTGCTTGAGGTCTGCCGAGATCTGCTCGCGCACCCGGGAGAGGAACTCCTCGCGGGCGGGGGCCCGCTCGGCGACCAGCCGGACGATCTCGTCATAGACCTTGGGATAGAGGGTGGCGAAGGAGAGGTCCTCCAGCTCCCACTTGATGGTGTTCATGCCGAGCCGGTGGGCCAGCGGGGCATAGATCTCGAGGGTCTCCTTGGCCTTGCGCTGCGCGGACTCACGCGAGACATAGCGCCAGGTGCGGGCGTTGTGGAGGCGGTCGGCGAGCTTGATGACCAGGACGCGGATGTCCTTGGCCATGGCCACGACCATCTTGCGCACGGTCTCGGCCTGCGCGGCGTCGCCGTACTGAACCTTGTCGAGCTTGGTGACGCCGTCGACGAGCATCGCGACCTCACGGCCGAAGTCGGCCTCGAGGGTGTCGAGCGAGTAGTCGGTGTCCTCGACGGTGTCGTGCAGGAGCGCGGCGGCCAGCGTCGCGGGCGTCATGCCGAGCTCGGCGAGGATCGTGGCCACCGCCAGCGGATGGGTGATGTAGGCGTCACCGCTCTTGCGCAGCTGGCCGCGGTGCGCCTCCTCCGCGACGGCATAGGCCCGCTCGATGATCCCCGTGTCGGCCTTGGGGTGGGTGGCCCGCACGCTCTGGAGCAGCGGCTCGAGGACCACGGGGGTGGCGCGCTGGGACTTCGCGCCGCTGAACAGGGCGAGGCGCGCCCGGGCCCGCCCGCGGGCGCCGGGGGTCGCGCGCTGCTGGGGAGCTCGCTCCTGACTCATGCACGGATTCTAGACGCCGCCGGCCGGTATGCCGCGACGGCCCACTCCGTGGGCGGCCGCCTCCGTGTCAGACGGTGTAGAGCGTGTCGACCTGGTAGCCGCCGAGCTTGCTGCGCCCGCCGAGGAAGCTGAGCTCGATGACGGTCTCGATCGCGACGATCTCGGCCCCGGCCTCCTCCAGCAGCTGGCAGGTGGCCCTGGCCGTGCCGCCGGTCGCGAGCACGTCGTCCATCACCAGGACCCGCTCGCCGCCGACGAAGGCGTCCTCGTGGATCTCGATGCGGGCACTGCCGTACTCGAGGTCGTAGGAGACGCCGCGCGTCGCGCCGGGCAGCTTGCCGGCCTTGCGCACGGGGACGAAGCCGACGCCCAGCTCGTGGGCCAGCGCAGCGCCGAAAATGAAGCCGCGGGCCTCGATGCCCGCCACCAGGTCGACCTTGCCGCGGTGGCGGTCGGCCAGGTGACGGTTGACGGCCGAGAATGCCGCGCCGTCGGCAAGCAGGGGCGTGACGTCCTTGAAGACCACCCCCGGCTCCGGGAAGTCGGGCACGTCCCGCAGCCGGCTGGCCACGAGCTGCTCGATGTCCTGACCCGGCGCGTCGGCGCGGGGCGTGCTCTCGTTGCTCACGGCATACTCCTCGATCGGCACGGCAGGGTCAGCGACGCGACTTGGGGCTGCGCCGGGGCTGGTTGCGCGGGCCGCGCGCGGCATACGGGTGGATCTGGCGGCCGGACGGGGCGTCGGCGACGGTGGCCGCGGTCGCTCCCCCGGCACCGGCCACTGCCGCGTCGGCGACATCGCCGTCGCGGACCGCCGACTCGCGCGTGCGCGCGGACTTGAACTTCGCCGCGCGCTTGGCCAGCTGCTTCACGGACTCCTCGTTGCGGCGCAGCCAGACCAGCAGTGGCGTCGCGATGAAGATCGAGGAGTAGGCGCCGACGGCGATACCGACGAAGAGCGCCAGGGACAGGTCGAGCAGCGTGCCCGGGCCCAGCAGCAGGAAGCCGATCACGAGCACCGCGGCAATGGGCAGCAGGCCCACGACGGTGGTGTTGATCGAGCGGACCAGGGTCTGGTTGACGGCGAGGTTGGCGGCCTCGGCATAGCTCATCCGGCCGTTGGCGAAGGCCTCGGTGGTGTTCTCGCGCACCTTGTCGAAGACGACGACGGTGTCATAGAGCGAGTAGCCGAGGATCGTCAGGAAGCCGATGACGGTCGCGGGACTGACCTCGAATCCGGCCAGGGCGTAGATGCCCACGGTGGCGACGAGGTCATGGAGCAGGGCGACCAGGCCCGCGAGGGCCATCTTCCAGGTGCGGAAGTAGACCGCCATGAAGAGGCTGACGGCCGCGAGGAAGGCGAGCAGGCCCTGGAGGGCCTTCTTGCTCACCGAGGCACCCCACGAGGGACCGACGAAGCTGGCGCTGACCTTGTCCTCGCCGGTCTTGAAGGCCTTGGCGAGGGCGGTGCGCACCTGGGCGCTCTTGGCGTCGTCGAGCCGCTCGGTCTGCACGCGGACGGTGCCGGTGCCGAGCCGGGTGACATTGACCGGGACATTGGCCTCGACGGTGCGCACCGCGTCGCGGGCGGTCGACTCGAAGCCCTGGGAGGCGGTCGAGGCAACGCGGAACTCCGAGCCGCCGCGGAACTCGAGGCTGGTGTTGAGGCCACGGGCGAACAGGCCCAGCAGGGCGATGCCGAGGATGACCGCCGAGATGGCGTACCAGCGCTTCTGGTTGCCGACGAAGTCGATCGAGCGCGTGCCGGTGTAGAGGTCATTGCCGATCGTGGCAAAGCTGGTGCGGCTCACAGCGCGCTCCCGTCTGCCGACGCGGCGCGCCGGTCGGCGATGGTCACCCGGCCGCGGCCGGCGTAGCGGATTTTGGCGCCGAGGCGCTCGGGGTCCAGGCCGGACCAGCGGTGTCCACTGCCGAAGAACTTGCTGCGGGCGAGCAGCGAGACGACCGGGTGGGTGAAGAGCACGACGATGAGCAGGTCGATCAGGGTCGTCAGGCCGAGGGTGAAGGCGAAGCCCCGGACGTTGCTGGCGGCCAGGAAGTAGAGGATGCCGGCCGCGAGGAAGTTGACCGCGTCGGCGGCCAGGATCGTGCGCTTGGCGCGCGCCCAGCCGGCCTCGACGGCCGAGACGAGCGGACGGCCTTCACGCACCTCGTCGCGGATGCGCTCGAAGTAGACGATGAAGGAGTCGGCCGTGACACCGATCGAGACGATGATGCCGGTGACGCCGGCCATGTCCAGCCGCAGGTTGTGTGACCACCCGAGCAACGTCAGCGACAGATAGGTGAGCAGTCCGGCGATGACGAGCGAGGCGATCGTGACGAAGCCCAGCGCGTGGTACTGGAAGAGCGAGTAGGCCACGACAAGCGCGAGGCCGATCAGGCCGGCGACCAGACCCCAGCGCAGCTGCTCGGATCCGAGGGTCGGACTGATCTCAGTTCGGGTCTGGAGCTGGAAGGACAGCGGCAGGGCGCCGAACTTGAGCTGGTTCGCGAGGTCACGCGCCTGGTCGAACTGGAAGTTGCCGGAGATCTGCGCCTGGCCGTTGGTGATGGCCGACTGGAAGTAGGGCGCGACCAGGACCTTCTTGTCGAGGACGGTCGCGAGGCGGTTGTTGGGGTCCTGCAGACCCACCATCTTCTTGGAGACATCGCCGTAGGTCTTGGTGCCGTCACCGTTGAAGCTGATGTCGATGACGACCTCGTTGGACTGCTGGCCGTTGGGCAGGACCTTGTAGCCGGCGGCGGCGTCCCTGATCTTGTCCCCCTCGACGACGACCGGGCCGAGGATGTACTTCTCCTGGCCGTCGGCGTCACAGGTGACGAGCGGCTTCTTGGGGTCATCGACGAGGTTGGCGGTGTCGCCCTGCTTGGCGCAGTCGAGCGTCATGAAGTCCTTGGCCAGCGCGTCGGTCACCCACGCGGTGTCATAGGCGTCCTTGGGCGTGGTCGACGCGCCGCTCGTCGGAGAGGCAGTCGCCGGCGCGGTGGTCGCACCCGTCGCAGCCGGGGCTGTCGCGCTCGCGCCGGAGGTGGCCGGGGCGCTGGTCGCGGTGGTCGCGGCCGGCTTCGAAAGGGCCTGGGGGACAGCGCCCTTGGCGGTGGTCGGGGAGGCCGAGCCGACGGAGGCCTTGGGCGACGTGGTCGGCGAGGCGGTGCCGCTCGTGGGCGAGGACGTGGCGCCGGTCGTCGCGGTCGGTTCCGGGGTGACGGTGCCGGGCTGGGCGATCAGGACCGGGCGGAATCGCAGCTGCGAGGGCTTGCGGATCGCGTCCTCGGTGGCTTTGTCGGGGACACCGGGCATCGAGACGACGATGTTGCGGCCGCCCTGCGTGGTCACCTCGGCGCCGGCGACGCCGTTGGCGTCGACACGCTGGGTGATGATGTCGCGGGCCTGGTTGAGCTGCTGGCTGCTGACGGTGTCGGTGCCGACGAGCACCGGCTCGAGGATCATCTGGGTGCCGCCCTCAAGGTCGAGGCCGAGCTTGGGCGTGCGCTCGCCCGTCCCCCAGATGTTGGCGCCGACGAGCAGGCCGGCCAGGCCGAGGATCAGCGCGGCGAGCAGCGCGAGGGTGCGCTGCGCGGTCCGCTTGGTACCGGTGGACACGTCGGGGAGCCTGCCTTAGTGGGTCTGTCCGGCCGCGCCACGTGTGGCGATGGCACGGCGGTCGAAGCGAAGGACGGTGCCGGGCGCGACCTCGAGGGCGACCACGTCGCCGTCGATGGCCTGCACCCGCCCATAGAGACCGGAGGTCGTCATGACCTCGTCTCCGGGCGTCAGGCTGCTCTGGACCTGGGCGATCTCGCGCTGGCGGCGGCGCGAGAGCATCATCAGCCCGAGGAGCAGCACAAAGGGGACGAGCAGCATCGCGAGCTGTGCAAGCTCCATTGCGTCAGTCCTCCGCTGGTGGGGGTGCCCGGGTGCGGGCACGAGGGGGGTGGTTGGCGCGAGGCCATACCAACGGGTGAGTTTACGGCGTGCAGCGGGCCCCGGCCCAATCCGGCGCGCTGATCGCCACACTGATCGACGACTGCGGCACCGTGGGAGTTCCGGAGGGCCGGGCAGGCCCGGGGTCCCGGCCGGTCCGGGCGCCGCTGTGGGCTCGCCTGTCTCCCCCCACAACGTCCAGATCTGGACGTTCGCGGGCTCTCACCGCGACCCCAAGCCCGCCAACTGACAGTTCTGGACGAAGCGTCGCAGGCCAGGCCCGCGGCATACCGCTGCCGTCCTTGCCGGGGCACTCCCGAAGATGCGGTCCCGCGCTCACTCGATCTCGACCGCACACGCCCCGGATCACCCGCCCCCCAAGTCGACTGGCCAAGACACGCCGTCTCCGTCGAGGCGGGACGGCGAGTCTTGGCCAGTCGACTGGAAGGAGCTGGCGGAGGGGCGTGTCAGTGCCGATGGAGGGGTATGCCGCGGTGCTGGGCCTGCGGGGCCGCCGCCAGCGCCGTCGCAGGGGCAGCCGCCAGTCCGATGGATCGTATGCCGCGGTGCTGGGCCCGCGGGGCCGCCGTCGGGGCCGGCGCCGAGTCAGCCGGAGAAGCGGCCGGAGTCGCTCTCGAAGGGCAGCGTGTCGAGGGTGCCGGCGCCGGCCGGGGGCGTCAGGCCGAGGTGCTGCCAGGTCTGGAGGGTCGCGGCGCGGCCGCGGGGGGTGCGCATCATGAAGCCCTCGCGCACGAGGTAGGGCTCGGCGACGGTCTCGACGGTGTCGGCCTCCTCGCCGACGGTGACCGCCAGCGTGGACAGGCCGACCGGCCCACCGGCGAACCGGCGGCAGAGCGCCTCAAGGACGGCCCGGTCGAGCCGGTCCAGGCCGCGCTCGTCGACATCGAACAGCTCGAGCGCCGCACGGGCGGACGGCCGGTCGACGTGGTCGTGGCCGTGGACCTGGGCCCAGTCGCGCACCCGTCGCAGGAGACGGTTGGCGATACGCGGCGTCCCACGCGATCGGCCGGCGATCTCCTCGATGCCGTCACGGTCGGCCTCGATGCCGAGCAGCCCGGCCGACCGCTCGAGGATCTGGGCGAGATCGGACGCGGCGTAGTAGTCGAGGTGGGCGGTGAAGCCGAAGCGGTCACGCAGCGGCGCCGGCAGCAGACCGGCGCGGGTGGTCGCGCCGACGACGGTGAAGGGCGGCAGGTCGAGCGGGATCGCGGTGGCACCGGCGCCCTTGCCGACGATGACGTCGACGCGGAAGTCCTCCATCGCGAGATAGAGCATCTCCTCGGCCGCGCGGGACATCCGGTGTATCTCGTCGAGGAAGAGCACCTCGCCCTCGACGAGGGAGGACAGCACGGCCGCGAGGTCGCCGGCGTGCTGGATGGCCGGGCCGCTGGTGACCCGGATGGGGCGTTCGAGCTCGGCGGCGACGATCATCGCCAAGGTGGTCTTGCCCAGACCCGGGGGTCCCGAGAGCAGCACGTGGTCGGGCGGCGTGCCGCGACGGCGGGCGGCCTCGAGCACCAGTCCCAGCTGGTCGCGCACCCGGGGCTGCCCGGGGAAGTCGGCGAGGCGGCGGGGCCGCAGCGCCACCTCGACCGTGCGCTCGTCGTCGAGCGCGCCCGGCTCGACGATGCGCGAGGTCGCGTCGAAGGAGCCGTCGTCGTAGTCCTCGCCGAGACCGCTCATATCGCTGGAGAAGCCGCCGCTCATCGGCCCAGCTCTCGCAGGCAGGCACGCAGCAGCTCGGCCACAGCAGGCGGCGTCTCGAAGGTCGCCGCCACCCGCTCCACGGTGTCGCCGGCCTGCTTGGCGGTCCAGCCCAGACCCGTCAGCGCCTCGAGGACCTGCTCGCGCTCCTGGCTGCCACCAGTGGCCGAGGCCGCCGGGCTGCCCTGGTCGGGCGCACCTGTGGGGGCGCCGATCTTGTCGCGCAGCTCGAGGCACATGCGCTCGGCGCCCTTCTTGCCGATGCCGGGCACCTTGGTCAGGGTCGCAATGTCGCCGGAGCCGATGGCCCGGCGGATGTCGTCGGGACCGTGGACCGACAGCAGCGCCAGGGCCAGCCGGGGGCCGACACCGGAGACCGTCTGCACGGTCTCGAACATGTCGCGCTCGTCGGGGGTCTCGAAGCCGAACAGGGTGAGCGAGTCCTCCCGCACCACCAGCGTGGTCGCGAGGGTGGTCTCGGAGCCCGCGTGCAGGGCGGCGGCCGTGCGCGGCGGGGTGCCGACGACGAGTCCGACTCCCCCGACCTCGATGACGACCCGCTCCAGCCCGACATGGGCGACCCGGCCACGGAGGCTGGCGATCACGGCTGACCTGCTCTCAGCGCCTTGAGGCGCGCTCGTTCGGCGGCGGCGGCCTGCTGGAGCCGGCTCGCGCCTGTCTGGGTGGTGGTGCCGGCGGCTGCGGCGGCGCGGGCGGCGTCGGCGCCACCCCGCCAGAGGTGGCAGATGCCGAGGGCCAGCGCGTCGGCTGCATCGGCGGGCCGCGGGGCCTCGGCCAGGCCGAGGATGCGCTGGACCATCGCCGTGACCTGCTGCTTGTCGGCGCGGCCCGAACCGGTGACGGCGGCCTTGACCTCGGTCGGCGTGTGCAGCGCGAGCGGCAGCCCCCGCCGGGCCGCGGCCAGCATGGGCAGGGCGGACGCCTGTGCGGTGCCCATCGCCGTGAGGACGTTGTTGGTGGCAAAGACCCGCTCGACCGCGATGGCGTCGGGCTCGAACCGGTCGATCCACGCGTCCAGCTCCGTCTGGAGATAGAGCAGGCGCTCACCCGTGTCGGTGCCGTGTGGGGTGCGCACGACCCCGACCGCGACCATCGTGGCCCGCCCCGGACGGCCCTCGACGACGCCGATGCCACACCGGGTGAGCCCGGGGTCGACCCCGAGAACCCTCATCGCACGCCTCCCAGCCGATCCGAACATCTGTTCGGCTAGACGCTACACAGCAGAATGCCGCGGCGCCGGGCTGACACGCCCGGACACCGCGGCATACCTGCCGGGTCGCTCGCTCAGTCCTCGTTGTCGAGCTGGGCGAGCACGTCGTCGGGGATGTCACCGTTGGCGAAGACGTCCTGGACGTCGTCGGAGTCCTCTAGGGCCTCGATGACGCGGATCATCTTGCGGGCGCCGTCGAGGTCGAGCGGGACCTGGAGGTTGGGGACCCACGAGGCCTCGGCGGAGTCATAGTCGATCCCGGCGTCCTGGAGCGCGGTGCGGACCGCGACCACGTCGCTGGCCTCGCTGACGATCTCCCAGGTCTCGCCGTTGTCGTTGACCTCCTCGGCCCCTGCCTCGAGGACGACCTCGAGGATGTCGTCCTCGGCCTTCTCGCCCTTGGGCACCAGGACGACGCCCTTGCGGTTGAAGACATAGGCCACCGAGCCCGGGTCGGCCAGCTGGCCTCCGTTGCGGGTGAGGGCGGTGCGCACCTCGGCTGCGGCCCGGTTGCGGTTGTCAGTGAGGCACTCGATGAGCACGGCGACGCCGCCGGGGGCATAGCCCTCGTAGGTGATGTTCTCCCAGTCGGCACCGCCGGCGGTCGCGCCCGAGCCGCGCTTGACCGCGTTGTCGATGTTGTTGTTGGGGACCGAGGACTTCTTGGCCTTCTGGATCGCGTCGTACAGGGTCGGGTTGCCCGCCGGGTCGCCGCCGCCCTGACGGGCCGCGACCTCGATGTTCTTGATCAGCTTTGCGAAGAGCTTGCCGCGCTTGGCGTCGATCGCAGCCTTCTTGTGCTTGGTGGTTGCCCACTTGGAGTGGCCACTCATTGGCGTTCCCTTACCGGTCGACGGGGGGCCCGGACATCGCATCGCCTCGGTGGGGGCGGAGCGGACGGGCCGCGGATCGGCAGGAATCCTACCCGCGCACCCGCCCGGGCCCTCGCACGGACCGCCCGGGTTCCCTCGACGCCAAGATTCTCGTATGACCTGCCTCACACTTCTCTGTGCGGGGCAACCTCCGACATTTCGGACATTTGTTAACAGGAGTCACATCACGCGCTGGTCTCGCAATGGTCACGGACTTGCATAGGCACGGGACGGCGGTCACTCTCTTCGAGGCGATGACACGACCCGGGCGACTCCCTAGACGCCCCACGGTCAACCAAGACACCTCCCGCGCCCCCTCACCAAAGTGACTCTCCCCCAATGACTCTCAAGCCCCTCTCCCCCGCGCGCCGCGCCCTCTCCATCGGCGCCGTGGCCGCCGCTCTGGTCGCCCCCGTGGCCCTGACCACGGCCGCCCCCGCCAATGCCGCCAGCTACACCTACTGGGTGTCCGGCGTCGACGAGCTGGCCCAGACCCGCGTCAACAAGACCCCCTACCGCTGGGGTGGCACCAACTTCTACTACGGCGCCGACTGCTCTGGCTTCACCCAAGCGACCTACAAGAAGCGCGGCAACCTCTACCTCCCGCGCACGGCCGCCCAGCAGCGGGCCTACGTCAAGCGGATCAGCCGCTCGTCGGCCATCCCCGGCGACCTGGTCTTCTTCCACAGCGGCAGCACCCGTTACAGCAGCAACGTCTACCACGTGGCCATCTGGGACGGCAGCGGCTACATCATCGACGCCTCCAGCTCCAAGGGCAAGGTCGTGCGCCGCACCCTCTGGACGAGCAACGTCAGCTTCGGCACCAAGCGCTGAGTCCCCCACGGGGAGAGTGTCTTAGGGCACAACCAGCAGGTATGCCGCAAGGGCGGCCCCACATCGGGGCCGCCCCTGCGGCATACCTGTGTCTGGGGCCAGGCGCCCTCGCAGGGATCTAGCGGCGCAGCGCCGCGGGCAGCTCGTCGTCGAACTCGACGGTGGCCGGCATGCGCGCGTGCCCCGCGAGCCGGAAGGCGCGCACGACGGGCTTGCGCCGCACCCGCACGGCGTCGGTGACGGCGTCGTTGTGGAAGCGGCGGGCCATCTGCACGCGGATGCCGGCGTCGGCCACGCGCTGGAGCGGGCCGTCACCGGCCTCCCGGCCGAGCATCGCCACCACCTCGGGTGTCAGGGCAAGACCGAGCGCGTGGGTGAGGTCGGACTCGACGGGCTCGCGGCCGGCGAAGGACTGCCCGTCGAGGAGGTCCTCCCCCTCGCGGGCGTTGGTGTGCTCGAGGGATGCGGCCGCCGCGTCGGCGAGGATCAGCGAGCGGGCCGGGTCGAGCAGGCCGGCGTTGGCGAGCTCGAGGGTCGCCTCGGCACGCCGCACGAGGCTCGCGTCGAGCGCGGACAGGGCGCCCTCGACCTTGCCGTGCAGCCGGTCGAGCCGGGCTGCGGTGTAGGACAGGAACCACGCTGCGGCGAGCAGCAGCGCGACGACCAGGACGATGATCTCCAGCGTGGTCACCGGCCGCGCTCCCCCCGCCGGCGCAGGAAGCGCTCGGTCTCGGGCACCCCGGCGTGGGTGACGGTCTCATAGACGGCCATGACGTCGCGGGCGACGACCGACCAGTCGAAGACCGCGGCCCGGGCCCGGCCCGCCTCGGTGAGGTCGGCGCGACGCGCGGGGTCGTCGAGCAGCGCGCCGATCTGGCGGGCCAGGTCGGCGGGGTCCTCGTTGACGAAGGTCGCGCCCGCGCGGCCGCCGTCGAGCACCCGGACGAATGCCGCGAGGTTGCTGGCCAGGACGGGGGCGCCGGCGGCCATCGCCTCGACGAGGACAATGCCAAAGCTCTCGCCACCGGTGTGGGGGGCGACATAGATGTCGGCCGAGGCGAGCAGCGCGGCCTTGTCGGCGTCGCTCACCGCGCCCAGGAACTCGCTGGCGTCGGCCACTTCTGGCGCCATCCGGGCGAGGGCCGCGCGCTGGTCGCCGGGGCCGGCCACCAGCAGCCGGGTCCCCGGGCGGGCAGCGAGCACGGCCCGCATCGCCTCGGCGAGCACCGGCAGGCCCTTGCGCGGCTCGTCGATCCGCCCGAGGAAGGCGAGAGTGGGACGGTCGCTCGTGCCGGTGAAGCGCGAGTCCGCCTGTGCCGCAGCGAAATAGGAGGTGTTGACCCCGTTGGGGATGACGACGGCGTCGCCGCCGAGGTGGGTGGTCACCGTGCGGCGGGCGTCCTCGGACACGGCGATCCGGCCGCTGATCTTCTCGAGCGAGGGACGCAGCAGCGGGTATGCCGCCTGCATGGCCCGGGAGCGCAGGTTGGAGGTGTGGAAGGTCGCCACGATCGGCACGTCGTCACAGGCCCAGAGCGCGAGGACCGACACGCTCGGGGTCACCGGCTCGTGGAGGTGGAGCACGTCGAAGCGGCCGCGCTCCAGCCAGCGCGAGACCTTGGCAGCCGTGACCGGCCCGAAGGTCAGCCGGGCGACGGACCCGTTGTAGCGGACCGGCATCGCGCGCCCACTGGAGGTGACATAGGCGGGCAGGGGCGTGTCCTCGTCGGCCGGCGTGAGCACCTCGACGTGGTGTCCCTTGGCGAGGAAGTGCTCGGCCAGGTCACGGACGTGGAACTGCACTCCCCCGGGGACATCGAAGGAGTAGGGGCAGACGATGCCGATCCTCATGGTCGCTCCTGGAGGTCGTCGGTGAAGACCCGCTGGAGCATGTGCCAGTCGGTGGTGTGCTCGCGGATCTGCTCGCCGAGGACGTCCGCGCAGGTCTGGGTCATGGCCGCGGCCTTCTCGCGGGTCGTGCCGGTCTCCGGGACGGGCACGGCGTCGTGGAAGGTGATGACGATCCCCCACGTGCCGTGCATGCGCTCGTGGCGGATGGAGACCGGGTGCAGTGGCGTGCCGGTGGCGACGGCGAGCGCCGCGGGCCCGGCGGCCATGCGGGCCCGGTGCCCGCAGAAGTCGACCTCGACCCCGCTGTTGCTGAGGTCGCGGTCGGACAGCAGAGGCAGCACGACACCGCGGCGGAGGTGCTCGCGCAGCAGCGGGAAGGGGTTGGGCCCGCCGGTGAGCGGCAGGATCGTCATGCCGAGCCCCTCACGGAACGCGAGGAACTCGCGGAAGACCTCCTCGGGCTTGAGCCGCTCGGCGACCGTGACGACCGGGCCGAGGTGCACCGTCGCCCAGGCCCCGGCCAGATCCCAGTTGCCCATGTGGCCGAGGAAGGCCAGGGTCGACTCGCCGCGGGCCAGGCGCTCGCGCACGGGGCCGTCCCCGCGGCATACGACCCGGTCGGCCAGGTCGTCGGCGCTCAGGTCCGGCAGCCGGAAGGCCTCGCAGTAATAGCGCAGGTAGGCGCGCATCCCCTCGCGCACCATCGCGTCGAGTTCGGCGGGGCTGGCCTCGGGTCGCACGCGCGCATAGTTGGCGCGCAACCGCTCCACGCCCTTGCCGCCACGGCGCACCGTGGTGTCGGCGACGGTGTCAAAGAGCCGGTATGCCGCGCGCTCGGGCAGCGCGCGCACGGCCCGCCACCCGAGGCGGTAGCCGGCGACGGTGACGACGTCGGTGACGGCGCCCACCCGGGTCAGACGCTCTCGGACTGGGACGCGCCCAGCGTGGCGACCTCGGCCGCGGTCTGCCGCTGGACGTGGGCCATCCGCTGGCCGATGGTGAT
This sequence comes from Actinomycetota bacterium, assembly GCA_050955755.1. Lineage (GTDB taxonomy): Bacteria > Actinomycetota > Actinomycetes > Actinomycetales > Dermatophilaceae > JAJTBD01. The sequence goes on from CP192092.1 coordinate 2,050,072, forward strand.
CAGGCTGGCGAGGGCCAGCAGCCCGAGGACGACCTCGAGGACGACCAGGGGCAGGTCGAACAGGCCGGTGAGGCCGGTGGCGACCAGCACGATGACCAGCCGCTCGGCCCGCTCGGCGATGCCGACGTTGCCGGTCATGCCGAGCCCCTCGGCGCGGGCCCGCGCATAGGAGACGATCGCGCCGAAGATCAGGCAGGCGATGGCGATGCCGGTCATCAGCTGGTCGGCGCGGCCGGCGAAGTAGAGCGCCAGGCCGGTGAAGATCGCGGCGTCGGCGAAGCGGTCGAGCGTGGAGTCGAGGAAGGCGCCCCACTTGCCCTGACGGTCCTGCGCGCGGGCCATGATCCCGTCGAGGGTGTCGGAGAAGACGAATGCCGTGATGACGAGGGTGCCGGTGAGGAACTTGCCCTGGGGGTAGAAGATGAGCGCGCCCGCGCACACACCAAGGGTCCCGATGACGGTGACGACATCAGGGCTGACCCCCAGCCGGATCAGCAGGTTGGCCAGGGGTGTGAAGAGCCTCGTGACGAAGGCGCGGGCGTACTTGTTCAGCATGGTGGCAACCAGAGTAACGAGGGCGGGAGGGATCCCCGCACTGCCACGCCCGCGACGAGGTGGGCGGCTACTCCCCCGGCCATGCCTCGATGAGCTGCTGTCGGGTGTCCTCCAGCAGCATGGGGAGGGCCTTGGTCTGGCCGATGATCGGCAGGAAGTTGGCGTCGCCGCCCCAGCGGGGCACCACGTGCTGGTGCAGGTGCGCGGCCACCCCGGCGCCGGCGATCGCGCCCTGGTTCATGCCGATGTTGTAGCCCATCGGGCGCGAGGCCTTCTCGAGTGTGCGGATCACCGTCTTGGTCAGCGCGGTGAACTCGGCGGTCTCCTCGTCGGTCAGGTCGAGATACATCGGCACGTGCCGGTAGGGGCAGATGAGCAGGTGGCCCGGGTTGTAGGGGAAGAGGTTCATGACGACGAAGCACAGCTCGCCCCGGTGGACGATAAGGGAGTCGGCGTCGTCGGCCTTGGTGGGGCTGGCGCAGAAGGGGCAGCCGTCCCCGGCGTCGGGGCTGGGCCGCTCGCCCTTGACATAGGCCATGCGGTGCGGGGTCCAGAGCCGCTCGAAGCCGTCCTCCACCCGGGCGAAGCCGTCGACGTCCTCGGCGCTGGTCAGGTCGGGGCGCTCGTCCATGCGCCCGATCCTACGGCGGCCCCGCTGCCGTGGCGGGACCCGGGCCACACGCTCGAGCCGCGAGGCCGGGCCTGGGGTCAGACCGGCATTCGCAGCTCCATCAGCCCGTCGGCGGGCGGCCCGAAGCCCATCCGCTCATAGAGCGTGCGGGCCTCCGTCACGGCGTTGAGCTGGATGCGCGGCACACCCGCTGAGCGCGCTCCCTCGACGACACCGGTCAGCAGGCGCTCCCCCAGCCCGAGGCCGCGGCAGTCGGGCGTGACATAGAGCAGGGACAGGTGCCACCACTCGTGGGCCGGGCGCCGCAGCGAGGGGAGCTTGCGGATGCGGGCGACGGTCGCGACCCCCACTGGGCGTCCGTCGGCCTGCTCGGCCAGCCAGCTCGTGCGGCTGTCGTGGGCGGCCAGCCACGCGGCGGCGAACTCGTCGAGGAATCCCGGGCGTGGCCGGGCACCGCAGGCGACGTCGTCCTGGAGATGCAGAGCCGCCACGGCGAAGGCGTCCTCGCGAGTCGCCTCGCGCACGATGATCCTGCTCACGCGCGCAGTCAAGCACGGACCCTGACCCTCAGGCACGGGTTCAGGGGGATACGAGACCACTTCGATAGGCGAGCACGACCGCCTGCGCCCTGTCCCTGGAGCCGGTCTTCATCAGGATGCGGGAGACATGTGTCTTGACCGTCGCCTCCGACAGCACGAGCTGCTCGGTGATCTCGGGGTTGGACAGGCCCTCTGCCATCAGCGCCAGCACCTCCCGTTCGCGCGGGGTGAGCATGTCGACCGAGGGTCGCTGACCGGTGCGCGGCGCTGCCATCTCACGCAGCACCTCGATCACACGGGGGGCGACCATCGGGTCGATCCACGCCTCGCCGGCCGCGATGCGGCGCAGCGCCGGTGCGAGCTCGGTCGAGGCCTCGTGTTTGAGCATGTATCCGCTCGCCCCGGCGCGCAGCGCGCCATAGAGGGCGGCGTCGTCGTCGAAGGTCGTCAAGACCAGCACCCGCACGGGAGCATCCGGACGGCTGGCGTTGTCCGCGGTCAGCCGGCGGGTGGCCTCGATGCCGTCCATGCCTGGCATCCGCACGTCCATCACGACCACGTCGACGGGCGTGGCCTCGACGGCCGCCAGTGCCTGGTGGCCGTCGGCGGCCTGGGCGACGACGACGATGTCGGGCTCGGCCGAGAGCATCATGGCCAGGCCCTCGCGGACGAGGCGCTGGTCCTCGGCGAGCAGGACGGTGATGGTCACCAGTGGTCCTCACTTCCGTCCACGATGCGGCGCAGCCGCAGCCCCGGGTCGGTGTCGGCCGCCGCGACCCGCACTGGCAGACGGGCAGTGGTCACGTAGGAGCCGTCGACCGGTCCCGAGGACAGCTCCCCACCGGCCAGCTCGACCCGCTCGCGCAGACCCCGCAGCCCGAAGCCACCGCCCTGCTGCTCCTCCTGCTCGGGGCCGTGGTGGGAGCGGACCTGGATGTCGAGATGGGTCTGGGTCCAGGTGAGCAGCAGCTCGACCGAGGCGCCCCGCCCGTCGTGCTTCATCGCGTTGGCCAGGCACTCCTGCACCACGCGGTATGCCGCGAGGTCGACCGAGGGGTCGAGCGGGCCCGGGGTGCCGGTCTCGGCCACCGTGACCGCGAGCCCGCTCTCGCGGGTGGTCTCGACCAGTCGCTTGATCTCCGCGAGGCCGGGCGGGTCGGCGTAGCCGACCTGCTCCCCCTCGACGGTGCCCTGGGTGCGCAGCAGCCCGAGCAGCCGGTGCAGCTCACGCATCGCCTGGGCACCGGTGGCGTCAATGGCCGAGAGGGCCGCACCGATCTGGTCGCTGCGCGAGACCGCTGCCGGCATCGGGTCGTTGGCGCTGCTGTCCTTGGCACCGGGCCCATCGGCACTGCGCGGCGGGTCGCCGCCGATCGTTTCCCCGGGGCGGGCCGCCAGGTCGGCCTGCCACAGTGCCCGGGCGCCGGCCGACTGGAGCATCATCGCGCTGATCGAGTGCGCGAGGATGTCGTGCAGGTCGCGCGCGATGCGCGACCGCTCGTCGTCCAGGGCCCGTACAGCGTCGGCCGCCAGCGCCCGCTCGCGTTGCCGGGCCGACTCGAGAGCCCGACGCTCCCGCAGCGCGAGGTAGTAGACCAGCCCGGTCAGCGCGCACCAGATCGACATCAGCAGCACGAAGAAGGCGGGCGAGGGCTCTCGCTGGCCCACAGTCATGGCGTTGTAGGCACCGATCCCGAGCGGCAGCAGCGTCAGCGCGAGGGCCAGTCGCGCGACAGCCGGCTCGCTGCGGCGCACGAGGACGAACATGCACACCAGCACGCCGGTGAAGGACTGGTACTCCGAGAAGAGCGAGGTGAGCGCGGCGGATCCCGCGACGGTGAGCAGAAACATCGAGACCGGTCGGGCCCGTCGCCACAGCAGGGGCAGGTAGGCGACCAGGACTGCGGCGATCACCACGGCGCCGGACGCCGATCCTCCCCATCGCACCGGCTGTGAGAGACCTCCGCTGAAGAGCAGGTCCACCGCCGCGCACACCAGCACCACGACGATGTCGGCCGGGGAGACCGAGCGGCGCCCCCGGCTCATCGGGTGCCACAGCCACGACAGGGAGACCTCATGCCCCCCAGTCTCGCTGCTCGACCCCCGCATCGTCACCAGCTCCCCTGTCGTGTCCCGGCGCCGCCCCCCCCGAACAGTGGTGTGCCGCGGGCCCATCGGGCCCGCGGCACACCTCCCCCCGGCTGCGAGGCGACCGTCGTTGCCCACGCAGCGTCCGCGATGCCGTCCCTCAACGGCATCCCGGAAGTCGTGGGAACCAGTCACAGATCCCTCTTGCCGCGACCATCTGGCGGGCGCCCCCATCGGGGGCCTTGCCGGCCACGTCGGCCAGGACCTCGGTGTTGAGCTCGCCGTCCCACTCCTGCGCGAGCTCCAGGGCGACATAGCCCTCGAGCCCCTCGCTGTAGTGCAGACGCACGCACTCGATCTCCTTGGGCTGGTTCCCGCGCCGCCCGTCCCGGCCACCCCCTGCAGTGACCGGGACGACGGCGCGCATCGGCATCCGAGCAGAGGCTCCTGGGTCCCGCATGAGGACGGCGCCCCTCGACACGATCCAGCCGGCCCCCACCGGCGCGCCGGTCGTGCCGTCCTCGTTGACCTCGTGGATCTCCACGGCTCCTGCTCGATTCACGGCTGAAGTCTTGCGGCCGCGGCGTCCCGGCGCGTCATACCTGTGCGGTATCTCCGCGCGCCTTAAATCACGGGGAGGTCACGCGCGGGTAACCCGCCGGTTGACCCGCCACCCGGGGGCCGGCCCCAGACAGCGGTATGCCGCGGGCGCAGGGTGCGTCCGCGGCATACCGGCCGTGCGTGGTGGGCCGTCAGACCTGGCGGCGCGACTCCACGGCCTCGACGATCTCGGCGACCGCGTCGGCGATGGGCACGCCGTTCTTCTGCTCGCCGTTGCGGTAGCGGAAGGAGACGGCACCGGCGTCCCGGTCCTCGCCGCCGGCGATCAGCACGAAGGGCACCTTGGACTTGCTCGCGTTGCGGATCTTCTTGGGGAAGCGGTCGTCGCTGCGGTCCATCTCGACCCGGATGCCGGCGGCCGCGAGCTGGTCGAGGACCTCCTGGAGATAGGGCTCGAAGTCCTCGGCGACCGGCACACCGAGCACCTGAACCGGCGCGAGCCAGGGGGGGAAGGCGCCGGCGTAGTGCTCGACGAGGACGCCCATGAAACGCTCGATCGAGCCGAACTTGGCCGAGTGGATCATCACCGGGCGCTGCCGCGAGCCGTCCGCTGCCTGGTACTCCAACTCGAAGCGCTCGGGCTGGTTGAAGTCGTACTGGATGGTCGACATCTGCCAGGTGCGACCGATCGCGTCCTTGGCCTGGACCGAGACCTTCGGGCCGTAGTACGCGGCGCCGCCGGGGTCGGGCACGAGCTCCAATCCCGTTGAGGTGCAGGCCTCTTCGAGGATGCGGGTGGCCTGCTCCCACTGCTCGTCGGAGCCGATGAACTTGTCGGACTGCGGATCGCGGGTGGACAGCTCGAGATAGAAGTCGTCCAGCCCGAAGTCGCGCAGCAGGCCGAGGACGAAGTCGAGGAGGTGACGGATCTCGTCGCCGGCCTGCTCGGCGGTGACATAGGAGTGCGAGTCGTCCTGGGCGAAGCCGCGCACCCGGGTCAGCCCGTGGATGACCCCGGACTTCTCGTAGCGGTAGACGTGCCCGAACTCGAACAGGCGCAGCGGCAGCTCACGGTAGGAGCGGCCCCGAGACCGGTAGACGAGGTTGTGCATGGGGCAGTTCATGGCCTTGAGGTAATAGTCCTGCCCGGCCTTGGTGACATTGCCCTCGGCGTCGCGCTCCTCGTCGGCGTGCATCGGCGGGAACATCGTGTCCGCGTAGTAGGGCAGGTGCCCGGAGGTGCGGAAGAGGTTCTCCCTGGCGATGTGCGGGGTGCCGACATAGAGGAAGCCCTCGTCGATGTGCCGCTGGCGGACGTAGTCCTCCATGACCCGCTTGATGACCCCTCCCTTGGGGTGGAAGACGGGCAGGCCGGAGCCGATCTCGTCGGGGAAGGAGAAGAGGTCGAGCTCGGCGCCGAGCTTGCGGTGGTCGCGCTTCTCGGCCTCGGCCAGGCGCTCGAGATAGGCCTTGAGCTCGTCCTTGGTGGGCCAGGCGGTGCCGTAGAGGCGCTGCAACTGCTGGTTCTTCTGGTCGCCGCGCCAGTAGGCAGCGGCCGAGCGCATCAGCTTGAAGGCGTTGCCGAGGATCTTGGTGTTGGGCAGGTGCGGACCGCGGCACAGGTCACCCCAGGCGCGAGTGCCGTCGCGCCGCACGTTGTCATAGATGGTCAGGGTGCCCTCGCCGACCTCCACACCGGCGCCGGCCTCGGCGTCGTCGTGGGACATGCCGCCCTTGAGCCCGACCAGTTCGCACTTGTAGGGCTCGGCCTTGAGTTCCTCGAGCGCGTCGGCGTCGGAGATCTCGCGGCGCACGAAGGTCTGCCCCTCGTTGATGATCCGCTGCATGACCTTTTCGAGCTTTTTCAGGTCGTCGGGGGTGAAGGGCTCGGCGACGTCGAAGTCATAGTAGAAGCCGTCGCGGATCGGCGGGCCGATGCCGAGCTTGGCCTCGGGGTTGACCTGCTGGACGGCTTGGGCCATCACGTGGGCGCAACTGTGCCGCAGGACATTGAGGCCGTCCTCGCTGGTGATCTCGACGGGCTCGACCGTGTCACCGGACTCCACGGCATGCGCCAGGTCACGCAACTCGCCGTTGACCCGGGCGACGATCACCGCAGCGTTGTCGGCGAAGAGGTCGGCCGCCGTCGTGCCCTGCTCCACCGCGCGCTCGGTGCCGGCGACGATGATGGGGATCTGGGACACGGGTGACTCCTTGGTGGGCGCGTAGCCGCGCGCGGTCGATGGTGCAGTCGTCTGTCGCGGCACGCGGTGCGCCGCAACCGTGCCGAGTCTAGTCGCCGTCACCCCGTCGCCGATCAGGGCAGTCGGGCGGCGAAACCGTCGAGAACCACCTGCAGACCGAAGTCGAAGGTGCGCTCGGCGACCCGGCCCGGCTCCGCGCCGACATGGGCGTCCACGGCCCGGGTGAAGGCGGCCGTCTCGCCGGGGGCCCCCGGGGAGAAGATGTCGGCCGGCGCATTGGCATCCAGGGCCGCGCCGAAGATCAACGACTCCAAGGTCACGATCGCCGGCGCGACGAGTTCCTCGGGCCACCCCTGCTCGGCCAGGCCGGCAGCGACAGCTTCATACATCGCCTGTGTGCGCGGGGACCCCGCGATGGGCAGCACGGCGATCACGGGGATCAACGGGGTATGCCGCGAGAACACCTCTCGGTAGGAGCGCGCCCACCGGCTCAGGCCCTCGCGCCAGCCGAGCTCGGCGAAGTCCGGGACGACGACCAGGCCCATGACGCGGTCCTGGAGCCAGTGGGTGACCTCGTCCTTGGAGCGGGTGTGGTTGTAGAGCGCCGAGGGCGCAACGCCCAGGCGCCGGGCGAGCGAGGTCATGGTGAAGGCGCCGTAGCCGGACTCGGAGACCAGGGCGACCGCTTCCTCGGCGATGCGGTCGCGGGTCAGGACCGCCGTGGCCGGGCGTCCGACGGTTCGTCGGGATCGCTCCGCAATGCGGCTCGCCATCGCTCTCCTCCGGTGCGGCCCGCTGCGCTGCGGGCACGCCGTGGGCCTTCGTCTCGGGCCGGACGTGTCACACGCAACGGCCGTTGCGCCTTGTCAGTGTGCCCGGCCCGTCGCAAGATGACACCATTCGCAAAGAAATGAATCGCATTCATTTTCTGACGCGACCGACGCGGGTCGCGGGACGGGAGCACCACCATGACAAGCCCCCTCGACACCCGGCTGGTCGTCGGCTACATCGCCGACGACCGCGGTCGGGACGCGATCCGTTTGGCCGCCTTCCTGGCCGCCGGGCGTCGCGCCGAGATCGAGATCGTCCTGGTGGTGCCGGAGCACACGGCCTTCTCCGGCGACTACCCACACGATCGCGGCTACGCCTCGATCCTCGAGCAGCAACTGGGCACGTGGATGACCGAGGCGCTCGCGCTCGTCCCCGCGGGCATCCCCGCGCGTGGTCACGTCCGCTCCGCCGGCTCCGAGGCCGCCGGACTGATCGCGGCCGCCGCCGAGCTGCGCGCCGACATGATCGTGGTGGGAGCCAAGTCCGGCGGTCTGCTGCAGCGGGTCCAGGTCGGCTCCGTCGCCAACGCCCTCCTCCACACCTCGCCCGTGGCCGTCGCCCTCGCGCCGGCAGGTTTCGACACGGCCGGACCCATCACCCGGGTGACCGCCACCTTCGGCGGACGGCCCGGCGCCGATGCCGTCATCGACACCGGCGCGCAGATGGCGACCGAGCGCGGGGTGCCGCTGCGATTGGTGTCGTTGGTGGCCCTCGACGGTCCCGGCGTCCACATCGACCCGGGCGACAGCCACGCCCTGCTCGAGCCGCTGCGCCGGCACGGTCACACCCGGCTGGCCGAGCGCGCCGCTCACCTGATCGAGGAGGATCGCGCCCGCGTGGAAGTCGCGTCGGGCACCTCGATCGACGACGCGGTCCGGCGGCTCGACTGGGCCGACACCGAGGTCGCGCTCATCGGCTCCACCCGACTCTCCGGCCATCTGCGCCTCTTCGTCGGCAGCACGGCATACCGCATCCTGCGGGCACTGCCGGTGCCGATGATCGTTGTGCCACAGGGCTTCTCCTTCCCCACCCACGGTGATGCCGCCGCACCCGGCCAGGCGGGGGGCAAGCGATGAGCGAGCACACCCCGCAGCAGTCGACTCCGACCGGGGCCGAGGAGCACCGCGCCGGCGGCCTGAGTCTCAAGGGCCTGGACTCCGGCGCCGTGGGAATTCTGGGAGCCGTCGTCATCGGCATCTCGTGCATCGCACCCGCCTACACGCTGACGGCCGGTCTCGGCCCGACCGTCAGCGAGGTCGGCACACAACTCCCCGCGATCCTGCTCGTCGGCTTCCTGCCGATGCTCCTGGTGGCCTTCGGCTACCGCGAGTTGAACAACGCCATGCCCGACTCGGGGACGTCCTTCACCTGGGCCACCCGGGCCTTCGGGCCCTGGGTGGGGTGGATGGCCGGCTGGGGCCTGATCGCCGCCACGATCATCGTCCTGTCGAACCTCGCCGCCGTCGCGGTCGACTTCCTTTTCCTCATGATCGCCCAGATCACCGGCAACCCCGCACATGCCGAGCTGACCCGCAATCTGTGGATCAACATCCCGATCACCCTGCTCTTCATCGCGGCCGCCTGCTGGATCAGCTACCGGGGCATGGAGACAACCAAGACGCTCCAATACGCACTGGTCACCTTCCAGTTGGTCGTGCTCGTGTGGTTCTCCGTCGCGGCTCTCTCGCACGTCTCGGACGGCACAGCCTTCGATGCCACTCCCCTGTCGCTCAGTTGGTTCAATCCCTTTGCGGTGCAGGACTTCACGTCCTTCGCCGCCGGGGTCTCGCTCTCGATCTTCATGTTCTGGGGCTGGGACGTGACTCTCACTCTCAACGAGGAGACCAAGGACCCCGAGCGCACCCCCGGACGGGCTGCGACCCTGACCGTGCTGGTCATCATCTCGCTCTATCTGCTCATCTCCGTGGCCACCATCGGCTATGCCGGCATCGGCGAGGGCGAGCTGGGAGCCGGCAACCCCGAGAACCAGGAGTCGATCTTCGCCGTCCTGGCCGGACCGGTCATGGGGCCGTTCGCGATCCTGATGTCCCTGGCGATCCTGTCGAGCTCGGCGGCGTCCCTGCAGTCGACGATCGTCTCCCCCGCCCGCACCATGCTGGCCATGGGGCACTACCGCGCCCTGCCGGAGCGTTTCGCGCGGATCAGCCCGCGCTACAAGTCCCCCTCGACGGCGACGGTGATCTCCGCGGTCGCGACCGGAGCCTTCTATGTGGTCACCCGGCTGATCTCGGAGAACGCCCTCTGGGACACCATCACGGCGCTCGGCCTGATGATCTGCTTCTACTACGGACTCACGGCCCTGGCGTGTGTCTGGCACTTCCGCACCGAGCTTTTCGACTCGGCGCGCTCGGTCGCCTTCCGACTGGTGGCGCCCCTGATCGGTGGTGTCACGCTGCTGGTGATGTTCGTCAAGACGGCGGTCGACTCGCTCGATCCTGCCTATGGCTCCGGATCGGCGCTCTTCGGTCAGCGCCTGCCTGACGGCACCACCGAGGGCGGGATCGGCTTCGTCTTCATCCTCGGGATGGGCGTGCTGGCGTTGGGTGTCGTCCTCATGCTCGTGTCCTACCTGCGCTCCCCCGCGTTCTTCCGGGGCGCGACCCTCACCCGCGGCCACTCGCGCGAATAGCCCTGTGACACAACGGGTATGCCGCGTCGGCACCAGGCCAACGCGGCATACCCAAGTGGCCCTTGACGTGCCGAAGGGCGGGTTGGATCAGCGTGCTTCGAAGGTGAGCGCGAGGTGTTCGACCTCGGGGCGCCGGTGGCCGCGCAGCCCGGCGACGGTGCGCGCGCCGCCGCGGTCCACGACCAACTCGACAGCCCCGGGGAGGAAGACCGGCTTGGCGAACCACACGCGGCTGGTCGACGGCTCGGACGACCGCCCGCCCAGGGCCGCGAGGGTGCGCGCATAGGTCCACATGCCGTGCGCGATGGCTCGCTTGAATCCCATGGCCTTCGCGGAGAGCGCGTGCAGATGGATCGGGTTCACGTCACCGCTGACGGCCCCGTACGAGCGCCCCAACCCCTCCGGCAGTCGCCAGACGGCGCCGGCCGGCCCGGTGGGAAGCGCCGGGGACGGCACTCCGGTCGGGGCGTCGGGGTCACCCTTGCCCCGGTGGAGGTAGGTGCTGCAGCCTTCCCACACCCGCTCGCCCGCCGAGTCGACCTCGGTGACCAGGTCGACGAGGGTCCCCTTGGGGTGGGGGCGCAACCGGGTCGCGGACACCGCGATGTCGAGACGGTCCTCGGCAGTCAGGCGACGGTGGACGGTGATGGTGTTGTGCAGGTGCACCAAGCCCACCAACGGCAGGGGGAAGTCGTCCTTGGCCATCAGCGCCGCCTGCAGTGGGAAGCCCAGGACGTGCGGATAGGTGTGCGGAACAACGTCGCCCACCGCGAATCCGCACAGGCGCTGATAGTCGACCAGACGCTCTCGATCGATCGTCTTGCCCGGCAACTCCAGCATCCGGTGGGGCAGCTCGCTCCCCCGGCGCCGGCGTGCCCCGGCCGCGGCCTTGGCAAAGACGGACGCCAGTGCGGGAGCCGAGCGCAGGGTCTCGACCTCCATCGGGTTCAGTCCGGCGACGCGCGCGCCCGGGTCGTCGGTCATTTCAGGCACCCAGCAGGCTCTGGCCGCAGACCCGGATCACGTTGCCGGTGACCCCGGCAGCAGCGTCCTGGCCGAGCCAGGCGATGGTCTCGGCGACGTCGACCGGCAGGCCGCCCTGGGCCAGGGAGTTGACCCGTCGGCCCATCTCCCGGGTCGCGAGCGGGATCTTGCCGGTCATCTCGGTCTCGATGAAGCCGGGCGCGACGGCGTTGACCGTGATGGCCCTGGCCCGCAGGTCCTCGTCGGACGAGAGTGCGTCCACGAGTCCGATGACACCGGCCTTGGAGGCGGCGTAGTTGGTCTGACCGCGGTTGCCCGCGAGGCCGGCGATGGACGAGACGAGCACCATGTGCCCGCCCTGGCGGATGCCGTCCTGGCCGAGGAAGGACTCGTTCATCCTCAGGATGGAGCCGAGATTGACGTCCACGACCCCGGCCCACCGGTCCGCGTCGGTGTTGGCGAGCAACTTGTCGCGGGTGATGCCGGCGTTGTGCACGACGATGTCGAGGCCGCCGTGTCGGGTCCGGCAGTGCTCGAGAATGCGCACCCCGGCGTCTGCGGCGGTGACATCGGCTTGCAACGCGGTGCCGCCGACCTTGTTGGCCACGGCGGAGAGCGCCTCGCCCGCGGCCGGGATGTCGACGCAGACCACCTTCGCTCCGTCTCGGGCGAGCACCTCGGCGATGGCGGCACCGATGCCCCGGGCTGCGCCGGTAACGACGGCGACCTTGCCGGCCAGCGGAGTCTCGGAGGCCTCCGCCGGGGCCGGGCTTCCCACGCCGACGCGGATCACCTGACCGCAGACGTAGGCCGAACGGCCGGACAGCAGGAACTCGATCGCGGCGTCCACATTGTCGTAGGCCCCGTCGGCGACCAGGACGAGATTTGCCGTGCCGCCGCCGCGCATCTCCTTGCCGATGGAGCGGGTGACGCCCTCCAGCGCGCGACGCGCGGCCCGTTGGGCGGCGCCGGCGGCCTGCTCCGGGGCGGCACCGACGACAATGACGCGGGCGCAGCGCCCGAGGCGCTTGAGCGCCGGCCCGACGAGCGCGCGCAGGCTCTCCAGGTCCTCGGGCGACTGGATCTGGGTGAGGTCGGCGATGACAGCAGCAGGGGGTTCGCCGGCGTCGGGCTCGGAGAGTTCGTCCCACGTGGTGATGCCGCGCGCGGTCAGCATGGCCTCGGAGCGGGCCGCCACCGGCGCCTCACCGTGACCGCCGATGAGCACCGGGCCGGGGACGAGTGCCTCGCCAGGGACATAGCGGCGCAGCTTCGTCGGGCGGGGCAATCCGAGCGCCCCGGCAATCTGCTTGCCCAGGCCGGAGTTCACGATCTGCGAATAGGTGTCACTCATGTCAATGCTCTTCCTGCAGAAGGGGTTTCGCGAAAGGGGCCGGTCAGGCGGCTTCGAGGATGGCCATGACACCCTGGCCGCCGGCGGCACAGATTGAGATCAGGCCGCGGCTGCCCTTGCCCTTGGCGTGCAGCATCTTGGCCAGGGAGGCGACGATGCGCCCACCGGTGGCCGCGAAGGGGTGACCCGCCGCCAGGGACGAGCCGTTGACGTTGAGACTGCTGCGGTCGATGGCACCGATCGGCGCCTCCAGACCGAGGCGCTCGCGGCAGAAGTCCTCGTCCTCCCACGCCTTGAGGGTGCACAGCACGGTCGCGGCGAAGGCCTCGTGGATCTCGAGGAAGTCGAAGTCCTGCAAGGCCATGCCGTTGCGCTCCAGCAGACGCGGGAGGGCATACGCGGGCGCCATCAGCAGGCCTTCGTCGCCGTGCACGTAGTCCACAGCCGCGGTCTCGGCATCGACCAGGTGGGCCAGGACCGGCAGGTTGCGCTCGGCGGCCCACTCGTCGGTGCCGAGCAGCACCAGCGAAGCGCCGTCGGTCAGGGGCGTGGAGTTGCCCGCGGTCATCGTGCCGTTCTCACGGTCACCGAAGACAGGCTTGAGGGTGGCGAGCTTCTCGACCGACGAGTCCGGGCGCAGGTTCGCGTCCTTGGACAGCCCCATGTAGGAGGTCATCAGGTCGTCGAAGAAGCCCTCGTCGTATGCGCGAGCCAGGTTGGTGTGGCTCGCCGCGGCCAACTCGTCCATGGCCTGTCGCGTGATTCCCCACCGCTCGGCGGTCTGCGCCATGTGCTCGCCCATCGACAGACCCGTGCGCGGCTCCACGTTTTGCGGGATGGCCGGGATGATGTGGCCGGGGCGCAGACCGAGAGCGGCCTTGGCACGCTCCTGCGGGGTCTTCGCGCGGTTGATCTTCAGCAGGGTCTCGCGCAGCCCCTCGCTGATGGCGATCGGGGCGTCCGAGGCTGTGTCGACGCCGCCGGCGATGCCGGAGTCGATCTGCCCCAGGGCGATCTTGTTGGCGACGAGGATCGCGGCCTCCAGCCCTGTGCCACAGGCCTGTTGGACGTCGTAGGCCGGCGTGGTGGGGCTGAGCGACGAGCCCAGGACCGTCTCACGGGTGAGGTTAAAATCGCGGCTGTGCTTGAGCACGGCACCGGCGACGACCTCACCGACTCGTTCGCCGGCCAGGCCGTGACGGGCCACCAGGCCCTCGAGGGCCGCGGTGAGCATGTCCTGGTTCGAAGCGCGCGCGTAGGCGCCGTTCTGTCGGGCGAAGGGGATGCGGTTGCCGCCGATGATGGCGGCGCGGCGAGGCTGGGTCACGGCTGGCTCCTCTGGGCGAGCAGGTCACGCTGATCGCCGTCGTGGGGGTGTGGTGGTCGAGTGCAGATAACCGATACGGACGGTAGCAGATACTTCAGGTACCTGCTACGGTCCCCGACATGGCCACCGACGCGCACGGCTCACCCGACTCCGGACTCGGACCACAGCCCCCGTCGACCACCGCAGTCGGCGCCACGGACGGCAGATCCACCCGCTGGGCCGCCCACCGGACTGCACGCCGGCGAGAGTTGGTCGAGGCCACGCTGCGCGCCATCCGCGACCACGGCGCCGACCTCGGCATCGACGAGATCGCGTCTGCCGCAGGGACTTCCAAGACAGTGATCTATCGCCACTTCACCGACCGTGCCGGCTTGTATGCCGCCGTCGCTGATCACGTCAATGCCCTCATCCTGCGCGACCTGAACCGCGCCGTCGGTGACCCCAAGGGGGCGAGCCCCCTCGTTGCGGACACCGAGCGCGACGGGCGGGCTGTCATCGCGGCCGCCATCACGGCATACCTGGCGCTGGTGGAGAAGGACCCGGAGGTCTACCGCTTCGTCATGCGCGCCCCCCTCTTGGCTCCGGCCGAGCGGGGTCGACGCGCCGACCCCGCCGGCGAAGTGACAGCACACATCTCCGACGCGATCGGCGATGTGCTCTCGGCCGCCCTCACCGCCTCTGACCAGGATCCGACGCCGGCCCGCCTGTGGGGCACCGGAGTGGTGGGCATGGTGCGCGCCGCGGCGGACCAGTGGCTGACCGACCGCCGCAGCGGGACATCGACACAGGGCCGCGACGAGCTCGCCGCGCTGCTCACCGACCTGGCCTGGCATGGACTCTCGCCTGCCTGGGGTGCACCCGCCCACCGCCGGCATGTCAAGGGTGCTTGACACGCGAGGTCGACGCGGGCATGGTGAGAGATGTCAAGCACCCTTGACATGAACCAGAGAAGGCGACAGACATGGGCGACCCCCGAGACAACTCCTCCCCGACGACCGACCGCACCCGCCAGACGGCCGGCGCGATGGCCCCGATCCTGGCCGGCCTCGGCCTGATGACGGTCTCGAGCGCGGTGGATGCCTCGCCGTGGCACCGCCTCCTGCAGGTGACCGCCGCGATCCTGTGCCTGATCGGCGTCTATGTGATCGGCAAGCAACTGCGCACCCCGTCCGAGTGATCGTGCCGGGCTGACCCGGATGGACAACGACGTGCGCGCGCTACGGGAGGCCCGGGGCCTGTCGCAGGCTGCTCTGGGAGCGGAGTTGGGGGTCTCGCGCCAGACGATCAACTCGATCGAGACGGGCAAGTACGACCCCTCGCTCCCCTTGGCCATCCGCATCGCCCGCCTGTTCGGGACCACCGTCGAGGAGACTTTCCATGTCGCGGCAGAGTGATTCGCGCCGGATGCGGCGACTGATCCCCCTCCTCGGGGTGGCCGCGGTCTTGACCGTCTTCGCGGGCTACTACCCCTCCGACCCGTCCACCGCTTGGGGGGCGCTGTGTGGCGGCTTGGTCGCCGTCGGGCTGACCGTGCTGTGGATGGCGCGGGGCTCGAGGGACCCGGGGAGTCTTGAGCGCACGATGCGCGGCGAGGCCGACGAGCGGGACCGGCTCATCTCGCTCGAGGCCGGGTCGTGGACGGCCATGGCTGCCTTCGCCACCCTCGGGCTCGGGATCATCGCAACGGCCTGGGGCGTCGAGGCCCGGCACGTCCTGACCGCGACGTTGTGGCTTTTGCTCGCCGTGCAGTTCGGGGCCCACTGGTGGCTGGAGCGCAACCGCTGACATTTGCCCGTCGCAGGGGCCACCACTCAGCGGGGAGCCAGCTGGTCGACCGCGCACTGCCCGTAGGCGTTGCTCCCCGTGGCCACGACGGTGCCGTCACGACGCAGCCCGAGGGTGTGCAATGAGCCCGCAGCCACGGCCACGATGCCGGTCCATTCGGTGGTCTCACACTGGCCATGGCTGTTGGAGCCAACTGCGCGAACACGACCGGCCCCGGTCAATCCGACGCTGTGGTGACTGCCCGCCGCAACCTGCACGATGTCCTCCCAATCATGGGCGTCGCAGGCGCCATCGACCCTGGCTCCGGCTGCAAAGACCCTTCCATCGCCCCTGAGCCCCAGGGTGTGTTGATACCCCGCGGAGACCCCGACGACGCCCTCCCAGTCGTCCGTGCGTAGTTGCCCGGACCGATTGACTCCACAGGCGAGAACTCGCCCCGCGGCGGTGAGGCCCACGCTGTGCCAGTCACCGCAGGCAACACCAACGACCTCCCGCCAAGCGTCGACGGCGCATTGCCCCTCGGCTGCCCGCCCCGTCGCAACGACCGTGCCGTCTTCACGGAGCCCCAAGGAGAATCGCCATCCGGCAGCCACGGCACGGATGCCGTCCCAGGAGCGGACTTCACACTGGCCGTGCTTGTTCCATCCGGTGGCCAACACAGTCCCGTCGGCACGAACGCCGAGCGTATGCGCTTTGCCGGTGTTGCTGAACGTGTGCACATTGCCCACCGCGACCGCTGCGACATCGCGCCACGGTGCGACCCGGCATTCGCCGGCGCCGTCGTATCCAGCGGCCAGCACTCTGCCGTCTGACCCGAGTCGCACGGAATGACGCGGCCCCGCCGCAAGTCCCCCAATCACCGACGCCCCATTCACAGTGCAAGTCTGCCCGATGGCTCCGCCGGGAGCTTCAGGCGCTTACGGTGATACCGATCTGCGCGTCTTCGTTCCACCCCGCGCAATTCGCTGGTCGGTGGCCCTTTCTGCGAACTACGCTGAGCGACATGTTGATTCACGGCACCGCTTCGATGCGGCTGCGCAGCCGCTGACGGCGGCGAGCGAACTTCACGTTCAGTGCTCCCCGCCCCCCGGTGACCACGGCCGGGCGGCTGATTCAGTGTGCCCGGCTCCGGAACGACCACGGAGCATCCAGTGCCTACCTATCGACATGGCCGTCATGAGCACGGCCAAAACTTCTTGACCGACCGATCAACCGTCTCCGCGATCACCGATCTGGTGGCCGCAACGAGCGGACCAATTCTCGAGATCGGCCCCGGCGACGGCGCACTCACCACCCCCATGACACGTCTGGGCAGACCGATCACAGCCATCGAGATCGACCCCCGGCTTGCCCAGAAGTTGGGTCGTCGCCTTCCCGCACACGCGTCGGTGATCAACACCGACATCCTCACTCACCGACTCCCGACTTCCCCGCATGTGGTTGTCGGCAACCTGCCATTCCACCAAACCACCGCGATTCTGCGCCGCCTGTTGCCGACGCCCGGGTGGACCGACGCCATCCTGCTCGTCCAGTGGGAAGTCGCGCGGCGCAGGGCAGGTGTGGGCGGATCCACGATGATGACCGCACAGTGGGCACCCTGGTTCGAGTTCAAGCTCCACAACCGCGTCTCGGCCCGCTGCTTCACACCGACGCCGGGAGTCGACGGGGGCATCCTCACGATGCATCGCCGTACCCGCCCCTTGCTCGCCCCGTCGGAGCGACGGCGGTACCAGGGACTGGTACACCAAGTCTTCACCGGACCGGGCCGGGGGCTCGCCCAGGTGCTGAGTCGCAACACTGGCCTCGACTCCCCACACACATCGCGGCTCTGGCTGGATACTCATGGCCTCTCGCCGCAGTCCCTACCGAAGGATCTGCCTGTCGAGGCGTGGGTCGACCTCTTTGAAACCACCGGCACGTCCCCGCCTCGCCACCACCGGCGGAGTCGTTCAGCCCGGGCACTCCGATGAATCCACAATTGCCGTGTTGCCCAACGGGATTCGCAGTCCTACCGGATCGCACGGAGCGGCCAGACAAACGGTTGGCCCCGGCATACGAGGCGGCGCAACTCTTGTCGGCCCACCCCGAACGGAGCTGGCGGATGCGCATGCTTGCGAGCCAGGTGCACCTGTCCCCCTCGCAGCTCGGACGCCTCTTCGTGCGTGCCTTCGGCATGCCGCCGATGACCTATCTCGCCCATGTCCGGGCGCTTCGGCTGCTGGAGTTCCTGCTCCACACCAACCTGCCGGTCGGCACCGCCATGGCGAGAGTCGGCTGGAGAAGTCGTGGCCGCACAACCAAGGGATCGGCCCCTAGTCTGGTTGCCCATGTTGGCCCAGGAAGCACTGGACAGACAGCTCACGCCCGACGAGACCCTGCTGTGGTCCCAGGAGCAGCCACCACGCCGCTCCACACTCGGCCGGATCGTCGCGGGACTCCTGGTCATGGCGTTCATGGCCGTCGTCATCGGCGGCATCATCGGGCTGCTCTGGAGCGCGCTGGGCCCCGGCGAGGCTGTCACCGACGGGCCGTTCCGCAATGTGGCAACGACCCTGCCGATCACGATCGGCGTCATCTGGCTCGCTCTGCTGTTGCTCACGGGGCGACGGATCCTCGTCGGCACCCCGGCCCGGGTGGACGCGGTGACCGATCGACGGGCACTGTCCGTCGCCCTCACCGCACGTGATCCCCGAGCCAGCGCCGCAGTACCGCACCCTGTTGGGCGTCGGCTCACTCGACGCATTGGAAGCGCGCTCCCGCCTATCGCGGTGTGGCGACGCGTTCGAGTGCGTCCATGTCGAGGATCGTGACGTCACGACGTCCGTGGAGTTCGATGACCCCGGACGCGGAGAGCGCGGCGAGTCGTCGACTCAGCGTTTCCGGCGTGGTGCCTAGGTAGGCGGCGACTTCTCGCTTCGCCATCGGCAGCCGCACGGTTGCCTGACCGCTTCGCATGCCGGCGGGCAGATCCATGAGGTAGGCGGCAACCCGGGCGCCGACGTCACTGGAGGTGATCGCAGCCAGCAAGCGTTCGACCGAGGCGAGCCGGTCGGACAGGGCGCGCAGCATGCTCCTACTGATGTCGGGGTACTCACGCAGTAAGGCGGCGAGGTCGGCATGATCGAGGACGCACATCCGGCTGTCCTCGATCGCGGTGACGAACTCGTCTGGACGATAGCCGGTCAGGAAGGCCCGTTCGCCCACGACGTCACCGTCGGTCACCGTGCGCAGAATCTGCTCCTGACCGTTGGCGGCAGTGTGACTGACCTTGAGTTGCCCGCTGTGCATGACCAGTAGACGCGACACCTGGTCTCCGGGGCGATATACCAACTCGCCCTGCTCGATGTGCAGCGGACGCACGAACCGGGCGACGTGCATCTGTTGGTCACGGGCAAGCCCCTGGAAGATCGGGACCCGTGCGACACACAAGTCATCCTCAGGCATGCCACGAGGCTACCCGAGCCCGCAACGAGGGCGCCGTGGCGAAGCCGGCAGGGGCCTTTCGGCGATGCCAACCGGTAATTGATCTGGGTCAAGGCGCTCGGGGCGAGCCGCACATAACGTGCGGGTCATCCGATGAGGAAACACCCATCACGAAAGGACACATCACCATGAACACCTCCACCACCACCCACACCGTCCTGCGGGCCGAGGGATTCTCCTGCCCGTCCTGCGTGGCCAAGATCGAGAAGCAGGTCGGCCGCCTCAAGGGCGTCGAGCGGGTCAAGGTGCACTTCGCCTCCGCTCGCATCGAGATCGATCACGACGCCGAACGCGTCTCGGTGGACGATCTCGTCGCCGCCGTTGCCAAGGCCGGATACCGGGCCACCCCCTCGGCGTTCTGAGAACAACCGCCGAGGCCGGCGCGCGCACCCGTGCCGCATTCCACATCGTGCCGGTTCGCCGGCACACACCCCAGAAAGGTCGTATCCGAAAGTGAACAGGTTCCGGAAATGGCTCCGTGGGAACTGGTCGGTTCCCGTCGTGTCCGGCGTGCTCATCGTCATCTCGTTCGCCATCCGGTGGCTGGGCGACGGGGTGGCCAACATCATCCTCGGCCCCCAGTGGTGGCTCGACGCCGGCGCCCACGCCACCCACACCGTCGGGGCCTTCACCCTCGGCGATGTCTTCATGCTCGCTGCCGCCGTGGTGGCCGGCTACGGCATCGTGGTGAAGGCTGTTCGGGCGCTGATCGCCAGGCTCATCGGCATCGACCTGCTGGTGTCGGTCGCAGCGATCGGCGCGGTTGTGGTCGGCAACTTCTGGGAGGCTGCAGCAGTCACGTTCCTGTTCGCGATCGGCCACGCCCTGGAAGCCGCGACGTTGAACAAGACGCGCTCGGCACTGGCCGAACTCGTCGCCGTCGCCCCGGACTCGGCGGTCGTCGTGCGCGAGGGTGAACAGCAGGAGATTCCCGCCGGTCAGGTGAGGATGGGCGAGATCGTGCTGGTCAAGAACGGTGCGAAGGTGCCGGTGGACGGTCAGGTCGTCGCCGGCACCGGGGCCCTCGATGAGGCCTCCATCACCGGCGAGTCGATCCCGGTGGAGAAGACCGAGGGCAGCCGGGTTTTCGCAGGAACCGTCTCCCGCGGCGGTTTCCTGCAGGTGTTGGCCACCGGCATCGGCGCGGACACCACCCTGGCCCGCATCATCCACCGGGTGGAGGAGGCCCAGGACGCCAAGGCGAGGACTCAGGCTTTCATCGACCGTTTCTCCCGTTGGTACACCCCCGCGGTGATGGTGCTGGCTCTGGTGGCCGGACTGGTTTCCGGTGACGTGGTTCTGGCCCTGACCTTGCTGGTGATCGGTTGCCCCGGTGCGCTGGTGATCTCCATCCCGGTCGCGATCGTGGCCGGCATTGGCCGCGCGGCCCGCAACGGCATCCTGATCAAGGGCGGCGAGTTCCTGGAAACCTCCGCGAAGATCTCCGCAGTCGCCGTCGACAAGACCGGTACCCTCACCGAGGGCCGTCCCCAGTTGACCGATGTCGTCGTCCTGGCCCCCGCACTGGAGCGCCGCGAGGTACTGCGCTGGGCGGCGGCCGCCGAGGCCGGATCCGAGCATCCGCTGGCCCGTCCCATCCTGGAAACCGCCCACGCCGAGGGGGTCGGCCCGCGGGGCGTCCCCGGTAGTGTCACCCCGGTGCCGGGCAAGGGCATCGTGTCCGAGGTCGAGGGGCGCCTGGTGCTGATCGGCAACCCGCCACTGCTGGAGCAGTACGGCATTGCCCAAGCGGCCGACGAAGCGGCCCGGACGGCTCAGGCCCTGGCAGCCGACGGCAAGACGCCGATGATCGTGGCCGTCAACGACGAGGTGATCGGGGTCGTCGCGGTCGCCGATCGGATCCGGCAGGATGCACCCGAGATGGTCGCCCGCCTGCACCGGGCCGGGGTGCACAAGGTGGTCATGCTCACTGGGGACACCCGGCTGGTGGCCGAGGCCATCGGCAAGGCCGCCGGGATCGACGAGATCCACGCCTCCCTGCTTCCCGAGGACAAACTGGACGTGGTCGCGCACCTGCAGCACGAAGGCCACACCATCGCCATGGTCGGCGACGGCGTCAACGACGCCCCGGCCCTGGCAACCGCGAACATCGGCGTGGCCATGGGAGCTGCGGGCTCGGCCGTGGCCGTGGAGACCGCGGACATCGCCCTGATGGGCGACAACCTGCTCAAGTTGCCCGAAGCCATCGGTCTGGCCAAGCGGACCGTGTCGGTGATGCGACAGAACATCGCGATCGCTCTGATCACCGTGGTGGTGCTGCTGGCAGGGGTCTTCGCCGGCGGAGTGACCATGTCGATCGGCATGCTCGTCCACGAAGCCTCCGTACTGGTGGTCATCGCCAACGCGATGCGTCTACTGCGCAATACCCCGGGGTCCAGCGCCTTGCCCAAGAGCAGGAGGACCACCGCAACGGCGGCGCAGCCGGTGAATGCGTGACACCGCAATCAGCCGGCGCAGCACAGGTCACCGGCGTGAACCCGGGCGGCGTGGACATCAGGACAAGCCGCCCGGGGCATGCCCCGGAGCCTCGGCGTGCCTGCCTCAGACATCCACCTTGGCGTGGGTATCCCGACTGATGCGGATCGTGGTGGTCCAGAACCAGTCGGCCCACGTCTCCGCAGAAACAAAACTGCCCCGCCATCGGGCGGGGCACGTTTCAACTCTCTTACGTGGACGTGAAGGGACTCGAATCTCTGTCTGAGCCGTTTGCCCTACATCGAATCATCCGAGATGATCTTCCAATCACCTGAACTGCCAGGGACTTTACCACCTTTCGGGGGTGGACGTAAGTGGACATGAATGGCCAACTATCCGATGCATCTCGCGATGCATGCTTGTTGCATCGGTAAGAAGGAGTCGGGATGAAGGACCCAAAGCGGCGGTTCGGGCAGGTCACCCGCATGAGGTCCGGACGCTTCCAGGCCCGCTACTCGGACCCGACTGGTGAGACCACCGTGACGAAGGGCGGACGCACCGTCTCTGTGCTTCACACTGCCCCCCGGACATTCATGACGCGGCGCGACGCCGAGGACTGGCTGACCCAGCAGCATCGGCTGATCCGCTCGGGCGAATGGCGCACCCCGGCAGAGCAGGCCGCCGAAGCAGAAGCGCTCGAGACGTCGAGACGCAACCGCACGTTCGCGACCTACGCAAGGGCATGGCTCGATGGTCGCCACGACCTACGAGCCACAACCCGGCAGAGCTACGAGACCTCGCTGCAGCGACACCTCATCCCCGCATTCGGCGACCAACCGATCGACCAGATCACCGTCATGGACGTTCGAGCCTGGTTCGCAACCTACGGCCAGCGAACCCCGGCAGCACGCGCCCACGCCTACCAGGTGCTTGGCGCAATCATGCGCCAGGCAGAGGAAGACGAGCTCATCCCCCGCTCCCCTGTGAGGGTTAAGGCAGGGGGCAAAGCCAAGGTGAGCCGCGAGCCGCAGGTGCTGTCCAGATCAGAGCTGATCGCTTTGGCCGACGCCATGCCCCCTCAGCACAGGGCCTTAACTCTGATCGCTGGCATGTGCGGACTCCGGTTCGGAGAAGTCGTGGCGCTGCGGCTCAAGGATGTCGACCTCGAAACTCGCCAGCTGCACGTCAACCGTGCGGCCTACCGAGCAGATGGCAAGAAGGGCACAGGTCCGCCCAAGACTGCAGCCGGCAAGCGAAGCGTGACGATGCCGGCGAGCGTCGCTTTAGCTTTGGCACAGCACCTCAAGGAGTATCCGGTCACGAGCCGGGAGGGCCTCATCTTCCCCGGCCGCGACGGCAAGCTGCTGGCGCATACCAGCCTGTACGGCCGTACGGCACGCACGGAGAAGCGGGGCCGACGCACCTACACGAAGGGTGCATACGGCTTCTTCGCAGCCCGGGAGGCCATTGGTCGACCGGACCTGCACTGGCACGACCTCCGCCGCACGGCAGCAACTCTCGGCGCACAGGCGGGCGCGACAGTGCGTGAGATGCAGCATCGGCTGGGGCACGCCACCGGGGACATGGCGCTCTACTACCAGAGCGCAACGGTCGAGAGGGACCGTGCGATCGCCGACGCCCTCGACGCCACGCAGCCCGCAGAGTCGCCGACCGATCAGCCCTGAGCCGCCCTCCGGTGGCGGTCAGTTGCCCTGGTCATGTGCGGCGCGGATGGTGAGCGTTGCGGCGGTGGTGGGGCTGAGGAGTCCGCCCCGCACCTGCCGGGGTAATACCGATACCCGTGCCTCGACCCGATCATCGCGCGGCAGATCAGGATGTCTGGGTTGCGTTGAGGTAGAGCTCGACGCGGTCGGTGGTCCACGTCGGGACGCCGGTTCCGAAGAAGTCCTGGTCCTCGGTCCAGATGGGGCAGTTCAGCGTCAGCGCGGCCGCCAGGACCGGCCAGTCCCTCGGGTCGCGTGCTTCGATTCGTGCCATCGCCTCGCCGCGGGCCCCGATGTAGAACGGCTCGCTGAGTGGACGCACGATGCCCTCGACGTGGTCGAGTACCTCCATCGCTGGACCCGGCTCGACTCCTCGCCGGCTGAGCAGATCAGGCAGGTAGGTCCGCGCGTCCTCGAAGCACTCGATCGGCGCGAAGAAGGCGACTCGCTCGACGTGGGTCAGCAACAGCTCCCGAGTGCGTGAACCGAGGACGCACCGGATCAAGATGTTGGCGTCGAGCACCAGGCCGCGAGCGTCGGCTGCTGCACTCACTGGGTCCGACGTGCCGAGGCGAAGTCGGCCACGACGTCATCGACGGCCACATCGCCCTCGGCCAGAAGCGCATCAAGCGTCGAAGCCGCCGACCGAAGCGACGCGACCTGAGCATCCCGATCCACCGGGGTCGGGATGAACCATCCCACCGTCACTCCATGACGCGTGACCGCGACCGGCTCGGCCGACGAGATGTAGTCGGCCAACCCCGCACGGAACTCACGGATGCCTACCGAAGTCGTCATGGTCATCTCCTAAGGAGCGTGTATCTGTGTGTACACATTATTGCCCCGAGCTGCTCGGCAGGCAAGGGGTCGTAGCGCGATCACTTGTCCCCACGAAGTGAGCGACGCGCGGCATGAGCGGGCGTTTGTTTCGTGTCAGGCCTGTACGCGTTTCATGGTGGCGGTCAGGGTTGCGCAGTTTTGTTGGTCTCCGTTGTGGTCGGTGACGTAGGCGGGGACTGCTGCACGGATAGGTGACAACTGACCTGGCTTGCCCGATGGGCAGGCTTGAGAGGATGTCGCTGTGCCCAAGCCCTACCCCCGCGAGTTCCGTGACGACGTGGTTCGTGTCGCCAGGAGCCGGGACCCGAAGACCCCGCTCGACCAGATCGCGAAGGACTTCGGGATCCACCAGACCACGCTGAACTCGTGGATGCGCCGCGCCGATGTCGAGGACGGCGTGAAGCCTGGGATGACCGAGGACCAGAACGCCGAACTGCGTGAGCTCAAGCGCCGCAACCGGCTGCTCGAGCAAGAAGTGGAAGTCCTCCGCAGGGCGGCCGCCTATCTGTCGCAGGCGAACCTTCCGGGAAAATGATGTACCCGCTCGTCCGCGAGCTGGCCGAGGACGGGATCCCCGTCTCGGTGACGTGCCGGGTGCTCAAGATCGCTCGCCAGCCCTACTACCGCTGGCTCGCCCAACCGGTCACCGATGCCGAACTGGTCGAGGCCTACCGCGCGAACGCCTTGTTCGACGCCTACGACGACGACCCGGAGTTCGGTTATCGGTTCCTCGTCGACGAGGCCGGCGATGCCGGCCAAGCGATGGCGGAGCGGACCGCGTGGCGGATCTGCTCCGCCAACGGCTGGTGGAGCGTGTTCGGCAAGCCCAAGAAGGGCAAGGCGAAGAAGCCCGGCCCGCCGGTCCACGACGACCTGTGCGCCTTCGTTGACACGCACGGCGTGACCCGTCACGAGTTCAACGCGGAGGGTCCGAACCAGCTCTGGGTCGGCGACATCACGGAGCACTGGACCGGTGAAGGCAAGCTCTACATGTGCGCGTTCAAGGACGTCTACTCCAACCGGATCGTGGGCTACTCCATCGACTCGAGGATGAAGTCCCGGCTCGCGGTCGCGGCGCTCAACAATGCCGTCGCGCGGCGCGGTGACGTGGCCGGATGCGTGGTCCACACGGACAGAGGATCGCAATTTCGTTCCAGGAAATTCGTCCGTGCACTCAACCGTCACGGCATGGTCGGATCGATGGGCCGGGTCGGCGCCGCGGGTGACAACGCCGCCATGGAGAGCTTCTTCGCCCTACTCCAGAAGAACGTCCTCAACCGCCGTGCCTGGGCCACTCGCGAAGAGCTCCGGATCGCGATCGTGACCTGGATCGAGAGGACCTACCACCGACGCCGCAGGCAGTCCGCCCTCGGACGATTGACCCCCGTCGAATACGAAGCAATCATGACCACGCCAGCCACTCAGGCTGCGTGACCCAACCTGTCACCTGATCGTGCAGCAGTCCCTCGTGACCGCGGCGACCGACCCTGCCGCGGCTGGCGAGCCCCATCCGCTGCTGCCGATCTGGGAGTAGGGACCGGTGGCTGATGAGGGAGGGTGGCCTGAGCGTGGGGAGGTACGTGGTCGCTTGCTCGAGGTCGGCCATGCCCCTTAGCCCGGATCCACCGACGGTGATGACGGTGGTCGCCTGATCTGGATCGGCGAGGTGTGAGCGGTTGAGGGCGTGGTGGTCTGCCGGACCTCGCTGTCCGTGGTGTTCCACTGTGATCCTCGGGTCGCGCAGCGGTGGCTGCTGGGTGGTCAGGCCGCGAGAACGAGTGGTGGGTCGTTGACCCGATCGAACAGAGCGGTCCAGGCGGTCTCCCAGGGCCAGGCTTGGGGCAGATGCAGCGTGATCCGTCGGGCTGAGGTCGCCACTCGTGCGGGCACGGTGATCAACTTGCGGCGGATCGTCGCGGTGGTCGCTCGCGCCAGATCGGGCGTCGCCACGGTGCCCGCCGCGCGGGAGAGGTTGAACGCGATGACCGCGAGCGCCAGCCAGGCCGCGTTGGCGGTGAACACCCCGGACGGCAGGTGCGCCAGCGCGGAGTTCTTCAGGTCGGCGTGGACCTGCTCGATGACCGCGTGATGGCGGTGGGCCTTGTCGGCGGCGACGGTGTCGAGAATCTTGGGGTCGGCGGTGGTGAAGAACGCATGAAAGCGCCACACGTCGAACAGGGTGTGCTGGCCGGCCGCGCGGTTCTTCTCGGCGTTGAAGTCGGGGATCCGGCGCACCACCAGCCGGCCGGGTACCTGGTCGGCCTTCTTCTGCGCAGCGAACGCGGTGAAGCCGATCTCGGCGACCTCGGCCCGGGAGATCCAGCGGCCGGTGGTCTCGTCAAAGGTGGCGTCGGTGTACTCGATAGTGGTCCACGCGTGGTCGGGAATCGCGGCGATGGCCTTCTTGACGGCCTTGTCCATCCGCACCGTGACCGACACCGCGGCGCCGCCCTTGAGCGCGGCGTGGACTGGTCCGCGGCCGTAGAACGCAGAGTCCATCCGCACCAGCACCAGCTGGGCCCTGCCGAGCAGTCGTCGGCTGGTCGCCACTGCGTCGCCGACCAGCCGCTTCGCGCCGCGTGGGGACCCGGCCGCACCCTTGCGCAGCCGTTGGGCCACGATCACCGGCGCGCTCGTGGCGGTCGCGAGCGTGGCCAGAAGCGCGTTGAGCCCACGGACACCGGAGTAGCCGAACCCGACGCCCTGCTTGGCATGGCCATGGACCTCGACGATCGTGTCATCGACGTCGATCAACGCGTACCCGGCGTCCTCCTCGCTGGTCGCAGGACCGGGGCGCTGCCCCAGCAGCCCTGTGAGCCCGGCCACCGCGATCAAGAACCGGGAGGCGATCGCGTCGAGCTGGCGGACGTGGCCGAAGGTGAACGCGCGCAGGAACGACCCCAGCGTCGAGGGCGCGTAGGCCCGGGCGAAGACCCGACCCATCCCGCCATGTCGCAGCAGCGCCATGTCGTCGATCGAGTCCGCGCCGGCCACCATCCCACCGACCAGCGAGGCGACCTTCAAGCCCGCGTTCGCGCCCTTGTCGGTCGGGACCGTGAGGTGCTCATCGGCCAGCTCCCGCAGCCCCGCGGCATCGGCCAGCGCGAGCACCGGAACCAGGCCACCGGCCGACACGAGATTCGGATCGTCGAACGCCACCGACGTCCGACCCAGGGTGTGCGAGAGTTGCATCTACGAGGTGCCCTTCGTAGCGGTTGAGATTGAACCTTCGACAAGTCCAATCTTCCCGCCACGCAAGGGCATTCTCGCGTTACGGCACGCTCACCACACCCACTCGATCGGTGGATCCGGGCTTAGTAACTCGGGGAGGCGCTGGTGGGCGTGAAAGCGGCGATCGAGGCATACCTGCGCAGACCGCGGCCCTCCATGCGAGAAGCCCATATAGGTCCTTACCAGGTCCTTCCCCTGTTGGTCTTGGGGCCAGCCTCCCTGATTGGTTCTCTTTCCGGAGTTCTCGTTGGCCAGCTCTGGCCCGGGGCCATCATTCTTCCCTTCAGCCTCTGCGTGACGGCCTGGATGATTGCGTGGTTGAGGAGACCGACGAGGGTTTCTCGAACGACACGACGCGACGGGAAGTAGTCACGCGTCGACCGCGCAGGTGCGAGCCAGGCCAACCAACAACTCCGTCAGGGCGACCGCCGCGCGGCAGATCGGTCCGTCTAGATGGCCGCATGTGGGAACGATCGGTGCGGCAGGATCGGCCGTATGCGCGCTGTCCTGAAGAACCTGGACCTTGAGCCTGACCCCGCATCACTTCCCAACGACCCCGCAGAGTTCTCGCTCCTCGCTCGGATGATCGTGGGTCCTGCTGACATGCCGGGCGAGGAGTCGTTCGATGTCATTGTCTGCACTCCGGAGTGGCTAGCGAAGGCGTGTAGCCAGGTTGGCGGCATCTACAACGCTCGTCACCACCTCGTGGTCAACTTCGATGGGTTCGATCAGCGGGCGCTTCGAGCTTGGCTGTCGGCGCGGGTGCGTGAGGTTGAAGCCGATACTTGGGCGGAGGTCGGCCACCGTCTTGGCCGTCTTGCCAGCTGGGAGTTCGAGGACTACCGGGACTGACCGCTCATCGGCATGAGAGATCGCGGCCAAGTAGGTGCAAGCGCAGGCCGCTACGTCGCCGCTGTGGACGGCCCAGCGGCGGCGGGTCCGGGTGCGGTGGGTCTGAGGGTGCGCTCGATCATCTCGTCCGTGGTGATCCGTCCTTCGGCCCAGTCGTCTTGGATGGCTCGCGCCGCGTCGTCGCTGCGCGTGCCTTCCAGCTCACTGCTGTGGCGGGCCTCCTCGATGCGGCGTCGCCGTTCGGCTCGTTCCTCGTCGGCGATCCGCTCTGCCGTCATGTCCGGTCTTCTCCCTCGTCGTCGGCGCGGTGCTCCTGGATAGGTGCAGAGGCTGGTCGCAGAGCTGTCGCGGGGATCCACTCCTGCGCGGTGAGGTCACCGCCTGGCTGTGGGACCACGTAGGTCACTAGGGCGACCCATCCACGTCCGTCCTGAGCCCATTGGACGACCAGTCCCTCGACCTCGCCTGCGTCGCCGAAGCGAGGGTGACTCGTCAGGTCTACCCAGCAGTGCCGTCGCCGGGTGGAAGGCGGCGGTGGCGGAGACGGTGACGCTTTCGAGCCGGCGACGGGGCGGTCCTTCAGCGGTACGCCTGGTCGTGTCGGGGGGTCTTGTGTGCCGTCGTTCATTTGCTGCTCAAGATAGGCAGCGCCTCCGACACCGCGGCCGCCCGACTCCGAGAGCGACGGACACTTCTGTCGCCGTGATGAACGCCCGGCCCTCCCCCGACGGCTTTGGTAAGTAGCGCGGGCCCATCCAGGGCCAGCCACGACGCCGTGAGGACTGTGCGATGGCCGATGACACCGAGTCGACCCCGGACCCCGTCTCGGATGTGCGTGGGCACCTGATCGAGGCGATGCGGCTCATCGACCAGCTGGAGCGGTCCATGAGGCCGATCGCTGGCCCTGCGGACCATGAGGCCGGCGATGAGTGATCGGGAACTGATGAAAGCCGACTGGGCCTTGCGCGACGCGCACCGAGAAGTCACGTTGGCCCGCCTGGCCCTGGATGACCTCCACCGGGGCGTTTCCACGGCCTCCACTGCCCTGACGGAGGCTGAGCTGTTCGCGCGGAGCACGAATCCCGAGGCGTGGATGCAGTCAGTCGCACCCGAGGACCTCAACCGTGTCGGGCGTCTGTGCGACTCGGCGGCGTCCGTCGGCGTAGAGATTGCATCGCACCTGAAGATGGCCAGCGAGTCGATCGAGAACGCCCGGCAAACACTGGAACGGGTGGATCGAGCAGGGCTGCAAGGGCCGGCTGCGGCCAACCTGGCCGCGCTGGAGGCCCGCACCGCCGCTGTCGGCGAGGTCGTCGACCTCGCTCTGCCCATGGCGACAGCCTCCTCCGAACATCTCTACTCGGCCGCGCACGGCGTCGGGGCCGGCCGCTCCCCCGGCAGCGATGCCGCGAGCATCCAGCCGATCCCTGCGGTGACGTTCGGCTCACTGAGCATGGTCAGCAACGGCCTCGGGCGGGCCGAGGCCGACGAGCGACACCTCGGCCGGACGGTCGAACGTGCCGAGGCCAGCATCGCCCAGGTCGCCACCGAAGCCGAGTGCATCACCGCCGACGCGCAGGCACGGCTGGGGCAGGGACAGTCCCAGCATCAGGCTTCCTCGCAAGCCGCGATCTCCTTCGAGGGACCTGCTCGATGAGCACCGCCTGCGCCATGCACGCCGACACCCGTCTGGCACGCAGCGTCGCCCTGGCTGAGCAGCGACGACAGGTCCTGGAGTCAGGCATCCGCGCAGTCCTTGACTGGGCCCTCGCCCTGTGGGAACGGAGGCTCGAGTGGGCAGCGGTCAACCCGGACGAGGCCGCTGCCATCTACTCGAGAATGACCGTCCTCGACCACCAGACCCACGAAGTCCAGCGGGCCGTGCGCGGCTCCCACGACCTGGCTGAGTCCTCACTCCACTCCCCCGCCCTTCGCGCCAAGATCGGCGCCGCGGCCTCCGCGATGGCCACGGTCGCCTCCTCCCTCAACGCGGCTCTGCACTGCCTCACCCCACGCGTCGCGACAGGGGACGTGGCGGGGCGCAGCCTGAGCGCATGCCTGCAGATGGCCACGCGGTTCCTCCGCACCTCGCTCCAGGCGTCATCCACCCTGGCCGGCGAGCTCACCGCGGCCGCGACGATGTGCCGACCAGGTCCACCGCTGCCGGCCGCACAGGCGCAGCCATGAACCACCTCGGTTGGGCGATCCTTCTCCTCCTGACCAGCGTCGGTGGCGCCGTCGCCGTCGGGTCCGGCCTTGTGCAGGGCGCCGCTCCCCCTTCGCCCACACACACAGCGATCGTTGCCGCAGTCACCGATGGCGACACCATCCGGGCGAACGACCCGGACGGGCGCGCCCTGGGCCGGGTCCGCCTGGCACGGATCGACGCTCCCGAGCTGGCCCGTGACGGCCGACCGGATGAGTGCTGGGCACCCGAGGCCACCACAGCACTGGCCGAGCTCGCGCCCGTCGGCACCACCGTCGTCCTGCGTCCTGACCCGGAGCAGCCCGACCGGGACCGCTACGGACGGCTCCTGAGGATCGTCGAACGTGACGGCCGCGACGTCGGCCAGGAGCTGCTCGCTGAGGGTGTCGTCAGGCACTCCCCTCCCCACTGGACCAGCCCCGACCGTCATTACCGAGAAGCCGAGCAGCAGGCTCGATCAACTCCGACAGGTCTGTGGGCCCACTGCCCGGCCTGACGGCCCGACAGGAAGGAAGCACCATGAGCGATCAGAGCGAGCGTCACGAAGCCGCGGCCCGGGAGGCGCGCGAGGCCCGAGAGCGCATGCTCGAGGAGCAGCGCCGCCAAGACGAAGCCCGTCTTGCCGAGCAGCGCCGCCAGGACCTCGACCGGGCGAGCGTCATCCAGCGCGGCGACGGGCCCTGATCCCGCTGGTCCTACCTGGGATGCATGCGCTGAGCAGGTCGGAGCCGCGGTAGTCGTCGCGATCAGGAAGACTGCCCGACCTGGTCCGGGTCGTCGTCTCCAGCCGGGTCGATGACCGCAGCCCAAGGCGCGGTGCCTGGCCGGTGCTGACAGCTGCACTCCCGCACGTCTGCGTCGTGCAGGGTGTCCCAGCATCGGGCGTGTTCCCCGGCCCGGCAGCGGGTGCAGATCGGGAACGGCCCGGCGGGCACGCCGTCAACGGGTGCCCCGCTCCCCTCTGGCATGCGCGCGAGGGTGCGCAGGGCCTGGGAGATGTGCTGCTGGCGGTGAGCCATCTCGTCGTCGCAGGCGGCGTAGCCCGCTGCGTATCCGTCGTCGTAGCCGCTGTCTCGACCGGCGTAGTAGCCCGGCATGAAGATGTCCCGCTCTTCGGGCGCCATCGACCAGGGGTCGCCGCTCCGGCGGGCCTTGGCGAGCATCGCCTCGACCTCGGCGTCTGGGTGCTCGTCGTGCTCTGGCGGCGGCAGGTCGTGCTGTCGGCCCATCGGCTCTCCCCCTTCGCCGTGCTCGAGAGGTGGTTTAGTTGTCGGCGCTCGGAGCGTCGACCTTGTCCTGCAGGTCATAGGCGGATCCGTGCTGGCATGCGCAGCCTCGGTAGTCCTGGTGCGGGTGTTGGGTGTCGTAGCAGTGCGGGTGGTCGCCTTCGCGGCACTCGGGGCAGATCATGACGTTGCTCCTGTGACCAGGGCTAGGTGTGGCGCCGTGGCTGGCTGTCGGCTGCGGGTCAGGTTGTGGCGCCGTTCAGCGGTCGCGGGCGTCTGTCGGCAGCGCCGGAGGAACTCATCGAGGGGGCCGTCGAGGCCTACATGGGTGACCTGGGTATCGCCGATGCTCACCAGAGCAGCCTGCCACCGCGCTTCCCATCGGGGCATGGCGTAGCTCAGGGCGATGACGCTGGCGCCGATGATCCCGCTGGCGATGGTTGCAGGGGTCCCGGCGGCAACCCCTTGGACCAGCGCGACCGCGCCGACGATGAAACGGCCGCGCCACAGGAGGCTGACGAAAGGAAGGCGCGCGAAGAAGCGGCCTACACCCAGGGCGAAGCCTGCGACGACCTGCCAGGGCAAGGTCCAGAAGCTCAGGGCCAGGTCGGAGCGGACGGCACCGGAGCGGATCAGGCCGCTGCTGTGCCCGATGACCGCAGCTGCCTGATCCGCAGGCAGGACTCCCTCGCGGATCGCTGCGATCAGACCGTCGGAGACAACGACCGTGCGACGGCCGGCCGCACCGGCGCTAATCGCGTAGATCCCGTCTCGGATCCTCAGCTCGACCAGCGGAGGACCGAGCTGGTGCTGGCACAAGATCGCCACCGCCGGGGCCAAGGTCGCGTCCTCGGCCGCGCTCGGTCGGCGTGATCGGAGCAGGACCCTGGCGGCCAAGACTCCCCTACCCCGAGCAGGAGCAGGCCCACGGTCAGCAGCCCGCCGACGATGAGCGCCCACGCGGCCAGAGCCGGCAGGAACGGCCCGACCATCATCACGAGCCACGTCGAGATGGCGACTGCGGGGGCGGTCGCCAACGTCTTGGTCGTCGAGTTGTTCATCACGCACCTCCAACGAAAGCACTAGTGCAGATCACTCGATATTGCGTATCGGTGACCGCTGGGAGCTGACCCAGCGGCTTTCGTCTGTGAAGGCAGTTTGGTCCCAGGGACCGACACCCTCGCAGGTTTTCCACAGGGCCCCCGTTGGGTGTCACGGATCGTCCAGGAACGGGTCTCATGGAAGACGGCAGTTCACGAGCAGCACGAAGGAGCAGTGACATGACGGGTCCGACGCACCAGGACGGAAACGAGCTGGAGGTGCTCGCGTCCGTCGTTCGCCTGCTGGGCGCGGCCGCGGATCGGGCCCGGGAGATCTCCTCGGCCGAGCCGGACCTCCTGCTGGAGTGCTTGGGCCTGGGGGCTTCCATCACGGCTGGGAGGGTCTACGGGCTGCTGCCCGAGGGCCTCGAGGTCGAGGACCTGCCGGTGGCTCAGTCCGACCCCTTCGAGCTGGTGCGGGCAGCGGAGTCTCTGATGCGGACTCACCCCCTGGAGCAGTTCCCGCCTGGGACGGCGCACGTCGTGGTCGAAATCTGCGACCTGGTGCGGGAGCACTGCCCGTGAGTGCCGAGGACCGCCGTTCTGTCGGCGAGCTGCTTCTGGACTCCGAACTGGCCGCTCGTGACGTGCTCATGGACGCCGACGAGGTGGACGGGGCCACGATGCTGCGAACGTGGGGTGAGGTCGTCGAGAGCGCTGGCGACCTGTGGGATTCGCTCCCCCGACCGGACATCGGTGCCGAGGACACGGACTACTCGCTGATGGCTCAGCTGCAAGCGATGAACGGTCACCTCATGCGCACCGCTCGGGGTCGGCAGTGGCCGGGTGAGGGTGACCCTGACGAGAGGCTTCTTCGGATCGCTGAGAACCTGACCAGGGCCAGCGACCTCCTCGCGCGACGGGACTCCACGGCGATGAACCCGCAAATCCGAGCCGATGTCGGGGCTGCGCGGGCCCGGCTGGTGCACACCCTCTACATCGGGGTGCACGTGACCCTGGACCGAGAAGTGATGAACATGCAGGCTCGCCGGGCCGCGGTCAGGTCCCCCGAGCCCGGAAAGCGGCCACCCGGACCGGACTACCCGAACAACCTCGAGTTCGCGGTGTTGAGCCGGACGCGGGACCGGATCGCGGCCTTCGAGCAGCTGGCGGGCTCGTATGTCTCACGCACCTACCCGCACGCCCTGGACGGTGAGCACAAGCCGCCACCGCAGGCGGACCGTCTACGGCAGGCGCTGGTGACCTGGGACATCCAGGCTCACCGGAGCCTGAGTCGCTCCCCCAGCGCCGAGAACATCTTCTTGGCTGCCCAGACGCAGATGATGATCGCCCAGGGCGGGCAGGTCTTGCTGCGCGCTGCGGGCCAGGCCGGACGGATCGAGGCTGACCTCTACGCCTCTCGCCTGGGTCCAGCCATGGATAACGCTCACGCCGCGTGGAGCAACCTGTCCCGGTCGTGGAGCCACCTGATGCCGCCGCACGCTCTGGTGAACGCAGACCGTTCCCTGGTCGAGGCCGCGAACGAGGTCCGGGCTGCCTACCGCGACGTCGCCTACGACCGGACCAGACCGGCTGACGCCTTCGAGATCGCCGACCGGGTCGAACTCAGAGCGACGGCCCAGACGGTCCAGCAGTCCATCTCCAGCTCCGTCGACGTCGCCCACGTCATCGGCCACGCCACCGACGACACGGACGTGAGAGTCCCTGCCCGCCTGCTCAACGCTCGCGCTCAGCACCTCCAGGGCGTGGAGGGAGCGGCCGCCGACGCGCCCTCTGGCGGGTGGGTCACCGCGGCCGAGCACGTCAACAACGCGCCAGCAGTTCTGCCCGAACTCGTGCGCGAGGAACTTCAGGCCAGAACGGATGCGGTTGCCGCCTCAACGTCGGTCGCCATGGGCGCAGCCTCTTCTCTGGAGAGCAGGGCCTCCTCCCCCGCTAGGCCGGCGGCGAACGGTCGCATGCACCAGGACCGGGCGGTCGCGCAGACATCGGTTGTCCAGTCCATCGGCCTGGAAGCAGGACACTGACTGAAGTCCCCTCGACGTCGATGGCCTTGGTCGGAGGCGTCCCCAGTGAGCGTTTCGCCTGCCGCACCACTCTGCCGAATTGCGTGTGTCGGTTCGCACCCTGGGTCCAGGTCCGAACCGACAGGTTCATCGGGCCGGCAGGGTGACGGTGAAAGCGGATCCTTGGCCGGGTCCTGGGCTCTTGGCGGTGAGGCTGCCGCCGTGTGCGTCTGCGATTGCTTTGCTGATGGTCAGCCCAATGCCTGATCCGGTGCGGTCCCTGGTGCGGGCTGAGTCGCCTCGGTAGAAGCGTTCGAAGGCGTGGGTGAGTTGTTCGGTGGTCATGCCGTCGCCGTTGTCTGTCACGGTGATGGTCACCTCGTGGTGATCGCGGCTACCGCTGATGGTGACCGTGCCCCCGGCCGGGGTGTGGCGCAGGGAGTTGGCCAGAAGGTTGGTGAGAATCTGACCGATGCGGCGGCGGTCGACGGTGACGGTCAGGGCGGCGGTGGAGTCGGTGTCGATCTGGAGGTTGACGCCCTTGGCGCTGTAGTGGTCGCGCATGCCGTCGTATGCGGACCAGAGCAGGTCGGTCAGCGGGATGTCGTGCAGGTCGAGGGCGAGGCGGCCTTCTTCCGCGGTGGAGACCTCGGTGATGTCGTCGGCCAGCCGGGCGAGGCGGTCTGTCTGCTCGGTCAGTGCGGCGAGGGACTCGGGGCCGAGCTGGACCACGCCGTCGTGCAGGCCTTCGTGGTAGGCACTGAGTGTGGCGATGGGTGTCCTGAGCTCGTGGGCGAGGTCGGAGAGCATGCGGCGCCGGGTGTCCTCGACGCCTTCGAGACGTGCGGCCATGTCGTTGAACGCGTGGGCAAGAGTCTCTAGCTCGGTGCCTGACCCGACCTGTGGCACCCGGGCCTGGTAGTGCCCTCGGGAGAGTTCGCGGGCGGCGGCGCTGATCTGGTCCAAGGGCCGGCGGAGGCGGCGGGTGAGGTACCAGCTGACCGCGGTCGCGGCGAGCAAGGAGATGAGCAGTGCGCCGCCGACGGAGATGAGCGAGGCGTCGCGGTAGGCCATCTCGATGTGGACCAGCTCGGGTGAGTTCTCGGCGTGGCCGGCCTGGAGCAGGTGGTCGTGGAAGAGAGGGGGGCCCACGACGGTGGCGACCAGCGCCGCTGTCAGGGCTCCGGCGAGCAGGACGAGGGACTGCCCGGCCAGGAGCCGTCCGGCCAGTCCGCGGGGTCGTCGCAAGCGCTTGGTGCGCGTGGTGGTCATCCTGGTCCCATCCGGTAGCCGACACCTCGGACGGTGGTGACGTACCGGCCGGTGTCGGGGTTGTCGCCGAGCTTCTTGCGCAGGTGGGCGATGTGGACGTCGACGAGGTGCTCGTCGCCGACCCAGCCGTCGCCCCAGACGTCGTCGATGAGCTGCCGGCGTGAGAACGCCATGCTCGGGCGGGAGGCCAGGGTGATGAGCAGATCGCGTTCGGTGGGGGTCAGTGCTACCGGCTCGCCCCGAAGGTGGACCACCAGTGACGAGGGGTCCACCGAGAGCTCGCCGAACGTGCGGGGGGGCTGGGCGTGATCCTGTGCCGAGGAGGCGGTCCGGGGCCGGCGCAGGACGGTCTGGACGCGCGCGACGAGCTCGCGGACGCTGAAGGGCTTGGTGACGTAGTCGTCGGCTCCGACGGAGAGCCCGATGAGGGTGTCGACCTCATCGCTCCTGGCGGTGACGACGATGACGTAGCAGTCGCTGAAGGTGCGGATCTGGCGGCAGACCTCGATGCCGTCCAGGCCGGGCAGTCCGAGGTCGAGGATCACCACCTCGGGTCGGGACTCGCGGGCCACCTGCACCCCGGCAGGCCCTGTGTGGGCGACCAGGGTGTGGTAGCCCGCGCGGGCCAGATAGGCGACGACCATGTCGGCCAGAGGCTTCTCGTCCTCGATAACCAGGACGGTGGCTGGCCTGGTGCTGGGGCTTGTACTCACCCTTGTGAGTCTTCCCCACCACCCCGCCGGCAACAGCCTCTAGGGGCCGTCCTCGCGTCATCTTCGTCAAACCTCAATCCCACGACCATCCAGCCTTGAGGCGGGGCTTCGAGGCTGGACCTGTGCCGGGCAGCTCAGCTCGGCCGGACCGGGAAGGAGCCCGCTGATGATGTGGGGACACGGTGACGGAATGACGTGGTGGATGTGGCTCTCTATGGGGGTCGGCACGCTTGCGTTCTGGGTCGTGGTCGTCCTGGCGGTCCGGGATCTGCTCCCGGGCCAGAAGAAGGTGGCGTATCCGCCGCCGCGGCCGGAACCGCTGACCCTGCTCCAGGAGCGACTGGCCAGCGGTGAGCTCAGCCCGGAGGAGTACGAGCAGCGACGTCGTCTCCTCGTCGACGGTCACTGACCAGCTTCAGACACCTTGAGAGAGGCATCACGACCATGCACGCACTGACCCGACGACACGTTCTCCTGGGTGGGCTGGGGGTGGCGACGACAGCGACCCTGACCGCATGCGCGAGCAGTGAAGGTGCGTCCAACACCCCAGGGCGCACCTTCGGTTCCCCCAGCCCCGTCACGCCACCAGCGGGCCAGAAGGTCGTCGAGACGTCGCTGAGGGCCCGGCCCGCCACCCTGGACCTGGGAGGACGAACGGTCAGCACGTGGGCCTACGGTGACGCAGCACCCGGGCCCTTGGTACGGGCCACCGCAGGGGACCTCCTACGGGTCACCCTGGAGAACCAGCTGCCCGCAGAGACCACGATCCACTGGCACGGCATCCGGCTGCGCAACGCCGCGGACGGGGTGCCGGGCCAGACCCAGGACCCCATCGCTCCCGGGTCGAGGTACGTGTACGAGTTCACCGCGCCCGACCCCGGCACCTACTTCTTCCACCCCCACGTCGGAGTCCAGCTCGACCGGGGCCTCTACGCCCCCCTGGTCATCGACGACCCGGACGAGCCCGGCAGCTACGACGCCGAGTGGATCCTGGTGCTCGACGACTGGATCGACGGCACCGGCACCACCCCGGACGAGGTCCTCAAGAAGCTCATCGCCGACGGCGGCCCCACAGACGGCTCCATGGGCGGCATGGATGGGATGGGTGGCATGGACCACGGCTCCATGGGTGACATGGGCGCCGACCCCTGGGGAGATGCCGGTGACGTGACCTACCCGCTGTTCCTGATCAACGGGCGGCCACCGACCGACCCGGAGGTCCTTCGGGCCAAGCCCGGGCAACGGGTGCGTCTGCGGATCATCAGCGCCGCCTCAGACACGATCTTCACCGTCGCTCTCGGCGGGCACCGGATGAGTGTCACCCACACCGACGGGTGGCCGGTCGAGGCGACCGACGTTGACGCTCTCCACATCGGGATGGGCGAACGCTACGACGCGATCGTCACCCTCAAGGACGGGGTCTTTCCCCTGGTGGCCAGGCCGTTCGGCAAGACCAGCGGCGGCCAGGCCATGGCCCTGGTCCGCACCGGGAGCGGGGCCGCTCCCGGTGCGGGCACCCGCCCGGACGAGCTGACCGGGCAGGTCCTCATCGGCTCCGAGCTGCGACCTGCGGCCTCGGCAAAGCTGCCGACCCGGGAACCGGACGCCGAAGCACAGGTGACCCTCAACGGCTCGATGAAGCCCTACCGATGGGGCATCAACGGCGCCCGGTTCGGTGAGAACGAGCCCTTGACCGTCAAGGCCGGTCAGCGACTCCGGATCAACGCGACAAACATGACGATGATGACCCACCCCTTGCACCTGCACGGGCACACCTTCGCCCTGCCGTCGGGGCTGCGGAAAGACACCGTGCTCATGGCCCCCATGCAGTCCTTCGCCATCGACCTGGACGCCGACAACACCGGGGACTGGATGATCCACTGCCACAACATCTACCACGCAGAGGCAGGCATGATGATCGCCCTGAACTACGTCTCATGAGACGCCCAGTCCTGATCGGGGCAGCAACGCTCGCAGCCGTTGCGACCCTGTCGGCGTGCTCGTTCGGGGACGGCCCCGAGCGGCAACGATCCGCGCCCACGACGCAGCCCACGTCCGTGTCGGGGTCTCCCACGGCGGCACCAGCCCAGCCGCTCGCCATCACACACATCCACGCGATCACCCGGGACCCCAAGAGCGGCGAGCTGCTGCTGGCCACCCACCAGGGCCTCTTCCGCCAGGTCGACGGACAGCTGCGCAAGGCTGGCCCTGTCATCGACCTGATGGGCTTCGCCGTCGGATCCGACGGGACCTACTACGCCTCCGGGCACCCCGGTGTCGGGGTCGACCTGCCGCAGCCGGTCGGACTGATCACCTCCACCGACGGCGGCGCCTCCTGGGAGGTCGCTTCCCGAGGTGGAGAGTCCGACTTCCACGCGCTGACCGCCGGCCCGGGCACGGTGACAGGCTTCGACGGCGCCCTGCGCACCACCACGGACAACAAGACCTGGACCACGCATCCGATCCCGGCACCGCCACGAGACGTGGCGGCCGCCCCCAAGAAGGGGACCCTGCTGGCCACGACGAGCTCCGGACTGCTCACCAGCACCGACGGCGGGCAGTCCTGGACCACGCTGGCGCCGCCCGAGCCCGCGGTCCTGGCGGCATGGGCCGACGACACAACCGCCGTCATCGCCACCACCAGCGGCAGGCTGGCCACCAGCAGCGACGCCGGATCGACCTGGACCCTGCACCCGGACAGCATCGGCACCGCCGAGGCACTCTCGGCCCACCGGACCTCGGACGGGCAGCTGGAGATCCTCGCCGTCGTCGACAACAAGGTCATCCGCACCACCAACGCCGGCGCGAGCACGGAGACCCTCGTCCAGTAGCCCCGAGAACCTTGACCCGTCCTCCATCAGGTCTCAACGCCGCCATGAGGTTCATGCATCACGCTGAACTGATCCGGGCCAGCACCAAGGAGCCGGCATCTTCGAAGGAGAGTCACGTGAAGATCGAACGCAAGAACTCCGCCGCTCACGGCTACGCGCCGCTTCCCTCGAGCTCGCCGGTTACGACCCGTGACGAGGAGGCCGTCAACCCGCCCTCGCCGGGCCACTCCCACGGATGGCTGATGTGGCTGATGTGCCTGCCCATGCTCATCCTCGTCGGCGCTCTCATCATCGCGGGTGGACTGGGCGCCAGCGGGCTGCTCTTCGCCCTCGCCTGCCTGGCCATGATGGGCGCGATGATGCTGTGGATGAACCACGGGGGCGACGGCGGGGGTCAGTAGTCCCGGCCGCAGCAAGGACCTTGACCGAATCTCAACACCACCACGGTAGGACCCTGACCTGCGTCGTGAAGGCTCGAGCACACCCAACAAACACAGGAGAACTCATGTCCAGCCTCACCAAGCGCGCCGCCCTGCTGGCAGCAGCTGGCGTCCTGACCGTCGGCACGCTCGCCGCCTGCTCCAACACCAGCGACGACTCCATGCGCGGCATGGACCACAACGCCACCCCCATGAGCAGCGGCACCAGCAGCGCCACCACCGGCAGCAGCTCGGACGCTGCCAGGCAGGGAGATGTCATGTTCGCTCAGATGATGATCCCCCACCACGAGCAAGCCATCGAGATGGCTGACATCGCACTGTCCAAGTCCAGCGCCTCCAGCGAGGTCGACGCGCTGGCCACTGACATCAAGAAGGCCCAGGACCCGGAGATCACCACCATGCGTGAATGGCTGACCTCGTGGGGTGCCCCGACCTCGGCGCCGACGGGCATGGACCACGGCAGCGGCATGATGAGCGAGACCGACATGGAGGAGCTCAAGAGCGCTGAGGGCAAGAGCTTCGACCAGATGTGGATCACGATGATGATCAGTCACCACAAGGGCGCAGTGTCCATGGCCGAGCAGGTCCTGACCACCACCGCGAACCCGGAGGTGGAGCAGATGGCCAAGGCGATCGTCAAGGCACAGAAGTCCGAGATCGCCACCATGGAAGACCTGCTCTGATGACATCCACCTGCCACGGGGAGCGACCATGACCGAGCACCAGCACCAGCACCAGCAGGGCGATCACGCCCCCGCCGAGGTCCTCGTCCAGGACCCGGTGTGCGGGATGAGCATCGACCCAGCGGCCTCGCTGAGCGCCGAGCACGACAACCGCCGGTACCACTTCTGCTCGGAGCGCTGCCAGGCGACCTTCACCGCGGACCCGGCCACGTACACAGATGCAGCGCCTGGCAACGCCCACCCACCCTCGCCGGCGCAAGCCTCCGACGACGAGGCCGTCGAGTGGACCTGCCCGATGCACCCCGAGATCCGCCGGGACGCCCCAGGGGCGTGCCCGATCTGCGGGATGGCCCTCGAGCCAGTCACGATCACCGCCGACAGCGGTCCCAGCCCAGAGCTGGCCGACATGACCCGCAGGTTCTGGGTCGCCACCGCCCTCACCATCCCCGTCGTCTTCCTCGAGATGGGACGCCACTTCATCCCTTGGCTGCACGAGAGGATCCCCGGCCCGACAGCCATCTGGCTGCAGCTCGCCCTGGGCACCCCCGTGGTCCTGTGGGCGGGCTGGCCGTTCTTCACCCGCGGCTGGGCATCGGTGCGCAGCCGCAACCTGAACATGTTCACGCTGATCGCGATGGGAACCGGCATCGCATGGCTGTTCAGCATCGTCGCCACCCTCTTGCCTGGCGTCTTCCCGGACTCATTCCGCAGCGAGGACGGGACGGTCGACGTCTACTTCGAGGCCGCGGCCGTCATCACCACCCTCGTCCTGCTCGGGCAGGTTCTCGAGCTGCGCGCCAGGGAACAGACCTCGGGTGCCATCAAGGCCCTTCTGGACCTCAGTCCGAAGACCGCTCGCCGCATCACCAGCGACGGCCGTGATGAAGAGGTGCCTCTGGACCAGGTCCAGCTCGGGGACCGACTTCGAGTCCGCCCCGGTGAAGCAGTCCCCGTCGACGGCACGGTCGAGGAAGGCCGCTCAGCGGTCGACGAATCCCTGGTCACCGGTGAGTCGATGCCGGTGACCAAAGAAGACGGAGACACCGTCATCGGAGGCACCATCAACGGCAGCGGCGGGCTGATCATGGTCGCCGAGAAGGTCGGACGCGACACCATGCTCGCCCGCATCGTCGCCATGGTCGCCGACGCACAGCGATCCCGCGCCCCCATCCAGCGCATGGCCGACAAGGTCTCAGGCATCTTCGTGCCCATCGTCATCGCCGTCGCCGTTGCTGCCTTCATCGCCTGGGCAGTGCTCGGACCAGACCCCAAGCTCGCCCACGCGCTCATCGTCGCTGTCGCCGTGCTCATCATCGCCTGCCCCTGCGCACTGGGACTGGCCACACCGATGTCGATCATGGTCGGCGTCGGCCGCGGCGCCAGCCTCGGGGTCCTGATCAAGAACGCCGAAGCCCTCGAACGCATGGAGAAGGTCGACACCCTCGTCGTAGACAAGACCGGCACCCTGACCGAAGGCAGACCTACCGTCACCGCCGTCGTCACTATCGACGGGCGCAGCCAAGAGGACCTGCTGCGCATCGCGGCCGGAGTCGAACGCGCCTCCGAACACCCCCTCGCACATGCCATCGTCGCGGCCGCGAACGAGAAGAACCTCACCATCCCAGACGTCACCGACTTCGACTCCCCGGTCGGGCGAGGCGTCCTTGGCACAGTCGAGGGCCAGCGAATCACCATCGGCAGCGCCGCCTTCCTCATCTCCGAAGGCATCGACGCCGAAGGCCTGAGCGAACGCGCCGACGAGCTCCGCGGCGACGGGGCGACCGTCATCCACATCGGAGTCGACGGAGATCCTGCGGGCCTTTTCGCCATCGCCGACCCGGTCAAGAAGACCACGCCAGAAGCACTGAGCGCCCTGCGGAAGGAAGGCATCGACGTCGTCATGCTCACCGGCGACAACCGCGTCACCGCGCAGGCCGTCGCCAAGACCCTCGGCATCGAACACGTCGAGGCCGAAGTCCTGCCCGACCACAAGAGCGACATCGTCAGCAAGCTTCGCGCCCAAGGCCACGTCGTCGCCATGGCCGGTGACGGCATCAACGATGCCCCCGCCCTGGCCGCAGCCGACGTCGGCATCGCCATGGGGTCAGGCACCGACGTCGCCATGGAAAGCGCCAGCGTCACCCTCCTCAAAGGCGACCTCAACGGCATCGTCCGTGCCCGACGCCTCTCCGAGAAGACGATGTCCAACATCCGCCAGAACCTCTTCCTGGCCTTCATCTACAACGTCCTCGGAATCCCCGTGGCCGCAGGAGTCCTCTACCCCATCTTCGGGCTGCTTCTCTCGCCGATCATCGCCGCCGCAGCAATGGCCCTCTCCAGCGTCAGCGTCATCACCAACGCACTGCGCCTACGCACCCAGAAGATCACCTGACGATGAGCCAGCGCACCCCCGGCGGCAGCAGCCAGGCATGCTGCGAAAGGCCACGCCGAAGGAGGTAGCCCCTGGCGAGTCTCTGTGACGACTGAGGAGCCAGCCTCGAGCCTCGACCCCGCTTCACCATGCGCGCACCACGACTCACACCTCCACATCATGCGTACACGCGGTGATACCCCGGACTCTGGCCAACCAGAGCCAGAGCAGTCAGTCCACGCCCAAGCGACAACGCACGTCTGGATCTTGGGGTCTGTCCGATGAACGGTGTTTCCGGCGTTCATCTC
The DNA here is from genome assembly GCA_050955755.1 of Actinomycetota bacterium. Lineage (GTDB taxonomy): Bacteria > Actinomycetota > Actinomycetes > Actinomycetales > Dermatophilaceae > JAJTBD01. The sequence goes on from CP192092.1 coordinate 2,093,264, forward strand.
AGAGGTTCTCCGCGGCCGGCATGCGGTCGGCGAAGGTGACGGCGAAAGCGTTGAGCGCGGGCTTCCACCGCATGGTCCATCGTGCCTGGCCGGTGCCCTTGGGGTCCAGGCCCCTGGTGACCAGGTACAGGCACTTGAGGGCGGCCTGCTCGGTCGGAAAGTGCCCGCGCACGGTGACCGCGCGCCGGTACCTGGCGTGCAGGGACTCGAAGCTCTCTTGTCAAGCGGCGACGGTTGAGGGGGCGGTTGGGGCTCGCTTGGCGTCGTTCCACATGTGTCTGATGATGACGTTGGCGAGTTGACGCTTGTGGGCGCGGCGGGCACCGCGGGCTGTCTTGCCAGTTGCGCTGCTCTTGGCGAGGTAGGTCTTGGCTGGCTCGTGCATGCGTGCCTGGGTGACGTGGACGATGTGCAGGACGCTGTTGACTTGACGGTTGCCGGCCAGGTCGAGGCGATGTCGTCGGGGCTGGCCGTGGCCCTCTCCGGAGGACACGGCCACGGGTGCGGCGCCGCACCACCGGGCGAACTGGGCTTCGGTCTCGAACCGGGTCGGGTCGCCGATTTCGGTGAGCAGCGTCATGGCGGTGACCACGCCGACACCGACGATCTCGGTGAGGGTGCAGCCCAGTTCGCTCAGGAGTGCGGGGACTTCAGCGTCGAGCTTTTTGAGGCCGATGGTGATGGCGTCGACCGCTGACAGGGTTGATTGCAGCCACCGGATCCGGGCCGAGTCGGCACGGGACAGGGCGCCGGTGTCGAGGGTGCGGATCGTCTTCAGTGCGGCCATGACGCGGCTGGTCGCGGGCAGTTGGTCGCGGATCTCGACGGGCAGGGCGCACAGGACGGGCTCGGCCTCGGTCAGCAGCCGAACCCGCTGCAGGACAAGAGATTCCCGTTGCGATCTCAGGACGCGCAGCGTGTCCCATGCCGGTGACGGGGTCTCGACGTGCTTGCGGGCGGGCGGCAGCGCGGGATCGGCGAGGGTCTCGGCTGCGATCGCGTGGGCGTCGGTGATGTCGGTCTTGGCCCGGTGCCGACGGCGGCGTCGGTCGTTGGTGCGGGAGGCTTGAACCTCTCGAACGTCATACCCGCTGGCTCGCAGAGCGGCCACCACGGGCGCCCCGAGGCTGGCGGAGCCTTCGACCCCGACCCGGTCTATGACCGCGCCGGTGCCCGTGAGGATCTCCAGCAGGCGCGCCAGGCCTTCGAAGCTGATCTCGAAGGACTCGCAGGTGATGAGCTCGCCCGTGGCGGACAGGACGGCGACGGTGCCCGAGTGTTTGTGCGGGTCGATCCCCGCGACGGCTGACGTGGTGATGAGGTGCTCCTCCTGCGACGCGTTACGGTGCGGGCAGCGGGTCCGGGTCGCCGGCAGATCTGGGTTGAGTCGTGCAGGCTCTCTTCAAGCCAGGCACCCGGGCCCGCGCCCAGACGGCCGGCCCGGCAGTTCGAATCAAGGACACCAAGGTCAATAGCGTTCAGAGCCAGGGCCGACCGATCGCCCCTGCTCGCGAGGCCGAGGCGACGTGCATAGCCAAACACCCAGATGGCGTTGGTGGAGAACAGCACCCGGCGGATCTCCACGTCGTAGGCCAGGAAGGGGATGAACTCCTCCCACGCCGCTCTCCACATCTTGGGGATGGCCGGGTAGGGCTTGCCCCATCTCTCCTCCAGCTCCTCGAACGCCGCCCATGCTGCCTCGACCGAGGGTGCGGTGTAGATGCGGCGCAGGTCCTTGGCCAGCTGGTCCCAGTATTTCCGCGAGGCGTAGCGCAGCGTCGCCCGGATGAGGTGGATCACGCAGGCCTGCACGATCGCCTGGGGGAAGACGGCGTTCACGCTGTCGGGCAGTCCTTTGAGGCCGTCGCAGACGATGAAGAACACGTCGCGCACGCCGCGGTTCTTCAGGTCCGCCAGCACGTTCATCCAGAACTTCGCCGACTCACCACCTCCCTGCCCGGCCCACAGGCCCAGGACGTCTCGCCGGCCGTTCAGATCGACGCCGATCGCGGCGTAGAAGGGTTGGTTGCCGACCTGCCCGTCGCGAACCTTGACGTAGATCGCGTCGATGAAGATGGCCGCGTACACCGGTTGCAGCGGCCGGGAGGACCAGGCGGCCATCTCCTCGAGCACCTTGTCCGTGATCCTCGAGACCGTGTCCTTGCTGATGGAGGCGCCGTACACCTCGTGGAAGTGCGCGCTGATCTCACCGGTCGTCAGGCCCTTGGCGAACAGGCTGATCGCGACCGCGTCCACGTCCGAGAGGCGCCGCTGTCGCTTCTTGACGATCACCGGCTCGAACGTGCCGGCCCGGTCCCGGGGGACCGCGATCGTCACCTCTCCGGCGGCGTCGGTCAGCACCGTCTTGGGTCGGGTGCCGTTGCGGATGTTGCCGTTCTCCGCGGTGGGTACCCGGTGCTTCTCGTGGCCGAGGTGCTCGGTCAGCTCCTCTTCCAGCGCTGTCTCCAGGACGGTGGCGGTGATTGATTTGAGCAGCCCGTCCGGGCCGGTCAGGTCCTCACCACGGGCCCGGGCGGCTTTGACCAGCTCCCGGACCGCAGCCTGCTCGGCCTCGCTGCGCGAGGTCGTCTTCTTCACCTTCTTCGGCATCGAGCTCACGCTCGTGATCTTCTCGGTCATCACATGACCTTCCCCGCCAGCTGAGCCGGCGTGTCAGGCCAGAAACACCGTTTGGCGGACAGTCCCGATCTTGGACGTACAAGGAATGCATTGCCAGAGATGCAACACCCGCGTATCCCACACCTTGCTGGAGGTGAAGGGTGTAGCCAAGGTGGTCATTGACAGTGGGACTGCTGCACGATCAGGTGACAGGTTGGGTCACGCAGCCTGAGTGGCTGGCGTGGTCATGATTGCTTCGTATTCGACGGGGGTCAATCGTCCGAGGGCGGACTGCCTGCGGCGTCGGTGGTAGGTCCTCTCGATCCAGGTCACGATCGCGATCCGGAGCTCTTCGCGAGTGGCCCAGGCACGGCGGTTGAGGACGTTCTTCTGGAGTAGGGCGAAGAAGCTCTCCATGGCGGCGTTGTCACCCGCGGCGCCGACCCGGCCCATCGATCCGACCATGCCGTGACGGTTGAGTGCACGGACGAATTTCCTGGAACGAAATTGCGATCCTCTGTCCGTGTGGACCACGCATCCGGCCACGTCACCGCGCCGCGCGACGGCATTGTTGAGCGCCGCGACCGCGAGCCGGGACTTCATCCTCGAGTCGATGGAGTAGCCCACGATCCGGTTGGAGTAGACGTCCTTGAACGCGCACATGTAGAGCTTGCCTTCACCGGTCCAGTGCTCCGTGATGTCGCCGACCCAGAGCTGGTTCGGACCCTCCGCGTTGAACTCGTGACGGGTCACGCCGTGCGTGTCAACGAAGGCGCACAGGTCGTCGTGGACCGGCGGGCCGGGCTTCTTCGCCTTGCCCTTCTTGGGCTTGCCGAACACGCTCCACCAGCCGTTGGCGGAGCAGATCCGCCACGCGGTCCGCTCCGCCATCGCTTGGCCGGCATCGCCGGCCTCGTCGACGAGGAACCGATAACCGAACTCCGGGTCGTCGTCGTAGGCGTCGAACAAGGCGTTCGCGCGGTAGGCCTCGACCAGTTCGGCATCGGTGACCGGTTGGGCGAGCCAGCGGTAGTAGGGCTGGCGAGCGATCTTGAGCACCCGGCACGTCACCGAGACGGGGATCCCGTCCTCGGCCAGCTCGCGGACGAGCGGGTACATCATTTTCCCGGAAGGTTCGCCTGCGACAGATAGGCGGCCGCCCTGCGGAGGACTTCCACTTCTTGCTCGAGCAGCCGGTTGCGGCGCTTGAGCTCACGCAGTTCGGCGTTCTGGTCCTCGGTCATCCCAGGCTTCACGCCGTCCTCGACATCGGCGCGGCGCATCCACGAGTTCAGCGTGGTCTGGTGGATCCCGAAGTCCTTCGCGATCTGGTCGAGCGGGGTCTTCGGGTCCCGGCTCCTGGCGACACGAACCACGTCGTCACGGAACTCGCGGGGGTAGGGCTTGGGCACAGCGACATCCTCTCAAGCCTGCCCATCGGGCAAGCCAGGTCAGTTGTCACCTATCCGTGCAGCAGTCCCAAGCCCCACGTCTTGGCTTGTGCTCTGCCGGTCGCTACGGAGGACTCTCGGAAGTTGATCCCGACGATCTGCACCTCCTCCCCCTTCAACTCCTTGTTCAGCGCGACCAGGTGTGGGGCCTCTTTGGCGCAGGGTCCGCACCAGCTGGCCCAGACGTTGACGACGACGACCTGGCCGCGGTGATCGGCGCTGTCCCACGTCTGGCCGTCTAGCGTTTCACCAGCGAGTTCAACCGGTTTGCCCCGCTGGGTCTCGTCGAAAGCGGTCACGCTGCCGTCCCCGGATCGATAGCCGAGGTCTTGCTCGTCCTTGGCGCCGGATGAGGAGCACGCGGCGAGACCACCGGTGGCAGCGATAGCACTGGCCGCGGCGAGGAGGCTTCGGCGGGAGGGACGACGTGCGGTCATTCGGGTCTCATGCTCCTGAGGTTGTCGCCGCGTGTGCGTGGTTGCGCGGCGAGGTATCGGGGTCGTCGTTCGTCAGTGCCGTGGTGACTGGAGGATGCCGCTCGGCCTCTCGGCGTGATTGCGATTCGGTCCACGGGTTAGTGATCAAAGGAGCGTGACCCAGTAGTCCCAGAACCTGATGGCGATGAGCACGATGATCACGAGGTACCAGGCGGTCAAGACCGCTGCGCGGTATTCGATGAGCATTGCTACCACCCGGGGTACGTGCCGAGCTGTGGTGGCTCGCCAACGCTGGAGGCTGTGGATGGTGGTGTGCCAGAAGACGGCGATGGTCACGACCCACACGACCATGCAGTAGGGACACAGTGCGCCGATGACGTACAGGCTCTGGAAGATCAGCCAGTGGATGAACACCACCGCGAGGGTCACCGCGGCCTGGGTCGCCACCCACAACCATGCCCGAAGGCTCGTGGCACTGACCAGGACTGCTCCGAGCATGGCAAGGGCTGCGAACCCGGCGACCCCGATGAGCGGATTGGGGATACCGAAGGCGTCTGCCTGCGGGGTGACCATGACCGAGCCGCAGGACAGGATCGGGTTGATGCTGCAGGAAGGGACGTAGTCCGGGTTCTTGAGCAGCTCGATCTTCTCCACGAGCAGCACGACGGCGCAGAGCAGCCCGATCAGGCCCCCGACGAGGTACAGCCAGCCCAGTCCACGAGCGTTGACCGCAACCGCCGGGGTGACGGCGGTCGGCTCAGTCTTCGATTGCGGCATCAAGCGTGGTCTCGAAGTCGGCGATGGTGGTCGGCTCGATCTTGTTGCCGTCGAGGAAGAAGGTGGGTGTGCCGGTGACGCCCAGTGTCTGGGCGTCCTTCGTGCTCTGCTCGATGCGCTGCGCGGCGGCAGGGTCCTTCAGGCTGGCGCGGTACTGCTTCATGTCCAGCCCCAGCTCCTGGGCATACCCCTCGAAGGTCTTCTCCTTGGACGACTCAGAGTGGCTCCACTCGGCCTGCGTCTCGAAGAGCTTGTCGTGCATCTCCTCGAACTTGTCCTGTTCACGGGCGGCCTCGGCAGCCAGTGCCGCGTTCATCGAGTTTCCATGCAGGGGGAGGTAGCGCACCACGAAGGTCACGTCGTTGCCGTATTTGTCACGCAGGTCTGTCATGACGGGGTGGGCTGCGCCGCAGGCTTCGCACTCGAAGTCGAGGTACTCCACGAACACTGCCTTCTTGCCGGAGGTCAGGCGGGGGCTGTCATCGCGCACCAAGGGCGCGGACGCTCCGCTTCCGGACCCCGTGGGGGCCGGTTCTTCGCCGGCCCGGCTGAACGTCACCGCAGCGACCAATGCCACCAGGACCGCCACGATCATGGCCATGGACAGTTTCAGGCTCTTGCTCATCGGGATCCAATCATCGAAGGGCGCTGCTGGCGCGCAGAGTAGTCATCGTTTCTGGCGTCAGGCTGGGAATGGTGCTGGGTGCGGATGGCTCGCAAACCGTTGGCGATGACGATGACCTCGGCGACCTCGTGGACCAGCACGACCGCGGCCAGACCCAGCACGCCGAACAGGGCGAGCGGGAAGAGGACCGCGATCAGGGCCACGGACAGGACGACGTTCTGGGTCATGATCGCTCGTCCGCGGCGGGCATGTGCGAGGGCTTGTGGCAGCAGCCGGAGGTCGTGGCCGGTGAAGGCAACGTCTGCGGACTCGACTGCGGCGGCGGAACCGCTGGCGCCCATCGCGATACCGACGGTGGCAGTGGCCAGTGCGGGGGCGTCGTTGATGCCGTCGCCGATCATCGCCGTCGGGGCCGTGGCCATCGAGGCGCGGATGTGGTCGGCCTTGTCCTGGGGCAGGGTCTCCGCGTGAACCTGTCGGATGCCGGCTTCACTGGCGATGGCCTGCGCGGTGCGTGTGTTGTCACCGGTGAGCATCACGGTGGACACGCCCTGCTGGTGCAGGGCGGCGATGGCCTGGGCTGCTTCGGGGCGCAGCTCGTCGCGGATGCCGATTACGCCGCACGCTTGATCGTTGACCTCGACCACGATGAGGCTCATGCCTTGGCTGGCCATGGCGTCGGCCTGCTCGCTCAGGTCGGTCGGGGCGACCCAGCGGGGGCTGCCCACGCGTACCCGGCGTCCGTCCACCAACCCGGTGACGCCGTGTCCGGCGTGCTCGTGGACATCGCTCGCCGCAGGATGATCTGGTGAGGCAGCGACCACCGCCGCCGCCAGGGGGTGGGTGCTGGTGGCCTCCAGTGCTGCTGCCAAGGAGAGGACCTCAGCGTCGGTGTGACCGTTGGCCGCGTGAGTGGCCACCACCCGGGGCTCGTTGCGAGTCAAGGTGCCTGTCTTGTCGAAGGCGACCGTGCGGATCGTCCCGAGCTGCTCGAAGGTCGCTCCGGACTTGATGATCACCCCGAACTTGCTGGCCGAGCCGATCGCTGAGATCACCGTGACCGGGACCGCGATCGCCAAGGCGCAGGGTGAGGCCGCGACCAGCACCACCAGCGCACGCTCGATCCACGTCTGTGGGTCGCCCACGACGAATCCGTACGCCGCGATCGCAGCAGCGGCCAGCAGCACCAGTGGGACGAGTGGTTGGGCGATGCGGTCAGCGAGGCGCGCACGCTCGCCCTTGTCCGCGTGAGCCTGCTCGACGAGCTCGACCATCTGGGTCAGGGAGTTGTCGCGCCCGTCGGCGACTGCTGTGATGCGCAAGGTGCCCGACGTGTTGACCGATCCGGCCGCGATCTCGTCGCCGGGTGCGACCTCGACGGGGATCGACTCTCCGGTGATCGCAGAGGTGTCCATCCACGAGTGGCCGACCTCGACGACGCCGTCCGTGCTGACTCGGTCGCCAGCGCCGACGAGGAGGACATCGCCCCGCCGGACCTGCTCGGCGGGGATCCGCTCGTCCGTTCCTGCTCGTGACACGAGGGCGGTCTCCGGGATCAGGGACAACAACGCCCGCAGCCCGTGACGGGCCCGGTCCATCGCGCGGTCCTCAAGTGCCTCGGCGATCGAGAACAAAAAGGCCAAGGCTGCCGCCTCGCCCACGTGCCCCAGCAGGACGCCCCCCGTACCGGCGATCGTCATCAGCAGGCCCACACCCAACCGGCCCTGCCCACGCCCCGTGACCAGGCGACGGATCGCAGCCGGAGCAAACGTCCAAGCACCTGCAGCCAAGCCGACCGCGTAGGACAGCACGCTCATGCCCTCGGAGCCGCCCACTCCCAGCAGCAACCCGGTCAACCACAGCACTCCAGCGGCGGCTGGCAGCGCCAAGCCCTGATCACGCCACCACGGCGCGAGATCCTCAGTCACGGGCCCGTCCGTTCCGCAACACACATCACTCATCGTCAGACCCTCTGCTCATCCGCAACCAGCGCAGGTGTAGTCCCGCAGCACAACGGCACGTCACAGTTCGCGTCCATGCAGGGGACCCCGTCGTCGACCGCCAAAACCACGTCCATCAACGACTCCAGCGCCCGAGTCAGATGCGCATCGGCGATCTCGTAACGAGTGCGACGCCCTTCCACTTCTGTGACCACGATCCCGCAGCCGCGCAGACAGGCGAGATGGTTGGAGACATTCGTACGGCTCAGTCCAAGATCCCGGGCCAGCTGCGCCGGATAGCTCGCCTCCTGCAACAACGACACCAAGATCCGCGCTCGAGTCGGATCCGCCATCGCCCTACCCAATCGATTGAGCACGTCCAGTCGAGCAGCACTGTTCATCACGCAGTGACCATACATTGCTAACTGACCTATGGGCCAACCGGAGCAATGGGCACCAACTCATCGTTTCATGGCGCTAGCATCGCTCTATGACGATCAATAGCCGCCATGAAAATCCAGCTGCAATAGAGGTGTCTGACGCCTGCGCTGCCTTGTTCCACGCCTTGGCCGAGCCCACGCGCTTGGCGCTCCTGAAGCACCTCTCCAGCGGGGAGCATCGGGTCCGTGACCTGGTCGACCACATGCACCTTGCTCAGTCGACGGTGAGCAAGCACCTGGCGTGCCTGCGGGACTGCGGGCTGGTGAGGGTGCGGACCGAGGGCCGCGCGTCGTGGATCTCGTTGACCGATCCGTCCCGACTGTCTGACCTGTTCGAAAGCGCGGATGCGCTACTGGCAGCGTCGGGCGCGTCGTTGTCCCTGCGCGAGCACCGTGACCACGACCAACTTGCCACCGAGGAGGTCTGATGGGATCCGACCACCACCACAGCCCGCCACATGGGCAAGCGGGCAGCGGCTTGCGCAACCGCCTTCTGATTGCCTTTGGCATCACCTCGTTCATCGTCATCGCGCAGGCGATCGGAAGCGTCATCACCGGCAGCCTGGCGCTGCTGACGGACACCGCCCACGCCCTATCGGACTCCACCGGCCTGCTGGTCGCGGTCATCGCGGCCACCATGATGCTGCGACCCCCCAACAGCCAGCGCACGTGGGGCTTCGCGCGAACCGAGATCGTCGCTGCCCTAGGCCAAGCGGCGTTGCTGCTGCTGGTGGGTTCTTACGCGGCCATCGAAGGGGTCCGCCGACTAGTTGATCCCACGCAGGTCCAAGCCAAGGAACTGCTGCTCTTCGGCATCATCGGACTCGCGGCCAACATCACCGCGATGGCGGTCCTGTCCTCCAGCCGCGACGCGAACTTCAACATGCGCGCGGCATTCCTCGAAGTGCTCAACGACGCCTTGGGTTCCCTCGGGGTGATCGTGGCCGCCATCGTGATCGCCACCACAGGGTTCCAACGAGCGGACACCATCGCCGGGCTGTTCATCGCGGCCTTGATCCTCCCCCGCGCATACAAGCTCTTACGCGAGACCGTGCGGGTGCTGATGGAGTTCACCCCCAAGGACGTCGACCTGGACGCCGTGCGGACACACATCCTTGAGCTGGAGCATGTTCGTGAGGTCCACGACCTGCACGCCTCCACGATCGGCACTGGCCTGCCCGTCATCTCCGCGCACGTCGTGATCGACGGTCTACCGAACGATCCACCGGGCACGAGCTATACAGGAGGACACTAGGGCGCGAGGGCCGGGCCGGTCGCTGACCCTCCCGGACCCGAGGAGCAGGCGATTCACCGGCCACTCCCCTGTCACACCCGTGGGTATCCGGACAGTCCTGGGGTGAAGGCGACTCTGCCGATCACCAGGAGGACGACATGCGCACCGACGATCTCGACACCTTGCTCCGCTCGGCCGACTTGTGGGCCGGCGACCTCCCCTCGGCGCTGACGCGTGAGGTAGGGCCGGGGTCGTGGGCGTCGACCGGAGCATCGCTGCCAGGACGCGAGAACACCACCGTCAGCTCCTCGAGCAACCGCACCGAACCCTGCTGCAGGTGAGCGGGAGCCAGGCTTGCAGCTGGCACGCCCAGGTCCTTCCGCGCAGCCATCCGGAAATCCCCCAGCTTCGAGAGCGCTATTACGTCCTCGAATCGGTCGAGCTTGAGCGGAGCCAGATCCTCTCCTGCACTCTCGCGCAGGCGGTTCGCGACTTCCGCCTCCATTTGTAGCAGTCCCCGGACGGCGTCGACAGCGGGGACTTGGATGGCGTCGCCACCAACCAACGTGGCCTCGCCCATCGCGTCGAAGAGTGTCCTGAGATCCGGTGCGAGGATGTTGTAGCCCGCCGAGACGTCAAAGCTCTCCCCGTGGCTGAGACTGTCAACGACGGCCGAAAAGTGAGCAGGAATCGACGCCTGAAAACTGAGCAGGTCCGGGTGGCTATGTCAACTCGAAGTGGCCCCATGGTGACGGCTTGATCTGGCCCCGGCCGGTGGTGGTACGGGCGTGATGGCTTGTCACGCCCTCGGACTGGGGGTGCCGTTCATCCTCGCGGCGGCCGGGATCGAACGCTTCGCACGCGTGTCGGGTTGGGTGCGCGACCGCCATCGCCTCGTCCAGTTCGTCGGGGGCGGGCTGCTCGTCGTCGTGGGCGTGCTGCTACCCACCGGTGTCTGGGAAGACCTCACCCGATGGCTCCAGGCCGAGCTCGTGTCGGGCTTCCAGGTGCCGATCTGAGGCATCTGGCGACCATGGCGGTCGGATCGCGACCAAGGCCGCGAGCAGCGTTCAGCTGCCGAGCGTCACCCAGTAGTCCCAGAACCGGACAGCGATGAGTGCGGCGATGACCACGAGCCATACCGTGATCACGCTGGGACTGTAGGACGCGACCTGCCGAAGGCGCGCCGGGAACGGAATCCGACCGGTTCTGACGTTCTGGGCGGTGGTCGTGACGAACGCGGTGATGGCCGCGACCCAGACGATCATGCAGTAGGGGCACAGGGCGCCGATGCGGTACAGGCTCTGGAGGATCAGCCAGTGCACGAACACGACCCCGAGGGTGGTGCCGGCCTGGATGCCCCACCAGAACCATCCCGGCAGTGCCGCCCGGGTGAGCAGGACCACGCCGATGGTCAGCAGGGCCGTGAACCCGGCGACGCCGAGGATGGGGTTGGGGAACCCGAACGCGGCGGCCTGGTCGGTGTTCATGACCGACCCGCAGGACAGCACCGGGTTGATGCTGCAGGAGGGCACGTAGGCCGGGTCCGTGAGCAGGGCGATCTTCTCGAGGAGCAGGACGAACGCGGCGACCAAGCCGACCACGCTGGCGAGCGTCAGGACCCAAGCCGTGCCCCGACCCACGATTCGGTCCTGCTGGGTCGTTGCTGGTGCGTCTGCTCGGCCTGGTGCCGGTTCAGCCATTGAGGGCGGCGTCGATCTGGTCGCGGAAGTCCTGGACCGAGGACGGCTGCAGCTTCTTGCCGTTGAGGAAGAACGTGGGGGTGCCTTCCACGCCGAGGTCGAGGCCGTCCTGCCGGTCCCGTTCCACCCGCTCCTGGGTGGCCTTGGCGGCGACGGCCTTGTCGTAGGCGGCCATGTCCAAACCGAGTTCTTGGGCGAACCCGCGGAACAGGGACGCCTTGGAGTCCTGCTGCTCACCCCACGTCTCCTGCGTGTCGTACATGCGCTTGTACATGTCCTCGAACTTGCCCTGCTGGGCAGCGGCCTCAACAGCCAGAGCGGAGTTGACTGCGTTGGCGTGGCTGGGGATCGGGAAGTAGCGCACGACGAAGTCGACCTTGCCGGCGTACGTGGTGCGCAGCTCCTCCACGACGGGGTAGGCCGCACGGCAGGACTCGCACTCGAAGTCGAGGAACTCGACCAGCGTCACCTTGCCCGTCCCTGCGGCTCCGAGCCGGTGGCTGTCGTCGCGCACCAGCTTGCCCGTCCCCGCCCCGGCTCCGGTGGCCGCACCGGCGGCGTCGGCGGGGTCGGCCTTCTTGGGTGACAGTGCCAGGGCTCCAGCGATGAAGGCCACGAGCAGGGCGACGACGGCGGCGGAGACGAGGGCGTTGCGTTTCACGGGTGTCACAGGGGTCAGCTCCAGGTAAGTCAGGAAGGGCAGGGGGCTCGTGGGGCGAACGGGTCGGGGGCCCGGTCAGGTTCCCCGGGGTGGGAGGAAGCCGCGTCAGCGGTGGGTGAGGAGTTCGGCGAGATCTTGCGGGACGGGCATCGGCTGGGTCAGCGGGACGGTGGCGCGGCCGGTGTTGCCCTCGGGGTAGCGCCCGAGCGCGGATCCGGGTGCGGCGACTAGCAGCCGCAGGACCTGCCCGGCGGCTTCGCGGCGGTCGTGCTCGCTCCACGCCAGAGCGAACATGACCGCGTGGGCGCGGGTGTGCGGCCAGGCCCAGGGTTGGGACAGGATGTGCGCCCGTTCCAGCGCCGCCCACCGTTGCCCGCTCGTGGTGGCCGTGCGGGCGTGGCGCAGCTCGGCGTCGAACGCCGCACGGATCTGGGCTGGCATGCGGCGGCTCACGAGTGGTCCTCGCGCCGGGCGAGGGTCACGGGGGTGGGTGCCGCCTGTCGGTCCGCTGCCTGGTCGACGCCGCTCGTCGAGGTGGTGCAGCAGTCATCCGCGGCGCATTGCGAGGCTGAGGTCGTGGTGTCGGTGTCAGCACCGGCCCCCAGGGCAGAGAGCGCCGCCGGGGCGCAGCAGTCGTCACCCTGCCAGTTCTGCCAGCCCTCGCGGGCCGCGACGGCCGCGATGACCAGGGCAGCGAGCGGGTCGGCCCAGAACCAGCCGAGGGTGGCGTTGAGCACCAGGCCGACCAGCAGCACCGCGGACAGGTAGGTGCACAGCAGGGTCTGGGTGCCGTCGCCCTCGACAGCGGCCGAGCCAAGCTCGCGACCGGTGCGGCGCTGCCACACGCTGAGGAAGGGCATCACCGCCAGGGAGGCGAGGGCCAGGCCGATCCCGACGGGGCTGGAGTCAGGGCGGGCGCCGGTGATCAGGGCGTGCCCGGCCTCGACGGTGAGGTAGGCGGCCAGGGCGAAGAACGAGATGGCGATGAGGCGCTGCGCCGCGCGTTCCCGGCTCTCTGGCAGGCGGTGGCGGAACTGCCACAGGATCACCAGCCCGGAGGACACCTCGACCAGGGAGTCCAGGCCGAACCCGACCAGCGCGGAGGAGCCGGCGATATTCCCGGCGGTGATCGCGATGACGGCCTCGACGGTGTTGTAGGCAACGGAGGCAGCGGCGAGCAGCTGGGCGCGGCGCATCAGGGTCGCGCGCCGTTCGGGGGTGGTCAGGGCGGTCCATGTGGTCACCAGGTGACCTCCTTGCATCCGGTGTGGGTGTTGGGTTCGACCTGGAGGGTGGCGTGCTCGACGCCGAAGCTGGTGAGCATGACCGTTCGGGCGCTGTCCAGGACGGCGTGCGCGTCCGCGCCCTCACTGGTCATCAGGTGGGCGGTGGCCACGTTCATCCCCGAGGTGAGGGTCCACACGTGCAGGTCATGCACGTTGCTCACACCCGGGACGGCTGCCAAGGCGGCTTCGACGTCGTCCGGTGCCATGTCCGCGGGCGCGTGCTGCCCCAGGACCGTGAGGACCTCCCGGCCCAGGATGATCGCGCGGACGGCGACGAAGATGGCGATGGCCAAGGCGATGCCGGTGTCCCACCACGCGTTTCCGGTCGCGGCCACCATGACCCCGGCGACGATGACGCCAACAGAGCCGACGGTGTCGGCGACGACCTCGAGGTAGGCGCCCTTGACGTTCAGGCTGTCGCGGGCCCCGCCGCGCAACAGCAGCAGGGCGATGATGTTGACCACCAGGCCGATGCCGCCGACGATCAGCATCGGCCCCGAGGCGATCTCCGCCGTGGCGCCGATGCGCCCGATGGCCTCCACCGCGATGTAGACCGAGACCCCGAGCATCAACAGGACAGCCAGGCCGGAGGCGAACACCTCGGCACGGTAGGACCCGAACGTGCGACGACCGGTGCTGTCCGGGCGAGAGGCGATCCGGGTGGCCACCAACGCCGCACCGAGCGCGACCACGTCGGCGGCCATGTGCCCGGCATCGGAGAGCAGCGCCAATGACCCTGACAGCAGACCTGCCACCAGCTCGACGACGAAGTAGCCGGCGACGAGGATGAACGCCAACCGCAGCCGCCACCGATGCGCCCCGCCCGCGCTTCCGTGGCCGTGTCCGTCGCTCACCGGATCGCCTGGGCTGACGCGATGCCGGCTGCTTGGTCGTGGGCGATGTGCTCCCTGGTCAGGTCCAGCAGCATCCGCACGTGGGCGTCCGCGAGCCGGTAGAACACCAACCTGCCCTGCCGGCGACCGGTCACCACCGCGGAGGCGCGCAGCATCCGCAACGACTGCGACACCGTCACCTCCTGCACACCGGTCGCGGCGGCCAGGTCGCACACGCACAGCTCACCGGCCTCGAGAAGCGCGAACAGCAACCGCGCCCGGGTCGGGTCGCCGAGGAGCTTGAACATGCTCGCCGCCCGCGCTAGCTCATCTGCCGGGAGCGTGGCATCCAGCACGAGCTGGACCTTCTCCGGGTGAACGCAGTGGACCGAACAGCCATCCAACCCAACAACCATGTCATCTGAGCGCATGATCAGATAATAGGGAATGAGCCGCCTGGGTCAAGTCCGCGAGGAGAAGCATCGAGCGATGCCCGCCCATAGAGCCGCACGGTCATACGACAACGTTGGCCCGGGCGTGGGCGAGCCGGTAGGAGTGGGTGCCGGTTTCGATGATGGTGCCGTTGTAGGTGAGCCGGTCCACGATCGCGGCGCACAGGCGGGGGTCGGTGAAGGTGTCGGTCCACCCGGAGAACGACTGGTTCGAGGCGATCGCGATGGAGTTCTTCTCTTCGCGTTCGGTGAGGACCTGGAAGAGAAGTTCGGCGCCGCGGCGGTCGAGTTCCATGTAGCCGAGCTCGTCGATCATGAGCAGGTCGACCCGGCCATAGCGGGCGATGGTCTTGGCGAGCTGTTTGTCGTCGACGGCTTCGACGAGCTCGTTCACGAGCTTGGTGGCCAGTGTGTACCGAACCCGGTACCCCTGCTCGGCGGCCGCCGTCCCCAGGGCGATGAGCAAGTGGGACTTGCCGGTGCCGGAGTCCCCGATCAGGCACAGCGGGTCGCCTCGGCGGATCCAGTCGCCCTTGCCGAGTTCGTGCACGGTCGCGGGGTTGATCGCGGTGTTGGCGTCGAAGTCGAAGTCCCCGAGCCACTTGTCCCGCGGGAACCCGGCCGCCTTGACCCGGCGCACCGACGAGCGTCGGTCCCGGTCGTCGACCTCGGCCAGCAGCAGCTCGGCCAGGAAGCCTTGGTAGGTCAGCTGCTCCTTCTTCGCCACCGACAGGGCCTCGTCGACCAGGGCCCGGATCGTGGGTAACCGAAGTCGGCGGCAGGCCTGGTCGACCGCGGCGATCGCGGCCTCTTCGGTCATCCCACGCCGGCGGCGCAACGTTGGACTGACCGGGGTGGCCACCGGTGTCGGGCTCATCAGCTGGTGCTCGCTTTCACATCAGGGGTGGGAGACCGGCGATCACTGCGGCAGGGTCGGTCAGGCGGCGTTGGGTCAGACTGACAACGCGTTGCTCGCGCGTATCGCCTCGAGCAACGTGATGACGGTCAGAGCTGGCCCCACCCGTCGCCGTGGTGGTGTCGGGGGTGTGTCGGCGGGCTTCGACCGCGACGACGTCCGCGGACACCGCGCCCACGGTCAGGGCGGCGGCGATCCCGGCGGTGACCTGCTCGGCTGTGAGGGAGCGGTGGAGCAGCAGGACGTCGACGAGCTCACGCGTGCCGTCAGCGTCGCCGTTGACCTTCCGGCTGGCCGCCCAGAACGCCTCATGCGCCGAGGTGAACACCCCTGCAGCGCGGGCTTGCGCCAGAGCAGTAGATCCGGGAAGGGCGCCGGGCTTGAACCGCAACACCTCTAGGTAGTGATCCAGGACGACCCGGCTGGTGCCCCGGGCCACGACCCGTGGGTGCATAGCCACCACGGTGCGGCCCTCGAACACGACCACCTCGGTCGCGCGCAGGCTGACGCGCACGCGGCGACCGATCAGGTGCGCCGGGACGGAGTACTTCACCATCCGCACACTGATCATCGAGGACCGGTCCACGCGAGGGTTCAGCACCAGTCCCGGTTCGAACACCTCCATCGGCAGCGGCCTGAGCAGGGGTTGTTCGGCGGTGAAGTCGTGCCCGATCGTGTTCAGGCGACCACTGATCCGCCGGTCCTCGTCGGCGGCCTCCCACGCCTTGATCTGCTCGTTCAGCTGGTCAAGCGAATCGACCTCAGGCATGGGGACCAGGTGGTTGCGGCGGAACCACCCGACCGCGCCCTCGACGCCGCCCTTCTCATGGGCGCCCTCGATGCCGGACTGGCAGTAGAACGCGTCAAAGCCGTAGTGCGACCGGAACAGCACCCACCGGTCGTTCTCGTTGCGGGCACGGCCCGGTCCGTGGATGACGGCCGTGACTGCGGAGGTGAGGTTGTCGTACTTGATGTGCTTCGTGGGGATCCCGCCGATCGCGTCGAACGCCTCAATATGCCCTTGGAGGAACGCTTCCTGCGCCTGGGTGGGGTACACACGGTGGATCGCCTTCCCGGAGTGGGGAGAGCCACAGGACGAACATGTAGCACTTGGTCCTCACCCCGCCCAAGACGACCCAGACCTCACCGAAGTCGACCTCGGCCTCCTCACCCGGGCCGTGGTGTTGGGCGATGAACGCCTCAAGGCGGCGTCCGCCCTCGAGGTCGATCTGTGCCCGCCGGACCCGCACGTAGTCCCGCACGGTCGAGTACGACAGACCGGTCGCGGCCTGCTCGTCGACGAGGCGAGCGAGGATCCGGGTCGCGGTATGCCGTTGCTTCCTCGGCGCGTCCAGATCCGCGCGGAGCATGCCGTCGATGGCGTCCTTGAACGGGTCCAACCGCGGTGCCGACCGTGTCGGTGCCTTCCGTGGTGCCGGCTCCGCTGATGCCAGCGCGTGCCTTACGGTGCGCCGGTGCACCCCGTGACGGCGGGCCAGTTCGCGGATCGAGATCTCCTCGACCCGCGCGTCCCGACGTATCGCAGCGAACAACTCCACACGTGATCCCATCCCAACCCCGATCCCTCGAGTGCTCTGATGTGAGCAAGGCTGGGGTGGGGCCAGATCAAACCGTCACAACCACCCCGGCGAGTCGCCAGTGGGGCCAGATCAGGCCGTCACGATGGGGCCAGATCAACCTGTCACAGTCATCCGGGCGCCGTCCGACTGAGATCACAGGCCAAAAGCGCCTCCTTGGACAAGGATCACGACGCCCAAGATGATCAGGACGAGTGGGAACAGGATGTGTTCGGACTTCTCGAGGGCCTCGTCGATGCCCGGCCGGGTGGCCACGAACTTCGCAATGGCCACGAGGACTGCGACGAACAGCAGGAAGACTGCGCAGTAGGTCAGGATGCTGGCTGGACTGACACTGAGGAAGACGGGGACGTAGACACCGATGTTGTCCCCGCCATTGGCGAAGGTCACAGCCGCGACGGTCAACGGCGCGACCTTCTTGCGGTCATCGAGCTCGTCATCGTCCTCGCCCTGCCATGCCTCCCATGCGGCGCGAAGCCCCAAGAGCAGGGGGATCAGACCGAAGTAGGGGATGGCGGATTCCGGCAGGGCCAGGCTCGCGCCCCAAGTGGCCAGGAGAGCCGCGCCAAGGATGCCCAGGAATCCCAGGTACTGACCCACGACGATGCGTCGCGTGGTTCCTGCGCGGCCAGCGCCACGAGCGAAGAACAGCGACAACACGATGACGTCGTCGATGTTGGTCGCGACGAACAGGCCGACGGCCTGGATCATGGTGGCCAACATCAGCGGACCTCCTGACAGGCGCTATCGCTGCAGGCCGGATCGAGACAGGGCGCGGCGTCGTTCACGGCCAGTGTCACCTCGACCAGCGAAGTGAGAGCGTCGCGCAGGTGATGATCGGCGATGTCGTAGCGGACCTTGCGCCCCTGCATCTCGGTCACGACAATGCCGCAGTCGCGCAGGCAGGCCAGATGGTTCGACACGTTCGACCGGGTCAGGTCCAGACTCTGGGCGAGTTCGGCGGGATACGAGGGCGCATCCAGCAGGCTCAACAGGATGCGCGCTCTGGTGGGGTCAGCCAGGGCCCGTCCGATGCGGTTCAGGGCGTCAAGACGCGAAGCAATCGTCAGCATGTGCTGAATAGTACAGCGGCAGCTGACGTGTTAATGGGTGAGCCATGGCGCGAGGTGGGGTGCCCCCCCAGCCACGCATCTTCCTTCTCTGCCCCTAGTTGTTGCGGTCTTTGGTGAGGAGTTCTCGGCGGGCGCGGGTGCGGTAGGACTCGCCTGACAGGGCGAGGACTTCGGCATGGTGGACGAGGCGGTCGATCATGGCGGCGGCGATGACGTCGTCGGAGAAGGTTTCGCCCCAGCGGCCGAAGGGAAGGTTGCTGGTGACGATGATGGAGCCTTGTTCGTAGCGGGATGCGACGAGTTGGAAGAACAGGTTGGCTGCGTCGGCGTCGAAGGGCAGGTAGCCGACCTCGTCGACGATGACCAGGCGGTAGCGCTTGATCTTCTTGAGTTCGGCGTCGAGTTGCCCTGCCTGGTGCGCGGTCTGGAGCCGGCTGATCCAGGCGCTGGCGGTGTCGAACAGGACGCTGTGACCGTTTTGCGCGGCCTTGATCCCCAGACCGATCGCGAGGTGGGTCTTGCCGATGCCGGGCGGCCCGAGCAGGACCACGTTCTCGGCCTTCGACACGTAGGTGGAGGTGGCGAGGTGGGCGAGCAGGTCGCGGCGCAGGGATGGGAGGTGGTCGTAGCTGAAGTCCTCGAGGGTCTTCATGGCTGGGAAGTGGGCGGTGCGGATCCGCATCATGGTGCCGGCGGCTTCCCGGTCGGCGGCTTGGCGTTCGAGGACGGCGGCGAGGTATTGCTCGTGGGACCAGCCCAGGTCGCGGGCCTGGTCGGCGATCTCGGACCAGGTCTTGGCGATGGTGGGCATCTTGAGTACGCGGGTGAGGAAGGCGAGCTGGGAGGCGATCCGTTCCCCGTCCTGACTGGTAGACGCTGTGAAGCCCGTGGTGGTGGGCTGGGTGTTCGGGGCGGTGGTCTTGGTGGTCATGAGGCTCCTTGGGGGGTGTGGAAGTCGACGCCGAACAGGGCGTCGTAGTCGGGCAGGGCGCGGATCGCGACGACGTGTCCGTCGTCGTGGGCGCGGGTGGCCGGGGAGTGGCGGGTGCGCCGGTTGTAGGCGTGGCGCAGGTCGTGGGCGATGCGCTGATGGACGGGGTCGGTGATCGTCTGGCCCGTCGCCCAGCAGCGGGTGTGGAGCCCGACCAGGGCGTCGTCACACAGGATGCGGACCTGATCGCCGGTGGTGGTCGCGGTCACGAACCGGCCGATCGCGCGCGGGTCTGCGGAGTAGTCGTTGCCGTCGAGGCGGATGTAGTAGTCCCGGGCGAGCCGGACCCGGTGGTGCAGGCCAACGACAGGCGGCAAGGGTGGCAGGTCGAGCATCGCGGCCCGGTCGGTGTTCCAGCGCTCGGCGGGGCTGGCGCCCAGGGCGCGGATGCGGCGCTGGTTGGCGTGGGTGGCCAGCCAGTCAGTGACCTTGGTGTTGAAGTCGGCGGGGCTGGTGAAGACCCGGCCGGGCAGGAAGGACGTTTCGAGGTAGCCGTTGCGTCGTTCGACCAGGCCCTTGAACTCGGGGTCGCGGGGCGGGGCGAGGTGGAGGCGGACGCCGAGGGTGCCGGTGAACGCGGCGGCCTCGGCCGAGGGTTTGCCGGTGCCGCCGATCGCGGCTTCCCGATCCCACACCAGCGTTCGCGGGACGCGCCCCCACTGGGTAAGGATGTGCCACATGCCGGTCAGGATGTCGCCGGCCTTGCGGGAACAGATCATCACCGCGCTGGTGTGGCGGGAGTAGCCGCAGGTCATGGTCAGCACCGGCAGGATCCGTTCGGTGCCATGCCCGACGGGGATCGGTGTGGCGGGGAACCACAGGTCGCACTGGGCGAGTTCGCCGGGCTGGTAGGTGATCCGGTCGGCGGGGTCCGGTGGCTGGAAGTACGGCCGCAGGATGCGGATGCGGTCCTTGAGGATCGTCATGGAGTGGCGCCAACCGATGCGTTCGGCGATCACCGTCGCCGGCATCGTCGGGTACTGCGCCAAGAGCTGACGAATCTGTGTCTCGAACGGGTCGACCAAGGACCCGGTGGGTGGGCGGTGGTACTGGGGTGGCCGGTCGGACTTGAGCGCGGCGGCGACGGTGTTGCGGGAGATGCCCAGATGGCGGGCGATGGCGGCCTTCGAGAGGCCCTCAGCACGGTGCAGCCGACGGATCTCGGCCCAATCCTCCACAGTGATCACCCCTGACAGGTTCCTCCGGGCTGCTCAGTTTTCGCCCGTCGTTTCCTGCATAGGTTTCACCCGTCGTCGACAGAGACCGTCCACGACACGTTGCAGCTTGGCCTCTAGGCGTCCGACTGTGGCGATGAAGTCCTTGTACGCGGTGAGCCGCTCCCCGCGCCAGGCCAAGGCCACCTCGCGTGCCCCGGCCTCCCTCGCCGTGTCCAGTTGGAAGGCACGCTGAACGCGACCAGAGATGAGCGTCGCCACGATCGTGAGAAGCGCGCCGAGAATCGCGCCGCCTGCTCCGATGAGTGCCTCACCCACAGGACACCCCCCCTGCGTGGTGACTGCGCTCCCGCGTGGCCCTTCGTGGTAGCCGGCACGTTGTCCTCCATGCCGTGAGGATGGCACGAAACGCGGCGCATGCGGCCCTGGTAGATCTGCACCGCCAAGGCCGCGCGGCTACTCCGGCACCGACACCCGCCACCCCACCGCAGGGCTCGGGGCCGGCCCCTGCGGTGGGGTGGGCGAAGGGGGCCGCGTGCGTAGCGCGGATCCCCCTACGGACGATCCGCGGGGCCCCACGGGAGACGAAGGGGGAAGCGCTCCGCGCTCCCCCCTCACCCGGTGCTCCCCCCTCACCCGGTGCTCCCCCCTCGCCACGGCGAGAACACCACCGTCAGCTCCTCGAGCATCACGTCCCACGCCACCAGCAGCCATGCACCGACGGCGGCCGCCTGCCCGGCGCTGATCTCCGAGCAGCCGTGCTCGAGGGCTTGGGTGACGATCTGCGCTCGCCGCTCCACGAGATCCTGGGTCGGTCCGAGGTAGGGCGTAGTCCCGCGCCTGGGAAC
Source organism: Actinomycetota bacterium (assembly GCA_050955755.1). Lineage (GTDB taxonomy): Bacteria > Actinomycetota > Actinomycetes > Actinomycetales > Dermatophilaceae > JAJTBD01. The sequence continues at coordinate 2,114,323 of CP192092.1, forward strand.
ATCGCTCCCATGGCTACCTCGACCACGCTCGACCGTGCGGTGACTCTGGCAACCTCGATGCACGCCCAGCCCGGCGTGTATGCGCTACTCCTAGGATCTGGGGTGTCTCGAGCAGCCGAGATCCCCACCGGCTGGCAGGTCGTCAGCGAGCTCGTCGCTCGTGTAGCCACGCTCACCTCACCCGATGACGTCGACGCCGCGCGATCTGACCCCGAGGCCTGGTGGCGCTCTCGATACGAAGGCGAGCTGGGCTACTCCACCTTGCTCGAGCAACTTGCCCCCACCCCCGCAGGTCGCCAGGCCCTGATCGACCGGTTCTTCGACCGCTCCGACGACGAGGATGACGAGCACGTCAAACGGCCGACTGCCGCGCATCACGCGATCGCTCAGCTCATCAAGCGGGGCGCGGTACAGGTCGTCATCACCACCAACTTCGACCGCCTCCTCGAGGACGCACTCGCCGAGGTCGGAGTCGCCCCCACCGTCTTGGCTCGCCCCGAGGCCGTCGCCGGCATGGCGCCGCTGGTGCGCGGCGGCGTAACCATCGTGAAGATCCACGGAGACCGCAAGGACGTCACCACCCTCAACACCGCGGGAGAGCTGGCCGCCTACCCCCCAGAGTGGGACGCCCTTCTGGCGCAGATCTTCGATGAGTACGGCCTGGTCGTCGCCGGGTGGTCAGCCGAATGGGACCCCGCCCTGGCCCGCGCCATCGAAAACGCCCCCAACCGCCGCTACCCCCTCTACTGGGACAGCCGCAGCAGCCGAGGCGAGACCGCCCAGCATCTGCTGACCGCCCGCGCGGGTCAGATCATCCACGCCCCGGACGCAGACACCCTCTTCACCACGCTCCGCGACAATCTCGAAGCTCTCGACCAGCTCTCACGACCGCCGCTGACCACCGAGATGGCCATAGCCCGCCTCAAGAGGTACCTACTCGACCCCGTGCGCCGCATCGACCTGCACGACCTGGTCATGGGCGAGGTCGACGCCGTCGTCGAGTGCATCAGGGACCAGCCGGTCTTGAGCAGCGACGTCGACCAGCTCGGGACGAGTCTCGACGCCTACACCTCAGCGGCAGACACACTCCTGCGTCTCCTGGCCGTCGGCACCTGGCACGACGACGGCACCCACGACGACCTGTGGGTCGAAGCCCTTCAACACCTCGTTGACGCTGGCACCAGCCCCCTGCCCTCCGCGAGGACGGTCCTTGAGCATGCCCGCCGCTACCCCGCCCTCCTAGCCGCCTTCACGATGGGCATGACAACCACGGCCCGCGGTCGCGAGGGCCTGTTCCTACGCCTGCTGACTGAGCCTCACGCACCCACGATGATGGGGACCGGGGCCGAGATCCCCGCCGCCCTCCTGCTCGACTACTACCAGGTGCTCGAGCACGAGCATCTCAAGCACTTGCTCAAGCAGCGTTCAGGAAGCGCGTGGATCTACCCCGCCAGCCACCTGGCCAAGGAAACCCTCGAGCCCATCACGCAAGGCCTGATTCCCCAGAGCCGCTTCGTCAGGACCTTCCACGGCGTGGAGTACCGATGGGGACTAATCGAGACCAACCTCCCTGACGGACCTCGCCCCATGCCCGGCGAGCACATCGGCGACATGGAGAGGTACTCCGCCTCCAGACACGGGCACATCTTCCGGGCCGAGTTGGACTTCCGCCAATCCCGCGACCTCGACCCGTGGCTCAAGACGCTCACGGAGCTCGAAGGGCAACCGATCGACCTCGACGACTTCCTCGTAGCCCACCGGGAGAAGCTGCAGACAATGACGCGCTAGGCGCGCTAGACGGTCGTCGAGGCCCCGGCCGTGCTCGCTTCGTGCCGCTGCCGTGGTCAGAGACGATGTGCTGCACGTCGACGCCGCATTTAACAGGGCTCCTCGTTGTGCGTCGACTTCCGGGCAGGTCCTCGAGATCCGCAAGTACCCCCACGTGGTCATGGGCTCACCCTCGATGCTCAGACGTGCGGGATCGCATGGCTTGTGAGCCACAGTAGTTGTGGCCCATGACCTCCGGGCCGCTCACCCGGCGTGGCGAAGGGGTGTCGGCGGCGCCTCGGTACGGATCCATTCAAGTCAGTCTGAATCTCGTCGTGGTCGTCCTGGCTGTGCTCTTCCTGCTCGACTGACTACCACCTCAGCGAAGCGAAGCCGACGGGACTGTCGGTGAGTGGTGAGACGATTCGTCTCATGGCCCTGCGTAACCCGATCTACCTCGACCTGGAGCAGCTGATCGCGCAGGCCGAGTACCACGACGTGGCTGTGCCCCGCGCTGAGGAGATCGTCGAAACTTCACGCAGCCAACGCCGGGCCGGCGCGAAGCTCGGGCTCTCGGGCGCCGGCGTGGACGCCGGCGGGGAGCGCGAGGTCGAGACCCAAAGCACGTTCCGCCTTGAGCCGCGGCAGCGAAGCACCGTCAGCAAGGTCATCGACCGGTTGCACAGGGAGCAGGTCATCTCCACCGCCTCGAGCCTGACCGATAGCGCGATCCAGAAGGACGACCTCGTCGAGCTCGACGGAATCCTGCGGATGACGCCGACCACCCTCGCCGGCAAGCTCTTCTACTTGATGAAGAAGGCGATCGCCTCCAGCGATATCGCGTCAATCGAGGACCTGTCGATCGACGACCCCGAGGTCGAGGACGTCATCCGCACGGTCTACCTCGAGAACGAGCTCCTGCCGATTCCCATCCTCATGCAGGCCGTCGACACGGGGATGGAGGTCCGGGTCTACGTCAACATCAACCCCTCGCACTTCACCACCTCCGACGTCGCCGACCGGCTCGAGGGTGAGCACCGTGTCCTCGGCACCGTCCGGTCGGTGATCGACGGCGGCGACGAGGGGTACTACAACGCCGAGGAGTGGCTCATGCCCGGCTGGGAGTACATGATCCGCCGGCTCATGCTCGCCTCCCTCGACGACCGCGAGATCCACTCCCTGTTCACCCAGATGGGCCTCAAGATCCCCGAGGGCGCGACCGGCACCCACGTCGCCGGCCCGGCCGTGCTGATCGACGCGATCGCCCTCTACTGAGGGACTGTCCGCCAAACGGTGTTTCTGGCCTGACACGCCGGCTCAGCTGGCGGGGAAGGTCATGTGATGACCGAGAAGATCACGAGCGTGAGCTCGATGCCGAAGAAGGTGAAGAAGACGACCTCGCGCAGCGAGGCCGAGCAGGCTGCGGTCCGGGAGCTGGTCAAAGCCGCCCGGGCCCGTGGTGAGGACCTGACCGGCCCGGACGGGCTGCTCAAATCAATCACCGCCACCGTCCTGGAGACAGCGCTGGAAGAGGAGCTGACCGAGCACCTCGGCCACGAGAAGCACCGGGTACCCACCGCGGAGAACGGCAACATCCGCAACGGCACCCGACCCAAGACGGTGCTGACCGACGCCGCCGGAGAGGTGACGATCGCGGTCCCCCGGGACCGGGCCGGCACGTTCGAGCCGGTGATCGTCAAGAAGCGACAGCGGCGCCTCTCGGACGTGGACGCGGTCGCGATCAGCCTGTTCGCCAAGGGCCTGACGACCGGTGAGATCAGCGCGCACTTCCACGAGGTGTACGGCGCCTCCATCAGCAAGGACACGGTCTCGAGGATCACGGACAAGGTGCTCGAGGAGATGGCCGCCTGGTCCTCCCGGCCGCTGCAACCGGTGTACGCGGCCATCTTCATCGACGCGATCTACGTCAAGGTTCGCGACGGGCAGGTCGGCAACCAACCCTTCTACGCCGCGATCGGCGTCGACCTGAACGGCCGGCGAGACGTCCTGGGCCTGTGGGCCGGGCAGGGAGGTGGTGAGTCGGCGAAGTTCTGGATGAACGTGCTGGCGGACCTGAAGAACCGCGGCGTGCGCGACGTGTTCTTCATCGTCTGCGACGGCCTCAAAGGACTGCCCGACAGCGTGAACGCCGTCTTCCCCCAGGCGATCGTGCAGGCCTGCGTGATCCACCTCATCCGGGCGACGCTGCGCTACGCCTCGCGGAAATACTGGGACCAGCTGGCCAAGGACCTGCGCCGCATCTACACCGCACCCTCGGTCGAGGCAGCATGGGCGGCGTTCGAGGAGCTGGAGGAGAAATGGGGCAAGCCCTACCCGGCCATCCCCAAGATGTGGAGAGCGGCGTGGGAGGAGTTCATCCCCTTCCTGGCCTACGACGTGGAGATCCGCCGGGTGCTGTTCTCCACCAACGCCATCTGGGTGTTTGGCTATGCACGTCGCCTCGGCCTCGCGAGCAGGGGCGATCGGTCGGCCCTGGCTCTGAACGCTATTGACCTTGGTGTCCTTGATTCGAACTGCCGGGCCGGCCGTCTGGGCGCGGGCCCGGGTGCCTGGCTTGAAGAGAGCCTGCACGACTCAACCCAGATCTGCCGGCGACCCGGACCCGCTGCCCGCACCGTAACGCGTCGCAGGAGGAGCACCTCATCACCACGTCAGCCGTCGCGGGGATCGACCCGCACAAACACTCGGGCACCGTCGCCGTCCTGTCCGCCACGGGCGAGCTCATCACCTGCGAGTCCTTCGAGATCAGCTTCGAAGGCCTGGCGCGCCTGCTGGAGATCCTCACGGGCACCGGCGCGGTCATAGACCGGGTCGGGGTCGAAGGCTCCGCCAGCCTCGGGGCGCCCGTGGTGGCCGCTCTGCGAGCCAGCGGGTATGACGTTCGAGAGGTTCAAGCCTCCCGCACCAACGACCGACGCCGCCGTCGGCACCGGGCCAAGACCGACATCACCGACGCCCACGCGATCGCAGCCGAGACCCTCGCCGATCCCGCGCTGCCGCCCGCCCGCAAGCACGTCGAGACCCCGTCACCGGCATGGGACACGCTGCGCGTCCTGAGATCGCAACGGGAATCTCTTGTCCTGCAGCGGGTTCGGCTGCTGACCGAGGCCGAGCCCGTCCTGTGCGCCCTGCCCGTCGAGATCCGCGACCAACTGCCCGCGACCAGCCGCGTCATGGCCGCACTGAAGACGATCCGCACCCTCGACACCGGCGCCCTGTCCCGTGCCGACTCGGCCCGGATCCGGTGGCTGCAATCAACCCTGTCAGCGGTCGACGCCATCACCATCGGCCTCAAAAAGCTCGACGCTGAAGTCCCCGCACTCCTGAGCGAACTGGGCTGCACCCTCACCGAGATCGTCGGTGTCGGCGTGGTCACCGCCATGACGCTGCTCACCGAAATCGGCGACCCGACCCGGTTCGAGACCGAAGCCCAGTTCGCCCGGTGGTGCGGCGCCGCACCCGTGGCCGTGTCCTCCGGAGAGGGCCACGGCCAGCCCCGACGACATCGCCTCGACCTGGCCGGCAACCGTCAAGTCAACAGCGTCCTGCACATCGTCCACGTCACCCAGGCACGCATGCACGAGCCAGCCAAGACCTACCTCGCCAAGAGCAGCGCAACTGGCAAGACAGCCCGCGGTGCCCGCCGCGCCCACAAGCGTCAACTCGCCAACGTCATCATCAGACACATGTGGAACGACGCCAAGCGAGCCCCAACCGCCCCCTCAACCGTCGCCGCTTGACAAGAGAGCTTCGAGTCCCTGCACGCCAGGTACCGGCGCGCGGTCACCGTGCGCGGGCACTTTCCGACCGAGCAGGCCGCCCTCAAGTGCCTGTACCTGGTCACCAGGGGCCTGGACCCCAAGGGCACCGGCCAGGCACGATGGACCATGCGGTGGAAGCCCGCGCTCAACGCTTTCGCCGTCACCTTCGCCGACCGCATGCCGGCCGCGGAGAACCTCTGAGATGAACGCCGGAAACACCGTTCATCGGACAGACCCTCTACTGACGCCTAAGTGTATGAGGCCAGGACGTTGTTGACGCGTGATGGCGTCCCGGAAGCGGGCGGCTTGCCGCCGTGCGCGCCGTGGGGCCGGTGGTTGTTGTAGTGCAGGTTCCAGGTCTCGAGCGCTTTTTCGCGCTGGTGTTCTGAGGTCCAGGTTCTGACGTAGAGGAACTCTTCGGCGAGGATGCGGTTGTAGCGTTCGACTTTTCCGTTGTGCTTGGGACGCACGACGTCGAGGTCGGCGGCCACGTCGACCCGGGCCCCGATCGCGCGCGGGTGCACGGAGTAGTCGTTGGTGTCGACGCGCACGTAGTAGTCCCGGCCCAGGCGGACGTGGTTGCGCCAGCCCAGGTGCAGCACCGCCGGCGGCAACGCCAGCATCGCCTCCTTGTCCGCTGCCAGCAGCTCGGTCGGGCGGGCTTTGATCGTGCGCACCGTCCGGGCGTTCGCGGTGGACAGCCAGTCGGTGAACTGGGCGTTGAAGTCGCCCGGAGAGGCGAAGTGGCGCCCGGGCATGAAGGAGGTCTCGAAGAAGCGGTTGCGACGCTCGACGATGCCCTTGGACTCGGGGTCCCGCGGTGGTAGCAGCACCACCTTCGTGGCCAGCGTCCCGGCGAACACCGCGACCGGCTCGGTCAGCTTGCCGCGTCCGATGCCGGGCTCGTTGTCCCAGATCAGCCGGCGAGGTACCCGACCCAGCTGGTCCAGCAGCTCCCACGTGCCCAGGAGCAGGTCCGGTGTCTTGCGGGTCGGGATCATCCGCCCGAGCGTGAACCGGGAGTACCCGCACGTCATGACCAGCACCGGCAGCAGGGTGCGCGAGCCGTCCTCGAGCAGGATCTTGCGAGGCGGGAACCACAGGTCGCGCTGAGCCACGTCCCCGGCCGTCCAGGTGAGCCGGTCGGCCGGGTCGATCGGGCGGTGATCGACCCGGAGACGGTTGACGTTGTCACGGAACCAGCGGATCGAGCCGGTCCACCCGACCCGTTCGGCCAGCACCGTCGCGGGCATGTCCGGCGTCTCCTCGAGGAGTTCACGCACCCGCGCCCCGTACGGGGTGAACGACGTTGGACCCGCTCTTCTCTCGTACTTCGGTGGCCCGTCCGAGGCGATGGCGTTGATGACCGTCGTCCTCGAGATGCCCAACTTCCTGGCGATCCTGGCCTTCGGCACGCCGTCGGCGGCCAGCCTCCTGATCAGCGCCCAGTCCTCCATGGTGATCACACTCCAATCGTTGGCGGAGTGTCCACTTTTCGAGCGCCGTTACTGTCTAGTTTTCAAGCGCCGCCGACAATCCTCGCTCCGACGAGGACCATGACGATCTGCGCCCTCGTGGTGCATTCCTCATCCTTGAGGCGATGTCCCACTTCGCCCGGCGGCCGCGAAGGATGAGCTCCAGGTCAGGCCACCCCGGAGTAGGAGTGCAGGCCGGTGATGAGCAGGTTGACGACGGTGTAGTTGAGGATCACGCACAGCATGCCGACGAGCGCCACGTAGGTGGCCCGCCTCTTGGTCCAGCCGCTGGTCGCGCGGGAGTGCAGGTAGGCGGCGTAGAAGACCCAGATGATGAAGGTCCAGATCTCCTTGGGGTCCCAGCCCCAGTAGCGACCCCAGGCGACCTCGGCCCAGATTGCTCCGGTGATCAGGGTGAACGTCCAAAGCGGGAAGGCGAAGATGTGGATCCCATAGGTCATCGTCTCCAGCTTTTCGGCCTCGGGCAGACCGGCTCGCCAACCTGTGACGCGGGGTCTGCGCTCGGCGGAGTCGCGTACCAGGAAGGCCACGCCCACAGCGGCACCGATGGTGAACAAGGCCACGGACAGCGTCGCGAGCGTGACGTGGATGGACAGCCACATCGTGTTGTCCAGGGCAGGCATGAGCTGGGATGCCTCGGTGTACCAGATCTTGCCCGCGACGAGGATGACCATGACTGGTAGGACGACGAAGGGACCAAGCCACAGCCGATCGCGCTTCAAGGTCCACGTGGAGAAGACGACGAGAGCGAAGGAAGCGGCGACGATCGCGAACTCATACATGTTGCCCAGCGGCCAGCGCTGTACCGACAACCCACGTAGGACCGTCCCGCCGACGACCCCGAAGGTTGCCAACCAGGTGAGTTGCACCCCCATCACGCCCCAGCGACGGGTGACGTCGGCGGGGTGGCTCAGGGTCGGCGGCTGGGCCGCGGCTGTGGCCGGTGAGACCGGTTCCGGGTGCCCCGTCTCGCGTGCACCGGTCGCTGCCCCGTCTTCTTCCGCTGCAGCGGCACCCACCCGGGCCTTCTCGCGAGACTTGAGGTCGCCCGGGTGCTCCCTGGCCGCGCCGGTGACAGCGAGGTGGGCCGAGAAGAAGATGAGGGCCAGTGCGAGCACGGCCAGGCTCGCCCAGATGGCGATGTCGCTGGCCAGGGCCAGATGTGGGTCGGTCATCCTGTGTCCTTGTCTCGACGGTGGGTCTCGGGGGTCTTCGTCCGGTCACCCATGGAGCGGGTGATGCGGAACAGGACGTCGTCGACGAGGCCCTGGAGGCCTGGGTCGCTGCCCCTGGGCTGACCGGCGACTCTCACGACAGTGCCCGCTGAGGTTGTGGTGGAGGTGGGCGGGCCGACCCGTATGTAGATCCGGCGACGTTTGATGCCGAGCATCATGGCCAACCCGATGACGCAGGCGATCGCGAAGCCCAGGGCCGGTACCCGGCCCGGGTCGTGGCGCACCAGCAGCCCGGCCCAGCGGATGATGCCCTCGAACTCCACGGTGGTGCCGTCGGGCAGCTCGAAGTACTCCCCGGGGCGCAGGAGCATCGCGACAGGGTCGCCGTCGTCGGTGACCTGGGTCATCTGGTCGGTCGCGATGGTGAAGACCGACTGCGGGCGTCCGTCCGGGAACAGGTCGCCCTCGAAGGCGGTCAGGGCCAGGGCCGGGTCGACCAGCCCGGGGAAGGAGGACGTCATGCCCAGTTCGGGGTCGAGGCGTAGCGTCGGTAGGAAGCCGCCGACGAGGCCGAGTCCGGGGTCGCGGCCGGTGACCTTGATGGCGCCCTCGCTGGCGTAGTTGTTGTCCTGGGGCAGGAAGGTGACGGCGTCGGAGAAGAGGATCTTTCGGTCGGCGTCGCGGACTGTCACGATAGGGGCGTAGCCGTTGCCGAGCAGGAAGATCGAGTCCCCGCCCACGGAGATGGGGTGGTTGACCGCGAACTGCTGCTGCTGGGTCTCTTGGCCGGGGAGCTCGACGGTGGCCAACCCCTCGAAGCTGCGGGGTTGACCGAACTGGGCACCCTCGCTCCGGGTCTCGAAGGCCACGTCCAGCTCGGTGAGCCCCACGGTGAAGGAGGGGATGTCGCCCTGCTGAGCGAGCGGGCCGAGGTTGAGGGTGTCGAAGGTGCCTGCAGTGGCCGTCCACGACTGGCCCTCCTGGATGATGACCTCCCCGCGCCAGCCGAACAGGTTACCGCCGGCGAAGGCGACGATCACACCCAGCAGGGCAAGGTGGAAGAGCAGGTTGCCGGTCTCTTTCAGATACCCCTTCTCCCCCGTGACCCACAGGTCCCCGTCCTCGGCGTCCCGCAGCCGGTAGCCCTTGGCCTTCAGCGCCGTGCGGGCTGCTGCCAGGGCCGTAGGTCCGTCGCCCGTGACTGTTGCCTCGGCGCTGGCCGATAACTGGGTCAGACGCCGTGGCGCCCGCGGCGGCTGCGCCCGGATCGACCGCAAGTGCTGGCCCATCCGGGGGATGATGCAACCGACCAGGCTGATCATCAGCAGCAGGTAGATCGAGGCGAACCATGGGGAGGAGAAGACGTCGAAGAGCAAGAACCGGTCCAGCCAGGGCGCCAGGTCGGGGTTGTTCTCCACGAAGGTGCGCACCCGCACGGGGTCGACCGAGCGCTGCGGGAAGATCGAGCCTGGAACCGTCGCCACGGCCAGCAGCAGAAGCAGGTAGATGGCAGTGCGCATGCTCGTGAGCTGTCGCCAAGCCCATCGTGTCCACCCGAGCGGGCCGAGCCGAGGACCACCCAGGGTGGTGCGGTCCTTGGGATAGGGCGGCTCGATCCGCTGGAGGCTCTGCGTGCTGCTGCCCACGTCAGATCACCGTGGTGAAGTTGCTGGTCAGTCTGGTCTGCACCCACGCCATCGCTTCGGCCCATGCGCCGGCCAGCATGAGCAGGCCGAGGAGGATCAACAGCCCACCACCTACCCGCTGCACGACCTGGTGGTGGTCGCGCAGCCAACCGGACCCGCGACTGGCCCAGCCCATGCCGGCGGCGACCAGCACGAACGGCAGACCCAGACCTAGGCAGTAGGCGATCGCGAGCACGACTGCCCGGCCGATCACACCGTCGCCGGGCAGGATCGAGGTACCCAGGGTCTGGATCGCCGCCAGGGCAGGCCCGGTGCACGCTGAGAAACCGAGCCCGAAGACCACCCCGAGCAGCGGGGCACCAGGCAGCCCGGGCGCCGGGCGCCACCGCACCGAGACCGACGCTGTCGGCTGCAGCACCATCACCACTCCCAGGGCAACCACGACCGCACCACCACCTCGCAGCAGCAGACCCTGGTGCTGCGCCAGGGCCATCCCCAGGGAGGAGATGACCACGCTCATCGTGATGAAGACACCCGAGAAGCCCGCGACGAACAGGACCGCCCCCACCACCGGGCGCCACCGCACCGACGCGGCACCCCTCGACCCGTGCAGGGTCATCCCCGAGAGGTATCCGAGATAACCGGGCACCAGCGGCAGCACGCACGGCGAAGCGAACGAGACCAGACCGGCCAGCGCCGCGATCACGGCGGACAGCAACAGCGGCCCGTTGAGGACGACCTCGCTCACCGGACGGACTCGCTCTCCAGCACGTCGTCGACCAGGCCGCGCAGCGTCGAGGCATCCACCTGGCCGCTGATGCGGGCTGCCACCCTGCCCTGCCCGTCCAGCACGATCGTCGACGGGGTCGCCACGGCCAGCCCGCCGAGCTGGGCACGGGTCCGCCCGCCGTCGTCCTGCAACGAGGGGTAGGAGATGCCGTGAGCCTGCTGGAACGCCAGAGCGCTCGGTACCGAGTCACGACTGTTGACGCCGATGAACCGTACCGGCTCCCCGGCCTCCCGTAGGTCGGAGGCGACCTGTTCCAGGGCGGGCGCCTCCTCGATGCACGGACCGCACCAGGAACCCCACACGTTGATGACCACGACCTGGCCCCGGTGATCGGCCGACGACCACGGTTCACCCTCCAACGTGGTGCCCTCCAGCGTTACGACAGTCTCGCGCTGGCCAGGCGTCAACGCCTCGATCGTACCGTCACCTGCGACGTACCCCTTCTGGTCGCCCTGGCGCATCTGGGCGTCGATGCTCGACCCCTCGTCGCTGCAACCAGCCAGAGCCAGTGCCGCCGCGGCAAGGAGGGTCAGCAGGGGCGCGCGCGTCACCGGACGGCCTCATCGGCGAGCACTGCGCGACATGTGCCCGACGGCGCGCCACTGGCATGAACGATGTCCCGGCCACGCGCGGCACCAGGGCGGGGAAGGCAGCGACTGCGAGAAGAATCATTGCGCCGTGGTCGCTTCTGCGCACGACCACCGATCAGCAACACCCCAGTCCGGGCGGTGGATGTCGGCTCGAGGGTTCCTCTCAGTCCGGCATGGCGTCGCCGGGCGGCGCCGCGCACACGGCAGCCACCGGCATGCCCGCCGTCGAGCCGTGTGCCGGTTGTCGGCGTGCTCGGAGTCGCAGGAGCTTCTGCCACCGAGCGCGCCCGAGCGGCGCCCATGCTCCTCATTGCCTCTCACCTCTCAGGCCCAGGGGTACTGATGCGTACGTCCGACGCTCCGCGCATCTCCCGGTGTCGATAAGGGACACGGTTTCATCAAGGTTCCCGCTAGAAGCGCTAAGTGACGATCTTAGCCGCTGATACCGTAGCATCGGGATATCACGATGACACCAACCAACACGACTACGCCGCGAGGATGCCGCGCCGGCCGAAGATCTCGGCGTGGCCGCGGCGCCGCTCTGCGGCCCGTCGCACCTCTCACGGCCCGTGACCCTGCAGCCCGTCAGCGTGAGCGCGGGGTGCGCGACCTCATCCAGCTCCAGGGGTTGGCGAGGTCGACGGTGAGGGCGCACCTGGCGCGCCCGCGGGCTGGTGGTGTCCCGGCCGACGGGCCCGGCCTCGATCTGCGCGCTCACGTGCGCTCGAGCTTCCTGGACGTGCTGACCGTGCCCCCACGCCGGCCAGGAGACCAGAGGGTGACCCGCGAGGAGGCGACGGTAGGGTACGGGTGGGGGCCTGCCGCCCGTCGGTGCCGCGCCGCTCCGCCAGCCCCTGCGGGGAAGACCGACGCACGGCTGGCGAGTGCGCCTCGACCTCGTGGCGAAGGAAGCCACCGTACTGTGCGGGGGCCCCGAGCTGCTGTTGGGCGGAAAGGTGTCATGGTGGACTGCCAAGAATCCGGCTGGCGAACGACCCGAGCGTGCGTACCGGCCGCGACATCCTTGACACCTCGGCGATCACCGGCTCCCGAGGCGGACTCGGCTGGTATGCAAGGAGCTGACGTATGAGCGCAGGTCACGACCACGGGACCGTAACCACGCACCGGGGCCGGCTGGCGGTCGCGTTCGCGATCACCGCGACCATCCTGGTCGCCGAGGTGGTCGGAGCCGTGTGGACCGGCTCCCTGGCCCTGCTGGTGGACGCCGGGCACATGCTCACCGACGCTGCCGGGCTGGGCATGGCGCTGGTCGCCGCGTCGCTGGCGCTGCGGCCACCGACGCCCGAGCGGACCTGGGGGTTCCGCCGGGCCGAGGTCCTCGCCGCCGGCGCGCAGGCGGCCGTGCTCCTGGGTGTCGGGATCTACGCCTTCGTCGAGGGCGTCCGCCGCCTCTACGAGCCGCACGAGGTCAGCTCCACCGGCCTGCTCGTCTTCGGCATCGTCGGCCTGGTCGGCAACATCGCTTCCATGCTGGTCCTCAGCTCCGGACGCGGCGCGAACCTCAACATGCGCGCCGCGTTCCTGGAGGTCGTCAACGATGCCCTGGGGTCGGTGGCCGTCATCATCAGTGCGCTCGTCATCACCACCACCGGGTGGGTCCGCATCGACGCCATCGCCGGCATGCTCATCGCCGCGCTCATCGTGCCGCGGGCCGTCACGATCCTGCGGGAGGCCGGCCATATCCTGCTGGAGTCCACCCCCAAGGGGCTGGACCTGGCCGACGTCCGCGCACACGTGCTGGCGGTACCGCACGTGCAGGACGTGCACGACCTGCACGCCTCCACCATCGCCACCGGCCTGCCCGTCCTGTCCGCCCATGTCGTCCTGGACCAGGAGTGCTTCACCGACGGTCACGCCGCCGAGATGCTGGCCCGTCTGCAGGACTGCGTGGCCGACCACTTCGACGTCAGCATCGAGCACTCCACCTTCCAGCTCGAACCACCCGGCCACGCCGACCGCGAGCACGCCGCGCATGCATAGGCTGGCCCGTCCGGTCCGGACGGGTCTCGGCACGTTCCCGCTGGTGCTCGGTGCCCGGCTGGTGCTCGGGCTGATGGGCGGTGTCTGCCTGTGGCTGGCGTTCCCGGGGCATGACGTGTGGTGGCTGGCGGTCGTCGGTTGTGCCGGTCTGGCGCTGGCCACCGCTGGCGCGACGTGGTGGGCGGGTGCTCTGTCCGGTCTGCTGCTGGGGTTGGCGTGGTTCACGCCGATGTTCACCTGGGCCGGCACCTACGCCGGCGGGCCGGCGTGGCTCGCCATGAGCGTGGTCTCGGCCCTTTATCCGGCTGCTCTCGGTGCTCTGCTGGCACTGCTGCAGCGCGCCGGCAACATTCGCCCACTCCTCGGTGCGGCCGCGTGGGTGTTGATGGAGTGGGCACGATCGGTTACCCCGTTCGGTGGCTTCCCGTGGGCCCGGCTCGGTTTCAGCCAGGCCGACTCGCCGATGCTCGGCGCGGTCAGCCTCGTCGGCGTCCCCGGCCTAGGTCTCCTGATAGCTCTCATCGGGGGCCTTCTTGCTGTGGCCCTGCAGCGGTTCCTGGCGCCCGGCGGGAGGCAGGTTGGGCGCGCCGCCGCTGCTCTGGTGGGTGCTGTGGTCCTCGTGGCTGCTCCCCTTCTGGTGCCACGTCCGACGGCGGGGGAGAACGTGACCGTGGCTGCGGTCCAGGGAGATCTTCCCGAAGGCTTCTCCCGGACCCTGACGGCAGAACCGGGGGTAATCCTGGATCGGTACGCCGACGCCACGAAGGCTTTGGCGGGCAGGGTCGCCAACGGCGACACTGCGCCTCCGGACCTAGTTGTGTGGCCTGAGGGCGCTACCGACCGGGACCCCCTCGACCCACGTGTCCGGTCAGCGACCAGCGACCGGATCATGTCGGCGGTCGAGGCCGTCGGGGCACCGGTGGTGCTCGGCGGCCTCTCCCGACAGGGCGAGGTTGGTTCTGCCTCCAACATGGTGTTCAGCTACCTGCCCCGATACGGGCTGGACCAGACGTACCGCAAGGTCTACCTGGCGCCGTTCGGTGAGATTATGCCGCTGCGACCGCTCCTGAGGCATCTCAGCCCATGGGTCGACCGGATCGATGACCTCAGCGCCGGCGACCGCCCTGGGGTGATGTCGGTCCCGCTCGGCACGGGCCGACCGGTCAACCTGGGACTGGCCATCTGCTTCGAGATCGTCGTCGACCGCGCCGTCCGCGACCTGGTCAAGGGTGGGGCACAGCTGCTCGTGGTCCCCACCAGCAACGCCTGGTTCGGCGATGGCGACCAGTCCGCGCAGCACCTGGCGATCTCCCGGGTCCGCGCCGTCGAGTACGGACGCTCCATCGCGCACGTCAGCAACGTCGGTGTGTCCGGCCTCATCACCCCAGACGGCGTCGTTCACGAACGCACAGTCCCGTACACGCAGGCCACCCTCGTCGGACAGCTGCCGTTGCGCACGGAGCAGACGCTCACCGTCCGCACCGGCCCCTGGGTCGTCCCCGCCGCCGCGCTCGTCGTGGTCCTTGGCCTGCTGCGGATGGCTGTGGGCCATCAACAGGACCGGCTTCACCGGACCTAGCGCCGACTGCTCCGGTGGGATTCTCAAGTGAGTCCGCTTGCCTCCGTGAGAGTCCGCGCCCTGCGTGGCCATCCGCCCCAACGACCGCCGGCACGGCAGGGTGGCGCCCTTCCAGGACGGTACGCGCCGACCAAGGGCAAGGTGGCGGCGGCACCCGGAAGGCAGCGTGCCCAGACCGCACAGCTGTGCCACCGGAGGCCGCCGGACTGGGTCCCGTCCGACCGCCGGCACGGCAGGGTGGCGCCCTTCCAGGACGGTACGCGCCGACCAAGGGCACGGTGGCGGCGGCACCCGGAAGGCAGCGTGCCCAGACCGCACAGCTGTGCCACCGGAGGCCGCCGGACTGGGTCCCGTCCGAGGGCGGAAGTGCCACCCGCCGACACGCTGCACTCCAGCGGTGCACGGCGCGGGACGATGTCGCTTCCGCGCGGTGCGACCTCCAGCGCACGCCACTGACCGGCTGAAGGCGGGACGATCTGCGAGTCAGGCTCGCACGGCGGTGGACCGGCGGGGTCGCCTGCCGAACCAGCCCGCGTCCCAGGTCGACGCACCCGACCGGTGAACCGTTCGCCCCGATGCGACTCCGCGGGCAAAACTTGCGGTGGTATCGTCCGGTAAGGATGAGGAGGAGCTCCTCCTGGGGAGAGCAGGCCACAGATGAATGAGAACGGGACGGAACTGGCGCTTCGGGCTTCCGCTGTCCGGACCACGGCGGGCAGGTGGTGACGCCGAAGGGGGATCGACCGGTCGGTCGGTCCTGGGCAGGATGCCTGACGATGCTTGTCATGGTGCTCGTGGCGGCGGCGTACCTCGCCCCGATCGTCATCCTCATGCTGGGCCGGTGACCAGGCCGTCCGGCAGCATGCGTGTCTGACCCCCGGTCAAAGTGGACGGTGCGGCCCTCTGTCTGCAGCAGCAGGGCCTCGGCTGCCTTACCGTCGTGCGGCGACTGCTGGACCGGCACCGCCATGAAGTCCGACCGCCCCCGGGACCGGTCATCCACGCCTGGCGGCGAGCACGGTGGCTTCCCAGCCTCTCGCCAGCATTCTCGGCGGCTGCTTACTCCGTCGAGCTGACGCACGTGGTCCGTCACCGCCTGGCCCTGCGTTTCTCCGACCTGCTGCCAGGCTCCCGCGCAAAACGTGTCGCGTATTCACCAGTCAACGACCGTGACCCGGCCCCGGAGGGACGGTCGCCGCGGGGGTGTCGGTCCAGGACTGCCATCAGCATGAGGAGGATGACCGTCAGATAGCCGATGCCGACTGCCATCATGCCAACGAGCTGCTGGTCAGCAAGCCGGTCCGAGACCCAGGGACCTCGATGGTCTGGTAGAAGTCCGGCGCCAGCAGGGAGCCCGTCTGCCTGAGCGCCAAGGCCAGGTGTCGCCTGCCATGAGCATGGGACCGCTCTGAGCGGTTTTCTGCCAGGTTCATGGGACCACCTGGGTTGCCAGTCATGGGACCACCCGGCGCGCCTGCCTGGTGGGGCCTCGGAGGGTTCGTTGGATCGCCTCGTCAGCGTCGTCGGCGTGGAGGTCCAGTGGGCATGGGATTCAGGGAGGTCAGTGTGATCGAGGTCAGAGAAGTGTTGCGCGGCTGGCTCGAGGGTGCGGGGTTGCGCACCGTCGCCGAGCGGGCCGGGGTCGACCGCAAGACCGCGCGCCGGTACGTGCAGGCCGCCCAGGAGGCGGGGCTGGAACGCTCGGCCGGGTGGGCCACGGTCGACGACGCGCTCGTCGGAGCTGTCGTCGCGGCGGTGCGCCCGGCACGCCCGGGCGGGCACGGTGCTTCCTGGGAGGTGCTGCTCGCGCACGAGGAGCAGATCCGCTCCTGGGTGGCTAGGGACGGCAAGGACGCCAAGCCGCTGTCGATCGTCAAGATCTAGGAGCTCCTGGCCCGCCAGGGCGTCGTGGTGGCCTACCGGACGCTGCACCGGTTCGCCACCGAGCGGTGCGGCTACCGGGCCAGGGAGACCACGGTCCGCGTGGACGACGGCGAGCCGGGCGTGGAGCTGCAGGTCGACTTCGGCCACATGGGCTACCTGGTCGACCCGGCCGACGGGCGGCGCCGCAAGGTGCACGCGCTGATCTTCACCGCGGTGGTCTCCCGGCACATGTTCGTCTGGTTGACCTACTCACAGACGCTGACCGCGGTCATCGCGGGTTGTGAGGCCGCGTGGGGCCTTCTTCGGTGGCGTGTTCAAGGTCCTGGTCCCGGACAACCTCAAGCCGGTCGTGACCGACGCCGACGCGGTCAACCCGCGCCTGTCCACCGGCTGGCTGGACTACGCCCAGCACGCCGGGTTCGTCACCGACCCCGCGAGGGTCCGCTCGCCCAAGGACAAACCAGGGTCGAGCGGGCGGTGCAGTTCGTGCGCGGCAACTTCTGGGCCGGGGAGCACTTCAGCGACCTGGTCGACGCGCAGGCCCGTGCCGAGCAGTGGTGCTCGGTGCGTGCCGGGATGCGGATCCACGGCACGATCCAGGCGCGTCCGGTGGAGGTGTTCACCCGGGTCGAGGCCCCGGTGCTGCTGCCGGTGCCGCAACCGTATGACCAGCCGGTCTTCACCCGGGTCAGGTCCACCGCGACTACCACGTCGAGGTCGCCAGGGCGCTGTACTCGGTGCCCGAGGCCCACCTGGGCCAGTACCTGGACGCTCGCGCCGACCGTGAGCTCGTCAAGCTCTACACCAGCGGGTCCGGCGGCGGGCGCCTGGTCAAGACCCACCCCCGCCAGGCACCCGGGCGGCGGTCCACGGACCGGGCGGACCTGCCCGAGCACAGGGCCGGGTATGCCCTACGGGACCTGACCGCGCTGATCGCCACCTGCGCCTCGCACGGCCCGAGCATCGGCATCCACGCCGAGCGGCTGCTGGACGAGCCGCTGCCCTGGACCCGGATGCGCGCGGTGTACCGGCTCCTGGGGCTGGTCCGCCGCTACGGGGCCGACCCGGTGGAGGCCGCGTGCTCACGCTCACTCGACCTGGACGTGGTCAGCGTGACCAAGATCGCCAACATGCTGCAGCGCGCCACCGAGCACGCCGCTCCGGTGCTGCCCGCCGCCGCCGGCTCGCCCGGGGGCCGGTTCGCCCGCGACCCGGCCGAGTACGGACCACCCGCACCGCCCCGGCTCACCCTCGTCCCCGGCGGCGCAGCCGCCACCACGACCGCACCCGAAGGAGACCACCGATGAGCACCACCACCCTGGAGGAGAGCACCACCCAGGCCGGGCCGGCCGACCCGGTCGGCACCGACCTGACCAAGACCCTCAAAGCGCTCAAGCTCGGGCAGATGACCCAGACCCTGCCCGAACGGCTCGCCCTTGCCCGGCAGCGCAAGATGGGCCACGCCGCGTTCCTGCAGCTCATCCTCGATGACGAGATCACCCGGCGGGAGTCCCGCTCGGCGATGCTGCGCGCCCGCGCCGCGGGCCTGGACCCGAGCATGCGGCTTCAGACCTGGGACGAGCTGGACGACCTGACCTACGACCGGGCCCTGCTGTCGGACCTGACCAGCCTGCGGTTCACCGAGGCCGGCAACGGCGTCCTCCTGCTGGGACCGGTCGGAGTCGGGAAGACGCACCTGGCGACCGCGCTGGGCCACATCGCGATCCGGCGGCGGGCCTTACCCCCGGATCTTGGACACGGGGTGTGATTACGCGGCGGTTGGCAGCGTAGCGGCCCGGCGGGCCTCGTAAGTGGACGGGGAGAGGTAGCCGCACCAGCTGTGACGGCGGCGGGTGTTGTAGCGGACGAGCCATCTGAAGACCTGCCGGCGGCAGGTCAGCTCGTCGGGCCAGCAGGCGGTGTCTTGGAGGACCTCGCGCTTCATCGTGGCGTTGAACGACTCCGCGAGTGCGTTGTCGGCCGACGAGCCGACGGCGCCCATCGACTGGGTGACGCCGAACTTCTTGCAGAGCTGGGCGTAGGCCTTGGAGCAGTAGACCTTGGGTTCAACCAGTCGATGCAACACCGGGTTGTTGAAGCGAGCGTAGTTGCTCATCGAACACCTCGGCAGGTGTCTTCCACCCAAGGATTTTGCGGGGCCGGTTGTTGAGCGCGTGAGCGACGGCCTCGAGGTCCTCGGCGGACCAACGCGACAGGTCCGTGCCTTTGGGGAAGTACTGGCGCAGCAGGCCATTGGTGTTCTCGTTGCTCGGCCGCTGCCACGGCGAGTGGGGGTCGGCGAAGAACACCTTCGTGCCGGTCTCCAACGCGAACTGCGCGTGACCCGAGAGTTCCTTGCCGCGATCCCAGTTGAGTCCCGCATAGTGGTGTAGCGCGGTCGCCGTGATCGTCCCGGTCGTGGACGTGGGCGCGGCCACCGCGTGATCCTTCGAGTTCACCTTCCACAGCTCTCTCGAACGGAAACATCACGATGACCGCTCCGCACATTGTCGACCCTGCTGGACTGTTGGGTGAAGCCCTCGCTGAGGCCAGCCCTGATCTGATGCGCACCCTGCTTCAGTCGATCATCAACGCCCTGCTGTCCGCCGATGCTGATGCTGTCGTCGGTGCCGAGTGGGGTCGCCCGACACCGAGCCGCACGAGCCAGCGCAACGGGTACCGGCATCGCGACCTCGATACCCGGGTCGGGACGATCGACGTCGCGGTCCCCAAGCTCAGGAAGGGCACCTACTTCCCCGAGTGGTTGCTGGAGCGCCGTAAGCGTGCCGAGTCCGCGTTGATCACCGTCGTCGCGGACTGCTACCTCGCCGGCGTGTCCACGCGCCGCATGGACAAGCTCGTGAAGACTCTCGGGATCGACGGGTTGAGCAAGTCGCAGGTCTCCCGGATGGCCACGGACCTGGACGCCATGGTCGAGGACTTCCGCCACCGACCCCTCGATGATGCCGGGCCGTTCACGTTCGTGACCGCCGACGCGTTGACGATGAAGGTCCGCGAAGGTGGCCGCGTGATCAACGCGGTCGTCCTGCTCGCGACCGGCGTCAACAACGACGGCCACCGCGAGGTCCTCGGGATGCGGGTCGCCACCGCTGAAACCGGGGCCGCGTGGAACGAGTTCTTCGCCGACCTCGTCGCCCGCGGCCTGAGCGGGGTGCGGCTGGTCACCTCCGACGCCCACGCCGGCCTGGTCGAGGCGATCGCAGCGAACCTGCCCGGCGCGGCCTGGCAGCGATGCCGCACCCACTACGCCTTCAACCTCATGGGCGTCACCCCCAAGAGCATGTGGCCAGCGGTCAAGGCCATGCTGCACAGCGTCTATGACCAGCCCGACGCCACCGCGGTCCACGCCCAGTTCGACAGGCTCCTCGACTACGTCCAGGACAAGCTCCCCGAGGTGTTCGAGCACCTCGACCGATCTCGAGCCGACCTGCTGTCGTTCACCGCGTTCCCGAAAGAGATCTGGACCCAGATCTGGTCCAACAACCCCACCGAACGGCTCAACAAGGAGATCCGACGACGCACCGACGCCGTCGGGATCTTCCCCAACCGCGAGGCCATCGTCCGCCTCGTCGGCGCGGTCCTGGCCGAGCAAACAGACGAATGGTCCGAAGGCCGCCGCTACCTCGGACTCGACGTCCTGGCCCGCTCCCGCATCAACATCGTGCCCACCACCGAACCCGAGATCGGAGCTGATGAACTGCCTGCGCTGACGGGCTGATCACCCCAACGAGGAACACGCAGCGCTACACCACTGGGTGGGACTTGACCGCGATCCCAGGTCAGGGTCTTGCGCAGCTGCTCGGGCAGCTTGGTGATCGACGTACTCAGCGCCGCGTTCATCGCGACGGCCCCGTAGCCGCCGAGCGATGGACCGTTCTTCACGTAGGGCTTCTCGCCCCAGCCCTCCATGCGTGGCAGGTGGACCAGGATCGTTGAGCGGCTGCTGCGCTCAACGATCGTCCCGATCGCCGACCGGCCAGTGCCGATGATCAGGTCGCCCTCCCAGTGACCTGGGACGGCGCGGTCTTCGGCTTCAGCGGGGCGCTCGCTGAGAACCACATCGGCCGTGACATGCCCACCGGGCTTGTTCTGCGATCGGGCCCTCGGCTGCCGTAGCGCCCGTCCGGTGCGCAGACACGTGACCAGCTCGCGCTTGAGCGCACCACGCCCCTCAATGAACAGCGACTGGTAGATCGCCTCGTGGCTGATGCGCATGGACTCATCATCGGGGAAGTCGACCTTCAACCGCTGTGCGATCTGCTCCGGGCTCCAGGCCAGCGACCAACGCCGGTCGGCACGGTGCGGCTTGTTCAGCCCCTTCCAGGGGGCCGGTGTGGGGCCAGTGACGATCGTGCCGTCGGGCCGGCGAACGTTGCCGGCGAGCCGATCTTGGACATACTCCCGCAGTTTCGGGTTCTCCAGCAGCTTGGCGGTCTTGGGGCGCTTGGCCGCCTGCTGTGACTTCCACTGCGCCACGGTGGCCCGGTACTCCTGCTTCCCCCCACGAGTCGCAGCGTTGCGTCGCAACTCGCGTGAGACCGTTCCGGGATCACGCCCGATCGCGCGGGCGATCTCGCGAACGCCCTTGTCCTGGGCGTGCAGGATAGCGATCTCCTCACGCTCCTCGAAGCTCAGATAGCGGCCGGTGGGCTCGGCCAGCGAAATGGGGGGCATGCCGCCAGCGTGGCGAAACCAGCGGGTCCCAACCGGCACTGACACACCGACCGCCAGCGCCGCTTCTGCCGACGTGATGCCCGTGGCGATCAGCCGCCAGAACTGCCGTTGCACCGCTCGGGACGGGTCAGGACGCCCGGGCGAGCGCATCGCTGGCCGCAACGCCCGGTCAGCACGCCACTGCCGGCGAAGCTCCTCTGGCGCGTCGCTGGTCTTCTTGCTCCAGTCCGCTGTCGCCATGCTCGAACACCTCCGAACTCAAGGTGTTGCGACGACCGGTTGATTTCGCCGACCGACCCGTGGTCGCTGTGGAAGATCGCGCCCTTGAGGCTGTCTCGGGTCGCGGCCGCGACGTTCAACGCTTCCTCGACGAGTTCGGTGCGCATGTGGTCGGCGATCGCCTAGCCGGCGAGCCGTCGGGAGTAGCAGTCGATCACGGTCGCCAGGTACAGGTTCGTCCCGTCCGCGAGCGGGAGGTAGGTGATGTCGCCGACGTAGCGCCGGTTGGGGCGCTCGGCGGTGAAGTCGCGCTGGAGCAGGTCGGGGTACTTCTGCCCCGACGGCTCGGGGATCGTGGTCCGCACCCGCCGCCTCTTCACATAGCCACGGATGCCCTCGGCCCGCATCACCCGCGCGACGCGCTTGTGGTTGACCCGCTCACCGGCAGGGGTGTTGTCGTTGAGCTCGGCGGTGATCCGCGGCGCACCGCAAGTGTTGTCCTCGGCGTGGACGGCCCTGATCCGCTCCACGAGCTCGGCATCGGCCCGAGCTCGCTCTTCGCGTGCCGGGGCTGCCTTGAGCCAGGCGTAGTAGGACGAGCGCTCGATCTCGACGAGCTCGCACAGTCGCTTCACCTCGAAGGTGGCGGAGTTGTCGGCGACGAACTGGAAGCGACTCACCAGCGCGTCTCCCCGGCGAAATACTTGGCCGCCCGCTGCAGGATCTCCCGCTCGGTGGTGAGCTTGGTGGTCTCGGCCCGCAGCGCCGCGTTCTCGGCCTCCAGTCGGTCGATCTTCTGCTCCGGCGTCTCACCTTCGGGCGCCGAGGAGTTCTTCTTCGACGGCCTGGACTGCAGTGGGCTGGAGGTCAACGTCCCGTCAGCAGCGGTCTTCTTGCCGGTCCCGTAGACCTCGAGCCAACCCCGCAGCGTGCCACGCACGATGCCGAGGTCCTCGGCGATGCCGCGGACCTCGGCACCCGGGGTGGACTCGTACAAGTCGACGGCCTGACGACGGAACTCCTCGGAATAGTTCTTCCTAGCCATGATTCTCGGATCATCTCGCTTCCCCAGCACCACGTGCTGGATTCAGCGTGTCCAAGAACCGGGGTCAGGCCCCACGCTCGGCCATACGTCGTAGCCAATGTTCTTCCCGGACTCCACGGGGTCGGGTCTTGGGACCTGACCCTGCACAGCACAGGCCGATCTACCGCGCGAAAGGTCCGGATCACGACTGACCCGGAGCCCAGCACCTGGGACCGCCCGGACCGGGAAGACCACATCATCGACCCGTTGGTCGCATACCTCGCGGCCGAGCGTGTCCTCCCGCCAGGGGCACGGTCTGAAGCGCCCTGGGTTTCGTTCCGTGGTTAGACGGTCGCGGGCGCGGTCGTCATGGGGTGAGTGTAGGTCGCTTCGACGCTCGCCGGGGTGCGGTAGCCGAGAGCTTCGTGGAGCCGGGCCGTGTTCCACCAGTGGACCCAGCCCATCGTCGCCAGCTCGACCTCGCTGACTGACTCCCAGATCCGCTTCGAGTAGATCAGCTCCGCCTTGTAGAGACCATTCACAGACTCTGCCAGCGCGTTATCGTAGCTATCGCCGACAGTACCCACCGATGCTTTCACGCCAGCCGCAAGGAGAGCGTCCGAATAGGCGAGCGAAACGTATTGGCTGCCCCTATCGGAATGGTGGATCAAACCCCTTTCATTCCTGCTCACCCCTGTGGAAAGAAGAGCATGGTCCAGCGCGAGGAACGGCAGCGGCTCCGTGTGGAGTGTGGGTGCGACCGCCCAGCCGACGATTCTGCGACTGTAGACATCGGTGATGAATGCGACGTAGCAGAATCCGGTGAGCATCCGGACGTAGGTGATGTCGGCGACCCAGAGCTGCTGCGGACGGTCCGCGACAAACGTCCGTTCCACAAGGTCGGGACGCTGGTCGACTCCGACTGCGGGGCATGTGGTGACGGGCTTGCGACCTCGGCGGACGCCCTGGAGACCAGCAATCTTCATCAGTCGTGCCACCTGGTCGCGACCGACATCCCATCCCGCATGGCGCATTGCGTGCCACATCTTCCGGACGCCATAGACGCTGTAATTCTCCTGATGAATCCGCTTCACCTCCTCCACGAGCATCTCGTCCCGAACGCCACGAGCGCAGGCCGGCCTACTTTTGGAGGCCCGGTATCCGCGGGAGGTGATGAACCCACATTCTGTCGCACCCAGGATGCGACAGATGGCCTCGACCCCGAACTTCTCGCGATGCATGTCGATGAACGCGATCATTTCGTCGTGGGGCGGTCGAGTTCCGCTGCGAAAAACGCCGAGGCAGCCTTCAGGATCTCGTTCGCGCGTCGCGCCTCGGCGAGTTCCCGCCGAAGCCGGCGGTTCTCCTCCTCGAGAGGTTCCCCCGGGCCCGCTGGCTCGGTGGGGCCGTAGCGGTTGCACCAGATCCGCAGGGTCTCCTCACCGACGCCGAGCTGTGGCGCGACGGCGCGAATCGATACTGCGCGGGGGCCGCCTTCGCGGGCGTGACGGTCGTAGACCATGCGCACGGCACGGTCACGCAGCTCTGGACTGAACTTCTTGGGCATGTTCCGATTCTCCTTGCTGAGACTCGGAACGAAACCCAGGGCGCTTCAGAGACAATCAACAAGAGCCCAAGGTGCCACCGCCCGCGTCCGCGCTGCAGCAGGGACTATGGAGTGCGCCAGCACAGGCATGACACAGGACACCGATGCGGAGGTATCGAAAGTGACAACGCCCCGCTACCCCTCAGGTGTTTCAGGCACGCTTCCAGATGGGTTCCAGGACCCCCGCGCCTGGCTCGCGCAGGTAAACATCGCCATGGACGAGGCGCCCATCGGGGCCACAGCCCCCTGCGGAAACCCGGAGTGCTGCGCACCCGTTGACTACATCGGCCGCGGTCCGATGATCATGTACTGCTCCAAGCGGTGCGCGTCTCGCGCGAGTGAGATCCGAGAGCGGATCGAGCAACAGCTCGATGTCCTCGGTCGGCTCTTGGAGGCGCTCAAGGGCCGGCACGTAGGACCGAAGGATCACTTGGTCGAGAGAGAGCGGATGCTGCGCCGTTGGCTCAGCAAGGTTCCCCCGGTGGAGAAGGACTGAACCAGGCACCTAGCGCTCAGCGGTACCACTTCGTCAAGGGCTTGAGAGCACGTCTGCGATCTTCCGGTCGACCGGAAGGCACACCTCTGGCGAACCCTCCCAAAGAAGCCGACCCCGCAACGTTCGCGCCCATGCCCTCTAGCCCGGCCTCGAATCGAGACCAGGCTGAGTCAGACCCTCGACCGGCCGTGCACTGCCTGAGGTCGGGGCACCGTGCGCCGGTTCGCACGGTTGGGGGTCGATCACCGGGGGCGGCTAGTTGTGCGCCTACGTCGTCTCGTTAGGGGTCGAGAGAGCGCAAGCCGGCGGGAGGCCCTGTCACCCCGCCGTCGGGGGTCAGGAGCCGTCCGGGCCTCGAGTCGCCACGGCTGTGCCAGAGGGGAGCTTCAAGGGGGCCGCAGCGAGGCGCACTTCCAGAGTCATCGCTCAATCGCCTCGATGACGAGGATGGCCGCGACCACGAAGCCCAGACCAATCAGGCCGATGGACTGGCACGCCGCTACTAGAGGCGGCAGGGCGAGGGCGAGTAGGATGGGTTCCACGAGAGCGCTCCTAACGCTGTCGTCTGGCCCCGCACGGTGACAGCCGTGGCGGGGCCGATTCATGCCCCGAGCCGCCGCTTAGATACGCACTGTGTACGCGCGAACCCACGCAAGAAGCCCGAGACTCTGACTTTTCCGCAGAATCTCGGGCTTCTTGGCTGGTGGACGTAAAGGGACTCGAACCCCTGGCCTCTCGCGTGTGAAGCGAACGCTCTAACCAACTGAGCTACACGTCCAGCGCCCCTTGACGGGGCTGACCGAGGATACCCGGTGAAGCACCCGCAGCGGAAATCGGCTCAGCCACGCTCGAGGCCGGGCACCAGGTCGAGCCACTTCTCGGCGAAGTCGGGCACGAAGGCGGGGATGCCGGTCAGTCGGAACCACACGTAGAAGAAGGCCCAGACCAGGATCAGGGTCCCCAGCGCAATCAGCCCGCGCACCCAGAGCGGCTGCGCCATCACCCAGCCATTCCAGCGACGCAAGGTCTCCTTGGCCCAGAAGAACAGCCGCGCCGCCCAGACGAACTCCAGCGACCACAGCCACACACCGAAGATCACCACGGCCCATCCCGGCCCGGGGAAGGGCACCATGACCAGCCCCAGCGCCACCACCAACAGACCGGCCAGACCGACCCCCACGTGCAAGGTCGTCTGGGTCGCCGGGTTGTGGCGCATGCGTCGTTGCCAACGCCACCGGGGCTCGGGACGCCCGTCGGACCCGAGGACGGACTCCACTCCGCTCCGGGCGACCGAGGCCCCACCGGCGCTGCCCTCCGGGGCGGGCTCGGTAGCCCGCCCCTCGTCGAGATCGGTCACGGGTCGAACCGCTCCACCCCGAGGCGGTCGAAGATCTCCTTCGCCTGCAACGAGACTCGTCCCGGACCACCGAGGTCGCGGTCGTCGACGGCGTGCACCGGGAGGACGTCGCGGGTGGTCGAGGTGATGAAGACTTCGTCACAGGTGGTGAGGATGTCCATGGGGAGCGCCTCCTCGCGGACCTCCAGCCCGGCCTCGCGACACCACTCGATCGTCAGGGCGCGGGTGATGCCGAGCAACAGGCCCGAGTCCTCCGGCGGCGTGTGGATGACACCGTCGAGGACAACGAAGATGTTGGAGCCGGTGCCCTCGCACAACTCGCCGCGAGTGTTGGCGAAGATCGCCTCACTGCCGCCGCGCTCGTGGGCATAGGCCAGCGCGATGACATTCTCGGCATACGACGTCGTCTTCAGCCCGACCGTCGCCGCCCGCTCGTTGCGCGTCCACGGCACGGTCGTGATGGCCACGCTCTCCGGGAAGGGCTGCTGGGCCGCTGCCGTCACGACATAGGTCTGGGCCCCGTCGAGGCGGTCCGACCCCAGGGGCCCGGGGCCCGCGGTGACCGTGTAGCGCAGGCGACCGAAACCGATCGGCTCCCCCTGCCCCAACACCGCGTCGACACCCTCCTGCAGGCGCGCGCGGTCCAGGGCCGGCAGGCCGAGGCCCGCCAAGGAGCGATCCATGCGGTCCATGTGCCGCGTCGCGGCAAAGACCCGACCGTCGACGACCTTGGCGGTCTCGAAGACGCCGTCGCCGACTGTGACACCGTGATCCAGCGCCGCGATGGACGGCTCCTCCGGATCCACGAGCCGACCGTTGACCCACACACGCACCTCGGAAGTCATGCCTCGATCCTCCCAGACGCCAGGCCCACGAGGCGAGCCGCCTTGAGCCGGGTCTCCTCCCACTCCCCCTCGGGATCCGAGCCCCAGGTGATCCCGGCGCCGACGCCGAAGCACAACTGCCGATCCTCCCCTGCGCCCTCCGCCCAGAAGGTCCGGATGCCGACGGCCAGGTCCGCCTCCATCCGGTCGGCATCCACCCAGCCGATGGCGCCGCAGTACGGGCCGCGAGGCCTGGTCTCCAGGTCGTCGATCGCCACCAGGGCGCTCGATTTCGGCGCCCCGGAGACCGAGCCGGGCGGGAAGGTCGCGGTGAGAATTTCCGGCCAATCGGCGCCCTCCTCGAGCCGGCCACTGATCGTCGTCACGAGATGGACCAGCCCCGGGTGCTCCTCCTCGACGCACAGCTCCTGCGTCACGACCGTGCCGGGGCGGGAGCAGCGACTCAGGTCGTTGCGCACGAGATCGGCGATCATGACGTTCTCCGCATAGTCCTTGGGCAGCATCCCGCCCGGCAGCGAGGAGGTGCCCTTGATGGGCCGCGAGGTGATCAGTTCGCCGTGACGCAGCAGATAGGCCTCCGGTGAGGCACACACCAGGTCGATCCCGTTGTCCGGCAAGTGAATCCGACCGGCGCGCGGCGCCGGGTTGCCGCGGTCGAGCAGCGCGGCGAGACCGTCGAGATCCGCGTCGCGGCTCAGCCGGTGGCTCATCACTCGACAGAGGTTCGCCTGATAGAGCTCGCCCCGGGAGACCCTGCGGCGGATCTCCTCCACCCCCGAGAGGTATGCCGCCCGGTCGAGACTGCTGTGCCACTCACCGGCCAGCGGTTGCCAGGGCGCCGTGGGCGCCGGAGCCGGGGCGCGGCATACCCGGTCGAAGCGGGCGGCGGTCAGCTCCCCCTCGAAGGTGACGACCACGGCCCAGACCCCAGCGGTGAGCCGCGCCGGGTCATGGGTGACCTCGAGCAGGTCCGTCAACTCCAGGGAGGGGAAACGTGCGTGGGCCACGAGCGGGATCGTATGCCCCACTCGTGGCCCACCGTCGGATGCCGCCGGGTCAGCCCAGGCGCGGCACCTCGTGGCCCGGGTCCAACTCCTCGCCGCGGTGGCGGCCCATCTGAGCGAAGAGCTCGGGCGATCGGGAGCGCAGCACGGTCGCGGAGACCCAGCCGATGACCCCGCTGACCAGGATCAGCCCCGGCAGGAACCACGCGAGCATGCTGCCGGGCGAACCGATGAGGTCACCGAACTGCGAGGCCGCGAAGAGCGCGACGCCGGTCATGAGGACGCCACCGAAGACGGGGGCGATCTTGGTGCGCCAGATGTTGCTGTCGAGCTCGGGGTGGCGGGCGAAGAACGCGACCACGGCGAAGGACGAGAGCGCCATCAGCGTGAGGATCGCCAAGGTGCCCAGCTGGGTCAGCCAGGTGAACAGGTGCAGCACCGGGTCCTGACCGGTCACGACGAAGAGCAGCACGACCAGCGTGGCCAGGACGCTCTGGCTCAGCGACCCCGCGTGCGGCGAGAGGTGGATCGGGTGGGTGCGCCCCAGCCGCTCCGGGACGATCCCCTCCCGCCCGAGGGCGAAGAGATACCGGGCGACGGAGTTGTGGAAGGCCAGCAGCGCCGCAAAGACCGAGGTCGCGAAGAGCAGCGACATCAGCGTGGTCGCCGTCGAGCCGAGATAGACGCCACCGAGCTCGAAGAGGAAGGCCGTCGGGTCGGGCTTGAGGCCGCCGAGGTGCTCGACGAGGGTGTCGGCGCCCTGGGCATTGACCATCAGCCAGCTGGTGAAGGTGTAGAAGAGGCCGATGGTCAGGACGGCGAGGAAGGTCGCCCGCGGGACGGTGCGCTTGGGGTCCTTGGCCTCCTCGCTGTAGATGGTCGTCGCCTCGAAACCGATGTAGGACGCCGAGTTGAACAGCAGCGCGATCGCCAGGGAGCCGGAGGTCAGGGCCGAGAACGAGAACGGCTCGAGGGTCAGCGGCGCGCCACCGCCCTGGCCGCCCTTGGCGAGGATCGCCGCGTCGAGCGCGAGCACGATGAGGAACTCGGCCAACACCAGCACCGAGAGGACCTTCATGGACAGGTCGACCTGCCGGTAGCCGAGCACCGCGATGACCGCGATCGCCGCGAAAGCGTAGGCCCACCAGGGGATCTCGACACCGAAGGTGTCCGTCATGAAGCCCGCGGTGGCCGCCCCGAAGAGGCCGATGAGCCCGATCTGCATGGCGTTGTAGCCCAGCAGCGCGATCCAGGCCGCGGAGCCCCCGAGGTACTGCTTCAGGCCGCGAGAGATGTAGGAGTAGAAGGCGCCCGTGCTGGTGTGGTGACGGGCCATGGCCGTGTAGCCGACCGCGAAGATCAACAGCAGTGCCGTGACGATGAGGTATGCCGCCGGCACGCCGGCGCCGTTGCCCAGGAGCATCGCCATGGGGGCGCCACCGGCCATTGCGGTCAGGGGCGCTGCCGCCGAGACGACGAAGAAGGTGATGCCGAGGACACCGAGAGTTCCGCGCCGCAGGGTGTGCGCGTCCCGGCGGGCGACATCATCGGTGGGATCCACCGTGCTCATGAGGGCTCCATTCGTTTGGGTCCAAATCAGATTGGAATGCGGAGAAATGTAGGGCCGCTCGCGGCCTCCGACAAGGGGATGTCCGATGTCGGTGCCGTGCCGTGACCGGACCTTGACCGGGCGGTCCGGGCTTCCATATTGTTTGGCCCCAAACGATCCTGAGGAGGAGTCGCATGTCCGCAGAGCGAGCCCACGTCGCCGTCGTCGAGGGCGTCGAGGTCGACACCCGCCACTGGATCGGCGGCGAGCGAGTCGCCTCGCAGTCGACATTCACCGACATCTCCCCCATCGACGAGACGCCGATCGCCGAGGTGAGCGCCGGCGGTGCCGCCGAGGTGGACGCCGCGGTCGCGGCGGCGCGCGCGGCATACCCGGCGTGGGCGGCCCTGCCGGTCGCCGAGCGCTCGGCCATCCTGCGCAAGGTCGCCGAGGGCGTCGAGGCACGCGTCGAGGACCTGGCCCTGGTCGAGACCCGCGACAACGGCGCGCTCATCCGCAGTCACCGACGCGGCGTCATGCCCCGGGTGGCGATGAACTTTCGCTACTTCGCCGACTACGCCGAGCAGCAGCTCGCGCACCCCGACATGGAGGTGCGCGGCCACCGGGAGCGGGTCACCTATGACCCGGCCGGCGTCGTCGCCATCATCACCCCGTGGAATGCGCCGCTGATGCTCGCGACCTGGCGCATCGGACCGGCGCTGGCGGCCGGCAACACCGTCGTGGTCAAGCCGCCGGAGGACGCCCCGCTGACCGCGTCCCTGCTGGCCGACATCATGGCCGAGGCGGGTGTGCCGGCCGGCGTCTTCAACGTCGTCCAGGGCATCGGCGCCGAGGCCGGGGCAGCCCTCAGCGGCCACCCCGGCATCAGCCGGCTGTGCTTCACCGGCTCCGTGCCGACCTCCACCCGCGTCGCCGCAGCCGCCGCACCCAACACCGTGCCGCTGTCCTTCGAGTTGGGTGGCAAGTCCCCGCTGGTCGTCTTCGAGGACGCCGACATGGACCTGGCCGTCGACATCGCGGTCGAGCAGTTCGACAACGCCGGTCAGGTCTGCCTCAAGGCGGCCCGCATGCTCGTGCAGGAGTCGATCGCCGAGGAGTTCACCCGCCGGGTCGTCGACAAGGCCGCCACCTTGACGCAAGGCGACCCGCGCGACGAGGCCACCGACCAGTCCGCCCTGATCAACCGCAAGCAGTTCGAGCAGATCGACGGCTTCGTCCAGCGGGCCAAGGCCGAGGGCGCCACGGCCCTGCTCGGCGGCGGCCCCAACGAGCAGCTCGGCGGCCTCTTCTACTCCCCCACGATCCTGGTGGACGCTGCGCCGGGCAGCGAGATCCTCACCGAGGAGGTCTTCGGCCCGGTCGTCACCATCGAGACCTTCACGGACGAGGAGGACGCGGTCGCCAAGGCCAACGACACCCGCTTCGGCCTGGCGGCGACCCTGGTCACCGGTGACCCCGAGCGCGCCGAGCGGGTCAGCCACCGACTCAACGCCGGCACCGTGTGGGTGAACTGCTTCTTCGTCCGCGACCTGGGGGCGCCCTTCGGTGGCAACGGCAAGTCCGGCATCGGCCGCGAGGGCGGACTGTGGTCCTTCGACTTCTACACCGACGTCAAGAACAGCGTCTTCTCCCCCACCGGCTGGACCACCGACAAGGAGGACTGACATGGGTGCAATCGTCGGGGCGGCCCTGCTCGCCCACGTGCCGACCATCATGCTGCCGGAGGCGACCCGGCGCGAGCTCAACAACGGCGAGGACACCACCCTCGTCGCCGGTCTCGAGCAGTTGCGCGCGGAGGTTTTCGAGACCCTCGACTACGACACCGTCGTCGTGCTCGACAGCCACTGGGCGACCACCGTCGAATATGTCGTGACGGCCCAGGACCGCCGCAGCGGGCTCTTCACCTCGGAGGAGCTGCCCCGTGGGATGACCCGTCGTCACTACGACTTCGCCGGCGACCCCGAGCTGGCCCACCTGATCGCGAGCAAGGCGGACGAGCACTACACGTGGATCACCGCGATCGACGACCACAGCCTGCCGATCTTCTATGCCACGACCAACCTGTGGGAGTACCTCGGCAAGGGCCTGGAGGACAAGAAGTGGATCTCCATCGGCGTCTGCCAGACCGCAGACATGGAGGACAACCTGCGCCTGGGCCGCGCCCTCGGCGACGCCATCCTCGAGTCCGACCGCAAGGTCGTGCTGATCGCCTCGGGCGCCATGTCGCACACCTTCCACTCCCTGCGGACCCTGCGCGATCACGAGGCCGCCGGCAGCGAGCACATCTTCTCCCCCGAGGCGTATGCCGCGGACCTGCAGCGGATGCAGTGGTTCAGCGAGGGGGACCACGCCCAGGTGCTCGACACCATGGACGAGTTCTACCGCTACAAGCCGGAGGCCCGCTTCGGCCACTACCTGATGATGGCCGGCGCGATCGGTGAGGGCGACTGCACCGCGAAGTCCGTCCAGTACGGCGAGTACGAGAACTCGGTCGGCACCGGCCAGGTGCACCTGTGGTTCCAGACGCCCGAGGGCGGCTACCCCCGACCGCGTCGCACCACCCCCGACCCCGAGGTGACCCGCCAGAAGGGCGGCAACGAGCCCGACCTCGTCGCGGCAGGCTGACCCGCACACGCCGGGCCGCCCCCTCGACCCACCGCACGACGGCATACCCGCACCCGACCCCCAGGAGACGAAACACCATGAGCACCACCGAGTTCCGCCGCATCCTCCTCGACGGCAACGCGGTCGACGTCCGTGTCGAGGGTGACGAGCTCGTCGCCGGAGACGGCCGTCGGGTCGCCATCGCCGACGCCACGCACCTGCCCCCGGTCACCCCGAGCAAGATCGTCTGTGTCCACCTCAACTACCGCAGCCGGGTCGAGGAACTGATGACCAAGCTGCCGCCGGCACCGACCTACTTCCACAAGCCGGTGTCCGCGCTCAACGCCCACGAGAGCGCCGTCGTCCGCCCGGACGGCTGCAAGTGGCTCAACTACGAGGGTGAGATCGCGATCGTGATCGGCAGGACCGCCCGCAACATCTCCCCGGAGGAGGCCGGCGACTACATTCGCGGCTACTCCATCGGCAACGACTACGGGCTGCACGACTTCCGCGACACCGACTCCGGCTCGATGCTGCGGGTCAAGGGCGCCGACACCCTCTGCCCCATCGGCCCCGGCATCGTCGAAGGGTGGGACTTCCGCGGCAAGCGCATCCAGACCCGGGTCAACGGCGAGGTCAGGCAGGACGGCAACACCGACGAGATGCAGTGGGACATGCACTACCTCGTCGCCGACATCGCCCGCACGATCACCCTCCACCCGGGTGACATCCTCATGTCCGGCACCCCGGCCATCTCCCGCACCGTCTATCCGGGTGATGTCGTCGAGGTCGAGGTCGAGGGCCTCGGCACCCTGCGCAACCACATCGTCGAGGGCCCCACGCCGATCCGCACCGATGTCGGCGCCCAGCCCACCGAATCCGAGGAGGTCCTCTCCACGGCGCAGGGCGGCGACTGGGAGTTCCGCGGCATTCGTGCCCCGAAGCCGCCGGCCCACTGACGAGACAGGCACGAGGATGACCGACACCACGACGGGGGCCGCCGGCGCACGGCGGCCCCTGATCGCCATCCCGGCACGCTTCGCGGCGAGCACCTCAGCTCTGCGGTATGCCGCCGAGGTCACCGCCCGCGCGCTGGTCGATGCGGTGTATGCCGCCGGCGGCGAGCCGGTGGTGATCCACCCCCACGCGCCCGGAGCGGTCGTCTCGGACGAGGAGGTCGCGGCTCGGGTGGCCTTCTGTGACGGGGTGTTGCTGCCCGGTGGTGGCGACCTGTCACCGCGGTGGTCGGGGGAAGAACTGCACGAGACCCACTACGACGTGGACGAGGACCAGGACGCCTTCGACCTGGCGCTGGCCAGAGTCGCTCTCGCACAAGGCATCCCGACGCTGGCGATCTGCCGCGGCCTGCAGGTGGTCACGGTCGCGCGGGGCGGGTCCTTGCATGCGGACATGATCGAGTTGGGTGGCTTTGCCGCGGTGCACCGCAACCACCTCCATCGGATTCTGATCGAGACGGGCTCGCCGCTGGCCCTGGCTGCCGGGACCACCACAGTGACGTCGTCCTGCTATCACCACCAGAGCATCGACCGTCTCGGTGAGGGGATGCGAATCATCGCCCGCAGTGAGGACGAGGTCCCCGAGGGAGTCGTCATCGACGGCATCCCGGGATGGTTCCTCGGTGTGCAGTGGCACCCCGAGGACACCGCCGCCACGGATCCGCACCAGGCCGGCATCTTCCGGGCGCTGGTCGACGCCTGCCGCGCCTGAGACTCGCCTGCCGAGCCTGAGACTCGCCGGCAGACTCCCCTTGTCCCCACGCCCTTTTCGCCAACGCCCTTTTCGCCCAATTGGGCACGATCGCCCCGGGGCGTTCGTGCCCAATTGGGCGAAAGTGTCGCGCGCGCCCCACGCACACACACGCACACGCAACGCGCCCCAGGGGGGCAACTCCGGCGAGGGGCGATCAGCCGGCCGTGGTGCCTTCGGCCGCCTCGACGACACCACGCAGAGCCGTGGTCATGGTGGCCACGGCCTTGGGGTCCAGACCGGAGATCAGCTGCGCCTCTGCGGCGTTGAACTTCGGATAGAGCTCTTCCATCAGCGCTTGGCCTGCCGGGGTCAGTTGCAGATTCACCAGACGCCGGTCCTGCTCCGCAGTCGCTCGGCTGATCCACCCGCGTTGCTCGAGCGTCTTGACCACACCGGTCAGCGTCGCCTTCGAGATCGCTGCCTCCTCGGCGGCGTGGCGAGTCTCCATCCCGTCCCAGACCCAGACCACCCACAGCACTACGAAGCCGGTCCAGGTCAGGTCGTGCTCGCGCAGGACCGCTGCGGTCAGGTGGGCGCGCGCAGCATTCGCGGCTCGATAAAGGCTAGACATCGCATGTGCCGCAGGGAAGTCCAGCGGCAGATGCCCCACGTGCTCACTGACGGCAGCCTCGGTCTCGGTGAGCGTGTGATGATTCGGCATATCCCCATCGTAGGCATCCGCCACCTGTCGCCGGGCCGGCCGCCACGCTCCGGACCGGCCGTCGGTCCGAACGCCCGAACCGCTCCCAGAACGCCCCTCGCGAAACCCTTGTGCGCCGCTGTGCCGCTCTATATTGTTTGGCCCCAAACGACTGGGCGGATCGCCCCAGCCTCTGGCACCGATCGACGGGAAGAAGGTGGCCCCATGGCGCACTTCGACGAGTCCGGTCTACAGCCGGCAGCAGATCGCCTGACCGAGATGGACATCGACGTCGTCCGCATCGGCTACGCCGACATCATCGGCACCGACCGCGGTCGCGACGTCCTGGTCAACCGCTTCGCCCGGACCACGGGCAGCGGCGTCGCCTTCTGCCGCTCCGTCTACGGCACGACGCCCGGTGGCGATGTCGTCGACATCGAAGGTGGGCTGTCCGCCGGACTGCCCGACATCCTCGCTTTCCCCGATGTCGACACCCTGCTGCCGATCCCCTGGGAGCCGGGCGTCGCCCACTGCATCGCCGACGTCTTCAACCCCGACGGCACCCCGTCGGCGGAGAGCCCGCGCGCGGTCCTCAAGCGCGTCGTGGAGCGGTTCGCCGAGTTGGGCATGCTGCCGATCGTCGGACCGGAGTTGGAGTTCTACATCCTCGAGGCCGACGAGAAGGCGCCCAACGGCTGGCGTCGCTACGGCGAGAGCTCGGGCAATGTCTACGTCTCCGGTCTGCGGGGCGACCCCGAGAACGTCTTGCTCAAGTCGCTGCGTCTGCTCGGTGACTACGGCATCGAGGTCGTCGCGGCCAACCACGAGTTCTCCTCGGGCCAGTTCGAGATCAACCTGTGGCACTCCGAGGCGCTGGACGCCGCGGACCGCGCCCACCGGTTCAAGGCCGCCATCAAGGAGCTCGCCCGGCACGAGGACAAGCTGGCGACCTTCATGGCCAAGCCCTTCAACGACGAGGGCGGGTCGGGTTTCCACCTGCACTTCTCGATGTGGGACCTGGCCAACGAGAAGCCGCTCTTCGACGACCCCGAGGCCGAGGACGGCCTGTCCGCGGTCGCCAAGCACGCCATCGCCGGCATCCTGCACCACGCCCCGGCCCTGGCCGCGGTCAACAACCCCACGATCAACTCCTACAAGCGCTTCGGCCCCGACACCCTTGCCCCGTGGCTGATCGACTGGGGCCTGGACAACCGCAGCGCGATGGTGCGCATCCCGCCGGAGCGCGGCAACGCCGCCCGCCTCGAGTTGCGCCTCGGTGACGCCGCCGCCAACCCCTACCTGGCGATCGCCGGCCTGTTGGCCGCGGCATACCTCGGGATCAAGAACAAGCTCGAGGCCCCGGCGCCGCTGGAGGGCTACGGCTACGACCCGGAGAAGGCACCCATGCTCCCCCAGCGCCTCGAGACCGCTCTGGAGGCCCTGGAGCAGGACACCGAGTTCGGCGAGGTGCTCGGCGACGGCTTCGTCAACACCTTCCTCGCCTACAAGCGCCACGAGATCGACCGCTTCCGGTCCTACATCACGGACTGGGAGTTCGACGAGTACACCTACCACATCTGAGCCGAAACCCCTCGTGACACAAGGAGATCCGACGTGACCATCACCCCCGAGCCGGTCGCCCTCGACGCCGTCGACCTCAACGACCTCGACGCCTTCCAGCGCGGTGAGGGTTGGGGCATGTTCCACACCCTGCGCAACGAGGACCCGGTCCACTGGCAGGAGGAGGAGGCGCCCAACCACGGCTACTGGGCCGTGACCCGCTACGAGGACATCTGGGCCGTCGACAAGGACTCCGAGACCTTCACCTCCACCGACTTCGTCAACATCGAAGAGGTCGAGGACGAGTTGCGTGACGCCCGCCGCTCGCTGCTGGAGACGGACGGCAGCCGCCACCAGGCGCTGCGCAAGCTCATTCAGCGCGAGTTCGCGCCGCGCAACCTGATGAAGAACTACGAGGCCTTCCTGCGGGAGCTGACCAAGAACACGGTCGACGAGGCGCTCAAGGAGGACAGCTTCGACTTCGTCGAGAAGATCAGCGCCGACTTCCCGATCCAGGTCCTGGCCCGCCTGCTGGACGTGCCGCGCGAGCACACCCCGCAGTTGATCGCCTGGGGCAACGAGATGGTCGCCAATACCGACCCGGAATACACCGAGCACCTGCTCGACTCCCCCGAGTCCGAGAAGTACAAGCACCTGCCCTTCCGCTCTCCCACCGTCCTCGACGTCTGGGAATACGGCCGCGGTCTGCGGGACAAGCGCGTCGGCGGTGACGGCAAGGACCTCGTCTCGATCCTCGCCAACAAGATGCCCGAGGACGGTATCCCCCTCTCGGACAACGATTTCAACCAGTACTTCTCACTGCTGGTCATCGCGGGCAACGAGACGACCCGGCACGCGATCAGTCAGACGATGCTCGCGCTCATCCAGCAGCCGGAGGCGCTGGCCACCCTGCAGGAGCAGCCGGAGTTGATCGGCCCGGCCGTCGAGGAGTTCCTGCGGATCGCCTCGCCCGTTTATCACTTCCGCCGCACGGCGACCAAGGATGTCGAGCTCGGCGGCAAGCAGATCAAGCAGGGCGACAAGGTTGTCATGTGGTTCGGCTCGGGCAACCGCGACGAGTCGATCTTCCCCGACCCCTACCGACTCGACCCGACCCGCACGAATGTCGACCACATGACCTTCGGCAAGGGCAGCCCGCACCTGTGCCTGGGCAACAACCTGGCCCGCATGGAGATCAAGCTGATGTTCGAGGAGCTCCTCCCCCGGATCGACACCGTCGCGCTCAACGGTGACGTCCGCCGGGTGCGCAGCAACTTCGTCAACGGCATCGGCAAGTTCCCGATCACCATCACCCCCAAGGGCTGAGCCTTCCACGGCGTATGCCGCGGCCCCGTCGCCCACTCCGGGCGGCGGGGCCGCGGGCGTTCGTGCCCAATTGGGCAAAAGGTGATCAGGCGCCCCGGGCGATCGTGCCCAATTGGGCAAAAGGTGCGAGGAGGGCCTGTCACCGCAGTGGTGACAGGCCCATCCTTCAGGGGCACGCCGAGCCGACCGGCCGCAGGGCCGCTCAGGCGGAGGACTCCTCGGCAGCCAGGCGGCGCATGATCTTGCGGACCTGGAGCAGGGCGGCATCCGCCTGCACGTTCACGCCCTGGTGCGGGCCGTCCCGGTCGATCGTCTCCTGCATGGTCTCGAGGATCTCCTGCACCCGCGTGTAGTAGTCGCGGAAGATCGGCTCCAGGGTGCCGGTGGCCCGCTCGCTGTCGGCGAAGTTGCGGCTGACCCGCCAGGCATGGCGGGTGGTGCGCTCATCGATCGGTGTGATCGCGTGCGTGAAGACGAGCGTCTTGGTCCCGTCCGCGTCGCCGTGCCCGGACACCGTCGCGTCCCATCGGTCCACCCAGAGCCCGGGTGAGACGAATCGCCCCTCCTCACGCTGCGGGTGGGCCGAGTCCACCGGCACCCCCATCATCTCGGCCTGCCAGGACGGCACCGGCGCCGGCGGGTAGTCACGACTGAAGGTCACCTGGGTCTCGGTGACCTGCACCTCCAGCGGTGGCGGCGTCTGCTGCAGCGCGGGCGGCGTGATGCGCGGGTCGACGACGGCGACGTGGGTGATGTCGGAGAAGTTGTCCTGGAGCAGCGAGGCCGCGGCCCGGGTCTCCCACTGGTCGCCGAAACTCGTCCACTCCGAGCCGTCCAACCACGCGGCGGAGGGCACACGGTGCAGCCCGGCCCGGGCCGGCTCCCCCAGCCAGACCCACACCTGGCCCGCGGACTCCTGGGCGGGGAAGGCCCGCACCCGGGCGCCGACCGGGACATGCTCCTGGGTCGGGACGCTGGTGACGACCCCATCGGGGCCATAGGCGAATCCGCTGTAACCCGAGACGATTTCGTCGCCCTCGACCCGCCCCTTGCTCAGCGGATACGGCCGGTGGATGCACCGATCGGCGAGGACTGCCACATCACCGGTGCCGGTGCGATAGAGCACCACGGAGGTGCCCAGGGCTCGGCGCGCCAGCGGCGCGCGGCCGACCTCACGGCTGGCGGCAACGGCATACCAGGCGTTGCGGGGGAAGGTCGTGACGTGTCGGGGGTGCATCGCGCTCATGGCAACTCTCCTCACAGGTCCAGGGTCAGCTGGGCGCCCTTGCAGCGGGACACGCAGATCATCATCATCTCGTTGGACTCCCGCTCGTCCTCGTCGAGCACGGAGTCGCGGTGGTCGACCTCACCGTCGAGGACGTCGGTCTCGCAGGTGCCACAGACGCCCTCCAGGCAGGAGCCGAGGACGCTGACCCCGGCCTCGCGCACGACCTCGAAGATCGACTTGTCGGCGGGCACCTCGAGGGTCAGACCGGAGCGCTCGAGGACGATCTCGAAGTCGCTGTTGTCGCTGTCGTCGATCGGCTTGGCGGTGAAGCGCTCCAGGTGCAGGGCGTTGGACGGCCAGGTCTCACAGGCACTTTCGACCGCGGTGAGCAGCGCCTCGGGCCCGCAGCAATAGACGAGCGTGCCGGGCTGGGGCGTCCCGAGGATCTCCTCCAGCGGCAGGTGCCCCGCTTCGTCCTGGGGCACCAGGGTCACCTTGTCGCCGTAGCGCTCGAGCTCGCCGAGGAAGGCCATCGACCCACGCGCGCGGCCACCGTAGTAGAGCTGCCACTGGGCGCCGGCGGCCTCCGCCTCGGCGATCATCGGCAGGATCGGCGTGATGCCGATGCCCCCGGCGATGAAGATGTAGCGCGGTGCCGACGCGAGGGCGAAGTGGTTGCGGGGGCCGCGGACCCGCACGGTCGCCCCCTCCTGAATCTGCTCGTGGACGAAGCGGGAGCCACCGCGGCTCTCCGGCTCCAGCAGCACCGCCACCCGGTATGCCGCGCGGTCACCGGCCTCCCCGCAGAGGGAGTACTGCCGCACCAGATCGTCACCGAGCAGCAGGTCGACGTGCGCGCCCGGCGTCCACTCGGGAAGTTCGTCACCCGTCGCAGGGACGAGGCGGAGCGAGACGACTCCCTCGGACTCGCGCGTCACCGACTCGACCACCAGGTCGGCCTCGTGCTCACGGACGACGGTCTCGGTTGCCATCGACATCGGCATCATCCCCTCACTGGGCAGATCGTTTGGCCACAAACGATAGGGGTCTAGGCGGGTCCCGACAAGATCGCGGCCAGGTCTTTTGGACACGAACGATCCGCTCTAGGGTGTCCCGCATGCGCGCCCTGATCATCCAGCACGACCACGTCAGCCCGCCCGGACCCATCGCCGAGCGCCTGGAGCACCACGGCTACAGCGTCGACCTGCACACGGTCGTGCCCGAGGAGGCCTTCGACTCCCCCGGCGTCGAGACTGCCTTCCCCGACGTCGGTGACTACGACGTCGTGGTCCCGATGGGTGCCCCGTGGTCGGCCTATGACCACGAACTGATCGGCAGGTGGCTCGGGCCAGAGACAGAGGTGCTGCGAGAAGCCGACGCCCGGGGCATCCCGGTGCTGGGGATCTGCTTCGGTGGCCAGTTGTTGGCCGCCACCCACGGCGGCGGCGTGCTGGCCAGTGACCGACCCGAGATCGGGTGGGCCGAGATCGACAGCGACAACGAAGCCTTGATCCCGGGCGGGCCCTGGTTCGAGTGGCACTACGACCGCTGGGAGCTGCCGCCCGCGGCGACCGAGGTGGCCCGCAATGACAATGCTTCACAAGCCTTCGTCCTGCGTCGCAACCTGGCGGTCCAGTTCCACCCCGAGTTGACCGGAGCGATGCTCAAGGGCTGGTTGGACACCGGCGGCCGGGAGAAGGCCACCGCCTTCGGTCTCGACCCCGACCAGTTGCTGGCCGAGACCATCGACCGGGACGAGCAGAGTCGGGGGCGCGCGCACGCCCTGGTCGACGGCTTCCTGGCCGAGGTGGCTCGGGGCTAGAGCAGCTGGGCTGCCAGGCCGGCCAGCTCGCCCACACAGAGGGCGGCGGCGAGGCCGGCGGCGACGGCGGGCACGCGGCCGTCCCGCAGCAGGGAGTCGAAGCCCGCTTCGCGGGGGTGGGTATGCCGCGCCCGGGTCTGCCGCGCCCGACTCACCACCAGCCAGAGCGCAGCCGCCACCGCGGCCACAGTGGGGACAATGACGGCCAGGCCGAGCGTGGTCACGGTCAACCGTCCGACGAGCAGGGCGCCGGCGGCCATGGCCAAGCCGGTGCGCTGCCACGCGAGAGTAGTGCGCTCCTGCTGGAGGCCGGGGTCCGCCGGGCCCTGCCGATCAGGGCCGTCAGCCATGCAGCAGGCTCCCCGCGATCAGTGCCAACGCCACCGCGGCCACAACGACCACCAGCGGCAGGGCCAGTCCCGGGCTCGGCAGGGGCTCGCGGCGACGCATGGCGCGCTCGGTCCGTGTCCAGCCGAGCCAGGCCTGCGCCGCGGACAACAGACTCGCCGACGCGAGCAGACCGGCCAGGACGGCCTGCAGTCGGTCCGGGAGCGGGAGGTCGAGAGCATCCAAGGCCGCGGCGCCGGCCAAGAGGGCCAAAGTGGTCCGGATCCACGCGAGGAAGGTCCGCTCGTTCGCCAACGAGAAGCGTGGATCGGGCTCCTCCCCCGTGGCATAGACACTGGACGGCCAGCGTTTTGTGGGCTCCGCGCTCATGCCGGCAGGCTACCGGGCGGCCTAACGTGGACCTCATGAGCAACGACGCCGTCGAGCCCCTGTGGACGCCCAGCCCCCAGATCGTCGAGAACGCAGTCGTGACGGCCTTCCAGCGTCACCTGTCCGAGACGCGTGGGCTGCACCTGCCGGACTACGACTCGCTGTGGCGCTGGTCGGTCGAGGAGCTCAACGACTTCTGGTTGGCGTTGTGGGAGTTCTACGAGCTGGATCGGGTGAGCTCCCACGACGGGGTCGCTCTGGCGGACGACGCCATGCCCGGGGCGGTCTGGTTCCCGGGCGCCGAGGTGAACTACGCGGCATACCTGCTGGAGCAGGGCAAGCCCGAGGACGTCGCGATCATCGCCACCGACGAGTCCGGAGCGGTCTCCTCGCTGACCCGACGCGAGCTGCGCGAGCAGACCGCCGCGATTGCAACCGCCTTGCAGGACAAGGGCATCGGCCGTGGGGACGTCGTCGTGGGCTACGTGCCCAACGTGGCTGAGGCCGTCATCGCCTTCCTCGCCACCGCCAGTCTCGGAGCGATCTGGTCCTCGGTGGGTCAGGACTACGCGCCGGCAGCCGCCGTCGACCGGTTGGGACAGTTGCGCCCCAAGGTGCTGGTCACCGCCGACGGCTATCGCTTCGGCGGCAAGGAACACCCCCGCCTCGAGGCGGTGGCCACCCTCCAGGAGGGCATCATCTCTCTCGAGCACACCATCGTCATCGACCATTTGGGGCAGGTCACCAGCGACCCCCGCTGGCAGACCTGGCAGGAGGCGCTCGCCACACCCTCCGACGGGTTCGAGGCCGTGCGGGTGCCCTTCGATCACCCGCTGTGGGTCCTCTTCTCCTCCGGCACGACCGGTCGACCGAAGGGCCTGGTGCACGGCCACGGCGGGATGCTCGTCGAGACGCTCAAGACGATGTCACTGCACTGGGACGCCAAGGAGGGCGACCGGGTCTTCTGGTACACCTCCCCCTCGTGGGTGATGTGGAATCTCCAACTCGCCTCGCTGGCCGTGGGCGCGAGCATCGTCTGCTACGACGGCAACCCGGTGCAGCCGGACCCCTCGACCCTGTGGCGGATCGTCGCCGAGCAACAGGTCACCTTCTTTGGCATGAGCCCGGGCTATCTGCAGGCCTCGGAGAATGCCGGCGTCCGCCCGGCCGACGACTTCGACCTCAGCCACCTGCAGGTGATGTCGACGACCGGCTCGCCGCTGTCACCGCACAGCCACCGGTGGGCCAACCGTGAGGTCGGCTCGCACATCCCGCTCTATTCGGTCAGCGGCGGCACCGACATCGCCTCCGGCTTCGTCGGCGGCATCCCGATCGTGCCGATCTGGCCCGGCGAGCTGTCCGTGCCCTGCCTCGGCGTCGCCCTCGACGCCTGGGACGAGGAGGGCCACTCGGTGCGCGGCGAGGTCGGGGAGCTCGTCGTCACCAAGCCGATGCCGACGATGCCGGTGCAGTTGTGGGACGACCCCGACGGCGAGAAGTACCGCGACGCCTACTACTCGACCTATCCGGAAGCGTGGCGCCAGGGCGACTGGATCACCATCACCGAGCGCGGCTCCGTCGTCATCCACGGCCGCTCCGACTCGACGCTGAACCGCAACGGTGTGCGCATGGGCTCGGCCGACATCTATGCCGCGGTCGAGACCATCCCCGAGGTGGTCGAGGCCCTGGTCATCGGCGCCGAGCAGCCCGACGGCGGCTACTGGATGCCGCTCTTCGTTACCCTCACCGACGGCACCTCGCTCGACGACGACCTGCGGCGTCGGATCGCCGACGCGATCCGCACCACGGCCTCCCCGCGCCACGTCCCGGACGAGATCATCGAGGTCCGTGGCATCCCCCACACCCGCACCGGCAAGAAGCTCGAGGTGCCGGTCAAGCGGCTCTTGCAGGGACAGCCGCTGGAGCGGGTGGCCAACCCCGATGCGGTCGACGACGCCACCCTCTTGGAGGACTTCGCGAGAATTACTAGGACGTCCTAGTAAATTGGCGCTAGGCTGATCGGGACACCGCTGCGAAGGAGCCCCCATGTCCGCTGCCGCCCCCGAGAAGCCCGCCCTGCACGTGCCGGAGCACCCCGTGCGCTTCGTGACCGCTTCGGCGCTCTTCGACGGCCATGACGCCTCGATCAACATCATGCGCCGCATCCTGCAGAGCCAGGGCGCCGAGGTCATCCACCTCGGACACAACCGCTCCGTGCAGGAGGTCGTCACGGCCGCGCTCGAGGAGGACGCCCACGGCATCGCCGTCTCGTCCTACCAGGGCGGCCACGTCGAATACTTCGAGTACCTCGTCGAGCTGCTCAAGGAGAACGGCGCCGAGCACGTGCGCGTCTTCGGCGGCGGTGGCGGTGTCATCGTCCCCGAGGAGATCCAGCGACTGCGCGACGCCGGCGTGATCATCTTCTCCCCCGAGGACGGCCAGCGTCTGGGCCTGCCCGGCATGGTCAACACCCTGATCAAGGACTGCGACCACGACCTGTGGCAGGCGGGCCCGGTCACCGCCGAGGCAGTCCTGTCCGGCGACCGCTCCGCGGTCTCCCGGGCGATCACCGGCGCCGAGTTGGGCAGGCTCGGCGACCTGATGGAGCCGATCCGCGCTGCCGCGGCGCAGGCGTCGACCGTCGTGCTCGGCATCACCGGCACCGGCGGCTCGGGCAAGTCCTCCTTGACCGACGAGATCGTGCGCCGCTTCCGGGTCGACCAGCAGGACAAGCTGCGCGTGGCCGTGGTCGCCGTCGACCCGACCCGCCGGCGCGGGGGCGGCGCCCTGCTCGGCGACCGCATCCGGATGAACTCCCTCGACGGCGACCGGGTCCTCTTCCGCTCGCTGGCCACCCGCGGCTCGCACGAGGTGCCCGACCACCTGCAGGACGTCATCGACATCGTCAAGGCCGCGGCATACGACCTGTTGATCGTCGAGACCCCCGGCATCGGCCAGGGTGACGCGGCGATCGTCCCCTTCGTCGACACCTCGATGTATGTGATGACGCCCGAGTTCGGCGCGGCCAGCCAGCTCGAGAAGATCGACATGCTCGACTTCGCCGATGTCGTGGCGATCAACAAGTTCGAGCGCCGGGGCGCCATGGACGCCCTGCGCGACGTCGGCCGCCAGCTCGTCCGCAACCGCGAGGCCTTCGGCAAGAAGCCTGAGGACATGCCGGTCTTCGGCACCTCGGCAGCCACCTTCAACGACAACGGCGTCACTGCCCTCTATCAGCACCTGCGCGACGCCCTGGCCGAGCAGGGGCTGCCCGTCGCCGAGGGGACGCTCGTCCCCGTCGACACGCGCTACTCCACGACGATCGCCCAGGTCCTGCCCGCCGACCGCACC
The DNA here is from genome assembly GCA_050955755.1 of Actinomycetota bacterium. Taxonomy (GTDB): domain Bacteria; phylum Actinomycetota; class Actinomycetes; order Actinomycetales; family Dermatophilaceae; genus JAJTBD01. The sequence continues at coordinate 2,158,867 of CP192092.1, forward strand.
CGCTACCTCGCCGAGATCACCGACGTGATCCGCGGATACCACCACCGCACCGGCGAGTTGGTCGACGCCGCCCGCCGCGCCCAGCGCCTGGAGTATGCCGCGAAGGCCCTGGAGGACCAGGACCTCGACTCCGGTGACCTGCCCGACCTGGTCGAGCAGGCCCGCAAGGATCTGCCTGTCGACCTGAGCGAGCAGATCGCCGGCTGGGGTGACGTCGTCGAGTCCTACTCCGGCACCGAGCAGGTGATCCGGGTGCGGGACAAGGAGATTCACACCCTCCTGACCAAGGAGTCGCTCTCGGGCAACACGATCCGCCGGGTCGCCCTGCCCAAATTCGAGGACCACGGCGAGCTCGTCCGCTTCTGGCGGGGCGAGAACCTGCCCGGCTTCTTCCCCTTCACCGCCGGTGTCTTCCCCTTCAAGCGGGACAACGAGGACCCGGCCCGCATGTTCGCCGGCGAGGGTGACCCCTTCCGCACCAACCGCCGCTTCAAGTTGCTCTCCGAGGGACAGCCGGCGACCCGACTGTCGACCGCCTTCGACTCGGTCACCCTCTACGGGCGCGACCCCGACCTGCGCCCCGACATCTACGGCAAGGTCGGCACCTCCGGAGTCTCGGTGGCCACGCTCGAGGACATGAAGGCGCTCTACGACGGCTTCGACCTCACGGCGCCGAGCACCTCGGTGTCCATGACCATCAACGGCCCGGCGCCGACCGTGTTGGCCTTCTTCCTCAACACCGTCATCGACGCGGAGATGACGAAGTTCACCGAGGCCGAGGGCCGCGAGCCCAGCGGCGCGGAGGCCGACGAGATCCGTGCCCGCGCGCTCTCGACAGTGCGCGGCACAGTGCAGGCAGACATCCTCAAGGAGGACCAGGGGCAGAACACCTGTCTGTTCTCCACCGAGTTCTCGCTGCGGATGATGGCCGACATCCAGGAGTGGTTCATCCAGCAGTCGGTGCGCAACTTCTATTCGGTGTCGATCTCCGGCTACCACATCGCCGAGGCCGGGGCGAACCCCATCAGCCAGCTCGCCTTCACCCTCGCCAACGGCTTCACCTATGTCGAGGCCTACCTGGCGCGCGGCATGGACATCGACGACTTCGCCCCGAACCTGTCGTTCTTCTTCTCCAACGGCATGGACCCCGAGTACTCCGTGCTCGGTCGGGTCGCCCGCCGCATCTGGGCGATCGCCATGCGCGACAAGTACGGCGCCAACGAGCGGTCGCAGAAGTTGAAGTACCACGTGCAGACCAGTGGACGCTCCCTGCACGCGCAGGAGATGGACTTCAACGACATCCGCACCACCCTGCAGGCGCTCATCGCGATCTACGACAACGCCAACAGCCTGCACACCAACGCCTACGACGAGGCCATCACGACCCCGTCGACGGAGTCGGTGCGGCGGGCCCTGGCGATCCAGCTCATCATCAACCGCGAGTGGGGTCTGGCGATGAACGAGAACCCGAACCAGGGCTCCTTCATCATCGACGAGCTCACCGACATGGTCGAGGCCGCGGTCCTCGAGGAGTTCGACCGGATCAACGAGCGCGGCGGCGTCCTCGGCGCGATGGAGACCGGATACCAGCGCGGCAAGATCCAGGACGAGTCGATGTTGTATGAGCACCGCAAGCACGACGGCTCGCTGCCGATCATCGGCGTCAACACCTTCCGCCGCGCGGACGAGGGCAGCGAGGAGCCGCAGGAGATCGAGTTGGCGCGCGCCACCGAGGGCGAGAAGCAGTCCCAGCTCGAGCGGGTCCAGGCCTTCCAGGAGCGTCACCGGGACGAGGCCGAGCAGGCCATCGCCCGGCTGAAGGAGGCGGCGGCCGGCGGCGAGAACGTCTTCGCGGTCCTGATGGATGCCGCCCGGGTGTGCTCCCTGGGCCAGGTCACGGAGGCCTTCTTCGAGGTGGGCGGACAGTACCGGCGGAATGTCTGAGCATGCTGCTCGATGACTTGGGCGCGCAGGTCCCCCTGGCGGGGCCTGCGCGCCGCGTCGTCTCCCTGGTCCCCTCCATCACCGAGGCGATCGCCGCGTCCTGCCCGGAGCGGTTGGTCGGTGCGACCGACTGGTGCACCCACCCGGCCGACCTGGACGTCATCCGGGTCCGCGGCACCAAGAATCCCGACCGCGCCGCCATCGCGGCTCTCTCCCCCGATCTGGTCATCGCCAACCAGGAGGAGAACCGCGAGCTCGACGTGCGCCGGCTCCGCGAGGCGGGCATCGCGGTGTGGGTCACCGTCATCGAGACGGTGCCACAGGCCCTGGACTCCCTCGACCGGCTCTTCGACGAGGCGCTGGTATGCCGCCCGGAGTGGCTCACCGAGGCCCGTCGCCTCTGGGGCGGTCCGGTGCCGCCGGCTCGGGTGCGGGCCGCCGTGCCGATCTGGCGAGACCCGTGGATGGTCGTCGGTGCCCGCAACTACACGACGGACCTGTTGGCCCACCTCGGCGTGCGGAATGTCTTCGGGGACAACGCCGATCGCTATCCCAAGACCACCGTCGAGGAGATCGAGGCGGCCTCCCCCGATGTGGTGCTGCTGCCCGACGAGCCCTATGTCTTCACCGACGCCGACGGGCCGGAGGCGTTCGCACGCACCCCGACCCGTCTCGTCAGCGGCCGGCTGCTCACGTGGTACGGCCCCGCCATGGTCGAGGCCCACGCCGCCCTCCGCGATCTCCACTAGCGTGAGCGCGTGAGCGATCTGCTGTTCGAGTCCGTCCGCGAACTCGCCGCCAGACTGCGGGCGCGCGAGGTGTCGGCGCGCGAGGTGCTCAAGGCCCATCTGCATCACATCGAGCAGACCAACCCGGCCGTCAACGCGATCGTCACCCTCGACGCCGAGCGCGCCCGCGCGGAGGCGACGGCCGCCGACGAGCGGCTGGCCCGCGGCGAGGAGGTCGGCCCGCTGCACGGGCTGCCGGCCGCCTTCAAGGACACCCACGAGACCGAGGGCATGCGCACCACCTTCGGGTCGCCCCTGCTGAGGCACAACGTCCCGGTCCGCGACGAGCTGGTCATCGAGCGCCTGCGCTCCGCCGGCGTGGTGGGCGTGGGCAAGACCAACGTGCCGGAGTTCGCGGCCGGCTCCCACACGTTCAACCCCGTCTTCGGTGCGACCCGCAACCCGTGGGACCTCACGCGCAGCGCGGGTGGCTCGAGCGGTGGCGCCGCTGCTGCGCTCGCGACGGGGATGGTCACCGTCGCCGAGGGCAGCGACATGGGCGGCTCGCTGCGCAACCCCGCTTCCTTCTGCGGGGTGGTCGGGCTGCGTCCCACACCGGGCCGCGTCCCCTCCCACCCGGTCAGACTCGGCTGGGACCAGATGGCGGTGCAGGGCCCGATGGGCCGCACGGTCGACGATGTCGCGGTGGTGCTGGGCGCGCTGGCAGGCCCCGACGACCGCTGTCCCACAAGCCTTTCCGAGCCGGGCGCCCCCTTTGCTGAGCCACTCCGCGGTGACGTGGGCGGCCTGCGCATCGCCTACTCCGAGGACCTCGGCGGGCTACTGCCCGTCGAGCGGGAGGTGCGGGCCGCCGTCCAGGCCGCGGCCGCGGCATACGCCTCTGCCGGTGCCCAGGTCGAGGAGGCCTGCCTCGACTTCACCGGGGCCGAGCAGGTGTTCACGACCCTGCGGGCCTGGCAGTTCCACCTCGCCTTCGGGCCGCTGGTCCCTCGCGCCAACGGGCGGGTCAAGGAGGCCATCGTCTGGAATGCCAGACAGGGCGCCGCGCTCACCGGCGAGGACCTCGCCCGCGCCGAGACCGCCCACCTCGTGCTCTACCACCGCGCCCGCGAGTTCTTCGCCGCGTGGGACCTGCTCGTCCTGCCGACGAGCCAGGTGCTGCCCTTCGACGTCCACGTCGAGTACCCCACCGAGATCGAGGGGCAGGCCCAGGAGACGTACATCGACTGGATGCGCTCGTGCTCGTGGGTGACCGCCACCGGGTGCCCCGTACTGGCGGTGCCGGCGACGGTCACCGAGGCCGGCCTGCCGGTCGGCGTGCAGCTCGTCGGCTGGCATCGGCAGGAGCGGCGGCTGCTCGAGGCCGGCCGTGGTCTCGAGCTCTGCCTCGGCCTCCCCCAGCGCCGTCCGCAGCTCTCACATTCGGTCGAACGGCCCGGACTGACCTAGCCTCTATAGGTGTCCCCCCTCTCCGACGCGACCCGGCCCGTCCTGGCCCGGGATCGTCGCCGCCGCAGCACCAGGCTCTTCGCGACCCTGACCCGGTGGCCCCTGCTCGGCTCCGCCCTCAAGGGCTCGGCCGCCGCCGGCCTCGCCTACGTCGTCGGCGCCCACCTGCCCCAGCCCTTCGCCGACGCCCCCTACTACGCCGCGCTGGGCGCCTACTCGGTCGTACTGCCCGCAGCCGTGGACTCGGTGCGCACAGCGCTCCAGACCACCAGCGCCCTGCTGACGGGCATCCTCATCGCGCTGCTCCTCCAGTGGGTCGGCCCCACCGACGCCATCACTGTCGCGATCGCAGTGGGCCTGGGCCTGCTCGCCGCGGGCATCCCGTGGTTCGGCGACGCGCGCACGTGGGTGCCGGTCGGCGCCCTGTTCACCCTCACCGTGGGCGGGCCGCACCCGCAGGAGTATGCCGCGGCATACCTCGGCCAGATCCTCGTCGGCGGTGTGGTCGGCGTGCTCGTCAACTACCTCCTCATCGGTCAGCAGACCGTGCCGCTGCTCGACCGGGCGATCACGATCCACCGCGAGGAGCTGGTCACCAAGCTGCGCGAGACCGCGGAGACGATCCGCACCGGTGAGGCCGAGGACGCTGCCGACCCCCTCGACAGCCTCGTCGAGGCGGAGCTGCGCACGCGGACCGCTGCCCGCGAGATGATCCGGGCCAGACGCGGCTATCCCACCCGGCTCCAGGCACCCGAGCGCGAGGAGCCGCTCCTGGAGGCCGCGCGAGGTCTCGTCCAGTGCAGCGCGATCCTCAGCAGCGCCCTGCTGCTCACGGGCGAGGTCGCCACCGACCAGGAGGACCTGCCCGCCAAGGTCCGGGCGGCGGCCACCGACGTCCTCGACGCACTGGCGACGGCACTGGACGACCCCAAGCGCATCGCGCCGGACTCGGAGCCCGTCAAGGCGGCGGAGCAGGCCCTCGACCGCTATCTGGCCGTGGTGACCGACGCGCGACTCGACGACGAGCGGGCCCACTCGCTCGGCGCCCTCGGCATCGACGCCCGGCGCGCGCTGCGGACGGTCGCCGCGGCATACGGACCACACCTGCCAGACATCTTCGGGACGGAGCCCACCGCATGAGGACCCTCGGCCGCATCCTGGCCAGCACCCGCGAGCTCACGCCGCTCTATGTGGGCATCGTGATCTGCTCGGTGCTGACCGCCGCGACCGCGCTGGCCACCCCCTTCCTGCTCAAGCACGCGACCGACACCGTCGTGGCCGCGACACAGGGCCAGGCCGATGGCGCCGTGCGCACCGTGCTGTGGCTCGCCGCGGCCCTGCTGCTCGCCGAGCTGGCCAACTCCGTCGTCACCAACATCGGCGGCTATCTCGGCGACACCATGTCGGCGAGGCTGCGCGCGATCCTGTCGCAGCGCTACTACGACAAGCTGCTCTCGCTCCCCCAGCGATACTTCGACAACGAGGTGACCGGCACGGTCATCAGCCGGCTGACCCGCTCGATCACCGGTGTCACCGACTTCCTCCAGACCTTCGCCAACAACTTCTTCCCGATGCTCCTGACGGTCGTGGCCGTCCTCGGCATCTCGGCCTACTACTACCTGCCGCTGGCCATCCTGCTCGCGATCATCTTCCCGGCATACATGCTGATGACGACGATGACGAGCAAGCGGTGGCTGGTGCACGAGGGTGCCAAGAACACCGAGATCGACTCTGCCGGAGGGCGATTCGCGGAGGTCATCGGGCAGATCCGCGTCGTGAAGTCCTTTGTCCAGGAGCGGCGGGAGCGCGACCTCTTCGAGCGCCACTACGACCGCACCATCGCCATCACCCGCGAGCAGTCGCGCTACTGGCACACGATGGACACCGTGCGGCGCGGCTTCCTCAACCTCGTCTTCTTCGGCGTCTACGCGCTCATCTTCGTGCGCACCGCGCGCGGCCTGATGACGGTCGGCGACATGGTCCTGCTCCTCCAGCTGGTCGCGATGGCCAAGCAGCCGGTCGGGATGATGAGCTTCCTCGTCGACCACGGCCAGCGCGCCGTCGCCGGCAGCGTCGACTACTTCAAGGTCATGGAGGAGCAGCCCGAGCGCGAGGTCGCCGCCGTGGGCGCCCGCGCCACGCGCGGTTATGCCGCCCTGGCCCCGACCTGCGCGGAGGCGGCCGCCATCGACCTCGAGCACGTGTCCTTCGGATACGAGGGCGGGCAGGAGGTCATCCGCGATGTGTCCTTCAATGTCGCCCCCGGCAAGCGGGTGGCGCTGGTCTCGGAGAGCGGCGGCGGCAAGACGACACTCGTCAGCCTGCTGCTCGGGCTCTATCGCCCGGACAGCGGACGGCTGCTCCTGTGCGGCCACGATGTCGCCGACCTGCCGCTGGAGCAGGTGCGGGCCTCGGTCGGCGTCGTCTTCCAGGACGCGTCCCTCTTCTCCGGCACGATCCGCGAGAACATCGCCTATGGCCGGCACGACGCCACCGACGAGGAGATCGTCGAGGCGGCGACCAAGGCCAACGCCCACGCCTTCATCACCAAGTTCGCCGAGGGATACGACCAGCTCATCGGTGAGCGCGGCCTCAAGCTCTCCGGCGGCCAGCGCCAGCGCATCGCCGTCGCGCGCGCGATGCTCAAGGACGCCCCGGTCCTCGTGCTCGACGAGGCCACCTCGGCGCTCGACACCAAGGCCGAGCGGCTGGTCCAGCGCGGCCTCGACGAGCTGATGGCCGACCGGACGACCCTGATCATCGCCCACCGCCTCTCGACGATCTCGAGCGTCGACACGATCGTCACCCTCCGCGACGGCCAGGTCGACGAGATCGGCTCCCCCGCAGACCTGGCGACGACCGGCGGCATCTACTCCGAGCTGCTGGCCCTCCAGGCCTCGGCGTCCAAGCAGGACCGCAAACGCCTGCGGGACTTCGACATCACCGGCTGACCGGTCGGCCGCGGAAGGAGCGCAGTCCCTCCAGCAGCCGGTCGACGTCGTCGTCGCTGCTGTATGGCGCCAGCCCGATCCGCAGGCCTCCGCGGTCCTCCAGCCCGAGCCGCCGCGACGCCTCGATCGCATAGAAGTGGCTGGCGGGCGCGTTGACCCCCAGCGTGGCGAGGTGGTGGTATGCCGCCTCGGCAGGGGCGTCCGCAAAGGTCACCAGCAGCGTCGGCGTGCGCCGCGCGGCCCGGGAGTGCACGTTGACGCCGGGCAGCTCCGCGAGCCCGGCCTCGATGCGCTCCCGGAGCCGGTCCTCGTGGGTGCGGACGGCCTCCATAGACGCCGTCACGCGAGATCGCCGATCGCCCTCTCCCCCAGCGATGTCGGCGATGAACTCCACCGCGGCGGTGATCCCGGCCATGAGCTCGTAGGGCAGGGTGCCGAGCTCGAAGCGCTCCGGCACGGCATCGGTCGAGGGCAGCAGCTTGTCGGGCCGCATGTCCTCGAGCACCTCGGGCCGGGCGATCACCGTGCCGCAGTGCGGACCCATGAACTTGTAGGGCGAGCACGCCAGGAAGTCCGCGCCCATGGCCGCCATGTCCACCGGCTCGTGTGCGGTGTAGTGGACTGCGTCGACATAGACCAGCGCCCCGGCGTCGTGGGCCCGGGCAGCCACGTCGGACACAGGCGGCTGGGTGCCGAGCAGGTTGGACGCGGCCGTCACCGCCACGACCCGCGTGCGCTCGCTGAGCGCCTCGTCCAGCGAGTCGAGGTCGAGCTCGGCCGTCTGGGGGTCGAAGTCGACCCAGCGCACGGCCGCACCTGCGCGCTCGGCGGCGATCACCCAGGGCCGCACGTTGGCGTCGTGGTCAAGGCGGGTCACGATGACCTCGTCACCGGGGCCCCACGCCTGGGCGAGCGTGCGGGCGACGTCGAAGGTCAGGTCGGTCATGCTGCGCCCGACGATGACACCGCGCGGGTCGGCGCCCACCAGGTCCGCCAGTGCCTCCCGGCAGCCGACGACGGCGGCCTCCGCGTTGCGCTCGGCCTCGGTGACCGAGCCACGGTTGGCCAGCGGCGAGGTCATGGTGGCCGACACTGCCTCGGCGACACGGGCCGGGGTCTGGCTGCCGCCCGGCCCGTCGAAGTAGGCGGTTCCTCCTGTGAGAGAGGGGAACTGCGCCCTCAGTGCCTCGACGTCATAGCTCATCGTGCTTCTCCTTCTCGGTGCTCGCGGGTCTGCTGGTCCAGGCCTCAGGCGGACAGGGCTTCGCGGGTCAGGCGGGCGAGCGTCTCAAGATTGCGGCCCGTCCACTCCTCGCTCTCCGGCTTCATCATCACGCTGCGCAGGATGCGCACGGTGTCGGTGTCGGGAGTGGGCTGGAGGTCGAGCCCGCGCAGCTGATCGGCCCGCACGGCATACGTCGCGACGAAGACGGCCTCGTCCGGCGGGAGGTGCATCGCGCGCTCGATCACCTCGGCGCTGACCCGGTCGATCTGGGACAGGCTCGTGCCCGCTGGGACATAGCCGACGATGTCCAGCTCGGGGACCATGAAGGGCTGGAGCACATCGCGCGGCATCGTCTCGACCCAGTCCAGGGCAGCGCGACGACCGGGTCGCAGCACCGCGCCAAGGCCATCGGGGGTCAGCGGCAGCACCTGGGTGGTGAGCCACAGGGCCGCGGCGGCCGCGCCGGAGCGTGAGCACTCGAGCGAGATCTCGCCGAGGTGGAGTTCGTCGGAGGTGAAGTAGGTGTAGGGCGAGTCGTGCGAATAGAGCTGCCCCACAGCCGGATCCGCAAAGAGCACAGCGCCGCACCCATAGGGCTGGAGGCCGTGCTTGTGCGGGTCGATGACGACCGAGTCGGCACTGCCGATCGCGGCGAAGGGCGCGGCTGCGACCCCGTCGTGGCTGTCGTCGGCGATGAGGCTGAAGAAGCCGCCGTATGCCGCGTCGACATGGACCCGCACACCGTGTCGGCGGGCCATCGGGACGATGTCGTGCACCTCGTCGAGGCAGCCCATGCCGGTGGTGCCTGCGGTCGCGACGACCGTGCCGATGCGGCCGGTCGCGAGGAGGCGGTCGAGCTCGTCCAACCTGATGCGTCCTGCCGAGTCGGTCGGCACCGCAACGGATTCCACGCCGAGGACGTGACACATCCGGGCGTGGGTGTAGTGGGCGTCGGCGCTGTGGGCCACTGCCTTGCCAGGGTGCAGCTCTCGGGCGACGAAGAGCGCCTCGAGGTTGGCGATGGTGCCGCTGGTCGTCAGGTGACCCAGGTGCTGGGGCAGGCCGAGCATGCCCGCGAGGTCGGCGACGACCTCCTTCTCCATCGCGGCGGTCGCCGGGCCCCCGTCCAGCGCATGGTTGTTGGGGTTGATGAGCATCGCCGCGAGGTAGCCGACCACGGCGGCGGGGTGCGGGGGCTTGAGCATCTGCCCGGCATACCGGGGGTGGAAGAAGGGGTAGTTGTCGGTGAGCCGCTCGGTGAGGCGCCCCAGTGCCGCCTCGATGTCGCCGTCGGCGACGTCGAGGGACGGGTGCGGTGTGAACGGGCCGAACCGGTCCTGCCAGGCCTCGATGGCCTGCGCGGCCGGGACGAGCCAGTCGGTGAGTCTCATGGGCGCCTCCTTGCGTCGGCGCTCACGCTACGCGCGCAGCGGCTCAGTGCCCAGCGTCGTCTCGCATGGTCGTCGCGAGCACGCCCGCGACCCGGACGGGGTCGGTCTCGGGGTTGACGAAGGCCAGCCGCAGCACCGTCTCACCCTCGTACTTGGTCGGGATGCACAGGATGATGCCCTCGACCGCCATCCGCTTGGACCACCGGGCGTATGCCGCGTCGTCCCACCCGATCCGGCGGAAGACGATCACGGACAGCTCGGGCTCCACGACGAGCTCGAGGTGGCGCAGGCCGCGGATGGCCTCGGTGACCTCGCGCGCGGTCTCTAGGGTGCGCTCGACGGCGGCGGTGTAACGGTCGGTGCCGTGCGTCGCGAGGGAGAACCACAGGGGCAGCCCGCGGACGCGGCGCGAGAGGTGGGCGGCGAGGTCGGAGGGGTTCCACTCGTCGCGGTCGACCATGTCGAGATAGGACGCGTGCTGGGAGTGTGCGTCCATCGCCTTGGACGGGTCGCGATAGATCAGCGCGCAGCAGTCATAAGGCGCGAAGAGCCACTTGTGGGGGTCGACGATGAAGGAGTCCGCGCGCTCGATGCCCCGATAGCGGCTGCGGACGCTGGGGGCCGCGAGGCCGGCACCGCCATAGGCGCCGTCGACGTGCAGCCACGCGCCGTACTCCTCGCAGACATCGGCGATGTCGGCCAGGTCGTCGATGATGCCGGCGTTGGTCGTGCCGGCGGAGGCGACGACGGCGAAGATGTCGGGGTCTGCCTCGAAGGCGGCGCGCAGGGCGTCACCGGTCATGTGCCCGCGCTCGTCGACCTCGACGTCGACGACATCGGCGTCGAGCAGGTTGGCCGCGGACTGGATCGAGGAGTGTGCAGTGGTGGTGCAGGCCACCTTCCAGCCGCCGGCCGGGCGCTCTCCCCCGCGCTTCTTGCGGGCGGTATGCCGTGCCGCCGCCAGTGCGGAGAGGTTGCCGGAGGTGCCGCCGGAGACGAAGCAGCCGCCGGCGCTCTCGGGCCAGCCGAGCAGCCCGGTGATCCAGGCGATGGCCTGGTTCTCGGCCCAGATGCCGCCGGCGCCGGCCTCCCACATGCCGCCGAAGATGTTGGCGCTGGAGACGACCGCGTCGAAGGCCACGGCCGCCCGTGTCGGGGCGGCGGGGATGTAGGCGAGGTTGAGCGGGTCGTCCTGCGCGCGTGTGGCCGGGACCAGCACGTCCTCGAAGATGCGCATCGCCTCGGCGTGCCCGATGCCCTCGGGCGTGACGGTCACGCCCGCGGCGTCGTCGAGGTCGCCGGCCTGGCGTGCGGTGGTCTTGGGATCGCTGGCGCGGACCGCGCGGTTGGCCGCCCAGGTGAATGCCGCGTCGACGATCTGCGACTCGTCGCCCCAGATGGCCGACGGCACCCGGGTCAGGTGCTGCGGCGCGGTGTACTCGATGCTCACGAAGGTCCTCCGAGGCGTGCAGGGACCCTGCGGCCGGTGGGCCGCGGGCTGTCGCGCACTCTAGCGAACAGTTCGGGCCCGTACGACGGGCGTGGACCGCGAGGGATTAGCCCTGGCGCCGAGGCGTCGCGGCGGGAGCGGTGAAGGTGATCTGCTTGTCAGGGGATTCCTGGAGCAGATAGCGCATGGCGGTGATGGTGGCTCCGCCGGTGGCGAAGTAGTCGTCGCACTGGTGGATCTCCTCGCCGAGCTCGGTGCTGGAGTGGTCCTTGCCCTCGTTGTAGTCCGGACAGTGCCGCCCCAGGGTGAACCCGTGGATCGAGTGGAGCCCACCCGTGGGTGCCTGCACCGGCTGCAGCGTCGGCCGCTGGGCGAAGCGGTCCCCCTCGATGACGACATAGCTCGTCGAGACGTGCAACGGGACGGCATCGGACATGTCGATGTCGCCGGACCCGGCGATGTCACGCACGCGCTCGCCCTTGAGGTCACCCGGGCGACCCGCGCTGACGCTGTTGACCCGCACCGCAAAGGTGTTGGTCCCGGACCCGTTCTTCTCCCGCACGATCGCCCACTTCCCGGCGGGGAGCGTGGCGCCGGCCTTGGTGGGAGTCTTCGAGGCAGGCAGATCGACAGGTCTGGTGGGATCCGGTGCCTGCGTGCTGCTCTGGCCGACGCTGCCAATGCGCCGCGAGGTGCATGCCGATGTCGCCATGCTGCCGGCGATCACCAGCGCCGCCAGCGCAGTTGCGCTCCCCCGAGTCAGTCCCATGGGCCGACCGTAGGACGGCGAGCAGGCCGCCGCCATGGGGAGCGCTCCCCACTTGGCATTCACCACGATGCGCACTATTCTGCTCATCATGAGCACTGAGACTACGACGCAGACCCGCCCGCCCTTCCACCTCGCCATCCCGGTCCACGACATCGAGGCCGCCCGCCAGTTCTACGGCGAGGTCCTCGGCTTCGGCCGCGGCCGGTCCGACGACCGCTGGACCGACTGGGACATGGAGGGCCACCAGGTCGTCACCCACCAGGTCGACAACCACACCAACGCCGTGGCCGGCCACAACCCCGTCGACGGCAAGATGGTGCCGGTCCCCCACTTCGGGCTGGTGCTCGAGGTCGAGCGCTTCCAGGAGCTGGCCGCCCGCCTGACCGAGGCCGGCACCGACTTCGTCATCGAGCCCTATGTCCGCTTCGAGGGCACGCCCGGTGAGCAGTGGACGATGTTCTTCCTCGACCCGTCTGGCAATGCGTTGGAGTTCAAGGCCTTCCGCGACCTCGGACAGCTCTTCGCGGTCTGATGACCGTCGCAGATGACGGCACGGGCGAGGGGCTGCTGACCCAGCAGTTCCTCGCCCAGATCGGCCACCGGGTGCGCGAGCGGCGCACCGCGCAGTCGCTGACGGTGCAGCAGCTGGCCGACCGCTCGGACATCAGCCGTCGGCTGCTCACGCAGATCGAGCTCGGGCAGGCCAACCCCAGCCTGGTGACGATCACACGCGTGGCCCGCGCCCTCGGGACCGAGACGACGACCCTGCTGGAGTCCCCGGCAGCCGCTGGCCCCATCACCGTCCAGGACCCGGGCACCCACACACTGGTGTGGCAGAGCGAGGCCGGCAGCACGGCATACCTCCTGGCGGCCGCCCATGGACGCACGGCAGACCTCTGGCGCTGGGAGCTCGTCCCCGGCGACCGCTATGTCGGCCAGCCGGACCCGGCCCGGTCACAGGAGCTCTTCCACGTCGTGTCCGGGACCCTCACGATCACCGCCGACGACCAGGTCGTCCAGGTGCGCGCCGGCGGGTCCGCCCGACTCGACAGCGACCGCGCCTACTCCTACGCCAACGAGGGCAAATCCCCCTGCGTCTTCGTCCGGGTGGTCTCGCTCGCCTGAGCGCGCCCGACATAACGCAGAAGGCCCCGGACGTGATGTCCGGGGCCTTCTGAGCTGGTGGGCGATACTGGGTTTGAACCAGTGACCTCTTCCGTGTCAAGGAAGCGCGCTACCACTGCGCCAATCGCCCGAGCAGGGTCATGCTGATCTGCGAGGTGGAGACGGGATTTGAACCCGTGTACGCGGCTTTGCAGGCCGCTGCCTCGCCTCTCGGCCACTCCACCGTGAAGGCGGTAAACAACCCTCCGAGCGGATGACCGGGCTCGAACCGGCGACCTCAACCTTGGCAAGGTTGCGCTCTACCAACTGAGCTACATCCGCATGCGCGCTGCGTTGTGGTCCGGTTTGGTGCCCGGCCCCGCTTTTCTGCGTGCGGAGAGACATTAGCCCATTTGTGGCGCCGGTTCCAAACTGAGGCCTGTGAGGTCGATCCGAGGGGTATGCCGTGTCGCCCGGCCCCTGCCCACGGCACCCCGGCGATAATGGCCGGCATGCGCGGGATCATCCTCGCCGGGGGCTCCGGCACGCGGCTCAACCCGATCACCAAGGCGGTGAGCAAACAGCTCGTGCCCGTCTATGACAAGCCGATGATCTACTACCCGCTCAGCACGCTCATGCTGGCCGGCATCCGCGACATCCTGGTGATCACCACGCCCCATGACGCGCCCCAGTTCGAGCGGCTGCTGGGCGACGGCTCGCAGTTCGGCATCTCGATCAGCTATGCCCAGCAGCCCGAGCCCAACGGCCTCGCACAGGCCTTCGTCATCGGCGAGGACTTCATCGGCGACGAGTCGGTCTCGCTCGTCCTGGGCGACAACATCTTCTACGGCCCGGGCTTCGGCCGGGGGCTGGGCCGCTTCCAGCGGATCGAGGGCGCCGCGGTCTTCGCCTACTACGTCTCCGACCCGTCCGCCTATGGCGTCGTGGAGTTCGACGAGACCGGCACCGCCCTCTCGCTCGAGGAGAAGCCGACCCAGCCGCGCAGCCACTACGCCGTGACCGGGCTCTACTTCTATGACAACGAGGTCGTCGAGATCGCCAAGGGCCTACAGCCCTCTGCCCGTGGCGAATACGAGATCACCGACGTCAACCGCCACTATCTCGAGCAGGGCCTGCTGCTCGTCGAGGTCCTCGACCGGGGCACGGCATGGCTCGACACGGGGACCTTCGACTCGCTGCACTCAGCGAGCTCGTTCGTCATGACCGTGCAGCACCGCCAGGGCCTCAAGATCGGCGCACCGGAGGAGATCGCCTGGCGACAGGGCTTCCTCACCGATGACGAGCTGCGCGAGCGGGCCGAGCCGCTGGCCAAGTCGGGCTACGGCGACTACCTCCTGGGACTGCTCACCGAGCAGCGGCTCCCCCGCCGTGGCTCGGCGCCCTACAACGCCATGCCCGGCTGAGGGCCGAGCCGCCAGCAGCACTCAGGACAGGGCGGCCCGGGCCTTCAGGGGCTCCCACCAGTCGCGGCGGGTGCGATACCACTCGACGGTGTCGGCCAGGCCCTGCTCGAAGGGCACCTGCGGCTGGTAGCCGAGCTCGGAGCTGATCTTGCCGATGTCCACCGAGTAGCGCAGGTCGTGTCCCTTGCGGTCCTCGACGTGCTCGACCCGCTCCCAGCCGGCGCCACAGGCCTCGAGCAGCCGGCCGGTCAGCTCCCTGTTGGTCAGCTCGGTGCCGCCGCCGATGTTGTAGACCTCACCGGGGCGGCCATCGGCGACGACGAGGTGTATGCCGCGGCAGTGGTCGTCGACGTGCAGCCAGTCCCGCACGTTGAGGCCCTCGCCATAGAGGGGGACGCTCTTACCGTCGATGAGATTGGTGACGAACAGCGGGATGACCTTCTCGGGGAACTGGTAGGGCCCGTAGTTGTTGGAGCAGCGCGTGACACACACCGGCAGGCCGTGGGTGCGGTAGTAGGACCGGGCGATCAGGTCGCTGCTGGCCTTGGAGGCCGAGTAGGGCGAGTTGGGCTCGAGCGGCCGTTCCTCGTCCCAGCTGCCGGTCTCGATCGAGCCGTAGACCTCATCGGTCGATACGTGGACGAACTTCGAGATGCCCTGTCGCAGAGCGGAGTCCAGCAGGGTCTGCGTCCCGACGACATTGGTCATGACGAAGTCGGCAGCCCCCAGGATCGAGCGGTCGACGTGGCTCTCGGCCGCGAAGTGCACGACCACATCGGTCTCGGCCATGAGCCGGTCGACGAGGTCCCGGTCGAGGATGTCGCCGTGCACGAAGGTCAGCCGCTCGTCGCCCTCGACCGGCGCCAGGTTGGCACGGTTGCCCGCATAGGTCAGCTTGTCGAGGACGGTGACCGCCTCGGGCCGCGGGCCGCCCCAGGCATCCCCGAGCACCTCGCGCACATAGTGGCTGCCGATGAAGCCGGCGCCACCGGTGACCAGAAACCTCATGAGGACCCTCCGCTCTCGACCGGCTGGGCGAGCCGGCATCTGATGTCGTCGTGGACCGCCGCGATCCCGTCGGCCAGGGGCGTGCGCAGCTCGGCGTCGAGCTCGGGCCAGACGACCGAGCGCATCGACAGATCTGCGACCTGCCCCACCCGCGCCGGGCCCTGTCTGACGGGGACTGGGGTGCCGGACTGCGCTGTCGCAGTGCGGATCACGTCGGCGATGCTGTGCGTCCTGCCGGTGCAGATGAGGCGGACCACAACCCGCTCATCCGACGTGGCGCATCTCTCCCGCAGTCCGGCCATCCCGGCCACCGCCATGCCAGCCGCGTCCGCGGCATACACATAGTCGCGCGCGGTCTCGGGCGGGACACCGAGCTCGAACGGCTCCCCCGTCACCTGGGCGCGGACGACGGCGCAGACCAGGCCCTGCCCCTTGGACAGGTCCTGGCCGGGTCCGTAGAGGTTGGAGATGCGGCCTATGAGGGCGGGACAGCCGGTGCGCTTCGCCCACCCACGGGCCGACTCCTCCATCGCGAGTTTCGCCCGACCGTAGGGCATGATCGGCGCCGGCTCGGTCACCTCGGTGAAGGGCGGGTCGGCAGCGCCGGCATAGAGGCCGCCGGCCGACGAGGCGAGGAAGAGAGCCCCGCGGCCGTGCCCGTCGGGCACCGCGGCGAGGGCCTGCCGGAAGACCTCCACCTCCTGGCGCATCGCGGCCTCGGCCGTGGCGACCACGCCGGCACCCGCGCACCAATAGAGGTCCCACTCCCCCGGCTCCGCTGCCAGCCCCGACACGAGGGCGCGAAGCGTCGTCACCGCGCCGGTCTCGTCGCCCCAAGGCACCTGTGCCACAACGGGATCCACGCCATCGGCGACGAGTCGCCGGACGACATGCTGCCCGAGCAGGCCGCGCGCGCCGACAACTGCAGCCCGTCGGCTCACGGGCCCTGCTCCCTGTCGGCAGGGGGCTCCCGTCGGGTGGGTCGCATGCCGAGCGGGCCCTCGTCGAGGTCGTCGGTGATGACATAGAGCGGCCGGCCCATCGCGACGTTGAGCGTGACGCCGAGATACTCCGCGATCACGCCGAGACTGATCAGGATGCCGCCGGTGCTGAGCAGCACGAGGACGGCCAGCGTGGTCCACCCGGCGGGCGGCGAATCGACGATCCGCAGGACGATGAGGAATGCCGCGTAGGCCAGTCCGGCCAGGGCGAA
The DNA here is from genome assembly GCA_050955755.1 of Actinomycetota bacterium. Lineage (GTDB taxonomy): Bacteria > Actinomycetota > Actinomycetes > Actinomycetales > Dermatophilaceae > JAJTBD01. The sequence continues at coordinate 2,175,544 of CP192092.1, forward strand.
GGCCACCCCGACGAGGCTGACGAGGCGCAGCAGCCTCGTGCCGCTGGTCAGCACGAGGCGCCAGAAGTGCGAGAAGAGCGACCGGTAGCTGTACCCCGACGGGCGCTGCCCCTCCTCACGCAGCCGCACCGGGCAGGTCGAGACGTTGTGGGCCACCCAGCCGAGGGCCACATCGAGATAGACACCACGGGCGGCATGCCGGGCGACCCGGCGCCCGACGTCGCCGAGCACGAGGCGATAGCTGTTGAAGAGGGCCGATCCCTTGCTGCCGCTGAGGACATCGATGACGCCCTTGGCCATCCGCGAGGTGAGGTTGCGCAGGAAGCCGTGGGGAGCCTCGTTGGTCGGCGCGGCATACACCAGGGTGGAGCGCTCGCGCACGGCGACGTCGATGAAGCGGCCGATCTCAGAGGGGTCGTGCTGGCCGTCCTCGTCCATCGTGACGATCCAGTCGCCGGTGGAGCGCTCCATGCCCGCGAGGGTCGCGGCGTGCTGCCCGTAGTTGCGGCTCAGCCAGACCGGGCGGACGACCGGGTGGTCCTGGGCGAGCTGCCGGATGACGTCGTCGGACTCGTCCGGGCCCTGGTCGTGCACCAGCAGGACCTCGACGACGCGGGCCGGTATGCCGTCGGGTGTGGTGAATCCGTCTGTCAGCGGCAGGATCTCGGCCAGCAGGCTCGGGAGGGTGAGTGCTCCCCGATAGACCGGGACGACGATGGAGACCGAGGCCTCAGCTGCCGCGTCGGGGGGGCCGCCTCGTGCCACTGCGTGCTCCGTTCGCTCGTCGGGAAGTCGGCCACTCGTCATCGTACGTGGCGGGTGGTGTGCGCTCAGCCGCTGCGGACTAGGCGGGCTTGGTGGCGGCGACCACGACTGATGAGCCGAAGGGCAGGTCCCGGCCACCGAGCAGCCGCTGGTCGACCCGGCACAGCGCCATCAGCGCCGAGCTGACGGCCGGCGACACCTCGGGCACCGAGGCGATGTCGGCGGGACCGCCGTCGCGCGGGTTGAAGCGCTCCACGAGACGGTTCTTGAGCCGCTCGGCGGCAAACATCGGGAAGACCGTCGCGAAGATGTGGGTGGACCGCTCCACCCGCAGGCCGGCCCCCTCCGCGGCGGCGACGGCGCGCGGTCGCGTGTAGCGGCGGTAGTGGCCGTTCTCGACGTCGAAGTGCGTCCAGGCCCACTGGTAGGCGGGCACGGAGAAGAGCAGCCGGCCGCCGGGCCGCAGCACCCGGGCCAGCTCGGCGACCGCCGTGGACTCCGGGTCGCAGTGCTCGATGACGTCAAAGGCCCCGACGACGTCGAAGGATCCGTCGGCGAACGGCAGCTCCAGCACCGAGCCGCACACGTCGCCCGGGCGCAGACCGCGGGGGTCCACGTCCAGCGAGACCTTCTCGGGCGCGTCGAGCCAGGCCACGCTCGGCCCGTCGGCGCTGCCGACGTCGAGGATGCGCTGCGCCCCGTCGGCGTAGGAGCCGAGGGCGGTCTCGAGCAGCCCGGCGCGGGCGCGGTACCACCAGTAGTCGGCGGCGTTGAGCGAGGGCGAGCCGCCGTGGTGCGAGGTCGTCATGGCACCGACCCTACGGCCCTGAGGGTGCGCCATCAGACATCGGCACGGCCCTGCCCGCGCCCCAGGTCCTCCAGCTCGTCCTCCTCCAGCACGCCCTCGGGCATGGGGGTCAGCGGACGCTCCCGGCGCCGCTTGAGCATCCGCACGCCCGGCGCGGCCGGACCGCCCTGCCTGGCCCAGTCGACGACCGAGGCGCGCACCGAGGGGAGGTCCTCGGTCGGCCAGAGACGACGGGATGCCGCGTTGAGCGCGGCTCCGATGAGCACCGCGATCGCCAGGGCATAGAGCCAGATCAGCAGCACGATCGGCGCGGAGAGCGGGCCATAGATCGAGGACCCGCCAAGCGAGCCGGCCACCGAGCCGCGCACCACGAAGGACGCCAGCACCCAGATGACGAGCGTGAGCAGCGCACCCGGCACGTCCCGCCACCAGGGCCCACGCCGCGGCGTGGCGATCTGGAAGAGCGTCGTCAGCGACGCCAGGACGAGCACCACGACGACCGGCCAGTAGAGCCAGCCCACGACGTCGAGGTCGGGCGGGAGGATCTGGCCGAGCCACGTCGGGCCGATGAGCAGCAGCGGGGCGATCACCACGCCCATCAGCAGCGCGGCGGTGTAGAGCGAGAAGGACAGCGTGCGGGTGCGCACGATGCCGCGCTCGCCCGACTGGCCATACATGATCGAGATGGTGTCGACGAAGACGTTGAGGGCGCGCGACCCCGACCAGAGCGAGAGCACAAAACCGAGCGAGATCAGGTCGGCGCGACCGGTGCGCAGCACGTCGTCGACGGTCGGCAGCAGGACCTCGGCGATGGTGGCGTCGGTGAGGAAGCGCTCCGCCCAGCTCTCGATGCCGGCGGTCACGGTGGCCACGGTCGCCGCGCCCATCCACTGGCCGACATAGCCGAGGCCGCCAAAGAGGCCGAGGATCAGCGGCGGCAGGGAGAGCAGCGCAAAGAAGCCGGCCTCCGAGGCCAGCCCGGTGACGCGATAGCGCAGGCAGACCCGGATGGTCTCAAGCGTGAGCCTGGCCAGGGCGGTGGCCCCGGGTACACGGGCGCAGAGGTCGATCACCGTCCTCCGCACCCGCTCACGCACTCGACAACCGTAGTCGGCCACTCGCGCGGAACCCTCCCGGACACGTCGGGGGCACCCCTACTCTGGGGTAATGGGCACGCATGAGGTCACCAACCAGGTTCCCCAGCTCGACGGCTATGACGCCCTCTCGTCCGATCCCGCCCTCGCGGAGGGGCTGGACCGCTGGGGTGACCCGGAGCGCCGCGCCGAGACCGAGGACCTCGGCCGGCTGACCGGGCAGTGGTCCTCGCACCTGCTCGCCGAGCAGGCCGACACCCACACGCCCCGGCTGCGCACGCACTCCCGCCAGGGCGAGCGGATCGACGAGGTCGAGTTCCACCCCGCCTGGCATGCCCTGATGGAGATCGCCGTCTCGCACGGCCTGACCGCCGAGGCGTGGACCCGGCCGCCCGGCTCGGGCGCGCACGTCCAGCGGGCGGCGGGCTTCCTCCTGTGGTCCCAGGTCGAGCAGGGTCACCTCTGCCCCGTCTCCATGACGTATGCCGCGGCGCCCGCCCTGCGCCACTCCCCCGACCTCGCCGCCGAGATCGTCCCTGGGCTTGCCTCGCGCAGCTATGACTTCGGCCTGTGGCCCCGGGCCGAGAAGAACGGGCTCATCGCGGGCATGGGCATGACCGAGAAGCAGGGTGGCTCCGACGTGCGGGCCAACTCGACCCGAGCGGTGGCGGCGGGCGAGGGACCGGTGCCCGGCACGGCATACCGGCTGACCGGGCACAAGTGGTTCTGCTCGGCGCCGATGAGCGACGTCTTCCTCATCCTGGGCCAGACCGATGCGGGCGTGTCGTGCTTCCTCGTGCCCCGCATCCTCGACGACGGCCGGCGCAACGCCTTTGCCATCCAGCGGCTCAAGGACAAGCTCGGCAACCGCTCCAACGCCTCGTCCGAGATCGAGATGGACGGCACCTGGGGGTCACTCGTCGGCGAGGAAGGCCGTGGGGTGCGCACCATCATCGACATGGTCGCCTCGACCCGGCTGGACTGCGTGCTGGGGTCCACCTCGATCATGCGGCAGGCCCTCGTCCGGGCGGTCCACCATGCGCGCCACCGCAGCGCCTTCGGCGCGACCCTCGTCGACCGGCCGCTGATGCAGAACGTCCTGACCGACCTCGCGCTCGAGGTGGAGGCCGCCACCACGCTGTCACTGCGGCTGGCCCACGCCGTCGACGAGGCCGACACTGCGTTCAGCCGGCTGGCCGTCGCCGTCAGCAAGTACTGGGTGTGCAAGCGCACCCCCGTGATGGTCGCCGAGGCACTGGAGTGCCTGGGCGGCAACGGCTATGTCGAGGAGAACGGCCTGGCCCGGCTCTACCGCGAGGCGCCGCTCAACTCGATCTGGGAGGGGTCGGGCAATGTCAACGCGCTCGATGTCCTGCGTGCGGTCACGCGTGAGCCCGCCTCGGTGGAGGCCTTCCGCAAGCAGCTCGCGCTGGCCGCAGGGGCCAACGCGACGCTGGACACCGCCATCGCGCGCGTGGACGAGCTCATCGCCGCGGCGGCGACGCCGGACTCCCAGCTGATGGCACGCGGCATCGTCGAGCACCTGGCGCTGACCCTCCAGTCCACCCTCCTCGCCCAGCACGCGCCAGCAGAGGTGTCCGACCTCTTCATCGCCAGCCGCCTTGGCGGACGACGCGGCTCGGCGTTCGGCACGCTCGACCCTGCGGCCGCTCGCCAGCACGGACGGGCCGTGATCGACCGCGCCTTCACGGCGCGGTGAGCCGCGTCAGCTCTCGGCGAGCCGCTGCTGCTCGGCCTTGATGTCGAAGTCGGCGGCGGGCCACTGCGGGTCCAGCTCGGTGAGGTGCTCCAGCAGCAGGTTCATCACGGCCAGCCGGGCATACCACTTGCGGTCGGCCGGGACGGCATACCAAGGGGCCCCCACCGTGGAGGTCTTGTCGAAGACCGCCTGGTAGGCCTCCATGTACTCGTCCCACTGGGCGCGCTCGTCGAGGTCGCCCGGGTTGTACTTCCAGTACTTGTCCGGGCGCTCCAGGCGCTCGGCCAGACGGGCCTTCTGCTCGTCCTTGGAGATGTGGAGCATCACCTTGATCATCGTGATGCCCCGGGCGACGACCTTGCGCTCGAACTCGTTGATGAGCCGGTAGCGCTGGCTCCACTCCTCCTGCGGCACAAGGTCGTTGACCCGCACCACGAGCACGTCCTCGTACTGCGACCGGTCGAAGACGCCGATGTAGCCGGGCTCGGGCAGCGCGTTCTCGATGCGCCAGAGGAAGTCGTGCTTCTTCTCCTCGTCGGTCGGCTGCTTGAAGGCGGTGATGCGCACGCCCTGCGGGTCGGCGGCGCCGACCACGTGGCGCATGATGCCGCCCTTGCCGGAGGTGTCCATGCCCTGCACAAGGAGCAGCACGGACCGCTTGCCGCCCTCCTTGGCCTCGGCATAGAGGCGCTCCTGGAGCTCGCCGATGGGCTCCGCGAGCGGCTCGAGAGCCGCCTGCCCAGCAGCCTTGTCGCCGGTGAAGCCCGGCGTCGAGGACGGGTCGAGGTCGGCGAGGACGAAGCCCTTCTCCACCCGCAGCGCATCACGGAAGGACGAGGTCTGCTCCGGAGGTGTCGTCGCGAGCTCGCGGAGATCCTTGCCGATGAGGCTCTCCGCCTTGCGGATCTCCTTGCCGACCTTGGACTTCTTCTTGTCGCTCTTCTTCGCCATGGGCCGATCCTGCCCCACGCCCTCGCCCCGGACAACCACCCCTGCCGGTGCTGCGAGACTTGGCGCATGCGACTGCTGATGTCCGAAGGCGGCCAGCGGACCGGCCAGATTGGCCCCGATCGCCTCCGCGAGCTCTATGCCTGGCCGGCCGAGCCGTGGGTGCGATCCAACATGGTCGCGACCGTGGACGGCTCCGCCAGCGGCCACGACGGCGTGTCGGGCTCGATCAACACGACGGCGGACAACACGGTCTTTGCCCTGCTGCGCTCGCTCGCCGATGTGGTGGTCGTCGGTGCGGGCACCGTGCGGGCCGAGGGCTATGGCCGGCTGGAGCGGGACGAGACGGGCCACGCGCCGGTGCTCGCGGTGGTGAGCGGCAGCGGCAGCCTGCCCCGATCCGTGGGCGCTCCGGCCGCGGACCGCGGTGACGCCGTGCTCGTCGCCTGTGCGGCGGCCCCGGCGGGGCGGCTGCGCCATGCCCGCGGTCGCCTCGGCTCGGACCACGTCGTGATCGCCGGGGACGCCGAGGTCGACCTGCCGCTGGCATTCACGGCCCTGGCCGAGCGCTTCGGGCCTGCGCTGCTGCTCGAGGGCGGCCCGACCCTGCTCACTGATGCCCTGGAGATCGGCCTCGTCGACGAGATGGCGCTGTCCTGGACCCCTCGCCTCGTCGGCCGCGACCACGGCATCCTGGCGGCCGAGATCGATGAGATCATGCTCGCCCCGCGTCACCTGCTCGAGGAGGACGGGACCCTCCTGGGACTGTGGTCCGTGCGTCGCTGACGAGCCAATCCCTAGCTGTCCGAGACGAACTCGCGCACGAGCCGCTCCCACCGCTCTGGCTCGGTGTTCCACTCCTTGGTATGCCGTGCGTGCCGCCATGGCACGAAGGTCACCAGGTCTGGGCGCGCCTCGGCGAGACGCACCGACGGGATCGCAGGGACGAACTCGTCATCGAGCGAGTGGATGAGCAGGATCCGGTGGGTGAGCTCCTCGGCGCGGCGGACCCAGTCGGTCTGGGCGACGTCCACGGACTCGTGCACGCCGACCAGCCGGCGCGCGGACCGGCGGCCCATCAGGCCCTGGGCCAGCGCCGCGACCTGGCCCGGCACGCGGTTGACACGGGCCTGGTGCTCGAGCACGTTGGCCCAGTCGACCACCGGGGCATCGAGCACCACCCGGTCCACCAGCGGGCGCAGCCGCGACTGGGAGAGCATCTGGAGGATGATCGCGCCGCCCATCGACCAGCCGACGAGGACCACCTCCCGGGCGCCCCGGCGGACCGCCTCGACCACAGCGCTCTCCAGGTCCCGCCACTCCGACAGGCCGAGGCTGTAGCGCCCGTCGGGAGCGGGCATGGCGTCCTCGTCATTGCGATAGGACGGCACAAGCACCGACAGCCCGGCCGCGTGCAGCGCGGGGACGGCCCGGAGCGTCTCCAGGCGGCGGGCCCCGCGGCCGTGGACGAGGATCGCCCACCGCGAGGTGTCCGGGCCGGGGATGGCCCAGGCGGGCATCGGGCCGAGGTCGCTGGCAAAGGTCGTCGCCTCGAACTCGAGACCGAGGTCGGTGAGCGGGTCTGAGGCGTAGTAGAAGGCGCTGAAGCGTCCCGGGCCCGGTTGCAGCACACCGGAGTCGACACCGAGCAGCTCTCGGCGCACCCACCCGTCGCCACGCTCCAGGATGTCGCCGAAGCGGGCATGGCCGGCGCCCCGCTCCAGCCAGAGTCCGTAGCGGCCGTCCACCAGGGTCTCGTCGGTGGCGGAGAGGACGAGGCTGTTGGCGTCGACCGCAAGGACCTCGACATCGTCGGGCCGGTCGTTGTCGACAGCGAGGACCCGACGCGCGACATAGGTCGACAGCCCGAGCATCGCCCCGCCGCCGAGGGCCGCTCCGCCGGCCGTGGTGCCGGCCGCTGCCCGCCAGGTCGGGCCTTGCCGGCCAGTCCGCGATCCGCTCATGGCGTCATCGTCTCAGGCGCGCGTGTCCCGGCCCGGCTCCCCCTCCGGTCACAATGGCTCCCATGCGCGTGCCATTCGACCTCCCGCTCGACCCCATGCTGGCCAAGGCGGTCAAGGCCGTGCCGGCCGCAGACTCCGTCCCCGGCGGCCTCTCCTACGAGCCGAAATGGGACGGTTTCCGCTGCATCGTGCTGCGCGACGGCGACGAGGTCGAGCTGGCCAGCCGCGGCAAGAAGCCGCTCACCCGCTACTTCCCCGAGGTGGTCGAGGCGGTCCGCGAACACCTCCCCGAGCGCTGCGCGATTGACGCCGAGATCGTCGTCCGGTCCGGACGCCCCGGCGCGGAGCGGCTCGACTGGGACTCGCTCTCCCAGCGCATCCACCCCGCGGAGTCACGCATCACCAGGCTGTCCCGTGAGACGCCGGCCGAGGTCGTCTGTTTCGACCTGCTCTCGCTCGGGGACGACTCGCTCCTGGACCGCCCCTTCGAGGAGCGACGCGCCGCACTCGAGGACGCACTCGCCGATCTCTCCCCCGACGCTCCCATCCATCTCACCCGCGTGACGAGGGACGCAGAGGTCGCCCAGCGCTGGTTCACCGAGTTCGAGGGCGCGGGCCTGGACGGCGTGGTCGCCAAGCCGCTCCACGCGGCATACGCCCCCGGCAAGCGCACCATGCTCAAGGTCAAGCACTCGCGCACCGCCGACGTCGTCCTCGTCGGCTATCGCGTGCACAAGTCCGGCCAGGGCGTCGGCTCCCTCCTCGTCGGGCTGCACACCGACGACGGCCACCTCGTCAACGTCGGCGGCATCTCGGCCTTCACGGCCAAGCGCCGGCTCGAGCTCATCGACGAGCTGGAGCCGCTCGTCAAGCGCGACGAGGACGGCGCGGCGGTGCACGCCGAGACCGACCGCTCGCGCTTCTCGGCGAGCAAAGACGTCTCCTTCGTGCCGCTGCGGCCCGAGCGCGTCATCGAGGTCAGCTTCGACCAGATGGAGCGCCACCGCTTCCGCCACTCGGTGCAGTTCGTGCGCTGGCGGCCCGACCGCGACCCCGAGAGCTGCCTGCTCGACCAGGTCGACCGCGCACCGGCCTATGACCTCTCCGAGGTGCTCGTCGACGCGGACTGAGCTCGCTCAGACCGCGCGGGGTCAGTCCGCCTGCTTGCGGGCACGGCTGGGCTGCACGCGCGGCGGCTCACCGGGCATCTTGGGATAGTCGGGTGGGAAGGGCATCTCGCCCAGACCGGCCTCGACATCCTTGTCCCACAAGGCGATTGCGCGCGCCACGTCGCCGACGTGCTCGCCCATCTCCGCCCATGCGTCTCCGTCCGCGGCAAGGATCCCCGGGACGGTCCGGACCGTGAAGTCACCGGGAGAGACGTCGCTGAGACGCTCCCACGGCAACGGCATCGAGACGGGCGCGCCGTCGATGGGCCGCGGGCTGTAGGCCGACGCGATCGTCCGGTCGCGGCAGGCCTGGTTGAAGTCGACGAAGACCTTCTCGCCGCGCTCCTCCTTCCACCAGGCGGTGGTGACGAGGTCGGGCAGCCGGCGCTCCAGCTCGCGCGCGATGCCGATGACCCCGTGGCGCACGTCGAGGAACTCGTGTGTCGGCGCGATCCGGGCGAAGACGTGCACGCCCCGGTTGCCGGACGTCTTGGCCCAGGCGGTCAGCCCGAGCTCGCCCATCAGCTCCCGCAGCGCGAGCGCCGCCTCGACGGCGTCGCGGTAGTCGCGCCCCGGCTGGGGGTCGAGGTCGATCCGCAGCTCGTCCGGGTTGTCGTTGTCGGCCGTGCGCACCGGCCACGGGTGGAAGGTCACCGTGTTCATCTGCACCGCCCAGACGGCCGTCGCGATCTCGTCGACGACGAGCTGCTGGTGGGAGCGCCCGCTCGGATAGGTGCACTTGGTGGTGCGCGCATAGTCGGGCACGCCGCGCGGCGGGTTCTTGGAGTAGAACTCCTCCCCGTCGATCCCTGTCGGGAAGCGCTGGAGGGTGACCGGGCGGTCGCCGATGGCGCGCAGCAGCCCCTCGCCGACGTCGATCGTGTATGCCGCGAGGTCGCCCTTGGTGATCCCCTGGCCCGGCCACATGACCCGGTCCGGGCTGGAGACCCGCACCGTGCGGGCACCTCCGTCGGGAGTGGGGACCTCGAGCATCAGGGCGTCAGCGGGCACGCCCGTCAGCGTACGGCGTGACGGCGACCACACGGCATACCCACAGGTCATGACCACACCCGATGTTCAGCCGACCGCAAGGAATCGTTCGTCGCCCTAGACGCGCACGGGGTGCCGGGTAGGTCTAGTTTGGGCCGGGTAACTCCCCCGCCACTCAAGGACCGCCATGTCTGTGTTCTCCGCCCGCCGCTGTGCGGGCATTGCCATCCCCACCCTCGTGCTCGGCAGCGCGCTCTTCGCCTCCCCCGCCCAGGCCGCCTCGACGAATGTCGTCATCTCCGAGGCCTACGGCGGCGGCGGCAACTCCGGCGCCACCTACACCCACGACTTCGTCGAGCTCTACAACCGCTCCGGCGCGAGCGTCGACCTCACCGGCTGGAAGGTGAACTACTACTCCGCCGCCGGCAACCTCGGCAACTCCTGCACGCTGAACAGCGGCTCGATCGCCGCAGGCGGCTACTTCCTCGTCCAGCAGGCCAAGGGCACCACGGGCACGACGGCGCTGCCCACCCCCGACGCCACCTGCACCGCCGCGATGTCCGGCAGCGCCGGCAGCATCGAGATCCGTGACGCCAGCGGTGCCGTCGTCGACCTGCTCGGCTACGGGACGGCGACCAAGGTCGAGACCGCCCCCGCACCCGGCACGGCCAACGCGACCTCCTCGGCCCGCAAGGACCCCAAGGTCGACACCGACAACAACAGCGCAGACTTCGCGACGGGCGCCCCGACGCCGCAGAACTCCGGCACGCCCACGACGCCGACCGACCCGACCGACCCGCCTGCCCCCGCGACGAAGACCATCGCCGAGATCCAGGGCACCGGCACGAGCACGCCGCTGTCGGGCCAGGCCGTCACCACGACGGGTGTCGTCACCGCGGCCTACCCGACGGGCGGCTTCAACGGCTTCTACATCCAGACGCCCGGCACCGGCGGCGCCAATGACGCGACCCCCGGCGCCTCGGACGGCATCTTCGTCTACACCGGCGGCGCGCCCACCGTGACGGCGGGCGAGTGCGTCACGGTCGCCGGCACGGCCACCGAGTACAACGGGCTGACCCAGCTCACCAAGCCCACGATCACGCCCGCGACGGACTGCGCGCCGGTCACGCCCACCGCGCTGCCCGGTCTGCCGACCGAGGCCGAGCGCGAGGCGCTCGAGGGCATGCTCGTCCTGCCGCAGGGCACCTACACGATCACCAACAACTATCAGCTCAACCAGTACGGCCAGCTCGGCCTCGCCGTCGGCGACCAGCCGCTCTACCAGGCGACCGACATGGTGAGCCCCGGCCCGGAGGCGGAGGCCTACGAGGCGGAGAACGTCAAGAAGTACATCACCCTCGACGACGGCTCCAGCTGGGACTACCTGCGCAACACCACCGCCCAGAACAGCCCCCTGCCCTACCTCTCGCAGGAAGAGCCCATGCGCACGGGCTCGCAGGTGAGCTTCGCCAAGCCGGTCATCCTCGACTACCGCTTCCAGTGGAACTACCAGCCGACCGGCCAGATCGTCGGCGCCACGGACGAGGACGACCCGCTGACGACCGAGAACGACCGCGAGCAGGCCGTTCCCAACGTCGGCGGCAACCTCAAGCTCGGCTCGTTCAACGTCCTCAACTACTTCACCGAGCTCGGCGAGGACGAGGACGAGTTCAAGAACTGCAACTTCTACGCCGACCGTGAGGGCACGCCGGTCACCACCAACTACTGCGAGGTCCGCGGCGCGTGGACCCACGCGGCATTCGAGGACCAGAAGGCCAAGCTGGTCACCGCCGTCAACGGCATGGGCAGCGCCGTCGTGGCCCTGCTCGAGATCGAGGCCTCCAACCAGGTCACCTGGATCAACCGCGACCGCGACTACACGCTGCGGGAGTTCGTCGCCGAGCTCAACGCCGAGGGCGGCAACTGGGCCTACGCCGAGTCGCCTGTCGTGACGCCCGGCAGCGAGGACATCATCCGGGTCGCATTCATCTACAACCCGAAGCTGGTCCGGCCGGTCGACACCTCGTTCATCCACATGGACGACGCCTTCGCCAACGCCCGCTACCCGCTGGCCCAGCGCTGGCAGGCGCCGAAGTCGACCACGCAGTTCGTCACCGTCGCCAACCACTTCAAGTCCAAGGGCTCCGGCGCGGACGACGGCACGGGCCAGGGCCTGTCCAACCCCTCGCGTGAGGAGCAGGCCCGCTCGGTCACCGCATGGACCAAGGAGATGTGGCCGTCCAAGCCGGTCTTCCTCATGGGCGACTTCAACGCCTACTCCAAGGAGACCCCGGTCCAGATCATCGAGGCCGCCGGCTACACCAACGTCGTCAAGCAGTCCGAGCCGCTCTCGGCGAGCTACCAGTTCTCCGGGCGTCTCGGCTCGCTCGACCACATCTTCGCCAACGACGCGGCCAAGGCCTTCGTCACGGGCGGGGCGATCTGGGACATCAACGCCGACGAGTCCACGGCGATGCAGTACTCCCGCCGCAACTACAACGTCACCGACTTCTACACCACCTCGCAGTTCGCCTCCTCCGACCACGACCCGGCGGTCGTCGGTCTCCAGGTGCGCGTGCCGAGCAAGAAGTAGCCGTACCAGCATGTGAGCGGTATGCCGCGCACGGGGCCGTCGGGGAATCTCCCCGGCGGCCCCGTCCGTTTACGGTGGGACACAAGCACTTCCATCCCGACCACAGCAGGAGGCACCCATGCCCATGGAGCCCAGCGGCGCGGCATACCCCGTCACCAAGAGCGACCAGGAGTGGCGCGAGCGCCTCAGCCCCGAGGAGTTCGCCGTCCTGCGCGAGGCCGGCACCGAGCGGCCGTTCACCGGGGAGTACACCGACGAGAAGCGCCAGGGCGTCTATGCCTGCCGGGCGTGCGGCGCCGAGCTGTTCCGCTCCGACACCAAGTTCGAGAGCCACTGCGGGTGGCCGAGCTTCTACACCCCGCTCGCGGGCGACTCGGTCGAGTACCTCGAGGACCGCTCGTTCGGCCGGCTGCGCACCGAGGTGCGCTGCGCCTCGTGTGGGAGCCACCTGGGCCATGTCTTCGAGGGCGAGGGCTATGACACGCCGACCGACCAGCGCTACTGCATCAACAGCATCAGCCTGACGCTCCAGCCCGACACCGAGGCCTGAGAGCACGTCAGAGGGGGCCGGGAGATCACTCTCCCGGCCCCCTCTGCATGCGGTATGCCGTCAGCGCTGGCGGGCGATCAGGTCGCGCGCCTCGACGCGCGGGCCGGTGAAGAACGGGATCTCCTCGCGGACGTGCAGGCGCGCCTTGGACGCGCGCAGCTCGCGCATGAGGTCGACGATGCGGTGCAGCTCGTCGGCCTCGAAGGCCAGCAGCCACTCGTAGTCGCCCAGCGCGAAGGACGCGATGGTGTTGGCGCGCACGTCGGGGTAGTCGCGGGCCATCTGACCGTGCTCGACGAGCATGTCGCGACGCTCCTTGTCGTCGAGGACATACCAGTCGTAGGAGCGCACGAACGGGTAGACGCAGACGTACTTGCGGGCGACCTCGTCGGCCATGAACGCCGGGATGTGGCTCTTGTTGAACTCCGCCGGGCGGTGCAGCGCGGCCGAGGACCAGACGGGCTCGAGGTGCGCGCCGAGCTCGGTGCGCAGCAGGCGGTGGTAGGCGTCCTGGAGACTCTCGATGTCGGGGGCGTGCCACCAGACCATGAAGTCGGCGTCGCCGCGCAGGCCGGCCACGTCATAGATGCCGCGGACCACGACGTCCTGGCCGGCGATGTCGGCAAGGAGCGCCTCGACCTCGGCGGTCATCGCGTCGCGCTCATCGCCCAGGGATGAGGTGACGGCGAAGACCGACCACATCGAGTAGCGGATGGTGTCGTTGATCTCGCGCATCCGTGCGGGAGAGGGCTTTTCGGTCATGGCGGCATTCTCTCCCATGGCCCGGCCCATCCGTCCGGAGGGTCACTGGCAGGTCACGGTCGGTCACCCATCGGAACCGTGCGCCGGACAGGTGCATCCCACAGAGGACACATGCCCACGAGACCGAGGAGCCAAGATGTCCACACACACCACCACCGCAGCGGGCCGGCCGCGCGGTCGCCGAGCCGCTGCCGCACTCGTCGCCACCCTCGCTCTGGGGCTGGGCGCCTGCTCCGCGGGAGGCGACAGCGGATCCGCCAACCGCGTCAGCGACCAGGCCGGATCCGTTGCGGCACAGGACAACTCGCAAGCGAATGGCCCTGCGGCCGCCAAGCGCGATGAGATGGCCAGCACGGTGATCCAGCCCGACACCTATCCGCAGACGCCGGTCAAGGGTGACCAGATCGCGAGGACCGCTGAGTTGTCGCTCAAGGTGGACGACCTCGATACAGCAGCGGCCAAGGTCCGCGAGATCGGCACCCGCTCAGGGGGCATGCTCGTCTCCGAGAACCTCGGCGACTACCGCGACGGTGACGGGCCGACCTTCGGGGGCGTGACGGTCTCGGTCCCGGCGGACCGGCTCGACGCGACCCTGACCGAGCTCGGCCGGCTGGGCACGGTCCTCTCGCGGCAGACCCAGTCGGAGAATGTCAGGGCCGAGACCGTCGACACCGAGGCGCGGCTGGCCACGATGAAGGCGAGCGTCGCGCGCGTACGGGCCCTGATGGACAAGGCGACCGGGCTGGACCAGGTCGTCGAGCTCGAGAAGCAGCTGTCCGAGCGGCAGGCGCAGCTGGAGTCGCTCCAGTCCCAGCTCGCCAGCCTCAAGGGCCGGGTCGCCATGTCGACCATCACCGTCTCGCTCAGCACCGACGGGCGCATGGCCGGCAGCAGCCCGGGCTTCCTCGGCGGCCTGCGGGCCGGGTGGGCGGCCTTCACCGCCTCGATGGCCGCGCTCGTCACCATGCTCGGCGCCGTGCTGCCGTTCGCGGTCTTTGCCGCGCTGCTCGCTGTGCCGGCGGTCTGGCTGTGGCGCCGCGTTCGGCGCGGTCGTGCCGCGCTCGCGCCTGCCGCGCGCCCTGTGGCTGCGCCTGCCGGCTCAGCCCCGTCGGCCGGCGCCGGCGGCGATGGCGTCGCGGACTAGCCCGACGACGAGGTCGACCTCGGCCGAGGTCATCCGGAAGTGCGGGGTGAAGCGCAGCGAGTTCTCACCGCCGTGGATGACGCCGAGGCCGTGCTGGCGCAGCCACTGCTCGGTGGAGTCCTTGCCATAGACGACGTGGTCGCGCGCCAGCTCGCAGGAGACGAGCAGTCCCGTGCCCTGCACGTTGGTGACGACCTCGGGCTGCTCGGCGGCCAGGGCCCCCAGTTTGGCGACGAGCTCGGCTCCGCGGTCGCGGATGTTGGCGCGCAGCTCGGGGGTCACCATCGCCAGCACGGCGGTGGCGACGTCGAGACCGCGTGGGTTGGCGGTCATCGTGTTGCCGTAGGTGCCACGGACATAGACCCCCGCAGCGTGCTGCCCGAGGGCCAGCACCGACAGGGGGAACTGGCCGGCGTTGAGGGCCTTGGAGTAGGTCTCCATGTCGGGCGCGTCCTGGTCCTCGAAGCCGGGGTAGTCCACGACCGACAGGGTCCCGTGGGCGCGCAGGCCCGCCTGGATCGAGTCGACGAGCAGCAGGCTGCCGTGCGCCCGGGTGAGCTCGCGGGCGGTGGCATAGAACTCCGGCGGCAGGGCCCGGCCAGGGTTGCCCTCGCCCATGACCGGCTCCATCGCCATCATCTCGATGAACCAGTTGTTGGCGTCGGCATCGGCGAAGACCTGCTTGAGGGCGACCTCGTCATAGGGCTCGACGGTGATGACGCTCTCCTCGCCGCGATAGCTGGCCAGGTGCCTGTCATAGGTGGCCCGGCTCGAGTCGGAGAGCAGGGCCGGCCGGTCGGTGCGCCCGTGGAAGGCGCCCTTGACGACGACCCGCTTGACGACCGCCCCCGGCCGCGCGCCGGTCTGGGCGGTCATCACGTTGGCGTTGATGTCGGCGATCCGGGCGGCGAGGCCGACGGCCTCGGACCCGGAGTTGAGGCACATGAGGTGGGAGAACGGCGAGCCGCCGCGGGTGTGGCCGAGCTCGGCCTGGATCGCCCGCAGGAAGCGCCGCTGGGCCACCGCCGGGGTCATGATGTTGGCCATCACCTGCGGGGTGGCCATCGCCTCGATGACCTCGGCCGGGGCGTGCCCGAAGCCGAGCATCCCGTAGCCGCCCGTGTCATAGACGACCGCGCCCTTGAGGGTGACGATCCACGGGCCGCGGGCCGCGAGCGCCACATAGGGGTTGACGGACTCGGCGGCATAGAAGTTGACGAACCCCTCCTGGAGCGCCGCGACCTGGTCGGCCTCGTCGAGGTCCAGCACGTCGGCGACCTCGTCGCGGACCTGGCCAAACAGCTCGACGGCCGCCTCGACGGCCGCACGCAGCGACGGATCCCGCTCGGCCCACTCATCGATCGTGGCGTCGGGCAGTCCGTCGGTCAGTCGGGCGCCACCGAGGGCGCGCAGCGGGGCAAGCAGCGCAGTGGTCGTCATGCCCCAAATCTACGGGTTTCTCCGCCTATCGGACAGTCCATCCGAAGGACTTTCGGCAAACAGGGGTATGCCGCGTCGATTTTTGCGCGCGGCAGGACGACTCAGCGGGCCGTGTAGGAGTGCACGAGCTCGACGACGCGGGTGATCACGTCGGGGTCGGTCGTGGGCAGGACGCCGTGGCCGAGGTTGAAGATGTGGCCGGGGGCGGCCCGGCCCTCGTCGAGGATCTCCTTGACCCGGGCCTCGAGGGCCTCCCAGGGAGCGAAGAGGAGGGCGGGGTCGAGGTTGCCCTGCACGGCATACCCCTCGCCGAGGCGGGCGACCGCGTCGGTGAGGCTCACCCGGAAGTCGACGCCGACGACGTCCGCGCCGGCGGCGCCCATGGACGGGAGCAGCTCGCCGGTGCCGACGCCGAAGTGGATCTTGGGGACGTCGAGGTCCGCGACGGCAGCGAGCGCCGCGGCGGAGTGCGGCTGCACGAAGCGCTCGTAGTCGCGGCGCGGCAGCGCGCCCACCCACGAGTCGAAGAGCTGGACCGCGGAGGCGCCGGCCTCGGCCTGCACGCGCAGGAAGGCACCGGAGATCTGGGCGAGCCGCGCACACAGGTCGTGCCAGAGCTGCGGGTCGCCATACATGAGCGCCTTGGTGTGCTCGTGGTTCTTGCTGGGGCCGCCCTCGACGAGATAGGAGGCGAGCGTGAAGGGGGCGCCGGCGAAGCCGATGAGCGGGGTCTCCCCCAGCTCGGCGACCAGCAGCCGGACCGACTCGGTGATGTCGGGGACGGCGTCGGGGGTCAGCTCGGGCAGCCGGTCAAGGTCGGCGCGGGTGCGGATGGGCTCGGCGATGACCGGGCCGACACCGGGTGTGATGTCGAGGTCCACGCCGACCGCGGCGATCGGGACGACGATGTCGGAGAAGAAGATCGCGGCGTCCACCTTGTGCCTGCGCACCGGCTGGAGGGTGATCTCGGTGACCAGGTCCGGGCGGCGGCAGGACTCGAGCATGCCGGTGCCCTCACGGACCTGGCGGTACTCCGGCAGGGAGCGGCCGGCCTGACGCATGAACCACACGGGCGTGTGGTCGACGGGCTGGCGGCGGGCGGCGCGGACGAGGGCGGAGCTGTCGAGGGTCACACGCGGCATCCTCCCATGTCGGCGCGGGACCGCTGGAAGGGCGGGCTCAGCGCAGCGCAGGCTCAGCGCAGCGCGATGAAGGCGACGCCGACCATCGCGACCGCGACGCCGGCGATCTGGATCGGGCGCAGGCGCTCGCGCAGGACCACCCACGCCCACAGCACGGTGACGACCGGATAGAGCGATCCGAGCACGCTCGCGACCGAGATCATCCCCCGGGTGGAGGCGACGACGAAGAGCGCATTGGCCAGGAGGTCGCCGAGGCCCACGAGGGTGAGCGGCCACCAGTCGCGGGCGGCCACGGGCCCGGGGCCGCGCCGCAGGATCACCGCCGCGAGCGCGTAGCCGGCAGCGGACGTGCCGCGCATGCCCCAGAGTGTGTGGACGACGGAGTGGCGGCCGCCGCCGTCCAGGCAGACGAACGAGCCGCCGAGCAGCAGCGCGGCCAGGACGGCCAGCACGAGTGCGCGGACCGTGACCGCGCCGCCGAGCTCGGGTCCCGAGGCGAGCACGACGCCGAGGATGGCCAGGGCGACGCCCACCCAGACGATCACCGGGGCGTGGTCGCCCCGGGCGATCCCGAAGGCCACCGGCACGAGGACCGACAGCGAGGTGATCGGCGCGACGACGCCCATCGGGCCCTCCGCGAGCGCGGCATACAGGCATAGCAGTCCGAGCCCGCCGCAGACCCCGGCGCCGACCGCCCAGAGCGGCCAGCCCTCCCAGGTGAGTGGTCCCCCGAGGCCGACGGCGATGGCCACACTCAGCGCGACGAAGCCGATGGCGTGCGAGAGCGCGACGACGGTGGCCGGCGGCATCCGCCGCGAGAGCAGGCCCGCCAGGAAGTCGGAGCTGCCCCACACCACAGAGGAGCCGAGGGCGAGGAGGGCGAGCACGCGGCCTACCGTAGCCGCCGCGGGCCCGCGCTCCCACGGCGTGTGCTCCCCGGTTCCGGGTCGCAGTCCACCTAACCTTCAGGACGTGGCCAGTCGCTCCCTCCCCGGCACCACCTCGCCGGACTTCACCCGCGCACTCGCGCAGCTGCGCGCGGTGACGCTGCGCCCCGAGATCCGCCTCACCGAGGTGCCCGCTCCCCAGCGGATCGCCCCGTATGCCGTGGCCCTCACCGCCGACGTCGTCCAGGGCGCCGGCGACGAGGACGACCTCGCCTCCGGGCGGTTCGTCCTGCTGCACGACCCGTCGGCGCCCGAGCCCTGGGATGGGCAGTGGCGCGCGGTGACCTTCGCCCGCGCCGAGCTCGAGCCCGAGCTGGCCGGCGACCCGATGCTCGGCGCCGTTGGCTGGTCCTGGCTCATCGATGCCCTCGACGGTCTTGGAGTGTCTTACACGGCCGAGGGCGGCACCGTGACCCGGGTGGTCTCGGAGAGCTTCGGGGCGCTGGAGGACCGCGAGCCGAGCGTCGAGATGGAGGTCCGCGCGTCGTGGACCCCGACCGGCCCCGACATGGGCGAGCACCTCCAGGCGTGGTCCGAGCTGCTCTGCACCATCGCGGGGCTGCCGCCGATGCCCGAGGGCGTCATCGCACTCCCTGGGCAGCGGCGCTGAATGGACGAGACCACCACCCCCCAGGTCGAGCCCGAGGCTCCCACGGAGACCCTGCACACGCCCGCCGACGGCGTCCCGCCGGTGATCGACAGCGAGCGCGGCGTGCTCGAGTGCGCGCGGGCCATCGCGGCCGGTGAGGGCCCTGTCGCCCTCGACGCCGAGCGCGCTTCCGGCTATCGCTACGGACAGCGCGCGTATCTCGTGCAGCTGCGCCGCGAGGGCGCCGGCTCCTGGCTGATCGACCCGATCGCCTGCCCCGACCTCTCCCCCGTCGACGAGGCCATCGGCCGCGCCGAGTGGATCCTGCACGCCGCGACCCAGGACCTGCCCTGCCTGGCCGAGGTCGGCCTGCGGCCCCGACAGCTCTTTGACACCGAGCTGGCCGCCCGGCTGCTCGGGCTGCCCCGGGTCGGGCTGGCCGCCGTCGTGCAGCACTATCTGGGACTGGCCCTGGCCAAGGAGCACTCCGCCGTCGACTGGTCGACCCGGCCGCTGCCCGAGCCGTGGCTGCGCTACGCCGCCCTCGACGTCGAGGTGCTGGTCGACCTGCGCAACCTCATGGGCGTCGACCTCGCCCGCGAGGGCAAGGCCGAGTGGGCCCGCCAGGAGTTCGAGGCCCTGCTCGACTGGGCCCCGGCCGTGCGGGTCGACCCGTGGCGGCGCACCTCCGGCGTCCACAAGATCCGCCACCGCCGCACACTGGCCGTGGTGCGGGAGATCTGGGAGGAGCGCGACCGCATCGCCGCTGACCGCGACACCGCCGTGGGCCGGGTGCTGCCCGATGCCGCCATCGTCGAGATCGCCAGCGCGTCGCCGCGCGATGTCTCCCAGCTGCCGTCCGGCCACCGGGCGATCGCCCGCTATGGCCGGCAGTGGGTCGGCGCCGTGCGACGCGGCCTGGAGCTGCCGGAGGACCAGCTGCCGGCGCAGTCGCTGCGGTCCGACGGCCCACCCCCGCCGCGTGCCTGGGCCGACCGCGACCCCGTCGCCGCCGCGCGCCTCGCCCGCACCCGCGAGCTGCTGGGCGCCTTCGCCGAGGAGCACTCGATCCCGATCGAGAATGTCTGCTCCCCCGACCCGCTGCGCCGGGTGGTCTGGACTCCCCCGGCCGACCCGACGCTCGCCGGCTTCGAGGACGCGCTCGCTGGCCACGGCGTGCGCCGCTGGCAGCGCGAGATCGTCGCGCCCTTCCTGGTCCAGGCCTTCACCGAGCACCCCGACGCCTGACCGCCCCCCGCCCCCACGGCCTACCCCACGCATACCCCGCGGCCACTTTCGCCCAGTGCGCACGATCGCCCGCGGCACCCCTCGGCGGCTTTCGCCCACGTGGGCACGTTCGCCCGCGGCATACCTCCTGCGTGGCGCACCCGTGACTGTCATCACGCGGTGACGCCCTCGCCGCCCCTGTTACTGGCAAGTAGGCTTCACAGTGGGCCCGCCTCGGGTCCATCAAACCACCCGATCGCCCACCAGGGAGGCACTGTGCCCCGCACACTGCGTGAGGTCGTGTTCGTCGATGGCGTGCGCACGCCGTTCGGCAAGGCCGGGGAGAAGGGCATCTACGCCCAGACCCGCGCCGACGACCTCGTCATCAAATGCATCCGCGAGCTCCTCGACCGTCACCCCGAGCTGCCGAAGGAGCGGGTCGACGAGGTCGCGGTCGCCGCGACGACCCAGATCGGCGACCAGGGCCTGACGCTCGGCCGGCTCGCAGCGCTGCTGTCCGGTCTGCCCAACACCGTCCCCGGCTACTCCGTCGACCGCATGTGCGCCGGCGCGATGACCGCGGTCACCAATGTCTCCTCCGCGATCGCCTTCGGCTCGGCCGACATCGCGATCGCCGGTGGTGTCGAGCACATGGGCCGCCACCCGATGGGCGAGGGCGTCGACCCCAACCCGCGCATCATCGCCGAGGGCCTCGTCGACGAGTCCGCCCTCGTCATGGGCGCGACCGCCGAGAACCTGCACGACCGCTTCCCGCAGCTGACCAAGGAGCGCTCGGACGCGTATGCCGTGAACTCCCAGGCCAAGCTCGCCAAGGCCTACGAGGACGGCAAGATCCAGCCCGACCTGGTCTCGGTCGCCACCCGCCACGCCGAGAAGGGCTGGGGCCTGGCCACCGTCGACGAGCCGCCGCGCCCCGGCACCGACATGGAGATGCTCGCCGGGCTGAAGACCCCCTTCCGCCCGCACGGCAAGGTGACCGCAGGCAACAGCGCCGGCCTCAACGATGGCGCGACCGCCTGCATCCTCGCGGCCGAGGACGTCGCCACGGAGCTCGGCCTGCCCGTCAAGATGCGCCTGGTCTCCTACGCCTTCGTCGGCGTCGAGCCCGAGGTCATGGGCATCGGCCCGGTCCCCGCCGCCGAGAAGGCGCTGGCCCAGGCCGGCCTGACCATCGACGACATCGGGCTGTTCGACCTCAACGAGGCCTTCGCCGTCCAGGTCGTCGCCTTCCTCGACCACTTCGGCATCCCCGACGACTCGCCGAAGGTCAACAAGTACGGCGGCGCCATCGCCACCGGCCACCCCCTCGCCTCCTCCGCGGTGCGCCTGATGATCCAGCTCGCCCGCCAGTTCGAGGAGAACCCGGACGTCCGCTACGGCATGAACGCGATGTGTATCGGCATCGGCATGGGCGGCGCGGTCATCTGGGAGAACCCCCATCACAAGGACTACGGGAAGGACGCCTGAGATGGCTGAGACCACCAACCAGACCACGGCCCTCCCCGACGAGGTCGTCACGCGCACCCCGGTGCAGGACATCGCCCTCCCAGGCGACGCCGGCACCCTGGCGCTGATCACCCTCGACAACGGCCACGACCACACCAAGCCCAACACCTTCGGCCCGGCGACCATCGCCGGCCTGCAGGAGACCCTCGACGGACTCAAGGCCCGCGCCGAGAAGGGTGAGATCCAGGCCGTCGCCGTCACGGGCAAGCCGTTCATCTTCGCCGTGGGCGCCGACCTGACCGGTGTCCCGACCGTCACCGCCCGAGAGCAGGCCCTCGAGATCGCCCGGGCCGGCCACGCGGCATTCGCCACCCTCATGGACCTCCCGGTGCCGACCTTCGCGTTCGTCAACGGCGCGGCCATGGGCGGCGGCGTCGAGATCGCGCTGGCGTGCGACTACCGGACCATCTCGGCGGGCGTCCCCGCCGTCGCGCTCCCCGAGTGCTTCCTCGGGCTGGTGCCGGGCTGGGGCGGCTGCTACATGCTGCCCAACCTCGTGGGGCCCGAGAACGCCCTCAAGGTCATCATCGAGAACCCGCTCAACACCAACCGGATGCTCAAGGGCCCGCAGGCCTACAAGCTCGGCATGGCCGACGCGATGTTCGCGCCGGCAGACTTCCTCGAGGAGTCCATCGAGTGGGCGGCCAGCGTCCTCAAGGGCGAGACCAAGGTCGAGCGTCCCGAGGTCACTCGTGACGAGTCCGCTTGGGAGGCAGCGCTTTCCGCCGCCAAGAAGCTCGCCGACCAGAAGACCGGCGGCGCCGCCCCTGCGCCCTACCGAGCCATCGAGCTGGTCCGCGCGGCCCGCACGGCCGAGCGCGACGCGGCATTCGCGGCCGAGGACGAGGCGCTCGGCGACCTCATCATGGACGACCGCCTGCGCGCCGGGCTCTACGCCTTCGACCTCGTGCAGAAGCGCGCCAAGCGCCCCGCCGGTGCGCCGGACAAGGCCCTGGCCCGCAAGGTCACCAAGGTCGGCATCGTCGGTGCCGGTCTCATGGCGAGCCAGCTCGCCCTCCTCTTCATCCAGAAGATGGGCGTGCCCGTCGTCATGACCGACCTCGACCAGGACCGCGTCGACAAGGGTGTGGCCTATGTCCACGGCGAGATCGACAAGCTGCTCGCCAAGGGCCGCCTCAACCAGGACAAGGCCAACCGCTACAAGGCCCTGATCACGGGCTCGACCGAGAAGGCCGGCTTCGCCGACGCGGAGTTCGTCATCGAGGCCGTCTTCGAGGAGATGTCGGTCAAGCAGCAGGTCTTCGCCGAGTGCGAGGCCGTCGTCTCGCCCGAGTGCGTCCTGGCGACCAACACCTCGTCGCTGTCCATCACCGAGATGGCGAGCAGGCTGGAGCACCCGGAGCGGGTCGTGGGCTTCCACTTCTTCAACCCGGTCGCAGTCATGCCACTGCTCGAGATCATCCCCGGCGAGAAGACCGACGACGCCTCTCTCGCAACGGCATTCGCCACCGGCAAGGCGCTCAAGAAGACGACGATCCTCACCAAGGACTCGCGCTCCTTCATCGTCAACCGCCTCCTCGGCCGCTTCATGGGCGAGGTCGCCAAGATCGTCGACGAGGGCACCCCGATCGCCACGGCGGACCGAGCCTTCGCCGGCCTCGCGCCGATGCCGCCGTTCGTCCTCATGGGCCTCGTCGGCCCGGCGATCGCGCTGCACAACAGCGAGACGCTGGCCCGGGAGTGGCCGGACCGCTTCTATGTCTCCGGCAACCTCAAGAAGGTCGTCGAGGCCAAGAAGCCCGGCTTCTACACCCCCGACTTCCAGCTCGACCCCGAGGTCGTCGCGCTCATGGACCAGCCCGCCGAGCCCGTCGAGCTGACCGTCGAGCAGGTCCGCGAGCGGGTCCTGACCGTCCTCGCCGAGGAGGCGCGCCTCATGCTCGACGAGGGTGTCGCCCAGGCCCCGATGGACCTCGACCTGGCGATGATCACCGGCGCCGGCTTCCAGTTCTGGAACGGCGGCTTCACGCCCTTGCTCGACCGCGAGGGCATCTCCGAGAAGGTCACCGGGAAGCGCTTCCTGCCCGCGGGCGTCGCCAGCGTCCCGGCCTGATCCGGACCTGAGGCGGACCTCGGTCGCCGATCCGGCCGAGCGTCACGCGACGGGGCGGCATACCTCCACAAGGGGTATGCCGCCCCGCTGCGTTGGGCGCCCCGGGCGACAACGGGCGCACAAACCACCAACTTGTAATAACTCATATATGAGTTACTCTCGATTGGTGACCCCCGATTACCTCAACCGCATCGGCTCGCTTATCCGCGACGCCCGCCGCCACAAGGGCATGACCCAGAGCGATCTGGCCGAGCTGCTCGGCACCAGCCAGGGCGCCGTCGGGCGCATCGAGCAGGGCAAGCAGAACCTCTCGCTCGAGATGATCGCCCGCATCGGCGAGGCCCTCGACCGGGAGCTGGTGACGGTGACCAACACCCCCCAGCACCTGCGCATCACCGGCGGCACCCAGCTGTCCGGCTCGATCGACGTCAAGACCAGCAAGAATGCCGCCGTCGCCCTCCTGTGCGCCGCGCTCCTCAACAAGGGCCGCACCACGCTGCGCTCGATCGCCCGCATCGAGGAGGTCAACCGCATCATCGAGGTCCTCACCTCCATCGGCGTGCAGACCCGCTGGCTGCCCGACAGCAACGACCTCGAGATCGTCCCGCCGGCCACTCTCGACCTCGCGTCCATCGACATCGAGGCCGCGCGCCGCACGCGCACCGTCATCATGTTCCTCGGCCCGCTGCTCCACGAGCTCGACGCCTTCCGCCTCCCCTACGCCGGCGGCTGCGACCTCGGCACCCGCACCGTCGAGCCCCACATGACCGGCCTGAAGCCGTTCGGCCTGGCCGTCGAGGCGACCCAGGGCTTCTACGAGGCGGCGGTCAACTCCACGATCACCCCCGGCAAGCCGATCATCCTCACCGAGCGCGGCGACACCGTCACCGAGAACGTCCTCATGGCCGCCGCGCGGCACCCCGGCACCACGGTGATCCGCAATGCCTCCCCCAACTACATGGTCCAGGACCTGTGCTTCTTCCTCCAGGAGCTCGGCGTCGAGATCGACGGCATCGGCACCACCACCCTGACTGTGACCGGCGTCGAGTCCATCGACAAGGACGTCGAGTACTCCCCGTCCGAGGACCCGATCGAGGCCATGTCGCTGCTCGCCGCCGCGGTCGTGACCAAGTCGGAGATCACCATCAAGCGGGTGCCGATCGAGTTCATGGAGATCGAGCTGGCCACGCTCGAGGGCATGGGCATGCAGTACTCCGTCACCGAGGAGTACCCCTCGGCCAACGGCCGCACCCGTCTGGTCGACCTCACCACGGTCCCCGGCCCGCTCAAGGCCTCGATCGACAAGATCCACCCGATGCCCTTCCCAGGCCTCAACATCGACAACCTGCCCTTCTTCGCGCTGATCGCGGCCTGCGCCGAGGGCACGACGATGATCCACGACTGGGTCTACGAGAACCGCGCGATCTATCTCACCGAGCTCACCCGTGTCGGCGGCCGCGTCCAGCTCCTCGACCCCCACCGTGTGCTCGTCGAGGGGCCCACCCGCTGGCGTGCCGCGGAGGTGGTCTGCCCGCCCGCGCTGCGTCCCGCCGTCGTGATCCTGCTGGCGATGCTCGCTGCGCCCGGCACCTCGATGCTGCGCAACATCTATGTCATCAACCGCGGCTACGAGGACCTCGCCGAGCGGCTCAACTCCCTGGGCGCCTCGATCGAGACCTTCTACAGCAACGACTGAGGTCGCCACCAGTCCCGTTGTGCGCCAACCGGACTGACAACACACATGAGGTATGCCGCGGGCCCGCGCCCGCGGCGTACCTCGTCTGTTGTGCCGGGCAGGGTCATCGCGCCCAGCACAATCCCGGTTGACCGGCGCGGGGCCCGGATGTGAGAGTGTCCGGCAGCGGCGCGCTCGACGCCCAGCCGGTGCCGGCCCAGCCCCGACACCCATGGCAAAGGGGAGGACATCCTCGGGCAGCACCGCACCCGTCCCACCGACGCGCGGCGCCGACCGGCTGGGGGTCCCACGGCCGCGCGGAAGGCTGGAGACGATGACCACCGACGCCGACTTCAAACGCCTCGTCCGGGTCCGGATGAGCGCCACCGGCGAGAACTACACCACGGCCAGGCAGGCTCTGATCGACGAGCGCGAGGCCTCGACCGCGTTCTACGACAAGACGATCCGCACCTTCTTCGACGGCGAGACGCTGCGGTCCATCCCCGCGAGGCGCAAGCCCCGCGCGGTCGTCCTGCTGCACCTGCTCACCCGGTTCGAGCCGGGGCGGGTCTATGCCGAGCCCGAGGTCAACCAGATCCTCGGCGCCGCCCACGAGGACCACGCGTTCCTGCGCAGGGAGCTGGTCAACTACGGCTATCTCACCCGAGGCGACGGCCGCTACCAGGTCAACGGGCAGCTGCCGGAGCGGACAGGGGCTCTCGCCGACGAGGTGCCACTGATCGAGGCGGCCCTCCTGCGCGCCCACCAGCGCAGCGCGACGGGCGTCGAGCGGCCGGGCGGCACACCCGGCGGTCAGGACTAGTTCGCCCGGATGCGGCGTGTCGTTCGCCTGCACGCCACCGGATCGCGCTCTAATAGGTGAAGGCCCCGGCATGTATGAGATGCCGGGGCCTTCGTGTGATCTGGCTGCAACGGTCCGGATCATCAGCCGCTCTCTCTCGGTCGGCCAGCGGCGTTGCCCGTGGCCCATCGGATTGCTCCGATGCGAGGATCGAGTCCTTGCGGTTGATCCGCTGCTCTTGCGAGCGGCGTACAGCCATTTCTACGCCCCTGTCGAGCGGTCCGCAAGGGGTTGGCGAGAAGTACATCGCTGTAGTTTGTCGAGGCCCGCCCCACCGTCGCCAGCCGGCCGGGGCAGTGGCCATCCGACATCAGACCGCCATAACTGTGGCTTGCGACCACATGACCGGCGTGGCCGAACGACCATAGTTTTCCGCCCATGAGCAATGACGCCCCCCAGGCGGCCATCCCCGCCATCGACCTCGCCGGCCGCCACGCACTGGTGACCGGTGCCGCCAGCGGCATCGGTCTGGCGGCTGCGCAGCGGCTCCTGGCCGCCGGTGCACGGGTCACCGCGGTCGACCTCGACGCCCAGGGACTCCAGAGCGCCTTCGGCGGGGCGTCGGTTGAGACCGTCGCGATGGACCTGGCCGACCTCGAGACGGTCGAGCAGCTCCCCCGCGATGTCGACATCCTGGTCAACAACGCCGGCATCCAGCACGTCAGCCCGATCGAGGACTTCGACCCCGAGCGGTTCGACTTCATCATCCGCCTGATGCTCGTCTCGCCCTTCCGGCTGATCCGGCACACGCTCCCCCACATGTATGACCGCGGCTGGGGCCGGATCGTCAACATCTCGAGCGTCCACGGGCTGCGTGCCAGCGCGTACAAGAGCGCCTATGTGACCGCCAAGCACGGCCTTGAGGGCCTGTCCAAGACGGCTGCGCTCGAGGGTGCCGCACGGGGTGTGACGAGCAACTGCGTCAACCCCGGGTATGTGCGGACTCCGTTGGTGGAGAAGCAGATTGCCAGCCAGGCAGAGACCCACGGGATCTCCGAGGACGAGGTCGTCGAGAAGGTGATGCTCTCCAGCATGGCCGTCAAGCGGCTCGTCGAGCCCTCCGAGGTCGCCGAGTTCGTCGCCTTCCTCTGCGGTCCCGCCTCCGCGTCCATCACCGGTGTCTCCCACGCCATCGACGGGGGCTGGACGGCCCACTGACACCCGCCCCCGCCTAGGATCGGGACCACCATGCCAAACCCCGAAGCCCGCCTCCTCGAGCTGCTCGCCAACGACGCCTCGCCCGCCGAGCTGTCCGCCGTCGGAGCCGACCCGACGGCCCGGGACCACGCACTGCGCATCCGCAGCGCGGCCGAGCGCCGCAAGCGCCGGGAGGCCGAGCTGACCGCCCTCGTCGAGACCGCCCGCGAGCTCACCTCGACCGCGGACACCGACAGCGTCCTCACCGCAATCGTGCGGCGGGCCCGGGCGCTCATCGGAAGCGACCTCGCCTACCTGTCCTTCGTCGACTCCGAGCAGGGCCACACGTCCATGCGTGCCGCGGACGGCGTCCTATCGGCGACGCTGATGAACGTCAAGTGGGAGCCGGGCGAGGGCATGGGCGGCATGGTCGCCGAGACCCGCAAGCCCTACTGGACCGCCGACTACATCAACGACCCGCGCTTCCGGCACGCCCGGAGCATCGACGGCGCCGTCGACGACGAGGGCATCGTGGCCATCTGCGCCACCCCGCTCACCGTGGGGGACGACCTCGTGGGCGTGCTCTTTGCCGCCGACCGCTCCCCCCGCCCCTACAGCCACGACGAGGTGGCCCTGCTCGGCTCCTTCGCCGCGCTGGCCGCCGTCAGCCTCGTGCAGGCCCAGCAGCGCACCGACACCGCCCGCGCCCTCGACGCGCTCTCCGAGGCCCACGAGACGGTCCGCCGGCAGGCGGAGGGCGTCGAGCGTGCGGCTGCCGCCCACGACCGCTTTGTCGAGGTCATCCTCGGCGGTGGCGGGACCGACGACATCACCGGCGCCATGGTCTCCCTGCTCGGCGGCTGGGCCGTCCTGGTCGACGACGAGGGACGTGCACGGAGCACGAGTGGCCCTGCGCCACAACAGGACTCGCCCGAGGTGGCGGAGGCCATGACGCTTGCCCACGACATCACGCGGCTCACACGCGTGCGCAACAACACCTGGGCTGTGCCGGTCACGGGCGGTCAGCAGCTCCTCGGCCACCTCGTTATCGGCAGCCACGCCGAGCTCGACAGCAGCGACCAGCGGACCATCGAGCGCGCGGCCGTCGTCACGGCGCTCGTGCTGCTCTTCGAGCGCAGCCAGGCCGAGACGCGCCAGCAGCTGCGCACCGACCTCGTCAGCGACCTGGTCCGCCAGCGCGGCGACGAGGAGAGCCGGGCCGAGGCGGTGCGGCAGCACGGCTTCGACCCCTCCCAGCCCTATTGCCTCCTCGTCGCGCGCAGCGACGCGACGACACCCCGCCGCTCACTCGTGCTCTCGGTCGCGGCAGCCCTCGGCGATGCGGCCCTCGTGGGCGAGGCCAATGGAGACATCGTCTCGCTGGTCCACAGCGACGACCCCGCGGCGGCCGCCAAGGACCTCGCCGGCCGTCTGTCCCGCCGGACCCGGGTCACGGTGGGGGCGGCCGGGCCCATCACGGGCGTCTCCCAGGTCGCCGTGGCACACGACGAGGCCTCCCGCACGGTCGCGGCCCTCCTGGCGCTGGGGCACGAGGGCACCGGTGGCGCCGCGGACGACCTCGGCTTCGCCGGCCTCATCGTCGGCTCCGCCCCCGACGTGCGCGCCTATGTCCAGACCGTGCTGGGTCCCGTCCTCGCCTACGACGCGCAGCGCGGCACCGACCTGATGGAGACGCTCGACGCCTACTTCGCGGCCGGCAGCAGCCCGCGGCACACGGCCACGGCGCTGCACGTGCACGTCAACACGGTCGCCCAGCGGCTCGACCGCGTCTCGACCCTCATCGGCCCCGACTGGCAGCAGCCGCAGCGTGCCCTTGAGGTGCAGTTGGCCCTGCGGCTGCGTCATCTGACGGCAGCATCCGGTCGATAGCGTCTGCGACCGCGCCCACACCGGCGGACTCCAGGATCACGGAGTAGTGGTTGGCGTCCGCGACCTCGCTCACGCGCAGCGCCTCCGGCAGGTCCAGCCCGGCGAGGCGCCCCTCGTCATAGAGTCCCTGGGGCTCGTCCATCAGCCCGCGCCGCGCCCAGACCATCTCCATGGGGACGCCTGCGTCCGCCGCGGCCCGCACGGCCCCATGCGTCGCCTCGTCGGCGAGCACGTCGCGGCCGTCGGCCCGGATCGCGTCGAGGACACACGATGAGACGAGCTCGCCACTGCCAGAGTCGGATTCGACGAGGTCGTGCAGCAGATAGCGACGCACGGTCGTCGCCTGGCCACCCTCCAGCAGCGGCCCGACCGCGGGGTGCTGGGCCCAGAAGTCCAGATACTCCTCCGGCGTCGCGAAGGTCATCGACAGGCGCTGCATCGCAGGTCCGATGACCGCCTGGAGGGCCGAGTCGATGTCGGTGCCGGCCGGGGGCGGGAAGGCGAGGCCACCGTCGACAAGCACCACCCCGGCATACGCCTCGGGGGCGGTCGCGGCCGCGAGCCCCGCGACGAAGGCGCCCATGGAGTGCCCGACGAGGACGGGGCGGGCACCGAAGATCACC
The DNA here is from genome assembly GCA_050955755.1 of Actinomycetota bacterium. Taxonomy (GTDB): domain Bacteria; phylum Actinomycetota; class Actinomycetes; order Actinomycetales; family Dermatophilaceae; genus JAJTBD01. Next base: position 2,205,184 of record CP192092.1, read on the forward strand.
GAGATCGCGCGAAGGTCACCGACGTGGGCGGCGAGTCCATAGGGCGCCGGCACGGACCAGCTGTCGGCCCGGCCACGTAGGTCCGGCGCGAGGAAGCGCACGGCCCCCGGACCGCGGCGGTGATAGATCTCGTCCGCGACGGCGCGCCAGGACAGTCCGTTGGCGGTGATGCCGTGCGCCGCGAGCACGACGGGCGCGCTGGGGGCTGCCTCGCCGACCGTGAGGTCGTGGATGGCGATGCTCCCCACCGCGAGCTCGAGGGTGTATGCCGCGTCCGCCCGGTCCATGCGCACGTCCCGTCACCGGCAGGGGCCCCATGCCCCCGCGTCCGGTCACGAACCTAGATCGCGGCGGCGGCCTCGCTCATGGGGTGGGGCACCACAAAGACACCGGTCCGCTGTCTCCGAGACACAACCCGGATCGGCCGGCGCCGAGTCTCAGCGCGCGCCGAGCAGGCTGGAGCTGATCGAGTCGGGGGTCAGGCCTATCGCGTCGAGCACCTGGCCGCGGGAGGCGTGGTCGAGGAACTCCTTGGGGATGCCATAGGTGCGCACCGGCACTGAGACCCCGGCCTCGCGCACCGCTTGTGCGATCGCCGAGCCCACGCCGCCGTGGACGAGGTTGTCCTCGATGACGGCGACGACGCCGGCCGCTCGGGCCGACTCGACGACATCGGCACTGACGGGCAGGCACCACCGGGGGTCGATGACGCGCACGCGGCGGCCCTCGGCCTCGAGCTTCTCGGCGACGGACAGCCCGGTCGCCGCCATCGAGCCGACGGCGACGAGCAGGACATCGCAGGAGGGGTCGCTCGCCGGCACGCCGCTGGCGTCGGCCCCGGTCTCGTGGAGGATGTCGAGGCTGCCGACCCGGCGCACGGCCGGGATGGGGGCGGGGACGCTGCCCTTGGGGAAGCGGATGACCGTGGGCGCGTCGGTGACGTCGACCGCCTCGCGCAGCGCGGTGGTGACCTGCTCGCCGTCACGGGGCGCGGCCAGCCGCAGGCCGGGCACGACACCCGCCAGCGTCATGTCCCACATGCCGTTGTGGGAGGCGCCGTCGGAGCCGGTGACGCCGGCCCGGTCGAGCACGAAGGTCACCCCTTGGCGGTGCAAGGCACAGTCCATCAGCAGCTGGTCGAAGGCGCGGTTGAGGAAGGTCGCATAGATCGCGACGACCGGGTGCAGGCCGCCATAGGACAGGCCGGAGGCCATGGTCACGGCGTGCTGCTCGGCGATGCCGACGTCGAAGATCCGGTCGGGGTAGGCGTCGGCGAAGGCCTTGAGCCCCACCGGGATCATCATGGCTGCGGTGAGCGCGACGACGTCGGGGCGCTCGGCGCCGATGCGCACCATCTCGTCGCTGAACTCGTCGGTCCAGCCGCGCCCGGCGATCTCGAGCGGCAGCCCCGTCTCGGGGTTGATGACCCCGACGGCGTGGAACTGGTCGCCCTCGTGCCGGCGCGCCGGCTCGTAGCCGCGGCCCTTCTCGGTCAGGACGTGCACGAGCACGGGTCCGCCGAAGGTGCGGGCGCGCCGCAGCGCCGACTCCAGGGCCGGGACGTCATGGCCGTCGACCGGGCCGACGTACTTGAGCCCGAGGTCCTCGAAGAGGCCCTGGGGCGCCAGGAAGTCCTTGGCGCCCTTCTTCATCGAGTGCACCGCCTGGTATGCCGTGCGACCGACGATGGGCGTGCGGCTGATCCGGTCCTTGCCCCAGTCCAGGACCTTCTCGTAGTGGGGGGTCGTGCGCAGCATCGCCAGGCGGTCGGCGAGGCCGCCGATGGTCGGGGCATAGGAGCGCTCGTTGTCGTTGACGATGATGACGAGCGGCAGGTCCTTGTCGGCGGCGATGTTGTTGATCGCCTCCCAGGCCATGCCGCCGGTCAGCGCACCATCGCCGATGACCGCGACGGTATGCCGGTCGCGCTCGCCGGTGAGCCGGCGCGCCTTGGCGATGCCCTCGGCCCAGGACAGCGAGGTCGAGGCGTGGGAGTTCTCGACCACGTCGTGCACGGACTCACTGCGGCTCGGGTAGCCGGACAGCCCGCCGCGGGTGCGCAGCCCGGAGAAGTCACGTCGGCCGGTCAGGAGCTTGTGGACATAGGACTGGTGGCCGGTGTCGAAGACCAGGGTGTCGCGCGGCGAGTCGAAGACCCGGTGCATGGCGATGGTCAGCTCGACGACGCCGAGGTTGGGGCCGAGGTGGCCGCCGGTCTTGGAGACCTCCGCGACAAGGAAGTCGCGTACCTCACGGGCGAGCTCGGCCAGTTGCTCGGGCGCGAGCGCCTTGACGTCCTCAGGGCCGTTGATGGAGTCCAGCACAGTCACGGGTCGATCCTTCCGGCGGCAGGGGCACCGCACGCTGACAGTCGCTCTACTGTAGTTCACCCGCCGGTCACAACCGGGGCACGTACCTCCTGCCCTGCATGGCGTCGTAGAGCAGGCCGGCACTGCGCTGGGCGGCGAGCATCCGCACCCCCTCGGCCTCCAGATCCGCGAGGACGTCGGCCAGCGCCTCGCTGCCCAGCTGCTCCCCCAGCTCGACCCGGCAGCGACGGTATGCCGCGCGCATCGCCTCCAGCTGCGCCTCGATATGGCAGGTGGCCACCCAGGCGAGGGCCGCGGGGTGGCGCCGCCACGCGGCATACGCCCGATAGTCGGGGGGACAGTGGTCGAGCAGCCAGGCGACGGCTGGCCCCTGCCAGCCCTCGACATCGGGCGGTGGCACGGACGCGGGCCAGCCGGGCGGGCCGGAGTGGCGCGGCTGCGGCGGACCCCATGAGCGTCCCCGCCGACTGCGCGTGAGCGGGTCGGTCGAGCGCGGGACGGACAGCACGCCCGGCCGGTCACCATCGCGCGAGGACGCCATGGCCGCCTCCTCCCGCCACACCCGAACCGCCGCCCGAACTGGTGTTCGAACCTGTGTTCGAGTCTAACGCCGCGCGGGGACACCCGACAGGGCCCGACTGGCGTGCGCGGCAATCATTAGGTTAGGCTCACCTAACTTAGATAAGCGCATGCCGGTGTTGCGTAATTCCGGCAGTGCTCACGCCAGTCCCATCACCTCCGCCCCAAAGGAACTGACATGCCCCGTCTCGGCACGCCCGCCCTGCTCGCCACCGCAGCCCTCACCCTCGCCGCGTGTGGTGGCACCGGGGAGACCAGCGCCGGGGGCGGCTCCCAGACCGCCACCGTCAGCCACGCCCAGGGCACCGTCAGCGCGCCGGTGGACCCGCAGAAGATGGTCGTGCTCGACTTCGGCGCCCTCGACACCATCACGGCGCTCGGCGCCGCCGACAAGGTGGCCGCGATCCCCTCCCGCGGCCTGCCGGCCTTCCTCGACCGCTACAAGGACACGGCCAAGGTCGGCACGATGCAGGAGCCGGATGTCGAGGCGATCGCGGCGCTGGAGCCCGACGTCATCGTCATCGGCGGCCGCTCGGTCGATGCCTACAAGGAGCTGAGCGAGATCGCGCCGACGGTCGACCTGACCGCCGGCAAGGGCGGCCACCTCGAGGAGCTCGAGAAGCAGGCCACCACCCTCGGCGCCATCCTCGGTGAGCCCGAGCTCGCCAAGGACAAGATGGCCGCGGTCAACAAGGCCGTCACCGACACCACCACCTCGCTCAAGGGCGCCGAGGACGCGATGCTGCTCATGACCAGTGGCGGCAAGGTCTCGGCCTTCGGGCCGGGCTCGCGCTTCGCCCTCGTGCACGATGTGCTCGGTGTCAGGCCTTCGGCCACCGGCCTCAAGCAGGACCGCCACGGCCAGGCCGTCAGCTTCGAGTTCATCGCCAAGCACAAGCCCACCAACCTGCTCGTCATCGACCGCGACGCCGCGATCGGCCAGGAGGGCAAGGCCGCCAAGCAGGTCCTCGACAACGCGCTCGTGGCATCGACCCCCGCGTGGAAGAGCAACAAGGTCGCCTACCTCGACGGCCAGCGCTGGTATGTCGCAGGCACCGGCCTGGACAACACGCTCGCCATGGTCGACGAGGTCGAGAAGGCCCTCGCCGGGTGAGCACCGCCCTAGGCACCCGCACCAGGTCGGGCCGGGCGCTGACCGCGTCCGGCCTGGCCCTGCTCACCCTCCTCGTGCTCAGCGTGCTCTCGGTCTCGGTGGGGGTCGCCGAGGTCGACCTGCGCGAGCTGCTCCGCGGTGATGCCTCCGACCGGGCCAAGGAGATCGTGCTCGTCAGCCGGGTGCCCCGCACCCTGGCGCTGCTGCTCACCGGCGCCTCGCTGGCCGTCGCCGGGCTGATCATGCAGCTGCTGACCCGCAACGGTTTCGTCGAGCCGTCAACCGCCGGGACGATGGAGTTCGCCTCCCTCGGCCTGCTGGGGGTCGCCCTCGTCTCCCCCGCCGCCCCCCTGTCGGTGCGCATGCTCGCCGGCACCGCCGCGGCCCTGCTGGGCACGTGGGTCTTCCTGCGGCTGCTCGACCAGATCCCCCGCACCGACATCCTCATGGTCCCCCTGGTGGGACTCGTCCTCGGCGGCGTCGTCGCCGCGCTGACGACCTTCCTCGCCTATCGCGCCGACCTGCTCCAGAGCCTCGGGGCGTGGACCACCGGTGACTTCTCCGCCGTCCTCGCCGGCCGCTACGAGCTGCTGTGGCTCGCGGGCGCGGCCGCGGTCGTCGCGCTGATCACCGCCGACCGCCTCACGGTCGCGGGGATGGGCGAGTCGGTCGCGACCGGACTCGGCCTCGACCACCGCAAGGTCCTGGCACTCGGCATGTCCCTGGCCGCGGTCATCACCGCGACCACCGTCGTGACCGTCGGCATGCTGCCCTTCCTCGGCCTCGTCGTGCCCAACCTCGTCGTGCGCGTCGTCGGCAGCAACGCCCGGCGCACCGTCCCGTGGGTCGCCGCCGGGGGTGCCGTCGCGGTGCTCGTCTGCGACCTCCTCGCCCGCACGATCCGCTATCCCTATGAGCTGCCGATCGGCACCCTCGTCGGCGTCATCGGCGGCATCGCCTTCCTCGCCATGCTCCTGCACGGAGGCCGCGGTGTCCGCTCCTGACCTCGCCCACGCCGGGACACCCACGAGTGAGCACGGGAGCCGGCACCGTTCTCCTGCAAGGGTGCTCACGCTCCTGGCGACGCTCGCGCTCGCGTCCTGCGCGGCATACCTGACCCTCGGTGTCCGGGGCAACTGGGCTTTTGTCCTCGAGCGACGCGCGACCACCCTGGCCACGATGGCCGTCGTCGGTGTCGCCATCGCGGTCGCCACCGTGCTCTTCCACGCCGTCACCGCCAACCGCATCTTGACCCCGTCGGTGATGGGTTTTGACGCGCTCTATGTCCTCGTGCAGACGGTCGCCGTCGTCGTCGGGGGCACGCTGTGGACCAGTCAGGTCGGCCCGCTCCCCCGTTTCGCGCTGGAGACGCTCATCATGCTTGTCGTCGCCGTGCCGGTGATGCGCTGGCTGGTCCTGGGCGAGCGGCGCAGCACCGACCTCGTCGTCCTCACCGGCCTCGTCGCGGGCGGCGTCTTCCGGGCGCTGTCGTCCTTCCTCCAGCGGGTGATGGACCCGACGGAGTTTGTCGTCCTCCAGGACCGCCTGTTCGCCGACTTCTCCTCGAGCGAGCCTGCACTGCTCGGCGTCACCGCGCTCGTCGTCGCGCTGGTGGCCGCCGCGGTCTGGCGGCTGAGGTCCACGCTCGACGTCCTCGCCCTCGGCCGCGACCTGGCCACCACGCTCGGCGTCGACCACGCCCGGGCCACCCTCGCCGTCCTCGTCGCGGTGACGCTCCTCGTCAGCGTCTCCACCTCGCTGGTCGGCCCCACGACCTTCTTCGGGCTGCTCGTGGCCCACCTCGCCTATCGGCTCGTCGGCAGCCACCGGCACGCCCTGACCCTGCCGGCCGCGTCCCTCGCGGCGATCACCGCCCTCGTCGGAGGGCAGGTCGTCTTCGAGCGGCTGCTCGGCTTCGACGGCAGCCTCTCGATCGTCGTCGAGCTCCTCGGCGGCCTGCTGTTCCTCGCACTCTGCGTCAGGAGGACGCGCGCATGATCCGCACCGACCGGCTCACCAAGGCCTATGGCGAGAGCGTCGTCGTCGACGGCGTCTCGCTCGAGATCCCGCGCGGCGGGGTGACCGCCCTCGTCGGGCCCAACGGCGCGGGCAAGTCCACCCTGCTCGGCATGATCGCGCGGCTGCTGTCGGCGACATCCGGTGTCGCTATGATCGACGACCTCGATGTCGCCACCGCGCCCAGCGACGAGGTCGCGCGCCGCCTGTCGATCCTGCGCCAGGACAACCACCTCGCGGTGCGGCTGACGGTGCGCGACCTGGTGGGCTTCGGCCGCTTCCCGCACTCCCGCGGCCGGTTGACCCAGGCAGACCTCGCCCACGTGCAGTCCGCACTCGAGCAGCTCGACCTCGTGCCGCTGGCCGACCGATTCCTTGACGAGCTGTCGGGCGGCCAGCGTCAGCGCGCTTTTGTCGCAATGGTTCTCGCGCAGGACACCGACTACGTGCTGCTCGACGAGCCGCTCAACAACCTCGACATGCGCCACGCGGCTGACATGATGGCCCAGCTGCGCCACGCGGCCGACCGCCTCGGCCGGACCATCGTCATCGTCGTGCACGACATCAACGCCGCCTCGGCCTATGCCGACCACATCATCGCGATGCGCGACGGCCGCGTGGCAGCCCAGGGCACTCCTGCCGAGATCATGCAGCCGATGCTGCTCCAGGAGATCTTCGGCGTGCCGATCCGCGTCGAGGACGTCGGCGGCTGCCTCGTCGGCCTGCACTTCCTGCCGTTCTGCGCGCTGCCGGCCCCGGCCAATGCACTGGCGCCCCAGGCTGCCGGTGTCGTTGTGCCGCAACGCGCCTCGGGCTGAGCCCGGACACACGAGAGGGGTATGCCGCGTGGTGACCACGCGGCATACCCCTCTCGGTGTGTGCCTGCTCGCCCTTACTTCACGAGCGAGCGCAGGACGTACTGGAGGATGCCGTCGTTGCGGAAGTAGTCGGCCTCTCCGGGGGTGTCGATGCGCACGACCGCGTCGAACTCGACCTTGGAGCCGTCCTCCTTGGTGGCGGTGACCTTGACGGTGTCGGGCGTGCGGCCCTCGTTGAGCGCGGTGACGCCCGCGATGTCGAAGGTCTCGGTGCCGTCCAGGCCCAGGCTGTCGGCGCTCTGGCCGCCCGGGAACTGAAGCGGCAGGACGCCCATGCCGATGAGGTTGGAGCGGTGGATGCGCTCGTAGCTCTCGGTGATGACGGCCTTGACGCCGAGCAGGCGGGTGCCCTTGGCGGCCCAGTCGCGCGATGAGCCGGAGCCGTACTCCTTGCCACCGAGGATCACGAGCGGGATGCCCGCGGCCTGGTAGGCGGCCGAGGCGTCGTAGATCGCGACCTGCTCGCCCTTGGCCACACCCTCGCCGTCGATGAACGACTTGGTGTAGCCGCCCTCGACGCCGTCGAGCAGGAGGTTCTTGAGCCGGATGTTGGCGAAGGTGCCGCGGACCATGACCTCGTGGTTGCCACGGCGCGAGCCGTAGGAGTTGAAGTCACGGCGCTCCACGCCGTGCTCGGCGAGGTAGCGGCCCGCGGGGCTGTCGGCCTTGATCGCGCCGGCCGGGGAGATGTGGTCGGTCGTGACCGAGTCGCCCAGCTTGGCCAGCACGCGCGCGCCGGAGATGTCCTCGACCGGGGCCGGCTCCATCTGCATGCCCTCGAAGTAGGTGGGCTTGCGCACGTAGGTGGACTCCTCGGCCCACTCGAAGGTCTTGCCCTCGGGGGTGTCCAGGCCCTGCCAGCGCTCGTCACCGGCGAAGACGTCGGCGTAGTCCTTGGCGAACATCTCCTGGGTGATCGCGTCGGCGATGGTCGCCTCCACGTCGGCCGGGGCCGGCCAGATGTCCTTGAGGAAGACGTCCTTGCCCTCGGTGTCCTTGCCGAGCGGCTCGACGTCGAAGTCGAAGTCCATCGTGCCGGCGAGGGCGTAGGCGATCACCAGGGGCGGCGACGCGAGGTAGTTCATCTTCACGTCGGGGTTGATGCGGCCCTCGAAGTTCCGGTTGCCCGACAGGACCGAGGTGACCGAGAGGTCGTTGTCCTGGATGGCCTGGGAGATCTCCTCCGGCAGCGGTCCGGAGTTGCCGATGCAGGTGGTGCAGCCGTAGCCCACGAGGTAGAAGCCGAGCTTCTGGAGGTAGGGCCACAGGCCCGCCTTCTCGTAGTAGTCGGAGACGACCTTGGAGCCCGGCGCCATCGACGTCTTGACCCACGGCTTGACCATGAGGCCGCGGTCGACGGCGTTCTTGGCGAGCATGGCCGCGGCCATCATCACCGACGGGTTGGAGGTGTTGGTGCACGAGGTGATCGAGGCGATCACGACCGCGCCGTCCTTGAGGCCGAAGGCCTGGCCGTCGCGGGAGACCTGGACCTCGCGCAGGTCGCCGTCGACGCCGTAGTTCTTGACGTCGAGCTTGAACTGCTCCTTGGCCTCGGCCAGGACGATGCGGTCCTGCGGGCGCTTGGGGCCGGCGATGGAGGGGACGACCGTGGACAGGTCGAGCTCGAGGCGCTCGGAGTAGCGCGCCTCCTTGCTCGGGTCGTGCCACATGCCCTGCTCCTTGGCGTAGGCCTCGACGAGCGCGAGCGACTCGTCGGAGCGGCCGGTCAGGCGCAGGTACTCGACGGTGACGTCGTCGATCGGGAAGATCGCACAGGTAGAGCCGAACTCGGGGCTCATGTTGCCGATCGTCGCGCGGTTGGCCAGCGGCACCGCGCCGACGCCCTCGCCGTAGAACTCGACGAACTTGCCGACGACACCGTGCTTGCGCAGCATCTCGGTGATCGTCAGCACGACGTCGGTGGCCGTGGCGCCCGCGGGGATCTCGCCCGAGAGCTTGAAGCCGACGACCCGCGGGATGAGCATGGAGACGGGCTGGCCGAGCATCGCGGCCTCGGCCTCGATGCCGCCGACGCCCCAGCCGAGCACACCGAGGCCGTTGACCATCGTGGTGTGGGAGTCGGTGCCGACGCAGGAGTCGGGGTAGGCCACGCCGTCGCGGACCATGACCGTGCGGGCCAGGTGCTCGATGTTGACCTGGTGGACGATGCCGGTGCCCGGCGGGACGACCTTGAAGTCGTCGAACGCGGTCTGGCCCCAGCGCAGGAACTGGTAGCGCTCCTTGTTGCGCTCGTACTCGAGCTCGACGTTCTTCTCGAACGCGTCGGCGCGGCCGAAGACGTCGATGATGACCGAGTGGTCGATGACCATCTCGGCGGGGGCGAGCGGGTTGATCTTGGCCGGGTCGCCGCCGAGGTCGGCGACGGCCTCGCGCATCGTGGCCAGGTCGACGACACAGGGCACGCCGGTGAAGTCCTGCATGAGCACGCGCGCGGGCGTGAACTGGATCTCGGTGTCGGGCTGGGCGTTCTCGTCCCAGCCGCCGAGGGCGCGGATGTGGTCCGCGGTGATGTTGGCGCCGTCCTCGGTGCGGAGCAGGTTCTCCAGGAGCACCTTGAGGGAGTACGGGAGGGTCTCGCTGCCCTCGACCGTGTTGAGCCGGTAGATCTCGTAGGACTGCTCGCCTACCTTGAGCTCACCGTGTGCATTGAAGCTGTTAGCGCTGGCCACAGCCGCTCCTTCCGCGTCGTCGCGTGTTGGGGTGGTCGGTGTCGGAATATCTTGACGTCAAGATATCACTTCCGGCCCTCACGGGACAGCCTCTCAGACCCGGCCGCGCGCCGTGCCGGATGGCCGGGCTTTTCTCAGCCCCCGGGCTCGAAGAGCGCCACGCACTCCATGTGGTGGGTCATCGGGAAGGCGTCGAAGGCCCGCAGGGCGGTGCGCCGATAGCCCCGATCCCTGAGGTATGCCGTGTCGCGGGCGAGCGCCGCCGGGTCACAGGCCACATAGGCGATCCGCCGCACCCCCAGGCGCACGAGGTCGGCGATGACACCCTTGCCCGCACCGGTGCGGGGCGGGTCGAGCACGACGAGGTCGGCCCGGATCCCCTGTCGCACAAGGGGCCTCAGGGCGCGGTCGACCCGACCGGCCCGGACCTCGACCCAGTCACGGCCGGCGAGGTTGGCCGCGGCCGACTCGACCGCACCGTGGTCCGACTCGACGGCGAGGACCGCCCCGTCGGGACCCACCGCGTCGGCGAGCGCAGCGGCGAAGAGGCCGACACCGGCATACAGGTCGACCGCGCGCTCGCCCTCGGCCGGCTCGAGCATCTCGAGGACCGCGCCGACGAAGGTCGCCGCAGCCCCCGGGTGGACCTGCCAGAAGCCGCGGGCCGAGAGGGTGAAGTCCTCCGACCACTCCCCCACGGCCACCCGCTCGGTGACGGCGGGGGCGTCCGGCTCGCCGTCGGGCACAGGCACGCAGACCGGCTCGCCGACGCTCGGGGCGACGGCGTCGACCGCGCGCTGCCCCGGCCACTCGCGGTCGAGGACGCCGCTGCTGCGCACGCCGTCGCTGGCGATGAGGCAGTCCTCGACCGGGATCACGTCGTGCGAGCGGTGCGGGCGCAGGCCCGGGCGCCCGGCCTCGTCGACGGCGAACTCCACACGGGTGCGCCAGCCCAGGCCGTCGTGGTCGCCGGGGACCGGCTCGACCTCGACGTCGACGTCCTCGCCTGCCAGCCGCCGGAACTGCTCGGCCACCACCTCGGCCTTGAGGGCCCGCTGTCGGGGCAGCGCGACATGCTGGAGGTCGCAGCCGCCGCAGCCGCCGGGCACGGCATACGGGCAGGGCGGGGTGACCCGGTCGGGGCTCGGCGTCAGGACGGCCACTGCGTCGGCGCGCAGGAAACGGTCGCCGGGGCCGCCGGAGGTGACGCGCACGCGCACCCGCTCGCCCGGCAGGGCATGGCGCACGAACAGCACCCGGCCCTCGTGGCGCGCGACGAAGTGGCCGCCATGGGCGACCGGGCCGACCTCGACCTCGACCTCGTCGCCGGGGCCCAGCTCGCTGCTCACTCGGCGTCCCAGGCGTTGACTGGAGCGGGCTGGTCGAGGAAGCCCTCCTCCTGGCCCTGCGAGGAGCGCAGCTGCCAGGGCACGCTGGCAACCATCACATGGGGCTCGAAGAGCAGCCGGGTCTTCAGGCGCAGCGCGCTCTGGTTGTGCAGGATCTGCTCCCACCAGTGGCCCACGACATACTCCGGGATGTAGACGACGATGATGTCGCGCGGCTGGCCGCTGCGGATCGACTTCACGTAGTCGACGATGGGCCGGATGATCTCGCGGTAGGGCGAGTCGAGGGCCTTGAGCTCGACCGGGATCCGGCGCCGCTGCCACTCGGCCTGGAGCGCCACGGTGTCCTCGGAGTCGACGTCGACGGTGATGGCCTCGAGCTTGTTGGGCCGGGTCGCGCGGGCATAGGCGAGCGCCCGCATCGTCGGCTTGTGGATCTTGGAGACCAGGACGACGGCGTGCACCCGCGACGGCAGGACCTGGGCGCTGGTGTCATCGGGGTCGACCTTGAGCTCGTCGCGCACGTGGTCGTAGTGGCGGCGGATGGCGAGCATGAGGAAGAAGAGCGCGACCATCGCGGCCACGGCATACCCGGCGCCGTGCATGAACTTGGTGACCAGCACAACGACCAGGACGGTGCCCGACATGGCCGCGCCGACGCCGTTGATGATGCGGCTGCGCTGCATGCGGGAGCGCTCGCGCTCGTCGACGGTCCTGGCGAGCGCGCGGTTCCAGTGCCGGATCATGCCGATCTGGCTGAGCGTGAAGGAGACGAACACCCCGACGATGTAGAGCTGGATCAGCTTGGTGACCTGCGCGTCGTAGATGAAGATCAGGAAGACGGCGCCCGCGGCCAGCACGATGATGCCGTTGGAGTAGGCCAACCGGTCGCCGCGGGTGTGCAGCTGGCGGGGCAGGTAGCCGTCGCTGGCCAGGATCGAGCCGAGCACCGGGAAGCCGTTGAATGCCGTGTTGGCGGCGAGGATGAGGATCAGGCCGGTCACGATCGAGATGAACAGAGAGCCCAGCTCGAAGTTGCTGAAGATCGTCTGCGAGAGCTGGCCGATGATCGTGTCCTGGACGTATGCCGGTCCGACCGGCTGTCCGTCGCGCAGCAGCTGCTCGGCCGGGTTCTCCGCATAGGTGATGCCGGTGGCCCGGGTCAGATGGATGATCGAGAGCAGCATCGTCACCGAGATCGCGCCCATGAGCAGCAGCGTGGTGGCCGCGTTGTGGCTCTTGGGCTTGCGGAAGGCCGGCACGCCGTTGGAGATCGCCTCGACGCCGGTGAGCGCAGCACAGCCGGAGGAGAAGGCGCGCAGCAGCAGGAAGATCATCGCGAACTGGGTCAGCGTGCCGTAGTCGGGCTCGGGCCGCAGGGTCAGCTCAGAGCTGGGCGCCGACGCGAGCGACCCGGTGAGCTCCTGGACGAAGCCGAACAGCGCCATGCCGATGATGCCGACCATGAAGGCATAGACGGGGATGGCGAAGGCCCGCCCGGACTCCCGCACACCGCGCAGGTTCATCGTGACAAGGGCCAGCACGAGGGCGATGGCGACCGGCATCTCGTGCCCGCGGATGAAGCTCAGGGAGCTCGCGGCATTCTGCACGCCGGAGGAGACCGAGACCGCGACCGTCAGGACATAGTCGACGAGCAGGGCACTGGCGACCGTGAGACCGGCCTTGGGGCCAAGGTTTTCGTTGGCGACCTCGTAGTCGCCGCCGCCCGAGGGATAGGCGTGGACATTCTGGCGGTAGGACGCGACGACGACGGCCATGACGAAGGCGACCGCCAGGCCGATCTGCCACGAGTGGGTGGTCGCGAAAGCGCCACCGGCGAGCGCCAGGGTGAGGAAGATCTCGTCGGGGGCGTAGGCCACGGACGAGAGGGCGTCACTGGCAAAGACGGGGAGGGCGATGCGCTTGGGCAGCAGCGTCTCTCCGAGGCGATCGCTGCGCATGGCCTGCCCGAGCAGGACGCGCTTCGCCACACTGACCGGGTTGCGCACCCACACACTGTAGGCCTGCCATCGGCATGCACATGACCACCCGGCTGGGCGGTGTAGCGTCACTCACGTGCATTTCGTCATCATGGGCTGCGGTCGGGTGGGCGCCTCGCTGGGCCGCGCGCTCGAGCGCGTGGGCCACGACGTCGCGATCATCGACCAGAACCGCGAGGCCTTCCGCCGGCTCGGACCGGGCTTCGAGGGGCGCCAGATCACGGGCGTCGGCTTCGACCGGGACACCCTGATCGAGGCGGGCATCCGCGAGGCCTTCGCGTTCGCGGCCGTCTCCAGCGGCGACAACTCCAACATCCTCGCGGCCCGCGTGGCCCGCGAGACCTTCGGCGTCGAGAACGTCGTCGCGCGCATCTACGACCCCGGCCGGGCCGAGGTCTACCAGCGGCTTGGCATCCCCACCGTGGCCACCGTGAAGTGGGCCTCCGACCAGATCATCCGACGCATGCTGCCGCAGGGCCAGCTGACCGAGTTCACCGAGCCGTCGGGCAAGGTCTGCATCTCGGAGATCCCGCTCAACCCGGCCTGGATTGGGCGCCGGCTGTCCGAGGTGGAGGCCGCGACCGGCACCCGGGTCGCCTTCCTCACCCGCCTCGGCGAGGGTCATGTGCCGGGCCCGGACACCGTCTTCCAAGAGGGCGACCTGGTGCACGTCGCGGTGCTGCGCGCCGACCTCGCCCGGGTGGAGCGCCAGCTCGACGCTCCCCCGCCCCACGCCTGACCCCCGCCCGACAAGGAGACCACTCATGCGAGTCGTCATCGCCGGAGCCGGCAGTGTGGGCCGCTCCATCGCCCGCGAGCTCCTGCGCGGCCGCCACGAGGTGCTGCTCATCGACCGCGCCTCCAAAGACGTCACCAAGGTCAAGGACGCGACCTGGCTCGTCGCCGACGCCTGCGAGACCGACACCCTCACCGAGGCCGGGCTCGAGAGCGCCGACGTCGTGGTGGCGGCCACCGGTGACGACAAGGCCAACCTCGTCGTCTCGCTGCTGGCCAAGACCGAGTTCGGTGTCCCCCGCACGGTCGCCCGCGTCAACAACCCCAAGAACGAGTGGATGTTCGACGAGGCCTGGGGCGTCGACGTGGCGGTGTCCACGCCGCGGCTGATGACCGCCCTCGTCGAGGAGGCCGTCAACACCGGCGACCTCGTGCGGATCTTCCAGTTCCAGCGCGGCACCACCTCGCTGGTCGAGCTCACCCTCCCCGAGGACAGCCCCGTCGCAGGGGCCCGGGTGGGCGACCTCCAGTGGCCCCGCGACACCGTGCTCGTCGGGATCATCCGCGACGGCCACCCCCTCGCCCCGACCGCCGACGACTCCGTCGAGGCCTTCGACGAGCTGCTGTTCATGAGCACCCTCGAGGCCGAGGACGAGCTCGAGCAGTTCCTCAGCCCCGGCGAGCGCAACCCGCGCGAGCTCGACGAGAACGACTGAGCCCCAAGGCAACTGCGCCTGGCACCTGATTGGGTCGACTGGCCACAACACGCCGTGCGCCCCGCAACGCCGACGGCGAGTCATGGCCAGTCGACTGGGCAGTCGTGGTTTTTCGGGCGGAGGGCTCTCGCTGGGAGGCCGAGCCGGTCAGGCGGGGTCGGCGCGCCGGTCAGGCGGGGTCGGCGCGGTGCTCCGCCTCGTGCTCGGCACAGGTCTCGTCGATGTCGGCCGGTCAGGCGGGGTCGGGGCGGTGCTCCGCCTCTTGCTCGGCGTAGGTCTCGTCGCTGTCGGCGGTCTCGACGAGCTGGGGGGTGCGGCCACGCATGAGGATCGCGCCCATGACGGCCAGCGCCCCGAGCCAGAGCGGCCAGCCGAGGACGACCTTGGCGACACCGAGCAGGGCGACATTGCCGGCGAGATAGAGCGGCAGCATCAGGCCGACACGGATGAGATAGATCGCGGCCAGGACCCAGGTGAGCCGGGAGCAGACCGCGACCATCGCCGGGTCACGCCGCCAGCCGAAGGGGTCCTCCTGGAGGCGCGGGTCGCCGGCGCCGACCATGAAGCCGATGACCGGCCAGCGGGTGACGATCGAGAGCAGGGTCAGGGCCGACCACACACCGCTGCCGATGATGCCGGGCAGGAAGGCATCCTCGGCGCGACCGCTGCGCAGCGCGAAGAAGGCCGCGATCGCGGTCGCGATGAGCGCCGAGAAGACGTACTGGAGGGTCTGGCGCTGGGCCAGACGGACCGCCGCGAGCACGCCGACGGCGACCAGTGAGGCCACGACCGCCGTCCGCACGTCCTTGGTCACCGTCCAGACCACGACGAAGACGACCATGGGCAGGGCGGTCTCGACCGAGCCTCGCCAGCCACCCAGAGCGGTCGAGAGCCGGTGGCGGATGACCTCCTCGACGGTGGGCAGCGGATGGGCCGCCCCGGGCAGGTCAGCCGCCCCGGGCAGGTCAGCCGCCACGGTGGGGCACGATCTCGTAGGCCGGGTTGTAGATCGTCGGCACACCCTTGAGATAGGTGACCCGGCCGCGGACCTTGAGGAAGACACCGGGCACGATCCCGCCGATCGAACGGCGGCCGAGCCAGACCAGCTGGAGTCGCTGCGAGCCGTCGTTGAGCTCGACCACGAGAGCCGGCACGGTGGCCCGGGGTCGGAGCGTCACACACTTGACCGCGCCGCACGCGTTGGCGACCTGGCGGTCGGCCAGCCTCGCGATGGGGGTGGCGCCGAGGGCGGTGGCGTCCTCGCGCAGCTCGTCACGCTCGATCTCGGCGACCGGCTTGGTCAGCCGGTCCGAGAGCCGCCCGATCAGGCCGCGACGCCCGGCCATCACCGGACCTCGGTGATCTCGGGGCCCCGCTCGAAGGGGTTGAGGTCGTCGGTGGAGCGCGGCCGCTGCTCGGCCTCGTCGCCCTCGGGCTGCTCCTCGTCGTCGGGCTGGGCGGGCAGCGTGAGCGCGAGCAGCTCCCGCGGCGCCATCGCCGCGTCGCCGCGCAGGACCACGGTCTGGGCGAAGATGTCGAGCAGCGGCTGGGCGGCCTCGCTGTTGAGGGCGGCCTGCCCGGTCAGCACACCACGCAGGAACCAGCGCGGCCCGTCGACGCCGATGAAGCGGGCGGGCGCGAATACCGTGCGGCCGTCGTGGCCCTGCTGCGGCATCCGCGCCTGGAGCTCGGTCCCGAAGGGACCCTGGACGACCTCGCTGCTGCCGCCGACACTGGCGACGGAGTCGGCGAGCTCGCCGCGGATCTCGTCCCACAGGCCCATGGTCTTGGGCGCCGCGAAGGCCTGGATCTGGAGATTGCTCCCGCCGAGCACGGCGTTGGCCGCGTTGACCTGGGAAGTGGCCTGGTCGATCTCGAGGCGCAGCTCCATGCCGGGGACACCGGCGAGCCACAGGGTGCCGAGGTCGAGGCGGCCCTCGGGGCCGGGGACCTCGGAGACGTCGAAGGGGCCCTGTCCGGGGGCTCGGGTCACGTCGGCGTCGAGGTCAGGCACGTCCTCGTCGGCGAGCACCTCCTCGGACAGACCCGTCTCATCGGGGTCGGGCAGGGCCTCGGGGGCCTGCTCGGCCGCGTCGGTGCGCTTCTTCCGGCGGAAGATCACGGGGTGTTCTCCTCATTGGTGGGCGGGTCGGCCGGGGCAGGCACGGCCGGTGGGGTGAACCCGCCGGTCGATCCGTGGCCCCCGACCCCTCGCTCGCTGTCGGGCAGGGTGTCCACAGCGGTGAATGCCGCGTGCTCCACCCGCTGGACCACGAGCTGGGCGATCCGGTCGCCCCTGGTCACGTGGAACGGGGCTGCCGGGTCGAGGTTGACCAGGTTGACCTTGATCTCACCACGGTAGCCCGCATCGACGGTGCCGGGTGCATTGACGATTGTCACGCCGTGGCGCGCGGCCAGTCCGGAGCGGGGGTGGACCAGGCCGACGTGGCCGTCGGGGAGGGCGATCGCGATGCCGGTCCCGACCAGCGCCCGCTCCCCCGGCGCGAGCATCAGGTCCTCCGCGGCATACAGATCGGCGCCGGCGTCACCGGGTCGGGCATACGCGGGCAGGGGCAGCCCGGGGTCGAGCTGCCGCACCAGGACCTGGACCGGCTGGGGCACGTCCCGACCGGTCAGGCGCACTCGGTGCAGACCGGCATGCCCTTGACCTCTTTGGCCAGCTGGCTGCGGTGGTGGACAAGGAAGCAGCGCGAGCAGGTGAACTCGTCGGACTGGCGCGGGAGCACCCGCACCGAGAGCTCCTCGCCGGACAGGTCGGCGCCCGGGAGCTCAAAGCCCTCGGCCTGCTCGGTCTCGTCGACGTCGACGCTGGAGGACCGGGAGTCGACGCGACGCGACTTCAGCTCCTCGATGGAGTCCTCGGACAGCTCGTCGTCGGTCTTGCGTGGGGCGTCGTAGTCAGTTGCCATGTGGCGGCAGTCTCCTCATCAAATTCTCAATCTCATGTGTCGTGTCACGTGCGGAACGCAGGAGTCCCCCGTTTTGTGCCCGACCGCGCGCCGCGATTGTGCCGCATCATGCCCCAGGTTCGACAACCGGGGTGGCAGATGCACCCAAAAAGCTGATGAAAGGCCCAGATCAGGCGCCCGGCCGACGCCCCAACGGACGCCCCGCGTTCACCCGCTGGCAACCCGCCCGGTTGGGTCCGCAGGCCCGTCATGGCCTACAGTCGCCGACGCCGCACCCGGGCCGCACGGCCCTCTGACCCGAAGGAGCGAGGCGATGACCGAGCTGGCACGAGAGCTGTCCGAACGGGCCAGGACCGCGCTGTCGGAACTGGCCGACGCCCAGGGCAGCGGCGACGACTACCTCATCGAGGTGCACGAGGGCGAGCTCGCCTCCCTCGCCCGCACCGCCCGCGAGCACGGCGTAAGCGTCCCGGAGCTGTCCGGGCGCTGAGCACGCTCTCCCCGACGCCGGTCGGCACCGGACGTCAGGTCGGCTCGCTGCCCGCGGTCTCCGCTGCGGCCCTGACGAGCCGCGCCAGCGGGGCCGCCAGCCGGGAGCCGCTCGCGATGACCATGTCGTCCGAGGGCGTCCCGTCGAGGCCGGTGACGACTCCGCCCGCCTCCTCGACGATGATGACGCCGGCCGCCATGTCCCAGGGGTTGAGCCCGCGCTCGTAGTAGCCGTCCAGACGGCCCTCGGCGACGGCGCAGAGGTCGAGTGCGGCCGAGCCCATCCGGCGGATGTCGCGCACCCGGGGCAGCACGTGCGTCAGCGCAGCGACCTGCCAGGCCCGCCGCTCGGCGCGATAGCCGAAGCCGGTCCCCACCAGTGCGGTGCCCAGGTCGTCGGCCGCGCTCGCGTGGACCGGCGTGCTCGTCTCGCCCTGGGTCCGCCAGGCCCCGCCTCCCCGGTGCGCGTGCCAGGTCTCGCGTGAGCGCGGGTTGCACACCGCGCCGGCCACCGGCTCCCACTCCCCCGGGACGGAGGGGTCGCCGAGCACGGCGGCGACCGACACGGCATACGCCGGTATGCCGTAGAGGTAGTTGACGGTGCCGTCGATCGGGTCGACAACCCAGGTCAGGCCCGAGGTGCCGACCTCACCGCCGTCCTCCTCGCCGAAGAAGGCGTCGTCCGGGCGCAGCCCCATCAGGCGCTCGCGCAGCAGGTCCTGAGCCCGCTGGTCCATGACCGTGACGACGTCGGTGGCCGATGACTTCGTCTGTGCCACACCGAGATCGGCCGGGCGCTCGTCCTCGATGAGGCGGCCGGCCTCCTCGGCGACGAGGACCGCGATCCGCTCCAGCTCGGCGGCGAGAGTGCTGTCCACGGGTCAGTCCCTCCCGCAGAGCGCCGGGCGGTGGGCGCGTAGGTTGGGGCAGCAGCCGGGATCGCACACCGACGGGCGCGCGGGGACGTCGGGCCACTGCGCCGGTGTCACCGGCTCGCCCCGGGCCTCCGCCGCGCGCTCCTCGAGCAGGTCGACCAGACCGGCCACGAACTCCGGGTCGGTGCCCACCGTCGGCACCCGGACCATCTCGAGCCCAAGCCGCTCGCACGTGGCCCGGGCCTCGGTGTCGAGGTCGTAGACGACCTCCATGTGGTCGGAGACAAAGCCGATCGGGGCGAGGACGACAGTGCTCGCGCCCTCGGCAGCCAACTCGGCCAGGCGGTCGTTGACGTCCGGCTCGAGCCACGGCTGGTGGGGTGGCCCGGAGCGCGAGCAGAAGACCAGCTCGCCCTGGAGGTCGAGGCCGAGCGCGGCATTCACCTCGTCGCGGATGGCCGCGGCCAGGGCGACGTGCTCGCGGGAGTACTCGCGCCCCTCGCCGTCGCCGGGGCCGGACATCTCGTCCATGGCGTCGGGGATGGAGTGGGTGACGAAGAGCAGCCGCAGCCCCTCACCCGCGTCGGCGACCGAGGCGACGGCCTCGCGGACCAGCCGGGCGTTGGTGCGCGAGAAGCCCGGGTGCAGCGCATAGGGCCGGACCTTGTCGACAACCGGTGCAGGGGCGCCCCCGTCGGTGACCTCCTGGACGGCGACGGCGAGGTCCTCGCGGTACTGCCGACAGCTGGAGTAGCTCGGGTAGGCGCTCGTCACGACCGTGACCACGCGGCCCAGGCCGCGCTCAGCGGCCTCGGTCAGCGCCTCGCTGGTGAAGGGGGCGGCGTTGCGGTTGCCCCAGAGCAGGGGCACGTCACTGCCGCGGGCGTCCAGCTCGGTGCGCAGGGCCGCGAGCAGGGCGCGGTTCTGGTCGTTGATCGGGCTGCGGCCGCCGAAGAGGTGGTAGTGCTCCCCCACGACCGCGAGCCGCTCGTCGGGGATGCCCTTGCCGGCCGTGACCCGACGCAGGAACGGGATGATCTCCTCCGCGGACTCCGGCCCGCCAAAGGACAGCAGGAGTATGCCGTCGTAGGGGGCGAGCGGGTCGGTGGCGGGGGCGCCGTGCGACGCGTCGGCGTCGGCTGGGTCGGGCTGCACAGGTGCGTCGGTCGTCACGGGCCCAAACCTACCTGTGCAGCAAACCCGGCCACGTGCGGCGTGGGCTCCTTGGAGGTCACCGTCGCAGGTGAGAGAGTCTGCACGACACTCGTTTCAAGCCTGGAGACTCCACCAATGCAGGACCTGCGACTCATCGGCGTCCACGAGGACGGACAGCACCTTCTCCTCGTCGACGGTGACGGCAACCGCTTCCGCGTGCCGCTCGACGAGCAGCTGCGCGCGGCAGCCCGCCGCGACCGGGCCCGCCTGGGACAGCTGCAGATCGAGATCGACGGCGGCATCCGCCCCCGTGACGTCCAGGCCCTCATCCGGGCCGGGATGACGGCCGACGAGGTCGCCGAGCGTTCCGGCTGGCCGGTCGAGAAGGTCCACCGCTTCGAGGGCCCGGTGCTCGCCGAGCGCGAGCACGTCGCCCAGCTCGCGCAGGCGGTCGCCCTCCGTGGCCGGGGCACGAGCACGACGCTAGGGGCCCGGGTCGGCGAGCGGCTCCACGACCGTGGTGTCGAGACCGGGCTCGCCCAGTGGGACTCCACCCGCGACGAGGACGGCCACTGGAGCGTCACCCTCGTCTTCCCCGCAGGCGGTCGCGAGCGGATCGCCTCGTGGCTGTTCGACCTGCCCGCGCGTACGATCGCCCCGCTCAACGACGAGGCGCGGTGGCTCGGTGAGGACGACCACGCCGGCGAGGCCGGCCCCATCCCGGTGGCGCACCGTCCGGCTCACCGCGACAGCCACCACGTCTATGACGTCGACGCCGAGGGCGGCGTGGCCGCCCCGCGCAGCGAGCAGGCCACGTCCGAGCAGCCCCAGCAGGCGGCACCGGCCCAGCCCGAGCCCCAGCCGGAGGAGCACCACGGCAAGCCACCGCTCGACCTCATGAGCGCGATGCGCGAGAAGAGCGGTGCGCGGTCCCGCCGCGGCAGCCGCCGACGCCGGGCCACGCCGACGCAGCTGCCGGCCACGCCCGAGCGGCACGACGCGCTGCCGATCGAGGAGCTGGCCACTCCCATCGACGAGATGCCGCCCCCGCCGCCCGCCCGCGGCACCCACCCCCGCGACCTGGCGGCGGCCGGCGAGGCGATCGAGCACCCGCAGCCCGAGAGCGATGTGCGCATGGCGGCCGAGCCCGAGGTCGAGCGCCACGACACGCTCGAGCTCGACACCAGCGTCGACCCCTTCGCCGAGCAGTCCGTCGAGCCGGTCGAGGACGTGGCGCCTGCGCCGCTCGAGGACGCGGCCCCCGAGCCGATGGCGCAGACCGCCGCGGATGAGCAGGGCGTCGAGGCAGCCCCAGCAGTCGAGGCTGCCCCCGCGGAGGAGCCGGACGTCGAGGCAGCCCCCGCAGTCGAGGCAGCCCCCGAGGCGCCCTCGCAGGCGACGCCCGCCGCTGCCGGTGCCCGCGTCGACACCCTCGAGCTGACCACCGACGACGAGGACGGCTTCGACGAGCAGCCCGATGGCCCTGTCGAGGACGCCGACGACATCGCCGTCGACCAGGACGAGGTGGAGCAGGCCTTCGCCAGCGACCGCGGTGCCGACCAGCCCGACGCGGCCGACGAGGCTTCCCCCGCCGAGGAGACCCCCGAGGAGACCCCCGCCCAGGCTCCCGACCAGGTCAGGCCCGCTCGACCGGCCCGCAAGAGCGGCCGGCCCGGGGTGCCGAGCTGGGACGACATCATGTTCGGCCCGGGCGGCGGCGCCTCCTAGGGGCGCGCTGGCGGCAGGGCGCAGACGTCGAGGTCGAAGGGCAGCGTCTCGGGCGACCCGGCGGCGGCGCGGGCCGCGGCCGAGTTCATCCGGCGCATGTAGTGGCGCCGGCAGAGCACCTCGTACT
Organism: Actinomycetota bacterium; assembly: GCA_050955755.1. Taxonomy (GTDB): domain Bacteria; phylum Actinomycetota; class Actinomycetes; order Actinomycetales; family Dermatophilaceae; genus JAJTBD01. The sequence goes on from CP192092.1 coordinate 2,226,892, forward strand.
CGACGACGCCGGCCTCTCCCCCGGAGACATCGCCGACGACGACCTGCTCGCCCTCGACGACCATGACGCCGTCGACCACGCGGGCGTTGTGGGTCGCCTTGGAGCCACACCAGCACAGCGCCTCGACCTGGAGGACCTGCACGCGGTCCGCCAGCTCGATCAGCCGCCGCGAGCCGGGGAACAGCTCGGTGCGGAAGTCGGCCGTGATGCCGAAGGTGAAGACGTCGATCCCCATCTCGTCGACGATGCGGGCGAGCTGCTCGACCTGGCGCGGTGAGTAGAACTGCGCCTCGTCGGCGATGAGGTAGTCGATGTGGGCACCGGCCGTAGCGTGCTCGACGACGACATCCCAGAAGTCGAGCTCGTCGTCGACCTCGATGGCGCTGACCGACAGCCCGAGCCGTGAGGAGAGCACCGAGTCACCGCCGCGGTCGAGCTTGCTGAAGATCAGCCCCGAGCGCCCGCGGGCGCGGTGGTTGTGGTCCATCTGGAGGGCAAGGGTCGACTTGCCGCAGTCCATCGTGCCGGAGAAGAAGACCAGTTCAGCCACAGCGGGTCACTCTAGGCGCTCGTGGCTCCCGTCCGCTCATGCGGTATGCCGTGCCGGCACCGTGAGCAGCGGGATCGCCACCTCTGCGTCGGTGAGGGACCCGTGCACACCGATCAGCGCGATCAGCTCGGGCCGGTGGTGGCGGGAGTCCACGACGGCATACCGCTCCCGCATGGCGACCACGACGTCACCGATGCGCTCGAGCGCCTCGGGTCGCACCGTGCCGAATAGGCCTGCGGCGACTGCCTGTTCGCGCGCGAGGACCAGACCGCGCTCGCCGAGCATCTCGGTCCACGCGGCCTGCACGTCGTCCGCCGCGCCGGGCTCGCAGTAGAGCTGGGGCGCGCGCGGCTCACCGCCGACGTGTCGGACACCGGCCGCGAGGACGGGCTCGTGGGCCACGTCGAGGCGCAGCTCCTGTGGCGAGTCGACCATGCCGTGGTCGGCCGTGATCGCGAGCATCGTGTCGGCGGGGAGCGACTCGGCCAGCCGGCGCAGCTCGCCGTCGACGGCCTCGAGCTCGTCGCCCCACTCCCAGGACTCACAGCCGTGGATGTGGCCGACCTTGTCGACCTCGCCCCAGTAGAGATAGACGAGGCTGCGCGGGCTGGCGCGCAGCGCCGCCAGCGAGACGTCGACCCGCGCCGCCAGGGAGTCGGCAGCGCTGAAGCGGCCACCGCGCAGCGCCGCGCTGGTCAGCCCGGAGCCGTCGAAGAAGCCGGGCCCCACGCGGGTCACGCTCACACCGGCGCGCTCAGCGCGCTGGAAGACGGTCTCGTGGGGCTGCCAGAGGAAGGGGTCGGGGCCGTCCTCCCAGGACAGCTCGTTGACCAGGCGGTCGGCGCCCGGGATGAGCACCTCGTAGCCGAGCAGGCCGTGGCCGCCGGGCGGCATACCAGTGCCGAAGGTGCCCATGGACGTGGCGGTCGTCGAGGGGAAGCCGGCCGTGAGCCGGTATGCCGTGGGCAGCAGCGAGCGCAGGAAGGGTGCGTGTCCGCCGCGCCGGCGCAGCAGCTCGTGGCCGAGTCCGTCGACGAGGACGACGACCGCTCGACGGGCTGGCGGCAGGGTGATCGGGGCCGGCCCGGGTACGCCCAGGGCGGCGGCGACGGAGGGCAGGACCCCGGCGAGGCCGCCGGCGTCGTAGTCAGGGACCGATGCCCCGCCGAGCAGGCTCACCGGGCGATGGCGGCGGAGAGCTCGTGGGCGAACACGAGTGCCTCCTGAAGGGCGCCCTCGCCGTCGGCGTCGGCGCTGACGCGCAGCGCGATGTCGTCGGCGGCCATCGTGCCCTCGAAGCCGTGGTCGGCGTCGCAGGAGGGGTCACCGCAGGTGGCGGGCAGCAGGTCGACGCGGTGGACGGCGCCCCAGCCCAGGGTCAGGGTGATCTCGCGGCCGAGCGAGCCGGGCCGGTAGTGCTGGGGGTCGGCCACGACGTGGGTCAGCATGACTCCCCGGACCGCCGAGAGCGGGATGCTCTCGGTGGTCGCCGTCGCGAGGTCCTGGGCGCCGGGACGGTCGTCGCTGTGGTCGTCGGCGTGCGCGACCACGAGCCGGGTGGGCGTCAGCACGAGCACGGTGATGTGGCGGCGCACGACATCGTGGTCGAAGGTCGTCTCCTGGTGGACCAGGTGGGAGCGCACGCTGTCGCCGGCCAGGGCCGCCGCCACGACATCGCTGACGAGCTCGGGGTAGTAACCGGCCCGGGCGATCGCCCGCGTGAGGCTGTCGGGCAGGGCCTGCGTGATTCGCGACGACATGGGGGCCATTCTGCCCTAGGGGGTGCGGGGCCACCGCACCCCCGGAATCAGGTGAGCGACCGGCGCCCGGGGTCGGCGCGCCGCGGCGCGGGCGCCACGTGGCACTCGGCACCGAGGACGTCGATCCCCGCCGGGGTGGCGTTGACCGGGTTGAGTGTGAGCGAGGCGATCTCGGGCCGGTCGTCGGCCAGCACCGACATGCGCGCGATCAGGTCGCACAGCGCCGCCCGGTGCACCGGGTCGGCTCCACGGTGGCCGTGGAGCAGCGGAGCCGACTTGATCGAGGTGACCATCTCGGCCACGTCGACATTGGTCAGGGGCGGGATGCGATAGGCGATGTCCTCGAGCAGCTCGTTGAGCGGGCCGGCGAGGCTGAAGGCCACCACGGGACCGAAGAGCGGGTCCTCGTCGGACTCGACGACACACGAGACGCCGGGGCTGGCCATCTTCTGGACGACGAAGCGGTTGGCATCCAGCGGTGCGAGCCTGTCGTTGAGCCCGGCAAAGGCCTCGCGGACTGCGTCGTCGCTGGCCAGGTCCACGCGCACGCCCGAGAGATTGGACTGGTGGCGCACCAGTGGCGAGATCGACTTCAGGACAACGGGATAGCCCATCTCGTCCGCGGCGGCCACGGCCTCGTCGGCGTTGGCGACAGGCACAGTCGGCCAGAGCGTGATGCCATAGGCGCCCAGCAGCTGGGCCGTCTCATCGGGGGTCAGCGCGCGGCCGTCCGGCGACTGCTCCAGCACCGAGTCCACGAGCTGCTCCGCAGCGCGGGCGTTGATGCCGACGGGTGCGACGACCTCGCCCTTGTCCTTGGCCAGCCACTGGCTGTACTGGGTCGCCCGCCGCAGCGAGTGCACGGCATCCTCGGGCATGTCATAGAGCGGGACCGCGCGCCGCTTGGAGTCGTCTCCAGAGACGACCTCGCGAATGCCGCGCATGCCGAGGAAGGTTGCGACACAGGGCTTCTCGTATCGCGAGCTGACCTGGCTCACCGCCGTGCCGACGGCCTCGTCCTCGGTCACCAGCGGCGGGATGAAGCAGGTGAGCACGCTGTTGACGCGCTCGTCCTCAAAGGCCGCCTCCAGGGCGCGGGTGAAGTCCTCGGCGCTCGCCTCGGACGGCAGGTCGACGGGGCCGTGCACGACCTCCAGACCGGCACTCACACACGTGTCGGCCGTGATGGCGCCCAGCGCCGAGGAGTTGGTGACGATCGCGACGCGGGGACCCTGCGGGAGCGGCTGGTGGATCAGCAGCTGGGCCACGTCGAACATCTGGTGGACGTTGTGCACGCGGATCACGCCGGCCTGGCGGAGCATCGAGGCGAAGACCTCGGGGCGCGCCTTGGTCGGCCGGACGGTGTGCCCCGGCGGCACGCCATAGGACGTGACACCGGACTTGACGACCATGACCGGCTTGGTGCTCGCGAGATTCCGGGCGATCCGCGAGAACTTGCGCGGGTTGCCCATGGACTCCAGATAAAGGCCGACGGCGTGGGTGCGCTCGTCGTCGATCCAGTACTGCATGAAGTCGTTGCCGGAGACGTCGACCCGGTTGCCGGCGGATGCCACCGCCGAGACGCCGAGGTTGCGCCGGGCGGCGGTGTCGAGCACGGCGACGCCCAGGGCGCCGCTCTGGACGAAGAGGCCGAGATGGCCGGCGGGCGGCACACGGGGGGTGAGCGAGGCGTTGAGCCGCACGTCGTCGTGGGTGTTGATGATGCCGAAGGAGTTGGGGCCGACGATGCGCATGCCGGCGCCACGGGCCCGGCGCACCAGCTCGCGCTGGAGCTCGGCGCCCTCCTCGCCCGCCTCGGCGAAGCCCGAGGTGACGACGACGAGCGCGCGGACGCCCGCGTTGGCGCAGTCATCGACGACATCGAGGACCCGCTCGGCAGGCACGGCGATGACGACGAGGTCGACGCCGCCCTCGATGTCGCTGACGGTCGGCAGGCAGGGCACGCCGAGGATCTCGTCGGCACCCGGGTTGACGGCATACAGCCGGCCGGTGAAGCCCTGGGCCTTGATGTTGGCCAGGAAGGTCGTGCCGATCGACTCCTCGCGCCGGCTGGCGCCGACGACGGCGATCGAGGTCGGGAAGAGCAGGGTCTGCATGCTCTTGGCCTCGGCGCGGTGCTCGCGCGAGAGCCGGACGGCCTGCGACTGCTCGGTCGGGTGGATGTCAAAGCTGACCGAGACGACGCCGTCCTCGATCGTGCGCTTGACCTCGTAGCCGGCCTCGCTGAAGACCGCCAGCATCTTGCGGTTCTGCGGGAGGACCTCGGCCACGAACTGGGTGATGCCCATCTCCTGGGCGATGGCGGCCAGGTGCTCGAGCATGACCGACCCGATGCCCTTGCCCTGGAAGTGGTCGCTGATGTTGAAGGCGACCTCGGCCGATGTCGCGTTGACCTTGTCATAGCGGCCGATGCCGATGATGTCGTCGCGCAGCGTCGCCACCAGGGCGACCCGCTCGACGTAGTCGACGTGGGTGAAGCGGTGGACGTCCTTGTCGCTCAGTCGCCGCAGCGGGGCGAAGAAGCGCATGTAGATCGACTCCTCCGACTGGCCCGCGTGGAAGCGGTGGATCGCCTCGACGTCGGAGGGTTTGATCGGGCGCATGTGCGCGACGGAGCCGTCCCGCAGCACCACGTCGGCCTCCCACTGCGTGGGGTAGCCGGGCGGCAGCTCTTCGGGAGCCTCATCGGGCGCCTGCTCGGGAGCGCTCGCCTCGGCGGCGACTCCCCCCTCCTCGACGGCACCGGGCTGGGCGCCCGTCTCCATCTGCTCGTCCGTGCTGGCCTGGCCGGGGTCCTGCGCGTCGGTCATGGCCCAAGAATGTCATGACGAGTGCTCGCGGTGCCGCTACTCGCGCGAGTTGGCAGACTCATGCGCCATGGAGCTCATCCGCGCCATCCGACGCCGCCGCATGGTCCGGCGCTTCGACCCCGACCGCGGCGTCGACGACGCGACGCTGTCCCGCCTGCTGGGGCTGGCCGCCTGCGCGCCCAGCGCCGGTTTCTCGCAGGGCTGGGACTTCATCGTGCTCCGCACCGAGCGGGACCGGGAGACCTTCTGGCACAGCGTGTCCGGTGACCGTCCGGCCGACGCCTGGCGAGCGGGTGTGCGCGCCGCGCCGGTCCTCGTCATCTGCTGCTCCTCCCCCGCCGCTTACCACTCGCGCTACTCCGAGCCCGACAAGGGCGGCCGGCCGGCGCACGAGCAGGACTGGCCGGTCCCCTACTGGGATGTCGACACCGGCATGGCGAGCCTGCTCGTCCTGCTCGGGGCCACGGACGCCGGCCTGGGGAGCCTGTTCTTCGGCGTGCCGGGACCGGCGCACGCGGCGGTGCACGCGGCATTCGGCATCCCCGACGAGCGCCGGATCGTGGGGGTGATCGCCCTCGGCCACGAGAGCGAGCGGGTGCGCAGCCCGTCGCTCCGCCGCGGGCGCCGGGCGCTCGCGGACTACGCCCACGACGGCCGGTATGCCGTGCCGTGGCCCGGGAGCGAGGGCGACGGCTGAGCGCCGTGCCCGGCGCGTCGAGAGCCGCCGCGGACGCGGGAGGGGTGAAGATAGGACGCTGAACCGTCCCCACCGCAGGAGAGTCGACGCCGCATGGCACGCCGCACGAAAGCCGCCCCCGAGCCCGAACCGGACTTCACGGAGCGCATCGTCGACATCGACGTCGAGGAGGAGATGCGCAATGCTTTCCTCGAGTACTCCTACTCGGTCATCTACTCGCGGGCGCTGCCCGACGCGCGGGACGGCCTGAAGCCGGTCCAGCGGCGCATCCTCTATGGGATGTCCGAGCTGGGGCTGCGGCCCGAGCGCGGCCACGTGAAGTCCTCGCGGATCGTCGGCGAGGTCATGGGCAAGTACCACCCGCACGGAGACTCGGCGATCTACGACGCCCTCGTGCGGATGGCGCAGCCGTTCACGATGCGCCTGCCGCTGGTCGACGGCCACGGCAACTTCGGCTCCCTCGACGACGGCCCGGCCGCCTCCCGATACACCGAGGCGCGGATGGCGCCGGCGGCGCTGCTGATGGTCGCCGGCCTCGACGAGAACACCGTCGACTATGTGCCCAACTACGACGACACCCAGTGGCAGCCGGGGGTGCTGCCCGCGGCATACCCCAATCTGCTGGTCAACGGCGCGACGGGCATCGCCGTCGGCATGGCGACCAACATGGCGCCGCACAACCTCGTCGAGGTCATCGGCGCAGCCCGCCACCTGATCGCCAACCCGAGCTGCTCGCTGGACGACCTGATGAAGTTCGTCCCCGGCCCCGACCTACCCCAGGGCGGGCGGATCGTCGGACTGGAGGGCATCCGCGAGGCCTACCTGACCGGGCGCGGCACCTTCCGCACCCGCGCGACCGCCCGCATCGAGAAGGTCAGCCCGCGGCGGCAGGGCATCGTGGTCACCGAGCTGCCCTACATGGTCGGCCCCGAGAAGGTCATCGAGAAGATCAAGGACCTGGTCCAGGGCAAGAAGCTCGAGGGCATCGCCGACATCAAGGACCTGACCGACCGCAAGCACGGCCTCCAGCTGGTCATCGAGATCAAGAACGGCTTCAACCCCGACGCGGTCCTGGAGAAGCTCTACCGGCTCACCCCGATGGAGGACTCCTTCGGCATCAACAACGTCGCGCTCGTGGAGGGCCAGCCGCGGACCATGGGGCTGAAGGAGCTGCTCCAGGTCTATGTCGACTTCCGCATCGACGTCGTGCGCAGGCGCACCGAGCACCGGCTGGGCAAGCGGCAGGAGCGCCTGCACCTCGTCGAGGGCCTGATCATCGCGATCCTCGACATCGACGAGGTCATCCAGCTGATCCGCAGCTCCGACGACGACGCGACCGCCAAGCAGCGGCTCATGGACGTCTTCGACCTCTCCGACGCCCAGGCGACCTACATCCTCGACCTGCGCCTGCGCCGGCTGACCAAGTTCTCGCGCATCGAGCTGGAGAACGAGAAGTCCGAGCTCGAGAAGGCCATCGAGGAGCTCCAGGCGATCCTCGGCGACGACAAACTGCTGCGCAAGACCGTCTCCACCGAGCTGGCCGAGGTCGCCAAGGCCCACGGCACCCCCCGGCGCACCGTGCTGCTCGAGGACAACGGCACCGCCCGCACCGCCGCCTCGGCCGCCCCGCTCGAGGTGGCCGACGACCCGTGCTGGGTGCTGATGTCCTCCACCGGCCTGCTCGCCCGCACCACCACGGCCGACCCCGTCCCGACCGAGGGCGGCCGCGCCAAGCACGACGCGATCGTGGGCGCGGTCCGCACCACGGCCCGAGGGCAGTTCGGGCTGGTGACCACGGCCGGTCGGGTCGTGCGCCTGTCTGCCCTGGAGCTGCCGACGATCCCGCCGACCTCCTCGGCGCCGAGCCTGTCGGGCGGGTCGCCGCTGGCCGTCTACATCGACCTGGCCAAGGGCGAGGAGGCGCTGACGATCTTCCCGCTCGACGCCGACGCGCCGGGGCTGGCGCTGGGCACCGCGCAGGGCGTGGTCAAGCGGGTCAACACCGACTACCCCAAGGGCGACTCGTGGGAGGCCATCTCCCTCAAGGACGGTGACCGGGTGGTCGGCGCGGCGGCGCTGACGACCGGCGAGGAGGACCTCGTCTTCATCACCTCCGACGCCCACCTGCTGCGCTTCCCAGCCTCGGCGGTCCGGCCCCAGGGCCGCACCGCCGGCGGCATGGCCGGCGTCCGGCTCTCGGCCGGCGCGAGCGTGGTCTTCTTCGGAGCCGTCGACGGCACCCGTGACGCGATCGTGGTCACCTCGTCCGGGTCGGCCTCGGCCCTGCCCGGCACCGAGCCGGGCTCGCTCAAGGTGACCCCCTACAGCGAGTACCCGCCCAAGGGCCGTGCCACCGGTGGCGTGCGATGCCACCGCTTCCTGCGCGGCGAGGACACCCTCGTGCTGGGCTGGGCGGGCACCACCCCCGCGCGCGCCGCCGGCGCCAACGGCGTGGCGATCCCCCTGCCCGAGGCGACAGGCAAACGGGACGGGTCGGGCGCGCCCGCGCAGGCCGTCATCGCCGGCATCGCCTCCTCACGGGCCGACTGACCTGCGGGTATGCCGCGCGGCCCCCTGCCGGGTCCGGCCAGGGGCCGCCAGCCGCTGCCGACGCGGGGTTCCCGTCTCGCCATCCGGTTATTCAATCGTTACTGCCGGAAGGGCCGAATTGCTTGCCCGACCACACTGCAAGCGCTTTTACTGGTAGACGGTTCACCCTCACCGCCGAGGCCACAAAGCCGCCTTGGCAGTATTTGAAATGGAGGCGGCCAGATGGCCCACCCTAAGAAGCGCTCGCTGGCGACGTTCGCCGGTATTGCAGCCCTGTCCCTCACCGCAGCAGCCTGCGGTGGCGGCAGCTCCGACACGGCAGCGGACGAGACCGCCGCGGCCGACACCAAGGACTACTCCAAGTGGTGTGACATGAAGTCTGAGCTCCAGGGCAAGACGGTCACGATCTACACCTCGATCGTCACCCCCGAGGACGCTCCCCACAAGGCTTCCTACAAGCCCTTCGAGGAGTGCACCGGCGTCACCGTCAAGTACGAGGGTGACAAGGACTTCGAGAAGAACCTCCCGCAGCGCGCCCAGTCCGGCAACCTGCCCGACATCGCGTTCATCCCCCAGCCCGGTCTGCTCCAGACCATGGTCGACACCGGCAAGGCCGTCGAGGCCCCCAAGTCGGTCGGCGACATGGTCGACAAGTACTTCGGTGAGGACTGGCGCAAGTACGGCTCGGTCGACGACGTGCTCTACGCCGCCCCGCTCGGCGCCAACGTGAAGTCCTACGTCTGGTACTCGCCCAAGAAGTTCAAGGAGAAGGGCTACGAGGTCCCCACCACGTGGGACGAGCTCATGACCCTGAGCGACAAGATCGCCGCCGATGACAAGGCCGCCAAGCCGTGGTGCGCCGGCTTCTCGTCCGGCACCGCGACCGGCTGGCCGGGCACCGACTGGCTCGAGGACGCGATGCTGCGCACCGCCGGCCCCGAGGTCTACGACCAGTGGGTCTCCCACGAGGTGAAGTTCAACGACCCCAAGGTCGTCGAGGCCCTCGGCTCCGTCTCCAAGATCCTCAAGGACGCCAAGTTCGTCAACGGCGGCTTCGGCGACGTGGCCTCCATCGCGACCACGACCTTCCAGGACGGCGGCCAGCCGATCCTCAAGAACAAGTGCTACATGCACCGCCAGGCCTCGTTCTACGCGGCCAACTGGCCGACCGGCACCAAGGTCGCCGAGGACGGCGACGTGTGGGCCTTCTACCTGCCGTCCAAGGACACCAGCACCAAGCCCGTCCTCGGCGGTGGCGAGTTCGTGGCCACCTTCCGTGACGCGCCTGAGGTCAAGGCCTTCCAGACCTACCTGGCCTCCCCCGACTGGGCGAACGCCAAGGCCAAGGCCACGACCAGCGGCGGCTGGGTCTCGGCCAACACCGGTCTCGACCCGGCCAACCTGGTCTCCCCGATCGACAAGCAGTCCGCCGAGATCTTCCAGGACAAGGCGACCGTGTTCCGGTTCGACGGTTCCGACATGATGCCCAGCGCCGTCGGCGCCGGCACCTTCTGGACCGAGATGACCAACTGGATCAAGGGGCAGGACGACCAGAAGACGCTCGACAACATCGAGCAGTCCTGGCCGGCCAGCTGACCTCCGGTCACAACTAACCCCCGGTGGGCGGGGCGGCACCCCCGCCCCGCCCACCGTTGTCCTCACCTGGAGGTGACATGCACGCAACCCTCGTCGTCGCTGCCGCAGGCAGTGGCAACATGGGCAAGATCGGCGTCATGCTGCTGGGCGTCGCGGTGTTCGCGGCCGTCTTCATGGGCATTCTGCTGATCGCCTCGCTTTTCAAGGGCCAGTCCGGGGAGAAGGTGCAGGCGGCGGCGTTCGTCGGCCCCACGCTCCTGTTCATCGGCATCGGCCTGATCTACCCCGCCATCCTGACCGTCCGCCGGGCGTTCTACTCGGGCAAGTTCTTCGACCTCAACTTCGGCACGGTCCGCACCCGCGGCAAGTACGTCGGCTTCGACAACTTCCAGGCCGTCTGGACCACTCCCGGCCTGAAGCAGGTGCTGTTCAACACCGCGATGTGGGTCATCCTCGTCCCGCTCATCGCGACGGCGATCGGTCTGCTCTACGCGATCCTGATCGACCGCGCCAAGGGCGAGGCAGTGGCCAAGGCCCTGATCTTCCTCCCCATGGCCATCTCCATGGTGGGTGCGACCCTCATCTGGAAGTTCGTCTACTACTTCATCGGCGACCCCGGTGCCGACCAGGTCGGTCTGATCAACGCCTTCCTCGACAAGGTCGGAGTAGCCCCGATCGACTTCCTCGGCAATGCGCCAGGCAACACCTTCGCGATGATCGCGATCATGATCTGGATCCAGGCCGGTTTTGCCATGACCGTCCTGTCGGCCGCCATCAAGGCGATCCCCGACGAGATCCTCGAGGCCGCCAACATGGACGGCGTCAAGGGCTTCCAGATGTTCCGCTACGTGACGCTGCCCAGCATCCGCAGCTCGGTCATCGTCGTGCTGACGACCATCGCCATCGCCACGCTCAAGGCCTTCGACATCGTCCAGGCCAGCAGCGGTGGCAAGCTCGGTGACTCCGTGCTGGCCAACGAGTTCTACAACCGCTCGTTCGTCACCCAGCAGCCGGGTCTGGGCGCCGCGATCGCCATCGTGATCTTCCTGCTCGTGATGCCGATCATCATCTTCAACGTCATCCAGATGCGGAAGGACGCCTAATGAGCTCCGCTACCCCTGCTCCCCTTCCCGAGGACGTTGCCGACAAGGCCGTCGCCGAGGCCGGCGGCGACGCCGACCTCCAGACGGGCAAGCCCAAGCGCAAGACCAAGTCGGCCGCCGGCAATGCCGCGCGTGCGGTGACCTCGCCCTGGGCCTCGATCTTCGCGATCTTCATGGCCCTGGCCTGGACGACGCCGACCTTCGGTCTGTTCGTCACCTCCTTCCGCAAGCAGGAGGACATTCAGACGAGCGGCTGGTGGAAGTCCTTCACCAGCCCGTTCACCCTCGACAACTACAAGCAGGTGCTCCAGGGCGCCGAGGGCCAGCCGCCGCTGACGGACTTCTTCGTCAACAGCTTCGTGATCGTCATCCCCGCGGTGCTGCTGCCGCTGCTGCTGGCGGCCCTGGCGGCATACGCCTTCGCCTGGATCGACTTCCCGTTCCGCAGCTCGCTCTTCGTGGCGGTCTTCGCCCTGCAGATCGTGCCGCTCCAGATCGCGCTGCTGCCCCTGGTCACGATGTTCCAGAACATGGGCGTGAAGTCCTGGCCCGGCGGCAACTACTGGTCGCTCTGGCTGGCACACAGCGCGTTCGCGCTGCCGCTGGCCGTCTACCTGCTGCACAACTTCATGAAGGAGATCCCCGCGTCCCTGCTCGAGGCCGCCCGGGTCGACGGCGCGGGCCACGTGCGGATCTTCTTCCAGGTGCTGCTGCCGCTCATCGCCCCGGCGCTGGCGTCCTTCGGCATCTTCCAGTTCCTGTGGGTGTGGAACGACCTGCTGGTCGCGATGACCATGCTCGGCGGCTCGCCTGAGAAGGCCCCGCTGACCATGATCCTCAACACGATCTCGGGCACGCTCGGCAACCGCTGGTACCTCCTGTCGGCTGCGGCCTTCATCTCGATCGCACTCCCGGTCGCGGTGTTCCTCAGCCTCCAGCGCTACTTCGTCCGCGGCCTGCTGGCCGGCGGCACGAAGGGCTGATCACGTCATGAGCACCATCTCCGATGTTGCGCGGGTGGCCGGGGTCTCCGAGGCCACGGTCTCCCGCGCGCTTCGGGGCCTCGACAAGGTCAACCCACGCACCCGCGAACGGGTGCTCCAGGTGGCCGAGGAGCTCAACTACGTCGCCTCCCCCACCGCCGCGTCGCTCGCCTCCGGCCGCACGCGCGTGGTAGCGGTGGTGACGCCCTTCCTCTCCCGGTGGTTCTTTGCCACCCTCATCTCCGGCGTCGAGAAGACGCTGCGCGACCACGGCCACCACGTGCTGCTGTTCGACCTCGAGGACGACACCTTCGACCACCGGCGCCTGCTCACCCAGTCGATGCTGTGGAAGCGCGTGGACGGCGTCGTCGCCCTCAACATCCCGATGGAGCCCAGCGAGCAGGAGCTGCTCGCGCGCCTGGACCTCCCCGTCGTCACCGTCGGCGATCGGGTCGACGGCTGGCCGGGTGTGCACATCGACGACATGGACGCGGCGCGCACGGCCGTCGACCACCTCATCTCCCTCGGCCACCGCCGCATCGCCTATGTCGGCTCGGTGCCCGAGAAGGCCGCGCACGGCGCTACCCCGCGCGCGCGGCTCCAGGCCTTCCGCGATGTCATGGCCGCCAACGACCTGCCCGTCCCCGAGGAGTGGATCCTCCCGTCCGACTGGACTGCCGACGGCGCGATCGCCCAGATCGACCCGCTGCTCCAGTCCGAGACCCGGCCGACCGCCTTGGTCGCCGCCTCCGACGAGATCGCCATCGGCCTGATGGCCGGCGCCCGGCGCCGCGGCATCGCAGTCCCCCAGGACCTGTCGATCATCGGCATCGACGACCACTACATGGCCGGCGTCATGGGCCTGAGCACCGTGCGCCAGGACATCGAGGCCCAGGGCCGCGCCGCAGGCGAGCTGCTGATGAGCCTGCTCGAGGACGGCGAGCAGCCGGCCGACGATGTCGTCGTGCCGATCGAGCTGGTCGTGCGCGACAGCACCGGCCCCGCGCCCGACTGACGCCAGCAGCCGACGGGCACCACGCGGCATACACGACGAAGCGGCCCGACCCCCGCAACTGGGGGCCGGGCCGCTGACGTATGCCGTGTGGGCGGGTCCTAGCCGTCCGTGCGGTCGCGGTCGATGCCGTCGCGGCCACTGCGGCCGCCGTCGACGGCATCCGGGTCGTGGCGGTAGGCACCGTCCTTGCGGTGGAAGTCGCGCTCCAGGTCCTCGGCGTGGCCGGCCTCGAGCGGGCCCATGACCTCGGGGTCGCGCATGTAGGTCTTCTTGGCGAAGAACATGCGGTTGACCAGCCAGTTGAGGGCCCACAGGGCGACACCGACCGCCAGCAGCCAGCCGGCGACGCGGTACTGCTCGGGCGCGCGGCCCGAGAAGGGCAGCACGAGATAGGCGCAGCAGAGCGCAGCGATGATCGCGACGATGGTCGGGGTGACGAAGTGGCGCTCCTCGCGCACGTCCTTGCGCAGGACCAGCACGACGATGTTGACGATCGTGAAGACCGCGAGCAGGAGCAGGGAGGTCGTGCCGCCCAGGGTCTCGGTGGCCTTGGAGGAGGCCTTGGAGACGAAGAAGATCAGGCCGTAGGCGAGCAGCGTGGTGAAGATGACGGCCACGTAGGGCGACTGGGTCTTGTGGTGCACGTGCGCCAGCGGCCGCGGGAGGACCTCCTGCTTGGCCATGCCATAGAGCAGACGCGAGGCCATGAGCATGTTGATCAGGGCCGAGTTGGCGACGGCGAACATCGAGATGAACGGCAGGATCTTCTCGATCGGGATGCCGGGGGCGGCCGTCTCGACGACGGTGACCAGCGGGGTCTCGGAGTCACCCAGCTCGCCCACCGGGACGATCGCCACGGAGAAGAGCGCGACCAGGATGTAGATGACACCGGTGATGCCGATGCCGGTCAGCATCATCTTGGGGAAGATGCGCACCGGGTCCTTGGTCTCCTCGGCCATGTTGACGCTGTCCTCGAAGCCGACCATCGCGAAGAACGCCAGCGAGGTGGCTGCGGTCACGGCAAGGAAGGCGGACTTGTCACTCGGGCTGTCGAAGACCATCGTGCGGGAGAAGTCGGTCTTGCCGGCGAAGACGGCGAAGAAGCCGACCATGATCACCAGCAGCAGACCGGACAGCTCGACGATCGTCAGGACGATGTTGGCCTTGACCGACTCACCGACGCCGCGCAGGTTGATCAGCATCACCAGGGTCATGAAGCCCAGGGCCAGCACGAGGATCAGGTTGGTGTTGTCGGTATCCCACCCGAAGCCCTTCATCATGTTGGACGCGAACGCCCGTGATGCGGTCGAGGCCGAGGTGATGCCGGAGCACATGACCGTGAAGGCCACGAGGAAGGTGACGAAGTGGATGCCGAAGGCCTTGTGCGTGTAGAGCGCGGCACCCGCGGCCTGGGGGTACTTCGTGACGAGCTCGAGATAGCTCAGGGCCGTCATCATGGCGATGACGAAGGCGACGATGAACGGCGCCCAGGCCGCTCCGCCGACCTCCTTGGCGACCTTGCCGGTCAGCGCGTAGACGCCGGTGCCGAGGATGTCACCGACGATGAACAGCAACAGCAGTCCGGGCCCCATGACCCGCTTGAGCTCGGTCTGGTGCTCTCCCGCGGGCGCGGTGTCCTGGCTCATCTGTCCTCCCTTGTGAGTTGGCTGGGAGGCACGCTACCGCGCGTTGCGCGCAAAAGTGCTCTTCGTCACAGGCGAGCCGTGCGTTGTGGCCCGATAGAGACCGTATGCCGTCGCGCCACCCCTGGGGCGGGCTCGCCGAAGCGGCCGGTCAGGCGTCGATGCGCTCCATGTCGAGCCGGTCGGCGGAGCGGACGATGAAGTCACGACGGGGGGCGACCTCGTTGCCCATGAGCAGCTCGAAGACGGTGGTGGCAGCCTCGGCGTCGGCGAGGGTGACCCGGCGCAGGGTGCGGTGGCGCGGGTCCATCGTCGTCTCCGCGAGCTGGTCGGCGTCCATCTCGCCCAGGCCCTTGTAGCGCTGCATCGGCTGCTTGATGTTCTTGCCGCGCTTGTTCAGAGCCGCGACCTGCTTGCGCATCTCGGCCTCGGAGTAGGTGTAGATCAGCTCGTTCTTCTTGGCACCGGGGTTGACGACCTCGATGCGGTGCAGCGGGGGCACGGCGGCATACACTCGGCCGGCCTCCACCAGCGGGCGCATGTAGCGGAAGAACAGGGTGAGCAGCAGGGTGCGGATGTGGGCGCCGTCGACGTCGGCGTCGGTCATGATGATGACCTTGCCGTAGCGTGCGGCCTCGACGTCGAAGGTGCGGCCGGAGCCGGCGCCGATGACCTGGAGGATCGCGGCGCACTCGGCGTTCTTGAGCATGTCGCCGATCGAGGCCTTCTGGACGTTGAGGATCTTGCCGCGGATCGGCAGCAGCGCCTGGTAGTCGGAGCTGCGCGCGAGCTTGGCGGTGCCGAGCGCGCTGTCGCCCTCGACGATGAACAGCTCGGTGCGCGAGACGTCGTGGCTGCGGCAGTCGGCGAGCTTGGCCGGCAGCGAGGAGGACTCGAGGGCGTTCTTGGCCCGCTGGGTCTCCTTGTGCTTGCGCGCGCTGATGCGCGTCTTCATCTCGGCGACGACCTTCTCGAGCACGAGGCCGGCCTGGGCCTTCTCGTGCCGCTTGGTCGAGGTCAGCCGCGCGGTCAGCTCCTGCTCGACGACGCGGGCGACGATGGCGCGCACGGCGTTGGTGCCGAGGACCTCCTTGGTCTGGCCCTCGAACTGCGGCTCGGCCAGGCGCACGGTCACCACCGCGGTGAGCCCGGCCAGGACGTCGTCCTTCTCGGGCTTGTCGCCGCCGACCTTGAGGCGGCGGGCGTTGAGCTCGAGCTGCTTGCGGAAGACCTTGAGCAGCGACTGCTCGAAGCCGGCGAGGTGGGTGCCACCCTTGGGCGTCGCGATGATGTTGACGAAGGACTTCACCCGCGTCTCGTAGCCGGTGCCCCAGCGCAGCGCGATGTCGACGCCGCACTCGCGCTCGACCTCCTTGGGCGTCATGTGCCCCTTGGAGTCGAGCACCGGGACGGTCTCGGTGAAGGTGCCGCTGCCCTGGAGGCGCCACACGTCGCTCACGTGCGGGTCGGGGGCGAGGTACTCGGCGAACTCGGAGATGCCGCCGTCGTGGAGGAAGGTCTCCTCGTGGGGGCCGGTCTCCCCCGGCGTGCCCGGCAGGCCCCGCTCGTCGCGGATGACCAGAGTCAGGCCCGGGATGAGGAAGGAGGTCTGGCGGGCGCGCTGGTGCAGCGACTCGTCGTCGAAGCCGGCGTCCTTGAGGAAGATCTGCGGGTCGGCCCAGTAGCGCACCCGGGTGCCGGTGGCCCCGCGCTTGGCCTTGCCGACGATCTCGAGCTCGCTGCCCTTCTCGAAGGGCGTGAACTCGCTCTCCGGCGAGGGCCCGTCGGGGCCGTCCTGGAAGAAGCCGGGCTCGCCGCGCCGGAAGCTCATGCCATAGGTCTTGCCACCGCGGTCGACCTCGACGTCGAGGCGGGCCGAGAGCGCGTTGACGACCGAGGCGCCCACGCCGTGCAGACCACCGGAGGCCGTGTAGGAGCCGCCGCCGAACTTGCCGCCCGCGTGGAGCTTGGTGAAGACGACCTCGACACCGGACAGGCCGGTGCGCGGCTCGATGTCGACGGGGATGCCGCGCGCCTGGTCGCGGACCTCGACCGAGCCGTCCTTGTGGAGGATGACCTCGATGCGGTCGCCGTGGCCGCCGAGCGCCTCGTCGACGGCGTTGTCGATGATCTCCCAAAGGCAGTGCATCAGGCCGCGGCCGTCGGTCGAGCCGATGTACATGCCCGGCCGCTTGCGCACTGCCTCCAGGCCCTCGAGGACCTGGAGGTGGTGGGCGGAGTAGTCCGAGGCCGACTTGCTGGTGGCGGACTTCTTGGCGGCGGGGGGTGCCACGGTGAGGGTGCCTTTCGACGTGCTGCGCGGGTCGCGACCGACCCCCGGAAGGCTAACCCGGACCGCTCGCCACCGGCCGCAGGCGCGCGGCAGCCGGCCCCGGCGGCAGGCGGGCGGGAGGTGCGGTATGCCGCGGGCCGGGCTCGCGGCATACCTCCCGGTCTGTCCGGTCTGGAGGCCGCAAAAGCCTGTGACATGGCCGACCCAGACCCCGGACAATGTCGGCCGGGAAGGTTCCGCCGTGTTTGACTGTTGGCCATCGGGGGACGAACACAACGCCCCACGAGATAGAAGGAGAAGGCAGACGTGACCACTGCTCTGGCACCCGACCTGACCGCGGCCGACCGCTGCGACCGCTGCGGCGCCCAGGCCTACGTGCGCGCCCGCCTCAACGCCGGCGGCGAGCTGCTCTTCTGTGCCCACCACGGGCGGGAGCACCTCCCCAAGCTGCGCGAGCACGCCGAGATCCACGACCAGTCCGACCGCCTGCACACGCAGGACGAGCCGAGCGCGATCGAGGACTGATGGCAGACCTGGCGGGCCTGGCCCCGCTCGGGCTGCTGACGGCCGACCCCAACATGGGGGTCGCCCCTGACGGAGCCCACATCTGGATCCCGGCGGTGCTGATCGTGATCGGCATCGCCGGGATCGTTGTGCCCGTGCTCCCCGGCTTCCTGCTCGCCCTTGGCGGCGTGGCCGTGTGGGCCTGGGCCGAGGGGACCACCCGTGGCTGGGTGATCTTTGGCGTCTGCGCCGCGATCTATCTGGCCTCGGTGACCCTGCAATATCTCGTCCCCGGCCGCCGACTGCGTGCCGCGGGCGTCAAGACCTCCACCCTCCTGCTGGCCGTCGCGCTCGCGATCGTCGGCTTCTTTGTCGTGCCGGTCGTCGGCGGGCCGCTGGGCTTCGTGCTGGGGATCTATCTCGTCGAGCACGCGCGCGCCCGCGAGCGCGGCCAGGCGTGGACGCAGACCAAGCACGCCCTCAAGGCGGTGCTGACCAGCATCGGCATCGAGCT
The DNA here is from genome assembly GCA_050955755.1 of Actinomycetota bacterium. Lineage (GTDB taxonomy): Bacteria > Actinomycetota > Actinomycetes > Actinomycetales > Dermatophilaceae > JAJTBD01. The sequence goes on from CP192092.1 coordinate 2,244,931, forward strand.
CATCGGCGCGCTGCTCATCGCCACCATCTGGGTGGTGGCGGTCCTCACGGGCTGAGCCCGGGGATCAGGCCGCGCCGGTCACCAGCCGGTGCTGTCGTTGCGGCGCCTGTCCCAGCGCTGCTCGAGGCGCTGCATGAAGCTGCCGCCCTTTGGCGTGCCCGGGCGGCGGGCGGCGCTCGCGCCACCCTTGGACCTCTTGCCGGTCGCCGCGCGCACGGAGCCGTCGGACTGGACGGTGCCGAGGGCTGCCTTGCGGGGCGCGGTCACGGCGTATGCCGCGGCGGCCACCATCACGGCGAAGCCGAGCGCCCCGACCCACATGGTCGTGTTGACGCCGAGCAGGACCAGCGCGAGACCGGCGGCCACCCCGAGCCCGCCGATGACCCAGCGGGTGCGTTGGGCCCGCCGGTCGACGCTCGACTTCATCTGTGTCGCGAACTTCGGGTCCTCGGCATAGAGGGCTTGTTCCATCTGCTCGAGCATCTGCTGCTCACGCTCCGACAGCGGCACGGCTGGCCTCCTTCGATGTCTCGACCTACCTGCGTGCAACGAGGCAGGTGCCGAAAAGGTTGCACCGCAGCCGATGTTCGCGTCGCTGCGGACCCCCGAGGGTGAACAAAGGATATGCCCGCTGCCTGTGTGGCGGAAGGTTGGTGTCACTCCTGGTTGGGCGTCCTCGCACACACGGGCGAGGATTTCACCCTCTGGTGGGGTCTCTCGGCCCATCCACAGGTGAGGGTGGCAGCCTTCCGGGGCGATGATCAACGAACTTCTCGACCGCGTGACCGCGGCCTCGCCACCCCTCTCCTGGCAGCTCAGCCTGGCGCTTGGGCTTGTCGCGCTGGCCGTGACCTGGAGCCCGGCCGGCTACCGCCTGGTGCGGCACCTGGTCACGCTCACCCACGAGGCCGGCCATGCCGTCGTGGCCGCGCTCGCCGGACGGTCGCTGCGCGGCATCCGGCTGCACTCGGACACCTCGGGTGTCACGGTCTCACGCGGCCGGGCGAGCGGGCCGGGCATGGTCGCGACGCTGGTGGCGGGCTATCCGGCGCCCGCGGCCGTCGGGCTCGTGGGTGCGCTGGTGCTCGGGACGGGGTATGCCGCGGCGCTGCTGTGGGCGCTCGTCCTCACCTGTGCGCTGATGCTGGTGCTCGTGCGCAATCTCTATGGGCTGTGGGTGGTGCTGGTGACCGGCACGGCGGTGGCGGCGCTCTCGTGGCTGGCGCCGGGGCACGTGCTGTCGGCCGCGGCATACCTCATGGTGTGGGTGCTGCTGCTGGCCGCACCCCGCTCGGTGGTCGAGCTCCAGCGAGGGCGGTCGCGCGCGGGCGCCCGCGACAGCGATGCCGACCAGCTCGCGCGGCTGACGGGGGTGTCCGCCGTCGTGTGGGTCGCGCTCTTCTGGCTGGTCTGCGCGGCGGCGCTGGTGCTCGGCGCCCGCGAGCTGCTCGGCCTCTAGCGCTCGGCGGGGATGACGGCCCAGAGGACCACGTAGGCGATGAACTGCGGCCCGGGCAGCAGGCACGAGAGCACGAACAGCAGCCGGACGACGTTGGGGCTCAGGCCGAGCCGCGGCGCGATGCCGGAGCAGACACCGGCGAGGACCCGGTCGTTGCGGGGGCGGACAAGGGCGGTGGCGGTGGTGTTCATGACTACAACGCTAGGCAGCCGCGACGGGGCGCCCAATGGTGCGGACCGGCATCCTGGGCGGGGGGCTATCCCCCGCCTGGGGGTCGGCCGCCCTCGTCCGGGCGCGGGTCGATGAGGCTGGCCGGCCGGACGCTGCCCGCGCCGAAACGGCGGGAGGCCCGGTCGATCGCCCGGTCGGCCTCGCGCCAGCCGTGGTCGGGCTCGTCGAGCAGGCCCTGGATGGGCGCCCGCTCGGCGTCGACGAGGCCCTCGACGCGGACCCCGACGAGCCGGATGCGGGCCCGCTGGAGGCCGAGCGCGTCATAGAGGGCCCGGGCGGTGGCGAGGATGTCGCGGCTGACGTCGGTGGGGTCGCGCAGCGTCTTGCTGCGGGTGATCGTGGTGAAGTCGGCGAAGCGCACCTTGATCGAGACCGTGCGGCCCATCATCCCGGCCGAGCGCAGCCGGGCGGCGACGCGGTCGCTCAGCCGCAGCAGCTCGCGGTGGATGTATGCCGGGTCGTCGACGTCGTAGGGGAAGGTCTCGTCGGCGCCGATCGACTTCTCACGGTGGACCGGCTCGACCCGGCGGGGGTCGCGGGCCCAGGACAGCTCGTGCAGCTGGGTGCCCATCGCGTCGCCGAGTCCGCGGCGCAGGGTCTCGACGGGGGTGTGCGCGATGTCGGCGACGGTGTGCAGGCCCAGCCGCAGCAGGGCCTCCTCGGTGCGGTCGCCGACGCCCCACAGCGCACCGACGGGCAGCTGCTGGACGAAGGGGACGACCTCGTCGACGGGGACGACGACCAGGCCGTCTGGCTTGGCCAGGCCGGAGGCGAGCTTGGCGACGAACTTGGTGGGCGCGACACCGACCGAGCAGGTGATGCCCTGCTCGTCGTGGACGGCGTCGCGGATCTGCTGGGCGATCTGGGCTGGCGGCCCGAGCCGGCGGACCGCGCCGGAGACGTCGAGGAAGGCCTCGTCGAGCGAGAGCGGCTCCACGATGGGGGTGATCGAAGCGAAGGTCGCCATGACGGCCTTGGAGATCTGGCTGTAGAGCTCGTGGTCCGGCCGGATGACCGTGGCCTGTGGGCAGAGCCGCCGGGCCCGGCCCATGGGCATGGCACTGGTGACCCCGAAGCGGCGGGCCTCATAGGTCGCCGACAGCACCACACCGCGGTTGCCGCCGCCGATGATGACCGGGGTGCCGACCAGCTCGGGGCGGCTGAGCAGGGACGCGGACGCGTAGAAGGCGTCCATGTCGACGTGGAGCACCGTGCAGCCGGTGTCGTCGGGAGGGCCCTCGGCCGTGCGCTGCGGGAGGGCGAACTGGCGCCGGCTCATCGGCGGCCCCTGGGCTCAGCCGCGGCGGCGGGCCACGACGTGGACGGCGGCACCGAGCTCACCGAGGAAGCCGTAGTCGGGGTGGCGGCTGGCGGCCTGCTCGAGCTCGCGCAGCGCGGCCCGGTCGGCGTCGGTGTCGACCAGGCCCGAGGGCACGAGGTCGGCGAAGATGCGCACGCCCTGGACGTCCTCGACGGCCAGCCCGGCATTCTCGACGAGATCGCGCAGGTGGTCGGCGTCGAAGCGGCGCGGCAGCGGGTCTCCGTCGCCCCAGCGCCCATCGGGGCTGGTGAGGGCCTGCTGGGCCTGGCGGAACTGGCCGGCCAGGGCCCGGGCCAGGACGACGGCCAGCCGCTGGGCCGCGACGATCGAGAGGTAGCCGCCGGGGCCGAGGACGCGGGCGATCTGGGCCAGCGCGGTCGCGGGGTCGTCGACGACCTCGAGGGTGCCGTGGCAGGTGATGAGGTCGATGTGCTCGCCCCCGACGACCTGGTCGAGGGTGTCGGAGTCGCCCTGCACCGAGGTGATGCGCTCCTCGACACCGCTGTCGTGGGCCCGGCGCTGGAGGGAGGCCAGGGCATCGGGGCTGGGGTCGACGACCGTGACATGGTGTCCGGCCTCCGCGAGCGGGACGGCCATGCCGCCGGTGCCCCCGCCGAGGTCGAGGACGCGCAGGGGTCGGCCGAGCTCGTGCTCGCGCGAGGCTGCCAGGGCCTGGACCGCCGTGTGGACCGCGGTGGTGCGGGTCGACTGGTGGCCGCCGCGACGACGACGCTCCTCGGACACGGTCTTCTCCTCGCCATGGGTGGGGTGCTCGCTCTCACCCTAGTGCCCCGAGCTGCCCGGGCTCGCGTGCCACAGCTTGCGTGGCGCGGCCCCGATGTCGCCGGCGGTCGCGTCGCCCGGGACGGCCGCGGGCAGGGCCCGGCTGTCCCGCACGCTGGCACCCGCCGGGCGGGTGTCGGCATAGGGCGACTGCCGGAAGCCGGACGCATGTCGCAGCACCCGCCGCGGACCGGTGGGGGCGACCTGCTCGGCCCGCTCGCGCTGGAGGCTGTCCTGGGCCTCGAGCGCGGTCCGGACCGCGTCGAGACCGCCCTCGCGCCAGGCCTGCCAGAGCTCGGAGAGCTCCCAGGCGCCGGTCGCCCGGACCGACACCCCGCGCTCCCCCGTGCGCCGCAGCTCCCCGCGCACGAGCAGCATCCAGGAGTGGAAGACGGTCGCGGCATACGGGCCCTGGACGTCCTCGAAGAAGGTCGCGTCGACCGGACCGGTCGCGTCGTCGAGGGTGAGGAAGACGACCCGGCGGCCGGAGCGCACCGGCGGGGTCTGGGTGGCGACCTTGACCCCGCACACGAGCACGCTCGAGCGGCTGCGGGCGCCAAGCAGGTCACGGCTGCGGGTGACCCCCAGCGCGTCGAGCATCGGGGCATAGAAGTCGACGACATGGCCGCTCGCGTCGAGCCCGAGGATGTCGAGCTCGGCACGCACCCGCTCCGGGCCGCTCAGCTCGGGCAGCCCTGTGCCAGAACGCAGCTCGGGCCGGTCACCGAGGTCGAGGGCGAGCTGGACCGGCGCGTCGGCGGGGACCTTGGCGGCGGCCTGGGACTGGGCTGCCGCGGCGCCGCGGACGTCGATCCACTCCGGTCGCTCGAGCCGCGCGAGGTCGCTCTCCTCGCTGTCCGGCCGCGGCCGGCGGGCGGGCTGACCAGCCGGGCGGGCGCGCACGGCCGGGCCCCGGGCGCGGCCACGCGGCCGGTGGGAGCGCCCCCAGCGGTCGAGCTCGGCGAGGTGGAGCAGCAGGTCGCGGCGGGTGGTGCGGCCCCGGTGGCCGGGCTCGTCGGTGCCGGCCACGCCGTGGAGGGCGTCGAAGGCGCCCGCGAGGACCAGCCGCTCGGCGACCGGGTAGGAGACCTCGGCCCGCCGGACGAAGTCGGCGAGATCGGCATAGGGCTGCCCGGCGACGGCCCGGGCGATCTCGGCCTCGCTCATGCCCTTGACGTCGGCGAAGGAGAGCCGGATGCCATAGGCGCTCCCGTCGGGCAGGTCCGGTCGCTGGGGCCGGGCGGGCACCACGGGGGCGAGCCGCTGGTGGGGCGGCGGCTGGGAGCCGGGCTCGACGCGCTCGATGCGGTAGGTGCCGTCGGAGCGGTTGACGTCGAGGCCGAGGACGGCGATCCCGAGACTGCGGGCGTCGTCGAGGATGAGCCGCTTGGGATACATCCCCGGGTCATGGGTGAGCACCCCGGCGAGGAAGGCGGCCGGGTGGTGGGTCTTGAGCCACGCCGAGTGATAGGTCGGCAGCGCGAATGCCGCGGCGTGGGCCTTGCAGAAGCCGAACGACGCGAAGGAGCGCAGCACCTCCCAGATGCGGTCTCGCTCGGACGCGGTGTAGCCGCGGGCCCGGGCCGCGGGGCGCCACCAGGCCTCGATCTCGTCCTGCCCCTGGGGCGTGCCGAGCGCCCGGCGCACCTCGTCGGCCTGGGCGAGGCTGACGCCGGTCGTCTCGGCGACGATGAGCAGGATCTGCTCGTGGAAGACCACGACCCCCTCGGTCTCGGCGAGGGCGGAGACCAGCCGCGGGTGGAGGCAGTCGGGCTCGTCCCAGCCGTGCCGGGCGCGCAGGAAGGGGTCGATCATGTCGGACTTGACCGGGCCGGGCCGGAAGAGCGAGATGTCGATGATCAGGTCCTCGAAGCGCACCGGGCCGAACTTGCCGATGAGCTCGCGCTGGCCCGGGCTCTCGATCTGGAAGCACCCGAGGGTGTGGGTGGTGCGGATGAGCGAGAAGGTCTCCTCGTCGTCGAGCGGCACCTGCGCCTGGTCGTCGAGGTCGATGCGCAGGTCGTCGACCCGCTCGACCTCGGCGACGGCATGGGCCATCGCCGACTGCATGCGGATGCCGAGGATGTCGAGCTTGAGCAGCCCGAGGGTCTCGACATCGTCCTTGTCGAACTGGCTCATCGGGAAGCCCAGCCAGCTCGCCTCGACCGGGGTGCGGTCGAGCAGTCCGGAGTTGGACAGGATCACCCCGCACGGGTGCAGGGCGACATGCCTGGGCAGGCCGTCGAGGCTCTCGACGAGATCGAGCAGACGCTCCAGCCGGGGCGAGTCCAGGCCCCGGGCACGCAGCTCGGGCAGGTCGAGGATCGCCTGGCGGGCGTCGCGGGCACGTATGTGCGGGAAGGCTTTTGCGATCTCGTCGATCTCAACGGGGTCCATGCCCAGGGCGGATCCGGCGTCGCGCACGGCATGGCGCACCTTGTAGGTGTCCATCATCGACACGCAGGTCACCCGATCGCCGCCGAAGCGCTCGAGGATGCGCTCATAGACCTCGGTGCGCCGGGCCGACTCGACGTCGACGTCGATGTCGGGCAGCTGCGCGCGCAGTGGGGTGCAGAAGCGCTCCATGAGCAGGTGGTAGCGGACCGGGTCGACCCCGGAGATGCCGAGGAGGTAGTTGACCAGACTGCCCGCGCCGGAGCCCCGGGCCGCCGCGCGCACCCCCATCTCGCGGATGAGGTCGGTGACGGCCGCGACCGCGAGGAAGTAGGTCGCGTAGCCGAGCTGGGCGACCGTGTCGAGCTCATCGCGCAGCCGCTGCTCGACGGTATGCCGCAGGGCCGCGTCTGCGTGTGGGTATCGCCCGGATATCGCTGCGGCACAACGCTCCTGGAGCACCCGTTGGGCGTCCTCGTCGGGGCCGATGCCGAGGACGCCGGGCTCGGGCAGGTGGACCGAGCCGATGCCGAGGTCGGCGCGGGGGTCGAGCGTGCAGCCGTCGGCGAGGGCCAGGGTGTCGGCGAGCAGCCGGCGGGCCCGGTCGGTGGGGCCGGCGCGGTGGGCGTCGGCGCTCGGCCCGAGCCGCTCGCACACCTGGAGCGCGGTCTGCTCCATCGTCGCGGTGGCGGCGAGGTGGCCGGCGTCGGTGACCCGGTCGAGGTGACGGGAGGAGAGCGGCACGAGGCGGCGCGCGGCGTCGAGCAGGTCGGCGGTGGCCGCCTGCTCGCGGCCGACATGGCGGACGGCGGCGGTCAGGACGGCCGGGACCCCCGCCTCGTCGGCGAGCCCCAGCAGCCGGGCCGCATGCCCGACAGAGGCCGGGCTGCCCTCGGGCCCGCCGTGGCAGACGACCTCGATCGCGAGCGCCCCCGGCGGCAGCCGTCGCTGCCACTGGGCGAGCAGCCCGCGGGCCTGGGCGGTATGCCGTCGCAGCAGCGCCCGCCCGACGTCGGAGTCGGGGCCGAGGAGGATCACCAGTCCCGGGGCATAGCGGGCGAGCAGGTCGGGTGTGGTCACCGGGCGGCCGCGCTCGCCGCCGAGATGGGTCTCGGTCACCAGCCGGCACAGGGCCGCCCACCCCTCCCCTGCGCCCATGCCGAGGTCGCGGCCGCGGGCCAGGGCGGTGACCCGGGGGTGCCGGGGGTCGACGAGCTGGCCGCCGCGGACCGGCGTGCGGGCCGGTTTAGCGGAGCGGGAATCCCTGTGGGAGAAGGGAGTTGTAGTGGGGTCGACCACGGCGAGGTCGACACCGAGCACGGTGGCCAGACCGGCCTTGGTCGCCGCCTGGGCAAAACGCACCGCGCCATAGAGCCCGTCGCGGTCGGTCAGCGCGAGAGCGTGCTGACCCTGCTCGGCCGCCCTCTCCACCAGCTGCTCGGGCATCGACGCGCCGTAGCGCATCGAGAAGCCGGAGGCGACATGGAGATGGGCGAAGCCACCGCTCACGCCCACCCTGCCGCGAGACCGGGGCCGGGCTCGCCCGCCACCGTGGGGGCGAGCAGGTCGGCGCGTCCGGAGCGGTGCGGCATACCGAGCGTGGCGGCGACGAGGTCGACAAAGGTCTCGGCCTGGCGCAGCAGGTCGTCGGCCTCGCGGGGCGTCACCCGGATGCGGCCCTGGCTGATCCGGTCACGCCGGGCGGTCGACCAGGCGAAGAAGTCGGCCCACTCGACGAGCTCCGGCGCGAGGGCTGGCACGAGCGACCACAGGCTCTGGGGACCGTCCTGGGCCAGCCCGAGGTCGGAGCGCGCTGCGACGAGGGCGGCGGCGGCGCGGAGCGCGCCGAGCTGGGCGTGCAGATAGCGCTCGGCGCTGTGCTGCGCGCGGGAGGCCTCGGCGAGGGACTCCTCGGAGCGCTCGATCAGGTCGAGGGCAGCCATGGCTATCGGTCCTCCTCGGGTGTGGGCATCGCTCAGTCCTCCGCTCGCAGCAGGGTCCACGCCGAGGCGTCGCACCCGAGCTCAAAGACCCCCGAGCCGAGCGCGCGGCCCCGGCTCGCCTCCACGCGCCACACCCGGCGCTCCGGCGCACCCGCCTGGACCCGCTCGCTCTCGTCGCGCCACCAGGCCCGGCGCTCCTGCCACTGGGCGAGGACCTCTCGCACGACATAGAGCCGCCCTCGCCACAGGAAGGACTGGGGTGCGTCCGCGGTCGCGACGACGGTGCCGGCGGACGCGCCAGAGACGCTGGCCGTGCCCACCCGGACCTCGATCGGATCGTCATATCGGCGCACCACGAGAGCAGTCCTTCCGGGCAGGTGGGGATGAAGGGGTGGCCCCGGCCCGCGTGCGGCGGGTCGAGGGTGCGCCACGGCGCGGACCGGAGCCGACGACCGGGTCGGCCGAGCCCCAGACCGGCCGACCTTCCCGTTCGTGTGTCCGAGCAGCCGCCCCAAGCGCCGAAGCGCTTCGAACATCTGTTCGAACAATTCGAGACTACACCCATCCGCGGAGTGGACGTCAAGACGTCATCCTGCGGCCGGGAGCGGCCTCGACGACTACCCTCGCAGCCATGTCCGACAGCCGAGCCGACGACGCCACCACCGCCAGAGACCTCAGCGCCCACCCCGCCGTCCGGAGGGTGACCGACACCCTTCGCGAGCGCGGGGTGCAGGCCGAGATCACCGTCCTGCCCGACGCCGTCCGCACGGCCGCAGCGGCCGCCGAGGCCCTGGGCATCACCCCGGCCGAGATCGCCAATTCCCTTGTCTTCCAAGGCGTCCACCACGACGGGACCGAGGAGCTCATCCTGATCCTGTCCTCGGGCGGGCACCGGGTCAACGAGAAGTCCGTGCGCGCGATCCTCGACCTGCGCACCCTGGCCAAGGCCGACGCCGAGAGCATCCGGGAGGCCACCGGCTTCGCCATCGGCGGCGTGGCCCCCGTCGGACACCTCACTCCCCTGCGCACCTTCGTCGACTCGGCCCTGAGCCGCTACCCGCGCGTGTGGGCGGCCGCCGGGCACAGCCACACCGTCTTCCCCACGACCTACCGCGAGCTGCTCGCCATCACCGGCGGCAGCCCACTCGACGTCGGCTAACCGAGCTGACGGAGGCCGGCCAAGAGCCCCATCGAGCCTCAGCCATGGTCGTCGAGGGCGTGCCCCTCCAGGGTCATGCCGGCTGCGTGAGCACGCTGCACAAGGGCCGCCATCGTCGGCCCGTCCTGCACGAGCGGCTCCAGCAGGGTCACCAGCGCATCGATGTCCGCGCGGCCCCCCGCAACGCTGAACATGCTCCCCTCCGAGTCCAGCTCCAGCCGCGAGACGATGTCGGGAGCCAGATAGCCGGCGACGCCTTCCCAGAAGGCGCCGTTGGGCTCCTCCCCTGCCTCGATCACGGCTGAGTCACTTGGCAGGTCCCCCAGCTCGAGTGTGAGCCACGCGGTGCCCCTGGACTCGCCGATCCGGAGTGGCCCGTTGCCCGAACCTGCGTCGCGGCGGTCACCCACGCCTCGCCTGTCTCTCGACGCACCACGGAAGCGATCGAAGATGCCCATGCGGGGAGTCTCGCATCAGCCCCCACTGCTCACGCGTGAGGCCGCGCATTGCACACGAACGGTCGGCGGGGTGCTGACGCCCACCCGGGCCGCCGCTCGACCAGAGGTGAGTAGTGGCACTCAGGTGCCGGCCTGCGTGCTCCCGGCAGGCTGGACCCATCGCGTTTCAGGGGGCGCGATCGCCGGCCCGGCCGGTGGGTTCGGGTCATCAGGAGGGGGACTCGGAGCCGCCGGTCGGGTCTCGTCGTGTGCGCCGCTTCCCCATCGCGCCGCCCGTGCGCCGTGGTCGCTCGCGGAGCTCGTCGCCTCCGAGGCCTGCGGCACCGGCCTCACCCCGGGAAGCAGGGCGGCACCCCTGCTGTTGTATGCCGCGGAGCAGCGGCCCGCCCGGGCCGCGCCCGAGCGTCACCGGGGGAAAGAAATGGGCACCGAGATCATCCCGCTCGTCTTCACGCAGGGCTGGGCAGCCGGCATCAACGCGTATGCCGTCGTGCTCGTCATGGGCCTCGCCCAGCGGTTCGCGGGAGTCGACTCCCTGCCTGGCGCGCTCGGCCGCACCGACGTGCTCGCCGCCGCCACCGCGCTCTTCCTGCTCGAGATGTTCGCCGACAAGATCCCCTTCCTCGACTCCGCCTGGGACGGCCTGTCGACCTTCCTGCGGCCGGCAGTGGGCGCGACGGTCGGCTATCTGATCGGGCACGAGCACGCCGACCTCAACGCGGCATTCACCGCGGCTGCCGGCGGCGTCACCGCGCTGGTCTCCCACCTGGTCAAGTCGGGCGTGCGGCTGGGCGTCAACGCCTCGCCGGAGCCTGCGAGCAATGTCGCGGTCAGCACGGCCGAGGACGTCACCGTCGCCGGCGTCATGACCCTCGCGCTGGCCAACCCGTGGCTGGCCGCCGGCATCGCAGGCGTGCTGCTGGTCCTGGAACTGTTCGCCCTGTCCTTCATCCTGCTGCGGGTGCGCCGCTGGCGCCGCCGCTATGACGCGTGGGGCGCCGAGCGCGGCCTGGGCGCTGAGCGGGTCTGACCGACCTGTCCGTCGCCGCGGCCGGCGGGGCGAGGAGCCCGGGGCGGAACTCGCCACATCGCGACAAACGCGCCGGGCGCGGGGATGGCGGGGATGAGACCGTGCCGCGGCTGCTCAGACCCCCGCGTCGGCGAGGCTGAGGTTGCCGTGGACCTCGAGCGCGGCCGTGGACCGGTTCATCGTGATGAAGTGGATGCCCGGCGCGCCCTCGTCGAGCAGCGTCTGCCCGAGCTCGGTGGCGATCTCGATGCCGACCTCGCGCACCGCGGCCGCGTCGTCGCCGGCGGCCTCGAGCCGCTCGACGAGGCGGGGCGGGATCGGGGTGCCCATCAGCTCCGACATCCGCTTGATCTGCTTGAGGTTGGTGATCGGCATCAGGCCGGGCGTGATCGGCAGGTCTCGGCGCCCCGCGACGGCGTCGCGCAGCCGCGCATAGGTGGCCGGGTCGAAGACCATCTGGGTGATCGCGAACTCGGCGCCGGCGTCGGCCTTGCGCACCAGCACCTCGACGTCCTCCTCGAAGCCCTTCGAGCGCGGGTGCACGTCCGGGAAGGCGGCCACGCCGACCGTGAAGTCACCGAGGGAGCGCACGAGCGAGACGAGCTCGTCGGCGTGGTTCAGGCCCTCGGGGTGGGCGACCCAGTCGGCGCCCACGTTGCCGCCCGGCGGGTCACCGCGCAGGGCGAGGATGTCGCGGACGCCGGCCGCGGCATACTGCCCGATCACCCGGCGCAGCTGGGTGACAGAGGCGCCGACGCACGTCAGGTGGCCGATCGGGGTCATGGTGGTCTCGAGCGCGATCCGCTCGGTGACCCGCACGGTGCGGTCCTGGGTCGAGCCGCCGGCCCCATAGGTCACCGACACGAAATCGGGGCGCACGCGCTCGAGGCGGCGCACGGCATCCCACAGCTGCGCCTCCCCCTCGTCGGAGCGCGGCGGCATGAACTCGAAGCTGATCGAGGGACGCGGCCGGGCCAGTCGACTGGGGATGCGATGGTCGGCAGGGACTGCGGGGGCCATGGCGGTGAGGGTAGCCTGCTGGGCTGCCGTAGGCTCACATGGGACACCATGCGGACCATCCCACTCAACCCGCGCGAAGGAGCACCGGTGACCAACCCCCTCGAGGCCGCTGACCTGCGCGCACGCGTGCAGGCGTGCGTCGACGCCGAGCTGGACGCCCAGGCCGGCGTCCTGGCCGAGGTGGGCCCGGACGCCGATGTCCTGCTCGACGCGGTCCGGCGCCTGCTCTCGGGCGGCAAGCGGCTGCGCGCCGGCTTCCTCTACTGGGGCTACCGGGCCGCGGGCGGGTCCGACTCCCCCGAGCTCATCCGGCTGGCGACGGCGATGGAGCTCTTCCAGGCCGCCGCGCTCATCCACGACGACGTCATGGACGACAGCGACACACGCAGGGGTATGCCGTCCGCCCACCGCGCGCTCGAGGCGCACCACGGCGAGCGGCGCTGGGAGGGCGATGCCGGCCGGTTCGGCGCCGCGGGGGCGATCCTCGCCGGGAACCTGTGCCTGACGTGGTGTGACGAGATGGTCGCCACCTGTGGCCTGCCCGCCGAGGAGGTCACCCGGGGCCGCGGCATGTTCGACACGATGCGCACCCAGCTCATGGCCGGCCAGTTCCTCGACGTGGCGGAGGCCTCGGTCGACTGGCGCTCGCTCTCGCAGCAGGAGCGCATCGAGCGGGCGCTGCACGTCATCACCTACAAGAGCGCCAAGTACAGCATCGAGCACCCCCTGCTCATCGGTGCCCGGGCGGGCGGACTCGACGGGGCGGCGCTGGAGTCGCTCGCCGACTACGGGCTGGCGCTCGGGCGGGCCTTCCAGCTGCGCGATGACGTGCTGGGGGTCTTCGGTGACCCGGAGGTCACGGGCAAGCCTGCCGGCGACGACCTGCGCGAGGGCAAGCGCACCGTGCTCATCGCCCACACCCTTGCCGGGGCCTCCCCCGAGGACCAGGAGACCGTGTGGTCGCTGCTGGGCGACCCGGGGCTCGGCGCCGCCGATGTCGAGCGGCTGCGCTCGATCGTTCGTGACAGCGGCGGGCTCGACCAGGTCGAGCGCCACATCGACGGGCTGGTCGCCAGCGCCCGCGAGGCCCTGGGCGCGGCCCGGCCGAGCATCGACGCCGAGGCGGCCGACGCGCTCGACGCCCTCATCGACGTCTCCACGGCACGGGCGTTCTGAGGCGGCGCTCCTGCCGGCCCCGGGCACTCCCCGGGGCTGACGGCCAGCCCTAGAAGGCGGTCTCCATCGCCCGGCGGCGCACCTCGGTCTTGAAGCCGCCGATCAGCGCGTCGATCGGGGCGCCCTCCACTGGGAGCGTGGCGTCGGGAGTGAAGAGCCACTCGAGGATCTCGGCGTCGTCCATGCCGCCGTCGGCGAGCACGGTGAAGGTGCCCTTGAGCGGCGCCAGCGGCCCCTCGTCGCCGATGAAGCGGGCCGGCACGGCCACCACCCGCCGCTCGCCGATCCGGTGGGCGAGCAGCTCGCGCTCCTCGATCATCCGCCGCACCGCCGACAGCGGCACACCGAGCCGCTCGGCCGCGTCGGGGACGGTCAGCCAGTCGCCGACGAGGCTCTCGAGGGCGGGCTCGCCGTCGGGCTGGGCTGCGGTCTGGGTGGGGGTCTCGCTCACCCGGACAGTATGCCGCCCCGGCCGACGACACCCCCGGCCCGCCCGGGCGTGTGCTCCCACAATCGGGCCCGCCGCTCCGTTAACGTCAAACCTCAGTTGTCACACCAGTCACACCGATCCTGGCCCGGCCGCGCCGGCCCGCCGCGACACCCACCGGAAGGACCCGCCTGCCGTGCCCGTCTTCCTGCCGCCCGCGCTGCCCCCCGCCGCCCACGTCCTGCCCGCGACCGCCGCCGCCCACAGCGGCCCGGCGGCGCCGCACGGGTGGACGACCTATGTGGTGCGCCCCGGCGACACCGTCAAGGCGATCGCGACGCGCTATCACACGACCAGCCGGGTGATCGCCACCCGCAACCACCTGCCCTATGGCGGCGGGCTGATCAAGCCCGGCCAGCGGCTGTGGGTCCCCCGTGCCACGCCCGCGCGGCACGCGTCCGCGGCCACACCGCCCGCCAAGGCCAAGGCGGCCACGACGAAGGCAACCACGCGCCCGGCCAAGCGGTCCTCGCAGGGCGGCAGCGCGGCATACCGCATCCGGCAGGGCGAGACCCTGACCCATGTCGCCGCGGCCCGGCGCACCACCGTCTCCCGCCTGCTCAAGCTCAACCCGGGGATCGACCCGCGCGGGCTCCAGCCGGGTCAGCGCATCGCCGTGCCGGCCAAGGGCAAGGCGGCGCCGGCGCGCTCGAGCGCCAAGAAGAAGACGGCCTCGAAGCCGCGCTTCGACTCGCACACCTTCGAGGGGCGGCGCTATCCCAACGCGACCGTCGAGGCCGCCGCGCGCACCCGGGCTCAGCTGGCCCGCAAGGGCGTGCCGAGCCGGATGGAGACCAAGGCGATCATCGAGAAGACCGCGCGGCGCCACGGTGTCGACCCCAAGCTCGCCCTGGCCGTCGCCTACCAGGAGTCCGGCTGGGACCAGTCGCAGGTCTCGGTCGCCAACGCAGTCGGCGCCATGCAGGTGATCCCGACCTCCGGTGAGTGGGCCTCGAACATGGTTGGACAGCGTCTTGATCTGCGCAAGACGCAGGACAACGCGACCGCCGGCGTGGCGATCCTGCGCTATCTGACCCGCGAGGCCGGCAGCCTCGACCACGCGATCGCCGGCTACTACCAGGGGCTGGGCTCGGTCCGCCAGCACGGCCTCTACAGCGACACGCGGCGCTATGTCGCCAACGTCAAGCACCACTACAAGAACCTCTAGGCCACCCGCACGAGGCAGACAGCCATCGAAACTACACTCACGGCCGTGACCACCCAGCCACGCGACGAGCTCATCGGGCAGACGCTCGAGGGCCGCTATCGCGTGCTCGCGCGGCTGGCCACCGGGGGCATGGCGACCGTCTATGTCGCCATGGACGAGCGGCTCGACCGCGAGGTCGCGCTCAAGGTCATGAAGCCGACGCTGGCCGATGACCAGACCTTCGTCACCCGCTTCCGCCGCGAGGCCCGCTCGGCGGCCCGGCTGGGCAACCCGCACGTCGTCTCGGTCTTCGACCAGGGCGAGGAGGACGGGCTGGTCTATCTCGTCATGGAGTATGTCCCGGGGCAGACCCTGCGCGAGGTGCTCGCCGAGGAGGGCGCGCTCACCCCGCGTGCGGCGCTCGACATCATGGACCCCGTCCTCCAGGCGCTCGCCAGCGCCCATGAGGCCGGCATCGTCCACCGTGACGTCAAGCCCGAGAACGTCATCCTGCGCACCGACGGCATGGTCAAGGTGGCCGACTTCGGTCTGGCCCGCGCCGTCACCAGCCAGACCCAGACCGGCCAGAGCGGGGTGCTGCTCGGCACGGTCGCCTATCTCTCCCCCGAGCAGGTCGAGCGGGGCATCGCCGACGCGCGCACCGACGTGTATGCCGCCGGCCTGATCCTCTTCGAGATGCTCACCGGCGAGAAGGCCTTCAGTGGCGACGTCCCGATCCACGTCGCCTATCAGCACGTGCACAGCGACGTCCCGCGGCCCTCGACGCTTGTCCCCGGCCTGCCGGCCGCCCTCGACGACCTCGTCACCCGCTCGGCGGCCCGCAACCCCGACGCCCGGCCCGACGACGCTGGCGAGTTCCTGCGCGAGCTGCGGGCCGTGCGCGCCCACCTGAGCGGTGCCGACCTCGACTCCGCGCCCGGCGCCGCCGATGTCGACCGGGCCCATGAGCGCACCCATGCCCTGCCGATCCCGGCGAGGTCCCCCGCCGGTCCGACCGGCCCGGCCACCGGTGCCACGGCGCCGGCCGCACCGCGTCGGCGCGGCCGCGGCATACTCCCCCTGCTCGCTGCGCTGGTGCTCGCCGCCGCGCTGGCCGCCGGCTGGTGGTTCATGCTCGGCCCGGGCGCCATGCGGACGGTCCCTGCCGTCGCGGGCCAGACCTATGCCGCCGCGGAGTCCGCGCTTGCCCAGGCCAACCTCCGGGCCGAGCGGGTCGAGGCCTTCAGCGAGAGCGTCGCCAAGGGCTCGGTCATCACCGTCGAGCCACTGGCGGGCAAGGAGATCCGCCGCGGCAGCTCCGTCGAGGTGTCCGTCTCCAAGGGGCCCGAGCGGTATGCCGTGCCCACCGTCGCCGGACGCACCCGCGCCGAGGCCGAGCAGGCACTCAAGGACGAGCGGCTGGTCATCGGCACGGTCTCCGAGGAGTGGAGCGAGTCCGTCGCCGAGGGCCAGGTCATCTCGACCACCCCGGCCGCCGGCACCTCACTCAAGCGCGGCGCCTCGGTCGGGCTGACCGTGAGCAAGGGACGCCAGCCCATCTCGGTGCCCTCGCTCGCCGGCGCCGGTGAGGCGTCCGCGCGCAGCCAGCTCGAGCAGCTCGGCCTCGAGGTCGGCGAGGTCACCCGCGAGAACAGCTCCTCGGTGCCCGAGGGCAGCGTCATCCGCCAGTCCCCCGCCTCCGGCGAGACCCGCCACCGCGGCGACAAGGTTTCGCTCGTCATCTCCAAGGGCCCGGTCATGGTGACCGTCCCCGAGGTGACCGGCAAGCAGGAGGCGGACGCGCGCAAGATCCTCGAGGGCGCCGGCTTCAAGGTGACGGTGGACCGGTGGATGGGCGGCATCTTCGGCACCGTCCGATCCACCAGCCCCGGTGCCGGTGACCGTGCGCCCCAGGGCAGCACGATCACCATGACGGTGGTCTGATGGGCGAGCGCCAGGTGCGCTCTGGCCGGCTGGCCACGCTGCTCCTCGTCGCAGTCACCGCCTCGTGGGGCTCGACCTTCTTCCTGATCAGGGACCTCGTCGAGCACGTCCCGTCGGCAGACTTCCTCGTCGTGCGCTTCTCGGTCGCCGCGCTGGCAATGGCCGCGGTCTTCCACCGGCAGCTGCGGGCGCTGAGTCGCCGGGACGTGCTCATTGGTCTCGGCCTGGGCGTGCTCTATGGGTCGGCACAGCTGCTCCAGACCGTCGGCCTCGAGCACACGTCCGCCTCGGTGTCGGGCTTCATCACCGGCACCTATGTGGTGCTGACGCCGCTGCTCGGCGCGCTCATCCTGCGCGACCGCATCCCCGGGGTGATGTGGGTGACCGTGGGCCTGTCCACGCTGGGTCTGGCCGTCCTGTCGCTGCGCGGCGTCGCGGTCGGACTGGGCGAGCTGCTCACTCTGTGCTCCGCCGCGCTCTATGCCCTGCACATCCTGGCCCTCGGGCGGTGGAGCGCCCCGCAGCGCGCGACCGGTCTGGCCGTGGTGCAGGCGGTCGGCATCATCCCTGTGGCCGGGGTCGCCGCCGCTCCGGGCGGACTGACGCTCCCCGCCGACGGCGGCCAGTGGCTCTCGCTGCTCTATATGGCGCTGGTCGCCGGCGCCTTCGCCCTCTGGGCCCAGACCTATGCACAGGCCCAGATCGCGGCCACCCGGGCGGCGATCATCATGACCCTCGAGCCGGTCTTCGCCGCGGGCTTCGCGGTCGCGCTCGGCGGCGAGTCGCTCACCTGGCGCATGCTCGTCGGCGGCCTGCTCGTGCTCGCCGCGATGTATCTGGTCGAGCTGCGCGGCTCCCCACCTGACCCGGGCGCCACCGCCGAGGAAGACCCGCCCTCCGAGCTCCTCCACCACGAGGTCTGAGCCGAGACCGGTCCCCGGCAGCCGTAGCTGCCGTCACCGCCCGCGTATCTGTGCCCCAGCTCCGTCACCGCCCGCGAGTCTGTGCCCCGGTTTGCGTTCTGTCGACAGGATCAAGTCGGGGCACAGAAATCGAACTGGGGCACAGATTCCCCGTGGGGGGCCTGTGGGGAGTGTGCGCGTGGACGGAGCGGTGGCGCGGGCGGGGATGCGTGTGCGTCCGGCGCTACGCGCCGCCGGACTCCCCCGGCCCAGCTGCGAGCAGCCGGCCCAGCTCGGCGATGGCGTGATCGGTCGCGGCGTCGTCGACGTCGAGATGCCAGACGAGGCGCACCCGTCCGGGCCCCACGGCATACAGGCGAATGCCGTGTGCAGCGGCCACGGTGACGAAATCGCCTGCGGCCCAACCGCTCTGGGCGACATCGAGGATGACGATATTGGTCTCGACGTGGGACGGGTCGACCGAGCCCGGCGCGGCAGCGGCCGCGGCGTCGGCGAACCGGCGGGCCCGGGCGTGGTCGTCGGCGAGGCGCTCAATGTGGTGGTCGAGGGCATAGAGGCCGGCGGCGGCGAGGATGCCGACCTGGCGCATGCCGCCGCCGAAGCGCTTGCGCCACACACGGGCCTCGTCGATGTGCTCCCGGGAGCCGACGAGGACCGAGCCGACCGGGGCGCCCAGGCCCTTGGACAGGCACACGCTGACGGTGTCGAACTCCCGGCCATAGTCGGCGAGCGGGATGCCGGTGGCGACGTGGGCGTTCCACAGCCGGGCGCCGTCGAGGTGCATGGCGACGCCGCGACTTCGCGTCTCCTCGCGCAGCGCGCGGATCTGCTCGATCGGCTGGACCGTCCCACCACCGAAGTTGTGGGTGTTCTCGACGACGGCGAGAGCCGTGTTGACCTGGTAGACACCGGCTCCCGTGATCATCAGGTCGGCGGCCTGGCGGGCATCGAGCAGCCCGCGGTCGGCGACCCAGGTGCGCGAGCTGATGCCCGAGAGGATCGCGGCAGCCCCGAGCTCGGCGCGCAGGACGTGCGCGAGCGAGTCGGCGACGAGCTCCTGACCGGGGCGGACGTGCAGGCGCACGCCCAGCTGGTTGGCCATCGAGCCGGTGGGGGCGAACAGCCCGGCCTCATGGCCGAGCAGCTCGGCGACACGCGCCTCGAGCCGGGTGACGGTCGGGTCCTCGCTGAAGACGTCGTCGCCGACCTCCGCGGCCGCGATGGCCTCGCGCATCCCGGCCGTGGGCCGGGTGAGCGTGTCGGACAGGAGGTCGGCGACGATCTGGGACATCGAGGTCAGTCGCGGTTGAGCATGTCGGCCACGAGGAAGGCCAGCTCGAGGCTCTGCTGGTGGTTCAGCCGCGGGTCGCACACGCTCTCGTAGCGCTGCGAGAGGTCCTCGTCGGAGATCCGCTCGAAGCCGCCGAGGCACTCGGTGACGTCGTTGCCGGTCAGCTCGATGTGCAGGCCACCCGGGACGGTGCCGAGCTCGTGGTGGACGTCGAAGAAGCCACGGACCTCCTCGATGACATCGTCGAAGCGGCGCGTCTTGTAGCCGGTCGTCGACTCGAAGGTGTTGCCGTGCATCGGGTCGCAGATCCAGGTGACCTGGGCACCGGAGGCGGTGACCGCCTCGACCAGCGGCGGCAGCGCCTCACGGACGGTGCCGGCACCCATGCGCGTGATGAAAGTGAGGCGGCCCGGCTCACGCTCGGGGTCGACCTTGTCGATCATCCGCAGCACCGTGTCGGGGTCGGCCTTGGCCGAGAGCTTGATGCCGATCGGGTTGCGCACGCGGGAGACGAAGTCCATGTGGGCGCCGTCGAGGTCGCGGGTGCGCTCGCCCACCCAGATGAAGTGGCCGGCCGTGTCATAGAGCTGGCCGGTGCGCGAGTCGACCCGGGTCAGCGGCCGCTCGTAGTCGAGCAGCAGGCCCTCGTGGGCGGCGAAGAACTCGGTCGTGCGCATCGCATCGAAGTCGGCGCCGCAGGCCGCCATGAACTTCATCGCCTTGTCGATGTCGCGGGCGATCCGGTCATAGCGCGCGTTGGCGGCGTTGGTCACGAAGCCGCGGTTCCACTCGTGGACATAGCGCAGGTCGGCGAAGCCGCCCTGGGTGAACGCGCGCACGAGGTTGAGCGTCGCCGAGCTCGCGTGGTAGGCGCGCACGAGACGGTCGGGGTCGGGCGTGCGCGACTCGGGCGTGAAGTCGAAGTCGTTGACCATGTCACCGCGGTAGGCCGGCAGCGTCACGCCCTCGCGGGTCTCGCTCGAGGAGGAGCGGGGCTTGGCGTACTGCCCGGCCATCCGGCCGACCTTGACCACGGGCACGGACGCGCCATAGGTCAGGACCGCGGCCATCTGGAGGATCGTCTTGACCCGGTCGCGGATGTTGTTGGCCGTGGCCGCGGCGAAGGTCTCGGCGCAGTCGCCGCCCTGGAGGACGAAGGCCTCACCGCGTGAGGCGGCGGCCATCCGCTCGCGCAGGACATCGCACTCGCCGGCGAAGACGAGCGGCGGATAGGTGCGCAGGGTCTCCACGGCACGGTCCAGCGCGGCCCGGTCGGGCCACTCCGGCTGCTGGGCAGCCGGCAGGTCGGCGCCGGCTGCGAGGCCGGCCAGGACGTCGGTCGTGTCGATCGTGCTCACCGCTCAAGGATAGGTCCCCGCGACCACACCTCGGACGGCCGCCCGCATGGTGGCTGGCCTGCGTCGGCGGTATGCCGCGCGCCCGCCTAATCGGGCAGGTCCAGCCCCCGGGCGAGCGCGAAGCGGACCAGCTCGACCCGGTTGTGCAGGTGGAGCTTGCCGAGGGTGTTCTGCACGTGGTTCTGCACCGTGCGGTGGGAGATGAACAGCTCGGCCGCGATCTCCTTGCTGCCCATGCCGGTCGCGACCAGCCGCAGGATCTCGGTCTCGCGCTCGGTCAGCTCGGGGATGGGCCGCTCGGGCCTGACCTCGGCCTCGGGCTCGTGCGACATCCGCTGGAACTCCCCCAGCACCATCCCGGCCAGCCCGGGCGTGTAGACGGCCTCGCCGCGTCCGGTCGCCCGCACCGCCTCGACGATCTCGGCGCTGGTCGCCGACTTCACCAGGTAGCCGGAGGCGCCGGCCTTGACCGCGTCGAGGACGTCCTGCTGCTCACCGCTGGCCGACAGGATGAGCACGCGCACGGGCACGTCGCCGAGCGCGCGGCATACCTCGTCGCCCCGCATGCCGGGCAGGTTGAGGTCGAGCACGAGCACGTCCGGCCGCGTCGCCTTGACCCGCGCGACCGTCTGCGGACCGTCGGCGGCGGTGCCGACCACCTCGATGCCCGCCCCGTCGAGGTCGCGGGCGAGCGCGTCGAGCCACATCGGGTGGTCATCGGCGACGAGCACCCGCAGGTGCGCCTCGTCTGCGGGTGGGATGGGGGTCGCCTCGGCCATCGGGTCTCCTTCGTCGGGGCGGTATGCCGTGTGGTGCGGTCAGTGGGCTGCGCTGCGCGCCAGCGGTGCTCGCAGCCGGACGGTCGTGCCGCCTCCCTCGCGCGAGGTGAGGTGGGCCGAGCCGCCCAGGTCCTCGAGCCGGCCCCGGATGCTGCGGGCGAAGCCCATCCGCCCGGAGGCGGCGGCCTCGGCGAGGCGCTCCGGCGGCATACCGACGCCGTTGTCGCGCACGGTCACCAGGACCTCCTCGCCGCCGTCCTCGACGAGGACCCACGCGTGGGTGCCCGGGCCGGCATGGGTGCGCACGTTGTCGAGCGCGGCACGCACCGCCGCCACGACCTCGTCGGAGGCATGCGCGTCCATCAGCAGGGGCGTCGCCGGGCCGGTGACGTCGACGTCGGCGCCGGACAGGCGCATCAGCTCGCCTGCCACGTCACGGGTGAGCGCCGGGGCGGACGAGCCGGTGTCCTCGGGGGCGAGCCGGCTGACGAGCTGGCGCAGCGACTGCTCCTGCTCGGCGGCGATCCGGCCCAGCTCGGCGGCCTCGCCGCCGAGGTCGCGGCCGCGCCGGTGGATGAGCGCCAGCCCCTGGAGCACCCCGTCGTGGACGGCGCGGCCGAGCCGCTCGCGCTCGGCCAGCCGGGCGCGCAGGGCCATCGCCTCGCGGGCCCTGGCCTCGGCCCGACGGGCGGACTGGGCGGCCAGCCCGATCAGCCCGCCGAGCATGAGCAGCAGCAGGATGTTGTGGAGGGTGATCCGGTTGGGCTCGCCGATCTCGATCAGGTCCGCCACAGAGACCACGGCCGCGGCGGCCAGGCCGCCCCACGGGCCGGTGAGCACCGCGGCAGCGACGACCCCGGCGGCCGGGAAGAGGCCGGGGACGGTCGGCGAGCCGGCCGCGATCTGCTCCGGCGAGTCGACCAGCCGGGTGAGCAGCACCCCCGCGCAGGCCAGCGCGACCTCGATGGCGATCAGCACGACGCTACGGCGCCGGCGGACCATCAGGGCCAGGCTGAACAGGCCGAGCACACCGAGGATGGCGGCGCCGAGCCAGGGGCGGACGAGGTAGTCCCAGCGCAGCCAGAGGAGCACGGCGGCATACACCACCGTCACGACGCGCAGGATGTGGATGCCGCGCCAGTAGGCGTCGTTGAACGGCTTGTCGCCGGGCGCCTCGGTGACGGGCATGACGGCCGGCCTGGCCCGGGTCAGCTGGCGCGGGCGCCCGGCAGACCGTCCTCGGTCTCGGGGCGCTCGTCGACCGGGCGGTCGGGCGAGGCGTCGGCCGGCTCGACGGGGTTGTTGGCCTCGTTGGCCCGGCGCTCCACCTCGGCCTCGGCCTCGTCGAGCGCGGCCTCGAGGTCGGGCGACCCGCTGGGCCGGACGGCTGCCTGGAGCTCCTGGGCCTTGGCCTTGGCGGCCTGGAGGAGGCGGTCCTTCATCGAGCTGGCGTACATGTCGACGTACTCCTGCTCGGACAGCAGCATCAGCTCGTACATGATCTCGTCGGTCACCGAGCGCAGGACGAAGCGGTCGCCCTCCATGCCGTAGTAGCGGGAGAAGTCGAGGGGCTTGCCGACGCGGATGCCGACGCGGGTGATGTTGGGGATGATCTGGCCGGTCGGCTGGGCCTTGTCGGTGCCGATCATCGCCACGGGAATGACCGGGACCTTGGCCTCCAGCGCCATCCGGGCCACGCCGGTGCGCC
The DNA here is from genome assembly GCA_050955755.1 of Actinomycetota bacterium. Lineage (GTDB taxonomy): Bacteria > Actinomycetota > Actinomycetes > Actinomycetales > Dermatophilaceae > JAJTBD01. The sequence goes on from CP192092.1 coordinate 2,267,542, forward strand.
CGCGGTAGAGCCGGCCGTCGGGGCTGCGGGTGCCCTCGGGATAGATGCCGAGGAACTCGCCGCGGCGCAGGATCTTCAGGCCGGAGCGCAGCGCGGCGTCGCTGGCCTTGCCGCCGGAGCGGTCGACGGGGACCTGGCCGACGCCCTTGAAGAACATCGCGGTCAGCCAGCCCTTGGCCCCACGGCCGGTGAAGTAGTCGGCCTTGGCCAGGAAGGTCACCCGGCGGGGCACCATGAGCGGCAGGAAGATCGAGTCCGAGAAACTCAGGTGGTTGCTCGCGAAGATCGCGGCGCCCTCCTCGGGGATGTGCTCCTCCCCCTCCACCCACGGCCGGAAGAGCACCCGCAGGACGGGGCCCAGGACGACCGTCTTGAGCAGCCAGTAGAACACCGTGTCTCCCTCGTTCGAATCGCCTGCACTCTACCCGCGTCTCGCGAGGCCGTGCGAGGATTGCCCACGCACCTGCCGAACGACCCAGATGGAGCGCAGACCCGATGAGCGACCCGCGGGACCGCGACATCGACGAGGAGTTCGACCGGATCGTCGCCGGATGGGACCAGACGGCGGCCGGCCACGAGCTCCCCACCAAGGGCGCCGACGGCCCTGGCGGGTTCACCCCCAACCGCTTCCCCCTCCCCCCGCAGGTCCAGGACCCCAAGACGAGCGACGCCGGTATGCCGCGTGGCGGCCCCGCGCCCGAGGTGCCTCCCGCACGTGGGCAGACCCCCAGGCGCGACCCGCTCGACATGGACATCCCGGTCTGGCGTGGCGCCGGCGCCACCTGGGACCTGGGCCGCGCCGACCGGGTGACCGAGGAGGCCGATGACGAGCACTTCGAGCCCGACCCGCCGCGTGAGCTCCCGCCGCCGGAGGACTGGCACTTCTGGGGGGCCCTCGTCGGGCTCGTCGGCGGGCCGCTGCTGCTGATGTGGCTCGTGATCGCCCGGCCCGCCGTGGGCGGTTGGGTCACCGTGCTCGGGCTGCTGATGTGCGCCGGCGGCTTCGGTCTGCTCGTCACCCGCCAGCAGGGCAACGGCCCCGACGACGGAGCACAGGTCTGACCCTCGGGCGCAGGCTCGGCCCCGGCGTTCAGGCGCAGGCTCGGCCCTGACGCTCAGGCCTTGGGCTTGGCCTCGCGCGCGGCCACCTCGGCCTCGGCGACCTGCTCCTCGCTGATCTGGGTGGACAGCTCCTCCTGACGCTGCTCCCGCCTCGCGTCGGCCGTGGTCAGCGGGGCGGCGACGACGTCGACCCACACGGGGCGGTGGTCCGAGCCGGCCGCGACGTCGGCCGGGTCCAGGTCGACGGGGCCGCCGGGGCGGACGACGGTCAGCTCAGGTGAGGCGAAGATGACGTCGAGCAGGCGGCGCGGGTGGCTGGACGGATAGGTCGGGGCGGGGCTCGAGACCAGGCGCAGCGGGGAGGCGATCAGCTGCCAGGCCCTGCCCGACTCCCCCTCGTTGAGATCACCGGCGAGGATGACCGGCTCACCGTGGGAGACAGTGGTGAGGATCTCGCGGGCATGGTGCTCGCGCTCGCGCGGGTCGAGGCTCAGGTGCACGCTGCCGACCACGACCGGCTGGCAGCCGGGGGGCGCGACGCGGATCACGGCATACCCCCTGGTGCGCTGGAGGCGCGCGACGCGCAGACGGTGGTGGCGGGACTCGCGCACCTGGACCCGCAGGGAGGTCAGGATCGTCGTGCCACCGCTGCCGGTGTGCCGCCCGGACCAGTACATGCCGGTGCGGCGGGCGAACGAGGCGACCCGGAAGGGCGAGAGCAGGCGGCGCGGCACTTCCTGGAGGCAGAGGACATCGGGGTCGACGGCGCGGATGACCCGCACGGCCGCGGCGACATCGTCCTGGAAGTCGCGGGTGTTGTAGGACATCACCCGCATCGTCCCCTCCTGCGGGAGGGCCTGGTCGCTCACCCGCGTGCTTCCGCGTCGCGTCGGGCCAGGTCTGCGGCGCCCACGAGGCCGGCCTCGTTGCCGAGCTCGGCGGCACGGATCTCGGCCTTGGGCCGATAGCCGCGGCCGGTCAGCTGGCGGCCGAAGGTCTCGCGGGCGGGGCCGAGCAGCAGCTCGCCGGCGGCGCTCACGCCACCGCCGATGACAAAGACACCGGGGTCGAAGGCGGCCGCGAGGTTGGCGATGCCGACGCCGAGCCATTGACCGATCTCGGCCAGGAGCTCGACCGCCGTCTGGTCGCCCTCCTGGGCGGCCTCGGTGATGAGGGGGCCGGTGAGGCTGGCCGGGTCGCCGTCGACGCGGTCGAGCAGATCGGTGGCCATCGGGCTGTTGGCGGTCATCAGCGAGCGGGCTTCTCGCACAAGGGCATTGCCGGAGGCGTACTGCTCCCAGCATCCGCGGTTGCCGCACTCGCAGCGCTGGCCGCCGGGGACGACCTGCATGTGGCCGAACTCGCCCGCGATGCCATAGCGCCCGCGGATCACCTCGCCGTTGATCATCAGGCCGCCGCCGATGCCGGTGCCGAGGTTGACCAGCATCAGGTGGCTCTCGCCGCGTCCGGCGCCGAAGCGCCACTCGCCCCAGACGGCGGCGTTGGCGTCGTTGTCGATGCACACGGGCAGGTCGATGCGCTTGGCCAGGCCGTCACGCAGCGGCTCGTGCCGCCACGACAGGTGGGGCGCAAAGACGATCGTGGCGCGGTCCGCGGCCACGAAACCGGCCGCCCCGATGCCGACGCCGACGATCTCGCGGTCGCCGGCCTGCTCGCGCAGCTCACGGACGACATCGACGATGAGCGACTCGACGACGTCAGGGCTCTTGGAGCGGTGCGGGGTGTCCCGCCGGGCCCGGCAGAGCACCGAGCCGTCGGCGTCGACGAGGCCGCCGGCGACCTTGGTGCCGCCGATGTCGATGCCGATGGCCAGCCCGTCGCCCGAGGGGAGATCCGGGCTCATCGACCGCCCCCGTCGGCGGCGAGGGCGGCGGCGCCGATCAGGCCGGCCTTGTTGCCCAGGCTGGCGGCCACGATCTCCGGCATCGGGCGGTAGCCGCGGCCGATGAGGTTGCGCCCGTAGGCGGCCCGGACCGGCTGCATCAGCAGGTCGCCGGCCTCGACGACGCCGCCACCGATGACGATGCGGCCGGGGTCCAGCACGGCGCCGAGCGAGGCGACTCCCTCGCCGATCCACGTGCCGAGATCGGTGAGCAGCTCCTTGGCGGCGGGGTCGTCGGCCTCCGCTGCTGCCGTGATGTCGCGGCCCTTGAGCTTGTCGGGGTCTCCCCCACAGCGCTCGGACAGGCCTGCTGCCAATGGCGTGCCCGACGCGATCAGCTCGCGGGCCTCCCGCACGAGGGCGGAGCCGGAGCCATAGACCTCGAAGCAGCCGCGGTTGCCGCAGCCGCAGCGGTGGCCGCCCGGGACGAGGCGCATGTGGCCGATCTCGCCGCCGATGCCATAGGCACCGCGCAGCAGCTTGCCGTCGCTGACGATGCCACCGCCGACGCCCGTCCCGATCGTGACCAGCAGCATGTCGTCGGCGTCGCTGGCGGCCCCGTGCCGGAACTCGCCCCACGCGGCGGCGTTGGCGTCGTTCTCGATGACGACCGGATAGTCGACCAGCGACGAGAGCCGCTCCTGCATCGGCTCGTTGCGCCACGCGAGGTTGGGCGCGAAGAGGATGTGGGTGCCCTCGGCGTTGATGAAACCGGCGCAGGCCAGCCCGACGCCGACGATCTCACCCGGCGCGCCCTCGGCCAGCTCGCGGACGATGTCGGCGGCCTCGGTGGCGATGGCGGCCGGGTCCTGGGCGGGGGTGTCCCGCCGCCCCTCCTTGAGGATCGTGCCGTGCTCGTCGACCAGTCCCCCGGCCAGTTTGGTGCCGCCGATGTCGATGCCGATCGTGAGGGTCATGCCGGGTCCTTCCCATGCGTGTCGTCGCGTCTGATCCCATCATCCATGGCGACGGGGACGGGGTCCGCGTCCGTGACGGGGATGTCGTGATTCCGCTCGCGGGCGGCGGGCGCGTCGGGTGCCGTCCAGCCCCCGGCGGGGCCCGGCCCGGTGTCGCGCTCGCCCCCGGCCCTGGCCTCTTGAGCCATCTCGCCGAGGAAGGCCGCCGCGGTCGAGGCGAGTTCGGCCAGCCGCTCGACGACCTCAGGACGCAGTGAGTGGAACACCGCGATGCCCTGGCAGACCGGGCACAGCTCGCACGCGACCGGGCGCTCGCCGCGACCGTCATGGTCGGCGCAGCGTGACCCGCCCTCCTGGGGCGGGGACTCGGGGTCTGCGTCGGTGTCGGCGTCGGCGGCGCCCTCGGCGGCAGGCGCGGGCACGGCATACTCCCGGAGCGCGGCGACCAGTCGCGCGGTCTCCTCGGCGACGCTCCCGATGTCGCTGCTGCGGTGCTCAGCCACGGGGCCACTCCTCCTCGTCCCTGATGAAGTCGATCTCGAGGCGGTCCTCTCGCACACTCGCCCCCGTCGCCGAGCATCGTCTCAGGGCGGCGGGGAGCGGCACGATCGCGCGGTGCCCCCGGACGGTCACGACGAGGCTGCCGCCCTGCCGGCTCAGCCGCACGTCCGTGGCCGTCGCACCCGGCACGGGCTGCACGAGGCGATAGCCTTCGGCGGTCTCCACCACGCTGCGTCGCACGACCCCACCTGGCGGATCCCCTTGTGGGACAACGAGACCCGCGTGGTCTTCTGCGCCGTGGGGCTCACGGCCCAGGTCCGTCCACTGCACCAGCGGTATGCCGCGCAGCGGCCCCGGGAGGTCCGGTCCGGTGCGGGTGGGCGTCATGGTGAGCCCCTCGACGGGGATCCCCGCGAGCGCCAGGGGCAGGAGCGCGTCGGCGGCCTCACCGAGCGCGGCCGACCGGGGTGAGACGACCAGCCGCGCGGCGGTGTCCGGGCCGGCGATGAGGTCGGCGAGCCGCACGAGACGCGCCCGTGCGGCAGCGACGGCGGCAAAACTGTCCGGGCCGGGCAGGACTGGCCCGGCCGCGGCCGCGATCGCCCGGCCCAGGGTCACGATGCGCTGCTGGAGACCGTCGGTCTGGGCGAGCAGCCAGGACAGCACGGCCGGCGCGGACAGCAGCTCGGCCGCCTCTGGGAGCGGGCCCGCGTCGACGCTGATCAGGTCCCAGCCGCCCGACTCGGCCTCGGCGAGCAGGCCGAGCAGCACCCCGACGTCGGCGGCCTGCGGCAGCCAGGTCAGCTCGTCGGCGATCGTCTCGGGCAGGCCGACGCGCGGCAGCACCGAGGCGAGGTAGTCGCGGACCGGCGCGCCCCCACCGGCCCCCAGGCGGTCACCGTCGAGCGGGGCGGCGGGCAGGACGAAGAGCCCGGGCGACACCTGGGTCGGCTCATGCGAGTTCAGCGCGGCCGGCGCCCCGAGGGCGTCGGCCAGACCGCGTCCGCGGCGGAGGGAGAGCGCGAGCGCACGGCCGCCCTCGCCGGCCGCGTGGGCGGCATACGCACCGGCCGCCGTCGTGGTGCCGACCCCGCCGGCACCGGTGTGGAGCAGGAGTCGCATCGGGCCAGATCAGCCCTCGGCGCGCTTCTTCAGCTCCTTGAGGGCGGTGTCGACGATGATCTTCTCCGCCTTGCGCTTGAGCATGCCCAGCATGGGGATGATGACGTCGACCGCGAGGCGATAGACCACCTCGGTGCTCTCGCCCTTGGCCGTCAGGGTGTAGGAGCCGGTCATCATCTTCAGGACCCGGCCCTCGACCAGGCTCCACGACACGACGCCCGCGCCGTCCTCGTCGATGTCCCAGTCGTATTCGAGGGTGTAGGTGTCCTGGATGGCGCCCGCGTCGAGGGTGAAGCGCACCTGGTCGGCCCAGCCGTCGCCGTCCTCGGCGAGGATGTGGGCCTCCTTCACCTCGTCGGCCCACTCGGGATAGGCCTCGAAGTCGGCGATGACATCGAGCACGGCGCCGGGTGGGGCGTCGATCGTGATGCGGGACTCAGTGCGGTCGGCCATGGTGAGGAGAGTACCTGCCCCGGCCCGCCCCACCGGACTCTCGGTGCAGCCGGTCTGCACCCCCGGCCGGCCCCATCGCGGCAGGTCGCGGCCCCGGTCCCCACTGGTCGCTGTGGCAGGGATTACTGTCGGAGGTGGCCGGCAGCCCTCCCCCCTCCGTATTACCGATCGGTAGGGTTTCTGGCAGCAGCCGACCAGGAGGAAGTCCGTGAAAGAGCACGTAGTCCCCCGTATGGCCCCGGAGACCACACAGGGGCATCTGGGCGACCTCCCCGCGCGCAACGCCCAGCGCCAGCCGCACCGCGCGGCATTCACCGTCAAGGGCCCGAGCGGGCAGTGGAGCGACATCACCGCGAGCGAGTTCGCCGCCGATGTCGCCAGCCTCGCGCGCGGCCTCGTCGGCTCGGGCATCTCGCCCGGCGACCGCGTCGGCATCATGAGCGCGACCCGCTATGAGTGGACCCTCATCGACTTCGCCCTGTGGGCGGCCGGTGCCGCCGGGGTGCCGATCTATGAGTCGTCCTCGGCCGAGCAGATCCAGTGGATCCTCAGCGACTCCGGGGCCACCGGCGTCTTCCTCGAGAAGGACTCCCACGCCCGGCTGCTCGAGACGGTGCGTGATGAGCTGCCCGGCCTCGCCCACGTCTGGCGCGTCGACGACCTGCGCGAGCTCCGCGCAGCCGGCTCGTCCGTGAGCGACGACGACCTGCTGGCCGCGCGTGCCGGGCAGGACCGCAACTCGCTGGCGACGATCATCTACACCTCCGGCACGACGGGCCGACCCAAGGGCTGCGAGCTGACCCACGGCAACTTCCTCGACCTTTGTGAGAACACGGTCGCGCGGCTGGGTGCCGTCGTCAGCCGGGAGGGCGCCTCCACCCTGCTCTTCCTGCCGATCGCCCACGTCTTCGCGCGCTATATCCAGGTCCTGTGCGTCGAGGGCGAGGCCCGGATGGGCCACAGCGCCGACATCAAGAACGTCCTGGAGGACTTCGCGGCCTTCCGGCCGACCTTCATCCTGGCGGTCCCCCGCGTCTTCGAGAAGATCTACAACTCCTCCGAGGCAAAGGCCGCAGGTGACGGCAAGGGCGCGATCTTCCACCGCGCCGCGGCGACCGCGATCGCCTACTCGCGCGCCCTCGACAGCGGCCGGCCCGGGCTGGCGCTCAAGGCCCAGCACAAGGTCTTCGACAAGCTCGTCTACAGCAAGCTCCGCGCGGCGATGGGCGGCCAGGTGGAGTATGCCGTGTCCGGCGGCGCCCCCCTCGGCGAGCGCCTCGGCCACTTCTTCCGCGGCATCGGCGTCACGATCCTCGAGGGCTACGGCCTCACCGAGACCACTGCGCCCCTGTGCGTCAACGTGCCGGAGCGCATCAAGATCGGCACCGTCGGACCGCCCCTGCCGGGCACGAGCATCCGGGTCGCCGACGACGGCGAGATCCTCGTCCAGGGTGTCGGCGTCTTCCGGCAGTACCACGACAACGCCGACGCGACCTCCACCGCGATCTCGGACGGGTGGTTCCACACCGGCGACCTCGGCGAGCTCGACGAGGACGGCTACCTGCGGATCACAGGGCGCAAGAAGGAGATCCTCGTGACCGCCGGCGGCAAGAACGTCGCGCCCGCGGTGCTGGAGGACCGGCTCCGCGCCCACCCCCTCGTCTCGCAGTGCATGGTCGTGGGTGACGGCAAACCCTTCATCGGCGCCCTCATCACCATCGACGAGGAGATGCTCCCGACCTGGGCCGGGATCCACGGGCTCGAGGGCATCACCCTCGAGCAGGCCCTGGACAACCCGACCGTCCACGAGCACATCCAGGAGGCCGTGGACCGGGCCAACAAGGCGGTCTCCAAGGCCGAGTCGATCCGCAAGTGGCGCCTCATCGACCACGACTTCACCGAGGAGACCGGCCACCTCACCCCGTCGCTCAAACTGCGCCGGGCAGAGGTCATGCGGGACTACAACTCCGAGGTCGAGTCGCTCTACTCGTGAGCCTCTCCCCCTCGTCGCCGAGCGGACGCGCCCCTGGGGGTGCGTCCGCTCGGCGCTCCCCGGCAGCCCGCGCGCTCGTGGCCGAGAACCGTTGGCCCGCACTGGTGCTCGCACTGGCCTGGTTGGCCTATTTCGGCGTGCTCCAGTGGAGCGTGGTCCGCTTCCGGGTGCCGATCGTGCTCACCCTCGCGGCCTGCGCGGTGCTGCTGGGCGCCTGGCAGTTCTCCGGGCGGCACGTGCGGCTGTCCCGGCCCGCCGTCGGCACCGCACTGGCCGGGTCGGCGCTGCTGACCCTGCTCGTGCCCCTCTTCAGCTATCTGCCCGATGGCGCGGAGACCGCGGTGCGCTGGCTGCTGGCCGCGACCGCGCTCGGGTGTGCCGGGCTGCTCCTGGCCACGCGCGTCACACCGCTGCTCGTCGCCGGCCTCGCGGCTCTGGCCCATGTGGTGGCCTCGGCGACGGCGATCATCACCGACCCCGCACCGCGCATCGACGTGTGGACGATCCTCCAGCAGGGCGCCGATGCGATCGCCCGCGGCGAGAATATCTATGACATGACCTGGTCGGGCTCGCCCGGCGTCAAGGACATCTTCAGCTATCTCCCGTGGACGGCCCTGCTGCTCGCTCCCGGTCGGTGGCTCGCGGGCGACGTGCGCTGGGCCCTGCTCGTGTGGTCGCTCGTGCTGTATGCCGGTGTGTGGGCGCTGGTGGGCGGGCGACGGGCCACCCTGCGCCACCAGTGGGTGGCCGCCGCGGTCATCGCCCTCCTGGCCACTGTGCCCGGGCAGCTCACCCAGCTCGACCAGGCCTGGACCGAGCCGCTGCTCGCCGCCTGCGTGGTGTGGTGGGCCGTGCTCGTCCGACGTGGCCATGCCTGGTGGGCGGTCGTGCCCCTGGCCCTGGCCTGCGCGAGCAAGCAGCACTTCGCGGTGCTGCTGCCCGTGCTCCTCCTCTGGCGCCCGTTCGGGGCGAGGCGCGCGGTGGCGACCGGCGCGCTGGCGGGGGTGCTGATGCTGCCCTGGTTCATCGCGAGCCCGGCCGACTTCGTCCACGACACCGTCACCGCGCTCGTGGGCTTCCACGCCATCCGCTTCGCCAACACCTTCTATCTGCTCGCCCTCAACGTCTATGGCGTCCATCTGCCCTTCTGGGTCACGGGCCTGGCCGTCCTCGGCACGCTGGCCGCAGCCGGCTGGCTGGTCTGGCGACGCCAGCCCGCGCTGCCCCAGCTGCTGCGCTGGCTCGCGCTTGTCCTGCTCGCCGCCAACATCGTCAACAAGCAGGCGTTCTACAACCAGTACTGGCTGACCGGCGCCCTCGTCGCACTGTCGCTTGCCGCCGAGTCCGGGCACGGCGCCGACGAGGACGAGCTCGTCTCCGATGCGGGACCCGGACCTGATGCGGGGCTCGTCTTGGACGTGGAGATGGGACCGGGTACGGGACTCGTCTCAGACGCGGGGCCCGGGCCGGGCGGCCGGGTCACCGGCCGGCCAGCTCCACCAGCCGCTCCCGCCACTGGCGGGTGAGCTCGGCCGTCGTGGTCTGGGCGACCTCGGCCAGTGCCGCCTCCACCGCGTCGACCGCCGTGGTGCCGCTCGCCGTGCGGGTGGTGGCGGCATAGACGCGCTGGGCGGTCCCCTTGCCGTGGCGCTCGTCCAGTGTGAGCACCGCGAGCCACGCCGAGGTGTAGATGCGCGAGAGTGCTTCACCACCCGCGCTCTCGAGCTCGGCATCGGTGGGCAGCCGGTCGGGCGGGCCGTCAGCCCGCACCTGGTCGAGCAGGGAGCCGGCTATCTCGTCCGTGGCACGTCCGGTCTCGGCGTAGCCGGCCTGGTCGGCCAGCCCCTCGACGAGCCACAGCGGCGCGGTGCGATCGGCCTCGGCGCGCATCGCCACATGGACGGTCTCGTGGGTCAGGACCATCTGGGCGCCCTCGGGGGTCAGGGCGCCGAAGGCATCGGGCATGAGGACGATGCGGTCGGCCGGGGCCGGGCGGCCAGCGGGCAAGGGTCCGTCGGTGATCGCGGCGACACCATCGGGAGGACCCACCCCGAGCGCGGCCCGCGCGCCGTCCGCCGTCTGCGGTGCGATCACGACAAGGCGGACGGGCTCGGCGCCGGACCGCCCCCAGCTGCCCGCGACCGATGTCGCGGCCCGATCCGCCTGCGCCGCAAGGGTGCCCAGCCTCGCCCGACCGCCCTGGCCGATCACGATGGAGTGCTGCCCCGTCACCGTGGAGACCGCGCCTCCGGGCAGGGCCCACAGGCCACCCTTGCTCGCCGACTCGGAGGTGATCTGCCAGGCGCCGCCACGTCGCTGCATGGTCACCGACCCCGCGAACGGCCTTGTGCCGAGGTCATAGCCGCGCAGCTGCATCTCTCCGCGGACCGGCACCCGCCACGACCCGTCGGGTCCTGCCGTGGCGGCCCCCTCCGGGGCGTATCTCAGGGCGGCGAGGTCGAGGCCCAGGGGCCGTTGAGCGGCGTGCCGGGTCAGGGCCGCGGTGATGTCGCCGGTCGACGGGGCGGCCGCCGGCACGCTCGTGGTGGTCCCGGTCACCTCGGCTCCCCCGCTGCCGTCGGCTCTCCCGGCGCTGCCCGCTCCGCCGGCGTTGCATGCGGCCGGGCCCAGCAGCACCGCGAGGGCGAGCGCAGCGAGGACTGGGCTGCGCGGCATACCCGTCATCGTAGGTCGCCTCGCGCGCACCCCACCCGCGCACGGCGTGACACAGGGCGCACGGCCCTGCTGGGCTCAGACGACGCGGCGGAAGCGCGTCTCGTCGTCGGTCTCGGCTCGGGCCGCGGCCGCGCTCTCGGCGGTCACCAGACCCGCCGAGACGAGCAGCGCCATCGCGGCCCGCTCGTCGTTGTCGAGCGGCAGACCCACCCGCGGTGGATCGAGCAGCGCGGTGACCATGCACCCGTCGCACTCGATGTCACGCACCGGGCACCGTGCGCAGTCGACCAGGAGGCTGCTGCCCCCTCCGTTGCCGGCAAGCATCTGGCTCACCCCTTCCGTTGGCTGTCAACAAACCTAGGAGGGCCCACCGACAGCCGAACGACGACGCTGGCGCTGCGGCTCCATCGACGGTCCCACCCACGCCTTGCCGCGCCGCCCCATAGCCCGTCGTTGCCGGGTCAGCGCTGCCCCGCCGGCGTGCCTGTCGTTCGGCTGTCGGTGGGGCGGCATACGGTCGCAGACATGCAGATCGTCCAGGCCACACTCGATGACCTGGGCACCCCTCTGCACGATGTGACCTTCGTGGTCGTCGACCTCGAGACCACCGGCGGCAGCCCGGCCGAGTGCGGCATCACCGAGATCGGCGCCGTCAAGGTCCGCGGCGGGGAGGTGCTCGGCGAGTTCCAGACCCTGGTCAACCCGGGCGAGCCGATCCCGGCCTTCATACAGGTCCTCACCGGCATCACGACCGCGATGGTCGCCGACGCCCCCCGGATCGACACGGCGCTGCCCGCCTTCCTCGAGTTCGCCTCTGGCACAGTGCTGGTCGCCCACAACGCGCGCTTCGACATCGGCTTCCTGCGCGCGGCCGCCGCCGCGACCGGCACGCCGTGGCCCAGCCCGGCACCCAAGGTCCTCGACACAGTCCACCTCGCCCGCCAGCTCGTGCACCGCGACGAGGCCCGCAACCACAAGCTCTCGACGCTGGCTGCCCTCTTCGGCGCCGAGACCACCCCCAACCACCGCGCCCTCCAGGACGCCCGGGCCACCGTCGACGTCCTCCACGGGCTCATCGGCCGCGTCGGCGCGCTTGGCGTGCACACCCTCGAGGAGCTCGCGAGCTATACCTCCCGGGTCCCCGAGGCCACCCGTCGCAAGCGCTATCTGGCCGACGGGCTGCCCGACGCGCCCGGGGTCTACCTCTTCAAGGACGACCAGGGCCGCGTCCTCTACGTCGGCACGTCCGTCAACATCCGCACACGCGTCCGCTCCTACTTCACCTCGTCCGAGAAGCGCTCCCGCATGGGCGAGATGGTCCGGCTGGCCCACTCGGTGACGCCGGTGGTGTGTGCGACCGCGCTCGAGGCCGAGGTGCGCGAGCTGCGGCTCATCGCCGAGCACACCCCGCGCTACAACCGCCGGTCCAAGCGCCCCCATCGCCTCCACTGGGTCAAGCTGACCCAGGAGCCCTTCCCGCGCCTGTCGGTCGTTCGCCAGGTCCGCGACGACGGCGCCGACTACATGGGGCCCTATTCATCGCGGCAGGCGGCCGATGACGCCGTCGCGGCCCTCCACGAGGTCGTGCCGCTGCGCCAGTGCACCGAGCGGCTCTCCCCCCGCTCGCCGCGCTCGGCCTGTGCCCTGGCCGAGATGGGCCGCTGCGGCGCCCCGTGCACCGGGGCACAGACGCCGCAGGAGTATGCCGCGGTCGCCGCCCGCGCCTCCGCCGCCATGGCCGGCGGGTCCCGCGAGGTTGTGGCCGCCCTGCGCGAGCGGATGGTCGAGCTCGCCAGACAGGAACGCTTCGAGAGTGCGGGCGAGGTCCGTGACCGCACCCTCGCGCTCGTGCGCGGGCTGGCCCGGGTGCAGCGGCTCGCCCCGCTCGCGGCCACCCCACAGGTCGTCGCCGCCCGACGCTCGGCCGTCGGCGGCTGGGAGCTGGTGTGTGTGCGCCACGGCCGGCTCGCCGGCAGCAGCCACGCGCCTCGGGGGGCCGACCCGATGGTCTATGTCGAGGCGCTCAAGGCCAGCTCCGAGGTCGTCGCCATGCCCACCGGGCCGCTCCCGGCCGCGTCCGCCGAGGAGACCGAGCGGGTGCTGCACTGGCTGGAGCTGCCCGGCGTGCGGATCGTCGAGCTCGAGGGCGAGTGGTCCTGCCCGGTCAACGGGGCCGGCGCCGACCGCGCCGAGCTCGAGCCGCTGGAGACCTCCCGGGCCCAGGCCACGGGGTTCGCCCGAGCGGGGTGAGCCCGGGCGGTAGTGTGACCGACGTGATCACCGCCATCGTTGTCATCCAGGCCGACGCCGACCGCATCCCAGAGGCCGCGCAGGAGATCGCCGATATCGAGGGCGTGAGCGAGGTCTACTCCGTCGCCGGCGACGCCGACCTCATCGCCATGGTGCGCGTACGCGCCCACGATGACCTCGCCGACGTCATCGCCGACCGGCTGAGCAAGGTGGCGGGCGTGCAGTCCACCTCGACCCACATCGCCTTCCGCACCTACTCCCAGCACGACCTCGAGACGGCCTTCAGCCTCGGCCTCGATGAGGGCTGAGGGGCACCGCCGGGCTGCGGGACACCCGTCCGCTCGCCCGGCTGCGCCCGGGCGTGGTCAGGCGGGCTCGGCGTAGGCCGAGGACACCTCGACCCAGCGCTCGAGCTGGCGAGCGGCCGCGCCGCTGTCGATCGCCTCGGCCGCCCGCTCGATGCCACGACGCAGGTCGGCCTCAAAGCTGCCCTGGCCGCGGCCGCTGTCCTCGCCCGCCAGCGTGAGGGCCAGGCCCGCGTTGAGCAGGACTGCGTCGCGCACGGGGCCGTGCTCACCTGCGAACAGGCGCCGGGCGACGCCTGCGTTGTAGTCGGCGTCCTCGCCCCGGATCGCCTCGATCGGGCTGTAGCCGATGCCGAACGTTGCCGGGTCGATGGTGTGCTCGCGCACCTGGCCGTCGCGGACCCAGTGCACCGTGCTCGTGGTCGTCACGGTGACCTCGTCGAGCCCGTCGTCACCGCGGAAGACCGCCGCGTCCTTGCCCCGCGCCGCGAAGACGCCGGCCATGAGATCGAGCATCTGCTCCTGGGCGACGCCGATCGCGGCATATGTCGGCTGGGCCGGGTTGGTCAGGGGGCCGAGCACGTTGAATGCCGTGGCGACGCCCAGCTGGGCGCGCACCGGGGCGGCGTGGCGCATCGACGGGTGGAAGGTCTGGGCGAAACAGAAGGTGATGCCGGCCTCGCTGGCGATGGCGGCCACCGCCTCCGGGCTCAAGGTGAGGTTGACCCCTAGGGATTCGAGCACATCGGCCGACCCCGACTTCGACGATGCCGCCCGGTTGCCGTGCTTGACGACGCGCACCCCGGTGGAGGCGATGACGACCGAGGACATCGTGGAGATGTTGACGGTGTTCATCCGGTCGCCGCCGGTGCCGACGATGTCGAGCGACGGGCCGGGGACCTCGATCCGCCGGGCGTGGGCAAGCATGATGTCGGCAAGGCCGTGCATCTCGGCGACGGACTCGCCCTTGGCGCGCAGCGCGACGAGGAAGGCCGCCACCTGCACGGGCGCGGCCTCTCCGGACATCACCTGGTCCATCGCCCAGGCGGTCTCGTCGTAGCCGAGATCGTCACCGCGCAGCAGCGCGGTGAGCAGGTCGGGCCAGGCGAAGCGGGCCGGCGACGTCACTTCGGCTCGTAGGACACGCCGCGGGCCAGCCCCGCCACGGCCTCGCCCAGCTGAATCGGGTCGAGGGGGTGGGGCACCGCGTAGTCGGCGAGCGACCAAGCAGCGAGCCACGCGTCCTGGGGCCGGCCGGTGAGCACGAGCACCGGCGGGCAGTCATAGACCTCGTTCTTGAGCTGGCGGCACAGACCGAGTCCGCCGACCTTGGCTGCCTCGCCGTCGAGGATGAGCACGTCGTAGCCGCCACCCTTGACGGCGTCCTCGGCGGCGAACGCCGTCGCGCACTCACGCCATTCGACGACCTCGACGTCGCGTGCCGGGAACCGGCCGACGGCCACGCGGACCTGGTCGCGGACGGCGCGGTCGTCGCTGTAGAGCAGCACCCTGATCTGACGGGTGGCCGCGGTGCCGGTCTCGGAGGTCACGGACTCGACAGAAGCGGCAGAAGCGTGCGAAGCGGTCATGGCGCGATACTACCCGTGCAACGATTTTGAGACGCAGGCACGCCCAATAAGGGGGTCGGCGACACATTGGCTCGGGATTATGGGCATAATCTGCAGCGTGTCGACAGCAGCAGCAGTTCCCGCAGAGTCCAGCGCCCACGCGGCGACCCTTCCGGGCCATGGGCCCGTCACCCGGCCCAACATGGTCGCGGTGGGCACGATCGTGTGGCTGGCCAGCGAGCTCATGTTCTTCGCCGGCCTCTTCGCCATGTACTTCACGATCCGCGCCGTGGAGCCGGAGCTGTGGGCGGAGCAGACGGCCAAGCTCAACGTGCCGTTCGCCGCGGCCAACACCCTGATCCTCGTGATCTCCTCGGTGTGGTGCCAGATCGGCGTGCACCGCGCCGAGCACGGTCAGGGCTCGCGCACGGGCAAGCTGTTCGAGGTCGGCAAGTGGGGCATGCGCGAGTGGTATGTCCTGACCTACATCTTCGGCGCGATCTTCGTCTCCGGTCAGGTCTACGAGTACGCCAAGCTCGTCACCGAGCACGTCACCCTCTCCTCCGACGTCTACGGCTCGGTCTTCTACATGACCACCGGCTTCCACGCGATCCACGTCACCGGCGGCCTCATCGCCTTCCTGCTGATCATCGGCCGCACGTTCACCTCGCGGCACTTCAACCGCTTCCACGAGACCGGCGCGATCGTGACCTCCTACTACTGGCACTTCGTCGATGTCGTGTGGATCGCGCTGTTCGCCACGATCTACCTCCTGAAGTGACCCGGCCCCAGCAGGCACCCCGACGACTGACGACAGGAACCACACCGTGAACTCACTGGCCGCCCGCCGCCGCCACCCCGCAGCGATCGCGCTGCTCCTCCTGCTGGGCCTGCTGGTCACCGGCGCCGTCTACTCCGCGCTGGCCCCCCAGCGCGTGCAGGCGGCTGCCGCTGCCGACGCCGGCGAGGACGCCGTGCAGGGCAAGAAGCTCTTCCAGGCCAACTGCGCGTCCTGCCACGGCCTCAACGCCACCGGCACCGAGGACGGCCCCAGCCTCGTCGGTGTGGGCGCTGCCTCCGTCGACTTCCAGATGGGCACCGGCCGCATGCCGATGGCCGCTCCGGGCGTCCAGGCCCCGCGCAACGAGAAGATCAAGTTCAGCAATGAGGAGATCGGCCAGATCGGCGCCTATGTCGCCACGCTGGGCCCCGGCCCGGCGATCCCCGAGGACAAGTACACCGACGGCAGCACCGGCGACCCGGGCAAGGGCGGCGAGATCTTCCGCGTCAACTGCGCCATGTGCCACAGCTCCGCCGCCGCCGGTGGCGCCCTGACCCGCGGCAAGTACGCCCCGACCCTCCAGGGCGTCAAGGGCAAGCACATCTACGAGGCCATGCAGACCGGCCCGCAGAGCATGCCCGTCTTCAACGACGAGAACCTCACCCCGCAGGCCAAGGCCGACGTCATCTCCTACCTCAAGGCGATGGAGGCCGAGGGCAACCCCGGCGGCTACAAGCTCGGCGGGCTCGGCCCGGTTCCCGAGGGCCTGTTCGCCTGGACGATCGGCCTCGCGCTGATGGTCGGCGCGGCCGTCTGGCTCGGCCAGAAGGGCGCCTGAGCCCCACCCCATGACTCTTTCCTCCCGCCACTGCACGACGACAGGAACGAAGACACGATGAGCGAGCGCCACACCCCCGGTCCGGGCTCGGCCGACGAGTTCGGCAGGGACGCCGTCCGGCTGGACGAGGGCCACATCGAAGGCACGGGCGGTCTGCCCGACCGGTTCGAGAACCCGGGCCTCCCGCCCCACGTGGCCCGCAAGGCCGACCTGGACGAGAAGGCCGCCAAGCGGGCCGAGAAGCAGGTTGTCGGCCTGTTCACCCTCTCGATCCTGGCGACCCTCGGCTTCATCGTCGCCTACTTCGCTTTCGACCCCAAGCAGCAGGCCTGGGTGCCGTTCATCGGCCCCATGAGCGCCAGCAACCTCACCCTGGGCCTCGCCCTCGCTCTCTCCCTCCTCGGCATCGGCGCCGGCGCGGTCCACTGGGCCAAGACGCTCATGCCCGACGAGGAGGTCGTCGAGATGCGCCACCCGATGCGCAGCGACGACGCCGACCGCGAGGGCACCGCCGAGACCTTCCTCAAAGGCGCCGAGGCCTCCCAGCTGACCCGCCGCCCGCTGCTCAAGGCCGCGGCCGGCACGGCCATGGGCCTGTTCGCGGTCCCGCTGGTCCTCCAGGTCGCCGGCTCGCTCGGCCCGCTCCCCAGGAACCGCCTGTCGGTCACCTACTGGGACGGCGAGGAGCAGGAGGACGGCACCTACCAGTTCAAGTCCGACATGCGCCTGATGCGTGACCCCGAGAACACGCCGATCAAGGCGACGGACGTCACCATCGGCTCGGTCTTCCACGTGCTGCCCGAGGGCCTGCTCGACATGGAGCACCACGTCCTCGAGGAGAAGGCCAAGGCCGCTGTCCTGCTGATCCGCCTCAACCCCGGCGACTTCGCCGACAACGAGCTCGGCCGCAAGGCCCTGGACTGGAGCCACGAGGGCATCGTGGCCTACTCCAAGATCTGCACCCACGTGGGCTGCCCGGTCGGCCTGTACGAGCAGACCACCCACCACCTGCTGTGCCCCTGCCACCAGTCGACCTTCGACGTGACGCAGGACTGCAAGGTCATCTTCGGCCCGGCCAAGCGCGCGCTGCCGCAGCTGAAGATCACCGTTGACGACGATGGTTACCTCATCGCCGCGCAGCCCTTCAAAGAGGCTGTCGGCCCGAGCTTCTGGGAGCGTGGCTGATGACGACGCACACCTCATACCCGCAGTCGGCCGACTCGCTTCGCGCGAACGACCGCACCGCACGCCCCGAGGCGACGGCGGGCCAGCGCAAGCTCGGCGGTGTCGCCGGCTGGGTCGACGACCGCACCGGTGCCGGCAAGGGCATCGGCTACCTCATGAAGAAGGTCTTCCCGGACCACTGGTCGTTCATGCTGGGCGAGGTCGCCATGTACAGCATGATCATCTGCATGCTGACCGGCGTCTTCCTGACGTTCTGGTTCGTGCCGAGCCTCGGCCACACGGTCTATGAGGGCTCCTACGCCCCGCTGCGCGGCGTGCAGATGTCCGAGGCCTACGCCTCGACGCTCGACATCTCCTTCGACATCCGTGGCGGCCTGCTGATCCGGCAGATCCACCACTGGGCCGCCCTGATGTTCATCGTGGCCCTGTCGGTCCACATGATGCGCGTCTTCTTCACCGGCGCCTTCCGCAAGCCGCGTGAGCTCAACTGGGTCATCGGCTCGGTGCTCGCCCTGCTCGCGGCCGTCGAGGGCTTCGCCGGCTACTCCCTCCCCGACGACCTGCTCTCCGGCACCGGTCTGCGGGCCATGAACGGCTTCATGCAGTCCGCCCCGGTCATCGGCTCCTACCTGACCTTCGCGGTCTTCGGCGGGGACTTCCCGGGCACCGACATCATCCCGCGGCTCTACTCCGCCCACGTGCTGCTGCTCCCCGCGCTCCTGATCGGCCTGTTCACCGCGCACATCGTGCTGGTGGCCGTCCAGAAGCACACCCAGTTCCCCGGGCCGGGCCGCACCAACGACAACGTGGTCGGCTACCCGGTCATGCCGGTGTATGCCGCCAAGGCCGGCGGGTTCTTCTTCATCGTCTTCGGCATCCTGGCCCTGATGAGCGCCCTGTTCCAGATCAACGCGGTCTGGGTGCACGGTCCCTACGACCCCTCCCCCGTGACCGCAGGCTCCCAGCCCGACTGGTACATGTGGTTCACGGACGGCGCGCTGCGTCTGCTGCCGGGCTGGCTTGAGTTCGAGACCTTCGGCTACACGTGGTCGATGAACATCTTCCCGGGCTCGCTGCTGCTGCTGCCGCTGGTCTACATCGTGATGGCGGTCTACCCCTTCGTGGAGGCCTGGGTCACCGGTGACGACCGCGAGCACCACCTGCTCGACCGCCCGCGCAACAACCCGACGCGCACCGCGATCGGCGCGGCGGCCATCGCGGCCTACACGGTGCTGGCGCTCGCTTGCACCAACGACATCATCGCGATCAAGCTGCACATGTCGATCAACGACATCACGATCGCCCTGCGGATCCTGCTGTTCGTCCTGCCGCCCATTGTCTTCTGGGTGACCAAGCGGATCTGCCTGGCGCTCCAGGCCTACGACCGCGACACCGTGCTGCACGGCCGCGAGTCTGGCCGGATCGTCCGCACGGCCGAGGGCAAGTTCTTCGAGGCCCACGAGCCGCTCGACGAGTACACCCGCTGGAAGCTTGTCCAGCAGGAGATCCCGCGGCCGCTGGAGCTGGACTCCGGTGTCGACGCCAACGGTGTGCGCTCCCCCAAGGGCAAGCACTCGGCGCTGCGCACCAAGCTGTCCAACTTCTACTACCGCGACCGGGTCGACGCCGTCACCCCCTCGGAGCTCGAGGCGGCCCACCACGACGGTCACGGCCACGAGGCGATCGAGGCCCACGACGCACCTGCGTCGGTCGGCTCCAGCGCCCACGCGACCGAGGACGACATGCGCTCCTGAGGTCCACCGCACCATCGCGTATGCCGCGTGCCCGTCCGGGCGCGCGGCATACGCGCATCTGGGGCCGCCTCCACCCCGCCCGGGCCCGTATGCGTGCCGCCCCCGTCCCCTTGCTGCCTGGACTACGCGCGGGCCGGGGCTCTGGCGGGAAGGCACCCCGTTAGGGTGAGCGCGTGATGAGCGCGGAGGAGTTCGACGACGCGGTGCGCGCCGCCCTCGACCAGGTGCCGCCCGAGCTGATGGATCTGCTCGACAATGTCGTCTTCCTTGTCGAGGACGAGCCCGAGGCCGGCGACCCGGAGCTGCTGGGCCTCTACGACGGCATACCGCTGACCGAGCGCGACGGCGGGTGGGCAGGGGTGCTCCCCGACCGGATCACGCTCTATCGAGGGCCGCTGACGCGGATGTGCGCCGACCGCGAGGAGCTCGAGGACGAGATCGCCGTGACGGTCGTGCACGAGATCGCCCACCACTTCGGGATCGACGACGAGCGGCTGCACGCGCTCGGCTGGGGCTGAGCCGGGACACGAGGGCCCCTGAGAGACCCAGCTGAGGCCATGCGGCCCGCTGAGGGCGCGTGAGAGGCCCCTCAGGCCGCCGGGGAGGCGGAGGTGCTGGCGGAGTCGCTGGGGGCGCTGGTGGACGTGCCAGAGCCCTCGGACGGGGCGTCCGTGGCCGTTGTGGGGCCGGTCTCAGCCGTCGGCGCGTCGGTGGGCCCGCTCGCCTCGTCCTTGGGCACACCGTGGAGGGCGCTCTGCTTCTGCCAGCCGGCCCAGGAGTACTCCCACACCCCGATGCCCTCGGTGGGCAGGAAGGGGCGGCTGGAGCCGGTGAACTTGACGATGTCACCGACCTTGGAGTTGTTGAACATCCACTCGGCATTGCCCGGCGACATGTTGACGCAGCCGTGCGAGACGTTGGCCACGCCCTGGGAGCCCTGCGACCACGGCGCGGAGTGGAGGTACTCCCCCGTCCACGTCACGCGGAGGTTCCAGTGGGTGGTCAGCTTGTAGTAGTCGGGGTGGCCCTCGGGGATCCCCACGGTCGCCGAGTCCATGGTGACGTCGCCCTCCTTGGTGATGATCACCTTGGTGCCATAGCGGGTGACGAAGCGCGGCTCGTCCTTGCCGGTGCTGACGGGGATGACCCGCTGGACCTTGCCGCCGCGGGTGACGGTCATCGTGTGGGCCTGCATGTCGACGTGGCTGATGACCGCCTCGCCGATCGTGAAGGTCGCGTTGTGGTCCTTGTCGATCCACTTGCCCGGCCCGGTCTGGACCCCCGTCAGCGGCGCCGAGACGGTGACCTTGGTGCCCGGCTTCCAGTAGTCCTTGGGCCGCCACATCAGCTGGCGGTTGTCGAGCCAGCCCCAGGAGCCCTCGACCTTGGGACTCGTGGTGACCTTGACCCGCCGCTCGACCTCCTGGCGAAACTCCTTGCTCGTGACCTGGGAGTCGAACTGGATCGTCGCGGGCATGCCGACGCCCACGGTCTCGCCGTCATAGAACACGCCATAGGTCGCGGTGACCTTGGGCTTGAGCGTGCTGAACGTCGAGGTCTCGGTGGTGGGCGTGCCGTCCGGACCGGTGGCGCTGACCGACACGGTGTAGCTGGTGCTGGGCTTCAGTCGCCCGCTCGAGCGCCAGGTGCCCTCGGTCAGAGCGCCGCTCAGGGCCTTGCCGGATGCGTCCTTGACGCTCACCGTGCCAAGCTCCCCGGTGGAGGCGCGCACGGTGACCGGGTCCGACGGAAACACCCCTGTCGCGCCCTTGGCAGGGCTGATCGACAGGGTGGCGGGGGTCGGGGTGGCGCTACTGCTCGAGCTCGAGGAGCCCTCTGCGCCGCTCGCGCCGGTCTTGCCATCGGTATCCCCGCCCGTGCAGGAGGCGAGGACGAGGGCGAACGCCAGCCCGGACATCGGGACGAGCAGTCGGGCGGAGACCCGCCGCGACGGGACGGTCTTGGACGTCACAGACTTCACGCGAAAAACACTCTCACTTCGAATTTCCCCCTGAGCGTGAGGGGCTGCCGTCAGACGCGAACCGCCCCTCGGGTGCCCAGTGTAGGACACCGCCGAGGGGCGGTCCGTGTTGTCTCGTGCGCGGGGGGTCAGAGGGCGTGCTCGCCCTTGAAGTACTCGAAGACCCAGCCGAACAGGGCCCAGACGCCCATGACGGCGCCGAGGGCGAAGACCCACCAGCCGATGGCCAGGCCCGCGAAGCAGACCGAGGCGGCCAGGGCCAGCCACAGCGGCCACCAGGAGCCGGGGCTGAAGAAGCCGTAGTCACCCTCGGCCTCCTCGATCAGGCCCGAGGGGTTGTCGTCGGGTCGGTTGGCCGGGAGCTGCTTCTCGGTGCGGCCGATGTAGAAGGCGATCATGAGCGCCATGCCGGAGCACAGCAGCAGCGTCGTGACGCCCATCGGCTCCTTCCACTCGCTCCAGAAGCCGTAGACCAGGCCGACCGGCAGGAAGAACGCCGCGATGACGTAGAAGAGCTTGGCTGCGGTCTTCATGGGTCAGTGCTCCTTACGGCGCTTGTCGCGCTTGGTCTCGATGCGGTCGCCGAGGTCGGCCGGACCGAGGACGCGGATGATCGTGCCGGGGTCGGCCTGGACGCCGGCGTGCGGAGCGGCCTCGGGGTGGTGCAGGTCGAAGGCCGGACGCTCCGAGCGGATGCGCGGGATGGAGTTGAAGTTGTGCCGCGGCGGCGGGCAGGACGTGGCCCACTCGAGCGAGGCGCCGTAGCCCCACGGGTCGTCGGTCTCCACGAGGGGGGCCGAGCGGTGCGTCTTCCAGACGTTGATGAAGAACGGGATCATCGACAGCGCGAGGATCGCGGCACCGGCCGTGGAGATCTGGTTGGGCAGCTGCCAGTCGTCCTCGGGCAGGTAGTCGGCGTAGCGGCGGGGCATGCCCTCGACGCCGAGCACGTGCTGGATGAGGAAGGTGGTGTGGAAGCCGATGAAGACCAGCCAGAAGTGGATCTTGCCCAGGCCCTCGTCGAGCATCTTGCCCGTCCACTTCGGCCACCAGAAGTAGAAGCCGGCGAACATCGCGAACACGACCGTGCCGAAGATGACGTAGTGGAAGTGGGCGACGACGAAGTAGCTGTCGGACAGGTGGAAGTCCATGGCCGGGGAGGCGAGCACGACACCGGTCAGACCGCCGAAGAGGAAGGTCACCAGGAAGCCGAGGGCCCAGATCATGGGCGTCTCGAAGGTGAGCGATCCGCCCCACATCGTGCCGATCCAGTTGAAGAACTTCACGCCCGTGGGCACCGCGATGAGCATCGTCATCACCGAGAAGAACGGCAGCAGCACCTGGCCGGTGACGTACATGTGGTGCGCCCACACCGAGACCGACAGGGCCGCGATGGCGATGGTCGCGAAGATCAGCGTCTTGTAGCCGAAGATCGGCTTGCGCGAGAACACCGGGAGGATCTCGGAGATCACGCCGAAGAACGGCAGTGCGAGGATGTAGACCTCGGGGTGGCCGAAGAACCAGAACAGGTGCTGCCACAGGATCGGGCCGCCGTTCTCGGGGTCGAAGATGTGCATCCCGAAGCGACGGTCACCACCGAGCGCCAGCAGCGCGGAGGCGAGCACCGGGAAGGCCATCAGGACCAGCACCGAGGTCACCAGGACGGTCCAGGTGAAGATCGGCATGCGGAACATGGTCATGCCGGGAGCGCGCATGCAGATGATCGTGGTGATGAAGTTGACCGCACCGAGGATCGTGCCGAAACCGCTCATGGCGAGGCCGAAGACCCACAGGTCGCCACCGAGGCCGGGGCTGTAGGCCGAGTCGGACAGCGGCGCGTAGGCGAACCAGCCGAACGAGGCGGCGCCATTGGGGGTCAGGAAGCCGAAGGCCGCGATCAGGCCACCGAAGAGGTAGAGCCAGAAGGCGAACATGTTGAGGCGGGGGAAGGCCACGTCCGGCGCGCCGATCTGGATCGGCATGAGCGCGTTGGCGAAGCCGGCGAAGGCCGGGGTCGCGAACAGCAGCAGCATGATCGTGCCGTGCATGGTGAACAGCTGGTTGAACTGCTCGGGGTTGTCCACGACCTGGAGGCCGGGGGCGACCAGCTCGGCGCGGATGACCAGCGCCATCACACCGGCGAGGCAGAACCAGATGAACGAGGACCAGAGGTAGAGGTAGCCGATCTTCTTGTGATCGGTCGTGGTCAGCCACTCGCGCAGGGCCGAGGTGGCCGAGATCGGGCGACGGGTCGTCGCCTGCTCGGTCGTGCGGTAGACCGTTCCGGCGTCAGACGCGGCGCTCATCAGTTCTCCGTCCCAGTCTGGATCTTGTCTTCGTCGATCTTCATGATCTCCTCGCGGCTGACGCCGTTGTCGAGCAGACCGGTGTTGCCCTTGGCCTTGAGCTCGGCGATGTGCTGGTTGTACTCGGCCTCGGGGACGACCTTGACGTTGAACAGCATCTGCGAGTGGTAGGCGCCGCAGAGCTCGGCGCACTTGCCGGCGTAGGTGCCCTCCTCGGTCGGCATGACCTGGAAGCGGTTGACCCGGCCGGGCACCATGTCGAGCTTCTGGAGGAAGGCCGGCACCCAGAAGGAGTGGATGACATCACGCGAGGTGAGCACGAACTCGACTCGCTTGCCCACCGGCAGGTAGAGCGTCGGGAGCTCCTCCTCGACACCGGGCTCGCCGGTCAGCTGGGCGTGGGTGCCCGCCTCATGGACGTCCTCGTCCATGTAGTTGAAGTCCCAGCTCCACTGCTTGCCGACGACATTGATCGTCACGTCGGCCGGCTTGGAGGTATCGAGCAGGGCCGCCTCGTCGCGGGCGGTGTAGTAGAAGAGCACCGCGACCATCATGACCGGCACGACCGTGTAGAGAATCTCGATCGGCACGTTGTAGCGCAGCTGCGGCGGGAGGCCCGTCGCGTCCTTGCGGCGGCGGTACATCACGATGCACCACAGCACGAGGCCGACGACCACGAGGCCGACGGCGATCGCGGCGATCCACGAGCCGAGCCAGAGGTTCTTGACGCGGTCGGCGCCCTCGGTGGCGGGCGGGGGCAGGTAGCCGTCGGTGAACTTGTTGTTGAGCCCACAACCCGTCAGGGCCAGGGCGCTGAGGCCGACGACAACGGCAGAGCCGCGCGCGCGCAACCGTGAGGGTTGCTGGCGGGCGTGGTCACGCAGACGCAAGATTGGCACCTTTTCTGGTCATGGGAGCCGACATTCGGGTCACACCTTACTGGAGAGACCCCCTCCCGTGCGCGCAGGGTGGACTAACGTCCACGTTGTGGCGATTCGTCACCACGCCACAGCCGTAAATGCCCCCTGGGTATCTCAGTCAACGGACGGACGAGCACGTGTCACACGCACCGCAGGAGCAGCCGGGCACCCCAGCGCCCGGCCAGGGTCCGGCAACGGGCCGGCCGGCTCCCCGCGGGCTGCTCGACGCCGCAGCCGCTCCCCTGCACCCGGTGGCCCGGGACGTGCTGATGGCCGCGGTCGACCAGGCCTGGGCCGATCCCCGCCGCCTGTACTCCGAGGCGCGACAGGCCGCGCACCTGCTCGAGACGGCCCGGGCGACGGTCGCCGGCGGGCTCGGAGTCCGGCCCTCCGAGGTCAGCTTCCTGCCCGACGGCCCGACCGCGCTTGCCACGGCCCTCGACGGTGTCCTCCACGCCCGCCGCCGCACACCCGGACCGCTGGTCGCCTCCGCGGTCGAGCACCGAGTCGTGCTCGAGCGGCTCGAGGCCGAGCGCGCCCTGGCCCCGGACTCCGGTCTGGTCTGCCCGGTCGACTCCCTCGGCCGCGTCGACATCCGTGCGCTCACCGACGCGGCCGACACGTCCCGGGCCGTCGCCGTCCAGCACGCCAACGGCGAGGTGGGCACGCTCCAGCCGCTCGCCGAGGTCCATGAGGTATGCCGTGCAGCCGGCACCCCGCTGGTCGTGG
This sequence comes from Actinomycetota bacterium, assembly GCA_050955755.1. Classification (GTDB taxonomy): domain Bacteria; phylum Actinomycetota; class Actinomycetes; order Actinomycetales; family Dermatophilaceae; genus JAJTBD01. Next base: position 2,292,786 of record CP192092.1, read on the forward strand.
ACGCCCAGGCGAGCCTGGGCAGGGTGGCACCGCCCACGGCATACGACCTCCTGGTCGGCAGCGCCTCGTCGTGGGGCGGGCCCCCGCTGGGTGTGCTGGTCGTGCGCGAGGGCACCCGCTTCTCCTTGCCGGGGCCGCGTCGCGAGGCGGAGGGCGGCCGGGCCCTCCTCGCGCCGTGGGTCCCGCTCGCCCTGGCCGCGGCCGAGGCCTGGCAGCAGACCGCCCACGACCGCGAGCAGGACGCGGCCGAGGCCCGCTCGCTGATCGAGAGTCTGCGGACAGCGGTCACCAAGGTGCGCGATGTCGAGGTGGTCGGTGACCCGGTCGAGCGGCTCCCCCACGTGCTGACCTTCTCTGCTCTCTATGTCGATGCCGAGCGGCTGGTCGGCGCCCTCGACCGACAGGGGCTGGCCCTTGCCTCCGGGTCCGCCTGCACGGCGAGCGCCCTCGAGCCCAGCCATGTCCTGGCCGCGATGGGGGCCCTCACCCACGGCAACGTGCGCGTGACCCTGCCCCTGCGCAGCGTGGCCCCCGACCGCGCCCGGCAGGTCGAGCGGCTCGCTTCGGCACTGCCGCAGGCCGTGGAGGAGATCCGGGCGGCACTGGGGGTCCGGGGACTGTGAGCGAGCATGCCCAGTCCGCCGAGCACGCGCCGACAGACCACGTCGTGGACGCCCGCGGCGAGCGCTGCCCGCTTCCGGTGATCCGCCTTGCCCGGCTGGCGGCCGTCCTCGGGCCCGGCGCGACGGTCACGCTGCTGGCCACCGACCCGGCCGCCCGCCACGATGTGCCGGCGTGGTGCCGGATGCGGGGGCATGAGCTGCACTCGATGACCGAGGTCGCAGACGACGACGGCCGCGTCACCACGATGGTCGTCGTGGTGCGCGGCCGCGTCGGGTGAGCCCTGCGGCTCACGGACGGGTCAGAGGACCCAGCAGTTGCTGACCTGGGGCAGGCCGGCGAAACGCGCCTCGAAGAAGGACAGCGCCTCGGTGGCGCTGGGCGGCATACCGCCGACGTGGGCCGGTCCGGCGTTGGGGCTGAAGCGGACATTGGCACCCTTGGCGCACCAGTCCTTGGCCAGCTGTCGTCCGACCGCATAGGGGATCGTGTCGTCGAGCAGGCTGTGGCTGATCAGGACCGGGGCCGCGGGCTTGCGGTTGCCGATCCGGTTGTCGGCGACGACCGGCGCAAACGGCTCGCTCTTCATCGTCTCGGTGAGGCTGCGGCCGTCCTCGGTCAGCTGCGAGGAGTCCTGGAAGGCGTGGTTGGCGAAGTCGAAGACGCACTCGCCCTCGACCTGACGGGCCATGGCCTCGCCCTTGTCGTTGAGGATCGGGTCCATGTCGATGTGATAGCCCGCGGCCAGGCCGACCGTCGCGAAGTCGAGGAAGGTCGCCCACATGCCGCCCTCGAGGCTCTCCCCCACCTTGCCGAGGTCGGCCGGGACGGCGCCGGCGACGGTCCCCTTGGCGCGCAGCTCGGGCGCATACGAGCTGGCCAGCTCGGCGGCGCTGGCTGCGCCGCCACCGCCCTGGGAGTAGCCCATGAAGCCCACCGGGCTGGTGCCGGTCAGTCCGTTGCCGAGCCGCTGCGCGGCGCGTGCCATGTCGAGCACAGCCTGACCCTGTACCTGACGGTTCATGTAGGTGTGGGTGCCGGGCGTGCCGAGTCCCTGGTAGTCGGTCATCGCGACGGCATACCCGCGGTTGAGGAGGTTCTGGAAGAAGAGCGACTCGTACTCGAAGCCCTCGGCCATCTGGCGTGAGGGCGCGCAGCGGTCGGCCATGCCCTGGGTGCCGACGGAGTAGCTGACCAGCGGCCGGCTGCTCAGGCCGACATAGGGCGCCCGCGGGACGATGACGGTGCCGGTGACGGCGATCGGCCGTCCCTCCCGGTCGCGGGAGGCATACATGACGCGCTTGGCGTCATAGAGGACGGCGCTCAGGCCGAGCGGGTCGAGCAGGTTGGTCGCCGGCTCGGTGCGGATGACCGTGCCGGGGGTCCCGGGGATCGACGTGGGCGGCTCGTAGAACGCCGGTCGGGTGGGCTCGGCGACGTCGGTCACGGTCGTGGCGCCGGCAGTGCCGGGAATCGCGTGCTCGTCGGCGCCGGCGGGTGCCGAGGCGAGGACGAGCGCGGCGGATGCCGCGGCCGCGGTCAGGATGGTCAGGGGACGAACGGTCATGTCGGGGGTGCCTCCACGCTGAGCGGGTACGGCACGCGGCCGCTGGTAGCGCGAGGTTACTGACCGGAAACTTAGTTGCACAAGAGGGATGGGACGCCCATTTCGGGCAGGGTCACGCCGGGCGTGGGTTCGCGCACGGGCAGCGGCTCAGGGGAAGGGCACCGGCGGGGCGTGCAGAGCCTCCGCCAGGCGCTCGAGATAGTCCGGCCGCGGCATCTCGACCACACCCAGGGTGCCGAGGTGCGGGGTGTGCCACTGCACGTCGATGACCCGGCGCGGGTCGCCGTCGGCGAAGAAGTGCTCGGCCAGACCCCAGACGGCCGCCTTGGACGCGTCAGTGGCGCGGTGGAACTTGGACTCGCCGGCAAACAGCCCACCGACGGCCAGGCCATAGAGGCCGCCCACCAGGTCCTCGCCCTCCCAGACCTCGATGCTGTGGGCCCAGCCGAGCTCATGCAGCCGGCGGTAGGCATCGGCGATGGCGGGAGTGATCCAGCGCCCGTCGCGCGAGGGGTCGGCGCACCCGCGCACGACATCGTCGAAGGCCCGGTCGGTCGTGATCTCGAAGCGGCGCAGGGAGCGGCGCATCGAGCGGCTCAGGTGGAAGCCGCCGGGCAGCAGCACCCCGCGCGGCTCCGGCGACCACCAGCCGATGGGCGGGGCACCGTGCTCCCCCAGCCCCATCGGGAAGAGCCCTCGGCGGTATGCCGCGAGCAGGGTCCCAGGGCGCAGATCGCCTCCCAGCGAGACGAGGTCGTCGTCGTCGGGCTGGGGTATGGGCAGGTCCCAGCGGGTGGGCGGCGGCTCGACCGGCGGGAACGGCAGTTCCCGGGGCGGGGTCGGCACGCGGCTCACGTCGGTCAGGGCCGGTGGCAGGTGATGTGGGGGGCGATGAGGTCGGCCGACTCCTGGCCGTAGGTCTCGGCGAGCCGGCCGAGGAAGGCGGTCTTGCTGATCGAGTACTCCTGGGTGCCGACGGTCTCGATGACATGGGTGGCCAGTGTGGAGCCGAGCTCGGCGCACTCGCGGTAGGGCAGCCCGGCGGACAGGCCGGTGATGAAGCCGGCCCGGAAGGCGTCGCCCACGCCGGTGGGGTCGGCAAGGTGGCGGGCCGGCACGACGTCGACGTGGATCGGCTCCTCACCCTTGGTGAGGATCGTCGCGCCGTCCTTGCCCCGGGTGATCACGCGCGTCGTGACCAGCTCGGCGATGTCGTCGGCGCTCCACCCGGTCTTCTGCTCGGTCAGGTGCGACTCGTAGTCGTTGGTGATCAGGTAGGTCGCGCCGCGGATCAGCTGGCGGATCGTGTCGCCGTCGGCGAACGCGAGCTGCTGGGAGGGGTCTGCGACAAAGGGAATGCCGCGCGTGCGGCATTCCTGGGTGTGCCGGACCATCGCGGTCGGGTCGTCGGCTCCGATGAGCACGAGGTCGAGCCCGCCGACGCGCCGGGCGATCGGCTCAAGCTCGATGTTGCGGGCCTCGGCCATGGCACCGGCGTAGAAGGTCGCCATCTGCGCCATGTCGTCGTCGGTCGTGCAGACGAAGCGGGCGGTGTGCTTGGAGTCGGAGATCCACACCGACTCGCAGTCGACCCCGTGGCGCTCGAGCCAGGAGCGGTAGTCGGCGAAGTCCTCCCCTGCGGCACCGACGAGGATCGGCTTGTGGCCAAGGCTCGCCATGCCGAAGGCGATGTTGGGGCCGATCCCACCGCGGCGGATCGAGAGGTCGTCGGCCAGGAAGGAGACCGAGATCTTGTCGAGCTGCTCGACGACGAGGCTGTCGGCGAAGCGGCCCGTGAAGGTCATGAGGTGGTCGGTCGCGATGGACCCGCAGATGGCGATGCGCACCGCGTGACCCTATCGCGCCCACAGTGACTGGGGGACGCAGCGGCCCTACTCGACATGGCCACCTATTCGCCTTGGCCCGCTACTAGACAATGAACGGTACTGGGCATACTCTCTAGCCATGGCACAGCACGACGCACAGATGCTCAAGGGGGTGCTCGCCCTCCTCCTCCTCAGCCTGCTGGCGACCGAGGACGGCTACGGCTACAGCATCGTCACGCGGCTCCAGGCCGCCGGCTTCCCCGAGCTCGCGGAGGGCACCGTGTATCCGGCGCTCACCCGGCTGGAGAACGCCGGGCACCTTGAGTCCTATCTCGTCCGCTCCGGCTCGGGCCCGGCCCGCAAGTACTACCGGATCACCGCGGCCGGCCGGCAGGAGCTGGCCGACCGCACGCGCTCGTGGCATGAGCTCAGCGCGGCCGTCGCCACGATCACCGCAGACACCACTTCCACCACACCGACACCACAGGGGGTTTCGGCATGAGCTTCTTCGAGACGATCAGGCGCGAGAGCGCGGTCCAGAGCTTCGACTTCTGGATGGACTACCACGGCGTGCCGGGGCGCCAGCGCCGCGCCGAGCGCGGAGAGCTGAGGGCGAGCCTCGACGAGGCCGCCACCCGTGGCGGCATGCGCCGGGCGCTCCGCGACAGCGGGAGCATGCGCGAGCGGGCCGAGGCACTGGCCGAGCCCTATGCGCACCGCCCGCGCTGGGCGGTCGGCGCTTTTGCGGCGGTCCCGGTCTTCGCGGCGCTCCTGTATGGCTGGCTCTTCTCCTCCATCGCCTTCGTCGAGGGCGTGGTGGCCAGTGGCGTGACAGGGCGTGAGGTCCGCTCCGCCGACGTGCTCCCCTGGCTGGGGACGGAGTTCGTGGCCAAGGTCGAGCCGGGAGGTGGGGGCCTGTCGGTCGGCAGCGAGCTGCCGTGGGCGCTGCTGGTGCTCCCGCTGCTCGTCTTCCTCGTGGTCGCCCGTCCGTGGCGGCTGGTGACCGGCCGCCGCAGCCGTGCCACGACCGACGCGCACTGAGCCAGGCGGCATACGACCGCCGGCGGGACCGCGCAGGGGGTGGCCCCGCCGGCAGACACAGCACGAGGGCGCTCCCCGAGACCGGGGAGCGCCCTCGTCAGGCGTGCGGGGTGAGCGGCTCAGCTGAAGGAGTCGCCGCAGGCGCAGGAGCTGCCCGCGTTGGGGTTGTCGATCGTGAAGCCCTGCTTCTCGATGGTGTCGGCGAAGTCGATCGTCGCGCCCTCGAGGTAGGGAGCGCTCATCCGGTCGACGACGACACCGACGCCGTCGAAGTCGCGGGTGAGGTCACCGTCGAGCGTGCGCTCGTCGAAGTAGAGCTGGTAGATCAGGCCCGAGCAGCCGCCGGGCTGGACGCCGACGCGCAGGCGCAGGTCGTCGCGGCCCTCCTGCTCGAGCAGGGACTTCACCTTGCTGGCCGCCACGTCGGTGAGGATGACACCGTGGGTCGCGGCCTGGGTCTCCGTCTCGGGGGTAACGCTCATCGTGTGTCCTTCGCAGTCGAGGGTGGGCTCTCGGCCCACGGGGTGCAGGTCAGCCGTGTCAGGCCAACCGCTCCGGCGCCCGGTTTGTTCCCCGGGCCCGACACCACTGTACGTGTCCTGCTCACCGTCCCGGCGACCATGTCCGCGCGACACGGCCGGTCCGCGCTGCCAGGGTGCCGACCGGGTCGGCCAGCGCCGCCTGGACCTGCTCGGGGGTCTCGGCGACGGCATACACCCCGGCCAGGCCGACCGACATCGCCTCCCGGCGGCCGACGAGCGCCTGCCCGGCGATGACGATCGACGGCACGGCGGCCGCGGTCGCGGTCTCGGCGACTCCGGAGACGACCTTGCCCGTCAGGCTCTGCCAGTCGAAGGTCCCCTCCCCTGTCACCACGAGGTCGGCGCCGCGGATGCCGTCGGTGAGCCCGACCGCCTCCATCACGGCTGTCACACCCGAGACGCGGCGTCCGCCGAGCAGCATCAGGCCGTAGCCGAGCCCGCCGGCCGCGCCCGTGCCCGGCGTGGTGTCCAGGCGCCGGGGCCGGCCGGTGAGCAGGTCGGTCTGGGGCGGCAGGGTGCGGGCGACGACATCGGTGAGGTGGCCGAGCGCGCGCTCGAGGTCCTGGGCGCCCCGCTGGGTGGCGCCCTTCTGCGGGCCGAAGCCATAGCTGGCGCCGTGCAGACCCAGCAGCGGCGCCTCGACGTCGGTGGCAACGAGCAGCTCGACGTCCGAGAGCCGCTCCCGCGCCCGGGCCAGGCCCGGGAGGTCGTCCGGCGTGAGGTCGGCGAGGGCGAGGCCACCCTGGCCGAGCCGCTCGGCCGGCCCGACGCCGAGCGCAGACAGCGCGCCCATCCCCGCGTCGTTGGTGCCTGAGCCGCCCAGCCCGATCACGATGCGTCGGGCGCCTTCCTCCAGCGCGGCCTCGACGAGCTGGCCGACCCCTGTGGTGACGGTGACGCCCGGGTCGCGCTCGTGATCGGCGAGCAGGTGGAGCCCGGCGGCCTGGGCCGATTCGAGGTATGCCGTGCGCTCGCTCCCCTGCCCCACCATGAGCACCCCGGCCGGCACCTGGCGGCCGAGTGGGTCGGACACGGTCACGGACAGCGTCTGGCCGTCGAGGGCACTGGCGAGGACATCGAGGAAGCCGGGACCGCCGTCGGACATCGGCTGCGCCACCACGTCATCGTGCGGCGCTGCCGCCAGCCACCCCTGTGCCATCGCCTCGGCGGCCTGACCCGCCGTGAGAGTGCCGGTGAAGCAGTCGGGGGCGATAAGCACGCGCATGCGAGGAGCCTAGTGCGCCAGACCGATCCGGCCCGAAGTCACATCCGAGGGGGCGGCGATGCGCGATACTGACCGCGCCCCTGCTACCCGTGCACGAGATCGGTCTCCCGCGTTGGCCAAGAAGAAGAAGTCCTCCGCCAAGAACAAGAGCGCCGGGCCCCGTCCGGGCCGGCCGCCCAAGGGCACGACCCAGCAGCACCGCGCGGCAAGCCCGCCCAACCCCGAGCACGCCAAGGTCAAGGGCGGCAAGGCCGCCGGCGACTCCCTGCCGGCGCCACGACCGCCACCGCCCCGGCCCGCGCCAAGGGTGCCGGCGTCAAGGCCGGTGGGGCCACGGTGGCGGCCCGGGCCGGCAAGACGCGGCCGAGCCAGCGCCGGGTGCCCTCAGCCAGCGCAGACGCGGCGTGGACGCGGCATACCGACACCGACTGGATCGCCGCTGGGGCCGCAGCGCTCGCGGCATTCGTGCTCTATGTCCTTACCGCGGCCCGGTACCCGGTCACGGGCGACAACCCCGACTTCCTCACGGCAGCGCACGAGCTCGGCGTCCCGCACGCGCCGGGCTACCCCATCGCGGTGGTGCTCGGCCACCTCACCGGATGGGTGCCCGGACCGGAGGCCTTCGGGCTCAACCTCGCGGCTGTCCTGATGGGCGCGCTGACGGTCTTCCTCCTGACGCTGACCGCTCGGCTGCTGGGCGCCCACCCGTGGGTCGCCGCCGCCGGTGCGCTCGTCTTCGCGGTCAACCCGCTGGTGTGGGAGTACTTCCTCCAGCTCGAGGCCTTCCCGTTTGCGATGGCCTCGGTCGCGGCCACGGTCTACTTCCTCGTGCGCTGGAAGCTCGACCCGCGCCGGCTGTGGCCGCTGTATGCCGCCGCCGTCTGCTTCGGCCTCGGGCTCGTCGCCCACCAGAACATCGCGCTGCTGGTGCCGGCGATCCTCTACCTCGGATGGACCGAGCGGCGCCGCACCGGCAAACACGAGTGGCTCTACACCAAGGGGATCGCGTTCGTCCTGGTCTCGTGGCTGCTCCCCTATCTGTTCGTCGTGTGGGCCTCCGGCCGCGAGCCGGTGATGAACTGGGGCCGCCCGGACAGCATCGGCCGGCTGTGGCCGGTCATCCGGCGCGAGGGCTATACCGACGTCACCTTCGGCGGGTCCGGGCTCGGCACCGCGCCGGAGCGGCTGTGGTGGTTCGTCTCGTCCTTCGGCGTGGCGGGGCTGCTGATCATCGCCGGACTGGTGTGGGCATGGCGGCACCGGGGCTGGTGGGCGCGCTTCGCCCTCGTCGGCGTCGCCACGTGGGCCGTGGCCCTCATGCTGCTCAACGGCGCGATCTCGACCTATGGCTACTTCGTGCTCTCGCGCTTCTTTCTCCAGTTCCACGTGCTGCTCGCGCCTGCGATCGCGCTCGGGCTGCAGTGGCTGCTCGAGACGATCCGCGACCGGCGTCCGGCGCTGGCCGGCCGAGCCGCCTGGCTGGCTGCCGGCGCGGGGCTGCTCGCAGCCCTGGTCCTGGGCGCCTTCGCGTTCCCCCACACCTCGCTCGCGGGCAACGACGTGGCGGCCCGGCACGGTCGCGATGTGCTCGGCGGCACGAGCATCAACGGCACCGACGACACCAGCCTCGAGGGGAGCTACTACGCCCCCCGCGGCCTCGGCTCCGATGTCGTCAAGCAGGACGTCGACCTCAACCTGCTGGATGTGGCCAAGCAGAATGCCGCGCTCTTCGACGGCTTCGAGCCGCCGACCCGCGCCGAGATCCGGCCCCGCACAGTGTCTTTCGAGCCAGTCATCCTCGAGACCTATACCGCGGCGATGAACAGCATGGGCGAGCAGCTGCTCAAGGCAAACCAGAAGGCGCCCGCTGCCGAGTGGTACCAGCGCACCCTGGAGATCGACCCCACGAACGCCGCCGCGACCAGGGGTCTGGCCGCCACGCGGTGACGCGCTACGACTCCTCGGCGACGTCCCGCGGCTGGCGCTCGTACTGTGCCGGCCCCTCGTCCGTCTCGTGACCCACTCCCGAGGGCTCGGCCGTGGCGGCGCGCTCGATGTGGTCGGGGTCGCCGCCCGCGTCGATGACGGCCTCCCGGCTCTCGACATAGACGCTGCCCATCTCGGCCGAGCGCGCGACCGACTCGAGCCAGCCGCGGCTCGGGGCGACCGCGCCGCGGGCAGCGAGCTCGGACTCGAGGTCGGCCATCGTGTCCTCGATGGCGCGCCCGCGGGAGCGCTCGGTGACGACGAAGATCGCTTCCTGGATCGCTGCCTTGTGGTCCCGGTCCCAGCTGGGCGGGGTGGTGGGGTCCTCCATGGTGGTGCTCCTCTCTCGTCCGCATCACCCTAGCGAGATCACCCATCCCCGCAGGTCAGGAGGGTGACGCCAGTTCGCGGACCCACTCCCGCCGGGACAGGCGGTATGCCGCGGGCCGGCTCCGCGGCATACTCCCCCCGCGCGCCAGCGCGGTATGGAACGATCCATTGCGTGAGCACCGACACCAGCCGCCCACTGCCCCTGCTCGCCCTCGGGGCCGGTACCGACCTGCGCACCGAGCGTGGCGTGGAGTGCCCTGGCGACCTGCCGCCGGCCTCCGACCCCGCGCTGGTCGAGCGTGCCCGCAGGGCCAAGGAACGGCTGGGCGACAAGGTGTTCGTGCTCGGCCACCACTACCAGCGCGACGAGGTCATCGAGTTCGCCGACGTCACGGGCGACTCGTTCAAGCTCGCCAAGGAGGCGGCGGCGCGACCCGGCTCGCCGTGGATCGTCTTCTGCGGCGTGCACTTCATGGCCGAGTCGGCCGACATCCTCACGTCCGACGAGCAGACGGTGATCCTGCCCGACCTCGCCGCGGGCTGCTCGATGGCGGACATGGCGGCGATCGCCCAGGTCGAGGACTGCTGGGAGCAGCTCGAGGAGGCCGGCATCGCGGCCGACACGATCCCGGTGACATATATGAACTCCTCGGCCGCGATCAAGGCCTTCACCGGTCGGCACGGCGGCACGATCTGCACCTCGTCCAACGCCAAAACCGCTCTGTCATGGGCGTTCTCGCAGGCCGGCGACGGCCAGGTCGAGGGCGGCACCGGCAAGGTGCTCTTCCTCCCCGACCAGCACCTCGGCCGCAACACCTGGGCGCGCGACCTCGGCGGCCCGCTCGAGGACTGCGTCGTCTGGGACCCGCACCGCCCGATGGGCGGCCTGACGGCCGAGCAGCTGCGTGACGCGCGGATGATCCTGTGGCGCGGTCACTGCTCGGTGCACGGCCGCTTCACCGTCGAGGCCGTGGAGCAGGCCCGGCGGGAGATCCCCGACGTCAAGGTGATCGTCCACCCCGAGTGCCGCCACGAGGTCGTCGAGCTGGCTGACGAGGTGGGCTCAACCGAGAAGATCATCAAGACGATCGCCGCAGCGCCGGCCGGCACCAAGTGGGTCGTCGGCACCGAGCTCAACCTCGTGCAGCGGCTGGGCGAGCAGTTCCCCGAGCAGCAGGTCGCCTTCCTCGAGAAGAACGTCTGCTACTGCTCCACGATGAACCGCATCGACCTCCCGCACCTCGTCTGGGCGCTGGAGTCGCTCGATGCCGGCCGCGTCGTCAACCCGATCGTCGTCGACGAGCAGGTGGCGCACTATGCCCGCGTCGCGCTCGACCAGATGCTCGCCCTGCCCGGCGAGACCCACAAGGACTAGCCGGTCCGCCCCGCCCCCTGGCTGGTGGTACCAGCAACGCCGTTCGCAGCGCTTGGTGGTACCGAGACGACCTCGGATGGCGCTCTGGGTACCAACTAGGTGATGGCCCCGCGGGTGAGTGGTGCTCACACGGCGCGGATGCCTTCTCTGGTGTCCCGCAACATCGAAGGTGCCACCCGAGGCACGACACGGTGATGTGCAGCGGTGTCAACGAGGTCACCGCCGAGCACCGGAGGTCCCGATGACCGAGCACGTGTCCGTTCTGCCCACCCTGCGGCGCCCCACCACGATGGTGGCGGCGCTCCTCGCGGCCAGCCTCGCGCTCGCACTCGGCCTCGTCGTCCTGGTCTCGCCGCCCGCGCGCGCTGCCGGGCTCCAGCAGGTGACCTCCTTCGGCAGCAACCCCGGCGGGCTGTCGATGTACAGCTACCGTCCCGACGGACTCCCCACTGGCGCACCGGTGGTCGTCGAGCTGCACGGCTGCACACAGGACGCCGCCACCTACTTCGCCGGCTCTGGCTGGCGTGAGATGGCCGACCGCCACGGGTTCGCCCTCGTGCTGGCGCAGCAGTCGAGCGGCAACAACGCCAACAAGTGCTTCAACTGGTTCGAGTCCGGCGACATCACCCGGGGCCAGGGTGAGGCCGCCTCCATCGCGGCCATGGTCGACCACGCGGTCGCCAGCTACGGGTCCGACCCGAAGCGGGTCTACGTGACGGGCCTGTCCGCCGGTGGCGCGATGACCGCTGTCATGCTCGCGGCCTATCCGGACAAGTTCGCCGGTGGCTCCATCAATGCCGGCATCCCCTATCGCTGTGCGACGTCGATGACAGCGGCCTTCTCGTGCATGAGCCCCGGGGCGGACAAGTCCCCGGCCCAGTGGGGCGACCTCGCCCGATCTGGGTATGCCGGCTACACCGGACCGCGCCCCAAGGTCGCCGTCTGGCAGGGTCAGTCCGACACAACCGTGACGCCCCGCAACGGCGAGAAGCTGCGTGACCAGTTCACCAACGCCAATGGGGTGTCGGCTACGGCCACTGCGTCGGGCTCGCTCAGCTCCGCGGTCACGTGGGAGGAGTACGCCGGGCAGGTCCGCCTCTATCGCATCGCAGGCATGGGCCACGGCACCGCAGTCGACCCCGGCACAGCCGAGAACCAGTGCGGCACAGCAGGTTCCTACTTCATCGACACGGTCTGCGCGGCGTACCACGATGTCGTCTTCTTCGGGCTCGACGGCGGCAAGACCACGCCGACCGACCCCACCAGCACGACCCCGACCACGCCCACCACGACGACCACCAGCCCGACCAGCTCACCCAGCGCTCAGTGCGTCACGGCCAGCAACTATGCACACGTGAGCGCAGGACGCGCCTACCACTCGCTGGGGTACGCCTACGCCACCGGATCCGGCCAGAACCTCGGCCTCTACAACACCTTGTACACAGCGACACTGCGTGAGAGGTCCACGGGCTACTGGGAGAAGTGCTGAGTGGCAGCCGAGACCACCCCTTCGGAGGTAGGCCCCCTCTTGCCCTACCTGCGCCAGCACCGCTTGGACCGTGCCAAGGTCGCACACACCGAGGACCTCGTGGAGGCGGGCAACTGGAAACTCGTCATGGAGAACAACCGGGAGTGCTATCACTGCGACGGCCACACGGAGCTGCTCTCCTGCTACTTCCCGCTATTCGAGACCAGCGAGGAGGACATCACCCCTCGCCTGCGCCCCATGTACGAGCGCTTCACGACTGCGACCGCCGATCTCGCGGCGGCCTGTGAGCGGCAGCCTGCCCCGCGTGACCTGCTCATCGACCAGCGGGAGCGCCCGACCGGCTACCGCATCGAGCGCGCCGCGCTCGACGGCGCCGGCGAGTCCTTCGGCCCGGGCGGCAGGTCGGTCAGCCGCCGCCTCCTCGGAGACTTCGACACCGCGAGGATGGGCGACCTGTCACTGCACATGCAGCCCAACGCCTGGTTCCACTTCCTCGCCGACCATGCCGTGGTCTTCTCTGTCGTTCCGCTGGCGGCCGACCGCGCGCTGGTGCGCACGATCTGGCTCGTGCACGAGGACGCCATCGAGGGCGAGGACTACGACCTGGGCGAGCTGACCGCGGTGTGGCAGGCGACCAACGCCCAGGACGGGGCCTTCGTCGCCAGGACACAGCAGGGTGTGAGCGACCCGGCCTACCTCCCGGGCCCGTACTCCCCCACCGAGACTGCTGTCGAGGACTTCGTCACGTGGTACGTCAACCGGCTCGCAGCCCACGGGGCCGGGCGTTGACGACCGCGTCTGAGGTGATGCGGCTCGGCACCGCCCTGGACGCGGTGCTGGCCGCCACGCCCGAGTGGGAGGGCGACGGACTGCTCACCTGTGTCCGCGTGCATGACGTCACCCCGGACATCCGCAGCTTCGTGTTCGCCTGTCCGGGAAGGCGATTCCGCTTCGAGCCGGGGCAGTACGTCACAGTGGCGCTGCCGGAGCTGCCGGGTGTCAGCCGGTGCTACACGATCACCTCTCCACCAACCCGTCCGGACACGATCGCGATCACGGTCAAGCGCGGCCCCCGCGGCGAGTTCTCTCCCGTGCTGCACGACCGGGTGCGACCTGGCACCCAGGTGTGGATGGGCGGCCCGTTCGGCACGTTCAGCATGCGCCACCACCCTGCCGAGCGCCATCTCTTCGTCTCCGCCGGCAGCGGCATCACGCCCGTGTTGTCGATGCTGCGCACCATGCACGACCTGGCACGCGGGGCGGACGTCGCCTTCGTGCACTTCGCACGGACCCCCGCTGACATCCCGTTCGCCGAGGAGCTGGCTGCGATCGCCGCGGCCGACGCCGGGGTCCGGTTGACCTTCGTGGTCGAGGACCACCGGCAGAGCGGCCCCGCTGGCCCTCGGTCCCCGTGGCACGCGCTGCGGGGTCTGGTGTCGGCAGGCCTGCTGGGCGCGGCAGTGCCGGACGCGGCCGACCGAGAGGCCTTCGTCTGCGGGCCGGGCCCGTTCATGACCGCGGCCCACGAGGCGCTGCGCACCCTGGGCCTGCCGGATGAGCGCTACCACGAGGAGTCCTTCGTCCTCGCCGACCATTCCGCCCCCGCCGGTGTGCTCGTCGAGGCGGCCGACGGGTCCGTCGAAGTGACCTCGGTCGCGGCCGTCGAGAGTGACGTCGCGACCTTCACGGTTGCCTTCTCACGCACCGGGACGAGTTTCCCGTGTCGTGCGGACCAGCACGTCCTTGAGGCAGCCTGGGCGCATGGCCTGACGCCGATGTCGTCCTGCTCCCAGGGCCTGTGCGGCACGTGCAAGGTGATGCTCACCGAGGGCACGGTCGACATGCAGCACCAGGGCGGCATCCGCCCGCGCGAGATCGATGCGGGCAAGGTGCTGATCTGCTGCTCGACCCCGACCTCGGATCTCGTGATCGACGCCTGAAACCGTCGTGGGGGCCAGTCGCCCCGCCCGTCAGTGCTCGTAGCGGATCTCGCCGCCGCCGCGGCGATGCCACAGGAGCAGCACCAGCCCGCCAGCGAGGAAGTACACGGCGCCGACCACGATCCACGAGACCGCCTGGCCGGCCCCGACGTTGTTGAGGGTGAGAAGGAGGTCGGCGGTGTGGGACCCGCCGTGCACGCCGACGGCCGCCCACAGTGAGCGGGTGAGCACGACGAGTGCGCCCGCGAGGAAGCCAAAGCCGGCAGGCCAGACGAGGTAGGCGAGCCGGTCGCCAACGGTGTAGCCCCCGCGGAGGGACACCAGGTGCAACAGGCCGAACAGAAGGGAGCACACAGTGACCGCGAGCACCGGCCGGCGCTCCATCAGCTGGAGGCCATAGCCGCGCCAGACCACCTCCTCCGGGAAGCCCTGCATGACGAAGCCCAGGACGAGGGAATTGACCACAAAGGCCCAGGTCGGCCCTGAGTAGGCCTCGACGTCGCCGTCAAGTCCGGCCTGTGCCAGCAGCGCCATCGTCGGGAGCGCCACCAGACAGGCGCACGCGACACCGAGCAGGAGCAGCGGGAGCGACCTGGCCGTGAAGAGGACTCCCGCTTGCCGCGGCCGTCGACCACAGACCCAGCGCATGAGGGCCCAGACGACCACGAGCGCCATGAGCGCGATGCTCAGGCTCTGGAGGAAGCCGAAGAAGAGCTGAACCCCCAGCGACTGGCCCCGGAACCAATCGCCCGCGAACTGGCCGACGACGACCCACGGAGCCATGCCGAGGTAGTTGGCCAACATCCCGACCATCGCCAGAAGCAGCGCCACAGCAAGCGGGACCCGCAGCCGCGGACCGACGCGGCCCTGCTCCTGGACCGACGGCGGCGCCCCCGCCGTGGTCGGCACCGACTGGCCCTGCACTGGTCTGGTCCTCATGGACCCACCACACACCCGCAGGCACCCGCGGGCACCTGCCGCGGGTCATGACCTCAGTACTGGGGCATGCCGTCAGTCATGGCCGACGACTCCCCGGCACAGGGTCAGACGATCTCCTCGACGGTGATCGTGAAGCCCGCCTCGCGCAGCCGGTCGGCGAGCACTGTGCCGATGCCGGTCGCGGGGGTGAGGACACCCGCGGCGTCCGGCAGCCGGTCCTCGTCGAAGGCGAGAGCGAGAGCCGACTCGCCGATCATCACGGACGTCGCGGCATACCCGGGGTCGCCCTTGGCGGCAAAGACGGCGAGGTAGCGGCGCGCGGTCGAGGTGACGGTGCGGGTCTCCATCCGGAAGCGGCCGGCCGCGCGCGACTCGGCGCTCGGGCCGTCACCGGGCGAGGGCAGGACACGGTCGATCACCGGGCGGGTCAGACCCTGGGACATGCCGGCCATCAGCGCGCCGAGACCGAGCGTCCACGCCCACGCGCGACCGCGGCCCTTGAGGTCGGAGCCGAAGGCCTGCGCCTCGCGGTAGCGGAACTGGCGGCCGTAGGCGAAGTCGCGAAGAGCGTTGCTGCGCCTGACGATCCGGGTGTTGTGGGAGGCCATGACGAAGGGCGCAAGCCACTGGCTCGTCTCCTTGTCATGGGTCACCGTGCCAAGGTCGCGCTCCTTGCCGAGCTGGGGCTCCCGGGAGCGGTCGGGGCTGAGGGCATAGGGGTCGATGACGACCTTCTTGAGGGCCGGCTCGCTGCCGATGGCCTCGAGCTGGCCACGCATGGAGTCGATCGTGCCGCCGCTGAAGCCGCCCCGCATGCGCGTGACGAGCAGCGTCGTGTCGGTGAGGTCGCCGGCCCCATCGGCCTTGACCTGCTCGTTGAGCAGGTGGACCGACAGGTCGGACGGCACCGAGTCGAATCCACACGAGTTGACGATCCGCGCCCCGGTCTGGCGGGCGGTGGCTTCCCAGTGGTCGGCCGCCTCGCGGACAAAGAGCACCTCGCCGGTGAGGTCGCAGTAGTGCGTCCCGGCGGTCGCGCACGCCTCGAGCAGGTGCATGCCGTAGCGGGCGTAGGGGCCCACGGTCGTGAGGACGACGCGGGTAGAGGCGGCAAGCGCGGCCAGGGCCTGTGAGTCGGTGGCGTCCGCGACGACCAGTGGCCACTCTGCCGCGTGGGCGCCGAGCGTCGAGCGGGTCTCCTCGAGACGCGAGCGTGAGCGCCCGGCCAGAGCGATGCGGGCGCCCTCAGGGGCGCTGAGCGAGAGGTACTCGGCGATGAGCCGCCCGACGAATCCGGTGGCTCCATAGAGGACGATGTCGTGCTCGCGGGAGTCGCGGGGCGTCGGGCTCTGGCTCATGGCTGATGATCCTCAGGGACTGTCTCGGCGGGGGCGACGGGCCCGGGAGGGGTGCCGTCGCCGAAGGGGCTCCCGCCTAGCCTCTCGCGTCCGTGCTCGCTGAGCCAACCCGCGAGGTCCGGGCCCTTGGGGATGACCCCGGTCGGGTTGATGTCCAGGTGCACCGCGTAGTAGTGCGCCTTGATGTGCGCGAAGTCCGTCGTGTCACCGAAACCGGGCGTCTGGAAGAGGTCGCGGGCATAGGCCCACAGGACCGGCATCTCGCTCAGCTTGCTCCGGTTGCACTTGAAGTGCCCGTGGTAGACGGCGTCGAAGCGCACGAGCGTGGTGTAAAGGCGCACGTCGGCCTCGGTGATCGTCTCGCCCATGAGATAGCGACGGTCGGCCAGGCGCTCCTCCAGCCAGTCGAGCGCGGTGAAGAGCCGGTCGTATGCCGCGTCGTAGGCCTCCTGGGTCCCGGCGAACCCGCAGCGGTAGACCCCGTTGTTGACCTCGGTGTAGATCCGGCGCATGACCTGGTCCATCTCCTCGCGCAGCGGCTCGGGATAGAGGTCGGGCGCCCCCTCGCGGTGGTGCTCGCGCCACTGCGTGGACAGGTCGAGGGTGATCTGGGGGAAGTTGTTGGTGACGACCTTGCCACTCTCGACCTCGACCATCGCCGGGACCGTGATGCCGCGGGGGTAGCCGGGCTCGCGCGCCTCATAGGCGTCCTTGAGCCGGGGGATCCGCAGGACGGGGTCGAGGTGTCCCGGGTCGAGGTCGAAGGTCCAGCTGTCCGAGTCATGTGTCGGCCCGCAGATGCCCATCGAGATCGCGTCCTCGAGGCCGAGCAGGCGCCGCACGATGATCGAGCGGTGGGCCCACGGGCAGGCCCGCGAGACCACGAGGCGATAGCGGCCCGGCTCGACCGGCCACTCCCCGCCCTCGGCGATCCGGTCGTTGATATAGCGGGTGTCCCGCTCGTAGGACGGCTCGACATAGGTGCCCTGGCTCATCCAGCCACCATACGCCGAACTGTTGAAAACGCAACAAACGCCGCCGCGCGGCATACCGTTGAGAACACTGGTCTCGACGCCAACCGCCCCCTTTGGCGTTGAGACCAGTGTTCTCAACGCGATGGGGAGCCGGGGTGCAGGGCCTGGCGGAACATCGCGCACATCTGCTCGACGGCGGTGGCCGAGCCCTGCGAGATCGGGCTCTTGTCGATGAAGCCGTGGATCAGGCCCGGGAAGCAGACGTAGTCGACGGGCACGCCCGCCGCACGCAGCACCGCGGCATACGCCTCGCCCTCGTCGCGCAGCGGGTCGAGCTCGGCGGTGACGATCACGGCCCGCGGCAGGTCGAGATGGCTGTCGGCACGCAGGGGCGAGAGCGTGTGGTGGTCGAGGTCGGCGCCGTGGGCGTAGTGCCGGGAGAAGTAGGCCATCGTCGGCAGGTCGAGCGAGTAGCCGGTGCCGTTCTCCTCGCGGGAGGCGAACGGGCCGCGCTGGTCGACCGAGGGATAGATCAGCAGCTGCGCGACAGGCGCGGGCCACCTCTCGTCGCGGGCATGGAGGGCGACGACCGCCGCGAGGTTGCCACCGGCGCTGTCGCCGGCGACCGCCCACTCGTCGCTGCCGCCGAGCTCGGCGCGCTGGTCGACCACCCACTGGGCGGCGGCGAGCGAGTCCTCGACCGCGGCCGGGTAGGGCGCCTCGGGGGCGAGGCGGTAGTCGACCGACACCACGACGGCCTGGCTGAGCTCGCAGATGTCGCGCGAGGTCGGGTCGTGTGTGTCGATGCCGCCGATCACCCAGCCGCCACCGTGGATGAACAGCACGGTGGGCCACGGCCCGCTGCCGCTGGGTCGATAGACGCGCGCGGCCATCTCCCCCGCCGCCCCGTCGATCACCAGGTCCTGCGTCGACCCCACCGGCCGCGGCTCGCTCTCGCGCCACACCAGCCGACCAAGACGGCGGTATGCCGCCCGCGCGCCCTCGGGGTCGAGCGTGTGCAGCGGCGGGGCGCCGCTCCGCTCGGTCATGGCGAGGAGCTCGGCGAGGCCGGGGTCGAGAGGCATGGCCGTGACGCTAGCGGAGCGGTAGCGGCCGCGCCCTCAGGTCAGCCCGAGCAGTCTCCGCACGACGGTGTCGGCGAGCAGCCGGCCGCGCAGGGTGAGCACGACCCGACGGGCCCGGATCGCCTCGGCGCCCTCAATGAGTCCGTCCGCGATGAGGCCGGCGACCGCAGCCTGCCCCTCCTCGCGCAGCCGCTCGACCGGCAGCCCGTCGACGAGGCGCGTCTGGAGGAGCACGAGCTCGTCATAGCGCTGGTCGGCGGTGAGCGTCTCGCGCCCGACGGCGGGCGAGTCGCCCTCGGCCAGGCGCGCGGCATACGCACTGGGGTGCTTGGCATTCCACCAGCGCACGCCGCCGACGTGGCTGTGGGCGCCGGGCCCGATGCCCCACCAGTTGCCATCGGACCAGTAGCCGATGTTGTGGCGGCAGCGGTGCGCGGGCTCGGAGGCCCAGTTGCTCACCTCGTACCACTCGTAGCCGGCTCCCGACAGGACCCGCTCGGCGGTCTCGTACTTGGCTGCCTCGTCGTCGTCCTCCGGCGCCGCCACGACCCCGCGGCGCACCTGGGCCGCGAGCTTGGTGCCCTCCTCGACGACGAGGGCATAGGCCGAGATGTGGTCAGGCTCGAGGTCCACGGCCGCGCGCAGGGAGGTCTCCCAGTCGGCCTTGCTCTCCCCCGGTGTGCCATAGATCAAGTCGAGGCTGACCTGGAGCCCGGCCGCGCGCGCAGCCGCGACGGCGCGCGCCACGTTGGCCGGGTCGTGGGTGCGGTCGAGCGTGGCGAGCACGTGCGGCACCGCCGACTGCATGCCGAAGGACACCCGCGTGAAGCCCCCCGCAGCCAGCTCGGCCAGCGACTCCGGCGTCACCGAGTCGGGGTTGGCCTCGGTGGTGATCTCCGCGTCGGGTGCCAGCCCCCAGGCACCGCGTATGCCGTCGAGCACGCTCACGAGGTCGCCGGCGGCCAGCATGGTCGGGGTGCCGCCCCCGACGAAGACGGTGTCGACGGGGCGGGCCTGGCCGACCACGCGCCGGGCGAGGTCGACCTCGCGCAGGGCAGCCCCCGCGTAGGTCGCCACGGTCGCGCCGTCGCCGCCGAGCTCCGGAAGCGTGTAGGTGTTGAAGTCGCAGTAGCCGCAGCGCACCCGGCAGAACGGCACGTGCACATAGACACCCCACGGGTGGTCGGCCAGCGACGCGACCGCCTCGGCCGGCAGGGCCCCATCGCGGGGGGCCGGGTCTCCGTCGGGCAGGGCGCTGGGCATGGCGGCATTCTCGCACCGCGGCGGCGTGTCCCCCGCCTCGCACTCGCTAGGGTCGAGCTGTGATCGAGCACCGGTGGATCGACCTGCAGGGCGTGGCCAACATGCGTGACGTCGGGGGTCTCCCGACCAGCGATGGCGGCAGCATCGCGACCGGGCGGCTCGTCCGCTCCGACAACCTCCAGGAGCTGACCGAGGCCGACATCACCCACCTGCTCGAGGAGGTCGGCGTCAGCGACATCGTCGACCTGCGCAGCCACGCCGAGGAGCGGGCCGAGGGGCCGGGGCCGCTGCGGGCCTTCGACCGCCTCGGGCACCACCACCACTCGCTCTATCCCGACGACGCCGATGTGACCGGCGCCGACGCGCTGCTGCTGCCATGGGCCAGGGAGCTCGATGGCGAGGACCGCCCCGAGAGCCAGGACGAGGCCTTCTGGTCGGCGCACTACCTGCGCTATCTCGCCCAGCGCCCCGACTCGGTGCTCGCCGCCCTCGCGGTCGTGCGAGATGCCAGCGGCGCGGTGCTCGTCCACTGCGCGGCCGGCAAGGACCGCACCGGCACCGTCGTCGGTCTCGCCCTCGACGCAGCGGGGGTGCCGGCGGAGGCGATCGCGACCGACTATGCCGCCTCCGCACAGCGCATCACGCAGATCATCGAGCGGCTGAGCCGGCGCCCGGCCTATGCCGAGCACCTCCAGGGCCAGTCGGTCGACGACCAGACACCCAAGGCCGAGTCGATGCTCCAGATGCTCGCAGCAATGCACGAGCGCTTCGGCGGCGCCGAGGGCTGGCTGCGCGAGAGCGGCTGGTCGGCCTCCGAGGTGGCCGAATTGCGAAACCGTCTGCGGCAGTAGGGATCCGCAGCCAGCGAGAGACCCCCGCAGCCAGGGCATCCCCGCCCGGACCACAGCGGCGACATGACCGCTACTCGCGTTTGTGCCCAACTGGGCAAAAGCGCGAGCGCCCGGACCGCAGCGGCCTCATGACCGCTACTCGCGTTTCTGCCCAACTGGGCAAAAACGCGACGGACCGCACCACAGCCGCGACACGACCGCTACTCGCGTTTCTGCCCAACTGGGCAAAAACGCGACGGACCGCACCACAGCCCCGACACGACCACTGCCCCGCGTTTATGCCCAACTGGGCAAAAACGCGACGGACCGCACCACAGCGGCGACACGACCACTGCCTGCGTTTATGCCCAACTGGGCAAAAGCGCGAGGGACCGGCACGGACGGGAGGTATGCCGCGGGCCCCGCCACGCGGCATACCTCAGCTCTTCTTGGGGGTCACCCAGAGGTTGATCGTGCCCTCGATGACGACCGTGCCGTCGGTGCGCAGGCCGCGGACGCGCACGGGGAGGTCGCCCTCGCCGGCCCACTGCTCGGGGTCGGTCTCGGCGATGCAGAGGATGTCGCTGTCGGCCTTGGCGGTGTAGTGCACCTCCATGCCCTTGGGGATCCAGCGCTTGTCGTCGGGCACGCTCGCCTCGGCGCACAGACCCATGACGGCCTCGAGGCCGTTGCACAGCGCGATCGCGTGGACGGTGCCGATGTGGTTGTGCACCCCGCGCCGCTTGGTGATGACCAGCTCGGCGTGGTTGGGGCGCACCTCGCGCACCTTGGGGCGGATGGTCGCGAAGTAGGGCGCCGCCTGGGAGTAGAACAGCGAGAATGCCGTGAGGCCGCCGGGCTTGTCGCGCAGCCGCTGATAGAGGGCATAGGTCTTCGTCATGCCCGAATGCTACGCGCCAGTAACATCGGGCGGCCAGTGGCCTCGGTCGGTGAGCACCGGGTGGTCGAGATCGGTGTTGTCGAGCACCCAGGTGGCCCGGCCGGCCGGGTCAGCCTCGGCGAGGTAGAGCCGCTGCCCACCGACATAGCGGGCGTTGTCGGGCGACTCCGGGTCATCGACCAGTCCCTCGAAGCGCGCATTCCCCCGCGGTACCGACACCTCGAAGGGCACCTCGAGCCAGACCGTGGCATCCCAGACGTCGGCCAGCTCGGGCCGGTGCAGGAAGATCCCGTCCACCACGACGATCCCGTCCGCGGGCAGCGTGACCTCGGCCGGCGGCACCGGCGCGTCGGCGACCACGTCCCAGACGGCGGGCACGACCGGGCGGCCGGCACGCAGCGGCTCGACGACGGCCTCGCGGAAGCGGTCATAGGCATAGGACGCCCGATAGAAGCCCTCGGGGCCGCGGCCCGCGGCATACCGCTCCTGCCTCGGGCGGTGGAAGCCGTCGATGCTCACCCGCAGCAGCGGCCGGCCGGGGCTGGTCGCGGCCAGCGCGACGAGCTCGTCGGCGAGATGGCTCTTGCCGGCGCCGTCGACGCCGTCGATGGCCACGAGAGCGCGCTCCCCCGGCCGCACGCCCCGGATGCGCTCGAGGAGCGCGAGCAGGGTCGCCTCTCGGGTGCGCGATGAGCCCATGCCGTATGCCGCGTGCGGCTACTTCTTGGTCTTCTCGCCCGAGGAGTCGTTGGAGAGCGCGGCGATGAAGGCCTCCTGCGGGACCTCGACGGTGCCGATGTTCTTCATGCGCTTCTTGCCCTCCTTCTGCTTCTCGAGGAGCTTGCGCTTGCGGGAGATGTCACCGCCGTAGCACTTGGCCAGCACGTCCTTGCGGATGGCGCGGATGTTCTCGCGGGCGATGATCCGGCTGCCAATGGCGGCCTGGATCGGCACCTCGAACTGCTGGCGCGGGATGAGCTCCTTGAGCTTGGCGGCCATCTGCACGCCATAGGCGTAGGCCTTGTCCTTGTGGACGATCGCCGAGAAGGCGTCGACGGTCTCGCCCTGGAGCAGGATGTCGACCTTGACCAGGTCGGCGGACTGGTCGCCGGCCTCCTGGTAGTCGAGCGAGGCGTAGCCACGGGTCTTGGACTTCAGCTGGTCGAAGAAGTCGAAGACGATCTCGGCGAGCGGGAGGGTGTAGCGCATCTCGACGCGCTCCTCCGAGAGGTAGTCCATCCCGAGCAGGGAGCCGCGTCGCTGCTGGCACAGCTCCATGATCGCGCCGATGAACTCGCTCGGCGCCAGGATCGTCGCGCGCACAACGGGCTCACGGACCTCGGAGACCTTGCCATAGGGGAACTCGCTCGGGTTGGTCACCTCGATCTCCTTGCCGTCCTCCATCGTCACCTCGTAGACGACATTGGGGAGGGTGGAGATCAGGTCGAGGTCGAACTCGCGCTCGAGGCGCTCGCGCACGATCTCGAGGTGGAGCATGCCGAGGAAGCCGCAGCGGAAGCCGAAGCCGAGCGCGGCGGAGGTCTCGGGCTCGTAGACGAGGGCGGCGTCGTTGAGCTTGAGCTTGTCGAGGGCGTCACGCAGGTCGGGATAGTCCGAGCCGTCGATCGGATAGAGGCCGGAGAAGACCATCGGCATCGGGTCGCGGTAGCCGCCGATCGGGCTCGCAGCCGGCTTGGCCGCGTTGGTGACGGTGTCGCCGACCTTGGACTGGCGCACGTCCTTCACGCCGGTGATGAGGTAGCCGACCTCGCCGACGCCCAGGCCCTTGCTCGGCATCATCTCGGGCGAGATCACGCCGATCTCGAGCAGGTCGTGCTGGGCCTTGGTCGACATCATCACGATGCGCTCGCGCGGGTTGAGGTTGCCGTCGACGACCCGCACATAGGTCACCACGCCGCGGTAGTTGTCATAGACGGAGTCGAAGATCATCGCGCGGGCGGGGGCGTCGGCGTCACCGACGGGCGGCGGGAGCTGCGCGACGATCTCGTCGAGCAGCTCGTCGACGCCCACGCCGGTCTTGCCCGAGACCCGCAGCACCTCGGAGGGGTCGCAGCCGATGAGGCCGGCGAGCTCCGCGGCATACTTCTCCGGCTGCGCGGCCGGGAGGTCGATCTTGTTGAGGACCGGGATGATCGTCAGGTCGTTCTCCATCGCGAGATAGAGATTGGCCAGGGTCTGCGCCTCGATGCCCTGGGCCGCGTCGACGAGCAGGACCGCGCCCTCGCAGGCGGCGAGCGAGCGGGAGACCTCATAGGTGAAGTCGACGTGCCCGGGGGTGTCGATCATGTTGAGGCAGTAGGTCTGCCCGTCGGACTCCCACGGCATGCGCACGGCCTGGGACTTGATCGTGATGCCGCGCTCGCGCTCGATGTCCATCCGGTCGAGGTACTGCGCGCGCATCGCCCGCTCCTCGACGACACCCGTGATCTGGAGCATGCGGTCGGCCAGCGTGGACTTGCCGTGGTCGATGTGCGCGATGATGCAGAAGTTGCGGATCAGCTCCGGCGGGGTGGCATGCGGCTGCAGCGCGGACGTGGCCATGGGTGACACGGTGGCGGTTGACCTCGGGTCGATGAGGGAAATGGGATCAGGACAGTGTCCCACGTCCGACGGCGGTTGCCAGCCAGGCCACCCGTCCGCCGGTAGGTTGGTGACATGGCCCGCTCATGGAGACAGCAGCTGGCGACGATCGTCGGACGTGCCGCGGCCGAGGGGGCGCGCGGCTTCCTGCGCGCGCGGCAGGGCTCGCCCACGGCGACGTCCACGACCGAGCAGCGCGGTGAGGGACCCGGCGCCGCCACGGCACCCTCGCGGGTCAGGCGCGCCCGCAGTCGGGCCGAGCGGATCCGGGTGCGCGGCACCCCGGGCCGGGGAGCCAGGCGCGACGCGGCGGCGGGCCAGCCCCGCACGCCCACCGAGCAGGCGACGAGCGCGGCATACCCCGGCGATTTCGAGGGCGTGCCCGAGATGACCTACGCCCCCAACCCCGACGGGCGACCGGACCCCGGCGAGGTGGTCTGGACCTGGGTGCCCTACGAGGAGGAGCACAAGAAGGGCAAGGACCGCCCCGTCCTGATCATCGGGCACGACGAGGGTGGCTGGCTGCTCGCGCTCCAGCTGACCAGCAAGGACCACCAGCGCGACGCGCAGCAGGAGCGCGAGGCAGGCCGGCTCTGGCTCGACGTCGGACACGGCGGCTGGGACCGCCATGGCCGCGACAGCGAGATCCGCGTCAACCGGATCATCCGGGTGCGGCCGGAGGCGATGCGCCGCGAGGGCGCAGTGATGGACCGCGAGACCTTCGAGGAGGTCGCCGAGGCGGTGCGCACCAGCATGGCCTGACGCGTGCGCCCCGCCGGGCACGCAAGAGGGCCGGTCGCCCCCGACGGGGTGACCGGCCCTCTTGCGTGGACGCTCAGCTCAGAGCTGGGCGGCCTTCTTGGCCATGGCCGACTTCTTGTTGGCGGCCTGGTTCTTGTGGATGACACCCTTGCTCACGGCCTTGTCGAGCTTGGTCGACGCGACCTTGAGGGCCTCGCGCGCCTGGTCGGCGTTGCCGGACTCGGCGGCCTCGCGGAACTTGCGGACCCAGGTGCGGACCTCGGACTTGACGGCCTTGTTGCGCTCGGTCGCGGTCTTGTTGGTCTTGATGCGCTTGAGCTGGGACTTGATGTTTGCCACAGGTAGATCTTTCTGGTGGGTCGGTTGGTTGCCGTTAGAGGGCGGCAGACAGTCCTCGGGACCGGGCGTGGGGCACCCTTGCTTGAGGACCGCTGGGTGGTGCTGCATGCGCGCACGACCTAGGCGCGCACGCGAAGAACAAATCTAGCAGCGCTCCTGCTCAACGGCCAAAAGCGAGGGGTATGCCGCGAACCCCGTCATCCTCGGCCGCCACCTGCGCGCTCGCGGCAGATCGTCAGGATCGCCCGCTCGACGGCGAAGACCGGGTCACGGCCTCCGCCCTTGACCTCCTGGTCGGCGGCGGCGACCGCCTGGATGGAGCGGGCCAGGCTCTCGCCGTCCCAGCCGCCGAGCGAGCGGCGGGCCTTGTCGACCTGCCACGGCGCCATTCCGAGGTCGCGGGCCAGGTCGGCCGAGCGGCCACGCCCGGCAGCGCCCACGCGCACGAGCTGGCGCAGCTGGCCGGCGAGGACCGCGACGATCGGGACGGGGTCGACGCCGACGGCGATCGCATGGCGCAGCAGCCGCAGCGCCTCCCCCGCGTTGCCGGCCACCGCGGCGTCGGCGACCCGGAAGCCAGTGGCCTCGACCTTGCCGCCGTGGTACTTGAGCACGACCGTCTCGTCGATCAGGCCCTCGGTGTCGGCGATGAGCTGCTGGCAGGCCGACGCCAGCTCGCGCAGGTCCTGGCCGACGGCCTCGACGAGCGCCCGCACGGCGTCGGGCGTGGCCTTGCGCCGGGCCACCCGGAACTCGTTGGTGGCGAAGTCGCTCTTGTCGCGGTCGGTCTTGACCGCGGGTGCCTCCAGCACCCGGGCCTTGGCCTTGCGCATCGCGTCGAGCACCCGCTTGCCGCGGTTGCCGGAGGCGTGGGTGACGAGCAGGGTCACGCTCGGCTCGGGCGCCGCGACATAGGCCATCAGGTCGGCCTGGAGCTCGTCGCTCGCGTCCTCGAGCCCCTGGACCACGATCGCCTTGTCACCGCCGAAGAGGCTCGGCGCCGCGTGCATCCCGACCGCCCCGGGCTCGTAGCCCTCGGCGGTCAGCCGGATGACCTCGACGTCGGGGGTCATCTCACGCAGCTCGCGCAGGGTGGCCCCGACAGCGCGCTCGGCGAGCAGCCCCTCGGGCCCCGTCACGAGGACGAGGGGCGGGACGGCGGTCTGCGGCGAGCTCACGGCCACAGCCTGCCATGCGCCGCCGACAGCGCGCGCAGGTCTGGTGCGGGAACCGACCGGCCCGGCAAGATCGACTACCAGCACTGGCCCGACGGCCACGCTCCCGTGCTCAGGCAGCCCGCAGACAGGCGATGGTGATAGTCGATCTTGCCCGGCTAGTCGAAGCGCATGGCCGTCGCGCCGGTGGCATCGAGACCGAGCCCGGCCAGGCGGGCGGCGACGGTCTCCTCGGGCAGCTCGAGGCTCTCGGCGAGCTCCTCGAGGCTCAGGCCGAGGTCGACGCCGTCGCGCAGCTCCTCGTCGGCCTCTGCGGTCCAGGCGTGGCCACCCGTCACCGCGGTGCGCGAGGACTCGGCCGGTGGCGGGTCCGCGGCGACCGGTCGGTCATCAGCAGGTATGCCGCCGGCCTCCCCCGCGGCTCGAGACCCAGTTGTGCGCGACGAGGGTCGGGACGCCCCCATGCGGGTCCCCGTGAGCGCGCCCGTGGCGCCGCGCAGCGCCGGCTCGGCCACCTCGAGCGGCGGCGGAGCCTGCTCGTCGAGGCGCCGCAGGGCACCCAGCACGAGCTCGCGGTCGACCGTGGGCCAGAAGGGGGGCAGCGAGGCCTGGAGGAAGCCGGCATACCGCGCCGTCATCATGCGGGAGTCGAGGAAGGCGACCACGCCCTTGTCGTCGCCGCGCCGGATCAGGCGGCCGGCGCCCTGGGCGAGCCGGAGCGCGGCATGGGTCGCCGAGACCGCCATGAACCCGTTGCCGCCCATCCGGGCGATGGCCTGGGTCCGCGCGGACGACAGCGGGTCGTCGGGCCGTGGGAAGGGGATGCGGTCGATGATGACGAGCTGGCACGCCGAGCCGGGCACGTCGACGCCCTGCCAGAGGGTGAGCGTGCCAAAGAGGCAGGTGCGCGGGTCGCGGGCGAACTGGCGCACGAGCGTGCTGATCTGGTCCTCGCCCTGGCAGAGGAAGGCGATCTCGCCCTCGTCGTCGGCGAACCGCTCGCGCATCGCCTCGGTCGCGTCGCGCGCCGCGCGCATCGACGAGAAGAGACCGAGCGTCCGCCCCCCGCTCGCCCGGACGAGTGCCTCGATCTCGTCGAGGGTCTGCTCGCTGATGCCGTCGCGGCCGGGCGAGGGCAGGTGCTTGGCCACATAGGCGACGGCCTGCCTGGGGTAGTCGAAGGGGCTGCCGACGTCGAGGCCGCGCCAGGCCGGGGAGCCCTCACCGCGCAGCCCGAGGGTGCCTGCGACGGCATTGAAGGTGCCGCCGAGCTCGAGCGTGGCGGAGGTCATCACGACCGTGCGCTCGCCAAAGACCTTGTCGCGCAGCAGCATCGCCACCGACATGGGTGCGACGCGCAGCACCGGGCCGCGCCGCGGGTCCTGGCTGACCCAGACGACGTCGAGCTCGCGCTCCTCGAGGATGCGCTCGGCGGTGTCGAGGACCTCGTCGACGGCGCTGCGGGCGACCTGACGGGTGCCGTCGACCTCGGCGTCCTTGTCGGGCTTGAGCTCGGAGGCCACCCGACGCGCCGTGTCTCGGATGCGGGAGAGCGCGAGCGCCAGCGAGTCGGGGATGCCGAGCAGCCGTCCCTCGGGCAGCTGGGCGGCGATGTCGCCGAGGAAGACACCCGCGTCGTCGAGCGCGTCGGTGGACTCGGCCAGCCGCGCGGCCCGCTTGGCCGCGGTCTGGGCGAGCGGCCCGGTCAGCTCGTCGGTGACGGTGGAGGTGACCCGGTCGACGAGCTCGTGCGCCTCGTCGACGATGAGGACGTCGTGCTCGGGCAGCATCTGCCGGCCCTCGAAGGCGTCGATCGCCATGAAGGAGTGGTTGGTGACGATGATGTCGACATCACGCGCGGCCTCGCGGGAGCGCTCGACGAAGCACTCGGCGACCATCGGGCATTTGCCGCCGAGGCACTCACGGGCGCTGACCGACACCTGGCGCCAGGCCCGCTCGCTCACGCCAGGGACCAGCTCGTCCCGGTCGCCCGACTCGGTCTCGTCGGCCCAGTCGCGCAGCCGGACCACCTCGGCACCGAGGCGGGAGGCCTGCTGGTCGACCTGACCGACGCTGAGCAGCGTGGACTCGTCGTCGTCGGGGAAGCCGCCCTCGAGCTTGTGCGCGCAGAGGTAGTTGCGCCGCCCCTTGACCAGCGCATAGGTCGGGCGCCGCCCCAGGACCGGCTCCAGCGCAGCGGCCAGCCGGGGCATGTCGCGGTCGATGATCTGGGCCTGGAGCGCCAGCGTGGCGGTGGCGACCACCGCGGGGCGCCCGGAGTCGATCGCGTGCTGGATCGCCGGCACGAGATAGGCCAGGGACTTGCCGGTGCCGGTGCCCGCCTGGACGAGCAGGTGCTCCTCCTTGTCGATGGCGTCGGCCACCGCGTGGGCCATCTCGACCTGGCCGGGTCGGGTCGACCCGCCGACGCCGATGACGGCGGCGGTCAGCAGGTCGTCGAGGCTCGGCACCGCACAAGGCTACGCGGCGAGGAGGTATGCCGCGCCGCGCTCTCCACAGGCGGCATACCTCCCGGGCGTGTCACCGGGCCGGGGGCCCTCAGGCGCCGGGGAACCAGGCCGCGATCTGCTCGTGCAGGTGCTGCTCGAAGTCGGCCTTGCTGTGGTGGGCGCGGACCCAGTCACTGATGGGCATGCCGGCCGAGGAGGCCATGTCGGCCAGCGCCGCCTCGGGCTCGGTGACGGCGCGGGTGAGCATGTCGACGGCCTGCTGGTCGCTGCCATAGAAGAAGGGATAGGTCTCGGGCAGGATCGCCCGCGCCCACGGCAGGTCGGGGAAGATGCCGACCGCGCCGGCGAGCAGCGCCTCGAGGTACTGGATGCCGTAGGCCTCCTCGTTGCTGGTGGCCAGGAAGGCGGTCGTGCGCGAGAGCGTGCCCCAGTAGTCGTCTCGGGGTGCCGTCAGCGGTCCGACGTTGATCCACGGGCGGCGCGAGAAGTTCATCGCGAGATGGGTCACCAGGTGCGACTGCGCCAGGTGCATGTCGACCTGGATGGGGGTGCGCTTGCGCACGGCCTCGACGATCTCGAGGAAGCGCAGCGGCTGCTTGCGCTCGGAGAGGTAGATCGCGGGATAGAGCACCCGCGGGACGTCGGTGGCCTCGCGCTCCTTGAGCCGGTCGGGGAAGACGCCGAGGTCGGCCCAGGCGATCTTGGCCTTCTCGCCGAGCGAGGAGACCATCCACTGCGAGAGCACCTCGCGCACCTCTCCGGCCGTCCGGTTGCCGGAGCAGAAGGTCGGGAAGAGCGCATAGCTGAGGGCCATGGCGGCGAAGTTGACCTGGTGGTGGTAGATCGACGGCGTCGTCCACTGGAAGTTCATGATCTTGGGCTCGTTGCCCGGTGTGTGCAGCGCCTGGAAGACGCCGACGGAGTCGATCACGTCGAGGTTGATGACCAAGGTGTCGTCGACGTCGATGTCGGCGAAGGTCACGACGGGCACCTGGGCGCCCTCGCGCCGCTCACGGTCGAGCAGGACGGCGCCGGGATACATGTCGAGGAGCCGGTGCACGATCGTCTGCCCGCCACCGCCGGTGCTCAGCGCGCCGGACTCGTCGACGACGGGGTCATGGTCGATCCAGCCGTACTTCACCGCGACCTGCATGTGCCGCTCCACCTCGCTCGGGACCGACGGCGCGGCTGCTCCGCACCGCTCATACCCATTGGTACACCCTTCGGGCCCAGATTCGCCCGAAGTGTGGTGAATCCCGTGCCGGCGACTCCCCCGGCGGCCCGGTCAGCAGGGCGTATGCCGCTCAGAGGCCGCTGCTGCTCTGCATCAGTCCGCCGTCGGCCATGATCGTCGTCGCGGTGACATAGCTGCCGCCCTTGGAGGCCAGGAAGCAGGTCAGGCGGCCCATCTCCTCGGGGGTGCCCATGTAGCCCAAGGGGATCGCGGAGGTGAGCGCCCTCATCTGCTCGGGGTCCTCCATCGTCTCCTTGTTGATCGGGGTCGCGATGGCGCCCGGCCCGATCCCGAGCACGCGGATGCCGTGCTTGCCGAGCTCGACGGCGGAGTTGCGGGTGAGCATGCGCATCGCGCCCTTGCTGACGCAGTAGCCGAGGTCGCCCGGCATCGGCCAGTCCTCGTGCGTGGAGCTCATGTTGATGATCACGCCGGGCGTGCCCTGCTTGACGAACTGCTCGGCGGCCAGCTTGGTGCCGAAGACGGCGCCCTTGACGTTGATGGCCATCAGCCAGTCGAACTTGTCCTCGGTCAGGTCCAGCGTGGACTGGCCCGTCTCGACGCCCGCGTTGTTGACCATCACGTCGAGCCGCCCGAAGGTCTCGACGGCCTGGGTGACGAGGTTCTCCAGCTCGGCCACCTTGGACACGTCGGCCTTGACCGCGATGGCGCGGCCGCCCATGGCCTCGATCTCGCCGACCATCGCCGCGGCGCGCTCCTCGTCGGTGACGTAGTCGATGACCACATTGGCGCCCTGGCGCCCGGCCTCGAGGCAGATGCCCTCGCCGATGCCGGAGTTGCCGCCGGTCACGATGATCGTCTGGCCCTTGAGGGTCAGGTCCTCTGGCGTGAGCACCTGCGGCGGCGCGGCAGCGGGCGGGGTGGGGTCCTCGGCGGCGGGGGCCGTGGTGCCGGGGGCAGGAGGCGGGATCTGGCTCATGTCGTGTCCTTTGCCTAGATGTGGTTCTCCGCGGGCCGGGCCTTGCCCCGCGCGCAGATCAGGTGGGCCACGGTGCCGGTCCAGCCGGTCTGGTGCGAGGCCCCCAGCCCCGCGCCGGTGTCACCGTGGAAGTACTCGCTGAAGGTGGGATAGGCCTGCCACAGCTCATGGGTCGGGACGTGGCGCGGGTCGCTCGGCCGGCGCCCGTCCTCACCCCGGCGGAAGAGCCCGATGAGCCGGTCCTCGATGGCGTCGGCGATCTCCGCCAGGCCCATCTGCTGACCCGACCCCGTCGGGAACTCGACCTTGGTGCGCGCGCTCATGCCCGCGGCATACGTCCGGAGTGCACCGGTGAGCAGCACATTGACGGGGAACCAGATGGGGCCGCGCCAGTTGGAGTTGCCGCCGAACATCCCGCTCTCGGACTCGGCCGGGACATAGCGGATCGGCAGGTTGCGCCCGTCGATCGGCACCGAGTAGCCGTCGCGGTAGATGGCCGACAGGGAGCGCAGGCCGTGCTCGCTGAGGAACTCGTCCTCGTCGAGCATGCGGGTGAGGATGCGGCCGAGGCGTTTGCGGGTGACGAGCGAGAGGGTCTGGACCTCCTCGTCGGCCTGCTTGGTCTGCACGACCGCGTCGGCGAGCTCGGGGCGGCGGCCGCGCAGCCACGCCATGTTGGCCTCGAAGTCGGGCAGCTCCTCGTCGACCCACTCGGGCTGGACGGCCACGGCCATGAGCGGCAGGAGGCCGACCATGGAGCGCACCGTCACCGGCTGGCTCGACCCGTCGTCGTCGACGACCGAGTCGTAGTAGAAGCCGTCCTCCTCGTGCCACAGCGAGACGTTCTTGGAGCCGAACTGCTCCATGGCCTCGGCGATGTCGAGGAAGTGCTCGAGGAACTTGGTCGCCACCTCGTCCCAGGCGATGTCGTTGCGGGCCAGCTCCCACGCGATCTTGAGCATGTCGAGGCAGAAGAAGGCCATCCAGCTCGTCGCGTCGGACTGCTCCAGCCGCTGGCCCTCGGGCAGCCGCTCGGAGCGGTCGAAGGGCCCGATGTTGTCCATGCCGAGGAAGCCGCCCTCGAAGAGGTTGGACCCGTCGGGGTCCTTGCGGTTGACCCACCAGCCGAAGTTCAGCAGCAGCTTGGTGAAGACCCGGATGAGGAACTCCTGGTCCTGCGCGCCCTCGATGTTGTAGACCTGCCAGACCGCCCACGCGTGGACGGGCGGGTTGACGTCGGAGAAGTTCCACTCGTACGCCGGCAGCTGGCCGTTGCCGTGCATCGACCACTCGCGGCACATCAGGACCAGCTGCTCCTTGGCGAAGTCCGGGTCGATGTGCGCCAGCGCGACGGTGTGGAAGGCGAGGTCCCACGAGGCGAACCACGGGTACTCCCACTCGTCCGGCATGGAGATGACGTCGGCGAGCGACAGGTGCCGCCAGTGGGTGTTGCGTCCCTCCGGCTGGGGCCGGCGTCGCTCGCGGGGCGGGTTGATCTGGGCCGGGTCGCCCTTGAGCCACTGGCGGATGTCATAGCGGTAGAGCTGCTTGCACCACAGCAGGCCGGCAAAGGCGCGGCGAGCGATCTCCCGGTCCTCGTCGGGCGTCCCCTCCGGGATCACCACGCCATAGAACTCGTCGGCCTCGCTCTTGCGCTTGGCGACGGTGGCGTCCGTGCCGTCGAGCAGCGCCGAGGGCGCCCGGCCGGCGATGGACTCCTCGCCGAGCAGCCGCACCCGCACCGTGACGCTCTCCCCCGGCGCGACGGCGTCGAACCACCAGTGGAAGGCCATCTTGGTGCCGGCCTCGGGCGCGAGCCCACCGCGGTCCATCCGCACGACCGCGTTGTTGATCGCGTCCTTGGGGTACTGCCCGCCGCCCTCGTCGGTGCCGAACAGCAGCTGGCTGTTGGTCTCGTTGTCGCACAGGAGGATCTCGGGCTCGCCGTCGGCGACGAGGACATAGCGGCCGAGGAAGTCGTGTTGGGTCTCGACCGCGCGCTTGCCGGGCCCGGCGTCGACGGCGCGGATGCTTGGCTTGCGGTCGTCCCTGCCCCAGGACCAGGTGTTGCGGAACCACAGGTGCGGCAGCAGGTGCAGGGGGGCGGCCTCGGGCCCGTGGTTGGTCGCGGTGACCACCATCGTGATGTCGTCGGGTGCGGCCTTGGCGTGAGTGACCTTGACGTCGAAGAAGCGGTTGTCGGCGAGCAGTCCCGTGTCGGTCAGCTCGTACTCGTCCTGCTCGCGACCGCGAGATCCGTTCTCCGCCAACAGGTCTGCATAGGGGTATGCCGCGTGGGGGTAGCGGTAGAGCCACTCACCGTAGGAGTGGGTCGGGGTGGCGTCGAGGTGCCACCAGTACTCCTTGGCGTCCTCACCGTGGTTGCCCTGGGCGTTGGTCAGGCCGAAGATCCGCTCCTTGAGGCGGTCGTCCTGACGGTTCCACATGGCAATGCCGAGGTTGAGGAAGCCATAGCGGTCGCAGACCCCGGCCAGACCGTCCTCGCCCCACCGGTAGGCCCGGGCGTGGGCGTGGTCGAAGGGGAAGAAGTCCCAAGCGTTGCCGTCTGGCGAGTAGTCCTCGCGGACGGTGCCCCACTGGCGTCCCGAGACGTAGGGCCCCCACAGCCTCCACGGGTCGTTGGCACCCGGGGAGTCGCGAAGGCGGACGTGCTCGGCGGTCTGCTGCGTCGATGTGCGCTCTGCCACAGCGCACATCGTGTCAGCAGGGACGCGCTGTCACCAAACAGGGTGGGCGTCGCCCGCGCGGCGGGCACCCGCGGCATACCCGCAGGTCATGCGCGTGCAACACGCACGTCATCTCATGGTGGGAGTCGGGGCTCTGGCGCGCTGGGCGTCGCGCTGGTAGACACGGGCCGTCGCCCGCATGGAGGCGGGCCCGAGAGGGGGGCCGATGAGACTGTCCGACGCACCGAGCACGCAGGCCTCGGTCGAGATCGACGCGCCGCCGGCGACGGTGTGGGCCCTGGTGACGGACCTGTCCACCGCCGCGGCGACGAGCACAGAGTTCCGCGGTGCGGAGTGGCTGGGCGGCGCGACCGGTCCGGGGCTGGGTGCACGCTTCCGGGGGCGCAACGCCCACCCGGCCGCCGGCGAGTGGGAGACGACGAGCACGGTGACCGCGTGCGAGGAGCCGCGGGAGTTCACGTATGCCGTCGGGGATGTCGAGCTGCCCTCGGCTGTCTGGCGCTATCTGCTCGAGCCGCTCGGCGGCGGCACCCGGCTGACCCAGACAGCCCAGATCGGGCCCGGGCGCTCGGGGCTGTCCTTCGCCATCGACGCCATGCCCGACAAGGAAGAGCGCATCGTCGCGCGCCGGCTCGAGGAGCACCAGGCCAGCATGCGGGCCAATCTCGCGCACATCAAGGAGCTCGCAGAGCAGACCGGACAGACCGGGCAGGCCAGGCGGGCCGCGCGGTGACACTGCGGATCGGCGTCAACGTCCAGCCCTACTCCCCCGACGAGGTCGAGTTCGCGGTCGGGGCCGAGCGGCTGGGGGTGGACTCGCTGTGGACGCCCGAGGCGTGGGGCTATGACGCCTTCACCCCCCTGGCCTACCTCGCCGCCCGCACCGAGCGGGCGCGCCTGGTCACGGGCATCGCCCAGCTCGGTGCACGCTCACCGGCCAACCTCGCGATGACGGCGATGTCGGTCCAGGCCCTCAGCGGCGGGCGGCTGGTGCTCGGTCTCGGGGTGAGCGGTCCGCAGGTGGTCGAGGGCTGGCACGGGGTCCCCTTCGGCAAGCCGGTGCAGCGCACCCGCGAGACGGTCGAGATCCTGCGGACGGTCTTCCGGGGTGACCGGCTCGCCTACGAGGGCGAGACCTACCGGCTGCCGCTGCCGGGCGGCGAGGGCCGGGCGATCCGGTCGATGGCACCGCCCGTCGAGATCCCGATCTGGCTGGCCTCGCTGGGGCCGGCCAACCTGCGCCTCACCGGCGAGATCGCCGACGGGTGGGTGGGCAACTCGCTCCTGCCCCAGTCGGACGACGTCCTGCTCGCCCCGATCCGCGAGGGAGCTGCCTCCGCAGGGCGCGACCCGTCAGAGGTGGAGCTGACCGTCGCTGCGTCGGTCGAGTTCGACGACGATGTCGATGCGGTCGCCCGTCGGCACGCGGGGGGCTATGCCTTCACCTTCGGGGCGATGGGCAGCCCCACGACCAACTTCTACAGCAATGCCTTTGCGCGCCAAGGGTTCGGCGAGGCCATCGCCCGCGTCCACGACCTCTGGCAGGCGGGCGACCGGGAGGCCGCCGCGGCTGCTGTGCCACCCGAGATCGGGCTGCGCACCAACCTGCTCGGGACGGACGAGAGCGTGGGAGAGCAGCTGCGGGCGTATGCCGCGGCCGGCATCGCCACCCTGCGCGTCACCGTGCCACCGGGCCCGGTCGGGCAGCGCCTGGCCACCCTCGAGCGCCTCCTCGGCCTGGTCGCCTCGACCACCTGAGAGGATGGGCGGCGATGCCCTCCTCCCCTGCCACCGACGCTGCGGCCTATCCCCTGGCCGCCGCGGCATACGCCGACCCCACCACCGACCCCGATCTGCTCTTCGAGCGGATCAGCGAGTGGACCGAGGGCGAGGGGCTGAGCCTCTATGAGCACCAGGAGGAGGCGATCATCGAGATCCTCTCCGGTCGGCACGTGGTGCTCGCGTCGCCGACCGGGTCGGGCAAGTCGCTCGTGGCGGCCGCCGCGCACTTCGCAGCGCTCTCCGGTGACCGCGTCAGCTTCTACACCGCCCCCATCAAGGCCCTCGTCAACGAGAAGTTCTTTGACCTCTGTCGGCTCTTCGGCCCCGAGAACGTCGGCATGCTGACCGGTGACGCGTCGGTCAACCCGGACGCCCCGATCATTGCCTGCACCGCCGAGGTGCTGGCCAACATCGCTCTGCGAGAAGGCGATCGGGCAGACGTCGGACTGGTCGTCATGGACGAGTTCCACTACTACGCCGAGCCCGACCGCGGCTGGGCGTGGCAGGTGCCGCTCCTCGAGCTGCCCCAGGCCCAGTTCGTCCTCATGTCCGCGACACTCGGCGACATGTCCAGGATCAGCGAGGACCTCGAGCGTCGCACCGGCCGCGAGGTGGCCGAGGTGACCGGGGCTGAGCGACCCGTCCCGCTGAGCTTCCGCTGGTCGCTCGAGCCGCTCGAGGACACCCTCCGCGAGATCGTCGAGACCCGGCAGGCGCCGGTCTATGTCGTCCACCAGACCCAGGCCGCGGCCGCGGAGCACGCGACCTCGCTGCGCGGCTGGCGGGTGATCGACAAGGCCGAGCAGGAGCAGATTGCCCAGCGTCTTGCCGGCGTGCGCTTCGGCGCCGGCTTCGGCAAGACACTGGGAGCGTTGCTGCGCAGGGGGATCGGCGTCCACCACGCGGGAATGCTCCCCCGCTACCGCCGCCTCGTCGAGCAGCTCGCCCAGGCCGGGCTGCTCAAGGTCATCTGCGGCACCGACACCCTCGGAGTCGGCATCAATGTCCCCATCCGCACGGTGCTTTTCACCGCCCTGACCAAGTTCGACGGCTCACGCCACCGGGTGCTGCGTGCCCGCGAGTTCCACCAGATCGCCGGCCGGGCGGGGCGCGCCGGCTATGACACCACCGGCAATGTCGTGGTGCAGGCGCCGGAGCACGTCATCGAGAATGAGCGTGCCCTCGCCAAGGCGGGCGACGACCCCAAGAAGCGCCGCAAGGTGCAGCGCAAGAAGCCGCCCGAGGGCTTCGTCGTCTGGACCGACCAGACCTTTGACAAGCTCGTCGCAGCAGCACCCGAGCAGCTCCAGTCACGCATGCGTGTCGACAACGCCATGATCCTCAATGTCGTTGCGCGCCATGGGGACCCGGTCGCGTCTCTCAGCCGGCTCACACGGGACAACCACGAGTCCTCTGCGCAGCAGGCCCGGCTGGCTCGGCGGGCGATCCGGCTCGGCCGCAGCCTCCTCGACAGTGGTGTCCTGCGCCGCCTTGACGAGCCCGACGCCGAGGGACGCACCGTGGCCCTCACGGTCGACCTGCCACCGGACTTCGCGCTCAACCAGCCGCTGGCCCACTTCGCCCTCGCGGCGCTCGACCTGCTCGACCCGGACTCGCCCGAACACGCCCTCGACGTGGTCTCGGTCGTCGAGTCAGTCCTCGAGTCGCCGCAGGCGATCCTGCGCCAGCAGCAGTGGGCCGCCCGTGGTGCCGCCGTCGAGCAGATGAAGGCCGACGGCATCGAATACGAGGAGCGCATGGAGCTGCTCGAGGAGGTCACCTGGCCGCAGCCGCTCGCCGAGCTGCTCACCGCGGCATACGAGACCTACCGTGAGACGCACCCGTGGTTGTCGCCAGATGCCCTCTCCCCCAAGGCGATCGTGCGCGAGATGTGGGAGCAGGGCATGTCCTTCACCGACTTCGTGGGGCGCTATCAGCTCGCGCGCAGCGAGGGGCTCGTGCTGCGCTATCTCACCGACGCCTATCGCACGCTGCGGCACACAGTGCCCGAGCAGCACTTCTCCGAGCGGCTGGAGGAGCTCGTCGACTGGCTCGGCGAGACGATCCGCCAGACTGACTCGTCACTGCTCGACGAGTGGGAGGCGCTCACCAACCCCGACCGCGTCCGCGAGGCCGTCGCCCACCATGGCGAGGCACCGCCGCCGCCGCGACCGCTCACGGCCAACGAGCGGGCCTTCCGCGCGATGGTGCGCGGCGCGCTCTTCCGCCGGGTCGAGGCCGCCGCCCGCGACGACGTCCGAACGCTGGCCGCGCTGGACGCCTCCGGGGCCGAGCTCACCGACCCGCCGCGCCCGGCCCTGCTCACCGAGGCCGACTGGTATGCCGCCCTCGCCCCCTACTGGGAGGAGCACGAGTCGGTCGGCACCGACCAGGACGCACGTGGCCCCGCGCTCTTCCAGATCACCGCCGACACCGGTGAGGTGCCGGGCGTCGAGGGCGATCGGCGCCGCTGGGCCGTGCGCCAGGTCCTCGCCGATCCCGAGGGCCACCACGACTGGGGGATCGACGCCGTGGTCGACCTCGACGCCTCCGACGCCGTGGGCGAGCCGGTCATCGCCGTCACGGGGCTCACCCGGCTCTGACCAGCGCAGCCCGTGTGCCCGTGCCGCCCTTGGGGCCCTCAGGCTCCGCTGCCGGCCCGGCGGACCGGCCCTGCCACCCAAGCGTCGACCTCGGCGCGGCTGGTGAGCCGCACGACGGGGAGGTCGGGGCGGGAGAGCATCGCCTCACGGACCCGCTCGGCCGCCTTGGCGTGCGTGTCCCAGGCCCAGCGGATGATGTGGTCCCTGTCCTTGAGGATGGTCCACAGCGGGGGCTCGACATTGCCGTTCCACAGCTCCTCCCGCCGCAGCCGGCGCAGCAGGGTGCGCCGCACGACCTGGTGCATCACCACCGTGCGCGGCAGGTCGAGCCACACGAGCAGGTCGGCCCGTGCGAGCAGCAGCGGACGCATCTCGCTGTACTGCCACTCGGTCACCCAGGCCTCCTGGGCCACGAGTGCCGCGACGTCGGCGCCGAAGGTGGGGCGCCTCGTCCAGCCCGGACCGTGGTGGAGGCCGTCGATCTCGGTGTGCGGGATACCGAGGGCTGTGGAAATGCGACCGGCGAGGGTCGTCTTGCCCGACCCGGATCCGCCCGCGGTGAGGACGCGCTGGATGCCGTCGGGCAGTGGCTCGGTCGGGTTCAGCAGCGGCACCCGGCCAATCCTAGGCGGCTAAGTCCACGCCCCCGCCCAGGCGGTATGCCGCGTGGTCAGGTCTGCTCGCTCGGCGGCAGGACGCGCCCGTCGAGTCGCCGGCTCAGCGTGATGTCGTCACGGTCGTCACCCGGAGCGACCCGGATCGCGCCCTGGATGCGGCCGGTGATCTCATAGCCGCACTGGCGGTAGAAGGCGGTCGTCCCCGTCCCACCGCGCACGCCCAGACTGGCGATCTCGACGCCGTCCTCACGGGCCACCCGGTGCAGCCCTGCCATGAGCAGCAGGCCGAGACCACGCCCCTGCTGGTCGGGGTCGACCATGACGCGATAGAGCCAACGACAGTGTGCGAGAAGCGGATTGGTGCCGGCATCCCAGAACGCGAGGCCACGCAGCTGCCCACCCGAGGCTCGCAGGACGACGAGCGTCTGCTGCCCCCGGGCCATCAGGTCCTCGTGGGCGGCCAGCGCCTCGGCCACGGCCTCACGGGGAGCGCCGGGCAGGAACCCCACCGCTCCCCCGGCATCGTTGACGCGGCACCACAGGTCGAGGATCTCTGCCCGGGCGGCATCGTCGAGCCGCTCCACCCGCTCGGCCCGCGGCGCGCGATAGAGCACCGACGGCTCCAGGCCGGCCGGGTCGCTCGCGTGCCGCCGCGTGCCGACGGGGTCGAGGCCCGTGCGCTCCGCGACGCGGATCGACGGCTGGTGGTCTGGGCGGATCACGGCGTGGACGCTGTGCTCCCCGGGCCACCACTCCAGGCCCTCGGCGACGACGGCGCGCGCAGCCTCGCGGGCATAGCCGCGGCCGTGTGCCGCCGCCGCGAAACGGTAGTAGAGGTTGAGCCCGTCGCCGTCGTGCCGCAGACCCGCGACACCGACCGCCTCACCGGTCTCGAGGCTCTCGACGACCCGGTAGCCGCGGCCGTGCTCGGCCCAGTGGTCGAGCGCCTGGTCAAGGCCGGCCAGTGCCTCGGCGTCGGTCTGGGGCATGGCGAAGGGCGCATGCCCCCACAGCGCCGGGTCGCGGTGGATCGCCAGCCAGAAGCCGCTGTCCTCCGGTCGGATCGGCCGCAGCCGCAGCCGCCCGGTGGTCAGCCCCGCCGGCACCGTCAGATCCGCTGGCCCACCCGGTCCCCTCGGTCCCTCAGGCACGCTCGCTTCACTCACGACCCCGAGACTAGGCGGGCCCACCGACAGGCGAGCACGCGGCATACGCCATCGCGGCGCGGCTCAGCCGCGCCAGGTGAGCAGACCGCTCAGGCGGGGTATGCCGCGAGCTCGCCGGCGAGGTCGGGGTTGACCCGGGCGTGGACGCGCGTGCCGGCGCCGGTGTGCTCCTCGGAGAGGATGTCGGCCTCCTCGTGGAGCCGGTTGACCAGGTCACCGCGGTCATAGGGCAGCAGCACGTCGACGTCGATGGCCGGCCGCGGCAGCTCGGACTCGATGAGAGCGCGGAGCTCGTCGATGCCCTCGCCGGTGCGCGCCGAGACGGCGATCGCACGGCGCTCATGGCGCAGCAGCCGGTCGAGCACCTCGGGGTCGGCGATGTCGGCCTTGTTGACGACGATGATCTCGGTCAGCTTGTCGCCACCGACCTCGGCGAGCACCTCGCGCACCGCGCTGATCTGCCCCTCGGGGTCGGGGTGGGAGCCGTCGACGACGTGGAGCAGCAGATCGGAGTCGCCGACCTCCTCCAGCGTCGAGCGGAAGGCCTCGACCAGCTGGTGCGGCAGGTTGCGCACGAAGCCGACGGTGTCGGCGAGCGTGTAGACCCGCCCGTCGGCCGCCTCCGCCCGGCGCACCGTCGGGTCCAGCGTCGCGAAGAGCTGGTTCTCGACCAGGACGCCCGCACCGGTCAGGCGGTTGAGCAGCGAGGACTTGCCGGCGTTGGTGTAGCCGGCGATCGCGACCGAGGGGATGGCGTTGGCCCGGCGCGAGGAGCGCTTGGTGTCGCGGGTGGACTTCATCGCCTTGATGTCGCGACGCAGCTTGGCCATCTTGGTGTTGATGCGGCGCCGGTCCAGCTCGATCTTGGTCTCACCGGGGCCACGGGAGCCGATGCCCTCACCGCCGGCGACCCGGCCACCGGCCTGACGCGACATCGACTCACCCCAGCCGCGCAGTCGCGGCAGGAGGTACTGGAGCTGGGCCAGCTCGACCTGCGCGCGGCCCTCACGGGACTTGGCGTGCTGGGCGAAGATGTCGAGGATCAGCGCGGTCCGGTCGATGACCTTGACCTTGACGACGTCCTCGAGCGCACGCCGCTGGCTGGGGGCGAGCTCGCTGTCGCAGATGACGGTGTCGGCGCCCTCGCCGATGACGATGTCGCGCAGCTCGATGGCCTTGCCGGAGCCGAGCCAGGTCGCCGCGTCGGGGCGCATCCGCCGCTGGATCACACCGTCCAGCACGGTCGAGCCGGCGGTCTCGGCAAGGGCAGCGAGCTCGCGCAGCGAGTTCTCGGCGTCCTCGAGCGTGCCCTCGGTCCACAGCCCGGCGAGGACCACGCGCTCGAGGCGGAGCTGGCGGTACTCGACCTCGGTGATGTCCTCGAGCTCGGTCGACAGGCCCTGCACACGGCGGAGGGCCGCGCGCTCCTCACGGTCGAGCTGTTCGCCGTCATAGAGGTGGTCCGCGTCCTGGCGGAAGCCGTCGTCGTCGTGGAGTGCCGCTGCCGTGCCTCCGAAGAGTCGCTCGCGGGCAGCGTCGGTGCGGTTGTCAGTCATACATCCTGATTCGTTCGTGGGATAACCCCAACAGGGTCTCATCCCTCCAACACCGGGACCAGCGACTTTCTGCCCTCCCTGCCCGCCGGGCACCCGTTGGGGTGGCGTGCCCGGTCAGCCGGCGCGGCGGACCTCGAGCACCCGGAAGCCCTTGGAGCTCGCGAGCCGCCCCACGGCATACCCGTCACCGAGGGCGCCCACCAGCCAGCGCTGGAGCGAGTCCGAGCCGAGATTCTTCTGGACCACGAGGTATGCCGCGCCGCCGGGTGCCAGCCGCGGTAGCCACGTCAGCAGGAGCTCGTGGAGTGCGGCCTTGCCGATGCGGATCGGCGGGTTGGACCAGATGAGGTCGTATGCCGCGTCGCCCGGCACCTGCTCGGGCAGCGCCGCGACGAGCCGGGTGGCCCCGAGGCTCCCGGCGTTGCGACGGCACAGGTCGAGGGCGCGCTCGTTGACGTCGACGGCGGTGATGTCGGCGTCGGGCCGCAGGAGGGCGAGGGTGAGGGCGATCGGGCCCCAGCCACAGCCGATGTCGAGGAACCGTCCGCCGGTGGGCGGCTCGGGGGCATGGTCGAGCAGGACCTGGGTGCCGTGGTCGACGTGGTCCGGGCTGAAGATGCCCGGCGCGGTGACGACCTCGACCTGGCGCCCGGCGAGCTCGACCCGCAGGGTGCGCAGCTCGTCGGGGCTGGCCGGCCGCGCGGTGAAGTAGTGGTCGTTGCTCGTCATGTGACGCGGCGGGTCAGATGAGCGTGGTCTCGCCGTCGGCCACGAGGACCGCCGGGCCGGCCAGCTCCACCGTGTCACCGGGCAGGGCACGCACCCGGAGGCGGCCGCCGGGGACGTCGACGGTCCACTCGTCGCCGGAGTCGGGCCCGCCCCAGTAGCGGGTCGCGAGGGCGGCGGCGCAGGCTCCGGTGCCGCACGAGCGGGTCTCGCCGACGCCGCGCTCGTGGACACGCATCCGGATGTGGCCGGGCCCGACCGGCTGGACGAACTCGACATTGGTGCCGTTGGGCGGGGTGGGGCTGACTGCGGGCGCCTTGGTCAGGTCGAGCGAGTCGAGGTCGACCGCCGGGGGCAGAAGGATGACGGTGTGGGGGTTGCCGAGGTCGAGGCTGAGCGCCGGGAAGGGCTCGTAGCCCTCGATGTGCACCAGGGAGTCGACTCCGTCGGCGGCGGCCTTGTCGGGCTCGGTGAGGCGCCACGGCCCCATGCCGGTGGCAACCATCGCCCCGTCGTGGGTGATGTGCTTGAGGCCGGCGCGGGTGGCGATGTCGAACTCGTCGCGCGCCTCGATCCCCTTCTCCCGCAGGTAGGTTGCGAACACCCGGGTGCCGTTGCCGCACATCTCCGCCGCCGAGCCGTCGGCGTTGCGGTAGTCCATGAACCACTCGGCGCGGTCGGCCAGGGCGCGCACCGACTCCTCGTCGGCGCTGGCCGTCGGCACGACGCGGATGACCCCGTCTCCCCCGATGCCAGCGCGGCGGTCGGCGAGCACGGCGGCCTCGTGGGCGGTCAGCCCGCGGGAGCCGTCGGTGTCCGGCACGATCACGAAGTCGTTCTCCGTGCCGTGGCCCTTGGTGAAGATCGTCGCCATGCGCCCCATTGTCGCGTATGCAGTGTGGTGGCAGGTCAGCCGGCCGCGGCCCGCACCACGGCCAGGGCACGCTGCACGAGGTCGGGGGCGGTGGGGTCGAGCCAGGTGATGCGCGGGTCGGGGCGGAACCACGACTCCTGCCGCCGGGCGAGTTTGCGCGTCGCGGTGGCGGTCTGCTCGACGGCGGTGTCGACGTCGATCTCGCCGTCGATGACCGCGAGGGCCTGGCTGTAGCCGATGGCCGTGGAGGCCGTGCGGCCCTTTCTGAGCCCGAGGGGCACGAGTCCCCGCGCCTCGTCCAGCA
Source organism: Actinomycetota bacterium (assembly GCA_050955755.1). Lineage (GTDB taxonomy): Bacteria > Actinomycetota > Actinomycetes > Actinomycetales > Dermatophilaceae > JAJTBD01. The sequence continues at coordinate 2,335,936 of CP192092.1, forward strand.
GTCCCCCGTCAAACATCAGCCGGGCGCGTCGGCCGATGCGCTCGTCCAGCCAGCCCCGCTCGGGCCGCAGGCCGAGCGCCACGGCCGGCGCGGCATACTCCCGCCGGGGCATGGTCGCGGAGAAGGGCCGGCCGGTGATCTCGATGACCTCCAGTGCCCGGATCACGCGCCGGGTGTTGGTCGGCAGGATCTCCTGTGCCGCAACGGGATCGGCGGTGCGCAGCCGGCAATACAGCTCCGTGCCGCCAACCTCGCGCGCGTCGGCCTCGAGTCGGGCACGGACCGCAGGGTCGGTGGGCGGGATCTCGAGGACGTCGAGAGCGGCCCGCACATAGAGCCCGGAGCCGCCGACGAGGAGCGCCCGCCGACCGCGCGCCTGGATGTCAGCGAGGTCGACCCGCGAGGCGCGCTGGTAGGCGGCGACACTCGCCTCCTCGGTCACGCCGAGCACGTCGAGCTGGTGGTGGGGTATGCCGCGACGCTCGGCCGGCGTGAGCTTGGCCGTGCCGATGTCCATGCCCCGATAGAGCTGCATGGCGTCGGCGTTGACGATCTCGCCGCCAAGGGCCTCGGCCAGCGCGAGCCCGAGGTCGGACTTGCCGCTCGCGGTCGGGCCGACGACGGCGACGATCGGTGCGGTCATGGTGGCTGCCGGGATGCTCAGTCGTCGTCGGTGTCGTCGGTGTCGTCGGCGTCGTCGGTGTCGTCGGCGTCGTCGTGGCCGAAGGGGTCTCGGTCGACACCGGGCATCCACGTGTGCCCGGGGGTGCCCCAGCCGTTGCGCTTGACGGCCTTCTTGGCCTTCTTGCCCCAGCGCTCGTTGAGGCGGTCGACATAGAGGAAGCCGTTGAGGTGGTCGTACTCGTGCTGCATGCAGCGGGCGAACCAGCCCGTCGCCTCGAAGGAGATCTCGTTGCCGTCGACGTCATATCCGCTGACCGAGGCGCGCTCGCCACGCCGCAGCGGGAAGGACTCCCCCGGCACCGACAGACAGCCCTCGGACTCCTCGTCGGGATCAGGGTCGCCAACCGGCGGCTTCGACGGCGAGACAAAGGGATTGACGATCACGCCGCGGGCCGGGACATCGTCGTTGTTGTCCATCTGCCAGGTGAAGATGCGCAGCCCCACACCGATCTGGGGGGCGGCCAGCCCCACGCCGCGCGCGGCATCCATCGTCTCGAACATGTCGTCGACGAGCGCACGCAGCTCGTCGTCGAAGCTCTGCACGGGCTCGGCACGGCGGTGCAGGACGGGCTCTCCGGTGATGACGATGGGTCGGACAGTCATGGGGGCAATCATCCCATCCGCCCGATGCTGGATCTGACACCGTCCACAGTGCACACTGCTGCGGGGGACACAATCCCGTGCCCTGCCACGCATCAAGAAATGGAGCCAGCCAGCATGAGCATGTTCGACAACATCAAGGCCAAGGCCGAAGAGGTTCTCGGCCAGAACCAGGACAAGGTCGAGGAGGTCAGCGACCAGGGCATCACCAAGGCCGGGGACGCGGTCGACAACGCGACCGGGGGGAAGTTCCAGGAGCAGGTCGACCAGGGCCAGCAGATGGCCGACGACTACATCGGCGACGGCTCGGTGCAGAACCTCGAGGCCGACTCCGCGCAGGGCGCCGAGAACGTCAAGGCCGGTGCGGAGGACGCGCTGAACCAGGCCAAGGACGCTGTCGACGGCAAGTGAGCCTCGGCCTCCGGCCAGCACTCACGAGGTGCCCCATCTCCTGCGGGGAGGTGGGGCACCTCCCTGTGTGCGCGTGTGAGCCCCGACACGGGGGCTGGCTCCATGGTCTGCGTCTGCCCGGCTTGCCACGCTGGTAGTACGACCCGAGTCAGGAGGACACCATGCTTCGCTTCGCCGGCGCGCTCTTCCTCGTCGCGACCGCTGCCTTCTCCGTGGGTGACGAGCTCTCCTCGCCTCTCGCGGCCAACTCCCTCATCGTCGTCGATGCCCTGGCAGTGCTCGGGATCGGCCTGATCCTGTGGCGTGCGCTGGCGCCAGCCGGCCCGATGCACGGGCCGGCCTATCTCGCGATGCGCGCGCTCGAGTTCCTCGCCATCCTCGGGTATGCCGCGTGGCGCGGCCGCTGGCTCGACCTGGTCCTGCTCACCACGGCCCTTGCGGGTCTTGTCCTCAGCGACGCGCTCCTGCGTGGACGGCTCGCGCCGCGGTGGCTGGGGTGGCTCGGGGTCATCGGGTATGCCGCGCTGCTCGTTGGCGTCGTCGCCGCCGCTGCGGGGCTGTGGTCGCTGACCTCACCCGCCGCGATGGCCGCCATGGCGGTCGGTGCCGTCTTTGAGATCGTCTTCCCGCTGTGGTTGATCGCCCGCGGACGCTTCCTCGACCCGGCCGAGCGCCTGGCCGACGCGGGTCACCGCCCGGCCGTCACCCCCATCTGACCCGCGGGTCAGATGGGGTCACCGCCCCGCCACCCTCGGTCGACTGGCCAAGACACGCCGTGTCGCCGCGAGGGCGGACGGCGTGTCTTGGCCAGTCGACTTGGAACTCCCCGCTTACTAGGGCGGGCTGGCCTCACTCGGCTAGCGGGCCGGGTCAGCGGGTTCCAAGGCCTGCTGTGGCCGGGGAGTCAGGCGATGCCGCAGGCGGGGGCGCTGGGGGCAGGGGTGTCCGGCTTGCCGATCCGCGGCATACCAAGTGAGACGGCCGGCTTGCCTGGGACGGGGGCGTCCTGGAGGGCAGCCCAGGCGTCGCCACCGGGGGTGCGGCGCACGCGATAGGTGCCGCCGCTGAGCGCGCCGTCGGCGATGAGGTTGTGCGGCGCGCCGTAGGTGACGTCGACCTCGACCATGTCACCGGGGCGGGGCCGCTCGGCGCCCTCGGGCACGGCGAAGTGGACGAGTCGGTTGTCCCTGGCACGACCTGACATGCGCTCGGTCTCGGCGTCCTTGCGGCCCTCGAAGGGCGCGACGAGCACCTCGACCGTGCGGCCCTCCTGGCGGCGGTTCTCCTGCCAGGAGATCTCCTCCTGAAGGGCGATGAGCCGGTCAAAGCGTTCCTGCACAACGGCTTTGGGGATCTGGTCGTCCATGGTCGCGGCGGGCGTGCCGGGGCGGATGGAGTACTGGAAGGTGAAGGCCGAGCTGAACCGGGAGGCCTCGACGACGCGCAGGGTCTCGGCGAAGTCCTCCTCGGTCTCGCCGGGGAAGCCGACGATCAGGTCGGTCGTGATCGCGGCGTCGGGGATCTGCTCGCGCACCCGCTCGAGGATGCCGAGGAACTTCTCCGAGCGGTACGAGCGGCGCATCGCCTTGAGCACGCTGTCGGAGCCGGACTGGAGCGGCATGTGCAGGCTCGGCATGACATTGGGGGTCTCGGCCATCGCGGCGATGACGTCGCCGGTGAAGGCGGCCGGGTGCGGGCTGGTGAAGCGCACCCGCTCCAGCCCGTCGATCTCGCCGCAGGCCCGCAGCAGCTTGCCGAAGGCGAGCCGGTCACCGAACTCCACGCCATAGGAGTTGACGTTCTGCCCGAGCAGGGTCACCTCGACGACGCCCTGGGCGACGAGCGCCTCGACCTCCGCGAGGATCTCGCCGGGCCGACGGTCCTGCTCCTTGCCGCGCAGGCTCGGCACGATGCAGAAGGTGCAGGTGTTGTTGCAGCCGACGCTGATCGAGACCCAGCCGGCGTAGGCGGAGTCGCGGCGGGTCGGCAGCGTCGAGGGGAAGGTCTCGAGGGACTCGAGGATCTCGACCTCGGCGCGCTTGTTGTGGCGCGAGCGGTCGAGCAGCGCCGGGAGGCTGCCGATGTTGTGGGTGCCGAAGACGACATCGACCCACGGGGCGCGCTTGACGATCGTCTCGCGGTCCTTCTGGGCCATGCAGCCGCCGACGGCGATCTGCATGTCCGGGTTGCGCTTCTTGGCCGGGACGAGCTGGCCGAGGTTGCCGTAGAGCTTGTTGTCGGCGTTCTCGCGCACGGCGCAGGTGTTGAAGACGACGACGTCGGCCGTCTCCGGGCGCTCACCGGCCGGGATGCTGGCGAGGTCGACATAGCCCGCCGTCTCGAGCAGGCCGGCGAGGCGCTCGGAGTCGTGGACGTTCATCTGGCAGCCGTGCGTGCGCACGTCATAGGTCTTCATGGCATCGTCAAGGGTACGGCCGAACGCGCCGCCCGGCCCAACCCGCGCGGTGCCCCACCGACTCCCGAAGGAGCGCAGCATGCCGCAGGTCATCAAGATCAACGCCATCACCGTCCCCGCCGACAGCGGGGACGAGCTCGCCCGCCGCTTCGCCGCCCGAGCTGGGGCCGTCGACGGCCAGGACGGCTTCGAGGGCTTCGAGCTGCTCCGGCCCACCGACGACCGCCCCGTCTGGCTCGTCGTCACTCGCTGGCGCGACGAGGAGGCCTTCCGCGGCTGGGCCGAGGGCGCAGCCTTCCAGCGCGCCCACGGCGGCCGGGCACCCCACGCCGAGGGCTCCCCCGCCGGCCAGGAGGGCGACCTGCACGGTGAGAATGCCGCGCAGCCGTCTCCCGAGGAGGGCGCACCCCAGCGCCCGGTCGGCATGAGCGCCGAGCTGTGGTCCTATGAGGTCGCCGACCTCACCCAGCACTGACCGGTCCCGCCTGGCCGCTGGCGTCCGCGTCCCCACCCACAGAGACACCGTCAGCCTTCCCCCACTCCCCGCTTCCCGAGAGGACCCCAACATGACGGACTACATCCCCAGCACCAGCTCATGGGTGCGTGACCACGTCGACGCCATCGAGGCCGCCGGCACCACCGATGTCGCCGACATCAAAGGCCTGCCGGTCGTGCTGCTGACCATGACGGGGGTCAAGACGGGCGCGATCCGCAAGGTGCCGCTGATGCGCGTCGAGCACGACGGCGTCTACTGCGCGGTCGCGAGCAAGGGCGGCGCCCCGGAGGACCCGCAGTGGGCAGCGAACCTGCGCGCCAACCCCGACATCACCGTCCAGGACGGCACCACCGTCCACGATGTGCGGGCCCGGCTGGCCACCGACGAGGAGCGTGCCGACTGGTGGCCCCGGTGCGTGGCGGCCTTCCCCGACTATGCCGACTACCAGGCCAAGACCGACGCCGTCGGGCGGACCATCCCGCTCTTCCTGCTAGAGCCGCGCTGAACCCACGCGACCGTTGCCGAGTGCGTAGTTTGTGTCGTCGCCAAGGCGCTCAGACGACAGATTCGACGCACTCGGCCGACCGCGCCGCCATCGCCGTGCGCGAGAGAAGAGGGCCTGCCACCCATCGGTGGCAGGCCCTCTTGTCTCGCAGGGGCGCTGGGTGCTCAGTGACCGCCGAAGAGGCGACCGAAGATGCCGCCGGAGGCGTGCTGGTCGCGCGGGCAGGTGCAGCGCTGGTTCTTGGGGACGTTGGCCATGACCTGGTCGACGTGGTTGCCGCAACCGGCCCACGTGGTCTTGCCGCACTTCTTGCAGTTGGCCGGACGGCACATGCTCAAGGACTCCTCGTGTTCGGGGGGTTCGTTCAGGACAGACAATATACCCCCCGGGGTATCAAAGCAAGCCGCCAAACACCCGCGCGCCGACCCCCCGCAGGGCGCACCGCCGAGCAGGAGCGCGGCCCAAGAGGCACCGGCCACCGGCGACCGGACGCAAGTCAGTCACGGCGGTGCTCGGGCGCCTCGGCGACGGCCTCGCGCACGACCCGCATCGCCAGGCCCGGCGGGTAGCCCTTGCGCGCCAGCATCCCGGCGAGGCGACGCGTCTGGACAGTGGCGTCGAGCCCGTGCATGGAGCGCAGCCGCTTGGCGACGAGCTCACGGGCCCGCTCCTCCTCGTCGGCGTCGGGCACGTCGGCCAGCACCGCGTCGGCGGTGGCGTCGTCGACGCCCTTGGTGCGCAGCTCCTGGCGCAGTGCCCGGCGGGCCAGCCCGCGGCTGGACTGCTTGGAGCGGACCAGCATCGCGGCATACGCCTCGTCATCGACCAGGCCCACCTCGCTCATCCGGTCGAGCACCCGGGAAGCGACGTCGTCGGGGCAGTTGCGCTTGCGCAGGGCCTCCTCGAGCTGGGCCCGGCTCTTGGGCGAACCGGTGAGCTGACGCAGCACGATGCGGCGGGCGACGTCCTCGGCGTCGGGCTCCGGGTCCTGCGCCTCGGGGTCGGGTGGCGGCGCTCCACCTGACGCTGCCCGCCGGAACGTCCGACGGGCGCGTCCCTTGCCCCGGGCGGCTCGCTCCGGCTGGTCCGGCTGGTCAGCGTCGGCACCGACCGGCGCGCCGCCCTGAGTGCGGCTCACCGCCGCTGCAAGTGCGTCTGCAGCGGCGGCGAGCTTGTCCTCACGTGAGGCGGGCTGGGGCGTGAGCCAGGCCGGCCCCCCGTCACCGCGGGGGTCGGACGTGTCCCACATCAGAAGTCGACCGGGACCTCGGGCACGGTGGCCTCGACCGGGACCTCGCTCTGCGGGCCAATGCCCAGCTTTTGCTTGATCTTGCGCTCGATCTCGTCGGCCAGCTCGGGGTTGTCCTTGAGGAAGTTGCGGGCGTTCTCCTTGCCCTGGCCCAGCTGGTCGCCCTCGTAGGTGTACCAGGCGCCGGACTTGCGCACGAAGCCCTGCTCGACGCCCATGTCGATCAGGCCGCCCTCGCGGGAGATGCCCTGGCCGTAGAGGATGTCGAACTCGGCCTGCTTGAACGGCGGGGAGACCTTGTTCTTGACGACCTTGACGCGGGTGCGGTTGCCGACGGGCTCGCTGCCGTCCTTGAGCGTCTCGATGCGGCGGACATCGAGGCGGACCGAGGCGTAGAACTTCAGCGCCTTGCCACCGGTCGTCGTCTCGGGCGAGCCGAACATGACGCCGATCTTCTCGCGGAGCTGGTTGATGAAGATCGCGGTGGTGCCGGAGCTGTTGAGGGCACCGGTCAGCTTGCGCAGGGCCTGGGACATCAGGCGGGCCTGGAGACCCACGTGGCTGTCGCCCATCTCGCCCTCGATCTCGGCGCGGGGCACCAGGGCCGCCACGGAGTCGATGACGATGATGTCGAGCGCGCCGGAGCGGATCAGCATGTCGGCGATCTCGAGCGCCTGCTCACCGGTGTCGGGCTGGCTGACGAGCAGCGAGTCGGTGTCGACGCCGAGCTTCTTTGCGTACTCCGGGTCGAGGGCGTGCTCGGCGTCGATGAAGGCCGCGATGCCGCCGGCGCGCTGGGCGCTGGCCACGGCGTGCAGGGCGACGGTCGTCTTGCCCGAGGACTCCGGGCCGTAGATCTCGATGACACGGCCGCGCGGGAGGCCACCGATGCCGAGCGCCACGTCGAGCGCGATCGAGCCGGTCGGGATGACGGCGATCGGCGGACGGACATCGTCGCCGAGGCGCATGACGGCGCCCTTGCCGTGGTTCTTCTCGATCTGGCCCATCGTGGTCTCGAGGGCCTTGAGCTTCTGCTCGTGGATCTTCTGGTCCGCTGCGGACCGCTGGTCTGCGCGCACCGGGGCGGTGGTCGTGGCCATGTCACACCTGCTTTCTTCTGTGTCGAGTCGAGCGCGCCTGCATGCGACCCGACCGCAAAGGAACTGCTGACTCATTGCGTCGGGTCAGACGCTAGATGTCGCCACCGACAGCCCAACCGCCTCGGCGCGAGGCTGTGGACAGCGGGACCGGCGGAGCGGCACCTGTGGACGAATCTACCCGAACAGATGTTCGATCACGGGAGGCGCCCGTCGACACGCCGCGTGTCGCACCCGGACCGCTCGCGGCATACCGCTTGGAGGGCCCGCCACCCGGCGAGCCTGTCGGCGCACCCGGTCAGGACAGCAGCAGCCGCTCGAGCCGGCGGGCCGCGCCGACCGCCCCGATCAGCCCGAAGCCGAGCAGGTAGGCGACATGCCAGAGCAGGTGCGGGCCGACCTCGCCCAGCATCAGTCCGCGCTCCAGCGCGACCCCGTGATAGAGCGGCGTCGCCCGCACCACCCACTGGAGCGCGTCCGGGTATGTGGCGAGCGGGAAGAAGGTCGCCGAGAACAAGAACATCGGCTGGAGCACGAGATTGATGTACTCGAAGTCCACCCAGGAGCGCATGAAGGTCGTGGCGAACATGCCGACCGCCGCGAAGCAGAAGCCGATCATGGTCGCCGCCGGCACCGCCAGCAGAGCCCACCACGACTCGACCAGCCCGGCGGCGGCAGCGACCAGGAAGAACATCAGCGAGTAGAGCCCGCCGCGCAGCAGCGACCAGGAGATCTCCCCCACCGCCACGTCGCGCGGCCCCATCGGGGTCGCGAGCACCGCGTCATAGAGCCGGGCGTACTTCATCTTGAAGAAGACGTTGAAGGTCGAGTCCATGACGGCGGCGTTCATCGCCGAGGTGGCGAGCATCGCGGGGGCGACGAACGCGGCATACCCCACCAGCTGACCGCCCTCGGTCTCGACGTTGCGCACGAGTGCGCCCACCCCGACGCCCATCGAGAAGAGGTAGAGGACCGGCTCGAGGAAGCCGCTGAGCAGCATCAGCCAGGAGTGCCGGAAGGTCACCACATTGCGCTCGACGAGCATCCTCGCCAGACCGGCCCCGGCGGGCATGGGGACGAGGCATGCGATGCGGCGCAGAATGCCGGGGCGGCGTTGTGCCACAGAGGTGCTCACACGACCAGCCGCCTCTCCATGCCTCGCCTGGCCCAGACCCAGCCGACGGCGCAGAAGAGCAGCAGCGCCGCGATGTGGAGGCCGAAGGACAGCGGCTCGATCCGTCCGAGCGCGGCCGCGCGGCAGGCCTCGACACCGTGCCAGAGCGGCGTCACCCAGGCGATGGGCTGGAGGAAGATCGGCAGCTGCGAGATCGGGAAGAAGGTGCCGGAGAAGAGCATCAGCGGCGTCATGACGATGCGGAAGACGAGGTTGAAGGTCTCCTCCGACTCGGCGCGCGCAGTGATCCCGATGAGCGGCAGCACGAACGCGAGCCCGGTGAGCACCCCGATCGGCAGGCACAGTACCGCCCACCACGAGACAAAGCCGCCGAACAGGGCCGCGACACCGAGGAAGATCGCGGTCGACATCGTGAGGTGGAAGGCGATCGCGGCGGTCTGGCCGAGCAGCACATCACGGACGCCGAGGGGCGTCGCGAGCATCGCGTGATAGGCCATGTTCCACCTGATCGCGCCATAGACGGGATAGGTCGACTCCGACATCGCGAGCCACATCGCCTGTGTCGCAACGATTGCCGGGACCACGAAATGCAGATAGGACTGACCGTCCACCCCGCCGGCCCGCTCGTCGACGAGCGACCCGAGGCCCACGCCCATCGCCAGCAGGAAGAGCAGCGGCGACATGAAGCGCCCGAAGACCGAGCCGCGCCAGGTGTTCTTGTAGACGGCCAGGAGGTACTCGAAGACGGCACCCCAGCGCTCCCGTGAGGACATCGGCGCGCGCGCCCCCGGCCGTCCGCGGGTCGCCACGTCCAGCGGGTATGCCGCCTGCTCGGCCTCGTCTCGCGCCATCAGTCCACCAGGGTGCGGCCGGTCAGGTGGAGGAAGACGTCCTCGAGGGTGGATCGCCGGACCAGGACCGACAGCGGATGGACGCCTCGGTTGTGCACCGCGGTGGCCGCGGAGTCCCCGTCGTTGACATAGAGGAGCAGCCGGTCGGGCAGCACCTCGACGCGCTCGCCGATGCCCTCGACCGCCTGGGCGTAGCGGCCGTGGTCGTCCTCGTCGAAGCGCAGCTCGAGGACCTCGCGCGTCGAGTGCTCCTCGATGAGCGCCCGCGGCGACCCCTCGGCGACGATGCGCCCGCCGTCCATGACGACCAGACGGTCGCACAGCTGCTCGGCCTCGTCCATGTAGTGGGTCGTGAGGACCAGCGTCACACCGGAGCGCTTGAGCCGAAACAGCCTGTCCCACAACACATGTCGCGCCTGCGGGTCGAGTCCGGTGGTGGGCTCGTCGAGCAGCAGGATCTCGGGGCTGTTGACGAGCGAGCGGGCGATCGTGAGGCGTCGCTTCATACCGCCGGAGAGCGGCTCGACCTTGTCCTTGCGCCGCTCGGTCAGCTGGGCGAACTCGAGCAGCTCCGCCGCCTTGGCGCGGGCCTCGCGCCGCGGCATACCGAAGTATCGGCCGTAGAGCCAGATGTTCTCCTCGACGGTGAGCTCCTCATCGAGGGTGTCGCGCTGGGGGACATTGCCGAGGCGGGCTCGGATCTGGGGGCCGTGCTCGGCCGGGTCGAGGCCGAAGAGCCGCAGCTCTCCCCCGCTGACAGGCGAGGTGCAGGCGACCATCTTCATGGTCGAGGACTTGCCGGCGCCGTTGGGGCCGAGGAAGCCGAAGGCCTCCCCGCGGCGCACGGTGAAGTCGATGCCGTCGACCGCCGTGAAGTCGCCGAAGGTCTTGCGCAGCCCTCGCGCCTCGAGCATCACCTGGTCGTCCACGTCGGTGACGCTACCCCGATCCGCCGCCCGCGCCGCAACCCGATTAGAGCCGCATGGGGCAGGCAGCGGGGTGGCTCACCCCTTGGGGCGCACGTCGCGACCGAACCACCGCTCGCGCGGCACGTCCATGTCGACACAGAGCGCGAGCCACACCTGCCGCAGCGGCAGACCGGCCTCGATCGCCTGGTCCGGGGTGCGGTTGCCAAGGTCGCCGAGGACGTGGTCGCGGGCGAGGGTCCCGGCATAGGCCTCGCCGAACTCCTCGGACATCAGGGTCCGGAACTGGCTCAGGCGCACCCGGCGAGTGTACGCACGGCGCGCGCGCACGCGGCATACTGGCCGGCGACCGACCCCGAGTGCGGATGAGGACGACCCATGGGTGAGCAGCGCTGGCGGATGCCCGCGGAGACCGACGAGCACGCCCGGACCTGGATGGCGTGGCCATCGGCCGGGTACACGCTCGGCGACACCGATGTCGACGCCGAGGAGGCGCGCTCCACCTGGGCTGCTGTCGCCAACGCCGTCGCGGACTTCGAGCCGGTCGCCATGGTCGTCACGCCGGAGGACCGCGAGCTCGCCGGGCGCTATCTCCGTGATGACATCGAGGTGCACGAGGCGCCCCTGGACGACGCGTGGATGCGCGACATCGGGCCGAGCTTCGTGCTCTCCGACGAGGGCAGGCTGGGGGCGGTCGACTGGACCTTCAACGGCTGGGGCGGCCAGGAGTGGGCCTCCTGGGAGCACGACGCGCGGATCGGCAAACTCGTCGGCACCCTCGCGGGGGCGCGGGTCGTCGACTCGCCGATGGTCAACGAGGGCGGCGGCATCCACGTCGACGGCCTCGGCACGGTGCTGCTCACCGAGACCGTCCAGCGCGACCCGGGACGCAACCCGGGGATGGCCCGCATCGAGATCGAGGCCGAGCTCGCCCGGACCATCGGAGCGAGCGAGTTCATCTGGCTCCCAAGGGGACTCACCCGCGACTACGACGAGTTCGGGACGCGCGGCCATGTCGACATCGTCGCCACGATCGCCTCCCCCGGCACGCTCCTGCTGCACTGGCAGGAGGACCCCGCCCACCCCGACTACGCGGTATGCCGCGAGCTCGCCGAGGTCCTCCAGGACGCCCGTGACGCGCGTGGTCAGCGTTTCCAGATCGTGCCGGTCCCGGCTCCGGTCACCCTCACCGACGACGAGGGGCCGGTCGACTACTCCTATATCAACCACCTTGTCGTCAACGGCGGCGTCATCGCGTGCACCTTTGGCGACCCGCAGGACGACCGCGCGCTCGGCGTGCTCGCCGATGCCTATCCGGGGCGGCGGGTGGTGGGCGTCGACGCCCGCCCGATCTTCGCCCGCGGCGGCGGCATCCACTGCATCACCCAGCAGGAGCCCGCGATCCCCTGACGGGTGCCGCACAGATTCCTCGGCCGGGACCGATGAGTCTGCACGCTGGCGCTGGTCTGTATTGGTGAGGGCCGCGACAGTCGCGGTCTCAGCAACGCCGAGGAGAGAGCAATGACCACGCACCAGATGATCTTCGTCAACCTGCCGGTGGCCGACCTCGACCGCTCGAGGGAGTTCTTCACCACGCTGGGCTACGCCTTCAACGAGAGGTTCTGCGACGGCAACGCGCTCAGCCTCGAGATCGGGCCCAACATCCACGCGATGCTGCTGCGCCGCGACTTCTACGACACCTTCCACGGCAAGGAGACCGCCGACGCGACGGCCGTCAGCGGCTGCCTCCTCGCCCTCGACGCGCCCTCGCGCGACGGCGTCGACAAGCTCGTCGACGCCGCGGTGGCCGCCGGCGCGACCGAGGGCCGCACCCAGGACCACGGCTTCATGTACGGCCGCTCCTATGACGACCTCGACGGCCACACCTGGGAGGTCATCTGGATGGACCCGCAGGCTGCCGAGGTGGGCCCGGAGGAGTATGCCGCGCAGCAGGGTGACGCGGGCGACGCGCCTGCGTGAGCACGCGGCATACGGCACAGTGGACGCCATGGCGACATCGCTGACGACCGGGGCGGGGGCCGCGCAGGCCCCTGTCCCGGTCGGCCACGACGAGTTCGAGCAGCTGACCGGGCCGCTGCGCCCGGAGCTGCTCGCACACTGCTACCGGCTGCTTGGCTCGGTCACTGAGGCCGAGGACCAGGTGCAGGAGACCTATCTGCGGGCGTGGCGCGGCTTCCACTCCTTCGAGGGACGGGCGTCGGTGCGCACGTGGATGTATCGGATCGCGACCAACACGTGTCTGACTGCGCGAGAGCGGGATTCGCGTCGGCCCCTGCCCAGCGGTCTGGGCGCGCCGGCCGGTGACCCGACCGAGCCGGTCGTCGCCGACCAGTCACGGGACTGGCTGGAGCCGTTGCCCGATGCAGTGGTGTGGGGCGGGCCCGCGCCGGACCCGGCCGTCGAGAGTGTTGCGAGAGAAGGGGTTGGCCTCGCCTTCGCAGCGGCGCTCCAGCATCTGCCGGCGCGTCAGCGGGCGGCCCTCGTGCTGCGCGACGTCCTCGACTTCTCCGCGGCCGAGACCGCCGAGGCGCTGGACTGCTCGACGGCCGCTGCCAACAGTGCGCTCCAGCGGGCCCGTGCGACGGTGCGCGGGCTCGATCTCTCCCCCGCCCTGACGGCCAGCGCCCTCGATGAGCGCTCGCGCCAGACCTATGCCGCGTTCATGGCGGCCTTCGAGCGCTATGACATCCCGGCGGTCGTCGAGGTCCTGTCCGCCGATGCGGTGTGGGAGATGCCGCCCTTCACGCGCTGGTATGGCGGTGCGCCCGACATCGGGGCCCTTGTCGGCAGCCAGTGCCCCGCCGACGGGCCGGGCGCGCTGCGCATGGTGCCGACGGTCGTCAATGGCCAGCCCGCCGCGGGCATGTACCTGCGACGGCCCGGCGGCGAGGGGCACGACGCCTTCCAGCTGGTCGTGCTCGACATCGTCGATGGCGAGATCACCCACGTGGTGGGCTTTTTCGACACCGCGATGTTCGGGCTCGCGGGGCTGTCGGCGACGGTCTGAGCGGGGGCCGGCCACGCGGCATACGTCGGCGTCAGAGCCGGTGCCCGCTCAGGCGACGAAGACGCAGAAGGGATGACCGGCCGGGTCCGCGATGACGTAGAGCGCCTCCTCGGGGTCGTCGGACCGGTCGAGCAGGAGGCGACCCCCGAGCGAGCGGGCGTGGTCGCGGGCCGCCTCGAGGGACTCCAGGTCGGGCACGGTCATGTCGATGTGCAGCTGCATGGGCACCTCGGGCGAGGGCCAGGTCGTCGGCGTCAGGGTCTCGGTTTGCTGGAAGGCAAGCGCCCGACCGCCGTCGGGATCGCGCAGCACGAGCCAGTCGGCGTCGTCCGGGCTGCCCTCCGCCGGCGGCTCGTCACCCGGGCGATAGACGAGGCCGAGGAGCTGGCGATAGAACTCGGCCAGCCCGCGGATGTCGGTGGCGTCGAGGACGGTCTGGCAGAGGCGTGGCCGGGCTGTCATGGCCCAACGCTAGCGGGGACGGATCGCGGCCGCGCCTGCCACGATGACTGCATGGGCACGCACTGGACACTTGGCTGTGACGCGCAGGACCCCCAGCGGCTGGCGACGTTCTGGGCCGCGGCCCTCGGCTATGTGAGGGAGCCAGGTTTTGACGAGCCTGACAACGCCTCGATCGTCGATCCGGACGGGGTTGGCCGACCATCGGATTCCTCCAGGTCCCCGAGGGCAAGACGGCCAAGAACAGGCTGCACATCGACATCCGCGTTGCCGGCAAGGGCCCGTGGGACATGGCCGCTCGCGCCGAGCTCATCCAGCAGAGAGTCCCCGAGCTGGTCGCAGCAGGGGCGGCTCTCGTGCGCGAGGAGCGGTACGACGATGTCCTGGGCCATGTCGTCATGCTCGATTCCGAGGGCAACGAGTTCTGTGTCGCTTGATGCCGCGTCGGGGTGGGAGCGGGCACTCGGGTTCTTCGTCGCGACCGCACAGCCACGGGGACTGCGCTGGATGCTTGTCGGAAGCGCTGCCACCCGCCTGCACGGGATCAACGGCGTCACACCCGGCGACGTGGACATCCTCATCCACCCCGGAACCCCTGACAGCTCGCTGAACGATCTCGCGGGCCGCCTGACCGACTCGCTCCCATCTTCTGAGCCGACGACAGACGACCCGAGTGCCTTCGTGAGCACCCCTGGCAGGCCGCTGCTCAACTTCGGGCCGTGGACCCTTGGCAGATGGCACGTCGACGGGGTGAAACTCGAGGTCGCGCGGATCCGCGAGGAGCTGGAAGCGGGGCCTGTCGAAACTCACGGGCGGAGCGCCTGGCCCCATCTACACCTGGTGGAGTGGAACGGCCGACGCGTGCCGGTGGTGCCCCTTGAGATCCAGTGGGCCACCATGCTCTTCAGGGGCCAACAGGACCGTCGTGACGCACTTGCCTCGGCACCGCCGCGTCCATGGGACACCGCCCTCGCGCGCCAAGCGCTGAGTGCTCGTGGGCTGGATCCCGATCGGCATGGCGCTGCGCCGTGGACAGAAGCAGAGCCCTGCTAGCTCACCGCTGCGGCCGACGCACCATGTAGACGTCGATGGGGTCCTCGTGGTCCACACGGAAACCCCACCGCTCGTAGAGGCTGCGGGCCTCACTGCGCTGGAGGACGTTTAGCCACACTGTGGTGTCGCCAGAGTGTTGCAGGATCGCCTCCAGGACCCGGCTGCCGATGCCTCGTCCTTGGTGCTCAGGCGACAGGAGGAAGTGCTCCAGCCAGTAGTGATCAGCGTCGGGGCGCAGAGCCACGCAGCCGACCAGCTGCCCCTGAACCATCAGCCCCCAGGCACACGACGGGTCAAACGCGGCCAGGAAGCGCTCCCGCACCCGCACCTCGTCGAAACGGCCCAGCCGCTCCAGCGATGGACGCATGGCGGCAGCACGGATCTCGGCAGGGGCCGGACCGTCGGACTCGGCGAGGAGACGGAAACTCCATGCCGCGCCCGGGGGCGCCGTTGGCAGGGCATTCGACAGGCTGGGCACGGCCGCAGAGTAGACAGGGCGGGGCGTGCCGGCCTTCCCCGTCTCACGGCCGCGATCGCTGGTGGTACCACCTCGACCATCCGTCCGAACTAGTGGTGCCACATCGACCGTCTGCGGTCGTTTCAGTACCACCAGCCGCCACGGGAGGTGGTGTGGGTACCACGAGCGAAGGGGGTCGCCGTCAGAGCGGGTGGCAGTCCTCACCGCAGCCGGTGGGCTGGCTCTCCCCCGCGCCGGCGGGGGCCGCCGGTCCGTCGGAGTGGGCGGAGGGCCGGTGCAGCACCGCGTGCTCTGGGGAGAGCACGAAGCCCTGGCCGGCGGCTGCCGCCGTGCCGTCGACGATGAGGCTGTAGCCGTGCCGCTCCAGCGGCGCCCACACCAGGGACGCAGCCGGGTTGTGCTCGAGATTGCGCGCCGTCCCGCCACTGCCGCCGGGGACACGGATGACCTCGCCGTCGACGACCGGGTCGACGGTCACCACCTTCACCCGGCCATCCTGTCCGGAGGTGAGCAGGTATGCCGAGCCGTAGGACTCGAGCACGGATGCCAGCTGTGCGAGGTCGACCAGGATGCTCATGCAGCGAGCCTAGCCACGACAGCCAGCGTCGGGATCCTGCACCCGTTCAATCCCACGAGCCCACTCCCCGAGCCCAAAAGGTCTTTGCGGGCCACGCGGATTGCTGAGACTGTTCAGCGGTGCGCGACTTCGAGGACCTGGTGGCCGAGGCGGAAGCCGCCGACGTGACCGGCTGGGGCTTCGAGTGGCTGGCCGGTCGCGCGACAGAGGAGCGGCCGCCGTGGGGCTACGCCCGGCTGCTCGCCGCGCGTCTCGCGGCCGTCGAGAGCGCCCTGGACATCGACACCGGTGGCCGCGAGGTCGTCGGAGAGGCGCCAGTGCTCCCTCCCACGATGGCCGTCACGGAGTCGTGGGCGCCGAATGCCGCGCGAGGCCGCGCCGCCCTTGGCCCACGCGGGGTGCGCGTGCTGGAGACCAAGCCGGGCGCCGCCCTGCCTCTGGATGACGCCTCCTTCGACCTCGTCACCTCCCGGCACCCGGTGCACCCCGACTGGCCGGAGATCCACCGCGTCCTGCGCCCCGGCGGCCACTACTTGGCCCAGCATGTCGGCCCCGCATCTGCCTTCGAGCTGATCGAGCACCTGCTCGGCCCGCTGCCCCGGGAGCAGCGTCGAGGCCGAGACCCGCATGACGAGGCTGCGGGCGCGATTGATGCCGGATTCGAGTTGGTGGATCTGCGAACCGCACTGTGCCGCATGGAGTTCCACGACATCGGCGCCGTCGTCTGGATCCTGCGCAAGTGTGTCTGGTGGGTCCCGGACTTCACGGTCGACCGCTATGAGGAGCAGCTGCGCAGCCTCGACGCACAGATGCGATCTGGTCGTCCCTTCGTCGCCCACTCCACCCGACACCTCATCGAGCTGCGGCGCCCACATCGGTGAGGCCGCGGCCGATCAGGGCCGCCCGAAGAGCCTCCGGAGGAGCCCCCGCGGCGCGTCCCCGGCGGCCTCATCCCGCTGGCGCCGACGCGCATCACTCCTGCTGACCGCCGGGTCGCCGACCACGATCCCCTGCCGGGAGTTCGCCCGCACGGGCGCCTTGATGCCGCCGTCCTTGCCGAGCCGCACCCCTTGGGTGGTCTTCCACAGCTCCGACCCAAAACCCCTGCGTGCCATGTCGTCCCCTTTCCCTCAACGGCAGTATGCCGCGTGGCCGGCCGCAGCTGACCTGATCCTCGCTATCGGTCGGCTGTCGGTGGGCCGTGGCAGGCTTGCCCTGCTATGAGCAGTGACGTCCTCGACCGCTTCTCACCCGCGACCCAGGCGTGGTTCCGCGGGAGCTTCAGCGCGCCGACCGACGCCCAGCGGGGAGCGTGGGAGGCCGTCAGCTCCGGGCACCACGCGCTCGTCGTCGCGCCGACCGGCTCGGGCAAGACGCTGTCGGCCTTCCTCTGGGCGATCGACAGGCTTGCCTCCGAGCCCCCACCGGTCGAGGCGCTCCAGCGCTGCCGCGTCCTCTATGTCTCTCCGATGAAGGCGCTGGCCGTCGACGTGGAGCGCAACCTGCGCTCGCCCCTGGTCGGCATCGGGCACGCCGCCGACCGCCTCGGTCTGCCCCGGCCCGACATCACCGTCGCGGTCCGCTCCGGCGACACCCCGGCAGCCGACCGTCGGGCCTTTGCCCGGCGGCCCAGCGACATCCTCATCACGACGCCCGAGTCGCTGTTCCTCATGCTCACCTCGTCAGTCCGCGAGGCCCTCACGGGCATCGAGACGGTGATCATCGACGAGGTCCACGCCGTCGCCGGCACCAAGCGGGGTGCCCACCTGGCGCTGAGCCTCGAGCGGCTCGACGCCCTGCTCTCCACACCCGCCCAGCGCATCGGCCTGTCAGCGACCGTCGAGCCCGTCGACGAGGTGGCCCGCTATCTCGCGGGTGGGCGACCCGTCGAGATCGTGCGCCCACCCTCCGACAAGGAGTGGGAGCTCGACGTCGTCGTCCCCGTGGCCGACATGTCCGAGCTCGGCGAGCCCACCGGCGACCTCACCGGCAATGCAGCCGGCGAGGAGCGCCGCGCCTCCATCTGGCCACACGTCGAGGAGCGCATCGTCGATCTCGTTGCGGCACACCGCAGCACGCTTGTCTTCGCCAACTCCCGACGGCTCGCCGAGCGCCTGACCAGCCGCCTCAACGAGATCTGGCAGGACCGCCAGCTCGAGGCGATGGCAGCCGAGTTCGACAACCCACCCGACAGCGACGTGCCCGCCTCCCATGGTGACCGCCCCTCTCCCGCAACGGCTCCCGCGGCGGCAGGCACACGGCATACCCCTCGTCCACCGGCGCAGGTGATGGCGCAGTCCGGGGCGAGCAAGGGCGCGCCGGCGGTCCTGGCCCGCGCCCACCACGGCTCGGTCAGCAAGGAGCACCGTCAGCAGATCGAGGAGGACCTCAAGGCCGGCCGGCTCCCGGCGGTCGTGGCCACCAGTTCGCTCGAGCTCGGCATCGACATGGGCGCGGTCGACCTCGTCGTCCAGGTTGAGTCGCCGCCCAGTGTCGCGTCCGGGCTCCAGCGGGTCGGCCGCGCCGGCCACCAGGTTGGCGCGGTCAGCAAGGGTGTGCTCTTCCCGAAGTTCCGCGGCGACCTCGTCCAGACCGCGGTCGTCGTCGAGCGCATGCGCGCTGGCGCCATCGAGTCCCTCACTGTACCAAGCAATCCCGTCGATGTCCTCGCCCAGCAGATCGTCGCGATGTGCGCCATGGACGACTGGTCCGTCGACGACCTCGAGCAGCTCGTGCGCCGGGCCGCCTCCTTCGCATCGCTCCCCCGCAGCGTCCTCGAGGCCGTCCTCGACATGCTCTCCGGCCGCTACCCGAGCGACGAGTTCGCCGAGCTGCGCCCCCGCGTCACCTGGGACCGCGTCGCGGGAGTGCTCACCGGCCGTCGTGGCGCCCAGCGTCTGGCCGTCACCTCTGGCGGCACGATCCCCGACCGCGGGCTGTATGCCGTGTTCCTCGCCTCCGGCGATGGGCCCGGTCGGCGGGTGGGCGAGCTCGACGAGGAGATGGTCTACGAGTCGCGGGTCGGCGACGTCTTCACCCTCGGCACCTCCACCTGGCGCATCGAGGACATCACGCACGACCGGGTGCTCGTCACGCCCGCGCCGGGTGAGCCGGGGCGGCTGCCCTTCTGGAAGGGCGACCAGCAGGGCCGGCCGGCCGAGCTCGGGCGGGCCGTCGGCGCCTTCGTCCGCGAGGTCGGGTCGCTCCCAGATGCCAAGGCGCGCAAGCGGATCGGTGACGCCGGGCTCGACGAGTGGGCCGTTGACAACCTGCTCGCCTATCTCGCCGAGCAGCGCGAGGCCACCGGCCACCTGCCTGACGACCGCACGATCGTCATCGAGCGTTTCCGCGACGAGCTGGGCGACTGGCGGGTCGCCGTCCACTCCCCCTATGGCGGGCAGGTCCACGCGCCGTGGGCGCTGTGTGTCTCGTCGCGGATGCAGGAGCGCTTCGGTGTCGACGTGCAGGCCATGCACGGCGACGACGGCATCATCTTCCGGCTGCCCGACGTGGAGTTCGACGACGACCGGGCGCTCGGGGCCGAGCTCCTCGCGCTCGTCGCCCTCGATCCCGACGAGGTGCACGACCTCGTCACCGCCCAGATCGGCGGGTCCGCCCTCTTCGCCGCGCGCTTCCGGGAGTGCGCCGCACGCGCCCTGCTCCTCCCGAGGCGACGCCCCGACCGGCGCCAGCCGCTGTGGCAGCAGCGCCAGCGTGCCTCCCAGCTGCTCCAGGTCGCCAGCCAGTACGCCTCCTTCCCGATCGTGCTCGAGGCGGTCCGTGAGTGCGTCCAGGACGTCTTCGACGTGCCGGGGCTGACCGAGCTGATGCGCTCGATCGCCTCGCGCGAGGTGACCGTGGTCGAGGTCGAGTCCCGTCAGCCCTCGCCTTTCGCCCGCTCGCTGCTGTTCGGCTATGTCGCCCAGTTCCTCTATGAGGGCGACTCCCCGCTGGCCGAGCGCCGGGCCGCCGCGCTCGCCCTCGACCCGAGCCTGCTCGCCGAGCTGCTCGGCCGCGGTGAGGCCATGTCGCTGCGCGACCTGCTCGACCCTGCCCAGGTCGCCCGCACCGAGGCCGAGCTCCAGCGGCTCGTGCCTGAGCGGGCCTGCCGTGACGCCGAGGACGTCGGCGACCTGCTGCGCGTGCTCGGCCCCCTGCCGGTGGCCGGGATCGTGCGTCGGTGCGCGGAGGGCACCGACGACGGGACGGTGACCACTTGGCTGCACGAGCTCGCCTCGGCCCGTCAGGTCATCGAGGTCTCCGTCGCCGGCGAGACCAGGTGGGCGGCCGTGGACGACGCGGGACGCCTGCGCGACGCGCTCGGGGTGTCCCTGCCGGTCGGCGTGCCCCAGGCCTTCCTCGAGCCCGTCGCCGACCCGCTCGGCGACCTCGTCGCCCGCTACGCCCGCACCCACGGGCCCTTCACCGCCCACGCCGTCGCCCAGTGGTGGGGCGTCGGCCCGGCGGTCGCCACCGACGCTCTGCGCCGTCTCGTGTCCTCGGGTCGACTGGTCGAGGGCGAGCTGCTCCCGCTCGACCACGGGGGCGGACACGGGCTCGAGTTCTGCGACGCCGAGGTGCTGCGGCTGCTCCGCCGCCGCTCCCTGGCGGCCCTCCGTGCAGAGGTCGAGCCCGTGGCCGCGACGGACTACGCGCGCTTCCTGCCCGCGTGGCAGGAGTGCGGCGGCAGGCTGCGTGGGGAGGACGGGGTCCTGCGCGCGGTCGAGCAGTTGAGCGGCTCACTCATTCCCGCATCCGCTATCGAGTCCCTCGTCTTGCCGGCTCGGGTGCGGGACTACCGGCCCGCGATGCTCGACGAGCTGATGTCGGCCGGCGAGGTGCTCTGGCGCGGCCACGGGTCGCTGCCCGGTGACGACGGGTGGGTCTCGCTCCATCTGGCCGACACCGCGGCATACACCCTCGGACCGGTCGGCGAGCTCGAGCTGGGCGAGCAGCACCGGGCTGTCCTCGAGGCACTTGACACGGGTGGGGCCTTCTTCTTCCGCGGCCTTGCCGATGCGATCGGGTCCACCGACGACACCGAGCTCGCCGCCACCCTCTGGGACCTCGTGTGGGCGGGCCGCCTCGGCAACGACACACTGGCGCCCCTGCGCGCCCTCCAGTCCGGCGGGCGCACCGCCCACAAACGTGCCGCCAGCGCCCCGCGGTCCCGTCGCTACGGCCGGGCCGGCGGCGGTCTCGGCCTGGGCCCCGCTCGCCCGGGCCGTCCTGCACTGCCCGCCCGCGGCGGCCCGCCCACGACCGCCGGCCGGTGGTCGCTCCTGCCCGAGCGCGAGAGCGACCCGACGGCGCTCGCGCTCGCCGGCGCCGAGGTGCTGCTCGACCGCTATGGCGTGCTGACCCGGGGCAGCGTCGTCGCCGAGGGTGTCGAGGGAGGTTTCGCCGGTGTCTACCGCGTGCTGTCGGCCGCCGAGGAGGCGGGACGGGTGCGTCGCGGCTACTTCGTCGAGTCGCTCGGCGCCAGCCAGTTCGGCACGACGGGGGCCGTCGACCGGCTGCGCGCGACCGGCCGGCCCATCGAGTGGACGACGGCCGAGCCCGAGGTGCTCGTCCTCGCGGCCTGCGACCCGGCCAACCCCTATGGCGCCGCGCTCCCCTGGCCCGAGCGGCCGCGCGACGTGGCCGACGAGGACGGCGCCGCCCGACCGGGTCAGAGCGCTGAGGGCAGCATCAGCGCAGGCAAGGTCGGCACGGCCAAGAACGGCGCTGGTGAGACCGCGGCAACCGCCAGTTCACGAGGCCACCAGCCCGGCCGCAAGGCGGGCGCCCTCGTGGTCCTCGTCGACGGCCGTCTGGTGCTCTATGTCGAGCGGGGCGGGCGGACCCTGCTGTCGTGGAGCACCGAAGAGCGCGACCTCGCCAGTGCGGCGCAGGCGCTTGCCACGGCCGTGCGAGAGGGCGCCCTCGGGCGCCTGACGGTCGAGAAGGCCGACGGGGGTGCCGTCCTCGGCTCCGACCACCCGGTCGCGGCTGCCTTGGCGAGTGCTGGTTTTCACACGACCCCCCGGGGGCTGCGGATCCGTCGCTAGGTTGGACCCTATGCCCGAGGGCGACACCGTGTGGCGCACTGCCGACCGCCTCGACCGCGCACTGTCCGGACGCGAGATCACCCGCTCCGACCTGCGGTGGGGCGATCTGGCGACCGCCGATCTGCGCGGCACGACGACGGTGGAGGTCGTCGCGCGTGGCAAGCACATCCTCCAGCGCCTCGACAGCGGCCACACCCTGCACTCCCACCTCAAGATGGAGGGGGCCTGGCGCATCGAGGCCACCGACGCGCTCGGCCGAGGGGCCCTCACCAACCCGGGCGTGCGCGCAGTCGTCGCGACCGAGGACTGGACAGGCATCGGCCTGCGGCTCGGGATGCTCGACCTCGTCCCCACCCAGCGCGAGTCAGACCTCGTCGGCCACCTCGGACCCGACATCCTCGGCGACGACTGGGATGTCGAGCGGGCCGTCGCCAATGTCCAGGCCAGCGGTACGACGCTCGGCGCGGCCCTGCTCGACCAGCGCAATCTCGCCGGGATCGGGACGCTGTGGGACAGCGAGGTGCTCTTCGCCGAGCGCCTGCACCCGTGGGCAGACGCCGCATCCGTCGACGAGGGCGCGCTCGCGGCCACCCTGCGCCGCGCCCACCGCTGGATGACCGCGGCCCTCGGCCACGCGGTGCAGTCCACCACCGGCAGCCGCAGGCAGGGCGAGAACACCTATGTCCATGGCCGGTCCGGCCGCCCCTGCCGCCGCTGCGAGGAGACCGTGCGGGTCGCGATGATCGGCCCGCCCGGCCAGGAGCGCACGATGTTCTACTGCCCCGGCTGCCAGGGCGGTCTCGGGCCCACGGACGACGGGCAGCCGCAGGCGCCCCTCGGCGCCAGCCGCACCAGCCCGGCCCGCAGCCGCGCGACCTATCGCGGCCGCCGCAGCTGAGCGGCATACGCCCGCTGCTGACTCAGGAGCCGGAGCTCACCACGACGGGCACGATCACCGCGGTGGCGACGGCGACGTTGATCGCCTCGATCGCCTTGGCCACGGCCACGCCCGCGTCACCGGCGTCGTGCTCGCGCGCGACCTGGAGGATGCGGGCCTTGAGCTCCTTCTTGCCCATCCCGCCCATCTCGTCACGGAGCACCTTGGGCGCCACGTCGAGACCCTGGAGGAGCGAGAGGACGGTGGCCTCGGGGATCGTTGCCTGGCCGCCGGCCAGCACAGCCCGAAGGCGCTCGCGCAGCGCCCGCTCGGGCCCGGGGTCGAGGACGGGATGGCGCTCCGGCACGAAGCCGAAGGCCCGGCGCGGCGCGACCTCGATCACGCCGGCCCGCGCCAGCGACGCGACGATCTCCTTGTGGGGGTTGCACTTGCCGTCGGCGACCATCGACGAGAGCTTCTTGCCGTCCCGGTGGGACAGCCGCTCCAGCACCTGGTCGAGGGCGGGGTGTCCGGTCGGCGCGGTGGACAGCACCCGCACGCGCGGGTCCTTGTCGTCACTGAGGGTCACGCGCTCGGCGAGGACGAGATCGGCGATCGCGGCGCCGGCATACCCGATGCCGTCCTGGATCCCCCAGGACTCGGCCTTGCCCTCATCGGTGGTGAGCAGGAGCAGGAGCTGTTCGGCGATCAACATGCTTCAACGCTAGCCAAGTTGGTTTCCGAGCGACTCCGCCGGGGGACGGACAGCCCCCTCCGTCGACAGGATGAGGTATGCCGCGCCGCTGGGCTCCGGGGCCCTGCACCCAAGGGCGGCGAGGGCGGGGCGAACGTGCCCAACTGGGCAAAAAGAAGGGGGCGGGGCGGGGCGAACGTGCCCAAGTGGGCAAAAGAAGGGGGCAGGGTGCGGCGGAGTCAGGCGGTCCGGGTCAGGCGGCCGAGCGGGCGGCGCGGGCGGAGGCGACGGGGAGCGGCACGGGCGCGCTCATGGCCTCGGTCTCGGCGACCCGGTCGGAGACGGTGGAGAGGAAGGACGACAGCGGCAGCTCGAGGGCACCGCAGATGGCCGAGAGCATCTCGGAGGACGCTTCCTTCTCGCCGCGCTCCAGCTCGCTGAGATATCCGAGCGAGACGGCGGCAGCAGCAGAGACATCGCGCAGGGTGCGGCCCTGCGACTGGCGCTCCTGACGAAGCGCTTCTCCGATCTCACGACGGAGCAGGATCATGCGGGGCCTCCCCTCTTGGGCGAACGGTGGTGCTGCGTCCCACCACGGTACCCGCCCAAGGCTGTCCGGCACAGGTGCGGGTCCTTGCGACAACCTGTGTGTCGCGCCGCGCTATTCCCACGGGTCACACGGGGAGACAGCGGCGGGCCAGGTCCAGGACCGCCGCGACGGTGGCGTGGCGGATCGCGGGACGGTCCCCGTGGAGGGCGAGCCGCTCGACGGTCGTCTCGCCGCGCACGCACACGGCGACAAAGACGGTGCCCACGGGCTGGCCGTCCTGGGGGTCGGGCCCGGCCACCCCCGTCGTCGCGAGGCCGACATCGCAGGCGAGGACACGGCATACGCCCTCTGCCATTGCGGCGGCGACGCCTGCGTCGACCGCGCCACGCTCGGCGAGCAGGTCCTCGGGGACGCCCAGCACCGACGCCTTGACGTCGGTGGCATAGCTGACGACGCCGCCGCGCACCACGGCCGAGGCCCCGGGCACATCGGTGAGCGCGCCGCAGACGAGACCGCCGGTGAGCGACTCCGCGGTCCCGACCGTCAGCCCGGCCGCCTTGAGCGCGGCCACGAGCTCAGCGGCGGGGAGGGTCATGGCCGGGCGGCGCGCTTGGCCGCGGTGCGGTCGCTGTCACGGCGCAGCACATAGGCCTTGGCGACGTAGTCGATGCCGGTGACGACGGTGACGACGAGCGCCGCGATCAGAGCGGCCCAGGCGAGGAGCTCCCACAGCCCGGCCAGGGGCAGCGTCCACAGGGGCGCGCTCAGCATCGTCAGCGCCAGGGCTTGGAGCGAGGTCTTGACCTTGCCGCCACGGCCCGCCGGCATAACGCCGTGGCGGATGACGATGAAGCGCATGAGGGTGATCCCCCACTCGCGCAGCAGGATCACGATGGTGATCCACCATGGGATCACATCGATGATCGACAGCCCGACGAAGGCCATGCCGGTCAGGGCCTTGTCGGCGATCGGGTCGGCCATCTTGCCGAAATCGGTGATCAGGTTGCGCGCCCGCGCGATGTCGCCGTCGATGCGGTCGGTGATCATCGCGACGACGAAGACGGCTGTCGCGGCCCAGCGGAGGGTGGCGTCGGAGCCGCCCTCGCTCAGCAGCAGCCAGCCATAGACCGGCACCAGGAGGATGCGCAGCACGGTCAGTGCATTGGCGATATTCCACGGGCTGGGGGGCGGCGCCGCCGTGGCACCGGCAGCCTGCGAGTCGCCCGGGGTGCCGGGCAGTGGGTCGCTCATGACGGCTCCGCGACGAGGTCGATGCCCTCGGTGTCGACGACGAGGGCGGGCACGAGATCGCCCACGGCCCAAGGGGACTCGGAGTCGAAGGGCAGCATCGTCACCCCGTCGACGTCGGGGCCCTGGAAGCCGGCCCGTCCGATCGCGCAGCCCTCCTCGTCGTCGATCTCCTCGACGAGGACCACGACCTCGCTGCCGATCCGCTCCTCGGCGCGCTGCCAGTTGAGCTGCTCGACCAGTGAGGTGATGCGCTCGACGCGCTCGGTGATGACGTCGTCGGGCAGCTTGTCGCCATAGCCCTCGGCCTCGGTGCCGTCCTCGTCGGAGTATCCGAAGACACCCGTCACGTCGAGCCGGGCGTCCGTGAGGAAGGCCTCGAGCTCGGCGACATCCTCCTCGGTCTCGCCGGGGAAGCCGACGATCACGTTGGAGCGGATGCCGGCCTCCGGCGCGAGGGCGCGCACGCGGCCGAGCAGATCCAGGAATGCCGTGCGCGAGCCGAATCGGCGCATCCTCCTCAGCAGGGGCTCGGAGGCGTGCTGGAAGGAGATGTCGAAATAGGGGACGACGCCGGGCGTGGCGGCCATCGCCTCGAGCAGCGCCGGGCGGATCTCGGCGGGCTGGAGGTAGGAGACCCGCACGCGCTCGATGCCCTCGATCGCGGTCAGCTCGGGCAGGAGCTTCTCGAGCAGGGCGAGGTCGCCGAGGTCCTTGCCATAGGAGGTGGAGTTCTCCGAGACGAGGAAGAGCTCCTTGACGCCCCGCTCGGCCAGCCATCGCGCCTCGGCGACGACATCGGTCGGGCGCCGGGAGACGAAGGCCCCGCGGAAGGCCGGGATGGCGCAGAAGGCGCAGCGCCGGTCGCAGCCGGAGGCGATCTTGAGCGGCGCCCACGGGCGGCCGTCGAGGCGGGCCCGGACGACCCGCGGGCCGGTGGCGGGCGCCCCGGTGAGGTCGCCCTCCCGAGCCGGCTTCGCGGCATACCCGTGTCCGGGGAGGGCGACGTCGGCAGCGTGCTCCTGCCGGTCGACCGGCGAGAGCGGGAGCAGTCGGCGCCGGTCCTGGGGCACATGCGCCTCGGGCCGCTGGCCATTGAGCACAGCCCGCAGGTGGCTGGACATGTCGGCATAGGAGTCGAAGCCGAGCACCGCGTCGGCGTCGGGCAGTTCGTCGGCCAGCTCCTTGCCATAGCGCTCGGCGAGGCAGCCGACGGCGACGACGGCCTGGGTGCGGCCGCTCTCCTTGAGCTCGGCCGCCTCGAGCAGGGTGTCGATGGAGTCCTTCTTGGCCTGCTCGACGAAGCCGCAGGTGTTGACGACCGCGACATCCGCCTCGGCGGCGTCGTCGACGAGCGTCCACCCCTCTGCGGCCAGGCGGCCGGCCAGCTCCTCGGAGTCGACCTCGTTGCGGGTGCACCCCAGCGTCACCAGGGCAACGCTGCGCGAGGTCGTGTCCGTCATGGCGCCCACTCTAGTTCGCTGGCCGGGGGCTACGTTGGAGGCCATGACCGTCTCCGAGCGCATCCGCGCACTGCTGGCCGCCCACCCCGTCATCGACGGGCACAACGACCTCCTCTGGGAGGCACGCGAGATGGTCGGCTACGACTTCGAGGCTCTCGACATCGAGGCGGGCACGTCTGGCCGCACCCACACCGACCTGCCCAGACTCGCCGAGGGCGGCGTCGGCGGGCAGTTCTGGTCGGTCTATGTCCCCGGCGACCGGGCGGGGGACGACGCGGTGTCGATGACGCTCGAGCAGATCGACGCCGCCCACCAGATGGTCGCGCGCTATCCCGACCGGATGGCCTTTGCCCGCACGGCCGACGAGCTCGTGGCCGCGATGTCCGCCGGCAAGGTCGCCTCGCTGCTCGGCGCGGAGGGCGGCCAGTCGATCGACTCATCCCTGGCGACGCTGCGGATGCTGCACGTGCTCGGCGTCCGATATCTCACCCTCACCCACAACGTGAGCCTTCCGTGGGCGGACTCGGCGACGGACGAGCCGGTCGCGGGCGGCCTGAGCGGCTTCGGCGTCGAGGTGGTGCGCGAGATGAACCGGGTCGGCATGCTCGTCGACCTCTCCCACGTGGCGCCGTCCACGATGCGCGACGCCCTGTCGGCCACCGCCGCGCCCATCGTCTTCAGCCACTCCTCGGCACGCGCCGTCTCCGACCACCCGCGCAACGTGCCCGACGACGTCCTTGGCCTGCTCCCCCACAACGGCGGGCTGTGCATGGTCACCTTCGTGCCCAAGTTCATCAACCCCGACGCGGCCGCCTGGCACCTCGAGGCGACCGAACTCGCCGCCGCCGAGGGCGTCACCACCAGGGACTACGACCGGCTGGCAGCCTGGATGGACGAGTATGCCGCGAGGCACCCCCAGCCCCCGGCCACCGTCGCCGACGTGGTCGCCCACTGCGAGCAGGTGCGCGAGGTCGCCGGCATCGACCACATCGGCCTCGGCGGGGACTACGACGGCGTGGGCATCCAGCCCGAGGGCATGGGCGACGTCACGGCATACCCCCTGCTGCTGGAGGCGCTCGCCGACAAGGGCTGGTCCGACGAGGACCTGGCCAAGCTCACCTCCGGCAATCTGCTGCGCACCATGCGCGGCGCCGAGGACGTCGCCCGGCAGCTCCAGGAGGAGCGCGGCCCGTCGCTGGCGACGATCGAGGAGCTCGACGGGGCCTGAGCGGCCCGCCGTCGGTTAAGTGAACGAGACCATCCCTAAGGGGGGCAACCGCTTGCGCTCCCCAAGGCGTCGTTGGTGATGAGGGCCGAGGGAGCCCTCGCCGCACCGACCTGACTAGGGATCATGGACACCGCGCTCGTCACCACACTCTCGACACCCGCCACCACCCCCGCCGTCACCGGCATCCTGCTGCTCGCGGGGGTCCTGCTCTCCTCGTGCGTCGGCGCAGTCGTGCTCGCCGGCCCCCAGCGCCGGGTCGTCCCGGCCGTCGCCACGCTGCTCATGGTCCTCGGGACCGTCAGCGCCGGCGTCCTGCTCGCCTCGCCCACCACGTCCGAGACCGCCACATCCGTCGTCTCGACCCGCTGAGCCCTCGAGCCGCTGAGCCCACGGACGCGGGTCTGCTGAGCGGCCCTAGCCCGCCGAGCGGAGCGCGTCCTGCACCGTCGTCTGAGGCGGACCGAGCACCGGGTCGCGCTTGACCAGCACGTCGAAGGCCGCCTTGATGTTGGCCGGCCACTCCCGCAGCGCCCCGTTGCCCCACGCGGTGGGGTGCGCCTTCTCGACGCTCCAGTCCCCGACGCCGACGGCGTCCACGCCGACGCCTCGGCAGGCCGCGACCGCGCGGGGCACGTGATAGCCCTGGCTGACGACGAGCAGCCGGTCGACGCCGAAGACGCGCCTGGCCCGGCTGCACGAGTCATAGGTGTCATAGCCGGCGAAGTCGGAGACGATCCGATCGTCGGGCACGCTCTTGGCGACGAGATACTCGCGCATCGCCGTCGGCTCGTCGTGGGCGCCGTCGCGGTTGCCCGAGACGATGATGACCTTGGTCCGGCCGGCCTCCAGCAGCTGCTGGGCGACATCGAGGCGGGCCGCGAGGAAGGGCGAGGGCCCGCCCGAGGGCGACAGCCCCGCGCCCAGGACGAGGGTGACATCGCGCTGCGGCGCCTCGTCGGCGCTGAGCACCCGTCCGTGCGCCTGACGCTGGACCCACACGGTCGGCCCGATGACGACGACCGCGGCCAGCAGCGTCAGGAAGAGCAGGGTCGCCAGGAAGCGCTGCATCAGACCCGTCCTCGGTTGATCGTCAGGCCGACCATGCGCGCCACGACCATCGCGACATAGAGCATGCCGGCCACCTCCTCGATCATGACGAAGGAGCGGGCGTTGGGCAGCACCGGCACGACATCCGACAGCCCCGTGCTGGTCAGTGTCGTGAAGGACAGGAAGAGCAGCTCGGTCCAGCTGCGGGTCGCCGCCTCGGTGTCATAGGCGATGAACGAGCCCGGCCAGAGGATCTGGGTGGCCGTGTAGAGGAAGGCGAAGGCCCAGGCCAGCACGGTGAATGCCGCGCCGACGCCGAACATGTCATCAGCGGTCACGTGGGTGTCGGTGAAGAGGTACCGGATGATCGCGTATGCCGTGTAGAAGTAGAACGCGGAGTGCAGCACGGCCGAGGCTAGCGCGAGGGCCTCGTTGTCCGGCCACAGGAAGGCCGCGACGGTCAGGAGCAGGACCGGCAGTCCGAGCAGCCAGGAGACCCAGGTCGTCGCCGGTGTCGAGCGCACCAGCCAGACGGCCAGGGCGAGCACGACGAGCCCGAATAGCGACAGGACCAGCTGCCCGACCTCGTTGCCCTCGAGGAAGGGATAGACCACGACCGCGAGCAGCTGGGCACCCAGCAGCACCGCCGAGGGGTGGCTGCGCACCCGGTCGAGCCACATGTCAGCGCCCGTGCTGGGTCAGCTGCCAGGCGTCCTCGTCCTCGTCGTCCTCGTCCACGATCCGGTGGGCGTCCATGTCGGCCTCGATGGCGTCAGAGCAGTAGCGGTCGGAGCCCGCCTCGCCCGTCTGCTCGCCCTCGAACGCCTCGGGGGCGGCCGGCGCGTCGAAGGCGTCGTCCTCCTCGGGCACGTCCTCGCCCCGCATGAGCGCGAGCGTGGTCGCGAGGTCGTCGGGCTTGACCAGCACGTCGCGGGCCTTGGAGCCCTCGGACGGGCCGACGACGCCGCGCGACTCGAGCAGGTCCATCAGACGGCCGGCCTTGGCGAAGCCGACCCGCAGCTTGCGCTGGAGCATCGAGGTCGAGCCGAACTGCGTGGTGACGACCAGCTCGGTCGCCTGGAGCAGCAGGTCGAGGTCGTCGCCGATGTCGTCGTCGATCTGCTTCTTGGCCGGCGCGACGGTGACGTCCTCGCGGTAGGTCGGCTTGAGCTGCCCCGTCACGTGGCTGACGATGTCGTGGATCTCGGACTCGGTGACCCACGCGCCCTGGACACGCATCGGCTTGTTCTTGCCCATCGGCAGGAAGAGGCCGTCGCCCTGGCCGAGGAGCTTCTCGGCGCCGGGCTGGTCGAGCACGACGCGGGAGTCGGCGAGCGAGGACGTCGCGAAGGCCATCCGGCTCGGCACGTTGGCCTTGATCAGACCCGTGACGACGTCGACCGAGGGCCGCTGGGTCGCCAGGATCAGGTGGATGCCGGCGGCGCGGGCGAGCTGGGTGATGCGCACGATCGACTCCTCCACGTCCCGCGGCGCGACCATCATCAGGTCGGCCAGCTCGTCGACGACGACGAGCAGGTAGGGATAGGGGTGGATCTGGCGCTCGCTGCCCGGCAGCGGCTTGACCGTGCCGGCCTTGACCGCCTTGTTGAAGTCGTCGATGTGCTTGTAGCCGAAGGCCGCGAGGTCGTCATAGCGCTGGTCCATCTCGCGCACGACCCACTGGAGGGCCTCGGCGGCCTTCTTGGGGTTGGTGATGATCGGCGTGATCAGGTGCGGGATGCCCTCGTATGCCGTGAGCTCGACCCGCTTGGGGTCGACCAGGACCATGCGCACCTCGTCGGGCGTGGAGCGCATGAGGATCGAGGTGATCATCGAGTTGACGAAGCTCGACTTGCCGGAGCCGGTGGCGCCGGCGACCAGCATGTGGGGCATCTTGGCGAGGTTGGCGATGACATAGCCGCCCTCGACGTCCTTGCCGACGCCCATGACCATCGGGTGGTGGTTGTCACGGGCCGCCTGGCTGCGCAGGACGTCACCGAGACAGACCATCTCCTTGTCGGGGTTGGGGATCTCGATGCCGATCGCGGACTTGCCCGGGATGGGGCTCAGGATGCGCACGTCGGCGCTGGCCACGGCATACGCGATGTTCTTGGAGAGGGCGGTGACCCGCTCGACCTTGACGCCGGGGCCGAGCTCGACGATGTATCGGGTGACCGTCGGGCCGCGGGTGAAGCCGGTGACCTGCGCGTCGATGCCGAACTCGTCGAGGACGGTGGTCAGCGACTCGACGACGCGGTCGTTGGCGGCCGAGCGCTCCTTGTGGGGCGCGCCCTGCTTGAGCTTGGCGCTGTCGGGGAGGGTGTAGGTGATGTCGCCGGCCAGCGCGAGCTGCTCGACCCGCTGCGGCAGCGGGGTGGTGATCGGAGCCTCGAGCTTGGTGTTGACCTCGAGGTCCTCCGGGCGCGGCGGCGCCTTGGGGCTCGCCTCGGCGGCGGTTGCGCCGGCCTGGCCGGGCGCGAGGACGCCCGGCGCGGTGGGGCGCTTGAGGCCCGGGCGCGGGCCCTTGGCGCGCGCCTCGGCCTTGGTGGTCTCGTCGACGATCGCGGCCTGCTCGTATGCCTCGTCGCCGTCGCGGCTGCCGTCGTTCTCCTCCTCGGCGGTGGGACGGCGGCGCTTGCGCTGACGGGTGAGCGCGGCGGCCGGGGCCGCCTCCTGCTCCGGCTCGGCCGGGCGGTGCGGGGTGAGGTATGCCGCGAGCTCACGCAGGCGGTCGCCGATCAGGTGGACCGGGGTGGCGGTGATGACGAGGATGCCGAAGAAGCCGAGCATGAGCAGCAGCGGCACGGTGCCCCAGACGGACACGGCGGCCTCGAGCGGGCTGGAGGCGAGGAAGCCGATGATGCCGCCGGCGTCCCGCATGGGAACGGCGCCGTCGGGCGGGGTCGGCATGCCCTGGGCGACGTGGACCAGGCCGCAGGCGGCGAAGGCGAGCGTGACCGTGCCGATGGCGATCCGGTTGGACGCGCGGTCATCGGCAGGCGCGCGCAGCAGGCGCAGGCCGAGGAGGATCAGGGCGAGCGGCACGGCATACGCGACCCGGCCGAAGGTGCCCGCGACGACGGCGTGGACGACCTGGCCGGCGACCCCGGTCATCCCCCACCACTCGCGCGCGGCGACGAGGACGGCAGTGGCGAGCAGGAGCAGGCCGAGGCCGTCGCGGCGGTGCTCGGGCTCGAGTTCGGAGGCGCTCGTGCCGACCTTGCGCACGGCGCCGCCGGTCACGTGGGCCACGCCCATCCACGTGCCCCGGAGGGCGCGCAGGGGCAGTGGCAGGCCGCCACCCTGGGGCTTCTTGGCAGCGGTCGCGCCGCCCCGCTTGGGGGCGGGCTTGCGGCCGCTGGGCCGGGTGGAGGCGCCTCGTGAGCGCGTTTGAGTGCTAGACGTGCGGGTCGCCATGTTCCGCAGGGTACGTGATCGTCACACCCAACACACTTTTCACACGCGCACCACGGGTCGCGTGAGTCGAGCGTTATCAAGCAGTGAGCCTTGATAGGTTTAAATCAACTATGTAGCCTTGATTCATGTACGTGATCACCGCTGACCGCATCCGCAGCCGCCGCGACCCCGAGGACGCCGTGCCGACGGCACTGGGCGCATTGTCCGAGGTCACGGGCCTGGTCTCCGAGCGTACGGTCGGCGACGAGGTGCAGGCGATGACCGACACCCCGCTGGCGTGCGCCCAGGCGACGCTCACCCTGGCCCGGCTCGACGGCTGGCGGATCGGGATCGGGCTCGGACCTGCTGACAGCGTCGACCCCGACAGCCCCCGCGGCAGCCACGGGCCGGTCTTCGTGGCCGCCCGTGAGGCGATCGGCCAGGCCCGCACCGCACCACAGCAGCTGTGGGTGCGCGGTGCCGGTGATGCCGAGCCACCCTCGGTCGGCCACGCCGCGGCCGCGCTCTGGCTGGTCGCCGCCGCGGTGCGGCGCCGCTCCCCCGAGGGCGCCGAGGCGTCGGCACTCGAGGCCGAGGGCCTGAGCCGGCGTGAGATCGCCGCCCGGCTCGAGATCTCCGAGCAGGCCGTCCAGCAGCGCCTCGCCCGCGCCCTCCACCGCGAGATCGCCGGCGGCCTCGAGCTCTGCGCCTGGGCCCTGGGCCTCGCCCACGACGACGTGACCTGACCTGCCCTGCCCTGCCCTGCCCTGCCCACCCCACCGACGCCCGCCCAGACCCGGCAATATCGACTATCAACACGCGGCCGCGATAGCCGCTCTGAGCACGAGGGCAACCTCGCGTCGCCTGGGGTGGTAGTCGATATTGCCCGCCGGGCCCACGCGCGCGAGGTGGAGGGTGTCGGTGGGGTCTGCTTGGATCGGGGACATGACCAGCCTCGCGATCCAGCTCACTGCCGATGACGCCGTCCATGGCGTCATCGCCGTGGTCCTCGGGCTGGTCGCGGTCCTGGCCGGCAGCCCGGTCGTGCGGTGGCTCTTCCGCCGGGTCGACCGCGACGAGCACACCCATGGGCATGCCGAGACATCACAGGAGCAGGCAGGCCCCCAGGCCCACCCCCAGGCCTCGGCAGGCCGCGAGCCCGGGCGCAGGGACCAGCCCGACGAGGAGCTCGCACCTCCCTATCGCGACTCGGTCGTCGCCGCGGCGAGCACCCTGCGCGGCGGCCACTGGATCGGCCTGCTCGAGCGGCTGACGGTCTATGTGGCCATCCTGGCCGGCTTCCCCGAGGGGATCGCCATGGCCCTGGCGGTGAAGTCACTCGCGCGCTATCCCGAGCTCCAGGCCGGCAAGACCTCGGCGACCGCGGAGCGCTTCATCATCGGCACCTTCGCCAGCGTGCTGTGGGCGCTTGCCTGCGCCGGGCTGACCGTCTGGCTGCGCAGCCTCTTCCCGCGCTGACCCGACCGAGATCCCGCAAACTGCCAGATCTGGACGATGCGCGGACCCCAGCCCACTTCAGACCCCGCAAACTGCCAGATCTGGACGGTGCGCGAAGGCGCGGGTGGGCTAGGACTCGATGACGATGGGGATGATCATCGGGCGACGGCGGATCTTGCTGCCGACCCACGAGCCGATCGCCCGGCGGATGACCTGCTGGAGCTGGTGGCTGTCGCTGACGCCGTTGCGCACCGACTCCTCGACCGCGTGGATGATCTTGGGCCGCACCTGTTCGAAGATCTCGTCGTCCTCGGCGAAGCCCCGCGCCTGGATCTCCGGTCCGGCGGCGATGGCCCCCGTCGAGGAGTCCATGACGACGATGACCGAGATGAAGCCCTCGTCGCGCAGGATGCGGCGGTCCTTCAGCAACGACTCGGCGTCGTCGGACTGGAGCGCGGAGCCGTCGACATAGACATAGCCACACGGCACGGCGCCGGCGATGCGGGCCCGCCCGTCGACCAGGTCGACCACGACGCCGTCCTCGGCGAGGACCACGTTGTCGGGGTGGATGCCGGAAGAGATCGCGATCTCGCCGTTGGCGACCAGATGGCGCCACTCGCCGTGCACCGGCATGACATTGCGCGGCTTGAGGATGTTGTAGCAGTAGAGCAGCTCGCCGGCAGCGGCGTGGCCGGAGACGTGCACCTTGGCATTGCCCTTGTGCACGACATTGGCGCCCAGGCGCATCAGGCCGTTGATGACCCGATACACGGCATTCTCGTTGCCGGGGATCAGCGAGGAGGCCATGAGGACGGTGTCGCCGAGGCCGACATCGATGCGGTGGTCGCCGTTGGCCATCCGCGAGAGGGCGGCCATCGGCTCGCCCTGGGAGCCGGTGCAGATGAGCACCACCTGGTCGTCGGGCAGGTCGTGCAGCTTCTTGAAGTCGACGAGCACGCCGTCGGGCACACGCAGATAGCCGAGCTCTGCGGCGATCCCCATGTTGCGCACCATCGAGCGGCCGACCATGGCGACCTTGCGCCCGGCCTTCTCGGCGGCGTCGAGCACCTGCTGGACGCGGTGGACGTGGGAGGAGAAGCAGGCCACGATGATGCGCCGCTCGGCGTGGCGGAAGACCTTGTCGATGGCCGAGGAGATCTCGCGCTCGGGCGTGACGAAGCCCGGGACCTCGGCGTTGGTGGAGTCGACGAGGAAGAGGTCGACGCCCTCCTCCCCCATCCGGGCGAAGGTGCGCAGGTCAGTCAGCCGGCCGTCGAGCGGAAGCTGGTCCATCTTGAAGTCGCCGGTGTGCAGCAGCGTCCCGGCGGGCGTGCGGACAAAGACCGCGAGCGCGTCGGGGATGGAGTGGTTGACGGCGATGAACTCGCAGTCGAAGACGCCGAGCCGCTCCCGGTCGCCCTCGCGCACGGTCAGCGAGTAGGGCTTGATGCGGTGCTCCTTGAGCTTGGCCTCGACGAGGGCGAGGGTCAGCTGGGAGCCCACGAGGGGGATGTCCGGCTTGAGGCGCAGCAGATAGGGCACAGCGCCGATGTGGTCCTCGTGACCGTGGGTGAGCACGATCGCCTGGATGTCATCGAGCCGGTCCCGGATGTAGTCGAAGTCCGGGAGGATCAGGTCGACGCCGGGGTGGTGGTCCTCGGGGAAGAGCACGCCGCAGTCGATGACGAGCAGCTGCCCGTCGTGCTCGAGGACGGCCATGTTGCGCCCGACCTCGCCGAGGCCGCCGAGCGGCACGACGCGCAGGGCGTTGTCGGCGAGGGGTGCGGGCAGAGCGAGGTCGGGGTGCGGGTGGCTCACTTGGCCAGACCCTCCAGCGCCGCGCGGACGCCGTCGGTCTCGGCCTCGGTGGCGGGGACAAGGGGCAGTCGCACGTGCGTGCCGGCGATGACTCCGAGGTGGTGCAGGCCGGCCTTGGCGGCGATGGCTCCCTGCGTGACGTTCATGACGGCGTCGACGAGCGGCATCAGCGAGCGGTGGATCTCGCGCACCCGCGCGAGGTCGCCATCGGCTGCGGCCGCGGCCATCGCGGCATACTCCCGCGGAGCGACCTGGGAGGTGACGCCCACGAATCCCGTTGCGCCGTTGGCGAAGTGGGTGACGTTGTCGGCGTCGTTGCCGGAGAACCAGAGCAGGTCGGTCTGGGACATGACGCGCGCGGCCTGCCAGAAGTCGCCCTTGGCGTCCTTGACTGCCTGGATGCGCGGGTGCTCGGCGAGCTGGAGCAGCGAGTCCTCGGCGATCGGCACACCGGCGCGGCCCGGGATGTCATAGAGCATGACCGGCAGGCCGGTCGCGTCGGCGGCGGCACGGAAGTGTGCGATGACACCCGCCTGCGGCGGCTTGTTGTAGTAGGGCGTCACGACGAGCACCGCGTGGGCGCCGGCCTCCTCGGCCTGGCGGACCAGCTCGACGGTGTGGGAGGTGACATTGGTGCCGGCGCCGGAGGTGATGCGAGCCCGGTCGCCGACGGCCTCGAGGGTGGCCTTGATGATCTCGACCTTCTCGGCGTCGGTCGTCGTCGGCGACTCACCGGTCGTGCCGTTGACGACGAGTCCGTCGTGCCCGTTGTCGACGAGATGGCTGGCGAGCTTCTGGAGGCCGTCGAGGTCGACGCTCCCGTCCTCGCGCATGGGCGTCACGATGGCCGAGATGACCCGGCCGAACGGGGAAGGAGGGAGAGCAGTCGACATGAGCCACAGGCTACCGCGCCGGAAATGGATGGTCGTGACGCTCCACGCTCAGGGGCCGCAGAGCGCCACGACTCATTGAGAATGACACAACTTTGTGCGGGCGGCAGCACGGATGGGGCGATATGGGGGGTTTCTGCGGGTGACCTGCCACACAGAGGTGAAAACGCTTACCTCCGCATGCGGTGAAATCGGGCGTATGCCGCTCGCCCGGCCTCGCTCCCCCGGCTCGCCGTCGGCTCCGGGTCACCGTGGCATCCCGCTGCTAACGTCCTGCACGTGCGCGCCTATCTCGACCTCCTCGACCACGTCCTGACCACCGGAGTCGACAAGTCCGACCGGACGGGCACCGGCACCCGCAGCGTCTTCGGCTACCAGATGCGCTTCGACCTGGCCGAGGGCTTCCCGGTGCTGACGACCAAGCGGCTGCACCTGCGCTCCATCATCGGCGAGCTGCTGTGGTTCCTGCGGGGCGACACCAACGTGCGCTGGCTCCAGGAGCGCGGCATCACCATCTGGGACGAGTGGGCCGACGAGCAGGGCGACCTCGGGCCGGTCTATGGCCACCAGTGGCGCTCGTGGCCGACGCCCGACGGCGGCACGGTCGACCAGATCGCCAAGGTCATCGAGTCGATCAAGAACAACCCCGACAGCCGTCGCCACATCGTCTCGGCGTGGAATGTCGCCGACGTCGACCACATGGCACTCCCCCCGTGCCACGCGCTCTTCCAGTTCTATGTCGCCGACGGCCGGCTCTCCTGCCAGCTCTACCAGCGCAGCGCCGACATCTTCCTCGGTGTGCCCTTCAACATCGCCTCCTATGCGCTGCTGACGATGATGATCGCCCAGATCTGCGACCTCGAGCCGGGCGAGTTCGTCCACACCCTCGGCGACGCCCACCTCTACTCCAACCACCTCGAGCAGGCCCGCCTCCAGCTCACCCGCGAGCCCCGTCCCCTGCCGACGATGCGGGTCGCCCCGGGCAAGGGCATCGACGAGTTCGAGCTCGAGGACTTCGAGCTCGTCGGCTATGACCCGCACCCCGGCATCAAGGCGCCGATCGCCGTCTGACCCCCTCCAGACCCAAGGGGTATGCCGCGGGGCCGACCCCGCGGCATACCCTCACCTCATGACCGCCATCACCCTGATCGCCGCCCTGGGCACCAACCGCGTCATCGGCAAGGACGGCGACATGCCCTGGCACCTGCCGGAGGACCTCAAGCACTTCAAGGCGACGACCATGGGGCACCCAATGGTCATGGGGCGCAAGACTTTTGAAGCTATCGGCCGGCCACTGCCCGGGCGGCGGACCATCGTGATCACCCGCGACACGCAGTGGTCGCGCCCCGAGGTCGAGGTCGCCCACTCCCTCGCCGACGCGCTCTTCCTCGCCGGCCCCGCGGACGAGGTCTTCATCGTCGGCGGCGGCCAGGTCTATGCCGAGGCGATGCCGTTCGCCCAGCGGATGGTCCTCACCGAGATCGACGCCGCACCCGAGGGCGACACCTTCTTCCCCGAGTGGGACCGGACGCAGTGGCACGAGAGCACGCGGGAGCAGCGCGACGGCTTCGCCTTCGTCACCTACGAGCGGGGCTGAGTGCCGGAGGCAACGGCAGCCCGCCGCCCCGCCTCGCCGCTGGCTCGCCCGCGGAGCCACTCGAAAGCTGCTGCGAGCACGACCATCGAGGCGACCGTCCAGGCCGAGGCGAGGCCCGGGGACCAGACCTTGACCAGGGCAAGGAAGGCGCCGATGTTGGCGAAGGCGTGCAGGGCGACGGCCCCCAGATAGCCCCGTCCCCCACAACCGCTGAACCACCCGGTGACTGCAAGGGCAGTCATCACCCCATGCCCGAGGGTGACGAGGAGCCGCTCCGAGGCGAAGCCCCCGAAGGCATACCAGGGGATCTGCGCGTAGTCCGGCGACATCGCGATCGTGGCGGCCACCCAGACGATCTCGCCGAGTCCGAAACTCATGCCGAGCGCCATCCCTGCCCAGAGCGCGTCGACGCGGTCCCGGACGAGCCTGCGGACCGGCGGGGCGACGAGGGGTGCCAGCTTGACCGCCTCCTCCGTCACCGGTGCGAGCAGGAGAGCCACGAGCAACAGCCATGCGGGGTCCTGCGCGTCCAGTCGGGGACCGCCGCCCGCCCATGCGCTGAGAGCGCCGCCGACCGGCCCCTTCACCGCGAGGTTGACCAAGGCGGAAGACAGCAGCCCCACACCCAGCAGCCCGGCATACCGGCGGCCCCGGCGCGGAATGCGCACCAGCACCGCCGCGCACAAGGACCCTGCCAGCGCGAGGACGATCACGGCCACGACTGCGATGCCGGCGGCACCTCTGGGTCCCGGGACGGCGGCAGCCCACTCACTCGCCAACGGGAGCCCCTGCGCGGGCCAGCGCCTCAAGGAAAGCGGCCTCGTCATGCGGGGTCACGCCATAGAGCCGATCACCGGTCTCCAACACGAGGATCCGGTCGGCCGCACGGGTCGCACACATCCGCACCGTTCCCACCCCGACATAGCGCACGTCACGCAGCGCCAGGCCAGGGAACCGGATGGATGCCCACACCGTCGGGTCCAGATCTCGCCGCTGCGCCCGCTGGATCGAGCCAATGGGAATGCGCTCGTTGACGAGAGGCGGGGCGACCAGGCGCAGCTGGGAGCCGGTGATCTCATAGCGCACCTGTGTCGCGGCCACCGCCGTGACCGCGCCGAGGGCCGCGAGGAGCGCACCGATGCCGACCTGCGGCCACTGTGGCTCTCGGCCCAGCGCCGCCAGGACTGCCAACCCGGCGCCCACCACGCCGATGACCAACGGCCACAGCCAGCCATGTGATGCGGATGCTGCCAAGACCGTCGTCTGGGACGGTGCGCTCATGGCTCCCCCTCCTGCCGGAGAATTCACGACACAACTGTTCTATATCAATTAGATCTCTTGGTCAATGCGTCGTGCATTCCAAAGCACACCCACCGAACCTAGGACAGTGCAGGACAACCGAATTGATGGTTGACTAGCACGAGGAGCAGACATCCCGTCTCTCGAGTGTTCGGGTCACGCTCACACTGTTCTAGCTCAAAGGAGCCACCGTGCTCATCTCACTGGATCCCTCATCCACCGCCCCCCTCTATGAGCAGGTCGCCGGCGCGATACGCCGCGCCATCGCCGCGGGAGAGCTGGTCGGCGACGACGAGCTGCCCGCCGCCCGCACGCTTGCCAGCGCGCTTGGGATCAATGTCCACACCGTCCTGCGCGCCTATGGTCAGCTGCGCGACGAGGGCATCATCACGCTCCGACAGGGACGCAGCGCTCGGGTCGTCGGGGGCACGGCAGCCGAGACAGCGCTCTTCCACCAGGCTCTCGGTGCGGTTGCGGCCCATGGTCGGCGCCTCGGGATCGGGCCCGCCGAGGCCTCGGAGATCCTCGCGAAGGCCTACCAGCTGTGAGCCCAGAGGGGACCCGGTCTCGAGGGGCACAAGCTGAGCGCGCTCTCGCACTCCCCGTGCTCCTGGTCCTGCTGGTCCCCCTGCTAGCGACAGCGCTGGCCTCGCCGTGGCTCCCGGAGCGGGTCGCATCGCACTACCGCGACGGCGTTCCCGACGCCTCCGCGCCCCTCGGGATGATCGTCCTGGTGATGACAGTGGTGGGACTGGTCCCGCTGATGGCCTGGGTCGTGATCGGTCGGCTCGCCCCGTTGCCGGGAGCGCTCCACGCCATCGCCTTCGTGGCGCTGATGTCCTACGCCGTGGTGGCCTCGGCCGGTCTGGCGTGTGGCATCCTCGCTGCCAACATCGGCGTCGACCACTGGTCGCAGGCACGCAGCCCCGGATGGGCACAGCCAGCCCTCGCCTCAGCAGCGCTTGCGGGGCTGGCTGTGAGTGTCCTGGTCGCCTGGCGGTACCTCGCGAACTCGGCATCCCCCTCCCCTGTGCCGCGGCCACAGGCATCGAGACTCACCGCCCACGCCCCCTCGATGCGGCTGCTCTGGCTGGGACAGGCTCACAACCGGCCCCTTGTCCTGCTTGGCGGGATCACGTCCATCCTGACGCTCGGCTGGGCGACATGGCAGGGTTCAGTCGGCGCCGCGGTCGTAGCGGTCCTGCTCGGCCTCGGCACGTCCCTGACTCGAGCAGAGGCGGTCTTTGACGGCGCGGTCTTCAGGGCTCGCATCGGGGCCCTCACCCCGTGGCGACGCATCCCGGTCCTCGACATCGAGGATGCGGAGGTCGTCCACGTCTCCCCGGCTGCCTGGCTGGGCTACGGCGTGCGCTGGCGGGGTGGCGAGCAGGCATTCGTGGTGCGGTCAGGGCCGGGAGTGCGGGTCACCACCCGTTCCGGCCCCTCCCTGGTCGTCTCGGTCGACGACCCGGCCACCGCCGTGCAACTCATCCGGATCGCGTGCACGCCGACGGATGCGGCCCGCTAGGGTCGAGCCGTGCCCATCCACTATGAGCTGAGCGAGCAGATCGCCACCGTCACGATCGACCGCACGGAGCGCCGTAACGCGCTCAACCTCGACTCCCTCAACGAGGTCGACGCGAGCATCCGCCGCGCCGTGGCCGAGGGCGCCCGCGCCATCGTCATCACCGGCGCGGACGGCCACTTCTGCGCCGGCGCCGACCTGTCCGAGCTCGAAGACGTCACCTTCACCGAGCGGCTCGCCGAGGTGCTGGAGCACCTCGCGTCCGTGCCGGTGACGACGATCGCCGCGATCTCCGGCGCGTGCATGGGCCTGGGCATGCAGCTGGCCGTCGGGTGCGACCTGCGGGTGGCCACGCCCGACGCGCGCTTTGCCGTGCCGGTGGCCAAGCTCGGCCTGATGGTCAACTACTGGACCCTTGACCGGGTCACCCGCTTCTTCGGCGAGGGCGCGGCCCGCCAGATGGTGCTGTGCGGCGAGGTGCTCACCGCCGACGACGCCTGGCGGCTGGGTTTCATCCAGAAGCAGGGCGGCCTCGACGTCGCCCGGGCCCTCGCCGCCAAGGCCGTGCCGCTCGCGCCGCTGAGCCAGGCCGGGTCCAAGATCGGCTTCGACCACGAGCCCCACGCCGAGGACATCAGCCGCTACGAGGCGGCCTTCCAGCGCGCCTGGGCCAGCGAGGACCTCGCCGAGGGCCAGGCCGCGTTCGGCCAGCGACGCACGCCGGAGTTCCACGGGCGCTGACGCGCAGGACCATCCGGTATGCCGTGCGAGGATGGCGCGGTGACCGAGCCCCACAGCCACTCCCCCTCCTGCGGACACGACCACGCCGACGGCACCGAGCGCGGGCCGCTCGCCGACGCGAGCGTGCGCCGGGCGACGCCCAACGACGCACCCGCGGTCGGGATGGTGCAGGCGGCCGTCTGGCGCGCGGCATACGCCGGGGTCGTCCCGGACGAGGCGATCGCGATGTTCGAGCCGCAGGAGTTCACCAAGGTGTGGCGCCGCTCGCTCGAGAACCCGCCTGCCGGGCCCTACGCCCTCCTGGTGAGCTGCGCAGGCGAGCAGGTCGTCGGCTTCGCCGCGATCGGCCCGAGCCCCGACCCGGACCGCACCCCCGAGACCGCCGAGATCCTGGCCATGGGCGTCCACCCCGACGCCCGGCGACAGGGCCACGGCTCGCGGCTGCTCAACGCCGCCATCGACACGCTGCGCGCCTCGGGCGCGGAGTATGTCAACGCGTGGGTGCTGCTCGACGACGCCGCCACACGCGAGTTCCTCCAGCTCTCCGGCTTCGGCCCGGACTCCGCCTATCGGGACCGCGTCGTCTCACCCGATGACGACACCGCGCGCGAGGTGCGTCTCGTGACTAGCCTGCGGGGCGATGAGCAGGGCTGAGCAGCCGGGTGTCCCGGGGAGCGACTCGCAGGACACCCTTGCGCCCGAGCGGCGCCGGGAGATCCTCCGACAGGCGATCTCGGTCGGCGCGGCCA
This sequence comes from Actinomycetota bacterium, assembly GCA_050955755.1. GTDB lineage: Bacteria > Actinomycetota > Actinomycetes > Actinomycetales > Dermatophilaceae > JAJTBD01. The sequence continues at coordinate 2,378,531 of CP192092.1, forward strand.
CCGGGGCCTACGGAGTCTCGTTCGGCGCTCTGGCGACTGCCGCCGGGCTGAGCGTCCTTCAGACACAGGCACTTTCGGCGCTTCTATTCACCGGCGGCTCGCAGTTCGCGATCGTCGGCATCCTCGCCGCCGGCGGCGCGGGCAGCGCCGCCGTCGCGACCTCGACGCTGCTCGGCGTGCGCAACGGCCTCTATGCCCTCGAGGACGCGCAGTTCCTCAAGGTGCGAGGACTGCGGCGCGTGGCGGCCGCCCAGCTGACCATCGACGAGTCGACTGCCGTCGGTCTCGCGCAGCCCGAGGAGTCGGGCAAGCGACTGGGCTTCTGGGCCACCGGACTCGCCGTCTTCGTCTTCTGGAACCTCGCCACCCTCATCGGCGCGATCCTCGGCAACGCCCTCGGCGACCCCAAGAAGTACGGCCTCGACGCGGCTGCCGCCGCGGCATTCTGCGCCCTGGTGTGGCCTCGGCTCAGATCCGCCGACTCGCTCGTGACAGCGGCCTTCGCGGCCGCCCTGGCCCTCGCCGCCGCGCCGCACACCCCCGCGGGCGTGCCGGTGCTCATCGCGGTCGTGGCCGCGGTCGTGGTGGGAGTGCGTCGCCGGCCCGGCCTGCACGAGAAGCCGATCGACATCACCGACCATCCCGCCCATCCGCACGACCCGGCTGCCGACCGACCTACTGCCGCAGCTGATCCGGCCGAGGGCGAGAGTCACCATGGGGGGCGGCCATGAGCCTGTGGACCGTCGTGCTGCTCTCGGCGCTGCTCGGCTTCGTGCTGAAGTTCGCCGGCTATCTCGTGCCCGCCCACTGGCTCGAGGGGCCGCGCATGTCGCGCGTGACGACGCTGCTGCCCGTCGCGCTGTTGTCGGCGCTGATCATCACGCAGGCCTTCACTGGTGACGGCGGCGCGCTGGTGCTCGACGCGCGCGCGGCCGCAGTGGCGGTCGCGATCGTGCTGCTCCTCCTGCGCGCCAACTTCATCGTGGTCGTGCTGCTGGCCGCCGCGGTGGCCGCCGGCCTGCGCGCCATGGGCTGGGGCTGAGTCAGTCCAGCCCGAGGTAGTGCTCGAGGCCGACCGTCACGCCGGGGTGCTCGGAGACTCCCCGCACACCGGCGATGACTCCCGGCATGAACGAGACGCGGTCGAAGGAGTCGTGCCGGATCGTCAGCTGCTCGCCCTCGGCGCCGAAGAGCACCTCCTGGTGGGCGACGAGCCCGCGCAGCCGCACCGAGTGGACGGGTATGCCGTGGACGCGAGCCCCGCGCGCGCCATCAGGATCCTGCTGGGTCGCGTCCGGGACCTCGCCGAGCGCGGCCTCCTCGCGGGCAGCGCCGATCAGGTCGGCGGTGCGGGCCGCCGTCCCCGATGGCGCGTCGACCTTGTTGGGGTGGTGGAGCTCGATGACCTCGACCGACTCATAGAACTGGGCGGCCTTCTGGGCAAAGGACATCATCAGGATCGCGCCGATCGCGAAGTTGGGGGCGATGAGCACGCCCACGCCGTCCTTGGCGGCGACCTGCTCTCGCAGCGTCGCCAGCCGCTCCTCGCTCCAGCCCGTCGTGCCGACGACGACATGGGCACCCTGCTCGACGCAGTGGGCGACATTGGCCGGCGAGGCGTCCGGCACGGAGAACTCGACGACGACGTCCGCGCCGCCGAGGTCACCGAGCTCGTCGCCCTCGTCGAAGCGCCCGACCAGCTGAAGCCCGTCCGCGGACTCGACCGCGCGGCATACCTCCAGGCCCATCCGCCCGGCCGCACCGATCACTGCCACCTTCGTCGCGTCGCTCATGGGCGCAACTCTAGTTGGGCGGGACCCAGACGGCTCGCCTCGCCCGGCCCCGGGCGAGCGCGCCCCGCACACGCCAGCGGCGCGGCATACCGTCTGGTATGCCGCGCCGCTGTCAGTCAGAACGCGAGAAGCGTTGTGGCTCAGGCGTCCTCGGAGGAGGCCGGAGCGCCCTCCTGCGAGGAGGACTCGGCGAGCTGGTCGGACTCGCGAGTGCCCTGACCCTGCTCGACGTCGCCACCGCGCTCGTCACGGCCACCGCGACGGCGGTTGCGCTGACGACGCTCGCCACCGTCACGGCCGCCCTCGCGGTCGCCACGGTCACGGCGCTCGCCGCGGTCACCACGGTCGCTGCGCTCGCGACGCTCGCCGCGCTCGCCCTGCTCCGCGGCAGCAGCGTCGGCCGCGGCCTGCTGCTCCTCGGAGAGGACGGCGGCCAGCGAGAGCTTGCCGCGCGGGTCGATTTCCTTGAGCTCGACCTGGACCTTCTGGCCGACGGCGAGCACGTCGTCGACGGTGTCGATCCGCTTGCCGCCGACGAGCTTGCGCACCTCGGAGATGTGCAGCAGGCCGTCCTTGCCGGGCAGCAGCGAGATGAACGCGCCGAACGTGGTCGTCTTGACGACCGTGCCCAGGAAGCGCTCGCCGATCTCGGGCATCTGCGGGTTGGCGATCGCGTTGATCGCGGTCCGCGCAGCCTCGGCCGAGGGTCCGTCGGTCGCACCGATGTAGACGGTGCCGTCGTCCTCGATCGAGATGTCGGCGCCGGTCTCCTCCTGGATCTGGTTGATCATCTTGCCCTTGGGCCCGATGACCTCGCCGATCTTGTCGACCGGGACCTTGACGGAGATGACGCGCGGGGCGAACGGCGACATCTCGTCGGGGCCGTCGATCGCCTCGTTCATCACGTCGAGGATGTGCAGGCGCGCGTCGCGGGCCTGGGTGAGCGCGCCGGCCAGCACCGAGGCGGGGATGCCGTCGAGTTTGGTGTCGAGCTGGATGGCCGTGACGAACTCCTTCGTGCCGGCGACCTTGAAGTCCATGTCGCCGAAGGCGTCCTCGGCGCCGAGGATGTCGGTCAGCGCGGCATACTGCGTCTCGCCGTCGATGTCGGCCGAGACCAAGCCCATCGCGATGCCGGCGACCGGGGCGCGCAGGGGCACACCGGCGTTGAGCAGCGAGAGGGTCGAGGCGCAGACCGAGCCCATCGACGTCGAGCCGTTGGAACCGAGGGCCTCGGAGACCTGCCGGATCGCGTAGGGGAACTCCTCGCGCGTCGGCAGCACCGGCATGAGCGCACGCTCGGCGAGCGCACCGTGGCCGATCTCGCGGCGCTTCGGGGAGCCGACGCGGCCGGTCTCGCCGGTGGAGTAGGGCGGGAAGTTGTAGTTGTGCATGTAGCGCTTGCGGGTCACCGGGGAGAGGGTGTCCAGCTGCTGCTCCATGCGCAGCATGTTGAGGGTGGTCACGCCCATGATCTGGGTCTCGCCACGCTCGAACAGCGCCGAGCCGTGCACGCGCGGCAGGACCTCGACCTCGGCGCCCAGGGCGCGGATGTCGGCCAGGCCACGGCCGTCGATGCGGACCTTGTCGCGCAGGATGCGCTCGCGGACGAGCTTCTTCTGCACCGAGCGGTATGCCGCGGAGACCTCCTTCTCGCGACCGGCGAGCTGCTTGCCCTCGCCGGCCAGGTCGGCCTTGAGCTGCTCCTTGAACTCGTCAAGGCGCTCCTCGCGCTCCTGCTTGCCCGCGATGGACAGCAGCTCGCGCAGCCTGTCGCTCGAGGCGCCCTCGACGGCGGCGTAGGCGTCCTCCTCGTAGTCGAGGAAGAGCGGGAACTCCTGGGTCTCCTTGGCGGACTTGCCGGCCAGCTCGGCCTGGGCCTCGCACAGGACCTTGATGAACTTCTTGGCGGCCTCGAGGCCCTCGGCCACGACCTCCTCGGTCGGGGCCTGCTTGCCCTGGTTCTTGACCAGGTCCCACGTGGAGTCGGTGGACTCGGCCTCGACCATCATGATCGCGACGTCATCACCGACGACGCGGCCGGCGACGACCATGTCGAAGACGGAGCGCTCGATGTCGGAGAAGTTGGGGAAGGAGACCCACTGGCCGTCGATGAGCGAGACCCGCACGCCACCGATCGGGCCGGAGAACGGCAGACCCGAGATCTGGGTCGAGGCCGAGGCGGCGTTGATCGCGAGGACGTCGTACTGGACGTCGGGGTTGAGCGCGAGGACGGTGATGACGACCTGGACCTCGTTGCGCAGACCCTTGACGAAGGTCGGGCGCAGCGGGCGGTCGATCAGACGGCAGGTGAGGATCGCCTCGGTGGAGGGGCGGCCCTCGCGACGGAAGAACGAGCCGGGGATCTTGCCCGCGGCATACATGCGCTCCTCGACGTCGACCGTCAGGGGGAAGAAGTCAAAACCCTCTCGCGGGGACTTCCCGGCGGTGGTGGTGGAGAGGAGCATCGTGTCCTCGTCCAGGTAGGCGGCGACGGCGCCGCCGGCCTGCTTGGCCAAGCGCCCGGTCTCGAACCGGACCTTGCGGGTGCCGAAGCTGCCGTTGTCGATCGTGGCCTCGGCGAACTGGATCTCTGGACCCTCCATGGGCCCTCCTTTGTCTTTATCAATCGTGGCCGGCACGCATCGTCGTTGTGCGTGGGCCTTCGTTCCTGTTGATCCGATATTCAGTTGTCGATGTGAAGTTGTCGTGCGTGTGAAGTTGTCGGTCATACGGCAAAGGAGCGGCCCTTAGGTGAAGGACCGCTCCCAGCCGGATGTCTTATCGGCGCAGGCCGAGGCGCTTGATGAGCGCACGGTAGCGCTCGACGTCAACGCTCTCGAGGTAGCGCAGGAGTCGGCGGCGACGGCCGACGAGCAGCAGCAGACCACGACGGCTGTGGTGGTCGTGCTTGTGCTGGCGGGAGTGCTCGGTGAGGTCCTTGATGCGCTGGGTGAGCAGCGCGATCTGCACCTCGGGCGAGCCGGTGTCGCCCTCGACCGTTGCGTACTCGGCCATGATGTTCTTCTTGGTGTCAGCGTCAAGAGGCATGAAAGCGACACATTCCCTTCGTGGTTGTTGCGCGGTGCGCCAGGGCTTGTCCACCTGGGCTCTCTCATTCCGCGGCCGGTTTCACGGCAGGGTTCAGGTTATCAGTGCGTGCTCACCCTCCCCTAATCGGTGCCCCGCGCCCGCCGAGGTATGCCGCGCTCCCCCGCCCCGCCCGGCCAGAACGCCGCGCCGACCTGCTACCCGCCCTCCGAGCCCCCACCCGACGTAACGTCCAGATCTGTCACTTAGGGGGTCTCATCCGATTCGAGAGCCCGCTAAGCGCCAGATCTGTCAGTTACGTGGACAGAGGACGCCCGGCGCGGTGTGATGTCACGGGGCTGCGCAGACGAGACCTGTGGATGACGGCCGACGCAGGACCACGGATTCGTCAAGCATGGACGCCATGCCCATCCGCCCGCGCCGTTCCGCCAGCGCTCCCGCGCATCTTCACCCGCGCCGTAGCGCTGGAGGCGGGGCTGTCCCCAGATGAACTGCGTGGCCCCGCGGTCGAGCGGCTGCATCGGGGGGTCTACTGCCGCGCCGGTGACGCCCGGCACCTCTGGGTCAGGCTCTCCGCCGCCCTGCTGGCGTGTCCCCCTGGGTCTGTCCTGGCCGGTCGGTCAGCAGCACGGTGGTACGGCGCAACAGTCCCTCAGACCGACAGGGTCGAGGTCGTCGTCCCTGCCGGCACGCGAAGCCGTCGGCCTGGGATCAGGATTTGCCAGGCAAAGGCCGTCAGGCACCGCGTGTGGAAGGGCCTCCCGGTCACCACGCCAGAGCAGACCTTCGCCGACCTTGCGCGGGACCTACCGCTGGTCGATCTCGTGGTCGTGGGTGACTGTCTCGTCAAGCACCAGGTCACCACGCCGGAGCGACTCGTCGCCGGCATGGCGAAGATCCGGGGCGAGCGGGGCCGGCTGGCACGGCGGGCCGCGGCATACGTCCGATCTGGCGTCGACTCGGCCAGGGAGACCAAGGTCCGCATGCTCGTGGTGCTCGGCGGTCTGCCGGAGCCCGAGGTCAACATCGTCTTGGAGCGCGACCCCGACACGGGCCAGGTCCTGCGCCGCACCGAGCTTGGCTGGCCCAGGGTCAAGGTCGCGTTCGAGTACGACGGCTGGCAGCACCGCGACTCCGAGCAGCAGTGGGAGGAGGACATCGTCCGACGGGAGGACTTCGAGGACTGGTCGTGGCGGATGATCGTGGCCACCAGCAGGCGGCTCGGTCGGCCCGGAGAGCTGTTGAACCGGGTCGTCGCGGTCCTGCGGTCGCGCGGCATGGACGTGGCGGTCACGTCGCAGGAGTGGCGCAAGCACTTCCCGGAGTTCCACGACCCGACAAGTCCGCGTCGACGCTGAGCGGGCTCGCGGCATACCCCTGCCGCCCGGGAGTCCTCGGCGCCGACGCAACGTCCAGATCTGTCACGTAGCGGGGTCTCATTCGGTTCGAGCGCCCTCGAACGTCCAGATGTGGAAGTTGCGGGCCACAGGCGTGACTGACCCAGCCTCGGACCGACGCGCGAGGAAGCGTGGCTGCGCGGGAGGCGGGTGGGCTGGGAGCATGGGGCATGGCCATCGACCTCAACGCGGACCTGGGCGAGTCGTTCGGGATGTGGAGTCTCGGCGACGACGCGGCGATGCTCGAGGTCGTCACGAGCGCCAATGTCGCGTGCGGTTTCCATGCTGGGGACGCCCTGACACTCGAGCAGACGTGCGCCTCGGCCGCGGCCAAGGGCGTGGTGATCGGGGCGCAGGTCTCCTATAACGACCTCGCCGGCTTCGGGCGGCGTTTCATCGACGCCCACCCCGACGAGCTGCGGGCCGACATCGTCTACCAGATCGGCGCGCTCGAGGGCATGTGCCGGATGGCCGGCACCCGGGTCTCCTATGTCAAACCGCACGGCGCGCTCTACAACGCCGTCGTCGACCACGAGCCGCAGGCCGCGGCCGTCGCCAGCGCGGTCGCGGCCTACGACAGCACTCTGCCGGTGCTGGGGCTGCCGGGTTCGGCGCTGCTGCGCCACGCGGCCGCCCTCGGGCTGCGCACGGTGACCGAGGCCTTCGCCGACCGGGGCTACCGGCCCGATGGCACCCTCGTCCCCCGTCGTGAGCCGGGCGCGATCGTCTCCGACGCCGCCGAGGTCGCCGAGCGGGTCCTCGAGATCGCCGAGACCAAGCGTGTGCGGGCCATCGACGGCACCGAGATCGAGGTCGACGTCGAGACGATCTGCCTACACGGCGACACCCCCGGTGCGGTCGGCCTCGCCCGCGCCGTCCGCTCCCGGCTCACGGGCGCCGGGCTCGACCTCGCACCGTTCGTGACAGCGGACGCCGGCCCGCGCGGCTGATGGAGGCCGCCCTCCTGCCCGCCGGCGAGTCCGCGGTCCTCGTCGAGGTCGCCGGTCTCGACGCCGTCCTCGCCCTCGCCGCCGCGCTCCAGCGGCAGACCGGCTCGCCCTGGGAGCAGGTCACCGACATCGTCCCGGCCGCCCGGACCGTCCTGCTCCTCACCGAGGAGGGTGCGGACCTCTCCGCCCTCCGGTATGCCGTGGAGCAGCTCGCGTGCGACACCTCACCGGTCCCGCTGCCCGCCGACGCAGAGCACACGGTCGAGATCCCCGTCCGCTACGACGGGCCCGACCTCGCGGACGTCGCGCGCCTCACGGGCCTCACGATCGGCGAGGTCGTCGAGGCACACACCGGCCGGCCGTGGCGGGTCGGCTTCGGCGGGTTCGCGCCGGGCTTCGCCTATCTCGTCGACGGCGACCCACGGCTGCGCGTCCCCCGCCACGAGGGGCCACGTCCCAGCGTTCCCGCCGGGTCCGTAGCTCTCGCAGGCGAGTTCAGCGGCATCTATCCGCGCTCCTCCCCCGGCGGCTGGCGGCTCATCGGCACAACCGACGTGTCCCTGTGGGATCTCGACCGCACTCCCCCGGCGCTGCTCCAGCCCGGATCGTGGGTGCACTTCACCGCGGTGACCCGATGAGCCGCACCCTCACCGTGCTCGACCCCGGCCCCCTCGCCCTCGTGCAGGACCGGGGCAGGCCCGGGTATGCCGCGGTCGGCCTCGGCCGGTCGGGTGCCGCCGACCGTGCCAGCCACGACCTGGCCAACCGTCTCGTCGGCAACCCGGCCGATGTCGCCACACTCGAGATCCTGCTGGGTGGCTTTGTCGCGCAGGCGAACTCGCATCTCTGGATCGCCGTCACAGGTGCTCCCACGCCGGTGCGGGTCGACGGCCGGGGCGAGCCGACCGGCCTGGCGTTCGCCCTCCGGCCGGGCCAGACCCTCTATGTCGGCAGGCCCGCCGTCGGCATGCGGACCTATCTCGCGGTGCGCGGCGGCATCGACGTGGCCCGCGTCCTCGGCTCCCGGTCCCACGACACCCTGGCGGGGGTCGGTCCCCCGCCGCTCGCCGCCGGCGACGCCCTGCCCATCGGCGTCGCATCAGCGACCATCCCGGACCTCGATGCCGCAGTCGGACCTCCGACTGACCCGGCAGCGACAGCCGCCCTCAACGTCGCCGCGGGACCGCGCCTCGACTGGCTCGCCGACCCCGGACAGCTGGCGACCGCCTGGCGCGTTGGCAGCCACAGCGACCGGATCGGCGTGCGGCTGGACGGCTCTGCGCTGCAACGGCCCCCGCGGCATACCTCCCTCGAGCTGCCCAGCGAGGGGATGGTGCGCGGCGCGGTCCAGGTCCCACCGGGCGGACACCCCGTTGTCTTCCTCAACGACCACCCGGTGACGGGCGGATATCCCGTCATCGGCGTGATCGCGGCACGCGACGTCGACCGCCTGGCCCAGGCCCGTCCCGGAGACTCCGTCCGACTCAAGTGGGCCTGATCGGCCGACGGCATGTCACACTCACGCCATGTCAGCCCAGCCCGACCGCCCGTGGTGCGGTCCGCTCGACGTCGAAGGCCTGGCCGCGGAGTCGGTCGCCCGCCTCGCCGATGCCGCCACGCGGCTGTGGCACAAGCGCGGCGGGACCGGTGTGGTCGGCAGCCGCCCGGAGTGGGCGTGGGACGACTTCGGCTCGATCTCGCACCTGCGCGTGAGCGGCGAGCCGCTGCCCGGATGGGCCGAGCTGAGCGGCTTCTTCCCCACCGCTGACGGGTGGGTGCGGACCCACGGGAACTTCCCCCACCACGCCGACGCCCTCCGCACAGCACTCGGCCTCCCTGACGGCGCCGGACGCGATGCGGCCCTGGCGGCGATGGCAGACCGCGGCGCAGCCGACCTCAGCGACGCGATCGTGACCGCCGGCGGGATCGCCGCCGCGGTCCGCAGCCGGGAGTCCTGGCGGGAGTCGGCTGAGGGACGCGCGGTCGAGCCGGGCGGCCTCGACGAGACCACCGTGGCGCATCTCCAGGCCGGCCACATCGGCCCCACGGCGGACGGGCCGCTCGACGGGGTGCGGGTGCTGGACCTGACCCGGGTCATCGCGGGCCCGACCGCCTCACGGGCCCTCGCCGCGCTCGGCGCCGACGTCCTGCGCCTGGACCCACCCCACCTGCCGGAGCTGCTCGAGCAGCATCTCGACACCGGCTGGGCCAAGCGCTCGGCCGAGGTCGACCTCCGCGACACCGAGCAGCTCTCGGTCGTGCACGACCTCCTCGACCACGCCGACATCCTGCTCACCGGCTACCGCCCCGGGGCCCTGGAGCGCCACGGCCTGGCGCCGGAGGAGCTGGTGGAGAGCCACCCGCGCCTTGTCCACGTCTCCCTGAGCGCCTGGGGCACGCAGGGGCCGTGGGCCACGCGCCGCGGCTTCGACTCCGTCGTCCAGGCCGCGGCCGGGATCGCCGACGTCTACGCCAGTCCCGACGGCACCCCGGGCGCCCTCCCCGTCCAGGCCCTCGACAAGGCCACCGGCTATGACATGGCCACGGCAGCGCTCGAGCTGGTACGGCTCCGCGAGGTGCAGCCGCTCCGGCACGCACGGTACTCGCTCGCGGCCACGGCATACGAGTTGATGGACAGGCCTGCGGCACAAGCGGATCCGACACCCCGCCAGCCCGAGACGGCCATCGCGCGCTCGACCTACGGGGCGCTGACGCACGTCCCACCGCCCTTCGAGCGCGACGGCCAGCGCCTGGCCTATCCCGCGCCGCCGAGCCCCTACGGCAGCGACCTGCTGGGCTGGGCGGGCTAGCCACCCGGGCGACCCACCACAACGGCGAGGGGCCGGTATGCCGTGGGCACGGCATACCGGCCCCTCGTCAGGACCGTGGTGGGTCAGTAGTTGATCATGTGGCCGGCGATGCCCTCGACGGCCTCCTTGACCGCCTCGGACAGCGTCGGGTGCGCGAAGACATTGCGTGCGACCTCGTCGGCCGTGAGGTCCCACTTCTGGGCCAGCGTCAGCACGGGCAGCAGCTCGGTGACGTCGGGGCCGATCATGTGAGCGCCCAGGATCTCGTTGTATTTGGCGTCGGCGACGACCTTGACGAAGCCGACCGCGTCGCCCAGACCCATGGCCTTGCCGTTGGCGGTGAAGGGGAAGGACGCCGTCTTGACCTCGTAGCCCTTCTCCTTGGCCTGCGCCTCGGAGTATCCGAAGGAGCCGATCTGCGGGTGGCAGTAGGTCGCCCGCGGGATCATGTCGTAGTCGATCGGCATGGTCTCGGCACCCGCGATGGTCTCGGCGGCCACGACGCCCTGGGCCTCGGCCACGTGGGCGAGCATCAGCTTGGCCGTGCAGTCGCCGATGGCGTAGACGCCGTCGACATTGGTGCGCATGAAGTCGTCGATCGCGATCGCGCCGCGCTCGGTCAGCTCGACGCCGGTGTTCTCCAGGCCGTAGCCCTCGGTGCGCGGCGCGAAGCCGATGGCCGACAGCAGCCGGTCGGCCTCGAGCACCTGGGAGTCGCCGCCCTTGGCCGGGCTGACGGTGACCTTGACGCCGTCGCCGGTGTCCTCGACGCCCTCGACCTTGGTGCCCAGCATGACCTTGACGCCGAGCTTCTTGTAGTGCTTGAGCAGCTCCTTGGAGATGTCCTCGTCCTCGGTCGGGACCATGCGGTCGAGGAACTCCACGATCGTCACGTCCACGCCGAAGTTCTTCATGACATAGGCGAACTCGACGCCGATGGCGCCGGAGCCGGCGATGATGATCGAGCCGGGGAGGTTCTCGTCGAGGATCTGCTCCTCATAGGTCACGACGTTCTTGCTGACCTTGACGCCCGGCAGCATGCGGGTGGTCGCGCCTGCGGCGATGATCAGGCTGTCGAAGGTGATCTTCTGGGTCGAGCCGTCCTTGGCCTTGACCTCCATCTCCTTCGGGCCGGTCAGGGTGCCCCAGCCGTCGATCTCGGTGATCTTGTTCTTCTTCATCAGGAAGTGGACGCCCTTGACGATGCCGGCCGACACCTGGCGCGAGCGCTTGTGGGTCGGGCCGTAGGACATCGTGACGTCGCCCTCGATGCCGAACTTCGCCTTGTCGTGCGCCAGCGTGTGCGCGAGCTCGGCGTTCTTGATCAGCGCCTTGGACGGGATACACCCGACATTGAGGCAGACACCGCCCCAGTACTTCTCCTCGACCACAGCGGCCTTGAGCCCCAGCTGCGAGGCGCGGATCGCCGCGACATAACCACCAGGGCCAGCGCCCAGGACCACAACATCGAAGTCAGCCATGGCGCACAGCCTAGTAGGCCGACCGGGCCGAGGTGCGAGCGACATCACCTCGGGCGGCAGGGCGGCATACCCTCGATCAGCAGGTATGCCGCGGGCCGGCCTCCAGGGGCGAGGTCACCGCCGGGTCACGATCCGCTAGACCTGTGGCACAGCGCATGCGCCGCCCGGATCGTCCCGTTAGCGTGCCGCGCAGCGGGAGGCCCATCCCGCGCCTGACAGCATGGAGGACAACGATGTCTCAGGATTTCCACGACGAGGTGCGCACCCATCGCACCGACGCGGACCGGCCACCCGTCGCGGTCGAGGAGCCGCACACCATCTCGGGCAAGGAGAGGGCGGTCTTCGGCGGCATAGCGCTGCTCGGCGCGATCGCCTGGGCGATGCTGGCCATCGTCCGCGGTGAGAACGTCAGCGCGATCTGGTTCGTCTTCGCCGCGCTGTGCACCTACATCATCGCGTTCCGCTTCTATGCGCGCCTGATCGAGTACAAGGTCATCCGCCCGCGCGACACCCGCGCGACCCCGGCGGAGGAGCTCGAGAACGGCAAGGACTTCATGCCGACGGACCGTCGGGTCCTCTTCGGCCACCACTTCGCGGCCATCGCCGGCGCCGGTCCGCTCGTCGGCCCCGTCCTCGCGGCCCAGATGGGCTACCTGCCGGGCACGATGTGGATCATCATCGGCGTCGTCTTCGCCGGTGCGGTGCAGGACTACATGGTGCTGCACATGTCGATCCGCCGCCGCGGCCGCAGCCTCGGCCAGATGGCGCGAGACGAGCTCGGCCCGGTCGGCGGCACCGCCGCGATCCTCGGCGTGCTGACGATCATGCTCATCCTCATCGCAGTCCTGGGCATCGTCATCATCGGCGCGCTCGCCGAGAGCCCCTGGGGTGTCTTCTCGATCGCGATGACGATCCCCATCGCGCTCTTCATGGGCGTCTACCTGCGCTTCCTGCGCCCGGGCGCGGTCACCGAGGTCTCGGTCATCGGTGTCGTCCTGCTGCTGGCCTCGATCGTCGCCGGTGGCTGGGTCAACAACCACCCGACGTTGAGCGAGACCTTCACCCTCTCCCCCGGCACGCTCGCCTGGCTGCTGATCGCCTACGGTTTCGCGGCCGCGGTGCTGCCGGTCTGGCTGCTGCTCGCCCCGCGTGACTACCTCTCGACCTTCATGAAGGTCGGCACGATCGCGCTGCTGGCCCTCGGCATCCTCGCCGCCCGGCCCACTGTGCAGATGCCGGCGGTCACGCAGTTCGCCCACACCGACAACGGCCCGGCGTTCGCCGGCTCGCTCTTCCCGTTCCTGTTCATCACGATCGCCTGTGGTGCGCTCTCGGGCTTCCACGCGCTCATCTCCTCGGGCACCACTCCCAAGCTGATCGAGAAGGAGAGCCAGGCCCGGATGATCGGCTACGGCTCGATGCTCGTCGAGTCGTTCGTGGCCGTCATGGCGATGGTCGCGGCGGTCAGCATCGACCAGCACACCTACTTCGCGATGAATGCCGCGAAGGCGCTCACCGGGGGCACCGCGGAGACCGCGGCCACCTATGTCAACGGCCTCAAGCTGCTCAACCCGGCCGGCATGCCGATCCCGCCGATCGACGCGAGCGTGCTCAACGCGGCCGCCGAGAGCGTCGGCGAGAAGTCGATCGTCTCGCGCACCGGCGGCGCACCGACCCTGGCGTTCGGCATGTCCGACATCATGTCGGTCTTCGGCGGCGAGGGCCTGAAGTCCTTCTGGTACCACTTCGCGGTCATGTTCGAGGCGCTGTTCATCCTCACCACCGTCGACGCCGGCACCCGCGTCGCGCGCTTCATGTTCTCCGACGCGCTCGGCAACGTCCCCGGCCTGACGAGGTTCAAGGACCCCTCCTGGCGCGTCGGCGCCTGGATCGCCACCTCGATCGTCGTCGCCGGCTGGGGCTCGATCCTCGTCATGGGCGTCCACGACCCGCTGGGCGGCATCTACACGCTGTTCCCGCTCTTCGGCATCGCCAACCAGCTGCTCGCTGCCATCGCGCTGACGGTCGTCACTACGATCCTGATCAAGCGGGGCCAGGCCAAGTGGGCGTGGATCCCGGGTCTGCCGCTGCTGTGGGATCTCATCGTGACGATGAGCGCGTCCTTCCAGAAGATCTTCAGCGACAACCCCAAGATCGGCTACTTCACCCAGCACGACGCGTTCGTCGCCGCCCGGGACGCCGGCAAGGTCCTGCCGCCGGCGAAGTCGCCTGCCGACATGGACAAGGTCGTCTTCAACACGATGGTCCAGGGCACGCTGTCGGTGATCTTCGCGGTGCTCGTCCTCATCGTGGTGCTGTCGGCGATCGTGGTGTGCATCAAGGCTCTTCGTGCCGGTGGTCTGCCGACGAGCGAGGAGGAGGACGTGCCGTCGCAGATCTTCGCGCCGCGCTCCTTCCTCCCCACCGCCGCCGAGAAGGAGGTCCTCGCCGAGTGGAAGGCCGCCGGCCTGGAGCCGACCCCGACCGGGCGGCATGCATGACACAACCAACGGGCGGGTCGCGCGTGGCTGAGGCTGCGCGCGACCTGCGCTGGTGGTTCCGCGGCGTCACCGGCGCCGATGCCTATGAGCGGTATGCCGCGCACATGGCCCGCACGCACCCCGGCTCCCCGGTCCTGAGCGAGCGGGACTTCTGGCGGCAGAAATACGCCGACCAGGACGCAAACCCCGGGGCCCGCTGCTGCTGAACGCTGGCCGGTACCTAACGGCACTGCTTGCAGACTGCTAGCATGAGCCATGGCCACTCTCTACATCCGCGACGTCGACGACGCAGTCACCGAGGCGCTGAAGGCCAAAGCCAGCGCCGAGGGCAAATCGCTGTCGGCCTACGTGGCAGGAGAACTACGCAAGCTCGCCACCCGCCCGACCAACGCGGAGATCGTCGCTCGGCTCCGCTCGTTGGACCGGACTGAGGCTGTGGAGACCAACGCCATCCTCCAGGCGGTCGCGGCAGGCCGTCGATGATCGTCGTTGACGCATCCGCGATGGTCGAGGCTCTCGTCGGGCGCAATGGCGAAGCGGTGCTGGACGAATTCACGGAGGACATCGCGGCACCACATCTGCTTGACGTCGAGGTGCTCTCCGCCCTGCGAGGCCTCTCTCTCGGCAAGGCCCTTGGCGAGTCCGGAGCTCGTGCCGCACTCGAGATCTATCGCACGCTGACCATCTCACGCCACGACGTGGCACCCCTCACCGATCGCGTGTGGCAGTTGCGTCACCAGTTCACTGCCTATGACGCGACCTATCTCGCGCTCGCCGAAGGGCTAAGCGCACCTCTGGTCACCTGCGACCGGAAGCTGTCCACCTCAGGCCACCGAGCCCACGTGCTCGTCGTCGGACAGTGATCCGACCCCGAACGGTTGGACGCGGCGGAATTCTGGGGGCTGCACACCCAGCACTCTGCTGGATGACTTGAACTGTGGCAAGTACAAGTATTCCGTTGCAGGACAGGCACTTTGGCGTTTCCAGGCGTCGTTTCAGATCACCGCACGGAAACGATCGGGGCTAATTGCGAGCAGCGCGGCGCAAACAACGCGCTAAGGCTAAGGTCTCCCGGAAGAGCTCGTGGTGAAGCGCCCCAGGTTCTCCGCCGCTCCTATACGGGTTGCGGCTCTCGGTTGAGGGCCGCGTAGTGGGCTTGCTCGAACTCCACTGGCGTCATCATCCCAAGAGAGCCGTGCAGGCGCCTGTTGTTGTACCAGTCGACCCAGCCGGCTGTGGCGTATTCGACGTCACCGGTGGTCCGGTAGGGGCTGGCGTGGAAGACCGTGGTGCGGACGCACTCAGTCTTGTAGAGCCCGATGACGCGCTCCATGAGCGCGTTGATGCTCCTATAGATCGTCAAGTCGATCAGGCCGCGATTTCGAGCTCTCCATTAACGGGCTTGGCGATGGCGTCCGGGGCCGGCAGCAGGCGGAAGAGCTCGCGAGCGAGGTACCGCTTCAGGCACCGGATGATCTCCCGCTTCGACATGCCCTCGGCGGTCCGACGGGCCACGTAGTCGATCGTCGGCTGATGCCAGCGCATGCGCACGATGACCACGCGATACAGCGCGGCGTTGGCCTGCCGGTTCCCGCCGCGGTACAGACGGTGCCGGCTGTTGGTCTTGCCGGATCCAGCCGGGATCGGGCACGCGCCACACATCTTGGCAAACGCTGCCTCGGACTTGATCCGGTTGGCGTTGTCGCCGGCGGTGATCAGCATCTGTGCCGCAGTGTCGTAGCCGACGCCGACGGCCTCGACGAGCTGGGGCGCAGCGGCCGCAGTGAGTGCCTTCAGTGATGCGGCGTGAGCCTTGGCCTCCTCGTGCAGCGCCAGCCAACGCTTCGCCATCGAGGACAGCACGTGTCGCATCGCCACATCCGGGTCGCCCGGGACAACAACGGCAGGTGCGCCACGGCGCACGGGCGGCAGTGGAGTCGGACCCTCCAGCGCCGCGCACGCGAGGATCAGCTTGTGGTCGGTGAGCGTCTCCAGCTCCGCCCGCAACGCCTCGCTCCCGGTCGCGAGGGTCGCCTTGAGCGTGATCATCGCGGTTGTCCGCGCTTGAACGGCACCGTCGTAGGCGATCTTGACCAGCCTGATCGTTTCGACCGCGCCGTCGGCGGTCTTGGGTGTCGACAGCCCGTGCCCAGCCAGGAGCTGGCGTGCAGCGTGCTCGGCATCGATGGTGTCGTTCTTCCCTGCGAGTCGACGTTCCGCGGCCCGTGCTGGGCGGGCGATCTCGTGGACGTCGTGACCGTGGTTGCGCAGGTAGCGCGCCAAGCCGACCCCGTAGGAGCCGGTGCCCTCGACGCCGAACCCGATCAGCCGACCGGCCGACCCGACGAAGGCCAGACCGAAGGCGAGGAGCTCCTCAAACCCGGCGATGGTGGTGGGCACGACGATGTCGCCGAGCCGGCCGCCAAAGCGGCTCTTCACCGATGAGTGTGGGGTGAGCACGGCGCGCCGAGGGCCAGGTTGAGGCTGGGGAAGGGTCGAGGTCCCCGAGGATCAGAGGACTTCTACCTCTTCTGAAATCGAGGACCTCGACGATGAGTGAGCCTACGTCGTGTTGCCGTGCTCTGGGCGGCTACTGCGAGCGTTGTGACGTGTTGGTCGGGTTGGACGGGCTGCACGTGATCGGGGTTGACCGCGACGACGGCGGCGCGCTCGTGGTCACGGTGGAGTCCGAGCCAACGGTCATGGGCTGCCCGACCTGCGGGGTCGTCGCGCACGGCCACGGCCGGGTCGCGGTCGCGTTGGTCGACGCCCCGGCGATGGGCCGACCGGTGCGGATCATCTGGCGTAAGCGGCGGTGGGTCTGCCCCGAACCTGGGTGCCCGGTGGCGACGTTCGTGGAGCAGGACGAGCGCATCGCCGCGCCGCGCTCGTCGCTGACGACCCGGGCGTGCCGGTGGGCGATCGAGCAGATCCGCCGCGAGCACGCCTCGGTGAACGGGATCCGCCGCCAGCTCGGCACCGGGTGGCGCACGGTGTGGGAGTCGATCAAGCCGCTGCTGCAGGCGATGGCCGCCGACCCGGCCCGCTTCGAGGGCGTGGCCATCCTCGGGGTTGATGAGCACGTGTGGCACCACGTGTCGACCAAGCCGATCGAGGACGGCGGGCGCGGCCCGAAGGAGCTGACCGGGATGGTCGACCTGACCCGAGATGCGCACGGCCGCACCAAGGCTCGCCTGTTGGACCTGGTCCCAGGCCGCTCCGGGCAGGCCTACAAGTCGTGGCTCACCGACCGCGGCCAGACCTTCCGCGACGGGGTCCAGATCGCCACCCTGGACCCGTTCCGCGGGTACAAGAACGCCATCGATGACCAGCTCGACGACGCCCGCGCCGTCCTGGACGCCTTCCACGTCGTCAAACTCGCCACCGGTGTCGTCGACGAGGTGGCTCTTCAACTTTGAGCGTGGTGGGCCCTGATTGAGGGCTCGCGGCCCTACGCCAGCATGGGTGTTGTCGAGACATCCCAGAGCGAGGACCGCGAGCGTGCACCAGCCTACGTTCGACGTCGATGCGGCGTCGATCCTGTTCAATCTGCCCGGCTACCGAGTGGTCTCGGCGGCCCCTGCCGTCGGCGAGATGCCCCGGCAGGTCCTGGTCGAGAGCATCGACGCGGAAGGGGCCTGCCCCTCGTGCGGGGTGCTCTCCGCGCGGGTTCAGGCCCGGCCGATCCAGCACGTGAAGGATGTGCCCTGCGGCGGGGAACGGATCGATGTGCTCGTCCGCAAACGCCGCTACGCCTGCCTCGAGCCCGTCTGTCACAGAAGGACGTTCACCGAACAGACCGACCAGCTGCCGTCACGGGCCCGGCTCACCACCCGCCTCGCGCAGCAGGTCATCACCGCCTGCCGACTCGAGCCACGCGCGGTGTCCCGGGTCGCCGACGAGGCCGGCCTGACGTGGCCGACCGTGATGCGGCTGCTCACCTCGACCATCGATCTGGCTCACCAGGTCGACACCCGGCACGTGCGCCACCTGGGCATCGATGAGCACCGCTTCCGTCGGGTCCGCTACACCCGCGACGAGCACGGCACCGTCACCCGTGTCGAGCCGTGGTCGATCGTGTTCACCGACCTGGACACCGGCGCGATCCTCGACGTCGTCGACGGCCGCCGCGGCAGGACCGTCACGACGTGGCTGGGGCAGCGGCCACGGTGGTGGCGCCGTCGCGTCCGGCTGGTCGCGATCGACCTGAGCGGCGAGTTCCGCGCCGCGGTCCATAAGGCGCTGCCCAAGGCGAAGATCAGCGCCGACCACTGGCACGTCGTCCGCTTGGCCAACGAGATGGTCACCAAGGTCCGGCGCCGCCGCGTTTGGGAGCTCCACGCGCGGCGCGGTCGGAACATCGACACCGCCTACCGGTACCGCAAGCTGCTCACCTGTGCCGCCGACCGGCTCTCGGTGCGCCAACGCGAGCGGCTGGGCCAGCTGCTCGGTCAGGACATCGAGCTAGCCGTCGCCTGGGGCATCAAGGAACACGTCCGCCAACTGCTCGCCGCCCGCGACACGGCCGGCTTCCAGCGCGAATGGGCCGCCCTCGAGAAGGCCGTCAAGGCCACAAGGCTGCCCGAACCGGTCGCCCTGTTCAAGACACTCACCGGCTGGCGGCGCGAGCTGCTCACCTTCTGTCGCACCCGCATCACGAACGCCAGGTCCGAGGCCGCGAACCTGAACGCCAAGACCTTCAAAAGGATCGGACGGGGGTACAGAAACCACGACAACTACCGATGCCGCATCATTGGCTACGCGCCCCGACCGATCGCGGCGTGAACACCCAGACCACGCTCAAAGTTCAAGAGCCCGACGAGGTCCGCCGCCGGGTCCAGCAGGACATCCACGGCCACCGCGGCCGCAAGGACGACCCGCTGTACCGGATCCGCAACATCCTGCGCGCCGGCGAAGAACATCTCACCGACCGGCAACGAGCGCGGCTGGACACGGCGTGGGCCGCCGACGAGCGGCACGTCGAAGTAGAGCTCGCCTGGCGCTGCGCCCAGCAGGTCCGCTCCGCCTACCACCAGGACAGCCACGCCGCCGGACGGGTCATCGCGGAGAAGATCCTCGCCTCGTTCACCTCGTGCCCGATCCCCGAGGTCGCCCGCCTGGGCCGCACCCTGAAGCAGTGGCGCACCGAGTTCCTCGGCTACTTCGACACCGACGGCGCCAGCAACGGCGGCACCGAAGCCATCAACGGCCTCATCGAACTCCACCGACGCGTCGCCCGCGGCTTCCGAAACAGAGACAACTACCGCCTCCGAATGCTCCTCATAGGCGGCGGACTCGACCCCTCACCCCACACTCATCGGTGAAGAGCCGCCAAAGCCGTCGATCGCGACCGCTACGTGGTTGTCCTTGTGGGTGTCGACGCCGACGATGACATCGTCACGCCGAAGCTGCATGCTGGGCATCGGGCTGTGGATCCTCTCTCGCACTTTCCGGGCGGGCTGTCCATGGCTCAGCTGGCCGGAGTGGGCGGACAGGACTGCGATGAGGCCCTGGTCGAGTCAGGCTCCTACCAGGTCACTGCCCACCCGGCCAGCAGCCTGGTGAACGCCACCACCCGGCGCCGACACGTCAACGCGAGGGCACCCGCAGGGCCGGTCATAAGCAAGGGTCAGACCCCAGATGGTGGCGCAGTCACGATGCTCGCAGTCGTACGCATCGGCAACCGACCCGATCGAGGGCCGGATGCCTTCGTCGGCGAGGTGGTCGGTGAACGTGATCGAGGTGTATTGGGAGCCCGCGTCCGCGTGGCCGATCAGCTTGCCAGGCACGATGGGGTGGCCCTCGCGGTCGCGCTGCCACAACGCCATCCGCAACGGCACGTCGACGAGCTCGACGGCCTTGGTGGGCGCGACGTTCCAGGCGACGATCTTCTGGGCGAACACGTCGAGGATGAACGCGACGTAGACGAACCCGCCCCACGTCCTGACATAGGTGAAGTCCATGACCCAGGTGCGGTTCGGTGCCTCGGCGGTGAAGTTGCGATCGAGGAGGTCACCGGCCCGCTTGCCGTCCTTGGCCGGGATCGTGGTCCGGATCCCTTTCGAACGCCGGATCCCTTGCAGGCCAAGGGTTCTCATCGCCCGGTCCACACTTCCTGGCGACGCGTCCGGGTTGGTGCGTCGCACGAGTGCGGTCATCTTCCGGCGACCGTAGAGCCCTTCGGGCGCCATCCGGCGCACCCCCTCGTGGTCGATCATCGAGGCCAGGTCGCGGACCTGATTGGTGACCTGCGCGTCGCTGATGGTCCGGTTTGCGACGGGGCGGCCGGTCTGTGCCCAGTCGCGGTAGGTCCGCGCGGCGATCTGGCAGCCCTGCTCGCGCAGGACCCGACAGATCGACTCGACCGCGTGGCCCTCGGCCCGCAGCTCGTCGATGAACGCGACGATCAGCGATTGCGGGGGTCGAGTTCCCCCGCGAAGAAAATCGAGGCTCTTCGGAGGACCTCGTTGTCTTCCTCGAGCCGCCGCACCTTGGCCTTGAGCTCCATGATCTCAGCGAGTTCCTCGGACATGGCGCCCTGGCGCTGCCCGCCGTCGATCTGGGCCTGGACAACCCAGCGACGCACGGTCTCCTTCCCGACCCCCTCACGGCGTGCGACGGACTCTGCGGCCGCGGTCAGCGACGGGAACTCCGGCAAGTGCTCCAGCACCTGCCGCACGCACCGCTCCCTGACCGCAGGATCGATCTCCTTCGGCATGGTTCGCATCCTTCCAACTCACAAGGATGCGGCATCAAACCTGGGGCGCTTCATGCTCCTCATCGGCGGCGGCCGGCGCGGCTGGGCCCGGCCTGAACCTATGGCCCCACACTCAACGGCGAAGAGCCAGATAACCGAGGTCGACCTTGGCAAGCACCCCCGCTGGCATTCCACCGGTGACTTAGCGCACGCTCGTGGTGCTACCGCAAATCGTGACACCCCCAAGCCCTCTCCAAAGTCGCTGTTGCCCGAAAGGTTCGGGCGATCCACGGGGATGAAGTCCAATCCTGTGCAGCTCGGATGATGCATTCGCCGCACTGCCATGCCGACGGAGTTCCGTTCATCTGGCAGTAATCGCCGAAGCAGTCGAAAAAGTCCCTCATCACCCCGGGGCAGGCGCACTTCGCCTTGCCAAGTGAGATCTTGTAGAGCGTCACACCTTGGCGCCACTCGAACCCCAGTGCTCTCAGGTACTCATCCTCGTGAACGTTACCTATAGTCCGTGCAATTTCATACCACCAAGCCATTCTCCTCGAGACAGTGGGAAGATGCGCGCGAACATCGGCGACATCTCCCCATTCAGCCTCGAAGGAATTAATAAGCCTGCCGGACCCATTTTGAATGAGCCCCTCTGATGAAATACCTTTGGCGCCAAACTCGACAGAGCCCATGTCCGAATAGAACCCTAGAAGTCGCGGATAGACTCGGCAACTAAACGGCGGGGTCAGGCCGAAGGGTGCTGTCAACGGTTCCATGCCGCACCCCACGCCGCTTCGTGTGCCCGAAGTATACGTCCAGACCTACTTCTGAACCTCACACCAGACCGCCAGTGATGCACCCTCCAACGCGCTCTAGTTCCGTGTCGCGGACGATATCTCGTTACGTACCGGAAACCCCTCCAAGCGCTACCACCCTTTCCAACTACGTAACTTCCAGCGCCATGCCAGGCGCCGCGCGCAATGGCCCTCTTCCTCGAACAATTTCGACAACTCTTGTAGCCCCTATATGCCGCATAGCCAGCGGCCACTGCACCCGCTATTGCGCAGGCCGTGCCCATGCTGAAAGCACAGACACCCACGGATATCCACCCGGAATTGCGCGCTGCCCACCTGCCGACCCTTTTCGCAATTTTCCAGGTCCTCTTGCCCCATTTGCGCCATCCCCAGTGTCCGTCGAGGTCGACGTTGTTGATGGGGTCTTGGGGGTAGGTGTAGGTGGTGGTGTTGCCCCCGTATTCGGGGTCGCGGCTGGTGAAGTTGCCGGTGACGGGGTTGTAGAGCCGGTCGCCCATGAGGGTGAGGCCGGCGGATTCGGGGGTGGTGGAGCGTTGTTTCGCGCCGAGCCACCCGTAGCCGAGGACGGTCGCGACGGCGGGGCTGGTCGTGCTGGACACCTCTGGGTCGGCACCGGGACTGGTGTTGCCGTCGCTGGTGGGGGTGCCGTATTCGGTGTAGTCGGCCCACCCCCCGATCCCCGTGGCCGCGGTGGTGTCGGTCTGGTCGGCGGGGATGGTCACGGTGGTGGCGACATCGTCGTGGATGTTGGAGATGGCCAGCTCGACCGCGCCGTCGGCGTGGATGGTGGCGCCGAGGTCACCGCCGATGGACTCGACGAACCGGTCCGTGGCCGTGGCCCCATCAGCGGTGGTGGTGACCACCCAGGCCGGGTTGTCGGAGGTGTCGGTGTAGTGGCGCACTCTCGTGGTCGTGGCCGCCGCCCCGGCGGTCGTGTCGACGGTGGTGGAGGTGGCGCGCCGGTTGTTGACGGTCATCTGATAGGTGGTTGTGACACCGCCCTGGGCGATGGAGCGGGGCAGGTCGTCGGCGAAGTAGCCGAGGGTGATGTTGCCCTTGGCCGGGTCGGGGGCGTCTCCGGCCGGCAGGGTGGTCTGCCGGCCGAAGCTGTCATACACGTAGCTTCCGCCCGCGCCGGGGCTGCCGTTGGTGGTGGCGGCGGTGGTGGGCCGGTCCGCCCCGTCGTAAGTGTACCCGGTCGTGGTGGTATTCGACGGGGTCTCGGCGGCGAAGCAGTCCCCGCCCGGCTCGGACATGACGGTCCGCTTGGTGCGGCGCCCGTTGTCGTCGAAGACGTACCGGGTCACCGTGCACGGCAAGTCCGCTGACAGGGCCGTGTCGGGGGTGGCGTCGAGGCCGGTGCCGGTGGCGGTGCGGGAGACCCGGGTCGTCAACCGCCCGTGGGTGTCATATGTCGCGGACCGGTCGAACCCGTACGCCTTCCCGACCGGGGCCGGGGCACCTGGGTCGGCCGGGTCGGTGACGCCGGGGGTGCCGGTCACGGCGGCGCCTTGCCCGGTCCACTCGCGCACCACCCGGCCGGTGATGTCGTTGACCTGGTGCCAGGCCACCCACACATCCGTGACCGGGGTGCCCGGGGTGTACACCGTCTCACCGGTCTCAGGATCAGTGGACTCGGTCACCGGGGTGACCTGCCCGGAGTACGCCAACTCCAGCGGCTCACCCGCCTCATCGAACCGGGAGGTCTGGGTGACCCCGCCCGGCATCGCCTGCGTGACCAGGTTCCCGTCGCCGTCGTAGGCGGCCTTGTAGGTCAGGGTGCCGGCGGTGCCGCCGCGGGTGACGGTCATGGTGGTGGGTTGTCCGCGGCGTTCGGTCTTGCCGTTGGCGTCGGTGCCGTCGTAGGTGTAGGTGACGGTTCCCTTGGGGTCGGTGATCGTGGCGACCTGACCGTCGCCGCCGTAGGCGGTGGTGGTGGTTTCCCCGTGTTCGTTGGTGAAGGTGGTTTGCCGGCCCCAGGAGTCGTACCCGGTGGTGTTGGCGCCGGTGCCGTCGGTGAAGGCGACCTTGGCCACCTGCCCCGTGGCGGTGTCGTAGGTGGTGGTGGTTGCCTTGGGGGTGTTGCCCAGGGTGGAGGTCATCGAGGTCCCGGTGACCCGGCCGGCGGTGTCGTAGGTGGTGGTTGTGGTGCGGGTGTGAGTCCCGGAGGTCTCGGTCACGGTCGCGGGCTGGAGCCACTGGGTGTAGGTGGTGGTCTCGTCGGGGATGATCCCGTCCGCGCCGGTGTTCCAGACCCGCTTGACCAGGCCGGCCCACTCCGGGTGGTCGGTGCCCGTGTAGTAGGAGGTGTTGCGGGTACCCGCGTCCGCCCCGGTCGACAGCGGCTGCGTGGTGGCCGTGACCCGGCCCTCGGTGTCGATCGTGGTGGTGGCGGTGATGGCGCCGGTGAACCCGGTGGCGGTGGGCTGGGCGCCGGTGGTGACCTTGACCGGGACAGCGAACTTCCAACCGGTCTCGGCGGTGCCGTAGTCGTTGACGGCGGAAGTCACGAACGACCCGTCGATGTCCTTCCCGGCGCTGTCGGTGGCGTCGTCGACGGTGGAGGTGACCAGGCCGTAGGGCTGCCCGCTGGCGGGGTTGACCCCACCGTTGGGGGCGCCCTTGTCGTACTCGGTGTGGGTGTGCGGGCGGGCCCGGGTCAGATTGCCGTTGACGAGCGCGTCCCTGGCGGGGGCGTAGGTGTCGACCACCCGGGACCCGGCCGGCAGGGTCACCTTCGTGCCGTCGGCGGCGGTGTGGACGGCCTCGGCGTTGTAGACGGTCTGGGTGGACAGGGCATCCACCTCAGCAGCGTCGAGGCCCGCGCCTCTGGCGGTCGCGACCGCGCCGGCATCCAGCTCGCGGATCGCGTTGCCCTTCTCGTCGTAGTCGGTCGCGCTGACCTGCCAGGCGCCGGCGCCGAAGTCGGCGGTGTTGACGGTGTACCCGTCCGCGTCGGTGTACTGCAGGGACGCGTAGGGCCAGTCGGCGGCGCCGATGCCCGTCGCGGCGGCTGTGGTGACGGGGTGGTCCTGCCCGAACACGGCGAACCCCTGGGTGGGGGCCTTGGCCTGATACCAGTCGTCGACATCGGTGGGCTTCATCGCCGGCAGCCCGGTGGTGGCCGTGCCGGGGGTGATCCCGTACACGAAGGAGGACACCGGGGTGGTGCCGCGCTGGACCTGACGCACCTTGACCTGGTGCGGGTCCGCGGCGTCGTAGACCAGCCGCCAGGGGGCCTGCCCGGCCGGGGTGACCGACGCCAGCCGTGTCGAGGCAGCGTCCCACCCGTAGCCGGTGGCCAGTCCGGTGCGCGGGTCGGTGACCTTGACCAGCCGCTTCGACCCGTCGTACGCGTACGTGGCGACCACGGTCCGCTTCATCGCGCCGCTGGTCGGGTCCCACAGCTGGGCGGCGACCTCCTTGACCTGCCCGGCCACATCCCCGGCCGCGCTCGAGGTCGCGGTCGTGGTGGTGGCGTAGACGATGTCCAAGGCCCGGCACCCCTTGACCAGGGTGGCGCAGTCATCGGAGGTCGTCAGGCCGGTGGGGCGGGGGGCCAGGATGCGGGTGACCCGCCCGGCGGAGTCCTTGGTGTACTTCGTCGCCGACGGTTCCCCGGCCGCCGTGGTCGACTCCGGGGCCCATTCGGTGACCTTGGTGGTCGAGGGGGTGCCGACCGGCGCATACACGGTCCTGTCCCCGTCGGCGTTGACCAGGGCCAGCCGCATGCCGGTGCCGGTGCCGGTGCCGGTGACGGTCAGGGTCGACCCGTCCAGGTCGGTGTCCTCGGTCGCCGGGGTATAGGCGCCGGCGGCATACGTCCCGCGTTTGCCGCTGGGGTGGGCGAAGACCAGCGCCCCGCCCTCCTCGTCGACCAGGGCGATAGTGCCATCGAGGCTGCTGTTGTCGACCACGTCCACGCCCGCATCACCGGCGTCGCCGCCGTCGAGGTTGGCCGTCCACCCGGGCCCGAACACAGACCGCACCGGGTCGGCCGGCCACCCGGCCAGCGTGCCGTCGCCGTCGAAGGAGGCCTGGGACCGCGACAGGCTCAGGTCCGAGGAGTACCCGGGCACGGACACATCCGTGGCGGAGGTGTTGAACTCACCGGTGAACAGGCCCACCTGCCCGGGACCGGCGTCCGCGACCGGGTACCCGTCACCGAAGGCGTGCGGCAACCGCACGATCATGGTCCTGGACTCCGAGAAGGTGCACTGCACCGCTGTCGTGCCGGAGTAGGTGAAGCAGACCTGCACATCCAGCGCGACCGGGGTGCGGGTGGGCACCTGTGTGCCACCCGCCTCCGTGGTCGCGGTGCGGGCATCGAACGACCCGGTCACCCGCGGCGCGGCGGCGTCCGGCACCGGCAGGGCTGGCCCGTCGGTCCACCCAGTCGTCTCGTTCCCGGCCCCGGCCAGGCGCCACTGGACCTTGGCCGTCACGGTGCCACCGGCTGCGGCCGGCGGGGCGGAGGCATCGACCTTGACCGACCCCGTGGTCGTGGTCCTGGTCCGGGGAAGCGCCAGGCCGGCCGACCCATACCCGAAGCCCATGCTCGTGCTGGGGCTGGTCTTGTTGGACGCGGTGGCGGAGAACACAGCCACCGAGTGCGGTCCGGAGGTGTTCGGGACGGTGATCGGCACCTGCGGCTTCGCCCTGTCCCCGCCCGGGTAGCCGGTGGTGAACGAGCCCGCCTTCTGGGCGGTGTCGACCAGGAAGGTCGTGGTGTTTGCCCCATCGACATACACCCTGGCGATGGTGGGCTGGTTGTTCGGGGCGGACGGCGCCTGCGGGATGGTGACCGTGCACGCCACGGGCGAGGCGGGGCGGGTGTCCTGCCACCCGCCGTCGGTCTGCCCCGCGCACGAGATCGACGGTGCGGCAGGGGTGGCCTGCGCGGTCTTGACCGCACGCAGCGGGGTGGCCGCCCCCTTCATCCCGTTCTCGTCGATGGCGTACGAGCGCAGCTGCACCGTCGCGTTGTCCGGCAGCGCCGTCCCCAGCTGGCAGGACGCCTGGGCGCCCGAGGCCACCAGGGCAGTGGTGCACGTCGAGATCCTCGTCGCGTCCGAGACGGTGCTCGAGGAGAAGACCTCCATCACGTACTTGACCCTGTTGCCGTCCGCATCCGACGCGGTCGCCGACACCGTCGGCTGCGCCGCCGCGGAGTACACGGCCCCGTTGTAGGCGGTCTCACCCGTGATCACCGGCGCCGAAGGGGTGTTCGGGGGGCGGTTATAGGTGTAGTTGATGTAAGGGTCGTTGCTGGTCTCGGCCGAGTCGAACTTCTTCCACCCGTTGTTGTCGGTCTCCGACGCCGCGCGCACCTGCACACCCACCGTCGCGGCCGTGTTCGAGGCCCACGACTTGGTGATCGGCAGCACCGGGATCGTCACCCAGTTCGCCGCACACGAGGAGGAGGCACCCTTCGCGATCGACCTCGACCCGTAGGTGGTGGTGCTGGTCAGCGCCGGCTGGCTGGTCCACCTGGTCGCGGTCGAGGCCGCCGCTGCGGGGTAGGCCCGCATCTCCGAGGCCGTGCACGACCACGAGTGCTTCTCATACAGGTACAGGTACGCGCTCTGCGCGTACGAGCCCTGTGACCCGGCCTTGAACACGTTCGGGAAGTTCAGATACGACCGGGCCACGTTCGTGCCCCCGTCGAAGGTGCCCGCCTTCAGCTCCGTCCCGGCCGACTGGTCACTCGTGTATCCGGTCTGCACGAACGTGTCGAACGTGGTCGTCGCCCGGTTCGTCGCATACGTCGGGTCGATCGTGATCGGGAACCTCCGGGCCGGGTCGGCCACCCACGCCTGGTCCGGGGTGACCGTCACCGTCGCCACACCCGCGCCCTTCTGCGCGACCGCCAGTTTCACCGGGGCGCTCGAGGTCGGCTCCCCCGACTTCTCGTCCACGCCCGCGTCCCACGCCACCGGCGCCCTCAGGCTCGAGACCACCTTGCCCTTGCCGTCCACGAACGAGATGCTCGACCCGTCCTTCTCCGCCCGCGCGGTCAATCCTTTGGTCTTGAGCGTCAGCTGCCAGGACACCCCACCAGGGGCCGTCTTCAACCGGTTGACCGCGGCCGTGTCCTTGACCACGAACAGCTGCTCGAACCCCGACCTGCGCGCCGAGACCACCACGTCCACGCCCGGCTGGTACTCCCCATACGTGGCCTTCTGCCCCGCAACCACCGGCTTGCCCAGCTTCCCCGGCACGGCCAGGCTCACCTGCCGGGCACCGTCCCGGCCCGGGACCACCGACACCAGCTCACTGCTGCCCGCCCCGCCCAGGCGCAGCTCCTCAGGTGTGCCTTGGCCGCCACCGACCCGTCGGTCAGCTCCTGCAACCCCAGGTCCACCGGCTGCCACTTCCTGTCCTTGTCCCGGAACCGGATCTGCCCCGCGTGGGCCTGCGTCGTCCGCGTCCCGTCCGGGTTCGCCCACGTCGAGGTGAACTCCGTTCTCTCCGAAACGATCTCAACCCGCGACCCCTGCGCCCGCGCCGTCACCCCGGCCGACACCCCATCCGGACGCTCGGTCACCTTCACCGCAGCCGCGGGCTTCACCGAGACCGTGGCCTTCGGTGCCGCCGCCGCGTCCGCGGGCTGGCCGACCGTCACCGCCAGCAACGCCCCCGACACCAACGCCACACCCCTGAGCGGGCGCCGCAACAACCCCGACGAGGTCAGAAACTGCGAAAGGAACCGGGAGGACTCGACAGCACGATCCATGGCGGGGAACCGATCTGACTCAGGCACCCACGGCTCCATGCGCAGGTGGAATGGCTAACTAATACACCCCACCTACCGAATCCGCACGCCAGGCGAAACCAGAAGGCGACCGCGCGGCACCGCACAGGTCGCTGTGCATGCTCACCAAAGCGCAGGGCGAGGTCTTCCGTGTGACGGAACAGACATCCACCAGGGAACCGCGACCTTCGCATAGGCGATGCCTTCCCGCGGGGCACGAAACCGTGATGCAGCCGAGGCTGGCAAGGGGGTTGCACGGCCGCACGCGAGCCGCACGCGAATCCGGCGTCGCGGCATACCGGTCGGCCCCTCGCGCGATCGGCGTCGGCGCCGCCGTGCTCCTCCTCGGGGTGCTCCACGGCTCCGATAGCATCGCTTGCGTGAGCACCGCGTCCGGGACCGTCGACTCCCGGGCCGCCTTTGAGAGCGCCGGGAACCTGGTCACGCAGAAGATGCCGGGTGGGCTGGTGCAGACCTCCCGGTTCGATGAGGCGGGTGAGCCGCTGGAGTTGGCGTACTCCGGGCAGGTCACCCCGGTGACCGAGTCCACTGATCCTGAGACCGGTGAGACGGTGTACACCCCGGGCACCCCGGTCACGGATGTGTGGGTGGCCTGGCACCAGGTCAACGACATCACCGGCCGGGTGGTGCGCGAGTGGACCGGGCAAGGCGCCGCCGTGACCGGCACCCCCGGCGTCACCGACCCGGCCGACCCAGGTGCCCCGGCCCCGGTCGGGAAGGCGTACGGGTTCGACCGGTCCGCGACATATGACACCCACGGGCGGTTGACGACCCGGGTCTCCCGCACCGCCACCGGCACCGGCCTCGACGCCACCCCCGACACGGCCCTGTCAGCGGACTTGCCGTGCACGGTGACCCGGTACGTCTTCGACGACAACGGGCGCCGCACCAAGCGGACCGTCATGTCCGAGCCGGGCGGGGACTGCTTCGCCGCCGAGACCCCGTCGAATACCACCACGACCGGGTACACTTACGACGGGGCGGACCGGCCCACCACCGCCGCCACCACCAACGGCAGCCCCGGCGCGGGCGGAAGCTACGTGTATGACAGCTTCGGCCGGCAGACCACCCTGCCGGCCGGAGACGCCCCCGACCCGGCCAAGGGCAACATCACCCTCGGCTACTTCGCCGACGACCTGCCCCGCTCCATCGCCCAGGGCGGTGTCACAACCACCTATCAGATGACCGTCAACAACCGGCGCGCCACCTCCACCACCGTCGACACGACCGCCGGGGCGGCGGCCACGACCACGAGAGTGCGCCACTACACCGACACCTCCGACAACCCGGCCTGGGTGGTCACCACCACCGCTGATGGGGCCACGGCCACGGACCGGTTCGTCGAGTCCATCGGCGGTGACCTCGGCGCCACCATCCACGCCGACGGCGCGGTCGAGCTGGCCATCTCCAACATCCACGACGATGTCGCCACCACCGTGACCATCCCCGCCGACCAGACCGACACCACCGCGGCCACGGGGATCGGGGGGTGGGCCGACTACACCGAATACGGCACCCCCACCAGCGACGGCAACACCAGTCCCGGTGCCGACCCAGAGGTGTCCAGCACGACCAGCCCCGCCGTCGCGACCGTCCTCGGCTACGGGTGGCTCGGCGCGAAACAACGCTCCACCACCCCCGAATCCGCCGGCCTCACCCTCATGGGCGACCGGCTCTACAACCCCGTCACCGGCAACTTCACCAGCCGCGACCCCGAATACGGGGGCAACACCACCACCTACACCTACCCCCAAGACCCCATCAACAACGTCGACCTCGACGGACACTGGGGATGGAAGAAATGGGCGAAGCGGACAGCTGGTGCCTTCTGGCGTGGCACCGGAAGGGCGAGCAGATGGCTAACCAGCAGTAAGTGGCTCTTCGCCGTTGAGCGTGGGTCATAGGTTGAGTCCGCCGCCGATGAGGAGCATGCGCAGGCGGTAGTTGTCGCGGTTACGGAAGCCGCGGGCGATACGACGGTGTAGCTCGATGAGACCGTTCATCGCCTCGGTGCCGCCGTTGCTCGCGCCACCGGTGTCGAAGTAGCCGAGGAACTCGATGCGCCACTGGTTCAGGGTACGACCCAAGCGTGCGACCTCACCGATCGGACAGGTGGCGAAAGTGCGCAGGACTTGTTCGGCGATCTTGCGGCCGGCCGCGTGCGTGGGCTGGTGGTACACGGATCGGACGTGTTGGGCGCACTGCCACGCGAGCTCGACCTCGACGTGGGCCTCGTGCGCGGCGAACGCCGCAGCGAGGCGCGCGCGTTGCCGGTCGGTGAGGTTCTCTTGCCCGGCTCGCAGGATGTTCCGGATCCGGTACAGCGGGTCGTTCTTGCGTCCCCGGTGCCCGTGGAGTTCTTGCTGAACGCGGCGGCGGACCTGATCGACCATGTGGGTGGCGAGTTTGACGACATGGAACGCGTCCAGCACCGCGCGGGCGTCGTCGAGACGGTCATCGATCGCGTTCTTGTATCCGTGGAACGGGTCCAGGGCCGCGACCTGCACCCGGTCACGAAAGTCTTCACCGCGGTCGGTGAGCCAGTCGGCGTACACCTTCCCGGACCGGCCCGGGACCAGGTCGAGCAGACGGGTTCGGTTGTGTCCGTTGGGATCCGGGGTGAGGTCGACCATTCCGGTCAGTTCTTTCGGGCCGCGGCCGCCGTGCTCGACTGGCTTGGTGCTGACGTGGTGCCAGACGTGCTCATCAACCCCCAGGATCGTGACTCCCTCGAATCGGGCCGGGTCGTCGGCAGCGGCTTGCAGCAGTGGCCGGATCGATTCCCACACGGTGCGCCACCCGGTGCCGAGCTGCCGGCGGATCCCGTTGATCGAGGCGTGTTCGCGACGGATCTGTGCGATCGCCCACCAGCACGCGCGCGTCGTCAGCTTGGCCCGTGGCGCCGCGACCCGGTCGTCTTGTTCGACGAACACCGTGCGGGGACAGGAGGGTTCCAGGCATCGCCAGCGTCGCTTACGCCACCGCACCCGGACCGGACGCCCGAAACAGGGTGCATCGACCAAGGTCACTACGTCCCGGCCGTGCCCGGTCGCGATCACTGCGCACGCCGGGCACCCGACCGGTCCTGGTGCGGACTCGACCGTCACGACCACCCGGTCCACGGTGTCGTGCTCAACGCCGATCACGTGCAGCCCGGGCAAATCAACGAGCAGGTCACACCGGTCGCAGTAGCCGCCGGCAGCGCGGCAGCAGGACGTAGGCTCATCCATGTCGAGGTCCTTGCGGTCAGATGAGGTAGAAGTCCTCTGATCCTCAGGGACCTCGACCCACACCCACCGCACCCGACTCGGCGCGCCGCCTACTCACCCACGCTCAACGGCGAAGAGCCCAGTAAGTGGGGCAAGCGAATCCAGAAGGGATGCTCACTGGCCTGGGGCGCGGCGGGTGCGGCCTGCGGCGCGGTGTACGGACTTGCCTACGCGAGACAGGGTCGGTTCCGAAGTGCGGCTGGAGTCGCTCTTGGTGGTGCCCTGGGCGGCGGGGTTACGCGTTTCGGGATGCGTTATTTCAAGCGCGTCAACCTCAACCATTACAGCCGCCGGAGTATTCGAAGGTACAGAACCTGGTTTAGGCGATCAGCCGCTATTCACGGGCTGGCAGCATCTGCCGCATTCGGCCACGTCTGGGACCGAGGCTGGGCTCGTCACCACAGGCGCCGCCCCTCATATGTTCGGCGGTGGCTCTATTGAGCCCTAGAAAGCGACAAGTGGTAAAGGCTCTTTCTGACCGCGCCACCCGCCTCGAACGTGCGTCCTACGGGCTCTACTGGGCAGCTCTTAGCATGTCTTCAGTCATGGCAGGTCTCGACTCATCATCTACTTCAGCATCTCCGTGGCCGCCCGGAGTCTGGATGATCATTGCCGTGACGGGCGCGCTGACACTTATTCGGACTGCCAGGATCGGAGTTCTAATTGTTGGTCACGAACTCCGGGTACGCGGGCTCTTGCGCACGCGAACGTTTCCTCTGGGGCAGATATCCAAATGTGCTTCACGAGGCTACTCCGGGCCACTCAACTGGTACGGCTCATCCGGGATTATGAAGATGCCTGTGCTGGAGCTGCACTCCCAGAGAAAGGTCGAGCTCCCGGGTGTGTTTGGACCGGCACACAGAATCGATGTCCTGTGCGACTCGATAGACGATCTGGTGGACCACTGAAGCACCCAGGGATGCGTGTAGCCGGCCCGCATGCACGCTGCCGCCGTGCTGGCTGATTCTCCGTGCTCGATGGTGGGTGTTCACGGCATCCCCCGCAGGGGCCTGACCCCGGTTCTTGGACACGCTGAATCCAGCACCTGGTGCTGGGGAAGCGAGATGATCGAAGGACCATGGCCAGGAAGAACTACTCCGAAGAGTTCCGTCGTCAGGCCGTCGACTTGTACGAGTCCACCCCGGGCGCCACGGTCCGCGGCATCGCCGAGGACCTCGGCATCGTCCGCGGCACCCTGCGGCACTGGCTCGAGGCCTACGGGACCGGCAAGAAGACCGCCGCTGACGGGACGTTGACCTCCAGCCCGCTGCAAGCCAAGACGTCCGCCGCGAGCTCGTCGGCACCGACGGACGAGACGCCGGAGCAGAGGATCGCCCGGCTCGAGGCCGAGAACGCGGCGTTGCGAGCGGAGACCACCAAGCTCACGACCGAGCGGGAGATCCTGCAGCGGGCGGCCAAGTATTTCGCCGGGGAGACGCGCTGGTGAGTCGCTTCCAGTTCGTCGCCGACAACTCCGCCACCTTCGAGGTGAAGCGACTGTGCGAGCTCGTCGAGATCGAGCGCTCGTCCTACTACGCCTGGCTCAAGGCCGCGCCGGCCCGCGAAGCCAGAGCAACTGACGACGCAGCGCTGGCTGAGCGGATCAGAGCGGTCCATGCCGAGGACAACACTCAGGGCGCGCCGCGGATCACCGCCGAGCTCAACGCTCAACTCGGTGACAGCGCGGCTGCCGGTGAGCGGGTCAACCACAAGCGTGTCGCGAGGGTGATGCGCTTTGAGGGCATCCGCGGCTACATGAAGAAGCGCCGGGTCCGCACCACGATCCCCGAGCCGTCGGGGCAGAAGTACCCCGACCTGCTCAAGCGTGACTTCACCGCCGAGCGCCCCAACGAGCGCTATGTCGGCGACATCACCTACCTGCCGCTGGCCGACGGGACGAACCTGTACCTGGCGACCGTGATCGACTGCTACTCCCGTCGGCTGGCCGGGTGGGCCATCGCCGACCACATGCGCACCGAGCTCGTCGAGGACGCGCTGAAGGCCGCCGCCGCGACCCGGGGCAGCCTCAAGGGCGCTGTGTTCCACAGCGACCACGGGTCGGTCTACTGCTCGAAGGCCTACGCCAAGCTCTGCCGCAAGCTCGGCGTGACCCAGTCCATGGGCGCCGTCGGATCCAGCGCGGACAACGCCCTCGCAGAGTCGTTCAACGCCACGATGAAGCGTGAAGTCCTCCAAGACGCCGCCTGCTGGAGTGACGAGCTGACCTGCCGTCGGCAGGTCTTCAGATGGCTCGTCCGCTACAACACCAAGCGACGCCACTCGTGGTGTCGCTACACCTCGCCGGTCGCCTTCGAGACCGGCTACACCGCTACGCTGCGACCTGCTGCGTAATCACACCCGTGTCCAAGATCCGGGGGTAGGGCCCGCAGGTGCTCGTGGATCGTCCGGGCCACGGGGGCGGTGCTGTCGCCGCCGGTGCCGCCCTGGGCGATGGTGACCGACACGGCATACGGGGGGGGCGTCGGCTGGCGCCCACGAGACGAACCACCCGGTGTCCTGATGGCCGAAGACCTCTGCGGTGCTTGTCTTCCCGGCCACCGGCCAGCCCTTGAGGTCAAAGCCGGCGAAGGCGCCCCGCGCCGTGCCATCGGAGACGACACCGGCCAGCGCATCATGCAGGAATGCCGTGAACTCACCCCCAGCGCGATGTCGCCGGCCTTGCGCGGCGCGACCGCCGTCCGGCCCGAGCCGTCCGGGCGGGCGGTGGCGCCGACCAGCCGCGGGGGTCCACCGCGGGCTGCCGGCGGCGATCGCGGCATACGCACTCGTCATCTGCAGGGGGTGACTGCCATCTCGCGCTGGCTGATCGCGCTCAGGTCGACACCACCGGGTCGGCAGACAGTTTGGCCGCGCTGCGGCATGTTGTCGGCCGTAGTCTTGCTCCTATGTCGGCTCTTGAACTTTGAGCGTGGTCTGGGTGTTCACGCCGCGATCGGTCGGGGCGCGTAGCCAATGATGCGGCATCGGTAGTTGTCGTGGTTTCTGTACCCCCGTCCGATCCTTTTGAAGGTCTTGGCGTTCAGGTTCGCGGCCTCGGACCTGGCGTTCGTGATGCGGGTGCGACAGAAGGTGAGCAGCTCGCGCCGCCAGCCGGTGAGTGTCTTGAACAGGGCGACCGGTTCGGGCAGCCTTGTGGCCTTGACGGCCTTCTCGAGGGCGGCCCATTCGCGGCTCTTGAACTTTGAGCGTGGTCTGGGTGTTCACGCCGCGATCGGTCGGGGCGCGTAGCCAATGATGCGGCATCGGTAGTTGTCGTGGTTTCTGTACCCCCGTCCGATCCTTTTGAAGGTCTTGGCGTTCAGGTTCGCGGCCTCGGACCTGGCGTTCGTGATGCGGGTGCGACAGAAGGTGAGCAGCTCGCGCCGCCAGCCGGTGAGTGTCTTGAACAGGGCGACCGGTTCGGGCAGCCTTGTGGCCTTGACGGCCTTCTCGAGGGCGGCCCATTCGCGCTGGAAGCCGGCCGTGTCGCGGGCGGCGAGCAGTTGGCGGACGTGTTCCTTGATGCCCCAGGCGACGGCTAGCTCGATGTCCTGACCGAGCAGCTGGCCCAGCCGCTCGCGTTGGCGCACCGAGAGCCGGTCGGCGGCACAGGTGAGCAGCTTGCGGTACCGGTAGGCGGTGTCGATGTTCCGACCGCGCCGCGCGTGGAGCTCCCAAACGCGGCGGCGCCGGACCTTGGTGACCATCTCGTTGGCCAAGCGGACGACGTGCCAGTGGTCGGCGCTGATCTTCGCCTTGGGCAGCGCCTTATGGACCGCGGCGCGGAACTCGCCGCTCAGGTCGATCGCGACCAGCCGGACGCGACGGCGCCACCACCGTGGCCGCTGCCCCAGCCACGTCGTGACGGTCCTGCCGCGGCGGCCGTCGACGACGTCGAGGATCGCGCCGGTGTCCAGGTCGGTGAACACGATCGACCACGGCTCGACACGGGTGACGGTGCCGTGCTCGTCGCGGGTGTAGCGGACCCGACGGAAGCGGTGCTCATCGATGCCCAGGTGGCGCACGTGCCGGGTGTCGACCTGGTGAGCCAGATCGATGGTCGAGGTGAGCAGCCGCATCACGGTCGGCCACGTCAGGCCGGCCTCGTCGGCGACCCGGGACACCGCGCGTGGCTCGAGTCGGCAGGCGGTGATGACCTGCTGCGCGAGGCGGGTGGTGAGCCGGGCCCGTGACGGCAGCTGGTCGGTCTGTTCGGTGAACGTCCTTCTGTGACAGACGGGCTCGAGGCAGGCGTAGCGGCGTTTGCGGACGAGCACATCGATCCGTTCCCCGCCGCAGGGCACATCCTTCACGTGCTGGATCGGCCGGGCCTGAACCCGCGCGGAGAGCACCCCGCACGAGGGGCAGGCCCCTTCCGCGTCGATGCTCTCGACCAGGACCTGCCGGGGCATCTCGCCGACGGCAGGGGCCGCCGAGACCACTCGGTAGCCGGGCAGATTGAACAGGATCGACGCCGCATCGACGTCGAACGTAGGCTGGTGCACGCTCGCGGTCCTCGCTCTGGGATGTCTCGACAACACCCATGCTGGCGTAGGGCCGCGAGCCCTCAATCAGGGCCCACCACGCTCAAAGTTGAAGAGCCCCATTCGCGCTGGAAGCCGGCCGTGTCGCGGGCGGCGAGCAGTTGGCGGACGTGTTCCTTGATGCCCCAGGCGACGGCTAGCTCGATGTCCTG
Organism: Actinomycetota bacterium; assembly: GCA_050955755.1. Classification (GTDB taxonomy): domain Bacteria; phylum Actinomycetota; class Actinomycetes; order Actinomycetales; family Dermatophilaceae; genus JAJTBD01. The sequence goes on from CP192092.1 coordinate 2,414,766, forward strand.
ACCGAGCAGCTGGCCCAGCCGCTCGCGTTGGCGCACCGAGAGCCGGTCGGCGGCACAGGTGAGCAGCTTGCGGTACCGGTAGGCGGTGTCGATGTTCCGACCGCGCCGCGCGTGGAGCTCCCAAACGCGGCGGCGCCGGACCTTGGTGACCATCTCGTTGGCCAAGCGGACGACGTGCCAGTGGTCGGCGCTGATCTTCGCCTTGGGCAGCGCCTTATGGACCGCGGCGCGGAACTCGCCGCTCAGGTCGATCGCGACCAGCCGGACGCGACGGCGCCACCACCGTGGCCGCTGCCCCAGCCACGTCGTGACGGTCCTGCCGCGGCGGCCGTCGACGACGTCGAGGATCGCGCCGGTGTCCAGGTCGGTGAACACGATCGACCACGGCTCGACACGGGTGACGGTGCCGTGCTCGTCGCGGGTGTAGCGGACCCGACGGAAGCGGTGCTCATCGATGCCCAGGTGGCGCACGTGCCGGGTGTCGACCTGGTGAGCCAGATCGATGGTCGAGGTGAGCAGCCGCATCACGGTCGGCCACGTCAGGCCGGCCTCGTCGGCGACCCGGGACACCGCGCGTGGCTCGAGTCGGCAGGCGGTGATGACCTGCTGCGCGAGGCGGGTGGTGAGCCGGGCCCGTGACGGCAGCTGGTCGGTCTGTTCGGTGAACGTCCTTCTGTGACAGACGGGCTCGAGGCAGGCGTAGCGGCGTTTGCGGACGAGCACATCGATCCGTTCCCCGCCGCAGGGCACATCCTTCACGTGCTGGATCGGCCGGGCCTGAACCCGCGCGGAGAGCACCCCGCACGAGGGGCAGGCCCCTTCCGCGTCGATGCTCTCGACCAGGACCTGCCGGGGCATCTCGCCGACGGCAGGGGCCGCCGAGACCACTCGGTAGCCGGGCAGATTGAACAGGATCGACGCCGCATCGACGTCGAACGTAGGCTGGTGCACGCTCGCGGTCCTCGCTCTGGGATGTCTCGACAACACCCATGCTGGCGTAGGGCCGCGAGCCCTCAATCAGGGCCCACCACGCTCAAAGTTGAAGAGCCCCTATGTCTGTGTCCGCGGTTCTGGAGCGCCCGGGAACGTTGACGGCCGAGCCCGGCGGCGGCTTCTGCCCCAACACGATGATCTGGACCGCTGCGCCCACGACCCGGATGCGCCACTACACCGACACCTCCGACAACCCGGCCTGGGTGCTCACCACCACCGCTGATGGGGCCACGGCCACGGACCGGTTCGTCGAGTCCATCGGCGGTGACCTCGGCGCCACCATCCACGCCGACGGCGCGGTCGAGCTGGCCATCTCCAACATCCACGACGATGTCGCCACCACCGTGACCATCCCCGCCGACCAGACCGACACCACCGCGGCCACGGGGATCGGGGGGTGGGCCGACTACACCGAGTACGGCACCCCCACCAGCGACGGCGACACCAGTCCCGGTGCCGACCCAGAGGTGTCCAGCACGATCAGCCCGGCCGTCGCGACCGTCCTCGGCTACGGGTGGCTCGGCGCGAAACAACGCTCCACCACCCCCGAATCCGCCGGCCTCACCCTCATGGGCGACCGGCTCTACAACCCCGTCACCGGCAACTTCACCAGCCGCGACCCCCAGTTCGGGGGCAACACCACCACCTACACCTACCCCCAAGACCCCATCAACCAAACCGACCTCGACGGACACCGACGCTTCTGGAAAAGAGCCTCGTTCTGGCGGAAGGTGGGCAAAGCAGCCCTTTGGGGAAGCATGTTCATTCCCGGGTTGGGTGCAGCAGGCTTGGGGGCGCGCGGTGGGCTCACCGTGTATCGTGGGTACAAGGCGTACAGGGCAGGGAGAGCCGCCGTCCAAACAGCGGGCAAGTTGTATCGCGTAAATGAGCGCCGCAGAAGTTTCGGTCAAACGCGGAAATATTGGCAACAATCCAGCGGGTGGAGGCGCAGGGTGATTAGATTCAATATTCACGAGAACCGTCGGGCGGCGAATCATCGGCACGTCTCCTTTAGTTGGCACACCCGGTCAAGAACTCGCCACTGGTCGTGGCCGAAAGGTTCGTAATGAACCCTCACGAAATGCTCCACGTCGTCGAAGATGCCATCGGCGAAGACGTGAGGTTTATCGCTTCAATTGAACATGAACGCCGAGAAAGTTCGGTTGTTGTGGATTTCGGCGGAGTAAGGGTCGCTGACTTCTCGCCTGACGGCCTGTTTCGCGTGTACGTCGGGGATTATTCGACTCTTCTTCACGCATACGAAGACGAGGACCAGATTGAGACCATTTCGCGCGCAATTCAGCTACTTCGCCTGTGGGCGCAAGGGCGATTGCTTATTCGAGGGCGTCGGAGCCGGTGTGGGCGAAGGCTGTTTTTCGTTGACATGGGTGGATTTGAGCAACAGGTCCTGCGGCGCTCCGGTTGAGGCAGTTCTATTGCGGTGAGTTGCATTCCAGCCAAGTTGGCCCAAGAGTGTGACACACAGGCATTCCGGTAAGGAGCGGGTGTTCTTCGCCTCGACAATCCTTTCCCCGACGCGCGAAACGCGTAATTCATCCCAGAGGGCCGCAGGCGCCGCGCGCCCGCAGCCCGCGAATCCGGCCCTTGGAGCGCAACGACAATCATCGGCGCCCAGGTGCGATCGCCTCGAGGATGGTTTTGGGGCTCATCGAACTTGACCGGGCACCTCGCTGGTCGTAGCTGAGGCTCGCCGGTGTTGGCGAGTGCAGGCCCAGCGTATGCGGCGTCGTTGGTTCTCGGTGTTGCGGAATCCGAAGGCGTTGCGGCCTTGGTGCTTGGCGAGGCGGTTGTACCCCTCGGATCGGGCGTTGGAGTGGCCGGTCAGGAGACCGGCCTCGATCGCGGGCCACCAGGTGTCGATGGTCGCGGCGAGCCGGTGGACCTCGGGACTGTCGCTGGCGGCGGCGAGGTCGAGGAACCGCCACAGTCGGTGCGAGATCGCTGACCGGTCCGGGACCGAGGTGGCGGGGGTTGGGGCGAGGGCGAGCAGTTCCCGCAGGGACTCCTTGACGACGTATGCGTGGAGGATCTCGACGCCGAGGTCGCCTTGGTCGATGAGCCCGTTCCACAGTCGCGCGAACACGCCCGGTGAGAGCCGCTCGTGGGCGGTGAGCAGCCGCCGCCGGGAGGCCCACTCGGGGTCGCGTTTGCGGCCGCGGCGGCCCCGGTCCTCGCGGGTGACGCGTTGCCGGAGTGCGGTGACCATGTCGTTGCTCAGGCGCACGAGGTGGAACCGGTCAGCGACCAGCGTCGCGTCGGGGAGCGCGTCGGTGACCGCCTTGGCGTACGAGGCGGACAGGTCGATGCACACGTGCGTGACCCCGGCCCGCCACGCCTCAGGCTGCTCCCGGAGCCAGTCGGCGACCGTCGCTGCGGTGCGGCCGTCGACGTGCCCGAGCAGGCCCCCGGTGCCGGCGGCGTCAACGATCCCGGTCAGCCACCGATCGGTGACGATCCGCCACCGGCACGTCACCGGGTCTTGCGTCCAGATCGGCTTGCCGCGCCTGGTCTCGTCGATCCCGAGGACCTCCACCGGCGGCAACGGCGCCGCGAGCTGCGCCTCGACGTGTCCGATGAACGCGGCATGCGCAATCGGCCACGACACCCGATACCGGTCCGCGGCCGCCTGGACACACGAGGCGTCCGTCGCGATCCGTTCCCCGCACTCCGCCCGAAGCCGCGTCGTGAGCCTCGATCGGGCCGGCACCGACGCCAAGCACTCGGTGAACGACCCACGCGGACAACGAGGCTCGCGGCACCGCCACCTCGTCTTGTGCCACACCAGCCGGATCGGCGCGGTCCCGTACGGCACGTCCCGCGGCCGGGTCACCGCGCCGCCCTTGCGTGAGGTCGACAGCACCCCACACTCCGGGCAGGCCGCCGCCGTCTCCTCGTCCGTGACCACGTCGACGACCCGGCCACCGTCGTCCTCGAGCGTGACCGAGGCGACCGCCAACCCCTCGATCCCCAACAGCAGCGTCGCCTGCCGCTGCCCTCCCCATGTCCGTGCATGCGTACGCTGGACCAAGCCCGTGACCTCACCTTCGTGACCATGAACTGCTTCGACACAGCCATGATCACTGAGGTCACGGGCCCTCCCGCGTCACCACGAGGACCCGGCGTGCCCGGTCAACTTCGAAGAGCCCGTGAATACCGACCCCTGAAGCGTCCCGGGCTCACTGCCGCATCGTGGAGGTCAGTAAGGCGGGCACCTCCTACGTAGGCGGACGACCTCCGAGTCGATGGTGGGTGTTCACGGCATCCCTCGCAGGTAGTCGTGGATCGTCCGTGCGACGGGAGCGGCGTTGTCGCCGCCGGTGCCGCCCTGGGCGATGGTGACCGATACGGCATACCGCGGGGAGTCGGCCGGCGCCCACGAGACGAACCACGCGGTGTCCTCCTGGCCGAAGACCTCCGCGGTGCCGGTCTTGCCCGCGACCGGCCAGCCCCGCAGGTCGAAGCCAGCGAAGGCGCCCCGAGCGGTCCCCTCCGTGACGACGCCAGCCAGCGCATCATGCAGGAATGCCGTCAGCCCACCACTGAGCCCCACGTCGCCGGCCTTGCGCAGGGCGACAGCCGTCCGGCCCGACCCATCAGGGCGGGCGGTGGCCCCGACCAGCCGCGGGGTCCACCGGAGGCCGCCGGCGGCGATCGCGGCATACGCGCTCGTCATCTGCAGGGGGGTGACGGCCATGTCGCCCTGGCCGATTGAGAGGTTGGCCTCGTCGCCGGCGCGGAAGGAGAAGCCCTCTGTGCAGTTCTCGGCCGCGAGCCGCTTGAGGTATGCCGCGCGCTGCGGGTCGCTCTTGGCGATCTCGGGGTAGCCCTTTTTCGCGCGGGCACAGGTGTCGTCGCGGGAGTCCTCCCACACCTGCCGCTTCCACGGTCGGCCCGGGATGCGGCCAGCCGCCTCGCCGGGCAGGTCGATGCCGGTGCGCGACCCGAAGCCGAAGCGCTTGGCCATCGCGACGAAGGGGTCCTTGGCGTCGGTGGTGGCCTCCAGCCCACCCTGCTGGAGCCAGGAGCGATAGGCGAACTCGTAGAAGACCGTGTCGCAGGAGACCACCATGGCCGTGCGGAGCGAGATGCGGCCATAGGCGGTCGACTCGAAGTTCCTGAAGTCCCGGTTGCCGATGCGATAGCTCGAGCCGCACTGGTAGGTGCCGTCGAGACTCGCACCGCCACCCTCGACCGCCGCGGGCAGCGTGATCGCCTTGAAGGTCGACGCGGGCGGGAAGACCGACGCGACGGCCCGTGACACCAGTGGGGTGCCGGCCTTGGGGTCGTTGAGGCGCGCGAAGTCGGCCTGGCTGATGCCACCGGTCCACACGTCCGGGTCGTAGGTCGGATAGCTGGCCATCGCCACGACGTCGCCATTGCGGGGGTCGAGCACCACCGCAGCCGCGGCATCGGCCCGGCGGCCCTTGGCCCGGGTGTTCTGGATCCCTTGTGCGAGAGCCTTTTCGGTCGCGGCCTGCACTCCGGCGTCGATGGTCGTGACGATGTCGCGGCCGGCGACGGGGTCGGTGCGCGAGACCTCCCGGGTGACGATCCCGCGCGGGTCGACGGCGACCACCGTGCGGCCCGGAGTGCCGCGCAGGACGGAGTCGTACTGCTGCTCCAGCCCCGCGCGCCCGACGAGGTCCTGGTCGGTGATCGCACCCTTGGAGCCCCTGACCTCCTCGGCGTTGGGCCGGCCGAGGTAGCCGATCACGTGGGCCGCGTTGACGCCGTCGGGCCGTGGGAAGTGCCGCACCGGCTGGGCCTCGACGGCCACGCCCGGATAGTCCTCCGGACGCTCGGTCAGGCTCAGTGCACGCCTGGGGTCGACACCCGCGGCGATCGGGATAGGCTGGTAGGCCGATCCGCCCCAGCACAGCGGCGGCCTCGGCGCGCCCTCGGTGCCGCAGATCCGGGTCTTGGCGAACAGTTGGTTGGCCGGGAGCCCGAGCACCTTGGCCACCCGGGTGATCAGGGCCCGTCCCTCGTCGTCCGACTCGAGCAGCACCTTGCGTTCGACCGTCACGACCGGCTCAGAGGTGTTGTCCACCAAGGGGACGCGGTTGCGGTCGAGGATGCGCCCCCGCACCGCGGGCGTCACGATCGTGCGCGTGTTGAGCTGCTCCGCAGCCCCGGAGTATGCCGTGTGCTCGCCGATCTGCATCTGCCCGAGCCGCCCGATCAGCGTGCCGAAGAGGAGCACCACGACCCCGACCAGCGTCCACAGCCGTGCCTGGTACATCCCGATCCCCCGGCCCCGTGGCGTGACCGACCGGGGCGTGAGAGTGCGCCCGCGATAGGGCGGCTGCGACCTCACGAAATCCTCCGCCGGGTCAGCCAGTGCTCGCCGGCCACGAGGAGAGGCACGAGCAGGGCGCCCGTGAGCACCGTCGCGAGCAGCCTCAGCCCCGACGCCGACCAGTCCACCGGCGCCCGGGACGCGAGCCCGAGGAAGACCCGGAAGCCTTCCAGCACAAGCGAGCTGGCCAGGCACACCAGTGCGAACCAGACGCCAGGCACGGAGCCCTGGCGACGGCCGAGACCGGCGAGGGCGCCGGCCGCGGCATACATCAGCGCACTGGAGCCGAGCAGCACTCCCCCGGGGGGCATGAGGTCGATGACCCAACCGGCCAGCAGTCCGAGCGAGGCCCCACCGAGCGGGCCAGCGGTGAGCGCGGCCGCAACGACCACGATCAGGGCGAGGTCGGGCAGCGGCGCGAAGCCGCGGGCTCCGAGCGTGACCGTGCCAAGGGCCGCGAGCAGGATGAGCCCGAGGCGTGCCACGGCCCGGACGGAGATCACGGCGCACCCGCGGTCGCGGCCGCGCGCGGGGCCGACCGAGGAGCCGAGAGCAGCACCCCGACCACACGCAGGGACCCGGTGTCGACAGCTGGTGTGACGGCGCCACTGGGCGCGAGCCGCCCCATCTCCCCGTCGACGGACACCACCTTGCCGACTGGGATGCCGGGGACGAACGGACGGTTGCCGACGCTGCCCAGGGTCGTCACGATGTCCCCGCTCCGGAGGGTGCCCTGCTGCACCAGGGTGAGGCTGAGCTGGCCGGCGCTGCGGGGGGCCGAGCCGGGCGCGCCTGCGCCAGAAAGGGACCCGAGCCTCCCGTCGTCGCCGACGCGGACCCCGACGGTCAGGTCTCGGGCGCCGATGACCAGGACGTCGCTGGTCCACGGCGCCACGGACACCACGCGCCCGACCAGCCCGTCGGCGGTCACGACGGACAGGTCACGGCTCACGCCGTCACGGGCACCGACATCGACGGTCACCCGCTCGGGGCCGGCCGCGCCGAGGGCACCGACGGCCACCACCCGGGCCGGCAGCAGGCGGGCCCCGCCCAGCGAGGGTGACTCCAGCAGCCGGCTCACCTCGCTCGACTCGGTCAGCGCCTCGTGGTCGGTGCGGTCCCGGTGGGCCAGTGCGTCCCGCTCGGCGGTGACCCTCGCGAGCTCGGCCTCCGGGTCGGGGCCGACGAGCCGCTGGAGCGGGCCGAAGACCGCGGCCCCCGCCGCGCGCACCCGACTCGAGGAGACGCCCCCGGCGAGGTCACTGACGAGCAGGGCGAGGGTGAGGGCCACAAGGACAGCGAGCAGCCGGCCGCGCCCGACCCGCTGGAGCAGCGAGCGACGCTGGGGCTCAGGGGGCTTGGCGACATAGGGAGCGCGCGGCATACCCGGCCCGCCCTAGAGGCGCCGGGTGTCGACGAGCACGCGCTCGAGCGAGTCGAAGTCCTCGACGCAGCGGCCGGCGCCGACGACCACCGAGCGGAGCGGCTCGTCGGCCGAGCGCACCGGCACCCCGAGCTCGTGGCGCATCCGCTCGTCGAGGCCACGCAGCAGGGCTCCGCCACCGGTCAGCACGATGCCGTTGTCGAGGATGTCGCCGGCCAGCTCGGGCGGACAGACATCGAGGGTGGAGCGCACCAGCTCGACGATCTGCAGGACTGGCCCCTCGATGGCGCGCCGGACCTCCTGCGAGGAGATCGTCACGGTCTTGGGCAGGCCGGTGAGCAGGTCGCGTCCGGCCACGCGTGTCGAGATCTCCTTGGTGAGCGGGAAGGCCGAGCCGGCCGCGACCTTGATGTGCTCGGCGGAGCGCTCGCCCAGCAGCAGGGAGTACTCGGTCTTGATGTGGCTGATGATCGCCTCGTCGATCTCGTCGCCGCCAACCCGCAGCGCGCGCGAGTTGACGATGCCGCCGAGGCTGATGACGGCGACATCGGAGGTGCCTCCGCCCACGTCGACGACCATCGACGCGGCCGTCTCGTGGACGGGCAGCCCGGCGCCGATCGCGGCGGCCATCGGCTCCTCGATGACATAGACCCTGCGGGCGCCGGCGCGCATCGCGGAGTCCTCCAGAGCCCGCCGCTCCACGCCGGTGACCTCGCTGGGGACGCACACGACCATCCGGGGGCGCACCAGCTTGGACGGGCGGACCTGGTCGACGAAGTAGCGCAGCATCCGCTCGGTGACGTCGGCGTCGGAGATCACCCCGTCGCGCAGCGGCCGCACCGCGTGGACGTGCCCCGGCGCCCGCCCGAGCATCTCCTTGGCCCGCGTCCCGGCGGCGATCAGCTGGGTGGTGCCGGCCTCGACGGCCACGACCGACGGCTCGTCGAGCACGACGCCGCGGCCCTTCTCATAGATGAGGGTGTTGGCGGTCCCCAGGTCGATGGCGAGGTCTCTCCCCCAGCCCAGCCATCCCGTCGCTCCGCTCACGCGGACGATGCTATGCGAGGCCACCCCGGTGTCCGGGCTCGCGGCATACCGTCTGGCCGCACCCACCCCCAGCCGGGCCCGGCAAAGTCGACTATCACCACCCGGCCCACCCCCGGGCTGCCGAGCACAACCGCACCCTCCAAGCCCCCGAGGTGATAGTCGTTCTTGCCCACCGTCCGAGCGCGCCGACGCCCAGACGCAGGTATGCCGCGAGCCGGGCTCGCGGCATACGTCCAGATGGGGGGTCAGAGGTTGGGGAACCAGATGCCGATCTCGCGGGCGGCGGACTCGGGCGAGTCGGAGCCGTGGACGATGTTCTGCTGGACGGCCGTGCCGTAGTCGCGGCCGAGGTCGCCGCGGATGCTGCCCGGCGCCGCCTCGGTGGGGTTGGTTGTGCCGGCCAGCGAGCGGAAGCCCTTGATGCAGTCCTGGCCCTCGATGACGACGGCGGTGACCGGGCCGGAGGACATGAACTCGCAGAGCGGCTCGAAGAAGGGCTTGCCCTGGTGCTCGGCGTAGTGCTCGTGGAGCATCTCGGAGGTCGCCGTGAGAATGTTGAGCGCGACGAGGGTGTAGCCCTTGGCCTCGATGCGGCGCAGCACCTCACCGGTGAGGCCCCGGCGGTAGCCGTCGGGCTTGACGAGGACGAGGGAGCGTTCGATCTGTTCGGTCACGGGGCCAAGGCTATCCCTGCGCGAGCTGTGCCTCGCGCTCGGCCACGTCTCTGTCTATCGCACGGCCCTTGTGGAGGCAATACACCCACAGCGCCCCGAAGATCAGCCCCGCGAAGAGCATATCGGGGACCACCAACGCTGCCGCCAGGGTCAACACCTGCACGAGCCAACCAACCGTGATCCCCAGCGGCGAGCGCGTCAGGCCGGCTCCGACCAGGGCCAGCACCGCCAAGCCCGACCCGACCCACAGCAGGCGCGAGGCGCCGTCGGCGTCGCCGCCGGCCGCCGCGAGACCGCGGGCGACGAGGGCGCCGAAGAAGATCACGATCGACTGGCCGACCAGGACGGCGGCGAGCATGCGGAAGGTGAACTTCCCCTGCTTCCCATAGAGCGGCAGGCTCATCGCCCCTCCCTCCCGCGGCGGTGGGACTCGAGGTCGGCCTCGAGACGCCGGCGCTCCTGCTCGCGGCGTTTGCCGTCGAGGGCGCGCGAGACGGCGGCGATCAGCAGGAAGACCAGGACCGCGAGGATGACGTACTTCATGCGTCAGTCACCCCCAGCAGCATCCGCACCTCGGCGGCCGTGGTGATCGACCCGGTCGCCAGGACCGCGCCGCCTGCGCCCCCATCATCGGCCAGCTCGGCGGCCTTGTCGAGGGCGTCGGGCAGGTCCTCGACGACCGTGACGCGGTGGGCGCCGAAGATGCCCTCGGCGATCTCGCCAAGGTCGCGCGGGCGCATCGCCCGGGGCGAGGTGGTGCGGCTGATGACGACCTCGTCGAGCACCGGCTCGAGGATCTCCAGCATCGACTCGGCGTCCTTGTCGCCGAGGATCGCCACGACACCGACGAGCTTGACGAAGGTGAAGGACTCGCGCAGCGCCGCCGCCAGCGCGGTCATCCCGTGGGGGTTGTGGGCTGCGTCGACCAGGACCGTGGGCGAGCGACGCACGATCTCGAGACGCCCGGGCGAGGTGGCCTTGGCGAGCCCGGCCGCGAGGACCTCGCCGTCGAGGGTCTGCTCCCCGCCTCCGATGAAGGCCTCGACCGCGCAGATGGCTGTTACGGCGTTCTGCACCTGGTGCGCGCCGAAGAGCGGCAGGAAGATGTCGTGGTACTCCCCCGCCAGGCTCCGCATCGAGAACTGCTGGCCGCCGACGGCCACGTCCTGGTCGAGGATGCCGAAGTCGCGCGACTCATAGGCCACGCGCGCCCCGACCTCCTCGGCGCGCTCGGACAGGATCTCGAGCACGTCGTCCTCCCTCTGCAGCGCGACGACCGCGATGCCGCCCTCCTTGATGATCCCCGCCTTCTCGGTGGCGATCTGCTCGATCGTGTCGCCGAGGAAGTGCTGGTGGTCCAGCCCGATCGGGGTGACGACGGAGACGACACCGTCGGCGACATTGGTCGCGTCCCAGCTGCCGCCCATGCCGACCTCCACGATGGCGACGTCGACGGGGGCGTCGGCGAACGCGGCATACCCGACGGCGACGACGACCTCGAAGTAGGTCATCCGAGGGCCGCCCTCGGCCTGCGAGCGGGCGTCGACCATCTCGATGAACGGCAGGACGTCCTGGTATGCCGCGAGGAAGCGCTCGGCGCTGATCGGCTTGCCGGCGATCGTGATCCGCTCGCGAATCGTGTGCAGGTGCGGAGACGTGAACCGGCCGGTCGTCAGACCCATCTCCGTCAGGATCGCGTCGATGACCCGGGTGGTGGTGGTCTTGCCGTTGGTGCCGGTCAGATGGATGACCGGGTAGGCCCGCTGGGGGTCGCCGGCAAGCTCCATGACCGCCTGGATGCGCTCCAGACTCGGCTCGAGGTCGTGCTCGGGCGCGCGGGCGAGGATCGCCTCCTCGGCCTCGCGCATCTGTTTGGTGATCTCGAGACTGCGCGCGGCCTCACGCTGGGCGGCATTCGGGGCTGGCATGCCGACCATTGTCCCCGATCCGCGCCCGCCCGCCGACAGCCGCCGCGCGGGCCACCCCGCTCCCGGGGCAGGGCCCAGCTCCGTCCACCCCGGGTCACCGGCGCGGTTTAGCCCAAGTGGGCACGAACGCGCCGGGGCGTTCGTGCCCACTTGGGCCAAAGCGCGGTATGCCGTGGGGCTGGGTCAGGCGAGCTTCATCACCTTGATGCGGATCGGCTCGCCGTCGCCGACCGTGGCGGTGGCGACGTCGTCGCGCTCGGGCAGGGCGTCGAGCTGCGGCGCGGCGCCGAACTGCTTGGCGAGCGTCTCCTCGACGATGAGGTTCTGGTGGGCCGTGACCGCCTCCCAGACCGCCGGGCCGCCGGTGACGGTCAGGCTGATCCGGTCGGAGACCTCCAGTCCCGCCTCGCGACGGGCCTGCTGGACCGCGCGCACGACATCGCGGGCCAGTCCCTCTGCGGCGAGCTCGGGAGTCACCGTGGTGTCGAGCACGATGAAGCCCTCGCCGGCCGGCAGCATCGCCGTCGCGCGGCTGGCGCCGTCCTCGGCCTCGGCGACGATCGTCTCGAGGGTGTACTCCCCCTCCACCAGGGCAAGGCCGCCGGAGGTCACCGTGCCGTCGTCGGCCACCGACCAGTCGCCGGACTTGCTGCCCTTGATCGCCTGCTGCACGTCCTTGCCGAGACGCGGGCCGGCCGCGCGGGCGTTGACGGTCAGCCGCTGGCTGATGCCGAAGTCGCTGGCCTGGGCTTGCTCGACATCCAGCAGCGAGACCTGCCGCACGTTGACCTCGTCGGCGATGATCGCACCGAAGTCCTGCAGCGCGGCCGCGTGATCGGTGACGACCGTCAGGTCCTGCAGCGGCAGTCGCACCCGCAGGCCACCGGCCTTGCGCAGACCCGAGGCGGCCGAGCAGATGTCGCGGGCCTTGTCCATCGTCACGACGAGCTCGTGGTCGGCGGGCAGGTCCTCGACATCGGGCCAGTCGGTCAGGTGGACCGAGCGGCCACCGGTCAGACCACGCCAGATCTCCTCGGTCGTGAGGGGCAGCAGCGGGGCCGCCGTGCGGCAGACGACCTCGAGCGCGGTGTAGAGGGTGTCGAAGGCCTGCGTGGCGACCGTGGAGTCGCCGGCACCGGTGTCCCAGAAGCGCTCTCGCGACCGGCGGATGTACCAGTTGGTGAGGACGTCGAGGAAGGTGCGGGTCGTCTCACACGCGTCGGCCACGGCATACACGTCGAGCTGGTCCTGCATCGTCTGGACGTACTCGCGCAGCTTGGCCAGCAGGTAGCGGTCGAGCGGGTCGGTCGACGCGGTCGACCACTTCGCCTCGTATCCCTCGTGGTTCGCGCCGTAGGCATTGGCATAGAGGCTGAAGAAGTACCAGACGTTCCACAGCGGGATCATCACCTGGCGCACGCCGTCTCGGATGCCCTGCTCGGTGACGATCAGGTTGCCGCCGCGCAGGATCGGGCTCGACATCAGGAACCAGCGCATCGCGTCGGCGCCGTCGCGGTTGAAGACCTCGGTGACGTCGGGGTAGTTGCGCAACGACTTGCTCATCTTGGCGCCGTCGGAGCCGAGCACGATGCCGTGGCTGACGCAGGTCGAGAACGCCGGCCGGTCGAAGAGCGCCGTCGCCAGGATGTGGAGGGTGTAGAACCAGCCGCGCGTCTGGCCGATGTACTCGACGATGAAGTCGCCCGGGAAGTGGTGCTCGAACCACTCGCGGTTCTCGAAGGGGTAGTGCACCTGGGCAAAGGACATCGACCCGGAGTCGAACCACACGTCGAGCACGTCCTCGACGCGGCGCATCGTCGACTGCCCGGTCGGGTCGTCGGGGTTGGGCCGGGTGAGGGTGTCGATGAAGGGCCGGTGGAGGTCCTCGACCTTGACGCCGAAGTCGCGTTCGAGCTCCTCGAAGGAGCCGTAGACGTCGATGCGCGGGTACTCCGGGTTGTCCGACCGCCACACGGGGATCGGGCTGCCCCAGAAGCGATTCCGCGAGATCGACCAGTCGCGGGCGTTCTCGAGCCACTTGCCGAACTGGCCGTGCTTGACGTGCTCGGGCACCCACGTGATCTGCTCGTTGAGCTCGAGCATGCGGTCCTTGAACTTGGTCACCTCGACGAACCACGAGGAGACGCCCTTGTAGATCAGGGGCTCGCGGCAGCGCCAGCAGTGCGGGTAGGAGTGGTCATAGCCCTCGCGCCGCAGCAGCACCGTGCCCTCGGTGACCGGACCCGGATCTGTCTCTCCCCCAACGCCATCCACATAGGTGCGTGCCTTGAGGTGGTCGATGATCGGCTCGTTGGCGTCGAAGACGAGCATGCCGGCATACGCCTCGACAGGGTGGGTGAACTTGCCGTCCGGGCCGACGGGCATGACCGCCTCGACGCCCTCGCGGTCGGTCACGACCTTGTCGTCCTCACCGAACGCACCGGCGGTGTGGACGAGCCCGGTGCCGTCGGTGGTGGTGACGAACTCCGCTGGCACGACACGGAATGCGTTGTCCCAGCCCTCGTAGTAGGAGAACGGCGGCGTGTAGTGGGTGCCGATGAGGTCGGCGCCCTTGACCCGCGCGACGATCTTGCTCGAGGGGTCCTTGCGCAGCGCCTTGGCCGTCTCGTCCTTGCCCGGCCAGAGGTCGTTGGCGTATGCCGCGAGCCGCGCCTCCGCGAGGATGTGGCGCTCGGGCCGGCCGCTCGCCTCGGACTCGACGACGACATAGTCGATGTCCTCGCCGACCATCACGAGCAGATGGCTGGGGAGGGTCCACGGGGTGGTCGTCCAGACCAGCAGGTGGGCGCCCTCGTGCTCGCCCTCCGTGACGCGCAGGCCCACGGTGACTGCCGGGTCCTTGCGCACCTTGTAGACGTCGTCGTCCATGCGCAGCTCGTGGTTGGACAGCGGCGTCTGGTCGTTCCAGCAGTAGGGCAGGACGCGGAAGCCCTCATAGACCAGGCCCTTGTCATAGAGGGTCTTGAAGGCCCAGATGACGGACTCCATGTAGTCCGGGTTGAGCGTCTTGTAGTCGTTGTCGAAGTCGACCCAGCGCGCCTGGCGGGTGACATAGTCCTGCCACTCGTCGGTGTACTTCAGGACCGACTCACGGCACTTGGCGTTGAACGCGTCGATGCCGAGCTCGAGGATCTCGTCCTTGGTCTTGATGCCGAGCTGGCTCATCGCCTCGAGCTCGGCGGGCAGGCCGTGGGTGTCCCAGCCGAACCGGCGCTCGACGCGGCGGCCGCGCATCGTCTGGTAGCGCGGCACGATGTCCTTGACATAACCGGTGAGCAGGTGGCCGTAGTGCGGCAGACCGTTGGCGAAGGGCGGGCCGTCGTAGAAGACGAACTCGTTGGCCCCGTCCTCGCCCGCGGGGCGCTGCTCCACGGACTCGACGAAGGTGCCGTCCTGCTTCCAGTACTCCAGGACGCCCTGCTCGATGGCCGGGAACCTCGGGCTGGCGGGCACGCCGAGAGCGGCGCCGGGGTGGGAGCTCTCGCTCGCGGGTGCGACGGTCATGTCGACCTTGGGGTACGCCATGTCGGGGCGGGCCTTTCGTGCGTGTCGTCTGCGTCCTTCGCACGAGGACGACGACCCCTGGGCCAGGGACGCCGCGGTACCACCCCGCTTGCCGCACGCGCCCGGGCAGGTGCGCCGCGAGGCGGACCGGCCACGCGGCATACGACCGCTCTTGCCGAAGGCTGTGACGGGCCCACCCGTCCGGTTCTAGTGAGGATCAGGCAGGTATGCCGCGTGCGCGGCATGGTCGGCCCGGTCCCGTTCTTCCGGAGGCTCGCCGGTGATGGCCGGGTCGACGCCTTGTGTGACCAATCGTACCGAACCCGCCGGGCTGCCCCGAACGCCGTCGAAGGCGGCCCTGACCTGCTCACTCGGCTAGAGTGGGCAGTTGCCGCGCACCCGTGCGGCAAGCACGCGTCCCCGCGGGGGAAGCCGGTCGAAGTCCGGCACTGACCCGCAGCCGTAGGCCACGCACGTCGTGGCGAGTCGGAATGCCCGGGGGCGACGCGAGCGGCTCCACGTACACCACCGTCGAGGTCAACGGGGCGGAGCCCGGGTCTGAAGATCCGAGACCGCCCTCGCTCCCGCCGTGACCGGCCGGGACGAGGGCGCTCGTGTCGGAAGGGCCGGGAGGCGCCCCCGGCCCACCACCGGAAGGCACCATGACCCACCGCACGCGCACCGCACTTGCCGCCCTGTCCCTTGCCGCCGCCGGCATCGGCATGGCCGCCCCTGCCCAGGCCGACAGCACCGGCTGCACCGGCACCGAGGGCGTCACGGTCGTCGTCGACAAGGCCCTGTCCTGCGCCAAGGGCGACCCGACCACCGCGCTCGACGCGCTCAAGGCCGCCGGCCACGAGGTGACCCCGGTCTCGACCTTCGCCGGCGCGATCTGCCAGATCGACGGCAAGCCGGAGGGTGCCGACTGCACCAAGATGCCCGCGGCCGATGCCTTCTGGGGCTTCTACACCGCCGAGGCCGACCAGGCGTGGGGCTTCGCCCCCAAGGGCGCCAACGAGGTCGACCCGGCCCCGGGCAGCGCCATCGGCTTCTCCTTCGGTGACGGCAAGACCCAGCCGGCCGCCGCGTTCGCCGGCGCGACCGACACCGCGTCCTCCGCCACGACCTCCGCCACCGACGCTGCGTCCAGCGCCGCTACGTCCGCGACCGACGCTGCGTCCAGCGCTGCCACGTCCGCCACCGACGCCGCCTCCTCCGCCGCGACCTCCGCCACCGACGCCGCGTCCAGCGCCGCCGCGAGCGCGACCGACACCGCCTCGGCGAGCCCGACCTCGGAGGCTGCCGACACGACCACCGAGGAGGAGGGCACGAGCATCTGGAAGTGGCTGCTCCCCCTCCTCGCGCTGGCCCTGATCGGCGGCCTGATCGCGGCCCTGATGCGCCGTCGCACCCCGGAGCAGACCGAGGGCGTCGTCACCGAGCGTTATGTCCCCGACACCGACCGCGACGTGCGCGTCCGCGAGGACCTGCGCGGCACCGACGCGCGCGATGTCCGCGAGGGCGACCTGCGCGACGGTGACTACCGCGACCCGCGTGACGGCGACCTGCGCGACCCGCGGGACGACCGCAACGTCTGATCCGATGTCGGACTCACCCCGCGCCGTGCACCCGGGGGCCTGGTGGATCTGGGCCCTCGGGTTGGCGACGGCGGTGAGCCAGACGACCAACCCGGTGCTGCTGCTCGCGGCGGCCGCGGTGGCGACGGTTGTCGTCCGCGCCCGCCGCGGGCACGGCCCGTGGGGCCGGGCCTACCGGCTGTATGTCCTCCTGGGACTGGTCATCCTTGCCTGGCGCGCCCTGCTCCACGTCGCGCTCGGCGGCAAGGTGGGCGAGCACGCCCTCTTCCCCCTGCCGTCGCCGACGATGCCCGAGTGGGCGGCCGGCATCACGATCGGCGGCACCGTCTATCTCGAGGGCCTGCTCGGCGCGCTCGTCGAGGGCCTGCGGCTGGCCGTGATCATCCTGTGCATGGGCGCGGCGAATGCCGTGGCCAACCCCAAGCGCCTGCTGCGCAGCCTCCCCGGTGCCCTCCAGGAGATCGGCACGGCCGTCGTCGTGTCCGTCACCGTCGCACCCCAGCTCGCCGAGAGCGTCCAGCGGGTCATGCGGGCGCGACGGCTTCGCGGTGAGCCCGCCCGTGGCCTCAAGGCCGTCCGCCAGGTCGCCCTGCCCGTCCTCCAGGACACCCTCGACCGATCGCTCCTGCTCGCCTCGGCGATGGACTCGCGCGGCTACGGCCGGCGCACCCCGGGCACGGCCGGCCGCCTCGCCGGGGCCCTGTCGCTCGCCGGGCTGCTGGCCGCGGCGATCGGGCTCTACGGCCTGCTCGGCAAGGACGTCCCGCCCGCGCTCCAGGCACCCACGCTCGTGGCGGGCCTGCTCCTCGGAGCGGCCGGCATCTGGCTCGGCGGCCGCGGCGTCGAGCGCTCGACCTATCGCCCCGACCCGTGGCGCGCGCCCGAGTGGCTGGTGAGCGCGTGCGGCCTGATCGCCGCAGCCGCGGTCCTGTGGACCTCCCACACCGACCCGGCCGCACTGGTCCAGCGGGTGGTCCCCCTCGAGGCGCCCGCCATCCCACTGCTCCCCCTGGCCGCGATCCTGCTCGCGGCCCTCCCCGCCTGGCTGACTCCCCCGCTGCCCGCGGCGGCGACCCGCCGACCCGCCCGACGCGGCCCGGCCCGTCGCGCCGCACGCGCAGAGGCGAGCCTCGCGCCCGCGGCGACCACACGGCATACCCCAGAGGCGGTCGCGCCATGACCGCCCCCACGATCCGCTTCGACCACGTCACGGTCACCTATCCCGACGCGCCCGCCCCGACCCTGCGCGATGTCACGCTCGACGTCGGCGAGGGCGAGCTGGCCCTCGTCATCGGCCGCACCGGCTCCGGCAAGTCGACGCTGCTCGGCGCGATCGGCGGCACCGTCCCCCACTTCACCGGCGGCACCCTCGCGGGCAGGGTCCAGGTCCTCGGACGCGACACCCGCCACCACCGTCCGCGCGATCTCGCCGACATCGTCGGAGTCGTCGGGCAGGACCCGCTCGCGGGCTTCGTCACCGACACGGTCGAGGAGGAGCTCGCCTATGGCATGGAGCAGCTCGCCCTCCCCGCGCCGGTCATGCGGCGGCGCGTCGAGGAGACTCTCGACCTGCTCGGCATCGCCGATCTGCGCGGCGCCGCGCTCCACGAGCTGTCCGGCGGGCAGCAGCAGCGCGTCGCCATCGGCTCGGTCCTCACCCTCCACCCGAGGGTGATAGTCCTCGACGAGCCCACCTCCGCGCTCGACCCGACCGGCGCCGAGGAGGTTCTCGCGACGATCACCCGGCTGGTCCACGACCTGGCGGTCACCGTGGTGCTCGCCGAGCACCGCATCGAGCGGGTCCTGCAGTACGCCGACACCGTGCTCCACGTCAGCCTCGACGGCCGGGTCGCCAGCGGCTCCCCCGCCGAGGTCATGCGGGAGGCCGATGTGGCCCCGCCGGTCGTCGAGCTCGGCCGCTGGGCCGGCTGGTCGCCGCTGCCCTTGTCGGTGCGCGATGCCCGCCGCGCCGCCGCGCCTCTGCGCGCGAGCCTCGAGGGGCGTATGCCGCCCGCCCGCCTCCGCGCGCCGGGCGCCGACCGACTCCTCGCCCGGGATGTGGTGGTCCGCTATGGCGCGGTCCCGGCCGTGAGCGGGGTCAGCCTCGACCTGCACGACGGCGAGGTGACCGCGCTGATGGGCCGCAACGGCTCCGGCAAGTCCTCCCTCCTGTGGGCGCTCCAGGGCAGCGGTGAGCGCACCGCCGGCCGCATCTCGGTCCTCGACGCCGAGGGCCGCGCCGACGACCCGGCGCGACTCGACGCCGCCACCCGCCGGTCCCGGGTCGGCATGGTCCCCCAGAGCGCCGCCGACCTGCTCTATCTCGACACGGTCGAGGCCGAGTGCGCCCAGGCCGACCGTGAGTCTGCCGCCGCGGCCGGCACCTGCCGCGGCCTGCTCGACCGGCTCGCGCCGGGGATCCCCGAGGCGCGCCACTCCCGTGACCTGTCGGAGGGCCAGCGACTCGCACTCGTCCTGGCGATCCAGCTCACGGCGCAGCCGCCCGTGGTCCTGCTCGACGAGCCCACCCGCGGCCTGGACTACAGCGCCAAGGAGGCGCTGCGCGACACCCTGCGCGAGCTGGCCGCCGAGGGCCGCAGCATCCTGTGCTCGACCCATGACGTCGAGTTCGTCGCCGAGACCGCCGACCGAGTGGTGGTCATGGCCAGCGGCGAGGTCATCGCCGACGGCCCGACCGCCGAGGTCGTCGTCTCCTCGCCGTCCTTCTCGCCCCAGGTCGCCAAGATCCTCTCCCCGCTGCCCTGGCTGTCCGTCGACCAGGTCCGCGGTGGCGCTACCGCGTTCTTGCCCAATTGGGCTAAAACGCGAGAGAACGACCCGGCGCGTGAGCAGACCGGGGGCGCGTCATGAGCGCCACAAGCGGGCGAGGGCAGACCGCCCCGCAGCCAGGCCGCGGTGCCGCCAACGCGATTGGGCTGCAAGGGCGCTCGAGCCTCGCCATCGCGCTCGTCAGCCTCGTCGGGCTGATCGCGTTCGGCTGGCCGCTGCTGGGCGCACCGGACTCGGGCGTCGCCCACAGCGGCGATGCGCCCCTCGTCTTCGCCCTGGTCCTCCCGCTGCTGCTGGCCGTCGTCCTCGCGCAGATCTCCGAGGGCGGACTCGACGTCAAGGCGATCGCGATGCTCGGCGTCCTGTCCGCGGTCGGCGCCGCACTGCGCCCGCTCGGCGGCGGCACCGCGGGCGTCGAGACCGTCTTCGTCCTGATCGTGCTGGGCGGCCGCGTCTTCGGGCCCGGCTTCGGCTTCGTGCTCGGGTCGACGACGCTCTTCGGCTCGGCCCTGCTCACCGGGGGCGTCGGCCCCTGGCTGCCCTTCCAGATGATCGCGGCCTCGTGGGTCGGGCTCGGCGCCGGCCTGCTCCCCCACCTCCGCGGCCGCGCCGAGGTCGCGATGCTCGCGGCATACGGCGCCGTCGCCAGCATGCTCTACGGCCTCGCGCTCAACTTCTCCTTCTGGCCGTTCACCGTCGGCGCCGGCACCGAGCTGTCGTATGCCGCGGGCGCGCCCCTGCTGGACAACCTCCACCGCTTCCTCGTGTTCGCCGTCACGACCTCACTCGGCTGGGACCTCATGCGGGCGGCCACGACGGCGATGCTCGTCCTGCTGGCGGGCCACGCCGTGCTCGGCGCCCTGCGCCGGGCCCACCGACGGGCAGCCTTCGAGGCCCCGGTGGTCTTCGGCGCCCCCGCACCGACCACCGCAGACCCGCTCGACGACGGCTCCCACGATCCCGGTATCGCTACTCAGGGCAGGGAGCCGGCGCGTCCCTAGGCTCGCCGACATGATCACTCCCACCGCAACTGCCGCCCCCGCGCCCACGGCGCCCACCACGACCCCCGCGCCGTCCAACGCGCCCACCGTCGCCTTCGCCGGCGCCTCCTGGGCCGCGCTGCTGGTCGGCGGCACGGCATACCTCATCGGTCTCTTCAACGCCTCGATGCCGCTGGCCGAGAAGGGCTACTACCTGACCCTGCTGCTCTTCGGACTGTTCGCCGCAGTCTCGGTGCAGAAGGCCGTGCGCGACAAGATGGAGGGCATCGAGGTCACCGCGCTCTATCTCGGGCTCGCCTGGGCCGCAGTCGCCGCCGCGCTCTCGCTGGTGACGATCGGCCTCTGGAACGCCGATCTCGCGCGGAGCGAGAAGGGCTTCTTCGGGATGGCCTTCACCCTGGCGATGTATGCCGCGGTCGCCGTCCAGAAGAACGTCCGGGACCAGGCCATCGCCCGCCGGCACGAGCCCCGTCCGGTCGACGAGTCCCCCCGCCGCTGGTCCCTGTCGGGCCTCGGCGACTGAGTCCACCTGAGTGATCGACAACCGCGACCGGCCAGTGGCCGCGACGCCGCCGTCAGGCAGTGTCGCGGCCACTTCCGCGTGGCCGCACCGAACCCCCGCCCCGGTTTGGTAGAAACGAGCCCATGAGCCCACTCGACCTCGACCGCAGCGAGTCCTGGCTGACCCGTGAGGAGCTCGACAACGCCCGCGAGCGGCTGCCGATCCTCGGGGTCCACGCGGTGCCGGTGCGGGTGGACAGCACCGGCGCGGCCGAGTCCGTCGGCCTGCTGCTGCGGGCCTCGACGGAGGGCCACATCCAGCGCGAGCTCGTCGGCGGCCGCGTGCTCTATCACGAGCGCATCCGGGACGCCCTGCTGCGCCACCTCGAGAAGGACCTCGGGCCGATGGCCCTCCCCCGCATCCCTGTGAGCCCGCAGCCGTTCACGGTCGCCGAGTGGTTCCCGACCCCGGGCGTCACGCCCTTCCACGACCCGCGTCAGCACGCGGTCACGCTCGCCTTCATCGTGCCGATCACGGGCGACTGCCAGCCCCAGCAGGACGCGCTCGACCTAGCCTGGCTCAGCCGCGACGAGGCCCTGGTCATGGCCTGCGGCACCGACATGGCACCCGGCCACGGGGCGCTGCTCCAGCAGGCCCTGGCCCATCTCGGCACGCTCTGACGCGACGTGCGCCGCCCTGGCAGAAGATGCGAACGGCAAGGGGCGCATCTCCCTCGCTCCGCGCCCTGTGCGCCGTTCGGGGCAGCGGGCCCTCGGGGGCTAGGAGTTGAACTTGTCCTTGAGCCGGGTCCGGTCGTGCTCTTCCTTGGCGAGCGCCTCCTCCGGGGTCGGCGCGGTGCCGCCCATGCTCCGCGGGAGGTATGCCGCGTCCTCGGCCGGGAAGGGCCCGTAGGCCGCGCGCTGTGCCTCCAACTGGGCGTGCATCACCTCGAAGAGGTGCCGGTTGACGGACTCGGCGTCGGCGTCCTTGGGCACGGGGATCGGCTCGCCGACGGTGATGTGGATGGGAATGTGCTTGCGCCCCATCTGTTTTGGCAGGTGCTTGGTCCAGACCCGCTGCACGCCCCACAGCGTGGTGGGCAGGATCGGCACACCGGCGGCCTGGGCCATGCGGACGGCACCGGACTTGAAGGGCTTGAGCTCGAAGGAGAGCGACATGGTGGCCTCGGGGAAGACGCCGACGATCTCGCCGGCCTTGAGCGCCTCGACCGCCTCGCGGAAGGAGCCCGCGCCCGCGTGCCGGTCGACCGGGATGTGCCGCATGGAGCGCATCAGCGGGCCGGCCACCTTGTGCTCCCAGATCGACTTCTTGGCCATGAAGCGCACCAGACGGTGGGCCTTGCGGGCCGACAGGCCGGCATAGACGAAGTCGAGGTAGCCGATGTGGTTGATCGCCATGACCGCGCCGCCCTCGCGAGGGACGTTGTCCTCACCCAGGATCGTGAACCGCGTGCCCTGGGCACGGAAGAGGGTGCGGGCGACCCCGACGATCGGGTGGTAGATCGGCTCAAAACGCTCCATGGCCCAAAACCTACCGCGCGGGAACTCGACGAGCGCACGACTGTCGCACGGGATAGTGTCGTTGACCGTGTCCGCTCCGATGCCCAGTCAACGCACCGGTGGGGGGATGCCACTGTGGTCCCGTCTCGCGGTCGTCGCGGCTGTCCATCTCCTGCTCGTGCTGGACTTCCTCAAGCGCAACCGGGTCGACGTGCACGACGACTGGGAGATCACGGAGCCGTCCTATCTCGTCTGGGCGCGCTGGCGGTCCTGACCCTGGTCATGATGGTCCAGGCCAGCGGCCGGATCCCGGTCAAGGCATTCGCGGCCGCACTGCTGGTCGCGCTCGCCGGGCCGTTCCTCCTCTGGCCCGGACAGGCTGCCCTGGTCGACAACCACCTGCTGCGGCGCACACCCGCTGAGGTCGTCTCTGCCCACGCCACGCGCAATGGCGGGCCCGTGCCCATGACCGTGCGGACGGCCGAGGGCACGCTGCCGGCCTACTCGCGTGCCGCGCGGCGCTCGGCCAGCGGCAGCACCGAATACCCCGTCCCCGCGCCCGGGACGCGGCTCGATGTGCTGGTCGATGCCCGCGGTCTCATCACCGCGCGGTCCGCCGGCGCATCCGATGGGACCGAGCAGGGCCGGGCCCGCGCCCTGCCATGGCTGGCGGGCGGCGCGGCATACCTCCTGCTCCTCGAAGCCTTTGCGATCTCCTCGCTGGTGCGCCGACGCAGCATTGCCTCCGTGCTGACCTCACAGTCACCGCAGCCCGGCGCATAAGGGTCGATCAGAGGATGGGCGGCCGCTCGCGGATCTGCTCGAGCAGGTCCATGATCTCGCGCTGCGAAGCGCGAACCTGACCAAAGATCTCCTCGCGCGTCGCGGTCTGCTCCGTGTCGTCGTCGACCTGCTGGAGCTCGGCGATGTGGTCGGTGTTCGCGACCATGGTCGCGCGCAGCCGCTCGGCCTCCGGTGAGTCGTCTCCCCCATAGAGAATGTCGTCGACGGTGGTCTGGTTGAGGTCGATCCGCCGCTGGAGCACCTGCCAGTCGGAGCCCCTCTCGCCCCGTCGAGCAGCCTCGGCGAACTCCGCCCGTGTCTGCGCGTTGGCCTCGCGCGCCTCGAAGAACTGCTGTCTCAGCTCGCTCCCCTGGTCCTCCAGCTCGACGCGCAGCCCCTGCATCTGGGCAACCAGGTCACGAGCCATCGCCAGCACACGCTCGGCGTCGCGCCGCCCAGGTCGGCGCCTCCGCCGCGTCCGTCCCGGCGCCGGACCGGGCCGTGGTGGCAGTCGCCGACGGTGTCACCTCCGTCATCGCCGCGGGGCACCGCTTCCCGATCCCCAAGGGCCAGGAGGACAACGTCCTGCGCGCCCTCAAGCTCGAGACCGCGCAGCGCCTGCGGACCACCTCCAAGTGGACCCAGCTCTTCCCCGAGGGCACGGCGGCGCGCAAGGTCGAGCTGCCCGGCTTCGGCAAGCCGCTGCCCAACCTGCCCGCCGGCGCCTCCGCCGGATCGATCCTCGCGGTCGGGTCCGGCGCCGACGAGCGGCGCTATCTCGTCACGCCGGAGGGCGAGCTCGACCCGGTGAACCCCTTCTGGGAGTCGCTCTATCGGCTCGGCCGGGGCGCGACCCTGCCCGAGCGGCCGATCGCCACCACGACCGCCCAGCTCTCCCAGCTCAAGACCGCCGCCCGCCCGGTCGTGCCCCACGACTGGCCGACGACCATCCCGCGGGAGCTCACGACCGACGCGTGCGCCACGCTCGTCGCGGACCCCGCCGCTCCCGGTCAGGCGCCGACCTCCCACACGGAGCTGACGACGACGCCCGAGGCCATCGAGATCCCCGCGTCTGGGCTCCAGACCAGGGTCGACGTCGGCACCGGCGCCCTCGTGCAGGCCACCGCCCAGGGGGTGCCCGGCCGAGGGCCTGTGTATGCCGTGGACCAGGCCGCCCGCTACTACGCGGTCGTCGGCGACGCGCAGGTGCCGCTCAAGGAGCTGCTCGCCCGGCTGGGCTACGCGCCCCGCCACGTCGGCCCGGCACCGCAGCCCTGGATGGACCTGTTCACGGCCGGCCCGCGCCTGACCGTCAAGGACGCCCAGACCG
Organism: Actinomycetota bacterium; assembly: GCA_050955755.1. Classification (GTDB taxonomy): domain Bacteria; phylum Actinomycetota; class Actinomycetes; order Actinomycetales; family Dermatophilaceae; genus JAJTBD01. The sequence continues at coordinate 2,439,161 of CP192092.1, forward strand.
TGGTGACGGGCGCGCCGTGACGCGGCGCGCGGCATACGTCCGCCTCGGCAACCGCCTTGGCGGGATGGCCCTGCTCGGCTGCCTCGTGGCCGGTGCGGGCGGGAGCGGGCCTGCCTGGGCGGACACGACACCGACACCTACCGGGACGCAGACGGCCTCCGCCCAGGAGTGCCGGGCTGGCAGGGTGCGCTATGACAGCGCCACTCCCCCGGCGCTGCTGCGGCTGGGTGCCGAACGGGCCTGGACGATGGCGACCGGCGCCGGGGTCACGGTGGCCGTGGTGGACTCCGGGGTCAACGGCCGCAACGGTCACTTCAGCAGCGACCCCGCCTCCCCCACCGGAGGCCGTCTCCTCGACGGCGCCACTGTGGTGCCGGGCACCACGTCGGCCACCGAGGACCTCGCCGGCCACGGCACCGCCGCGGCGGGCATCATCGCGGCCGGCGCCCGCGAGGACTCCGGGGTGGTGGGCCTCGCCCGGGACGCGACGATCCTGCCGGTCCGCGTCTACAGCGATGAGTCCGACCAGGCCGTCAAGGCCGGCATGGGCCCCAACGCCAAACGGCTCGCCGAGGGCATCTGGCTGGCCGCGGCCAAGGACGCCGAGATCATCAATGTCTCGATGAGCACCACCGAGGACCTGCCTGAGCTGCGCCGGGCCGTCCAGACCGCGACGGCCGCCGGCTCGCTCGTGGTCGCTGCGGCGGGCAATCTCGAGAAGCGCGGCGAGGACGACCCGGTCGAAACCCTCTATCCCGGGGCCTATCCGGAGGTGCTCACCGTCGCCGCCGCCGGCCCCGACGACACCGTCACGGACGCCACCTTCCGTGGACCACACGTCGACGTCGCAGCCCCCGGCAGTGACGTGCTGACGACGTTCATGGACGCCGGCGACTGCATGCTGGCGACGGACGCCCCGTCGACGAGCTGGGCCACGGCATACGCCAGTGCCGCGGCCGCCCTTGTCGCACAACGCTTCCCGAGCGAGAAGCCGACCGAGTGGAAGCACCGGCTCGAGGCGACAGCGGCACGAGCCCAGCGCGACCGGCGCGACGACGCGGCGGGCTGGGGGATGATCCAGCCCACCGAGGCGCTCACCCTCGTCGACGACGGCTCCCTCGCCGGGCCCGCCCGGCCCGGCGGCGCCACCCAGGCGGTCGACTCCCCCGCCGCGCAGCAGATCGACCTGCGCCCCGTCCCCGACCCGGAGGGCGCCTCGGTCCGGGCCGCGCTGTGGTGGTCGCTCGCCGGCACCACGGCCGTGCTGGCGCTGACACTGCTGGCGCTGCTGGCCCGGGAGCTGCGGGCCCGACGCGGCTCATCCAGGGGCGGCCGGCCGCGGCGGCGACCGGCCTGATACCGGTTGGTCCACGGCATACCCCCTCTGGGACAATGTCCGCCATGACTGACGCCCCCTCGCAGACCGCACCCACCGCGATCCCCGAGCGCCCCTCCCTGGAGGGCCTCGAGGAGAAGTGGGGGCAGGTATGGGAGGAGCAGGGGACCTTCCGGTTCGACCGCGCGAGCGCCCGTGAGGCCGGCCGGGAGCAGGTCTTCTCGATCGACACTCCCCCGCCGACCGCGTCCGGCTCGCTGCACATGGGGCACGTCTTCTCCTACACCCACACCGATTGCATGGCCCGCTACAAGCGGATGGCCGGCTTCCACGTCTTCTACCCGATCGGCTGGGACGACAACGGCCTGCCGACCGAGAAGCGCGTGCAGAACTACTACGGCGTGCGCGGTGACGCCTCGCTCCACCACGACCCCGACTTCGAGCCAAAGCACCGCGGCGACGTGAAGTCCATCAAGGCCGCCGACCAGCAGCCGATCAGCCGCCAGAACTTCATCGGGCTGTGCGACGAGCTGACGGTCAAGGACGAGGAGGCCTTCGAGTCGCTCTTCCGCCGGATGGGCTTCAGCCTCGACTGGACGATCAGCTATCGCACGATCGACGAGCACTCGCGCGCCACCAGCCAGGCCGCGTTCCTGCGCAACATCCGCCGCGGCGAGGCCTACCAGGCCGAGGCGCCGGGACTGTGGGATGTCACCTTCCAGACCGCCGTCGCCCAGGCCGAGCTCGAGGCGCGCGACTACCCCGGCGCCTACCACCGGGTCGCCTTCCACCGTGACGGCGGCGAGCCGGTGCACATCGAGACCACCCGCCCCGAGCTGATCCCCGCCGTCGTGGCGCTGATCGCCCACCCCGACGACGAGCGCTACCAGCCGCTCTTCGGCACCACGGTGCGCTCGCCGCTCTTCGGCGTCGAGATCCCGGTGCTCGCCCACGGCTCGGCCGAGATGGACAAGGGTGCCGGCATCGCCATGTGCTGCACCTTCGGCGACCTCACCGACGTCATCTGGTGGCGCGAGCTCAAGCTCCCCACCCGCTCGCTGATCACCCGCGTCGGACGGCTCCAGCAGGAGATGCCCGAGTGGATCGCGGGCGGCCCTGGCGAGCAGCTCTATGCCGAGCAGGTCGCCGGCAAGACCGCCCACAGCGCACGCGAGGCCATCGTCGCCGCCCTGCGCGAGTCGGGCGACCTCGACGGCGAGCCCAAGGCCACCCAGCGCAAGGCCAACTTCTACGAGCGCGGCGAGAAACCCCTCGAGATCGTCACCTCCCGCCAGTGGTACATCCGCAACGGCGGGCGCGAGCACGACTGGCGCGGAACGGATCTCAACGCGGCGCTCGTGCAGCGCGGCGCCGAGATCGACTTCCACCCGTCGTTCATGCGCAGCCGCTACACCAACTGGGTCGAGGGCCTCAACGGCGACTGGCTCGTCTCGCGCCAGCGCTTCTTCGGCGTGCCGATCCCGGTCTGGTATCCCCTCGACGCCGAGGGCGAGCCCGACTATGACAACCCGATCCTCCCCGAGGAGTCGCAGCTGCCGGTCGACCCGGCGGCCAACCCGCCGGCCGGCCGCTCCGAGGACGAGCGCGGCAAGCCCGGTGGCTTCGTCGGCGACCCCGACGTGCTCGACACATGGGCGACGTCCTCGCTCACGCCGCAGATCGCCGGCCACTGGCTCGAGCACGAGCACGGCGAGCAGACCGACTGGGATGTCGTCTTCCCCATGGACCTGCGCCCCCAGGCCCACGACATCATCCGTACCTGGCTCTTCGCCACCGTCGTGCGCAGCCACTTCGAGCACGACGCCGCCCCGTGGACCAACGCGGCGATCAGCGGCTTCATCCTCGACCCCGACCGCAAGAAGATGAGCAAGTCCAAGGGCAATGTCGTCACGCCCGAGGACGTCGTCAAGGAGCACTCCTCCGACGCTGTCCGCTACTGGGCGGCGAGCGGGCGCCTCGGGACGGACGCGGCATACGACATCGGCCAGATGAAGGTCGGTCGCCGGCTGGCCATCAAGATCCTCAACGCCAGCAAGTTCGCGCTGTCCTTCGGCGAGGTCGAGGGCGACCTCGGCGCCGCCGTGAGCGAGCCGATCGACCGCGCGGTCATCGCGCAGCTGCGTGACGTCGTGGAGCGGGCGACGGCCGGCTTCGAGGCGTGGGACTACACCCGCAGCCTCGAGGCGACCGAGACCTTCTTCTGGACCTTCTGCGATGACTACCTCGAGCTGGTCAAGGACCGGGCCTACGGCAGCCGGGGCGACGCGGCGGCGGCGAGCGCCCGGGCGACGCTGCGTCTCGTGCTCGACACCGTGCTGCGCCTGCTCGCGCCGATCCTGCCCTATGTCACCGAGGAGGTCTGGTCCTGGTTCCAGCCCGGCTCGGTGCACCGCGCGGCTTGGCCGACCCTGACCGATCTCCCCGCCGTCGACGGCGCCGACCCCGGTGTGCTCACCGGGACGGCCGAGGCGCTGGCCGGGGTCCGCAAGGCCAAGTCGGAGGCCAAGGTCGGTATGCGCTCCGAGGTCACGGCCATGACGCTCGCGGCGCCTGAGGACGTCCTCGAGCGGGTGCGGGCTGCCGAGGACGACCTGCGCTCCGCAGGCCGCATCACCGGCATGGCGTATGCCGAGGGCGAGGCCCTCGAGGTCCGCGACGTCGAGCTCATCCCGGCCGAGAAGAAGCCCAAGCAGCCCCAGCCCTGAGTGTTGACTTGTAGCAACTCAAGCCCAAGACCACGGTTTTGGGCTTGAGTTGTTGCAACTCAACGGTTTTGGGGGCCGCCGACGCAGGCTGGCGGGTATGCCGTGTGGTCGCCTCCAAGCCGCCCGGCCAGGACGTCAGCGGTCGGCGACGCGGGCCAGACCGGCCTCGGCGCCGCCGAGACCCTCGGCGGGACGCAGCTGGGTGCGCAGGGCGGGGGCGCGCGAGGCCCGCTCCCGGGCGGGCTGGACGCTGATCCACGGCACCTGCCACCCGGCCAGGCCGAGCCGGCGGGTGGCAAAGGCCGCGCGCCGCAGCATGGTCACGCGGCCGGTCACGGGCTCATAGGCATCGAGTATCCGGTCGCCGTCGCCGGGCAGGACCAGCACGACGTGGCGGGGCGCGAGGGCGTTGCCGATGTAGAGCAGCGCGGGCTCCCCGTCGGCCACGACGTCGACCAGCCGGTCGTAGTCGACCTCCAGCTGGCCCTGGGTGTCCGGCCGCAGGACCTCGATCGCATAGGTCGCCCCCAGCCGGGCGGCGCCCAGCTCCAGCTCACGCTTGGCCCCCCAGGGCGGCGTGCCGAGCGCCCGCGGCCACGGGATTGACAGGCCTTGCCCCGCGACATACAGCGACGTCGTGCGCTTGTGGACCAGAGCCTCGTATGCCGCGAACCGGGCTGTGGGAGAAGGGAACTCACCGGGGACGGGAGGCACCCCCTCACCGGAGGTGACCCACGCGGCAAAGGCCGGGTCGACGAGCATGCGCGCCACAGTCAGGCAGGCCGCACCGCAGCTGACCTCGGTCTGCTGCTGGGGGCCATTGGCCCCGCGGCTCAGGCTGAACTGGACGGACATGGCCCCATCCTGACCCCTGCGGTGCCGGAAATCCACCAGCCCGCGTGTCGCCGGCTGCCGGGCGACCTCGGGTCGGACCGGGTGTCAGGCCGAGCGCTTGCGCGGACGCTTGGGCGCCTCGTCGTGGCGCACGATCGTCGGCAGGACGTTCTTGGCGACGACGTCGCGGGTGACGACGACGCGCGCGATGCCCTCGTCGGAGGGGACGTCGAACATGACGGGCATGAGGACCTCCTCCATGATCGCGCGCAGACCGCGGGCACCGGTGCCCCGAGCGAGGGCCTGGTCGGCGACGGCCTCGATGGCGTCCTCGGTGAACTCGAGCTCGACACCGTCGATCTCGAACATCTTCTTGTACTGCCTGACCAGCGCATTGCGCGGCTCGGTGAGGATGCGCACGAGGGCGGACTGGTCGAGCGGCGAGACAGTCGTGATCACCGGGAGGCGGCCGATGAACTCGGGGATGAGGCCGAACTTCATCAGGTCCTCGGGCATGACCTCGTGGATCGACTCGGCGAGGTCCTTGGGCGTGTGCAGCTGGGAGCCGAAGCCCAGCCCCTTCTTGCCGTTGCGCGACTCGATGAGCTTCTCCAGGCCGGCGAAGGCACCGCCGACGATGAAGAGCACATTGGTCGTGTCGATCTGGATGAACTCCTGATGGGGGTGCTTGCGCCCGCCCTGCGGGGGCACCGAGGCGACCGTGCCCTCGAGGATCTTGAGCAGGGCCTGCTGGACGCCCTCGCCGGAGACATCGCGGGTGATCGACGGGTTCTCGCTCTTGCGGGCGATCTTGTCGACCTCGTCGATGTAGATGATGCCCGTCTCGGCCTTCTTGACGTCGTAGTCGGCGGCCTGGATCAGCTTGAGCAGGATGTTCTCGACGTCCTCGCCGACATAGCCGGCCTCGGTCAGCGCGGTGGCGTCGGCGATCGCGAAGGGCACGTTGAGCATCTTGGCCAGGGTCTGGGCGAGATAGGTCTTGCCGCAGCCGGTCGGCCCGATGAGCAGGATGTTGGACTTGGCGAGGTCGACGTGGTCGGCGTCCTTCTTGGCGCCGGCCGCCTCGCTCGCCTGGATGCGCTTGTAGTGGTTGTAGACCGCGACGGCCAGCGCCTTCTTGGCGACGTCCTGGCCGATGACGTACTGCTCGAGGAAGTCGAAGATCTCGCGCGGCTTGGGCAGCTCCTCGAGGCGCAGCTCGGAGGACTCGGCGAGCTCCTCCTCGATGATCTCGTTGCAGAGGTCGATGCACTCGTCGCAGATGTAGACGCCGGGGCCGGCGATCAGCTTCTTGACCTGCTTCTGGCTCTTGCCACAGAACGAGCACTTGAGCAGGTCGCCACCGCTGTCTCCCATGCGTGCCACGAACTGTTCCCCTTCGACCGGTGGATCCGGCGCGGACGGCCCGTCGGCCGGCGCCTCGTACTGGGCTAGACGCTACCGGGATGGCGCGTCCTGCACTGCCATTGAAACCCCGGAAACGCCGACGAGTCGCGCTTGTCCGCTGACAGCGGACAAGCGCGATCAGCGCAGCGGCACAAAGCGATAGGCACCGTGCCGGGTGATCTCGCTGGCCCCGCCCCGACGCACGACGCGGAGCATCACCGAGTCGACCGGGATGACCATGACACCGCCGTCGACGAGCTGCCCGACCAGCGTCTCCGGGAGGTCCCGGGCACCGGCCGAGACCAGGATGCGGTCAAAGGGCCCGAGCCCCGGCAGGCCCAGCACCCCCTCGACCGCGTCGTGGACCTGCGCCCACGCCTGCCCAGTCGCGGCCACGTTGGCCCGGCCCCAGGCCGCGAGCGCCGGGCGGATCTCGACGCCGTGCACCTCCCCCTCGGGGCCGACGAGGGCAGCGAGCAGGGCGGTGGTCCAGCCGGATCCGGAGCCGACGTCGAGCACGCGCTGGCCCGGGCGGACGTCGAGCAGCCGCAGCATGTCCTCGACGGTGCGGGGCTGGGAGTTGGTCTGCCCCTCGCCGATCTCCAGCGGCCCGTCGTAGGACGCGCGCCGCCGGGCGCCTGGTCGCAGGAAGCCCTCGCGCGGCATCGCCTCGAAGGCCGCGCTGACCGGGTCCCGGGGCGCGGGTCGTGGTCGTCGCCTCAGCATCCCCTCACGCTAGCCCCGCCAAGAGGTATGCCGCCGTGCCCGGCTCGGGCACGGCGGCATACGCACGCTGTTGTCACCGGCCGTGGCCGGCGGGCGGGGTCACTCCTCGAAGGAGGCCTTGCGCGAGGTGAGCACGGTGTCGATCAGGCCGTACTCCTTGGCCTCCTCGGCACCGAGGATCTTGTCTCGGTCGATGTCCTGGTTGACCTGCTCGGCGCTGCGGCCGGAGTGCTTGGCCAGGGTCTCCTCGAGCCAGGTGCGCATGCGCAGCACCTCGTTGGCCTGGATCTCGATGTCGGAGGCCTGTCCGTAGTCACCACCGGCGAGGGCCGGCTGGTGGATGAGGATGCGCGAGTTGGGCAGGGCGAAGCGCTTGCCGGGGGCACCGGCGCCGAGGAGCACCGCGGCGGCGGAGGCGGCCTGGCCGATGACGAAGGTCTGCACATCGGGGCGGATGTACTGCATCGTGTCGTAGATCGCCGTCATGGCCGTGAACGAGCCGCCGGGGCTGTTGATGTACATCAGGATGTCGCGGTCGGGGTCCTGGGACTCGAGCACGAGCAGCTGGGCGATGACATCGTCGGCCGAGGCGTCGTCGACCTGCACGCCGAGGAAGATGATGCGGTCCTCGAACAGCTTGGTGTAGGGGTCGAGGCGCTTGCTGCCGTAGGAGGTGCGCTCCTCGAACTGGGGCAGGATGTAGCGGCTCGAGGGGCCGGGCACGTGCAGCCGGCCGGAGGCGGGGGTCATCTGGTCTCCAAACTGGGCGGGGAAGCTCATGGTCACTTGTCCTCGCCGGTCACGGGGTTGTCGGCCGCGTCGGTGCCGCCGCGGCGGTCGGCCATGTCGGCCCGCTCGAAGACGTGGTCGACGAAGCCGTAGTCCTTGGCCTCCTGGGCGGTGAACCAGCGGTCGCGGTCGGAGTCGCGCTCGATCTGGTCGAGGCTCTGGCCGGTGTGCTCGGCGATCAGCTCGGCCATCTGCTTCTTGATGTGGAGCATCTGCTCGGCCTGGATCTTGATGTCGCTGGCCGTGCCGCCGATGCCGCCGGAGGGCTGGTGCATCATCACGCGGGCGTGGGGCGTGGCGTAGCGCTTGCCCTTGGCGCCGGCGGACAGCAGGAACTGGCCCATCGAGGCGGCCATGCCCATGGCGACGGTGGCGACGTCATTGGGGATCCACTGCATGGTGTCGAAGATCGCCATGCCGGCCGTGACCGAGCCACCCGGGCTGTTGATGTAGAGCCAGATGTCCTTCTCGGGGTCCTCCGCGGCCAGCAGGAGCATCTGGGCGCAGATGGCGTTGGCGTTGTCGTCACGCACGTCCGAGCCGAGGAAGATGATCCGCTCCTTGAGGAGGCGGTTGTAGATGTGGTCGTCGAGGCCGCCCTGGGGGCCGTCCTGCATCACGACGCTGCTGTCGCTCACGCTGTCTCCATCCATCGATGTGAAGTCTCGTCCGAACCTAACGCACGGGTCCGACACAACACTCCCGGTATGCCGCGGTGTTCGCCCTGAGCGCAAGGCACCTCCCGCACGCTCGGACCGGGCGCTCAGAGCACGCGGCCGGACTCGGTATAGGGGCCGCCCTCGCCGCGGGCCCGGGCCAGGGCTGCCTCGACCCGGCGGGCGGTGAAGTCGGCGGCCCGCTCGCGCACCTCCTCGGGCGTGCAGAAAGCCGCCTCGCGGATCTCGCGCGCCTGGTAGCGGGCCCGCTCGAGCAGGCTGGGGTCGTGGACTCCCCCGTCGAAGACGAGACAGAGCGCGTCATCCCAGCCACCCCATGGCGGCAGCCAGTCGGTGAGCAGCAGCTCGCCAGGAGGCAGGTCGAGGGAGAGCTCCTCGAGCGCCTCGCGGCCGGCCGCCAGCTGGGGCGACTCCCCCACCTCGACGACGCCACCGGGCAGGTCCCAGTCCTTCTTGTAGGTCAGGCGGCAGAGCAGCACCCGGTCGTCGGGGTCGCGCACGAGCAGCTGGGCGATGCCGCGCTTGCGGGGCAGGCTCGAGTTGAGCATGGCCCGGAAGCCCTCGGGGGTCCGTGCGCCGGGGTCGTCGCTGAGCCGGGCCAGCAGCAGGTGGCCGGTGTCGTCGGCCTGGGCGTGCGGCCCGCGGACCATGCCCTCCTTGCGCATGCCATTGCGCAGCCCGACCATCACGCTGGCGCGCTGGGAGGGGTTGACGCGTGCCTCGACGCGCGCGATCCCGAGCTCGCGGAACGCGTGGTCGATCAGGTGGCCGACGGCGGTGGTGGCGATGCCCCGTCCGCGGGCCTCCTCGGCGAGCTCCCACCACAACTCGGCGACGCCGCTGCCGTGGTCCTGGAGGGTCACCGCCCCGACGGGCTGCCCCTCCACGACCACGTCGAAGCGGAGAGTCTGGGCGTCGCCGGCACCGGCAGGCTCGAGCCTGACGTGCTCGTCGCCGACGCCCTCGTCCGCAGCCGGCACCGGTCAGGCCCCCACGTCGCCCTGGGGCAGGGTCTCGAACTCGCCCGCATCACCGGTCGGCGTGCCGACGTGCTCGCGGGCCCAGCGAGGCACCACAAAGAGCCCCTCGGCCTCGACCGTCACCTGCCCGTCGGCGTCGAGCATCTCGCCGCGCACGATGGTCTTGAAGGCCTCCTGGCGCTCCACCCAGGCGTGAGCACCTAGCTGCCCCAACGGGGTTGGGCGCCGATAGGTGAGATTGAGGTATGCCGTCATGCCCGGCTTGCCGGTGTAGGCGGCGGTCATGCCCATCACCTGGTCGAGGACGACGGCGATCATGCCACCGTGGACGTGGCCGGGCGGCCCCTCGTATCCGGCGCCCATCTCGAAGTCGGTGCGGCAGCTCGGGCCCTCGCCGCGGGTGATGTGCAGCGGCGGCGCGATCGGGTTGCGGGAGCCGACCGCTGGGTTGCCGTGGTCGCGCAGGCGCCCGTCGGAGCTGACCTCCAGGCCGAGTGGCCCGTCCTGGGCCTGGGCGAGCAGCCGCCCGGTCAGCGCCTCGGCCTCGGCGGCGACGCGCTCGGCCTCCTCGATGGGGACCCGGGTGCGGATGCAGGCGTCGACGAGCCCGCGCACCGAGTCGGCGAGCGCGGCATACGCCCGCTCCTGGCTGGCAAGGTCGGCGGCGTTGTCGGGCACGCCGAGGTCGTAGACCCCTCCGGTCACGTGATGCTCCTGAGATCGCTGCGGGCAACACCGCGATTATTGCGTGCTCCGATCGCCGCCGACCCGTCAGCCCCTAGAGCCCCGGGGTGGGGTTGGGCAGGGTGCCTGCCGGACGGTGCGAGAAGTGCAGGTCCGAGCCGCTGTAGTTGAAGACGTCGGTGTCGTAGTACGCGAGCGCCTGCTTGGTGGACCAGTCGCGCGCGACGATGCCGAACTTGAAGCCGCTGCCGCAGTAGCCCGTGTCGATGGAGTTGAACCGGTTCCACCCGCTCGACTTCAGCGTGTGCAGCCGGCTCTGGTAGCCACCGGTGCCGGCGTAGCGGGCTGCGACCTCCTGGAGGGCACCGCCGCGGGTGATCCCGAGGAAGACGTCGTAGCGGTAGAGGACGACATTGGAGCTGTTGGCCTGGTAGAAGGTCGCGAGCGCGGACAGCTGGGTGATGCTCAGGCCCGAGCGGATGAGCGTGCCGGCCGAGGTGACCTTGCCCGTGCTGAGGATCGACCGCCGGCGCAGCTCACCACCGGAGGTGATGTAGTACAGCCGCGACTGGGAGGCGCTGATGTCCTTGACGGTCCCCCACTTGGCGCCGCCGCCTGCGTCGATCACCGACCTGGTCCAGGTGCGGGTGGCGCTGTCATAGGTCTGGAAGACCCGGTAGAGATAGCCGCCGGTGCTGATGGCGTAGTACTTGTAGGTGGTCTTGGTCCCGGAGATGGTCCACCGGACTGGGTGACCGCCCGCGGCTTGAAGCCCCACCCCGGGGCCTTGCGGGAGGTGATCGCCCCCGTGCCCCTCACGCTGTGCAGCGTGGGGGTGCCCGCGCCGTCGATGGACATGAAGTCGACCTTGCAGGTCGAGAAGCTGGCCGTGGTGGCCGGTGCGGTCGAGGACGACAGATCGGTGTCGCCTGCCACGCGGGCGCCGGCGGCCGATGCCGCGGCCCCGCCCGTCGTGGCCACCAGGGCCGCTGCTGTGGCTCCCACCGCGAAGGTGCGCATGATGCTCATGAGAGTGAATTCCCTTTCAGGTCAGCGCAGCACGGTCAAGCCGCCCCCTTGGCGTACCGCCCCTGGCTGCGCACCCCAAACGCTAGTGGGCACCCTCTCCTCTGGGCATAGGTAGCACTCCCCATGCAGCGGACGGGCGCGGCCGTTCGGACACCCAGCACCGCACAACGACGACCACGGTCGACCCAACGCGGCCGATGGGCGACCGCCCGCAGGCGGGGACGCCCGTCCCCGGGCGGCAACCATGGTCGTCGTTGTGCGCGCCGCGCTGGTGGTACCGACTCGGCCGCTCGCCGGCAGCGGTGGTACTGACTGCGCCCTCCAGGGACGCCTCAGTACCACCAGCCGGCAAACTGCCGTCGTGCATCTGGACTATCAAAACCAGAGGTATGCCGCCTGGCCACGCTCACGATCGAGCCGTCGCCTCGATTCTGATAGTCCAGATGTCTACGCGCCGAAAGTCGGGTTGGGCAGGCTGCCCGCGGGCTTGTGCGAGTAGGTCAGGTCGGTGCCGCTGGTGTTGAAGATGTCTGCATCGACATACACAAGGGCCGTCTTGGTCGCCCAGTCGCGGCCGACGATGACCCCCGCGTAGTCGAGGTCAGGGCGGTCGCAACTGCCAACATCGATGGAGTTGAACCGGTTCCACCCGGCGCCTTTAAGGGTGTTGAGCCTAGACAGAGTCCCGACCGATCCCGAGTATCGGACCTCCATCCGCTGGAGCGCGCCCCCCGAAGTGATCCCCAGGAACTGGTCATAGCGTGAGATGACCGTCCCGGTGCTGCCGAGGTAGTCCAGCGAGCCGAGGTTCGACAGCTGGACGATCGACAGGCCATTGCGGATGAGCGTGCCGGCCGAGGTGATTGCGCCGCCGGTCACGATCGCGCGGCGGCGAAGCTCACCAGTGGAGGTGATGTAGTAGAGGCGAGTCCCCCGGACCTGGATGTCCTTCATACCCTGCCAGCCCGAGGCAGCTATGACATAGGCAGGCGAACCGATCGGCGCACCCGTCTCGGAGTCGAACTTCTCGCCGACGCGGTAGAGATAGCCGCTGGGGCTGACCGCGTAGTAGTAGTCGATGTATGTCGCGTCAGAGAGCACCGACTTGTAGTAGGCCAGTTTGCGGGGCACGAACTTCCACGTGTGCCCGGGGTAGTCCTGGATGGGGTCGGCGCCGATGACCTCATGGCGCACGTGGGTGAAGCCTGTGAAGGAGTCAAAGGCCACCCCGCACTCCGCGGGCATGGCCTCGGTGCCGGTGCGGGCGCTCCCGGTCAGCTGACGGCTGTCGGACTTGGCGACACGGGACGAGTCGGGAGAGGCCGTGCTGCCGCTGGCAGCTCCGGCGGTGGTGGCGGCGAGGGCGGTGGCGGCGATGCCGGCGAGGATGGCACGTGACAGGGACATGGCGGGGGGCCTTCCGGACGACGGTGGCGGGACGGGACGCGGCCGGAGGTGTCGTCGGAGGGCGGCATACCCTTTGGCTGCGCGCTGCGCACGCTAGTGACGGACGCGCCCCCTGCGCAGGCAAAGCAACTCAATCTGCCCCAATCCGTGATCTTCCCTTCACCCGGTGACCTGCGCAGATGCCTGCCCAGACACGGACTCCCCCAACGGCTGCGGCCCGAGCCCCGGGCGAGTGCCCAGGGCTCGGGCCGCAGCGATGAGAGCGGTCGCTCGGCTCAGCTGCCGGACCCGTAGGTCACGCTGTTGAGCCGGCCACTCGGCTTGTGCGAGAAGTTGAGGTCGGAGCCGCTGTAGTTGAGGATGTTGGCGTCGTAGTAGGCGTAGGCCGTCTTGGTGGCCCAGTCGCGGCCCACGATGCCGATGGCGTTGCCGCTGCAGCCACCGACGTCGATCGAGTTGAACCGCTCCCAGCCCGAGGACTTCAGCGTGTGCAGGCGGGAGGAGTATCCGGCGCTGCCGGCGTATCGGGCGGCCACCTGCTGGAGAGCGCCACCACGGGTGATCCCGAGCATCTGGTCGTAGCGGACGTTGATGACGCCGTTGCGCGACTCCCACGAGGTGCCGGCGTTGCTCAGCTGGGTGATGCCCAGACCCGAGCGGATGAGCGTCCCGGCCGAGGTGACCTGGCCACCGACGATGATCGCGCGGCGACGCAGCTCACCGGTCGAGGTGATGTAGTAGAGCGCCGTGCGCGAGACGTTGATGTCCTTGACGGACTTCCAGTAGCTGCCGCCACCGGCGTTGACCTTGGCCAGCGACCACCTGCCGGTGGCGCTGTCATAGGTCTCGCCGACGCGGTAGAGGTAGCCGCCGGTGCTGATCGCGTAGTAATAGTCGGTCGTCTTGGTGCCCGACTTCGCGCGCTTGTAGTAGGCCAGCGAGCGCACTCCCAGACCCCAGCCGGGGCGGCTGTAGGCGCTGATCATGCCCTTGCCGGCGACGTCCTGCATGAGGTGCACCGACGTGGTGAACGACTCCATGTGGACATTGCAGCTGGAGAAGTCCGTGGCGGCCGTGCGGCCATCGGCGGACCGGGCGCCGTCGCGCCCGGACGAGGTGTTGGACGAGGCCTGGGCGGCGCTGCCACCCGTGGCGGTGAGTGCGACGACGGCGGCGCCGACGGCCACATTGCGCTTGATGCTCATGTGAACTGGTGTCCTTTCGACACAGTAGGTAGCGCAGCCGCGGTGAATTGAGCTGCCCCCTTGTGTGCCGCCCCCTGTGGCCACGCGCCACGCACGCTATCGCAGGCTCAGTGCGACCGCGATGGGGAGGTCTCCCCATTGCGCTGCTGCGCCGGCTCGGGCTCGTCGCCGCGCTGCTCGCGCGCCGCGGGCACGACCGCAAAGGCGATCGCGAGCATCACACCGACGATGAGCAGCGAGCGCAGCACGCCGACGTGGTCGCCGAGCAGGCCCAGCATCGGCGGGCCGCCGAGGAAGGCCAGGTAGCCGATGGTCGAGACCACACTCATCCGGGCGGCCGCCCGGCGCGGGTCGTCGGCGGCCGCGGACATGCCGACCGGGAAGCCGAGGCTGGCGCCCAGACCCCAGACCGCGGCGCCCACGAAGGCCAGCAGTGGCCCGCCGAAGACCACAAGCAGGCTGCCGAGCAGGCCCATGCCGAACAGCACGCGCAGGACGGGCACCCGGCCGTGGCGGTCGAGCAGACGAGCGCCGGCGATGCGCCCGATCGTCATGAAGGACAGGAAGGTCGCGAAGCCGAGGATGCCAGCCCAGTGCGGCAGGTCGTAGCCCTCGACCATGGCGACGGCGACCCAGTCGTTGGCGGTCCCCTCGGTGAATGCCGCGACGAGGGTCATCAGGCCGATGAGCAGTGTGCGCGGCTCGAGCCAGGCCTGAGCCGGGGAGAAGGAAGACGCCCCGTCGGTCTCGTCATCGGTCGTCTCCTCCTCGAGGGCGCGGGGCAGGAAGGACGCCACCGCCCACCAGCAGACGATGCCGGCGATGCCGAAGACACCGACGAGGTGCGCCCACACCGGCACACCGGCGGCGGACAGACCCGCACCGAGGAGGGCGGAGGCGACGGTGCCGCCGCTGAATGCCGCGTGGAACCACGGCATGACGGTCACGCCGAGCAGCCGCTCGACGCCAGCGCCCTCGAGGTTCATCGCGACATCCCACACACCCATGCCGAGGCCGGAGACGAAGAGCCCGGCCATGACCAGAGCCCGGGACTGCACCCCGTCGACGCCGAAGGCGATGATGGCGCCGCCCAGGACCATCATCAGCAGGCCGAACTGGACCGACCGGCCGGCACCGAAGCGGTGGGTCACCCACCCCGACGCGGGCAGGCCGATCAGCGAGCCGGCCGACAGGCCCAGCAGCGTGATGCCGAGCTGGCCGGCGCTGAGGCCGAGGATCCCCTTGATCTCGGGGATCCTCGAGGCGAATGCCGCGAAGTTGGCGCCGTTCATCGCGAAGACGATCAGGACGGCGAGGCGGGCCCGCAGGAGCCGATCACGGTCGATGGCGAGGTAGTTCACAGTCAAGGGCTTTCACACTCGTGAGGACGGGGTCGAATCGATTCGACTCGAATCGATTCGATAGTCTGCCTGCCATGCGCTCATCCCGTCAAGCCGATGACAGCCCTGCCCGCGGGCGCGCCACCCTGCGCGACGTGGCGGCCGCGGCCGGTGTCTCCACGTCGACCGCCTCGCTCGTCTTCAGCGGCAAGGGACCCGTGGCCGCCGGGACCGCCGAGCGAGTGCGCGCGGCAGCCGGTGAGCTCGGCTACGCCGGCCCCAACCCCCTGGCGTCGTCGCTGCGCCAGGGCCGCTCCGGAGTGGTGGGGGTGAGCGTCGAGGGGCCGCTGCGCTATGCCTTCTCCGACCCCTATGCCGTGGCCGTCCTCGACGGCCTGGCCGACGTGCTCGGCGGCACCGGGCTCGGGATGCTCCTGCTGGCCCAGGCGCCCGGCGACGAGGCCGCCGCCTCGGCCTGGGGGCAGCACGCGGTCGACGCCCTCGTCTTCGCCCTGTGCGGGCCGAGCGAATCCCCCATCGTCGAGGCGCTGGGCGCCCGTGGCATACCCATGATCGGCACCGGCGCGCCGCTCGATCCGCGCGTCACCCAGGTCACGACCGATGAGCACACCGCTACCCGAGCGCTGATGGAGCACCTGACGGAGCTCGGGCATACCCGCATCGGCCACGTCATGATGCCGCTCTCCCCCGGTGGCACAACCGGACTGCGCAGCCCCGAGGACGTCGGTCTGGCCGCCTATCCGGACGCGCGGGCCCGCGCGCGCGGCTTCCTCGACAGCGGCGGCGACCCCACTCTCCTCGCCGAGGCCGCCTGGACCTCGGTCGAGGACGGCAGCGCCGCCGCCGGGCTCCTGCTCGACCGGCCCGACCGGCCGACCGCGATCGTGGCCCAGTCCGACCTGCTCGCCGTTGGGGTCGTCCGCGCCGCCGAGGAGCGCGGCCTGCGCGTGCCGGAGGACCTGTCGGTGACCGGCTTCGACGGGGTGCCCCTGCCGTGGTTCGCCGGCACCCTCACCACCGTCGTGCAGCCCGCCGTCGAGAAGGGCCGGCGGCTGGGGCAGCTCGCCTGCGCGGCGATGGACGGCGAGGCGATCAGCGACGAGGTCATGCCGACCCAACTGCGGGTCGGCACAACGACTGCCCCGCCCGCGACGGCCTGACCCCAGACGCAGGTATGCCGCGCACCCAGCTGGGTGCGCGGCATACCGTCTAGCGTGTGGAAGCCCTTGGGGCTCAGGCCTTCTCGTCGTCCTTGGCGTCGGCGTCCTTGGCCTCGTCCTTGTCGGCAGCCTTCTTGGCGGACTTCTTCGCAGCCTTCTTGGCCGGCTTCTCGTCGCCCTTGTCCTCGGCCTCGGCGTCGTCCTCGGCCTCGGCGTCGTCCGACTTCTCGTCGGACTTCTTCGCCGACTTCTTTGCGGCAGCCTTCTTGGTGGCCTTCTTCGCCGGCTTCTTGTCGGCCTTGGCCTCGTCGTCCTTGGCCTCGCCGGAGACAGCCTCGTCGGCCTCGTCCTCGTCACCGCCGGGCACGAGGTCGTTGATGTCGATCGTGGCGCCGCTGGTGTCGGTCACCACCGCGCGGTCGAGGACCGAGGCGAGCGCCTTGCGGCGGCCGACCTCGCCGACCATAGCCGGGACCTGACCCTGGGAGTCAAGCGCCTGGGCGAACTGGTTGGGGTCCATGCCGTACTGCTGGGACTGCATCACGAGGTACTCGATCAGCTCCTGCTGCTCGACCTGGATCTCCTCCTCCTCGACGATCGCGTCAAGGAGGAACTGGGCGCGCAGTGCCTTGCGGGTCGACTCGTCGACCTCGGCGCGGTGCTCGTCGTCCTCGAGCCGGCCCTCGCCCTCGAGGTGCTGGTTGACCTCGGCCTCGACGATCGACTCGGGCACGGGGATCTCGGTCAGCTCGATGAGCTTGTCGAGGAGGCGGTCGCGGGCCTGGATGCCCTGCTCGAACTTCTTGGCCTGGAGGGACTGCTTCTCGACGTCGGCGCGCAGCTCGTCGATGGTGTCGAACTCGGAGGCGAGCTGGGCGAACTCGTCGTCGAGCTCGGGCAGCTCGCGCTCCTTGACCGACTGGACGGTCACGGTGCAGTCGGCGGACTCGCCCTCACGGTCGCCACCGGCGAGCGGGGCGGAGAAGTCCTTGGTGTCGCCGGCGCTCATGCCGAGCAGGGCCTCGTCCATGCCCTCGAGCATGTTGCCGCTGCCGACCTCGTAGGAGACACCGGAGACCGAGTCGATCTCCTCGCCGTTGATGGAGGCGGCCAGGTCGATCGAGACGAAGTCGCCGTTCTCGGCAGCGCGCTCGACGGTGGTCAGGGTGCCGAAGCGGGCGCGCAGCTCGGTGAGGCGCTCCTCGACGTCGTCGGCACCGGCCTCGACCGGGTCGACCTCGACGGCGATGCCCTCGAGGTCGGGGAGGGTGACCTCGGGGCGCACGTCGACCTCGACGGTGAAGGCCAGCTGCTGGCCGTCCTCGAGCGGGACCTCGGTGATGTCGACCTCGGGCTGGCCGAGCGGGCGGACGTTGTTGTCCTCGACGGCCTGGCCGAAGAACTGCGGGAGGGCCTCGTTGACGGCCTCCTGCATGACGCCACCGCGACCGACGCGCTGGTCGATCAGGCGGGCCGGCACCTTGCCCTTGCGGAAGCCGGGCACCTGGATCTGGGCGCCGATCGTCTTGTAGGCGGCGTCGACGAAGGGCTGGAGCTCCTCGGACGGGACCTCGACGGTCAGCTTGACCCGGGTCGGGGTGAGGTTCTCGGCGGCACTCTTCACTGCAGGAGCTCCATGCGTAACTAGGGGATGGTCTGGTGGGACGTGACTTGCGAGGCCATGGCGGCGGCATGCTGCGGTGAGCACGACGACATCGGCCACAGGCCAAGTGCACACTCTAGCCGTTGCGGGCCCGGGCGACCGAATGCGGGATCCGCCACACTCACCCGCCACCCCGTGGACACGGCCGCCAATGGGTGTGATGCTGCCCTGAACTGCCGACCTACCGCGGTCGGATGACCACACAGGGGTGATCACATGACCGAGTCCGAGGCCGTACGCGCCTACCGATTCCTGCTCCAGTCCGTCGCGACCGAGGACCTGGTCGCTGCCCACGAGAAGGCCCTGGCCGAGGGGACGGCCTCCGATCGCGCGGAGGTCCTAGCCGCCGTGCTCGACGTCTTCGGGTCCGGCACCCGCTCGAGCGCCGACAACGCCCGAGTCGTGGCCCGGCTCGCCGTGCTGGGCGAGCGCCGCCAGCCCGGGGCCCTCGTCGCCGCCCTCTCCCCCGAGCTGCTCGAGCGCCTGGCCACCGGCGTCCGCGAGGCCGGCCTGGCCTTTGACGAGGAGGCGTATGCCGCGTGGGAGCCCCACGCTCCCCGTCTCGGCGAGGCCACGGTCGCCGGGGAGAAGGGCAGCCCTGCGGCCTATGACTCGGCCAGGACCACGGCGCAGAACGCGCGCTGGGGCCACGGCAACGCCTGGTCGTGAGCCGCTGCGCGGCCCCCCAAAGATGACGCAGGCCCCGGTCGACGTGACCGGGGCCTGCTGCGTGAGCGGGCGACGAGAATCGAACTCGCGTAATCAGTTTGGAAGACTGAGGCTCTACCATTGAGCTACGCCCGCGGCGCTCGTGCCGGCGACCTGTCGGCCGCCTCGCTGAGCAGGGGCTACTCTATACGGGCTCGCCACGGTGCACGAACTTCTCCATCACCGGTGTGAGCGACGGGCTGTGGCGCAGCTTGGTAGCGCGCGTGCTTTGGGAGCACGATGTCGCAGGTTCAAATCCTGTCAGCCCGACTCTGTCCCCCGGACAGCAGAACCCCTGGATCACGTTGTGGCCCAGGGGTTCTCGCGTCACGTGAGCGGCGTGAGCCGGAACTCGTGGATGCGCCGGCCGGCCCCGATGCCCTTGATCTCGAAGCCCTCGGTCGGCCGCCACTGCGGCCGCTCCCCCTCTGTCACCGTCCAGCCACCGTGCTCGGCGAGGACCTCACGCACGTGCTCGGCATAGACGGCCTGGTCGGTCGCGATGAGCAGGTGACCGCCCGGGGCGAGGCGCGAGGCGATCAGGTCGAGGGTGTGCCCGGTGACGAACCGGCGCTTGGCGTGCTTGGCCTTGTGCCACGGGTCGGGGAAGAACAGGTGCACGGCCGCCAGCGATGCCGGTGAGACCCGCTCCTCGAGCAGGGTGACGGCATCGCCCTGCCAGACCCGCAGGTTGGTCACGCCCTCGGCGTCGGCACGGGCCATCATGCGGGCCAGCCCGGGCGTGTGCACGTCGACGGCGAGGAGGTCGTGGTCGGGGTGCGCGAGGCAGTAGGCCACCGCGGCCGCCCCGTGACCGCAGCCGATCTCGAGCACCACGGGCGCCTCCCGGCCGAATGCCTCGGTCGGCACGAGCGGCCCCTCCGGGATCTCGTGGCGCGGCATGAAGCGCTCCATCCGCTCCCGGGTGAGGGCCGAGTTGCGGCCGCGCCGCGCGGCATACGACCGCACCCGCTTGGGGTGCTCGACGCCAGGGGGCAGGTTGTCGGGGGTCTCGCTCACAGGCGCACACAGTAGGCGCTCGGGGCCCCTGGGGCAGAACCGGCAGGGCCCGCGCCGGGTGGCGCGGGCCCTGCTCGTGACACATGCCGCGAGGTGCGGCGTGGGTGTGCTCGCTGCGGTCAGCTCACTGGACGGCGTCGAGCGCGTCGATCAGACCCGCGCCAAAGAAGCCCTTGCCGGTGGCCCCGCCCTCGCACACGGCGTCGACCTTGCCGTCGCGGTTGTAGTCGGGGTCGGTGACCGGGCAGGAGAGGCGGTCGGCCTCGCGCTTGAGGGTGGAGATCGCCTGGTTGGCCTTCATCGTCGGGTCGGTGCTGCGGATGAGCGCGACGACACCGGCGGCGTGCGGGCTCGCCATGGACGTGCCCTGGGCGTAACCCCACCCACCGCCGAGGACGGTCGAGAGGATGCGGCCGTTGCCGGACGGGGTGTCGGCCGCAACGCGGGCGTTGCCGCCCGGCGCGGTCACGGTGATGACATTGCGCCCGTAGGACGAGTAGTAGGACTTCGCCGAGTCCGGCCCGACCGACGAGACCGACACGGTCTTGGAGGTCTCGGTCGGCATGTCATAGCAGCGCTGGTCGGTCATCCGCACCTCGGGCGTCTCGCCCTCGGGGAGGTTGTTGGGGCTGCCGGTGTCGGTGATCGGCTTGGACAGGTCCCAGTTGGAGTTGCCGGCGGCCGCGACGTTGACGACGTCCTTCTTCTCCGTGTACTTGATCGCGCGCTGGATGGCGACGATGGCCGCGCGCTCGTCGCGGTTGGCCTTGCACCACAGGGCGTAGGGGTCGATGTAGTAGGAGTGGTTGGCCACCTCGACGCCCTTGTCGGCAGAGGTCACGAAGCCGCAGATGGCGTACTCCGGGTAGATGTAGCCGTCGTCGTCGACGACCTTGATCGATGCCAGGCGCACGTTGGGGGCGACGCCGATGATGCCGACCTGGTTGCGGGCCGCGCCGATCGAGCCGGCGACGTGGGTGCCGTGGTAGGAGTTCGTCGGCTGCCACGCGGTCGGGCTGCTGTCGGGGATGCCCTTGTTGGTGCAGCCGACCGAGAGCGCCGGGTCGATGTTGGCGGCCAGGTCGGGGTGGTCGGCCTCGATGCCGGAGTCGACGACGGCGACGGCGACGTCACGGCTGCCGTCGGTGATCCGGTGGGCCTGGTCGGCCTTGATCAGGCGCATGTCCCACTGCTGGGCGTTGAGCGGCTCGAGGGTGTCGTCGCCACCGGAGGTGCCGGGGCCGAGGCCGGAGACCGCGCCGTCGGGGGTGATGCCCGCGGTCGGCTGGAAGGCGCGCAGCGCACGGGTCGGGCCGGCCTCGAGGATGCCGGGCATCGCGCGGGCCTTGTCGTCAAAGCTGTCGTCGCTCGCCTCGGCGATGACGACGCCGATCTGCGGCCACTCTTGGGTGACGGTGCCACCGGCGGCCTTGACGGCGGCCACGGCCTTGTCGGTGCCGGTGCCGCCCTGGACGACGACGAAGGCGGTGGGGTCGGCCAGCGGGGCGGCGCTGGCGGGTGCGGTCACGGCGAATGCCGTGACGCCGAGGGCGGCGCTCGCAGTCAGCGCGGCGAGCTTGTGGCCCGGACGTGCACTCACGGGTGTCTCCTGACGGGTAGGGATCCCTGCCGCCGTTGGCAGGGTGAGAGGCACCCTGCCAGACAAATGGGACACAGGGCCTGCTGGCTCGCCAGCAATCTGCGAATGGTCGTCAGCGACGCCAGAGCAGGACGACCGCCCGGTCGTCACTGTCGCCGGCACCCGCGGTGTCGACCAGCCGGGTCGGCAGGCCGCTGAAGCCGTCGAGGACACCCTGCTCGGCCGCGCCCACCATGCGGTCGATGCCGTCGAGCAGGTCCTTGCCGCGGGACTCCACGACTCCGTCGGTATAGAGCAGGAGGGCGTCGCCGCGCTCGAGAACGCCTGTGCAGCGCGGGAACTCGGCCTCGTCGACGACTCCGAGGATGGGGCCGGAGGAGGTCGCCGCGGGGAACCAGCGACCCGAGCCGGCATGGAATCGCATGGGCGTCGGGTGTCCCGCCGTGCCGAGCGTGTAGCGCCCGGTCGCCGCGTCGACCACAACGTGGGCGGCGGTGGCAAAGCTGTCGTCCCAGTCCTGCCGGGCGAGATAGCTGTTGGCTGCGGGGAGGAAGCGCTCGCTGTCGACCGCGCCGATCAGACCCGACAGGGCGCCCTGGAGCTGGAGCGCCCGCGCCCCGGCCGTCATGCCCTTGCCCGAGACGTCGACGAGCACCAGGTCGATCCGGTGGCCGCCGTGCGTCGCCGCGGCCACCATGAAGTCACCGGAGAAGCCCTGCCCGTAGGCGGGGCGGACCACCACCTCGCCGGCCCATCCCTCGGGCAGGTCCGGCAGCCGGCCGTCGACCCGCAGCTGGTCGCGCAGGTCGAGCAGCATCGTCTCGCCACGCACGCCCTGGACGCCGACCCGCGAGCGCACGGCCGCGACCCAGCCCATGAGCGCCATGGTGATCAGCAGCAGCACGACACCGCCCGTGAGCGCGGGCTTGATGTCGTGCAGCAGGACCCACAGCACGGCATACAGCACCACGAGGTATCCGTAGAGGACCCGCAGCCAGCGGAAGGTCAGGAAGAGCCCGCCGATGACCACGATCGGCTGGAAGATCGAGAACGGGGTCCGCGCCGGGTGGGTCACCAGCAGCACCGTCAGCACCGTCGCGGCGACCACCAGGGCGATCGTGATCCCCGACTGGGCATGGGCCTCCCAGCGCCAGCGCCGGCGCACGGCTCGCTGCACCGCGATGGCGCGGCTGCGCCGGGCGAGGATGGTGTCTGGCAGGGACATGACGGATCCGGTTGTCCGATCGGGGTGCAGGGGTGGTGCTTGTGCTTAGCCTAACCCCGCCCCGGCCCCCTCACCTGCGGATTCGTGGTTTCACGGAATTGGAGGAAGCGCGCCGTCGGTCTCGTAGGCCTCGACCATCGCGATCCGCCTGCTGTGCCGCTCCACACCCGAGAACGGCGTCTCGATGAAGGCACGCACCATCGCCTGCGCCTCCTCGACGGTGTTCATCCGGCCGCCGATGGAGATGACCTGCGCGTTGTTGTGCTCCCGCGCCAGCCGGGCCAGCTCCTCGTTGTAGCAGAGCGCGGCCCGGATCCCCTTGACCTTGTTGGCCGCCATCTGCTCGCCGTTGCCCGAGCCGCCGAGGACGACACCGAGCGACTCGGGGTCGGCGGCGACGGCCTCTGCGGCGCGCAGCACGAAGACGGGGTAGTCGTCCTCGGCGTCATAGCCGTGTGGCCCGTGGTTGGTGACCTCGTGCCCCTCCTGCTCCAGGAAGGCGACAAGCTCGCCGAGCAGGTCGTATGCCGCGTGGTCGCCGCCGATGTGGATGCGCATGGTGCTCGCTCTCCTCCGAGAAGAATCCGGGTGGGTGGGGTGGGTCAGTCGAAGATCGGGTCGACGTCGCGGCTGCGCTTGAGCTCGAAGAAGCCGTTGTAGCCGGAGACGAGCAGGCAGCCGTCCCACAGCCGCAGGGCGTCCTCGCCCTTGGGCGCCGGGCTGACGACGGGGCCGAAGAACGCGCGCCCGTTGACGGAGATCACCGGCACGCCCACGTCATCGCCGACGAGGTCGAGGGCCCGCTGGGTGGAGGCCCGCATGGCCTCGTCGCCGGCGTCGGTGTCGGCCGCGGTGGCCAGCTCTGCGGGGAGGCCGACCTCCGCGAGCGCCTCGCGGATCACCTCGGGGAAGTCGCTGTTGCCGCCCGGGTGGATGCGGGTGCCCAGGGCGTCATAGAGCGGCTTGACGACCTCCTGGCCGTGCTCGGCCAGCGCCGCGGTCACGACCCGGGCGGGGCCCCAGCCGCGGTCCATCAGGTCGCGATAGGACTCGGGCAGGTCACGGCCCTCGTTGAGCACGGACAGGCTCAGGACATGCCAGGTCACATCGACCGGGCGGTGCTGCTCGACCTCGCCCATCCAGCGCGAGGTCATCCAGGCCCAGGGGCAGAGGGGGTCGAACCAGAAGTCGACAGGGGTACGCGTGGTCTCGGTCACTCCCCCATCCTGCCATCGTCGCCGCGACGGGGTGAGCGCCAGCCATCCCGCCAGGTGGCGCTGGCGGCCCTGGCTTGGGGCGTTACGTAAGATTGAGCCCGCAGCACCCTGCCCACCTGCCCAACAGCACACCAACCCTCGATCAGGAGTCATCTGTGCCTGGCACCAACCTCACCCGCGAGGAAGCCGCCGAGCGCTCGGCGCTGCTGTCCGTCGACAGCTACGACATCGACCTGGATCTGACCACGTCAGAGCGGACCTTCCGCACGCAGGCCACGGTGCGCTTCTCCTGCGGGACCCCCGGGTCGAGCAGTTTCATCGACTTCGTCGGCGACTCGGTCCAGGCCATCTCCCTCAACGGCCGCGAGCTCGACCCGTCGACCCACTTCGTCGACAGCCGGATCAGCCTGCCCGACCTCGCCGAGAGCAACGAGCTGGTCATCGACGCGACCGGCACCTACATGAACACCGGCGAGGGGCTGCACCGCTTCGTCGACCCGGTCGACGGCGAGGTCTACCTCTACACGCAGTTCGAGGTGCCCGACAGCCGGCGCATGTACCCCGTCTTCGAGCAGCCCGACCTCAAGGCCACCTTCGCCTTCACGGTCACGGCGCCCGACCACTGGCAGCTGATCTCCAACTCGCCCACCCCCGAGCCGTCGCCGGCCGGTGAGGGCACCTCGACGTGGGCCTTCGCCCCGACGCAGCGGATCTCCTCCTACATCACGGCCCTGATCGCCGGCCCCTATGACGTCGTCCGCGACGAGGTCGCGACCCGGCAGGGCACGGTGCCGCTCGGCGTCTTCTGCCGCAAGTCGCTGACGCAGTACCTCGACGCCGACAACATCATCGACTGCACCAAGCGCGGGTTCGCCTTCTTCGAGGAGGAGTTCGACCAGCCCTACCCGTTCGAGAAGTACGACCAGGTTTTCACGCCCGAATACAACATGGGCGCGATGGAGAACGCCGGCGCGGTGACCATCACCGAGGTCTACGTCTTCCGCGCCAAGGTCCCCGAGGCCCTCGTGGAGCGCCGGGCGCTGACGATCCTGCACGAGCTGGCGCACATGTGGTTCGGCGACCTCGTGACGATGAAGTGGTGGAACGACCTCTGGCTCAACGAGTCCTTCGCCGAGTGGGCCTCGACGACCTGCCAGGCCGAGGCCACCCAGTGGACCAGCGCGTGGACGACCTTCGGCACCGCCGAGAAGTCCTGGGCCTACCGCCAGGACCAGCTCTCCTCGACACACCCGATCGTCGCCCCGATCCGTGACCTGCACGACGTCGAGGTCAACTTCGACGGCATCACCTACGCCAAGGGCGCCTCGGTCCTCAAGCAGCTGGTGGCCTTCGTCGGCCGCGAGCCCTTCCGCGAGGGCCTGCGCGCCTACTTCCGCGCCCACGCCTGGGGCAACACCACCCTCGACGACCTGCTCAGCGAGCTGGAGCGCACCTCCGGGCGCGACCTGCGGGCCTGGTCGGCCAAGTGGCTCGAGACCGCCGGCGTCAACACGCTGCGCCCGGTCATCGAGACCGACGACCGCGGCCGGATCACCTCGGCCGTCATCGAGCAGACCCACGCCGAGGGCTACCCCACCCTGCGCCCGCACCGCCTCGCGGTCGGCCTGTATGCCGTGGACGGCACCACGCTGAAGCGCACCGACCGCATCGAGCTCGACGTCGACGGTGAGCGCACCGAGATCCCCGAGCTCATCGGCCGCGAGCGCCCCGACCTGCTGCTGGTCAACGACGACGACCTCGCCTATGCCAAGATCCGGCTCGACGACGTCTCGCTCGCGACCGCGCTGGCCCACCCGCGCGGCTTCACCGACTCCCTCCCCCGCTCCCTGGTGCTGGGCGCCGCGTGGGACATGACCCGCGACGCCGAGATGCCGGCCCGCGACTTCGTCCGCCTCGTCCTCGACAGCCTGCCGGGCGAGACCGACTCCACGCTGCTGCGCACCCTGCTCGCCCAGCTCCAGAGCGCCACCCTGATGTACTCCGCGCCCGCCCGACGCGCCGAGGCCCGGACCGGCACGCTCACCGCGCTGCGTGAGCTCGCGGCGAGCGCTGCCCCCGGCAGCGACGCCCAGCTCCAGCTGGTGGGGGCGTATGCCGCGCTGCTCGCCCCCGGCGACGACACGGCATACGTCCAGGGCCTGCTCGACGGCAGCGAGAGCCTCGAGGGGCTGGCGATCGACACCGAGATGCGCTGGACCCTGCTCACCGCGCTGGCCGCGGCCGGTGCCGCCGGCGAGGACGCCATCGAGGCCGAGCGCCAGTCCGACAACACCGCCACCGGCCGGGAGCGGGCCGCCCGCGCCCGCGCCTCGATGCCGACCGCGGAGGCCAAGGAGGCCGCGTGGCAGGGCGCGGTCGTCGAGACCGACAAGCCCAACTCCGTCATCGACGCCCTCGGGCTCGGCTTCGGCCGCCCCGGCGACCCGGCCCTGCTCACCCCCTACATCCAGCGCTACCACGACGCGCTGCTCGAGGTGGCGGGCTCGCGCACCCACGCGATCGTCGAGAGCATCGTCGAGGGCTTCTATCCGATGGCCCTGGCGAGCGCCGAGCTGCGTGACGCCAGCCAGGCCTGGCTGGACGCCAACGAGGACGCGCCGGCAGCGCTGCGCCGTCTCGTCGCCGAGAACCGTGACGCGGTCACGCGTGCGCTGACCGCCCAGGAGCGCGACGCGACGTGACCCTGACCGCCCCCGCACTCACCTCGACCGGGTCCCTCTGGGACTGGGCCGGGGATCGGGGGCTGCTCTGGGACTGGGCCAGGGACCAGGGGCTGCTCATCCTGGTCGTGGTCTTTGGCGCCGTGATCCTGCGGTGGGTGCTGCACCGGGTGATCTCCCGGGTCGTCGACGCCGCGGTCCAGCGCTCCTATGACCGTCTGGAGTCGGCCGGCGCCGCCGGGCGCGTGCTTGCCTCGGCGACGGGCCTGGCCCACGAGCGCCACGCGCAGCGCACCCGCACGATGGGCTCGCTGCTGCGCAGCATCGTCTCCTTCGTCATCGGGACGGTCGCCGTGCTGACCGTCATGGCCATCCTCGGCATCCCGCTGGCACCCCTGCTGGCCTCTGCTGGGGTCGGCGGCGTGGCCCTGGGTTTTGGCGCGCAGAGCCTCGTCAAGGACTTCCTGAGCGGCGTCTTCATGATCCTCGAGGACCAGTACGGCGTCGGCGACATCATCAACACCGGCCTCGACACCCCCACCGGGCAGGTGACCGGCACCGTCGAGGAGGTTGGGCTGCGCGTCACCCGCCTGCGCGACGCCGCCGGCACGACCTGGTATGTCCGCAACGGCGAGATCGTGCGGATCGGCAACCTGAGCCAGGGCGCCGTGGTCGCGCTCGTCGACATCTCGGTCTCCCCCCGCGAGGACCTCGACCGCGCGGAGGAGGTCATCGCCGACTCCCTGCGCGACCTGGCCGCCGACCGCGTGTGGGCAGGATCACTCACCGAGGAGCCGACCGTCCTCGGCGTCGAGGCCATCACGGCCACCGCGGCCACGATCCGCGTGCGGGCGGTGTGCGAGCCCGGCAAGGACTTCGCCCTGCAGCGTGAGATCCGCCGTCGTGCTCACCAGGCCCTCGTCGCCGCCGATGTCGACGGCCCGCTCCTCCAGGGACTCACCCGCGGGGGTGGTCTTGCATGAGCATCCTCGGGCCAAGGGCAACCAAAAAGGACAGTCACCGCGTGGTGAACAGTGACGCCGATCGCGACGTCACGATGGAGTTCACGCAGTTCGTGGATGAGCACCGCCGTTCGCTGTACCACACGGCATACCTGCTCACGCACGATCCGCACCACGCAGAGGACCTGCTCCAGACGGCCCTCACCGAGGTGTGGCGCCGGTGGAGCACCATCGACGGCGAACCGGTCGCGTACTGCCGCAAGGCACTGCTGAACAACTACATCTCGAGCCGACGACGCCGCTGGTGGGGGGAGACCGCCACCGATCCGCACGATCCGCCGCCCGTGGTCGTGGCCGACCACCAGCCAGACGTGGCGCTGCGCGAGGATCTGCGCCGCATGGTCGACCAGCTGCCCCCGAGGCAGCGCGCGGTCATCGTGCTGCGGTTTGGCCAGGACTTCACCGAGGCCCAGACCGCAGAGGCCCTCGGGGTCACCGTCGGCACGGTCAAGTCCCAGACCGCCAAGGCTCTGGCCACCCTGCGTGGCCGAGAGGACGTCCAGGAACTGAACACGACACTGAAGGAGGGGACGGCATGAGCAGCGACGACCAGCTGCTGGAGGCACTGCGCGCGCAACTGCACGCGGAGCGCTCGTTTGCCGACTCCACCCTCCCGGCGACCGAGAAGCTCGTGGCCGGCGCGACCGCCGCGGGTGCCACCGCCGTCGGCGTCGGCGCCCTCATCGGCAGTGAGCTGGCCCAGAAGGCCGCGATTGTCCTCGCCGCGACGTCCGTGGTCGGCGCCGCCGGGTATGCCGTGCACCAGGCCACCCAGGACCGCCAGACCCCGCCCCCGGCGGCCGTCAGCACGCGCACGCCGGCCTCGACGTCCCCGACGCCGCTGACGACCACCCCACCGACCTCCACGGCGAGCCCGACGAGTATCCCTGCCTCGTCGGGCACGCCGTGGACCCCCGCTCCGCCCGCCGTCCCCGTGCCGCCCGTCCTCCCGTCGAGCACGGTCCCGCTGTCGACGTCGACCCCGCCGGTCGTCCCGCCCGTCCTGCCGTCGAGCTCGTCCTCCAGCTCCAGGTCGACCACGACGAGCGAGACCTCGTCGAGCACCTCGACGTCCTCGTCGAGCACCTCGACCACGCGGACGCCCACCCCGACGAAGTCGACCCGCAGCCCCGCCCCGGTGGCCAGCGATCTCGTCCTGGGCAGCGAGCCCCACCCGGACAAGACCGGTATGCGCCGCCTGACTCTGAAGGTGGTCGGCGGTCCCGACCACGAGAAGTACTACTTCACGTGCAAGGTGACCTGGACCAACGCTGACGGTTCCACAGGGACTTCTGAGCGCTCCGGCACCAAGGGGCAGCGACCGTCTGCATGGGTAGACAACGGATACCCGACCTACCCCGCGGACTGGTGCGAGTACCCGGTAGGCGCAGAGAACGTCATCGCCGAGGCCACTGCGCAGCAGCAGACTGGCACCGGGCCTGATGCTCCGGTCCTCAAGGGCACGGGCGTGCGACTCGACTCATCCCCTGACTCGCCGCTGCCCACTGACCCGGAGACGACCGGGCCGCCGACGACCGATGAGCCGACGGCCCCGACCACCGACGAACTGAGCACCTCCACCGCCACCTCCACCGCGACGGGCGGCACCCAACAGGAGCAGCCGGCGGGCACCGCCGAGCCTGTCGACCCCACGGCCGAGGCCCCCGCGGAGCCACCCGCGGACGACCCCACCGCGCCGTGAGGCAGACTGTCGGGGTGAGCACTGACACCCCGGCATCGTCCTTCTACGACGAGGTCGGCGGGGCGCCCACCTTCGAGCGGCTCGTGCACGAGTTCTACAAGGGCGTGGCCGCCGACCCCGAGCTGCGCGCCATGTATCCCGAGGAGGACCTCGGCCCGGCCGAGCGCCGGCTGCGGATGTTCCTCGAGCAGTACTGGGGCGGCCCCAAGACCTATTCGCAGGAGCGGGGCCACCCGCGGCTGCGGATGCGCCACGTCGACTTCGCAGTCACCCCGACGATGCGCGACCACTGGCTGACCCACATGTTCGCCGCGGTCGACACCCTCGGTCTGGAGCCCACCCACGACCTGGTGCTGCGCGACTACCTGGAGCGCGCGGCATACATGCTCGTCAACACCCCCGAGGACGGCTGACGATCCGGGCACAGGCCCAACAGGGCTCTCCGGCGTGGGATTTCGCGCGCGGCCGCCCGTGGGGTGAGGATGGACGGCGTGACTGACTCCCCCGTGCGCACGACATCCGCGACCGAGACGCCCTGGTGGCGTGACGCGGTGATCTATCAGATCTATCCCCGCTCCTGGGCCGACAGCAACGGCGACGGACTGGGCGATCTGCCGGGCATCACCGAGCGGCTGGCGTACCTGAAGGACCTCGGCGTCGACGCGGTCTGGCTCTCGCCCTTCTACCGCTCCCCCATGGCCGACGCGGGCTATGACGTCGCCGACTACCGCGACATCGACCCGATCTTCGGGACGCTCGAGGACGCCGACGCGCTCCTCGCCCGCGCCAAGGAACTCGGCCTGCGGGTCGTCGTCGACCTCGTCCCCAACCACACCTCCGACGAGCACGTGTGGTTCCAGGCCGCGCTCGCCGCGGCCCCGGGGAGCCCCGAGCGCGAGCGCTACATCTTCCGCGACGGCAAGGGTGTCGATGGCGCGGAGCCGCCCAACAACTGGCAGTCGGTCTTCTATGGCGACGGCTGGTCCCAGGTGCCCGACGGGCAGTGGTATCTCCACCTGTTCGACACCAAGCAGCCCGACCTCAACTGGGACAACCCGCAGGTGCGCGAGGAGTTCCACGACATCCTGCGCTTCTGGCTCGACCGGGGTGTCGACGGCTTCCGCGTCGACGTCGCGCATGGCCTGGTCAAAGAGCCGGGGCTGCCCGACTATGCCGGCCCCATGCACCTGCTCGGCGAGCACGGCGAGGACGAGGTCGTCCCCGAGCCCTCGGCCGACCACCCGGTGGCCCCGATGTGGGACCAGGACGGCGTCCACGACATCTACCGCGGGTGGCGCTCGGTGCTCAACGGGTACTCCGACCGCGACCCGATCCTGTGTGCCGAGGCCTGGGTGGAGCCGGCCGAGCGACTGGCCCGCTATCTCCGCCCGGACGAGATGCACCAGGCCTTCAACTTCGAGTTCCTCGAGACCCACTGGCGTGGTGCCGAGTTGACCAAGGTCATCACGGACTCCATCGCGGCCGAGGAGATCTCCGGGACCCCGAGCACCTGGGTGCTGTCCAACCACGACGTGGTGCGCCACTCGACCCGACTCGGCTATCCACCAGTCGGCAAGCGCCCCAACGGTATTGGCGCCGAGGACCCCCAGCCCGACACTGCGCTCGGCCTGCGCCGGGCGCGCGCGGCGACCCTGCTCATGCTCGCGCTGCCCGGCGGCGCCTATCTCTATCAGGGCGAGGAGCTCGGCCTGCCCGAGCACACCACGATGCCCGACAAGGTCCGCCAGGACCCGACCTATCACCGCACCGCCGGGGCCATCCTCGGCCGCGACGGCTGCCGTGTGCCCATGCCGTGGGCCAAGGACGCGCCCTCGTTCGGCTTCGGCCCCTCGGAGCAGACCTGGCTCCCGCAGCCGGAGGCCTATGGCGACTATGCCGTCGACCAGCAGGACGGTGTCTCCGGCTCGACCCTGGAGTTCTATCGCTCGGCCCTGCGGCTGCGGCGCGAGCTGCGCCTGGGCCTCGGCACCGTGAGCTGGCTGACCGGTCACCCCGCCGAGGTCGTCGCCTTCCGCGTCGCCTCCGGTGACAGCGCCGTGCAGGTGCTCGCCAACACCGACAGCACCGACGTGCCGCTGCCCGAGGGCGCCGAGGTGCTGCTCGCCTCCGGTGACCTCGTCGACGGCCGGCTGCCCTCCGACACCACGGTCTGGCTGCGAGACTGAGGCCATGCGCGCCGCCGAGCACCCCTACTTCGACGCACCCACGCCGATTGGGCTCGCTCACCGCGGCGGCGCCGAGTATGCCCCCAACCGAGGCATCGAGAACACCCTCGCGGCATTCGAGACCGCGGTCGCCATGGGCTACCGCTATCTCGAGACCGATGTGCACACCACCGCCGACGGCGAGCTGATCGCCTTCCACGACGACCGTCTCGACCGGGTCACCGACGGCGCGGGCCTGATCGCGCAGCTGCCGTATGCCGCGGTGCGCGAGGCCCGGGTCGGCGGCCGCGAGCCGATCCCGCTGCTGGAGCAGCTCCTCGAGGAGCTGCCCGACAGCCGGCTCAACATCGACATCAAGGCCCCCGGGGCGATCGAGCCACTGGTCTCGGTCATCAAGCGGCACAACGCTTTTGACCGAGTCTGTGTCGGGTCGTTCTCGCAGCGGCGACTGGCCGCCGCGCGCCGGCTCGCCGGTCCCGGCCTCGCCACCTCGGCAGGCCAGCCGGGTGTGGCGTCGCTGCGCTTCCTCCCCCGGGTGCTCGCGATGGGCGTGGCAACACCCGCTGCGGCCCTCCAGATCCCGCGCACCCATGACGTGCGTGGCCGCGAGGTCACCCTGGTGACGCCCGCGCTCGTCGACCGGGTGCACGCCCTCGGCAAGCACCTGCACGTCTGGACGATCGACGACCGGGCCGAGATGGAGGAGCTGCTCGACCTCGGTGTCGACGGCATCGTCACCGACCGGATCGACACCCTGCGCGACGTGCTCGCCGACCGAGGTGCCCCGCTCGCCTGACGCGGCCACACGGCATACCTGATTGCGGTCTCGGGGCCTCGGGGCCCCGCCGTCATGGCGTTGAAAACATTGGTTTCAACGCTAAACCCGCCCCGGAAGGGTTGAAACCAATGTTTTCAACGCAACCCGCGGGCTCCGGAGGTCAGCTGAGGTTGAGGGCCTTGACGAGGTCGTGGACGGCGGTCGGGCCACCGGCGAGATGCCAGCGGTGGCCGCGGTGCTCCAGGACCTGCGTCGCGCCGCCGGCCGCCTCGACCAGCGCCTTGCCGGGCAGCCAGTCCCAGTCGGGGCACAGCATCTGCACCCACGCGCCGAGCCGTCCGCCGGCCACCGACGCGAGGTCGACCGAGCCGGACCCGAGCATCCGCACGGTCGCGGCGCCCCTGGTCATCGA
This sequence comes from Actinomycetota bacterium, assembly GCA_050955755.1. Classification (GTDB taxonomy): domain Bacteria; phylum Actinomycetota; class Actinomycetes; order Actinomycetales; family Dermatophilaceae; genus JAJTBD01. The sequence goes on from CP192092.1 coordinate 2,471,696, forward strand.
CAGGAAGGGGTCGACGACCGAGGCCTGCACCATGCGGGTGGGATGCACATAGGTCGCGAGCGACAGCTCCGAGAGCGGCAGGTCGGCGATCGGCTCGACCGGTATGCCGTTGAGCTCGGTCGGCAGGTCGCGTCCCCCGAGCCAGGTCTCGCCGGGCGCAGGGTGGTGCACCGCCCCGAGCAGGACACCCTCTGGGTCGGTGAGGGCCAGTGCGCTGCACCAGTAGGTCAGGCCGGACAGGAAGTTGTAGGTGCCGTCGACGGGGTCGATCACCCAGGTGCGCCCGGAGCGGGACTCCTGGTCGGCGCCCTCCTCGCCGACGATGCCGTCGTCGGGCCGCAGGGTGCGCAGCGCGTCGACGACAAAGGCCTCGGCGGCATGGTCGGCCGCCGTCACCACGTCGCTCACCGATGTCTTGCGCCTGCCCTCCAGGCCACCCGCGCGCATCTGCGCGGCCAGTGACCCCGCCCGCTGCACGAGGGTCGCGGCCAGCGCCGCGTCGTCCATCCCGGGGTCGATGGTGCCCACGTCGGTCAGCTGCTCGATAGCCACCCCTCCACACTACGTGCGACCGATGCGTATGCCGCGTGCTGGAGTCACGTAGCCTGCTCGGGTGGCTGCCGACCGGACCGACCTCGAGGGTGCGCGCCGCGAGGGACCGTTCTCGGCGGCATACCTCGTGCTCACCGTCTCGATGCTGGCGCTCATCACGGTCGTCGCCTTTGAGGCCATCGCGATCTCGACCGCGATGCCGGTCGTCGCCCGCGACCTCGGGGCGGTGCGCTCCTATGGGCTCGCGTTCTCGGTCATGCTCACCACCCAGCTGCTCGGCATCGTGCTCTCGGGCGTGTGGTCCGACCGGTCCGGGCCCGAGCCGCCGCTGATCACCGGCATCACGCTCTTTGCAATCGGCTCCGCCCTGTGTGGTGCGAGCAGCTCGCTGCTGCCCTTCCTCGCCGGCCGTGCGATCAGCGGCCTGGGCGCCGGGCTGCTCGTCGTCGTCCTCTATGTCATCGTCGGGCGCGTCTATCCGCAGGCCCTCCAGCCGCGTGTCTTCGCCCTCAACTCCGCGGCGTGGGTGCTGCCCTCACTGCTCGGCCCGCCCATCGCCGCCGCGATCACCGAAGCCGTCGGGTGGCGCTGGGTCTTCTGGTGCGTCGTCGTGCCCACGGTCGTGGCGGCGGTGCTCTTTGTCGGCCAGCGGCGCCGGCTGTCGGCGCACTCGGGCCCGCACACCAGCTCGCGCGACGCCGTCGCCCACCGCCGCGCGGCCCGCCTCGGCGTGGCCATCGCCATCGCCGCGGGCGCCCTCCAGTGGGGCACCCACGAGCTCGACATCGCCTGGTCAGCCAAGACGGTCACGGCGCTCGCGGGGCTCCTCGGGGTCATCGTGGTCGCGCCCCTGCTGCTGCCCCGCGGCACGTGGGTCATGGGGGCCGGCCTGCCGTCGGTCATGCTCTCCCGGTTCCTTTGCACCGCAGTCTTCTTCGGCACCACGACCTTTGTGCCGCTCATGCTCGTCCAGGAGCGCGGGCTGACCACGCGGGCCGCGGGGCTCGTCCTCGCGATCGGCTCGGTCGGCTGGTCAGCCGGGTCCTGGGTGCAGGGGCTCGACACCTTCAACGGCCGCCGCTACCGCCTCGTGAGCCTGGCCGGCCTGGCCCTCGCCTTCGGCGTCGGTGTCTTTGCCGTCGTCTCCGCCTATGGCCTGCCCTGGTGGCTCATCATCGTCGGCATGGTCGTCGGCGGCCTCGGCATGGGCATCGGCACCTCGAGCGTCTCGGTGCTCGCCCTCACGCTTGCGCCCCAGGAGGAGCACGGAGAGGCATCCTCCTCACTGATGCTCGCCGACACCCTCGGCTCGGTCCTCGGCATCGCCGCCGCCGGCGCCGCGTTCGCGGCATGGCACAGCACCGACGGCGACGCGGGGCTGTTCGCGACCATCTGGGGCGCCTTCGCCCTCGTGGCCCTCCTGCTCGTGCCGGCCGGTCAGCGCATCAACACGTGACCGCCGGGGCAGTCGAGGCGGGTCCACCGCCCCTGCCGCAGGACCGTCACCTCGCATCCCGGAGTCAAGAAACCCAAGGCGTATGCCGCGAGCGCACCGCCTGCTGCGATGTCACTTTCACCGGCGGGAAGCCTTCTCCCCCAGACCTTCTCGCGCAGGGCGGCCACCGCGTGGGCGCCTGCACCGTCGGGGGTGCCCTCGGCGACCTCCGCGATGCCCTCGCGCGCCGCCGCTGCCAGGAGCTCGCCCGAGATGGTCGCGACGGGCTCCCAGCCCGAGCGGGGCGGGGCCAGCGCGGCCCACTTGGGCGCAAGCGTCACGGGTGGCACGGGCAGCACCGCGTCGTCGGTCGCGCGGGCCGTGCGGTCGGTGATCGCCGCCAGCGGGACGGTGACGTCGGTGGTGGCCGGGTCGGCCAGACGGGCGACCCGCAGGCCGAGGACCGTGCCGTCGCCGAGCAGCCCGCTCCCCTCCAGCGCGCACACGTAGGCGGCCAGCACCGGGCCGTGGGCCTGGAGGCGCACGGCACCGTTGCCGTCGAGCGTGCGGGCGCGCGCGGCATACCTCCCGAGATCGCGCAGCGACTCCGGGTCGGACAGGCGCAGGCTCGCCCCGCTCACCGGCGACGCCGCATCGGCGCAGGATCGGCGAGGTGCTCGGTGAGGGCGGCCTTCTCGTGCGGCGACATCCGGCGGGGCCGCCCGGTCGCGAAGTCATAGAGGGCCAGCGTCGTCTCGGCCACGGCATACACCCCATCGCCGACGCCCTCGGGGTCGTGCACGACATAGGCGAGGTCATAGCTGCCGCCGCCGATGTGGGAGCACCACAGGGAGACGCGCACGGGGGCGTCGCGATAGGACAGGGGCGCGCGGTACTCGATCTCGCTGCGCGCCACCAGGATCCCCTCGTCGAGGATGCTTCGGTCCTGGCCGAACCAGTCACGGAAGGCGATCACGCGGGCCTGCTCGAGGTATTGCAGGTAGGTGACGTTGTTGACGTGGTTGTAGGCGTCCATGTCACCCCAGCGCAGGGCGATGTCGACGTGATAGGAGCCAGCGGGCACGAGCATGCGGCCCAGTCTCTCACTGCGCCTGTGGAGGAGCTGGACGGCCTGTCGGCGCGGACGCATACGGTGGGGGCATGTCCTCACCGACCCCCGCAGTGGAGCCATCGCCCCAGCTCGTGCACGACGCCACGCAGGCCCTGCACCGGCTGGTCGGGCGCGACGACGCGACCTTCCGCGACGGGCAGCTCGAGGCCATCGCCACCCTCGTCGAGCAGCGCCAGCGGGTGCTGGTCGTCCAGCGCACCGGCTGGGGCAAGTCGGCCGTCTACTTCGTCTCGACGGCGCTGCGCCGCGCCCAAGGGGCCGGGCCCACGCTCCTGATCTCCCCGCTGCTGGCTCTGATGCGTGACCAGATCGCGGCCGCCGAGCGGGCCGGCATCCGGGCGATGTCGATGAACTCCGCCAACGCCGAGGCCTGGGGCGAGGTGCGCGCGGCGCTCGAGGCCGACGCGGTCGACGTGCTGCTGGTCAGCCCCGAGCGGCTCAACAACCCCCGCTTCCGCGAGGAGCAGCTGCCCGACCTCGCCCGTCGGTGCGGCCTGCTCGTCGTCGACGAGGCGCACTGCGTGTCCGACTGGGGACACGACTTCCGCCCCGACTACCGGCGCATCCGCGATCTGCTGACCACGCTGCCCGCCGAGACCCCCGTGCTGGCCACCACCGCGACCGCCAACGCCCGGGTGGTCACCGACGTCGTCGAGCAGCTGGGGGTCGGCGGCCATGAGGTGCTGACGCTGCGGGGCGGGCTGGCCCGCGACTCGCTGCGCCTCGGCGTGCTGCCGCTGACCTCGCCGGAGCAGCGCATCGCGTGGCTGCTCGCCCACCTGGCCGGGCTGCCGGGCTCCGGCATCGTCTATGCCCTCACCGTCTCGACCGCCGAGGACGTCGCGGCGGCGCTACGCGACGCCGGCCACGAGGTCCGCTCCTACACCGGCCGCACCGACCCGGCCGAGCGCGAGCAGCTCGAGGCCGCCCTGCGCGACAACCAGGTCAAGGCGCTGGTGGCCACGAGCGCGCTCGGGATGGGCTTCGACAAGCCCGATCTCGGCTTCGTCCTCCACCTCGGGGCGCCGTCCTCCCCCGTCGCCTACTACCAGCAGGTCGGCCGCGCCGGCCGCGCCACGGAGCGGGCCGACGTGCTGCTGCTGCCCGGGCCCGAGGACAAGGACATCTGGGCCTACTTCGCGTCCGCGTCGATGCCCCGCCAGGAGCAGGCCGACGCGGTGCTGCGCGCCCTCGCCGAGGCCGGGCGTCCGCTGTCGACCGCCGCGATCGAGACGATCGTCGACATCCGCCGCACCCGCCTCGAGCTGCTGCTCAAGGTGCTCGACGTCGACGGGGCGGTCGAGCGGGTCCAGGGCGGCTGGACCGGCACGGGCCAGCCGTGGACCTATGACGCCGAGCGCTACGGCCGGGTCGCGGAGTCCCGCCAGGCCGAGCAGCAGCTGATGCTCGACTACGAGCGCACCGGCGGATGCCGGATGGAGTTCCTCCAGCGCTGCCTCGACGACGAGAGCGCAGCGCCGTGTGGGCGGTGCGACAACTGCGCGGGGCCGTGGTTCCCGACCGAGATCCCCGACGCCGCCGTGGGCGTGGCCCGCGCCCGGCTGGAGCAGGCCGGCGTGCTGCTCGAGCCCCGGGCCCAGTGGCCGACCGGCATGGAGCGCCTCGGCGTCCCGCTCAAGGGCCGCATCCCGGCCGAGGAGTCCCTCGAGCCGGGTCGTGCGCTGGCCAGACTGTCCGACCTCGGGTGGGGTCAGCAGGTCCGAGGGCTGCTCGCCGCCGACCAGCCGGTGTCGCCCGCGTTGCTGCGGGCCGTCGTCTCGGTGCTCGCCGAGTGGGACTGGGCACAGCGGCCCGCGGGAGTGGTCGCGATGCCCTCGCGACGCCACCCGCAGCTGGTCGGATCGCTCGCCGCCGGCATCGCTGAGATCGGCCGGCTGCCGCTGCTCGGCGCCCTCGACCTCGTCGAGGACGGACCGGTCGGAGAGCCCGGCGGCAACAGCGCCTTCCGCCTGGCCGGGGTCTGGGGCCGCGTGGCCGTCGGCCCACAGCTCGCCGAGGCGGTGCGCTCAGTCGGCGGGCCGGTGCTGCTCGTCGACGACGCGGCATACTCCCGATGGACGCTCACCCTCGCAGGCCAGGCGCTCCGGCAGGCCGGCGCCGACGGCGTGCTCCCTCTCGTGCTCGGACTGGACGGCTAGGGCGGTTTCGTCCTCGGGGCGGCTAGGGTTCCCCCTGTGATGAGTGACGGAGCGCAGCCCACCGACCCGATGGAGCGACTGCTCCAGGTGCTCGACCTCGAGGAGATCGGCACCGCCAAGATCGGTGTGACGGGCCTGCCGGCCGACGCCAGCGCCAGCCTCGGCGCCGACCAGGCCGACATCTTCGTCGGGCAGAGCGAGAAGATGCCGCACGGGCGGGTCTTCGGCGGGCAGGTGCTCGCACAGACCGTGATGGCTGCCGGCCTGACGATGCGCGAGGTCGAGGCCGAGCACGGGCCCCGGCCGATCCACTCGCTGCACGCCTACTTCATCCGCCCGGGCGACGACACCCAGCCGATCCAGTTCGCCGTCGAGCGGATGCGCGATGGCGCGTCCTTCTCGGCCCGGCGGGTGCACGCCATCCAGTTCGGCAAGCCGATCCTGTCGATGAGCTGCTCCTTCCAGACGCCCGCCGATGGGGTCGACCACCAGGACGAGATGCCCGACGTCCCCGGCCCCGACGGGCTCGCCTCAGCCGCAGAGCTGGCCGCGGCCGTCGACGGCACCCGCGCCCGCCATATCGAGAGCCGGCCGATCGAACAGCGTCACGTCGAGGGCTTCATGTGGGTCGACCAAGGGCAGGAGCGCAGCGCCACCCAGCACGTGTGGATGCGCGCGGTCGGCTCCCTCCCCGACGACCCGCTGATCCACGCAGCGGTGCTCGCCTATGCGTCCGACTTCGCGTTGCTCGAGCCGGTCCTGCGCAAGCACGGCCTGGTCTGGAGCGACCCGCGGCTGCGCGTCGCCAGCCTCGACCACGCCATGTGGTTCCACCGCGACGTGCGCGCCGACGACTGGGTGCTCTATACCCACCACTCCCCTTCCGCCCAGGGCGGTCGCGGCCTGAGCCGGGGCCGGATGTTCGCCACCGACGGCACCCTCGCGTGCAGCGTCGCCCAGGAGGGCATGGTCCGCGTCAAGGGCGACTGACCCTCAGGGCCGCACACCCCCAGTCGAGCCCGCCTGTCGAGCCCGCCAGCCCGAGCCCGACCACCACGCACCCCCCAGCCTCGCACCATCCTGGCGACGCCAGCCCGAGCCCGACCACCACGCACCCCCAGCCTCACACCACCCTGGCGACGCCAGCCCGAGCCCGACCACGAGGTCGACTGGCCAAGACACGCCGTGCGGCCGCGAGGGGGATTCAGGGGGTGAACGCAACACGACTCTTTTTGGAGGTGTGTTGTGACTTTGAGGCATGGGAACGCGACGCGGGATGCGGTGCTGGCGTTGTGGCAGCGCAATGGGGGTGATGCGACCGGGGCGGCGCGGGTCGTGGGGGTCTCGGATGCGTCGGCGAAGGGGTGGGTGCGTGAGAGTGGCGGGGTGATCCGGATCAGGAAGGCCCCCTCGGGGCACAGGCTGTCGTTGGAGGAGCGCGAGGTCATCGAGGAGATGCTCGGTCAGGACCAGACCCAGGCGAGGATCGCGCAGGTGCTCGAGCGGGACCGGTCCACGATCAGCCGTGAGCTGGCCCGCCACAGACGCTCGCGTGGGTCCATGCCCAACGGGACCCCGCGGTGGCGTCCGTACCGGGCCAGGATCGCGCAGCTGGAGGCCGAGGGCTCGGCGCGGCGGCCGAAGCCGACCAAGCTGAGCCGTTCCCCACGGCTGGTCAGGTATGTCACCGAGAAGATGTCCGGGCCCTCCCGGCTCAGTCCGGTGCAGGTCTCCCATGCGCTGCAGCGGGAGTATCCCGATGATGAGCAGATGCGCATCAGCCACGAGACGATCTATGCCGAGCTCTATGTCCAGGGCCGGGGGCATCTGCGCGCTGACCTGCGCAAGGCCCTGCGCACCGGCCGGGCCAGACGCGCGCCGCGCTCGAAGGCGGTCCGCCCGCGGGTGCCAGGCGAGCTGCTGATCGCCAACCGCCCCAAGGACGTCGACGGGCGCACCGTTCCCGGGCACTGGGAGGGCGACCTGATCGTCGGGCCCAAGAGCCGATCGGCGATCGGGACCCTGGTCGAGCGCCACTCCCGGTTCGTGATCCTGCTGCACCTGCCCGAACGCCACGACGCCGAGTCGGTCGCCGACCAGATCGCCGCGCAGATGGCCCACCTGCCCGCCCACCTGGCGAGGTCCCTGACCTGGGACCAGGGCGCCGAGCTGGTCGGCTCCCATCACCGCGTCGCGGAGGAGAACCACCTGACCGTCTGGTTCTGCGACCCCGCCTCCCCCTGGCAGCGCGGCACCAACGAGAACACCAACGGGCTGCTGCGCCAGTACTTCCCCAAAGGCAGCGACCTGTCCGTCCACACCGCCGACGACCTCGCACAGGTCGCCGCCGGACTGAACGCCAGACCCCGCGAGACCCTCGGCTGGCTCACCCCAGCCGAGGTCCTGGCAGACATACTCTGACCAGACCGAAAACCAGCTCGTTGCGATCACCGATTGAATCCACCGCGAATGCGCACGGCGTGTCTTGGCCAATCGACTGTGGTGGGAGGCCTACTGGGCCGTCAGGGGAGACGGGTGCGTCAAGAGCGGACGATGGCGACGCCGTGGGCAGGCAGGGTGACCCGTCCGGCGGCGATGCTCGTCTCGCCCGGGTCGAATGCCGCGACGATCTCGTTCGCGCCCGGCACCGGCACCACTCGCTCGTCCTGGGCGAGGTTGCACACGACGTGCAGGTGCTCGCCGCGGTGCATGACCAGCCAGCCGTGGTCCATGTCGTAGGACGTGCGGACGGCGGTCAGGTCGCCGCTGGACAGGACCGGCTCGGCGCGCCGGAGCGCGATGAGCGCGCGGTACCACGCGAGCATGCGGGCGTGCTCGCCCGAGTGCAGCTCGCGCCAGTCGAGGGTGGAGCGCTGGTGGGTCTCCCGATCCTGGGGATCGGGCACCTGCTCCTTCTCCCAGCCGTGGTGGGCGAACTCGGCCCGTCGGCCCTCGCGCACGGCCTCGGCCAGCCAGTCCTCGTCGAAGTCGGTGAAGAACTGGAAGGGCGTCGAGGCCGCCCACTCCTCGCCCATGAAGATCATCGGCGTGAAGGCCGAGCAGAGATACAGCGCAGCGCCGATCGCCTGCTGCCCGGGGACAAGCGCCTCGGTGATCCGGTCACCGGTCGCGCGGTTGCCGACCTGGTCGTGGGTCTGGAGATAGGCGAGGAAGCGCCGGCCGTCATAGCGCTCCCGGTCGACCGGCGCGCCCCACTCCTGCTCGCGGAAGGCGGACCAGCGGCCGTTGTGGACGAAGACATCGGTCAGCACGTGGGCGAGGACGTCCATGCCGGAGAAGTCCGAGTAGTAGCCGTGCGTCTCACCGGTGAGAGCGACGTGGAGCGCGTGGTGGATGTCGTCATCCCACTGCGCCGTCATGCCGCGGCCGCCCTCGTCCGTCGGAGTGACCATCATCGGGTCGTTGAGGTCGGACTCGGCGATCAGCGACAGCGGGCGCCCGACCTCGGCCGACAGCTCGGCCACCCGGTCGGACAGCTCGGCGAGGATGTGTCGCTCGGAGTCGTCCCGCAGCTCGTGGACCGCGTCGATCCGCAGCGCGTCGATGTGGAAGTCACCCAGCCAGCGCAGCGCGTTGTCGATGATCCACGCGCGGACCCCCTCGGCCCCGGCGTCGTCCAGGTTGACCGCCGGCCCCCACGGGGTGTCGTGCTTGTCGGTGAAGTAGGGGCCGAAGCGCCCGAGGTAGTTGCCGGTCGGGCCGAGGTGGTTGTAGACGACGTCGAGGCAGACCCCCAGCCCAAGCCCGTGGGCGGCGTCGACAAAGCGCTGGAGCGCGGCCGGTCCGCCGTATGCCGCGTGCACGGCATACGGGAGCACGCCGTCATAGCCCCAGCCCCACCGGCCGGCGAACGCCGCGACCGGCATGAGCTCGACGATGTCGACGCCGAGCTCGACCAGATAGGGCAGCCGCTCGGTCGCCGAGTCGAGGGTGCCCTCGTCGGTGAAGGTACCGATGTGCAGCTCGTAGACGACCGCGCCGAGCGAGCCCTCGCCGCCGGGGACGCCGCGCCACTGCGAGTCCTGCCACTCGTGCGCGCCGGTGTCGAACCAGCGGCTCGGCCCGTGCACGCCCTCGGGCTGCCAGGCGCTGCGCGGGTCGGGCATGGGGTCCGAGCCGTCGACCCGGAAGGCGTAGTCGAGGTCGCCGGCGGGCATCTCGGCCGGCGACCAGCGCCACGTGCCGCCGCCGACCCGCTCCATGGGAGCGGTGCCGGTCCATTCGGCGGTGGTCACGTCGATCTCGACGCTCTCGGCGTCGGGGGCCCACAGGATGATGGCGGTCATGTCGTCCTCTCGCGGTGGCGGGCGGGCGGTGTCACAGTGCGGCCGGGTCGGTGCCCCGGCGCTCCAGCGGGTGGCTCAGTGCTCTCGCACCAGGAGTGCGACCGGCAGCTGCGAGAGCAGCTCGCCGAGCGGCACCTTGGCGCTGTCGTATGCCGTGTCGGTGAGCAGGTCGCGCCAGGTCCCCTTGGGCAGGCGCACGAACGAATCACCGAATCCCCCTGCTGCTGAAAGGGATTCGCTCATCCGGGTCACGACGGTGACGCAGCCGGCCTCGTCGCCCTTGCCTCGGGCGAAGGCCAGCGCGTGGGGGCTGGTTGTCGGCACCGGCACATAGGAGGCCTTGTCGCCGACAAACCACTTGGGGTGCTCACGGCGCAGCCGCAGGGCACGGGAGGTCACGAGGAGCTTCTCGTCGTCGACGTCCTTGGGTGCCTTGCCCTTGTCGAGCCGCACCAGCCGCTCGTCGAGGGCGGCGAAGTCGACGGGGGCTCGGTTGTCGGGGTCGACGAGGGTCAGCTGCACGACCTCGGTGCCCTGGTAAACATCGGGGACGCCGACGCCGGTGAGCTGGACAAGCTTCTGCCCCAGCAGGTTTGAGCGTGTCGCTGTCGCCGTGCGCTCGACCCACGCCTCGATGTGGGCGGTCACGGCAGGGTCGGCAAGCGCCCCGTCGAGGAAGCTCATGACGATCTGCTCATAGGAGGGATCACCGTCGACCCACGCCGTGTGGAGTTTGGCCTCGCGAATCGCCTTGGTGGCGTAGGTCTTTGCCCGGTCGGCGTCGATCAGCCAGGCCCCCACGAGAGTCTGCCAGAGGAGGTACTCGGTGGGGCGGTCGAGGCCGGTGCGGTGCGGCTCGGCGAGCTCGTGTGCCTGGGCGACCCACTCGCTCCACTCGGCCGGCAGCTCCGAGATCACGGCGAGCCGGGAGCGCACGTCCTCGGAGCGCTTGGTGTCGTGGGTGGTCAGCGTGGTCTGGGTCGTCGGCCAGTCCCGCTGCTGCGACTCGAAGAACTCGTGGAGCTCGTCCGGCGAGATGCCGAAACGGCCCGGGTCGCCGCCGACCTCGTTGAGGCCGACGAGTCGGTAGTAGCGGTAGAACGCGGTGTCCTCGACGCCCTTGGCCACCACCGGACCGCAGGTCTGCTGGAAGCGCACCTGGAAGTCGCGGACCAGCGCGTCGGCGTCGGGCACGTCAGCCACCGCGGTGGCATCGCCGACGGCGAGGGCCCGCACGGCCTTGAGGGCGTCCTTGTCCCACTTCTGCACCAGCGGCTTGGCGTCGTGGTAGGCCTCGTCGAGCACGCGCACGGACTCCTCGGGGGCCTTCTCCCCCGGCACGACATAGGCGCGATAGCGCTCGACGCTGACGAGCATCGCCCGGACCGAGCGGCGCAGGGCGTCCTCGGGGAACTGCGGGAACAGCCGGACCAGCGTGCGGACGAGGCGGGCCAGCTCGGCGGGCAGCACGTGGCGCGCGACATAGGCCTTGGACGAGGCGATGACCTCGTCGAGGGAGTGCCCCTGCCCGCCCCACTCGTCCCAGAGCCGGGTGAGCGGCGCCTCACCGGCGGGGTCGACGAACACGCCGCCGACACGCAGCAGGGCGTCGTAGCCGGTGGTACCGGCGCAGTGCCAGTCGTCGGGCAGACGCTCCTCGCCCTCGAGGATCTTCTCGACGACGACCCAGGAGTTGTTGGTCGCCTTGGCCAGACGCTTGAGATAGCCGCGCGGGTCCGCGAGACCGTCGGGGTGGTCGATGCGCAGGCCGTCGAGGCGGCCCTGGTGCATCAGCTCCAGCAGCAGCTCATGGGTGGCGTCGAAGACCTCGGGGTCCTCGACGCGGACCGCGATGAGCGAGGTCACGTCAAAGAACCGGCGATAGGTCAGGCGCTCCTGGCCGTCACGCCACAGCGAGAGCCGATAGTGCTGTGCCGCAACACATTCGGCGAGAGGCATGCCCTCGGTGCCCGGGCGGAGCGGGAACTCGTGGTCGTAGTAGCGCAGGACGGCCTCGTCGCCGGACTCCCCACCGTCAGTGGCGATCTGGAGCAGGTGGTCACGCAGGACGTTGTCGAGGGTGTCGCCGAGGAGCGGCAGCAGGACCGGGCCCGCGTCCCAGTCGATGTCGAACCAGCGGGCGTACCGGGACTCGCGTCCGTGCTTGAGGACATCCCACAGCTGGCGGTTGCGCCACTCGGGCTCCGGCACCGCCATGTGGTTGGGGACCACATCCGCGATGACGCCAAGTCCCTTGTCGGACAGCGCATCCCGCAGTTTCTGGAAGGCCTTGCGGCCGCCGGCGTCGCGGTTGAGGCGCCCGTGGTCGATCACGTCGTAGCCGTGCTCGGAGCCCTCGGTCGCCCGCAGGATCGGTGAGAGGTAGGCGTGCGAGACACCCAGCCGGTGGAGGTATGCCGCCTCGCCGGCCGCATCGGCGAAGCCGAAGCTCGGCGTGATCTGGAGGCGGTAGGTGCTGACGGGCACGGGCCGGTCAGTGGCGGGTCGGTGGGTCATGTCAGACCTCCTCGGTGGTGGTCTCCTCGACGTCGTCATCCGTGCCGGGGATGTCGTCGGGGCCGTCCTTGGCGTCCTCGAGGTCGACGAACTCGCCATCCTCGACGGGCTGCGCCTCCGGCGGACGCGGCTGGTCGGGGGCGCCGCTGGGCTCCGGCTCCTCGGCCTGGTTGTCGCGCGCGAGCTCCTCGGCCGCGGCCTGGGCGAGCGCGGCCTTGGCCTCCTGCTCCGCCTTGAGCGCAGCCGCACCCGCAGGCGTCATGGCGCGCGGGCAGCCGAGCACCTGGAGGCTGCGGGCAGGGACGACCACGGTCTCGAGCGGGCCGTGCTCGGCCTCGGGGACATCGGAGGTGGAGGTGTCGACCTCGACCGACCACAGCTTGCCGTAGGTCTCGTCGGGCATCGTGAACTCGACGTCCTCGGCCCCGGTGTTGAACAGGATGAGGAAGGAGTCGTCGACGATGCCCTGGCCGCGCTCGTCCGGCTCGGGGATCGCGTTGCCGTTGAAGAAGACCATCAGCGACACGGCATACGGGCGGTGCCAGGCCTCCTCGGTCATGTGCTGGCCGTTGGGCTCGAACCAGGCGATGTCGCCGACGGCGGACTCGCCGCCGTGGTCGGCCTTGCCGGCAAAGAAGCGGCGGCGGCGGAAGACGGGGTGCTCGGAGCGCAGCGCGACAACGCGCCGGGTGAACTCGAGCAGGCCCTGACGCTCCTCGTCGAGCTCCCAGCCGACCCAGGACAGCTCATTGTCCTGGCAGTAGACATTGTTGTTGCCCTGCTGGGTGCGCGAGAGCTCGTCGCCGTGGGCGAGCATCGGCACGCCCTGGCTGAGCAGGAGGGTCGCCAGGAGGTTGCGCTGCTGCTGGAGTCGCAGGGCGCGCACGTGGGGGTCGTCGGTGTCACCCTCGACGCCGCAGTTCCAGGAGCGGTTGTGGCTCTCGCCGTCCATCCCGCCCTCGCCGTTGGCCTCGTTGTGCTTCTCGTTGTAGGAGACCAGGTCTCGCATCGTGAAGCCGTCGTGGGCGGTGACGAAGTTGATCGACGCGATCGGCTTGCGGCCGGAGTGCTCGTAGAGGTCGGAGGAGCCGGTCAGGCGCGAAGCGAACTCGGCCATGGGGCAGCTCTCGGCGAGCCAGAAGTCGCGCACGGTGTCGCGGAACTTGCCGTTCCACTCGGTCCACAGCGGGGGGAAGCCGCCGACCTGGTAGCCACCCTCGCCGAGGTCCCACGGCTCGGCGATCAGCTTGACCTGGCTGACCACCGGGTCCTGCTGGATCAGGTCGAAGAAGGCCGAGAGCTTGTCGACCTCGTGGAACTGGCGGGCCAGCGTGGCCGCGAGGTCGAAGCGGAAGCCGTCGACGTGCATCTCGGTGACCCAGTAGCGCAGCGAGTCCATGATCAGCTGGAGCACATGGGGGTTGCGCATCAGCAGCGAGTTGCCGGTGCCGGTGGTGTCGTAGTAGTGCGCGAGGTCGGTGCCGACGAGGCGGTAGTAGGCGGCGTTGTCGATGCCGCGGAAGCACAGCGTCGGGCCCATGTGGTTGCCCTCGGCGGTGTGGTTGTAGACGACGTCGAGGATGACCTCGATGTCGGCCTCGTGGAGCGCCTTGACCATCGACTTGAACTCGAGGACCTGCTCGCCCCGGGTGCCGTACGCGGCATACCCGTTGTGCGGGGCCAGGAAGCCGATCGTGTTGTAGCCCCAGTAGTTGGACAGGCCCTTGTCCTGGAGGTAGGCGTCGTTGACGAACTGGTGCACCGGCATCAGCTCGATGGCGGTGACGCCGAGCTCCTTGAGGTGGCGGATGGTCGCGGGGTGGCCGATGCCGGCATAGGTGCCCCGGATCTCGCGCGGCACATCGGGGTTGAGCATCGTCATGCCCCGCACGTGCGCCTCATAGATCACCGAGTCGTGGTACTCGTGCTGCGGCGCCCGGTCGCGGCCCCAGTCGAAGAAGGGGTTGATGACGACCGAGAGCATCGTGTGCCCCAGCGAGTCGGCGCCGGTGGGCGGACCGGTCAGGGCCCGCTCGGGCTCGTCGAAGGGATAGCTGAACAGCGACTCGTCGGTCGCGTTGTCGCCGTCGATCGCCTTGGCATAGGGGTCGAGCAGGAGCTTGCTCGGGTCGCAGCGGTGGCCGAGGGAGGGCGCGTAGGCGCCGTGCACGCGGAAGCCGTAGCGCTGGCCGGGCTGGATGTTGGGCACGAAACCGTGCCAGATGTAGCCGTCGACCTCGGGCAGGTCCAGACGGGTCTCCTGTCCCTGGTCGTCGATGAGGCACAGCTCGACACGCTCTGCGACCTCGGAGAAGAGGGTGAAGTTGACGCCTGTGCCGTCATAGCTCGCGCCCAGGGGATAGGGCTTGCCTGGCCAGATCTCCATGATGTCTTTCGTCGGGGTCTCCGCACGCCCTACGCGCCAGAGTGCGGACCTCGTCAGGTCCGCGGTCTCACTGACATTGTGCCTGTTCGGGAGGCTGGGGGTGAAACCGATCCGCCCTGTGGGCGAGGCCGGCACCCCCGGGGTGTGCGCCCCGCACGGAGGATCTCGGCACCGGCCCCCTTCTCTCCTAAGCACGCGCTTAGTAGGCTGGCGACGAGAAATCACCCACCGACATCCCTGGAGGATCTGTGAGCACCCAGCGTGTTGCTGTCGTCACCGGAGCGGCCCGCGGCATCGGCGCCGCCACCGCCGCCCGCCTGGCCAAGGACGGCTATGCCGTCGCCGTCCTCGACCTCGACGAGGGCGCCTGCGCCGACACCGTCAAGGCCATCACCGACGCCGGCGGCAAGGCCATCGCGGTGGGCGTCGACGTCTCCGACGCCGAGCAGGTCGAGGCGGGCGTCAAGCGAATCGCCGACGAGCTCGGCCCGCCCGTCGCACTGGTCAACAACGCTGGCATCATCCGCGACAACCTCATCTTCAAGATGACCCAGGACGACTGGGACACCGTCATGGCCGTCCACCTGCGCGGCGCCTTCCTGATGACCAAGGCCTGCCAGGCCTACATGACCCAGGAGAAGTTCGGCCGCATCGTCAACCTCTCCTCCTCCTCCGCCCAGGGCAACCGCGGCCAGTCCAACTACTCCGCCGCCAAGGCCGGCATGCAGGGCTTCACCAAGACCCTCGCGATCGAGCTCGGCAAGTTCGGCGTCACGGCCAACGCCGTCGCCCCCGGCTTCATCGAGACCGACATGACCAAGGCGACCGCCGAGCGCGTGGGCGTCCCCTTCGAGGACTTCCTCAAGGGGGCGGCCGCCCAGATCCCGGTCCAGCGCACCGGCAAGCCCGACGACATCGCCGCGATGGTCTCCTTCCTCTGCTCCGAGGAGTCCGGCTTCGTCTCCGGTCAGGTTATTTACGTCGCCGGCGGCCCGCTCGACTGATCTCGCAGCCGTCGCCCCACGTCGGCCATGACCACGGCGGCATCTACGTCGCCGGCGGCCCGCTCGACTGATCTCGCAGCCGTCGCCCCACGTCGGCCATGACCACGGCGGCATCTACGTCGCCGGCGGCCCGCTCGACTGATCTCGCACCAACAGCGCGACCAACAGAGGGGTATGCCGCGGAGCCACTCCGCGGCATACCCCTCTTGTCGTGTGCCCACCTGTGCCATCGTGAGGCCCATGACCACGACCTCCCGCCCGGTCCGGATCGGGCTCCAGCTGCACCCCCAGCACGCGACCTACGCGCAGATCCGCGAGGCGGTCACGCGGGCCGAGGAGCTCGGCGTCGACATCGTCTTCAACTGGGATCACTTCTATCCGCTCTATGGCGAGCCCGACGGCCCCCACTTCGAGTGCTGGACGATGCTCGCGGCCTGGGCCGAGCAGACCTCGCGCGTGCAGATCGCGCCGCTCGTGACGTGCAACAGCTATCGCAACCCCGACCTGCTAGCCGACATGGCCCGCACGGTCGACCACATCAGCGACGGACGGCTCGTGCTCGGCATCGGCAGCGGCTGGTTTGAGCGTGACTATGACGAGTACGGCTACGAGTTCGGCTCTGCCGGAAGCAGACTCGACGATCTTGCCGAGTCACTCCCCCGCATCAAGGCCCGCTGGGACAGGCTCAACCCCGCCCCGACACGTCGCATCCCAGTCCTGGTCGGCGGTGGCGGTGAGAAGAAGACCCTGCGCATCGTCGCCGAGCACGCCGACATCTGGCACACCTTCGCCGCCGGCGACGAGCTCGCCCACAAGCTCGAGGTCCTGCGCGGCCACTGCGATCGCGTCGGTCGCGACATGGCCGAGATCGAGGTGTCGGTCGGTGTTGGCGGCCGCGGTCGCGAGGGCCGCCAGCCCGAGGCGCCGGAGGTCGAGGGCGCTCCCCTGCTCGCGATGGGCGCCACGCTCTTCACGATGGGCGTCGGCGGCCCCGACTATGACATCGCCGCGATCGAGCCCTGGCTGGCCTGGCGCGACGAGGTCAACGCTGCCCGCTGACCCCAGAGGCGCCGCCTGCCACCCTCGTAGCGTTGAACCGCTGGGACTCAACGCAAAACAGGTTCCTTTGGCGTTGAAGCCAGCGTTCTCAACGGCACCGAGCCAGACGCGGGTATGCCGCGCCGCCCCGGGTGGGCGACGCGGCATTCCGGAACAGATCCTGCGCTCGTGGACGTCTGAGCAGGTCTCGAGGCGGCCACGAGCGAAAGATCCTGCGCACATGTCCGCGCCGGACCAACGCAACGTCCAGATCTGTCACTTAGCGGGGTCTCGATCCCCTCTTGCCCAACGCAACGTCCAGATCTGTCACTTAGCGGGGATCACCGACCCCAGACGCGGGTATGCCGCGCCGCCCGGGGGCGGGTTCTAACGGTCCTCGCAACACCCAGTCTTTCTGGGAGTTGCGAGGACCGTGTCGTTTGAGGAGCTGAGGGCGGCGTTCTTCGTCGCGCTGGACGAGCAGGATGGGAATGTGGCGGCGGCGGCCCGGGTGGCCGGGGTGAAGCCGGGCACGGCGTACGCGTGGGCGCGTCAGGCGGGCGCGGGGCAGGGGGTGCTTCGCCCGCATCCGGGACGTGCCGAGTTCGCGCGGCTGCGCGCTGGGGGCCTGTCCCGGAGTGAGGCCGCGGCCGCGGTCGGGATCCATCAGCGGACCGCGTGGGACTGGGACCGCGGGGTGCGCCGGGCCAAGGGGGTGCGGGTCTATCCCGACGGGCGTCGGGTCGACTACCGGGACGGCAGCGTCACCATGGGCGATGTGACCACCACCCCCGCGCCGTCGTTCGAGGCCCTTGAGCGCAAGCTCCACCCGCGTTACCTGACCTTGCAGGAGCGAGAGAGGATCGCCGACCTGCGCGTGCAGAAGAAGTCGCTGCGCGCGATCGGCCAGGCGCTTGCGCGGCCGACCTCGACGGTCAAACGCGAGATCGACGCGTACGCCGACGCCGACGGCCGCTACCGCGCCCACGACGCTCATCGCGCAGCGACCGAGGCCCGGGCCCGCCCGAGAGCGGCCAAGCTCGCCCAGGACGGCCCGCTGCGCGATTACGTGGTGGAGAAGCTGGCCGAGCGCTGGTCGCCCGAGCAGATCCACAATGGGCTGATCAGGGAACACCCCGGCGACGAGAGCATGCGAGTGGCGACCGAGACGATCTACCAGGCGATCTATCTCCAGGCCCGCGGCGGACTGCGCCGCGAGGTCGCACAGGCCCTGCGGACCGGGCGGACCGCCCGCAAGCCCCACCGCCGCCGCGACCAGCGCCAGGCCCGCTTCGTCGACCCGATGGTCATGATCAGCGACCGCCCACCCGAGATCGAGGACCGCGCCGTGCCCGGGCACTGGGAAGGCGACCTGATCATGGGCAAGGACAACGCCAGCGCGATCGCGACCCTGGTCGAGCGCACCACCCGCTACGTGATGCTCGCCCACCTGCCCGGTGGCCGCCACGACGCGGCCACCGTGCGTGACGCCCTGGTCGAGACCATGCTCACCCTGCCCCAGCACCTGCGCGGGTCGCTGACCTGGGACCAGGGCGCCGAGATGGCCCGGCACAAGACGTTCACGATCGCGACCGGCGCCCCGGTCTATTTCTGCAACCCCCACTCCCCATGGGAACGCGGCAGCAACGAGAACACCAACGGCCTGCTGCGCCAGTACTTCCCCAAAGGAACAGACCTGAGCCTCTACTCCCGAGCCGACCTCGAATACGTCGCCCAGCAGCTCAACGGCCGACCACGCAAAACGCTCGACTGGGACAAACCAGCCGAGCGCCTGCGTGATCTACTACTGACCACCTAAACCAACAGGTGTTGCGAGGACCACGAGAATCCACCGGGTGGGCGACGCGGCATACCTCGTGAGGTGGGCTGGGATCAGCTGGGCTTGGGCGCGCCCGGACGGGCGTAGCGCCACCAGGTGATGGCCACGCACATGACGGCCCACGCGATGCCGACCATGTAGAACGGGACGGCGCCCATCATCGTCAGGCCGATGCCGAACAGGAACGGGCCGAAGGCCGCGATCGCCGCGGTCCAGCCGATGACACCGCCGGCCTGGCGCTTCTCGAAGATCATCGGCATCTGCTTGAAGGTAGAGGCGTTGCCGATGCCGCTGAACAGGAAGATCGCGAGCATGCCCCAGAGGAAGTGGTTGAAGCCACCCTGGAGGGCGGACGCCGAGGAGGTGTCGGGCGTCAGCGCGGGGATCGTGTAGGCGATCGAGCCGATCAGGCCAAGACCGGAGATCAGCGACCAGATCGCGCCGCCCATCTTGTCGGTCAGCGGCGAGAACAGCACTCGCGCACCGGCGCCCACGAGCGGGCCGAGGAAGACGAACTTCACGGGGTCGGGCACGGCGTAGCCGTCGACGAGCACCTGGGCCGCGGCACCGGTGCCGGAGACGATCTTGTCGTTGCCGGCGCCGTAGAGGTTGGCCATGAGCAGACCAAATTGCGCGGACAGACCGGAGAAGGTGCCGAAGGTCATGATGTAGAGCAGCGTCATCCACCAGGTGTCCTGGTTGCTGAAGATGTCGAACTGCTGCTTGATGTTGGCCTTGATCGGCACCGACTTGAGCATCGTCCACGCGAGCGCGGCGCCGATGATCATCAGCGGGATCCACACGAAGGCGGCGTTCTGGAAGTAGACCGACTTGTCGGGCTTGCCGGCCGTCTTCATGACCTGGGAGCCGCCGAAGACCGCGAGCCCGCCCATGGCGATCAGGTAGGGCGTGAGCAGCTGGACGAGCGAGACGCCGAAGTTGCCGATGCCGGCCTGGAGGCCGAGCGCGGTGCCCTGCTTGCGCTTGGGGAAGAAGTAGGACGTGCTCGGCATGAAGCCGGAGAACGCGCCACCGCCGATGCCGGCGAGGAAGGCCAGCACCATCAGCTCCCAGTAGGGGGCGGTGGGCTGCTGGACGCGCACGCCCCAGCCGAGGGTGGAGGCGATGAGCAGCAGGGTGGTCAGGCTGACCATCTTGCGGGTGCCCATCATCGGCGGGAGGACCATCCACACCAGGCGGAGCAGACCGGCCGCGAGGCCCGGCATGGCTGCCATCCAGTAGAGCTGGGACTTGGTGAACTCATAGCCCAGCGAGTTGAGCTTGGGGATGATCGCGCTCGGCAGGAACCACGCGACGAAGGCCAGGGTCAGGCAGAAGGTCGTGACCCAGAGGGTCTTCCAGGCCAGACCGCTGTCCCAGGTGTCGCTCTCGGGGTCCCAGGCCTGGAGCCATTCACCGCCTTTGCGGCGGTCGTCGGTCGCAGTGCTCATGCGATTGCCTCCTTGGCGGGGGTGGGGTGCTCGAGGTGGTCCGCGAGCTCAGGCGAGTTGGTGTGAAGCATGTGGACGACCGTCCAGTGCATCCAGGCCATGCAGATGGCGGTGAGGATGAAGAGGACGAAGAAGGTGCTGGTCGGGAAGCCGGACCAGGCCTTGGTGTAGGCGAACAGCGGCGGCAGGAAAAAGCCGCCCAGGCCGCCGAGCATGCCGACGAGACCGCCGACGGAGCCGACGTTGTCGGGGAAGTACTCGGGGATGTGCTTGTAGACGGCGGCCTTGCCGACGCCCATCGCGCAGCCGAGGAGGAAGAGCAGGACCGTGAAGGGCACCACGCCGAGCGTCCAGCCGAGGTGCTCGGTCTGGCGGCCGTCGGCGTGCGCGATGACGATGTGCCCGTTGGGCATCATGAGTATGCCGCTCGTGATCAGCATCGCCGTGAAGGTTCCGTACATGGCCTTGCGGGCTCCCCACTTGTCCGAGAACCAGCCTCCCACAGGGCGCAGGAGCGACGCGGGGAAGATGAACAGGGCGGTGAGCAGGCCGGCGGTCGTCAGCGAGACGCCGAAGTTGTCCTGGTAGTAGAGCGGCAGCCAGGCCGACAGCGCGACATAGGCGCCGAAGACGGCGACGTAGTAGAGGCTGAACCGCCAGACGCGGAGCTGCTTGAGCGGCGCCAGCTGCTGGGCGAGCGGGGCACCGGAGCCGGGCATGCGGTCGTGGCTGGGCGTGCCGAACCAGGTGACGAGGGCCATCACGACGAGCAGCACTGCGTAGATGACGGGGATCAGACGCCAACCGCCTTGCACGCCAAGGGCATACGTCGCCCCGGCGGTGCCGAGGATGAGCGGCGGGCCGATGAACTTGGTGACCGAGGCGCCGACATTGCCGGCACCGAAGACGCCGAGGGCGAAGCCCTGGCGGCCGCGCGGCGACCACGCGGCATTCCAGGCGATGCCCGAGCTGAAGGCGTTGCCGGCGAAGCCGACGAGGAAGGCCAGGACGAGCAGCATCTCGTAGCTGCCGGCCTTGGAGACGAGGTAGGCCGGGATCGCCGTGGCGGCGAGGAGGAAGGTCATCACCTTCCGGCCGCCGATGCGGTCGGTGATCATGCCGGCGGGGAGGCGCCACATCGAGCCGTTGAGGATGGCGACGGCCGCGATCCACGACAGCTGGGTGTCGCTGAGGTGGAACTCCTGCTTGATGGGCTTGCCGAGGATCCCGAACATCAGCCACACCGCGAACATCAGGGTGAAGCCGATCGTCGAGATCGCGAGCACCCGGTTGGCGGCGTGGCGGCGACTGGAGCCGTCGAGATCGTTGTCGGACACGGGGTCGGCAGTGTCTCCAGCGCCGCCCGTGGCAATTGTGGCCATGGTTTATTTCTCCTGTCATTTAAAGGACATTCATCCTCTAAAACCACAGGGAATCCTAGCGCCCCCAGAGGAGTGGTTACTACCGTTTGACCAGTAGGGACCTCGCTTGCCACTGTGGCGCCCGTCACAGATAGGATATCCGGACAAAGCGGATTCTTGAACCTCAGGGAGCAGCGAATGTGGTTGGATATAAAGCACTGAGCCCGCTTAATTAAAAGCACCTACTTCCATCACCCATTCGTCATCACGAGCCGAGGTAGCCCATGGCCGAGCCCGACACCGGCGTAGAGGTCCTGTCCTCCAACGTGCGCCGCGACATCGTCGACATGCTGGCCAACCTCCCCCGCGAGGTCTCCTCCGATGGAGTGGTGCGCACCAGCCTTCCCGGCCTGAGCGCCGCCCAGGTGGCCGAGCGCATGAGCCTGCACGTGACCACGGCCCGCTTCCATCTCGACCTGCTCGTGCGAGCAGGCCTGGTGCGCACCGAGATCCGCAAGAGCGGAGGCGCCGGGCGCCCCCGCAAGATCTACTCCGCCTCGGGTGGGTCACTCCACCAGGTCCAGGACAGCACGGCATACCGCGCCCTGGCCGAGCTGCTCGCCCAGGCCTTCCTGCCCGCGGCCGACGGCCGACCGGTCTCCCCCGAGGAGGCGGGGCGGCGCTGGGTCAAGGCCCGCCACCCCCAGGACGAGACGCCTCGCCGGTCCACCTCCATGGGTGAGTGGTTCGGCAAGATCGGCCACACGATCGATCGCCTGCGAGGCTGGGGCTATGAGCCCGACATCCGCACGGAGGACGGCGGGCACACGGCATACCTCACGCTCGTGGACTGCCCGTTCCTCGACCTCGCCAAGACCAACCCGGACGTCGTCTGTGGCGTCCACCGCGGCCTGCTCATCGGGACCATGGAGTCCCTCGGCGAGCCGGACGCATCCGTGGGGCTGCAGCCCTTCGTCAGTCCCAACCGGTGCCTCGCTCGACTGAGCCTCGGCAACGACCTCAACCGCCACTTGGCAAACCAGGAGAAGGAGACTCCACATGAGTGACGCGACCCGCGCGGCCGGCCTCGACGACCCGCTGACCAACGCCCTCGTCGGCACTCGCCGGTTCTTCAGCAAGGCGGAGGTGTCGGAGGACAAGCGGTCCATGTATGCCAAGGGGGGCCGCTCGGGCGACTCCTTCTATCGCGACCGCTGGAGCCACGACAAGGTCGTCCGCTCCACCCACGGCGTCAACTGCACCGGGTCGTGCTCGTGGAAGGTCTATGTCAAGGACGGCATCATCACCTGGGAGGCGCAGCAGACCGACTACCCGTCGACCGGCGCCGACCGCCCCGAGTACGAGCCGCGCGGCTGCCCCCGTGGTGCCGCATTCTCCTGGTACACCTACTCCCCCACCCGGGTGCGCTACCCCTACATCCGCGGCACGCTCCTCGAGATGTACCGCGAGGCCAAGGCCCGCTACGGCGACCCGGTCGTCGCGTGGAGCTCGATCGTCCAGGACGAGGAGAAGTCGCGCGCCTACAAGTCCTCCCGCGGCAAGGGCGGGCTCGTGCGCTCCACGTGGGAGGAGGCCACCGAGATCATCGCGGCCGCCCACGTCTACACGATCAAGCGCTGGGGACCGGACCGCATCGCCGGCTTCTCCCCCATCCCCGCGATGTCGCCGGTCTCCTATGCCTCCGGCGCCCGCTTCATGGAGCTCATCGGCGCCCCGATGCTCTCCTTCTATGACTGGTATGCCGACCTCCCGCCGGCCTCGCCGCAGATGTTCGGAGACCAGACCGACGTCCCCGAGTCCGGCGACTGGTGGGACGCGGGCTACCTCATCATGTGGGGCTCCAACGTCCCGCTGACCCGCACGCCCGACGCCCACTGGATGGCCGAGGCGCGCTACCGCGGCCAGAAGGTCGTGGCCGTGGCGCCCGACTACGCCGAGAACGTCAAGTTCGCCGACGAGTGGGTCTCCACCGCACCGGGCACCGACGGCGCGCTCGCGATGGCGATGGGCCACGTCGTGCTCAAGGAGTACTTCGTCGACCAGCAGGTCCCCTTCTTCGAGGACTACAACAAGCGCTTCACCGACCTGCCCTACCTCATCAGCCTCGTGCCCAACGAGGACGGCAACGGTTACCGCACAGGCAAATACCTCGTGGCCGGTGACTTCGACAACCCCGAACGGGAGTCGGAGAACGCCATGTGGAAGACCGCGGTGATCGACGCCGCGAGCGGCGAGGTCCGCATCCCCAACGGCTCCCTCGGCCACCGCTTCGGCGACGAGGGCATGGGCAAGTGGAACCTCGACCTGGGCGACATCGACCCGCTGCTCACCCTCCACGGCTCCACCGATGAGTCGGTCGAGGTCCAGCTGCCTCGCTTCGACAGCCACGACGGCAAGGTCTCCTATGACGGCCGCGGCGTGCCCGTGCGCCGTGTGGGCGACCACGTGGTCACGACCGTGCTCGACCTGATGCTGGCCCAGTACGGCGTGCGCCGCGAGGGCCTCCCGGGTGTCTGGCCGGCCGACTACACCGACCCGTCGGCCCCTGCCACCCCGGCGTGGCAGGAGGAGATCACCTCGGTGCCCTCCGAGCAGGTCATCCGCCTCGCCCGCGAGTGGGCGCAGAACGCGATCGACACCGAGGGCCGCGGCATGATCCTCATGGGCGCAGGTGTCAACCACTGGTACCACGCGGACCAGATCTACCGCGCGATGCTCGTGCTCACCTCGATCACGGGCTGCCAGGGCCGCAACGGCGGCGGCTGGGCACACTATGTCGGCCAGGAGAAGGTCCGCCCGATCATGGGCTTCCAGCACATGGCCTTCGCCCTCGACTGGCACCGCCCGCCGCGTCACATGAACCAGACCGCGTACTGGTACGTCAACACCTCGCAGTACCGCTACGACACCTACCGCGCCAGTGACCTCGGCACCGACGCCTTCGAGGGCAAGACGGTCATGGACCTGCTCTCCCAGTCGGTCCGGCTGGGCTGGACGCCGAGCTATCCCACCTTCAACCGCAGCAGCCTCGCGCTCGCCGACGAGGCGGCCGAGGCGGGCATGGAGGCCCCGGCCTACATCGCCCAGCAGCTCAAGGAGGGCTCGCTGCGCTTCGCGGTCGAGGACCCCGAGGCGGAGGAGAACCACCCCCGCTGCCTGAGCCTGTGGCGCGCCAACCTGTTTGGCTCCTCGGCCAAGGGCGACGAGTACTTCCTCAAGCACCTGCTCGGCACCGACAACGCCGTCAGCGCGCGCCAGGCCGGACCAGAGCACCGGCCGAGCGACATCGTCTGGCCGGAGGAGGTCAAGGAGGGCAAGCTCGACCTGCTCACCACCATCGACTTCCGCATGACGAGCTCGACGCTGCTGTCCGACGTGGTCCTCCCCGCGGCGACGTGGTACGAGAAGCACGACATCAACACGACCGACATGCACCCCTTCGTGCACTCGTTCAACCCGGCCATCGCGCCGCCGTGGCAGTCCAAGAGCGACTGGGAGGCCTGGAAGGCCGTCGCCAAGCGCTTCTCGGAGATGGCGGCCGACCACCTCGGCACCCGCAAGGACGTCGTCGCCAAGCCGCTGTGGCACGACACCCCCGAGGCCATGGCCACCGTGCACGGTGTCGTCAAGGACTGGAAGCTCGGCGAGTGCGAGCCGGTGCCGGGCAAGACCCTGCCCGTGCTGGCCGTCACCGAGCGGGACTACACCGCGGTCTACGACAAGATGACCTCGATCGGCCCGCTCATGGAGAAGGCCGGCATGCTCACCAAGGGCGTCGCCTATGACGTCAAGCGTGAGATGGACCAGCTGCGCCAGCGCAACGGCCGCGCCCACGGTGGCGTCGGCGACGGCCAGCCCAAGCTCGACACCGACATCAACGTGGCCGACGCGATCATGTACCTCTCGGGCACCTGCAACGGCCACCTGGCCACGCAGGGCTTCAAGTTCCTCGAGAAGCGCACCGGCACCGAGCTGCACGACCTGTCTGCCGAGCACGAGGGCAAGCAGATCACCTTCCCCGACGTGCAGGCCGCGCCCGTGCCGGTCATCACCTCCCCGGAGTGGTCGGGCTCGGAGTCCGGCGGGCGGCGCTACAGCCCGTTCACGATCAACATCGAGCGCAGCAAGCCCTTCCACACGCTCACCGGTCGCCAGCAGTTCTATCTCGACCACGACTGGATGCTCGGGATGGGCGAGGCGATGCCGGTCTACCGGCCGCCGCTCAACATGACCAACCTGTTCGGCGAGAGCAAGATCGGCGAGCAGAACGAGCTGGGCGTCTCGGTGCGCTACCTGACCCCCCACAACAAGTGGTCGATCCACTCGGAGTACCAGGACAACCTGTTCATGCTCTCCCTCTCGCGGGGCGGGCAGACGGTCTGGATGTCCGACCGCGACGCCGACAAGGTCGGGGTGCGCGACAACGACTGGATCGAGCTGGTCAACCGCAATGGTGTGGTGGCAGCGCGCGCGGTGGTCTCACACCGTATGCCGGAGGGCACGGTCTACATGCACCACGCCCAGGACCGCCTCATCGACGTCCCGCTCACCGAGCGCGACAAGAAGCGCGGCGGCATTCACAACAGCATGACCCGCATCATGGTCAAGCCGAGCCACGTGATCGGCGGCTATGCGCAGCTGTCCTACTTCTTCAACTACATCGGCCCGACCGGCAACAACCGCGACGAGGTAACCATGATCCGCAAGCGGACCACCCCGGTCGAGTACTGACACCACCCGAGAGCACGAGAGGAGCAACGACATGCGAGTCATGGCACAGATGGCCATGGTGATGAACCTGGACAAGTGCATCGGGTGTCACACCTGCTCGGTGACCTGCAAGCAGGCCTGGACCAACCGGGCCGGCACCGAGTACGTGTGGTTCAACAACGTCGAGACCCGTCCGGGTCTCGGCTACCCCCGCGGCTACCAGGACCAGGAGAAGTGGAAGGGCGGCTGGGTCCGCAAGGGCAACGGCAAGCTCGCGCTGCGCGCGGGCGGACGCTGGCAGAAGCTCGCCAACATCTTCTCCAACCCCAAGATGCCCAGCATCGAGGACTACTACGAGCCGTGGACCTACGACTACGACACGCTGCTCAACGCCCCGGCCCAGAAGAACTTCCCCGTGGCGCGGCCGCACTCGCTGATCTCCGGCAAGCCGATGAACGTCTCGTGGTCGGCCAACTGGGACGACGACCTCGGCGGCAGCCGTGAGCACGCCGCCAAGGACCCGATGCTCAAGGGCATCGAGGACAAGGTCAAGTTCGAGTTCGAGCAGACCTTCATGTTCTACCTGCCGCGCATCTGCGAGCACTGCCTCAACCCCTCGTGCGCGGCGAGCTGCCCCAGCGGCGCGATCTACAAGCGCTCCGAGGACGGCATCGTCCTGGTCGACCAGGACAAGTGCCGCGGCTGGCGCATGTGCATCAGCGGCTGCCCCTACAAGAAGGTCTACTTCAACCACAAGACCGGCAAGGCCGAGAAGTGCACCTTCTGCTACCCGCGCGTCGAGGTCGGCATCCCGACCGTCTGCTCGGAGACCTGTGTGGGCCGGCTGCGCTACATCGGCATCATGCTCTACGACGCCGACCGCGTCCTCGAGGCCGCCTCGACCGAGAGCGAGCACGGTCTCTACGAGGCCCAGCGCGATGTCTTCCTCGACCCCTTCGACCCGGAGGTCCAGCGGGCCGCCGAGGCCGCCGGGATCCCCGGTGACTGGATGGAGGCCGCCCGCAAGTCGCCGGTCCGCCGCCTGATCATGGACTACAAGGTCGCGCTGCCGCTCCACCCGGAGTACCGCACGATGCCGATGGTCTGGTACATCCCGCCGCTCTCCCCCGTCGTCGACGTGGTCAAGGAGACGGGTCACGACGCGGAGGACAAGGACAACCTGTTCAACGCGATCGAGACGCTGCGCATCCCGGTCGAGTACCTCGCCAACCTGTTCACCGCAGGCGACGTGGGCCCGGTCAACGACGTCCTGCGCAAGATGGCCGCCATGCGCTCCTACATGCGCGACATCAACCTCGGGCGCGACGGCAACCCCGCCATCGCCGAGGCCGTGGGCATGCGCGAGGAGGACCTCTACGAGATGTTCCGCCTCCTGGCGATCGCCAAGTACGCCGACCGCTATGTCATCCCCACCGCCCACGCCGAGCAGGCCCACGCGCTCGAGGAGCTCGCGACGGACTGCCCCGTCAGCGAGTACGGCGGCGGCCAGCAGGGTCCGTTCGGCGAGGGCTCCGGCGCTCCCACGCCGGTGGCCGTCGAGAACTTCCGCGCCCTCCAGGCACGGCAGACCTCCGATGCCTACGAGACCGAGCTGATCGGCGGCGGCAACAAGGCCGGCCGGGTCAACCTGCTCAACTGGGACGGCGTCGGCACCCCCGACGGCCTGTTCCCGGACAACGGGGAGTCCAAGTGATCTTCCGCCGATTCCGCACTGCCCCAAGGCTGCCCGACCAGCAGCTGCGGCGGGCATGGCTCGCGGTGTCGCTTCTCGTGGAGTACCCGACGCAGGAGCTGCTGGAGCGCCTCCCGGCGATCCGCGCTGCTGTGGCGGAGTGCCCCGCGGAGGTGAGCGAGCCGGTTGGCCGCCTCACGGCATACCTCTCCTCAACGCCGCTCCAGGCGCTCCAGGAGGAGTTCGTCGAGACCTTCGACCACACCCGGCGCTGCTGCCTCTACCTGACCTACTTCGCGTGCGGTGACACCCGCAAGCGGGGTGTGGCGCTGGTGCAGTTCAAGCAGGCCTACCGCAAGGCCGGCCTCGAGTTCGACGCCGAGGAGCTCCCCGACCACCTGGCAGTCGTCCTCGAGTTCGGCGGCACCGGCGACGTCGACGCCGCGTGGAAACTTATCAACGACCACCGTGCCGGCATCGAGATGCTGCGGATCGCCT
This sequence comes from Actinomycetota bacterium, assembly GCA_050955755.1. Lineage (GTDB taxonomy): Bacteria > Actinomycetota > Actinomycetes > Actinomycetales > Dermatophilaceae > JAJTBD01. The sequence goes on from CP192092.1 coordinate 2,499,800, forward strand.
TGCAGGACAAGGAGTCTCCCTGGGCCGATGCGATCATCGCGCTGTGCGCCACGCTCCCGGAACTCGAGGGCGAGGAGTCCGAGGCGGTCGCCCGCCTCATCGAGCAGGGGCCGCCCAGCGAGGGTGTCGGGCTGGATGCCTACAGCACCGACCCGAGCATGGACCCCCGCATCAACCCCCACCCCGACGACATCGAGCCGGTCAACCTCGGCACGCACATCCCGGTAGGAGCGAACTCGTGAAGAACTTCCTGTGGGTGATCTTCCCCTACATCTGCCTCGCGATCTTCGTCGTCGGGCACTTCTGGCGCTACAAGTACGACAAGTTCGGCTGGACGACCCGCTCGTCGCAGCTCTATGAGACCGGCCTGCTCCGGTGGGGCAGCCCGCTGTTCCACTTCGGCATGCTCGGCGTCGTCATGGGCCACGTCATGGGCCTGCTCGTCCCACAGAGCTGGACCGACGCGATCGGCCTGGACCGGCACACCTACCACCTGATCGCGCTCATCGGCGGCATCCCCGCCGGCGTCGCCGCGGTCGTCGGCATGCTGATCCTGATCTACCGGCGCCGCACGGTCGGCCCGGTCTTCAGCGCGACGACGGTCAACGACAAGGTCATGTACCTCGTCCTGGCCGCGGTGATCCTGCTCGGCATCTGGAACACCATCGCGGGCTCGCTGCTCCAGTTCGGCGGCGAGTACAACTACCGCGACGGTGTCTCCCCCTGGTTCCGCAGCATCTTCACCCTCCAGCCGGACCCCGACCTGATGGTCGGCGCGCCGATCGGCTTCAAGGCCCACGCGCTGCTGGCGTTCACGCTGTTCGCGCTCTGGCCCTTCACCCGGCTCGTGCACGTCTTCAGCGCACCGCTGGGCTACCTGACCCGCCCCTACATCGTCTACCGCTCCAAGGACGAGCGGGTCGGCTCCGGCATCGGCAGCCGGGCCCCGCAGCGTGGCTGGGACAAGTCCGAGCTCAAGCGGTGACCGACCAGGACCACGAGGCGCGGGGCCAGACGGCTCCGCGCCTCGCCCTGTCGGTGGCGGCCTATCGTGACGAGCTGCTGCGGCTGGTCACGCCGCTCCCCCAGGTCGAGGTGCCCCTCGCCGATGCGCTGGGCCTGACCCTGGCCGCCGATCTCCTTGCGAGCGAGTCACTTCCGCGCTGGCCTGCCTCGGCCATGGACGGGTATGCCGTGCGGTACGCCGACCTCGAGGGCGCCGCTCGCGACGGGGTCACCCTCCGGGTGGTCGCCACGGTGCCGGCCGGGTCCGCCGAGGACCCTCCGGTGGGTCCTGGTGAGGCCACCAGGATCATGACCGGCGCCCCGGTGCCGGCCGATGCCGACACCGTCGTGCCCGTCGAGCTGACCGACGGTGGCATCGAGACGGTGCGCGTGCTCGCGGCCCCGCAGGGCGGCGAGGGCGCCCACATCCGCCGCCCAGGCGAGGACACCAGCGCCGGCCTGCTCGTCAGCCCCACCGGGACCCGGCTGGGGCCGCACCACCTCTCCGCTGCTGCGGCGACCGGCTGCGCCACCGCCGCGGTCCACCGGCCGCCAGTCGTGGCGGTCGTCTCGACCGGCGACGAGCTCGTCCGGCCCGGCACGACCCTGCGTCGGGGCCAGATCTATGAGTCCAACTCGGCCTATCTGGCCGGGATGGTGTTGCGGGAGAACGGCATTGCTCTCCCGTCGCCGTCTGCGCCTGACCAGCCGGCGGCCCTGGCCGAGCGGCTGTCTGCGCTGACCGAGCAGGCCGACCTCGTCGTGCTGACCGGTGGCGTCAGCGTGGGCGCCTTCGACGTCGTCAAGCAGACCCTGTCGGCTCTGCCGCAGTCATGGTTCGGCCCGGTCGCGATGAAGCCGGGCAAGCCCCAGGGCTGGGCCCGCTGGCACGACGGCACCCCTCTCATCGCTCTTCCGGGCAATCCGGTCGCGGCCGCGGTGTCGGCCGAGGCCTTCCTGCGCCCCATGCTCGCCGCGATGCAGGGCCGGCACTCGCTGCCCCAGCGGTATGCCGTGGTCGACGTCCCGTGGCCGGCCCGCCCCGGCACCACCCATTTCATGCCCGTCGTCTGCCGTGAGACCGACGACGGCCGCACCCACGTCTCGCCGGCCCACGCCGGTGGCATGGGCTCCCACCTCGTGACCTCCCTGGCCCAGGCCGACGCCTTCGCCGTCGTCGACAGCGAGGTCACCGCGATCACGCCGGGGATGGTGCTGCCCATCCTCGCCCTGCCATGAGCTTGCCCTGGGACGCGATTGTCCTGGCCGGCGGCCGAGGCAGCCGGCTCGGTGAGGCGACCAAGCCCGCGGTGGTCGTCGGCGGCATACCTCTGCTCGAGCGGGTGCTGGCGTCGGTGACTGGGGCCCACCATGTCGTGGTCGTCGGGGACCCGCAGGAGGTACCCCCGGGGCATCTGGTGACCCGGGAGGAGCCGCCCTTTGGCGGCCCCGCCGCCGGGATCGCGGCGGGCATGCAGGAGCTGGCCGGCCTCGCCGGGCGCGCCCCGTGGACCGTCCTGCTCGCCTGCGATCTGCCCCTGGCGCCCCAGGCCGTCGCGGCCCTGCTGGCCGCCATCGACGAGGGCCTCGACCCGGCGGTCGACGGCATCTCGCTGGCCGACGAGACGGGCCGGACGCAATGGCTGCTCGGTGCCTATCGCACCGCCGCGCTGGAGTCCGCTCTGACCCAGCTCGGGCGGCCGCGAGACCGTTCGATGCGTGCCCTCCTCTCCCCCCTGTCCCTGCACGTGCTCACCGGCTGGGAGCACGTCACCGGCGACGTCGACACCTGGTCCGACGTCGAGCGGTGGAATGCCGTTCTGGGACAACCGGACTCACCTCCGGAGCAGCCAGATCCCCCGACCCGCACCAACAACCACGGAGAGACCGATGAGTGACCTTCAGCAGACCGAGGCCCGCTGGCACGCCTGGGTGGAGGAGGTGTGTGGGCAGCTCGGCGTCGATGCCGAGCTGGTCGACATCGGCCTGGTGCACCGGCTCACCAAGGAGGTCGCCCATCGCGGTGAGCGGCCAATGGCGCCCGTGACCTCCTACATCCTGGGTCTCGCGGTCGGCCGTGGCGACGGCACACCGGAGGCACTCACCGAGCGCCTCCTGGCGATGCTCCCGCCCGAGGCGTAGCCGCTACCCCAAGTCGACCGGCCAAGACACGCCGTGTGCGTTCGCGCCCCGACGGCGTGTCTTGGCCAGTCGACCCAGGCGCAGGGCGCGTCCGCCTCAGCCACAGCTCCGCTCAGCCGCCGGACGCCTCAGCCACAGCTCCGCTCATCCGCCGGACGGCTCGGCCACCTCGGCGCGGTCGACCTCGCCGCGCAGATAGGCCCGCACACCGGCGAGGATCCGGGGGTCGACGCCTTCGCCGTCCTGGGGCGGGGCGCCCTCGGCCTCCGGCCCGACCTGACGGACCAGCTCGGCACGCATCCGCGGCTCCCAGAACTTGCGGATGTGCGTGGCGAACTCCTCTGCGGCCAGGGACTCCTCGTGGTGCTCGAAGTGGCGCACGAGGTCGTGGGCGCGCCGGATCTCGCCAGACTCGTCGCTCACGACGACACCTCGGCACCGACCGCGCGCCGCTCGGGCTGGTCTGCGTTGGCGACGCCGACCTGCACCGCAGTCACCTTGTATTCGGGGCAGTTGGTGGCCCAGTCGGAGTTCTCCGTGGTCACGACATTGGCCCTGGTGACCGGGTGGTGGAAGGTCGTGTAGACGACCCCCGGCTGGACCCGCTCGGTCACCACCGCGGTGAGGGTCGTCTCCCCGGCCCGGCTCACCAGCTCGACCCGGTCGCCGGTGCGGATGCCACGCATCTCGGCATCGGCCGGGTGGATCTCCAGGACGTCCTCGGGGTGCCACGCGGTGTTGTCGGTGCGGCGGGTCTGTGCCCCGACGTTGTACTGGCTCAGGATTCGGCCCGTGGTCAGGATCAGCGGATAGCGGCGACTGGTCGTCTCGGTCGTCGGCACGAAGGCCGTCGGCATGAGCCGGCCCTTGCCGCGCACGAAGCCACCGACGTGCATCGTCGGCGTGCCGTGCGGCGCGGCGTCGTTGACCGGCCACTGCATCGAGCCCTCTGCGTCGAGCCGGGCAAAGGACACCCCGGCAAAGGTCGGGGTCGTTGCCGCGATCTCGTCCATGATCTCGGAGGCGCTGCCATAGCTCATCGGATAGCCCATGGCCGTGGCGATGTCGCACACGATCGCCCACTCGTCCCGCCCCACGACGCTCGGCATGACCGGGCGGACGCGGTTGATGCGGCGCTCGGCGTTGGTGAAGGTGCCGTCCTTCTCGAGGAAGGAGCTGCCGGGCAGGAAGACGTGGGCCATCTTGGCCGTCTCGTTGAGGAAGAGGTCCTGGACCACGACCAGCTCCATCGACGCCAGGGCGTCGTGGACGTGCTGGAGGTTGGGGTCGGACTGGGCGATGTCCTCGCCGTGGACGAATAGCCCATTAAAGGTGCCGCCGATGGCGTAGTCGAACATGTTGGGGATGCGCAGGCCGGGCTCCGGCTCGATCCGCACGCCCCACAGGTCCTCATAGATCGAGCGCACTGCGTCGATGCCGACGTGGCGGTATCCGGGCAGCTCGTGGGGGAAGGAGCCCATGTCGCACGAGCCCTGCACGTTGTTCTGGCCGCGCAGCGGGTTGACCCCGACGCCCTCGCGCCCGATGTTGCCGGTGAGCATCGCGAGGTTGGCCAGGCCCATCACCATGGTCGAGCCCTGGCTGTGCTCGGTCACGCCGAGGCCGTAGTAGATCGAGGCGTTGGGCGCGGCGGCATACATCCGCGCGGCCCGGCGCACCTGCTCCGGGCCGAGACCGGTCGCCGCGGCGGTGGCCTCCGGGGAGTTCTCCTCGCCTCGGATGAAGTAGAGATAGGGCTCGACGTCCTCGCAGCGCTCGGCGAGGTAGGCCTCGTCGTGCAGCCCCTCCGTGACGATCGTGTGCGCCATCGCGTTGACGAAGGCGACATTGCTGCCCGGGAGCAGCGGCAGGTGGACGGCGGCCTCGATGTGCGGCGAGCGCACGAGGTCGATGGTGCGCGGGTCGGCGACCACGATCTGCGCGCCCTCGCGCAGGCGGCGCTTCATCCGCGAGCCGAAGACCGGGTGGGCGTCGGTGGGGTTAGCACCGATGAGCAGGATCAGGTCGGTCTCGTCGACCGACGCGAAGTCCTGGGTGCCGGCAGAGGTCCCGAAGGTCTGGTTGAGCCCATAGCCGGTGGGGCTGTGGCAGACGCGGGCGCAGGTGTCGATGTTGTTGTTGCCAAAGGCCGCCCGCACCATCTTCTGGACGACGTAGACCTCCTCGTTGGTGCATCGCGAGGAGGAGATCGCACCGATCGAGCCCACGCCGTGACGGCTCTGGATGTCGCGGAAGCCGTCGGCGACCCGGGCGATGGCCTCGTCCCACGAGACGACGCGCCACTCGTCCTCGATGCTGTCGCGCACCATCGGGTGCATCTGGCGGTCCTGATGGGTGGCGTAGCCATAGGCGAACCGGCCCTTGACGCAGGAGTGGCCCTCGTTGGCACCACCGGTCTTGCTCGGCATCATCCGCACGACCTTGGTGCCGTCGCCCTCACCCTGCACCTCGGCGCGGAAGGAGCAGCCGACGCCGCAGTAGGCACAGGTCGTCTCGACCGACCGGGTGGGCATGCCGAGCTGGACGACCGACTTCTCGACCAGCGCGTCGGTCGGGCAGGCCTGGACACACGCGCCGCACGAGACGCACTCGGAGCCAAGGAAGTCCGAGATCCCGGGGGCGATGCGCGAGTCGAAGCCGCGACCGGTGACGGTCAGCGCGAAGGTGCCCTGGACCTCGCCGCACGCGCGCACGCAGCGGGAGCAGACGATGCAGGCCTGGGGGTCATAGGAGAAGTAGGGGTTGGACTCGTCGCGGGACTCGCCGCCGTCGACGTGGCTGGCGCCGTCGAGGCCATAGCGCACCTCGGCCACACCGGCCCGCACCGCGCGCGCCTGGATCTCACAGGATCCCCGCGCGCAGCCCGGGCAGTCGCTCGGGTGGTCGCTGAGATAGAGCTCCATGACGCCGTGGCGCAGCTGCTCGAGCTGCTCGGTCTCGGTGCGCACGACCATGCCGTCACCGCACGGCGTGGTGCAGGACGCGGGGGTGCCACGGGCGCCGTCGATCTCGACGAGGCAGAGGCGACACGAGCCGAATGCCGCGAGCGAGTCGGTCGCGCACAGGCGCGGGATCTCCACCCCGGCCATGACGGCAGCGCGCATGACGGAGGTGCCGACCGGCACGCTGATCTCGCGGCCGTCGATCGTCACGGTCGCCGAGTCGGCGGCCTCCACGGCAGGCGTGCCGAGGTCGGTCAGGGTCTCGAGGGGGTCGGTGGTGATCGGCTGGCTGGCCGGCGCCTCGGTGGCCGGTGCCGGTGTCGTGGTCGGGTCGATGGTCACGAGGTCGGCTCCTTGCTCGCTCCGAAGTCCTCGGGGAAAAGTCTCAGGGCGCTGAGCACGGGGCCGGGTGTCAGCCCGCCCATCGCGCACATGGAGCCCTTGGTCATCGTGGTGCAGAGGTCCTCCAGCAGCAGGAGGTTGGCCTCCGGCTGCACGCCCTCACGGATGCGGTCGATGGTCTCGACACCGCGCACGCTGCCGACGCGGCAGGGTGTGCACTTGCCGCAGGACTCCTTGGCACAGAACTCCATCGCGAAGCGGGCCATCCGGGAGGCGTCGAAGGTGTCGTCCCAGACGACGACGCCGCCGTGGCCGAGCATCGCGCCGGTCTCGGCAAGCTCCTCATAGCCCATCGGGACGTCGAGGGCGTCTGCGGCCAGATAGGGGCCGAGCGGGCCGCCCACCTGGACGGCGCGCACGGGCCGGCCCGAGCGCGTCCCCCCACCGAAGTCATTGACGAGGTCGGCCAGGCTGATGCCGAGGTCGACCTCGACGATGCCGCCCCGGGCGATGTTGCCCGCGAGCTGGAAGACCTGGGTGCCGCGCGAGCGGCCGATGCCGCGCGCGGCATACGCGGCCCCGCCCTCGGCGAGGACCATCGGCACGGCAGCAAAGGTGAGCAGGTTGTTGACCACGGTCGGGCGGCCGAAGAGGCCGACCAGAGCGGGGATCGGCGGCTTGGCGCGGACCTCGCCGCGCTTGCCCTCGAGGCTCTCGAGCATCGAGGTCTCCTCGCCGCAGATGTAGGCACCTGCGCCGACGCGCACCGACAGGTCGAAGGACAGGTCGCTGCCCTGGATGCGCTCGCCGAGCCAGCCGTGGGCATAGGCGATCTCGATGGCCCGCTCGAGCGTCGCGATCGCCGCGGGGTACTCGGAGCGGCAGTAGATATAGCCCTCGGTGGCCCCCACTGCGTGGGCAGCGATGGCCATGCCCTCGATGAGGGTGAAGGGGTCGCCCTCGGCGAGCATGCGGTCGGCGAAGGTGCCGGAGTCGCCCTCGTCGAGGTTGCAGACCACGAACTTCACGTCGGCCGGGGCCTCGTGCACGGTGCGCCACTTGAGGCCGGTCGGGAAGCCTGCGCCGCCACGGCCACGCAGCCCCGAGTCGATAACCTCGGTGAGCACGTCGGCAGGCTCGAGGGTGAGCGCGCGGCGCATCCCCTCCCAGCCGCCCATCGAGGCGTATGCCGCGATGTCGGTGGGCTCGATGACGCCCACGCGCGCGAAGGAGACGCGCTGCTGCCGGGCGAGCCACGGGTAGTCGTCGACGACCCCGATGCACTCGCCCACCTCGGCGCCGTCGAGCAGGCCGTCGGCGATCAGCTGGGGCACCTGCTCCGCAGTGACCCCGGCGTAGCCGACGCGACCCTTGTCGGTGACGACCTCGACCAGGGGCTCCAGCCAGAGCATGCCGCGGGATCCGTTGCGGCGCACCGTGACCGAGCCCTGGGAGGCGAGTGCCTCGGCGACCTCGTCGGCGCCGACGGCCACGGCCGCCGCGTCACAGGAGACATAGACCTCGGTCATCGGGACCACCCCTGCGTCAACTGCTGGACCCGCTCGGTGCTGAGTCGTCCGTGGAGCCGGCCGTCGAGCATGCCGCTCGGGCCGAGCGCGCAGTTGCCGAGGCAGAAGACCTCGCTGACCTCGACGTCGTCGCGGCCGGCGTGCTGCTCGACGAGCTCGCGGTGCAGGTCATCGGAGCCGACGGACTGGCACGCCTCTCCCCTGCACACCGACAGGGTGTGCGTGGGCGGCGGGGTGCGGCGCAGGTCGTGGTAGAAGCCCACGACTCCTGTCACGTCGGCCACCGAGAGGTTGAGGACATCCGCGATGTCGGCGATGTCCTCGTCGGTGACCCGGCCTTGCTCGGCCACCACCTCCCGCAGGATCACCAAGAGCGCCCCGCGCTCCCCCTGACGCCCCTGTGCGACCCGCCTGGCCACCGAATGCGTCCTTGCACCGGCCTGAGAGCTCATCCCGCTCCTATCGTCGTGGTCGGCGAGTCTACGCGGACTGCCTCGCTGACGACAGGGCTTCACGGGTGTGGATGAGCGTGTCGCTAGTGCGGGTGTGCGTGCTCCGGCCCGTGCGGGTGGGAGTGGTCCGCCCCGTGGGGATGGGCGTGCTCGTGTCCGTGCTGGTCAGGGGCCTGACCGACCCCCGAGACCGGTCCCGGGGTGAGGCTGGCCGCCTCCTCCCAGTCCGCGCCGGTCAGCTGGATCGCGGCGGCGGGGAAGAGGCCGTTCTCCTCTTTGTCGATGTGGTTGCGCAGGTCCTCGATGAACTGGTCGAGCTGCCCGAGGTCACCGTCGGCGAGGGCGAGCAGCTGGGCATCGAGGGTGCCGTGCTCGGCGCAGAGCGTCTCGATGTGGTCGGTGAACTCCTCCTCACGGGCCAGGATGTGGAAGATCCCCTTCTCCTCGGCCTCCGCGTGGGGGAAGAGCAGGCCCTTGAGGACCAGCGCGGTGCGGCGCACCTCCGGGAGGTCTGCGGACTCGCAGGCGCGGCGCAGGTCCCCGGAGGCGTTGATGATGTCGACATGCTCCTCGGTGAAGCGACCGATGAGCGTGATCGACTGACAGCCGCAGTAGGAGCACATCAGGCGCGACGGGCCAGCTTGAGGCGCCAGGCCTCGGGGCCCTCCTGGAGATAGGTCACCTCGACATTGTCACCCTCGCGCTCGGCGAGCTGGGCCAGCAGCGGCTTGGGGTCGTGCGGCGCGACGAGGACCATCGCGGCGCCGGGGCGCACCTGGGCCAGCGCACCGAAGATCGCGCCGTGGCGCACCGCGTGCGGGATAGCCCGCGCGTCGAGCTCGGGCAGGGACTCGTCGGCGCAGCCGCAGGCGCAGCCAGAGGACTTCTCCTGGATGGGCAGCGAGGGGCGGGCGTCAGCGGGGGGCGTGTTTTCCACAATGTCCATGTGAAAAATGTATCTCCGCGAAGTCCGTTGAGCCAAACCCGGATTGAGTGTCCACGGGGATTTAACTACAGTGATCTCGTGAATAATCTCGAGACCGGAGCGACGGGCCCTCGCGTCGCCGACGGCAGCTCCACCCGCGAGGTGGTCCTCGACCTCGTGACCCAGGCCGGATCGCCCCTGACGATCGAGCAGGTCGCCACCCGCCTGGGACGACACGCCAACACCGTCCGGGTGCACCTCGAGGCCCTCGTCACCTCCGGGCAGCTCAACCGCCAGCCTCTCGAGAAGGGCGGCAGAGGCCGTCCCGCCTGGACCTACTCCCCCGCCGCCGACGCCCTGCCCCCGGCCGACTACCGTCACCTCGCTGTCGTCCTGGCCGACGCAGTGCGCGCCACGGCGGGCGACCCCGCGGAGGCCGCCGAGCGCATCGGCCGCCAGTGGGGCGAGCGCATGTGCGCCCACCGCGAGGCGCCCTCCCGGCCGTCCCGCAGCGCGGCCACCGGCCAGGTGATCGCCGACCTCGAGCGCATGGGATTCGATCCGGAGCGCCACTCCCGCAACGAGATCCGACTGCGCGCCTGCCCCCTCATCGACGCCGCCCGCGACAACCGCGACGTGGTGTGTGGCATCCACCAGGGCATGCTGCGGGCCATCGCCGAGGCCTCCGGGGCCACCGGGCGTCTGACGCTCGAGCCCTTCGGCGCACCGCGCGCCTGCGTGGTCCACGTGCCGGCCTGACGTGGCACCCCACAAGGCGGCCACGAGAGGGCTCTTCCTCCTCCCCGCAGGGCTGTCGATGCTCGCCGGCCTCGACGCGGGCCTCCTGCGCGCCGGTCTGCCGGCCCCCGTCCGGGCCACGACCCTCGCCGACCGGCACGGCATGCTCATGGCCCTCGGCTTCCTCGGCACCGTGATCGCGCTCGAGCGAGCCGTCGCCCTCCGGGAGACCGTGGGGTATGCCGCGCCGCTCCTCCTCGGGGTCGGCGGCCTCCTGCTCGCGGCCGGGGTCTCGGTCGACGCCGCGGCGCTGCTACTCGCGGAGGGAGCGCTCGCCCTCGCACTTGTCCTGCTCGCCCTCTATCGCCGCTCCAGCGACCCGGTGGTGCTGGCTCAGTGCATCGCCGCCGTCTGCGCGCTCGTGGGCGTCGCCGTCTGGCACCGCTCCGGGATGGCGGCGGCCGTCCCAGCCCTCGCGGCATACCTCGTCCTGACCATCGCCGCCGAGCGCATCGAGCTCGCGCGGCTGACGATGCCGGCCGCTGCGGGCACGACGCTCGCCGTCGGCGCGTGCCTCACGCTGGTCGCGCTGCCGCTGGTGTGGCTCTGGCCCGGCGCCGTCCGCGCGCTCGGAGTCGCCGTGCTCGCGCTCGTCGTCTGGCTGGTGCGGGCCGATGTCGCCCGCCGCACCGTGCGCGCGACGGGCCTGCCGCGCTACTCGGCTGCGGCCATGCTCCTCGGCTACGCCTGGCTCGGGCTCGCCGGCCTCCTCTGGACGCTGCGGGGCCACGAGACCGCGGGCGGGGCCTACGACGCGCTCGTCCACGCAGTCTTCGTCGGCTTCGGCCTGTCGATGGTGATGGCCCACGCCCCGGTGATCCTGCCGGCCGTCCTGCGCCGCCCGCTCCCCTACCGCGCCGTGCTCTGGCTGCCGCTGGCGACCCTCCACCTCACCCTCGCCGCGCGCCTGGCCGGAGATCTCCAGCGGGTCCTCGACATCGATCGGATCTCGTTGTGGCGCAGTGGTGTTGCCGGCACGGCAATCGCGCTCCTGCTCTTTGTCCTCACCGCGGTCGTCGTGGCCGCCACCGCCCCCACCCGGAGGAAGCACCCATGAGCGCCGCCCGCGGCCCCTGGCCACTGCGCGACCGACCCTCACTCGTCTGGCTCGTCCTGACCGCGATCCTGGTGCTGGTGCACCCGTTCGTGCCCGGGTCCCGGTGGCTGATGGTGCATCTGGTGGCCCTCGGCGCCGTGACGCACTCGATCATGGTGTGGAGCGCGCACTTCGCGCAGGCACTGCTCAAGACCGACCGCCCGACGCGCGAGGACCAGAACCAGCGGCTCGTCGCCCTCATCGCCGGCACCACGCTCGTCCTGATCGGCGTGCCCACCACAATCTGGCCGCTGACCATCGCGGGGGCGACGCTCGTGGTCGGCGCCGTGGTGTGGCACGGCTGGGTGCTCCTGCGCCTGCTGCGCACGGCCCTCCCGAGCCGGTTTGGCGCGACCGTGCGCTACTACGTCGCGGCCGCGGCATTCCTCGCGCTCGGCGGCACCCTCGGGGCGATCCTCGGCATCGGTCTCGACGATCCCACCCACGGCCGGGTGCTGGTCGCGCACACGATGTCGAATGTGCTGGGCTGGGTGGGCCTGACCGTCGCGGGCACCCTCCAGACGCTCTGGCCGACGATGCTGCGCACGCGCATGGACGATGGCGCGGTGCGCTGCCTGCGCCGGAGCCTGCCCTGGCTCGCGGCCTCCGCCCTCGTGGTCATCACGGGCGCGCTGCTGGGTCACCAGATCGTCTCTGCCACAGGCCTGCTGGCGTATGCCGCGGGCTGGCTCGCGATGTGCGTGCCCCTCGCCCGGACCGCCCGTCGCAAGCCGCCACACAGCGTCGCCACGTGGTCGGCGGCAGCGGCGATGGTCTGGCTCCTGGTGGGACTCGTCGCGCTGGCGGTGCTCCTGCTGCGCCAGGGCACGTGGTCGGGTGTCGCCGACCGCTATGGCCTGGTGACCGCGAGCCTGGTCGTCGGGTTCGCGCTCCAGCTGGTCCTGGGCGTGCTGACCTATCTCCTGCCGTCCGTGCTTGGCGGCGGCCCGGCTGTCGTGCGGGCCGGTGCTGCCGAGCTCGAGCGCTGGGGCTTCGGACGGGTCGTGCTGATCAACGCCGGTCTCGCGATGAGCCTGCTCCCGATCCCCTCGGTGCTGCGGGTCGTCCTCACCACGGTGGTCTTCGCGGCGCTGGCCGCCTCGATCCCACTGATGCTGCGCGGCATTCGCGCATCCGTCGCTGCCAAGCGCGCGCTCGCCGACAGCGGGCCCCCCAGCGCGTCCCTCGCGGAGCGCAGGGCCGCGGCCGCGCGCCTCGAGGCCGCCGGACCGGCCAAGGCCATGCCCCTGGGGCAGCTGGCCGGCGCGGCTGTCGTGCTCGCGCTGGCGACCTCCCTGGGGATCGCACTCGGCCTCCCGGCCGGGTCCGGCGGCGGCACCCCGACTGCGGCAGCCGCACCGGTGGCCGCCACCGGTGAGACGACACGCGTGACTGTCGAGGCCAAGGACATGTCCTACACCCCGCGCGACATCTCGGTCCCTGCCGGCAACCGGCTCGTCATCACCCTCCGCAACACCGACCCGTCCCAGGTGCACGACCTCGTCCTCGACAACGGGACCGGCACCAAGCGGCTCCTGCCCGGCGCGTCCGCCGAGCTCGACGCCGGGGTCATCGGATCGACCGTGGAGGGCTGGTGCTCGATCGTCGGCCACCGCCAGATGGGGATGACCCTGACGATCACCCCCACCGGGCTCGAGGCGCAGGCGACACCATCGGGCTCCGCGACGAGTTCGGCTGCGCCCCAGTCAAAGAGCGTCGACCTCAGCGCGCCGGCGGCGGCCGGCTTCACCGCCCGCGACCCTCGCCTCCCCGACGTGCCTGCCGCGCGGGTCCACAAGAAGACGCTGACCGTCACCGAGGTCAAGGCAGCGGTGGCGCCCGGTGTCTCGCGCACCCGGTGGACCTTCAACGGCCAGTCGATGGGCCCCGTGCTGCACGGCAAGGTCGGCGACCGCTTCGAGATCACGCTCGTCAACGACGGCACCATGGGGCACTCGATCGACTTCCATGCCGGGTCACTGGCCCCCGACCGGCCCATGCGCACGATCCCGCCGGGCGAGAGCCTGACCTACAACTTCACGGCGACCAAGGCCGGCATCTGGATGTACCACTGCTCGACCATGCCCATGTCGGGCCACATCTCGGCCGGGATGTTCGGCGCGGTGATCATCGAGCCCGACGGCCTGCCCAAGGTCGACCGCTCCTATGTCGTCGTCCAGTCCGAGCTCTATCTGCCGACCGACCCGGAGGGCGCGGTCGACCCCGACAAGATCGCCGCCGACACCCCCGACGGGGTCGTCTTCAACGGCGTGGCCAACCAGTACGACGGGCAGCCCCTGGTGGCCAAGGTCGACGAGCGCGTGCGCTTCTGGGTGCTGGACGCCGGGCCCAACCGGCCGCTGTCCTTCCACATCGTCGGAGGCCAGTTCGACACGGTGTGGTTCGAGGGCGCCTACCAGCTCCGGCGCGGCAAGGACGCCTTCGGCGAGGACGGGGCGGGCTCCCAGGCGCTCGGGCTCCAGCCCGCACAGGGCGGATTCGTGGAGCTGACCTTCCCCGAGGCCGGCAACTATCCGATGGTCAACCACGTGATGGCCGACGCCGAGCGCGGCGCGCACGGCATCGTGCGGGTGACCAAGTAGCCCCCACCCCCGCTAGCCTGCGGCCATGACCTTCTTCCACGACATGGGCGTCGAGAAGGCGCAGGCGCTGCGCGACCTGCACCACGCGCCCGAGCTGCTCGAGCTCGTCAGTGTCTGGGACGTGGCGTCGGCGCGGGCCGTCGCGGACCGGCCCGACACCACGGCGCTGGCCACCGCCTCCGCGGCGATCGCGGCGAGCCACGGCTATGACGACGGCGAGCAGATCCCGCTGTCGCTGCACCTGGCCGCGATTGAGCGCATCGCCCGCTCGACCGACCTGCCCGTCACCGCCGACCTGGAGCGAGGCTATGGCGACGTCTCGGCCACGGTCGGATCGGCTATCCACGCGGGCGCCGTCGGCGCCAACATCGAGGACGCCATGTGCTCGCGCAAGGAGATGGTCGAGCGGGTGCGTGACGCGGTCGCGGCAGGCGGAGCGCGCCGGGTTCCGTTGGTGCTCAACGCCCGCACCGATGTCTACCTGCGGGACCCCGACGGCGAGGAGCGCTCCAGGCGACGCGCGGCGATCAAGCGCGGCACGGCATACCTCGAGGCCGGCGCCGACTGCGTCTTTGTCCCCGGCTGCACCGACGAGGAGTCGATCCGCGCGTTCGTCGAGGAGTTCGGCCGCGGTCGGCTGAGCCTGCTCGCCGTGCCGGGCACGCCCTCACCCCGCCGACTGGAGGAGCTCGGCGTGGCCCGGCTCTCGCACGGCCCCTACCCCCAGCGCGCGGTCATGGCGCGGCTGCGCACCTACCCCCGCTGAGCCAGCCCCAGACAAAAAGGTATGCCGCGCGCTCACCACGAGCGCGCGGCATACCTGTCAATGGCGTTGTGCCAGAGCCGAACTCAGAGACCCAGCTCCCGGCCGATGAGCTCCTTCATGATCTCGTTGGAGCCGGCCCAGATCTTGTGGACGCGGGCGTCCTTCCAGGCGCGGGCGACGCGGTACTCGTTCATGAAGCCATAGCCACCGTGCAGCTGGACGCACTCGTCGAGCACGTCACACTGGACCTGCGAGCTCCACCACTTGGCCTTGGCGGCCTCGACCGGCGTGAGCTTGTGCTCGGAGTGGGCGGCGACGCAGTCGTCGACGTAGGCCTCGGCGACCTCGATGGCGGTGACCATCTCGGCGATCTTGAACTTGTTGTGCTGGAACTGGCCGATCGGCTGGCCGAAGGCCTTGCGCTCCCTTGCGTACTCGATCGTCTCCGCGAGGATCTGCTTGGCGTTGGCCACATTGCCGATGGCGGCGCCGATGCGCTCCTGCGGCAGGTGCTTCATCATCTCGATGAAGCCCATGCCCTCGGGGCCGAGGAGGTGGTCGGCCGGGACGCGGACGTTCTCGAAGAACAGCTCGGAGGTGTCGGACTCGGGCTGGCCGACCTTGTCGAGCTTGTTGCCCTTGCTGAAGCCCTCCATGCCGGCCTCGAGGACGAAGAGCGAGATGCCCTTGGCGCCCTTGGCGGGGTCGGTGCGGGCCGCGACGATCGCGAGGTCGCACTGGTGGCCGTTGGTGATGAAGGTCTTGGAGCCGTTGAGGACCCAGTCGTCGCCGTCCTTGACCGCGGTGGTCTTGAGGGCAGCGAGGTCGGAGCCGCCGGAGGGCTCGGTCATGCCGATGGCGATGATCTTCTCGCCGGAGGCGATGCCGGGCAGCCAGCGCTGCTTCTGCTCCTCGGTGCCCAGGTGGACGATGTAGGGCGCGCAGATGTCGGCGTGGATGCCGAAGCAGGAGCCGACGGCCGCGGTGAACTTGGAGATCTCCTCGGCGAGGACCGCGTTGAAGCGGTAGTCGTCGATGCCGGCGCCGCCGTACTCCTCGGGGATGTTGAGCCCGAAGAAGCCCTGCGAGCCGGCCTCGAGCCAGATGTCGCGGGCGATGACCTTGTCGGCGATCATCTGCTCGCCGCGGGGCTTGAGCGTGCGGTCGACGAACGCACGGACGGACTCGCGGAAGGCCTCGTGGTCGGGGCCGTACAGATTGCGGGGCATGGTGGCCTACCTCTCAGTAACTAAGCGCTTGCTTAGTCTCATCGAGATGCTGCATGCTGTCAACCGTGTCCGCCGTCACTGACCCGTCCAGCGCGCAGCCCGAGCCCGGCCCCACCGGCACCGCCCTGCGGCTGATGCTCGCAGCGGCAGAAGCCTTTGCGGACAAGGGTTTCCACGCCACCACCACCAGGGACATCGCCTCTAGGGCCGGTTTGTCCCCCGCTGGCGTCTATGTCCACTTCGCGTCCAAGGAGCTGCTGCTCTATCAGCTGTCCAAGGACGGCCACGAGACGGCGCTGAGCGTGCTGGAGGCCGCAGCAGCGGAGGCGGCCAGCCCGAGCGAGGGCCTGGCCGAGATGGTGCGGCGCTTCACCACCTGGCACGCCGAGCACTTCACGGTGGCCCGGATCGTGCAGTACGAGTTCCAGCACCTCACTCCCGAGCACCGGGCCGAGATCGTCGCCCTGCGCAAGCGCATCGACGCGACGGTCCGCTCGGTCATCGAGGACGGCGTTGCCTCGGGCGAGTTCGCGGTCGACGACATCGCCTCGACCACCCTGGCCGTCCTCTCGCTTGCCGTCGACGTCGCCCGCTGGTTCTCCCCCGGCAAGCGCCGCACCCCCCAGGACATCGGCGAGGCGTATGCCGCCTTCGCCCTGCGTCTCGTCGCCGCCCACTGACTGCCCTGCGCGCCGAGGTGCGCCAAACCGACCGGCCGCCCCAAGCCGAATACCCACGCCCCGCCGTCGTGGAGTCGAGATCGGGATGTGACCGCTCGGGGCGTTTGTGCCCACTTGGGCCAAAGCGCCGGGGCGGGGCATCCGCGCAGCATCCTGCGCCCATGGACGGCTGAGGCCCGGTCGTGGCGGCCATCCGCGCAGGATCTGACCCACGTGCACCAAAAGGTATGCCGCACAGCCGAGTTGGCTGTACGGCATACCTCATGCGCGGGTGACGTGAGGGTCAGTCGCGGGTGAGCTTGCGGTAGGTGACCCGGTGGGGGCGGGCGGCCTCGGCGCCGAGACGCTCGACCTTGTTGGCCTCGTAGGCCTCGAAGTTGCCCTCGAACCAGTACCACTTCGCCGGATCGGACTCGTCACCCTCGTAGGCGAGGATGTGGGTCGCGACACGGTCGAGGAACCACCGGTCGTGGCTGATGACCACGGCGCAGCCAGGGAAGTCGAGCAGTGCGTTCTCGAGGGAGCCGAGGGTCTCGACGTCGAGGTCGTTGGTCGGCTCGTCAAGGAGCAGCAGGTTGCCGCCCTGCTTGAGGGTCAGCGCCAGGTTGAGGCGGTTGCGCTCGCCACCGGAGAGGATGCCGGCCTTCTTCTGCTGGTCCGGGCCCTTGAAGCCGAACTGGCTGACGTAGGCGCGCGAGGGGATCTCGACGGCGCCGACCTGGATGTGGTCGAGCCCGTCGGAGACGACCTCCCAGAGGTTCTTCTCGGGGTCGATGCCCGCACGCGACTGGTCGACATAGGAGACCTTGACGGTGTCGCCGACGTCGACGCTGCCGGCGTCGGGCTCCTCGAGACCGACGATCGTCTTGAAGAGCGTGGTCTTGCCGACGCCGTTGGGGCCGATGACGCCGACGATGCCGTTGCGCGGCAGCGTGAAGGTCAGGTTGTCGATCAGGACCCGGTCGCCGAAGCCCTTCTTGAGGTCCTTGACCTCGATGACCTTGGAGCCCAGGCGCGGGCCCGGCGGGATCTGGATCTCCTCGAAGTCGAGCTTGCGGGTGCGCTCGGCCTCGGCGGCCATCTCCTCATAGCGGGCCAGACGGGCCTTGGACTTGGTCTGGCGGGCCTTGGCGTTGGAGCGGACCCACTCCAGCTCCTGCTTGAGGCGCTTGGCGAGCTTGGCGTCCTTCTTGCCCTGGATCTGGAGGCGCTCCTGCTTCTTCTCCAGGTAGGTCGAGTAGTTGCCCTCGTAGGGGTAGAGCCGGCCGCGGTCGACCTCGGCGATCCACTGGGCGACGTTGTCGAGGAAGTAGCGGTCGTGGGTGACGGCGATGACGGCGCCCGGGTAGGACTCGAGGTGCTGCTCGAGCCACTGGACCGACTCGGCGTCGAGGTGGTTGGTGGGCTCGTCGAGCAGCAGCAGGTCGGGCTTCTGGAGGAGCAGCTTGCACAGCGCGACGCGGCGACGCTCACCACCGGAGAGCACCGAGACGTCGGCGTCCGGCGGCGGGCAGCGCAGGGCGTCCATCGCCTGCTCGAGCTGGTTGTCGAGGTCCCAGGCGTCGGCGTGGTCGATCTCCTCCTGGAGCTTGCCCATCTCCGCCAGCAGCGCGTCGTAGTCGGCGTCGGGGTCGGCCATCTCCTCGGAGATCGCGTTGTAGCGGTCGAGCTTCTGCTTGATCTCGCCCGCACCCTCCTGGACATTGCCGAGGACGGTCTTCTCCTCGTTGAGCGGCGGCTCCTGGAGCAGGATGCCGACGCTGGCACCCGGGGCGAGACGGGCCTCGCCGTTGGAGGGCTGGTCGAGCCCGGCCATGATCTTCAGGATCGTCGACTTGCCGGCACCGTTGGGGCCGACCATGCCGATCTTGGCGCCGGGATAGAAGGACATCGAGACGTCGTCGAGGATGACCTTCTCGTTGTGCGCCTTGCGCGCCTTGGTCATGGTGTAGATGAACTCGGGCATGGGGGCAAGGCTATCGGCCACCCACCCCCATGCCCGAATCCGCCTGCCGCTGCTCAGGGGGTGTGCAGTCGGCAGGAGTGCCGCGCCTCAGCCGGTCGGCTCCATGACGCCGGTCTCGGTGTCGACCGTGACCTGCTCGCCGTCGACGACGAAGGCCACCGTCTCGGGGTCGGGCAGGCCGAATCCATCCATGGCCGGCGGCTCGAACCCCTCCGGCGGCTCGCTGATCGGCGGGAGCCCCTCGGTCGTGTCCATGGCCGCCTGGACCGCCTCGTCGGAGAGTCGGTCGTCCGGGTCGAGCATGGTGCGCTCCGGTCGCTCATAGGTGGTCACGCCGAGCGTCAGGTCGTGGCCGACGTGGTAGGCGTCGATCTCGACCGAGGTGCCGGACGTGCCGTCGTTGCGCGCCCAGTGGTTGACCCGCTGACGGCCGTGGACGATCACCGGGTCGCCCTTGCTGATCGACCGGCCGACGTTGAGGCCCAGCCGCCGGAAGGCGGCCACGCGATAGAAGCTCGTCCCGCTGTCCTCGAACCGCCCGGACTCCGGGTTGAACTTGCGCACCGTCGACGCGATGCGGAACGACGCGAAAGGCACACTGCCCCCGGTCGTCTTCATCTCGACCGGCGCAACGACATTGCCGCACACGGTCACATAGGTCTCGTTCACGGATCCTCCCTCTCGTCTGTCTCCCCCCTCGTCGTGGGAGATGCGACCAGCCTTGGCGGGCGGGAGGACGGGGTGAAGAGGAGCCGGCCGGCCTGTGGATGACGGCTCGCCGGATCAGGGGGGTGTGGACAACGGTGAGGTATGCCGCGGGCTCACCTCGCGGCATACCTCACGCAAGACGTGGGTCGACGCACACCCCACGCATGAGCTGCGCAGGGTGACAGGAGCGCAGGCTCAGCGGGCGCCGCGGGCGATGTCGAGCTGGCGGCGGGTCTCGGCGTGCCGGGTGAGGACATCTCGGACCGGCTCGACGATGTGCTCACCGGCCACACCCGCGATCGCACGGTGGAGCCGCTTGTCGATCGCGTTGGCCCGGCGCTGGGCACCGGCGCGGGCCATCAGCCTGGCCAGCAGCGACAGCACTAGGCCGAGGAGGAGCCCGGCAGCGACGAGCAGGGTCGGTACGGGCAGGCCCTGGAACTCGGGGGTCGGCAGCTCCGGCAGCTGGAAGTAGCCCATGACCGCGAGCACCAGCAGCCAGACCAGGCCGACGATGAGGGCGAGCGCGCCGAGCAGCTGGAGCGCGCCGACCACGGTCCACCAGATCGGGTTGCGGGCCCGCAGCGACGTGCCGATGACGGCGAGGTCGAGCTCGTCGGCCATCTGGGGGCCGGGCGGCGAGGCGGCACTGTGGACCGCCTCGGCCCACCGGTGCGGCAGGCCGTGGGCGGCCTTGTCGCCGAGCTGGCGGGTGGCGAGGTCGACCGCGGACCGGGCCGCCGGGGTGGGCGGCGGCAGGGATGAGCGGCCGAGCACCGAGCGCACATCGGCGGCGTTGACCGCGAGCGGGTCCTTGTCCTTGTCGAGGCGCAGACGGCCGAGCGGGTCGGGGCGGAAGGCCCGGATCCACCGGGTGAAGGGCCAGCCCGTGCGCGAGATCGACTCGTGGAGGAAGTCGCGCTCGACCGCGTGGACCACGGTCGGCACGCCGGCCGCGCGGGCCAGGGCCTCGACGAGGTCGTCGCCGGCCTTCTCGTCGAGGTCGGTCTCGCTGTCGGCCACGCCATCACGCAGCGTGCCGGCGACCTGGGCGATGTCTCCGGTGAGGCGCTGGCGGGCGGCGTTGTGACCCTCGACCACAGTGGTGAGGCGCTCCTTGAGCTCCTCGATGCCCATGCCGGTCTTGGCCGAGGTGGGGATGACCTCGATGTCGGGGATGCCGTCGCGGGCGAAGAGCCGCTTGAGGTCGGAGGAGCACTCCTCGATCTCGGCGGGGGTGAGCCGGTCGGCCTGGTTGAGCACGACGAGCATGACCGCCTCGTGGGTCGCCAGCGCCGAGACATAGTCGTCGTGGAGGCGGGCGTCCGCGTACTTCTGCGGGTCGGTCACCCAGCAGAAGACATCGGTGAGGTCGAGCACCCGCTCGGCCTCGGCCCGGTTGGAGCTCTCGCGCGAGTCGAAGTCGGGCAGGTCGAGCAGGACCAGACCGTCGAGGTGGTCGCGGCCGTGGCGGGGCTTGGGGACGTGGTGACGCTTGCCGACCCGGAGCCACTCGAGCAGGTCGTTGACCGGCTCGTCGCCCCAGATGGCGGCCGCCGCCGTCGAGGTGGTGGGCCGCCGGGCACCGGTCACCGCGACGTCGTCGGCGACGATCGCGTTGAACAGCGAGGACTTGCCGCTGCCGGTCGCGCCCGAGAGCGCGACGACCGTGTGGCCGCCGACGAGGGCGGTGCGCTGCTCGACCTTGTCGACGACGGTGCGGGCGCGCTGGGAATGGCGGCCGTCGAGCTCGTCCCCGCCGGCCTGCACGGCGGCGCCCAGCGCGCTGGCGCGGGTGGCCAGCTGCTCGGGCGAGATCGCCTTGGTCACGGTGCTCTTGGAGGCCATTGTCTCGGGGCTCACTGGGCTGCCGCGACGGCGTCGGATGCGGTGCGCAGCTGGCCGGGCTGGTCGGCGCCGACCTCGACCTCTGCGAGTGCGCTGGTGTAGCGCTCGGCCTCCTCGTCGAGCAGCTCCTGCACGTGGCCGACGAGCAGCTCGCGGGCCTTGCGCGCCATCGTGCGGACCGCCTGGTCGCCGAAGATCGCCTCGAGGAGGCGCTGGGCGAGCACGGACGCGCCGCCGGCGATGCCGACCTCGGACCCGCCGAGCATGCCACCGGTGTGGGCGAAGGCGACGATCATCAGCACCAGACCGATGCCGTTGACGCCGTATGCCGCGATGCGCGCGTTGGTGCGCCGGTCCTGTCCCTCGGCACGCACCAGCTCGAGGACCTCGCCCTGCCACTCGCGCACGACCCGCTCGACCTTGGCCCGGAACTCCGGGGAGGCCTGCTGGAGGCGGGGGTGGCGCTCGAGGAGCGGCTCGCCGCCGGTGAGGCCGCGCCACCGGCGGGCGGTCGCGGTCGCGGCCGTCTCGCCCTGGGCGATGACGAGGGAGGCAACACCGGACTGGAGGGCCTCGTCGAGGGTCTGGGCCGGGGCGGGCTCGCCCTTGACGGCGGCCGTGATGCGGTCGCGCCAGCGCGCGACGGAGGTCTCGACCTTCTTGAAGAACTCGCCGGTGCCGACGAACTCCTGCCAGCGGGCCAGGACCTCACCGCGCAGCAGCGTGCCGTCGGTCATGCCCTTCTCGATCTCGGCGCGGGCGTCGGCATAGCTGGTGTCGACGGCGGCGTGCAGGTCGCGGGTGGCGGCCTGCTGCTCCTCGCTGGCGGCGATGAGCTCCTCGACCCGGGGCGTCAGCGATGCGATCGCGCCGTTGAGTGTCTGGCGCACGACGGTCGAGCGGGCGCGGGTGTCGCCGGCGAGCGCCTCCAGCCAGGACTTCATCCGGCGGATGTCGATCTCGGGGAGGAAGCCCTCGGGCGTCAGCTCGGTCTCGGGGATGGCAAAGATGGGGGCGGTGGACAGCCCCTGCTCGCGCAGCATCGACGCGAGGTGCGGGCGGACCTCGCCGATGGCGTCCTCGGGGACGCGGTCGAGCACGATCGCGACTGCGGTGCCCCGGTCGGAGGCCTGGCGCAGCAGGTCCCATGGGACGGCGTCGGCGTAGCGCGCCGCGGTGGTGGTGAACAGCCACAGGTCGGCGGCCATGAGCAGCTGCCGGGAGAGCGAGCGGTTGGCCTCGACGACGGAGTCGATGTCGGGGGCGTCGAGCAGCGCCATGCCCGCGGGCAGGGTCTCGGACTCGACGAGCCGCACGGTGCCGGGCTGGCCCTCGCCGGGCTCGTCACCGGAGATGCGCTTGAGGCCGGGCAGGACCCGGTTGTCGGTGAACCAGTGAGCATCCTCGGCGTGGTGCACCAGCACGGGGCTGGTCGTCGTCGGGCGACGCACACCCGAGCGAGTGACCGTCTCCCCCACGAGTGAGTTGACGAGGGTGGACTTGCCGGCGCCCGTCGAGCCGCCGACGACCGCGAGCAGCGGCGCGTCGATGGCGGTCAGCCGCGGGATCACATAGTCGTCAAGCTGCTGCAAGAGGGAGGCCCGGTTGGCCTTGGCCTCGGCCGTGGCGGGGATGTCGAGGGGCAGGGTCGCCTCCTCCACCTCCGTCCGGAGATCCGTGACGGCACGCAGCAGCGCGTTGTCGGTCGCCTCGGTGACAGTCACGCGACAAAGAGTAACCGGCGGCATCCCGTCAGGAGCGCTCACACGCCCGGCCTGGCTAGCGTTGACCGGGCGATGACAACGACACCCCCGCCCGTCCCCCGCCAGGGCAGCACGGCATACGTCCCGTGGGCCTCGAGCCCGGCCGTGCGCAAGGTGATGCAGTCCAACAAGGGACGCGACACGGCGCCCGAGCTCGCCGTGCGGCGGCTGGTGCACGCGAGGGGGCTGCGCTACCGCGTGTCGGTGCGGCCAGAGCCCACCCTCCGGCGCACGGCGGACCTGGTGTTCACACGGGCGCGGGTCGCGGTCTTCATCGACGGCTGCTTCTGGCACGGCTGCCCGGAGCACCGCACCCACCCGCGCACCAACGCGACCTACTGGGCCGACAAGATCGAGTCCAATATCGCCCGCGACCTCGACACCACCGCACGGCTGGGTGAGACGGGCTGGACGGTGCTGCGCTTCTGGCAGCACGAGGACCCGGTCGCCGTCGCGGCCGCCATCGAGCGCGCCGTCCGCCCGGTGGCCGAGGCAGACTGAGGGCATGCGCCTGTTTGCCGCGATCATGCCGCCCGAGGACGCCATCGAGGACCTGGCCGAGTGGCTGGCTCCCCGACGCGAGGCCGGCCGCGAGCTGCGCTGGACCGACGACTACCAGTGGCACATCACCCTCGCCTTCATGGCGGATGTGCCCGACCACGCCTATGACGAGCTGGTCGAGCGGATGTCGGCGGCGGCAGCGCGACACGAGGTCGGCCGGCTTGCGCTGAGCGGTGGTGGCGCGTTCCCGACCCCCTACGAGGCGCGGGTGCTGTGGGCCGGGGTGAGCACGCTGGACGGTGACGCCGGGCTCGCGGGGCTGGCACGCGGCATACGCCATGCCGCGGCAGCGGCCGGCTCCGCGCCTGAGGGCGGGCGCTTCCATCCGCATGTCACCCTCGCGCGCACCCGGCCGATCGAGGCGACCAAGTGGCTGCGCGTGCTGGAGGGGTATGCCGGGCCGCCCTGGCCCGCGCGCGAGGTCGCCCTGGTCGAGTCGCACCTCGGCGAGGGGCGTGGGCGACGTCCCAGGTATGAGGTGCGCGAGCGGCTCCCGCTGGGGTGAGGCGCACGGGGGTCGCGGTATAGGTGACGCATACGTGGTGACGCGTGCGGGGCGGGCGTGGTGTCGCGGTACGAGCACGGGAATGTCACTGTTTCGTGACATCTTCCGTCCCACGATCCCCACGCGACCCCTCTGACCTCTACGTTTAAGCGCGGACGCCTTCGTCGACGCGTGTTCCCCTGCTCTCCGACGAGGTCGGCCGAGACCGGTCTGTCAGCCGGTCGATGCAGTTCCCCCACCTGCATTCCCCTGAACCGACGGAGCCCCCTCAATGTCCCCCGCCACCCCCTCAGCTAAACCTGCGCGCCTCCAGACCACCCGCCGCGGCCTGCTCGGCCTGACCGCCAGCGCCCCAGTCCTCGCGCTGGGAGCCCAGGCGAGCGCCGCCCCCACCACCACGCTCGCCGCGGTCGCCACCGGCGAGGCGCCTTCCTCCCGCGAGGGCATCTACCCCGCTCCGGGGTGGGAGCCGTTCACCGAGAACAGCAACATGTGGACCACGCCCGTGCGGCGACGCCCGACGCTGCACCCCAACAGCAGCGCCATGATCGCCAACCTGCTGGCCCTCTCCCCCGTGCCCGACCAGCTGACGGTCGCCCAGCCCTCGGAGTACGACTGGGGCAAGCCGGTCTACTACGCCGACGCCAACGACCCGCTCGTCACGATCCGGCGGGCCACCGGCTGGGAGTCCTACGAGTGCGACTCGGTCGACGGCAAGCAGTTCCGCATCCCCGCCGGCGCCAAAGCACCCAGGCCCTACGGCGACCCTGACTCGCACATGTGCGTCATCAACGTCGGCGAGGGCACCGTCATCGACATGTGGAAGGCCGGCTGGGTCGGCGGCGAGCTGCACGTCGGCGGCGGTGGTGTCTTCCCGCTCACCGGCTCGGGCAACAACCGGCCCTACCGCTGGGGCGCCAACACCGACGCCGAGGCCCTCAGCTGGTACCAGCCGGCGGGCACCAACTTCAACTATGGCGGTGCGACGGCCGCGGGCTTCTCGACCGCGACCGGCTACATCCAGGCCGAGCACCTGGTGGCCGGGCGGATCCCGCACGCGCTCTTCGGCACCGTGCGCAACTGCGGCCCGGGCTACGTCTACCCCGCGAGTTTCTGGGGCGTCCGCGTCTGGGACTCCAACCGGGTCAAGATGGGCATGCGCCTGTGGCTCGACATGAGCATCTCCCAGATCAACGCGCTGCCGGTCCACCCCTGGCAGCGGATCATCCTGCGTGCGATGCACGAGTTCGGCATCTGGATGGGTGACACCGGGGCCTCCTCGTGGAAGCCCGCCCACGGCCTGTCCGGCCTCGGCTACACCGCCTACGGGCGCACGGACCCGCTGCGGACCTACGCCGAGAGCAACCCCGGCTTCCGCCAGAGCACCATCGGCTGGCTCGGCTCCTGGTGGAATGTCCCCCAGCACGTCTGGCAGCAGCTGCGGGTGCTCGAGGTCCCCGCCGCCAACGGCGACGGGATGATCTGACCCTGCAACGCAACGGCCTCGACCACACTCGGTCGAGGCCGTTGCCATGCGCGCCCCCAGCAGGACTCGAACCTGCGACCTAGAGATTAGAAGGCTCTTGCTCTATCCAGCTGAGCTATGGGGGCCGGGGCCGAATTGTGGCCGCGACCAGTGTAGGTGGCCACGCATACCTGAGAGGATCGATCAATGGCTGCCACCGTCGTCGTCCGCAGCGCCCCGCTCCGGGGCGAGGGCTTCGACGAGCCCAGCCTGCTCGCACTACTGGACGCCCACGAGCGTGACCGCGCAGTCCGCAAGCGCTCTCCGCTCTTCGTGGTCGCCCACGCCCTCCTGCGCACCACCGTCGGCGAGGTGCTTGGCACCGACCCGAGCAGCCTGGTCTTCGTCAGGCGCTGCGATGTCTGCGGTGGCCACGACCACGGCAAGCCCGCGATCGCCGACCACCCCGGCCTGCACGTGTCACTCAGCTATGCCGGGTCGATGGCCGTCGTCGCGGTGACGGAGGCAGGTCCGATCGGTGTGGACGTGGAGGAGGTCGCGGCCACCGGCTTCGACGGCTTCCCCGACGTGACGCTCGCACCTGAGGAGCGTGAGGCTGTGGAGTCCCTCACTGGCACAGCGCTGCTCACGGCCAGGGCCCGCACCTGGGCCCGCAAGGAGGCCGTCCTCAAGGCGACCGGGCACGGCCTGTCGATCGACCCGCCTGCGATCCAGGTGTCCGGGCCGGACGAGCCCGCCGCGCTGCTGTCCTGGGCGGCCGGCGTGCCCTCCCCCGGCCCGGTGCAGCTGCTCGACTACGAGGTGGACGCGGGGCAGCACGTCTCGTGCCTGGCCGTGCTGACCGGCGAGGCGCTCGAGCTCGGGTGAGCCCGCGGCATACCTCTGGTCAGGAGATCTCGTCGGCGAGCGACGCGCAGCGGCGCAGGGCCGCCTCGGCGAGGAATGCCGCGCCGTCGGGCACCCACTGGTCGTCGAAATCCGCTCTGGGAGAGTGGTTGTCGGGAGCCCCGACGGGCTCCACCCCTCCCGGGCGGGCCGAGAGGTTGAGATAGGCGCTGGGCACCTCCCGGCTGACAAACGAGAAGTCCTCGGAGCCCGCCTCAGGGTCGGCCATCTCGGCCCAGCGCTCCTCGCCGAAGAGGTCGCCCAGGACCTCACGGGCGCGGGCGAACTCACCCTCGTCGTTGACCGTCACGGGGTAGCCGCGGCGGTAGTCGATCTCGACCTGCTGGCCGTGCGCGGCCGCAATCCCGTTGAGCAGCTGGAGGATTCGCTCCTTGATGCGAGTGTTGTGCTCGTCGGAGAAGGTGCGGATCGTCGCCTCGAAGTAGGCATCGTCGGGGATGATGTTCTCCTTGGTGCCGCCGGCGATCTTGCCGACCGTGACGACCACCGGGTCCCAGACCGAGAACTGGCGCGTGACCATCGTCTGGAGCGCCAGGACCATCTCGCACGCGACCGGGATCGGGTCGCGCGTGCGCTCGGGTGCGGAGCCGTGGCCGCCCTCCCCGACGACGCGGACATAGAGCTCGTCGCAGCCGGCCATGAGGGTGCCGGGCCGGCCGAACCAGGTGCCACCGGGGTGCTCGGAGGAGTAGACGTGCAGGCTGTATGCCGCGTCGACGCGCCTCCCGGCCACGTCGAGCAGACCCTCACGGACCATGATCTCGGCGCCGCCGGGCCCCTCCTCGCCCGGCTGGAACATGAAGACGATGTCGCCGGCGAGCTCGTCTCGACGCTCGTGGAGGATGCGCGCCGCGCCGACCAGGGCAGCCATGTGGAGGTCGTGACCACACGCGTGCATCGCCCCGTCATGGCGGGAGACGAACTCTGCGGCGACCTCCTCGCGCACCGGCAGCGCGTCCATGTCACCGCGCAGCAGCACGAGCGGTCTGGGGGCGTCGGGACTGCCGCCGCGACCACGCAACACCGCTGTGACAGAGGAGAGCTCGCGCCCGAGCGTGATCTCCAGGTCGAGGCCCTCGAGCTCGGCGAGGATGGCCTGCTGGGTCAGTGGCAGGTCCAGCCCGATCTCCGGGATCTGGTGCAGCCGCCGACGCAGGGCGATCAGTTCGGGGCCGTGGGCTGCGGCGAGCTCGAGCGTGCGCATGCACGCAACCTACCCTCGCGGGATACCGGCTCGGCGCTCCCCCCGCCGTGGCGTTCTGCACCAGCGCCAGAGCCACTAATGTGCCCAAGGTGGGAACAGTGCCAAGAGACGACGGCCTCGACAGGGGCCTCGCCCGACTCGTTGGGACTGTCACTCGCAGGTGCGCCGACAGAGGCTGGGCGGTGACGGCGCCGGACACCACAGGCGGGGGTGTCGTGAGGCTTGAGGTGACCGTCCCGCGCGGGCTGGTGGACCTCCAGCTCGACGGCGAAGTCTTCCGCGTGACGTTTCCCGGCGGCTATGAGTGGGCAGAGTTCCCCAGACGCCGTCCGATGCGGACGATGCCCTCGCCGCGATCCTCGATCTCCTTGATGCGTATGCCGATGCGGCCACCTATGAAGTGGAGGAAAGGCGGCTCGTCCGGGGTGTGCGAAATGAGCTGCGCGTCAGCAATGGCGCAGTCCTGCGTCGGGGAGGGTGGAGCTCCGGGCCGCCCTCCTGACTCCGTTGGCGTCACCAAGCCTGGGGAAAGGCGAGCCCCGGGGGCGCGTAGCCTGCCGGGGTGAACAGCATCCCTGTCGAGATCCGGAACTATCTGGACGCCCTTGTCGACCGGGTGACCACCACCATCGGGCCGGATCTGCTCGGGATGTGGCTTGTCGGCGGCGCGGCCCAGGACGCCTACGAGCACGGCGTGAGCGACGTCGACGTCATCGCGGTGTCCGGCAGTCGGGCCGAAGTGTCCGTCCGGCAGGCGCTGGGCGAGGCCGTCGTCCACCCCGCGCTCCCCTGTCCAGCAGTCGGCCTCGAGTTCGTCTGGTATGCCGCGCCCGACCTCGTCGACCTGGCCGACCCGGTCCGTTTCCAGCTCAACGTCAACGGCGGGCCGCAGCGCGCCATCGACATCCAGCTCCGTCCCGACGAGTCCCCGAACTGGTGGTCCGTGCTCGACCTCGCGGCCGCACGGGAAGTCGGCCTCCCACTGGTCGGCACGGCGACCGCGGCCGCCGTGATTCCTCCGGTGCCCGAGGACCGGCTGCGCCGGGCCGTGCGTGAGAGCACCCAGTGGCACGACGATGTCGACGCTGGCTCCCCCAACCGCGTGCTCAACCTCGCCCGGCTCATCGTCCTCCTCGACGAGGGGCGCTGGCTGTCCAAGCAGGGCGGCGGTGCAGCGCTGCGGTTGCAACAGCCCGGGCTCACGCCCGCGATCGACGAGGCGCTTGCCGCCCGGGCCGAGGGACGCTGGATGGACCCGCAGCTGGCCGCACCACTCAGCGACCTGCTCCGCGACCGCCTCGGCTGACCGCTGGTGGTACCAAAGCGACCATGCTGACGGGCTGGTGGTACCAGGTCGACCTCAGACGGTCGTTCCAGTACCACCAACGACTTCAGACGGTCGGACCAGTACCACCATTAGGCGGGCGGGCCGGGCGCGTGACCGCAGGCAGCCAGGTCAGCGGGGCGTGGTGCCGAGGCGGGGCAGGGCGGGGAGCTTCTTCTGCCACAGCCACGAGTCGAGCAGTGCGCGCAGCGAGGACTCCGAATAGCGCCGCACGTGATCGACGAAGAGGTCCGTCGACACCAGCCCGTGCCGGTGCCCCTCGACCCACGTGCGGAGCATCTCGAAGAAGCGCTCGTCGCCAAACGTGAGGCGAATCGCGTGCAGTGTCAGGGCTCCTCGCTTGTAGACGCGGTCGTCGAACATGTCCTTGGGGCCGGGGTCGGCGAGCACGATGTCCTGCGGCAGCGCCGACAGCCGACGCCAGTGGTGTCCGGCCAGCGCGTCGGCGCTCTCCTCGCCTGCCTCCTCCGCCCACAGCCACTCGGCGTAGCAGGCGAAGCCCTCGTTGAGCCAGATGTGCTGCCACCGCTCGACGGTGAGGCAGTTGCCGAACCACTGGTGGGCCAGCTCGTGCGCGACCAGGCGCTCCTCGACCCGCCCACCGGTCACGTGGTTGCGCCCGAAGGTCGACATGCCCTGTGCCTCGAGCGGGATCTCCAGCGCGTCCTCGGTGACGACCACGCTGTAGTCACGGAAGGGGTACTCCCCGAAGGTCCTCTCGAACAGCCGCATCATGGCGTCCTGCCGCCCGAAGTCGTGAAGTGCGTTCTGGCGCAACGCGGCCGGGACCAGGGCACGCTGGGTCACGCGCTTCGACGGCAGCTCCACCGTGTCGTATTCCCCGACGTGGATCGTCGCGAGATAGGTGGCCATCGGCTCGGCCTGCTCGAAGACCCAGGTGGTCATCGACGAGCGCCGCGTCCGGGAGACGAGCTCGCCGGGCGCGAGCACGGCATACGGGCTGTCGGTCGTGATCTGCACCCGATAGGACGCCTTGCCGCTCGGGTGGTCGTTGCACGGGAACCACGAGGGGGCGCCGGTCGGCTGGCTTGCCACGAGCACGCCGTTGGTCAGCTCCTCCCAGCCGACATTGCCCCAGACCGAGCGCATCGGCCGTGGGTTGCCGCTGTAGTGGACCTGCACCTCGAGCGCCTCCCCCACCGGGACGGGTGCCGCGAGCGTCACCACGAGACGTCCGCTGCGGTGGGAGTACTTCGCCGGGCGCCGGCCCGAGACAAGGACCTTGGAGACCGACAGCGCCGAGCCCAGGTCGATCTCGAGCCGCTCGAGGCGCTCGGACGCGACGGCCACCAGCCTCGCCTTGGCCATGAGGCGGTTGGCGGCGACGCGATAGTCCAGCTCCAGCTCATAGCGGGAGACGCGGTATGCCGCGCTGCCGTGTGTGGGCGCGTAGGGGTCCTGCTCGGGGGTGGCGGCGGAGCGCAGGATCATGAGGCGGCGCTCCTGCTCGACTTCCACGGGGCGATCGGGTTGCCGATCCAGCGGGTCGACGCAGGCACGCCCTCGCCGCGCAGCACCAGCGAGGCCGGGCCGACGGTCGCACCCGACGCGATCGAGGCGGCCGGCAGGATCACGCCCTGCGGGCCGAGGGTCGCTCCCGCCTCGAGGGTCACCTCGTCGATGCGCATCACCCGGTCGTGGAAGAGGTGGGTCTGCACGACGCAGCCGCGGCCGACGGTCGCGCCGTCGCCCAGCGTGACCAGGTCGGCCTCGGGAAGCCAGTAGGTCTCGCACCACACGCCCCGCCCGATCCGGGCACCCAGCCCGCGCAGCCACAGGTTGAGCGCAGGCGAGGCCATCGCCGGCGTGGCGAACCACGGCACCGCGACCATCTCGACGAACGCGTCGGCGAGCTCGTTGCGCCAGATGAACGAGCTCCACAGCGGGTGCTCGCCCGCCCGGAGCCGCCCGACCAGGAGCCACTTGGCCAGGACCGCGACGAGCGCCGCCGTCACGGCGACCGCGACCAGGGTCGGCCCGGCGAGCAGCAGGGCGCCCGCCCAGCCGTATGCCGTGGCGGCAGCGGTGATCGCCAGGGCGACCGCGAGCGCGAGACCACAGGAGATGAGGACGGCGAGCACGCGGCATACCTCGACGGCACCACGGGCGATCTTGAGGCGCAGCGGCGGCTCATAGGTGAGGGAGGCGTCGACATCGTCGGCGTCGCGGCGCAGCTTCACCGGCGGGGAGCCGAGATAGGACTGGCCCTTCTTGGACTTCTCGGGGGCCGCGGACAGCACGGCCACCAGGGCGTTCTTGGGCACCCGGCGGCCGGGGGCGGCCATGCCGGAGTTGCCGAGGAAGGCGCGCTTGCCGATCTTGGCCGGCTCGATCCGCATCCAGCCGCCGCCGAGCTCGTAGGAGGCGATCATCGTGTCGTCGGCGAGGAAGGCCCCGTCGCCGACCGTGGTCATCTTGGGCAGCATGAGCACGGTGGAGGCCTCGACATTGCGACCGATCTGGGCTCCCAGCAGGCGCAGCCACGTCGGCGTGAACAGCGACGCATAGAGCGGATAGAGCCACGTGCGCGCCATGTCGAGCAGGCGCTCGGTCCCCCACACCTGCCACCCGACGCGGCTGCGGACCGGGTGGAAGCCGCGCGTCAGCCCCAGGCCGAACAGGCGGACGATGCCGACGGTCAGGCCGGCGAAGACCACGCCCGTGGCCAGGGTGGCGATCGGCAGGGCGGCGAGGGTGCGCATCGCGGCGTGCCCGATGGTCGCGCTGTCGGAGGCCCACCGCCCCATCAGCCACAGTCCCGGGACGGCCGAGACGATCGGGACGGCCGCGAGGATGACGGACGCGACGGCATACCCGGCGATCCAGTGGCGCCGGCGCGGCGGGCGCTCCTCGGGCCACTCCATCGCGCTCGCCGAGACCTTGACGGCCGGCGAGCCCGACCAGACCTGGCCGGCGGGCACATTGCCGGACACCCCCGAGCCGGCCGCCACCTCGGCGTCCTTGCCGATGACGGTGCCGGGGGCGAGGGTGCTGCGTGTGCCGATGGTCGCGCGCGCGCCGATCGCGATCGGGCCGATGTGGACGACGTCGCCGTCGACCCAGTAGCCGGACAGGTCGACCTCGGGCTCGATGGAGGCGCCCTGGCCGATCGTCAGCATGCCGGTCAGCGGGGGCAGCGTGTGCAGGTCGACACCGGGGCGCACGGTCGCGCCAAGAGCCCTGGCGTAGTAGGCGATCCACGGCGCGCCGGCCAAACTGGCGGCCCCGATCGAGTCGCTGAACCGCTCGGCCGCCCACAGCCGCAGGTGCTCCGAGCCGCCGCGGCGATAGGTGCCCGGCGCGATGCCGCCGAGCAGCGCACGCGAGACGAGCACCGACAGCAGCATGCGGCCGAACGGCGTGACAAAGATGACGAGACCGGCCAGCACCCACCACCACGAGGCCTGGGGCGCCCACGCGAAGTCACCGGGGTCGCCGAGAAGGTGCATGACATTGCCCAGCAGGGCGACGCCCGTGACCCACTGGACGCCGGTGACCATGGCGATGAGCCCGAGGATGAGCAGCTGCACGAACTGGGAGCCCCGGCCGAGGGGCGTGACCGTGCGCTGGTCGACCTCGACCGCCGGCGCCATGCCGGCGAGCATCGCCGCCTGGTCGCCGAGACGGGGGTTGGCATAGAGGTCGGCGACCGTCACCTGCGGATAGCGGGAGCGGAGCACCGAGACGAGCTGGGCCGCCGAGAGCGAGCCGCCGCCGTTGACGAAGAAGTCGTCGTCGGGGCCGGTGATGTGGGCGCCCAGGACGTCGGCCCAGCGCTCGCCGAGCCAGGCCTCGTGGCCGGTCAGCTCCAGCGGCGAGGACGAGCCGTGGCTCATGCCGGACTGGGAGGGCAGCGGCCACGGGAGGGCATTGCGGTCGACCTTGCCGGAGGTGCGGGTGGGCAGCGTGTCGACCACGGCGAGCACCGGGACGAGGGCCGCCGGGAGCACCTCGCGGAGCTGGCGCTGGGCCGCGACCTGGTCGAAGTCGGAGTCGTCGAGGTGTGCGTCATCGGGCACGACATAGCCGACGAGCAGCTGGGTGCCGGAGGCGGTGGTCTTGACCGCAGCGGCACCGCCCGAGACGTCGGGGAGCGCCTGGAGCGCGGCATCGACCTCGCCCAGCTCGATGCGCCGGCCACCGAGCTTGATCTGCTCGTCGGCGCGGCCCAGGAAGACCAGACCCGCCGGGTCGTTGACGACCAGGTCGCCCGACCGATAGGCCCGGTCCCAGCCGAGGGTCGGCATGGGCGCGTACTTCTCGGCGTCCTTGGCGGGGTCGAGATAGCGCGCCAGGCCGACCCCACCGATGATCAGCTCGCCCGACTCCCCTTCCGCGGCCGGCAGGCCCTCCTTGTCGACCACGACGAGGTCCCAGCCGTCGAGCGGCAGGCCGATCCGGATCGGCTCCTCCCCCGTCATCAGGGCGCCGCACGCGACGACCGTCGCCTCGGTCGGGCCGTAGGTGTTCCATACCTCGCGGCCGGGCGTGACCAGCCGCGCGGCCAGCTCGGGCGGGCAGGCCTCGCCGCCGAAGATCAGCAGGCGGATGCCGTCGAGGGAGCTGGCCGGCCACAGCGAGGCCAGGGTCGGCACGGTCGAGACCACCGTCACCGAGCGCTCCACCAGCCACGGCCCCAGGTCGACGCCGCTGCGCACCAGCGAGCGCGGGGCGGGGACGAGGCAGGCCCCGTGTGCCCAGGCCAGCCACATCTCCTCGCAGGACGCGTCGAAGGCGACCGACAGGCCCGCCAGCACCCGGTCATCGGGGCCGAGCGGGGCCTCCTGGAGGAACATCCGCGACTCGGCGTCGACGAATGCCGCGGCGTTGCGGTGGCTGACCGCCACACCCTTGGGCGTGCCGGTCGAGCCCGAGGTGAAGATGATCCAGGCGTCCTCGCCCGTGCCGGGACCCTCGACCTCACGTGCAGGTCTGGACTCGCCCGTGGTGAGGGTCAGGCCCTCGGTGAGCGTGGCCGCGACGGCCGCCTCGCCAAAGACGAGGGCCGCGCGCTCGTCCGGGTCGTCGACATCGACCGGGACGTATGCCGCGCCGGCCACGAGGGTGCCCAGGATCCCTACGTAGAGGTCGGTGGTGCCGGACGGGATGCGGATGCCGACCCGGTCCCCTCGCCCCACACCGGCGGCAGCCAGCCGGGCCGCGACGGCGTCGGCCGCAGCGCGCAGCTCGGTGTAGGTGAGGACCACCCCGTCGGCGTCGAGCCCCGCAGCGTCCGGGTGGGCGGCCACGACCTCGTCGAGGATGTCGACAAGAGTCCGCGGCGGCGGCGCCGCGCCCGCGCGGCACAGTTCGGGCAGCGGGCTGGTCACTGTCTCGGTCACGTCGGTCAGACCATGGGGCGACCGAGGAACTCGGCCCGTCGCGCCACGAGGGTGTCGAGCAGCACGCGCTCGGTGGCGATCGCGTGGTCGTCGGCCGCCGAGTGGTGCATGCGCTGGCGCAGCAGTGCGAGCTCGCTGGCAGCGTCCTGGAAGGCACGCATGGACGACAGGGCGCGGCCGCCCCCGTTGGCCTTGGCCCAGATCCGCGCCTCGCGGCGGCGCGGCATGGAGGAGAGCATCGAGACCTCTGCCGGCGTGAACCAGCCGACCGCGGCATACGGCGTCAGGTAGCGGCCGATCAGGCGCCCCTCGCGCCGGCGGGCCCACGCGATCAGCGCCAGGAAGGCGAGGAAGATCGGCATCTCGATGCCGAGGTAGATCAGCAGCATGCCCTCGCCACCGGTGACGGCCGCGAGGTTCCACAGGCCGTGGGCCAGCACGGCGAGCAGGTAGCCGGCCAGCGGGGCCAGCACCTTGAGGGCGCCGCTGCGGGTGGACGCGGCGATCCCGATGCCGATGCCCGTGAGGATCGTGAACATCGGGTGCGCGAAGGGGGTCATCAGGCAACGCCCGATGAAGGTGCCGGCGAGCATCTCGCCGCCACCCATCTCGTAGGCGCGGCCGAGGTACTGGATGTTCTCGGTGAAGGCGAAGCCGGAGGCCGCCATGCCCGCATAGACCATGCCGTCGATGACGCCGTCGAACTCGCGCCGGCGGAACCACACGATCAGCAGGATCGCGAGCGCCTTGGCGGCCTCCTCGACGGGCGGGGCGACGAAGACGGCGGTCGTCGCCATCGCCTCCTCCGGGCTCGTGGCGCCCTGGAAGACGGCCATGGCCGTGGTGTTGAGGAAGGCGGCCAGCACGGCAGCGGCCAGCGCGCCCCACAGGAAGGCGAAGATCAGGTGCCTGGTCGGCTCGGCCTCGAAGCGGTCGAGCCAGAGGAAGGTCGGCACCACGATGCCGAGCGGGAGGATCGCGACGAGCAGCGCAAGCAGGGTCGTGGAGACGCCGAGGGTCGAGCCGTAGTAGAGCGCGACGACGAGCGCCAGCACGAGGAAGCCTGCGGTGATGACACCGGTGAGCAGCCAGTTGCGCAGGAACGGCCGGGCGGTCGGGTTGCGCTTGGTGGTCTCGGGGACGAACCCACCCGCATAGGGCGCCGGCGCGGCGGCATACCCGTCGCCGACAAGCGGCGCCGCCTCACCGGTCTCTGGCTGCTGGACAGTCATACGCGCAAGGCTAGTCCAGAGGGGCGCGAGGATCGGCAGCCGACGCCCGGCCATGCGCGCGCCATATGGTGTATGCCGTGAGCACACCTACCGAACGCGCCCTCACCGACCGCATTGTCTGGATCGACTGCGAGATGACGGGCCTCTCCCTCGAGCACGACGCCCTCATCGAGGTCGCCGCCCTCGTCACCGACTTCGAGCTCAACCAGCTCGGCGACGGCATCGACCTCGTCATCAAGCCGCCCGCCGAGGCGCTGGACCAGATGGGCGAGTTCGTCCGCGAGATGCACACCACCTCCGGCCTGCTCGACGTGCTCGAGGCCGGCATCACGATGGCCGAGGCCGAGCAGCGGGTGCTCGACTATGTCCGCGAGTTCGTGCCGGAGCCGCGCAAGGCCCCGCTGGGCGGCAACACCGTCGCGACCGACCGCGCCTTCCTCGCCCGTGACATGCCCGAGCTGGAGGGCTGGCTGCACTACCGCATCGTCGACGTCTCCTCCATCAAGGAGCTCTCGCGCCGCTGGTACCCCCGGGCCTACTTCAACGCCCCGGCCAAGCACGGCGGTCACCGGGCACTGGCCGACATCACCGAGTCGATCGCCGAGCTGCGCTACTACCGCGAGGCCGTCTTCGTCCCCCAGCCCGGCCCCAGCAGCGCCGAGGCCAAGCAGATCGCGACCCGCCACGAGGTGCTCCCCCAGGAGGGCTGATCAGCGGGGTGCACCCCTGCCGCGGTGACGGGAGCAGCGCTGTGGCACAACGAGAAAGGGCCGGTCGGGTGATCCGACCGGCCCTTCTCTCCTGGCAAGTGCGCCATCAGGGACTCGAACCCCGAACCCGCTGATTAAGAGTCAGCTGCTCTGCCAATTGAGCTAATGGCGCGCGAGGAAGAACATTACACCGCTCCTCCCGTGATCGCGAAATCGGCCGTCCCGGAGCGGATCCGGGGCCGTTGCGCAGGGGGCCTCAGGAGCGCTTCTGGGCCTGCCGGACGGCGATGAGGACGCCGATGGCCAGGAAGCCCGCGACCGCGACGAAGCCGGGGATGTGGCTCTTGTCCCAGAAGCCGACCCGCTCGTCGAGCGGCTCGCCGGAGACAGCCGACGGCGAGGTCGGGGAGGCGGGCTCGCTGGCCACTCCGGTCGAGTCCACGGCGCCGGACGTCGCAGCCGTGGGGTCTGCGGCGGAGGTCTCGGGGGCGGCCGACCCGGCCGTGGGGCTCGTTGTCGCGGCCGGATCCGACCCGGATGTCGCGGCGGGCGACTCCCCGCCCGTCGCGCCGCCCGTGGCGGTGAAGGTCGTCCGGCCCGCGATGGGGTGGCCGTCCTTGCTCACCACGCGATAGGTGATCGTGTGCTGCCCCGGAGTCTGCGAGGAGATCGCCTGGGAGACGACGCCGCCCTTGACGGACGGGTCGCCGGAGGCAACCGAGGCCCCGTCAGCGGCAACGACCCGCACGACAACGAAGCTGGGGTTGATCTCCTCGTTGAAGGTCAGCTCGACCTTGTCGGGCGGCTGCGGGACGGTGGCCTTGTCCGCCGGGCTGACCGAGAGCAGCTGGGCGTGAGCGCCGGCAACCGACGC
The DNA here is from genome assembly GCA_050955755.1 of Actinomycetota bacterium. Lineage (GTDB taxonomy): Bacteria > Actinomycetota > Actinomycetes > Actinomycetales > Dermatophilaceae > JAJTBD01. The sequence goes on from CP192092.1 coordinate 2,536,801, forward strand.
CCCGCTGAGGACGAGCGACATGATGACGGCGAGGGCCAGCAGGATGAGCCCGACGCGGATGATGACCTGACGCACGGCATACATCCTCGCATCCGGCGCACACCCCCGGGCGATGGGTGTCACGAGCACCCTGCCGGAGGATGTACGATTGTCGTCGCTGCGGCCGGCGCTGCCGGTCGTTTCGCATGGTGGGTGTAGCTCAGCTGGTAGAGCACCTGGTTGTGGTCCAGGTGGCCGCGGGTTCAAGTCCCGTCACTCACCCCATGCACGCAGGGCCCCGGAGCGATCCGGGGCCCTTCGTCATTCGTCCCCCCGGATGTGCCCATGCGCTGGCCCGGATCGCTAACGTCGGCCTGACCTGCGAGGACGAGGAGGCCGACATGCCCCAGGACGGGTGGAGCGACAAGCGCGAGCGGCAGTACGAGCACATCAAGGAGAGCGTGATGGGCCGCGGCGAGTCCGAGGACGCCGCCGAGGAGATCGCCGCGCGCACGGTCAACAAGGAGCGGGCCCGCGCGGGCGAGTCCAAGGAGGCCAGCCGCACCTCGACCGAGGACATCTCCTCGAGCCGTCGCGGCGGGCTGCGCTCGCACAAGGGCGCCGGCGGCCGGACCAAGGCCCAGCTCTACAACGAGGCCAAGGACAAGGGCATCAAGGGCCGCTCAAAGATGACCAAGGCCGAGCTCGAGAAGGCCGTCGACAGGAAATGACCCGCCTGCGCACCGTCTCCCCCGCTGCCACGGGCTGGACGCGCCGCCGGGCCGGCAAGGGCTTCACCTATCTCGACGCGAGCGGCACACGCCTGCCCGCGGCCGAGGTCGAGCGCATCCGTGCTCTGGCGATCCCGCCCGCCTGGCGCGAGGTGTGGATCTGCCCGCACGCCAACGGGCACATCCAGGCCGTGGGCACCGACGACGCCGACCGACGGCAGTACCTCTATCACCCGGCCTGGCGCACCAAGCGTGACGAGCAGAAGTTCGACCGGGTGCTCGAGGCCGCCGCCAAGCTGCCCGCCGCCCGGCGGCAGGTCACCCGGGACCTGCGCGCCAGCGGTATGCCGCTCGAGCGCGCCGCCGCCGTGGCCGTGCGCCTGCTCGACCTCGGCTACTTCCGCATCGGCAGCGACGCCTATGCCGACGCCAACGGCTCCTATGGCCTGACGACGCTGGAGCGCCAGCACGTGCGCAAGACCGGCGGCGGGCTCGTCTTCCGGTTCGTCGGCAAGTCCGGCGTCGAGCACGCGATCACCATCGACGACGCCGACGCGATCAAGGCGCTGGACCGGATGCGCTCGCGCCGCTCCAGCTCGAGCAAGCGACTGCTCGCCTACAGCGAGCGCCGCCGCTGGATCGACCTGGACGCCGCGGCCGTCAACGCCTACCTGGCGGACATCCTCGGCGGCGACCTGACCGCCAAGGACTTCCGCACCTGGCACGCGACGGTGCTCGCGGCTGCGGCGCTCGCCGCCAGCGAGGAGAAGGGCGACACCACGGCCTCGAGGCGGCGCGCCGTCAAGGCGGCGGTCGAGGAGGTGGCCGGCTACCTCGGCAACACCCCGACGATCGCCAAGAGCTCCTATATCGACCCGCGCGTCCTCGACCTCTATGACTCCGGCACGACGATCACGCCGCCCCGCGTGACCGCCCGCACCTCACCCGCCCGCCGCCAGCAGCTCCTCGAGCGGGCCGTGCTGGACCTGCTGGCCTAGGACGCAGACGAGGTATGCCGCGCTGGGACTCCCAGCGCGGCATACCTCGTCGTGGTGCGGGTCAGAGATAGAGGCCGGTGTGACCGGACTCGTGGCGTTTGGCGGCCACAGCGTGGATGTCACGCTCGCGGAGCAGGACATAGCTGCGCGAGTGGAGCTCGACCTCGGCGCGGTCCTCGGGGTCGAAGAGCACGCGGTCCTCGACCTCCACCTGGCGGACGGTGCCGCCCCTGGCGACGACGACGCCCCAGGACAGGCGCCGACCGACGCTGGCGGTTGCGGGGATGACGATGCCGCCGCCGGAGCGGCGCTCCCCCGTCTCCTCGAGGGAGACCAGGACCCGGTCGTTGAGCATGCGGATGGGGAGGCCGTCGGCGGCCTCCGCAGCGTGTGCCACCCGGGTCAGCGGTTGCGGCGGCGCAGGATGCCCATCGCGATGAGGAGCACACCGATCGCGGCGACGGAGGCGATGACCTCCTGGCGCATCCCGCCCTCGGGGGTGCGGGTGGCCTCGGCGAACTTCACGCGGGCGTCGGCAGCGGTGCGCTGGGCGACGTTCTTGGGGTGGGCGCGGTAGACGAGCTCATCCACCGAGTTCGCAAGGCGACGGCGGCTGGTCTCGAGGTCGGACTCGATGCGGTTCACCGACATGGGTGACTCCTCCTTCGGGGTTACTGGCCTCAGGTTACGTGCTCAGGCGGCGCTCCGGTGACGCCCGGGTGCGGCTCGTTGCGCGGTTGGTATGCCGCGCTGCCGGTATGCCGCGTCAGTCCAGGCCGAGGTCGCGGCGCAGCTTGGCGACGTGCCCGGTGGCCTTGACGTTGTAGAAGGCGTGCGAGACCACGCCCTCCTCGTCGACGACGACGGTGGAGCGGATGACGCCCTCGACGACCTTGCCGTAGAGCTTCTTCTCGCCGAAGGCGCCCCAGCGGGTCATCACGGCCTTGTCGGGGTCGGACAGCAGGGCGATCGTCAGGGCGTCGCGCTCGCGGAACTTCGCAAGCTTCTCCGGCGCGTCCGGCGAGATCGCCAGCACCTCGTAGCCCTCGCCGCGCAGCCGGTCGAGCGACTCGGTGAAGTCACACGCCTGGGTCGTGCAGCCCGGCGTCATCGCGGCCGGGTAGAAGTAGACGATCACCTTGCTGCCGCGCAGGTCGGAGAGGGTGACGCTGCCGCCCTTGTCGTCGGTGAGGGTGAAGTCGGGGGCGATGTCGCCGGGGCTGAGACGCTCTGCCACGAGGCACTCCTGGTCTGGTGGGGGCGAACGGCCGACCCGATGTTCCTTATTGCGAGTTATTTGCAATAAGGTGGTCGCACCGCAGCAAACCTATCCCACCCGCCCAGGAGGCGACATGCACGTGCCAGACGGGTTCCTCGATGCCCCGACCTCGGTCGGCACGGCCGTGGTCGCGGCCGGAGCGGTCGCGGTCGCCGTGCGCGGCGCGCGACGTGAGCTCGACGACGCCGCCGCCCCACTCGCCGGGCTGGTCGCCGTGTTCGTCTTCGCCGGCCAGATGCTCAACTTCCCCGTGGGTGCCGGCACCTCGGGTCACCTGATCGGCGCCGCCCTGGCCGCCATCCTGGTCGGGCCCTGGACCGCGACGCTGTGCCTGTCGGTCGTGCTGCTCGTGCAGGCCCTGCTCTTCGCCGACGGCGGCCTGACCGCGCTCGGCACCAACATCACCCTCATGGCCGTCGTCTCGGTGTGGACCGCCTGGTTCGTCTTCCGCGGCGTGAGCGGCCTGCTGCGGCGCAGCCGCTCGGCGCTCGCCCCGGCGTCCTTCCTCGCCGGCCTCGCCTCTGTCCCAGCCGCCGCCGGCGTCTTCGTCCTCCTGTTCGTCCTGGGTGGCCAGGCGCCGGTCAGCGTCTCGGCCGTCCTCAAGGCAATGCTCGGCTGGCACACCGTCATCGGTGTCGGCGAGGGTCTGATCACCGCGCTGGTCGTCGGCGCCGTCGCCGCCGCCCGACCCGACCTGGTCCACGGCCTGCGGGGCGCCGCCCCCGAGCGGGACCTCGAGATCCGAGAGGCAGCCCGCGCATGAGCACCGAGCACCGTCCCACCCAGTCCCGGGCCACCGAGTCCCGTCCCAACCAGTCCGACGCCAAAGGGCGCCGGGGCCTGCCCGTCCGCACCCTGGTGCTCATCGGGCTGGCCCTGTCGCTGCTGCTGGCCGGCGTCGGGTCCTACTACGCCTCCAGCCACCCCGACGGCCTCGAGTATGTCGCCGAGAAGACCGGCTTCGGCGACTCCGCCAAGGACAGCGCCACCTCCGACTCGCCCCTGTCCGACTATGCGGTCAAGGGCATCTCCGACGGCCGCCTGTCCGGTGGGCTCGCCGGCGTCGCAGGCGTGGCCGCCGTCGGCGCCCTCTCCTTTGGCCTCTTCATGGCCCTGCGCCGCCGGTCCTCCGACGAGCTGGGGGCGTCGGAGGACCGGCACCACACCGACCGCGCACACACCGGCCCCGCACACACCGAGCACGCGTCAGAAGAGCACGCCTCGTCCGGCGGCCCGAGAGCCGACCGGCGCTAGGTGGGCGCACCCCACGGCCACCACCTGCACTGGCACGGCCACTCCCCGATCCACCGACTGCCCGCCCACGTCAAGCTCGTCAGCCTGCTCGCCTTCGTCGTGACGGTCGTCACGACGCCGCGCGAGGCCTACTGGGCGTTCGCGGCATACCTGCTGCTGATCCTTGGGGTGTGGGTCACCTCGCGGGTCCCGCTGGGCTACCTGGCGCGTCGCATGGTTGTGGAGGTGCCGTTCGTGGTCTTCGCGCTCCTGATCCCCTTCGTCGCTAACGGGCCGCGGGTCGACGTCGGCCCGCTCGCGCTGTCCGAGCCGGGGCTGCTGGCGGCCTGGGGCATCCTCGCGAAGGCGACTCTCGGCGTGATGGCCTCGCTTGCGCTGGCGACCACGACCGAGCCGCGCGACATCGTCGCCGGGCTCGAGCACCTGCGCCTGCCGGCGCTCATGGTCGGCATCCTGACCTTCATGCTGCGCTATCTCGATGTCGTCGTGGGCGAGCTCGAGCGGATGCGGATCGCCCGGGAGTCCAGGGGTTTTCGGGCCACGAGCGTCCGCCAGTGGCCGGCAATCGCGGCGACGACGGGCGCGCTGTTCATCCGGTCCTATGAGCGCGGTGAGCGCGTGCATCTGGCCATGCTCTCGCGCGGCTACGGTGGGCGTATGCCGCTGCTGCACGAGACCACGACGCCCGCCTCCGCGTGGGCGCGGGGGTTGGCCCTGCCCGCCGCCGCCCTGCTCGTGCTGGCCGCCGGGGTGGTGCTGCGGTGAGCTTCCCTGTCCTCGACGTGCAAGGCCTGGCCTATGCCTATCCCGACGGCCACCAGGCGCTCTTTGGCGTCAATCTCCATGTGCACCAACGCGAACGCGTCGCGCTGCTCGGCCCCAACGGCGCCGGCAAGACCACGCTCGTGCTGCACCTCAACGGCATCCTCACCGCGGGCAAGGGCTCGGTCGCGGTCAGCGGCCTGCCGGTCACCAGGGACAACCTGCTGGAGATCCGCCGCCGGGTCGGCATCGTCTTCCAGGACCCCGACGACCAGCTCTTCATGCCGACCGTCCGCGACGACGTGGCCTTCGGCCCGGCCAATCTCGGCCTGCGCGGGGCCGAGCTCGACGCCCGCGTGGCATCGGCGCTGGAGGCGGTCGGCATGGCCGAGTTCGCCGACCGGCCGCCCCACCACCTGTCCTTTGGCCAGCGTCGACGCGTCGCCGTCGCAACGGTGCTCGCCATGGAGCCCGAGATCCTCGTCCTCGACGAGCCGTCGTCCAACCTCGACCCCGCCTCCCGGCGCGAGCTGGCCGACATCCTGCGCTCGCTCGACGTAACGGTGCTGATGGTCACCCACGACCTGCCCTATGCCCTCGAGCTGTGCGAGCGCTCGGTCATCCTCTCCGACGGCATCATCGTCGCCGACGGCCCCACCCGCGACATCCTCCTCGACGAGGACACCATGCGGGCCCACCGGCTCGAGCTGCCCTTCGGTTTCAACCCCGCCACGCTGCCGCGCGGCTAGCGCCGGCTCGTCCAGAGCGGATTCGCGCTGCCGCGCGGATAGCCGCCGGCTCGTCCAGAGCGGATTCGCGCTGCCGCGCGGATAGCCGCTGGCGTCTTGCGGAGAGCGGCGCTCCAACGCAACTGCCAGATCTGTCAGTTTGGGGGCCCAATCCCGGAGTGAGAGCCCGCTACGCGCCAGAGATGGCACTTGCGTGGCAGCCGGAGCGACCGTCACAGCAGGATCTTGCGCTCATGGCCACCTGCTAGCGCCCCGACCCGAACATCAGCGCAAGAACCTGCGCTCATGGCCACCAGCAAGCGCCCCGACCCGAACATCAGCGCAAGAACCTGCGCTCATGGTCATCAGCAGGCCCAGCCGCTGGACCAGAGTGCGCAAGGCGGGACTTGAACCCGCACGCCCGAGGGCACAGGAACCTAAATCCTGCGCGTCTGCCAATTCCGCCACTTGCGCGTGACGCCCCAGCCTAACGGCCGGGGCAGTGCGGCTCAGCCGCCGAGCGCCTTCCGCAGGTGCGGGACCATCGCGCGGAAGGCCCGGCCACGGTGGGAGATCGCGTTCTTCTCCTCGTCGGTGTGCTCGGCCATCGTGCGACCGGGCTCCGGCTCAAAGATCGGGTCGTAGCCAAAACCGTTGGTGCCACGGGGCTCTCGCACGATGCGGCCCTCGACCCGGCCCTCCTCAGCGAAGACCTGGCCGCCCGGCAGCGCGAGGACGGCGGCGCAGCGGAAGGCCGCCGCGCGGTGCTCGTCGGGCACGTCGGCGATCTGCTCGAGGACGAGCTCGAGGTTGGCCCGGTCCCGTGACTTGCGGTCGGCGTCGGGGCCGGCCGTCGAGCCGGACCAGCGCGCCGAGAAGACACCCGGGCAGCCGCCGAGCACCTCGATCGACAGCCCCGAGTCGTCCGCCACAGCCGGCAGCCCGGTCGCCTCGGCCAGGGCGACGGCCTTGAGCCGCGCGTTGCCCTCGAAGGTCACCTCGGTCTCCGGCACGTCTGGCACGTCGGGGTACTCCAGCGCGGAGACGACCTCGAGGTCGAGCTCCTCGACCAGCGGGCCGAGGATCGCCACCAGCTCATGGACCTTGTGCTCGTTGCGGGTCGCCAGGACCAGTCGCTGGCTCACAGCACCCGCTCCCGCGGGGTCTCGGCCAGCGCCGCCTGCTGCGCTGCGGTCAGGTCGGCGCAGCCCTTGGCGGCCAGCTCCAGCAGCGCGTTGAGCTCGTCGCGGTCGAATGCCGCGCCCTCGGCGGTGCCCTGCACCTCGACAAACTTGCCGTCGCCGGTCATGACGACATTCATGTCGGTCTCGGCCGTCGAGTCCTCGGGGTAGTCGAGGTCGAGCACGGGGGTGCCCTCGACGATGCCGACCGAGACCGCCGCGATGGAGCCGGTCAGCGGCTGGGCGTCCTTGGCGATCAGGCCCCGCGCGCGGGCGTCCTCGATCGCGTCGACGAGCGCGACATAGGCGCCGGTGATGGAGGCGGTGCGGGTGCCGCCGTCGGCCTGGAGGACGTCGCAGTCGAGGACAATCGTGTTCTCCCCCAACGCCTTTGTGTCGATGCAGGCACGCAGCGCCCGACCGATCAGTCGGGAGATCTCGTGGGTGCGACCGCCGACCTTGCCCTTGCGGGCCTCGCGGTCGGAGCGGGTGTTGGTCGAGCGTGGGAGCATCTCGTACTCACCCGTCACCCAGCCGACGCCCTGGCCCTTGAGCCAGCGCGGCACGCCCTCGGTGAACGACGCGGCGCACAGCACGCGGGTGCGGCCGAACTCGATCAGCACGCTCCCCTCGGCGTGGTCGAGCCAGTTGCGCGTGATGCGCACCTCGCGGGTCTGGTCAGGGGCACGTCCGTCGTGGCGGGCAGCAGTCATGCGCCCAACTCTATTTGAGGTATGCCGCCGGCCGAGTGCGTAGGTTTGGTGGTCACCGCGGGCAACAGACCGCACAAACGACGCACTCGAACCCAGGGGGGCCCGCAGACGCCGCGAGAGATCGGGGGCCTGCGCCTCAGACCTCGTAGGTCGCGTCGGGCCGGGCGAGCTCGACCTCGCCGGGCCAGACGGCGGCGGCCTGCGCGCGGCATACCTCTGGGTCGTTCCAGGCCGGGATGTGGGTGAGCATGAGGCGGCGCACTCCCCCGGCGTCGACAGCCGCCTGGGCGGCGCGCGAGCCGGACAGGTGGATGCCCTCGATGTCGTCACGGCCGTCGACGAAGGCCGAGTCGGTCAGCACGAGGTCGGCGCCCGTGAAGAGCGGCGTGAGCGCCTCGCAGCCGTCGGTGTCGCCCGAGTAGGCCAGCACCGTGCCGTCGGCCTCGACCCGGAAGCCGTAGGCCTCGACCGGGTGGTTGACCGCGACCGGGGTGATCGTGAAGGGTCCGATCACGATGGGCTCGCGGTCGGTCACGGTGTGGAAGTCGAACTCGGCGACCATGCCCTCCGGCCCGATGCCGTGATAGGCGGCGGCGAGCTGCTCGGGCGTGCCGGCGGGGCCATAGACGGGGAGCCGGTCGAGGCATTCCCCCGTCGGGCAGTACTTGCGCACGACATACAGGCCGGTGAGGTCCATGCAGTGGTCGGGGTGCAGGTGGCTGATCAGCACGGCGTCGAGCTCTGCGGGCCGCACATGGCGCTGGAGCGCGCCGAGGGAGCCGTTGCCGAGGTCGAGGACGACCGACCAGGTGCGGCCGTCGCTGTCGTCGGCGCGCACCAGATAGCTGGACGCGGGCGACTCGGGGCCGGCGAAGGAGCCGGAGCAGCCGACGATCGTGAGTCTCATGCGGGCACCGTCCTCACCGCGGAGTTGCCATAGACATCGCCGACCTCGGGCCCGAGGAAGCGGCGGGCGAGCGAGCGGAACTCCTCCGCGTCGCCGGTGGTCGTGAAGCCGTGCTCGGGCGGCGGCGCGTCGGTGGGGCGCAGCGCCCCCCGGTCGGCGAGCACGCGATAGACGTCCTTGGCCGTCTCCTCTGCGGAGGAGACGAGCGTGACGAGGTCGCCCATCACATAGGAAAGCGCACCCATGAGCAGCGGGTAGTGAGTGCAGCCGAGCACGAGCGTGTCGACCTCGTGCTCGATCAGCGGCTCGAGATAGCCGCGGGCCACGTCGATCAGCTCGGGCCCGGTCGTCACCCCTGCCTCGACGAACTCGACGAAGCGCGGGCACGGCTGGCTGGTGACGTCGAGCTGCGGTGCAGCCGCGAACGCGTCGAGATAGGCGCCGGACTGGTGGGTGCCCATCGTCGAGATCACGCCGATGCGACCGTTGCGGGTGGCGGCCGCGGCACGTCGCACGGCAGGCCGGATCACCTCGACCACGGGCACCTCATAGCGCTCGCGGGCGTCGTGGAGCACGGCGGCCGACGCGGTGTTGCAGGCGATCACGAGCATCTTGACGCCGTGGTCGACGAGCCGGTCGAGGCACTCGAGCGAGAATTCACGGGTCTGCGCGATCGGCCTGGGGCCGTAGGGCGCCCGCGCCGTGTCGCCGAAATAGGCGATCTGCTCGTGGGGCAGCTGGTCGAGGACCGCGCGCGCGACGGTGAGCCCGCCGTAGCCGCTGTCGAAGATCCCGATGGGTGCGTCCGCCACCCGCCAAGGTTAAGGGCGAGGGCCGACATGCCCCCAAACGCCGGGCCGTCGACTCGGTCACACCGGACAAAAGGTGCGGTATGCCGCGGGGCCGGGCCCGCGGCATACCGCACCTTTGTCTGGTCGCCGGCTCGGGGTCAGTACATGCCGTCCAGGTGCGAGCGGTAGCGGTCGGAGACGATCGCACGCCGCATCTTCATGCTCGGGGTGAGCTCGCCGTCCTCGACCGTGAGGTCGTGGTCGAGGATCGTGAACTTCTTGATCGTCTCCCACCGGTTGAGCTGGGAGTTGAGCTTGTCGATGTAGTGCTGGACCATCTCGCGGGCCTGCTCGGACGCGGCGATCTCCTCGTAGGACTTGCCCTCGAGGCCGTGCTCGGCCGCCCACGGCACGATCGAGACGGGGTCGAGCGTGACCAGCGCGGTCGCGTAGTTGCGGCCGGGGCCGTGCACGAGCATCTGGCTGACGTAGGGGCAGATGCCCTTGAACTCGGACTCGATGGCGCTGGGCGCGATGTACTTGCCGCCGGAGGTCTTGAACAGGTCCTTCTTGCGGTCGGTGATCCGGATGAAGCCGCCGTCCTCGATCTGCCCGATGTCGCCGGTGCGCAGGTAGCCGTCCTCGGTGAACGCCTCGGCCGTCGCCTCCGGGTTGTTGTGGTAACCCTCCATGACGCCCGGCCCCTTGATGAGGATCTCGCCGTCGTGGTCGATCTTGAAGTCGGTGCCCGGGTAGGGCGGGCCGACCGTGCCGTTCTTGTGGTACTGGAGGCGGTTGACCGTCGAGCCGGCCGAGGACTCGGTCAGGCCGTAGCCCTCCGAGAGCATCGTGCCGACCGCGGCGAACCAGCGCTGCACATCGTCGTTGAGGGGCGCGGAGCCGGAGACGAAGAATCGGATCCGGCCGCCGAAGCGCTCGCGGATCTTGCTCAGCACGAGCTTGTCGGCGAGCGCGTGCTGGCGCGCCAGGAGCGGCCCGGGGCGCTTGCCCTGGTCGGCGAGGTCGGCGACCTTGAGGCCCTTGTCGCAGGCCCACAGGAAGAGCTTGTACTTGACGCCGCCCTCCTTCTGCATGGCCATCCGCACGCCCTGGTAGACCTTCTCGTAGACGCGCGGGGCGCCGCACATGAAGGTCGGCTTGGTGACCGCGAGGTTCTCGGCGATCTTGTCGATCCGGCCGTCCACGACTGTCTCGCAGCCGATCTGGAGCGGGATCGTCATCATCAGCTTGCCGAAGACGTGGGCCAGCGGCAGCCAGAGGAACTGCACGTCGTCGGGCTGGATCTGGTCGATCGCCTCGTTGGCCGCTGCCTCATAGCTCCACGCGTCGTGGGTCAGGCGCACGCCCTTGGGGCGGCCGGTGGTGCCGGAGGTGTAGACCAGCGTGCAGAGCCGGTCGGGGGTCAGCGCGTCGATGCGCGCGTCGACCACACCGGGGTCCTCGGCGAGCCGCTGGGCACCGAGCTCCTCGAGCTCGGCGAGGGTCATCACCCAGTCGCCGTCGGCGGTGCCGTCGAAGGTGACGACCTTGTGGACGTGGGAGATCTCGTCACGGCGCTCGCGCAGCTTGGCGACCTGGACGTCGTCCTCGGCGAAGACGACTCGGGAGTCGGAGTCGCTGAGGATGAACGAGACGTCCTCGCCGCGGGTCGTGGGATAGACCGTGGTCGTCGCCGCGCCGGCGAGGTTGATCGCCCAGTCGGCCAGTGCCCACTCCACGCGGGTGGAGGACGCCAGCCCGACCCGCTGCTCGGACTCGATCCCGAGGGCGACCAGGCCGGCGGCGAGCGCATAGACGCGGTCCTTGGTCTGGCCCCAGGTCAAGGTCTCCCAGCCGTCGCCGACGGCGAAGCGCAGGGCGGCCTTGCCGGGGGTGTCGGCGGCGCGCTTGCGGAAGAGATGACCCACACTCGGCTGCCGGGCCTCGACGATCCCGGGCTTGATCGGGCCGCTCGCCTGCAGCGGGTAGTGGGCATCCAAAGTCGTCATCGTCTCTTCGCTCCTGGGCTCGGGCGGTCAGCAATGCCACGGATGCTGCCATGTGAGCGGGGCCACAGATAGGCCTTTCCGTGACCTTTTTGCCGATCGGTAGCCACCCGCCGCCGGAAATGACCCCAAAACGGGCGTATGCCGCGGGGAAGGTGTCCCCGCGGCATACGCCCCCCTGTATAGGGGTGTGGTCAGGAGTCGTTCTCGCCGTACATCGAGTCCAGGTGGTCCTGGTAGCGCTCGGTGACGGTCTTGCGGCGCATCTTCAGGCTCGGGGTGAGCTCGCCGCCCTCGACCGTGAGGTCCTGGCCGAGGATCGTGAACTTCTTGATCGTCTCCCAGCGGTTGAGCTGGGAGTTGAGCTCGTCGATGTAGCGCTGGACCATGTCGCGCGTCTGGGGCGCGTTGGCGATCTCCTCGTAGGAGGCGTTCTCGAGACCGTTGGCGGCCGCCCACGGCTTGATGCCCTCGGGGTCGAGGGTCACCAGCGCGGTCGCGTAGTTGCGGCCCGCGCCGTGCACGAGGAACTGGCTGACGTAGGGGCAGATGCCCTTGAACTGGGACTCGATGACGCTCGGCGCGATGTACTTGCCGCCCGAGGTCTTGAACAGGTCCTTCTTGCGGTCGGTGATCTTGACGAAGCCCCGCTCGTCGACCTCGCCGATGTCGCCGGTGTGGAACCAGCCGTCCTCGGTGAGGACCTCGGCGGTCGCCTCGGGGTTGTTGTGGTAGCCCTCCATGACGCCCGGGCCGCGCAGCAGGATCTCGCCGTCGTCGGCGATCCGGATCTCGGTGCCGGGGAAGGTCCAGCCGACCGTGCCGCGGCGGTGGGCCTGCATGCGGCCGACCGTGGAGCCGGCCGAGGACTCGGTCAGGCCGTAGCCCTCGGAGATGCGCATGCCGACACCGTCGAACCAGCGTGCGATGTCGGTGTTGAGGGGCGCGGAGCCGGAGACGAAGAAGCGGATCCGGCCACCGAAGCGCTCGCGGATCTTGCTCAGCACGAGCTTGTCGGCGATGGCGTACTTCGCGGCCAGCAGGCCGCTGGGCTGCTTGCCCTCGTTCCACAGGTCGGCGACCTGGCCGGAGACGTCGGTCGACCAGTTGTAGAGCTTGAGCTTGGCGCCGCCGTCCTTCTTCATCATCAGGTTGACGCCGCCGTAGGCCTTCTCGAAGATGCGCGGGGCAGCGGCCATGAAGGTCGGCTTCACGATGCCGAGGTTCTCGACGATCTTGTCGATGCGGCCGTCGATGGCGGTCGGGAAGCCGATCTGGAGCGGCAGGACGACCATGAGCTTGCCGAAGACGTGGGCCAGCGGCAGCCAGAGGTACTGGAGGTCGTCCTCCTGGATCTGGTCGATCGCGTCATTGGCCGCGCACTCGTAGGACCACGCGTCGTGGCGCAGGCGCACGCCCTTGGGGCGGCCGGTCGTGCCGGAGGTGTAGATGATCGTGGCGAGCTTTTCGGGGCCGAGGTCGTCGATGCGGTCGTCGACCGCGGTCGGCTGCTCGCCCAGCAGGCCGGCGCCGAGCTCCTCGAGGTCGGCCAGGGAGATGACCCAGTCGCCGTCGGTGGCCCCGTCGAAGGTGACGACCTTGACCACGTCGGGGATCTGGTCGCGCTTCTCGCGCAGCTTGCCGACCTGGACGTCGTCCTCGGCGAAGACGACCCGCGAGCCGGAGTCGGCGATGATGTAGGCCACGTCGTCGGGCATCGTGCTCGGGTAGACCGTGGTGGTGGCGGCGCCGGCGCACATGACGCCGAAGTCCGCGAGCGCCCACTCGATCCGGGTCGACGACGCCAGCGCGACGCGCTGCTGCGGCTCGATGCCGAGCGAGATGAGGCCGGCGGCAATCTTGCGGACGCGCTCGTCGACCTGGGCCCAGGTCATCGACTCCCAGTCGTCCCCGCGGGGGAACCGGAAGGCCTCACGCTGAGGGGTCTTGGCGATCCGGTCCCGGAACATGTGGCCCACGCTGGGCGACCTGTTCTCGATGACACCGGGCTTGAGGGCCTCGTCGGAGGGGGTGTTGTAGGTCTGGGAGGGCATTGCAGACATCGGAGTCCTCGTCATCGGGGGCTGCGGGTATCCCGGGATACTGGCACGCCGAGGTGCCCCAGCGGGAGGTATCGGACCGCTTCGTTACCGACCGGTTGCGTTGGTCTGCCCCACGGGTCGCACCGTCCAGCCGGGATAGCTCGCCCGCAGCGTCTCGACGAGTGCCTCCGGCACTGCCCCGGCCCGCCAGCCGAGGTCGGCCACCGTCTCGCGCGGGTCGACGAAGATCCGCTGGCCGAGCAGGTCGCCGGCGATGTGGGAGGGGTCCAGTCCTGCCTCGCCGCCGCCCATGCCCCAGCGCTCCGCCACCAGCGGCAGGACCCGGTCGAGCACCGCCGGGGGCGGGCTGGCGACGACCGCCCGGGTGCCCAGTGCCTCGTGGATCAGGCCCAGCAGGTGCCGGAAGGACCACTGCTCGTCGGCCAGCGGATAGCACGCGCCCGGCCGACCCCGCTCGAGGGCGGCGACCGCGGCCTCGGCCACGTGCCGCGAGGTGACGACGGAGGTGCCGCCTCCGGGGAAGACGACCAGCGGCCCGCGCCGCACGACGTCGAAGAGCGTGTGCTTCCACGTCGGCACGGTCCCCGGCCGCACGCCGAAGACATAGGGGATCTCCAGCACCATGACGGCCGTCTCGGAGCCGCCCGCGGCAATCGCCTGGCGGGTCTGGTCGAGCCGGGCCTGGATATAGGGGTGCCGCTGGGCCAGCGGGAGGTCGGGCCGCATCCGCACCCACGTCGCGAAGTAGCTGCCGAGGATCACGACCCGCCGGACGCCGGCGGCGCGTGCCGCCGCGACGACCCGGGCGGTTGTCGCGACCAGGGCCTGCGCATAGAACTCGCCCGCTGGGCCCTCGTGCCGGGTCCGGTCATCGGGCCCCACGGCATACACGAGTGCGTCGAAGCCGGCCAGGCTCCGGGCCAGCTACTCGGGAGTGGCCGACTGGAGATCGCAGCCCACGAAGGGCAGCGCGGCCTGCTCGGGCAGGTCGGCGTCGGGCGGCTGCATCGCCAGGACCGTCGGCTCATGGCCGCGGGCGAGGAGCTCTCGCACCACCTCGTGGCCGAGCAGCCCGGTGCCGCCGCAGACAAGCGTGCGCATGCGCGGTCAGGCCCCCGCGACGGGGGTCGACGGCTTGCGCCGGACATAGAGCTGCTTGCGCACGCGGGCGACGACCGCCCCGTCCTTGTCGACGACGTCGTTGTCGAACCAGCGCAGGACCTTCTGCCCGTCGGCGGCGGCCGCAACGAGCTCGTCGAGGACGTCCTGGGTGAGGGTGAAATCGGTCGTGACATCGGAGCGGCCCGGCGCGACGAACTCGATCTCGGCGGCCTTGTCCCACACGACATAGTCGTCGCCGAGGTTGCGCATGACCATGATCATCCAGAAGGGGTCGGTCATCGAGTACAGCGAGCCGCCGTACTGGGTGCCCACGTAGTTGGCGGTCGCCGGGTTGAGCGCCAGCCGCACGCGGGTGTGCCGGAAGTCGGCGCTCAGCTCCTGCACGTGGATGCCCGCGAAGAGGAAGGGCGGGTAGGCGTTCATCACCCGCCGCAGCCCGGCCGCGGACTGCACCAGGCGCCGGGGATCCGGCAGTTTGGCGAGGGCCGCGCTGGGGACGCTCTGGAGTTTGGCGCGACCGGGGAGAGTGGGTCGTGAAGGCACCGGCCGACGCTATCCCACGGTGGCCCGCCCCCGCGTCAGCAGTCCAGCGGACGGCCGCGCCGCGGCATACCCGCAAGCCCTGCCCCGCGGCATACCCCCAGCCCCCTCCCCTTTGCGTTGAAAACACTGGTTTCAACGCCAAACAGGCCCGGGAAGCGTTGAAACCAATGTTTTCAACGCTACGGAGGGTCAGCGCCGGCCCGGGCGCTCCTGGGCCGCGACGTGGCAGTTGTTGACCAGGCCGATCGCCAGCCAGCAGGCGAACATCGAGGAACCGCCATAGGAGACGAAGGGCAGCGGCAAGCCGGTGACGGGCATGAGACCGAGGTTCATGCCGACGTTCTCAAAAGTCTGGAAGGCGAACCACGTGGCGACGCCGACCGCGAGCAGCCGGCCGAAGGCATCCCGGGCGTGGGCGCCGACGACGAGGATCCGCACGATGAGGAAGCCGAGCACGAGCAGCAGCGCCCCCGCGCCGAGGAAGCCCAGCTCCTCCCCCGCGACCGAGAAGATGAAGTCAGTCTGTTGGAAGGGGATGAAGCCGCCCTGGGTCTGCCGGCCCTCGAACAGCCCCTGCCCCTGCCACCCGCCGGAGCCGATCGCGATGCGCACCTGTCGGGTCTGGTAGCCGATGCCCGACGGGTCGGCGCTGGGGTCGGCGAAGGCGATGAGCCGGTCGCGCTGGTAGGGGCTGAGCACCGGGGTCAGCAGGGCGAGAGCGATGCCCGCGGCCCCGAGAGCGGCCGCCCCCGCGAGCCACCGTTTGGGCGCACCCGAGGCGGCGACCACGCCGGCTGTGAGGGCGACCAGCACCAGGGTCGAGCCGAGGTCGGGCTGGAGCATGACGAGGACGATCGGCACGAGCGCCGTTGCGGCAGAAAGGAGCACGTCACGAGTGCCGGGCTGTTCGCCCCGCTCCCACCTCTCGGCGAGGATGAGCGCGAGGGCGATGCACAGCGCGGCCTTGGCGAACTCCGACGGCTGGATCGACATCCCACCAGGCACCCGGATCCACGAGTGGGACCCGTTGATCGTGGTGCCCAGTGGCGTCAGGACCAGCACGAGTCCTAGGGCCGAGGCGATGGCCAGCCACGGTGCGAGCGCGCGCAGGGTGCGGAAGTCCAACCGGGTCACCGCGGCCGCGAGCGACACCCCGACAGCCGTGTTGAACAGGTGCCTCAGGAGGTATGCCGTGCCGTGGTCGGCCGTCGTCGCCGACCACACCAGCAGGGCCCCCATGAGCGAGAGCCCGCCGGCGGCGATGAGCAGCCCCCAGTCACTGCGCGCCCAGGGGCTCTGCCACCAGGCCGGGGTCCGCGAGGCGGTCAGGGGACGATCGTGGTGAGGATGCGCCGACATGTCTCGACGTCTCCGGCGATGGCGGCGAGCAGGGAGTCGAGGGAGTCGAACTTCTCGTTGTCACGCACCCGGTCGATGAACTCGACGACGACCTCCTTGCCATAGAGATCGAGGTCGGTGCGGTCGAGGACATAGGCCTCGACGGTGCGCCGCTTGACGTCGTCGAAGGTGGGGTTCAGGCCCACCGAGATGGCGGCCGGCAGGGTCCGGTCGGGCTCGCCCTCGGGCAGGTCGACCTGGGTCAGCCACCCGGCATACACCCCATCGGCCGGGATGAGACCGAGCGAGTCTGCGGACAGGTTGGCCGTCGGGTAGCCGAGCTCGCGGCCGCGGTGCTCGCCGTGGACGACGGTGCCGACCATCATGTGCGGGCGCCCGAGGATGCGCGCGGCACCGGCCACGTCGCCGTCGGTGAGCAGGTGGCGCACCTTGGACGAGGACCAGCGCTCGGTGTCGCCCACGTCCTCGAGCACGAGCACGTCGAAGCCGTGCTCCTCGCCGAGCCGCTGGAGGGTGCCCACGTCACCGGTGTAGCCGCGGCCGAAGCCGCGGGTGTCCTCGCCCACGACGAGGGCGCTGACGCCGAGGGCCTCGACGAAGACCCCCGTGACGTATTCCTCGGGCGTGAGGTTGGCGAAGTCGCGGGTGAAGGGGATGACCAGGAGCCCGTCGACGCCCGCGTCGGCCATGAGCTGGTCGCGCAGCCGTCCGGGCGAGATCAGCTCGAGCTCGCGCTCGGGGTGGAAGAGCGTGACGGGGTGGGGCTCGAAGGTCACGACCACGGCGGGCACGCCGCGGCGCGAGGCCTCCTCGCGGAGGGCGGTCAGGATCGCGCGGTGACCCCGGTGGAGCCCGTCGAAGTTGCCGAAGGTGGCGACGCAGCCCTTGAGGGAGGACGGGGTCTCGGCGGTATCGGTCCAGCGGTGCACGAGGGACACTCTACGAACTGGCCGGCGCGAAGACGACGTGGGGCCGCGCGTTGGACCGGGTCTCGTCGAGCATCGCCACGAGAGTGCCATCGGGAGCGAATGCCGCGACGTGGGTCCGCCCCTGCTCCTGGCTGGCGACGCGCTGGCCATAGGACAGTGCCCGCGCCTCCTCCTCGGTCAGCTCGCGCACGGGGAAGGTCGAGCGCGCGGCGTCGGCGAGCGGGGTCACGGGCATCGCCTCCGGCTCGTCGATCCGCTCCAGCTCCTCGAGCGGCGTCGCCCGGTCGAGGCCGATCCCGCCGACGCGGGTCCGCCGCAGGGCCGTGAGGTGCCCCCCGCAGCCGAGCGCCGCGCCGAGGTCGCGGGCGAGGGCGCGCACGTAGGTGCCGGAGGAGACGCTCACCTCCACGTCGAGATCAAGGACGGGTATGCCGTCGGCGCTCGTCTCGCGCACGTCCAGCAGGTCGAAGCGGCTGACCGTCACGGGTCTCGCCGGCAGGTCGACCTCCTCCCCCGCTCGGGCCCGGACGTAGGAGCGCTCGCCCTTGACCTTGATCGCACTCACGGCGCTCGGCACCTGCTGGATGTCGCCGGTCAGCGCCGAGATCGCCTCTCGCACAGCGGCTTCGGAGATGCCGTGGGCCGAGGGCGACGAGGTGACCTCGCCCTCCGCGTCGTCGGTGAGGGTGGTCTGGCCGAGACGGACCGTCGCGGCATACTCCTTGTCGCACCCGACCAGGAAGGTGAGGAATCGCGTCGCCTTGCCGACCCCGAGCACGAGCACACCCGTGGCCATCGGGTCGAGTGTCCCGGCATGGCCGACCTTGCGGGTCGCGCACAGGCGGCGGGCGCGGGCGACGACGTCGTGGCTGGTCCAGCCCGCCGGCTTGTCGACGACGAGGAGTCCGTCAGGCGCGGGCATCGTCGGGGCTCGCCTGGGACGCCTCGGCGGCGTCGGCCTCGTCGAGCTCCTCGGAGTCGGCCTCCTCGTGCGGCTTCTTGTAGGGGTCTGCCTCGCCGGCATAGGTCGCACTCGCGCGGGCCGCCGCAACGGCGGCGTCGCGCTCGTGGGCCTCGCGCAGGAGGTCGTCAAGGTGGGCGGCGTTCTCGGGGATCGCGTCGGCGATGAACTCCAGCGACGGGGTCAGCCGGATGCCGAGCTGACGGCCCACGAATGAGCGGACCCGGCCCTTGTGGTCCTCGAGGGCCTCGGCGGTCGCCGTCCGGTCCTCGTCGGAGCCGAAGACGGTGTAGAAGACCGAGGCGTGCTGGAGGTCATTGGTCACGCGCACGTCGGTGACGGTCAGGAAGCCCAGTCGGGGGTCCTTGACGAGCGACTCGAGGTTGCCGGCGATGACGACCTTGATGCGGTCGGCGATCTTGCGGGCGCGGGCGGCGTCGGCCATCGGTGCTCACTCCTGACGTCGAGGTGGCGTGGAACAGATCAACCCTAGGTCATCCCCAGCATGCTGCCCGTCACACGGTCTGCGCAGGCGGACGGACGTGCCCGCCCAGTAGCATCGGGGCGTGCTGAGACCGGGACAGGGGGCGCTCCGAGCGCTGCGAGCGGTGGGCCTTGTGGCCCTCGTGCTCGGCCTGTCCGCGACCGCCCACTCCTGGGCGGGAGCGAGCCTGCCGGGCTTCGGGCCCATGCTCGGGCTGGGGCTGCTTCTGCTGCCGTTCGCCGCCGTGGCGACCGGCCGGAGACTGGCCGCTCTGCCGCTGCTCGGCCTGCTGACCCTCGGCCAGCTCGTCGGCCACGCCGGCCTGAGCCTGCTCGGACCCGGCCACGCCGCCTCCGCCGTGGCGTGTGCGCCAGTCGGTGGCCACGCCCATCATCTTGCTCTGACCTGCACGACCACGAGCCCCGCCGGGCACACCACGACCGCCGGCCATGGGTCTGTGACCGCCGCGTCGGCGATGTCCCACGGTGACGCAGCTGTCGGCATCGCCCACACTGACGGCATCGCCCACGGGCTCCTGCCGACGGGTTCGATGCTGGCCGCCCACCTCGTGGCGGCGCTCGCGCTCGCTCTCGTCATCGCGCACGCCGAGCGCGTGTTCTGGCGGGTTGTCGACCTGCTGACCCCGGCTCTGCCGCAGGCACCCGTCCTGCGCCCCGCCCCGCTCCTGGCCCCGATGCTCGTCCTGCTCACCGAGCGGACTCCTCGCTGGACCCGCACACCCTCACGCGCGCCACCTGCTCTCGCGATGTGACCTCAGACCGGCACGCCCCCATGGGCCTGCCGGCCGCGGCATACCCGCTCCTGGGCGGCATACCCAGCCTTTGACGGCATACCCGCCCGGCGGCATACCGCCCTGGCTCCTTGGAGAGCCATCCCACACACGTGAGAACAGCAAAGGAAACACCCCATGCACCGCAGAGCACTGACTGCTCTTGTCCTGTCCGCCTCGGCCGCCCTCGCGCTCAGCGCCTGTGGCGGGGAGGCCTCCGACACCGCCTCCAAGGCCTCGAGCACGGCGTCCTCGGCTGTGGCTTCGGCGAGTGACGCCGCGACCTCGGCGACGGACGCGGCCTCCTCGGCCGCCGACTCGGAGTCCGGCCTGACCCTCGAGGGCGGCTGGGTCAAGGCGTCCGACAAGAAGATGACGGGGGCCTTCGGCATGCTGAAGAACTCCACGGACGCGCCGATCCACATCGTCAAGGCCACCAGCCCCGTCTCGCCGATGGTCGAGCTGCACGAGACCGTCAAGGACTCGGCGACCGGCCAGATGGTGATGCGCGAGACCAAGGACGGCTTCACCGTGCCGGCCGGCGGGACCTTCGAGCTCAAGCCCGGCGGCAACCACGTCATGCTCATGGGCCTGACCTCGCCGATCAAGACCGGTGACACCACCGAGGTCACGCTCGTCGACGAGGACGGCAAGGAGACCACGATCGACCTGGAGGTGCGCGAGTTCACGGGCGCCGACGAGAGCTACCAGCCCGGTTACGGCGACATGTCGGGGTCGATGAGCCCCACGTCCATGCAGTCGATGAGCCCTTCGAGCAGCTGATCATGGACGGTCACTGCCCGGTCGCCGGGGACCCGCACGGTCCCCGGCGCCGGTCGGTGCTCGCGGGAGGGCTGGCCTCGGCCGGCGCCGCCGCCCTGGCGGGCTGCACCGCGGCCTCCTCCCCCGGGGCATCCACCGGCACCCCATCCCAGGCCCCTGCGTCGGCGGCGATGCTGCCGCCGCGCTCCTTCTATGGCGCACGGCAGGCCGGCATCGTCGAGGACCCGCCGCAGTCCGCTGCCTGGATCGCCATGGACCTGCCCGCCGGCGCCGACAAGGACCACGTGCGCCGTCTCATGCGGATCGTGTCGGGCGACATCGCCCGGATGATGACCGGCAAGGGCGGCCTCACCGACCAGGAGCCCGAGCTCGCCGCTGTCGCCGGGGGGCTCACCGTCACTGTCGCCTGGGGGCCGCGGGTATTCGCGGCTGCCGGCGTCAAGGCACCGGCGTGGCTGAAGCCGCTGCCGGCCTTCTCGATCGACAAGCTCCAGAAGCGCTACAACGACGGCGACCTCATCCTCCAGGTGTGCGCCGACTCCCCCGTGACCGTCGCCCACACCCAGCGCCGGCTGATCGCCTCCATCGGCTCGCTGGCCAAGCTGCGCTGGGTGCAGCGTGGCTTCCGAGAGCCGTTGTCCCGCAAGGGTGGACCGCTGCGGATGCGCAACCTCTTTGGCCAGGTCGACGGCACGATCCAGCCGTCGATCGAGGGCGACGACGACGCCCTCCTGTGGGTGTCCGATGACGCCGACGGGATGAAGGACGGCTCGGCCATGGTCATCCGGCGCATCGCGATGGACATGGAGGCGTGGGACCGCGTCGACCGGCTCTCCCGCGAGAACGCGATCGGGCGCCGGCTCGACAACGGAGCGCCACTGACCGGCGGCGAGGAGCGCACCGCACCAGATCTGGAGCGAATGGACTCCCTGGGCTTCCCCATCATCGACGACGCCTCACACATGCGACGGGCGATGCCGCAGGCCCCCCACGAGCGGATCCTGCGCCGGCCCTACAACTACGACGACGAGCCGTCCGCTGGCCAGCGGAGCAACTCCGGCCTGGTGTTCGTGGCCTTCTGCGCCGACCCGGTGCGGCAGTTCGTGCCGATCCAGCAGCGGCTGGCCAAGTCGGACCTGCTGAACATCTGGACCACGCCCATCGGCTCCACCGTCGCCGCCGTGCTGCCGGGCGTCCCGAAGGAGGGCGGCTACCTCGGCCAACAGTGGCTCGACGCCTGAGACTCCTCGCTGACGCCCGCCTAGCGGTACAGACACAGGTATGCCGCCCGCTCTGGTGAGCGGGCGGCATACCCAATGCGTGTGCGGGCTAGCCGCGCGGACTGGATCAGTCGCGGGGCTTCTCGCGCATCTCGTAGGTGGCGATGAGGTCGCCGATCTGGACGTCGTTGAACGAGCCCAGGTTGATACCGCACTCGTAGCCCTCGCGGACCTCGGTGACATCGTCCTTGAAGCGACGCAGACCGGTGAGCTCGAGGCCCTCGGTGATGACGACGCCCTCGCGGGTGATGCGCGCCTTGGAGCCGCGCTTGATCTCGCCAGAGCGCACGATCGAACCGGCGATGTTGCCGAACTTGGAGCTGCGGAAGACCTCGCGGATCTCCGCCGTGCCGAGCTCGACCTCCTCGAACTCCGGCTTGAGCATGCCCTTGAGCGCCTGCTCGATCTCCTCGATGGCGTTGTAGATCACCGAGTAGTAGCGGATCTCGACGCCCTCGCGCTCGGCGTACTCGGCGTTCTGCCCCTCGGCGCGAACGTTGTACCCGATGATGATCGCGTCGGACGCGACCGCGAGGTTGATGTTGTTCATCGTGATCGCGCCAACGCCGCGGTCGATGATGCGCAGGTCGACCTCGTCGCCCACGTCGATCTGGAGGAGCGCGTCCTCCAGGGCCTCGACCGAACCGGACACATCGCCCTTGAGGATGAGGTTGAGCGTCTCGACCTTGCCGGCCGCGAGCGCCTCGTTGAGGTCCTCGAGCGAGATGCGCTTGCGGGCCTTGGCCAGCGACGCCTGCCGGTCGGCAGCCTCACGCTTCTCGGCGATCTGACGGGCCGTGCGGTCGTCCGGCGCCACCACGAAGGTGTCACCGGCGCGCGGCACGCTGGACAGACCCAGCACCTGCACCGGACGGGACGGGCCCGCCTCGCTGACGTTGTTGCCGTGCTCGTCGAGCATGGCGCGGACACGGCCGTGGGCCGAGCCGGCGACGATCGCGTCACCGACGTTCAGCGTGCCGGTCTGGACCAGCACGGTCGCGGTCGCACCGCGGCCACGGTCGAGGTTGGCCTCGATCGCGACACCCATCGCGTCGCGGTCGGCGTTGGCCCGCAGGTCTAGCGCCGCGTCGGCGGTGAGCAGCACGGCCTCGAGGAGGTCCTCGATGTGTAGGCCCTGCTTGGCCGACACGTCGACGAACATCGTCTCGCCGCCGTACTCCTCCGCGATGAGGTTGTACTCGGTCAGCTGACCGCGCACCTTGGCCGGGTCGGCGCCCTCGACGTCGATCTTGTTGACCGCCACGACGATCGGCACGTCGGCCGCCTGTGCGTGGTTGATGGCCTCGACCGTCTGGGGCATGACGCCGTCGTCGGCCGCGACCACGAGGATCGCGATGTCGGTCACCTTGGCACCACGGGCACGCATGGCGGTGAACGCCTCGTGACCCGGGGTGTCGATGAAGGTGATCGGACGCTCCTCGCCCTCGTGCACCTTGCGCACCTGGTAGGCACCGATGTGCTGGGTGATGCCGCCGGCCTCGCCCGTGGCGACATCCGCGTTGCGGATGGCGTCGAGCAGGCGGGTCTTACCGTGGTCGACGTGACCCATCACGGTCACGACCGGCGGACGCGGCTGGAGGTTCTCGTCGTCCTCGTCGTCGATGTCCATGTCGAGGTCGATGTTGAAGGAGTCGAAGAGCTCGCGCTCCTCGTCCTCCGGCGAGACGACCTGGATGTCGTAGCCGAGCTCGGCGCCGAGGAGCTTGAAGGTGTCCTCGTCGAGCGACTGGGTCGCCGTGGCCATCTCACCGAGGTGGAAGAGCACGGTGACCAGCGACGCCGGGTTGGCGTTGATCTTGTCGGCGAAGTCGGTCAGGGACGAGCCGCGACGCATGCGGACCACCGTCGTGCCGTCACCGCGGGGAACGGTGACGCCGCCGATGGTCGGCGCCTGCATCTGCTCGAACTCCTGGCGCTTCGCGCGCTTGGACTTGCGGCCCTTGACCGGACGACCGCCACCGCGGCCGAACGCGCCCTGGGTGCCGCCGCGGCCACCGGGGCCGGGACGACCACCGCCACCGCCGGGACGACCGCCGAAGCCGCCGCCACCACCGGGACGACCACCCGCACCGGGACGGCCCGCACCACGTGCGGGACGCTCACCGGGACGACCGACGGTCGTGTTCTGGGGCATCATGCCCGGGTTGGGGCGCGGTGCACCCGGACGCGGACCGGCAGAGCCGCCGGGACGCGGGCCTGCGGTGCCACCGGGGCGCGGACCGGCCGTGCCACCCGGACGCGGACCAGCAGTGCCGCCCGGACGCGGGCCGGCCGTGCCGCCCGGACGGGGCATGCCCTGGCTGGGGGCGAAGGGGTTGTTGCCGGGACGGGTGTTGCCACCCTCGCGGCGCGTGCCCATGCCCTGGCTCGGGGCGAACGGGTTGTTGCCGGGACGGGGACCGCCCTGGCGCTGGCCACCGGAGCCACCCGGACGCGGGCCCGGCGAGGCCGGACGCGGGGCGGGAGCCTGGGGGCCGGGCTTCGGGCCCGGTGCGGCCGGGGCCGCGGGAGCCGGGGCAGCCGGGGCGGGGGTCGCCGATGCCGCAGGTGCCTCGGGGGCAGCAGGTGCCTCGGGGGCGGGGGCCTGAGCGGCCGGAGCCTGCGGGGCCGGGGCGGGCGCGGCCGGCTGGGCCGGGGCCTCGGGCGCAGGCGTGGTGGACGAGGGCACCGACGGGGCGGTC
This sequence comes from Actinomycetota bacterium, assembly GCA_050955755.1. Lineage (GTDB taxonomy): Bacteria > Actinomycetota > Actinomycetes > Actinomycetales > Dermatophilaceae > JAJTBD01. The sequence continues at coordinate 2,561,146 of CP192092.1, forward strand.
TCCTCGGCCGGGGCAGGCGCCTTGGGGCCGGGCTTGGGACCAGGCGTCGCCTTGGGGCCGGCAGGAGCCGGAGCCGCGGCGGGCGCGGGCGATGCTGCGGGTGCCGCAGGGGCCTCGGCGGGAGCCGCGGCCTTCTTGGCGGCGGACTTCTTGGCGGCCGGCTTGGCACCGCCACCAGCGGAGCCCTTGAGCTCCTCGGGGAAGTTCTCCCGGATCTTGCGGACGACCGGCGGCTCGATCGTCGAGGAGGCGGAGCGGACGAACTCGCCCTGCTCCTTGAGGTGGTTCAGCAGAGTCTTGGACTCCACGCCGAGCTCCTTGGCGAGCTCGTAGACACGGACCTTGGCCACGTTTCTCCTGTCTGGTCCGTGCCATGTGGACAGGCGCGGACCGTGGTTACTGCGAGGTGTTGCTCATCGCTGAGTACTCATCGGGTGCTCATCAGCGTCAAACCCGCTTTCGGTTCTTGCGTCGGACGGTTCATGCGTGTGGTGCTCGAGGTATGCCGCGACCGCGGCCGGATCCAGCGGGAGGCTGACACGCAGCGCTCTCGGGAAGGCCCGACGACGGACGGCGAGGTCGAGACACTCGACCCTGGGGTGCAGCCAGGCGCCACGCCCCGGGAGTCGGTGCTGCGGGTCCGGGACCAGGCGGGGTGTCCCCGTCACGCCCGTCTCCGCGACCACTCGCAGGAATGCCGACCAGCTATCCGCACGCCGACAGCCCACGCAGGTGCGCACGGGCTGGCGCCGGAGTCCAGTCCGGTCGGTCCCCACGAGTCTACCGCCTATGCGGACGGCGCGCCGCCACCCGGCCCGCCGGCGGGGGCGCCACCCTCGGCAGCGTCGGAGCGGATGTCGATGCGCCAGCCGGTCAGCTTGGCGGCGAGGCGGGCGTTCTGCCCCTCCTTGCCGATCGCGAGCGACAGCTGGTAGTCCGGCACGACCACCCTGGCGGAGCGCAGCTTGGGGTCGACGATCGTCACCGAGCTGACCCGCGCCGGGGACAGGGCCGCGGCGACGAACTCGACCGGGTCCTCAGAGAAGTCGACGATGTCGATCTTCTCGCCCTGGAGCTCGGTCATGACCGCACGCACGCGAGCGCCCATGGGGCCGATGCAGGCGCCCTTGGCGTTGAGGCCGGGCACCTTGGAGCGCACCGCGATCTTGGACCGGTGGCCGGCCTCGCGGGCGATGGCCGCGATCTCGACCGCGCCGTCGGCGATCTCGGGGACCTCGAGGGCAAAGAGCTTCTTGACCAGGTTGGGGTGGGTGCGCGACAGGCCGATCTGGGGGCCGCGCGGGCCGCGCTTGACGCTCACCACGAAGGTGCGCAGGCGCTCGCCGTGCACGTACTTCTCCCCCGGCACCTGCTCGGCGGTCGGCAGGATGCCCTCGACGGCGCCGAAGTCGACGGTCACGTGCCGCGGGTCGGGGCTCTGCTGGATGACGCCGGCGACGACGTCTCCCTCGCGGCCGCGGAAGTCACCGAGGATGGCCTCGTCCTCGAGGTCGCGCAGCCGCTGGACGATCACCTGGCGGGCCGTGGTGGCCGCGATCCGCCCGAAGCCGGTGGGTGTGTCGTCGAACTCCGGCCCGAACTCGCGGGGCGGGCGCTCCTCGCCCTCGGCCGGCTCGGGGCGCTCGAGCTCCTCGCGGGCCCAGACCACGACGTGCCCCGTCTTGCGGTCGAGCTCGACGCGGGCATTGCGATAGGAGCCCTCGGTGCGGTGGTAGGCCAGCAGCAGGGCCTGCTCGATGGCGGGGATGAGCACGTCCATCGAGATGTCGCGCTCTCGCTCCAGCGCGCGCAGGGCGGCGAGATCGATGTCCATGTCAGTGCTCCTCGGTGGTGGGCTCGGTGGCGTCTGGGTCGGCAACGTCTGGTGCGTCCGGATCGTTCGGGCGGTTGAACTCCACCTGCACGATCGCCTTGGCGATCTCTGGGTATGCCGCGTCGCGGCGGCTTGCGGGAACCTTGCCCTCCGCGGGCACATCGAGGGCGACGCCGGTCTCGTCGGCACTGGCGAGCCGGCCGGTGACCTTGTCGCCGTCGGCCAGGGTCAGCTTGACCAGGCGACCGACATTGCGGCGGAAGTGGCGCGGGAGGCGCAGCGGGCGGTCGACGCCCGGTGAGGTGACCTCGAGGACATAGGGCTGCTCCCCCATCAGGTCGGTCTCGTCGAGGACGCCGGAGACGACGCGGGTCGCGTCGGCGATCTCGTCGAGGGTGAGCGGCGGGGTGGGAGCGGTCGTGGGAGCGCTCTCGTCGACCACGCGGTCCACGGCGACGCGGACAAGCCGGCGCTTGCCGGCCGGGGTGACGGCGGCGTCGTCGAGAATGAGGGACGCGGCGGCGAGGGGCGCCTCCAAGGCGTCGACCAGACGGTCTTCGATGCTCACTCCGGCTCCCTCTCTGCAGTTCTCGGTGCGCGGCGGCTCTCGTAGCGCTCGCGCAGGTCGTGACTCGACTCTATCCACGACAGGCGGGCCAGCATACCCACACGGGCTGCGGGCCGAGCCCGGTGACATGTCATGATCGGGCCATGCGTGGGCAGGAGGGGCCGAGCGACCCGGGACGACGGGCACTGCTTCGCACCTCCGCACTCCTGGTCGGCCTCGGCGCCGCCTCGGCCCTGACCGGGTGCAGCGGCATCCGCCTCGAGGACGACGCGCCCCACCTGCCGTTGCCCGTGCGCCACCCCGTGGACGCCGAGGACGCGCTTCTGGCCCTGCTCGGAGACCTGCGTGGTCTGGCCAGCCTCACGGCAGCCGGGACCACCGCCGCGGTCGAGGCACTCTCGGCCCTGCACGAGTCGCAGGCCGAGGTGCTGCGGGACGCTCTGCTGCGCGGCGGCGTCCCCGACGGCCTGGTCGCCGCGGCCCAGCCGGCACCGCCCGCTGCGGGGACAACGGCTGCGACGTCAGCCCCCGCCGCCGCAGGCACCTCGGCCGCGACGGAGTCCACCAGCTCGCCCGCTTCCGCCAGGCCGCCAGTCCCTCCGACCGAGGCAGGGCGAGCCGAGCGCTCGGTGCTCGACCTGGCCACGGCCGCGCCCCTCATGCGGTGCTCTGCGGAGCTGCGCCCGACCATCGTGGCCGTGCTCGCCCAGCGGGCCAGCGCGGCAGGACGCCTTGGCACTGCCCCGGACTGGGGCTCGATCGCACCACCCGACCCGCAGCGCGCTGCGCGGGAGGCGCAGGCCGTCGACGCCGCTGCCACGGCCAGCCCCACGACAGGCCCCGCGACGACCTCCGCCGCGGACGGCACGACGACCTCGGGCTCGTCGGGGGCCTCGGGCGCGGCTACATCACCCGGCACGTCCGACCCGTCCGACTCCCCCGCGCAAGCCACCCACCCCGTCCCCGCCGACCTCGCGGCCAGGCTGCTGGAGTCGGCGCGCGCCACGGCATACGCGATGGAGGTCGTGGCCGGGCAGATCGAGACGACCCGGACGGCCAATGCCAAGGCGACGCTGGCGCAGGTCCGTCAGACCATTGCCGAGCTCGAGGACATCGCCGCAGACAAGGCACCCGCGCCGGAGCTGGGCTACACGCTGCCCACGCCGGTCACCACCTCGGCCAAGGCGGTGACGCTCGCCCGATCGGCCCTGACCGCCCACCGGTCGGCGGTCGCCGCCGCCGTCGCCTCGGCGAGCGACGAGACGTTCACCCCCGCCGCCGGCCTCCACCTCGTGCGGTGGCTCTGCGAGGCCGACCGCTGGGCGATCGCCTGGGGCACCCCGGCCCGGGCCTTCCCCGGTATGAGCAATGACCCCGCCACCTCGACCCCCTCGGCCTCGGCACCGTCCGGGCCGACGTCGCCGACGGCCGGCGCTGGCACGGAGTCCACGTCGGAGCCGTCTACGTCCGAGCCGTCCACGTCCGCCTCCTCGACGTGAGCCATCCTGCGCTGCCCGATCCGCTTGTCCCACAGCCGCTTCGCGCGCATCTGACCGGCAGACCGGCGGAGGGTGGGCAGCCGGGCGACGCGTGGCTGCGCTCGGTCCCACGGCTGGTCGACGAGCTCATCGAGGCCTGGGAGCTGACGCCCACGGGCGGTGTGAGGTCGGGGTGGACCGCCATCGCGCTCGACGTCACCCGGCACGGCGTGCCGGCAGTGCTCAAGGTCGGCTGGCCGCACCCCGAGAGTGCCGCAGAGCACCTGGCGCTGCGCCGCTGGGACGGTGCCGGTGCCGTGCGCCTGCTGGCGGCCGACCCCTCGCGCGGCGCCCTGCTCCTCGAGCGGCTCGACGCCACCCGGGACCTGACGCAGGTCTGGGACGGGGAGGCCTGCGAGATAGTCGGCTCGCTGCTGCGGCGCCTGCACGTGCCCGCGCTCCCTCAGGTCCTGCGCCTGTCCGACTTCACGCGCCAGCAGCACGAACGACTGGCCACCACCCCGGCAGCGCTGCCGCGTCAGCAGCTCGACCGGGCGCTGGCGCTCGGGCGCGAGCTCACCTCCGACCCCGACTGTGACGCCACGCTGCTGCACACCGACCTGCACTACGAGAACGTCCTCGCTGCCGAGCGCGAGCCGTGGCTGGCCATCGACCCCAAGCCGATGGCCGGACACCCGGGCTATGAGCTGTATCCGTTGTTGCGGAACCGGGTTGACGAGCTGGGCACAGGCTCCGCCTTCCGCTACCTCACCCGCAGGCGGCTGGAGGTCGCGTGCGAGGCAGCCGGGATCGACGAGACCGCGGCCCGCTGGTGGACCGTGGTCGCCGCATCCTTCGGGGCGCTGTGGGCCCACGAGGACGGCGATGCCGCCGCCGGCACCCATGCGATCGCCGTCATCAAGGCGATGCACGACTGAGCGCCCTGCGTGGCCGAGGCCCCGGTGACCCGAGCGGGGACCGAGCACGGCGGCATACCCCTCCCTCGGGGTGTTGTTTATCCCCCAAGGCCGGGTTTGGGTGGATTCGTGGCTGAACAGACACACACCTTCATCGGCCCGTGGGACGGTCCCGTCGTGTCAACCGCGATCCACACGGGCCACGACCTGCGTCCCTCGCTGCACCCGCTGATGGCGCTCCCCGAGCCCGACCGGTTCCGCGAGGAGGACCCCTTCACCGACGAGATCGCGAATGCCGTGGCGTCGCGCGTCGTCGTGCACCGCTCGCGCTTCGAGGTCGACCTCAACCGCGGCCGGGACGAGGCGGTCTATCGGGCGCCAGAGGACTGCTGGGGGCTCGACGTCTGGCACGAGCCGCCTCTCGCGACCGACGAGGTCGAGCAGTCACTCGCCGAACACGACGCCTTCTATGCCGCGCTGGCCGACCGGCTCGACCCGATCGCCGAGCGAGGGCGATTCGTGCTCTTCGACGTGCACTCCTACAACCACCGGCGCGATGGCGTCGGCGCGGATCCCGCTCCAGGACAAGACAACCCAGAGGTCAATGTCGGCACGGGCTCCCTCGACCGCGACGCATGGGGCGACATCGTCGATCTGTTCATCGACACCCTCAGCGCGGCTCCCACCTCCCGCGGTCCACTCGACGTCCGCGAGAACGTCCGCTTCCAGGGCGCCAACCTCGCCCGCTGGACCCACGACCGCTATCCCGGCGTCGGCTGCGCGCTCGCACTGGAGTTCAAGAAGACCTTCATGGACGAGTGGACCGGCGAGCCAGACCGGGCGCGCATCGACGAGCTCGCCGCCGCTCTCGCCTCCACCGTCGCCCCGCTGACGCGCGCGCTGCGCCAGGACGTGTGATCGGCATGAGCGATGCCGACGCACGCGGTGGGCTCTCGGTCGACAGCCTCGGCGTCGACTACGCTCTCGCCCAGCTCTCGAGCAGCCTGCGCTTCCTGCTCGACGTGACCCCGCTCAACGCGGAGGACGCCCGCGAGGCCTTCCTCGCCGATGGCCGTGAGCCCGAGTTCATCTATCGCGCCGTCGACACCGACCCCAAGGTGCTCTCGGCCGTGCTCGACGACATCGACCTCGGCCGGGTCGAGGAGCCGATCCTCGCCCAGCTGCTGCGCCGCAAGCACCGTGAGCTGCACCAGCAGTTCGAGATGATCGGTGCCCGCGACACCGACGACTTCCTCCCGCTCAGCATCGAGCTCTACGGCGGCGTCTCGACCGAGCTCCGAGAGACGGCCGAGCGGCTCATCGGCCAGGTCACTCCCCCGGAGCGGGCCGAGACCCGGGTCGACGCCCAGCAGTTCCTCGCCCTGGCCGAGTCCGAGATCGAGCACTACCGCAGCGTCGACCCCGACATCGAGATGCACGCCGAGATCCGCCCCGACGTCAGCGGCGTCCTCGTCTCGGGCAACACCCTGCTCATCGGCCCCGAGACATCCGTCGATGCGCGCCGCGCCGACGCCCTCCTCCAGCACGAGGTCGGCACCCACCTCGTCACCCAGGTCAACGGCGCGGTCCAGCCGATCAAGACCCTCGGGTCCGGCCTGGCCGGCTATGACGAGACCCAGGAGGGACTGGCCGTCCTGGCCGAGATCGCCTGTGGCGGACTGACTTCCGGACGCCTGCGCCAGCTCGCCGCCCGAGTCGTGACGGTGCACCGACGCACCTCGGGTGCCGACTTCGTCGAGGCCCATCGCGCCCTGACCGAGGTCGGCTTCCCTGCGTCGGCAGCCTTCACCACGGTGATGCGTGTCTATCGCTCCGGCGGCCTGACCAAGGACGCCATCTATCTGCGGGGTGTCCTGGACCTGCTCACCCACATCCGCGCTGGCGGCGAGCTCGACCTGTTCTTCCTCGGCAAGTTCGCGCTCGAGGACCTGCCCCTCGTCGAGGACCTGCACGGGCGCGGCATACTCCAGCCCGCCACGCTCCAGCCGAGGTATGCCGCGGACCCCCTTGCGCGCGAACGACTCTCGCGCGCTGCCGAAACCACCAGCCTGTCCGAACTCCTCGAAGGAGAGCCCGCATGAAAATCGGCTTTGTCGTCAACGATGTCGCGGGCGAGTCCCCCGTCTACACCACCACCCGGCTGGCGCTGACCGCGACCCAGATGGGGCACGAGGCCTACCTGATGGGCGTGGGCGACTTCGCCTACCAGCCCGACGGCTCGCTGGCCGCCAAGGCGAGCGCCGGCGCCGCCAAGAAGTACCGCTCGCTCGAGCGCTACCTCCACGACGTCCAGAAGCCCGAGGTGCAGGAGCTCATGGGCATGGACGAGTTCGACGTCGTCATGCTCCGCAGCGATCCCGCGGAGGACGCGAGCGAGAACCCCTGGGCCAACAACGCCGCGGTCGCCTTCGGACATCTCATCGCGCGCTCCGGCGTGCTCGTCGTCAACGAGCCCACCTGCCTGGCGAACGCGCTGTCCAAGGCGTACTTCCAGCACTTCCCCGAGATCGTCCGGCCGCGCACGCTCATCTCCCGCGACCAGCAGATGATCGAGGACTTCGTCGACGAGCTCGGCGGCCACGCGGTCCTCAAGCCGCTCCAGGGCTCGGGCGGCAGCGGCGTCTTCCTCGTCAACGACGACGAGGCGCCCAACCTCAGCCAGATCATCGAGGCCATCGCCCGCGACGGCTATGTCGTCGCCCAGGAGTATCTCCCCGAGGCCAAGAACGGCGACGTGCGCATGTTCGTCATGAACGGCCGCCCGCTCGAGGTGAACGGCAAGATCGCGGCGTTCCGGCGCAAGAGCACGGGCTCCGATGTGCGCTCCAACATGTCGGCCGGCGGCAAGGCCTCGGCCGTGCAGGTCACCGACCAGATGCTCGAGATGGTCGAGGTGGTCCGCCCCAAGCTCGTCGCGGACGGCATGTTCCTCGTCGGCCTCGACATCGTGGGCGACAAGCTGATGGAGGTCAACGTCTTCTCCCCCGGCGGGCTGGGCTCCTGCCAGGCGCTCTATGAGGAGAACTTCGCGACGGCGATCATCGAGGACCTCGAGCGCAAGATGATCGTGCGCCAGCACGCCACCGGCGACTTCACCAACAAGTCACTCGCGACCCTCTGACGCACGGCACCCTCTGACGCACAGCCCAATCGCGCTGTCTCACAACAGGATGCTCGCGTAGTCCGGGTCGTTGGTGCCCATCAGCGCCGCGCCACGCACCGGGTCGACAAAGAGCGCGGTGGCCCAGATGTCGGCCCACATGATGTCGGGCCCATAGACCGTCGCAGAGCCCGGCCGCGTGATGCGGCGGCCCGTGGCCGGGTCAAGGACGTGCGCGCCCCGGGCCGCGGTGCCGGATGTGGCCACCGCCCCCTCGCTGACGGTCAGCACCCGCGCGAGACGCAGGCCGTCGAGCGGGTCCTGGACGCCGACGCGCCAGCTGTCGGTGCCGCGGTCCATCCCCCGCCCAGTGCCGACGAGCAGGTCGCCGCCGGCGTTGACGCAGAAGCTCACCTGGTGGAGCGTCTGGAGGTATGCCGCGGCGCCGGCGATCGCCCACCCCTTCACCAGGCCGGTGGGGTCGAAGAACAGCTCGCCCGTGGTGTCCTGCCCACTCGGGTCGGGCAGCGTGGAGGTGAACAGTCCCCCTGTCCGCCGCTCGGCCTCGGCGCACAGGTCGATGGCCTCGGTCAGCCAGGGGTGGGCTCGCTCGATGTCGAGCTCGCCGCGGCGCACGCGCATCAGGTCGGAGTCCGGCCGCCAGGCACTGAAAACCCGGTCCACCTGACGCAGGTGGTCGAAGGCATTCGCCACCGCGGCCCGGATCTCGGGCCGCTCGACATCGAGCGCCTTGACGTGGATGGAGATCGGCATGCCCATGAGCTGCTCGACCCAGGCCTTCTTGCTCGGTGCCAGCGCTGCGCCGGCGGACGCCGCGGGGGCGGTGCGGACGGGGATCTCGGCGGTCTGCATTGTCGAATCTCCTTGGCGTGGAAGGCCGGTCAGAGGCGGTGTGCTCAGAGGTTGGCCTGGTCGATGGCGGACTGGAGGGACTGGATGTAGCCGTCGGAGGTGAAGGTCGCACCCGAGACCATGTCGATGTCGGCGCTCTGCGCGTCGACGGCCTCGCTGTTGAGGATCGGCACGGCATAGGAGTTGATCTCCTGGTCCTTGTGGTCGCTCCACGGGACCTGGGTGACCTCGGATGTGGTGATCTTGCCGTCGACGACCGTGATCTTGACCTGGACATTGCCGAAGCGGGTCATGATCGCGTCGCCGGTGTAGGTCTTCGCGCTCGAGCTGTCCGTGCTGTCCGTGCTGGAGCTGCCGCTGGAGCTGTCCGAGCTGCTGGAGCTGTCCGAGCTGGTCGTGCTGTCCGAGCTGGTCGACCCGTCGCTGCCGGTCGAGCCGTCACTGCTGGAGCTGCCGGTGTCGGCCGACTCCGTGTTGCTGCGCACGATCGCTGTGGCGGCAGGCGAGTTGGTGGAGGTGTGATAGCTGAACAGCAGGACGATCACAGACAGGGTCGAGAGCAGCCAGAGGGTGATGCGGCGCATGACGTTGGTTCCTTCGGGTGCGGTGGCGCTCAGTAGGTGAAGCGCTCGAGGTGGATGCGGGTGGCGGGGACGCCGGCGGCCAGGGCCGCGTCCCGGGCGGCGTCCATCCACGCGGGCGCGCCGCAGAGGTAGACGTCGTGGTCGGCGATGTCGGGGACGAGCTCGCGCAGGGCGTCCACGTCGGTGCGCTCGCCGGCGCTGGCGGGCAGCCAGGTGGCGGCTCCCGGCCTGCGGTGGCCGCTGACGAGGAAGTACCGGGCATCACGGCTCTTGGCCAGGCTCGAGAGCTCCTCGACGAGCACGGCACCGTCCGGGGTGGAGGTGCGGTGGATGACCGTCACGTCGCCCGGCGCCGCGTCCAGCTCCTCGAGGATGGCCCGCATCGGGGTGATGCCGATGCCGGCGCCCCACAGCAGCACCCTGGGCTGGGTGCGCACGCCGGGGTGGAGCCGGCCATACGGGCCCTCGAGCAGGACTCGGGTGCCGGGTCGGAGGTGGGCCAGCGCAGCGCTGCCGTCACCCAGGTGAGCGGCGGTGAAGCGCAGCGTGTCGGCAGTGGGTGCCGCGGAGATCGAGTAGGGGTGGGCCCGGGTCCAGCCCGGGCCGTCGAGGAAGCGCCACTGGAAGAACTGGCCGGCCTGGGTGCCCCAGTCGCCAATCTCCTTGCCCGACACCATGACCGTGGTCGCATCGGGGCCCTCGGCCCGGACGTCGACGACGCGGATGGGCGAGCGGAGGGACCGCCAGGCGGGGACACCGAGACGGTAGACGAGCACGGCGGCCGCGGTAACGGCATACGCCGTCCACCAGAACCACGTCGCGGCGGTCGAGTCGAGGAACTCCTGCCCGGTCCACAGCTGGTGCGGCAGGGCGAGCCCCGCCCCGAGATAGCCATACAGGTGGATCAGGTGCCAGGACTCGTAGCGCAGGCGGGCGCGGGCCTTCCTGACCGAGGTGACGACGACCATGCAGAGCGCGAGGGTGCCCGCGACCGCCAGCAGCATGCCCGGGTAGTCGACGACGAGCTCGACGATGGTGCCCCAGAGGCCGTTGGGCGAGCCCGCGGCATACCCGAGGGTGATCAGGAGGATGTGCGCGAGCATGAGGTTGAAGGACGTGAACCCGACGTAGCGGTGCAGCCGGACAAGGCCGTCCTGGCCCCAGGCGCGCTCGACGAGGGGCACGCGGGCCATCAGGAAGACCTGGACCAGCAGCAGGGCCGAGGCGATCATCGCGGTGATCCGGCCGAGCGAGGTCAGCGCCGCGCTGGTGCCCGCGGTCAGGTCCTGGAGGCCGCCGCCCTTGACCCAGAGCGCCGTGACAAAGAGGTTGATGCCCCAGAAGGCGACCACGCTCGCATCGCGCCACCAGCCCGGGGTGCGTCGCGGGGTGCCCCGACGCGCGGGGCGGTATGCCGTGTGGTCGCCTCCGGCCGCCCGTGTCGGGGCCGGTGCGGTCACGCTGGTGCTGCTGCGCTGGAGAGCGGGAACCGTGCTCATGTCACCCAAGGTCGGGCCGGTCCCTGTGACGGACCTATGAAGCGCCCGTGCCGCGGTGGTGAATCCTCGTGCTGTGAACCCTCAGCGGGTCACGGGCAGGCTCAGCACGCAGCCGTTGGGGATCTCGTCGGACCACTCCACCTCACGGTGTGAGCGCCCCTGGAGCACCGCCCGGATCACCCGGAGGGTGTCGCCGTGGGTGACAAGCACCTGGTGCGGCGCGAGGGTGGCCCACTCGGCGGCCAGTCGGGTGTCGACGAAGGCGGACACGCGGGCATGGACATCCTGCACCGACTCTCCTCCGCCCCAGCGGATCTCGCTGATGTCACTGCCCTCGGGGACCGGCTCGGGCCGCAGCTCGGATCGGTGCCGGCCCTCGAGGTCGCCCAGGCCCTGCTCCCGGAGCAGGTCCGTGACCTGGGGGGTCACGCCGAGCCGGTCGGCGATGACATCGGCGGCCTGTCGGGCCCTGACGAGGTCGCTGGTCCAGACGGCCCGGGCCTGCCCGCCGACGATGGCGGCCAGCGTCTCGGCTGTGGCGAAGGCCTGGGCCCGGCCGGTGTCCGTCAGCTCGGGGTGGGCGGTCTGGCCCTGGAGGATGCCGTCGCGGTTCCACGTCGACTCGCCGTGGCGCACGAGGTGGACGGTGACCGGCATGGGGCCACCCTATTGAGGCGGCAGACCGGCTGACACCGTCGTCCGCGGCCCGGACCGGTCCTCCGCGCCCGCCGCCCCGCCCGTAGACTCGCCTCTCGTGAGCGGACTGCTGGTCGCGGGGACGAGTTCGGACGCCGGCAAGTCGCTGCTGACGACCGGCCTCTGCCGCGCGTTCGCGCGCCGTGGCCTGCGGGTGGCGCCCTTCAAGGCGCAGAACATGTCCAACAACTCGATGGTCTGCGCCGACGGCTCCGAGATCGGCCGGGCGCAGTATCTCCAGGCCCAGGCCGCCGGCGTCGAGCCCAGCTCGGTCCACAACCCCGTCCTCCTCAAGCCGGGCAGCGACCGTCGGGCCTTCGTCGTCCTGCGTGGCCGTCCCGCAGGAGAGCTGGCCGCCGGCGAGTACGCCACTGGCCGACGCCACCTCGCGGACGCGGCCTTCGCGGCATACGAGGAGCTCGAGGCGACGCACGACCTCGTGGTGGCAGAGGGCGCCGGCTCCCCCGCCGAGATCAACCTGCGCGAGGGCGACTATGTCAATCTCGGTCTCGCCCAGCGCTTCTCGCTGCCCGTCGTCCTCGTCGGGGATATCGATCGGGGCGGCATCCTCGCCTCCATCTTTGGCACCTGGGGCATCCTCGACGAGTCCGACCGGGCGCTGTTGCGGGCCTATGTCATCAACAAGTTCCGCGGGGACCAGAGCGTCCTCGACCCGGGTCTGCGGACCCTGACAGAGCGCACCGGCCTGCCATGCGCGGGGGTCGTGCCGTGGCTGCCCGAGGTCTGGATCGACTCCGAGGACGCCCTGTCGGTCGGGCGCTGGCGGCCCGGCAGCGAGGCCCACGACGACGTGCTTCGTGTCGCCGTCGTCCGCTTCCCCCGGACCTCCAACGCGACCGATGTCGACGCGCTGGCCGCGGAGCCGGGCGTCGAGGTGCAGGTCACCGCCAGCCCGGACGTATGCCGCGACGCCCACCTCGTCGTCCTGCCGGGGTCGCGAGCGACCGTCAGCGACCTGGCGTGGCTGCGCTCCCGCGGTCTGGCCGACGTCGTCGAGGAGCGCGCGAGGCACGGGCAGCCCGTGCTCGGCATCTGCGGCGGATACGAGATGCTCGGCGAGCAGATCCTCGACGGCGTCGAGAGCGATGAGTCGTCCACCGACGGCCTCGGGCTGCTGCCTGTCACAACGGTTTTCGGCCATGACAAGGTGCTGGGCCGCCCCCACGGCGACTGGCAGGGCCAGCCTGTCCACGGCTACGAGATCCACCATGGCGTCGTCTCCGACGACGGGTCATTCCCCGGGGGCGCAGCGCGCGACGCGGTCTATGGCTCGATCTGGCACGGCACGATGGAGTGCGACGGATTCCGCAGGGCATGGCTGGCCGAGGTGGCCGCACGGTCGGGCTCCACATGGCAGCCACACCCCGATGCCCCCGGCTTCGGTGACCGGCGCGAGTCGATGATCACCACGCTCGCCGACGCGGTCGAGCAGCATCTCGACCTCGACCTCCTGCTCGAGCTGGCCGGCACCACCGTGGGAACGGAGCCCCGATGACCCGCCGCGTCCACATCATCGGCATCGGCGCCGGCAGCCCGGCCCACCTCACCCTCGAGGCGATCGACGCCATGCGCGAGGTCGACGTATTTCTGGTGGCCGACAAACGAGAGGCCACGTCCCAGCTGGTCGAGGCGCGACGTGCCCTGTGCGAGGAGGCGGTCCCGGACGGCGGCTATCGCTTTGTGACGGTGCCGGACCCCAAGCGCGGACCCGACGCAGACCGCGACGCGGGGCAGTACCGGCAGGGAGTTGCCGACTGGCACGCAGCCCGCGCCGCGGCATACCGGGAGATCATCGAGGGTCTCCCCGAGGGGGAGGTCGTCGGGTTCCTCGTGTGGGGCGACCCGGCCTTCTATGACTCGATCATCCGCGTGGTCGACACCGTCGCGGAGTCGCTCGACCTCGACGTCAGCGTCATCCCGGGGATCTCGGCCTTCCAGGCACTGGCTGCCGCGCATCGGATCGTCCTGCACGAGGTCGGCCAGCCGGTGCACATCACCACCGGGCGGCGCCTCGTGGACGAGTGGTCGGCCGACGTCGGCACCGTCGTGGTGATGCTTGACGGCCATCTCGCCTGTCGCGAGCTCGTCTCTCGCGCACCGGATCTGAGGATCTGGTGGGGTGCCAGTCTCGGACTCCCCCAGCAGGAGCTGCGCTCCGGCCGGCTCGCCGATGTCATCGACGAGATCGTGGCGGTGCGGGCTCGCCTGCGCGAGGAGCACGGCTGGGTGATGGACGTCTACGCGCTGGCCCCTGAACCCGGCGCGTAGACGCCGGTCTCACTCCTCGAGGTCGCCCTCGACGTCGAGGTAGATCTGCTGGAGCTCGGCCATGAGGTCGGCGTCCGGGGTCTCCCACAGACCGCGGTCGGCGGCCTCGGACAGCTTTTCGATGATGCCGCGCAGCGCCCAGGGGTTGGCGTGCTTGAAGAAGTCCTGGGTCGTCTCGTCGAGGACGTACTCGCGCGCCAGCTTGTCGTACATCCAGTCCGGGACGACGCCTGCGGTCGCGTCGAAGCCGAAGAGGTAGTCGACGGTGGCGGCCAGCTCGAAGGCGCCCTTGTAGCCGTGGCGCTGCATGGCCGCGATCCAGCGGGGGTTGATGACGCGGGCGCGATAGACGCGGTTGGTCTCCTCCTGGAGGGTGCGGGTGCGCACGGCGTCGGGGGTCGTGGAGTCACCGACATAGGCCTTGGGGTCGCGCCCCGTCAGCGCCCGCACGGTCGCGACCATGCCGCCGTGGTACTGGAAGTAGTCATCGGAGTCGAGGATGTCGGACTCGCGGTTGTCGACGTTCTTGGCGGCCACCTGGATGCGGCGATAGCTGCGCTCCATGTCGTCGCGGGCCGGCGCCCCGTCGAGGTCGCGGCCGTAGGCGAAGCCGCCCCACGCCGTGTAGACCTCGGCGAGGTCCTGGTCATCACGCCAGTTGCCCGACTCCATGACCTGGAGCATGCCCGCGCCATAGGAACCGGGCTTGGAGCCGAAGATCCTTGTGAGAGAACGTCGCTCGTCACCGTGCTCCGCGAGGTCGCGCTGCGCGTGAGCGCGGACGTAGTTCTTCTCCTCCGGCTCGTCGAGCCCGGCCACGCGGGCGACCGCGTCGTCGAGGAGCGCGATCACGTGGGGGAAGGCATCGCGGAAGAAGCCGGAGATGCGCACGGTCACATCGATGCGCGGTCGGCCGAGCTCCTCGAGGGAGAGCACATCGAGGCCGACGACCCGGCGGGACTGCTCGTCCCAGACCGGCACGACACCGAGCAGGGCCAGGACCTCACCGATGTCGTCGCCGGAGGTGCGCATCGCGGAGGTGCCCCAGACCGACAGGCCCACCGACCGCGGCAGCTCGCCGGCCTCCTCCCGATAGCGCTCGAGCAGCGACTCCGCCATGGCCACGCCGGTCTGGTAGGCGAGCCGGGACGGGATGGCCTTGGGGTCGACCGAGTAGAAGTTGCGCCCGGTGGGCAGCACATTGACCAGGCCGCGCAGCGGTGACCCGGACGGCCCGGCATGGACATAGCCGCCGTCGAGCGCGTGCAGCACCACCGGGATCTCGTCGGCCGTGCGGGACAGCCGGGGCACAACCTCAGTGCACGCGAACTCCAGTGCGGCACAGATGCCCTCGCGGTCGGGTTGGGCCTGCCCCTCCACAGGCCCACCCGCCGAGAGGTGGTCGTCGACGACCTGTGCGACCGCCTCGGCCGCCCAGTCGTGCTCCGCGATGGCGGCGACGAGCGAGCGCGCCTGCTCCTCCACGGCGTCCGTGACGGCGGTCGCGGCGGTCTCGGTCAGCCCGAGGGCCGTCCGGAGGCCCGGGACGCCACCGGTGGCGCCACCGAACATCTGCGCGGAGCGCAGGATCGCCAGCGTGAGGTTGACCAGCTCCTCGCCCGCGGGCGGCTGGCCGAGGACGTGCAGGCCGTCGCGGATCTGCACGTCCTTGATCTCGCACAGCCAGTAGTCGACCTGGCCGACGAACTCGTCGAAGGTCTCGTCGTCCGGCTGCTCCTCGAGCCCCAGGTCGTGGTGCAGCTGGGCCGCCTGGATGAGCGTCCAGATCTCGCCCCGGAGCGCTGGCGCCTTGGCCGGGTCCATCGCGCTGACATTGCCGTACTCGTCGAGCAGCTGCTCCAGCCGCGCGATGTCGCCGTAGGAGTCGGCGCGGGCCATCGGCGGGACGAGGTGGTCGACGATCGTCGCGTGGGCGCGGCGCTTGGCCTGGGTGCCCTCGCCGGGGTCGTTGACGAGGAAGGGATAAATCAGCGGCAGCGACCCGAGCGCGGCGTCGGAGCCGCACGACGGGGAGAGGGCGAGGTTCTTGCCGGGCATCCACTCGAGGTTGCCGTGCTTGCCCATGTGGACGACGGCGTGCGCGCCGAACTCCTCCTCGATCCACCGATAGGTCGCGAGGTAGTGGTGGGTCGGCGCGAGGTCGGGGTCGTGGTAGATCGCGATCGGGTTCTCGCCGAAGCCGCGGGGCGGCTGGACGAGGATGACGATATTGCCCGATCGGATTGCGGCAGAGACGATCTCGCCCTGTGGGTCGGTGGCGGTGTCGACAAAGAGCTCGCCGGGCGCAGCGCCCCAGGCCTCGGTCATCGACGCACGGAGGTCCTCGGGGAGCCGGTCGAACCAGAGCTGATAGGTCGCGGCCGGGATGCGCACGTGGTGCTCGGAGAGCTGCTCCTGGGTGAGCCACTCCGGGTCCTGCCCGCCCGCCGCGATGAGCGCGTGGATCAGGGCATTGCCGGCCGTCGTGTCCGGGGCCTCACCCTCGACCGCGGGCAGCTCGCCGAGACCGGGTATGCCGCCGGGCTCCCCCAGGTCGTAGCCCGCCTCGGCCATCGCGCGCAGCAGGCGGATGGTCGAGACGGGGGTGTCGAGCCCGACGGCGTTGCCGATCCGGGAGTGTTTCGTGGGATAGGCCGACAGCATGACCGCGATGCGGCGCTCGGCGGGCGGGATGTGGCGCAGCCGGGCGTGGCCGACCGCGATGCCGGCGACGCGCGCGCATCGCTCGGGGTCGGGGACATAGTGCGGGAGCCCGTCTGCGTCGATCTCCTTGAAGGAGAAGGCGACCGTGATCAGGCGGCCGTCGAACTCGGGGACCGCGACCTGGGTGGCGACGTCCAGGGGGCTCATGCCCTCGTCGGAGGCGAGCCATTCCTCGCGGCCCCAGGTGAGGCACAGGCCCTGGAGGATTGGGATGTCGAGCTCGGCCAGGGCCTGCACATCCCACGCCTCGTCGTCACCGCCGGCAGAGGCGGTCGCGGGCCGAGTGCCACCAGCGGCCAGCACCGTCGTGACCAGCGCGTCGAGGGTGCCGAGGTGCTCGAGCAGGTCGGGCGAGGCGTCCCGCAGGGAGGTCGTGTGGATGACGACGCCGTGTCCGCCGGCCGCGTCGATCGCGTCGGCGAGGGCGTGCACGTAGTCGGTGTTGTCGGCAGCGAACTGCGCCCGGTAGAAGAGCACACCGACACGCGGCCGCGTGGCCCCGTCAGGCAGGGCGGCCGGCTCCGGCCGGTCGAGGACCCCCCAGGTGGGCAGCGGCATCGGCGGCTCGAATCCCTCACCGGTCAGCAGCAGCGTGTCGCTGAGGAAGGCGTGGAGCTGGCGCAGGTTGTCGGCGCCGCCGTGGGCCAGGTAGCGATGCGCTTCCTGCACGGCGCCCTGCGGCGCGGTCGAGAGCTCCATCAGCGCGGCATTCGGCGCCTGCTCGCCACCGAGGACGACGAGGGGGACGCCGCTCTCGCGTACCCGCCGGAAGCCCTCGCACAGGTCCTGGGGCCCGCCGAGGATGCGGGCAACCACGATGTCGGCCTCGGCCAGCGCCTCGGCCATGTCGGTGTGGGCCGGGCGGGCGGGGTTGGCCCAGATGTAGTCGGCCCCGCAGGCCCGGGCGCTGAGAAGGTCGGTGTCCGAGGTGGACAGCAGGGCGATCCGGGGCACGTCAGCTCCTTCACGGGGTCTCCGCGCCCCGCGTCGTCGGTGGACCCGGCACACCGCCGGGCCGGCCACGTCGACGTTCCTGACTTGCCCCTCCCCCTTGCGGGGCGGGCTCACAGTGGCGGGACCGTCCCGGACTTGCACCGGGTTCCGTCGAGCGTTGCCGGGAGCAGCCTAGCGGGGCGTCGGTAGGCTGCCGAAGGTGACCTCCCGCTCCGGTCCCGACCGATGCCCCGGCGCCCGGCGCCCCTTCCGCGCCGACGACGGGCTGATCGTGCGCGCACGCGTCCCCGGAGGGCGGGTCGGCCTCCCGGCCCTGCGGGAGCTGATGGCGATCGGGCAGGACCACGGCACTGCGCTGGTGCAGCTGACGAGCCGGGCGAACCTCCAGGTCAGGGGCCTGCCGGACCCGCTGCCCGGCGACGTGACACCGCGCCTCCAGCGGGCCGGGCTGCTGCCGAGCCTCAGCCACGAGCGCGCCCGCAATGTCCTGGCCTCGCCGCTCGAGCCGCGCCTGTGGCCGCTCGTCCAGGAACTCGACCGGCGCCTGTGCGAGGACCCGATCCTGGCGGCGCTCCCCGGCCGGTTCCTGTTCTGCCTCACCGGTGCTGACGGCCTCCTGCTCGGTGAGCCGGTCGATGTCGCCTATCAGATGCTCACCCCCGACGCGGGCCTGCTGCTGGCTGGCGGCCGGGGCCGTCCGTGCCCTCCGTCCGAGGCGGTCGGCGCGATGCTCGGCCTGGCCCACGGCTTCCTCGCCGCCCGCTCGGACGAGCGGGTCTGGAACCTGCGCGACCTCCCGGCGGACTCGTCCGTCTTCGACGGACTGTCGCCGCTCTCGCCGATCACCCGTCCGCCGCTGCCGGTCGGGCCGGTCGGCCCGCACCTGGTCGCGGGGGTCCCGCTCGGGCTGCTCACCCCAGGGCACCTCGCTGCGCTCGCCGAGGTATGCCGCGAGGTCGCCGTCACGCCGTGGCGCTCGGTCGTCGTCCCGTCGGGTGCCGGTGCGGCGGCATTCCTCGCTCAGGCCGGGCTGGTGACCTCCCCCGACAACGCCTGGGCGCAGCTGTCCGCCTGCCCGGGCGCGCCGCACTGCGGCCGGTCCGCTAGCGACACGATGGGCATTGCGTCGCAGGTCGCGGCACGGATGGGCGGGGAGCTCCCCCGCGTCCACCTCGTCGGGTGCGAGCGGAGCTGCGGACGCCCCCAGGTCGACCATGTCCTGGTGATGGAGCCCCAGTCGATCGCGGATGTCGCTGCGGCAGTAGGTTCTCGGCCATGACCACGCACCAGGGGGAGCCACGGCGCCCGACGCGTCGCTATGACTACGAGACCGATGGGCAGCAGATCTATCGCGACTCGTTCGCGACGATCCGTGCCGAGCTGGCCGATCTCGTCCGCGCCGGCGAGGTCCCCGACTGGGACGCCGCCACGGTCACGGTCGCGGCCCGGCTGGCCCACGCCGCCGGGGACGTGCCGGTGCTGCGCCATCTGGCCCTGCACCCCGACCTCGTCACCAGCGCCCGCCGCGCTCTGCAGGCCGGGGCGCCCATCCTCACCGACTCGCACATGCTTGCCTCCGGGGTGACGCGCCGCCGGCTGCCCGCCGACAACGAGGTGCTGTGCACCCTGCGCGACCCGGGAGTGCCCGAGCTGGCCAGCGCCTGGGAGACGACCCGGTCGGCTGCGGCCGTCTCCCTTTGGGGCGACCGCCTCGAGGGCGCCGTGGTCGCGACCGGCAACGCCCCGACCGCCCTCTTCCACCTGCTCGAGCTGCTCGCCGACGGCGGCCCCCGACCGGCCGCGATCATCGGCATACCGGTGGGCTTCATCGGGTCGGCGGAGTCCAAGCTGGCGCTCGCCGAGCACCGGCTCCCCGACGAGAGCCAGATCCCGTGGCTCGTCGTCCATGGCCGCCGCGGGGGATCCGCGATGGCCGCCGCGGTCCTGAACGCACTCGCCACGGAGGATGAGCTGGCATGAGCGACAACGCTTTCCGCGCAGAAGCAGGACATCTCTATGGTGTGGGTGTCGGTCCGGGCGACCCGGGCCTGATCACACGTCGGGTGGCCGGCCTCATCGAGTCGGCCGATGTCGTGGCCTATCACCAGGGCAGCGCGAGCCGCCCGTCGGTGGCCCGCGGCATCGCCGGCGACCTCATCCCCGAGGGCGCCATCGAGGAGCCGCTGGTCTATCCGGTCACGACCGGTGTGACCGACCACCCCGACGGCTACTACGGCGTGATGGCGGACTTCTACGAGGAGTGCGCGGCCCGGCTGCGGGCCCATCTCGATGCCGGCCGGTCGGTCGTTGTGCTCGCCGAGGGCGATCCGCTCTTCTACGGCTCGTTCATGTATGTCCACGACCTCCTCCAGGACGAGGTCCCGGTGCATGTGGTGCCCGGCGTGACCTCCCCCAGCGCCGCCGCGGCGGCGGTCGGCACCGGCCTGTGCCGGCACGAGGACACCCTGACGATCCTCCCCGGCACCCTCCCCGTCGCCGAGCTGGCCCGCCGGCTCGCCGACACCGACGCCGCCATCATCATGAAGCTCGGCCGCACCTTCGAGACGGTCCGTGAGGCCGTCCGCCAGGCCGGGCTGCTCGAGCGCGCGATCCTTGTGGAGCGGGCCAGCTCCGACCGCGAGCGGGTCATCCCGATCGCCGACGTCGACGCGGCGGAGGTGCCCTATATGTCGCTCGTCGTCATCCCGGGCACCGACCTGCGCGCCGACGATGCCGGCCGCGCGGCGGGCACGCGCGAGGCGACGCCCGAGCCCGCTGGCGAGCCCGCGGCATACGGCACGGTCCACGTCGTGGGTCTGGGGCCGGGGCCGGACCACTGGCTCACGCCTGCGGCGAGTTCCGTTCTGGCACAGACCGATCACGTGATCGGATACACGCCCTATGTGGCACGCGTGCCCCAGCGTGAGGGCCTGACCCGGCACGCCAGCGGCAACACCGTCGAGGTCGACCGCGGGCGCCTGGCCCTCGACCTGGCCGTGTCCGGCGACGACGTGTGTGTCGTCTCCGGGGGCGACGCAGGGGTCTTCGGGATGGCGGCCGCCGTCTTCGAGGCCGCCGAGGCCGACGAGCGGTATGCCGCCGTGCCCGTCCATGTCGTGCCCGGCGTCACCGCCGCCCATGCCGCCTCCGCACTGGCCGGTGCCCTCCTCGGCGCCGACCACGCGCTGATCTCGCTGTCCGACCGGCTCAAGCCCTGGGAGGTGCTCGTCGACCGGCTCACCGCAGCCGCCCGCGCGGACCTCGCGATCGCGCTCTACAATCCGCGCTCGCGCACCCGGCCGGAGCAGCTGGGCCGCGCCCAGGCCGCGCTCCTCGAGGTGGTGCCGCCCGAGCGCGTCGTGGTCATCGCCCGACACGTCGGCCGGGCGGAGGAGTCGCTGCGCGTGACGACCCTCGGCGAGCTCGACCCCGAGACCGTCGACATGGGCTGCCTGGTGGTCATCGGCGCCTCGAGCACCCGCGTGCGCCCCGACGGCCGGGTCTGGACGCCCCGCTATGTCGAGGAGCAGGGCGAGTCCCGCTGAGCCTCACTCGTTGAGGTCGGTCACCCACTCGCTCAGCAGCGCCCACGCCGAGAAGACCGCCACACCGGCCTTGAAGGCCCGCGCTGCGCCGCGTCCCCCGGGTCGAGCGTCCAGGCCGCAGCCAGCCCCGCTCCGACGTTGATCGCCGACCAGACGGCATTGGTCCGTGGGCCGGACCGTCGGCCGGCGAGTGGCGTGAGCTGGTTGGCGCCCACCGAGGCGGCGTAGGCGTGGGGCGCGGCATTCGCCAGCAGGACACCTGAGCAGAAGGCCTGCGCGACCGGGCGGGTGCTCATGCCCTCCAGCCTGACAGGGGCGAGCGGCGCTGCCAACCGGCCGGTGGCCACCGCCGCGCCCTAGCCGAGGTATGCCGCGAGGTCACCCGGGGTGCGCGGGGGCGCCGAGGGGTCGAGCGTCACGCCCAGGGCGCCGGCGAGCTGCACGATCGTCGGGAGGCCGAGGCTGGCGGCGGAGAGCAGCGGGCCGTCGGTGAGGATCTTGACCATCGGAGCCTGGGTGACCTGGTGGTGCTCGACGAGGGCGACCTCGTCGGCCCACGACCAGGCGAGGTCGACATTGTGCGTGGACATGACCACGGTCGTCCCGCGCTCCTCAAGCCGCGCCAGAGCGCCCAGCAGCCCGGTCACCGCTGCCGGGTCGAGCCCGGCGGTCGGCTCGTCGAGCAGCAGCACCCGCGGGTGCATGGCCACAGCCCCGGCGATCGCGACGCGCTTGCGCTGCCCATAGGAGAGGCGGTGCACGGGGCGGTCGGCCAGGTCGGTGATGTCGAGGAGGTCGAGCGCCTCGTCGACGCGCGTCGCGGCCTCCCGGTCGCTCAGTCCCAGATTGAGCGGACCGAAGGAGATGTCACCTCGGACATCAGCCGAGAAAAGCTGGTCGTCGGGGTCCTGGAGGACGAGTTGGACCAGCTCCCGGTGCCGCACAAGGGATTTGGGCCGATAGCCGAGGGGCTCGCCCTCGACGAGCACCGCGCCCCGGGCCGGTCGGAGCGCACCGGACAGGCAGCGCAGCAGGGTGGTCTTGCCCGCCCCGTTGGGACCCATCACCGCGATCCGCGCGCCCGGCACGACCGCCATCGCGGCACAGTCGAGGACGTCGGGGTGCCCGGGATAGCCGGCGTGTATGCCGCGCAGCTCCAGGACCGCGCCGGGCCGCGGCTCCTGCTGCTCGCTCCGATGGGTCACGGCCACCCCCGCAGGGCCGCGGACACCGAGAGCGAGACCAGCCCGGACAGCACGAGCGCGCTGATCCCGACAAAGGCAGGTGAGGTCTCGGCCTGCCGGGGCAGTGTCCGCAGCGACGTGGTGTAGCCGCGGCCGGCGAGCCCGTCCTCCAGCCGGCGGGCCCTGGTCCACGCCCTCAGCAGGACGGCACCGAGGAGCATGCCGATCGACCGTCGCGCCATCCGCCCCGAGCGGTAGCCGAGTCGGGCGGCCTGCGCCTCACGCACCGACCGGCTCGCGTCCAGCAGGGCAAAGAGCATCCGATACACCAGCCCCGCGATATCCACCATGGCCTCCGGGACCCGCAGCCTCCGCAGCCACGCGAGCAGGTCGGTCATCGGGGTGGTCGCGGCCAGCAGCACGAGGCAGGCCATGGCGGCGAAGGAGCGCAGCGACGCGGAGACCGCCTGTGCCACACCGGATCTGGTGATATCCACAGCGCCCACGGAGGCGAGCGTGTCGGCAGCGTCTGCGCCGATGGTCACCGCCAGGGCGACACTGCCGACAGCGACGAATGCCGCGGGCGCGGACAGCGCCGACAGCCAGGTCCGGGCTGGGATGCGGGCGACCACCAGGGCCACGCCGGCCGCCAGCGCGAGGACGAGGACGGACACGGTCCGGCTGGTGGACAGCGCGGCGACGAGCAGCATGCCGAGGGCGAGCAGGGCCTTGTCCCCCGTCGCCCGGTGGCGCCAGGGGCTCGCCCATGCGGCCTCGTCGATGCGCATCGCTAGGCCTCGTCGCCCCCGCGGCGGCGGCGCTCGCGCAGCGTCCCGAGGACAAAGCCGAGGACTCCCCCGCCGATGGCGGCCTGGAGGGCGAACAGGCCGGACTCGACCTCACCGCCGCCCGGTGAGAAGAGCGGCTGGAACCACGGCTCGTAGTCGGGGTTGGCGCCCTCGACCAGCTCGGTCGCGGCGGCGTCCGTGCCACCGAACTCGCCGTCGCCGCGGGCGCTGCCGACGGCATACGCCACGACGACCAGCATGACCGCGAGCAGCCCGAGGAGGATGCGGGAGAGGGGCCTACGCACGGGCGGCCTCCTCGCCCTGCGGGGCGGGCTGGAGGACGCCCAGCTCGGCGAGCTCGTCGGGGGCCCACGTGCGCAGGGCGCCGATGAGCAGCACCGCGATGATCCCCTCGACCACTGCCAGGGGGATCTGGGTCACGGCAAAGAGGCCGAGGAAGCGGGTCCACGCGGAGGCGAAACCGCCTGTGGCGTCGGGGAATGCGAGCGCGAGCTGGGTGGCGGTGACGCAGTAGGTGACGAGGTCTGCGACGGCGACGGCGGTGAAGACCCGGATGCCCGAGGAGGCGCGCGAGAGCAGGCGGTAGACGGCATACGCCGCCCATGGCCCGGCCACGGCCATCGAGAAGACATTGGCGCCGAGCGTGGTCAGCCCGCCGTGCGCGAGCAGCAGCGCCTGGAAGAGCAGCACGACCGTGCCGAGCGCGGCCATGACCGGCGGCCCGAAGAGGACGGCACCCACGCCGGCACCGGTCGGGTGTGACGAGCTGCCGGTCACGGACGGCAGCTTGATGGCGGAGAGCACGAAGGTGAAGGCCCCGGCCGCGCCGAGCAACAGGCGGGCGCCCGGACGCTCCCTGACGAGGCGGGCGACCTCACGGGTGCCGTGGATGACGACGGGGGCGGCCGCCGCGGTCCAGGCCGCGGCGTGGAGAGGTGGGAGATAGCCCTCGGCGATATGCACTGGGTGGAGCCTTTCTCGGGATGACGCGTCCCGTAGGGGGTGGGACCACACCGAGGAGTTCCTGACTTCGCGGCTGATGCCGCTCACAGTGGCGCGACCGTCCCGGACTCTCACCGGGTTCCTCTGGTCGGGGTGGCTGGCTCGGAGGCTACCAGTCGCCGCGGCGGCGCGCCCGGGTCAGCCGGCCGAGGTGACCGGCGCCTCAGGCCGGCAGCGCGAGCTGTAGAGATGCGACTCGACGAAGCCCTCCGCCTCGAGCGCCCAGCCCACGATGATCACCGCAGCCTGGCGCAGCCCGGCGGCCTCGACCTGGTCGGCGATGTCGGCGAGGGTGCCGCGCAGCACGAGCTCCTCGGGCTGGCTCACCTGGGAGCCCACGACCACCGGGCAGTCGGCGCCGTAGTGCTCGCTGAGCTCCTCGGCAAGACGCCGGGTATGCCGGATGGCCAGGTGGAGCACGAGCGTCGCGCCGGTCTCGGCGAAGGCGGCGAGCGACTCCCCCGGCGGCATCTTGGTCGAGTCCCGCTGGGCCCGGGTCAGCACCACCGACTGCGCGACCTCGGGGACGGTCAGCTCGCGCCCCACGAGGGCGGCGGTCGCGGCATACGCCGGGACACCGGGGGTGACATCCCACGGCACGCCGGCCTCGTCGAGGCGCCGGCACTGTTCTGCCACAGCGGAATAGACGCTCGGGTCGCCGGAGCACAGGCGCGCGACGTCCTTGCCCTGCTCGTGGGCGCGCACGAGGTGGGCGGTGATCTCGTCGAGGTTGAGGTGCTGGGTGTCGATGAGCTCGGCGCCCTCGGGGCAGTGCCCGAGGACCTCGTCGTCGAGGTAGGTGCCGGCATAGAGGCACACGGGGCTCTCGGACAGGATCCGCGCGGCGCGCAGGGTGAGCAGGTCGTGGGCGCCCGGTCCGGCGCCGATGAAGTGGACGGTCATGCGGGTGGCTCCTCGCTTGGCTGCGGGTCGGTGGATGGCTTGCTGGCCGCCCACTGCACGATGGGGCGGGCCGGGGTCCAGGACAGGTAGCGGCCGAGTGGCTCGGCCCGCTCGACGCTGAGGCGGCGCAGCTCACCGCCGTGGGCCCGCCAGGCGTCGACGAGCACGGCCTCGGTCTCGAGGGTGACGGCGTGGGCGACCAGGCGCCCGCCGGGACGCAGCCGTCGCCACGCCTCCTCGATGACCTCGGCACTCGCGCCGCCGCCGACAAACACCGCGTCGGGGTCGCGCAGCCCGGCGAGGGCGTCCGCGACCGGCTCGCGCACAACGGTGACGCCGGTGGCGCCCAGCCGCGCGATGTTGGCCTCGACGAGATCTGCTCGATCCGGCAGCCGCTCGACGGCGGACGCCGTGGCGGTCGGGGACTGGAGCGCCCACTCCACCGCGATCGAGCCGACGCCCGCGCCGAGATCCCACAGGTGCTGGCCCGGCATCGGGCGGAGCGCGGCCAGCGCGGTGGCCCTGACCTCGCGTTTTGTGATCTGGCCGAGGTGCTCGAAGGCGTCGTCGGGCAGGCCGGGGCTGGTGCCGAACGCCCCCCGGGCAGAGGGCAGCTCGACTGCGGCGATCGACAGCGCCGGGTATGCCGTGTGCTCGGCGGCCGCACTGGCCGTCCCCTCCCAGCGCGACTGGTCCACGGAGCCGAGGTCGCCGAGCACCGTGACCCGCGCGTCGGCCCAGCCGTCCTCGACGAGGAGGCGGGCCACCTGTGCGGGTGTGTGGGCGCCGGCCGACAGCAGCAGCAGTCGCGCCCCCGGGGTGAGCAGCGGGCGCACGGTCACGGGGTCGGCGCTCACCAGCGAGTGGGTGACGACCGTCTCGTCCGGCCAGCGCAGCTCGGCCCGGGCCAGCGCGACCGAGCTGGGTGCGGGGTGGATGCGCACGGCGTCGGGACCGAGGAGCCGGATGAGGGTCGAGCCGATCCCGGAGACGAGCGGGTCCCCGGTCGCGAGGACGGCGATCCGTTCGTCGGCGAGCGTCTCGAGGAGGGCCGGCAGGCCCGCGACCAGCGGCTTCGGCCACTCGATGCGCTGCTGCCCCTGACCCTCGGCGGCCGGCGGCTTCGCGGCCGGCAGGGTGGCCAGCAGTCGCGGGGAGGAGATGAGGGCATCGGCCTCATCGACGAGCCGGCGCAGCCTCTCGGGGAGCCCTGCCACCCCGTCGGCACCCACGCCGATGACCTCGATCATGGCGCACACTCTAGGGCCGCTTGCGAGATGCCCGCGCGGACCCCCGGTCGGCTCTGGCATGATGCCTATCGGCCCACGGCGAGGAATACCGGTGCAAGCCCGGAGCGGTCCCGCCACTGTGACCCCGATGAGGGGAAGCCAGGACATCGCGTGGTCCCCTGCCCCGTCCCACGGGCAGGACCGCTGACGGCGAGCGTGGTCACTCGCCAGGAGGAAAAGCGTTGTCGCAGTTCCCGTTTGCGGCCATCGTCGGAGCCGACGAGATGGCCCTCGCCCTGATCCTCACCACCGTCTCCCCCGAGGTCGGCGGTGTCCTGGTGCGCGGCGAGAAGGGCACTGCCAAGTCGACGATGGTCCGCTCGCTCACCTCCGTGCTGCCTCCCGAGGAGGTCGTCGAGGGCTGCCGGTTCGGCTGTGACCCGGCGCGACCCGACCCCGGCTGCCCGGACGGCCCGCACGCCGCGGGTGAGTCGCACCACACCCGCCCCGCCCGCCTCGTCGAGCTGCCCGTCGGGGCCACCGAGGACCGTGTGATCGGCTCCCTCGACCTGCGCCGGGCCCTCGGCAGCGGCGAGGCCGCCTTCGAGCCCGGCCTGCTCGCAGACGCCCACCGGGGCATCCTCTATGTCGACGAGGTCAACCTCCTGCACGACCACCTGGTCGACCTGCTGCTCGATGCAGCGGCGATGGGCCGCAACACCGTCGAGCGCGACGGTGTCTCGGTCTCGCACGCCGCCCGGCTCGTGCTCGTCGGCACGATGAACCCCGAGGAGGGCGAGCTCCGCCCCCAGCTCCTCGACCGCTTCGGACTGACCGTGGAGGTCGCCGCCAGCCGCGACCCGGCCGAGCGCGCCGAGGTGGTACGGCGCCGGCTCGGCTTCGACGCCGACCCCGAGGGCTTCACGCAGGGGTATGCCGCGGAGCAGTCCGCGCTCGGCGAGCGGATCGCCGCGGCGCGGGAGCGCCTTGCCGCCGTGCGGCTGCCCGACCGTGAGCTGGAGCGGATCGCCCGGGTCTGTGCGGGATTCGACGTCGACGGGATGCGCGCCGACATCGTGACCGCCCGGGCCGCCCGCGCCCACGCCGCCTGGTGGGAACGCGACGAGGTCACCCGCGACGACGTGCGGGTCGCCGCACGCCTCGCGCTCCCCCACCGCCGCCGGCGCAACCCCTTTGACGCGCCCGGACTCGACGAGGACCTCCTCGAGGAGCTGCTCGGCGACGACGACCCCGAGCCCGACGGCACCGACCCCGACGGGTCGCAGCCGGACGGCCCGGAGGGCGACGACGCCGGCGACGCTCCCGAGGACACCGACGGCCAGGCCCCGCCCGAGGCGGACTCCGCTCCGCCCGCCGGTGGACCCGATGCACCGGACGACCGCACCGACCC
This sequence comes from Actinomycetota bacterium, assembly GCA_050955755.1. GTDB lineage: Bacteria > Actinomycetota > Actinomycetes > Actinomycetales > Dermatophilaceae > JAJTBD01. The sequence continues at coordinate 2,588,766 of CP192092.1, forward strand.
GCGGCCCGACGACTCGCACACTGACCAGGCCCCCGAGCCGCCGGACGAGGGGCAGGACTCTGCCGATGCGCCGGAGGACGGCCGCGCGGCCCTGCCGGTGGCGGTGGCGCCCACGCACACGGCATACCGGACCACAACCTTTGCCGTCAGCGGTGTCGGGGTAGGCGCGCCGGGTCGCCGCAGCCGCGCCATGACCGCCTCTGGACGCACCGTCGGCGCGACCCGGCAGGCCTCCCGTCGGGTGCACCTGCCGGCCACCATCGCCGCATCCGCACCCCACCAGGCCCGGCGCGGGCGCACCGACCGGCTGTTGCTCGAGGCCGACGACCTGCGCGGTGTCGTCAGCCAGGGGCAGGAGTCCAACCTCGTCCTGCTCGCGGTCGACGCCAGCGGCTCGATGGGCGCCCGGCGCCGCATGGAGGAGGTCAAGACAGCGGTCCTGAGCCTGCTCACCGACGCCTACCAGCGGCGCGACCGGGTCGGACTGATCACCTTCCGCGGGAGCGAGGCCGAGCTGTCGCTGCCGCCGACCTCGTCCGTCGAGGCGGCCGCACGCTGTCTGGAGGCGATGCCCCACGGTGGCCGCACACCGCTGGCCGAGGGGATCGTGCTGACCGCCCGGGTCGTCGAGCGCGAGCGGCTGCGCGACCCCCGGCGCCGGGCACTCGTCCTGCTGCTCACCGACGGCCGCGCCACTGGCGGCAAGGACGCCCTCGCCCGGGCCCGCCGGATGGCCGACGCGTGGCCCTCGATCGGCTGCGACGCGGTCGTGATCGACTGTGAGACAGGGCGATTCCGCATGGGCCTCGCCGGCGACCTCGCCCACAGGATGCAGGCGCGCCACGTCCCCCTGCCCGAGGTGGCCGCCCAGGCCATCGTCGACGCGGTGCAGTCCGCCCGCGCCACCGAGCGAGCACCGGGTCACCCCCGGGGAAGGAGTGCCGCCTGATGGCACAGGGCCAGACTCCCGTCACCGCCGACGACGGGCTCACCACCCGCCAGCGCCGCAACCAGCCGCTCGTGATCGTCCACGGTGGCACCGGCAAGGGGAAGTCCACCGCGGCGTTCGGCCTCGCCCTGCGCGGCTGGAACCAGGGCTGGTCGATCGGGGTCTTCCAGTTCGTGAAGTCCGCGAAGTGGCGCATCGGCGAGCAGACCGCCCTCGCCGCGCTCGACCAGGTCCACCAGGACACCGGGCAGGGCGGACCCATCGAGTGGCACAAGATGGGCTCCGGCTGGTCGTGGTCGCGCAAGGCCGGGTCCGAGGAGGACCACGCTGCCGCCGCGCGCGAGGGCTGGGAGGAGATCAAGCGCCGGCTCGCCGAGGAGGCCCACCAGCTCTACATCCTCGACGAGTTCACCTATGTCATGAAGTGGGGCTGGGTCGACGTCGACGAGGTCGTCCAGGTGCTGCGGGAGCGCCCCGGCTACCAGCATGTCGTCATCACCGGCCGCGACCCCGACCCGCGACTGCTCGAGATCGCCGATGTGGCAACGGAGATGACCAAGATCGCCCACCCCTTCGACAAGGGCCAGAAGGGCCAGAAGGGCATCGAGTGGTGAGTCTCCCCCGCGTGATGGTGGCTGCCGCCGCCTCCGGCCAGGGCAAGACGACGGTCGCCGTCGGCCTCATGGCCGCGCTGGCGCGCGCCGGCCACCGGGTCGCCCCGGCCAAGGTCGGCCCGGACTACATCGACCCCGGCTATCACGCGCTGGCCACGGGACGCCCGGGCCGCAACCTCGACCCCTGGCTCACCCCCGAGGAGCTCGTCGTCCCCCTGCTGCGGCACGGCTTCGCCACGCCCGAGCCGGCGGACATCGCGGTCATCGAGGGCGTGATGGGCCTCTTCGACGGCCGGATCGGCACCGACGGCTTCGCCTCCACCGCGCACATCGCGACCCTGACCGCCTCGCCCGTCGTGCTCGTCGTCGACATCTCCTCGGCGGCCCGGACGGTCGCCGCGACCGTCCACGGCCTGGCCACCTTCGACCCCGCCATCTCGATCGGCGGCGTGATCCTCAACAAGTCCGGCTCGTCGCGCCACGCCGACGAGGTGCGCCGCTCGGTCGAGTCGCTCGGCATCCCCGTCATCGGCGTGCTGCCCCGCGACGCGGGCGTCAGCGCCCCCTCGCGCCACCTCGGCCTCGTGCCGGTGGCCGAGCGCACCGACGCCGTGGCCGCCCTCGACCGGCTGGCCGAGCAGACGGCAGAGCTCGTCGACCTCGACGCGCTCCTCGCCATCGCCCACACGGCCCCCGCGATCGATGCCGACCCGTGGGAGCCGCCGGTCCGGGCGGCCGCACAGGGCGCCACGCCGCGCCCCGTCGTGGCCGTGGCCGGCGGCCGTGCCTTCACCTTCCGCTACGCCGAGACCGAGGAGATGATCCGCTCGCTCGGTGCCGAGCCGGTGGTCTTCGACCCCGCCGTCGACACGGCGCTGCCTGCCGGCGCTGCCGGCCTCTATCTCGGGGGCGGCTTCCCCGAGATGCACGCCGCCGCGCTCACCGGCAACACACGGCTGATGGCCGAGGTCCACGACGCGGCCATGTCCGGGATGCCCACCGTCGCCGAGTGCGCGGGCATGCTCTATCTCGCCCGCAGCCTCGACGGCCGCCCCTTCGCCGGCGTGCTGCCGGCCACGGCGGCGATGGCCCCACGCCTGACGCTCTCCTATCGCACGGCCCGCCTCACACACGAGAGCGTCCTCGGCGCCGCCGGGACGACCGTCCACGGGCACGAGTTCCACCGCACGGCCACCGACCCCCGCCACGGCGTGGCAGCCTCCTGGGATCTCGCTGACGCCGGACTCGAGGGTTTCGCGCTTGACCCGGCCGGCACGGGCAAGGCGACCGTCCACGCCTCCTACCTCCACACGCACTGGGCCGGAAGCCCCTCTCTCGCCTCATCTTTCGTCGACTCGGTCATGGCGTATGCCGCCTCGCCGCCCCTCATCGGGGGCGGCCGCGCGACCGCGCGCACCTCCGCTGACGGATCCGGGTCGAGACCGGCCCCTGCACACGCCGACCGCGGTCACCGCGGATCAGTGCACCATCACGGCGACGCCGAGATCGGTGACGGGCTGCTCGACTTCGCGGTCAACGTGCGCGACACCTCCCCGCCGGCCTGGCTGGCACGGACGATCGCCGAGGCCACCGGTGACCTCGCGGCATACCCCCGCCCTGCGGCGGCCCGCACGGCACTGGCCCGGCGCCACCACGTCCCCGAGGCGATGGTGCTGCCCACCAGCGGGGGTGCCGAGGCGTTCACCCTGATCGCCCAGGCCCTGCGCCCGACGGGCCCGGTCGTCGTGCACCCGCAGTTCACCGAGCCGGACGCCGCACTCGCCCGCGCCGGCCGAGCTCCCCGCCATGTGGTCCTCTCCGCAGCCGGGGGCTTCGCCCTCGACCCCTCGACCGTCCCGGAGGACGCCGATCTCGTGGTGGTCGGCAACCCGACCAACCCCACTGGGGTGCTCCACCCCGCCGACACCCTGCGCGCGCTGCGGCGTCCCGGGCGGGTGCTGGTCGTCGACGAGGCCTTCATGGACGCCGTGCCCGGCGAGTCACAGTCGCTCGTCCAGGCCGAGATGGCCGGCCTGCTCGTGGTCCGCTCGCTCACCAAGACGTGGTCGGTCGCGGGTCTGCGCGCCGGGTATGTCGTGGGCGACCCGGCGCTCATCGAGCTCCTCGAGGCGCAGCAGACACCGTGGTCGGTCTCGTCACCGGCGCTGGGCGTGATGACCGCGACCGCCACCCCCGCGGCCCTTGCCGAGGCATCCCGCGGCGCCGCGACCCTGACCACCTGGCGGGAGCGGCTGGCCACTGGGCTGGCCGGTCTCGGTCTCGACCCAGTCGCGGGCCAGGCGCCCTTCGTGCTCGTGCAGGTCGGGCCCGGCGTGTGGGAAGCGCTGCGCGAGAGGGGAATTGCTGTCCGCAGCTGCGACAGCTTCCCCGGGCTCGGCCCCGACTGGCTGCGCATCGCCGTGCGCGACCCGATCATGACAGACACCCTGCTGCGCGAGCTCGCCAGCACGCTCCACGAGGAGGCCATCGCGTGATCCGCCTGCCCATCAGCACGCCCCACGTGGCGCTGACCCACCCCACCGATGCCGCGCCGCAGGTCGTGCACGGACTGCTCGACCAGGGCGCACGCGTCACCGTGGTCAGCGAGGCGGCGGACGCCCGGATGGCCGACCTCGCATCCCGTGGACTGGTGACCGTGGCCTCGGAGGTGCCCGGCGACGCCGAGGTCGTGCTGCGCTGCCCCGCGCCGGCACCCGCTCCCGTCACCCGGCCCCGCGGCACCGGCCGCGTCACCCTCGTCGGCGGCGGACCCGGCGATCCCGGCCTGCTCACCCTGGCCGGCCTCGAGGCGGTCAAGAGCGCCGATGTGCTGGTCTGCGACCGGCTGGCCCCGCTGGGTGTGCTCGACGAGGCCCCTGCCCACGCCGAGGTCATCCATGTGGGCAAGATCCCGCGCGGTGACTTCACGCCCCAGGAGCGGATCAACGCAGTGCTGCTCGAGCACGCGCTGGCCGGCCGCCACGTCGTGCGGCTCAAGGGCGGCGACAACTTCGTCTTCGGACGCGGCGGTGAGGAGTGGAATGCCTGCGTCGAGGCGGGCGTGCCCGTCACCGTGGTCCCCGGGGTCACCTCCTCGGTGGCGGCCCCGGCCCTCGCAGGCATCCCGGTGACACACCGGAGCCTGACCCAGGGCTTCGTCGTCGTGTCGGGTCACGTCGGCCCGGACGATGGCCGCAGCACCACCGACTGGGGCGCCCTCGCGCGCACGGGCCTGACGATCGTCGTCCTCATGGGGGTCGCGGAGCTCCCCATGATCGCCGAGCGCCTGGTGGAGCACGGGCTCGCCCCCGACACCCCGGCCGCGTCTGTCGCCGATGCCGGTATGCCGTCGATGCGCGTCGCTCGCGCCACCCTCGCCGACATTGCCGAGACCGCTGCGGCCCAGGGCATCTCGGCTCCTGCCGTCACGATCATCGGCGCCACAGTCGACGCGCTGGCCCAGCAGGACGCCCTGCCCCGGTTCAGCGACGGATCCGCCCCCTCCCTCACAAGCGCAAAGGAGCGTTCCGCATGAGCACCACCACCATCACGCCGCCGTCGGCCGCCGTCCTGGAGGAGGCACGCGAGCGGTTCGACGCCCTCGCCAAGCCCCTCGGGTCGCTGGGCCGGCTCGAGGAGCTCGGTGCCTGGGTGGCCTCATGCCAGGGTGTCTGCCCGCCCAAGCCGCTCGACCGGGTCCGCGCGGTCATCCCTGCGGGTGACCACGGGGTGACCACTCGCGGCGTCGCGTCCTATCCGCGGGAGATCACCGTCGCGATGGTCCACACCCTCGTCGCAGGCAAGGCCGGCATGAGCGCGCTGGCGGCGCAGCACAACGTGCCGGTCCGCGTCCTCGACATCAGTGTGGACGCCGGCCTCGAGGGCCTGCCGACCGATGTCACGAGCCACAAGCTGGGCCGCGGCTGCGGCTCGATCGACGTCGAGGACGCGATGACGCGTGCCCAGGCCGAGGAGGCGCTGGCCGTGGGCGCCCGCATCGTCGCCGAGGAGCTCGAGCAGGGGGCCCAGCTGTTGATCATCGGCGACCTCGGCATCGGCAACACGACCCCCTCCGCTGCGCTGGTCGCGGCGCTGACCGGGTCGTCGGCCGCACCGGTCACCGGCCGCGGCGCGGGGCTCGACGACGAGGGCCTCTCGCGCAAGACGGCCGTTGTCGAGAAGGCGCTGGCCCGCACCACCGGCATCACCGATCCGGTGGATCGGCTTGCAGCACTGGGCAGCCCGGACATGGCCGTGGCCGTCGGCATGATGCTGGCAGCGGCGGCCGCTCGCCTGCCCGTGCTGCTCGACGGGGTCATCTCCGTCGCCGAGGCCCTCGTGGCCGCGTCCATCGACCCCGAGGTCGTCGCCTGGATGCAGGCGGGGCACCGCTCCCCCGAGCCGGCGTCCGGCATCGCGCTGGACAGCCTCGGCCTCGCGCCCATCCTCGACCTGGGCATGCGGCTCGGCGAGGGGACCGGTGCGATGACGGCGCTGCCGGTCCTGCGCTCCGGCGTGGCGGTCCTGCGCGACATGGCGCTGCTGGCCGATCTGATGACGGCCGAGTGACCCTGGAGATGACCGCCGCTGCTCTCCGGCTCGCCCTCGGCACCCTCACGGTGGTGCCCAGCGGCGACATCGGCGAGGTCACGCGCCCGGTGGCCGGGCGGGCCATGGCGCTTGCGCCGGTGGCCGCGCTGCCCCTCGGGGCGGGCGTCGGGGCCGTGTGTGCGGTGGGCGATCTCGCGGGGCTGCCTCCCCTGGTAACCGGCGCCATCGCGGTGGGCGCTCTCGGGCTGCTCACGCGCGGGATGCATCTGGACGGGCTGGCCGACACGGTCGACGGCAGCGGCGCCGGCTGGGACCGCGACAGGGCCTTGGAGGTCATGCGCCGCGGAGACGTCGGGCCGATGGGCGCGGCCGCCATCACGGTCGTGCTCCTGGCCCAGGCCGCGTCCTTCGGGGCCATCGCTGCCCACGGCCTGGGCTGGCTCGTCGCCGCCGCAGCAGTGGTCGTGTCACGCTCCGCATGCGCCGCGGCATGCCGACGAGGTATGCCGTCGGCTCGCCCAGACGGCATGGGCTCCCTTGTCGCGCAGAGCGTCTCGACTGTGGGAGTCACCCTCAGCGCGCTGGTGGGGCTTGCGGCGCTCGCGTCGACAGCGGTCCTTGCCGGCGCCTCGCTCTGGCTCCCGGTCGCTGCCTGGCTCGCTGCCGCAGTGGCGGTCCTCCTGCTCCTCAGGCACGCCCGCCGGGTGTTTGGCGGGGTCACCGGCGACGTCATCGGCGCAGCCATCGAGACGGCCCTCACCGCGCTCGTCGTGGTGCTGGCCGCAAGCACAGGCTGGAGCGGGCAGTGAGGACCCTCGTCACAGGCGGCACCCGCAGCGGCAAGTCCGCCCATGCCGAGTCCCTGCTCGCCGGCGTCCCCGAGGTCACCTATGTCGCGACCGGCATGCCGGTCGACTCGCCCGAGGCGGACCCGGACTGGGCATCCCGCGTCCGACACCATCAGCACCGACGCCCGGCGAGCTGGCGGACGGTCGACACAACGGACCTCGCCTCAGCGATCGAGGGGCTCACCGGCCCGGCCCTGATCGACTGCCTCGGCACCTGGCTGACCGCCCAGCTCGACGAGATCGCAGCATGGGAGAGCCCCGAGGCGCAGTGGCAGGAGGCACTCCAGCCCCGCGTGGACCGGCTCGTCGAGGCCTGGCAGCAGTGTGGGCACCAGGCCGTCGCCGTCACCAACGAGGTCGGCCTCTCCCTGGTCTCCGAGCACCGCTCAGGGCGGATCTTCGCCGACGCCCTGGGCCGGCTCAACCAGCGGATGGCGGCTGTGAGCGACAGCGTCGTCCTGGTCGTGGCCGGACTGCCCCTGACCGTCAAAGGACAGTGACGGTGGGTCGCCGAACAGTCGATCCCGTCGCCGCCGGCCTGCTGATCGGGTATGCCGCCGACCGTCTTATCGGCGATCCTCGCCGCTACCACCCGGTGGCCGGTTTCGGCTCTCTCGCAGCGGGACTCGAGCGCAGACTGTGGGCACCAAGCAGAGCCCGCGGCGCGGCATACGAGCTCGCGCTGGTGGGTGGCACGACCCTCGGCGCGGCCACCGCACAGGCCCTCGCCCGCGGGCCCGTCGCCCGGACACTGCTCACAGCTGTCACCACCTGGGCCGTGCTTGGCGGGCGCTCACTGGAGCGCGAGGCGATGGCCGTGCACGATCACGCCGCCGCCGGCGACCTTGCGGCCGCCCGTGAGCGCGTCCGGTCCCTGGTGGGGCGTGACCCGAGCACGCTCGACGCGGATGGGCTCGGGCGCGCCTGCGTGGAGTCGCTGGCCGAGAACAGCTCGGATGCCGTTGTGGCGCCACTGTTCTGGGGCGCGGTCGCCGGAGTGCCTGGCCTGGCGGGGTATCGGGCGGTCAACACGCTCGACGCCATGGTGGGACATCGCACGCCCCGCCACGAGCAGTTCGGCTGGGCGGCCGCGCGGCTGGACGACATCGTCAACTGGCTTCCTGCGCGGCTGACGACGGCACTGATCGTGGCCCAGTCACCCAGCCGGGCCGGCGCGATCCTGCGGGTGGTCCGACGCGACGCTCCCCAGCACCCCAGCCCCAACGCCGGCCCCATCGAGAGCGCCTGCGCGGCATACCTCGGGGTGAGCCTGGGCGGGCGCAACACCTATGCCGGCGTCACCGAGGACCGCGGCGTCCTCGGTGACGGCCCGCCAGCCCAGATCCGTGATGTCCCACGGGCCGCGGCACTCGTGCGCGATGTCGGAGGATGGGCGCTGGCCGCGACGCTGGCCGGCCGAGTTTTGTTGAGGCACAAGACAACCGGCGCTCGACACCCCTAGGGGCATTCGCCGGCCCGCTTCCACTCGGGCGCGCACACCCGGGTCCACGCCTGACCACACGGCAATAAGTCCACGTTATGGACATCCTTGGGTGTCATTATGGACAGCGGCCGCTGGCGCATGGCACGGTTGGCCCATGACAGCGACCACCTTCTGGCCCGTGTCCCGGCGACACGTCGACCTGTGTCGTTCCACCGCTGCCAGCTGTATGCCGCAGCGCTAGGTCGACGACCTAGCGCGCCCAGCGCCCGGCGCACCGTCGCGCCACCTCTCACCTTCACGGCCTCCCACGGGCCGCTGCCCGCTGCCGCCCTCCATGGCGGGGCGGCACCACCATCCCTGTCTCGGGACCCCCACCCGAGTCATCCACCCGAGCCATCCCCATTCAGAAGGGTCTCTCCCATGACCAGCACGCTGCCCGACACCGCGACGGGCCAGGGCGGACCGAGCCGCACCGGCGGGGTGCGCACCCGACGGACACGCGAGAAGCCCGAGGGGCAGTGGGCCCTCGGGCAGCGTGAGCCGCTCAACCACAACGAGACCTTCAAGCAGGAGGAGGACCCTCTCGCCGTCCGTCACCGCATCGAATCCATCTACGCCCGTGAGGGATTCGACTCGATTCCCCCCGACGACCTGCGTGGGCGATTCCGGTGGTGGGGCCTGTACACGCAGCGTCGTCCGGGCATCGACGGAGGCCAGACCGCGGCGCTCGCACCGGAGGAGCTCGACGACCGCTACTTCATGATGCGCGTCCGCATCGACGGCGGACAGGTCGACCTCGCGCAGCTGCGTGCCATCGCGGGCATCTCCCGCGACTTCGGCCGCAACACAGCCGACATCACCGACAGACAGAACATCCAGCTGCACTGGGTCGAGGTCGAGTCGGTGCCCGAGATCTGGCGCCGGCTGGAGGGCGTGGGGCTCGAGACCACCGAGGCCTGTGGCGACGTGCCGCGCGTGATCCTCGGCTCCCCTGTCGCAGGCATCTCCCGCGACGAGGTCATCGACCCCACCCCTGCCATCGACCGCATCAAGGCCGAGTTCATCGGCAACCCGGACCTGTCTAACCTGCCGCGCAAGTTCAAGTCCGCCATCTCGTGGCTGTGGGACACCGTGCCGGAGATCAACGACGTCTCCTTCGTGGGCGTCGAGCACCCCGAGCACGGACCGGGTTTTGACCTGCTCGTCGGCGGGGGCCTGTCGACCAGCGCCCAGTTCGCGGTGCGCCTCGGGGCCTGGGTGCCGCTGGAGGAGATCCCCGAGGTGTGGCTGGGAGTGGTCTCGATCTTCCGTGACTACGGGTATCGACGGCTGCGCAACCGCGCCCGCCTGAAGTTCCTGGTCGCCGACTGGGGCGCCGAGCGCTTCCGCGAGGTGCTCGAGGGCGAGTACCTGCACCGCAGGCTGCTGGACGGGCCGGCGGCGCAGGCGCCGGACCAGCCCATCGACCACGTGGGTGTGCACGAGCAGGCGGACGGTCGTCTCTTCGTCGGGTTCTCCCCCACCGTCGGCCGCGTCTCCGGCGACGTGCTCGCCGAGGTCGCCGATGCCGCGGAGGCGGCTGGGTCCGACCGGGTGGCGTTCACCCCTCTCCAGAAGCTCCTCGTCCTCGACGTGGAGCCGGACCGGGTGGATGCGCTGGTCGATCGCATGGCCGCCCTGGGTCTGCACGCGGCTCCCAGCGAGTGGCGACGAAACACCATGGCCTGCACCGGGATCGAGTTCTGCAAGCTCGCCATCGTCGACACCAAGCAGCGCGCGACCGACCTGGTGTCCGAGCTGGAGGAGCGACTCGCCGAGATCGACACCCCCCACGGGGTCACGATCAGCCTCAACGGCTGCGCCAACTCCTGCGCCCGCATCCAGGTCGCCGACATCGGGCTCAAGGGCCAGATCGTCACCGACGACGACGGCGAGCGGGTCCCCGGCTACCAGGTGCACCTCGGCGGCCACCTCGGACTCGACCCGCAGGTGGGGCGCAAACTGCGCGGGCACAAGGTCACCGCTGCCGGCCTCGGAGACTATGTCGTCCGGGTCGTCACCAACTACGCGACGGGTGCCGAGCCCGACGAGACCTTCGCCGACTGGTCCGCCCGCGTGCCCGACGAGGTGCTCGCATGAGCTCCCCACGCAGTGGCTGGGTCGCTGGCGGCGACGGGGCACAGCGCGCAGCGGTGCAGCACTGCCCCTATTGCGGTGATGAGCAGCTGCGACCGGTCGAGGAGCCGGTCGGCGCCTGGCGGTGCCGCGACTGCGCTCGGGTCTTCACCGTCCGCTTCGTGGGGCTCTCGAGACAGGACCTGGTCGGATGAGCGCGATCACGGACGCGACCGGGCAGATGCGACCGGAGGCGGAGCTGCACGCCTTGGTCACCGAGCACTGGGGCCGACTCGAGGGCGCCTCGGCGCACGACGTGATCGTCTGGGCCGCAGCCACATTCGGAGAGCGGTGGGCCGTCGCGGCGTCCATGCAGGACGGGGTCCTCGCCCACCTCGCCCAGGAGGTGGCGCCGGGCGTGCGGCTCGTCTTCCTCGACACCGGCTATCACTTCCCCGAGACCCTGGCGACGCGGGACGCGCTGGCCGCACGACCGGGACATCACGTCCTGACGGTCACCCCGGGCCAGACCGTGGCCGAGCAGGATGCCACGCACGGCGCGGCTCTGCACGACCGCGATCCCGATCTGTGCTGCGCACTGCGCAAGACCCACCCGCTCGACGAGGCCCTGGACGGGCTGGAGGCCTGGGCCACCGGCCTGCGTCGTGCCCAGTCCGCGGGGCGGGCGTCCACAGCGGTCCTGGGCTTCGACGAGCGGCGCGGCCTGGTCAAGATCGCGCCGCTGGCGTCCTGGACCGACGCGCAGATCGCCGACTATGTCGCGTCCAATGACGTCGTCCGCAACCCACTGCTCGACCAGGGCTACCCCTCGATCGGCTGCGCACCGTGCACCCGGCGGGCAGGTGCCGACGAGGACAGCCGCGCCGGCCGCTGGAGCGGCACGGGCAAGACCGAGTGCGGGATCCACCTATGAACCCCACGACCACGGCCACACGACCCTCCCAGGCCGCACGCGGCATACCCGCGCCCGGCACCGAGACCAGGCCCGAGGGTGCCACGGTCTGGCTCACGGGGCTGTCCGGTGCGGGCAAGTCCACGATCGCCAGCAGCCTGGCGTCAGCCCTGCTCGCCGAGGGACGTCCGGTGGAGGTGCTCGATGGCGACGAGCTGCGCCAGAGCGTCTCCAAGGGGCTGGGCTTCAGCCGCGAGGACCGCGACACACACGTGCGCCGCGTGGGCTACATCGCAAACCTGCTGTCGCGCAACGGTGTTGTGACCCTCGTGCCGGTCATAGCGCCCTATGCCGACTCACGCGACGCCGTGCGCGGCCTGCACCAGGCAAGTGGCTCCCGATACGTCGAGGTGCACGTCAGCACGCCACTGGAGGAATGCCGCCGCCGCGACGTCAAGGGCCTGTATGCCCGGCGGGCAGTCGAGGGCGGCCCGGCGATGACCGGCGACGGCGACCCCTACGAGATCCCCACCCACCCCGATCTGCGTCTGGACACCACCGGACGCGACCTTGCCGAGACCGTGGCCACGCTGCGATCGGCCCTGAGCGCAAAGGGAGTGCTATGACCACGACAGCCACCCCACTGCCCGCCGCGCCCGGTGCGCCCGGTGCGCCGCTGGGCGCCGGTCAGACCATCGCGGCCCTGGAGGCGGAGGCCATCCAGATCATCCGCGAGGTCGTGGCCGAGTTCGACCGGCCGGCGCTGCTGTTCAGCGGCGGCAAGGACTCGGCCGTCCTGCTGCACCTGGCCCGCAAGGCCGTCGCACCGGCACCGCTGCCGATCACCCTCCTCCACGTCGACACCGGGCACAACCTCCCGGAGGTCATCGACTACCGCGACGCGGTGGTGGCCGAGCATGGGCTCACGCTGGTCGTCGCGGCCGTGGAGGAGTGGATCAGGGACGGTCGGCTCGTCGAGCGGCCGGACGGCACCCGCAACCCCCTCCAGACAGTGCCGCTGCTGGACACGATCGGCGAACAGCGGTTCGACGCCCTCCTCGGGGGCGCCCGCCGCGACGAGGACCGGGCGCGGGCCAAGGAGCGGATCTTCTCCGTGCGTGATGCCTTTGGCGGCTGGGACCCGCGCAAGCAGCGGCCCGAGCTGTGGCAGCTCTACAACGGGCGGCACGCCCCGGGCGAGCACACGCGGGTCTTCCCGATCTCCAACTGGACAGAGCTCGATGTGTGGCACTACATCGAGCTGGAGCAGATCCGGCTGCCCAGCATCTACTTCGCCCACGAGCGGCCCGTCTGGCTGCGCGATGGGATGTGGATGACACCCGGCCCTTGGGGGGCGCCCGGAGAGGGCGAGCCGCTGGTCACCAAGTCGGTGCGCTATCGCACGGTGGGCGACGGATCCTGCACTGGCGCAGTGGAGTCCACCGCCTCTGCGATCGGCGACATCATCGCCGAGATCTCGGTCAGCCGGCTCACTGAGCGGGGCGCAACACGTGCCGACGACCGGCTGAGCGAGGCCGCCATGGAGGACCGCAAGCGAGAGGGCTACTTCTGATGAGCACCGTGACACTCGAGCGCCGCCAGGTGCGGCTGGTCGTCGCCGGCAGCGTCGACGACGGCAAGTCCACCCTCGTGGGGCGGCTGCTGCACGACACCAAGTCGATCCTGGCCGACCAGTACGACGCGATCGAGGAGGCCTCGCGCAGACGGGGTGCCGAGTCGGTCGACCTGGCGCTGCTCACCGACGGCCTGCGCGCCGAGCGGGAGCAGGGCATCACGATCGACGTCGCCTACCGCTACTTCACCACCCCACGTCGCAGCTTCGTGCTGGCCGACACCCCCGGACACACCCAGTACACGCGCAACACGGTGACCGGCGCCTCCACCGCCGATGCCGCGCTGATCCTCGTGGACGTGCGCAACGGCGTGCTGCCCCAGACCCGGCGGCACGCCGCCGTGATGGCCCTGCTGCGGGTGCCGCACGTGGTGTTCGCGGTCAACAAGATGGACGCCGTCGACTGGTCGCAGGCCCGCTTCGACGAGGTGGCCGCCGACATCCGCTCCATGGGTGCGAGGCTGGGACTCCACGACGTGCGGGTGGTCCCGATCAGCGCGCTCACCGGCGAGAACGTCGCCCAGCTGGCGGCATCGGGCGGGGCACGGCACGGGACGTGGTACGACGGCGAGCCGCTGCTGCCGCTGCTGGAGGACCTCGACGTCGGCCAGGACGACCAGGACGCCCCCTTCCGCCTGCCCGTGCAGCTCGTCATCCGACCGCGCACCGCCGAGCACCCCGACTACCGCGGCCTCGCGGGACGGGTGGCCTCGGGCTCGGTCAGCGTCGGGGACGAGCTGGTGGCCCAGCCGGGCGGACAGCGCTCGGTCGTGACCGGCATCGACTCCCCCGCCGGGAGGGTCGACACCGCGCGGTCCGGGGAGTCCGTCACGATCGTGCTGCGAGACGAGCTCGACGTCGGGCGGGGCCAGGTGCTCGCACCCGCCGCGCGGCCACCCCGGTCGGCCACGACGCTCACCGGTGTCGTGGCGTGGCTCGACGAGCGCCCAGGGCGCGCGGCCCAGCGCCTGCTCGTCAAGGTGGGCACAGCACTCGTCCGGGGGATCATCACCTCGGTCGACGAGCACTGGGATGTGGAGGCTGCCGGGTGGGTGCCGGCCTCTCCACAGGTCGAGCTCAACGACATCGCGCGCGTGACGGTCCAGCTCTCCGAGGCGGTCGCGGTCGATGACTACGCGGATGACCGCGCCACTGGCGCCTTCCTGCTGGTGGACCAGCCGACCGGATCGACCCTGGCGGCCGGGATGGTCGGCGACCCGCTCGCACGGTCTCGCCAGGGCTGAGCCCGCCCGCACGGCATACGCCGTAGGGAGCCAGCCCGACCCGCCAAAGCCAACCCGACGTCGGGGCGTGAGACCCACACCCCAATCCCCTGGAGGCACCGGAATGCACCAGATCGACCGCCGCACAGCCCTGCTCGCTCCCCTCGCGGGTCTGGCGATGGCCGGCGCCGCGGGCTGTGCCGGCCGGGTGTCCGCGGCAGAACGGCGGAGCACCCTGCGCCTGGGTTACTTCGCCAATCTCACCCATCTGGTGCCGCTCCTGGGGGTGGCCGGCGGTCACTTCCGCGACGAGCTGGGCCCGGTGCGCCTGGAGACCTCCGTCTTCAACGCCGGGCCGGCGGCCGCCGAGGCGCTGCTGGCGGACGCGATCGACGTCGCCTATCTCGGACCGAGCCCGGCCATCAACACCTATGTGCGCACCAAGCGCCGGGGCGTACGGGTGGTGGCCGGGGCAGCGACCGGAGGGGCAGCGCTGGTCACCCGACCGGAGATCCGAGAGCCAGGCCAGCTGCGTGGCACGACCCTGGCAACGCCCCAGCTCGGCGGCACGCAGGACGTGGCGCTGCGGGCGTGGTTGCTGGACAAGGGTTTTCGCACAGACACGACCGGCGGCAGTGATGTCTCGGTTGTCGCCCAGAGCAACGCCCAGACGCTAGACCTGTTCCGCCAGGGTGAGATCGACGGCGCCTGGCTGCCCGAGCCCTGGGTCTCACGGCTGGTGATCGAGGCAGGGGCCAGGGTCCTGGTCGACGAGCGCTCGCTGTGGCCGAAGGGCCGATTCCCCACCACCCAGGTGCTCGTCACCCAGTCCTATCTGGCGGCGGCACCTGCCCAGGTCTCCGCTCTGCTGCGCGGCCATGTGAGGAGCGTGACGGCCATCCAGGCCGAGCCCTCGCGCGCACGCAGGGACGGCAACTCGGAGATCAAGCGCCTGACTGGCAAGGCCTTCAGCGACGAGGTGATCGACCGCGCCTACGGCCAGCTCGATGTCGGCTGGGACCCGGTCGCCAGCGCCTTCACATCCCTTGCGGCACAGGCGGTCACGGCGGGCACGATGCCTCGCCCGCCGCGGCTCGACGGCATCGTCGACCTGCGGCTGCTCAACACGGCTCTCGCTGCGGCTGGCAAGCCGGCCGTCTCCTCCGCGGGGCTGGGGGCGGCATGAGCCTCGCGACCCAGACCACTGCCGCCGTCTCCCTGGAGGGCGTGACCAAGAGCTTCGTCCACGGTGGCCGACGCACCGTGGTGCTCGACGGCATCGACCTCACCGTGGGACGAGGCGAGTTCGTCTCGCTGCTCGGGGCCTCCGGCTGCGGCAAGTCCACCCTGCTGGGGATGGTGGCGGGGCTCGACACCCCGACGAGCGGCACGCTCTTGGTCGGCGGGGGCCAGCCCGCCCTGATGTTCCAGGAGCCAGCGCTCCTGCCCTGGCTGACCGCGGGAGGCAACGTGGACCTCGCACTCCGGCTGCGCGGCATACCTCCGCGAGAGCGCCCCGAGCAGGTGATGGAACTGCTCCGGCTGGTGCGGCTGGAGCACCTGGCCGACCGCCGGCCCCACCAGCTCTCCGGCGGCCAGCGGCAACGGGTGGCGATGGCGCGGAGCATCGCGCAGGGGTCGGAACTCCTGCTGATGGACGAGCCGTTCGCCGCACTCGACGCGATCACCCGCGACCTCCTGCACGCCGAGCTCATCGAGCTCTGGCAGGAGCGCGGTATCGCGGTCCTGTTTGTCACCCACAACGTCCGCGAGGCCGTGCGGCTCGGGGAGCGCGTCGTCCTGCTCTCCAGCCGGCCCGGCCGGGTCGTCCGTGAGTGGCGGGTCCACCAGACCCAGCCGCGGGCCATCGAGGACCCCGAGGTCGGCCACCTCGCGACCGAGATCACCGCCGTCCTGAGAGAGCAGATCACCCGCCATGCCCATCACTGAGCGCACCGACACCACGCAGCCGGGGCCTGCCTCCGCTGCCGGCTCCCCCCTGACGACAGACGATGGGTATGCCGCGGCGCACCGCCAGGAGCGCCGCGCAGCCCACGACGACCACGAACTGGTCGACGGACTCGATGCCCTCTCCGAGCCCCAGAGCCTGCGGACAGGGGTGGACCCTGTGGCGGTGCTGGCCCCGGTCGGTGCCCTGCTGGCTCTCGTCGGGGTGTGGCAGCTCGCGGTGCTGGCCGAGATCAGGCCGGTCTGGGTGCTGCCCGGGCCGGCCGATGTGTGGGCGTCACTGGCCGACGATCTCGGCTGGGGCGCCTCCCTGGCAGCGGTCTGGACCAGCCTGTCGCGAGGGCTCATCGGCTTTGCGGCTGCCGTGGTGATCGGCACGTCTCTCGGCCTGCTCATCGGTCAGGTCTCGTTGCTGCGCAAGGCTTTTCGGCCGTTGCTCGCAGCCATGCAGGCCCTCCCCTCAGTGGCGTGGGTGCCGGCCGCGATCGTGTGGTTCCAACTGAGCAGCGCGACGATCTATGCCGTGATCCTGCTCGGGGCAGTGCCGTCCGTGGCCATGGGTCTGATCTCCGGGATCGACCAGACCCCACCGCTCCTGCGCAGCGTGGGCCGGGTCCTCGGCGCCGACCGGTGGCAGATGATCCGGCATGTGCTGCTGCCCGCAGCACTGCCCACCCTGATCGCAGGCATCAAGCAGGGCTGGGCGTTCTCGTGGCGCTCGCTGATGGCGGCCGAGATCATCGTGCACTCCCCCCGTCTCGGGACCGGCCTGGGCCAGCTGCTCAACCAGGGCCGCGACCTCCAGGACATGAGCCTGGTGTTTGGCTCCGTGCTGCTCGTGCTCCTGGTCGGCATCACCGTCGAACTGGTGCTCTTCGCCCCGTTGGAGCGGCGGGTGCTCCGTCAGCGCGGGCTCGCGCCGTCCGGCACATGACGGCGCTGCTCCTCGTCGCGCACGGGTCGCGCGACCCGCGCTCGGCGCAGACGTTGGAGCGGCTGCGTGATCGGGTCGACGGGCGGTGGGACGCCGGGCCGGTGCGCCTGGGCTATCTGGAGCAGCGGGACCCGCTGCTGGAGGATCTGCTGGAGCAGGAGCCCGGCGAGGCGGTCGTGGTCCCACTCCTGCTCGGCGCGGCCTATCACGCCCGCGTCGACCTGCCCGAGCGACTCGACCGGTCCGGGCGAGCCGCAGACGTCCGCGTGGCCCCGGTGCTGGGATCCTCCGATGACCTCGAGGCATGTGCAGCCCACGAGATCGACGTGCTGCGCGCCAACGACGGTGTCGACGCAGTCGTGCTCCTTGGGGCCGGCACGAGCCACGCCGAGGCCCAGGGCGAGTTCGCGGACCTGGCCAAAAGACTGGGGCAACGGTCGGGCGTAACCGTGCGCGCGGCATACGCATCGGCAGCATGGCCGGTCGGGGACGTCGTGACCGGCCTGATCGGGTCAGGCCACCGAGTGGGGGTCGTGCCGTGGTTCCTCGCGCCAGGGGTCCTGCTGGACAGGGGCATCGGCGCCGCCCAGGACGCCGGCGCGGCTGCCATCAGCCGACTCACCCTCGCGGACTCGGAGGCCGCAGCCGACCTCGTCCTCACCCGGGCCCGCTATGCTCGCGGCAGCGTCGCGTGCCGGTGACAGTCCGTGTCAGGCATGGAGGCGCCGAACCAGGGAGGCTGATGATGACCTCATCCCACCCGTCCGCGTCCCGTGACTGACACCGGACACGACACCACCGCACACGCTCTGGATCTGCGGCTCTTTCCCATCGCCGGCGCGCAGGTCAGCGCCCTCGTCCTCCCCGGCGGTGGCTTCCGTGAGCACACCGACCATGACGGCATCGGCTACGCGCACTGGCTCAACCGGATCGGGATCAGCGCCGCAGTGCTGCACTACCGCCTGCGCCCAGATCCCTTCCCGCTCGCGCTCCAGCAGGCCCGGGCTGCCCTCGCGCTGCTTCAGCAGTCGAGTGACGATGGCTTCTGCGGGACCAGTGTCGGGGTGATCGGCTCCAGCGCAGGTGGACTGCTCGCGGGCCTGCTGGCCACGGGCGCCGTGCTGTCCGTCGAGGACACCCCGGGCGACGTGCCACGCCCCGACTTCCAGGCCCAGTGCTACGGGCTGGCCGACCTCGGGCTCCTGCCGGAGGCTGCGGTCCAGGCGCTGCTCGCCGACCGCGTCGACCTCGCCAGCGAGCTCTCACCGGTCAGTCATGTTGATGCGCAGACCTGCCCGTCGTTCATCTGGGCCACCGCCGCCGATCCGCCAGGACTCCCCAACGCCCTCGCCTGGACGAGCACCCTCGCGGAGCACGGTGTGCCGGTGGAGCTGCACATCTATCCCCAGGGCCGGCATGGTGTCGGGCTCGCCGACGGTGTCGCCTACGGCGCCCACGACCACGAGCGCATCCCCCACACCGCCCAGTGGACGGAGTCGTTCGAGCGGTGGGTGAGGCACATCTGCGGCTGATCACCTTGCCACCCGTGCACAACGACGACCACGGTCACGGCTCGCCGGCGGCATCCGTGCTCAACGGCGGCCGAGGCACCGCGCGCAGACCGGACCATGGTCGTCGTCGTGCCACGGCGCGGGAGGTATGCCGCGTGCCCAGGTCACATGAGCGGGCGTCGCGGGGCTGTCTGGCTGGGCGCCGCGCTCAGCGCAGCCAGTCGGCCACAGCGGCCACGTCGGCAACCTCGCGCAGACCAGACGGCAGGGCCGGACGCCGGACGACGACGACCGGCACGCCGAGTTCGCGGGCGGCGTCGAGCTTGGCCGAGGTGTAGGCGCCGCCGGAGTCCTTGGTGAGCAGCACATCGACGGCGTGCTCGCGCATCAGGGCCACCTCTGCCTCGACCGAGAAGGGGCCGCGGTCGCGCAGGATGGTCCACGACGTCGGGGCCGGCTCCTCGAGGGGCTCGACGAGCCTGACAAGCACAGGACGGTCGGCCCAGGGACGGAAGTGGTCGAGCGTCTGGCGACCAGTGGTGAGGAGGGGCCGCGAGCCGAGCCGCTCGGCGGCGACGCGCGCGGCGGCATACCCGTCGACCCAGTGCCACGCGCCGACGTCCGGATGACCGGACCAGCCCGGACGCGCGAGCCGCAGCGCCGGCACTCCGGTGGCTGCGGCCGCCTCGGCTGCGTGGCGTGTCATGGTCGTCGCAAAGGGATGGGTGGCGTCGACGAGCCGCTCCACGCGGTGCTCGGCGAGATAGCGAGCCAGGCCTGCCGACCCGCCAAAGCCACCGATCCGCACCCTGCCCACGGGCAGGCGCGGCCGTGAGACGCGGCCGGCCAGCGACGAGGTCACGTCGTGTCCATCCGCGACGAGAGTAGCTGCGAGAGAACGGGCTTCGGCAGTGCCGCCGAGGATGAGGACGCGCATCACCACAGCCCGAAGACCTGTCCACCGATGCGGATGATGAACGCCAGCACCACGAGCACGAAGACGACCCGCACAAACCCACTGCCCTTGGCGACAGCGGTCCTGGCCCCCAGATATCCGCCCAGGAGGTTCATGACCGCCATGACCGAGCCCACACCCCACATGACATGTCCACCCGGCACAAAGACGACCAGTGCGCCGATGTTGGTCGCGAGATTGGCGACCTTGGCCTTGGCGCTCGCCTCGAGGAAGGCATAGCCCATCAGCCCCACCAGCGCGAAGACGAGGAAGGACCCCGTCCCCGGCCCCAGCGCGCCGTCATAGACGCCGATGAAGAAGCCGACCGCCATCGCGGCCGCGAGATGCCGGCGCCCGTCCCACCGCAGCGCCGTCTCCGACCCCAGACTCGGCTTGAAGAGTGTGTAGGCCCCCACGAGAACGAGCATGATCAGGATGATCGGGTTGAAGGACGACTTCGGGATGTGCAGCCCGATGACGGCGCCGAGGATCGCACCGACAAAAGCGACCCCGGCCATCGGCAGGGCGGTCCGGAGGTCCGGACGCACCCGGCGCAGATAGGTCGCGGTGCTCGTCACCGTGCCGGCGACGGAGGAGAGCTTGTTGGTCGCGAGCAGCTGCGCCGGTGTGGCGTTGGGGAAACCCAGTAGGAGCGCCGGGAGCTGCACCAGCCCGCCGCCGCCAACGACGGCGTCGACCCAGCCGGCCCCGAAGGCCGCCACCGCCATCGCGACCAGAGTCCCGGTGTCGACCCCGAGCATCAGCGCTCTCCGCGCCAGGTGGCGACGATGTCGGCGATGTCGCCGAGCTCGTGCGCGATCGCGTCGGGTGTCGCCTGATGCGAGACCTGCTGCGCCTCAGGGATATCCGAGTGCGGCACCCAGATCGCGCGCATGCCGACCTGCTGCGGGCCGTGGACGTCCTCATAGGACCGGTCCCCCACATAGACGCATCGCTCCGGGGCCACCCCGACGGCCTCCGCGGCCGCGAGGAAGATCTCGGGATGGGGTTTCACCCATGCCACCTCGGACGAGTAGACATCGCCGTCGATCAGGTCGAGCACCCCGTCCCGCGCGAAGACGCCATGGTGGTACTCCCGCGTCCAGATGGTGTTGGAGAGCACACCGACACGAATGCCCTTGTCCCGCAGTCCCTCCCAGAGATATGGGATGGCCGGGTGGGTGAACGTGTGCGGCTCCCAGAACTCCTCGTATGCCGCCTGGCCGGCGACCGTGCGCGGATCCCCAGGCGGGAAGCCCACCGACTCCAGGATCTCGCCTAGGCGGGCGCTCGACCCGTGCTCGCGCCCCTCTCGCCAGGCGTCGTCCTCGGCGGCGAGCAGCCGCGTCGCGATGTCGGTCATCTGGCAGGCGATGGCGCCGACACCGTCGGCGAAGGCAACCCACTGGGCGCGGAGATCGACCGTGTGCCATGGGGTCACGGTCCCGCCCCAGTCGAAGACGACAGCGTCGACCGGCCCGGCAGCCGCCAGTGGGTCACCGGAGGGATAGGTCTCCAGCTGTCCGCGTGGCTCCGTCATGCGCGGTCGCCGCCGCGCACCTCCGCGACGGTCTCGGTGACGATCGCGTCGAGGGCGACCTCGCGCTTGTCACCGCTGCGACGGTCCTTGATCTCGGCGACACCGTCGGCCACACCGCGGCCGAAGACAACGATCGTGGGCACGCCGATGAGCTCGGAGTCCTTGAACTTCACTCCAGGAGAGACCTTTTCGCGGTCGTCATAGATGACCTCGAGGCCGGCGGCCTCCATCTCGTCGACGGCGCGTGCGGCCGCCTCGAAGACAGCGGGGTCCTTACCGGTGGCCACGACGTGCACATCCGCCGGCGCGACCTCGCGCGGCCAGCACAGCCCGATCTCGTCGAGCGTGCCCTCGGCGACCGCGGCCACGGCCCGGGAGACGCCCACGCCATAGGAGCCCATCGTGACGGTGACGAGCTTGCCGTTCTCGTCGAGGACCTTGAGGTCGAGCGCCTCGGCGTACTTGCGGCCGAGCTGGAAGATGTGGCCCATCTCGATGCCGCGCGCGGTGCGCAGCACGCCGTTGCCGTCGGGGCTCGGGTCACCGTCGCGCACCTCGGCAGCCTGGATGGTGCCGTCGGCGGTGAAGTCGCGACCAAGGACGAGGTCGAGCACGTGCTTGCCGTGCTCGTCGGCGCCGGTCACCCACGGGGTGCCCTCAGCGATCGACGGGTCGAGGACATAGCGGATGCCGGAGGCCTTGTCCTCGCCGAGCACGCCCGGCCCGATGTATCCCTTTGCGAGAGAGGGGTATGCCGCGAAGTGCTTCTCCTCGAACGCCCCCACCTCGGCGGGCGCGACCTGCGCCTCGAGGCGCTTGGCGTCGACCTCGCGGTCCCCCGGCACGCCGATGGCGAGCGGCTCGCGCGTGCCGTCGGGGTGGACGAGCATCACGATGACGTTCTTGAGGGTGTCGGCGGCGGTCCACTCCCTGCCGTCGGCGCGCGGGTGGTCGGCGTTGAGCGAGGCGACCAGCGTGTCGATCGTCGGGGTGTCGGGGGTGTCCTCGACGTGCGCGGCGGCGATGCCGGAGGCGTCTACGGGCGCGGCCTGGGGGATCACGACGGCCTCGACGTTCGCGGCATACGTGCCGGCGTCGTTGCGCACGAAGGTGTCCTCGCCGTGGGGGCTGACCGCGAGGAACTCCTCGCTCTTGGAGCCACCCATCGCGCCCGACATGGCCGAGACGATCACGTAGTCGAAGCCCAGGCGGTCGAACATCCGGACATATGCCGCGCGGTGGCGCTGGTAGGACTCCTCCAGGCCCTCGTCGGTCACGTCGAAGGAGTAGGAGTCCTTCATGATGAACTCGCGCCCACGCAGCAGCCCGGCGCGGGGGCGGGCCTCGTCGCGGTACTTGATCTGCACCTGGTAGAGCGCGAGCGGCAGGTCCTTGTAGGAGGTGTAGAGGTCCTTGACCGCGAGGGTGAACATCTCCTCGTGGGTCGGGCCGAGGAGCATGTCATTGCCCTTGCGGTCCTGGAGGCGGAAGAGGTTGTCGCCGTACTCCGTCCACCGGCCGGTGGCCTCGTAGGGCTCGCGCGGCAGGAGCGCGGGGAAGCGTACCTCCTGGGCGCCGATGGCGTTCATCTCCTCGCGGATGATCTCCTCGACCTTGCCGAGGACCTTCAGCCCCAGCGGCAGCCAGGAGTAGACACCGGGGGCGGTGCGGCGGATGTAGCCGGCGCGCACGAGGAGCTTGTGGCCCGGGAGCTCGGCGTCAGCGGGGTCCTCGCGGAGGGTCCGCAGGAACAGGGAGGACATGCGCATGGCCACGGCTGGGCGCTCCTAGCTGGTGGGTTCAGGGACAACCCGATGAGGATATCCGGGCAGGTGCCCGCCCCACGACTCCATACCGGGGGCGCAGGCGCGACAGGGTCAGGCGCTGAAGCGCGCGCGGCGTCCCGCGTCGACAAAGCCCAGCCGCTGATATAGCTCGTGGGCCGAGTTGTCGATGTTGACGCAGAGCCACACCTTGGTCGAGCCCGCCTTGCGCAGGGCCGTGAGACTGCGGGCCATCAGGTGCGCCCCGAGCCCTCGTCCGCGCCACTCCGGCACCACCCCGACCTGCTCGATCCAGTCGTCGGCAACCGTCACGAATCCGGCCGGCCGACCCTCGTCGTCCAGCGCCACCCGGCTGTCCTGCGGCCGGAAGTCGGGGTCGCTGAACAGCCACTCCACCCACTGGTCCAGCGGGGTGTCGGGGAAGCCAGGTCGGTCACCGAAGGACCCTCGGTATGCCGCGTGGAAGAGCTCCTTGGTGTCGTCCCGGTAGGGCTCGACGTGCAGTCCCGCAGGTCGGCGCACGACCGGGATCTTGGCGAGGTCGTGGCACATGACGTGCTCGCTGAAGACCTGGGTGAGGCCGGCCTGGGCCATCAGGTCCATCGCGGCCGGCCCGACGTTCTCGATGAGCACCCGGATGGGGACAGCCCCGTGCTCGTGCCCCCAGCGGACGAGATCCTGGCCGATGCCCTGGCCGCGGACGCTGGGGTGGACCAGCCCGGTGCAGGTCAGCCGGCCGTCCCGCTCGAGGAAGACGCCGGCGGCGGCGAGGAGGTCACCCATCTCGTCGCGACCGCCTATGCCCGTGCGGCTGAGGAAGAAGCCACGCAGGGTCGCCTTGCTGTCGAGCTCGGGCAGACCTCCGTCGTGCTCGAGGCAGCGCATCGCGAGGTGCTCCAGAGCGGGCAGGTCTGCGTCGGTCAGGGGCGCCCAGTCCAGCCGGGTCATGGTGTCCTCGCTCCCGGTCTCTAGAGGATGACCGTCTGATATGTGCCGACCTGCTCGAAGCCGAGCCGGTCATACAACGCCCGCGCGGGGGCGTTGAAGTCGTTGACATAGAGGCAGATCGTCGGGGCGATCGAGCGGAAGACCTGCTCCATCACGGCGGCGAGCGCCGGCGCGGCCATCCCCTGGCCGCGCAGGTCGGGCGCCACCCAGACGCCCTGGAGCTGGGCGACGCCCAGGGCGGCCGAGCCGATGTCGGTCTTGAAGACCACCCGCCCGTCCTCGACGACCACGAAGGTGTGGCCGAGGTGGATCAGCGAGCGGATCGCGTCGCGGTAGTAGCGCGGGCTCCCGACATAGGGCGGGTAGCCGATCTCGGAGGTGAACATGTGGGCGGCCGCGGGCAGGACCAGGTCGACCTCGTCGGCGCGGGCGGGCCGCACCCTCGGGTCGGAGGCTTGCGCACCGGCCGGGAGCGACCTGGCGACCATGAGCGGCTGGCTCTCGCGGACCGTCCGGGGCGGACCCCATGCCGGCGCGAGGTCCCGCCACAGGGAGCGGACCTGGTCCTGGGGGCCGAAGATCGACGCGGCCGCGGCCCTGCGGTGGACCAGTGGACGCGCGAAGGTGCGCAGCGCATCGGCGTCGGCCTCGACCGGCACGATGTTGGCCGAGGCCCAGCAGACCGCGGAGACCCGCCCACCGCGCCGTTCGCACAGCACGGAGTCGGGCCGGGCGCTGCCGTCCTGGAGTCGCGCGGCCACGAACACATTGCTGACCGGGTCGATCGCGCACACGTCCAACGCCTGTCGGCGCTCCTCGGCAGTCAGCGCGTGCACCCCTGGCCTCGTACGGAGCACGTCCTCAGCCTAAGGTGCGGCAGGCGTCTGCCGTGGCAGTTCGGTGGCAGTGCACCCCCACGGGCGGGTCAGCCGCCCGCGGTGAGCTCGTGCACGAGGGCCTGGACGCGGCGCCGGATCTCGTCGCGGATCGGGCGGACGGCCTCGACTCCCTGCCCTGCCGGGTCGTCGAGCTGCCAGTCCTCGTAGCGCTTGCCGGGGAAGATCGGGCAGGTGTCACCGCAGCCCATCGTGATGACGACGTCGGAGGCCTGGACCGCCTCTGTGGTCAGGATCTTGGGCTGCTCGGCGGAGATGTCGATCCCCTCCTCCAGCAGCGCGTCCCGGACGGCCGGGTTGATGCTCTCCGCCGGCGCGGATCCGGCGGAGCGCACCTCCACGGCGCCACCCGAGAGGTGATGTGTGTATGCCGCGGCCATCTGGGAGCGGCCGGCGTTGTGCACGCACACGAAGAGGACGGACGGGCGGTCGGTCATGGTGCCTCCACGGCATACGGGCTCTGGTGGGGGAAGCGCCCGCGCAGGGCGAGCGAGACATAGACGAGGCCGACGAGGACCGGCACCTCGATGAGCGGGCCGACGACCCCGGCCAGCGCCTGGCCGGAGGTGGCCCCGAAGGTCGCAATGGCGACGGCGATCGCGAGCTCGAAGTTGTTGCCGGCGGCGGTGAAGGCGAGCGTCGTGGTGCGCTCGTAGGACATGCCCATGACCTTGCCGAGCAGGTAGCCGCCGCCCCACATGAGCGCGAAGTAGGCCAGCAGCGGCAGCGCGATGCGCGCCACGTCGAGGGGCCGCGAGGTGATCTGGTCACCCTGGAGTGCGAAGAGGACGACGATCGTGAAAAGCAGGCCGTAGAGCGCCCACGGACCGACAGCAGGGAGGAAGGAGCGTTCGTATGCCGCTCTCCCCCAACGCTTCTCACCAATCCTGCGCGAGAGATAGCCGGCTAGCAGCGGGATGCCGAGGAAGATCAGCACACTCCCCGCGATCTGCCACGGCGAGACGTCGAGCTGCGCCTGCTCCAGCCCCAGCCAGCCGGGCAGGACCGAGAGGTAGAACCAGCCCAGGGCGGCGAACGCGATCACCTGGAAGATCGAGTTGAGCGCGACGAGCACGGCGGCCGCCTCGCGGTCACCGCAGGCGAGGTCGTTCCAGATGATCACCATGGCGATGCAGCGGGCCAGCCCGACGATGATGAGGCCGGTGCGGTATTCCGGCAGGTCCGGGATGAAGAGCCATGCCAGCGCGAACATCAGCGCCGGTCCGATCAGCCAGTTGAGGACCAGGCTCGCCCCGAGCATCCGCCGGTCGCCGGTGACGGTGTCGAGCCGGTCATAGCGGACCTTGGCCAGGACGGGATACATCATCACGAGCAGCCCGATGGCGATGGGCAGCGAGACCCCGTCGACCTCGACGGCCGAGAGTGCCTCGCCGAGCCCGGGCACGAGGCGCCCGAGGAGCAGCCCGGCCGTCATCGCCAGCAGGATCCACGCGGGCAGCCATCTGTCGAGCGTGGACAGGCGGGCCGTGACGTGGCCCGTGTCGGGTGCGGTCGTCGTCATGCGACCGGCTTGGTCGCGCGGATGAAGGCGGAGGCGAACGCGCCGTCGAGGGCCTGGACCGCGTCGGCCAGGGTCATGCCCTCGGGCAGGTGGGTCGGGTCGAGCTGGTCGGCCATGCCCTCGAGCTCGTCGCGGTCATAGAGCCGGGTCACCTCGGTCGAGGCGTCCTCGAAGCCGGCCGCGCGCAGCCGCTCGACATAGTCGGTGTCGCGCAGCGCGCCGGAGATGCACCCGGTCCACAGCGAGACGACGCCGCGCAGCGCGTCAGGGACATCGCGCAGGAGCACGATGTCGGAGACCGCGAAGCGACCGCCAGGCCGCAGCACGCGGTGGGCCTCGCGCAGGACCGCATCCTTGTCTGCGGACAGGTTGATGACGCAGTTGGAGATGACCACGTCGACAGACTCGTCGGGCAGGGGGATGTCCTCGATGGCCCCGAGCATGAAGCGAGCGTTGTCGATGCCGGCCTCGGCCTGGTTGCGCTCCGCCAGCGCGAGCATCTCGGGCGTCAGGTCGAGCCCGTATGCCGTGCCGCCGGGCGCGACGCGCCGAGCCGAGAGCAGCACGTCGAGCCCGCCCCCGGAGCCGAGGTCGAGCACGTCCTCACCGGCGCGCAGCTCGGCGAGGGCCGTCGGGTTGCCGCAGCCCAGTGACGCCGCGAGGGCTGCGTCGAAGGGCACGTCGGCCTCGTCATACAGGCCCGACGAGATCGGGTCGATCGCCTTGGTCTTGGCGGACTCCACGCAGCAGCCGCCTCCGTCGCCGCTGTCCCCGCCACAGCACCCGGAGGCGGGCGAGGAGGCGAGATCGAGATGGGAGCGGGCGGCCGCGGCATACCTCTCCTGCACCGCGCTGCGGACCTGCTCGTCGCTCATCGATGTGGACGTCATGACTGTCACCCCTGATCTTGTATCGACAGTTATCAATCTATACCGACGGGACTGGCATGTCCATGCGACACGACCGCCCCGGCCGCAGATAGAGTCGCCGACCGTGACCCGCCGCCTGCTCCGCCCGCTCGAGCTCGACGACGTCGACGAGCTGACCGCCCTGATCGTGGCCAGCCGCGAGCACCTGACGCCCTTCGAGCCGGCCCGGCACGAGTCCTGGTTCACGGTGGCCGGGCAGCGCGCCGTCGTCCGGGCGGCCCTCGAGGAGCAGGAGGCCGGCCGGATGCTGGCACGGGTCTCCGTCGACGATGACGGCGCCATCACCGGACGCTTCAACCTCAACAGCATCGTCCGCGGGGCGGCGCAGACCGGCCACCTCGGCTACTGGGTCGGCGCGACCCACATCGGGAGGGGCATCGCCACCCGGGCGGTCGGGGAGATGTGCGCCGAGGCATTCGGCGACCTCGGCCTCCACTCGGTCCAGGCCGGCACGCTCGTCGACAACCTCGCCTCGCAGAAAGTCTTGGAGCGCAACGGTTTTGAGCGGATCGGCCTGGCGCCCCGGCACATCAGCATCAACGGGCGCTGGCAGGACCACATCCTCTTCCAGCGGCTGGCCCCCGAGGGAGGCTGACCCCAGACACAGGTATGCCGCGCAGCCCGGCCGGGCAGCGCGGCATACCTGATGGTCGGGCTGGGCTCAGCCCACGGTGACGCTGGGACTGCCCTCGGCGCCCTCGACCGGCTCGCCCATCTCGTCGGCGATGCGCATGGCCTCCTCGATGAGCGTCTCGACGATCTGGCTCTCGGGGACGGTCTTGATGACCTCGCCCTTGACGAAGATCTGGCCCTTGCCGTTGCCGGAGGCGACACCGAGGTCGGCCTCGCGGGCCTCGCCGGGGCCGTTGACGACGCAGCCCATGACGGCGACGCGCAGCGGGACCTCCATGCCCTCCAGGCCCTTGGTGACCTGCTCGGCGAGGGTGTAGACGTCGACCTGCGCGCGGCCGCACGAGGGGCAGGAGACGATCTCGAGCTTGCGCGGCTTGAGGTTGAGCGACTGGAGGATCTGGTTGCCGACCTTGACCTCCTCGACCGGCGGGGCCGAGAGGGAGACGCGGATCGTGTCGCCGATGCCCTTGGACAGCAACGCACCGAAGGCGACCGACGACTTGATCGTGCCCTGGAAGGCCGGGCCGGCCTCGGTGACACCGAGGTGGAGCGGCCAGTCACCGCGCTCGGCGAGCATCTCGTAGGCGCGCACCATGACCACGGGGTCGTTGTGCTTGACCGAGATCTTGAAGTCGTGGAAGTCGTGCTCCTCGAAGAGGCTGGCCTCCCAGACCGCGGACTCCACCAGGGCCTCGGCGGTCGGCTTGCCGTACTTGTCCAGCAGGCGCTTGTCGAGCGAGCCGGCGTTGACGCCGATGCGGATCGAGACGCCGGCCTCCTTGGCGCGGCGGGAGATCTCGGCGACCTGGTCGTCGAACTTGCGGATATTGCCGGGGTTGACGCGCACGGCAGCGCAGCCGGCGTCGATCGCGGCGTAGACATACTTCGGCTGGAAGTGGATGTCGGCGATGACCGGGATCTGGCTCTTCTTCGCGATCGCCGGCAGGGCGTCGGCGTCGTCCTGGCTGGGGCAGGCCACACGCACGATGTCGCAGCCGGCAGCGGTCAGCTCGGCGATCTGCTGGAGGGTGGCGTTGATGTCTGTCGTCGGCGTCGTCGTCATCGACTGCACCGAGATGGGCGCGTCGCCGCCGACCTCGACCTTGCCGACCTTGATCTTGCGGGATGCGCGTCGGGGCGCGAGCACGGGCGCGGGTGCAGACGGCATACCAAGCGAAACGGTCATGTCACCCAGTATCCCCCACGCCGCGACCACCCCTGTGACCTGCACGTCGGCCTGCGGAACCCCACGGGATGTGGCAGCGTCGAAGCGGTGCCGGCCGCAGGGGGCCGGCCCGCACCCAGGAGGCCAGCATGACCACCACCCCAGCCATCACCGCGGCCGCAGCGGCCCTCGCCGAGCGCCGACACCTGCTGGCGATCCTCCCCAGCGTGCGCGCCGAGGCCGCGCTCGCCGAGACCGAGTGCACCAACTGCCACGAGCGGCTCACCCAGGAGATGCGGGATGTCCGCCGGCTCCAGCAGCTCTCGCTCGGACGGCTCTGGGCCAAGGCCTCGCGCTCGCTGGAGGACGACGTCGCACGCGAGGAGGCGGAGGCGGAGGAGGCCGGTCTGCGCTACCGCGAGGCGGAGCGGGCCCGTGACCTGGCCGCGGCCGAGCTGGAGCGCGTCGTCACGCGCCTGCGGGATCTGGAGGATGCCGAGGACCGCTGGGCCACAGCCGTCTCCGCCGCCACGGCCTCGGATGCGACGCGGGAGTGGGCCGAGGCGGAGTTCGCGACGCTGCGGCAGCGCCGGCAGATAGACGAGGCGCTCACCGCCGGCGGCCGGGCCGATGCCTATCTGCTCGAGGCGCTCAAGGCCCTCGACGAGGCGCAGGACCTCGCCGGCTTCGACACCCTGGTCGGCGGTGGCTTCGGGGCCCTCACTGCCATGGGCAAGCACCAGCAGATGAACCTGGCCAGCGGCGGCTGCGTGAGGCGCAGCGCGCGCTCGGGGTCTTCAGCCGTGAGCTCGGTGACGTGCAGCTCGAGGGCGTGGTGATCGAGCTCGCCGACACCGGCTGGCGGAACCTGGACCTGCTCTTCGACAACTTCCTCGTCGACCTGGCGATGAGCCGCCGGATCGAGCAGGCCATCCGCTCCGCCAACGCCGCCCGCGAGGCGGTGCACGGCTCCCTCGACCGGCTCACCGAGATGCGGGCAGCCCTCCCGCCTACCGGCATCGCCCCCGCCTAGTCGACTGGCCAAGACACGCCGTCCGCGCGGCAGCTCACCCGGCGTGTCTTGGCCAGTCGACCTGGGTGAGACGAGCGGGCGAGGGTCGGCGCGGTGCTGACCAACCTGAGAGATGTCCGCTCGAGGATCCCTGCGCCTTTGCCAGAATCCGGGCCATGACGACGCCGCCGCTCGCCCCGACGCCTGACGCCGTCGCAGCCGTGGTCCAGGCGGCCGAGGAGCTGGCCGAGCAGCGTCACCTCGAGGCCGTGCTGCCCGACGCCCGGGAGTCCGCGACGGCGGCCGCGACCGAGGCCGTGCGGCTGCGCCACCTGCTCGAGCAGGAGATGCGCGATGTACGCCGGCTGGAGGAGCCGACTCCGGCGCGGCTGTGGTCCCTGCTGCGACAGTCGCTCGAGGACGACCGTGCCCGCGAGCTCGCGGAGGCGGAGGCGACGGGACTTCGCTGCCAGCAGGCGGAGGCCGCGGCCGCGCAGTCCGAGCGGGATGTCGCCGCGATGGAGCGCCGGGCAGCCGAGCTCGCCGACGCCGAGGGCGACTGGGTCAGGGCCGTCGAGTCCCTGTCGGCCACCAAGGACGCGCCCTGGCGGGCACGCGCCTGGGCCGACGAGCAGCTGCGCATCCTCAGCCGGCGCCACCAGCTCCTCATGGCCATCGAGGCCGGCCAGTCCGTGATCGAGGTCGCCGACACGGCGATCTCCGACGCAGACCAGGACGAGCCGCCGGTGGCCGACGGCTGGCTCGGCGTGGCCCAGATCCTCACGGGCAACGGGGCATTCGAGACCTGGTCGCCCACCGACCTCGCCCGGGCCGTCGTGCCGGCCCTGCACCAGGTGGAGTACTTCCTCGACGGCTTCCAGCGCGCCCTGGTCGAGGTCGAGACCGGCTCGATGTCTGAAGCCAACCGCCGGCTCGTGCTGCGGATGCTGCGCTCCTCACTGGACCGCACGATCGACGGCGTCGACAGCGAGTGGTCGCTCGTCCAGGCCGTGCTCGCGGTCAACCGGCTGCGCGACCGTGTCGCCGAGGTCGTGACCGCGCTGGAGCATGACGTCGCCGCGCTCCCGCCCAGCGGCGGCATACCGCGTGATGACGGTCAGTCGCGGCTGAGGACCATCCGCATCACGCAATAGGGGCCGGCCGGCTTGAGAGCCGTGCCGTAGGACTCGGGCACGGTGTTGTCCATCGTGATGACCAGGCGGTCGTCCTCCATCGAGACCCGCACCCACCAGCGCCACTCGCCGTAGTCGTGGAACCACTCCGCCCGCGCCGGCCCGGTCTGGCCGCCCTCGAAGCGCTCGGGGATCTCGGACTGGTGGAAGGTGTCGAGCAGGTGCATCGACAGCGCGGACTGCGAGGCCGTGCCGACCACGAGAACACCGTGCTGCTCGCCCTCCTGCGGGTGCTGCCAGGTGTAGTCGACGACAAGCGCCGCTCCCCCGGCCACCTCGCGGATCTCGGCGCTCGCCGGGCCCTCGTCGAAGACCTCGCCGGGCATCATGCGAAAACCGTTGGTGCCGTGCCAGATCCCGACGATGTCGGAGAGGGTATGCCGTGTGCTGGCGGCCATGCGCGAAGGCTAACGCCCTCAGCCGCCGAGCCGGACGGGATTGACGAGGTCGGCATAGATGAGCAGGACGGTCATGCCGATCAGGCCGATCGAGACGGCATACGCCAGCGGCAGCGCCTTGGCGACGTCGACATAGCCGGGGTCGGGGCGGCCGCGGAGCCGGGCCCAGCCGCGCTTGACGGCCTCCCACGTGGCGCCGGCGGCGTGGCCGCCGTCGAGGGGCAGCAGCGGGATGAGGTTGAAGACGAAGAGCGCGATGTTGAGGCCCGCGATCAGGCTGATGAGCATCGCGAGCTTGTCCTGCCAGTGGACCTCCTCGATCGCGGTGACCTCACCGGCGACGCGGCCGACGCCCACGACCGAGATCGGGCCGTTGGGGTCGCGCTCCTCGCCGCTGAAGGCGGCCTGGTAGATGCCGACCATCTTCTGCGGCAGGCGCAGGATCACCTCGGCCGTCGCCTCCGTCATGCGCCACAGCTCGCCCGGGACGGCCGTCAGCGGCTGGCGGACGGTCGCCGAGGTGGGCGAGGCGCCGAGGAAGCCGGCCCTCTCCGTGATGATGTTGCCGTCGGAGTCCTTGGTCGGCGCATAGGTCGCCTTGTCATAGACCGGCAGCTCGAGCACGAGCGGGTGCGCGTTGAGCGTTACGTCGCGGCCCGCTCGCTCGACGACGAGCGTCATCGGCCTGTCGAGGCCGCCGCGGATCGCCGCGCGGATGTCATCCCACGAGTCGACGGCCGCCCCGTTGACGGAGCGGATCACGTCGCCGGGCTTGAGCCCTGCTGCCTTGGCCGGCGCGACGGGCGTGTCGGCGGTGCACGTCTCGGGGGTGAGGTCGGCGGCCCGCTGCACGCTGACGCACTCGGAGACAGACGCCACCGTCGTGGTCGCCTCGGTCTTGCCATAGAGCGTGAGGAGCCCGGTGAAGAGCACGGTCGCGATGAGGGCGTTCATGAGCGGGCCGCCGAGCATGACCGTGAGCTTCTTGAGCGTCGGCAGCTTGTAGAAGACGCGGTCCTCGTCGCCGGGGCCCACCTCGGCGAGGGAGGTCTCGCGCGCCTCGTCCATCAGCTGCGAGAAGCGGCCGGTGCTCGAGACCCGGACTGTGCCCTCGGGCTGGCCCGGCTTGGGCGGGAACATGCCGATCATCTGGATGTAGCCGCCGAGCGGGATCGCCTTGATGCCGTATTCGGTCTCGCCTCGGCGTCGCGACCAGAGCGTGGGGCCGAAGCCGATCATGTATCGCGGGACCTTGACCCCGAACCGTTTGGCGGGCACGAGGTGCCCGATCTCGTGCAGGGCGATCGAGGCGCCGATGCCCAGCAGCATGATCAGCACCCCGATGGCATACATGGCAACGGTCACTGCGTGGCACTCCCCTGGTCCTGGGCGATCTCGAGGCCGAGTATCGCGGCGGCTCGCTCGCGCGCCCAGGCATCGGCGCGGAGCACCTGCTCAACGCTCTCGGCGCCGGATTCGATCCCGGCGTGCTCGTCGACGACACGGGCGATGGTGTCGACGATGTCGAGGAAGCCGATCCGCCCCTCGTGGAAGGCGTCGACGCCGACCTCGTTGGCCGCGTTGTAGACGGCCGGGTAGGTCGAGCCGGCCTCCCCCACCCGCCGCGCGAGCTGCACGGCCGGGAAGGCCTCGTCGTCGATCGGCTCGAAGCGCCAGTCGGCAGCCTTGGTCCAGTCGACGGGCGTCTCGATGTCGACGAGCCGCTCGGGCCAGGACAGCCCGAGGGCGATCGGCGCGAGCATCGTCGGCAGCCCGATCTGGGCGACGACGGCGCCGTCGTGGAACTCGACCATGGAGTGGATCATCTGCTGCGGGTGGACGACCGTGTCGATGCGGTCCATCGGCACGTCGAAGAGCAGGTGGGCCTCGATGACCTCCAGCCCCTTGTTGACCAGCGTCGCGGAGTTGGTCGTGATGACCCGCCCCATCGCGAAGTTGGGGTGCTTGAGAGCCTGCGCCGGGGTCACCTCGCGCAGTTGCTCGCGGGTCATCCCGCGGAAGGGCCCGCCACTGGCCGTGACGACGAGCCGGCGCACCTCCTCGGCGCGACCGGCCTGGAGCGACTGCGCGATCGCCGAGTGCTCGGAGTCGACGGGCACGATCTGGCCGGGCGCCGCAGCCGCCTTGACGAGCGGGCCGCCGACGATGAGCGACTCCTTGTTGGCGAGCGCGAGCGTCGCGCCGCTCTCCAGCGCCGCGAGCGTCGGGCGCAGCCCGATCGAGCCGGTGATGCCGTTGAGGACCACGTCGGCGCCGCACGCGGCAGCCCGGGAGGCGGCCTCGGGCCCGACCACGCACTCAGGGGCGTATGCCGCGTGGCCGGCCTGCGCGGCATACCTCCCGATGGCGGCGCGCAGCGCCCCCTCGTCCCCGGACGCGAGCGCGACCAGGGGCGCCTGGGTGGCCACGGCCTGCTGCGCGAGCAGGTCGAGGTTGCCGCCGGCCGACAGGGAGACGACGGTGAAACGGTCGGGGAAGCGGGCGATGATCTCCAGGCCCTGGGTGCCGATGGACCCGGTCGAGCCGAGGACGGCGATGCTGCGCGGACTCACAGGTGCGATCCTCTCAGCCGCGGCTTGCCTCGATGGCGGCCCGGCGGGCGAGCCGGTGCTCGCGCCGGATCTCGGCCTCGCGGAAGCGGCGGCGGTCCTCGTCGGTCTCGAGGACGAGCTCGGGCACCTTGCGCGGCTGCCGCTGCTCGTCGACGCCGACCATCACCAGATAGGCGGAGGCGACGTGGATCGGCTCCGAGAGCCGGTCCCAGCGCTCGACCTCGGCGCGCACGCCGATCTCCATGGAAGTGCGGCCGGCCCAGTTGATCCGCGCGTGGACGCGCAGGATGTCGCCGATGCGGACGGGGGCGTGGAAGCTCATCTCGTCCATCTGCGCCGTGACCGCCGGGCCGCCCGAGAAGCGACCGGCCGCAGCGCCGGCGGCGTCGTCGACGAACTTCATGACGTGGCCGCCGTGGACGGTGCCCACGAGATTGGTGTCGGTGACCGTGCACATGCGCGCGAGGGTGATCTGGGACTGGGCGGGCGTCGTCATGGCCGCCATTCTCCCGCACGGCTCGGCCCCTCCCGAACTGTGGCGAAGCAGACAGAACGGACGCGCGGGATCGGGATGACCCCGCGCCGTCTGCGGGCGTAGCGTCGTCCCTACGCGGCCGGCACCCGGTCGGCCCGAACGCAAGCGAGGACGATGATGTCTGTCGGTAACCGTCCAAGCGGCGCAGCGGGTGCTGCGCCGGTCCGCAATGTGGTGCTCGTGGGCCCCCGTGGAGCCGGGAAGACCATGCTGGTCGAGAGCGTGCTCCTCAAGACGGGGAAGATCACCAGGCTCGGGAGCATCGCTGACGGGACAACGGTTTCCGACTACACCGACACCGAGAAGCGCCTCGGCCACTCCGTCGCCCTCACGGTCGCGACGACCGAGGTCAGCGACTCCTCCATCACCGGCGGCGAGCCGGTGACGGTCACCATGCTCGACACCCCCGGCCACCCCGACTTCGTGGGCGAGCTGCGGGCTGGGCTGCGCGGCGCCGATGCAGCCCTGTTCGTCGTCTCGGCCTCCGACGGCATCGACGAGGCCACCCGCCTGCTGTGGTCGGAGTGCTCCGCGGTCGGTATGCCGCGTGGTGTCGTGATCACCCACCTCGACGGCCCGCGCGCCGACTTCCTCGCCACCGTCGAGGAGTGCCGGGCGGCCTTCGGCGACGGCGTCCACCCGATCTATGCGCCCAAGGGCGAGGAGATGGTCGGCCTGCTGTCGGCCACGATCGGCCAGGACGGCAACAAGCGCGAGGCCAGCGAGGACGAGCTCGGCGATTACGCCGCGATGCGCGACGAGGTCATCGAGGCCGTCATCACCGAGTCCGAGGACGAGTCGCTGCTCGACCGCTATCTCGGTGGGGAGAGCGTCGGCTTCGACACCCTCGTCGACGACCTCGAGAAGGCCATCGCCCGGGCATCCTTCTTCCCGGTCGGCCCGGCCAACCCCACGACCGAGTTCGGCACCCGTGAGGTGCTCGAGCTGATCACCCGCGGCTTCCCCACCCCCGCCGAGCACCACATGCCCGAGACCTTCAGCCTCGACGGCGTGCCGCAGGACGAGCTCGTGCCCGCGGCCGACCAGCCGCTGGTGGCCCAGGTCCTCAAGACGACGTCCGACGCCTATGTCGGGCGCGTGTCGATCGTGCGGGTCTTCTCCGGCACCCTCAGCGCCGACACGCAGGTCCACATCAGCGGCCACCTGTCGCAGTTCACCGGCCTGGACTCCGACGAGCAGTGGCACGCCAGCCACGACGAGGACGAGCGCGCCGGTGCCATCTCGACGATGTGCGGCGACAAGCTCACGACCGTCGAGCAGGCCGCGGCGGGCGACATCGTCGCAGTGGCGCACCTGACGCGCGCCGAGACCGCCGACACGATCTCCGCGGCCGAGAAGCCCGTCGTCATCGCGCCATGGCGCTTCCCCCACCCGCTGCTGCCGGTCGCCCTCAAGGCCGCCTCCAGCAAGGACGAGGACAAGCTCGCCAAGTCGATCGGTCGCGTCCAGGCCGAGAACCCGTCGGTCATGGTCGTCACCGACCCGCAGACCCACCAGCTGGTGATGTGGACGATGGGCGAGCAGCAGCTCGAGCTCATCCTCGACGGCCTGCGCACCCGCATGGGCGTCGACGTCGACGTCGAGCCGCTCAAGGTCGCCATGCAGGAGACCGTGCGGGCATCGGCCAACGGCACCGGCCGCCACGTCAAGCAGTCCGGCGGCCACGGCCAGTTCGCGATCGCCCACATCGTGCTCGAGCCCATGCCGGAGGGCGGCGGCTTCGAGTTCGTCGACGAGGTCGTCGGCGGTGCGGTGCCGCGCCAGTTCATCCCGTCGGTGGAGAAGGGCGTGCGCGCCCAGCTCGAGAAGGGCGTCACCGGATACCCGATGGTCGACGTGCGCGTGCGTCTCGTCGACGGCAAGGCCCACTCGGTCGACTCCTCCGACGCGGCCTTCCAGACGGCCGGTGCCATGGCGCTCAAGGACGCCGCGGCGGCCGCCGGGGTGCAGCTGCTCGAGCCCGTGGACGACGTCGAGATCACGATCGGCGACGACTTCGTCGGCCCGGTCATGTCCGACCTCGCCACCCGCCGTGGCCGGCTCAAGGGCTCCGAGCCCGCCGCCGAGGAGGGCCGCACCGTCGTCCGCGCCGAGGTCCCGGCGTTCGAGCTCGTGCGCTACCCGACCGTGCTCCGCTCGGTCGCACACGGCTCCGGCGAGTTCAACCGCACCTACGTCCGCCACGCCCCCGTGCCGGCGAGCGTCCAGGAGCGCATCCAGAACGCCTGACGCGAGATCGGTTGTCGCCCAAGGCGATTGACGAGAGAGGTATGCCGCCGCACCCCGCGTGGTGCGGCGGCATACCGCTGTCTGGCGTTGTGCTCAAGGGCTCGGGTCGCGGACGTGGGTCAACTCACACCCGAAACCCCCGCAAATAGCACAAACCTCGGTGCGGAAGACCCATCAAATGGGGTGAAAGTGTCAGGATTGCACTACCTGCTGTTCAACGACGATCAGCTGACTTGGAGTCCCCGATGACACCATCATCCCGTCCGCACGATGACGACCGCGTCCGCGCCGACCGCGCCTATGACGACAACGTCCGCGGCGACCGCGCCTACGACAACCGGGTCGAGGCCACCCGCGCCCGCGATGTCCGCGACGACCGCGTCTACTCCGACCGGGGCTACGACGACCGCGTCGGCGTCCTGGGTGACGGTGAGGCGCACAGCCGCCTGCTCGATGTCGGACTGCTGCTGCTGCGGCTGTTCTGCCTCGCGCTGGTCTTCCACGGCATCAACAAGATCACCCACGCGTCGGGCTTCATCGGCGGGCTGGAGAACTTCCCCGTCGGCAAGGCTGCCCCGACCCTGTTCGGCTGGATGATCATCCTCGGCCAGATCTTCCTGCCGCTCCTCGTGGCGATCGGCCTGTTCACCCGCTGGGCCGCCGCGCTCATCGCGATCATGATGGTCGCCATCTGGATCTTCGTCGACTTCATGAGCCCCGACTACAGCTTCCTCGGCGAGCACGGTGAGGTCTTCGGCGAGTCCGCTCTCCAGTACGCCTGGCTCACGATCCCGCTGATCTTCACCGGGGCCGGACGCTACTCGCTCGACTGGAACATGTTCGGCCGCAAGCGTCACAACACGGTCTGACCCAGATCGGCTGTCTGCCAAGGCAGCTCAACACACAAGGTATGCCGCCGCGCCCACCCGGGCACGGCGGCATACCTCTGTCTTGGACTGGGCTCAGCGCTCGATGATCGCGACGCTCAGGCCGTCGTGGTCGGACTCGACCTCGTCGAGGATCTCCAGAATCGAGGCATAGGCCTCGGGGTCGGCTGCGCGCAGGGCGGCGGCATCGTCCCAGACGATCTCCCACTCCCCCGCACCGCGCTCGGCTTGCTCGTCGGCGAGGTCGCCGAGGCAGTCGTAGAGCGCGTCGAGGTTGTGCCCGAAGTAGTCGGGAAAACCCAGCGCGCCGGCGAAGGACGCGAGCGTGGCCTCCTTGTCGGGGCCACCCTTGACGAGCGCGACGGACCGGCCCGCGCGCTGCGCCTCGCGGACGACGGCGGCGACGGACGTGTCTGCGTCCAGGTGCCTCACTGGCCCTCCTCGATCTGCCGGAACGAGCTGTAATGGTCGTCGGTGTAGTACCTGTCCCCATCATCGCCGCTGACGATGCGTCTGGCACCCCTGTCGTCCTCGCCGAGCGTGCGCACCGTGTACTCCTGGTAGTAGCCGCGGCGCTGCTTGGGCAGGATCCGCTCCCGGTTGGCGAAGACGCCCCCGTCCTTGCGATACGGGAACGGCCCGCCCGCGCGGATCAGGTCGAGCGTCGCGCGGGCCTGCCTGGGCAGCCGCGACTCCGGCACGCGCTCCAGCCCTGAGTCGGGTGTCGCCGCTGCCGAGGGGGTATGCCGCGTGGCCGCGCCCTGGGTGGCCCTCACCGAGGTGCTCTGGGCCGAGGGGCGCACCAGCGCGCACCCGGACAGCACGAGGCAGACGAGCAGCGTCCAGAGCACGGCGACGGCCGCGGACCGGTGTCCGCGGCCGTCGCGCGAGGTGGTCTTCACGGGTGGGATTGTCTCACCCGCGTCGGCGGTCGCTCAGAGCGCGATCCCGACGTACTTGGTCTCGAGGTACTCCTCGATGCCCTCGAAGCCGCCCTCCCGGCCGAAGCCGGAGGCCTTCATGCCACCGAAGGGGGCGGCGGCGTTGGAGATGACGCCCTGGTTGATGCCGATCATCCCGAATTCCAGCGCCTCGGCGACGCGGATGGTGCGGGCCATGTCCTGGGTGAAGACATAGGACGCCAGGCCGTACTCGGTCGCGTTGGCCCGCTCGATCGCCTCCGCCTCGGTGCGGAAGGTGCAGATGGGCGCGACCGGGCCGAAGATCTCCTCGGTCATGCAGCGGGCGCTGTTGGGCACGTCGGCCAAGACGGTGGGCTCGACGAAGTAGCCGCGGCCGGACAGCGCGGTGCCCCCGGTGAGGACCTTGGCGCCCTTGGCCGTGGCGTCCTCGACGAGCTCCATCACGCCGTCGCGGGCCTTGCCGTCGATGAGCGGGCCGACGTCGACGCCCTTCTTGGTGCCCTTGCCGACGGTGAGGGCACCCATGCGCTTCGCGAACTTCTTGGCGAACTCGTCGGCGACATCCTCGTGGACGAAGAAGCGGTTGGCCGCTGTGCAGGCCTCGCCGATGTTGCGCATCTTGGCCAGCATCGCGCCGTCGACGGCCTTGTCGATGTCGGCGTCCTCGAAGACGATGAACGGCGCGTTGCCGCCGAGCTCCATCGACAGGCGCAGCAGGCCCTCGGCCGACTGCTCGACGAGGCGCTGCCCGACACCGGTCGAGCCGGTGAAGGTGAGCTTGCGCAGGCGCGGGTCGCGGATGATCGGCTCCATGACGTCGCCGGTGTGCGAGGTCGTGATGACATTGAGGACGCCCTTGGGCAGCCCGCAGTCCTCGAGCAGCTTGGCCAGGGCCAGCATCGACAGCGGCGTCTGGCTGGCCGGCTTGACGACCATCGTGCAGCCGGCGGCGATGGCCGGGCCGATCTTGCGGGTGCCCATCGCCAGCGGGAAGTTCCACGGCGTGATCATCAGCGTCGGGCCGACCGGCGCCTTCATCGTCATCAGCCGGGTCGCGCCGTTGGGGGCCACGGCATACCGCCCGTGGACCCGCACGGCCTCCTCGGAGAACCAGCGGAAGAACTCGGCGGCGTAGACGACCTCGCCGTGGGCCTCCGCGAGCGGCTTGCCCATCTCGAGGGTCATGAGGGTGGCGAACTCGTCCTTGCGCGCCATGATCTGCTCGAAGGCGGAGCGCAGGATCTCACCGCGGTCACGGGGCGGCACCTTGGCCCAGTCGGCCTGTGCCGCAACGGCCGCGTCGAGGGCGGCCTTGCCGTCGGCGACGCTGGCGTCGGCGACGTGGGTCAGCGTCGAGCCGGTCGCCGGGTCCTCGACGGCGATCGTCGCTCCGGTGCTGGAGTCGCGCCACTTCCCCCCGATGATGAGCTGGGTCGGGACGGAGGCGATGAGTGCTTTCTGCGAAAGGGCGGCCATGAGGCGATCCTAGGGGTTGGGCGAGATCGTTCGGTATGGAACGACCACGATCTGAGTCAGGCCTTGGGCCTGCGCATGTTGCTGACCAGCGTGCCGGCGATGACAAGCAGCAGCGCGATGACGAACATCGAGAAGCCGATGACATTGGCCTGGGCCGGGATGCCACGCAGATAGGAGACGTAGACGAACTTCGGGAAGGTCGTCTCGTTGCCGGAGACGAAGTTGGTGATGATGAAGTCGTCGAAGGAGAGCGAGAACGCCAGCAGCGCCGCTCCGATGATGCCCGGCAGCACGAGCGGGAAGGTGACCTTCCAGAAGGTGCTGCCCGGACCGGCATACAGGTCCTGCGCCGCCTCCTCGAGCCGCGGGTCGAGGCTCTGGAGGCGGGCCTTGACCGTGACCACGACAAAGCTGATGCAGAACATGATGTGGGCGATCACGATCGTCCAGAAGCCCAGCCGCAGACCGAAGCGGGAGAAGCCCTGCACGAACAGCGTGAGCAGGCTCGCGCCGAGCACGATCTCGGGGGTGGCCATCGGGATGAAGACCAGCAGGTTGGACGCGCCCTTGCCGCGGAACTGGTGGCGCACCAGCGCGAACGCGAGCATCGTGCCGAGGACCGTGGCCACCAGCGTCGCGATGAGCCCGATCTGGAGCGAGGTGACCAGCGCGTCGCAGACGCCGGGAGCGCCGCACGGGTCCTTCCAGTGCTTGAGCGTCGGGCTGCCCTGCGGGTTCCAGACGATGTTGGACTTGCGGTAGTTGTTGAACGAGAAGACGAACGTGTAGGCGACGGGGATGAAGAGGTAGATCAGCACCAGGATGGCGCCGAAGAGCACCACGTGGTTGGCGATCCAGCCCTGCACCCGGCGCCAGGCCGACGGACGGTATGCCGCGGCCGCGCTCTCGCGCGAACCGGTCTGCGGCGCAACGCTGCTCACAGCAGTTCCTCCGTCCCGAAGCGGCGGATATAGACGAAGACGAGCGCGAGGATCAGCGCCATCAGCGTGAAGGACAGCGCCGCCGCGAGCGGGAAGCCGCCGAGCACCTTGAAGAACTGGCTCTCGATGACATTGCCGACCATCTTGGTGGAGCGGTCCGAGCCGAGCAGGTCGGCGTTGACATAGTCACCGGCGGCCGGGATGAAGGTGAGCAGCGTGCCCGCCAGCACGCCCGGCATCGACATCGGCAGCGTGACCTTGCGGAAGGTGGTGAACCCGTTGGCGTAGAGGTCTCCCCCGGCCTCGATGATGCGGTGGTCGGCCCGCTCGAGCGAGGCATAGATCGGCAGCACCATGAAGGGCAGGAAGTTGTAGGTCAGACCCGCGACGACCGCTACCCAGGTCTCGGTGATCCGGCCGCCCGGCAGCAGGTGGAGGAAGTTGAGGGTGGAGGCCACCGGGCCGTCGTCGGCCAGGATCTGGCGCCACGCCACCGTGCGCAGGATGAACGAGGTGAAGAACGGCGCGATGATGCAGATCATCATCACGTTGCGCCACTTCCCCGCCTTGAACGCCATCGCGTAGGCCAACGGGTAGGCGAGCAGGAACGCGAAAATCGTTGCCAGGCCTGCGAACAGGAGGGATCGGCCGAAGTGCGCGCCGAACTGGGTGAGCGCATCGACATAGTTGCCGAAGTTGACATCGCGGTAGTAGTAGCCGGGGTATCCGGGGAACTGCGACTGGAGCGAGACGGTGAACAGCTGGACCAGCGGGAAGACGAAGAAGACCAGCAGCCACAGGAACCCGGGCAGCAGCAGCAGCCAGGTCGTCCATGAGCGCTTGCGGACCGGCGGGTCCTGATGGGTCACCGCGGGGTTGCCGCCGGCGGCGTGGGCGAACGCGCTCACGGCGCGTCCACCGCCTGAAGGGCCTCCTCGGCACCAGCGCGGTCGACGGGGACGCCGAATGCATGGGCCGGGTCCCAGGCGAGCCAGACGGTGTCGCCGGGGCGGACCGAGATCGGCTTCACGTCGAGGTTCTGCTCGTAGACATTCCACACGTCGCCGCTCGGCACCTCGACCTGGTACTGCGTGGCCACGCCGGTGAAGGACACGTCGCGCACGACGACCTGCACATCGGAGCCGACGCCCTCGGGGCGGCTCTCGTGGATGCGCACCTTCTCGGGGCGGATGCCGAAGGTGACGTCGCCGCGCTCGACCGCGCTGCGGGCGGCCGGGATGCGGACCTTGGTGCCCTGCACCTCGGCGAGGATGAAGTCCCCGTCGCGCCCGGTGACCGGCCCGGTGACCAGGTTGGACTGGCCGACGAAGTTGGCGACGAAGGTCGTGCCCGGCAGGTCGTAGAGCTCCTCGGGGGCGCCCATCTGCTCGATCCGACCGTGGTTCATCACCGCGACGGTGTCGGCCATGGTCATGGCCTCCTCCTGGTCGTGGGTGACGTGGATGAAGGTCAGTCCGACCTCGGACTGGATGCGCTTGAGCTCGACCTGCATCTGCCGGCGGAGCTTGAGGTCCAGGGCGCCGAGGGGCTCGTCCAGCAGGAGCACCTCGGGCCGGTTGACGATCGCGCGGGCGACCGCGACGCGCTGCTGCTGGCCGCCGGAGAGCTGGGCGGGCTTGCGGGCCGCGAGATGGCTCAGCTGGACGAGCTCGAGGGCATCATCGGCGAGCTTCGCGGCATTCGACTCCCCGCGCCGGATCGGCCCGAAGGCGACGTTGTCGCGGATCGTCAGGTGCGGGAAGAGCGCATAGCTCTGGAAGACGGTGTTGACCGGACGCTCATAGGGACGCGACCCGGTGAGGTCGGTGTCGCCGATGAGAATCCTTCCGGCAGTGGGCTGCTCGAGACCGGCGACCATGCGGAGTGTCGTCGTCTTGCCGCAGCCGGAGGGGCCCAGGAGGGCAAAGAAGGAGCCGCGCGGGACCTCGAGGGTGAGGTCGTCCACCGCGGTGAAGTCGCCGAAGGCCTTGGTCACGTCCTGGAGACGCAGGTCGCCCTTGGCCTCACGGAAACCGCCCGTGCCGCTGCTCTTGGAGAACAGGCCCATCAGTTGCCCACCACCTTTGCCCACGCAGCGGAGTACTCCGCGTCCTCCTCCGCGCTGAGCGCCCGGAAGCCCTGGATGTTGTTGTCCTTGATGTAGGCCTCGCTCGGAAAGATGAACGGGCTCTTGGCCAGCTCGGGGTCGATCTTCTCCATCTCGGCCTGCGCGCCCTTGACGGGGCACACGTAGTTGACCCAGGCGGCGACCTCGGCGGCCACCTTGGGGTCGTAGTAGTAGTCCATGAGCGCCATCGCGTTCTTGCGGTGGGTCGAGCTGATCGGGACCATCAGGTTGTCCGACCAGAGCGTGCCGCCCGACTCGGGGATGACGAACTCCCAGTTGTCGTTCTCGGTCTCGGCCCGGAGGATGAACAGGTCACCGGACCAGACGATGCCGGCGACGGCGTTGCCGCTCTTGAGGTCCTCCAGGTAGGAGTTGCCCTTGATGCGCCGGATGTAGCCGTCCTTGACGCGCTTGTCGATCTCGGCCGCGGCATTCTCGAACTGGGTCTTGCCGAAGCCCTTGGAGATGTCGACGCCCTGCTGCTGCATGATCAGGCCGAGGGTGTCGCGGAACTCGCTGAGGACGACGATCTTGCCCTTGAGCTCGGGCGTCCACAGGTCGTCGAGGGACTTGATCTCCCTTTTGACCTTGGTCTTGTCGTAGCCGATGCCGGCGAAGCCCGACTGCCAGGTGATGGAGTACTGCCGGCCCGGGTCGAAGGAGACGTCCTTGAGGGGCTCGAGCATGTTGCTGACATTGGGCATCCGGATGATCTCCAGCGGCTGGGCCAGCTGGTCTCGGATGATCCGGTTGGCCATCCAGTCGGTGAAGGTGAAGATGTCCTTGCCGATGTCCTGCTTCGCGCGCAGCTGGGGCGCGATCTTGTTGAAGTAGGTGTCGTTGTCGTCGATGTCCTCGGAGTAGGTCGCCTTGATCCCGGTCTTCTTGATGAAGGCGTCCAGGGTCGGGTAGTTCTTGGCCTCCTCGTCATAGTCGAGGTATGCCGTCCAGTTGGCCCAGCGGACGACCTTGTCGGTCGCCGAGACATCCGTCGGCAGCTTGATCGCTGCGGCCCCTCCCGCGGGCGGCTTGGGCGGGGCGCACGCGGCGAGCGCCGCGGCCACCGAGCCCATCCCGACCGAGCCGAGCAGGGCCCGGCGGGAGAAGTCAGCCGACTGGGCGGCTCGGATCAGACCCCGGGTATCGGGGTCGGCGGGGCGGCGTCGCGCCATGGCCGTTCCTTTCGTTGGTCGACGGAGGGGACATCGACCGCCTGGCATCGCCGCTGCTCAGGGGCAGCACACGAGTGGTGAGGGCAAGCGCGAACGGCGGCACCGAGCAGCGCTTTGCGCACAAACTGTAGTCACGGACTGCGGTAAATCAATAGGTTTGGCGAGAAAACCTATGCAAACCGTTGCCCAGATGGCATTTCGTCACGGATTCCGTCCGGTTTGCCCTTGTCAGGGGCCTGCCGGGCGACGACGATGGGTC
Organism: Actinomycetota bacterium; assembly: GCA_050955755.1. GTDB lineage: Bacteria > Actinomycetota > Actinomycetes > Actinomycetales > Dermatophilaceae > JAJTBD01. The sequence continues at coordinate 2,633,588 of CP192092.1, forward strand.
GGGTGACGAAGACGCCGAGCACCGACCCGAGACACTCCGAGCTTAAACTCGACGAGACCGCCAAGGCGATCATCGAGCAGCTCCAGCAGGACGGGCGCCGCTCGTATGCCGTCATCGCCCGCGAGGTCGGGCTGTCCGAGGCCGCGGTCCGCCAGCGGGTCCAGCGCCTGCTCGACGCCGGTGTCATGCAGATCGTGGCGGTCACCAACCCCCTCCAGCTCGGCTTCCGCCGGCAGGCGATGATCGGGGTGCGCACGACCGGTGACATCGACCCGGTGGGCGAGCAGATCTCCGCGCTCAAGGAGGTCGACTACGTGGTGACCACGGCCGGGGGCTTCGACCTGATCTGTGAGGTCGTCTGCGAGGACGACGACCAGCTCCTCGACGTGATCTCCCGCCGGATCCGCGGCATCGACGGCGTGCTGTCGACCGAGACCTTCGTCTATCTCAAACTCAACAAGCAGCACTACGACTGGGGCACCCGATGACCACCGAGCCGATGGCGGTCTTCGAGCCGTCCTCCGACACCCACACCCCCAAGGGGACACTGCACTCCGAGGCCGCGCGCGACCACCTGTGGATGCACTTCACCCGCCACTCCGTCTTCGAGCAGGGTGATGACGGCGGGCTCGGCCACTCCGTCCCGATCATCGTGCGCGGCGAGGGCCACAAGGTCTTCGACGACCGCGGCAACGAGTACATCGACGGCCTCGCCGGCCTGTTCACCAACCAGGTCGGCCACGGGCGGACCGAGATCGCCGAGGCGATGGCCCGCCAGGCCGGCACACTCGGCTTCTTCCCGCTGTGGTCCTACGCCCACCCGCCGGCCATCGAGCTCGCCGAGCGGCTCTCCGACCTCGCGCCGGGCGAGCTCAACCGGGTCTTCTTCACCACCGGTGGCGGTGAGGCGGTAGAGACCGCGTGGAAGCTCGCCAAGCAGTACTTCAAACTGACGGGCAAGCCCGGCAAGCACAAGGTCATCTCGCGGTCCGTGGCCTATCACGGCACGCCCCAGGGAGCCCTGTCCATCACCGGCATCCCCGCCGCCAAGGAGATGTTCGAGCCGCTCGTGCCGGGCGCGTTCAAGGTGCCCAACACCAACCTCTACCGGGCGCCCGAGCGCTTCCGTGACGACGAGAAGGCCTTCGGCGAGTGGGCGGCCGACCGCATCGGCGAGGCCATCGAGTTCGAGGGCCCCGACACCGTGGCCGCCGTCTTCCTCGAGCCGGTCCAGAACTCCGGCGGCTGCTTCCCTCCCCCGCCGGGCTACTTCGAGCGGGTCCGCAAGATCTGCGACGACTACGACGTGCTGCTCGTCTCCGACGAGACGATCTGCGCCTTCGGCCGGATCGGGTCGATGTTCGCCTGCGAGGACTTCGGCTACGAGCCCGACATCATCACGACCGCCAAGGGCATCACCTCCGGCTATGCCCCGCTCGGGCTGATGATCGCCAGCGAGCGGCTCTTCGAGCCCTTCCGCCAGGGGATGAACTACTTCCCCCACGGATACACCTGGGGCGGCCACCCCGTCTCGTGCGCAGCGGCCATGGCCAACCTCGACATCTTCGAGCGCGAGGGCCTCAACGACCACGTCAAGACCAACGCGGGCGCCTTCCGGGCGACCCTCGAGCGGCTGCTCGACCTGCCGATCGTCGGCGATGTGCGCGGGGCCGGCTACTTCTATGGCATCGAGCTGGTCAAGGACAAGGAGACCCGCGAGACCTTCGATGAGGAGGAGTGCGAGCGGCTGCTGCGCGGCTACCTGTCCAAGGCGCTCTTCGACGCCGGCATCTACTGCCGGGCTGACGACCGGGGCGACCCCGTCATCCAGCTCGCCCCGGCGCTGACCATCGGGCAGACCGAGTTCGACGACATTGAGTCGCGGCTCCGGTCGGTGCTCAAGGGAGCGGAGCAGCACCTGTGAGCAACGGTCCTCTGCGGCCGGTGTGGTGGGACGACGTCGACGCAGGCCCTGCCGACCCCGCTGCGGCAGCGGCTGGGACGCGGGTGCCCGGCTCGGCCGATGTCGTCATCGTCGGCAGTGGCCTGACCGGGCTGTGGTCGGCGTACTACCTCTCCGAGGCAGACCCCTCCATGTCCGTGCTGGTGCTCGAGGCCGAGCATGTCGGTTTCGGCGCCAGCGGGCGCAACGGCGGCTGGGTGTCGGCGCTCTGGCCGGTCGGGCCCGAGACGCTGGCCCAGCGCGCCGGCGAGGCCGGCGCCCGCGACATGCTCGCCGCACTCCGGGAGACGGTCGACGAGGTCGGCCGTGCCGCGGCAGCCGAGGGCATCGACTGCCACTTCGCCAAGGGCGGCACGGTCAGCGCCGCGCGCGGCGCTGCGCAGGAGACGCGGGCCCGCGAGGAGGTCGCGAACGCCGCGCGCTGGGGCGTGGGCATGGTCTGGCTGGAGCCCGCCGCCGCGCGGGAGCGACTCGCCGCGACGGACCTGCGCGGGGCGACCTACAACCCCAACTGCGCCCGCATCCACCCCAGGCGCCTCGTCGACGGACTGGCCTCGGTGCTGCGGAGCCGCGGTGTCACCATCGCCGAGGGCACCCGTGTCGCCACGGCACGAGGCGGTCTGGTCACGCTGGAGTCCGGCCAGCAGGTCAGGGCCGGCCATGTGCTCCGGGCGACCGAGGCCTTCACCGCCCAGCTGCCCGCCCTGCGCCGCCGGCTCGCGCCCGTCTACTCGCTGATGGTCGCGACCGAGCCGCTTCCGCAGTCGGTCTGGGACGAGATCGGGCTCGCCGCGCGCGAGACCTTCAGCGACCACCGTCACGTCATCATCTATGGGCAGCGCACCGCCGATGACCGCATCGCCTTCGGCGGCCGCGGTGCGCCCTACCACTTCGGCTCGGCGATCGACCCCGCGTTCGACCACGACGAGGCGGTCTTCACCGAGCTGCGCCGCACCCTGCGCGAGCTGCTCCCGCAGATCGGCGACGCGCGGTTCACCCACGCCTGGGGTGGCCCGCTCGGCATCAACCGCGACTGGCACCCGAGCGTCGGCTACGACCCGGCCAGCCGGGTCGGCTGGGCCGGCGGCTATGTCGGCGACGGGGTCGCGGCGACCAACCTGGCCGGGCGGACCCTCGCCGATCTCGTCACGGGGCGGCGCACGGCGCTCACCCGGCTGCCCTGGGTGGGTCACCGCTCCCCGCTGTGGGAGCCCGAGCCCGCCCGCTGGATCGGCGTCAACGCCGGCCTGCGACTGGCGCACCTCGCCGACCAGGAGGAGGCCCGCACCGGCCGCCCCGCGCGTCTGGGCAGGGCCCTCACCTCGCTCACCGGCCACTGAGCGCGGCATACCCCTCTGGCTCTCTGGCTCTGCGGCTCTCCGGCCACTGAGGCACGGCATACCCCTCCGGCTCTCCGGCGGCTCTCCGGCCCCGAGCGTTGGAATCTGTGCCCCAGTTCGCGTTCTGTCCCGATGATCAAGTCGGGGCACAGAAATCAAACCTCCGGACAGATCCTCACCGTGCGGACCAAGTCGGGGCACAGAAATCAAACCTGCGGACAGACCCCGAACCCCGCAAGCCGTGCGCCCCAGGCCTTGTGGCGTTGCCGGGCTGCTCCACCCGAGGCTGCCCGCGGTTAGGGTGAGGCGCGTGACCCTTCTCCACATGTGCACCGACGACGAGTGGCGTGCCGCGCAGTCGACCGGTGAGCGCGTCGCGCCGTCCCTGGGCACCGAGGGCTTCATCCACTGCTCCACCCCGGAGCAGGTCCACCTGCCCGCCAACCGGCTCTTCGCAGGACGTGAGGACATCCTCCTGCTCGTCATCGACGAGGAGGCTCTGGACGCCGAGGTGCGCTGGGAGCCGGGCGTCCCCGGCGACCCGGAGAGCATGCGCTTCCCCCACGTCTACGGGACGATCCCCGTCTCTGCCGTGCGCGCGGCATACCCCTATCCCCCGGGCCCCGACGGGACCTTTGGGACGCCCGATCTCGGTGGTGCACATGGCGATTGACAACTCCGAGATCGAGTCGATCGCCTCCCTCGACCAGGCTCTCGCCGAGGGCACTCCCCTGACGGGTCTCCGTCTCCAGGACCTGGACCTGCGCGGCCACGAGGACGAACTCCTAGCCCGCACCGACCTCACCGGCCTCGTCGTGCTCGGCGGCGCACTGACCGACCGCCTCGACGAGCACCTGCGCAGGCACGGCGCCCTCATCTTCCCCACCGACCCGCACTGCCCCGTCAATCCCTATCGCGCACAGCTGTATTCGCCCGCCGAGCTCTATGCGGGCCTCGATGACGAGGGCTATGACGCGACGCCCGACGCGCGCGCCTACCACTGGGCCCAGGACGGCGACGTCCACCACGACGCCTTCACGACGCTGCTGCGTGCCATCCACGACGACTCGATCACCGACGCGCTGCGCGAGCGCATCGACGGTGCCCGGCTGGTCGGCGTGATGGGCGGGCATGCGCTGGCGCGCGGCACCGAGGGGTATGCCGCGGCCGCCCGCCTCGGCCATGCGCTCGCCGACGCCGGTCTCACCGTCGTGACCGGAGGCGGGCCGGGCGCCATGGAGGCGGCCAACCTCGGCGCCTTCTGCCGCACCGCTGACCAGGTCGACCGCGCCCTCGAGAGCGTGGGCTCGGTCCCCAGTTTCCACCCGAGCATTGCGGACTGGGCACGGGTGGCGCTTGGCGCACGCCAGTCGATCCTTCCCGAGTCCGCTACTCCCACACCGGATCCCGCGTCATCGATCCCACGCAGCATCGGCGTGCCCACGTGGTTCTATGGCCACGAGCCGCCCAATGTCTTCTGCGACGGCATCGCGAAATACTTCTCCAACGCACTGCGCGAGGATCTGCTCCTCGCGATGGCCAGCGCCGGCATCATCGTGCTCGAGGGCGCGGCCGGCACGGTGCAGGAGGTCTTCCAGATCGCCACGCGCCTCTACTACGCGCCGGCCGACGCGGGCACGCTGCCACCGCTGGTGCTCGTCGGCCGGGAGCACTGGACCGAGCGGCTGCCGGCCTGGCCGCTGCTCCAGGCCCTGGGCCGCGACCGCGCGATGGGCGAGGCCATCCACCTCGTCGACTCGGTCGAGGAGGCCGCGGCACTCATCCGCTGACGACGACCGTCAGGTGGCGGTGACCGTCAGGTGAAGACAACAGTCCGCATGCCGCGCAACAGGATCCGGTGCTCGGCGTGCCAGCGCACGGCCCGGGCGAGGGCCATCGCCTCAAGCTCCTGACCGGTGGTCGACAGGTCGGCGGGAGACATCCGGTGGTCGACCCGGCGGAAGTCCTGCTCGATGATCGGGCCCTCGTCGAGGTCTGCCGTCACATAGTGGGCCGTGGCGCCGATGACCTTGACCCCGCGCTCGTGGGCCTGGGTATAGGGCTTGGCGCCCTTGAAGCTCGGCAGCAGCGAGTGGTGGATGTTGATGACCCGGCCGGGCAGCTCGGCGCACAGCTCCGACGAGAGGACCTGCATGTAGCGGGCGAGCACGACCGTGTCGGCGTCGTACTGCTCGATGAGAGAGCGCAGCTCGGCCTCGGCGTGCGGCTTGGTGTCCTTGGTGACGGGCACGTGGTGGAAGGGGATGCCGTGCCACTCGGCGAGCTCGGCGAAGTCGGTGTGGTTGGACACGATGGCGGGGACCACGACCGGCATCTGGCCGGAGGAGACGCGGAAGAGCAGGTCGTTGAGGCAGTGCCCCTGCCGCGAGACCATCACCAGCACGCGAGCGGGCTGGGCCAGGTCGTGGATCTGCCAGTCCATCTCGAAGCGCTCCGCGACGGGCGCGAAAGCGGCCCGCAGCGCCTCGACGTCGAGCGGCTCGCCCTCGCGGACGAGCTGCATGCGCAGGTGGAACTCCCCGTGCTGGGCGTCACCGAACTGCTGGGAGTCGCTGACCGACATGCTCTGCTCGAGCATGGCGCCGGTGACCGCGTGCACGATCCCCTGCCGGTCGGGGCAGGAGAGGGTGAGCACGAACTCGCGGCCCACCTCGCGGGTGGGCAGGGCCGGGGCGCTCATGCCGTGGCCGCCGCGAGCTGCCCGCAGGCGCCGTCGATGTCGGAGCCGCGCGTGTCCCGCACGGTCGTGGGGATGCCGTGCGCGCGCAGCCGCTCGACGAACTGCTGCTCGACCCCGGGACGGGAGGCCGTCCACTTGGATCCGGGGGTGGGGTTCAGCGGGATCGGGTTGACATGCACCCAGCCACGTCCTCGTGCGTTGAGCTTCTCGCCGAGCAGGTCGGCCCGCCAGGCATGGTCGTTGATGTCGCGGATGAGGGCGTACTCGATGCTCACCCGGCGCCCCGTCGCCTCGTAGTAGCGATGGGCGGCGTCGAGGGCCTCGTCGACCTTCCACCGGTTGTTGATCGGCACGAGCTCGTCGCGCAGCTCGTCGTCGGGGGCGTGCAGCGACAGGGCCAGCGTCACGGGGATGCCCTCGGCGGTCAGCTTGTCGATGCCGGGCACGAGGCCGACCGTCGACATCGTGATGCCGCGGGCCGAGATGCCCAGGCCCTCGGGCGGCGCCTCGGTGAGCCGGCGGATGGCGCCGATCGCGGCCTTGTAGTTGGCCAGCGCCTCCCCCATGCCCATGAAGACGACATTGGAGATGCGGGTGGCGCCCAGGGCCGGCGCCTCGTGGGCCGGCAGACCGTCGGCACCAGCGTCCTCTCCGCTTTCGGCACCCAGCTCGACCCCGGCCTCGTCGGCCACGCTGGGAGCGAGCTCGCCGCGGCGGAGCATGCGCGCGGCATACACGACCTGCTCGACGATCTCGGCGGTCGACAGGTTGCGGGTCAGGCCCTCCTGGCCGGTCGCGCAGAAGGGGCAGTTCATGCCGCAACCCGCCTGGCTGGAGATGCACATGGTCACCCGCCGCGGGTAGCGCATGAGCACCGACTCGACGAGCGCGCCGTCGAAGAGGCGCCAGACCGACTTCACGGTGGCGCCCTTGTCGGCCTGGAGGGTGCGGATCGGGGTGATGAGGGTCGGCAGGAGGTCGGCGACGAGGTCGTCGCGGATCGCCTTGGGCAGGTCGGTCATCTCCTCCGGCGACTCCACGAGCCGGTCGAAGTAGTGCGTCGAGAGCTGCGTGGCGCGGAAGGGCTTGTGGCCCAGCGCGGCGACCGCCTCCTTGCGCTCGGCGAGCGACAGGTCGGCCAGGTGCCTCGGCGGCTTGCCCCGGCGCGGCGCGCGGAAGGTCAGCTGCCCGGGCTCGGGGCGGGTGGTCGGCGTGGGGAGGTCGGTCATAACCGCCCCATTGTCTCAGGAGCAGGGGTATGCCGCGTGCGCCCGCCCGCGGAGCGGTCGCCTCAGGCGGTGGGGACGAACCAGTAGAGCAGCGCCCACACCATCGGGGCGACCACGACGAGGGAGTCGAGGCGGTCCATGATCCCGCCGTGTCCGGGCAGGATCGAGGACATGTCCTTGATGCCGAGGTCGCGCTTGATCGTCGACTCGACGAGGTCGCCGATGGTCGCGGTCGCGGCCACCAGGCAGCCCATGAGCGCGCCGCCCCACCAGGGGCCGTGGAGCAGATAGACCATCGCGAGCGCGCCGGTGACCGCGCACGAGAGCACGGAGCCGGCGAAGCCCTCCCAGGACTTCTTGGGGCTCACGCTGGGGGCCATCGGGTGCTTGCCCAGCCAGACTCCCGCGGCATACCCGCCGATGTCGGAGAAGACGGTCACCAGGATGAAGGTGATCAGGCGCTGGACGCCGTCGTCGGGGGCGAGCATGAGCGCGGCGAATCCCGCCAGGAAGCACGGGTAGAGCGCCACGAGCATGCCGCCCGCGATGTCCATGGCCGCGCCGTGGACGCCGTCGGCGACCCGCCACAGGAGCATGCCGACGCAGGTGAGGGTCAGCGTGACCGCGAGCGCCTGCCCGCCGCCCACATAGGGGCCCACCACCATGGCGACGGCGCCGATGAGGGCCGGCAGGAGCGGGACGTGGATGCGCGCCTTGGCCAGCGCGCCGCGCATCTCCCAGACCGCCACGCCCAGGGCGATGGCCAGGACGACGAGGAAGGCCTCCTTGCGGAAGACCAGGGACCCGATGACCAGGGCGGCGAGGAAGACGCCGACCCCGATCGCGGCCGGCAGGTTGCGGCCGGCGCGGGAGGCCTTCTTGGCTGGTGCGTCCTCGACGGTCATGGGGCTGGAGGTGGCGGGTCCTGGCGGCGCGGCACGGCGGCCGTCACACCTCGGACAGCTCGGCTTCCTTGCCCTTGATGAGCTGGTCGATGAGCTCGACGTGCTTCTTGGTCAGGACGTCGAGCTCCTTCTCGCCGCGCACGCCGTCGTCCTCGCCGACCTCGCCGTCCTTGACGAACTTGTCGATGGTCGTCTTGGCGTGGCGCCGGATGTTGCGGACGGCGACCTTGCCCTCCTCGCCCTTGTGGTGGGCCATCTTGATGTAGTCCTTGCGGCGCTCCTCGGTGAGGGCGGGCAGGATGCAGCGGATCTGGTTGCCGTCGTTGGAGGGGTTGACGCCGAGGTCGGAGTCGCGCAGGGCCTTCTCGATGTTGTGCATCGCGCCCTTGTCGAACGGCGTGATCAGGATGGTGCGGGCCTCGGGCGTCTGGAAGGACGCGAGCTGCTGGAGCGGGGTCGGGGCGCCGTAGTAGTCGACCATGATCTTGTTGAACATGCCCGGCTGCGCGCGACCAGTGCGGATGCCCGCCAGGTCCTCCTTGCAGACCTCGACGGCCTTGTCCATCTTGTCCTCGGCCTCGAGGAGGGCCTCGTCGATCATGTCCGGTGCTCCTTGGTCGGTGGTGCGGTGGTGCGCGCGATCGGCGCCGTGCCTACCCACAGGGTATGCCGCGAGCGCGGCGGATGTGGCCTAAGGGTCGCTCAGCCGGGCGTGACGACGGTGCCGAGGTGCTCGCCGCGCAGGGCGCGCAGGATCGTGTCCTCGCCCTCCATGCCGAAGACGACCATCGGCAGGCCGTTCTCCATGCAGAGGCTGAACGCGGCGGCGTCGACGACCTTGAGGTTCTGCTGGAGGGCCTGGGAGTAGGTCAGGGTGTCGAACTTCTTGGCGTCGGGGTTGGTGCGCGGGTCGGAGTCGTAGACGCCGTCGACCCCGGACTTGCTCATCAGGACCGCGTCGCACTTGCACTCCAGCGCCCGCTGGGCCGAGACGGTGTCGGTGGAGAAGAACGGCATGCCGGCGCCGGCGCCGAAGATGACCACGCGGCCCTTCTCGAGGTGGCGGATCGCGCGGCGCGGGATGTAGGGCTCGGCGACCTGGGTCATCGCGATCGCGGACTGCACGCGTGTCTCGATGCCCTCCTTCTCCAGGAAGTCCTGGAGGGCGAGGCAGTTCATGACCGTGCCGAGCATGCCCATGTAGTCGGCGCGGGTGCGGTCCATGCCCTGCTGCTGGAGCTCGGCGCCACGGAAGAAGTTGCCGCCGCCGATGACGACCGCGACCTGGACGCCGGAGCCCACGGCCTTGGCGATCTGCTGGGCGATCCCGCGCACGACGGCAGGCGCCACCCCGACCTTGCCACCGCCGAAGACCTCACCGGAGAGCTTGAGAAGCACGCGCTTGTAGGGCATCGGGGCGTCGGTCACGACAGGTCCTCACGGTCGGCGAGATGCGGTCGCTCGATCTTTCCACACCGGAGGGAGTGGTCTCGACTCGCGCCGTCGGTGGGGCGTGGCAGGCTGGGCCGCGCCCGCACCACAGATCAGGAGCCGCCATGAAGTCCGGCATCATCGCCGCCCACCTCGACCGGTCCGTCCGCCCGCAGGACGACCTCTTCCGCCACACCAACGGCGGCTGGCTCGACACGGTCGTCATCCCGGCCGACCGGGGCCGCTATGGCACCTTCGACGCCCTCCGGGAGCAGTCCGACGAGCGGGTGCGGGTGCTGGTCGAGGAGGCCGAGCGTGACACGGGCGCCGAGCCGGGCTCCCCTCGGCGCAAGGTCGGCGACCTCTACCGGGCGTTCATGGACACCGAGCGGGTCGAGGCCTTGGGTCGCACCCCGATCGACGCCGACCTCGCCGAGATCGAGGCAGTGAGCAATGTCGAGGGGCTGGTGCGCACGATGGGGCGGCTCCAGCGTGAGGGCCTCCCCGGCCTGCTCGGCTACTACGTGGCTCCCGACGCAGCCGACCCGGAGTCCTATGTCCTGTGGGTCGTGCAGTCGGGCCTGGGCATGCCCGACGAGTCCTACTACCGCGAGGAGCGGCACGCCGAGGTGCGGGAGAAGTACCTCCCCCACATCGCGCGGATGCTCCAGCTGGGCGGGCTCGGCGACGGGACGACCGGCGAGGGCTCCCTGGCCGCCCGGGTGCTGGCGCTCGAGACCGCGCTGGCCGGCCATCACTGGGACAACGTGACCTCCCGCGACGCGGTCAAGGCCTACAACCCCCGGACCCGGGCCGAGCTCGAGGAGGCCGCGCCGGGGCTGCCGTGGGCGGCATACCTCGAGGGCCTGGAGGCCGATGCGGCATTCGAGCACGTGGTCGTGCGCCACCCCGACTTCCTCCCGGGCATCTCCGAGCTGCTCACCTCCGTGCCGCTGAGCGACTGGAAGGCCTGGCTCGCCTTCCATCTGGTCAGCGACACCGCGCCCCTGCTCAGCCAGGAGTTCGTCGACGCCGAGTTCGACTTCGCCGGGCGGGTCATCTCGGGCCTGCCGGAGAACCGCGAGCGGTGGAAGCGCGGTGTCAGCCTGGTCGAGGGGTGCATCGGCGAGGAGGTCGGCAAGCTGTATGCCGAGCGCCACTTCCCGCCGGAGGCCAAGGAGCGGATGCGGGTGCTCGTCGACAACCTCGTCGAGGCCTTCCGCCGGTCCTTCGCCGACCTGCCGTGGATGGGGCCGGAGACCCGTGTGCAGGCCCTCGACAAGCTCGAGGCCTTCCGGCCCAAGGTGGGCTATCCCGATGTGTGGCGCGACTACTCGGCGCTGACGATCGACGACGATCTGCTCGGATCCGCCCGCCGCGCAGCGGTTTTCGAGCAGGAGCGCCAGCTGGCCAAGCTGGGCCGCCCGATCGACCGCGACGAGTGGATGATGCTGCCTCAGACGGTCAACGCCTACTACAGCCCGCTGATGAACGAGATCGTCTTCCCGGCCGGCATCCTCCAGCCGCCGTTCTTCGACATGGACGCCGACGACGCGGTCAACTACGGCGGCATCGGCGCGGTGATCGGCCACGAGATCGGCCACGGCTTCGACGACCAGGGCTCGCGCTTCGACGCCCGCGGCGCGCTGCGCGACTGGTGGACCGAGGAGGACCGGGCGCGCTTCGACGAGCTGACCCAGCGCCTCATCGCCCAGTTCGGCGAGCTCTCGCCGTCGCAGGTGCCCGACCAGCGGGTCAACGGCGCCCTCACCGTCGGCGAGAACATCGGCGACCTGGGCGGCCTCGCGATCGGGTATGCCGCCTATCGCATAGCCACCGAGGCGGCCGGCATGCCCGAGCTCGACGGCTACACCGGCCCGCAGCGCTTCTACCTTGGCTGGGCCCAGGTGTGGATGGGCACCGCCCGGCCCGAGGAGGCGGCGCGGCTGCTCGCGATCGACCCCCACTCCCCCCAGGAGATCCGCGCCAATGCCGTGCGCAACTGCGACGGCTTCCACGAGGCCTTCGCCACCGCCGAGGGTGACGGCATGTGGTTGTCCCCGGAGGAGCGGGTGCGGATCTTCTAGGATCTGCTCGTGGCCGGGACGGGACCCGGCCGGGCAGGGACAGGGGAACGCACGTGACACGTCCACCCCGGGATCAGGGGATCGCGGGCCGGGCGCTCAGCCGACGCCAGTTCGGCGCCGTGGCGCTCGGGGCTGCCGCGACCGTGGGGCTGCCCGGCACCGATGCCGCGCCGCTGCACACCCTCGCGCAGACGCGGGCGAAGTTCGCCGGCCAGGCCCCCGGCTACTGGGGGCTCGAAGCGCCGGAGGTCATCCGGCGCTTCCCGACGGCGACCGCGGCCGGGCGGGATGCCGTCTGCCTGACCCTCGACGCGTGTGGGGGCGGCGGCTCGCTGGAGTTCGACTCACTGGTCATCGGGGTCCTGCGGATGCTGGAGACGCCGGCGACCCTCTTCATCAACCGGCACTGGGCCCAGCGCAACCGCACCGTCTTCGCCAGCCTGCTCGCAGATCCCCTCTTCGACATCCAGCAGCACGGCGACCGCCATGGCTCTGTTCGTGTGAGTTGACCGCGTTTGCTTGCGCGTTTTGACTGCGGTCTACCCGTGACGGCGGCCTCTAGCGTTGGCGAGATTTGACCGCAGTAGCCAGTGCTTCAGGGACAGGGGGCTGCCGTGCCCGCGGAAGGCGTCACGGCGTCCTGTCGCGCAGGAGGCGCAGCACGAACAGTGCGGTCGCTGCGGAGGTCAGGACTGCTACCAACAGGTACGCGGTGAGTGCTGGCAGGTCGACGACGGTGATCCGGTTGGTCCGACCAGAGAACGCCACGAGGCATCCTGCGAGGAAGCCGAGGACTGCTCCGGAGGCTAGCGGGACCAGAGTGCTTGCGCGACTGATGCTGATGATCTCCACGGGACGCAGACCGGCGCGAATCATGGTGTATCGGTCGGTCCAGGTCAGCCTCATGACGCGGTCCCCGACCTCGCGGAGGACGGCCAGGCTCAGTGCCGCTGTGGTGACGAGCCAAGCAACGAGCAGCCACTTGAAGTACAGCGGCGCGGCGAGGGTCGAGGGGGTCAGCTCCCGGATGTTCAGTGCGGGTGCGATCGGGGCGAGTGCTTGGTAGAGGGTGGAGTCGGCGAGCGGCTTGTCCTTGATGATGACTGCGGCTTCTGTGTCAACGGGGCCCGCTCGCTCGCTGGTCTGAATGCCACTCGACTCGAGAAGCGCGAGGGGTCTTCCCGACCTGATCGCTGAGCAGGCGCTGGCCCCCGACGGAGCGCAGTCGGCGAGGTTGACAGATGTCTGTCCATCGCTGTCGCGGTGGACGGGAAGGGCGGCTGCGTCCACTGAGGCCGCCGCGGCGATGACCTCGGACCACGTGGTGTTCTCTGCGCCGACCCAGTCGACGTAGGCGATGGATGCGTTCCGATTTGACGTCCCATCGAGTCGTCCATCGAGGAGGGTGCCGTAGACCGCGACACTGGAACAGCCCAGAAGAGTCAGGGCTCCCAGCAGCGCCGCGGGGCGTGCACTGTTCCTTGGGGAGAAGGTGAGCTGACGTCCTGCAAGCCAGAGGCGGGGTGCGCGGTGGCGGCTCATGGCGGCTCCCAAGAGCGCGGTCAGGAGCGGCGTCGCTAGCAGCACTCCGACGAATAGCACCATGGTTCCGATCCCGAGCAGGGTCCCGCTGAAGCGTCCCACCCAAGCCGAGACCACCATCAGAACGCCGGCGACGAGAGGCAGCAGCTCCCACCAATGCACCGATCGGGAGCCGCGACGACCGGTTGCACTCCGCACCATGCCCGAGGCCGCCGAGGCGAGACCGATCGCCACGAGCACCACGGGGAGCGTGACGATCAACGGAAGGGCGAAGGTCCCCTGCTTGAGGACCGTGCCTACCATAGGCACTGTGGTCGTCCTGCTGACCGCGAACCACCAGGTAATGAAGGCCAGCACGGCCCCCGGAACCGCTAGCGACGCAGTCTCCAAGGCGAGCAGCCACCGGACCCTGTTTGTGGCTACACCGAGCCGCATCAGCGTTGCCGCGCGGGCCGTTCGCGTCGGTGACAGCGCGCGCCCCCCAAGGCCTAGGACGACCAGCGCGGGGATCAAAAGGAGGAGAACGACCCCGAACGGCGCAATGTCCCAGCCGATAAGCGGTGGCTGGGTAGTCCACCCGGTCGGCTCCGCGGGGCCCTGAGGACCGTACCCGCGGAAGGCCAACAGGGCCCCTTCCCGGCCCAGGGACTGTCCTTCACGGGGTCGGGCATAGATGAGGGGCTCGCTCATCGTCGCCAGCCCGTCGGCGCCGATCGCCGGTCCGCCACCGGCACCAGCTCGGGACGGGAGCATTCCCAGGCTGGATGCGTCGATGCCTTGAGAGAGCAGCCCGGGTGAAAGGACCATCTCACCCGGCCCTGGAAGCCGGTCGAGGCCAGGCGGGACAGTGGTGTACCCGGCGGCGGGCGGACGCTCGCCGGGCTCCAGCCATGTCACGGGCACTTGAGCCCCGTCGATGATGATGGCGCGAGCCCGAACCACGAGGGCTGGCGACTCGTCCGGCGCGGCCCACACAGGGGAGCGGTGGCGCAAATCGGACTCGGACCGTGCTACGCCGGCCGTCACGCTCGCTGCAGTCAACAGCATGAGGGTGCCGAGGAAAAGGCTCGCGATGACGCTCAGCTGTCGCCATCGCGCCCGCGGGTCCGGGGAGTACGCCATTCGCACCGCGAGCCGCAACGTGATCATGCTGTTGGCTGTCCGATCACGGCCGTGTCGAGGATGTGCGTTCGGTCGCACACCGAGGCAACCTCCGGGTCGTGGGTGGCCATGACGAGTGTGGCGCCTCGTCGGCGCACGGAGGCGACCAGGGTCTCGACGACCTCGTCGGCGCGCTGACGATCCAGGGATGCCGTCGGTTCGTCGGCGATGACGAACGTGGCACTAGGGCGCCCCAATGCGCGGGCAATCGCGACCCGCTGTCGTTCACCGCCCGACAGCTCGGCCGGCTTGCGTCGCCCCAACCCCTCGAGCCCCACCGACGCCAAGGCGTTGTCGGCTTCGGCGAGGGCTTGGGCACGACGGACTCCGTCGAGGATCATCAGCAGTCCTACGTTCTCGCGAGCATTCAGCTCGGGGAGGAGGTCCCCGTCCTGGAACACCAATCCCAGTGCTCTGCGACGCTGCTCGGCCCGCTCGGCCGGCGAGGCTGACCCGAGATCCATGCCGAGGACTTCGACGGCACCGGAGCTCGCTTGGACCGTACCGGCCAGGAGACCAAGAAGAGTGCTCTTGCCGGATCCAGAAGGGCCCATGAGGGCGAGCACCTCACCCGGCGAGACGTCGAGGCTGGTTCGGGGCAACGCGCGGGTTGCCCCGAACCAGACCTCCGCTTCTCGCAGAGAAGCAGCGAACGTCACTTCGGGTAGACCCATGCGCCGTAGTCGTCGGCGGAGACCGGGATGACCTCGACCACCCGGTGCTTGTAGACCAGGCGGCTCGTGGACACCGAGTTGGAGTTGTTGCATCCGATGTAGTTGTCGAAGCTGTTCGTGGTACTGGATCCGGTCAGGACGTAGTCGGATCGGACTCCGTGGCCGTCGCACTCACCGTCGCGGAGGGTGATCTTCTTGCCGGTCGAGTCGTTCTGTGAGTAGTCCGATCCGCTCCTGCTCGTCTCCACCGAGACGGCCATGGCGGAGGGAACAGCCATAGCCATCAGCCCCACGCCAGCGCACACGGCCATCAGCCCGCGAGAAACCTTTGCCTTCTTCATGATTCCCCTTCCAACCCCGATGTGGTCGATCGTTTGATTGGCCTGCTGCGAACCCTAGAGTCGAAGTACCGGCTCGGCAACCGGTGGGGCGAAGATCCTCAGAAGTTCGGCACGTCGTCGTTCTGTTGGAACCGCGAGGCCGCTCTCGGAGCGCCCTGTTATGGGGCGTCCGTGACGACCCGGCGGATAGGAACCTGTGCCTCAAGGAGTCGTTCGAAGGCTCTCACTACTCTCGCGCGCTACGGCTGTGTGCGAGGCGGTAGGAGTCGGTGCCGGTTTCGATGATGGTGCCGCCGTAGGTGATTCGGTCGACGATCGCGGCGCAGAGGCGGGGGTCGGTGAAGGTCTTGGTCCAGCCGGAGAAGGACTCGTTGGAGGCGATCGCCACGGAGTTCTTCTCTTCGCGTTCGGTCAGGACCTGGAAGAGCATCTCGGCGCCGCGGCGGTCGAGCACCATGTAGCCGAGCTCGTCGATCATCAGCAGGTCCACCCGGCCGTAGCGGGCGATGGTCTTGGTCAGGACCATCTCGTCGGCGGCTTCGACGAGCTCGTTGACGAGCTTGGTGGCCAGGGTGTACTTGACCCGGTAGCCGGCCATCGCGGCCTCGGTGCCGAGGGCGATCAGCAGGTGGGACTTGCCGGTGCCGGAGTCCCCGATCAGGCAGAGGGGTTCGCCGCGTTTGACCCATTCGCTGGTGGCCAGTGTGTGGATGGTGGCCGGGTCGATGTTGGGGTTGGCCTCGAAGTCGAACCCGCGCAGGGACTTCTCCCGTGGGAATGCCGCGGCCTTGATCCGGCGTTCGGAGCGGCGCCGGGCCCGGTCGTCGCACTCGGCCAGCAGCAGCTCGGCCAGGAACGCCCGGTAGGACATCTGGTCTCGCAGTGCCTGTTCGGCCAGGTCGGGGAAGCGTGCCCGGATGGTGGGGAGCCGAAGCATCCGGCAGGCCTGGTCAACAGCGGTGTCGGCGGCCTGCTCACTCATCGTGCGGCGGCGTGCGCTCATGGTCTCCTCCGGGGAGCGGGTCGGGCCAGCCGCAGCAGCTGGTCGTAGGCGGCGACCGAGGGCAGCGGCCTCGGGTCAGGTGGCAGGCGGGCCAGCCGCCGTTGGGTCAGCGAAGCGACAATGGGCGCCTGGGTGAGCGTGTCGTGCAGGTCCGGCGCGGGCGGTCCGGCCCGCTCGGTGTCGGCGGCCTTGCGGGCCTCCAGGGCGACCGCGTCCGCGGTCCACGCCCCGACCTTCAAGGCGATCGCGAGGCCGGCCACGACCTGCTCCTGCGGCATGTGCCGATGCAGCAGGAGCACCTCGATCAGCGCCCGGGTGCCGGCGGTGTCACCGTGGGCCTTGCACGCCCCGGCCCACCACGCGTCGTGGACAGGGGTGAACTGCCCGGCCGCGCGGGCCTGCTCCAAGGCGGTGGCCCCGGGCAGCGCCCCGGGTTTGCGGATCAAGGTCTCCAGGTAATGGTCCAGGTCCAGACGGGTCCCGCCCTTGGTGAGCATCCGTTCGTGCCGGGCGACCTCGACCCGCCCGTCGAAGACCACCAAATGCGAGGCGTGCAGCAGGACCGCGACCTGCCGTCCGATCAGCCGGGCCGGGACTGAGTACCGGTTGGTGCGCACGGTGACTTGCCCGTACCGGTCGACCCGGGGATGGAACCAGCGGCCGGTCTCGTAGTGCTCCACGGGCAGCGGCTTGAGCGATGCCGCCTCCACGGCGAAGAGTTCACCGACGGTGCGTGGCCGGTCCCCGATCCGCCGCTTGTCGTCGGCGGTGTCCCACGCGTCGACCCGTGCGTTCAGCTCATCCAAAGTGGCCACGTCGGGGACGGGGACCAGGTGGTTGCGGCGGAAGCGGCCGATGTCGCCCTCGACCCCGCCCTTCTCGTGAGCGCCGCCCAAGCCGGGCTGGCAGTAGAACGCCTCCAGCCCGTAGTGCGAGCGGAACGCGACCCACCGGTCGGTCTCGACCCGCTGCCGGCTGAAGCCCAGCACCCGAGCCACCGCGGCCTTGAGGTTGTCGTAGCGGACCTTCCCGCTCGGCACGCCACCGAGCGCGTGCAGGGCGTGCACGTGCCCTTCCAGGAACGCCTCCTGCCCGCCCGTGGCGAAGACCCGGTGCACCGCCTTGCCCGAGTACGAGAGCCGGAACGAGAACAGCTGCAGCACGACCAACTCCCCGGCCAGGCGCACCGTGACGTCTCCGAAGTCGACCTCGGCCTCCGCTCCCGGCAGGTGTGACTGTGGGACGAACGCCTCGGTCGGTGCCCGGCCCTCCTCGACCCGGATCTCTGGGCGGCGCCGGGCGACGTAGGCGCGGACCACCGCGTAGGACACGTTCCTCATGTCCTGCTCCTCGACGAGACGGTCGAAGATCCGCTTAATCGTGTGCCGCTGCTTACGTGGTGCATCCAAGTCTTCACGTAGCCACTGGTCGATGGTCGGCTTGAACCGATCGAGCTTCGATGGCCGCGCCAGTGGCTTCTTCCGCTGGGCCGGCCACGCCGACGCTTCGGCCGCGAGCACCGTCTTGCGACCCACGCCGTGCTTGGCCTGGATGGCTCGCTGGGATAGCCCGGCCCGCGAATCCCGACGGATCGCGGCATACTGTCCCGCGTCAAGGAGTTGGCAGGATTTCCTTGTTCTGAAAGTTGGGGATGTTCGGGTCGGCCTGGCCCAGGTGCACCTCCTTGGGTCGGTTCCAGGCGATGGCCTGGTGAGGGCGGACCTGGTTGTACTCGATGCGGTAGTCCTCGGCGCGTTCGGCCAGGACGATCGCGTCGTCGATCTCGTCGATGAACAGGCGTTCGTACTTCAGCGTCCCGAACCCTCGCTCGCGTGACCCGTTCTGCCCGGGCGACTTCGCGCGGGTGCGGACGTGCGCGAGCTCGGGGTGGAGCTCGATGAACGCCTCGAACCGGAACGAGCGGAAGGGGCCCCCGTTGTCGGTGACGATCGTGACTACCGGCAGCAGCTCACCGGTCTGCTCATCGACCCGGCAGTCATCGATCATGGGATGCCCGAAGAGCTCTTCGTAGTCGGCCAGCGCGAGCTCGACGGCGTCGATCGCGTCGTGCTGGTTCGCCGTCGGCGACACATGGAACGGGTACTCGTACTTGGACCAGTAGTCCCGGCACCCCGCGATCCGCCACGTCCCGCCCGTGGTGGTCTCGAACTCGGAGAAGTCCAGCTGCCAGACCTGGTTGGCGCCCGTGGGCTCCTTGGCGAACGCAGCCTTGCGACGCTCGGCGAGCTTGCGCCGTTCGCGCTGGTACTGATCCGGCAGGATCAAGCCGCGGTCTCGCAACCGGCGCAGAACCGTCGCCTCCGACACGACGTGCCCGTCGTAGCGGACCATCGCCCAGATCTTGCGGTGCCCCCAGAGCGGATGCTCCCGGGCGTGCTTGTCGATCAGCTCGGCCGCAGCATCGCGGGCCGGCTGCGGCCACGGACCCTTCGCCCGTCGGCCAGCCCGAGCCTTGGCCTGCCACCGCCGCCAGGTCCGCTCCGGGATGTCGAACTTTCTGCACCACCTCGCGGTCGACATCCCAGACTCGACACGAATCACCTCGAGGTCCTCGAAGGGCCCAACCGGCCCTCCGCGCTCTTCTTCCACACCCGGATCTCAACGGCTGCCTCACCCAGGGCCTGCGTCAGATCCTCGACCTGCGCCTCCAGCTGCTCCTCCCGCGTCGACGGGCCGGACCGGCCCGCCGCCAACGCGGTCTTCCCCGCCTCGAGGAAGTCAGCCTTCCACCGGCCGATCGACTGCTCGCTGACCTTCTCCCGCCGAGCAGCCTCAGCGATCGACATCTCACCGGCAAGCACACTCAACACGATCCGAGTCTTCCGCTCGGCCGGGATCACAGGGGGTCTACCCATGTTCAGACTCTCCTTCAAGACCTACACAACGGCCCTGCCACAAAGTCTGACGCGCGACAATACAGCTCAACCTTGGAGGTCGTGGCCGCCATCACCTTCCTTCCGAAGCACACCGAGCGTCCCACCGCAAGACCCCGACCGCAATCAAATCTCGCGCACACAACCCCCGCGCCTCCCCGGGGTGCGGTCAGATCTCGCGAACATTCGCGGTCCAATCACACGCACGAAGCCACCGTCACGTGCCCCTCTCCGTCACTGGCCGCTCTGCCTATGGGATCCGGGGCACGGCTGACCTCGACGAGGTGTGGCAGGAGATCACCGCGGCCCAGATCTACTTCGCCCGGGAGTGGGGGCACCAGACGAGGTTCATGCGTCCCGGGACCGCCTTCACCGACGACGTCTCGGCGCGGTTGGCCCGCTGGCTCGGCCAGCCGGTCGTCGGCTTCACGGTCAACGGCGACGGAGGCGCGACCCTCGACGCCGCGATGGTCCAGGCCGAGGTCTCGCGCGCCCGGCCGGGCGACATCGTCATCGGCCACATGAACAACCCCCGCGGAGACACCGCCCTCGGGCTGGCCCGCGCCATCCGCGCGATGCGCGCCGAGGGATTGGTCTTCCGACAGCTGCGCGAGCTGATCCCGGTGTCCTAACGGGGACATTGACGCTCTGTAATGCCAATGAGCGAACGTGGTCCGCACCTTGGAGAGATTCGTTCCATCCGCGCAGACGCAAGCGCGTGTGTTCACGCGGGAACCGGGCCTGCTCGGAAAGTGCATGGTGTGCCGGGGGTGACGTGGGTCAGACTGCTGGGGTGATCACCGACGAGCGCCTGCAGCAGATGGCCGACGCACTTGCAGGCGTCCCAGGGGTCGTAGCGGTGGTCCTGGGAGGCAGCCGGGCACGAGGCACTCACCACGCCGGTTCGGATGTCGATCTCGGGCTGTACTACCGCGCGGACGATCTCGACCCGGACGCTCTGGCGCGCACGAGTGAGGCCTTCAGTGACAACGGGCGAGTCGACATCGTCGCCCCCGGCGGGTGGGGACCTGGGTGAACGGCGGTGGGTGGCTCACCGCCAACGACACAGCCGTGGACTGGATCCTGCGCGACCTTGACCGGGTGCAGGAGCAGTGCCGCCGGGCCGTCGCGGGCGAGTACGCGTTCCACGCCCAACCGGGGCACCCGCTGGGCTTCCTCGACGTCAGCTACGCCGGTGAGGTCGCCACGAGCGTCCCGCTCGCCGACCCGCACGGCATCATCGCCGGGCTGCGTTCCATCCTTCACCCGTACCCGGTCGCGCTGCGCGCTGCCATGATGGCGAACTTGTGGCAGGCCGGGTTCCTCATCGATGCCGCCCACAAGGGACTCCCCAAGAACGACGCGGCGTACGTCATGCTCTGCTGCTCGACCGCGCTGATGGTGTGTGCGCACGCGTGGCACGCCGCGGCCGGGTCGTGGCCTACCAATGAGAAGGGTCTGGTCGTCGACGTCGCGGGGCTCGACATCGACACCCACAACTTCGCTCAGACAGCCAACGCGGTTCTCAACCCCGGGGAGTACGGCGGTGACGATCTGGCTGACGTGATCGCCACCGTGGCCGAGCTCGTCGAGGGCACTCGCAGCGCACTCAAGCCAAACCCCTGAGCACGCGCGCTCATGCCGCGCTGTGTGCTCCGCTGAGCGCTTCAGGCGATCGCTTCGAAGTGCAGCCGCAGGCCGAGGGCATGTGCGACCTTCACGACGGTGGTCAGCGAGGGGTTGCCGTACGCGGAGAGCGCCCTCGTCATCCACGCCATGCCAGCCCGCAAGCAATACCTCGACCTCCTGCCCTAGCCAGTCGGGACGTCACACTGATCTGCCTCTCCGGGGGTCTGCTGGTCCGTCGGCACGCTCAAGTGAGGTCGATATGCATGGAGAAGTTGGGGACGGCGACGCCACGGATCACGCTGTCGGGGTTGGCTCGATCCACGACGAATCCGAACTGTTCAAAGGCTGGCCGAGCTGCGCGGCTGGCCCTGGTCGTCACTGCGCTGTGCCCCCGTCCGCGTGCATAGGCAAGCACTTCCCCCACGAGGAGGCGAGCGACCCCTTGGCCGCCCGCCGACGGGGCGACGAAAAGCATGTCGAGCTCCGCGTCATCCGTTAGGTCGCAGAAACCGATCACGTCCCCGTCCAGCTCGACCACCACGGTCCACGCCCGTTCGCGTGCTCGTCCCCACGCCGTCTCGTCGTACTCCGTCGGGCACCAGGCCTCGATCTGGACAGGAGAGTAGTGCTTTGCCGCCGTGCCACGGATCGCTTCCTGGAACACGCGGCGAGTGGGCTGCGCGTCAGCGGGCTCATACGACCGAACGTGGACCGTCACGGCCTCAGAATCGCACAGCACAACGTCCCGGAATGCCGCGTCCTGCGCTCGGCAGCAGTCAGGGACCAGAGCGTTCTTGGTGCAGATTGCGGACCCCTGGCACTGTCAGGGTCAGGGCCGAGGCGGTGAATTGGATTACGGCTGCGACGATGAGGATGGTGGCGGTCCCTAGGCGATCGGCAAGCGGGCCGACCACCGCGAGGCCGACCGGCAGCAGGGCGAGGCTGCACAGCCAATCGACCGACATGACACGTCCCATGATCTCCGTGGGGAACTGACGCTGCAGAGCGGTCTGCAGGAGCACTTTGAAGGGCATCATCGCCAACCCGGCCACCATGTACCCGGCTATGACCCACCAGAGAGCGAATGGCGTGAGCAGCACGATGGGCACGGCGGCAAAGAGGGCGTTGAAAGCGATGGCAGTCGTTCCCGGATGCCGCAGCGAGATCCGCCCGATGAGCATGGTGCCGGCGAGTCCGCTCAGGCTGAATGCCGACAGGACGAGGCCGTAGCTGGTCGGTCCCGCGAACCACTCCTGCGTGATGACCGGCAACAGGACCATGTGCGGCGCGACGACGAACATCGTCTGCACGGCGGTCATGGCCAGGACCGCTGCCGCCCAGCGCACCTGGCGCACAGCCGACAGTCCCTGACGGATATCTCCCACGATCGAGGCAGAGCCCTCACGGTGCAGCATCGGGGGTTCGACGATGGCCAGGATGCAGATCACGCTGACCGCGAAAGTCGCAGCGTTGACGGCGAAGGCAGCGCTGGTGCCGGCGGTCGCCACGAGGAGTCCTCCCAGGGCCGGCCCTATGACGGCCGTCGCAGCATCCGAGCCACCCCGCCAGGAGTTGGCGCTGAGGATCAGCTCATCGGGCACGAGCGCAGGCACCAGGCCGCCGGAGGCAGGGCGAAAGAAGGCCTCGCCGCTGCCCATCAGGAAGGTCAGCGCTGCGAGCAGGACTGTCGATGTATCGAGCCCCCCGGCCAAGACCACGCCGAGCACTGCCAGTCGGAACATGTCAGCGAGGATCATCGCTCGTCGCCGGGGCACGCGGTCCGCCCACACCCCACCCAAGAGTGCAAACAGCAGCGACGCCAGAATGCGACCCCCGATCACGAGCCCAACGTCACCGGCATCGCCACCGATCTCGATCACCCTGAGCGAGACGGCTACGGTGAAGAACTGGTCGCCCGCGGAACTGACCGCCTGACCGCTCCACAGCAGGCGGAAGTCCCGTAGTCCCATCGCGCTGTTCGCCAGACGCCCTGAGCGAGCGCGGCT
Source organism: Actinomycetota bacterium (assembly GCA_050955755.1). Classification (GTDB taxonomy): domain Bacteria; phylum Actinomycetota; class Actinomycetes; order Actinomycetales; family Dermatophilaceae; genus JAJTBD01. Next base: position 2,656,494 of record CP192092.1, read on the forward strand.
CAACTGCGGCACCAGCGAATGCCCGCGGAGAGACGTGGATGAGACGAACGGAGGACGCCAAACAGCCTGGGCTCGCCCTTCCAGTCTGGGCCATGTTCGACATGGTGCCAGTGAAGAGGTCATCAGTCTGCCCATGCCGCGCTGTGGTCCTGTCGGTGGCCGGCCGGCTTACTGACGTTCTGCCTTGCGCCAGATCGAGACATGGCTGGGGCTATCGCCGGTGAAGGGGGACCTGTCCCAGTCGGCCCAGCGCGATTCCAGTTGCAGGCCGGCAAGCTGTGCCATCAGGTCACACTCCGCGGGCCACGCATAGCGGAAGCGGCCGACCCCGTACCTTATCGAACCGTCAGCCGCTGGCCGGTAGTGGTGCGATGCGCACTGCTGAGTGGCCACGTCGTAGGTGTCGAACACGAGATGGCCCTCGTCGAAGTGCATCGGGGCCAGCCTCATCCCGGGAGCCATCCGGTGCAGCTGCGGGACCCACAGCTCGATGACGAAATGACCACCAGGGCGTAGGTGACGCGCGGCGTTGCGGAAGCACTCGACCTGCTCGGCCTGGGTTCTCAGGTTCGAGATCGTGTTGAAGACCAGGAACACCACGGAGTACTCCCCGACGTGTGGCGCCGTTGCCGTGGCCATGTCACCCTCGACCACCGGGATCGACTCAGTAGGCACCTTCTGGTGAAGCTTGGCGGTCATGTGTGGGGACAGCTCGATCCCTTCGACCTTCACACCACGAGCGGCCAGTGGCACCGCAACCCGCCCCGTGCCCGACGCGAACTCGAGGGCAGGACCGTCCCCTGCAAGTTCGGCGAGGACGTCCAGCATCGGGGCAAGCACCTCTTCCGTGGAGACATCCGCGTTGTCCTCGTCGTATCGCTCGGCATCCGTCTCGTCATACATCTCGCTACTGGTCACGCCGCCAGCCTGAGCCAGATGGGCCGAAGCGTCCACGGAGTTTCCAGAGGCTGAAGTCGCTGGCCTTCCCAGAATCGCCGCCATTTCGGGCCAGCGGCCTTCGATGTCTAGCCTTTCCGGCATGACTCCCAGCGTCGTGCTCCACTTCCACCCGGGGTGGCCCTTCCAGGACAGGACGGTCCTGCAGGCGATCGCTGCGGCCGGCGTGTACCGAAGCCAGTTCGAGACCGGGACGTCGAACGGTGGGCCGACGGCATACCCCGGTGGCGACAGGTGGCGCTGGGAGAGCACCCTGTTCGACCGGAAGTACGACGACGCAGACCCCCAAGAACGGCCCGTCTACGGGGCATGGAACCGCCGCAGCGACCCCTACGGTGCATCCCCGCGATTCGGGTCGGCGTACCTGAGGCTGCGAGGGGAGGTCACCGAGCGGGCCACGTTCTGCTGGCCGGACAGCGTCTTCGAACCGGCCTCGGTGGGCGGGCCGGAGATGCTCGACGACCTCTGCCGTCTTGCTGATGCCGCGGCGGCAGGAGGAACGCCACCGCAATCCGCCGCTCCTGACCTCCCGTTCGATGACCCCCTCAACGACTACGTCGAGGCCCACGTCCACGGTGGTCTGCTGCTCGCCCGCGATGTCGAGGCTGTTGTCGTCGACCCTTCCGACCATGAGGCATGGAGTCACGTGCTGGCACATCTCCCCTGCCCGGTCGAGGCGCACCCCGGCTACCACGTGGCCGCCGACCAGATCGACCCCGACTACCGCGGCCCGGACCCGGTGCTCCTCGCCCACGAGCTCGGAGGGGTGATCACCCCTGCGAGGCTGGCGGCGGCAGCACGGTCCGGCGAGCACGCGCCGCAATCGATCAAGTGGCTGTGGCACTGCCTGGCTCGGTTCGGCCGGCCCTGGTGACTGCGCTGCCCCCGGCTGCCAGTCGAGGTGGACTCGGTTCTTCGCCGAGCGATGCTCCGGCCGCCAGTGCTCCGGGGAGTCGCTATCCGAAGAACGCCAGGAGGTCACTCGATCGGTGGCCCGGCCCGACCCCGTCGACGATGATCGCAGTGGGTCGTGAGCTTCCTTGCCGCAACGGGGCGAGAGCGCCGTACTCCGGGCTGTCGTACCACCGCCTGGCCGCCTCGACCGATTCGAACCGCAGCAGCGTCACGAACCCCTGCCACTCACCTTCAAGCACGTGGGCGGGGAAGCCCTGCACGAGGATCTCGCCACCGTACTGGTCAAGCGTGGAATCGACCTCGGAGACATAGCGCTTCAGCTCCGCGCCTGTCTGGAGGTCGTCAGAACGGACCAGGACGTATGCAGCCTGCGTGCCCATGACACCACCCTTGCACGATGTCGCAGCGGGCCACACCCCTTCGCCGCGATGTTCGCCGTCGGGTGAGCTCACGCGGCATACCGGCACACGCGGCATACATAAAGACCGGGCCGGTCACCTCGTGAGGTGACCGGCCCGGTCTCGTTGTCCCACAAGGGGACTGGTGTCAGATCAGACGCCGACCTTGATGCGGGCGAAGCCGGTGGCCTTGGCGCCGGCCTCCTCGAGCACCTTGGCGACGGTCTTCTTGGCGTCCTTGGCGAAGGCCTGCTCGAGCAGGACGTTCTCCTTGAAGAAGCCGTTGACGCGACCCTCGATGATCTTGGGCAGAGCAGCCTCGGGCTTGCCCTCCTCCTTGGCCGTGGCCTCGGCGACGCGACGCTCGTTCTCGACCGTCTCGGCCGGCACATCCTCGCGGGAGAGGACGGACGGGGAGAATGCCGCGATGTGCATCGCGACGTCGCGCGCGACCTGCCCGTCGCCACCCTCGGTGGCCACGAGGACACCGATCTGCGGGGGCAGGTCGGGGCTGGTCTTGTGGAGGTAGGAGGTGACGACGCCGCCCGGGGCCTCGACGCGGGCAACGCGACGGACCTCGATCTTCTCGCCAATGGTGGCGTTGGCCTCGTCGAGCAGGGCCTTGACGGTCTTGCCGGGCTCGATCTCGGACGCCAGCAGGGTCTCGGCGTCGGCCGCGCCGGTGGCGACGGCCTGGGCAAGGACCTGTTCGGCCAGCGCGAGGAACTTCTCGCCCTTGGCGACGAAGTCGGTCTCGCAGTTGACCTCGACGAGGGTGCCGACGCCGTTCTCCGCCTTGGCGGCAACGAGGCCGTTGGAGGCCGAGCGGCCCTCGCGCTTGGTGACGCCCTTGAGGCCCTTGACGCGCAGGATCTCGGCAGCCTTGGCCTTGTCGCCGTCGGCCTCGTCGAGGGCCTTCTTCACGTCGAGCATGCCCGCGGCGGTCGCCTCGCGCAGCTCCTTGATGTCAGCAGCGGTGTAGTTCGCCATGCGTTGTTGTGCTCTTTCCGTCTAGATACGAAATGGAGTCTGGTGGCTGGTGGCTCAGGCCTGCTCGGCCGGCGCCTCGGCCGCGGGGGCCTCGGCGGTCTCGGCCGCGGGGACCTCGGCAGCGGCCTCGGGGGCAGCAGCCTCGGCGGGGGCCTCGGCAGCGGCCTCGGCCTGCTCGCCCTGGAGGAGCTCGCGCTCCCACTCGGCCAGCGGCTCGTCGGCGGCGGGGGCGCCCTCGGCCTGCTCGCCGGACTTGCCCTGGCTGCGCGAGACGAGGCCGTCGGCGACGGCGTCGGCGATCACGCGGGTGAGCAGCGTGACCGAGCGGATGGCGTCGTCGTTGCCCGGGATCTTGTAGTCGACCTCGTCGGGGTCGCAGTTGGTGTCGAGGATCGCGATGACCGGCAGGCCGAGCTTGCGCGCCTCGTCGACCGCGAGGTGCTCCTTCTTGGTGTCGACGATCCAGACGGCCGAGGGGACCTTGGCCATCGTGCGGATGCCGCCGAGGGTCTTCTCGAGCTTGTCCTTCTCACGCTTGAGGATGAGGAGCTCCTTCTTGGTGTGACCGGAGCCGGCCACATCGTCGAAGTTGATCTCCTCGAGCTCCTTCAGGCGCGTGAGGCGCTTGGAGATCGTGTTGAAGTTGGTGAGCATGCCGCCGAGCCAGCGGTGGTTGACATAGGGCATGCCGACGCGCGTCGCCTGCTCGGCGATGGGCTCCTGGGCCTGCTTCTTGGTGCCGACGAACAGGATCGAGCCGCCGTGGGCGACGGTCTCCTTGACGAACTCGTAGGCGTTGTTGATGTAGGTCAGCGACTGCTGGAGGTCGATGATGTAGATGCCGTTGCGCTCGGTCATGATGAAGCGCTTCATCTTGGGGTTCCACCGGCGGGTCTGGTGCCCGAAGTGGACGCCGCTCTCGAGCAGCTGGCGCATGGTGACGACGGCCATTGCCGTTCTCCTTGTGTTTCGGTTGTCAGTTGGTCCTGGCGCCTGCGAACGCACCCCACCGGTTCCTCAGGGGCTGGGCCCTGCGGCATACCGGACTGCCGTGGTGCGCCCCCGCTTCGTGGTGATCCAGTCAGCGGGCGGAAGACGCGCGAATTCGACTCGCTGCGCCCGTGGGGACACGGGAACAGACGGGTCGTGCCTCCAGACTACCGGCCGGTGGGGGTGGCGGAGAAATCCGGGGCGACGCCCGGCCAGGGGTGCTCCCGGTGCAGCTGGGCGGCCACCGAGAGGATGCGCCCCTCCCCTCCTCGCGGGCCGATCAGCTGGGCCCCGATCGGCCATCCCTCGCGGCTGAGCCCGGCGGGGACACTGGCCCCCGGGTGGCCGCTGACGTTGAGCAGCGTCGTGAACGCGATGAAGGGCATCGAGCGCGTCATCGCGTGCAGGCTGCCGGTCGCGTCGAGCTGTCCGATCGCCGGCGGGAGCGCCGCCATCGTGGGGGTCACCAGCAGCGCATAGGGAGCGAGTATGCCGTCAAGCCGGTCCGCGACCCGCTCCCCGTCCCTGCGTGCCCGGGCGAGCACCGGTCCGCGCGCCCACGCGCCCATTGAGGCGGTATGCCGCGTGCGCGCCTCGAGGCGCGCGGCGTGCTCGACGCGCCGGGTCTCCTCGCGGATGGAGGCGAAGAACTGCGGCACGAAGGACGCGGTGGGATAGGGCCAGTCCGGCTCGATGCGCTCCACGTCGTGGCCGAGGCCGCCCAGCTGCCCTGCGAGTGCCTCGACGGCCTGCTGCACCTGGGCGTCGACGCGCATGCCCGGCACGACGTTCTTGGTCGTCCACGCGATCCGGAGCCGGCCGGGGTCGGACTGCGCCTGCTCGAGGAAGGGCCGCTCCGGTGGCTCGGCGTGCCAGCGGTCGGTCGGCAGCGACCCGCTGATGACGTCATAGACGAGCGCCGAGTCCTCGGGCGTGCGGGTGAGCGGGCCGATCGTGCCCAGCGCCTCCCACAGGTCGGGGTGGGGACCGGCGCTGACGCGGCCACGCTGGGGCTTGAGGCCGAACAGGCCGCAGCAGCTGGCGGGGACCCGGATCGAGCCCCCGCCGTCTCCCCCGACCGCGACCGGCACCATCCCGGCGGAAACGGCCGCCGCGGACCCGCCGCTCGACCCGCCCGGCGAACGCGTGAGATCCCACGGGTTGTGGGTCATGCCGTGCCGGCGGGACTCGGTGAAGGGGAACTGCCCGAACTCAGGCATGTTGGTCTTGCCGACCACGATTGCGCCCGCCGCCCGGAGCCGGCGCACGACCTCGGAGTCCTCACGGGCGGGCGTGGAGTTGCCCAGCCCACCGTGGGTGGTGACCAGCCCCGCGACGTCGTCCTCCTCCTTGACCGCGACCGGGACTCCCGCGAGCGGCCCGTCGCGTCGGGGGTCTCCCCCGTCCAGGGCGGCGGCCTCGGCCAGGGCGGCCTCGCGGCATACCTGCGTGAAGGCACCGATGGGCCCGTCCCGCTCGGCGATCCGCGCGAGCGCGGCCTCGACACCCTCGACGGCGGTGAGGCGGCGGGACCGCACGGCCTCGGCGTGCTCGACCGCGGACAGACCGGCCAGCGCAGCAGCGTCCATGCGGTGATCGTAGGGCGGCTGCGCGCCCACGGGACAGGTAGCGTCAGCCGACATGAGCTACGCGGACGTGACCCGACCCGACCCGACCTCGATCGCCGGCCACGAGCGGCTGGCCGCGTTCGGCGAGACGATCTTCGCCGAGATGAGCGCGCTGGCCGCGCGCACCGGCGCGCTCAACCTGGGCCAGGGCTTCCCCGACACCGACGGCCCCGCGGTCGTGCTCGATGAGGCGATCGCGCAGATCCGCGGTGGGCGCAACCAGTACTCCCCCGGAATGGGCGAGCCCGAGCTGGTCGCCGCGATCGTCGAGCACCAGCGCCGCTGGTATGGCCTGGACGTCTCTGCGCCCGGGCAGGTCATGGTGACCGCCGGTGCGTCCGAGGCCCTGGCCGCGGCATTCCTCGCGCTGCTGAAGCCGGGCGACGAGGTCGTCATGCTCGAGCCCTACTACGACATGTATGCCGCGCTGACCGCGCTCGCGGGCGCGGAGCGGCGCACGGTGCCGATGCGCTTCCCGGACTTCGCGATCGACGAGAGCGCGCTGCGCGCCGCCTTCTCCGAGCGCACCCGCCTGGTCGTGCTCAACACGCCGCACAACCCCACGGGACGGGTGCTCTCGCGCGAGGAGATGGAGCTGATCGCCTCTCTCGCAAAGGAGTTCGACGCGCTCGTCGTGACCGACGAGGTCTATGAGCACCTCGTCTTCGACGGCCTCGAGCACATCCCCATGGCCACGCTGCCGGGGATGGCCGAGCGGACGCTGACGATCTCCTCGGGTGGCAAGACCTTCTCGGTGACCGGGTGGAAGATCGGCTGGGTCACCGGGCCGGCCGAGCTGGTGCGCCAGGTGCGCTCGGTCAAGCAGTTCCTGTCCTTCGTGCCGACCGCGCCCTTCCAGCCGGCGATCGCGGTCGGGCTGGGGATGGACGACGCGGCATTCGATGACATCGCGACAGGCCTCCAGAAGCAGCGCGACATCCTGGTCGCCGGCCTGCGGGCCGCCGGCCTGACGGTGTCGGTGCCGAGGGCCGGCTACTTCGTCGTGGCGGATGCCGCGCCGCTCGGCGCGGTCGACGCGCTGGACTTCTGCCGCACCACTCTCCCCGAGACCGCGGGGGTGGTGGGTGTGCCGGTGTCGGGCTTCTGCGACGACCCCGACGCCGCTCGCACGCTCGTGCGGTTCGCCTTCTCCAAGCGCCCCGAGGTGCTCGAGGAGGCCTCTCGCCGGCTCCAGTCGCTGGGCGGCTGACGGGCCAGCCACTCGTCGGCGCCCGTCCACAGGACGCTGTCGCGTGGGGTGCTCGTCCACAGGCCACGCCGGCGGGCTGGCCGAGGGGCGTAGGGAGCGCGACGGTCGAGGCATGCGACACCGAGTCCTGACCGCATCCGTGCTCCTGATCTCGGCCACCGCCGTCCCGGCCGTGGCCGGCACCGTCCAGGCGGTGCGGACGCCGGGAGCCGTCACCGCCCCGGCCCGGGCGCCCACCTCGGCCGGTCTCCGGGCCGAGCCGCAGATGACCGTGCGAGAGGGGACCGCGCCGGACCTCCATGCCGGGAGCGCGCCGGACCTGGCTGACGGGGCAGCGCTGGCGTCGGTGTCGGCAGCGCGCACCGCGGGGGGCGGTGTGGGACTGCGGGGCAGATGGCAGTGGCCGCTCCAGCCCCGGCCGACGGTGGTGCACCGGTTCGACGCACCGGCGCACCGCTATGGCGCGGGCCACCGGGGAGTCGACCTGGCGACCGGGCCCGGGGCACCGGTGCGGGCCGTTGCGGCGGGGCGGGTGAGCCACGTGGGGGTGATCGCGGGGCGTGGCACGGTCTCGGTGCTGCACGCGGACGGGATCCGCTCGACCTATGAGCCGGTGACCCCGTCGGTGACCGTCGGGGCTTCGGTCGCGGCCGGCGGGGCACTGGGGGTGGTCGCGGCGACGCCGGGCCACTGCGCGCCCTCGGCCTGCCTGCATCTCGGCGCGATCCGGGGCGAGACCTATCTCGACCCGCTCGCCCTGCTCGGGGCGGCTCCGGTCATCCTGCTGCCGATGCGGTCCTGATCCGGGCGGCGCTGCGCCACACGGCCCGTGGCGAGGCCGGGCAGATCCGGCTGGAGACTGGTCAGGCGCCCAGGGGGTAGGGCCAGGCCACGCAGCCCTGGAGACCGAGGGTCTGCTGGAGCATGACGGGGGCCCGCTTGCCCTTGGCCGGGCAGTCCTCGTGACCATGGCCGAGCCCGTGCCCGACCTCGTGGCTGATGAGGTAGGTCCGGTAGCGGGCGAGGTTCTGCCCGTAGGCATCCGCGCCCTCCATCCACCGGCGGGTGTTGATGACCGCGCGGCCTTTGTTCCAGCAGGAGACCTCTCCACGCGTCGTCAGCGGCGCGCACAGCTTGTCGGTCGTGGTCGGGCTCGCCAGGGTGACGCGCACGTCGGGGGTGCGCCCCTTGGCCTGCTCGGGTGAGAGGTAGACCAGCCGCAGGCCGTCCTCACGCTGCCAGCCGTTGCGGTGCCCCAGGATCTGCGGCACCTCGCGGGCGAACTCGGCCGTGTCGAGTCCGAGCCCGCCCTCCGTCTCGACGGTGTAGGTCACGGTGCGCCCCGACTTGGCCGGCGCGGGCGCCTTGGCCGGCAGCAGCGTGAAGGTGCCGCTGCCCTTGGTCACCACGGGGCGGCTGGGAGCGACCGGGCCGATCGCCGGCTTGATGACGCGCTCGGCGCTGGCGCGGGCCTTCCCGGACGACTGCGCCGATGTCTTGGCCGCCGAGGACGAGGCCGGCTTCGTCTCCTCGGCCTTGTCGTCGTCGGTCACCGCCATCGCGATCCCCCCGACGCCGAGCAACAGCACGGAGGCGCCGACGATGGTGCGGCGCAGACGCACCTCCCGGCTGGGGAGGTGGCGGCGGGCTGCCCTCGTCAGGGGAGCGCCGTCCGTGGCTGTCGTCGTGGTCGTGGTCGTGGCGGTCGTTCCTGCGGTGGCGGCCGTGGGGTCCGCGGCAGTGGCGGTGGCCCCCGCGGCGGGGGCACCGGCCGAGGCCTCGCCTGCCGAGCCGGGCGCCGTCGGCTTCGCTCCCCCGGCAGCGGCAGCAGCCCGCCGTGCCCGGGCAGCCGCGGCGGCCTCGCCGGCACGGGCGCGCCAGACGGCGGTGCGCTCACTCACCAGCTCGACGAAATCGGAGCGTTCGCGACCGTGTCGGCCCCCGCGCTTGGCCTCAGGCACGGGGGTGCGCCTGCTCGTAGGTCGCGCGAAGTCTGTCCACGGAGACATGAGTGTAGATCTGTGTGGTGGCCAGCGAGGAATGCCCGAGCAGCTCCTGGACCAGCCGCAGGTCGGCGCCGCCCTCGAGGAGGTGGGTGGCGGCGCTGTGGCGCAGGCCGTGGGGGCCGATGTCAGGGGCGGTCTCAACGTGCGCGAGCAGGCGGTGCACCGCCTCGCGGATCTGCCGAGCGTCGGCCCGCCGCCCGCGACGGCCGAGCAGCAGCGCCGGCCCGCTCTGGGCGGTCACGACCTGCGGCCGCCCCGTCTCGAGCCAGTCACGCACGGCACGCTCCGCCGGCTGACCGAAGGGGACGCGCCGCTCCTTGGCGCCCTTGCCCATCACCCGCACGACGCGGGCGTCGAAGTCGACATCGTCGATGTCGAGGCCGACGAGCTCGCCGACGCGGATGCCGCTGGCGTAGAGCAGCTCGAGAGCGGCACGGTCGCGCAGCGAGACCGGGTCTCCGTCGTCGGCGGCGACCGCGGCGACGTCGAGCAGCGAGGTGGCCTCGCCCTGCTTGAGGACGCCGGGGAGGCTCTTGACCTTCTTGGGCGCCACCAGCCGCAGGGCCGGGTCCTTGGCCACGGCACCGGTGCGGGTGGCCCACGCGAAGAAGGTGCGGGCAGCGGCCGCGCGGCGCGAGATCGTCGCCCGGGCCACACCGCGGCCGGTCTGGTCGGCCAGCCACGCGCGCAGGTCGCGCAGGGTGACCTCGCCGAGGGAGACACCGCCCTGCTCCTCGAGGAAGGCGGTGAGCGTCGCCAGATCCCCGACGTAGGCCCGGATCGTGTGCTCGGAGCGGCCACGCTCGGCACGCAGGTGCCGGGCGAAGGCGTCGAGCAGCTCGGGCAGGTCGGGCATGACCCAACGGTCGCACATGCCCCGCGGCCCGGGCGACCGCCGCGCCGCGCTCCGGGGCTTGCCGGGACGGGCCCCCACCGCCCTGACCAGCGCACACACGCGCGCCGGCACGATCGCGCATGCCCTAGGGGTACGCCGTGGGGTCGGGCCGCCTGGCCGGCCACGTCTGATCCGCCGCCCGTCCGCAGGCGGCTGCCGTCAGTCATCGCGGGCGCGCTTCCACAGGCCGGCAGCGGTGCGCTCGGCGAGGCCGACGAGCTGGAGTCGGCCGAGGGCGGACATGGTCGCAGTCGGGCTGGCCGCGACCGTCGTGGCGATCCGCTCCACCCCGACGGCCGCGCGGACGGGCAGCGCTGCCAGCACCTCGCGGTCGGCCGAGGACAGCTGGGCGTCCGGGCCCTCGAAGAGCGTGGGCTGGGCCAGGTCGGAGCCGAGGTCGCCGAACAGCTCGGCTGCCTCGGCCGCGTCGGTCACGAGCTCAGCCTCGCTGTCGCGGATCAGCTGATGACAGCCTGCCGACGACATCGAGGTCACGGGCCCGGGCACGGCGGCGACGGGCCGGTGCAGCTCGGTGGCCCAGCCGACGGTGTTGTGGGTGCCGGACCGCATGCCGGCCTCGACGACCAGGACACCGCCGGACAGGGCCGCGATGAGTCTGTTGCGGCTGAGGAACCTGCTGCGGAGCGGCGCCCACCCGGGCGGCGACTCGCTCACCACCGCGCCGGACCCGGCGATCGCGGCGAGCAGCCGGTCGTGGGCGCGCGGGTAGGGCCGGTCGATCCCGCACGCGAGGACGGCGACCGTGCACCCGTCGGCGGCGAGCGCTGCCCTGTGGGCCGCGCCGTCGATGCCGTAGGCCGCCCCCGAGACGATCGTGAAGCGCCGCTCGACCAGCCCGGCGGAGATGTCGGCGGCGACGCCCTCGCCGTATGCCGTGGCGGCCCGCGACCCGACGATGGCCACGCTGCGCTGGACGAGCTCGGCCAGCGGTGCGCTCCCCCGGACCCAGAGGCAGTGCGGCGGGGCGGCGAGGTCGTCGACACCGTCCGGCCATTCGGCGTCACCGGGCACGATGACCGCGGCGCCGAGGCGCTGGGCGATCTCGAGGTCGCGGTCCACGTCGAGCTCCTCGAGGCGGCGCTCCACCCGCGTCAGCAGTGCCGGCTGGTCGGGCAGCCGGCGCAGCGCCTCGTCGGGCCCGTGCGCGGCGACGAGCGACTGGACGTCCTTGTCGACAGCCTCCACCAGACGCGCCCACGCCAGGCGAGCGCGTCGATCCTGCTCTGCCGCTAGGCTTCCCAATGCCCTGGAGACAGCGGCCTCGGCCCGGGCCATGTGGCCGATCATGCCGACGCCTGGAGCTGCTGGCGCAGGGACAGGGCGGTGCCGATGTCATCGGCGGTGGGTGTGGGGGTGCCGCGCAGGTCGGCACAGGTCCAGGCCACCCGGATCACCCGGTCGTAGCCGCGGAGGGTGAGCGCTCCGCGGTCGAGGGCCCGGTCGATCAGCCCGGTCACGCCCGGTGAGAGGCGCCATGGCCGACGGCGCAGCAGCGCGCCGGAGACCTGGGCGTTGAGCGCGACGCCCGGCACGGCTGCCCAGCGCTCGGCCTGGACCGACCGGGCGACCGCGACCCGGGAGGCGACGGTGGCGCTGTCCTCGCCACGGTCTGCGGCCAGGCTCGCCCTCGTCACGGCCTGCACCGCGACCTGGAGGTCGACGCGGTCCAGCAGCGGGCCAGAGATGCGCCCGACATATGCGCGTCGGCGCATCGGCGTGCAGGTGCAGGCGAGCCCCTTGCCGCTCCCCTGCCCGCACGGGCACGGGTTGGCCGCCATCACGAGCTGGAAGCGCGCCGGGAAGCGCACCGACTGGGTGGCCCGCGCGACCACGACCTGCCCGGACTCCAGCGGCTGGCGCAGGGCCTGGAGCACGCTGCTCTTGAACTCCGGCACCTCGTCGAGGAAGAGCACGCCGTGGTGTGCCTCCGAGATCGCGCCGGGCCGCACCTGCCCGCTGCCTCCCCCGACCATGGCGGCCGTCGAGGCGCTGTGGTGTGGCGCGACGAAGGGCGGCAGCCCTCCCAGCGTCGGCGTGGACTCCATCCGGCCGGCCACGGAGCGGATCGCCAGGACGTCGAGCGACTGCGCGAGCGAGAGCTCGGGCAGGAGCGTGACCAGCCGCTCGGCGAGCATCGTCTTGCCGGCACCCGGTGGGCCCATGAAGAAGAGGTGGTGTCCTCCGGCGGCCGCCAGCTCGAGCGCGAACCTCGCCTCGGGCTGGCCCACGACCTCCGCGAGGTCTGGCCGCGGGCGACCCTCGTCTTCGCCCGCCTCGACCGTCGGCAGCGGGTGGTCGGGCAGGTCCCCGCTGCCGGCCAGCTCATATCGGGTCAGGAGATCGGAGAGCTTTGGGGCGCAATGGATCCGCACGCCGTCGACGAGCGCCGCCTCGGCCGCGTTGGCCTCCGGCACCCAGACGTCGGTGGCACCCGCCTCGCGCGCGGCGAGCACCGCGGGGAGGATCCCCCGCACCGCACGGATGGCGCCGTCGAGGCCCACCTCCCCGATGTGCACGACCCGGTGCGCCGCCGGCGCCTTGATGCGGTCCATCGTCTGGAGCAGCGCCACCGCGATGGGCAGATCGAAGCCCGAGCCGGTCTTGGGCAGCGAGGCAGGCGAGAGGTTGACCGTGATCCGCTTGAGCGGCACCGGGTATCCGCCGACGGCACAGGCCGCCTTGATCCGCTGGGGCGACTGGGCGCAGGCGGCGTCGGGCAGCCCGGAGACGTGGAAGGCGGGGAGCCCGTCTGCCATGAAGGCCTCGACCTCCACGAGTGCGCCGTCGATGCCGGTGAGGGCGATCCCCCGGGTGCGTCCGAGCGTCATCGGTCCACCCCCGCGATGTGCCGGACGAGGACCCGGCCGTCGCGTGGCACGAGGACACCGACGACGTCGATGCGCACGTCGTCGACGCCCTGCTCATGCTCGGAGAGCCAGGCCGCCGCCAGCCGCCGCAGCCGGGCCGCCTTGCGCCAGGTGACCGCCTCGACGGGGTCGCCGAAGGCGGTGTTGCGGCGGGTCTTGACCTCGCAGACCACGAGGGTCGCCCCGTCGAGGACGACGAGGTCGAGCTCGCCGTCGCGGCAGCGCCAGTTGCGGTCGAGGACGATCGCTCCGCGGTCGCGGTAGAAGCGCGCGGCGAGGTCCTCACCGAACGCGCCGAGCTCGCGACGGCCGTCGGGACGGGACTGCTGTGGGGTGCCCATGCCCGTGAGCCTCCAGCCCACGCACCCGTTCGGTCAGCGGGCCACGACCCGCCTGTGGACGGCGCTCGGCCGGCGAGCGCCCCTGTGGACGGCCAGCCGTGCTCGGGAGGCGGCCACACGACATACCCCTCGGAGGGGGAAGCCAGGCCAGGCGGCCTAGAAGCGGGACTCGCCCGGCATCTCGAAGTCGGTCTTGGCGAGCTCCTCGACGTTGACGTCCTTGAAGGTCACCACCCGCACGCTCTTGGCGAAGCGGGCCGGCCGGTAGATGTCCCAGACCCAGCAGTCGCTCATCGTGACGTCGAAGTAGACCTCGCCGCCGTCGTTGCGCGCGCGCACGTCGACGCTGTTGCACAGATAGAAGCGCCGCTCGGTCTCGACGACGTGGGAGAAGAGCCCGACGACATCGCGGTACTCCCGGTAGAGCTGGAGCTCCATCTCGGTCTCGTAGCGCTCGAGGTCCTCTGAGCTCATCCGTCCTCACCTGTCAGCCTGGCCAGCGCCGCGGCCACCGCGGCATGGTCCCCATCATCGCCCATCGTCCCCGGCAGCCGCCACGAGCGTCGGTGCACCACGCTCGGGCCGTGCGCGGTGAGCGCCTCGAGGTGCTCGGGGGCGGCATACCCCTTGTTGTGGACAAAGCCGTATGCCGCGTGCTCGGGGTCGAGCTCGCACATCAGCCGGTCGCGGGTCACCTTGGCGAGCACGCTGGCGGCGGCGACCGACGAGCACTTGAGGTCGGCCTTGATCATCGTCGTCACGGGCGGGGGCGCCGGCTCCTCGCTGGCCAGCGCGAGCAGGCCGACCTGCTCGGGTGGGGTGAGCCAGTCGTGGTTGCCGTCGAGGATGACCAGGTCGGGGACCACGGCCAGGGACGCGAGCGCGCGCGTCCCGGCCAGGCGCAGCGCCGCGATGATGCCGATCTCGTCGATCTCCTCGGGCCAGGCGTGGCCGACCGCGTGGCCGAGGCACCAGCGCTCGATGCGCGGGACCATCCGCTCGCGGGCGAGCGGGGTGAGCAGCTTGGAGTCGCGCACGCCCTGGGGAGCGGTGCGGCTGCCCTCGTCGATGAGGACGACGCCGACGGTCACGGGGCCGGCGAGGGCGCCGCGGCCGACCTCGTCCATGCCGGCGAGGACGCGGTAGCCGTCACGCTGGAGCGCCCGCTCCACCCGCAGGCTGGGCTTGCGCGGGCCCGCGGGGCGGGTGCGGCGGGCGGCGGGTCCGCGCGCCGCGGTGCTCATGGTGTGCCTGCCGCCGCGGGGGTGGGAGCGGCGGCGGGTGCGACGGCGGCGGTGGGCACGGTCGCGAAGCTCGAGCTGGGGTTGGACAGCCAGGTCGCGTGGCTGAACGGCCACACGAGGGCGACAGCCCGCCCGACGACCCGGTCGATCGGCACGGAACCCTCGGAGCCGGTGCCGGACGGGTCGTGGAAGCGGGAGTCGGAGGAGTCGGAGCGGTGGTCGCCCATGACCCAGACCCGGCCCTCGGGCACGGTCACCGAGAAGGGCACCTCGCTGGGCTTGTTGCCCTTGAGGACATAGGGCTCGGAGATCGGTGTGCCGTTGACGGTGAGCCGGCCGTCCTTGCTGCAGCAGGCGACCTTGTCGCCCGGCAGGCCGATGACCCGCTTGATGAGGTGGTTCTCGGCGGTGTCGGGCATGAGGCCGACGAACATCAGCGCCTTGCGGACCGGGGTCATCACCGGGCCGTAGTCGACGGCCGGGGCGGCCGGGCCGAGCCAGCTGCCCGGGTCCTCGAAGACGACGATGTCGCCGCGCTTGAGCTCCATCGGGCCGGGCGTGAGCTTGCTGACGATGACCCGGTCGTCGACCTGGAGGGTGTTCTCCATCGACCCGGACGGGATGTAGAAGGCCTGGATGAGCCAGGTCTTGACCACGAACGAGATCGCCAGCGCAAGCGCGGCGACGACGAAGAACTCCTTGATCGCGGCGCCGAAGGCACCACCGGCGCCCCTGGACGGCTCGCCGTCGGAGGCGTGCCGCCCGCTCGCACCCGCGCGGTCAGGCATGGCGCGGTCGGGCACGGTGTCGTTGGTGTCGCTCACGGGGACATCCTCCCCCGGCAGCCTGTGAGCGCCGCGCAGGCGCTCCTCGGCCGCGTCGGCGGCATACTCGTCGCGGTCGAACCCGCGGCGCTGGGGCTCGGGCGTCCGCTCGGGGGTCTCCCCGCTCACGAGCTCTCCTTCTGTCGAGGGATGTCGGCCAGGGACCCGGCGCCGGGGAGGGAGCCGGCACGGTCCAGCGGCCAGTAGATGCGGGCGGCGCGGCCGATGACGTCATCGGTAGGCACCATGCCCCCGCCGGGCTTGCCGAGACGGGAGCGGGAGTCGCTGGAGTGGGCGCGGTTGTCGCCCATGAGCCACAGGCGCCCCTCGGGCACGGTCACGTCGAAGGGCCCATCGCTCGCGGCCACCCCGGAGGCGAGGTAGGGCTCCGCGACGCGCTGGCCGTTGACGCTCAGCACGCCGTCCTTGACGGCCACCTTGTCACCGGGCATGCCCACGACCCGCTTGACGAAGTCGGCCTCGCCCAGGTCGACGCCGACCAGGCCGGCGGCACCGCCGACGATGCGGCCCACGATGCCCTCGGCATACGCCGGCCGCTCGGCGTCGGTGAGGGTGCCCGTGCCGTCGACCACGACGATGTCACCGCGGCGCAGCTCGGCGCCGGAGACCGTGCGGTCGACCAGGATCCGCTCGCCCGGCCGCAGGGCCGGCTGCATCGACTCGCTCGAGACATAGAAGGTCTGGACGAGGAAGGCGCGCACGAGCGCGAGCAGGACCAGCGCGCCCACGACGAGCGCGAGCGCCCGCAGGAGGGAATGCCACGACCCGGCCCCCGCCGAGTGGGCGGGGACCGGGTCGTCGCAGCGGGTGCCGGCAGTCATCGAGGTGAGCCTAACGGCGCGGACTGGCCGAGCGTGGTCGCGTCAGACGCGCGTCACTTCGCGGCGGGCGTCTCGCGACGCTCCTTGATCTTGGCGGCCTTGCCGCGCAGGTCGCGCAGGTAGTAGAGCTTGGCGCGACGGACGTCACCGCGGGTGACGACCTCGATCTTGTCGATGACCGGGGTGTTGATCGGGAAGGTGCGCTCGACACCGACGCCGAAGGAGACCTTGCGGACGGTGAAGGTCTCGCCGACGCCACCGCCGTGGCGGCGGATCACGACGCCCTTGAAGACCTGGACACGGGAGCGGTTGCCCTCGATGACCTTGACGTGGACGTTGACGGTGTCACCGGCGCGGAAGGCCGGGATGTCCTCGCGGATGGAGGCCTGGTCGAGCTCGTCGAAACGCTGCATGGCGTGTCTGCTTTCCTGGTGGCGCCACAGGTCGCCGCCCATGTTCGGGTGGTGCACTTGTCAGTGAGGGGCCTGCCGCCGCGTGCCGCTCTCGCGGGCACTCCCCCTGTGGCAGGGGCGGTGGGTGTCAGACCAAGGGTCAATGATGCCAGAGACGGGCGGCCCACCTGAAATCGTCCCGCTGTCCGGTCCGGCCCCGAGCAGGGGTATGCCGCGTGGCCAGGCCAGCGCGCGGCATACCGTTGACGGGTGACCATCGATCCCGGCTGGCCGGTCGCCATCGCCTTGGTGCTCCTGCTGGCCATCGCGCTGACTGCTCACCGCGTCGCGGGCACAGGGCTGGAGCTCTCCGCGGTGACGGCGGCGCTGCGGGCGACCCTCCAGCTCGGAGTCGTCTCGCTCGTCATCGCCGCGGTCGTGCGCAATGTCTGGCTCTCGCTGCTCTTCTCGCTCGTGATGTTCGTCGCGGGCGTCTTCACGACGGCCAAGCGGATCGACGCCCCTGGCAGCAGGCCGTGGGCGGCGGTCGCGATGGCGGCCGGCATCCTGCCCGTCGTCGCGGTGGTCCTCGCGACCCGGACGATCCCGTTCGAGGGCATCGCGCTCATCCCCGTGCTGGGCATCATCATCGGCAACGCGATGACCGGCCACACCCTGGTCGGACGGCGGGCCTTCGCGGCGCTGCGCGAGGAGCGCGGCGACTACGAGGCGGGACTGTCGATCGGGCTGCTGCCGTCGCAGGCCATCCGGGAGGTCATCCACCGGCGCACCCCCGAGGCGCTCATCCCCGGTCTGGACCAGACACGCACGACCGGGCTGGTGACCCTGCCCGGCGCCTTCATCGGCGTCATGCTCGGCGGCGGCTCGGCCGTGCAGGCCGGCACCGCGCAGCTGCTCGTCCTCATCGGGATCATGGCAGCCCAGACCGTCACCGCCGCGGTCGAGGAGCGCCTCATCGCCGCCCGGCGGATCATCCCCGACGACCTGCGCCCGCTGCTGCACGACTGAGCCCGATGTCAAATGGACTTGTCGTCAAGCACCCTTGACATTGACAAGGGTGCTTGACACGATTGGGGCATGACCACCACCCGTCCGATCAGCCCCTTCAACCGCATCTTCGTGCCGCTCCTGCTCGTCGGGGGCGCCGCCGCCATCTGGCGTGGCCAGACGTCGATCGGGCTCGCCGTGCTGGCGGGTGTCACCTTCGTCGCCGTGTCGATCTGGCGGGCGCAGCGCGGGCTGGGCAACACCTACGAGCGGGTCAACGCGATCCAGCCCTATGACGAGCGCGACCGCGAGCTGACGATGACCGGCTTCGGCTATCTCGGCATGGCCCTGTTCATCCTCCAGACCCTGCTCTTCCTCTACGCCGTCATCACGCAGGGCGACATCGTCGGCGAGGCCGTGCGCCTGCTCGCCGTCTGCGCCATCAGCATCATCGCGACGACCGTCGCCGTCCGGCGCGGCTGATGCGCAACGACCTCAAGGCCCTGCGCGCCGAGCGCGGCCTCTCCCAGCAGGCCCTCGGCGACGCCCTGGGCGTCTCGCGCCAGACCGTCAACTCGCTCGAGGTCGGCAAGTACGACCCGTCGCTCCCCCTGGCCATCCGGATCGCCCGCTTCTTCGGCCGCCCGGTCGAGGAGGTCTTCCACCTCGACGACTAGGCAGGCGCGCCGGGGCCGGGCACGGCGGCATACCGCATCTCAGCGCACGAGCATCGCCCGGACGGCCTCGCGGGTGTCGCCGCCGTCGCCAACCGCCGCGCGCATCCGCTGGTAGCCGGCCCCGCGGGCGACCATGTCCTCGATGCCGGCGAGCTCGGCCTCGCAGCCGAGCTTGCGGGCCGTCGGCGCCAGCTGCTCGAGCAGCTGGGTGAGGTGGTCGGTCACGAGCATCTCGTTGGACTGGGCGTCGGTGACGACGATGGCGTCGAGGCCGTATCGGGCGGCGCGCCACTTGTTCTCCTGGACATGCCAGGGCGGCAGGGGCGGCGGCAGGACGCCGTTGTCGAGCTGCTCCTCGAGGTGGACGACGAGCGCGTGGGTCAGGGCCGAGACCGCGACGACGTCCTCGAGCCGGGCGAGCCCGTCGAAGGCCCGCACCTCGATCGTGCCGAGCCGCAGGGACGGGCGGATGTCCCAGCGCAGCTCGCTCGTGTCGTTGACGACGCCGGTGGTCAGGACATCACCGAGATAGCTGCGATAGCCGGCCCACGACTCGAACTGGAAGGGCAGCCCCGCGGTCGGCAGCTGCTGGAAGAGCATGGTGCGGTTGCTCGCATAGCCGGTGTCCTCGCCGCCCCAGTAGGGCGAGGAGGCGGTGAGCGCGGTGAGGTGCGGGTGATAGGTGAGCAGCCCGTTGACGAGCGGCCAGACCTTGGCGGCCGAGCGCACCCCGACGTGGACGTGCACGCCGAAGATCACCATCTGGCGGCCCCACCACTGGGTGCGGTTGATCAGCTCGGCATAGCGCTCGCCGTCGGTGACCTGCTGGTCGGCCCAGCGCGCGAACGGGTGCGATCCGCCGCCGAACAGGTCGACCCCGAGCGCGTCGGCGGCCCCGCGCACCCGCTCGAGCCCATCGCGCAGGTCGTCGGCCGCCTGGGCAGCGTTGGCGCACACGCCGGTCACGATCTCGACGGTGTTGGTGAGCATCTCGCCCGTGATCGTCGAGCGTGACGGCCCGGAGTGTCCGTGCTCGGGTGTGTGGGCGCCGGCAGGGTTGTCGGCCTCCACCCGCGCGAGCAGCTCCTGGGCGTGCGGCACGAGCTCGAGCGTCGTCGGGTCGACCAGCCCCAGCTCCCACTCGACGCCGAGGGTCTGGCCCGGCGAGGCGTTGAAGGTCAGCTGTGGCCCGTCCGCCGGGTCCGTCGCAGCGCCCATGTCGCGGTCCTCTCCCCCGGGTGCGTGGCGTGAAGCGTCGGCCAACTCTACTTAACGCCGCGTGATGCCTTGCATAAGCGACCGTTCTGCGGACGGTATGCCGCGTGGCGGCCGGGTACACCTAGCCGCGCAGCACCTTGTCCATCGCCTTGCCCTTGGCGAGCTCGTCGACGAGCTTGTCGAGATAGCGGATCTGCTGCATCAGGGGGTCCTCGACGTCCTGGACCCTGACCCCGCACACCGACCCGGTGATCAGGGAGGCGTTTGGGTGCAGCCGCGCGTGGGCAAAGAAGTCCTCGAAGGTCGTCTCCTGCTCGAGGTGCCCCTGGAGCTCGGCCTCGTCATAGCCGGTGAGCCACGTGATGACCTGGTCGAGCTCGGCCTTGCTGCGCCCCTTGCGCTCCACCTTCGCCAGATAGTGCGGATAGACCGAGGCGACGCTCGTGGTGAAGATGCGGCTCATGCGCGTGAGCCTAACGAGGTATGCCGTGAGGTCGGCGATGCGCGCGAGCCCCGCCCCGCGGCATACCGGTGGGAGAGGATGACGGCATGGACGCGAGCCTGCGCATCGAGATCTTCCCGGCCGACGTGGACGTGACGATCGGCTTCTATGCCGGCCTCGGCTTCGAGGTGACGGGGAGCAGCGCGGGGCCGCCGCGCTATGTCTCCCTGCGGCTGGGCTCGGTGCGCATCGGCGCGGCCGAGGCGCCCAGGCATGACCCGGCCCTGCGCGCGGTGCCCATCGGCACCGAGATCGTCATCGAGGTCGACGACGTGCACGCCATGCGCGACCGGGCGGTCGCGGCCGACGTCACCCTCGCGGAGGACCTGACGGAGCGGCCCTGGGGGCTGACGGACTTCCGGGTCAGCGACCCGGACGGCTACTACCTGCGCTTCACCGACCGCCGGGGCTGAGCACATCGCTCAGCGGCGGCGCTTGGTCATCTCGACTGTGCCGGGGACCTCGGCGCTGGGCAGGCGACGGTAGCCGGCCTTGCGGTAG
Organism: Actinomycetota bacterium; assembly: GCA_050955755.1. Classification (GTDB taxonomy): domain Bacteria; phylum Actinomycetota; class Actinomycetes; order Actinomycetales; family Dermatophilaceae; genus JAJTBD01. The sequence goes on from CP192092.1 coordinate 2,676,920, forward strand.
AGGCGCTGGTTGCGCTCGCTCAGCGCCCCGGTGACGAGGTGGAGGCCGGTCGCCTCCGGCGGCGCGATCCCCTCGATGCGCTCGAGCAGCCAGCGCCCGACCCCGCGGCCGTGCAGATCCGGCGCGACCATCAGCCGGCCGATCCGCCAGACCCCGTCGGCGAGGCGGCCGCGCACCGAGCCGACGAGGCGCCCGCCGGCGCGCAGGACATAGGTGTCCCACTCCCCCAGTGACGCGGCCAGCGACTCCGATGTCTCATGGAGCGGGGGGATCTCGAAGGACTCGTTGACCATCGCCTCGCCGAGCCAGCAGGCCCGGGTGAGGGTGAGCAGCTCGCCGAGATCGCCCGGGGTGGCGAGACGGAAGTCGGCGTCCTCCAGCCCCTCGACCCCGAGAGCCGCCGAGGCGTGCAGCAGGTCGGGGCGCCGGGCAGCGGTACGCTCCAGCCGCTGCTGGTGGCGCCAGGCGGCGATCCGACCGTGGTCGCCGGAGAGCAGGACGGGGGGCACATCGCGCGAGACCGGGTCGCGGCCATCAGCCGGATCCCATTGCCAGACAGCGGGTTTGGTATAGACGGGATATTCGAGCAGACCGTCCTCGTGGGACTCCTCGACGAGCGACTCGGCGTTGCCGATCACGCCGGGGACCAGGCGGGCGATGGCCTCGACCATGGCCAGCACCGCCACCTCGCCGCCGTTGAGGACGTAGTCGCCGAGCGAGACGACGTCGACGCGCAGCCCGAGGTCCTCACGGGCATGCTCATAGACCCGCTCGTCGATCCCCTCGTAGCGACCACATGCGAAGGCCAGCCACGGGTCGGCCGCGAGCTCGCGCGCCATCGCCTGGGTGAACGGCAGTCCGCCCGGGCCCGGCACGATGAGGCGCGGCCGCGCGGGTCCGGCGGTAGTCGAGTCAGCCGGATCCGACTGCGAGACAACGTGATCGAGCGCCTCGGCCCACGGCTGGACCTTCATCACCATGCCGGCGCCACCGCCATAGGGGGTGTCGTCGACGGTCTGGTGCCGGTCGTGGGTGAAGTCGCGCAGCTGGTGCACGTGCAGGTCGAGCAGCCCCTGGCGCCGGGCCGTGCCGATCAGCGAGAGGTCAAGCGGCGCAAGGTATTCGGGGAAGATCGAGACGACGTCGAGGCGCATTCACCGCTCCAGGTTGAGCTCGAGCAGACCGGGGGGCGCGTCGACGACCACGCGGCCGGCCTCGGTGTCGACCTCGGGCACGATCGCCTCGACAAAGGGCACCCAGGCCCGCCCGCCGCCGGCGAGCGAGAGCACGAGGAGGTCCTGCGCGGCGCCGGTCTCGAGCGCCTCGACGGTGCCGATGGCCTCGCCCGCCGGGTCGACGGCCGCGAGACCGACGAGCTCCGACTCGTACCAGCCCTCCTCGTCGTCCTCGCCGATCTCCTCGGCGACGTCGAGCAGCAGCCGGGTGCCGCGCAGCGACTCCGCGCCGGTGCGGTCGGGGATCTCCTCGAAGGCCAGCAGCCAGATGCCGTTGTGCACGCGCGTGCTGCGCAGCGTCAGCGCCCGCGGCACGCCAGAGCCCGGCGCCGCCTCGGTCTCAAAGACCGTGCCGATCTCGAAGCGCGCCTCGGGGTCGTCGGTGTGCAGCTGCACGGTCACCTCGCCGCGCAGGCCGTGGGCCTTGCCGATGCGGGCGACGACGCGGGCGACGACGCGGGGGTCAGTGGGTGCCACAGGGAGAACCTATCCGTCGTTCGGGTGCACAACGCAGGAGGCGGGGTATGCCGCGGAGTCTCTCCGCGGCATACCCCGCCTGCGTGCTTGGTGGTGAGCTAGGCGCTCACTTGTCGGTGTCGACGATGTCGACCCGGACGTTCTGGCCGCCCGCGAGGGCCCCGACCACCGTGCGCAGCGCGCTGGCGGTGCGGCCGGAGCGGCCGATGACGCGGCCGAGGTCGTCGGGGTGGACCCGGACCTCGAGCATCTCGCCCCGGCGGAGGGACTTCGACCGGACGACGACCTCGTCCTTGTGGTCGACGATGCCCTTGACCAGGTGCTCCAGTGCCTCGTCGAGCACGATCAGGCCTGCTCAGCCTGCTCGTCGGCGGCGGGCGCCACGGCCTCGGGGGCCTCGGTGTCGGCGTCCGGCGTCTTGGTGGTGGCCTCGGCGGCGTCGGTGTCGGCCTCGGGCGCGACGGGGGCCTCCTCGGTGGCCTCGGTCGCGGCGGTGGCCTCGGCGGTCTTCTCCTCGACGGGGGCGGCCTCGGCGGCGGGGGCCTCCTCGGCGGGAGCGGCCTTCTCGGCCTTCTTCTTGGGCGTGGTGGCCTTGGAGCCCTCGGCCTCGGCCTTGCCGGCGGCGGCGATCGCGGCCTCGTAGAGGTCCTTCTTGGAGGGCTTGGCCTCCTTGACCTTGAGGGTGCCCTCGGCGCCCGCCTCACCCTTGGCCTTCTGCCAGTCACCGGTGATCTTCAGCAGGGCCTCGACGGCCTCGGTCGGCTGCGCGCCCTGGGAGAGCCAGTACTGCGCGCGCTCGCTGTCGATGTCGATGAGCGAGGGCTCCTCGGTGGGGTGGTACTTGCCGATCTCCTCGATGGCGCGGCCATCGCGCTTGGTGCGCGAGTCCATGACGACGACGCGGTAGAACGGTGCGCGGATCTTGCCCATCCGCTTGAGGCGAATCTTGACGGCCATGTCTGGCGGTCTCCTGTTTCTTTTGTCGTGGGCACGGCGAGACCGGCTCGATGAGGCGGGGTGCCGTGACCCGGGGTGTAGGCGTGAGGCCGAAGGTGGCCCCGGACGCTCACGGGTACAGCGAGCCATTCTGCCAGAGCGCGGCCTCCCCCACGAATCGGGCCAGTGGCCCGCGGGCGGCCGGGTCCGCGCGTCAGCGCACCTGCTGCCCGCGCAGCACGATATGGCGTATGCCGCGCAGCGCGCCGAGGTCCTCGCGCGGGTCCGCGTCGAGCACGAGCAGGTCGGCGTCGGCACCCTCCTCGAGACCGGGCCGCGCCAGCCACGCCCGCGAGTCCCAGGTGCCGGCGGCGAGCGCCTGGGTCGGGGTCAGGCCGGCCTTGACGAGAGCCTCCATCTCGTCGACGGCCCGGCCGTGGGCGAGCGAGCCGCCGGCGTCGGTGCCGACATAGACGGGGATGCCGGCCTCGAGCGCGGCGGCCACGGTGGCGTGGCGCCGCTCGTAGAGGTCGATCATGTGCCGGTGGTAGTCCGGGAACTTCTCCTTGGCCGGCTCGGCGATCTGGGGGAAGGTGTCGATGTTGATCAGGGTCGGGACGATCGCGATGCCCTGCTCGGCGAACTGGTGGATGCTCTCGTCCTCGAGCCCGGTCGCGTGCTCGATGCAGTCGGTGCCGGCCGCGGCGAAGTCATAGAGCGACTCCTCGCCGAAGCAGTGGGCGGTCACCCGCGCCCCCTCCTCGTGGGCGGCGGTGATGGCCTCGGTGAGCACAGCGCGCGGCCAGCACGGCGAGAGGTCGCCGGTCTCGCGGTCGATCCAGTCGCCGACGAGCTTGACCCAGCCGTCGCCGGCCCGGGCCTCGGCGCGCACGCGCGAGACGAGCTGCTCGGGCTCGATCTCGTGGGCGAAGTTGCGCATGTAGCGCTTGGTGCGGGCGATGTGGCGGCCGGCGCGGATGAGCTTGGGCAGGTCGTCGCGCTCGTCGATCCACCGGGTGTCGGCCGGGGAGCCCGCGTCGCGGATGAGCAGGGTGCCGTTGTCGCGGTCGGTGACCGCCTGCTCCTCGGAGACCTCGTCGGGGACCGCCCCATGGCGGTCCAGTCCGATGTGGCAGTGGGCGTCGACGAGGCCGGGCACGACCCAGCCCGAGACCGACTGGACGTCGACGCCGGCGCCTGGCGCGGCATACGAGATCCTGCCGTCGACCACCCAGATCTCGTCGCGCACCTCCTCGGCGGAGACGAGGACCCGACCGGTGATGTGCAGCGCCGTTGCCGTCATGGCACCGACCCTAGCGAGAAGAGTCGTCCTCCACGGCGGAGATGAAGCGGCTGAGCGACTCGATGGTGACCTTGGGCTGCTCGGAGTGCACCCAGTGGCCCGCGTTCTTGACGGTGACGAGGCGGGCGGTCGGGAAGAGCGCGCGCATCGGCTCGACGTAGTCGGGGGTGACATAGACGGCGTTGGCGCCGGCCAGCCAGAGCACCGGGCCCTCATAGGTCGCGCCCTCGGGCACGGCGTCCGCGGGCCAGCCGCCGAGCTCGCCCAGGGACTCGCCGATGAGGTCGAGGTTCATCCGCCAGGACCAGTGGCCGTGGTCGCGGTGGAGGTTCTGGAGGAGGAAGCCGCGGATCGAGTCGCTGGGGATGTCCTCGGCGAGCGCCGCGTCGGCCTCACCGCGGGTGGCGATCTCGTCGAGCGGCAGTGCCTTGAGGAGGCGGACGAAGTCCTCGAAGTCGCGCCCGCGCGGGTAGGTCACCGGCGAGACGTCGACGACGACCAGTCCCCTGAGCAGCTCGGGGTGGCGCAGCGCGAGCAGCATCGCGGTCTTGCCGCCCATCGAGTGCCCGACGAGGATCCACTGCTCCCCCGGCGCGAGTTCCCCGAGTTCCTTGGCGAGCGCGTCGGCCATATCGGCATAGGAGAAGGTCTCGGTGCGCGGCGAGTGGCCGTGGTTGGGCAGGTCGATCAGGGTGCAGCGCGCCTGTCCCGCAAGGCCTTTGGCGATCTGGGTCCAGTTGCGCCCCTGCCCGAAGACGCCGTGGACGAAGGCGACGCGGGGCCCCTGCTCGCCGACCGTGCGCGTGTGCAGGCGATCGGATTGACGGTGTCGGGTCATGCGCGCGGGCCGCCGCTCACTTGCCGAGGAACTTCTCGAAGCCCTTGGGCAGGTTGCTGGGGTCGAGCTGGCTGGGGTCGATGTCGGGCATGCCCTGGCCGAATGCCGCGCCGCCGCCCCCGAGGGCCCCACCCGTGCCGCCGCTCTTGGCGCGCTCGGCTGCTGCGCGCTCCTCGGCCGCCCGCTTGGCCGGGTTGCCGGACTTGCCCTTCTTCTTCTGCTGCTTCTGGGCCTTCTTGCGGCTGCCGCCGCCCATGCCAGGCACTCCCGGCATGCCCGGGATGCCGCCGCCGCGGGCGAGCTGCTTCATCATCTTCTGCGCCTCGGTGAAGCGCTCGAGCAGGCCGTTGACCTCCGAGACCGTGACGCCCGAGCCCTTGGCGATGCGGGCGCGGCGCGAGCCGTTGATCTGCTTGGGGTGGGTGCGCTCAAAGGGGGTCATCGAGCGGACCATCGCCTCGACCCGGTCGAACTCGCGCTCGTCGAACTGGTCGATCTGGGCGGCCATCTGGCCCATGCCCGGCATCATCTTGAGCATCGACTTCAGCGAGCCCATCTTCTTCAGCGCGGCCATCTGCTGGAGGAAGTCGTCGAAGGTGAAGTCCTCCTCGGCGAGGAACTTGCGCTGCATCTCCTCGGCCTGGCGGGCGTCGAAGGCGCGCTCGGCCTGCTCGATGAGCGTGAGGATGTCGCCCATGTCGAGGATGCGCGAGGCCATCCGGTCGGGGTGGAAGACCTCGAAGTCCTTCACGTTCTCGCCGGTGGAGGCGAACATGATGGGCCGGCCGGTGATGCTCGCGACCGACAGCGCCGCACCACCGCGGGCGTCGCCGTCGAGCTTGGACAGGACGACGCCGGTGAAGTCGACGCCCTCCTGGAAGGCCTGGGCCGTCTCGACGGCGGCCTGGCCGATCATCGCGTCGATGACGAACAGGACCTCGTCGGGCTGGATCGCCGCGCGGATGTCGGCGGCCTGCTGCATGAGGTTGGCGTCGACGGCGAGGCGGCCGGCGGTGTCGACGATGACGACGTCGTGCTGGGAGCGGCGGGCGTAGTCGATGCCGTCGCGGGCGACCGCGACCGGGTCGCCGAAGGAGCGGGTGCCCTCACCGGACTCGACGACGGCGTCGTGGCCGCCGGTGTTGCCGCGCTCCGGGGCGAAGGAGCGGACCCCGGCGCGCTCGGCGACGACCTCGAGCTGGGTGACGGCGTTGGGGCGCTGGAGGTCGGCCGCCACGAGCAGCGGCGTGTGGCCCTGGTCCTTGAGCCAGTAGCCGAGCTTGCCGGCGAGCGTGGTCTTACCGGAGCCCTGGAGACCGGCGAGCATGATCACGGTCGGCGGGTTCTTGGCGAACTGGAGGGTGCGGGTCTGGCCGCCGAGGATGTCGACGAGCTCCTCGTTGACGATCTTGACGACCTGCTGGCCCGGGTTGAGGGCCTGGCTGACCTCGGCGCCGAGGGCGCGCTCACGGATGCCGCGGGTGAACTCCTTGACGACCGGCAGGGCGACATCGGCCTCGAGCAGGGCCATCCGGATGTCCCGGACGGTGCTGTTGATGTCGGACTCGGTGAGCCGCCCCTTGCCGCGCAGGTTGCGGAAGGTAGCGGTCAGGCGATCGGAGAGGCTCGTGAACACCGACCAAGGCTAACCCGTGCGGGCTCGGCGTTTCGCCGCCGCTCACGCCCCGGAACCGTGTTTGGCTGGGGCGGTGACAGGGACACGACGACGCACGGCAGCGGCATACCTGCTGGTCAGCGGGCTGCTGATGACCGGCTGCCAGGGCGGCGGGGGCGCCGCCGAGCGGGCCGACGCACCTGCCACGACGACGACCACGACCACCCCGACACCGCCGCCGGAGCTGCCCGGCGGCGGCCGGACGGTCTTCCCCGACTATCGGCTCTTCGGGTACAGCGGGCAGCCGGGCGCGCCCGGGCAGGGGCGGCTCGGCATCGGCGACCTCGACGAGCGCGTCCTCGAGATCAAGAAGCGCGGCAAGCGCTATGCCTATGGGCGCCAGATCATGCCGACCCTCGAGCTGATCTCGACCGTGGTCCACGCCAAGCCGGGGAAGGACGGGATGTACCGCTCGCGCATCCCGCACGAGCAGATCGATGAGCACCTGGCGGCCGCGCGCCGGCACGAGGGGATGCTGCTGCTCAACATCCAGCCCGGGCGCGCCGAGTTCCTCGACGAGGCGAGGTACTACGAGAAGTACCTCCTCGACCCGCACGTCGGGCTGGCCCTCGACCCGGAGTGGGCGGTGAAGCCGGGCCAGGTGCCGGGCAAGGTCTATGGGTCGACGACGGGTGCCGATCTCGACGCCGTCGGCGAGTATGTCGCCGACCTGGTCAAGGAGCATGACCTGCCCCAGAAGGTCATCGTCGTGCACCAGCTGCACCCAGACATCATCTCCGGCGAGGACGCCATCCAGGAGCGACCCGAGGTCGCCTGGGTCAAGTCCGTCGACGGCATCGGCGATGCCGAGGACAAGGTCAAGACCTGGCACAAGATCACCGCCACCCAGCCCGCTCTCTTCCACGGCGGCTTCAAGCTCTTCTATGAGGAGGACGCCGTGCACGGGCCGCTGATGACCTCCAAGCAGGTCATGGCGCTGCGGCCCGTGCCGGAGTACGTCCTCTTCGAGTGAGGCCGCCGCACCCCTCCGCGCTCAGCCTGCGCCGCACGTGTCGATGATCCGCGCGACCACCTGCGCCGCGAGCGCCGGGTCCGGCACCCCCCCGGCCGGTCTCGTCAGATAGAGGGTGTCGAGCGTCTGCCCGGCATGCGTGCTGATGTGCGCCGAGCGGACGGCCAGACCCAGCGACGCCACCGTCTGTCCGAGGTCGCGCAGCAGCCCCGGCCGGTCCTGCGCCCGCACCTCGACGACGAGGGCGTCGGCGCTGGCGTCCGGCACGATGAACGCCCGCGCCTGCCCCGCCCCTCCGAGGAGAGCGCGCGGCGGTCCGGGCGTCCGCCTGTCGAGGACTGCCAGCGGCGCCCGGTCGCCGTTGCCCAGCCGGGTGAGCGCTCGCACGAGCTCCTCGGCAGAGGGGAGGTCGCCCGAGGGCGACTCCACCGTCCACCGGTCCAGGGCCGCGCCCTCGTGTGTGCCGATCACCGCCGCCCGCACGACCAGGCCGTATGCCGCGAGCAGCCCCGCCGTGTCGGCGAACAGCCCCACCCGGTCCCGATCCGCGATGTCGACGCGGGTCATCGGCCCCTCGGTGCGAAGCCAGACGGCCGGCCTGCCGGCGCGGGCTGCGGCCAGGATGGCCTCCCGCTCCGCGCTCGACCCCTCCGGCACCACGCTGGCCGCGGCCCGCTCGGGGACCGCGGAGCGAGCAGCCCCTCCCACCGCCGGAGGGACCTCTCCCGCCTCGAAGCGGCGCTCGACCGCTTCCACGAGCCGGCCGAGCAGCCGGGCCCGCCAGTCGGTCCAGGCGAGCGGGCCGGCCGCGCTGGCGTCGGCCTCGGTCAGGGCCGCCAGCATCGCGAACTCCTCGGGGTCGCCGCCGGCTGAGGCGATCGCAGCCTCCAGCGTGGCCGGGTCGTCGACATCGCGGCGGGTCGCCAGCTCCATGAGCGTGAGGTGCTCGCGCACCAGGCGCACGACCACGTCCCTGTCCCTGGGTGGGAGGCCAAGCCGGACGAGGACGCGGTCGGCGACCGTCGCGCCCTCGAGCGAGTGGTCGCGGGCGCCAGCCACCTTGCCGATGTCGTGCAGCAGCGCGGCGAGCAGCAGCAGGTCGGGGCGGGCCACCCTGCGCACGAGCGACGCGGCGATCACGACCGTCTCGATGAGGTGCCGGTCGACCGTGTGCCGGTGGACGGGGCTGCGCTGCGGGCGGGAGCGGACCGCTGCCCACTCCGGCAGCCACTGCCCGACCACACCGGCCTGGTCGAGGCCCTCCCAGACCTGGATCAGGCCGGGGCCTGCCGCGAGCAGGTCGCCAAGGAGGTCGACGGCCTCCTGCGGCCAGGGCAATGGCATCGGCTCGATCTCGGCAAGGGTCGCCAGGGTCGCGGGCGCGATCGGCAGTCCGCACCGTGCGGCGACCAGGGCCGTCCGCAGCGCGAGCAGCGGGTCGCGAGCGGCGCCTCGGTGGGCGCCGAGCACGACCTCACCGTCGTGCTCGAAGAGCCCATAGCCGAGCGGCCGCAGCCTCGGGCGTCGCGGCCCCGGCCGCAGGATGCGGGCACGCTGGGACTGCCCCGCCCGCCGCGCGGTCCCCTCCAGCGCGTGGGAGATGGTCCGGCCGGCCTGGGAGACCTCGGTGAGCAGGTCGTCGGCGCTGGTGAGTCCCAGCAGGGCGGCGACCGCGTCCTGCTCCTCGCGCACGAGCCGGTCCCGGCCTCGGCCGGTGACGACGTGCAGGGCGTCGCGGACATCGAGGAGCCGGGCGTATGCCGCGTCCACCGGGCCGTGCGGGCGGTCGGCCAGCCATGCGCTGGTCAGGGCCCGCAGGACGAGCATGTCGCGCAGCCCTCCCCCGCCCTCCTTGAGGTCCGGCTCGACGGACTGCCCGAGGTCACCATGGCGCAGGTGGCGCACCCGCTGCTGCTCGAGGAGCTCCGGCAGCCGCCGACGGGCGGTGGCCCGCCAGTCGTGGGCGACGGTGGCGCGGGCTGCGGCTACCACCTCGTCATCCCCCGCCACCAGGGCAAGGTCCAGCAGCCCGATCGCCGCCGTGAGGTCGGACTCGGCGGCAGTGCGGCACTCCTGCACCGTCCGCACACTGTGGTCGAGACGGATCCCGCTGTCCCACAGCGGATACCAGAGCCGCTGCGCCGTCTCGGCGACCTGCTCCGGGGTCGCGGCCCTCCGCTGATAGAGCAGCACTAGGTCCAGGTCGCTGAGCGGCCCGGCGTCCCTGCGCCCCTGGCTGCCGACGGCACCGAGGGCCATCCCCGAGGCACCGGGGCCGACCACGTCGGCCCACAGCGTCGCGAGACGGGTGGCGGTGTCGGAGGCCAGTGCGGCCCGCCTTGACTCCCCTGCGCCCGGCTCCGCGAACTGCCTCGTCGCCGCGAGCCGCAGACGAGTCGCCACCAGGTCGGTGGGTGTGCTTGTCATCGGGATGCCTTCTCTCCGTGTGTTTCTGGGTCAGCGCTCTCCCAGATCGCTTGTCCCAGTGCGCTTCCCAGGCGTGAGCGCCGGCGGCCCGCAGGTCTCCCCGCGGGCCGCCGTTGGTCAGAGAGCGGTCGACCCGCGCTCGCCGGTCCGCACCCGGACGACGTCCTCGACCGGCACGACCCAGACTTTGCCGTCCCCGATGCGTCCCGTCTGGGCTGACTTGACGATGACGTCCACGGCCGAGCGCACGTCCTCGTCGTCCACCAGCACCTCGACCCGGAGCTTGGGGACGAAGTCGACGGTGTACTCGGCGCCCCGGTAGACCTCGCTGTGGCCCTTCTGCCGGCCATAGCCGCTGGCCTCTGAGACGGTCATGCCCGCGAGGCCGAAGGTCTCCAACGCCGTCTTGACGCTCTCGAGCTGGTGGGGCTTGATGATTGCGGTGATGAGCTTCATGCGTCAGTCCTTGGTCGTCGGGGTGTAGGCGGTCTCGCCGTGGTGGCGCTCGTCGTGCGGGCGGAGCGCGGGCCCGGTCGCGCCCGCACCGATGCGCCCACCGCGTGAGCCGACCAGGTCGTAGCCGCTCTCGGCGTGCTCGCCGAGGTCGATACCGGCACGCTCCACGTCCTCGGTGACCCGGAAGCCCAGGGTCCTGTCGAGCACGACCGCGATGACATAGGTCATGACGAACGAGAAGACGAGCACGGCTGCCGCGCCGAGGGCCTGCCGCCAGAGCTGGTCAACGCCACCGCCATAGAAGAGGCCGTCCACGCCGGCCGGGGCGCTCGCGGTGGCGAACAGGCCGACGAGCAGGGTGCCGACGAGTCCGCCGACCAGGTGGACGCCGACGACGTCCAGCGAGTCGTCATAGCCCAGGCGGTATTTCAGCCCGACGGCGTAGGCGCAGACTGCCCCGGAGATCGCCCCGATGGCGATGGCGCCGATCGGGCTGACCGAGGAGCATGCGGGCGTGATCGCGACCAGACCGGCCACGATGCCCGACGCGGCGCCGAGGCTCGTCGCGTGACCGTCGCGCAGCCGCTCCACCAGGAGCCAGCCGAGGCAGGCTGCCGCGGTCGCCGCAAGCGTCGTGACCCAGGTGGCCGCCGCGGTTGCGTTGGCGCCGAGCGCAGAGCCGGCGTTGAAGCCGAACCAGCCGAACCACAGCAGCGCCGCGCCGAGCATCACCAGGGTGAGGTTGTGCGGTCGCATCGGCTCCTTGCCGAAACCGATCCGCTTGCCGAGGACGAAGGTCAGGGCCAGCGCCGCGGCACCGGCGTTGATGTGGATCGCGGTGCCGCCGGCGAAGTCGATCGCCTTGACCTGGTTGGCGATCCAGCCTCCCTTGTCCGCGGCGAAGCCGTCGAAGGCGAAGACCCAGTGGGCCGCCGGGAAGTAGACGAGGGTGGCCCACACGACCGTGAAGACGACCCACGTGCCGAACCTTGCCCGGTCGGCGATCGCACCCGAGATCAGCGCCACCGCGATGATCGCGAAGGCCGACTGGAAGGCCACGAACGCCAGCGCCGGGATCATGTTGCCCTCCGCGCCATAGGCCACGTCCCCGAGGAGACCGGCCAGGCCGAAGTGCTGGAATGGGTTGCCGACCAGTCCGCCGTAACTCTCGCCGAAGGTCTGGCTGTAGCCCCAGAGGCACCAGACGACACCGATGGTCGCCATGCTCACGAAGCTCATCATCATCATGTTCAGGACGCTCTTGGCCCTGACCATGCCGCCATAGAAGAGGGCTAGCCCGGGGGTCATCAGCAGGACCAGTGCCGCGCTGATGAGGACCCAGGCCGTGTCGCCGGTGTTGATGTCCATGGCAGAAACCCTCTGCTGCAACTGTTTCCACCAGCGCGCCCGAATGTGACAGCGGTGTTACGGATCCGGTGGGTGCGTGAGCATCGTGTTACAACGGACAGGGTGTCTCATCGGCCGGACGGTGCGAGGATGCACCCATGGCACCCGAGACCACCTCGCCGGGCGGCGGCCCGCTCCTAGTCTTCGATGGCGACTGCGGCTTCTGCACGCGGTCCGCCGAGGTCGCCGAGCGCTGGGTCCGGCGCCCCGAGGGGTATGCCGTGCAGCCCTGGCAGCGTCTCGACCTCGAGGCCCTGGGCCTGACCGCCGAGGAGTGTGACGAGGCGCTCCAGTTCGTGGGCGCGGACGGTCGGGTCAGCGCGGGCTCGGACGCTGTCGCGGCCGCTCTCCGCGCGGGGCGGCTGCCGTGGCGGCCGCTGGGCCTGCTCCTCGCGGCACCCCCTGTCCGGCCCGTGGCCGGACGTGTCTATCGGTGGGTGGCCGCCCACCGGCACTCGCTGCCGGGCGGCACGCCGGCCTGCCGCATGCCCCAGGCCTGACCGGTCGCCGCTGCGTCAGTCGTCGTCGCGGCGCCGGGCGCGGCCCATCCCCCAGATGGCCAGGGCGAGGCAGACGATGCCGCCGGCAGCGATCGCGACGGGAGTCCAGTCAGCGGAGGTGTCCATGCCCATATCCTGCGCCACCGCGTCCGTCTGCGGGGCCCAAGCGGCGCTCGACGTGGCCGACGCCGCACCCGAGGCGGTTGGGTCCGCCGTGCTGCTCGACATCCCGGACGCGGCCGACGTCGGCGAGGTCGACGCCTGCGCGGTCGACGTCGGCGAGGCGGTCGGCACCGGCACCCGCCAGAGCCCGGAGCCCGCGCCCTCGCTGCCGACCAGCAGACCGGATCCGTCGACCGTGATGGACTCCCCCTGCGGCGCCGCGGGCAGGGCGGCCGATGCCGTCACCTGCCAGGTCTCGGCATCGACCAGGTGGACCTGCCCGTAGTCGCGCAGCGCCACCCGTGAGCCGTCCGCGAGGAAGACCCCGTCCGTGACGAGCACGGGGGCAGCGCCAACCCGGGTGAGCCGATTGGGCTGTGTCGCAGCGAGTTTCGCGGGCGCGGCATACACCGCCCCCGGGAGTCCTTTGGTGACCACACAGAGCCGCCCGGTGCGGGGGTGGACGAGCAGCGTCTCGGCGTCGTGCGCGCCGTCGGGATAGGCGAAGGTATAGCGGGTGCCCGGCGCCGAGGTCGTGCCGAGCGCCGGCTCAGGCAGCGACCAGACGCGGATCCACGACCGCTGCGCGGAGTTGTCCCCGATGTCGGCGACCAGCAGCCGCCCGTCCGGCGCCAGGCCCATCGCCTCGACATCGCGGGGAGCCTTGTCGGAGTAGGTGTGCGCGCCGGTGACCTTGCCCGAGCGCAGGTCCACGGCATAGATGACCCCGCGGTCCCCCGAGTCGTTGGTGGTCCACACCGTGTGGGGGTGGCGCCGGCTGGGCGCCAGACCCGAGGACTCGGTCACACGCGCGTCGCCGATGCGCACGTCCGGCTCGTCGGCGGCATTCGCCGTGTCCGGCAGGAGAGCGAGGTATGCCGCGGCAGCAAGCGCTGCCGCGGCATACCTCCGCGTCGCCTTGCTCACCCGGGTGTCACTCGACGATCGCGTCGACGAACACCTCGGGGTCGAAGGGCGCCAGGTCGTCGGGGCCCTCGCCGAGGCCGACGAGCTTGACCGGCACGCCGAGCTTGCGCTGGACGGCGACGACGATGCCGCCCTTGGCGGTGCCGTCGAGCTTGGTGAGCACGATGCCGGTGACGTCGACGACCTGGGAGAAGACCTCGGCCTGCTTGAGGCCGTTCTGGCCGGTGGTGGCGTCGATGACGAGCAGGACCTCGTCGATGGGCGACTTCTTCTCGATGACGCGCTTGACCTTGGCCAGCTCGTCCATGAGGCCGACCTTGTTGTGCAGGCGACCGGCGGTGTCGATGATCACGCAGTCGGCCTCGAGCTCCTGGGCCTGCGCGACGGCGTCGAAGGCGACGGCCGCAGGGTCGGCGCCGTCGCGGTCAGAGCGCACGACAGGCACGCCCACGCGGGCACCCCAGGTCTCGAGCTGGTCGGCAGCGGCGGCACGGAAGGTGTCGGCCGCGCCGAGCACGACGTCGCGGTCGTTGGCGACGAGCACGCGGGCGAGCTTGCCCACGGTCGTGGTCTTGCCGGTGCCGTTGACGCCCACCACCAGCATGCAGGCGGGGCGGTCGCCCATGCGGCTGGCCGCGAGGCCGCGGTCGAGCGATGGGTCGACGAGCTCGAGCATGTCGGAGTAGAGCCAGTCGCGCGCGGTGTCCACATCGCTCGCGCCGTCGACCGCCACGTGATGGCGCAGCTTGTCGACGAGCTCGGTGGTCGCCTCGACGCCGAGGTCGGCCTGGAGGAGGGTGTCCTCGACGTCCTCCCAGTCCTCCTCGGTGAGCTCGCCGGCGGCAAGCATCGACAGCAGGCTCTTGCCGATCGCGGTGTTGGAGCGGGCCAGCCGCGAGCGCAGGTTGTGCATGCGGTCGGCCGGCGCGGTCGGGGTGTCGACCTGGGGCGCGGGAGCGGGGACCGGGGCGGCCTGCGGCTCGTCGGCCGCCTCGGGCTCGCTGAACTCCGGCTCGAGCTCGGGCTGCGGGGCAGGCTCGGGAGTGGTCTCGCGCTCGGGGGCGAGGGTCGGCTCCGGCTCGAGGGTGGGCGTGACCTCGGGCGCCTCCTCGGGCGCGGGCGGGAAGACATAGACGTCGGGCTCGCGCAGGTCGCGGGCGCGGTCCTCGATCGTCGGGGTGAAGTCGCCCTCGACGCGGGTGTCGTCGGTGGGCAGCGCGGTCGCGGTGTCGGTGTCCGCGTCGACGGTGTCGGGGCGGGACTGTGGGCTGTGCGGCTCCGTCGGGGCCGGCTCGCGGGTCGGGGCGACCGGCTCGGCCGACCGGTCCTCGACCGGGCGCTCGGTCTCGCGGGTCTCCGGCGCCGGGGCGGGCGCGGGCGCGGGACGCTCCGGGCGCGTGGGGGCGGTGCGCTCGGGGGCGGGCCGCTTGGGCGCGGTCGTGGCGCCACGGTCGAGCACGATCGTGCCGTCGCGGTGGTCCTTGGTGCCACGCGGGCGCTGGACCGGGGGCTGCGTGGTGCGCGGCGGCAGCTCCTTGGTCTTGCCCTTGGGGCCGCGCAGCAGCCCGACCGTGAGGCCGACCAGGGCGATGGCGATGGCCACCCCGACGGCGATGTACTCCCAGAGCTCGTTGATCACCGACATATTGTCTCAGGGGCGCGGAGCAGCACACAAAAGGCGTGTGAACCGTGGGCGAACCCGGCTCAGCGCGCAGTCAGCGAGGGGTGGGGCTGGGCAGATCGTTGGGAGCGGTATCGCTCAGCGCGAGGTGAGCGAGGTGTCGACCGAGCGGGTGTCGAGCTCGGCGGTGTCCTCGACCTCGAGGTCGGCCTCGGGGTCGTCCTCGGTGCCGATGCGCTGGCGGCGACGGGCGGCCATGGCCTGGGTGCGCTCGGCCGCGCGCTGGGTGCGCTCGCGGGCGGCGTCCATCACGCCCTCGCCCTCCGGCGTCAACAGGGCCCGGCCCTCACGACGCGCGGGGATCGCCACCAGCGCCACCACGATCAGTGCGAGGGCGACGCAGAAGAGCATCCCGAGAACAACAGACACCATGGAGTCCAGCGTAAAGGCACCGGCTCACGACAGCGCGCCGACACCCCGCCCCGCCGCGCTTTCACCCACTTGGCCACAAACGCGCCGCCGCGCTTTCACCCGCGCCTTAACCCACTTGGCCACAAACGCGCCGCCGCGCTTTAACCCACTTGGGCACAAACGCGCCGCCGCGTCCATGAGTGAAGGATCCTTCGCGGATGGTCACCAGACGGGCGTCCACGCGGTCATGAGCGAAAGATCCTTCGCGGATGGCCACGCCCCCGCTCCGGCCACTCCCCCACAACGTCCAGATCTGCCACGTAGCGGGCTCTCGAATGCGGTCAGACCCCCGCACCGTCCAGATCTGGCAGTTTCGTGTCGCCCACCCCACGAGCCCACCCCCACGACGAGGTATGCCGCGCTGCCCGGGTGGGCGGCGCGGCATACCGGATGCGCGTGGTGGCCTCAGGCGGGCTGGGCGGCGACGTCGCGCAGGCGCTGGCTGACGACGGTCGAGATGCCGTCGCCGCGCATGGAGACGCCGTAGAGCGCATCGGCGACCTCCATCGTCTTCTTCTGGTGGGTGATGACGATGAGCTGGCTGGAGTCGCGCAGCTCCTCGAAGAGGGTGATGAGGCGGCCGAGGTTGGCGTCGTCGAGCGCGGCCTCGACCTCGTCCATGATGTAGAACGGGCTCGGGCGGGCCTTGAAGATCGAGACGAGCAGCGCGACCGCGACCAGGGAGCGCTCGCCACCGGAGAGCAGCGAAAGCCGCTTGATCTTCTTGCCGGGCGGGCGGGCCTCGACCTCGATGCCGGTGGTGAGCATGTTGTCGGGGTCGGTCAGCGTCAGGCGCCCCTCACCGCCGGGGAAGAGTCGCGAGAAGACGCCCTCGAACTGGGCGGCGGTGTCGGCGAAGGCCTCGGCGAAGACCCGCTCCACGCGCTCGTCGACCTCACGGACGATGTCGAGCAGGTCGCGCTTGGACTTCTTGAGGTCCTCGAGCTGCTCGGTGAGGAAGGAGTGGCGCTCCTCCAGCGCGGCATACTCCTCGAGCGCGAGGGGGTTGACCTTGCCGAGCGCGTTCATCGAGCGCTCGGCCTTGCGCAGCCGCTTCTCCTGGGCCTCGCGCACGAAGGGCGCGGGCTCGGGCAGCTCGTCGTCGCTCTTGTCGGCGTCGTCGGGCCCCTTGATATAGGGGATCAGCTGGTGCGGACCGTAGTCCTCGACGAGCACCTCGGGGTCGATGCCGAGCTCCTCGATCGACTTCTGCTGGAGCTGCTCGATGCGCAGGACCTGCTGGGCGCGGGCGACCTCGTCGCGGTGGACGCTGTCGGTCAGCTCGCGCAGCTCGTCCTGGAGGACGCCCATGTCCTTGCGGACGACGGAGAGGGCGCCCTCCCGCTCGGAGCGCGCCTGCTCGGCGTGCAGCCGGGCCTGGTTGGCGGCGTCGCGGGCGTGGGCGATGCGATCGACGGCGTATGCCGCGCCGGCCCGGACCGCGCCGGCGATCTCGGCCTCGCGCTTGCGGCGGGCCTGTCGGGCGGCGAGCCGCTCGCGGGCGGCGATCTCGTTGCGGGCGGCGCCCTCGAGGGAGTCGGCCCGGCCGTGCAGCGCACGGGCGCGCTCCTCCTTGGTGCGCAGGCTGAGGCGCACCTCGGTCTCGCGGGTGCGGGCCTGGCTGGCCTCGAGCTCGAGGCGGTCGCGGTCGTCGGTCGAGGGCTCCTCGGACTCGGCGGGCTCGGCGCTCGCGACGTCGAGGCGCTCGGTCAGCGCCGCGAGCTCGGACTCGTCTGCGGCGAGCTGGGCCCGGGCGGCCTCGATGGCCTGCTCGGTGCGCTGGGCCTCGGCGCGGGCGGTGCGCACGGCGGCGCCGAGCTGGCCGAGGCGCTCGGCGACGGCCGACATGCGGGCATCGGACTCGTTGAGGCGCTCCAGTGCGGCGTCGACCTCGTCGGCGGCGCTCTGGTGGCGCTCCTCCAGCGAGGCGAGGGCGAACTTGGCCTGCTCGCCGCGGCGGGTGGCGTCCTCGACGACCGCGCGGGCCTCGTCGACGGCGGACTGGATCTCGAGGAGGGAGGGCGCGGCGCTGCTGCCGCCGCGGACGAAGCCGGGGCCGAATACATCGCCGTCGGGGGTGACCGCGGTGACGCCGTCGCTGCCGGCGGCCAGCGACTGGGCGGCGGCAACGTCGGGGACGATCGCCACGCGCTCGAGCATGCGGGCGACGGCCGGGGTGAGGGAGTCGGGGGCGCTCACGACGTCGAGGGCCCAGCGGGCGCCGTCGGAGAGCGCGGGCCAGGCGGAGCGGTCGACGGCACCGGCGGTGGCGCCGACGAGCAGCGCGGCGCGGCCGGCGTCCTCCTCGCGGAGGGACTCCAGAGCCCGGGCGGCGCTGTCGATCGAGCCGACGGCAAGGGCGTCGGAGGCCCAGCCGAGGGCGGCGGCAACGGCGGCCTCGTGCCCGTGCTCGACGGTGAGGAGGGCCGAGACGCTGCCCTCGATGCCGTGCTCGGGCCGGCCGGCGGCCAGCAGGGTGGCGGCGCCGTCCTTGCGGGTCAGGCTCAGCTCGAGTGCCTCGACGCGGGCGGTGCTGGTCGTGCGGTCGCGCTCGGCGGCGCGCTCGGCCTCGCGCAGCTGCTCGACCTCGGCCTCGATCTCGGCGAGCCGGGCCTCGGCGACCTCATAGGCGTTGTCGAGGCCCTCCTCGCCCTCCTCGTCCTGGGCGACGGTGGTCTCGAGCGTGGCGAACTCGCGCTCGGCCTCGGCGGCGCGCGCCAGCGAGGCCTCGACGATCCCCTGGAGTCGGCCGATCTCGGCCTCCCCCGCCTCGATGCGGCTGCGGCGAGCACCGACCTGGCCGGCGAGCTTGGCCAGACCCTCACGCCGATCGGCGGCGGCGCGGGCGAGCGCCGACAGCCGCTGCTGCTCGTCGGCGAAAGCCTGCTCGGCGGCGCCGCGTGCCTCGACGGCGGCGGACAGCTGCTGCTGGATCTCGGCGATCTCGGCCTTGAGCGCGTCCTCGGCCTTGCGGGCCTCGGCGGCCTGGGCGCGCAGCTGCTCGGGGTCGCGGCCGGTGGTGGTCTCCTCCTGGGTGTCCTCCGACAGGAGGCGGACCCGCTCGCTGGCGACGTTGACGGTCGACTCCAGCCGGTCGCGCAGGGACTGGAGCGCGAAGGCGCGCTCCTGGGCGCGGGCCAGCTCCGGCGCTGCCTCAGCGGCCTCGGCCTCGAGCCGGCCGAGCGTGGCCCTCAGGTCGGCCAGCCCCTCCTCGACCTCGCTCCGTCGGGCGAGCAGCGCGGACTCGTCGGCCTGCTCCTGCTCGAGGGTCGAGGTGAGCTGGACGAGGTCGTCGGCGACCAGTCGCAGCCGGGCGTCGCGGACCTCGGCCTGGATGAGCGCGGCCTTGCGGGCGGTCTCGGCCTGGCGCCCGAGCGGGCCGAGCTGGCGGCGGATCTCGCTGGTGAGGTCTGCGACGCGGGTGAGGTTGCCCTCCATCTGCTCCAGCTTGCGCAGCGCCTTCTCCTTGCGCTTGCGGTGCTTGAGGACGCCGGCCGCCTCCTCGATGAAGCCGCGGCGCTCCTCGGGCGTCGCGCGCAGCACGGTGTCGAGCTGGCCCTGGCCGACGATGACGTGCATCTCGCGGCCGATTCCGCTGTCGGAGAGCAGTTCCTGCACGTCGAGCAGGCGGCAGGAGGTGCCGTTGATCGCGTACTCGGAGCCGCCGTTGCGGAACATCGTCCGCGAGATGGTGACCTCGGTGTAGTCGATGGGCAGGGCGCCGTCGGTGTTGTCGATCGTCAGGGCGACCTCGGCGCGGCCGAGCGGCGCGCGGCCGGCGGTGCCGGCGAAGATGACGTCCTCCATCTTGCCGCCGCGCAGCGACTTCGCGCCCTGCTCGCCCATGACCCACGCGAGGGCGTCGACGACATTGGACTTGCCCGATCCGTTGGGGCCGACGATGCACGTGATGCCCGGCTCGAGCCGCAGCGAGGTCGCCGAGGCGAAGGACTTGAAGCCCTTGAGCGTCAGGCTCTTGACGTACACGAGCGGGGTGCCCTCTCGGAGCGGGGACGATGATCGCCCGTCAGCCTACCTGCGGGTCTGCGCGCTCCCCGGCACCCGCCGGGCGCGGTGGGTCGAGTGACGGATGTGGCCAGTGGGGCTAGTGGGTCTCGTGCGCCTCGGCGGCGATCTGCTCGTGGTGGTGGATGACCTCGGCGATGATGAAGTTCAGGAACTTCTCGGCGAAGACGGGGTCGAGACCGGACTCCTCGGCCAGCCGCCGCAGCCGGGCGATCTGGCGCTCCTCGCGGGCCGGGTCGGCGGGCGGCAGCTGGGTGCGGGCCTTGAGCTCGCCCACCTGCTGGGTGCACTTGAAGCGCTCGGCGAGCAGGTGGACCAGCGCCGCGTCGATGTTGTCGATGCTCGTGCGCAGCCCCAGCAGCTCCGGCGGCAGGTCGCTCCCCTGCTGCTCGGCGGATCCGTGCGTCACACCCTCGTCGCTCACGGCACCAAATCTATGCGGCCCCGGCAGGGGTATGCCGCCGCGCCCGGATGGCGGGCACGGCGGCATACCTCGTGGTCGGCTCCGAAGCCGGCTGCCTCCTAGAGCTGGCAGCCGTTGACCAGGTCACCGCCCGTCGGGCGCGGGTAGGTCGCGTCGGCCGGCGGCGCCACCCCCTTCTCGACCCACGAGGTGAGCAGGTCGAAGGAGGTGCGGGCGCACGGCAGCAGCGGCCGGATCGTGGTGGGCGCCAGGGCCATCAGCCCGTCGGTGTGGGTGCCGCCCTCGATGCGGTAGTAGCGGTGGTTGGCCGACGCGCCGGCCTGGTCGACGAGCTTGTCGTAGACGTCGGAGTCGGTGCGGATCGGCAGCAGCGCGTCGAGCGTGCCGTGGATGGTGATCATCGGCTTGCCGATGGCACCGGTGTTCTCGACGCGCTTGACGGCGGCCTGGGCCTGCGGGCGCTTGGAGTAGTCGTAGTCGGCGTCGCAGTTGGGAGTACCGCTGGCGCAGAAGGGAACTCCCGCCTGGAGGTCGCCGTCCCAGGTCGGGTCGAGCTCCTCGCGGTAGGTGCGCTGGGTGAAGTCCCAGTAGTAGTTGTAGTGGAAGTCCCAGAGGAACTCGCTGCCCGGCTCGAAGCCCGCGGCGATCATCGCGTCGTGGGCGGCCTGGTCGCCGGTCGCCTTGTAGGGCGGGTAGTTCTTCAGCGAGGTGGGCAGGTAGGTGAACAGGTTGGGCCCGTCGGCGCGGAAGAGCGTGCCCTCCCAGTCGACGCCGCCGTCATAGAGGTCGGGGCGGTTCTCCAGCTGCCAGCGGGTGAGGTAGCCCCCGTTGGAGATGCCCATCATGTAGGTGCGGTTGGGCTTCTTGGCATAGACCCGCTTGGCGACGGCCTTGGTGGCCTCCGCAAGCTGGGTCACGCGCGTGTGCCACTCGGCGATCGCGTCGCCGGGCTCGACGCCGTCCTTGAAGAACTCCGGGCCCATGTTGCCCTTGTCGGTGGAGGCGAAGGCGTAGCCCTGGCCCAGCACCCAGTCGCTGAAGATGTAGTCGTTGGCGTACTGCCCGCGAACGCCGGGCGCGCCGGAGATGACGACCTTGCCGTTCCAGTCGTCCGGGAAGCGCATGACGAACTGGCTGTCGTGGTTCCAGCCGTGGGTGGTGTTGAACTTCGAGGTGTCGGGGAAGTAGCCGTCGACCTGGATGCCGGGCACGCCCGTCGGGTTGGTGGTGCCGGCGACGTGCAGGCCGGACCAGTGGGTGGTGTCGGTGTGCCCGGTCTTGGTGGTGCCGGCGGTCGTGAGGTCGTCGAGGCAGGAGACCACCTGCTTCTCGGCACCGGGGACGGCGATCTTGGACTGGCGGGCGCAGTGGCCCACCTTGCCCGGCTTGGAGGGCTTGTCGGCGCTGGCGGGAGCGGCGACGGTGACCCCGGCGACGAGCGCGAGGGCGGCGGAGGTCGTGAGGGCGCCGGCGAGGCGGCGGCGGGACGTCGTTGTCTGGCGCATGGCGTGATCCTTCGCCGTGCGCGTCACCCGGCCAATGTGGGTGCGTCACACAAGGAGGTATGCCGCGGTGTGCGGCCGGTGCGCTGCTGACCTGCGGTGCCACCCGGCATACCCGCTCGTCGACTCACCTCTCGAGGAAGCCCTCGACACCCTCGCGCGGCGCCGACCACATGACGGCCGCGGACTGGACGCGCCCCGGGCGGCGCGAGGTGGAGGGCTGCTCCTGGAGCAGGCCAATGAGGCGGCGGATGGCGTCCTCGCTGCCCTGCGCGACCACCTCGACGCGTCCGTCCTCCATGTTGCGCGCGTGCCCGACGAGGCCGAGCTCTAGCGCCCGCGCCCTGGTCCACCAGCGGAAACCGACGCCCTGGACATGGCCCCGCACGAAAACCGTTGCGCGGTCGAGGTCCTCGCCTGATGGCTGCTCGGTGCTCATGGGTCGATCGTAGGGCGACGGAGCACGGCCGGGCCGCTTGCGCACGGATGGGGCTGGCAGCACGGCAGAAGAAAGACGAGCGGTCCACGAAAGCGAAGCGCACGATGTGGGTGGCGCAGCGGTCACACGGCTCGCCTCGAACGCAGTCCGGCTAAGACGCCCTGTCATGCCGAGAGTCGGACCTCCGGGCTGGCAGGGGCGTCTTCAGCGCGCAGTAGGTCCTAGCCTCGTCGTGGACCGTGCACAGGTCTACGGTGTGGTCATGTTCAAGCGACGCAACGACGGTAGGCGAACCGTGATCGCGGCCGTATTCGCGACCGGAGCGGTAGCTGTCCTCATCGGCCTGCTCACCGCCATTGCGCAGTCGGCCCCGCCGTACAACCTGATATGGAGCGACCTCCTGTCAATAGGCAGGGTGAGGCGCCCGTCCCCGAATGCTCTGGGGGCGGGCGCCCCGTGCTTCGTCGGCGTCGGTCTCGGTGAGCGTGTCGTTGGCGACGCGCGGTCAGACTGATATGCGCGGGTTGGCTACCGCAGGACGGTGATTCGGCTGGAGCGCTTCCGCTTGTCTAGGAGCGAGCGTCGATCCCGAAAGATCTGCTCATAGTTGTTTCGCGGGTCGCTCCACGCGCTGTCACCGAGCCGATGCTGATGAAGCAGATCGCGGCCGGAGGGCTACATGTCCTCGAGGACGGCCAGGGACCAGCACCATCCGGCGAGCTCGCGGGCGATGGCGATGTTCGCCACGTTCGGGCGTTTGCGGCGTTCAATGAAACGGACCCAGCGCTGGTGGAGGCGACGGTTGCCCTCATCGCCTCGGACCCGCGCAGCGGCTGGCGCGAGGTCCCATCGATCCCGCATGGTCTTGCCGATCCGGTAGCGGGCCCGGTGGTGCCAGGCGGCCTCGACCAAAAGTCGGCGGGCGTGGCCGTTACCGGTCTTGGTGATCGAGCCCTGACTGCGGGTACCGCCCGATGAGTGCTCAGTGGGGACGAGCCCGACGAAAGATCCGATCGTGTTGCCGGTGAACCGGTGCCAGTCGCCGATCTCGACCGCCAACGCGAACCCTGTCAGCGTGCTCACGCCACGCAGGCAGCCCAGTCGGCGGACGACCGCAGTGAACTCCGAGCCCGCTGCCATCTCCTCGATAGCCGCGTCAAGCCGGTCCCTGCGGGACTTGGTGGCCAGCACGGTCTCGTAGTCGTTATCGAACGCCATCCGCGTCGCCCGCTGGGACAGCTGCGGGAGCGCTTCGGTGCGCAGCCACTGGTCGTGCTTGCCGGTCCAGGCATCGCCGCCGTAGTACACGATCCCGTGCCGCAGCAACAGCTTCGAAAGCCGGTGCCTGGCACGCATCAGGTCGCCACGGCAGTCCTCGCGAGCCCGGACCAGATCGCGGGCGGCCTCGGTGTCGACCGATGGGATCGCCACGGCCGTGATCTCGTCCAGCCGCAGCAGACGGGCCAGGTGGACCGCGTCCTTGGCGTCGGTCTTGACCCGGTCACCAGCCGGCTTCTGCAGTCTCGACGGTGCGACGACCTCGCAGCGGATCCCGGCCGCAGTCAGATACCGGTAGAGCCCGAAGCCAGTCGGGCCTGCCTCGTAGGCCACCGCCACCGGACCTGGCAGGCCGTCCAACCACGCGCGGATGTGCTCGTGCGAGGGGGTCAATCTGCTCTGCATGAGCTCGCCTGTGACGCCGTCGATCGCTGCAGCCGCGACCGATCTTGCGTGCACGTCGAGCCCAACGCTCGTACGCTCGGTAAACACCGGGGCCTCCCACAACTGTCGGATAGACCGAGCAGGCGGCCCCTGCTCGGTAACCCACGAATCTCTGTGAGTGAGGCCCCGGCCCGCAACCGCCTCAAAGCGAGCCGGTCACGTCATACCGTCTAGCCGGCGGCCTGGTGGCTATCGGCACGTTCATCCTGGGGATCGGCGTCGGCGGCACGCTCTTCACCCCCCGCGAAACGGCACCCTCCCAACACCACAGCTGACCTGACCAACGCAGTACCTGCCGCATTGAGGTGCAGCCACACACTCGCCCGCTCGTAGCTCCCTTCTATGTCAAGAGGCGTGCGGGGGACTGTCAGAACAACGGTGGGTGGGGGTTCGACCTGACGCGCTGACCCGGTCCCTGGACCCCACCGGGCGAGGCAGGGCACGGTGGGTCATCCGGTGGAAGGCCGCCCTGAACGCCTTCGCCATCACCTTCGAGGGAGGCATCAACCCCTCGACCAACTAGAGACGCCGGGGCGCCCGCCCATCGTTAATCAGACAGACCCCTCATGCCGCCAGGCGCTCGATCGCAGGCATTGACGCTGGCGCGCTCGAGCGCCACAATTGTGTCCATGAGCATCGAGTCCCTGCGCGAGGTCCGGGACCACTTCAGCGACGTGGTCGACCGAGTACAGCGCCAGCACGAGCGAGTCACCGTGACCCGCAACGGCAAGGCCGCAGCAATCATCCTCAGCCCTGAGGACCTGGCCGAGCTCGAAGAGACCCTCACGGCGCTCAGCGACCCCCAGGCCCTCGCGGATATCCGAGAAGCCGACCGCGCCTACCAGGAGGGCAACGTGGTCCGCGGAACAGACGCGGTCCGTGCACTGCTCCCCTGATGCAGCCCTTCGAGCTCGTCCTCACCCCACCCGCCACCCGCGCAATTCAGAAGGGCCTGCCTGAAGCGGTCGCAGCCGCCGTCATCGAGTTCCTCACCGGAGCTCTGATCGACAACCCCCACCGCGTCGGAAAGCCACTCCGCGGGGAACTCGCCGGTATCTACTCCGCTCGACGCGGAACCTACCGAGTGCTCTACCGGATCAACGACCAAGCGCAGGAAGTAGTCGTGCTGCGCATCGAGCACCGACGGGACGCCTACTCCCGACACTGAGAACGTCCTGTCATGCCGCGATCTGGACGCCGTCAGCGTCTTGAATCAGATAAATGTGTCGACTAAAGTCGACACATGGTCGAGGTCTTCAGCACCGATGACTTCGATCGCTGGCTACGCAAACTCAAGGACCGACAAGGCCGGCTCCGGATCCTGTCCAGGATCGACCGGCTCGCGCACGGCAACCCCGGCGACACCAAGCCCGTGGGACACGGAGTCTCCGAGCTCCGTCTGACCTACGGCCCCGGTTACCGGATCTACTACACCCAGCGCGGCACCCGCATCGTGCTGCTGCTCTGTGGAGGGGACAAGTCGACGCAGAGCAGCGATATCACCAGAGCCCACCAGCTGGCGGCTGACTGGCAAGCGAAGGAGGAAGGCCATGACCACTGAGCAGTTCCACCGCTTCGACCCGGCGGACTATCTGGACGACATCGACGACGTCGCCGGATACCTGCAGCTGGCCCTCGAGGAGTCCGCCGACGACCCCACCGCGGTCCCTCGCGCCCTGGGCGTCATCGCCCGCTCCGGGAACATGAGCGAGCTCGCCCGTCGTGTCGGCATGAGCCGCGACGGGCTCTACAAGGCCCTGTCCGACCAGGGCAACCCCACCTGGTCCACTGTCCTCAAAGTCTCCGAGGCCCTCGGTCTGAAACTCACCTTCCACGCCGTGGCCTGACATCCGACTTTGCCGCAGGGGCGCGTGCCGCCGGCAGTCACAGAGCTCGCCGAACCATCCGAAGCTCTATCCCAACAGGCTCGGCCTTCGAAGTGCCGTCGAGCCAGAAGCCCTGACGTTCGTAGAAGGAGATGGCACGCTCGTTGCCCTGGAGCACCCACAGGTAGGCCTCAGCCTGGCCAATCCCCTCCTGCAACAGGGCGTACCCCACCCCGCCGCCGTAGACCTCGGCGCGAACGTACAAGGCTCGTACCTCGAGCTTGGGCAGCCCAGCTTCCGGGCCGTCCCGGCCCGGGCCGGTGCGCACAAACCCCAACAGTCGGCCGTCGTCGTCAGAGGCCACGATCGTCCGGACCCGCTCGCTCGTGATGTTCTGTCGCCACTGCTGCACCCGGCCGTCGCGGCCCGCTCGCCGCTCGGCCAGGACCCCGGTCGAGACCAGATCACCGTAGGCCTCCTCCCAGACCTGGATGTGCAGGTCGGTCAAGGCATCGACATCCGAGGCTCGGGCATCTCGAAGGCGCACCCGCTCGTCCATACCCACAACGTAGGGCGTCACTCCATCCACACCCTTCACGAGGTCGGGGTCTCGACGATCTCCGTTCTGACCAAGGCCGATCTCGACGCCGCCCGAGCCGACGCTACGTCATCTTCTGCCGCGCCCCTTGCGCGGGGGCGGGCCTGCTGACTCGGACGCGAACGACCCTGAGCCGACGATCAGAGGCGTACGCCTGTCCCCCCGCTGTCGATTTCGGCGTTCCTCGCCCGACATGAAGGTGACCGCAGAACGCGGCCCCCGACGAAAGGCACCGACATGAAACACCTCGTCCTGCTCCTGGCCGATGGCGATGAACTGCCCTGGGACACCCAGACTCCCGAAGAGCAAGGCGCCACCATGCAGCGCTTCGAGGACTTCCGCCTCGCCTGCCACGCCCGACCCGGCGTCCAGATCCTCGCGGGCGAAGCCCTTGCCGGCCCCTCCGCCGCCTCCACCCTGCGCACCCGAGGCGGCCAGCTCACTATCACCGAAGGTCCCTCCGCCGAAGCAATCGAGGGCCTCGGCGGGTTCTACCTCATCGAGTCGCCCAACCTCGACACACTGGTGGAACTGGTCCAGGAGTTGCCGGCCTACGACATGCAGATCCTGCCGGTCATCGACCCCTACGAGTGAGTCCCAGCCCGGTAGGCGACGCCTGACAAGCGGAATGGGGGCGTCTGCCGGCGTGCCTGCTCTGGACCGAGTGCCAGCGCATTTGCCTGCTCGGACCGCTGCGCATCGAGCAGCCGACGGACGTCTACTCTCGCCACTGACAACGCACTGTCATGCCGCTCTGGGTGGGTCTGTCCGATGAACGGTGTTTCCGGCGTTCATCTCAGAGGTTCTCCGCGGCCGGCATGCGGTCGGCGAAGGTGACGGCGAAAGCGTTGAGCGCGGGCTTCCACCGCATGGTCCATCGTGCCTGGCCGGTGCCCTTGGGGTCCAGGCCCCTGGTGACCAGGTACAGGCACTTGAGGGCGGCCTGCTCGGTCGGAAAGTGCCCGCGCACGGTGACCGCGCGCCGGTACCTGGCGTGCAGGGACTCGAAGCTCTCTTGTCAAGCGGCGACGGTTGAGGGGGCGGTTGGGGCTCGCTTGGCGTCGTTCCACATGTGTCTGATGATGACGTTGGCGAGTTGACGCTTGTGGGCGCGGCGGGCACCGCGGGCTGTCTTGCCAGTTGCGCTGCTCTTGGCGAGGTAGGTCTTGGCTGGCTCGTGCATGCGTGCCTGGGTGACGTGGACGATGTGCAGGACGCTGTTGACTTGACGGTTGCCGGCCAGGTCGAGGCGATGTCGTCGGGGCTGGCCGTGGCCCTCTCCGGAGGACACGGCCACGGGTGCGGCGCCGCACCACCGGGCGAACTGGGCTTCGGTCTCGAACCGGGTCGGGTCGCCGATTTCGGTGAGCAGCGTCATGGCGGTGACCACGCCGACACCGACGATCTCGGTGAGGGTGCAGCCCAGTTCGCTCAGGAGTGCGGGGACTTCAGCGTCGAGCTTTTTGAGGCCGATGGTGATGGCGTCGACCGCTGACAGGGTTGATTGCAGCCACCGGATCCGGGCCGAGTCGGCACGGGACAGGGCGCCGGTGTCGAGGGTGCGGATCGTCTTCAGTGCGGCCATGACGCGGCTGGTCGCGGGCAGTTGGTCGCGGATCTCGACGGGCAGGGCGCACAGGACGGGCTCGGCCTCGGTCAGCAGCCGAACCCGCTGCAGGACAAGAGATTCCCGTTGCGATCTCAGGACGCGCAGCGTGTCCCATGCCGGTGACGGGGTCTCGACGTGCTTGCGGGCGGGCGGCAGCGCGGGATCGGCGAGGGTCTCGGCTGCGATCGCGTGGGCGTCGGTGATGTCGGTCTTGGCCCGGTGCCGACGGCGGCGTCGGTCGTTGGTGCGGGAGGCTTGAACCTCTCGAACGTCATACCCGCTGGCTCGCAGAGCGGCCACCACGGGCGCCCCGAGGCTGGCGGAGCCTTCGACCCCGACCCGGTCTATGACCGCGCCGGTGCCCGTGAGGATCTCCAGCAGGCGCGCCAGGCCTTCGAAGCTGATCTCGAAGGACTCGCAGGTGATGAGCTCGCCCGTGGCGGACAGGACGGCGACGGTGCCCGAGTGTTTGTGCGGGTCGATCCCCGCGACGGCTGACGTGGTGATGAGGTGCTCCTCCTGCGACGCGTTACGGTGCGGGCAGCGGGTCCGGGTCGCCGGCAGATCTGGGTTGAGTCGTGCAGGCTCTCTTCAAGCCAGGCACCCGGGCCCGCGCCCAGACGGCCGGCCCGGCAGTTCGAATCAAGGACACCAAGGTCAATAGCGTTCAGAGCCAGGGCCGACCGATCGCCCCTGCTCGCGAGGCCGAGGCGACGTGCATAGCCAAACACCCAGATGGCGTTGGTGGAGAACAGCACCCGGCGGATCTCCACGTCGTAGGCCAGGAAGGGGATGAACTCCTCCCACGCCGCTCTCCACATCTTGGGGATGGCCGGGTAGGGCTTGCCCCATTTCTCCTCCAGCTCCTCGAACGCCGCCCATGCTGCCTCGACCGAGGGTGCGGTGTAGATGCGGCGCAGGTCCTTGGCCAGCTGGTCCCAGTATTTCCGCGAGGCGTAGCGCAGCGTCGCCCGGATGAGGTGGATCACGCAGGCCTGCACGATCGCCTGGGGGAAGACGGCGTTCACGCTGTCGGGCAGTCCTTTGAGGCCGTCGCAGACGATGAAGAACACGTCGCGCACGCCGCGGTTCTTCAGGTCCGCCAGCACGTTCATCCAGAACTTCGCCGACTCACCACCTCCCTGCCCGGCCCACAGGCCCAGGACGTCTCGCCGGCCGTTCAGATCGACGCCGATCGCGGCGTAGAAGGGTTGGTTGCCGACCTGCCCGTCGCGAACCTTGACGTAGATCGCGTCGATGAAGATGGCCGCGTACACCGGTTGCAGCGGCCGGGAGGACCAGGCGGCCATCTCCTCGAGCACCTTGTCCGTGATCCTCGAGACCGTGTCCTTGCTGATGGAGGCGCCGTACACCTCGTGGAAGTGCGCGCTGATCTCACCGGTCGTCAGGCCCTTGGCGAACAGGCTGATCGCGACCGCGTCCACGTCCGAGAGGCGCCGCTGTCGCTTCTTGACGATCACCGGCTCGAACGTGCCGGCCCGGTCCCGGGGGACCGCGATCGTCACCTCTCCGGCGGCGTCGGTCAGCACCGTCTTGGGTCGGGTGCCGTTGCGGATGTTGCCGTTCTCCGCGGTGGGTACCCGGTGCTTCTCGTGGCCGAGGTGCTCGGTCAGCTCCTCTTCCAGCGCTGTCTCCAGGACGGTGGCGGTGATTGATTTGAGCAGCCCGTCCGGGCCGGTCAGGTCCTCACCACGGGCCCGGGCGGCTTTGACCAGCTCCCGGACCGCAGCCTGCTCGGCCTCGCTGCGCGAGGTCGTCTTCTTCACCTTCTTCGGCATCGAGCTCACGCTCGTGATCTTCTCGGTCATCACATGACCTTCCCCGCCAGCTGAGCCGGCGTGTCAGGCCAGAAACACCGTTTGGCGGACAGTCCCCTCTGGGTGCGTTCGCCCTTGTGCCCTCATCTGATGTGCGAGCTCCCGTAGCCTGCGGCAATGGTGACAGTGTGGAGGCGGCCTCTGCCGGGGGTGGCGCTCACCTACATCAGTGGGCCGGTAGCAGCTGGGGACTATGTGAGCGTGCCCGATGGCCGCTGCGGGTTGGCTTGGGTCGACAGCAGGCTGTGGTGGTTGGGCCCGGCGACACTACCGTGGCGTGCGGAGCGCTCGCTCGATGCCGTGGTGGGGGTGCGACTGGAGCACCTCGCTGGCCGCAGATTCGCTGCTGAGTCCCTGGAGCGATGGAGGGACGCGCGTGTCGACTTGCGCTTGCTCATGCATCGAGCCGCGGACCACGACGGCCTCCACGATGAACTGACCAAGGCTCGCTCAGCTGACCAGCAGGCCGAGATCCTGGCTTTGTACGCGTCCCGACAGGTACAGACCCCGAATGGGAGGGCCGAAGCGGCCGAACTGCTCACCGCTGCAGCGCAGGGGGAAACTGTCGCCGCGACCTCCACCAGGCTAGGCCTCTCGTCCAGGCAGCTACAGCGGAGATACCTTGGCCACTTCGGTATGCCTCCGACGGTCCTGCGCAGGATCCTTCGCCTACATTCGGCCGCAGAAGCGTGGACGACCGCCTCCACCGCGACCGTCGCGAGCCTCGCTGCTCAGGCGGGGTACGCCGATCAGGCCCACTTCGCGCGAGAGACCCGCACGCTCACTCTGTCGTCACCTTCTCAGACCCTGCGTGCCTCTCCCGCCGTGATGTCCGATCCGTACAAGACCGCTCGCGGCCGGGGGACGTAACTTGCCGACATGCAGACTTGGGACGAGATCCTCCACGCGATCCAACAGAGCCTCGCCGGCCGCAGCACCACTGCCCGTGCCGCGCTGCAGGCCTGCTGGGACCACACCGGCGAGCAGGACGCAGCCCAGCGGTGCGTCATCGCCCACTACCTCGCGGATCAACAGGAAGCCCTGGACGACGAGATTGCGTGGGACGAGACCGCGCTGAGCGCCTTTCCCGGGATCGCCGACGGTGATCTCGCGGCAATCGGCGTGCCGTCATCCGCCGCGTTCGAACCCAGCCTCCGTCTCAACCTCGGCGATGGCTACCGGCGCGCCGGACGACTCGAAGAAGCGCGAGCCCAGCTCGAACTCGCCCAAGCCTCGGCACATCTGTTACCCACCGAGGGCTACGGCGCCATGATCCGCGGCGGCATCCAGAAACTCAGCGACCGGCTCTCAGGCCCAAGCAGGTGACAGAGCGACCGTCACTCAGCTCGCCGTCCACGAGACGAGTGCGGCCCTCGGCCCCGACAGCGACCATTGCCGGACCTGGTGCGCGGGTGCAACTCTGGTACCTGGCAGGCCCGTCGGGCCTACGGCGAAGGGGACGAACGATGTTCCTCATCATCATTGGTGCGGTGGTCTCGCTCGTGCTCTTGGCGGCGTGGCTCGTCGACCGCCGCTGGGATATCGATCCACGAACTGTGCCGTCCCCTTCACGCGCCCAGGCCGACTCAGACGCCGCGCTGACGGTGTACACGTCCAGGGGCAGCGGCTCATCCCCGTAGGCATCGGACGCCGCTTCTCATCGGACCGGCAGCGGCCAATCCCTCTAGGCGACAAGCGCTCCGCTCATGCCGCCGAGTGCGCGCAGTCCACGCATGCGGACGCTGGAGTCACACCCGAGGACTGCGCGGGCGGGGCTGGCAGCGGGGGCAGAAGAAGGACGAGCGGTTCATGAAGGCGACGCGCACGATCGGGGTGCCGCACCGGTCGCAGGGCTCGCCATCGCGGCCGTAGGCGTGCAGCGACCGGTCGAAGTAGCCGGAGGCGCCGTTGACGTTGACATAGAGCCGGTCAAAGCTCGTGCCGCCCTCCCCCAGCGCCTCGGTCATCACCTCGCGGGCATGGTCGAGGACCCGGCCCAGCGCGGGCTTGGTGATCGAGCGCGAGAGCCGCTCGCCGTGGATGCCCGCGCGCCAGAGCGCCTCGTCGGCATAGATGTTGCCGATGCCCGAGACGAGCGACTGGTCGAGCAGCCCGCGCTTGAGCGCAGAGTCGCGCGCCTTGAGCCGGAGCACGACCAGATCGCGGTCGTATGCCGCGTCGAAGGGATCGGGGGCGATGTGGGCGATCGTGGTGGGCAGGGCCCCGAGGGTGTCGTCCTCGAGGTCGGACAGGGCCATCCCGCCGAAGGTGCGCTGGTCGACGAAGCGCAGCTCGGGGCCGTCGTCGGCGAAGGAGAAGCGGGCGTGGAGGTGCTTCTCGTCGGGGGCGTCGGGCGGCTCGACGAGCAGCTGGCCCGACATGCCGAGGTGGACCAGCAGCGCGTGGGGGTGCCCGTCGGGGGCGGTCAGCTCGAGCCAGAGGTACTTGCCGCGGCGGCGGGCGGCGACGATGTGGTTGCCCGCGAGGCGGTCGGCGAGGTCGGCTGGCCCGGCGACGTGGCGGCGGGCCACCCGGTGGCCGAGGAAGGTCGCGACGGTGAGGGTGCGGCCGACGACATGGTCGGCCAGGCCGCGACGGACGACCTCGACCTCGGGGAGCTCTGGCATGGCGTGGGTGGGCGGACGGGCCGGGCGGGGCCGGTCAGACGGTGTCGTCCGCGGAGCCCTCGGGCCCGTCGGACTCCGGGCCGGCGGTCGCCGCGACCGCGGAGGCCTCGGCCTTGGCGCGGTCGCGCAGGGTGCTCCAGGCGGTTGAGGCGGCCTTCTGCTCGGCTTCCTTCTTGGTGCGGCCACTGCCGCTGCCGAGGGCCTCGTCGCCGACCACAGCGGTCGCGGTGAAGACCTTGGCGTGCTCGGGGCCGGTGTCGGTGACCTCGTAGTGGGGGGCGGCCTCGCCGACGGCGGAGGCGGCCTCCTGGAGAGAGGTCTTCCAGTCCAGGCCCGCGCCCATGGTCGCCGTCTCGGCGATGAGCGGGTCGAGCAGGGAGTGGACGAAGACCGAGGCGGCGGGCAGCCCCCCGGTCAGATAGACGGCGCCGAAGACCGCCTCCATCGTGTCGGCGAGCAGGGAGGCCTTGTCGCGACCGCCGGTGCTCTCCTCGCCCCGGCCCAGGAGCAGGTAGTCACCGAGCCCGATGGTGCGCGCGACATCGGCCAGGGCACGCATCTGCACGACGGCAGAGCGCATCTTGGCCAGCTGCCCCTCCTGGAGGTCGGGGTGCTCCCCGTGGAGGTGGTCGGTGACGACGAGCCCGAGGACCGCGTCGCCGAGGAACTCCAGCCGCTCGTTGTGGGGCACCCCACCCGCCTCATAGGCATAGGAGCGGTGCGTCACGGCACGCTGAAGCAGCGCCTCGTCGACCGAGGCGCCACAGACGTCCGCGATATGTGAGCGCAGCTCACCGAGCGGGCGCGGGTACTCCGTGGTGGAGCTGGTGGGTGTCTTCCCCATGCCGCGCGCCCGGGGCGTCAGCCCTGGTGCTCGGTGCGCTCGGCGACGTCGTAGTGACGGCCCTTGTAGGTGCCGCACGACGGGCAGGCCGTGTGGGGCTGGGTCGGGGCCTTGCACTGGGGGCACGTGGTCAGCACGGTCGCCGACGTCTTCCAGTTCGCACGGCGCGAACGGGTGTTGGAGCGCGACATCTTCCGCTTCGGGACGGCCACGTCAGTTCCTCTTCTCTTCGTCACTGCTGGAGGGCAGC
Source organism: Actinomycetota bacterium (assembly GCA_050955755.1). GTDB lineage: Bacteria > Actinomycetota > Actinomycetes > Actinomycetales > Dermatophilaceae > JAJTBD01. The sequence continues at coordinate 2,710,033 of CP192092.1, forward strand.
TGCTGGGCCAGGCCAGACAGTGCCGACCACCGGGGGTCGATCTGCTCGTGCTGGTGGTCCGGGTCGTCCTCGAGCCGCGCCCCACACTGGGGGCAGAGCCCGGGACAGTCCTCCCGGCATACCGGCTGGAACGGCAGGGCAGGCACCACTGCGTCCCTCAGCACCGGCTCGAGGTCGATCAGGCCGTCCTCGATCTGGTGCTCGTCGGCGTCGTCGGTGTCCGCCCCCACCTCGCGGTGGTGGGCGGCCCGGTCGGCGTAGGCGAACAGCTCCTGGAAGCGCGCGTCGACCGGGAGGTCGACGCGGTCCAGGCACCGCACGCAGGCACCGACCGCCGTGGCGCTGGCCGAGCCGGTCACCAGCACGCCCTCGACGACGGACTCCAGTCGCAGGTCGAGCTCGATGGGCTCGCCCTCCGGGACGGAGATCACGTCGGTGCCGAGGTCGGCAGGAGCCCCGACCGTCCGCTCGATGGTGGCCATGGACCCGGGTCGTCGGCCCACCTCTTTGGTGTCGATCACCAGAGGCGAGCGGGGATCAGGATGGGTCATGGCTCCACGCACGTAGGTTGGGGGGCTCGGACTGCATCACGTCGAACGCAGACCGACGCACCACGGTACCGGAGCAGGCCGCTCCGCCCCAAATGCGCGTATGCCGCGCGGCCCCGCCCGGCTACTCGGTGGCCAGCACGCGGTCGAGGGCCGAGCGCATGACGGGGCCGAGGGTGGAGGCATACGTGGCGGTGACGCGGGCGCCGGGGCGGTTGACGGTCACGTTGCCGATGACCGACGGGCACCGGTCGACCGGGCACAGCCAGGGGGTCAGGTCGATGAAGTCGGTGACGGGCGCGACCGCTGCCGCCTCCTTCTGCACCGGGAAGGCGGAGTCGTTGCGGGCGACCGCCCGGTCGAAGTCGCACTGCGCGAGCTTGTCCGGGTGGGCGGACATGCAGGCCTCGAGGTCGGCGGGGGCCGAGGGGTTGTCGCCGATGACGGCGACGCGGCTGCCGAGCTGGCGGACCTCCTGCCAGCGGGTCGCGAGCCCCGTGATCATCCCGTTGGTCGACGGGCGGCCGGCGTCCCAGACCGTGCGCGCGTGGCCCGAGGTGACCACGAGCGCCGGCTTGTCCTTCTCGAGGGCGCGCATGACGCGGGTGTTCCAGTCGTCGCAGCTGCTGTAGTGGTCGCTGCCGATCATCGTGCGGCCGGCGACGAACGGGCAGGCGGTCTTGCCGTAGGTCACGATCCGCCAGCTGCGCCCCTTGGCGGCCTCCTCGAGCGCGGGCAGCCACTGCATTGCCTTCTCGTCGCCGACCAGCGCCACCAGCTGCTTGCCCGCGGGGTTGCCGAACTGGCAGGACGCGGGGCTGGCGGACTGCTCGTCGACGACACAGCGGCTGGTGTCGCTGGCGGGGACGTCCTCGCCGGCCCGCTGCGGGTCGGGTGTGACCCAGTCCCAGCGGTCCACGGCATACCGGCCCGCGTCGGTGCTGGGCTGGCCGCCCAGGGTGCCGGCGCCGAGGCTGGCCAGCGGGGGCATCGTGCCGCTGGGCGGCGTGCTGGTGAAGGGCGAGGGCGCCAGGAGCAGCGGCAGGCCGGCGAGCACGGCCGCGAGCCCCATGAGGGCGGTGAGGACCAGCGGCGAGCGCGGCCGGCGGCGCACCAGCGGGCTGTCCTCGAAGCGGTCCTCGACATAGCGCTTGGTCAGCCAGGCGGGCACGAACGACGCTGCGACTGCCGCAATCGCGACGGTGGGCGACTCGCCCCAGATCGCGGCGGCGAAGGTGCGCAGCGGCCAGTGCCACAGATAGAGGGCATACGCCAGGCCGCCGAGCCAGACCAGCGGCAGCCAGGACAGCACCGCCGACGGCCCGAGCGTGCCCGTCGACCAGCCCGAGGCGATCACCAGCGCCGCGCCGACCGTCGGCAGCAGAGCCCACGCGCCCGGCCACAGTGCGTCGGCGGGGAGCGAGGTCGCCGCCAGCGCGATCATCGCCAGGCCCAGCCAGCCGCCCAGGGTGAGCACGCGGCTCTGATAGGGCCTGCGCCCGCTGGTCCACACGGCCAGCAGGGCGCCGATGCCGAACTCCCAGAACCGCGCCGGGGAGACCAGATAGGCAAGGGAGGGGCTCGTCTGGCTCTGCCAGAGGGAGAAGAGGAAGGACGGGACGCACACCAGCGCGAGCACGAGGCCGAGCAGACGAGGCGTGGGGTGGAGCGCCCCGCCCTCGCGGTCGGCGGCCCGTCGGATGAGCCGGCCCAGCAGCGCGAGGGCGAGCAGCCAGACGACGGTCGCCTGCGCGCCGGCCGCGATGGCCCACAGGTGGTGGAGCGGGGACGCGACGGCCCCGGTCGGGTGGGGCGGCTCGCCGCGCAGGCCGAGCACCCAGTCGACGACGAACCCGGCCGAGCCGAGGACGTCGGCGCCGATGTCGCGGCGCCGCGCCCCGGGGACGACGAACCAGGCGACGAGCGCCGAGAGGACGACGACCAGGGCCATGGGCGGCGCCACGCGCCGGGCCCGGTGGGCGAGCGTGGACAGCACGCGGACGCGGCTGGTCTCGACCAGCTCGCGCACGGCCGGCCCGGTCAGCAGGTAGCCGCTGAGGACGAAGAGGATGTCGATGCCGACGAAGCCATGGCGCGCGCCGGCGATGCCCGCGGCATACATCAGCACGAGCACGATGGCGACGGCCCGCAGCCCCTGGAGGTCGGGGCGGGCCGTCGTGGTGGTGGACGGGTCGGTGCTCAGCGCTTGGCCTCCCCGCCGATGCGGGCGACCAGCTCGTCGCGCACGCGGTCGGTGACCAGGCCGGTGATGTCGCCGCCGAAGCGGGCGACCTCCTTCACCAGCGAGCTCGAGATGTGCTCGAAGCGCGGGTCGCCGGGGAGGAAGACCGTCTCGAGCCCGGTCAGGTGACGGTTCATCAGCGCCATCGGCAGCTCGTAGGCGAAGTCTGTGCCGCCGCGCAGCCCCTTGACCACGACATCGGCCTCGAGCTCGCGGCAGACGTCGACGAGGAGGGTGTTGGCGAACAGCTCGACGCGCACATTGGTGACGTCGTCGCCGAGCGCGTCGAGGATCAGCTCGCGCCGCTCGTCGGCGGTGAAGGTGCCCGTCTTGGCGGGGTTGTGCAGGACCGCGACGATGACCTCGTCATAGATACGCGAGGCGCGCGTGATCACGTCGGCATGGCCGACCGTCACCGGGTCGAAGGATCCGGGGCACACACACCGTCTCGTCACGGGAAAACCCTACGGTCGGAAGGTCGCCCGATGGCTGAGGCAGGGCCGGTATGCCGCGAAGTCGCCGCGGCGCGCTCAGCCCAGGTCGGCGGTGCCCGACAGCACCGTGCGGGTGCCGCCACCCACCCAGACCTGGCCGTCGGCCGAGGAGATGTGGACGCGGCCGTCACGTCCCAGCGCCGTCCCCTGCCGGGCGGTGTATGCCGCGGGCAGCCGGCCCGCGCCGATCAGCCACTGGGCGAGCCCGGCGTTGAGGCTGCCGGTGACCGGGTCCTCCCCCACGCCCAGGCTCGGCACGAACGCACGGACCTCGATGTCAGCCTGAGGGTCAGGTGAGCCGGGGGTGGAGGGTGCGCCCGCGGCACACGGGCCGACGACGCCGAGCTCGAGGTCATGCCCCGCCATCAGCCGCATGTCGGGCTCGAGGCGGAGGACGGCCTCGGCGCTGTCGAGCAGGACCGCCGCCCAGCCGGGCCCGTTGTCGACCCACTGGTGGTCGACGACCTGTGCACGCTCGATGCCCAGGCTGGCGCACGCCGCCTCGAGCACCTCGTCCTCGAGCGGCCCGGTCTGGATCAGCGGGGGTGCCGCGAAGGCCAGCGAGTCACCGTCACGTCGCACGGTGACCAGACCGGCCTCGCACTCCTGCACGATCAGCTCCGGGTCGGCCGGCTGCCCGCCCGCCTCCAGCCACGCGTGACAGGTGCCGAGCGTCGGGTGCCCGGCGAAGGGCAGCTCGCCGCCGGGGGTGAGGATCCGCACGCGGTAGTCGGCGCCCTCCTGCGTCGGCGGCAGGACGAAGGTCGTCTCGGACAGGTTGGTCCAGCGGGCGAATGCCGCGAGCTGGCCGTCGTCGAGGCCCTCGGCGTCGAGGACGACCGCGACGGGGTTGCCGAGCATCGGGGTGGCGGTGAAGACATCGACCTGGGCGAAGCGGCGGCTCATGCCGACCAAACTACGCGGCGGGGTCAGCGTGTGGCCGGCACCTCGGCATACCAGAGCACCGTCTCGCCATAGGACTTGCTGCCGGTCGCCTCGAGCCCCTCGGGCCAGGTCGGCTCGGGCGAGCGGGAGGAGCGCTCGACGACGACGAGGGCGTCTGCCTCGAGCCACGGCATCAGGAGCGTCAGCGCGCGGGCCAGGGCCTCCTCGGTCACGTCATAGGGCGGGTCGATCATGGCCAGCCCGACCTCGCCGGCTCCCCCGCCGCCGAGCGCCTTGTCGACCGTGGTGCTCACCACTCGCGCGCCGGACAGGCCGAGGGAGGCGGCATTGCGCTTGACGACCGCCGCCGCGCGGCGGTCGTGCTCGACGAGGATGACGCCGCTCGCGCCGCGGCTGAGCGCCTCGAGGCCGAGTGCGCCGGAGCCGGCGTAGAGGTCCATGACGAGCCGGCCCTCGATCGCGTCGAGCGCCTCCAGCCGGGAGAAGAGGGCCTCGCGCACCCGGTCGCTGGTCGGGCGGGTGCCCGAGCCGGGTGGGGTCTCGATGCGCCGGCCACCCGCGGCGCCGGCGATGATGCGCGTCATCAGCCGCGCTCCAGATAGGCGGCCTGCTCGGCATCGACCCGGTCCTGGACGGCCGCGGCCAGGAGGGGGTATGCCGTGAGCTCCGGGTCCTCGTCGACGAGCGCCTGGGCGTCCTCGCGGGCGACCTCGATGACCTGCTCGTGCTCGAGGATCGAGAGGAACTCCAGCTGGTTGCGCCGCCCCGACTGCGCGGCGCCGAGGATGTCGCCCTCGCGGCGCTGGCCGAGGTCGACCCGGGCCAGCTCGAAGCCGTCGGTCGTTTCGGCCACGGCGTCGAGGCGGTCGTGGGTGGGGCCGGGCTCGGAGTGGGTCATCAGCAGGCACAGGCCGGGATAGCCGCCTCGGCCGACGCGGCCGCGCAGCTGGTGGAGCTGGGAGACGCCGAAGCGGTCGGCGTCGCGGATCACCATGACACTGGCGTTGGGCACGTCGACGCCCACCTCGATGACGGTCGTGGCGACAAGCACGTCGATCTCGCCGCGGCTGAAGCGCGCCATGACCGCGTCCTTGTCCTCGGGCGCCATGCGGCCGTGGAGCATCTCGACCCGCAGCCCCTGGAGGTCGGGGTTGGCCCGCAGCTCCTCCAGCGTCTCGAGGACACCGGCGAGCGGACGGTCCTGTGCGACACCGGGATCCGCCTCGCCCCAGATGTCCGCCGGCGGGGCCTCGACCTCGTCGGCGTCGAGCGCCTTGGGGGCCTCGTCGCCGCCGATGCGCGGGCAGACGACATAGGCCTGCCGCCCCTCCGCGACCTCCTCGGCGACGCGCTGCCAGATGCGCGCCACCCAGCCCTCGCGGGCCTCGTCGACGACGTGCGTCGTGATCGGGGCGCGACCGCGCGGGAGCTCGCGCATCGTCGAGGTCTCGAGGTCCCCGAAGACGGTCATGGCGACCGTCCGCGGGATGGGCGTCGCGGTCATGACGAGCACGTGTGGCGGGTGGGCACCCTTGGCGCGCAAGGCATCTCGCTGCTCGACACCGAAGCGGTGCTGCTCGTCGACGACCACCAGGGCGAGGTCGAAGAAGTCGACGGTGTCCTGGATGAGCGCGTGGGTGCCGATGACGATGCCGGCCTCGCCCGTGACGATGTCGAGCAGCGCCCGCTTCTTGGCCGCGGTCGACATGCTGCCGGTGAGCAGCACGACCTTGGTGCCGATCTCGCTGCCGCCGAGCATCCCGCCCTCGGCCAGGTCGCCCATCATCGCGGTGATCGAGCGGTGGTGCTGCTGGGCGAGCACCTCGGTCGGCGCGAGCAGCGCGGCCTGGCCGCCTGAGTCGACGGCCGCGAGCATCGCCCGCAGCGCCACGATCGTCTTGCCGGAGCCGACCTCGCCCTGGAGCAGGCGGTGCATCGGCTGCTCACGCGACATCTCCTCGGCGATCGTCGCACCGACGGTGCGCTGGCCGTCGGTCAGCTCGAAGGGCAGCCGCTCGTCGAAGGCCGCGAGCAGGCCGCCCTCACGCGGCATGCGCGCCTTGGTCTCGTCCTGCGCCGCACGCCAGCGCCGCTGGGCGAGGACGAGCTGGAGGACGAGCGCCTCCTCATAGCGCTGCCGGTCCTGCCCCGCCTCGACCTCCGCGCGGTGCGCCGGACGGTGTATGCCGCGCACGGCCTCGAGCGCCGTCACGAGCCTGCGCCGCTGGCGCAGGTCCTCGGGCAGCGCGTCGGGCAGGGAGGTCTCGTCGAGCTGGTCGAGGATGACCCGCATCGACTGGGTGATCGCCCAGTTGGCGACCTTGGGGACCTGGAGATAGATCGGCATCTGCGACAGGCCCTCCTCGTGGCCCTGGTCGGCGCCGAGGAGGTGGTACTCGGGGTGGGCGAGCTGGTAGGTCCCGCGGAACTCCCCCACCTGGCCGGCGAAGACGGCCCGTGCGCCGGGGACGAGCTTGTCCTTGTGGCCGTAGACGCGGAAGAAGACGAGCTCGAGCTCGGTCCTGCCGTCGGTGACGACCACCTGGAGCCGCTGGCCCTTGCCGCTGCGGTTGCGGATGAGGTGGGCCGAGCGCACCTCGGCGACGACCACGGCATACTGCCCAGCCCTCAGCGAGGTGAGGTCGGCCTTGTAGTCGACATAGCGCCGAGGCCAGTAGCCGAGGAGGTCGCCGACGGTGACCAGACCGCGCCCCTTCTCGAAGTGCTTGGCCGAGGCACCGAGCACCCGCTCGAGCCGGGTGTCGAGGCGGAGCCCGGCCATCACTCGACCCCGAGGAGGAGGGAGTAGAGCGGCTGCCCGCCGTCGACGACGGTGACGTCGAGGTCGCGGCGCCAGCGGCGCACGGTGGCGACCAGCTCGTCGGCCAGCCCCTCGGGGGCGTCGGAGCCGACGATGACGGTGAGCAGCTCGCCGCCGGAGGAGAGCAGCCGGCCGACGACATCACTGGCGACGGCCGCCTGCTCGGCGCCGATCACCTCGATCTCGCCGCTGACGACCCCGAGCACATCGCCCGGCTGGCACCACCCGGCCGAGGTGAGGGCCTCCTTGGTGGCCACGGTGACCGCGCCGTTGCGGGTGCCGGCAGCCGCCGCCGACATCGACGAGGCGTTCTCGGAGACCGGCACGGCCGGGTCGAAGACGGCGAGCGCGGCGATGCCCTGGACGGCCGTGCGGGAGCGCACGACGTGGACCTCGATGCCGTCCTGGTGGGCGGCCGAGGCGGCGGCCTGGGCGGCCAGCACGGTGTCGGAGTCGTTGGGCAGGAGCAGCACGTGGAGGGCGTTGGCGGCCCGCACCGCGTCGAGGATCTGGCCGGCCGAGGCGCGGCGGCCGGGGCCGGACGGCACGGTCAGCGCGCCGGCCTCCTCGAGCAGGGCGGTGATCCCGGGGCCGGCCGAGCACGCGATCACCGCCTGCTCGACGGCCGGGCGGGACTGGCGCGGCTGGTGCTCGAATGCCGTGACGCTGATGCGGTGGGGCCGGCCGACCTCGATGCCGGCCTCGATGGCCGCTCCGATGTCGTCGGTGTGGACGTGGACATTCCACAGGTCGGGGCCGCCCACGACGAGCACCGAGTCGCCGAGGGAGTCCAGCCGCGCGCTGAGCCCGGTGACGCGCTCGGCGTCGGCGCTGTCGAGCAGATACATCACCTCGTATGCCGGGCCGCTGGCGTCGGCGGGCACCTCCGGGAAGCGGGGCTGGGGCGCCCCGCACCCGACGGTCGGCGGGACGCTCGGGTGGGCCCACTCGGCGCGGTGGTAGAGCCGGTCGAGGGAGGCGGGGTCGCCGAGGAAGCTGAGCGCCTCGGCGGCCTCGCCACGCACCACGTGGTCGAGGGCCTCCATGAGGATGAGGAAGCCGGCCCCGCCCGCGTCGACGACCCCGGCCGAGGCCAGGGTGTCGAGCTGGTCGGTCGTGGCCTCCAGCGCCCGGCGGGTCGCCTCGGCCACCCGGTCGGTGAGCTGGCCGAGGTCGGCGCCCTCGCTGACGGCGCGGGCGGCCTCGTGGGCGGCGGCGTCGGCGACGGTGAGGATCGTGCCCTCGACGGCCCGGGTGACTGCACGGCGTCCGGCCTCGGCGACCCGGCCGATCGCCTGCGCGGTCAGGTCGGCGTCGAGCTCCTCGACCTCCCACTCGCGGATGGCGTCGGCGAGGCCGCGGCACATCTGCGACAGGATCACCCCGGAGTTGCCGCGCGCGGTGAGCAGCATGGCGCGGGCCATGCTCTCGGCCTCCTGGAGGAGGGAGGCGTGACCGAAGATGCCGTCCTGCTCGTGCTCGGAGCGCACGGCGTCGAGGCCGCCGTCGAAGGTCAGGTAGAGGTTGGTGCCGGTGTCGCCGTCGGGGACGGGGAAGACATTGAGCGCATCGATCTCGGCGCGACGGGCCGCAAAGGCGGCACGGGCCACGAGCGCCCACTGGCGGGCGGCGGCGGCGTCGAGGGTCTGGAGCACGCTGGCGAGACTAACGCGGCATACCCTGATCGTGGTCGCTTCATCCCCACGGCACGCTGTGGCGATGGCGGGTGGGGACGCGTTTTGTCGCTTCAGCCGTTCCTCGGCTACTCTTGACCGGTTCCCCGCTGACGGCTGCCGACCACGGCTGCCCGGCAGGGACCGAGACCATCATCATTAAGCGACTCAGGAGATCACCCGTGGCTGCCAACTGCGACGTCTGCGGCAAGGGCCCGTCCTTCGGGCACAACATCTCGCACTCGCACCGCCGCACCAAGCGTCGCTGGAACCCCAACATCCAGCGGGTCAAGGCTCTGGTCGGCGACGCGGGTGTGACCCCCAAGCGACTCAATGTCTGCACCTCGTGCCTCAAGGCGGGCAAGGTCAAGCGCTGACCTCCCCCTGACGCACCACAAACGCGGCGGGCCTCCCCACACCGGGGAGGCCCGCCGCGTTGTGTGTCCTCAACCGGCGAAGTGGTCCCAGCCGCGGGGTTCGGTCGCGACGCCGTCGACGCCGACCTGGCCGGCCGGCCCGTCGGTGACGGAGCCCACCGCCCGCCAGCCCTGGGGCAGCTCCGCCTCGGGGGCGTATGCCGCGAGGAGACTGTGCTCCTCCCCTCCGGCCAGCACGCACTCGCGGGCCCGGTCCGGGCCGACGGCGGGCGCGAGGGCGGCGACGTCCTCGGCGAGCAGGGTGGTGTCGAGGTCGACGGCGACCCCGCTGGCGCGGGCGATGCGGGCCGCGTCGCGCAGCAGTCCGTCGGAGATGTCCATGAGGGCATGGGCGCCCGCGCGGGCGGCCTGCGGCCCGGCCGCGAGCGGGGCGACCGGGCGGCGGTGGTGGTCCAGGGCCGCCACGACCGGGCCCTCGCCGGTGTGGACGCCGTCGAGGAGCAGTGCCAGCCCCGCCCCGGACCGGCCGAGGCCGCCGCAGACCGCCACGACGTCGCCGGGCCGGGCGCCCGAGCGGGTGACGGGATGGCGGCCCTCGAGGTCGCCCAGCGCGGTGATCGAGAGCATGACCGTGCCGGCCGGCGCGGACGACAGGTCACCCCCGGCGACACTCACGCCGAGCTGGGTGCAGCGCGAGCCGAGCTCCGCGGCATACCGCTCCAGCCAGACGACCGGGGTGGCGGGGTCGGCGACCAGGGTGACGACGATGGCGGTGGGCACCGCGCCCATGGCGGCGATGTCGGCGAGGTTCTGGGTGAGCGACTTGGCGGCGACGTCCTCGGGGCTCGACCATTCGTCGAGCCAGTCCCTCCCGCGGACCATCGCATCGGTCGTCACGACGACACTGCCCGAGGCCGCGGCGAGGACCGCGGCGTCGTCGCCCGGGCCGAGGATCTCGGCACCCGTCGGCCGGAAGTGGGGGAAGATCCGTCCGAGGATCTGCTCCTCGCTCACGTCGGCGAGCGTGGGCTCGTCGCTCATGTGACTCCTCGCATCGGACCGGCGTCACCGTGACGTCGGCGCTGCTGGCACGGTAGCGTCACAGGCGAGCCCGGGTGGGACCCGCCCGGCACCGACGACGAGGGAGTGACCATGGTCCAGGCCTATGTGCTGATCCAGACCGAGGTGGGCAAGGCCCACGATGTGGCCCAGGCGATCTCGGGGATGGACGGTGTCGCGAGCGCCGAGAACGTCACCGGCCCCTATGACGTCATCGCCCGGGTCGAGGCCGAGACCATGGACGAGCTCGGCCGCCTGGTCGTCTCCAACATGGGCGGTGCCAGCGGCATCACCCGCACGCTCGTCTGCACGGTCGTCAACATCTGACGCCGACCGTCGCTCCCCCTGCTCGATCCGGTATGCCGCGTCTCCCCCTCTGGGCCGCCGGCCTGCTCGCGCTGTCCGCGTGCGGGTCGGGTGTCGAGGCGACCGCTCCCCCGCACGCCGACTCGGCAGCCTGTGCCAAGGCGGCCGCGGCCTGGCCGGAGACCGTCGCGGGTCAGGAGCGGCGCGAGACCAGCGCCGGGTCGGACTCGGTGGCCGCGTGGGGTGACCCGGCGATCATCGCCCGCTGCGGGGTGAGCGCGATCGGCCCGACCACCGAGCAGTGTGTCGATGTCTCGGGCGTGCAGTGGGTCGCCCGCCAGCTCGACGACGGGGTGCAGCTGGTGACCTTCGGCCGTGACCCCGCGATCGAGGTGCTGGTCCCCAAGGACTACGGCGCCGCGCCCCTGCTCATGCCCGCCTTCGGCAAGGCCGCCCAGGCCCTGCCCACCAACGGCCACCGCTGCAGCTGACCTCCCCGCAGAGACACCCCGCAGACACACGCGGCAGAGACACGCCGCACCGACCTGCGGCACCGACCCGCTCTCGCGGCATACCCACTCGCGTTTTAGCCCAATTGGGCACAAACGCGCCGCGGGGTCAGCGCAGGCCGGTGGGGCGCTCGAGGGCGAGCTGGATGAGCTCGTCGATGAGGTCGGGATAGGACAGGCCGGACTTGGCCCACATCTGCGGATACATCGAATAGGGCGTGAAGCCCGGCATCGTGTTGATCTCGTTGACGATGACGTCGCCGTGGTCGGTATAGAAGCAGTCGACCCGCGAGAGCCCCTCGCAGCCGAGCGCCTCGAAGGCGAGGCCGGCCAGGCGGCGCACCTCCTCGGCGACGGAGTCCGGCACGTCCGCCGGGCAGGAGAGGGTGACGGCCGACTCGTCGAGATACTTCGCGTCGAAGTCGTAGAAGTCGTGCCCGTGCCCGGACTCGACCACGATCTCGCCGACCTGGGAGGTGCGGGGGCGGTCGGTGCCGCGGCCCTGGAGGACGGCGCACTCGATCTCGCGCCCGACGATGCCCTTCTCGACGACGACCTTGAGGTCGTGCTCACGGGCGAGCTCGATCGCGCGCTCGAGGCCGTGGTAGTCGTCGACCTTGGAGATGCCCATCGACGATCCGGCGCGGGCGGGCTTGACGAAGACCGGGAAGCCGAGCGACTCGCAGGCGTCCATGGCCGCGGCCGGGTCGCGCCGCCACTCGACATCGGTGATGACCGTGTAGGGGCCGACGGGCAGGCCGGCCGCGGCGAAGACGACCTTCATGTAGTGCTTGTCCATGCCCGCGGCGGAGGCGAGGACGCCCGCGCCGACATAGCGCAGGTCGGCCATCTCGAGCAGGCCCTGGATCGTGCCGTCCTCGCCAAACGGGCCGTGCAGCAGCGGGAAGACGACGTCGACGTCCTCGAGCCGCTGGAGGCCCTGGCCGGGCGACTGCACCGACAGGTGGGTGCTCGACTCTCCCAGCGGCACCAGGACGTGCGGCCCGTCTGCGGGCACCTCGGGGATGTGGCCGGCGCTCAGCTCGAGCGGCTCGGGGCGGTCCTCGGTCAGGACCCAGCTGCCGTCCTTGGCGATGCCGATCGGGACGATGTCATAGCGCTCTCGGTCGATCGCCCGCATGACCCCCGCCGCCGTCGCGCATGAGACGGCGTGCTCGGACGAGCGGCCCCCGAAGACGAGGGCCACACGGATCTTGCGCTGAGGGGCATCGGTCATGCGCGCCACTCTAATGTCGCGGTCGGGCTGCGCTGTGACGCCACTCGGGTGATGGGGACAAGCCGGGTGCGAGTCGCGGTCAGGACGTCAGGATCCGCTTGGAGGTCGTCCGGGCAGTCTCCAGTGGCGAGGTGTCCTGGCGGACGGCCGAGCTGACCATGGCCCCCTCGTAGAGCAGATAGAGCACCTCGCCGACCTCCTCGTCACCCGCAGCCGCGCTGAAGAGACCGCGCATCCACTCCTTCTCGGCCTGGATGACCGCCACGGCCTCGTGTCCCGTCGGGCCCAGCTCGGCCCACGCGTTGACGAAGGCGCACCCGCGCCCGTGCCGCCCGGACCACTCGAGTAGCTGGTCATAGACCGCGTCGACGGTCTGGACCGGGTCGGCGCCCTCGACGGCCTCGAGGAGCTGGCTCTGCCAGTCATGGGCACGCTGCTGGAGGTATGCCGCGACGAGCGCGTCCTTGGACCCGAACCGCTGGTAGAGCGTGCGCTTGGTGGTCCCCGCCTCGTTGACGATGAGGTCGACACCGGTGGCGGTCACGCCGTGTGTGTAGAACAGCTCGGCGGCAGAGTCGAGGATGCGCTGGCCCACAGCGGTGCTGCTGGGCGCCTTGACGGGCGTGAGTCCGGTTGGCATTGGCGTCCTTGTCGGTGGTCGGTGCACTGACAGTATACCGACCGGTCTGTTTACCTACGCCGCATGAGGTGGCTGATGGCAGCGGCATTCGTCGTGACGTGGAGCTCCGGATTCGTGGGCGCGGCCCTCGCCGACGAGAGCCGTGCGGGTCTCCCGGCGCTGCTCGCCTGGCGCTATCTGGCGACCGCGGCGGTCCTCGTCCTGCCGTGCGTCCTGTGGCCGGCCTGGCGTCGTCACCTCGCGGGGGCTCCGCTGACCGAGCTCGCCCGGCAGGCGGTCGCCGGCCTGCTGGCCCATGTGGCCTTCCTCGGCGGCGTCTTCCTGGCGGCCGAGCGGGGCCTGGGCGCCGGCCTGCTGGCCCTGGTCTGCGCCCTGCAGCCGATGCTCGTGGCCGCCGGAGGCAGGCTCTTCTTCGGGGACCGGCTGGGATGGGCACAGTGGACCGGGCTCGGCCTGGGGATCGGCGGGGTGGCCATCGGGGTCAACGGGCCGGGCGCGGCCACTGCGGACGGATTCGCCCTGGTGACCGCAGCGGTGCTCGGCCTCTCCGCCTCGGCGCTGCTCGAGCGCCGGTGGCCGTCCCCCCTCCCGGTACCCGTCAGCCTGACGGTGCAGGTGCTGGCCTCCACGCTGGTCTTCATGGTGGGCGCGGCCGTCACGACGGGCATCGCGGTCCGGGTCAGTGCGCCGGTCGTCACGGCAGTCGTCTGGCTGATCGTCATGTCAGGCCTCGGGGGCTACGCGACCTTCATCTGGTGTCTGCGCCACCTCGGGGCGACCCACACCAGCACACTGCTCTATCTCACCCCGGGCGTCACCATGCTCTGGGCGTGGACGGTCCTCGGCCAGCGGCCGACGCCGGTCCAGTGGCTCGGGCTGGTGACCGTCCTGGGCGGCGTGGCCCTGACGCTGGCCCGGCGCCCGCCCGCCGGACGCCGGGCCGACCAGCCGGGCACGCGGCATACGATCTCGGGATGACCGACGCCGAGACCCACACCGGCCTCTCCCCCGACACCCGCCTGATCGCCCTCGGCCGCCCCGAGCGCGCGCCCGGCGCCCCCGTGAACCAGCCCGTCGCGCTGACGAGCACCTATGTCGCCGACGGCCCGGTCAACTACGCGCGGGTGGGGAATGCCGTGTGGTCGGCCTTCGAGGAGACGCTCGGCTCGCTCGAGGGCGGGGACGCGCTCGTCTTCTCCTCGGGCATGGGTGCCATCGCGGCGGCGGTCTCGCTCGTGCCGCACGGTGGCGCGGTCGTCGCACCCGCGCACTCCTACTCCGGCACGCTCGAGCTGCTCGACGGACTCGCGGCCGAGGGCCGGGTCGAGCTGCGCCGGGTCGACATCGGCGACACCGAAGCCGTCGTGGCTGCGACCCAGGGCGCGGCGATGCTGTGGGTGGAGTCGCCGACCAACCCGATGCTCGAGGTCGCCGACATCCCGGCGCTCGCGAAGGCCGGTCGCGACGCCGGGGCGATCGTGGTGTGCGACAACACTTTTGCCACTCCCCTGGTCCAGCAGCCGATCACTGACGGCGCCGATGTCGTCGTGCACTCGGTGACGAAATACCTCGCCGGCCACTCCGATGTCATCCTCGGCGCGGTCGTCACCGCCCCGGGTGAGCGCGGGCAGGGTCTGCACGCCCGGCTGTCCGAGCACCGCCGGCTCCACGGCGCGATCGCCGGCCCCATGGAGGTCTATCTCGCGCTGCGTGGCATGCGCACCCTCTCGGTGCGCCTGGAGCGATCGGGGGCGAATGCCGCGGAGCTCGCCTCCCGCCTCGACGGCCACCCCCGCGTCGAGCGGGTCCGCTACCCCGGCTTCGGCTCGATCGTGTGCATCGAGGTGGCCGGTGGGGCCGACGGCGCCGAGCAGGTCGCCGCCGCCACCCGGCTGTGGACCCACTCCACCAGCCTCGGCGGCGTGGAGTCGCAGGTCGAGCGACGCCGTCGCTGGGGCGCCGAGGCATCCACCGTGCCCGAGTCGCTGCTGCGCCTGTCCGTCGGCATCGAGGCCGTCGAGGACCTCTGGGCCGACCTGGACCAGGCGCTGCGCGACTATGGGCCCGACCTAGCGCCCTGACAACGGTCGACGCGGCAAGATCGACTACCACCGCAGCGCCCTCGCGGGCGGGCTGAGCACGCGCAGGGGCCCGTCGATCGGGAGGTGATAGTCGATCTTGCCGGCCGCGGGGCGGTCAGCCGCTCACTCCGCCAGGTCAGCTCACTCCGCGGCGTGGGCGCCGCCGGCCCGGCCATCGGAGGCGGTGTGCGCGGCATACCCCTCGGAGCCGGGAGCGACATAGGTGTCGTCGGCGGCCTCGGCGTCGGCGAGGGTGACCTTGGCCAGGCGCATGCCGGTGATCCGGTTGCGGTCGACCTCGGTGACCTCGAGCTGGTAGCGCACGGGCTCGGCGTCGTCCTCGGTGTCGGAGGTCTGGGCCGGCGGGATCGCCACGCTGTCGCCGACGGCGGCGACCCGGCCGAGGCGGGTCAGCATCCAGCCGGCGATCGTCTCGTAGGGACCCTCCTCCAGCTGGATGCCGGTGCGCTCGGCGAAGTCCTCGAGGTTGGTGCCGCCGTCGAAGGACTCCGACTCGTGCAGCCGCAGCTCGACCCGCTGGGCATCGGTGTCGTACTCGTCCCAGATCTCGCCGACGACCTCCTCGATGAGGTCCTCGAGGGTGACCAGGCCGTCGGTGCCGCCGTACTCGTCGATGACGATCGCGATGTGATGGCCGTTCTGGCGCATCTCCTCGAGCGCCCCGATGAGCGGCATCGTCCCGGGGAAGACCGGGATGTCGCGGGCGATTGCCTCGATCGGCATCGAGGGGCGGTTGAGGTCGGTGACGGCCTCGAGCAGGTCACGCACGTGGACGAAGCCGACCACGTCGTCCATCGACTCCCCATAGACCGGATAGCGCGAGTAGGGCTGGCCCAGCACCTCATGCACGGCTGAGCGGACGTCCAGCTCCTTCTGGAGGCCCGCGATGTCCTGGCGGTGGCGCATGACCTCGCCGACATTGCGGTCGGTGGCGACGAACATCTCCTGGAGCAGCTGGCGCTCCTCGGGCTGGAAGCCGGCGTGGGAGGTGACGATGTCGCGCACCTCCTCGTCGCTCATGGCCTCCGCGTCGGCGGACGGGTCGAGCCCGAGCAGGCGCAGCACGGCATTCGTCGACTTCTCCAGCAGCCAGATGAACGGGCGGGCGAGCTTTGCGAATGCCGCGAGCGGCGGGCCCGTGAGCTTGGCGAAGCCCTTGGCGCGCTGCATCGCCACCCGCTTGGGCACGAGCTCGCCTAAGACAAGCGAGAGGTAGGAGATGATCAGCGTCAGGCCCACGAGCGCGACGGTGCCGGCCAGCTCCTCCGACAGCCCCCAGCCCTGGAGGGTCGGGACGAGGTCCGGGGCAATGGTGCTCGCGCCATAGGCCGAGGAGAGGAAGCCGGCGAAGGTCACGCCGATCTGCACGGCCGAGAGGAAGAGCCCGGAGTCACGGGCGAGGCGGGCGACGGCACGGCCGCGGCCGCCCTCCTTCTCCAGCTCCTTGACCTGTCCCTCGCGCAGCGAGACCAGCGCCATCTCGGTGCCGGAGAAGACACCGCCGATGAGGACGAAGAGCAGGACGAGGCCGATATTGGCCAGGGTGCCGGTGTCCATCACTCACCACCGCGGGCGGGGGCCGGCACCGCTCTGCGCGGCGAAGGGCAGAAGGCAGGGCAACTGTCACTGTCCATAGTGCAGGTCAGCATAACCGCTGGGGCATCGTGAGCCGTGATCCCGCGGCGTGCGATGCGCGGTCTATTCGCGCTCGGACTTGCGCGGACGGCTCAGCAGCAGCTCGACCAGGTCACCGGGCTGGGCGCCCTCGTGGACGACATAGGCGACGCCCTTGGTGATGGGGGTGTCGACGCCGTGGTCGCTGGCGAGCTGGAGGAGGGAGTCGCAGGACTTGACGCCCTCGGCGGTCTGCTTGGTGACGGCGACGGTCTCGGCCATGGTCATGCCCTGGCCGAGGTTCCAGCCAAAGGTCCGGTTGCGCGAGAGGGGTGAGGTGCACGTGGCGATGAGGTCACCGACCCCGGCGAGCCCGGCGAAGGTGTGCGGGTCTCCGCCGAGCGCCAGCCCGAGCCTCGTGGTCTCGGCCAGGCCGCGGGTCATGATCGAGGCCTTGGAGTTGTCGCCCATGCCCATGCCCTCGGCCATGCCGACCGCGAGCGCCACGACATTCTTGAGCGCCCCGGCCAGCTCGGTCCCGACGACGTCGGTGGCGGTGTAGGGGCGGAAGTAGCCGGCCGCGCACGCGTCGGCGACGAGGTCGGCGGTCTGCTCGGAGTATGCCGCGACGACGGCTGCCGCCGGCTGCTTCACCGCGATCTCGCGGGCGAGGTTGGGACCGGACACGACCGCGATGCGGTCGCGCTCGACGCCGGCGACCTCCTCGATGACCTCGCTCATCCGCTTGGTGGTGCCGAGCTCGACGCCCTTCATCAGCGAGACGACGGCCGCGTCGGACGGGATGGCGCTCCCCCACGTGGTCAGGTTGTCGCGCAGGGTCTGGGAGGGCACGGCGAGCACGACGATCTCGGCTCCGGCGGCCGCCTCCTCGGGGTCTGCGGTGGCCGAGATCATCGGCGAGAGAGGGATGCCCGCGAGGTAGTCGTTGTTGGCGCCGTCGTTGATCTGGTCGACGACCTCCTGGCGACGGCCCCACATCGTGACCGAGCAGCCGGCGTCGGCCAGGACCGCCGAGAAGGCCGTGCCCCAGCTGCCGGTGCCATAGACCGCGACCTGGCTCATGCCTGACCACCCTCGTCCGCGGTGGGGGTCCGTGGGTCCGCGGGCTGCGGCTCGGACGGCGGGGCCGACCTGGTCGCGTCGAACCGCCCGATCTCGGGCAGCCCCGCCTTGCGGGTGTCGAAGCGCACCGCGGGCGGCGTCTCGCCGCGCAGCTCGGCCACGATCGCGGTGGTCGCGTCGGAGATCCGGTCGGTCGCCTCGCGCAGCACCTCGTGGCTGAGGGGCTTGCCATAGAGGTCGGAGAGGTCGACGGGCGGGCCGGCCTTGATCTGCATCGTCTTGCGCGGCAGCGGCTTGAAGTTCTTCTGGTAGCGCCCGATGACCTCCTGCGGCCCCCACTGCCCGATCGGGATGACCGGCGCCTCGGTCGTCAGGGCGATGCGCGCCGCCCCGGTCTTGCCGGTCATCGGCCACAGGTCGGGGTCACGGGTCAGTGTGCCCTCCGGATAGACCGCGACGGCCTTGCCGGCCCGGACCGCGGCGACGGCGGCCGCAAAGGCCTCGCCCGCCCGCGCCGTCCCACGGTGCACCGGGATCTGGTCGGCCGCGCGGATGATCGCGCCGAGGACCGGGATGCGGAAGACCGACTCCTTGCCGAGGAAGCGCACGGGCCGCCCCGAGTCATACATGTAGTGGGCGAAGGCGAGGAAGTCGAAGTGCGAGATGTGGTTGGGGCACGCGATGAAGCCGGTGCCCATCGGGGGCAGGTGCTCCTGGCCGCTCCACCGGCGCTTGGTCATCGACATCAGGAAGGGCCGCGCGATGACGACGGCGGTCTTGTAGCCCGAGGGGATGGACTTCCACTGGGGGCTGGTCACTCGTGTGCTCCTGAGGTCGGTGGTCGAACAGTCATCTTCGTCGCTCGCGCGCGCAGTGTCGAGACTTACCGCGGCGGGTCCGTAGGACAGTGGCACGATCGACGGCGATGACCACCTCCGATCGCGTCCCGGACTGGCACCTCGTCGTGCCGGTCAAGGGCGGCCCCCTGGCCAAGAGCCGCCTGTCCGTGCCCGCGCCCCTCGAGCGCCCTGCCGTCGCCGAGGCGATCGCCCGCGACTGCCTCGACGCCTGCCTGAGGGGTATGCCGCGTGGCCGGGTCCTCGTCGTGACCGGCGATCCCCGGGTGCGGGAGTGGGCGAGCGCGGCGGGCGCCCGTGTCGTGGCCGACCCGGGCGGAGGGCTGAATGCCGCTGTGACAGCAGGCATCTCGGACCTGGCCGGCAGCCCCGCTGTGGCCGTGCTGCTCGGCGACCTCCCCTGCCTGACGCCCGCGGAGGTGGGCGCCGCGCTGATGGCGTGCGCGGCATACCCGCTGGCGCTGGTGCCCGACGCGCAGGGCACGGGTACGACACTGCTCACCAGCCGCAGCGGGCGGCTGGAGCCGCGCTTCGGGCCGGGGTCGGCCGCCGCGCACGAGGCTCTCGGTCATCTGCGGCTGGAGCTGGACCTGCCCCTGCTGCGCACGGACGTCGACGATGCCGCGTCGCTCGCCCGTGCGCTTGGGCTGGGGGTGGGGCCGCGGACGGCCGCGGCGCTCGCTCAGCCGGTCACGGAGTAGTCGGCGCCCAGCGCGTCGAGCTTGTCGGAGAAGCGCTCGTAGCCGCGGTAGATCAGCCCGACGTTGTCGACCTCCGAGGTCCCCTCGGCTGCCAGCGCGGCGATGAGATAGCTGAAGCCGCCGCGCAGGTCGGGCACCGTGATCTTGCCGCCCTTGAGCGGGCTGGGCCCCCAGATGCCTGCGGAGTGCTCGAAGTTGCGCGCACCGAAGCGGCACGGCGACCCGCCGAGGCACTCGCGGTAGAGCTGGATGTGGGCACCCATCTCCCCCAGCGCCTTGGTGAAGCCGAGCCGGTTCTCATAGACCGTCTCGTGCACGATCGACAGGCCCTTGGTCTGGGTGAGCGCGACCACGAGCGGCTGCTGCCAGTCGGTCATCAGGCCCGGGTGGACATTGGTCTCCATGACGATCGAGTTGAGGTCGCCGCCGGGGTGCCAGAAGCGGATGCCGTCGTCGTCGATCTCGAAGGCGCCGCCGACCTTGCGGAAGACGTTGAGGAACTGGGCCATCGGCAGCTGCTGTGCGCCCTTGACGTAGATGTCGCCCTTGGTCGCCAGCGCGGCCGCGGCCCAGGAGCCGGCCTCGATGCGGTCGGGGATGGACAGGTGGTCGAAGCCGCCCAGGCGGTCGACGCCCTCGATCGTGATGACCCGGTCGGTCGCGACCGAGATGATCGCGCCCATCTTCTGGAGGATGGCGATGAGGTCCATGATCTCGGGCTCGACGGCGGCGTTCTTGAGCTCGGTCGTGCCGCGGGCGCGCACGGCCGTGAGCAGAACCTGCTCGGTGGCCCCGACGCTCGGGTAGTCGAGGGTGACCTTGGTGCCGACCAGCCCATCGGGGGCGGTCAGCCGCAGACCCTCGGGGCGCTTGTCGACCACCGCGCCGAACTCGCGCAGGACCTTGAGGTGGTAGTCGATGGGTCGCTCGCCGATCTTGCAGCCGCCGAGGTCGGGGATGAAGGCCTCGCCGAGCCGGTGCAGCAGCGGCCCGCAGAAGAGGACCGGGACACGGGAGGAGCCCGCGTGGGCGTCGATGTCGGCGACGTGGGCCTGCTCGA
The DNA here is from genome assembly GCA_050955755.1 of Actinomycetota bacterium. Taxonomy (GTDB): domain Bacteria; phylum Actinomycetota; class Actinomycetes; order Actinomycetales; family Dermatophilaceae; genus JAJTBD01. The sequence continues at coordinate 2,730,262 of CP192092.1, forward strand.
CGCGGGTGGGGTCGAAGCGCAGCTCGCCGTCGGCCTCGCTGGTGATCTCGACGCCGTGCAGGCGCAGCAGGCCGGAGACGATCTCTACATCGGAGATCTCGGGCACGCCCCGCAGGCGGCAGGGCTCCTCGGCGAGCAGGGTGGCGACCATCGCCTTGGACACCAGGTTCTTGGCGCCCCGGACCTCGATGCTGCCCTTCAGAGGGGCGCCGCCGTTGATCCTCAGGCTCCGTGCGGTCGCGCTGCCCTGGGTCGGCTGGGAGAGCGCCGGCTGGGTGTGCGACGGGCTCTGCGTTGTCGTGCTCTGTGCTGCTGACATGGGATACAGCATGACAAACGCGACGCGCGGGCAGGCACCTGGAGGTGTCTGCCCGCGCGTCGGCGGCTGGTCTGGCTCAGGCGCGCTTGGCTGCGCGCTTCGCCGGCGCCTTCTTGGCGGTGACCTTCTTGGCGGGGGCCTTCTTGGCCACCGTGCGGGTCGTCGTCGCCTTTTTGGCGGCGGCCTTGGCAGGCGCAGCCTTCTTCGCCGGCGCAGCCTTCTTGGCCGGTGCGGCCTTCTTGGCGGCGGCCTTGGCAGGCGCAGCCTTCTTCGCCGGCGCAGCCTTCTTGGCCGGCGCGGCCTTCTTGGCGGTGGTCTTCTTGGCAGCAGCCTTCTTCACCGGGGCGGCCGGGGCGTCGGCGCTGGCGCGACCGGCGGCGAGGGCACCCTTGGGCAGCGAGCTCGGCTTGGAGGTGTAGGCCTTGAAGGACGTGCCGGCCTTGAAGCGCGGGACGGCCGTCTTCTTGATGCGGACCGTCTCACCCGTGCGCGGGTTGCGGCCGGTGCGGGCGGCGCGGGCGGCCTTCTCGAAGGTGCCGAAGCCGGTGATGCCGACCTTTCCGCCCTTGGCGACCTCGCGGATGATGATGTCCAGGATGTGCTCCAGCGACTCGACGGCCAGCTTGCGGCTGCCCAGACGTGCCTCGAGCTCCTTGACCAGGTCTCCCTTGTTCACGTTCCCCTCCATCAGGGATCAGGTGCCGGACGGTCTGCCCGGCAAGGACTGTCAGTGACCGGATGACCCGATCTGTAATGACGGTAGGGGGCTGGAGGCGGCGAGTCCACTATGTCAAGCAGGCCGACCGTTGTCCCACAACGCTTTTCGCACCCGATCGCAGCCCCGCGGCGGGTGCGGGGAGAGGGTCCCGAGGCCCGGCTGGGGACGACCCACACGCGGCGGGATGATGGCGAAACTGTCTGTGCCACAAGGGATCTGGAGGCACGAGGCGGCCTGACGGGAGGCCCGCCAGGTCGCGGATGATCGACCGGTGGCCGCCTGGCTGCGGTCCGCTCGCCGGTGTGCAAGATCGTGTCGAACTCGTTCTGCGACACGCCGACACGCCGACATGCCGACGGGCGGCGGTGCCGGGGCATGCGTCGGGGGCGGCAGGAGACCTCGTCTCCCACCGCCCCCGGCGTCGCGAATGTCCTACTGCCCCACTGGCTGAGTGTGTGGCTTGTAGGCCGGCCGGGTCTGCTCGAAGGTCGTGATGTCGCCCTCGTTGCGCAGCGTCAGGCCGATGTCGTCCAGCCCCTCCATCAGTCGCCAGCGGGTGTAGTCGTCCACCTCGAAGGAGCAGGTGATCTCGCCCGCCTGGATGGTGCGCTCGCCGAGGTCGACGGTGACCGAGGTGCCGGGCTCGTTCTCGAGCAGCTTCCACAGCAGCTCGACGTCATCCTGCGAGACCTGCGCGGTCAGCAGGCCGGCCTTGCCGGAGTTGCCGCGGAAGATGTCGGCGAACCGGCTCGAGATCACCACGCGGAAGCCGTAGTTCATCAGGGCCCACACCGCGTGCTCGCGGGAGGAGCCGGTGCCGAAGTCGGGCCCTGCGACGAGGACCGAGCCCGCGGCATACGCCGGGTTGTTGAGGACGAAGGTCTCGTCCTTGCGCCACGCGGCGAACAGGCCGTCCTCGAAGCCGTCACGGGTGACGCGCTTGAGATAGACGGCGGGGATGATCTGGTCGGTGTCGACATTGCTGCGCCGCAGGGGGACGCCGATGCCGGTGTGGGTCGTGAACTTGTCCATGACGGATCTCCTCCGGGCTCAGGCAGTCTCGACGGCGTCGAGGTCGGCGGGGCTGGACAGGGTGCCGCGCACGGCGGTCGCCGCGGCGACGAGCGGGCTGACCAGGTGGGTGCGCCCGCCCTTGCCCTGCCGGCCCTCGAAGTTGCGGTTGGACGTCGAGGCGCTGCGCTCGCCCGGGGCGAGCTGGTCGGGGTTCATGCCCAGGCACATCGAGCAGCCGGCGAGGCGCCACTCGGCCCCGGCCGCGGTGAAGACCTTGTCGAGGCCCTCCTCCTCGGCCTGGAGGCGCACCCGCGCCGAGCCGGGCACGACGAGCATGCGCACGCTGTCGGCGACCTTGCGGCCCTTGATGACATCGGCGGCGGCGCGCAGGTCCTCGATGCGGCCATTGGTGCACGAGCCGACAAAGACGGTGTCGACGGCGATCTCCCGCAGCGGGGTGCCGGCGGTCAGGCCCATGTAGTCGAGCGCGGACCGGGCGGCGGCCTTCTCGTTGTCGTCGCCCATGTGCTCGGGGTTGGGCACGGCGTCGCCCAGCGGCGCACCCTGGCCAGGGTTGGTGCCCCACGTGACGAAGGGCGTCAGGGTGGAGGCGTCGATGTCGACCTCGGCGTCAAAGGTGGCGTCGTCGTCGGTGCGCAGCTGCGACCAGTCGGCGACCGCGGCATCCCAGTCGGCACCCGTGGGCGCGTGCTCGCGGCCCTTGATGTAGTCGAAGGTCGTCTCGTCGGGGGCGATCATGCCGGCGCGGGCGCCGGCCTCGATCGACATGTTGCACACCGTCATCCGGGCCTCCATCGACAGCGCGCGGATGGCCGAGCCGCGGTATTCGAGGACATAGCCCTGTCCGCCGCCGGTGCCGATCTTGGCGATGACGGCGAGGATGACGTCCTTGGCCGTCACGCCCGGCTGGAGCTCACCCTCGACGTTGATCGCCATGGTCTTGAAGGGCTTGAGCGGCAGGGTCTGGGTCGCCAGCACGTGCTCCACCTCGGAGGTCCCGATCCCGAAGGCGAGGGCGCCGAATGCGCCGTGGGTCGAGGTGTGGCTGTCTCCGCAGACGATCGTCATGCCGGGCTGGGTCAGGCCGCGCTGCGGGCCGACCACGTGGACGATGCCCTGCTCGGCGTCGCCCATCGGGAAGAGGCGGACGCCGAACTCCTCGCAGTTGCGGCGCAGGGTCTCGACCTGGGTGCGGCTGACCGGGTCGGTGATCGGGCCGGGCGTCGTCGGGACGTTGTGGTCCTCGGTCGCGAGCGTCAGGTCGGGCCGGCGGACCGGGCGGCCGGCCAGCCGGAGCCCGTCGAAGGCCTGCGGGCTCGTCACCTCGTGCAGGAGGTGCAGGTCGATGTAGAGGAGGTCGGGCTCCCCCTCCGCGCGGCGCACGACGTGCGCGTCCCAGACCTTCTCGGCCAGCGTTCCGGCCATCACTCGTCCTTCCGGTCGGTCGCCACCCTGGGTCGCGGGTGGAGACTGTTGTCGAGGGTGTTCATCGTGAATGTGGCACGCCATATCGGCGCTCGGACTTGCGTCTCAGGCAATGAGACGTCAATATCAACTCATGGACAACTCTAGCGGGGTCGGCGTTCTCGACAAGGCCGCGGTCGTTCTGGGGGCGCTCGAGGCAGGTCCGTCGACGCTCGCCCAGCTCGTCTCGGCGACAGGACTGGCACGGCCGACGGCCCACCGTCTGGCCGTCGCGCTCGAACATCACCGTCTCGTCGCCAGGGACATGCAGGGGCGCTTCATCCTCGGCCCGCGCCTGGGCGAGCTGGCCGCCGCTGCCGGCGAGGACAGGCTGCTCGCCGCCGCGGGCCCGGTGCTCGGCGCACTGCGCGACCACACCAACGAGTCGGCCCAGCTCTTCCGCCGGCAGGGCGACAACCGCGTCTGCGTCGCGGCTGCCGAGCGCCCGGTGGGCCTGCGCGACTCGATCCCGGTCGGCGCCACCCTGTCGATGCTGGCGGGCTCCGCCGCGCAGGTGCTGCTTGCCTGGGAGGAGCCGGACCGCCTCCACCGCGGCCTGCACGGCGCGGCATTCACCGCCACCGCCCTGTCCGGCGTGCGCCGCCGCGGCTGGGCCCAGAGCGTCGGCGAGCGCGAGCGCGGCGTCGCCTCGGTCTCGGCCCCGGTCCGTGGCCCGTCCGGCAGAGTCGTTGCGGCAGTGTCGATCTCGGGTCCGATCGAGCGCCTCTCCCGCCAGCCCGGCCGGCTCCACGCCGCCACCGTAGTCGCCGGCGCCAACAAGCTCACCGAGGTCCTCGCCCGTCACCACGCAGCCCAGCAGGCCGCCGCCGCGCAGAACCAGTGAGCCAGCGGCCATCAGCGACAGATCCTGCGCTGATGGCCACCCGGCCCCTCCCCCAGCGACCATCCGCGACAGATTCTGCGCGGATGGTCGCCCTGCGTGGGGTATGCCGTGTGCGCGAGTCGGGCACGACGGCATACCCCCAGCGCCCGCGGGCCAGAGGCAGATAACAACGCCGACGCCGCCCGGAGGAAACCACCGGGCGGCGTCGGGTTGAGCGGTGAGGACGTCAGTCGGGCTTGACGGTCATCACGGGCGTCGTGGCGTCGAGCAGGATGCGCTGGGCGGTGCTGCCGAGCACCAGCTTGCCGATCGGCGTCCGCTGGCGCAGACCGACGCAGATGAGCGAGGCGCCCACCTCCTGGGCGACCTGGATGACGCCGTCAGCGGGGTCGTGCAGCTCCGAGGTCTGGACGCTCACGCCGAGCCCGGCCTGCTCGAGCTCACCGGCGAGGTCACCGAGGACCGTCGCCAGCTGTGCCGGGTCCGGGGTGGACCCGCGCACGGCGGACGCGGCGACGATGGGCTCCTTGCGGAGGATGGCCTCCTCGGCAGCGCGCCGCAGCGCACTGTGGCCGGGCGGGGTATCGGCATAGGCGACAACGATGGTCATGGGAGTGATCCTTTCGTGAGGGTCAGCGCTGGAGGAGGCCGGTCGGCAGGTCGACGGGCAGCAGGGACGGCAGGGCCATGAGCACCACGCAGAGCACGAGGGTGTAGATCACCGTGGTGCGCGGCTTCGCCCGGGCGACGTAGAGCAAGAAGGCCGGCACGAACAGCGCCACCGCGAAGAGATAGCCACCGAGCATGACCAGCACCAGGAAGCCGGCCATCGCGGCGAACATCCGCGAAGCGATCGTCACGTCGTGGGTCCAGCCCGGTGCGACACCGGCGCGACGGCGCCGGGCGCCCAGCTCCTGCCAGACCAGGAAGAGGGCCGTGATGAGACCGCCGACGGCCACCAGGGTGGGCATCAGCCGCGCCTCGGCCGAGAAGGACCGGCTGGCGATCAGCGCGCCGATGAAGATGAGCGTTGCCAGCACGGCCAGGCCCATCGACCAGACGGAGTCCTTGAGCAGGCCATCGCCCTCGTCCTCGTCGTCGTCGTGACGCAGGTCGTCGTCGCCACGGTGGCCGTCGTCGGCCCCGATCGCGGCCTTGCCACGCAGGCGCTTGACGATGCCCCAGACAGCCGGGCCGATCAGGACGGCAAGGAAGACCAGGACGCCGGGGCGGGTCATCCAGCCGAGCCCGTCATAGAGGCTGTCGGTGAGGTAGTAGTAGCGCTCCATCGGGATCGCGAGCACGAAGCCGATCAGGAAGGGTGCGCGTGGCATGTCGGTGGCCTTGAGCAGCCAGCCCAGCGCGCCCAGCAGCACCATGATCCAGAGGTCGCCGATCTGGCCACCCTCCTGGAAAGCGCCCAGCAGCATGATGACCAGCAGGCCGGCGCCGAGGACCGCGAAGGGGACCTTGGTGAGCTTGGCCAGCGCGGGGGTCGCCAGGAAGCAGAGGAAGGCACCGATGACGCTGGCGATCGCGAAGCACCAGATGATGAGGTACATCAGGTCGAGGTGCTCGCTGACGATGGCGGGGCCGGGCTGGATGCCGTAGGTCAGCAGCATGCCGAGGAGCATGGCCGAGGGGACGCCACCGGGGATGCCGAAGAGCAGGGTGGGGATGAGGTCGCCGGCCTCCACCGAGTTGTTGGCGCTCTCGGGGCCGACGATGCCGCGCGGGTTGCCCTTGCCGAAGGAGCGCTTGTCCTTGGACGTCGCGACCGCCTGGCCGTAGGCGAGCCAGGTGCCGGCAGTGGCGCCGACGCCGGGGAGGACACCGGCCCAGATGCCGATGAGGGCACCGCGGATGACCTGGGTCCAGTGGGTCAGCCACTCCTTGATGCCGGAGGCCCAGCCGCCGCCGAGGGTGACCATGTCGCGGTCGATGACCCGCTGGCCGACGCGCGAGGCGATCTCGGCCAGACCGAAGATGCCGAGCGCCACCGCGACGAGTGAGAGGCCGTCACCGAGGAAGAGGCTGCCGAAGGTGAAGCGCTCCTCGGCGGTCGTCGGCGAGGTGCCGACAAGTCCGAGCAGCAGTCCGAGGAAGCCGGCCAGCAGGCCCTTGACGACGTTGCCGCGGGAGAGCACGGCCGCGAGCGAGACACCCAGCACGGTCAGCATGAACAGCTCCGGGCTGGCGAAGGAGAGCACCAGCGGGCGGGCGAGCGGGATGGCCAGGGTCAGGCCGATGGCGCCGATGAGACCACCGGCCATCGAGGAGAGGAAGGCCAGGGAGAGTGCCCGTTTGGCCTCTCCCTTGCGGGCCATCGCGTATCCGTCGAGCATCGTGACACTGGCGGATGCGGAGCCGGGTGCACCCAGCAGGACGGCGGAGACGGTGTCGGAGGTGTGCACCACGGCCAGCGCGCCGATCAGCAGGGCGAAGGCCTGCTCGGGCTCCATGCCGAAGGTGACGGGGAGCAGGATCGCGACGGCGCCGGTGCCGCCAAGACCTGGGATCAGGCCCATCACGAGGCCGCTGATGACACCGACGGCGAGCATGAGGAGCAGGGACGGCTGGGCAAGCGAGCCCAATGCGGTAAGAGCAGCATCAAACATGACAGGACCTCACTCGACCGAGACGTTGTAGGAGTCTTTGAGCAGGGCGACGACGTGTTCGCGAACCGCCGGGTCGACCTTGTATGCCTCGGTGATGCGCTCGGTCAGATCCGAGCCGGCATCCTCGGACTCGCTGATGAAGGTGGACACCACCCCGGCCGCGGTGCGCATGGCCAGCCCGTCGCCGGTGCGTGGGCCGACGACATCGGCCAGGACCGTGCCGGGCTCGCGCGCAGCCAGGGTGAGCGCGACGCTGCCGGTGATGGGGACGGCCGGGTGGGCGAAGCCCATCGAGAGCATCACCACGCTCAGGTCGGTCCCCTCCTCGGTCGGCTCGCTGACGATGGCCAGCTTGGGCACTGCCCGCGAGCGGGTAGCCACCGAGGACCTTCTTGGCCGACTCGAGGAAGGCCTTGTCCTTGCTGAGCTTGTCGGAGGAGGAGCGCAGCAGGTCGACCGCCTCGGGCGGCGTCTCGGCCGGGACCCAGAGCGCCTTCTGGTAGGTGTAGGTCACGCCCAGCACCGTCTTGTAGGCCTCGAGCTTGGGCCCGGACGGGGCCTTGCCGTTGAGCTCCTCATAGACCTCCACGACCGTCGGCAGGTCGGGGAAGTTGGGGTCGCGCACGACATTGCCGCTCGGGTCGAGCTGGCCGAGGGAGAAGAGCGCGACGGCCGACTTGTCCTTGACCAGCGGTGCGACCGCGGAGTCGTAGGTCGAGGTCGTGGTGTAGTCGAGGTCGATCTCGCCGCGCTGGAGGGCCAGGTTGACCGGGCCCCGGCCCTCGAAGCCGAAGACCGCGTCGACGTCCATGTCGATCAGGTCGAAGGCCAGCAGGGTGGTCAGGTCCAGACCCGTCGCGGTGATGCCGCCGAACTTCAGCGGCTTCGAGCGGTTGACCGCATCCTTGATCGACGTGACGCCTGCGCCGCTGCGGGCGTAGACGACACCGCCGGTGCCGTTGGCCAGGATCGGCTTCAGCTTGGTGAAGTCGTAGCGGACGGCCGGCTTCTTGAGCAGATAGGGCACGACCGTGGTGGCGGTGCTGACGAGCACCTCGGTGCCGTCGTCGGCGGCGGAGGTCACGAAGTGGTTGGTGCCCGTGATGCCCTCGCCACCGGCCTCGTTGACGGGCGCGAAGCCCGGCTTGCCGGGGATGGTCCGCGTCAGCTCGGTGCCGACGAAGCGGGCCCACGTGTCGGTGCCCCCGCCCTCGGCGAGCGGGATGAGCATCTCGACGGTCTCGCCGGCGTAGTCGCCGTCGGCGGTGGAGGCGGGCGGGTTGAGCAGCCCGCCGGCGAGCAGCGAGCCGGCCAGGCCGAGTGCCGCGAACCCGCCGATGATGGCGAGCGCGGTCCGGTTGTTGGGCGGTGGTGGCTCCGGGTGCTCCGTGTGGGGCATGGCCAGTTCCTGGGTCATGGTGCGTCTCCATTGACGTTCGGTGCAGGTTCGGGAAGGAAGACGACTCCCTCGGAGAGCCGTCGATAGGTCCGGGTGGCGCCGACCACGGTCTGGCCGGCCGCGGCCTCGGGCGTGGGCGCGATGCCCATGGCCACCGCGGACTGGCGGCGTATGCCGTCCAGTCGCGCCAGCAGCTCCGGGGAGGCGTCGATCTCGGCGAGGCTCTCCTGGCCGGTCAGACCGACGTCGGAGGCCCGCAGGGCGACAACGGGGGCACCGGCATCGACGAGCGTGGCCCGGATGCGGCCGGCGCCGTCCGGGAGCTCGTCGCTGGGGTTGCCCGAGGGGAAGAGCCGCCCGGTGGTCCGGCCGGCGGGGTCGAGGAAGCCCATCCGGACCGGGGCGCCCGGGAAGGGCACGCCGGGGATCGAGGCCGTGGGCTCCTCGGTGAGCTGGCCGCCGGGGGTGTCGAGCTCCTGGACGATCAGCTGGTCGGTGTTGGTGTTGAGGACCCGCACGCTCGTGCTCGGGTCGCCAGTGCTGACCCAGCCCTCACGGACGGCGAATGCCGCGACGACCGCTGAGCAGTTGCCGCAGTTGCTGCCCCAGTCGACCTTGGCCTCCTCGATGCCGACCTGCGCGAAGGTGTAGTCGACGTCGACATCCGGGCGGTCCGACTGCGACAAGATGACGGCTTTGCTGGTCGTCGACGTGCCGCCGCCGACACCGTCGACCTGTCGGCGGTCCGGGCTCCCGTAGACGCGCAGCAGGACCTCATCGACCGTCATGCCGGGCACCTCGAGGTCCTCTCGGCGGAAGACCCAGCACTTGCTGGTGCCGCCACGCATCCACGTGGCTCTGATCTCCCTCATCTGCCCTCCTCTCATCCGCGGGCCTGATGCCCGTATCTGATGAGGGTGACGCCAACGAGCCTGAACAACCAGAGCGAGTTTGTGAAGGACTCTTTAGTGCTGCTTCATCTCTGTGACAGCCACCCTACGAATCGCAGCTCTGGACCCTCCCGGCCACAGCCTCAGGCAGGTTCACACACCCGCGAACTGCCCTGATTGCAGCCCTGCTACCGTTGCTTAACCGCCTTGAAGATCTGCTTCATGGCCGCCCCCGAGGAGATGGCCCTGTGCTCGACGTCGGACGCCTGCGCGTGCTGCTCCACGTGATCGAGCACGGCTCGGTCACCGCCGCCGCGACCCGGATGAACTACACCCCCTCTGCCGTCTCGCAGCAGCTGCGCCGCCTCGAGCACGAGGTGGGGCAGCCCCTGCTGACCCGGCACGCGCGAGGCATGGTGCCCACCGAGGCCGGGCAGGTGCTCGCCGGGCACGCGCGCAAGGTGCTTCGCCAGCTGGCGGCGGCCGAGTCCGACCTCGCCGAGATCGCCGGCCTGCGCCGGGGCGAGCTCTCACTCGGCACCTTCGCCACCGTCGGCAGCTCCTTTGTCCCCCTGGCCGTCCAGCGCTACCGCCAGCTCTATCCCTCGATCCGGCTGAGCATCCACAGCGCCCGCGAGGCCGCCCTGATCGAGATGCTGGAGGAGGGCACGGTCGGCCTGTCGCTCCTGTGGGACTACGCGTGGCGTCGGCTCGACGCGAGCCAGTTCGCGCTGACGAGCCTCTTCGAGGACCCGACGGTCCTGGTCGTCGCGGCCGACCACCCGCTGGCGAGGAAGCGCTCGGTCCGGATGGAGGAGCTCGATGACGAGCAGTGGATCATCCGCGCCCAGGACCATCCCGTCGTCGAGGTCCTGACGCGCAGCGCCCAGGACGCCGGCTTCGAGCCGCGGATCTCCTTCGAGGCCAACGACTACCAGGAGGCGCAGGCCATGGTCGCGGTCGGCTTCGGCATCGCGCTCGCCCCGCGGACGGCGATGACCAACAAGCACCCCGGCGTGCGGATCGTCTCGCTCGGGGACACCGCCCCGCCGCGCCGGATCGTGGTCGTCCACCGCCAGGACCGGGTCCGCACCCCGGCCGAGATCGCCTTCCAGGAGGTCCTGATCGACATGGCCCGCGACTACGAGCCCGAGTGAAACGCCAGAGACAGCGAAGGACCCCCGCTCACTGAGCGGGGGTCCTTGTCTCGATGTAGCCCCGACCGGATTCGAACCGGCGCTACCGCCTTGAGAGGGCGGCGTGCTAGGCCGCTACACAACGGGGCCATCTAGCTTGTGCCGTGAGGCACAGGAGAGAACCTTACCCCACCGGGTGGGCTTCTCCGAAATCGGGCCGGATCGCACTCAACAGCGCGAGTTCGGTTGTCCGACAACAGCGCTGGGGTACCAGGACTCGAACCTAGACTAACTGAACCAGAATCAGTCGTGCTGCCAATTACACCATACCCCAAGGGGTATCACTCCCGAGCGCGCCCGAGGGCCTTCTGCGGGGTGAACCGAAGGAAGATGCTACCGGCAGGACTGCCACTCCCCCAAATCGGCGCAACTCGCCAAGTGGCGCAATGGGTTTCGCGGCATCGGGCACCGAGCGCGGGCACTCAGAGCAGCGCGTCGACCCCGTCGAGCGAGCCGATGACGGGCACGCCGACATCACTGCCGTCCCACCGTCCGCGGCGGTCCAGCCACACCCCGACGAGCCCGGCGTCGCGCGCGCCGATCGCGTCGAAGTCGAGCTCGTCACCGACATAGACGACATCGCCCGGCTCGCGGCCCAGCAGCGCGCAGGCATGGTGGAAGACCCGCGGGTCCGGCTTGCCGAAGCCGAGGGTGTCCTTGGTGACCAGCGCCTCGAACGCCCCTGCCACACCGGAGCGGGCGAGCTTGTCGGCTGTGACATCGGCGCTGGCGTTCGTCAGCGCAGCGAGGCGTATGCCGCCCGCGCGCCACCGCTCGAAGCCCGCCTGCGCGTCGTCGAAGACCGCGAGCGCGTCGGCGAGCTCGCGCCCGAAGGTCGCGTTGAACTCGGCAGCCTGGCCGGCGTCGAGGCGCACCCCCGCATCCACGGACGCGAGGGCGTGCTGGATGCGCCGGGTGCGCATGTCGTCCTGCCCGAGCTCACCGGTGGTGTAGCGGCGGAACAGCCCGGTCGGGTCGGTGCGATAGACCTCGGCCACGGCGGCCGCGGACTCCTCGCCCAGCCCGGGGCACATGCGACGCACCAGCGAGCGCACGGCATACCGCATCGCCGCGCCGGTGTCGAAGACGGTGTCGTCGAGATCGAGCAGGAGGTGACGCAAGCGGGCGGCCTCAGCCGAGCTGGTCGCGCAGCCTGGCCAGGCGCGCGAGCACCGAGGCCTTGCCCAGGATCTGCATCGACTCGAACAGCGGCGGCGAGATGCGCTGGCCGGAGACGGCGGTGCGCAGCGGGCCGAACGCGAACTTGGGCTTCAGTCCCATGCCGTCGACGATCGCCTCACGCAGCGCCGCCTCGATCTTGGGCGCGGCCCAGGTGGGCTCGCCGACGAGACCGCCGCCAAAGGGCTCGATGGGCTCCAGCGCCTTGATCGCCGCGTCGAGCACGTCCTTGGCGTCGTCCTTGAGCTGCCCGCGCGCGTCGTCGGCGATCTCGAGCTGGTCGTCGGCGACGAAGAACGGCCGCACAAGCGCCGACGCCTCGGAGAGCACCTGGATGCGGGTCTGGATGAGCTCGGCGACGTCCTTGAGCCGGCCGAACTCGCCCAGCGAGGGGTTGTCGCCGAGGATGCCGTCGCGGCGCAGGTAGGGCAGCAGGCGCTCGACGAAGGTCTCCAGGGGAAGTCGGCGGATGTGCTCGGCGTTGATCGCCTCGGCCTTCTTCTGGTCCCAGCGGGCGGGGTTGGGGTTGACCGCGTGGATGTCGAAGGCGTCGACGAGCTCGCCGGGCGTGAAGACATCGCGGTCGGGCGCGATCGCCCAGCCGAGGAGCGCGAGGTAGTTGACCATGCCCTCGCGCACGAAACCGCGGTCGCGGTGGAGGAAGAGCGAGGACTCGGGCTGGCGCTTGGAGAGCTTCTTGTTGCCCTCCCCCATCACGAGCGGCATGTGCCCGAAGACCGGGACACGCTCGGCGATGCCGAGGTCGACCAGGGCGCGGTAGAGCGCGATCTGGCGCGGGGTCGAGGAGAGCAGGTCCTCGCCGCGGATGACGTGGGTGATGCGCATCATCGCGTCGTCGACGGGGTTGACGAGCGTGTAGAGCGGCGCGCCGTTGCCGCGGGTGATCGCGAAGTCCGGGACGGTGCCGGCCTTGAAGGTCACCTCGCCGCGGATGAGGTCGTGGAAGGTGATGTCCTCATCGGGCATCCGCACGCGGATCACCGGCTGGCGGCCCTCGGCCTTGAAGCGCTCGCGCTCGGTCTCGCTCAGCTCACGGTCGTAGTTGTCATAGCCGAGCTTGGGGTCGCGGCCGGCGGCCTTGTGCCGCGCCTCGACCTCCTCGGGCGTCGAGTAGGACTCGTAGGCGTAGCCGCCCTCGACCAGCTGGCGGGCGACCTCGACGTGGGTGTTGCGCCGCTCGCTCTGGCGGTAGGGGCCATAGGGGCCGTCGACGCCGGGGCCCTCGTCGTAGTCGATACCGAGCCAGCCGAGGGCGTCGATCAGCTCGTCGACGCTCTCCTGGCTATCGCGGCTGGCGTCGGTGTCCTCGATGCGGAAGACGAGCGTGCCACCGGTGTGCCTCGCCCACGCCCAGTTGAACAGCGCGGCCCGGGCCATGCCGACATGCGGGGTGCCGGTCGGCGAGGGGCAGAAGCGCACCCGGACGGCCTTGCCCGTCACCTCGGCGTCGGGGGTGACGGCGTCGCCGGCCGCCGGTCCCTCGGCCGCGGCAGCCCTCGACTGCTCGTCGCGGGGGACGGACGTGGTGTCCTCGGGCGTGGGGTCTGGGTGTGCGGTGCTCATGATGGCTCCATCGTAGGTCGCGGCCGGGCGCCCGGCCTGGGCTCGAGGCTCTGGCGCGTCACCGTCGGACGAAGTGGTTGCCGAGGGTGCCGATGCCCTCGATCTCGATCTCGACCCGGTCTCCGGACTCCACGAGCCCGACGCCGGCCGGGGTGCCGGTGAGGATGACGTCGCCGGGCAGCAGCGTGAAGGCCTGCGAGCAGTGCGCCACCAGGGCCGCGACGTCGTGGATCATGTCGGCCGTCGTGCCGTCCTGGACGACCTTGCCGTTGTGGCGCGTGACGATCGACAGGTCGGAGGTGTCGAGGTCGGTGACGATCCACGGCCCGAGAGGGCAGAAGGTGTCGAGCCCCTTGGCCCGCGCCCACTGGCCGTCACCACGCTGAAGGTCGCGGGCGGTCGCGTCGTTGGCGATCGTGTAGCCGTAGACCACCTCGTCGACCCGCTCGCGCGGCACGTCCTTGCAGAAGCGGCCGATGACGACGGCGAGCTCGCCCTCGTAGGAGACCTCCTGGGTGATCTCGGGCATCACGACCGGGTCGTCGGGCCCGACGACGGCGGTGTTGGGCACCAGGAAGACCAGCGGGTCCTTGGGCGCCTCGCCGCCCATCTCCTTGGCGTGCTCGGCGTAGTTCTTGCCGATGCCCAGGATCTTGCTGCGCGGGATCACCGGGGCGAGCAGCCGCACGTCGGCGAGCGCCACGCGCTGACCGGTCGGCTGCGGCGTCTGGTAGAGCGGGTCGCCGACGACCTCGAGGATGAACTCCTCGCCGGGACCGCCCTCGACGATGCCGTATGCCGGGTCCTCACCTGTGGTGTATCTCGCGATGCGCACGTGATGAACCCTAGAGCACAACCTGTGCAGGTGAGCGGCTCCTAGAGGCGGACGACGACGGCCTGGGCCAGCACGGCATACCCGGCGTCGTTGGCGTGGATGTCGCTCTTGGTGCACATCCAGGTCCACGAGCAGATGCGCGCGACATTGGTCGGCACGGTGCCCAGGCCGGGGAGCGTGGTCGGCGTCCAGTTGTCGCTCTCGAAGGCGGTCGCGACGTCGGCGACCGGCGCTCCCACACCCGCCGCGGCGGACGCGATGGAGCCGTTGAGGATCGACTGGAGCATCGTCGACTGCTGGGCCAGCGCCTGGCCCTCGGGCCCGGCGAGGTGGCTGGCGAGGAAGGGGTTGTAGTAGTTGAGGGCGACGATCTTGACGTCGGGGGCGGCCGCGCGCAGCCGACCGAGGATGTCGGGGAGGTTCTTGTTGACGGTCGCGAGCCCGGCGAAGATGCAGTTGTAGTCCACGGCTGTGCCCTTGACGCAGGTCTGCACATCGTTGGCGCCGATGTCGATCGTCACCAGCCGGGTGTTCTTGGCGTGGGCCTTGAGGAAGCGCACGGCCTGGTCGACCTGGCTGCCCGCGCTGTAGTCGCAGTGGGTGCCGTCGAGCATCGTCACGGTCGTCTCGCCCGAGCACGAGAGGTTGACCAGCCTGGTCTTGGGCTGGGTCACCTGCACCGCGTCGAGCACGTCGCCGGCGTAGCCGCCCTGCTTGTCGTCACCGGCGCCCGGCTGGTAGCCGGCGGCGAGGCTGTCGCCCAGCGCCACGTAGTAGCCCATCGCGTTGCGGTCGGGGTTGGGCCCGGGGGCTCCGGGGGCCGCGGAGGCGGCGACGGGAGCGGTCAGGGCGGCGGCCGCGGCAACGGCGGCGAGGGCGAGACGGCGGGACATGGAGGGCTCCGGTGGTTCGGCGCGCAGGGACGCGAGGGCAGGGCATGTGGCCTGGGTCACAGGGCCACGAGGGTTGGCCAAGGGTGCCACGTGACCTGCACAGACACAAGGGCCACCCCCGTAGTCTTGGTGGCCGTGACGACAGTGGTGGAGCGCCTTCTCGCGCGGGATGAGTGGGAGTCGATGGCGTCCGCCCACGCCGAGCGCGTCGACCGGCTCGTCGCCGGACACCTGGCCCGCCACGGCCGCAAGCACCCCGTCGAGGACTTCCTCTGGCAGTACTACGGATACCGCCCCGCGCAGCTGCGGCGCTGGCACCCGGGACCGGGTGTGCGCCTCGCCGATGCAGCCGGTATGCCGCGGGCCCAGTGGCGCTGGTACCGCCAGGTCGACGGCGCGCTGGAGCTGGACACCGCGGTATACCTCGAAGCGCGCGGCGACACCGTGCGCTTCGTGCGCGACCTGCTGTCGGCCACCCGGGAGCGGCAGGGCTTCTTCGGGTGCTTCGGGCTGCACGAGTGGGCGATGGTCTATCGCGCGACCCCGGAGCAGATCCGGCACACCGGCTATGACCTGCGACTCGGTCCGGAGGGCACCGACGCGGTCGTCGAGGCCAGCCAGGTGCGGTGCTCGCACTACGACGCCTACCGCTTCTTCACCCCACCTGCTCAGCCGCTCAATCTCCTTGCGCCACAACGGGAGACGCAGACCGAGATGGAGCAGCCTGCCTGCCTGCACGCCGGCATGGACTCCTACAAGTGGGCCTTCAAGCTCGCCCCGGGCGTGCCCTCGGAGCTGGTCGCCGATGCCTTCGAGCTGGCGCGGGCGATCCGCGAGCTCGACATGCGGGCCGCCCCCTATGACCTGGTGGACCTCGGCTACGAGCCGATCCGGATCGAGACCCCGGAGGGCCGCGCGGAGTATGCCGCGGAGCAGCGCGCCTTCGCCGCGCGCAGCCAGACGATGCGCGGTCGGATCATCGCCGCCTGCGACGCGCTGCTGGGCGAGCGCTGAGGCTCAGGCCCCGGTCCGTCCGGGGTGGGTGGGCCCCTCGCGGAGGAGGACGGGGCGCGTGCCTGCGCCAGCAGTGCCCGGCCCGGCAGTGGCGTCGGGGGTGCCGTTGACGACCAGGTGCGCCCGGGTCCACGGCCGCTCGCGCTCGAGGAAGGGGACCTCGGTGAGCGCCCAGTCATCCCAGAAGTCCTCGGCCTCCTGCCGGGTGCGACCCTCGACCTCGATGTCGCGCTCGACACCCCTGCGCCTCGCCGCGGCCGGGTCGGAGTGCACCCACACCACGACGTCGGCGAGTGCGGCCAGCCTCGCCCGGCCCGCCCCGACCCCCTCGACGACGAGCACGTCTGTCACTGGCACGGTGACCGCCCCGGGACGGCCCTTGGCGATCCAGCCAGGCGGACGGTAGGAGACGGGTTCGCCTGCGCGCCAAGGCTCCAGCACGCCCTCGACCAGCTCGTCGTCCCAGTCGACGATGTCGAGATGCCAGGCGATGGCGTCGGTGTGGACGACCTCGCCGCCGAGCGCCCGCGCGATCCGGGCCGCCACCGTGGACTTGCCCGCGCCCGAGCCGCCGTCGACCAGCACCAGGGACCTCCCGTCGGGCAGGAGCGCCCGCAGCCGGGCCCCGAGCGCCTCGTCGTCGAGCGCCTGCCAGCTGGTCGTGGTCGGTGCCGTCATGTCGTCGTCCCTCCGGTCGTCGTCCCTCACGTCGTCGTCGCTCACGTCGTCCCTCCGGCAGCCAGCGTGAGGCCGAGGTGCAGCTCGAGCCGCGCCCGGCCGTCGTGGAGGTCGAGGCCGGTGATCCGGCCGACCTGCTCCAGCCGGTGATAGACACTCTGTCGGTGCAGGCCCAGCGCGCTGGCTGTCGTGGCCACGCTCCCGGCCGCATCGAGATAGACCCGCGCGGTCTCGACGAGCTCGGGGCGGCCGCTGGTGAGCAGCGCACGCACGGCTGGGGTGGCGACCGCGTCGGCCGCCTCGGAGGCCGCTCCCCCGCCGAGCAGCCGCAGCACCCCCAGTCGCGCCCAGCGCGCGATGGGGCCGGCGCCGGGGGCCAGCTGCGCCACGGCATACGCCTGGCCGGCCTGGACCCAGCTGTCGCGTGCCTGGGCGAGGTCGGCGACCTCCTCGCCGACGCCGCACACGGCGCCGGGCAGGACCTCCCGGATGGCCGTCAGCGCCGGCTCGAGGCGGCCCGCCTCCACGACGACAGCGCAGCGCGGACCGTCGGCGGCCAGGACCGTGCCACGCAGCGCGGTGCTGCGCCCCTGGAGGTGCTCGGGCCCGACGTCCTCGCCATCGGAGCGGCCGACGACCGCGACCGCGACGGGCCGCCCGCGCCCAATCCCACTGTGGCTGCTGAGGACTCGGGCCGACACCTCGGCCGCGCCGACGGGCGCCTGGACGAGCTCGTGGAAGAGACGCGTCGCCTCCCGGCGCTGGCGCGAGCGCTGCGCAAGCAGGTCTCCGGCCGCGTCCGCGAGCCGCATCGCGTCCTCGAGCCGGGTGTCGTCCGCCGTCGGCAGGCGCCCGCCCTCGGTGGCGATCACCCAGATGTAGCCGTGCACGACCCCGCGGAAGCGGGCCGGCAGGCAGAGCCGCTCGCTGCGCCCGCCGGCCGCCGGGACCCACACGGGCCCCTGTGCCTGGCCGATGCCGAAGGACTCGAAGTGCGCGCGCACCTCCGGCGCGGACCCGCGCGCGAGGATCGTCTGGAGCCGCACCGGGTCGACGGCGCCCGGGTGCGCCGCGGACGCGAGCAGGGCGAAATGCCGGTCCTCGAGGGTCGCCGGCGCGCCGAGGAGCGCCGACACCTCGTCGACGAGGTCCTGGGCCTGTGTCACTCCGCCACCGCCTTCAGACAGATGTATGCCGCCACTATCGCATATCCGTGACACCTGTCCGTTGGCTGGACGGCCGGCCCAGCCCTAGCGTGCAGGGACAGCCACTCACCCCCGGAGGCCACCATGAGCAGCACCGACCTCACCCACCTCGTCGAGCCGGCCATCGCCCTGGCCGACGAGTGGCGGGCCGCCACCGCGGCCGGCCAGACCAAGGCCGAGCGCCGCAGCACCGGCCAGCTCGCCGCGCTCGTGAGCGACGAGGCCGGCCTCGACCTCGCCGTGCGCTTCGTCGACCGTGTCGCGCGCCCCGAGGACGTCCACGTGGCGGCCCGCGAGCTCGCCCGCCTCACCGCCGGTGACGCCTCGTCCTTCCTCGGGCCGGTCGACCGTGGCCTGCTCGGGCTGGGCGCACAGGCCGCCCGCCTCGCACCCCAGGTCGTGGTGCCGATCGCGCGCCGCAGGCTGCGCCAGATCGTCGGCCACCTCGTCGTCGACGCCCACGACCCGGCGCTGGCCAAGCACCTCGCGGCATCGCGCGCCGACGGCTTCCGCCTCAACATCAACCTGCTCGGTGAGGCCGTGCTCGGCGAGGACGAGGCCGCCTCCCGGACCGCCCGCACCCAGGCGCTGCTCGAGCGGCCCGACGTCGACTACGTCTCGATCAAGGTGTCCTCGCTCGTCAGCCAGATCGTCACCTGGGACACCGAGGGGACCGTGCAGCGATGCCTCGAGCGGCTGCGTCCGCTCTATCGCGCGGCCGCCGCCAAGCGACCCCACGCCTTCGTCAACCTCGACATGGAGGAGTACCGCGACCTCGACCTCACCATCGAGGTCTTCACTGCCATGCTGTCGGAACCGGAGTTCAAGGACCTCGAGGCGGGCATCGTCCTCCAGGCCTATCTCCCCGACGCCCTGCCGGCCATGGAGCGGCTGATCGCCTTCGCGCGCAAGCGGGTTGCCGACGGCGGCGCCGGCATCAAGATCCGCCTCGTCAAGGGCGCCAACCTCGCCATGGAGGCCGTCGAGGCCGAGGTCCACGACTGGCCGCAGGCGCCCTACACCTCCAAGGAGGAGGTCGACGCCAACTACCTCCACTGCGTCGAGCGGGCGCTGCGCTCCGACGCCGTCGAGGCGGTCCGTCTCGGCGTGGCCAGCCACAACCTCTACGACGTGGCCCTCGCCCACCTGCTCGCGCAGGAGCGGGGTGTGGGCGCAGCCCTCGACATCGAGATGCTCCAGGGGATGTCGCCCGCGCAGGCCCGGGCCGTCCGCGACACCGTGGGCACCGTCATCCTCTACACCCCCGTCGTGGCGCCGGAGGACTTCGACGTCGCGGTGTCCTATCTCGTGCGCCGGCTCGAGGAGAACGCCTCGCCGCAGAACTTCCTCCACGCCTTCTTCGCCGAGCGCAGCGCGACGGCGATGCCCGACCAGGAGCAGCGTTTCCGCCGCTCCGTGGCCGACATCGAGTCCACGCCGGTGGGCCCCCGCCGCTCCCCCGAGCCGGCACCCCTCGGCGACCGGTTCAGCAACACGCCCGACAGCGACGCATCGCTGCCCGCGACCCGCGCGTGGGCAAGCGAAGCCCTTGCCGCACAGGCCCCCTCGCTGCACTCCCCCGTGCTCGGCAGCACCGCTGAGGTGGACGACGTCGTGGCGCGGGCGCACGCGGCATACGACTCCTGGGGCACCCGGCCGGCGGCCGAGCGCGCGGCCATCCTGCGCGACGCGGCCCGAGAGCTCCAGCGCCGCCGCGGCGAGCTGCTGACCGTGATGAGCCACGAGGCCGGCAAGACCGTGGCCGAGGCCGACCCCGAGATCTCCGAGGCGATCGACTTCGCGCGCTACTACGCCGACCGCGCCGAGGAGCTCGAGCGCGGGCTGCTGGCCGATGGCGCCCGGTTCACCCCGAGCCGGGTGACGCTCGTGACCCCGCCGTGGAACTTCCCCGTCGCCATCCCGATCGGCGGCGTCCTCGCGGCACTCGCCGCCGGCTCCGCCGTCATCATCAAGCCTGCCCCGCAGACACCGGGCTGTGTCGAGACCGCCGCCGCGGCGCTGCACGCGGCCGGAGTGCCCGAGGACGTCTTCCAGGTGGTGCGGACGGACGAGGGTGACGTCGGCCGGGCACTGGTGTCGCACAAGGACATCGAGACCGTCGTGCTCACCGGCGCCAGCGACACCGCTCGGCTCTTCGCCGACTGGCGGGCTGGACATGAGGGCGGCCCCCGGGTCTATGGCGAGACCTCCGGCAAGAACGCCCTCGTCGTCACCCCCTCGGCCGACCTCGACCTCGCGGTCGCCGACCTGGTGAAGTCGGCCTTCGGGCACGCCGGCCAGAAGTGCTCGGCCGCCTCGCTCGCGATCCTCGTCGGCTCGGTCGGCCGCTCCGAGCGCTTCCGCCGCCAGCTCATCGACGCGGTCGCCTCCGTCCGGGTCGGCTGGCCGCAGGACATGGGCGACATGGGCGTCACCATGGGCCCGGTCATCGAGCCCCCGCAGGGCAAGCTGCTGCGCGCCCTGACGACCCTCGAGCCCGGCGAGACCTGGCTCGTCGAGCCCCGCCGCCTCGACGACTCCGGCCGGCTGTGGAGCCCCGGCCTGAAGGACGGGGTCCGGCCCGGCTCCTTCTTCCACCTCACCGAGGTCTTCGGGCCGGTGCTCGGCATCATGCGCGCCGACACGCTGGAGGATGCGATCCGACTCCAGAACGCCACCGACTACGGCCTCACCGGGGGCCTCCACTCCCTCGACGCCCAGGAGATCGCGCAGTGGCGCGAGCAGGCCGAGGTCGGCAACGCCTATGTCAACCGCCACATCACCGGCGCCATCGTCGAGCGCCAGAGCTTTGGCGGGTGGAAGGCCTCCAGCGTCGGGCCCGGCGCCAAGGCCGGCGGCCCCAACTACGTTGCGCAGCTTGGGCATTGGGAGCCCGACGGTATGCCGTCAGTGCGCTCGTCCGCGACGCCGGCAGTCACCCGGGTGGTCACCGCGCTGCTGGACGGGCTCGGTGACCGGGTGGGCACCGAGGACCGGGCCTGGCTCCAGTCGGCCATCGAGTCCGACGCCGCCGCCTGGGCGACCGAGTTCGGGGTCGAGCATGACCGCACCGGCCTGCGGGCCGAGTCCAATGTCTTCCGCTACCGGCCGATCCCCCACCTGACCGTGCGCGCCGAGGGAGGTGCCCGCCCCGTCGAGGTCGTCCGGCTGCTCGCCGCAGCCGCGCTGGCGGGCGTGGCCGTCGACGTCTCGGCGGCGCCGGAGGCCGGGCTCCCGGCCACGCTGGGGGGTGCGCCGGTCCGTGCGGAGGACACCGCGGCATACCTCCGCCGCCTGGTGGCCGAGGGCGAGCGCGGCCGGGTGCGGGTCATCGGCGACGCCGCCGCGCTCCAGGCAGGCGTGACCGACCCGGGCATCACGGTGCTGGCGGGCCCGGTCCTGGCCACCGGCCGGCGCGAGCTGCTCACGGTCCTGCGCGAGCAGGCCATCAGCCAGACGCTGCACCGCTTCGGACACCTGCCGCCCGAGCACCGCTAGGCGCAGGACGCCCGCTTGGGGAGATTCCCCGCGCGTCCCCTCCCACCTGGGCTGGCCGTGCGCTTCACTTGGCCCTGTGACGGCCGTGTCGCGACGGACCCTCCTGGCGGGCGCAGGGATGACCCTGCTGAGCGCCTGCGCAGCGACGCCCCCGGGCACCGTGGCCACGGGCGGCCCGGTGGGCTCGGCGTCGGCGGCCGCCGGCGGCGCCCTTGAGGCCAGCGCCACGACCGAGCCCGCCCCGTGGCCCACGTCGAGCGACGAGATCGCGCTGGCGGCACGGGACTCCTGGGCCTTCCCCGATGCCGCGGCACTCGACGGCGCCCTGGCCGCGATCCCCGTCGCCGACACGGTGTCGTGGGGCTGCGCGGTGCTCGACGCGGTGGGCCGGCACGCCTATCTCTCGGGTGACCAGTCCTACGAGATGGCCAGCACCGCCAAGGTCGACATCCTGCTGGCGCTGCTCATGCACGCCACCGAGGAGGAGCGCGAGCTGACCGCACAGGAGGATGCCCATGCCCGGGAGATGATCGGGCGCAGCGAGAACGACGCGGCCTGGTCGCTCTATCGCCGGATGGGCTCGGAGGAGGGCGTCTCCCGGCTGTGGGAGGCCCTCGGCATGACCGGCATGATCCCCGAGGAGACCTCCTGGGGGCTGATGCAGACCACCCTCGCCGACCGGCTCCGGATCCTCGACGTCATCGTCCGTGGCCACCCGCTCATCGACCCGAGGCTGCTCTCCTATGGCCGGTCCCTGCTCGCCCAGGTCGACGCCGAGCAGGCCTGGGGCGTCGGCGACGCGGCCCGCGACGGCGAGGGCATTCTGGTCAAGAACGGCTGGCTGCCCCGCTCCACCGACGATTTCCGCTGGATCGTCAACAGCACGGGACTGATCCGCAGCCGCGACACCGCGCTGCGGCTGGCCGTCTACACCAAGGGCAGCGCCACCAAGGAGGATGGGATCGCGCTGGTCTGCCGCCTGCTGGCCACCGCTCGGGAGACGCTCAGGGTCTGAGGCATCATTGGGCCGTGAGCACGATCGTCTACCTCCACGCCCACCCCGATGACGAGGCCTCCTCGACCGCAGCATCCATGGCGCGGCTGTCCCGCGAGGGCCACCGCGTCGTCTGCGTCTATGGCACCAATGGTGACCACGGCGAGGTGCCCGACGACCTCGCCGAGGGCGACTCGCTCGTCGCCTATCGGCGCCGCGAGGCCGAGGCCTCGGCCCAGGTGACCGGCACCGCCCGCGTCGAGTGGCTGGGTTACTCCGACTCCGGGATGACCGGGTGGGACCAGAACGGGCTTGACGGGGCCTTCCACGGCGCGGATCTCGACGAGGCTGCCGGACGGCTGGCCGCGATCCTCGACGAGGAGGACGCCGACGTGCTCGTCGGCTACGACTGGCACGGCACCTATGGGCACCCCGACCACGTCAAGGTCCACCACGTCGCCCACCGCGCGGCCGAGCTCGCCGCCCGCCGCCCCCGCGTGCTCGAGGTGACGTCCAACCGCGACGCGATGCGCCGCTCCTTCGCCGAGGCCAAGGCCGCCGGGCTCACCGCCGAGGAGGTCGGCATCGACCCCGGCGAGTGGGATCCCGACCAGCCCATGGATGACGGCAACCCTTTTGGCACACCGGAATCCGAGATCACCTGGCGCTGCGACCTGCGTGACCTCGCCGACGTCAAGCGGCAGGCACTCGAATGTCACGCCAGCCAGAAGACCGACATCGGGATGTTCATGGCCATGCCCCTAGAGGTCTTCCGCGAGGGCTTCGGCTACGAGCACTACATCGAGCCCGGCGTCGCCGGCCCCATGCGCGAGGCGTGGCCGTTCTAGGGAGCCCAACCGCCCCTGACGCCCGCACGCACATTGGGTGCGCATCATTGCCTACTGCCCGAATCGTCCTGCTTAGGTGTACCTTTGCGCGATAGCCCGGCGCTGTGACTGGTCGGGCATCGCTCCGGCACCGCGAGTCCGCGGTTCCGCACTGGCGTTGCCACGACCTCGCCGCGGCGACACCCACCGAGTTCGGTCCAGACCACACTGACGCACCCTTGGGGGGACCGGGCCGACCCATCCCCGCGCGGGCTCCCGCGCGGGGGATTCGCGCACGACAGGGGGACACATCATGAGCACCACACACCGACGCCCGATTGCGGCCGCAAGTGCTGGCCTGTTGGCCATCGCCGCCTCCGCACTCGCCTCGTCACCCGCAGCCGGGGCGGCGCCCGTCGCCACGACGGCCTGCTCCACATCGTGGGGATCTCTCGACAAGGTCGGCACGGGCACCGCCGGCGCGCGTGTCACGGGGGCACGCGCTGGCCGCACTGCCTGCTACGACCGCTTCGTCATCGATCTGGCCTCGGCCTCCACGAGGCTGGTCGGCTACCGAGTTGGCTACCGCAGCACCTTCCGCCACATCGCGACTGGCTCGGCCATCCCGCTTCGCGGGGGCGCGGACCTCGTGGTCACCGTGAACGCCCCCGCTCACACCTCCACGGGGCGCCCGAGCTATGTGCCCGCCAATCCGCGGGAGGCAGCGAACGTCTCGGGCTATCGGACCTTCCGCCAGGTTGCCTACGGCGGCTCTTTCGAAGGCCGCACCACCTTCGGTGTCGGCACCCGGGCACGGCTCCCCATGCGGGCATTCGTCATCAAGGACGCCACGACCCAACGCCTCGTGGTCGACGTCGCCCACACCTGGTAAGCCCGTGGGTGCCGGGGAGGCCCGGCGATGAGCTGGTGTGGCCGGTTGACGGGTCCGCCCCGTCAACCGGCCGCGACCGGTCAGCGGGCGTCGACGCCCGCTCGCAGCAGGCCATAGGTCACCGACTCGACGAGCGCCTTCCAGGACGCCTCGATCACGTTGGCGTCGACACCGACCGTCGACCACGTGGTCGTGCCGTCGGTGGTCTCGATGAGGACTCGGGTGACGGCGTCGGTGCCGTGCTCGCTGTCGAGGATGCGCACCCGGAAGTCCACCAGCTCAATGGAGTCCAGCTCCGGGTATGCCGTGTGGAGCGCCTGCCTGAGCGCCTCGTCGAGCGCGTTGACCGGGCCATTGCCCTCCCCCGTCGCGACCGTGCGCTCACCGGCGGCCGTCACCTTGACGGTCGCCTCGGACAGCGCCGGCTCGTTGCCGCGGGCGTCGGTGATGACCCGCCAGGACTCGACCTCGAAGAAGTCGGGGGCCGGGTCGCCGATCTCCTCGCGCAGCAGCAGCTCGAAGGACGCGTCGGCCGCGTCGAAGGTGTAGCCGCGCAGCTCGAGCTCCTTGACCCGCGCGAGCAGCCTGGCGAGGGTCTCCTTGTCGCCGGCCAGGTCATAGCCGAGCTCGCGGCCCTTGAGCTCGATCGAGGCGCGACCGGCCATGTCGGACACCAGCATCCGCATGTCATTGCCGACCAGCGTCGGGTCGGTGTGCTGGTAGAGGTCGGGGTCGACCTTGATCGCCGACGCGTGCAGACCCGCCTTGTGGGCGAAGGCGCTGGCGCCGACATAGGGCTGCCGGTTGTAGGGCGGCACGGTGGTGATCTCGCTGATGGCATGGGCGATCCGGGTGGCCTCCTGGAGGCGCTCGGGAGCGACCAGCGGGCGCTGCTGCTTGATCTGGAGATTGGACAGCACGGTGATCAGGTTGGCGTTGCCCGTGCGCTCGCCGTAGCCGTTGATCGTGCCCTGCACGTGGCTGGCGCCGGCGTCGACGGCCGCCATCGAGTTGGCGACCGCACAGCCGGTGTCGTTGTGGCAGTGGATGCCGAGCCGCGCATCGGTGGCGCCGCGCACGTCGGCCACGACGTCGGCGACCTCGTTGGGGAGCATGCCGCCGTTGGTGTCACACAGCGCGACGACCTCGGCACCGGATTCCATTGCGGCACGGACACATTCGAGCGCGTAGTCGCGGTTGACGGCATACCCGTCAAAGAAGTGCTCCGCGTCTAGGAAGACCCGACGGCCCTCACCGCGCAGGAAGGTGACGGTGTCCCGGATCATCCCGAGGTTCTCGGCGAGGGTGGTGCGCAGGGCCCGCTCCACATGCCCGGCGTGGGACTTGGCCACCAGGGTGACCACGGAGGCGCCGGAGTCGACGAGCGCGCGGACGAGCTCGTCATCGGCCGCCCGGCTGCCCGCCCGACGGGTCGCGCCGAAGGCCGCGAGCGTGGCGTTGTGGAGCGTGAGCTCGCGCTGGGCGCGGGCAAAGAACTCGGTGTCCTTGGGGTTGGCGCCGGGCCAGCCGCCCTCGATGTATCCGACACCCAGCGAGTCGAGGTGCGTCGCAATGGCGAGCTTGTCGGCGACGGAGAGGTTGAGCCCCTCCTGCTGCGCGCCGTCACGCAGCGTGGTGTCGTAGACGTGGAGGTCGGTGGTGCCAGTCATGCCCGTGCCCTTGGGTCGTGCCCCCGACCGGCCGGTGGGCCGGGGGCGTGAAGTTGTCGTGACCGGTGTGGGTCCCAGTGCCTAGCGCTGTCCGAAGTGGGCTCGGGGTGTGTCCCACAACGAAAAAGACCCCCCGGGTGTGGGAGGTCTGCGCGACGAGGAGTGCTCGTCGCGCTAGGCGATAATGAGGGCCGCGGTAGCGGCAGTCCACATGGTCACGAGGCCACCTTGGCATGGCTGCGGCGGCCCCTCACCCCCGGTCCACATAGTGAGAGCCGGACCGGGCGTATGCCGCGCGCGGCCTAGTCGCCGCCCTCGCCGGGGACCGTGACCGACGTGTCGACCTGGTCGCCCCAGACGGCCTTGGCCCCAGTGTGGCCGGCGTTGAGGACGGCCCCGATCGTGAAGAGCCCGGACAGGGTGAGCAGGGCGATGGCGAGCAGGTTGCCGGCCCCGCCGAAGCGCGGCTCTCGCCCCGCCCGGATCAGCCAGAACACCGCGACGAGCGTGAGCACCATGAGCAGTGCCCCGGCAGCGAATGCCGCGTCACCCGCCTCCGCGTGCTCGTGGATCGTCGCCATCGCGGCGGCATCCTCACCCTGAGCCTGGAGCCGCCGCTCGAGGAACTCGCCGGTCTCCTTGGTGAGGAAGCCGGACAGCCCCGCGATGACGGCGAGCACCGCCGTGGGCCACTTGAGGCCGGGCCGCCAGGCCGGCCGTGCGGCATACGCGATGGCCAGCAGCGCTGCCAGCGGGCCGAGGACGACAAACGCATGGAGCACCAGGGGGTGCATGGGAAGGCCACCGATGAGATCGAACATGCCCTCAGAATGCGCCTGCCCGGGGCCGCGCGCCACGAAGGTGAGGCACCCCTGCCAATGGGCAGGCTTGCCTCACCTCCGTTGTGGCACAACACTTTTGGGCCCACTGTGGACCCGCTGTGAGATCAGACCAGTCGGGTCATCCAGCCATGGGTGTCGGCGACGCGGCCGTACTGCACGTCGAGCAGCCGCTGGCGGATCGCCATCGTCGTCTCGGTCGAGGCCGGCGCCGGCGTCGAGCCGCCATCCCAGCGGAGCTCACCGACGGGCGTGACGACGGCCGCGGTGCCACAGGCGAAGACCTCGGTGATCTCGCCGCTGGCGACGCCGTCCTTCCACTCCGCGATCTCGATGCGGCGCTCCTCGGGCGAGAGGCCCATCTCCTTGGTGAGCTCGAGGATCGAGCTGCGGGTGACGCCCTCGAGGATCGAGCCGGTCAGGGCCGGGGTGACCACGCGGCCGTCCTTGTAGACGAAGAAGAGGTTCATGCCGCCGAGCTCCTCGATGTAGGTGTGCGTCGAGGAGTCGAGGAAGACGACCTGCTGGCAGTCGTGGGCGGCACCCTGCTGCTGGGCGGCCAGGGACGAGGCATAGTTGCCGCCGCACTTGGCGGCGCCGGTGCCGCCGTCGCCGGCGCGCGCGAACTCTGTTGCGAGCCAGAGGTTGACGGGCTTCACGCCGCCCGCGAAGTAGGCCCCCGCCGGGGAGGCGATGACGGAGTAGGTCACCTCGTGGGCCTCGCGCACGCCAAGGAAGGCCTCGGAGGCGAACATGAACGGGCGCAGGTAGAGGCTGGTCTCGCCGGTGCCGGCCGGCGGCACCCAGGCCTGGTCGACCGTGACCAGCTGGCGGATCGACTCGATGAAGTCGTCCTCGGGCAGCTCCGGCAGGGCCAGGCGGTGGGCCGAGCGCATCATCCGCTGGGCGTTGGCCTCGGGCCGGAAGGACCAGATCGAGCCGTCCTCGTGGCGGTAGGCCTTGAGCCCCTCGAAGATCTCCTGCGCATAGTGCAGGACGGCCGCGCTGGGCATCAGCTGGATCGGGCCGTATGCCGTGACCTTGCCGTCGTGCCAGCCCTGGTCGGGTGTCCAGGTCGCCAGGACCATGTGGTCGGTGAAGGTCTTGCCGAAGCCGGGGCTGGCCAGGATCTGCTCGCGCTCCGCGTCGGCCTTCGGGGTGGTGCTCTGCTCGACCTCGAACGTGAGGGGCGAGGGGCTCATGGGTCCTCCATCGGGTGTGTGGTGGTGAAGTGCAGGCTATCGGGATAACCGACGACGGGGGCGGCCGATGCGGCCTGCCCCCGTCGCGGGTGTCGTGCGCCTGGTCGGCGCTGCGTGGGTATGCCGCTATAGCCGCCCGGCGATCGCGTCGCCGATCTGGCTGGTCGTGCGTACGGCCTCGCCGCGCTCGGCGAGGTCGGCCGCGACGGCCGCCTCGATGCGCGAGGCGGCCTCGCTCTGGCCGACGTGGTCGAGAAGCATGCCCACCGAGAGGATGGCGGCGGTCGGGTCGGCCTTGCCCTGGCCCGCGATGTCGGGGGCCGAGCCGTGGACGGGCTCGAACATCGAGGGCGTCGTGCGCGCGGGGTTGATATTGCCGCTCGCGGCCAGGCCGATGCCGCCGGCGATGGCGGCGGCCATGTCGGTGATGATGTCGCCGAAGAGGTTGTCGGTGACTATCACGTCGAAGCGTCCGGGGTCGGTGGCCAGGAAGATCGTCGCCGCGTCGACGTGCAGGTAGTCGGTGGTGACCTGCGGGAACTCGGCGCCGACCTCCTCGACCGTGCGCCGCCACAGGTGGCCGGCGTGGGTGAGGACGTTGTGCTTGTGCACCAGCGTGAGGTGCCTGCGCTCGCGGCCGGCTGCGCGGGCGAACGCGTCGCGGACGACGCGCTCCACGCCGTAGCGGGTGTTGACCGAGACCTCGGTCGCGATCTCGGCCGGGGTGCCGACGCGCAGGGCGCCGCCGTTGCCGACATAGGGGCCCTCGGTGCCCTCGCGGACGACGACGAAGTCGATGCCGCCCGGCGCCACCCGCTCGAGCGCGAGGGGGCTGGCGACACCGGGGAAGAGCTTGGCCGGACGCAGGTTGACGAAGTGGTCGAGGGCGAAGCGCAGCGGCAGCAGCACGCCGCGCTCGAGGACACCGCTCGGGACGCCGGGGTCGCCGATGGCGCCGAGCAGGATCGCGTCGTGGCCCTTGATCTCCTCGAGCACCGAGTCGGGCAGCGTCTCGCCGGTGGCGTGCCAGCGGCGGGCGCCGAGGTCATAGTCGGTCGTGGTGACCTGGGCGCCGGTCGCGGCGAGGACCTTCAGCCCCTCGGCCACCACCTCCGGGCCGATGCCGTCGCCGCCGATGACGGCGATGTCGAGGGTCTGCGAGGGGGTCTGCTCAGCCATGGGCACAGCCTACAAATCGTCTTGTCATGTGGAACTCGCGTCTCAGGATCCGACCGACACCCGCGAGAGGTATGCCGCCCGCTCACGGGGAGCGGGCGGCATACCTCGTGCGCGGGGTGCCCCTAGGAGGCCGCGCCGGTGCGGACCACGCCGCGCAGGGTGCGCAGCGCGACCGACAGCGGGGCGATCCCCGGGGAGTCGATCCGGGTGATCCCCTCGAGCCCCTCGCGCACGCGCTCGAGGGACTCGCTGTTGGCCTCGGCCCAGGTCTCGAAGCGGTCGCGCGCGTCGCCCTCGTGGTCGGGGGTCGCGTCGATGACCGAGCGGGTCAGCCCCTCGAGCACGGCATAGAGGTCGTCCCGGAGCGCGCCGCGGGCCAGGGCGTCCCAGCGGTCCTCGCGCGGGAGCTGGGTGACCTTGGCCAGCATGGCGTCGATGCCGAACTTCTCCGAGACCGCGAAGTAGACCGGGGCGATGTCCTCGGGCGCCTCCCCCGTCTCGGAGCAGACCTCGACCATGTCGAGGGCGGAGAAGATGTCGAGCAGGCCGGCCGCCCAGAGCGCCAGGCTCTCGGGGACGCCCTGCTCCTGGAGCTGCCCGGCGCGGGCCATCAGCCGATCGTTCTCACGGCCGGTCAGCAGCTCGGGCATCCGCTGCTCGAGGTGCTCGGCGACCGACTTGTAGCGCTCGATCTCGGCCCCGATGTCTAGGCGGGCCGGCCGGGAGGTCAGCAGCCACCGGACCGCGCGGTCCATCAGGCGGCGGAACTCCAGGTAGAGCTCGGTCTGGGTGTCGGTGGAGACGACATTGTCGAGCGCCTCGACCTCGCCGACGAAGCGGCTCAGCCCGAAGACCTCGCGCGCGACGAGGAAGGCCCGCGCGATCTGCACCGCGCTGGCGCCGGTCTCCTCCCAGCCGCGGTAGGCGAACGTGATCCCACCGCGGTTGATGATCGAGTTGGCGACCGAGTTGACGATGATCTCCCGGCGCAGCGGGTGGTCCTGGAGCTGCTCGGCATACTGCTCGCGGACCGGCCCCGGGAAGTAGCCCGCGAGGGTCTCGCGGAACCACGGCTCGTCGGGCAGGTCGGAGGCGAGCAGGTCGGCCTTGAGGACCAGCTTGGCGTAGGCGACCAGGACCGAGAACTCCGGCGACTTCAGGCCGAAGCCCTGCGCCTCGCGGTCGGCCAGCAGCGCGTCGCTGGGCAGAAACTCCAGGTCGCGGTCGAGCTCGCCGCGCTCCTCCAGCCAGTGCATGAAGCGCTGGTGGACCGCGAGCATGCCGTGCTCCTGCGCGCGGGCGTTGCCGAGGAGGACGTTCTGCTCGTAGTTGTCGCGCAGCACCTGGGCCGCGACCTCGTCGGTCATCGACGCCAGCAGGGCGTTGCGCTGCTTGAGCGTCAGGTCGCCCTCGCGCACCATCTCCGACAGGAGGATCTTGATGTTGACCTCGTGGTCGGAGGTGTCGACACCGGCCGAGTTGTCGATGGCGTCGGTGTTGACGCGCACGCCGTGCAGGGCCGCCTCGATGCGACCGAGCTGGGACGCGCCGAGGTTGCCGCCCTCACCAATCACCTTGCAGCGCAACGCATTGCCATCGACACGGATGCTGTCGTTGGCGCGGTCGCCGATCTGGTCGTTGGTCTCGTGGGAGGACTTGACGTAGGTGCCGATGCCGCCGTTCCACAGCAGGTCGACCGGCGCCAGAAGCACCGCGCGCTTGAGCTCGGCGGGCGTGAGCGCCTCGACATCGTCGCCGAGGCCAAGTGCCTCGCGCATCTGCGGCGAGATGGGGATCGACTTCAGCGACAGCGGGAAGACCCCGCCGCCCTCGCTGATGAGCTCCTTGTCGTAGTCGTCCCACGACGACCCGGACATCTCGAACAGCCGCTTGCGCTCCTCGAAGGACGACGCGGCGTCCGGGCTCGGGTCGACGAAGACATGCCGGTGGTCGAATGCCGCGACGAGCCGGATGTGCTCGGACAGCAGCATGCCGTTGCCGAACACGTCGCCGCTCATGTCGCCGACGCCCACGACCGTGAAGTCCTCGGTCTGGGTGTCATGGCCCATCTCGCGGAAGTGCCGCTTGACCGACTCCCACGCGCCGCGGGCGGTGATGCCCATCGCCTTGTGGTCGTAGCCCGCCGAGCCTCCGGACGCGAAGGCGTCGTCGAGCCAGAAGCCGTAGTCGGCCGAGACGCCGTTGGCGATGTCGGAGAACTTCGCCGTGCCCTTGTCGGCCGCGACGACGAGGTAGGGGTCCTCGGGGTCGTGGCGCACCACGCGCGCCGGCGGCACGATCTCGCCGCTGACGCGGTTGTCGGTCAGGTCGAGCAGGCCGCTGATGAAGGTCTTGTAGGACTCGATGCCCTCGGCCAGCCACGCGTCCCGGTCACCCGGGTCGGGCAGCTGCTTGGCGACGAAGCCGCCCTTGCTGCCGGTGGGCACGATGACGGCGTTCTTGACCATCTGTGCCTTGACCAGACCGAGGATCTCGGTGCGGAAGTCCTCGCGCCGGTCCGACCAGCGCAGGCCGCCGCGGGCGACGGAGCCGAAGCGCAGGTGCACGCCCTCGACGCGGGGGCTGTAGACCCAGATCTCGAAGGCCGGCCGCGGCTGGGGGAGGAAGGGGATCTTGGTCGGCTCCAGCTTGAGGCTGACCCAGGATTTGGGCGCACCGGACTCGTCCTGCTGGTAGAAGTTGGTGCGCAGCGTCGCCCGGATGACCGTCAGGAAGGCCCGGATGATGCGGTCGTGGTCCAGTGAGCTGACATTGTCGAGCGCGGTCGTGATCTCCTGGCTGATCGCCTCCTCCGCCGCGGTGCGCTCCTCGTCCGCGCTGCCCCCGAACTGGTCGGGGTCGAAGCGGGTCTCGAACAGCCGCACGAGCGCCGCCGCGATTTCCTGGTTGGCCACGAGCGCCGAGACGACGTATTCGTGGGAGAAGGTCGACTGCGTCTGACGGAGGTACTTGGCCACCGTCCGCAGGATGACGACCTGGCGCCAGGTCAGCCCGGCCTGGAGGACCAGCGCGTTGAAGCCGTCGGACTCGGCCTGGCCACGCCAGACGGCACCGACCGCGTCCTGGAAGGCCTCCCGCGCACCGTCGCCCGAGGCACCCTGCCAGCGCTCGGCGTCGGGCGCCTTGAGCCCGAAGTCGTAGACATAGATGGGCTGCCCGTCGCCACGCTCGAGCTCGTAGGGCCGCTCGTCGATGACCTCGACGCCCATGTTCGTCAGGTGCGGCAGCACCTGGGTGAGCGAGAGGGGCGTGCGCCGATAGAGCTTGAACCGGCGCTGGTCCGGCGAGGAGCCCGGCTCGTGGTAGAGGTTGAGCCCCGTCGACTCGTCGCTCTCGAGCACCTCGAGGTGGGCGAGGTCGGCGACACCCGTGCGCGGGGTGAAGTCCTCCTTGTATGCCGCGGGGAAGGCCTGGCCGTACTGGCTGCTCAGCCGCGCGGCCTGCTCCTCGCCGTGCTCGGAGCGGGTGGCGTCGGTGAGGTCCTCGTCCCAGGTGCGGGTCGCCTCGACGATCTCCTTCTCGACCGCCTCCAGGTCGACCCACGGGATCTCCTGACCGGGTTCGACCCGCACGACGAAGTGCAGGCGCGCCAGCGAGGACTCGGTTACGCGGGTGGTGTAGTCCACCGAGGAGCCGTTGAAGGCGTCCCGCAGGATGCGCTCCACCTTGAGCCGCACATCGGTGTTGTAGCGGTCGCGGGGGATGAAGACGATGCAGGAGATGAACCGGCCGAACTCGTCCCGGCGCAGGAACAGCCGGGTCCGGCGGCGCTCCTGGAGGTGCATGACGGCCGGGATCGTCTCGTCGAGCTGCTCGTCGTTCATCTGGAAGAGCTCGTCGCGGGGGTAGTTCTCCAGGACGAGCAGGGCGTCCTTGCCCGAGTGGGACTCGGGGGCGTAGCCCATCCGGTCGAGCACGCCGTGCACGCGGTCGGCCAGCAGCGGGATGCGCAGGACCGAGTCGGTGTAGACGCTCGAGGAGAAGAGCCCGAGGAAGCGGCGCTCCCCCACGACCTCGCCCGCCTCGTCGAACTGGCGGACGCTGATGTAGTCGAGATAGCTCGGCCGGTGCACGGTCGAGCGGGAGTTGGCCTTGGTGATGATCAGCAGCGACCTCTCGCGGGCCTTGGCCGCGGCCATGGGCGACAGCGGCGGGCACTCGCGGTCGGCGGGCGGGTCCGAGCGCAGCAGGCCGAGCCCGGTGCCCGGCACGGGGAGGACCCGGTCACCGTCCTCGCCCCGCTCGAGGCGGTAGTCCCGCGCGCCGAGGAAGGTGAAGTGGTTGTCGGCGAGCCACTCGAGGAAGGCCTGGGCACGGGCCACCTCGGGCTCCTCGATGCCGGCCGGCTCGGACGGCTCGATCTCGTCGGCGAGCTCGATGCACCGCTCACGCATGAGGGGCCAGTCCTCGACGGAGTTGCGCACATCGCCGAGCACGACCGCCAGCCGCTCGCCCAGTGCGGTGCGGCTGGCCGCGCCGGAGTCGCGGTCGATCTCGAGATACATCCACGACTCGGCGTGGGCCCCCTCCTCGACCTCGGGCTCCTCCGGGTCGAACGGCCGGACCTGGCCGAGCGCGCCCTGACCGTCGCGCTGGACGACCAGCTGCGGGTGCACGATCAGGTGGACGGAGCGGCCCTGGTGGCCGAGCTCGGCCAGCACCGAGTCGACGAGGAAGGGCATGTCATCGGTGACGACCTGGACGATGGTGTGGCTGCTCGCCCAACCGAGGTCGTCGACGGAGGGGTTGAAGACCCGCACCTGGGTCTGGCCGGGTGTGCGCGTGGCGGCGAGGTCCCGGTGGCTCAGGGCCGCCCCGAGCACATCCTCCGGCGGGCGGTCGCGCAGGTCCTCGGTCGGGACATGCCGGTAGTAGTCGGCCAGGAAGGCCTCCAGCGCCTGCGGGTCGGCATGGTCGGCGCGCTCCACGGCTGCGGCCAGCAGCTGCTGGCGGGTGACGTCGGGGTTGTCAGGCATGGCGGATCACCACGGATATCCAGGTCCTCACTCGGTCAGCGATGGCGAGCACGTCGTTGTGCCGCCGTCTCCGACTCTATCGGCCATGTCGAGCCCGCGGCCTGTGGTTAGCCGGGAGGCCCTGTCGGGCTCCCCGGCTACAGTGACGGACATGCCAGCCCCCCGCGTCGACCCGCGCACGCTGGCCGCAGCGGAGGACTCGGTTGCCTCGCTCGGCCGTGCCGCCGGTGACGCTGTGGAGGAGCTGCTCGGGCATTTCCCCGTCATGGGTGACCCGGCTGCCCAGAGCGCAGTGGACGGCCTGGTCGAGGCAGCGGCCGACGCCCTCGCGGCGCTGGCCTCCACGGCGGGCGAGGACGCCCACCGGCTCGGCCTGCTGGCCCGCTCGGCCAGCGCCGGCCCGTCCTCCGGGCACGCCCCCCGCACGACCGCGGCCCCCGCCCCACACCATCGCGTCGGCGAGGGCCGGTGACGGGCGACCCTGCCGCCTGCTCCGCACTCGGCGGCGCCCTGCGGCGCCTCGCCGACCGGCTGCGCCACGAGGCCGACGGGGTGCGGGAGTCCCGGGACCGACTGGCGGACCAGTGGCCCGGCCGCGCCTCGGTCGCCACCCGGCGACGCCTCGACGAGACCGCCCGTGAGTGCACCGAGCTCGCCGATGTGCTCGACCGGTGCGGTGGGCTGCTCCAGGGGTATGCCGCGGAGCTCGCCGACACCGCGACCCGGGTCCGAGCGGCCGAGGGCCGCGCCGCCGCCGCCGGCCTCGAGGTCAGCGCCGGCCGAGTCGCGCTCCCCATGGGAGTGCGCGGCGTCGCAGACCCAGCCGCGGATGCCGCCCGCGCGCAGGAGCTGACCGCCGCGCAGGAGTCGCTCGACGCGGCATACCACCGAGCAGTCCGGCAGGGCTCCCGGCTCGCGGCCTCGCTCGGGTCCGCCAGCGCCGCGCTGGCCGCGCTCAGCGGACGGCTGCGCACACGCGGTTAAGGTGTGCGCCATGCGCATCACCGAGACCGACGAGTACCCCTGCACTCCGGCCGAGCTGTTCGCCCTGCTCCGCGACGAGGCCTTCCAGAAGGCCAAGTGCGAGGCCACCGGCGCCCTCAGCCACACCGTCACCGTCACCGGCGCGGGCGACTCGGCGGTCATCGAGACCGAGCGCACGCTGCCGACCCACCGACTGCCCGACTTCGCCAAGTCGATGGTGGGCTCGACGCTCAGCGTGCGGGAGCGCCAGGAGTGGAGCGAGGCTGCGGCCGGCGGGTCCCGCACCGCCAAGCTCTCGATCGCCATCCACGGCGTCCCGGTGACCCTGTCGGGGACCCGCTCGCTCGTGCCCAGCGCGGCGGGCGCGCTCGAGACCACCGAGGCAGACCTGCGCGCCAACGTGCCGCTCTTCGGGTCCAAGATCGAGAAGGCCGCGGCGCCTGTCGTGGAGGCGGCGCTCGACGCCGAGCACCGCGTCGCGCTCGAGTGGCTCGCCCGGCGCTGACGCGCCGGCCGCCCGATCAGGCGTCGAGGTCGACGACGTCGGCGATCTCGGTGATGTCGTACCAGAGCAGCTCGTCATCGGAGTCGACCTGCTCGTCGACGTGAAGCGACGCGACCTGCTCGAGCAGCAGCTCGCCATCGAGCACGACGCGGCTGACCCACTCCCCCTGCGGGTCCTCGGTGACCATCGCCTCGGGCAGGTCGGCGGCCGCGATCACCCGCCGGTCCCCCGGGGCCTCCGCGGCGGTCGCGCGCGCGATGTCCCAGAGCGCGGCATACTCACGCTCCTCGTCGTCGTCCTCGGCCATGCTCGAGCGGAGAAAGCTCGTGACGGCCGCGGCCGGCCACCCGTGCAGGGCCACCCGGGACTCGTCCGCGAGCTGCACGAGCGCGGGGCGCGGAAGGGCGATGTAGACGCGGACGTCGGCCATGGTGCTCCTCGGGATGGGTCGCGGTCGGTCTCGGTGGGCGTGGTCAGCGCCGGGTCCGGCGCTCGAGCAGCTCGGCCAGGGAGTCGACGATCCCCTGGGCGAGCACGTCGACGTCGGGCATGGCATCGCGGTCGGCGTTGAGGCCGTAGTAGACCCCGCCGTCATAGGACGTCAGGCCGATCGAGAGGGCCTGCCCCCGGCTGAGGGGCATGACCGGATAGGTCTCGACCATCCGGGCGTCACCGGCATACAGCGCGCTCTGCGGGCCGGGGACATTGGTGACGACGACGTTGTACATGCGGCGCGAGACCGCCGAGCCGAGCCGGGCGCCGAGGGAGTGCAGCGTGGCCGGGGCGAAGCCCGCGAGGTCGGCGAGCGCGGCCGCGCCGACCGCGTGCCCGCCCTCGAGCTGCTGGCGCATGGCGAAGGAGACCTGGTGCAGCCGCATCGCGGGGGTCGGCTCGCCGACAGGCAGGTCGACGAAGCACGGCGTCAGCCCGGTGACGTGGCCGCCCTCCTGCCCCTCGTCATAGACCGAGACGGGCACCATCGCACGGATGGTCGTGCCGCTGTGGACCGCCTCGCCGCGCTGGAGCAGCCAGGTGCGGAAGGCGCCCGTGAGCGTGGCCAGGACGACGTCGTTGATCGTCACGTCGTGGTAGTTGCCGCGGGGCAGGCGGGTGCGCACCGTGCGGTAGTCCGCGAGATCGGTCGCGACCATCTCATAGCGGCGGGCCGAGCCGATCTCGGCGTTGAGCGGCAGCGTGGGTGCGGGACGGGCGGTCCGGGCGACCGCACCGGCCACGCCGGAGGCGACCGACCAGAGCCGGCCGCTGACCGCGCGCAGGTCCGAGACTCCGGTGCGGACGTGCTCGACGACCGCGCCGGGGCTGCGGACCGCCTCATAGAGCGCGCCGCTCATCAGCTCGAGGTCGGTCGGCTCCGGACGGGGCCGCCAGGTGTCGGGCAGGCCCTCGTCGGCCACGGCGTTGCCGTCGACGATGACATGGCCGATGTCGACGGCGTTGATGCCGTCGACGAGGGCATGGTGGGACTTGGAGATGATCGCGAACCGTCCGCCCTGGAGGCCCTCGACGAGATAGACCTCCCAGAGCGGCCGCTCCTGGTCGAGCGGGCGGGGCTGGATGCGGGCGATGAACTCCTGGAGCTGCTCCTGGGTGCCGGGCTTGGGCAGCGCGGAGCGTCGCACGTGGTAGGTGATGTCGAAGGTCTCGTCGTCGACCCACACCGGGTTGCCGAGGCGGCCGGGGATCTCGCGGATGCGCTGGCGGTAGCGCGGGACGTAGGCGATCCGGCGCGAGATCAGCCCCACCAGCCGCTCGTAGTCGAAGCCCTCCTCCGGCGGCTCGAAGATCATCACCGAGCCGACGTGCATGGGTGTGCGCACGTCGTCGAGATAGAGGAACGACGCGTCGGCGGTGCTCAACCGGTCAGCCACGCTGGCCATGGTGTCAGATCCAGGCGACCTCGGGCGCCAGGACGATGAGCTCGGCGCGGGTGTCCTCGGCC
The DNA here is from genome assembly GCA_050955755.1 of Actinomycetota bacterium. Lineage (GTDB taxonomy): Bacteria > Actinomycetota > Actinomycetes > Actinomycetales > Dermatophilaceae > JAJTBD01. Next base: position 2,767,680 of record CP192092.1, read on the forward strand.
GATCGGTGGACGATTCCGGTCATACCGGCCAGCACCGCACCCCGGGCGTTGCCCGCGAGGTCGTCGATGACCACGCACTCCCCCGGCTCGCGGCCGAGCCGCTCGGCCGCCAGGAGGTAGATCCGGGGGTCGGGCTTGCGCAGGCCCACGTCCCCCGAGACGAGCACCGTGTCGACGAGGCCATCGCGGCTGTGGTCCCACTCCCACGCCCCCGCGTTGCTGATGATCGCCGTGCCGAGGCCGGCGGCCCTGGCCCGACCGACCAGCTCGTGCATCTCGTCGGCGTCGGGAGCGGCCGCGAGGACGCCCATCCAGTCGAGGAGCAGGGCCCGGATCATGCCCGAGAGCCTGCCAGACCGGAGTATCCGCGGGGGCCCGAATCGGGCAGTCCCGCTCTGGCAGGATAGGGACGGAAGACGCCGACCGGCGGCGCGACGCACGGGCCGATGCCCGGCAGCACTCGGGGGAGAAGATGAGCGACTGGACACCGGCCGACCGCGTCGACCGGCTCACCGACCAGGGGCGGCCGCTGGCAGCGCGCCTGCTCGAGCTGTCGGCCAAGGGGCTGCGGCGCATGTATCTGGGGCCCGAGCAGGGCTTCCCCCAGACCGCGCGGGGCGTGGCGGGCCCGGACGGGCCCAGATTCGTCCTGGAGGGGCATAGCCCCCGCTACACCGCGATGAGCGCGCTCGGGCTCAACAACCTCACGCTCGAGCAGCAGCGCGAGGCGCTGGGCGGCACGACCTCCGGTGACCTCGCGTGGCTCGCGGTGCGCCAGGCCGAGACCACCACCGACCCCGGCGTCGTCGCCCTCGCCGGCTGGGCCGTCGCCGAGGTGACCGGGGAGGCCCCCGACGGGCCCTTCCATCGGATGGCCGAGCTGCTGCGCACGGGGGACCCGCTGCCGACCGTCGACACCGCCTGGATGCTCACGGCCGCGGTCGCGGCCGCCGACAAGCGCGACACCGCCGAGATCATCGATCTCGCGCTCCCCCGGCTGCTCGCCGCGCAGGGCCCCCAGGGCATCTTCGCCGCGGCCCTGCCGCCGGAGTCGCTCGGCCGGCTCCGCGCGCATGTCGGCTGTTTCGCCGACCAGGTCTATCCCATCCAGGCGCTGGCCCGACTCGCCGCCGCCGGCCGCACCGACCTGCTCGAGCACTCTGCCCGGTGCGCCGACCGCATCGTCGAGCCCCAGGGCGGGCAGGGCCAGTGGTGGTGGCACTACGACTCCCGCACCGGCGGCGTGGTCGAGGGCTTCCCCGTCTACAGCGTCCACCAGCACGCGATGGCCCCGATGTGCCTGTTCGACCTCCAGGAGGCCGGCGGCCCCGACCACTCCCGGGCTGTCGAGCTCGGGCTGAGCTGGCTGACCACCCACCCCGAGACCGTCGACGAGCTCATCGACGACCGCTTCGACGTGGTGTGGCGCAAGGTCGGCCGCCGTGAGGGCGCCACCAAGGCCGCCCGCAAGCTCAACGCCGTGACGACATCGCTCAAGGCCGGGCTCAGGGTGCCGGGCCTCGACCGGCTCCTGCCTCCGGGCCCGGTCGACCACGAGTGCCGCCCCTACGAGCTGGGCTGGCTCCTCTATGCCTGGACCACCCCTGGCCGGGTACGGGGCTGATGGGCCCATGGGACCCTCCCGCCGGCCCTCCACCGACGGCCTGACCGACCAGCAGCGCCCGCTCTTTGGCCTGCCCTTCGACGCACTGACCCTCGCGCAGGTGATCGAGCTGTGCGACCAGGCGGTCCGCGAGCGGTCCAGGCTGCTCATCGGTGTCGCCAACGCCGCCAAGATCGTCAACCTGCGCAGCGACGCCAGACTGCGCGAGTCACTCGAGGAGACCGACATCCTCATGGCCGACGGGCAGTCCGTCGTGTGGGCCAGCCGGCTGCTGCGGCAGCCCCTGCCCGAGCGGGTCGCCGGGATCGACATCTTCACCTCCCTGCTCGGGCTCGCCGGCCGCAAGGGCTACGCCGTCTACTTCCTCGGGGCCAGGCCGGACGTGGTCAAGACCGTTGTCGAGGTGGCCACACGCGACTACCCGGGCCTGCGGGTGGCCGGACACCGCGATGGCTACTTCACCGACGGGGAGTCGGCCGAGGTCGCCGACGAGATCCGACGCTCCGGCGCGGACATGCTCTTCCTCGGCATCACCTCCCCCAAGAAGGAGATCTTCCTCGGCACCTACGGCCCCGAGCTGGGCGTGCCGGTGCTCCACGGGGTCGGCGGCTCCTTCGACATCCTTGCCGGCCTGACCAAGCGGGCGCCCCTCGCGTGGCAGCGTGCCGGCATGGAGTGGGCCTACCGGCTGGCCCAGGAGCCCCGCCGGCTGGGGAAGCGCTACCTCGTGACCAACACCAAGTTCCTCGCCCTCACCGCGCGTGAGGCCGTGAGCCCGAGCGCACTGGTCAGCCACCCGCCTGCACCCTCCTCCCCGCCCTCCCCACCCGTCGCCCCCGAGGAGTGACCATGCGCTCAGAGACCTTCCAGGGCCGGATCGCCGTCGTCGGCCTCGGCTACATCGGCCTGCCGACGGCCGTGGTGCTCGCGACCCGTGGCATCACCGTCATCGGCGTCGACGTCAACCAGGCCACCGTCGACTCCGTCTCGCGCGGCGAGGTGCCCTTCGTCGAGCCCGACCTCGCCGTCGCCACCAGCGGCGCCGTGCGCATGGGCCATCTGACGGCCACCACCGACATGCCGGAGGCCGAGGCCTTCATCGTCGCGGTGCCGACGCCCTTCCAGGACGACCACACCGCCGACCTGTCCCACATCCGCTCGGCGGTCGAGGCGATCGCGCCGCGGCTGCGTGGCGGCGAGATCGTCATCCTCGAGTCGACCTCGCCACCTGGCACCTCCCACCTGATGAGCGAGTGGCTCAAGGAGCTGCGGCCCGACCTGACCCTCCCCCATGAGGGTGAGGGCACCCCCGACATCCACGTGGCCCACTGCCCGGAGCGGGTCCTGCCCGGCCGGATCATGATCGAGATGCTCACCAACGACCGCGTCGTCGGCGGGATCACGCCGCGCTGCGCCGAGGTGGCGGCCCAGATCTACCGGATCTTCTGCCAGGGCGAGATCGTGCTGACCGACGCCTCCAGCGCCGAGATGGCCAAGCTGGTCGAGAACTCCTATCGCGATGTCAACATCGCCTTCGCCAACGAGCTCTCGCTGATCTGCGAGGAGCTCAAGCTCGACGTGTGGGAGGTCATCGCGATGGCCAACCGCCACCCGCGGGTCAACATCCTCAACCCCGGCCCGGGTGTCGGTGGCCACTGCATCGCGGTGGACCCGTGGTTCATCGTCGGTGCCTCGCCACTCCAGTCGCGGCTGATCCGCACGGCGCGCGAGGTCAACGACGGCAAGCCCGTGCATGTCGCCGACCAGGTGATCGCCAAGGCGCGCAAGTTCCGCGATCCCAAGATCGCGACCCTCGGGCTGGCGTTCAAGGCCAATGTCGACGACCTGCGCGAGAGCCCGGCCCTGGACATCACCACGCACCTGGCCGAGGCCCTGCCTGACACCGAGCTGCTCGTCTGCGAGCCCTATATCGACCAGCTGCCCTCGGTCCTGGCCGAGCGATCCAATGTGCGCCTGGCGGGGGTCAACGAGGCGATCGACCAGGCCGACATCATCGTGCTGCTCGTCGACCACGACCAGTTCAAGGCGGTCAACCGCAGCCGGCTCTCCGGCAAGGTCGTCTACGACACCCGCGGCATCTGGCGCTGACCGGTGCTCACCGGCGCCGCGAGCCGGTCAGCCGCCGACGGCGGCCCTGCGGCACCGCTGCCGACGCCGGATAGGCGTCCAGACGCGCGGCCAGCGCGGTGAGGGCCTCGCGCAGCGACGAGGTGGGGGCGTGCTCGACGAGCGTCCGGCCGGCGAGAAGCGCACCGTCGGCGGCCTCGAGATCGTAGGGCAGGAAGACCGGCTCCTCGAGCCCTGCAAAGCGTCCCAGCGCCTCGCCGATCCGCTGCTCGGGACGCGTGCCGACGGCACTTGCCCGCACCCGGTTGACGACGACCAGCGGTGTGGCACAAGGCAATACGTCGAGGCTCTGCACAGCCCGGACGAGCCGTTGCAGCCCGACCGGGTCTGCGGCGCCGACGACGACCAGCTCGTCAGCGGCCTCGAGCGCGGTCAGCGTGGTCGCGTTGCGTCGCGGCGCGAGGGTGTCATAGCTCAGCTCCTCGTCGTCCTCGATGCCGAAGCCGCAGTCGACGACGACGACCTCGGCGAGCTCGCGCGCCAGGGCCAGCACCTGCTCCATCGCCGCGGAGCGCACCTCGGTCCAGCGGTCGGCGCGGGGCAGTCCCGTCAGCACACGGAAGCGCGGCGCGACCTCGGGGGCATGGCGGGCCAGGGTTGGCAGGTCCAGTGACCCCTGTTCGCTGGAGCGCGCGGCCGCGGCCAGGCCGGGGGCCTCGTCGAGGAGCGAGAGCCACTGGGCCACGCTCGCCCCGTAGGTATCGGCATCGACCAGCAGGACCGACACCCCGGCGGCGGCCAGCTCGGCCGCCAGCCCGACCGCGACGGTCGTGCGCCCGGGCGCACCGGTGGGCCCCCACACCGCGAGGACGCTGCCGCGTCTGGGGAGGTCGTCGACCGCATCGCTGTGGAGACCGACCGGGAGGCCCACGTCGCCCGCCGTCTCGGCGGGGTCCGCTCGACCGGACACTCCCCCGGCGGCCGCCTGCCCGGTCTGGCCCCGCGCCCCGGCGGCGCGCACGAGGATGTCATCTGCTCGGGCCACATCGCCGTCGTCGGCGCGGGCCGCCACGGCCGACCTGAGCAGGTCGTCGACCTCTCCGGGCCCGGCCGTCAGCGGCAGCCACAGCTCCACGCCCAGCTGTCGCAGGCGACGCTCGTCGGCCTGGTCCCCGCCCGCGAGCGCCCCGCAGGGGTGGACACCGCAGTGGCGGAGCCGGTCGACCGCGTCGCGGTCCAGCCCGGGCACGGTCGCCGAGACGAGGGCGACATCGGCCAGCCCCGCCTCCGCGGTCGAGAGGAGCTCGGCGACATCCGCGCACCGCCGCACCACCGTCGCATCGCGGGAGGAGTCGATCAGGACGGCATAATCGCTCTCCCAGCGCGGATCGAGGGCGGTGAGGACCCGAACGCTCACGAGGCTCCCTTGGTCACCGCACCCGGCACCGCCACCAGGGTCACCCGGGCGCCGTTGTCGACGGCCCCGATCAGGTCACCGACCTGGGACGAGGGGACCATCAGCACGATCGGGCGGGTGGCCGAGGTCGACCCGAGCGCACCCCTGTCCTCCCCCAGCCGCAGCACCGAGGCGGACTCCACGGCCTTCTGGGGGCCCTCGAACTCCCGCGCGCCCGCGCCGGACTTGGGCAGGTTGACATAGACGTCGACGACCGAGCCCTCCTTGAGCGTGGACGCGGACGTCGCATCGGCCTGGAGGGTGAGCGGCTGGGAGTCCAGCTCGTCGCGGGTCCCGAGGGCCGAGGCGGGCACGAGCTCGCCCGGGCGCACCTCGCGCAGCACGACGGCGTCGCCGGGCAGGGCGGTCCCGGCCGAGAGATAGCCGGCGACGGCCTCGTCGAGGCGGACGTCCACCCGGGTGAGGCGATCGGCGCTGAGCGCCTGGCCCGGCAGCAGCGGGCCGGACGCGGCATACATCGGGACACGGTCATCGGCGTGCGCGATCGCCCATGAGCCGGCCGCGGTGGAGAGCAGGACCAGCAGCAGCCCGGACAGCAGCCGGGCATCCCGCCACGACGGCTTGCGCAGCCGTTTGGCCGCTGGCGTGGGCAGGTTGGACATGGTGAGGCTCCCCCTTGGTCGGCACCGGTCGACCCGGCCGATCATTCCAAAGGAGCGGCCTCCCGTCGCGCCGAGATCCACAGGGCCCCGGGCGACCCGGCGTGGCGCTGTGGACGGGTCGCCGGGAGTCCTGCCGCCCGCGTTATCCTGCCTGCAACCCCTCCCCGGCACCGTCGACCAGGCCCGGGGCACCTCGAGAGGACCTACGTGGCCAAGCGCTTCATCCAGCTGGCAGACGTCGCCGAGACCCTCGACATCTCGGCGGCCCAGGCCTATGCCCTCGTGCGCTCCGGCGAGCTCCCGGCGATCAAGGTCGGCGGCCGCGGCCAGTGGCGGGTCGAGGCGACCGAGCTAGAGGCCTACATCCAGCGGATGTATTCGGAGACAAGGGAATTCGTCACCCAGCACCCGTTCGGCCCCGGCTCGGAGCGCGACGAAGCCTGACGCGTCAGTGCCCGCGCACGACGGCGATGACCCCGAAGGGCACCGTCCGACGCCGTCGCACCGCCGAGGCCCTGCCCGGCTCGTCGCGGGCGTGCTCGGCGAGGTCCAGCGCGTCGGCCCCGACCGCGTCGATGGTCCCGCTGGCCTGACCTCCGGCGAGATCGGTGACGGTCACCACCGTCCGGTCCCGGCCCAGCCCGCGTAGCGCGACGCCGAGGCCGAAGCGCCGCGCGACACCGGGGTCGGCGACCCGTGGGGGCAGCCCGGTCACGGCAAGCATGGTGGCGATCGGGACCAGCATCGGCCGGCCGACGGCATCGGTGAGCAGCACCCAGTCGGCCCCGAGGTCGGCGACGCTGCCGGCGACCCGCTCCCCCGTGCCGAGCGCCACCTCGACGGTGGCTCCACGGGCTGCCGCGAAGCGCTCAAGGAGGGTGACCGCGGCCCGCTCCCGCCGGACTCGCTCGGCCACCTCGGCGTCGCGCTCGTCGCGCGCCTGCGCCTCGAGCTGGCCCTCCAGGTCCTCGAACAGCCGCTCCCATCGCATGGCCAACCACGCTATCCACCGCCGCCCCGCACCGCGACCTGTCCACAGGTTGCGGGGACGACTCGAGCGTGGTTGAGTCATTCATAGGCAAACGCAGGCAAAACTGCACTAACTGAGAGCAACCGGGGGCTGAGATGGACACACGAGGCGGCGGGCGAACGACCAGACCGGCCGATGGGCTGTTGGCGCGCGACGGGGCGTGGATGAGTGACGGGGCGTGGATGAGTGACAGGGCGTGGATGAGTGACCGGGCGTGGACCCGGTCCCGGGCGCTGGGTGTCGGCCTCACCCTGGCCGCGCTGACCCTCGCCTCCCTGGCCGGCGGGCTGGCGCTGGCTGCGCGCACGTTGTCCGGCGGGCCGCTCCCCGCGACGCCGGACGAGCTGCTCGCCCGCCTGTGCGCCAGCGCGGGCCTGCTTTTGCTCGCGTGGCTGGCCGGCGGCACCACGCTGGCCGTCGGAGCGGCCGTCCGCGAGGGACGGCTGCCGGGGGAGCCGCGCCGCGGCATACCCCGGGTCTGCCTGCGGCTCGCCGCTGCGCTGCTGGGCGCCGGCAGCGTCCTCGGCCCCATCCAGGCGTATGCCGCCGTGCCGGCCCCGTCCGCCGCGCCCGTCCCAGCCGCCGCCGTCCTGGTGTCCGCGGCTCCGGGTGCAGACGCGCCCCAACCCTCACCCACCGAGCTCGCGGCCGTGCCCGACCCGGGCCTCGGCGCCCCTGTGACCGGCTGGACCCCCACGCCCCCACCCCACCGGCCCCAGGCCGACCGGCGCCTGGTCACCACCGGCACTGCCGACGGCGACGGCACCATAGTGGTGCGTCGCGGCGACTGCCTTTGGTCGATCGTGGAGCGGGCGCTGGGCCCCGGCGCCAGCGATCTGGAGGTCGCCCGCGCCATCCCCGCCTGGCATGCGGCCAACCGGGCAACGATCGGGCCCGACCCCGATCGGATCCTGCCCGGGCAGGTGCTCCGGCCGCCCGCGGAGGTCATCCGATGAGCCCGCTCGGCCCCCGGGCCACGACGCCCGCGCCAGTGCCGGCGCTGGCCCCGATCCGCGTGATGCCGATCCCGGACCCGCGGCCGCCGGCCCTCACCCCCGACCAGCTCGCGGCCCTCTCCGCCGAGGACGACGCCGCCAGTGGCTACGTCCAGGGCGCCCTGGCCGTCGACTTCTCTGGCACCGAGTCGGAGGCGGCCGACGCGGAGGCCGAGGACGGGCTCGTCCCGCCCCTGCGGCATACCGCCGCAGACCTGCCGCCGGTGCGGGACTGGGCCGCCCACCTGGCCCAGGCGCTCGTCGAGATCATGGCCGGCGCCCGTCCCTGCGTGCAGGTGCTGCGCTGGACCTCACCTGAGGTCTATGCCGTGGTCTCCCGTCGCGGGGCCGTCGCCGCCCGGCGCGGGGCGGACCGTCGCGGGCCCGCCCGCACCTATCGCGCCCGGGTCCGCTCGGTCCACGTGGGAGAGCCGGCCGACGGCGTGGCCGAGGTGGCTGCCGTCGTGGTCGACGGCACGCGCGTGCGGGCCCTGGCGATGCGGCTCGAAGCCGACTGCGACCGCGGCCTGTGGCGGGTCACGGCGCTCCAGGTCGGCTGACCCCCTCCTGACGGCAGAGAGCCGGTATGCCGCGTGGGCGGCATACCGGCTCTCCTCTGCTTGGACGGGCTCAGGCGTCCTTGCCGTGGCACATCTTGAACTTCTTGCCCGAGCCACACGGGCAGGGCGCGTTGCGCGGGGTGCCGGCGAGCTCGTCGGCCAAGAGCTGGCGCTCGCGGACCTCCTCGCGCACCTCGACCGCGCCGTCCTCGCTGGGCGCGGAGTACTGCAGGCGCGCGGCGTCGGGGTGCTCGTCGAGGCCCTTGGCGTGGATCTGCGGACGCGCCTGGGTGTCGTCGCCCGGCGCGTCCTCGGACGCGGCACCCTGGGCCAGGCCGCCGAAGATCTCGGACACGTGCACCGGCTGCACCGGCGCGGGCTCGGCCGGCTGGTCGACCTGGACGTCGATGTTGAAGAGGAAGCCGACGCTCTCCTCCTTGATGGACTCCATCATCGCGCCGAAGAGCTGGTAGCCCTCGCGCTGGTACTCCACGAGCGGGTCGCGCTGGGCCATCGCCCGCAGACCGATGCCCTCCTGGAGGTAGTCCATCTCGTAGAGGTGCTCGCGCCACTTGCGGTCGAGCACCGAGAGCGAGACGCGACGCTCGACCTCGCGCATGACCTCGGAGCCGAGCTGCTCCTCACGGCGGTCGTAGGCGTGCTGGGCGTCGGAGGTGAGCTCCTCGGTGAGCATCTCGGAGGTGAGGGCGGCGCGGCCGCCGGCGGCCTCGATGACCTCGTCCTGGGTGATGCCGACCGGATAGAGGGTGCCGAGGGCGGTCCACAGGCGGTCGAGGTCCCACTCCTCTGAGAAGCCGCCCGCGGTCTCGGCCGCGACATAGGCCTCGACAACGTCGGTGATGTCGTGGCGGACGTTCTCATGCAGGTCGGCGCCCTCGAGCATGCGGCGGCGCAGCTTGTAGATGACCTTGCGCTGCTCGTTGATGACGTCGTCGTACTTGAGGACGTTCTTGCGGATCTCGAAGTTGCGCGCCTCGACCTGGGTCTGCGCGGACTGGATCGAGCGGGTGACCATCTTGGACTCGATCGGGACCGAGTCCTCCATCTTGGCCGTCGTCATGAAGCGGTCGACCAGGCCGGCGTTGAACAGCCGCATCAGGTCGTCCTCGAGCGAGAGGTAGAAGCGCGACTCGCCCGGGTCGCCCTGACGGCCGGAGCGGCCACGCAGCTGGTTGTCGATGCGCCGGGACTCGTGGCGCTCGGTGCCCAGGACGTAGAGGCCCCCGAGGTCGCTGACCTCCTCGTGCTCCCTGGTGACAGCGGCCTCGGCCTTCTCGAGGGCCTGGTCCCACGCCGCCTCGTACTCCTCCGGCGTGGTCTCGGGGTCCAGACCCTGCTGCTTGAGCGCGGCGACGGCATTGAACTCGGAGTTGCCGCCGAGCATGATGTCGGTGCCTCGGCCGGCCATGTTGGTGGCGACGGTGACGGCGCCCTTGCGGCCGGCCTGCGCGACGATCGCGGCCTCGCGCTCGTGGTGCTTGGCGTTGAGGACCTCGTGCGGGACGCCGCGTCGGCGCAGCTGGTCGGAGAGGTACTCGCTCTTCTCGACCGAGGTGGTGCCGATCAGGATCGGCTGGCCCTTCTCGTGGCGCTCGACGACATCGTCGACGACGGCGTTGAACTTGGCCTCGGCCGTGCGGTAGACGAGGTCGGCCTGGTCCTTGCGGACCATCGGCCGGTTGGTGCGGATCGGCACGACGCCCAGCCTGTAGATCGAGTTGAGCTCGGCGGCCTCGGTCATCGCCGTGCCGGTCATGCCCGAGAGCGTGCCGTACATGCGGAAGTAGTTCTGGAGGGTGATCGTGGCCAGGGTCTGGTTCTCGTTCTGGATCTCCACACCCTCCTTGGCCTCGATCGCCTGGTGCATGCCCTCGTTGTAGCGGCGGCCGGCGAGCATGCGGCCGGTGTGCTCGTCGACGATGAGGACCTCGCCGTTCATGACGACATAGTCCTTGTCGCGCTTGAACAGCTCCTTGGCCTTGATCGAGTTGTTGAGGTAGCCGATGAGCGGGGTGTTGACCGACTCGTAGAGGTTGTCGATGCCGAGGTAGTCCTCGACCTTCTCGATGCCGGACTCGAGCACGCCCACGGTGCGCTTCTTCTCGTCGACCTCGTAGTCGCCGAGCCCGGACTCGAGCTCGCCGCGCTCGAGCCGCTGGGCGATCTTGGCGAACTCGGTGTACCACTTGGTGGCCTGGTCGGCCGGGCCCGAGATGATGAGCGGGGTGCGGGCCTCGTCGATGAGGATGGAGTCGACCTCGTCGACGATCGCGAAGTTGTGGCCACGCTGGACGAGCTCGTCGGTAGACCACGCCATGTTGTCGCGCAGGTAGTCGAAGCCGAACTCGTTGTTGGTGCCGTAGGTGATGTCCTTGGCGTACTCCGCCCGGCGCTGGTCGGGGGTCATGTTGGCCAGGATGCAGCCGGTCTCCAGGCCGAGCATGCGGTGCACACGGCCCATGAGCTCGGACTGGTAGGACGCGAGGTAGTCGTTGACGGTGACGACGTGCACGCCCTTGCCCTCGAGGGCGTTGAGATAGGACGGCAGGGTCGCGACCAGGGTCTTGCCCTCACCGGTCTTCATCTCGGCGACATTGCCGAGGTGCAGCGCCGCGCCACCCATGATCTGGACGTCGAAGTGCCGTTTGCCGATGGTGCGCTTGGAGGCCTCCCGGACGGCCGCGAAGGCCTCGGGGAGGATGTCATCCAGCGTCTCCCCGTCGGCGAGGCGCTTCCTGAAGGTGTCGGTCTCGGCGCGCAGCTCCGCGTCGGTGAGCTTCTCGAAGTCCTCCTCGATCGCGTTGACCTGGGCAGCGATGCCCTCGAGCCGCTTGATGATGCGGCCTTCGCCGGCGCGAAGGAGCTTCTCGAAAACCTTGACCACGCGTGGACTCCTGGGTTGCGTTCCGTTGTGCCCGTTGGCGGGCACACCCGCCTAAGGCTAGTCGACTCCAGAGGGTATGCCGCGAGCCGGCTGCCGTGTGCCCAACGGACGGGTGCGTGGCCGGGTTCCGCCCCGCCGTCAGACCACGAAGGCGAGGGCCATCACGATCGGCAGGGCGACAAAGGACGCGATGCTCGTCACGACCGTGAGCGATTTCAGCGCCCCGGAGGTCGATAGCCCGAGCAGCGAGCGGAACATCCAGAAGAAGTTGGAGTTGACCTGGAGCGCGAAGAGCGAGCCGGCCGCGATCGCCAGGCCGATGGCGATCGGCGAGACGTCGATCGTGTGCAGGACCGGCGCGATGATGCCCGCGGCGGCGATCGCCGCGACCGAGACCGACCCGATGGCCAGGTGGAGCAGCGCGGCGATGAACCACGCGAGCAGCACACTGAGCACGACCGGCGCTCCCTCGTCGGCGGAGAACAGCCCGCCGAGCTGGTCGCCGAGGCCGCTCGCCTCGATCACGGCGCCGAGCGAGCCGCCGATGCCGGTGATGAGCAGGATCTCGCCGGTGGTGTGGAAGCCCTCGGACAGTGCGTTGGCCGCACCCTCCTGGCCGAGTTTGGCCCGTCCCAGGAGGTAGGCGCCGACGAGGCCGATGAACAGCGCGATGGTCGGGTTGCCGAGGAAGGTCATCACCGCGGGCGGGTCGCCCTTGAGCTTGGCGAAGGCGTTGACTGCGATGAGCAGCAGCGGGATCACGATGGGCAGCAGCGCGACCCACAGCCGCGGCATACGCGCCATGTAGTCGGCGTCGGCGACGTCGTCCTGGGCCTCGAGCTCGGCGACGGCCTCGTCGTACTCCTCGTCCTTCTCCGGCTTCCAGTAGCCGGTGCGCAGCAGCAGGGAGAACAGGAAGGTGGTCACGAGGGCGACGAGCGGGCCGAGCACGATGCCGTACATCAGCCAGGTGCCGAGCGGGATGTCGAGCAGGCCGGCGATCGAGACCGCGGCCAGGCCCGGGACCATGAAGACATAGCCGGCGAAGATGCCGGTGCCGATCGCGCCGGCCATGAGCGGCAGTCCACGCGCCCCGAGGTGGGGTGCGGCCGAGCGGGCGATCGGCGAGGCGAGCACGACCTGCACGTCGACATAGATCGAGGGGAAGATCGTCGACATCGCACCGGCCATGGCATAGGGGATGCGGCTGGAGCCGAAGACACGCAGGAGCGCCTCGACGAGCTTGCGGAAGGTGCCCATGGCATGGAGCAGCGAGCCGATCAGGACGCCGAAGCCGATGAGCAGGCCGACCTTGGCCATGATCTCGCCGAAACCGCCGGTGATCGCCTCGACCGTCTTTGCGAAGCCCACCCCCGAAGCAAGGCCGAGATAGATCGACGCGATGATCAGCGAGATCACCGGGTCGACCTTGGCCTTGATGATCAGGCCGATGACGAGAACGATCGCGATCGCAGTGTGCAGGGCGATCATGGGGCACCCCCTTGTGCGTATGTGTTGGGTGCAACCTAGTCCCCCGAGTGGCCCGCCACCACCGCACGCGGCCCCACCGACAGGGCGCGTCGCGGTCACGAATCCTCGAAACCGTTGGACAGCAGGGCTCGTCGCTGTTTGGGTGACACCCATGACCACCGACGCCGAGACCCTCGACCGCACCGCGTACCCCGCGTGCGTGCCGGAGCTGGTCGACGGCCGGGTCCGGCTGCGCGCGCACCGGCCCGAGGACGCGGCCCGCATCGTGGAGCAGAGCCGCGACCCGTTGTCGGCGGAGTGGACCACCGTCCCGATCCCCTACGGCGACAAGGACGCCCACGACTTCCTGGGGCTCATCCGCGACGCCTGGCAGAGCGACGAGGGTCACCGCTACTGGGCCATCGAGTGGGATGACCCGGACGGCGGACCGCGCTATGTGGGCACGATCGACCTGCGGCCCAAGGGCCGCACCCACACCGCCGAGGTGGGCTTCGGCCTGCACCCGGACGCGCGCGGTCACGGGGTGATGGCCAGCGCGCTGCGGCTGGTCTGTCGCTGGTGGTTCGCCCATGACGGCGAGCGTGTCTACTGGTATGCCAACGCCGGCAACATCGCGTCCTGGCGAGTGGCCTGGGCATGCGGGTTCCGTTGGCACACAGGCCTGCCCGACTTCCTCGACCACCGGTGCGCGGCCGTGGGCGCGTGGGTCGCGAGCGTGGGACGCGATGACGACCTGGAGCGGCCGGCGGCGCCGTGGCTCGACCCGCCGACACTCGAGCGCGACGGTGTCCGGCTGCGCGCCTGGGCCGAGACCGACATCGGCGACACCGAGGCCGACCCCGACCTGCCCAGCCACTTCATCCCGCCGGGTGCGATGCCCTCCCCCACGACCTTCCCCGGCTGGCTGGACCAGCGGCGGATGGCCATGGCCCGCGGGCTGGCCCTGCACTGGTGCATCGCCGACGCCGTGACCGACCGCGCTCTGGGCGGCGCGGTCGTGATCCTCGCCGACCAGGCCGAGGGGTCGGCGGAGCTGGGCTATCAGCTCTTCCGGGCAGCGCGCGGACGGGGCGCCGCCACCATCGCGGCCCGGCTCGCGAGCGAGTATGCGCTGCGGCCGGAGGCCGAGGGCGGGATGGGCCTGCGCCGGCTCGTCGCGCTCACGGTCGGTGACAACTCAGCCAGCGCCCGCGTCCTGGAGCGGGTCGGCTTCAGCCAGTGGGGCCGGGAGCCCGGCTGCTGCCTGCGCGCCGACGGCAGCGCCGACGACGCGCTGCACTGGGTGCTGGGCTCAGCCGACTGAGGCCAGCCCAAGCCACTGGGCCATCGCGGCCAGCTCTGCCTCCAGCGCGGCGGGCGCGGTCGGGGTCACCTCGTCCTCCCAGTGCAGCGACTGCACCCGCAGCACCCCGGCGGCCCGGTCGGCCTTCAGGTCGACACGCCCCTGGAGCCGCTCCTCGTGCAGGAAGGGCAGGACGTAGTAGCCGTGGCGCCGCTGCGGTGCCGGGACATAGATCTCGAGGCGGTAGTCGAAGCCGAACAGCGCGGCCGTGCGCTCGCGCTGCCAGATCAGCGAGTCGAAGGGGCTGAGCAGCGCCGAGGCCGTCACCCGCCGCGGCAGCCGGGCCTCGCGGTGGAGGTATGCCGCGCGCCGCCAGCCCGCGACCTCCACCGGGACCAGCTCGCCGGTCTCGACCAGATGGGCGATGGCCGGACGGGCCTGCTCGGGTCGCAGCCGGAAGTAGTCGCGCAGGCACTGCTCGGTGCCGACCCCGTGGGCGCGGGCGGCGATGCGGACCAGCTCGACAAAAGCGGCCTCGCCGCGGGGCCGGTCCTGGGGGTCGGCTGCCGGCAGGAGGGCGGGCGGGAAGACCCGGGCGAGCGCGGCATACCGGCGCTCGAACTGGGCGGTGCGACCTGCGGAGGTGATCTCGCCGGCCCAGAACAGGTGCTCGAGGGCGTTCTTGACCAGCGACCAGTTCCAGCCCCAGTCGTCGCGGGCGCGCGGCACGTCATAGGCGAGCGCCGCCTCGGTCTCGCGTGCGGTGAGGGGCCCCCGCGTCTCGATCTCCCGAAGGACCGCAGTCACCAGGTCGGGCTGGTCGCGGGCGACCCGCTGCATGCCGCCCCACGAGTCGGCGTGGGCGCGCTCCATCCGGAAGGTCAGCAGCGGCCACGTGGACGGCGGCACCAGGCTCGCCTCGTGGGCCCAGTACTCCACCAGCCGGCGCGGCGCGCGGTCCCTCGCACGGTTGAGCAGGTCCCTGTCATAGGGCCCGAGGCGGGAGAAGAAGGGCAGGTAGTGGCTGCGGGAGAGGACGTTGACGCTGTCGATCTGGATGACCTGCACGTCGTCGATCACCCGCTGGAGGTGGCGGGTCGTCACGGTGGCCGGCCGCGGGTGGCCGAACCCCTGCGCGGCGAGCGCGACGCGCCGGGCCTGGGCGAGGGAGAGCCGGCGCGGGGCCGCCACCGTGCTCACGGGTCGAGGAGGTTCTCGCGCACGGCATACAGCGCCGCGGCCATGCGGGAATGGAGCTGGAGCTTCTCGAGGATGTTGCGCACGTGGTTCTTGACCGTGTTGTCGGAGATGTGCAGCTCGGCCGCGATCTCGCGGTTGCCCAGGCCGCGGGCGACGAGCCGCAGCACCTCGATCTCGCGGTCGGTCAGGTGCGGCGCGGCCGCCGGCGCCGGGAGCTGCTCGGACGCCTTGCTCAGGTGGGTGAACTCGGTCAGCAGCTTGGCCGCCATCGACGGGGAGATCAGCGACTGGCCCTGGTGGAGTGCGCGGATGCCGGCCGCCACCTCGTCGGGCGGGACGTCCTTGAGGAGATAGCCGCTCGCGCCGGCCTTGACCGCCTCGAAGAGGTCCTGGCCCTGCTCGGACATCGTCAGCATGAGGATGCGCGCGGAGGGGACCTGGCGCTTGATCTCGCGGCAGGCCTCGATGCCGGACAGGCGGGGCATCTTGACGTCCATCAGCACGACATCGGGCAGCAGCTCGACCGCGCGCTCGACGGCCTCCTGGCCGTCGGAGGCCTCGCCGACGATGACCACGTCGTCCTCGGTGCCGATCACCATCTGGATGCCGCGGCGGTAGAGCACGTGGTCGTCGGCGACGACCACACGGATCGGCTCGGTCGTGGTGCTCACTCGGCGCTGCCCCTGGTCACGCTCGACATCGTGCCATGACGCGCCGACGGCGACAGCGTGGGCACGCTGTCGCCGTCGGGGACGTGGGTCAGCTGGCCTCTGCCTCGGCGTCGGCGATCTCGAGGTGCAGCACGCCGTAGGACCAGCCGCGGCGGCGGTAGACCACGCTCGGCTTGCCGGTGTCGGCGTCGCAGTAGAGGTAGAAGTCGTGGCCGACCAGCTCCATCTCGCGCAGGGCCTGGTCGAGGGTCATGGGCGCGCTGGTGTGGATCTTCTCGCGGACCTCGATCGGCGAATCGCCAACGGCCCCGAAGAGGTCGCGGTCCTCGCCCTCGCTGTCGGGTGCGGGCGAGGCGAGGATGGGCTCCTCGATCCGTGCGGTCGCCTGGGCGACGGACTCTGGGGTACGGCGGCCGCGGTGGACCCGACGCTTGTCGTTGGCCCGGCGCATCCGCTCGTAGAGCTTGTCCACCACCGCGTCAAGAGCCGTGTAGCGGTCGTCCATCGACGCCTCGGCCCGGATGACCGGACCCGGCGTGTGGCAGGTGACCTCGACTCGGTCGACGTCTCCGCCGGAGCGCTTGACCTGCTCGCGGCTCACGACGACGTCGATTCGGCCCACCCGCGGATCGAGCTGACTGACCTTGGCGAGCTTCTCGTCGAGGCGCTCGCGGAAGCGGTCAGAGATCTGGGTGTGACGGCCGGTGACGGTGATGTCCATGGACTCCTCCTCTGGGAGAGCGTGTGACTGATGCTGAGTGCCTCGGAGTGATCACGAGACTCGGCTCGGTGAGGGGCTGTGTCACACCACCTCCTCCCACGGCAGACGCCTGTGGTCGGGCCCCTCCGCGGACAGCGGGGCCATAACGAAACGCTAGTCCAACCGTGCGGGAAACGCCATGGAAACTGGGATGAAAAGGTCGCCGTCGCGTGGCTGTCCCGTCACGCTGTCAGCCGGCACCGTCGGCCCGGGCGACGGGGCGCCGGCGCGCGGTGGCGGCGATGGTCGCGGCCGTCACCGAGGCGGCCCCGGAGCGGGCCAGCGCCCGGCTCGCCTCGACGAGCGTGGCGCCCGAGGTGAGGACATCGTCGACCACCAGGATGTGGGTCTCGCACACCGCCGCACGCCACCGTGGGCGGGTCTGCATCGCCCACTCGAGGTTGGCCGCCCTGGCCGCGGCCCCCAGACCCGCCTGGTCGGCGACCCGGCGGCGCAGGGACAGGGCATCGGCCACGCGGACCGGCCCGGCCCTGGCGGCCGCACCCCGCGCGAGGGCCAGCAGCGGGGCATCGCCGCGGCGGCGTCGGGCGGCCCGGCTGGTCGGGACGGGGACGAGCAGGACAGGGGCACTGGCAGGGACGAGCGCCACGGCCCGGGCCACGCTGAGGGCGAGGAGCCCGGACAGCAGCGGCGCGAGATCACGGCGCCCGTCGTCCTTGTAGGCGGCGAGCAGCTGCCCGAGCGGGCCGGCATAGGCACCGAGGGCGACACAGCGCGGCATACCCCTCGGGACGGGCGAGGGGGCCACCTCGCGCGCGCCCCCGGGGAAGCACGCGTCGGCCACCTCGTCGCGGCAGCGGTGGCACAGCGGGGCCACCGGCTCGGGGCACAGCGCGCACCGGCCGGGCAGGACGAGGTCGGCCAGGTCGGCGAGTGCTGCGAGGGTCATGCCGCCATGCTGGTCGGGCCGCCGCCGACCGGGCTCCCCCGCGGACGCGGCTGTGGACAGCGGGGCCCGGCGGAGGCGGCCTGTGGACGGGGCGGCCTGTGGACGAGCGGCTCAGACGCCGGGGACGACGAGGTCGGTGCCGCGGCTCATGAGCAGCCAACGGCTGCCGGCTCGCAGATAGACGCTGGAGTCGGTGACGAGCACGAGCCCGCGCCGGCCACCGGTCGTGGTGAGCGTGACCGGGCCGGGCACGGTCGTCTCCCCCTCGGTGCGGATGCTCAGGTCCTCGACCCGGCCGGAGAGCCCCACGAGCGCGGGGTGGAAGGAGTCGATGACGTCGTCGCGGGCGAGCACGGCGATGAGTGCGGGCTCGACCCAGACCAGATCGCGGATCGCGGTGATCCGCGGGGCGAGCCGGAGTGGATCGGCCAGGCCCTCGGGGATGCCATTGGGCTGGCGGTGGATGCCGGCGACATCGAGGCGTGGCCCCGCCCCCGCGAGGGTGGTGGACGCGACGGCGATGCGCTGGCCGTCGGGGGCCACCCGCAGCGCGACGACCCGACGGCCGCGCAGCCAGGGGACGTCGAGTGCGCGCGGCGCCGACTTGGCCGTGTCGGAGGGGTCGACGGAGGTGTTGACCGTCCAGATCTGGCCCCCGGGGCCCACGCCGCCGACCCACAGGATGTCCTGGTGGTCATAGCTCGTGCCGCTGAGCTCGGTCGCGAAGCGGGGCACCGAGATGCGGGTGGCACCGCGCCAGCGGCTGATCTCCCGGCCGTCGCCACCGGTGGCGGCCAGCTCGCGGCCGCTGCGCGAGAGCGCGAGATGGCGCCACCCACGGGGGATCTGCGGGAAACCCCCGGTCGTGCGGGCCGGCCGGGAGAGGTCGCGCTCCTGGACGACCCGGCCGGCCGTCACCTCACGCAGCTCCAGGCCCTGCCGCAGGACCGGGGCGGTCTCCGGTTCGGAACTGGCCGCCACGAAGCCGAGGTCCTCGACGCTCGCCGGCTGGCGACCGCCCTGGAGCTCGACCTGCGCCCCCTCGAGGCGCAGAGAGACCCGGCGCACGCCGGGCACCTGGGTCAGCGTGGCCAGGAACTGGGCCCACAGGCTCTGCTGGACGGCCTCGTCAGTGCTCAGCGCCGGCGCGGTGAGGTCGACCACGGCGGTGCCGTCGGTGACGGGCACGGCGTCGACGGTCAGGCGGCTGCCGACCGGGACGTCGGTGCGTGCGGCCCCGGCGAGATAGGCGGGGACCCCGTCGAGCTGCGCCCGGGCAAGCCGGGTGCTCAGGCTCGGGCCGAGCGGGAACCACCGCACGTCGGGGATGAGCACGCGCTCGCGCACCGAGACATAGTGGACGGTCAGCGGCGCATAGAGACGCTCGAAGTCGGCGGCACTGATCCACAGGCCGAAATCCTTGGGCAGAGCGGAGATCCGCCACCCGCCGTCGGTCTTGGCCAGCTGCACGTCGGCGCTGGCCGTCTGACCCTTGGGGCTCGCGGTGTAGCGGCCGGCGGCGTCGACGGTGGCCGCCCGCGGCGCCGTCAGCCGCAGCCGGTCCTCGCCCAGCCGCGAGAGCGTCAGCTCGCCCGGGCCGGAGAACACGGTCAGCCCAGTGGAGCCGGCCGACCACTGCCTGCCCGCACGCTCGGTGAGGAAGGAGCGGGCGACGTCGAGCTCCTGGTCGCTGGCCAGCGCGGCACGGAGGAAGCCGGTGACCGTCTGCTCCTGGGTCGCGCCCTTGACGGGCCCCTGGGGCACGACGCTGATGGGCAGGTCGCCGCGGCCCTGGATCTCCAGTCCCGGCTGCACCGGGCTCTCCCCGGAGAGCCCGCAGGCGGTGAGGAGGAATGCCGCGAGCAACAGAGCGAGCGAGCGCCGCGCCCCGGTCACCGGTCGGCCTCCTGGTCGTAGGGCGCGCTCGACTCGGTGGGCTGGAGGGGCACCGGGGACTCCCCGATCGGGACACCTGGCTGCCGGGGCAGCGTGAGCCGGAAGACCGAGCCGGCGCCCGGCTCGCCCCACGCCTGGAGCCACCCGTCGTGGAGGCGGGCGTCCTCGAGCGAGATGGCCAGGCCCAGGCCGGTGCCACCGGTGGTGCGGGCGCGCGCCGGGTCGGCGCGCCAGAAGCGGTTGAACACCAGCGAGGCCTCGCCCGGTTTGAGGCCCACCCCGTAGTCGCGCACCGCGACCGCCACGGCGGTCTCGTTGGCGCCGACGGTGACCTCGATCGGGCGGCCCTCGCCGTGCTCGATGGCGTTGACGACGAGGTTGCGCAGGATGCGCTCGACCCGGCGGCTGTCGATCTCGGCGACGCACTCACCCCGGGACGAGATCGTCACCTCCGAGCCGCGGCGCCTGGCCAGCGGCGCGGCGAACTCCACGACGCGCGCGACGCTGTCACGCAGGTCGGTGGACTCGGCGTCGAGGGCCGCGGCGCCGGCGTCGAAGCGGCTGATCTCGAGCAGGTCGGCCAGCAGCTCCTCGAAGCGGTCGAGCTCGTTGTGAAGGAGCTCCGCCGAGCGGGCCACCACGGGGTCGAAGCCGTCGCGGCTGTCATGGATCAGGTCGGCCGCCATCCGGATGGTCGTCAGTGGCGTGCGCAGCTCGTGGGAGACATCGGAGGTGAAGCGCTGCTGGAGGCGGGAGAGGCCCTCGAGCTGGCGGATCTGGTTCTGGAGGGAGTCGGCCATCGCGTTGAAGGACTTGCCGAGCATCGCCAGGTCGTCCTCGCCGCGGGCCCGCATGCGCTCGTTGAGGCGCCCGGAGGAGAGCCGCTCGGCCACGACGGCCGCGCGCCGCACGGGTGTGACGACCTGTCGGGTCACCAGATAGGAGACGCCGCCGACGAGGGCGAGCAGTCCGAGGGAGCCCAGCGCGAGCGAGCGGGCGATCAGGTCGAGGGTGTCCTGCTCGCGCTGCATCGGATAGACGACATAGAGGTCATAGGAGCCCGCGAGGGAGATCTCGACCTGGGAGCCGACGATGACGGCCGGGAGGCGGTTGCCGTCGACGGTCACCTCCGAGACCTTGGTCTGCTGGCGGCTGGGATCGGCCGCGACCGCGCGGCGCAGGTCCAGGGGGATGTCGGCCGGCTGGATGTCGCCGGACAGCACGGTCGACAGCAGCGTCGGGCTGTCGTTGTTGATCGAGCGGGTGAGGATGATCTGCCGGTCGGGATCGGTCCCCTGCGGCACCAGCTGCTGGCGCACGACGGAGTTGACCAGGCCGGTCAGCTCCTCGACCGACCCGGTGCGGTCGGAGGTGTCAAAGCTGTCCTGGGCGATCCGGGTGAGGGTGCGGGCCTCGCCCTGGGCCTGCCGCACCCGGTCTGCCTCGAGACCGCCGGCGATCGCGCGGAAGAGATAGACCCCGACGAGCAGGATGACGATCAGCGAGAGCAGGACCGTGGTGGTGACGATGCGGAACTGGAGGGAGGCCCGCCACTTGTGCACCAGCCAGCGCCACCAGCCCCGAAGGCGCTCGGCCCATGCGGCTGCGCCGGTCTGAGCGGTGGTCCCCTGCGCGTCGTGCGGCGCGTCCTGCGGCTGCGCCGGCTCGGTCATCTCAGCCCTGGCCGGCCTTGTAGCCGACGCCGCGGACGGTCACGACGATCTCGGGGTGCTCGGGGTCGTGCTCGATCTTGCTGCGCAGGCGCTGGACGTGGACATTGACCAGGCGGGTGTCGCCGGCGTGGCGATAGCCCCAGACCTGCTCGAGCAGCACCTCGCGGGTGAAGACCTGCCACGGCTTGCGGGCCAGGGCGACGAGGAGGTCGAACTCGAGGGGCGTGAGCGAGAGCGGGGTGCCGCCGCGCTTGACCGAGTGGCCGGCGACGTCGATGACGAGGTCGCCGATCTCGAGGCGCTCGGGCTCGGGCTCGTCGCCGCGGCGCAGCCGGGCGCGGATGCGGGCGATGAGCTCCTGGGGCTTGAACGGCTTGACGACATAGTCGTCGGCGCCGGACTCGAGCCCGACGACGACGTCGACGGTGTCGGTGCGGGCGGTGAGCATCACGATCGGCACACCGGACTCGGCGCGGATGCGCCGGCAGATCTCCATGCCGTCCATGCCGGGCAGCATGACGTCGAGGAGGACGAGGTCGGGGCGGACCTCCCGGAAGGCAGCGAGCGCGGCGGCGCCGTCTGCGACGTGGTCCACCTCGAGACCCTCGTTGCGCAGCACGATGCCGAGCATCTCGGCCAGAGCGAGGTCGTCATCGACGACGAGGACGCGGCCTTTCACGTGTGCCATACCCCTTCCGTGGCCAGTTCGTGGCCAGTTCGTTATCGCTCATTTTCACACACCCCGGCCACAGAACGAGGTATGCCGCCCGCGCGCGGCGCGCGGGCGGCATACCTCCTGCTCAGTGGCCTGTGACAGACGTCAGTAGCGGTAGTGCTCGGGCTTGTACGGCCCCGCGACGTCGACGCCGAGGTACTCGGCCTGGCCCTTGGTCAGCTCGGTGAGCTCGACGCCGAGGGCGTCGAGGTGGAGTCGGGCGACCTTCTCGTCGAGGTGCTTGGGGAGCGTCGAGACGGTGGGCTTGCCCTCCTCGTCGACGTACTCGTCGGCCTTGGCGAACAGCTCGATCTGGGCGATCGTCTGGTTGGCGAACGAGTTGGACATCACGAAGCTCGGGTGTCCGGTCGCGTTGCCGAGGTTCATCAGGCGGCCCTCGGACAGGACGATGATCGAGGAGCCGTCCTCCTTGGTCCACTCGTGGACCTGCGGCTTGATCTCGGTCTTGGTGATGCCGGGCAGCTTGGCCAGGCCGGCCATGTCGATCTCGTTGTCGAAGTGGCCGATGTTCGACACGATCGCCTTGTTCTTCATCCGCGACATGTGGTCGGCGGTGATGACGTCATAGCAGCCGGTCGTGGTGACGAAGATGTCGCCGATCTCGCAGACCTCGTCCATCTTGCCGACCTGGAAGCCCTCCATCGCCGCCTGGAGCGCGCAGATGGGGTCGATCTCGGTGACGATGACGCGGGCGCCCTGGCCGGCGAGCGACTGGGCGCAGCCCTTGCCGACATCGCCGTAGCCGGCGACGACCGCGACCTTGCCGCCGATGAGCACATCCGTCGCCCGGTTGAGGCCATCGATGAGGCTGTGGCGGCAGCCGTACTTGTTGTCGAACTTGGACTTGGTGACCGAGTCGTTGACGTTGATCGCCGGGAAGAGCAGCTCGCCGGCCTCGGCCAGCTGGTAGAGGCGGTGGACGCCGGTGGTCGTCTCCTCGGTGACGCCCTTGATCGCCTCGGCGACGCGGGTCCACTTCTGCGGGTCCTCGGCCATCGTGCGGCGAACGAGCTCCTTGAAGACGCCGAACTCCTCGGAGTCCTCCTCGTCGACCGGCGGGACCTGGCCGGCGGCCTCCCACTCCTTGCCCTTGTGCACGAGCATGGTGGCGTCGCCGCCGTCGTCGAGGATCATGTTGGCGGGCTCGCCCGGCCAGGTGAGGATCTCGTTGGTGCAGTCCCAGTACTCCGGCAGCGTCTCGCCCTTCCAGGCGAAGACGGGGACGCCTTTGGGGTCCTCGGGGGTGCCGTCGGGGCCGACGACGACGGCCGCGGCCGCCTCGTCCTGCGTGCTGTAGATATTGCACGAGGCCCAGCGGACCTCGGCGCCGAGCGCGACGAGGGTCTCGATGAGCACGGCGGTCTGCACGGTCATGTGCAGCGAGCCGGCGATGCGCGCGCCCGCCAGGGGCTGGCTCTCGGCGTACTCCTCGCGGATGCTCATCAGGCCGGGCATCTCGTGCTCGGCCAGGCGGATCTGGTGGCGGCCGGCCTCGGCGAGGCCCAGGTCGGCGACCTTGTAGTCGAAGGACATGCGGGTTTCACTCCTGTGACGGGTTGTGTGCTCGACCCGGCGCCGCCCATCTGGGCTGTCGGGGGTTATCACCCACGCCGGCAACGCCCAAGTCTACGGGCTGGCAGCGGCCGTATGCCGCAGAGCCGGCTGCGCGGCATACCTCCGGCTCAGTGGGCCGCGGCCTTCTCCTTGCGCGGGATGAGGTGCAGGACGGCGACGACGATCGCGCCGACGACCAGCCCGACCACGGCCGAGGCGGCCGTGTTGGTCAGCCAGCCGAGGAAGCCCCCGAGGCTGCCGGTCGCGTGCTTGACGGCCTCCTCCCAGTGGTGGACCAGGCCATAGGGCCAGTGCCAGCCGAGGTCGTCGGCGCCGACGAGGAGGATGTGGCCGCCGACCCAGAGCATCGCGACGACGCCCACGGTCGAGAGGAGGGCGAGGAGCTTGGGCATGCCCTTGACGAGGCCGCGCCCGAGGGCGGCCAGGGCGCCGGTCTTGGTCTCGGCCAGGTGGAGGCCGATGTCGTCCATCTTGACGATGAGCGCGACCACGCCATAGACGCCGACGGTGATGATGAGGGCGACCACGATGAGGGTCATCGCCCGCGTGAGGAAGGGCTCGTGGGCCACCGAGTTGAGCGCGATGACCATGATCTCGGCCGAGAGGATGAGGTCGGTGCGGATCGCGCCGGACGTCATCTCCTCCTCGTCGGGCCCGCCGGCCGCGGTCTCGGCGTCCTCGGCGTGGTTGTCGTGGCCGCTGAGCTTGGCATAGATCTTCTCGGCGCCCTCGAAGCAGAGGAAGGTGCCGCCGAGCATCAGGATCGGGGTGAGCAGGACCGGCAGGAACTGGCTGAGCAGCAGCGCCGCCGGGAGGATGATCAGCAGCTTGTTCTTGATCGAGCCGATCGCGATGCGCTTGATCATCGGCAGCTCGCGGTCGGGTGTGAAGCCGGTGACATAGCGCGGCGTCACCGCGGTGTCGTCGACGACGACGCCGGCGGCCTTGGCGGTGGCCCGGCCGGCGGCGATCCCCACGTCGTCGATGGATGCGGCGGCGGCCTTGGCCAGGACGGCGATGTCGTCGAGCAGCGCGACGAGACCGCCGCTCATCGGGCGGCCCCCGCGGTCGGCACGGACGGGGCGTGGGCGGCGGCCGGGAGCGGCGCAGAGGTCGTCGTCACCGCCACAGGATAACCGGGTCGGAGCCCCAAACCGGCCGGTCAGCGGCCCGGGTCCTCCAGACCTAGGGCGAGGAGGGCGTTCTCGACGACCTCGACGAGAGCGGGGTGGATCCAGTACTGGCCCCTGGCCAGGCCGACAACGGACTGGTCGAAGGCCATCGCCTGGATGAGCGGCTGGATCAGCGAGGAGGCGTGCGGTCCCATGAGGTGGGCGCCGAGGAGCCGGCCGGAGGCACGGTCGGCGACGAGGGTGACGATGCCGGTGCTGTCCTCCATGGCCCAGCCGTATGCCGTGTCGCTGTAGGGCTTGGTGGCCATCACCGCGTCGTGGCCGGCCGCGACCGCGTCCTCCAGGCTCAGGCCGACGGTCGCGATCTGGGGGCGGGTGAAGACGGCGGCCGGGACGGCGGTGTGGACCAGCGAGCGCAGGTCGTCGGTGTGGGCGAGGTTGTGGGCGACCACGCGGGCCTCGTGGTTGGCGACGTGCTTGAGCTCGTAGGGCGAGCTGATGTCGCCCAGCGCCCACACGCCCTCGGCGCTGGTGCGCCCGTGCTCGTCGACGGCGACCCGCCCGTCCTCGGTGAGCTCGACGCCCGCGGCCTCGAGGCCGAGCCCCTCGACATTCGGCCGCCGGCCGGTCGCCACGAGGAGGGCGTCGGCCTCGACGGTGCGGCCGTCGGTGAGCGTCAGGCGGATCCCGTCGGCGGTGCGCTCCACCCGGGCGGCCTGCGCGCGGGTCAGCACCTGCCACTGCTCGCGGGCCACGGTGTTGAACGCCTGCCCGATCGTCGGCTCCAGGTGGGTGAGCAGGCCGGCGCCGCGGGTCGCGATCGTCACCTCACTGCCCAGGGCGGAGAAGACGTGGGCGAACTCGGCCGCGATGAAACCGCCGCCGAGGATGGCCAGCCGCCGGGGCAGCTCGTCGACGCGCATGATCGTGTCGGAGGTGTGGAAGTCGACGCCCGAGTCGCGCACGACATCGGGGACGAACGCGTGTGCACCGGCGGCGATGACGACCTGGTCGCCGGTCACCTGCTCGACCCGGCCGTCCGCCAGCGTGACCTCGAGGGCCCTGGGCCCGGTGAAGCGCGCCCGGCCGAGGTACGCCGTGGTGCGCTCGCCGTTGGCGCGGTACTCCTCGCCTGCCTGGGCGATCGGGTCGATCCGCCCGAAGACCCGGTCGCGGATGTCGCGCCAGCGCACCCCGTCGAGGGTGGCGTCGACGCCGTAGCGCGCGGAGCCGCGGACCACGGTGGCGACGTCCGCGGCATACACGAACATCTTGGTGGGGATGCAGCCGACGTTGAGGCAGGTGCCGCCGAAGGTGCCGGACTCGATGATCGCGATGTCCTTGTCGGCGAGGTCGTCGGTGACGAGGCTGTTGCCGGAGCCGGAGCCGATGATCACGAGGTCGTGGTGCGCCATGGCCGCCAGCGTAGGTGCTAGGAATGAGCGGGTAGTCACCCACCACCTACGGAGGACCAGATGACCGAGCAGACCCCCGAGGGCACCCAGGACCTCGGCAACCCCGACGTCTCGGGCTTCCAGCCCGACCCCAACGCCCCCGCGAGCGAGGACGGCGAGCGCGACCTCGGCACCGACCCGACCGAGGGCATCGAGGATGACGGCGCACGCCGGGATGACACCGACGCGAGCCAGGGCGTCGACGAGAGCGACGCGACGGGCGCCGAGGAGACCGGCGTCGAGGCCGACGGTGTCGAGGAGGAGGACGTCCCCCAGGTCGCCTCTGCCGAGGACGGCGGCTCGATTGTCGACAACCCCGACATCACCGACCTCACCGACAATGAGGACGGCGAGACCTGGGAGGACGTCAAGAGCGACTACCAGGTCGCACCGGAGGGCGCGAGCGAGGAGCCGCTCGGCTGAGTCTTGGGCGCGGCCTGAGCCGGCGTCAGCCGGTGCGGTCGCGCAGGTCGGCGACGTGCGGCGAGGTGGCCGGGTCGAGGCCGAGACCGAGCGCGACATAGGTCGCGGCGAAGTCGGTGAGGGCGATCTGGCCGGCCAGCCGCTCGAGCGGGTGTCCGGGGTCGGCGACGAGCTCGCCGACCCTGGCCCCGCTCGCCCGGGCCGCGTCGGCGACGGCGTCCGCGAGCCGGATGGCCGTGGCCGCCTCGGCCGTCATGGGCTCGGGCGCGGCGTCGCGCAGCAGGATCAGGCCCAGCCGCGGGAGCGCGGGCCCGTCGAGGAAGGGGTCGGCGAAGATGTCGCGCTCGCCCGTGGCGGGCAGCGGCGTGCCGCCGGTCGCGAAGGGCCCGTCGAGCAGCGAGACCGTCTCGGCGGCGTTGTCGGGCAGCTGTCCCGCGGTGGCCGGGACCCGGGCGGTGCGCAGCAGCATCGAGGCGGCACGGCGGGCCGCGACGCCCATCAGCGGGCCGTCGCCGAGGACCACAGGGACGCCCTCGGCGATGTCGATGGCCAGGACCTTGGCCGGGTTGACGAAGGCGTCCGAGCCGGGCCGGCAGGCCTCCGCCTGGGCGTCGAGACGGTCGGCGACCGCCTCGAGGGTCTGGGCGGGGGCGTCGACCATGTCGAGGCGGGGGGCGGCCAGGAGCACCGGTGTCACGAGCGACCACAGCGCGGCGCGCGAGGTGGGGTGTGGGGTGCCGACCGGCACGTGCACGCCCCGGCCCTGCGCGCAGACCTGCGCGAGGGGGCTGTCCGCGGCACCGACGGTGAGCAGGCCGCAGCCGCGCCGGGCCGCCTCGGCGGCGAGGGCGAGCGGCCCGGCCGCGCGGCCGGACTGGGAGACTGCGACGACGAGGTCGAGGGGGCCGACCCACCCGGGCAGCGGTGCGTTGTGCCGCACCGTGACCGGCACGGGCGAGCCGCCGTCGGCCAGGACCCCGAGGATGTCGGAGACGACCGCGGAGCCGCCGAGGGAGGCGACGATGACCGAGCGTGGGCGGTCGCCACGGTTGACGTCGGCGATGCCGGCCTCGTCCGACAGGGCGATCGCCTCACGGATCTGCGCGCCGGCCGTCGCCAGCGCGCGCAGCATGCCTCGCGGGTCCGCCGCCGCGAGCGCCTCGGCGTCGCCGAGCCGGGCCTCGTCGAGCGGGGGCATCAGGGCCTGCGTGCCTCGTCGACGAGGAGCACGGGCACTCCCCCGTCGATGCGATAGGCCAGCCCGCACTCGGCGGAGGTGCAGCGCAGCTCTGGGCCCTGCTCGCCGGTCTCGTCGGCCAGCTCCGCGTGGCAGGCCGGGCAGCGCAGGATCTCGCGCAGCCACGGCTCGATGCGGGTGACGTTCTCGGGGGACTGCTCGGTCGACTCAGACATCGTCGGATCCTCTCACCATGGTCAGGACTTCGTCACGGATGCGGGCCATCGTCGTGGCGTCGGCGGCCTCGACGTTGAGCCGCAGCAGCGGCTCGGTGTTGGAGGCTCGCAGGTTGAGCCACCACATCGGGTCGCCCTCCCCCCCTGCGTGGACGGCCGTGAGGCCGTCGAGGGTGTCGATCTCGGTCCCCTGATCCTGCGCCCACGCGCGCACCTGCTCGGTGACGGCGGCGGCGTCGGCGACGCGCGAGTTGATCTCGCCGGACGCGGCATACCGGCCGTATGCCGCCATCAGCTCGCTCAGCGGGCGGTCCTGCTCGCCCAGGGCCGCGAGGACGTGCATCGCGGCGAGCATGCCGGTGTCGGCATACCAGAAGTCGCGGAAGTAGTAGTGGGCACTGTGCTCGCCGCCGAAAACCGCTGCAGCAGTGGCCATCTCGTCCTTGATGAAGGAGTGACCGACGCGGGTGCGAACCGGCACCGCGCCGTGCTCGGCGACGATCTCGGGGACGGCGGCGGAGGTGATGACATTGTGGACGATCCGCACGTCCGCGGCGTCGCGGCCGGCCGCGACCTCCTTGGCGATCTCGCGCACCGCGACCATCGAGGTGATGTCGCTGGGGCTGACCGGCTCGCCGCGCTCGTCGACGACGAAGCAGCGGTCGGCGTCGCCGTCGAAGGCGAGACCGATGTCGGCACCGTGCTCGACGACGGCGGCCTGGAGGTCGCGCAGGTTCTCGGGCTCAAGGGGGTTGGCCTCGTGATTGGGGAAGGTGCCGTCGAGCTCGAAGTACATCGGGACGATCTCGAGCGGCAGCTGCGGCAGCCCGGCGGCGGTGTCGAGCACGGCCGGGACCGTGTGGCCGCCCATGCCGTTGGCGGCGTCGACGACGACCTTGAGCGGGCGGCCGCCGGAGAGGTCGACCAGGCCACGGAGGAAGGCGGCGTAGTCGGCGAGCATGTCGCGGCGGGTGTCTTCCCCCGTGCCGCCGTCGGTGGCGGGGACGCTGCCGGAGTCGAGGGCCTCCTGCGCGCGGTCGCGGACCGCGGCGAGGCCGGAGTCCTGGCCGACCGGGCGGGCTCCGGCGCGGCAGAGCTTGATGCCGTTGTATGCCGCGGGGTTGTGGCTCGCGGTGAACATCGCCCCGGGCAGGTCGAGGGCGCCGCTCGCGTAGTAGAGGCCGTCGGTGCTGCACAGGCCGATCGCGATGACGTCGACGCCCGCGGCCTGGACGCCGGAGGCGAAGGACTCGGACAGGTCCGGGGAGCTGGGGCGCATGTCGTGGCCGATGACGACGGCGGCCGAGCCCTCGGGAGCGGCGATCTCGGTGGCGAAGGCCCAGCCGAGCGCCCAGACCACGTCGTGGTTGAGCTGCTCGGGCACGAGGCCGCGCACGTCATAGGCCTTGACGAAGTCGCTGAGGCGGGGAGCGGTCACGGGCACGACCCTACTGCCCGGTCACTGGTCGCGGAGCACCCGCAGGTGCCCCCGCCTGCGGCTTTCGGGGGGCAGCAGCGGGTCGGCCGCCGGGCGGGATGCCGCAGCAGGCGGGGCGGCGGGCGGACGCGGCCGGGCGGCCTCGCGCACGGCGTCGGCCAGGGCGAGGAGGTCGTCCGGGGTCGGAGCGGGCTCGGGGAAGTCGGTCACCAGGCGCACCACATCCCACCCACGCGGGACGGTGAGCCGCTCGGCGTGCTCGGTGCACAGGTCGTAGGTGTGCGGCTCGGCGTAGGTCGCCAGCGGTCCCAGGACCGCGGTGGAGTCGCCGTAGTTGTAGGTCAGCGTCGCCACCGCGACCTGGGGGCAGGCGGTGCGCGAACACTGGCGGGACAGACTCACGTCGCAGACTCTAGGCGAGGAAGGGGCCGGCGGGTGGTCAGCCGCGCCGTAGCATGCGGTCGTGACCACCTCCTCCCCTCGGCGCCGACGTGACCGGCACGGCCGCGGCCTGCGCGGGCCGCTGGCCTGGCCGCCGGTGCCGGCGATGGCCACGCGGGCTGAGGAGTTCGACGACCTCGTCCTCGACAGCGCCGACCGGCTCGAGTCGGTGATCGCCGCGCGTGGGCTGCGGGTCGACTTCGCGGTGGAGGACGTGCCGCCGGTCGACCCCGCACCGTGGGAGGAGAGCGGCGTGCCCCTCGGGCGGGCCTATCCGGCCCGCGGGCGTGGCGGGACTGCCCGCGTCGTCGTCTATCGCCGACCCGTCGAGTCGCGGGCGGTCGAGAGCCAGGACCTCGCCCTCATCGTCCACGAGGTCGTGGTCGGCCAGGTGGCGGCGCTGCTCGGCCGGCGGGCCGACGAGATCGACCCGGGCCTCGGGCGCTGACGGCCCTACTGCTCCAAAGCCCTACTGCTCCAACGGGACCAGGGTCGTCGCTGCGGCCCTGACCGGGCTCTCGGCCAGGGGCAGCACCGAGATGAGCGGCTGATCCCCCGCCTTGCCGCGGGTCACCACCGCGGCGCTCGCGCGGCCGCTGACGGGCCGGACCCACACGGCGTCGGCATCGCCGAGGTCGACCTGCTGGGCGGTGTCGGCCGGGACCCGCACCGAGCGGCTGGCGTCCTTGCCGCCCTTGGTGGTGGTCACGGTCATCTCCGCGTCGCCCTGGCCCGCGGCCAGGACGAGGGACCGGGTCAGGCCCGCGGGGGCACCCTCGGGGGCGACGAGCGGGGCGCCCGCGAGTGCGCTGACCGCCTCGCCGGCGCCGGCCCAGGCGAAGTCTCCGGCCGCGTCCGCGGACGGCCGGTCGACGACCAGCGCGCCGGCCACGACAGGCACGTCGGAGCTGAGCTGCACCGCCGTCGCGTCCTGGGGGAAGGAGCCGAGCTCCACGTCGACGACCGCACCGGCCTTGACGCGGGTGACGCCGGAGGCGAGTGCCGAGCGGCCCTTGTCGGTCAGGGCCCGCGCCTGCACGACGGCGTCGCGATCACCGGGCACGGCGATGCGCAGGGTTCCGGCCGAGCCGGCGACAGCACCGGGGATCGTCACGGTCCGGGAGGGCGCCGCCACCGGCACGGCGTCGTCGATGCCGGCGGCGTGGGTGCCGTCGGTCCAGACGTCCGCGACCACTGCCCGGACGACGCCGCCGGTGGCGGTCACGTGCGCGACCGGGGACTTCTCGGAGCTGGAGATGCCGTCGAGGAGGAGGGCCGTGCGGCCACGCGCCGGGACGACGACATTGCGGCCGGACGGGCTGGTGATCGGCCCCGAGGCGCCGTGCAGCTCGACATCGACGGTGACGGGGTTCTCCCCCGGGTTGGCCAGCACGAGTCGCTCCTGGCGACCGGCCTGGCCGCCGCCCGCGACCAGCCACATGTCGGCCGACGGGCGGCCACAGGCCGAGGCCCCCAGCCCCTTGACCTGGCCGCCGGCGAGATAGCTCTGCACTCCGGCGACGCCGGGGGCGAGCGGTCCGCGCGCCTGGATCTCCAGGGCGGCCTTGCTGCTGTATGCCGCGCTGGTGGTCAGCCCGCGGCGGCCCAGGGCCTCGCCGATGCGGGCATCGTCGAGCGAGCGCATGGTGACGGTGCCGGCACCCGTGGGCAGGGCCAGGTCGCCCAGGGTCTCCAGTGGCGCCGTGGCCGCAGCGAGCGTGCCGGGCAGGTCGGTGCTGGTCGCGCCGGTCGCGCCGGACAGCTCCTGGCCCACACACACCAGGTCGGTGGCCTCGGCCGCGCGGGCACTCGCCGACGACGAGCCGGGACCCTTCTCGGTGCCCGGCCAGTCGACCCGCAGGTCCGTGGGTGCCTGCATGGCGCCGACGACGAGGCCGGCGCCGGCCGCGGCCGCGAGGACGCCGCGCAGGACCGAGGTGACGGAGATGCTCATGCCTGCCTCCTCGCGCTCGCACCCGCGCGGCGGGGCGGGGCGGTGGTGCGCACCGGGACGGGGGTGCGGCCCGCCCGCCGACCGAAGGGCACGGCGAGGAAGATCGTGAAGGCGAGCAGCAGCGCCTGCGCAAGCTGCCACCAGCGGTGGGCCGGGCTGACCTCGACGGTGAGGTTGTGCGTGCCGGCCGGCACGGCATACGTCGGCTGAGCGGCATCGGACAGCGGTGCGATCACCTGGTCGCCGATCTTCACCACAGCCCGCCGGGTCCACTCGAGCGGCTCGGCGACGACGAGCTGGGCGCCCTCGCCGGCCTCGATGCGCGTGGTGGTGGCCCCGTGCTCGCCCGTCGTGGGCACCAGGCGGCTCTGGTCGCCGCTGACCAGACGCAGGCGCGACGGGGCGACGGCGGTCTGTGCGCCGCTGCCCTGCGGCGGCTCGACGCGCCACAGGATGACCCCGTCGCGCTCGCCCAGGCGGGTCAGCCCGCCGGTGGCGTCGAGCCGTCGGACCATCGGGTCCTCGCCGCCTGCCCGCAGGCTGACGAAGCCGACGGCACGCTCGGCCAGGACCGACGCCGGGCTGTCGCTGCTGGAGCCGGAGTCGACCAGCCCGCCGATGGCGGCGTCGAGCTGGGCGTCGCGGCGTGCCGCCGCGGCGGCCTGCTGGTCGGTGTAGGGCAGGGTGCGGGCGATGTCGGTGACCTCACGCCCGATGACGCGATAGCGCAGCGCGCTGCCGGAGCGCTCCAGAAGCAGCACCCTGTTGGCGGGGGCGCCCTCGGCCTGGTCGACGGCGACGGCGGCGCGCGGGTCCTGCCACGCGTGGAGGGCAGTGCCCATGCCCCAGTAGCCGAAGGCCAGCAGGCCGGCACCGATGGCGGCGGCCGTCACCGCGGTCATGGGCACGCGCAGGAGGCCGCGTCCAACGCTGCGGCCTGGAGCGATGCTGTCGAGTGCCACCAGGACCGCTGCGCACAGTGCCAGGGCGTAGCCGAACATCGGCAGACCCGGCCACATCGTGACCAGGTCGCCCTCATGTGCGGCGCCGGACGGGATGCGGGCCAGGGCGACGCGGGGCGCTGCGAGGGTGGCGGCTAGGAAGAGCACCGCCAGGACCGCCAGCGCGGTCATCACGCGCGGGTGGCGGGTGCGGTGCAGCAGGGCGAGCACGCCGGCCAGGACCAGAGGCGCGGAGAGCAGCACGGGATAGCTGCCGGCGCCACCAGGGTGGAGCAGGGCGAGTTCCCACGGCTCGGGGGCGGGGTTGCCCCACGCGGCCAGCCCCGGCCCCGAGAGCAGCAGGCGGGGGTCCTCGACGAGGGTGCGCAGCCACGGCCCGATGAGCAGCGGCGCCGTGACGAGGACGGCCAGCGCCCGCCAGCGCGAGAGTGGGCGCACGATCAGGGCGACGAGGGCGAGCACGAGGGTGACGGCGAGCAGCCCCGGGGCGACGGTGCCGAGCAGGGCAGCAGCCAGCGCGGTCGCGAACGCCCCCGTGAAGGTGCCACTGGCCCGGAAGACCAAGACCAGACCGGACGCGACCAGCGGCAGGAGCACCAGCGCCACGAGGGCGCCGACCCGGCCCGAGCCGAGCGACGACGTGGCCAGGGCGGTGGTCCCCCAGAGGAGGGCCGCGGCGGCGCGGGGCAGCCGGCGCGGCGTGAGCGCTCGGCCGGCGAGATAGGCGCTCGAGACGGCCAGCGGGAGGCTGAGCAGCATGAGCGTGGCCATCACTGCGCCTGCGGGCGAGTCGGAGTCGGCGACACCGGGGATGCGCTCGCCGAGCCAGGTCAGCGCGGCGACGATGGGCAGGTGGGGCGGGGTGGTGGCGGGGTGGCCGAGGCCGGCGCCCTGCCAGCCGTCGAGCCACGCGTGCCAGAGCGAGGAGCTGTCAGCGCGGGCGCCGAGGAGCTCGCCGCCGGCAAGCCCGGCGGTGAAGCGCTGCCAGATGCCGCCGGGGAGCTGCCGCCCGGCGACCGCGGTCGTGATCAGGGTGAGCAGGACGGCGATGATGCCGGGGTGGCGCGAGGCGCGGGCGAGCACCGTCTCGGGCATGGTCTCCAGGCCCTGGGTGTCGCCCTCCTCCGTCGGGCCGGACTCCAGGCCCTCGGCCTCGGAGCGGCGGCGGCGCCGCTCCGACGGGGCAATGGCGTCGTGGATGCGGTCGCTCAGGTGGGTCAGGGTCGCGCCGAAGGGGACGAAGAGCCCCGACAGCGCACGCCGGGAGCCCGAGCGCCGGCCCCGGGAGCGGCGTCGGGAGGCGCCGGCCTTCCACGGGGTGAGGGCGACGCCGACGCCCTGGAGCTCGGAGAGGGCAGCGCGGGGTCGCTTGACGAGGAGCAGTCCGAGACTGATCAACACACCGCTCAGGGCCATCCACAGCGCGAGGAAGGGGACCTTCCACGCGGGCGCGCGGGTCAGGGCGACCCGACGGGCCTGGCGACGGTGCGCGAGGGGGACGGTCGCGGCATACCGCTCGCGGCCGGTGACCTCGTGGGGATCGGGGTGGGCCAGGACGCTGGCGCGGGGCACGACGACCAGACGATGCCCGGCCTCGTGGAGGCGCCAGCCGAGGTCGAGCTCGGAGCCCAGCGAGCCCAGCGCGGTGTCGAAGCCGCCGAGGTCCTCGAAGACGTCCCGGCGCACGAGCAGGCCCGCGATCGGGGCGGCCAGGACATCGGTGCGCTCGTCGTACTGCCCCTGGTCGGGCTCGCCGGCCTCGGGCTGGGGCAGCAGGCGACCGGTGCGGGTGACCTGGATGCCCAGCGAGCGCAGCGTCCGCGGGCGGCGGCTCTCGAGCTGCTTGGGGGCGGCGGCCACGGTCGTGTCGTGGGAGACGGCGGTGAGCAGGAGCTCGAGGGCCTCGTCACTCGGGACGCTGTCGCCGGTGAGGAACCAGAGGTAGTCGGCGCTCGGGAGCCGCTGCCCGCTGGACTCGGCGTTGGCGCCTAGCGCGGTCATCACCGCGGCCTGGGGGGTCACCTCGGCCGAACCGCGCACCCACTCCATGTCGCGGATGGCCGAGCGCAGAGCGGCGTGTGCGCGCACCGCCTCGCGGGGGGAGTCGTCGCCACTGGTGCCGACGACGAGCAGCTCATCGGGGACCCGGGTCTGCTCGGCGAGCGAGTCGAGGGTCGCAGCCAGGGCCCGGCCCGCCTCGCTCGTGAGGAGGACGGCGCAGACGGTGGGGCGGGGCTGCGCGGAGCCCCGGGAGGGCTCAGCAGCGGGGGTGGTGGCAGGGATCGCCGAAGACATGATGGGGTGCGGGCGCGTCAGACCGCGCGCTTTTTCAGCTTCCTGCGCTCACGCTCGGACAGACCGCCCCAGATGCCGAAGCGCTCGTCGTTGGCCAGGGCGTACTCGAGGCACTCAGCGCGCACCTCGCAGCCGACGCAGACCTTCTTGGCCTCTCGCGTCGAACCGCCCTTCTCGGGAAAAAAGGCTTCGGGATCGGTCTGTGCGCAGAGCGATCGCTCCTGCCAGGACAGCTCGTCGTCCACCTCTGTCATGGTGGTCAGCAGCTGAAGCTCGTGCATGGCCCCTCCTCGACCCAACATGCGTCCTTGGCCCGACTGTGGGTGACACCGGCCAAGCCAGGAAGTGCCCGGTGCCCACTCGAGGCCGGGTGTCTGGAAGCCCGGCAGGGGGACCGCGCACCCGGTTGGGCGCCAATCGGGAAATGCAACAATGGAATTACACGCGTGTCATGCACGGGAAGTCAAGCCGAGGACTGCTATTAATCCCGGCCACAGGTGGTGTCTCGGCCCCGCACGACCGGTGCGAGACTAGCTCCCATGCGTATCACGGCACTGGCCGGGGGTGTGGGCGGCGCGCGCTTCCTCCGCGGCCTGCGGACCCACCTCGACCGACGGGGCGGCGGTCCCCACGAGCTCACCGTCATCGGCAACACCGGCGACGACATCACGCTGTTCGGGCTGCGCGTGTGCCCCGATCTCGACACCTTGCTCTACACCCTCGGCGGTGGCGTCGAGGAGTCCCAGGGGTGGGGCCGCGCGGACGAGACACATGTCGTCCAGGGCGAGCTCGCGGCATACGGGGCGCAGCCGCAGTGGTTCGCGCTCGGCGATCGCGACTTCGCGACCCACATCGCCCGCTCGCAGTGGCTTGGGCAGGGGCTGAGCCTGAGCGAGGTGACCGAGCTGCTCGCGAAGCGGTGGGGGCTCCCCGAGCAGGGCGTGCGGCTGCTGCCCATGTCGGACACCCCTGTCGAGACGCATGTGGTCGTCGACCGCGGCGCCGGGGAGACCGAGGCGATCCACTTCCAGGAGTGGTGGGTCCGCCACCAGGCCGCAATCCCGGCGCAGCGGTTTGTCGCCCTGGGCATGGACCGGGCCGCCGCGGCCCCGGGCGTCCTCGATGCCATCCGGGGTGCCGATGTCGTCCTGCTCCCGCCGTCGAACCCTGTCGTGTCGATCGGGGTCATCCTGGGCGTGCCCGGCGTGCGGGACGCCCTGCGCGGCACCGCCGCTCCGGTCGTCGGCGTGTCCCCGCTCATCGGCGGCGCGCCCGTGCGCGGCCACGCCGACGCCTGTCTCGCCGCGATCGGGGTCGAGGCGAGCACCCAGGCCGTTGCCGCGCTCTATGCCGACTTCCTCGACGGGTGGGTCGTCGATCCTGCCGATGCGGAATGCCGCGTGAAGAGCGGCCGGCTCGCTGTCCACAACGGACCGCTGCTGATGCGTGACGTGGACTCTGCCGCTGGCATCGCCGCCACGGCCCTCGACCTCGCGTTGAGCCTGAGGTCGTGAGCGAGGATTCTCGCCCCACGGCGGCGCCTGAGCTCGTCGTGCGGCCTGTGCGGGGACTGCCTGAGGTCACGTCCGGGAGCGATCTGGCCGGCCTGCTGACCGGGCCGCTGCGCGCCCTCGAGGTGGCCGATGGCGACATCGTCGCGGTGAGCTCGAAGATCGTCTCCAAGGCGCTCGCCCTCCGCGTCGAGACGCAGACAGATCGCGACTCCCTTGTGCTGCATGAGAGCTCACGTGTGGTTGCCGAGCGCGCAGCCGGGCTGCGCCCGACCCGCATTGTCGAGACCCTGGCCGGCCCGGTGATGGCCGGCGCCGGGATCGATGCGTCCAACACCGGCGACGAGGGCGGGCTCCTGCTCCTCCCCCGCGATCCCGACGGTGCCGCTGCCGAGCTGCGGTGCTCCCTGTATGCCGCGCTGGGCCTCCCCGCGTCCGCGCGACTTGGCGTCCTGGTCACCGACACCGCGGGCCGGCCCTGGCGGATCGGCCAGACGGATTTTGCACTCGGCGCGGCCGGACTGGTCGTGGCCGACGACCTGCGGGGTGACGTCGATGCCGACGGCCGTCCGCTCTCGCTGACCACCCGCGCGGTAGCCGACGAGATCGCCGCCGCGGCCGACCTGGTCAAGGGCAAGGCATCCGGTGTACCTGTTGCCCTCGTCCGCGGCCTCGCGGAGCTCACGCTGCCGCTTGCTGAAGGACATGCTGCTACCGGCGACCCTGTGCCGAGCGACGCTGCGCCGGGTCTGGCCGCACGGCGCCCCGCCGGGGCACGCAGCCTCGTCCGCACCGGTCCGGGAGACTTCTTCGCCCTCGGCCACATCGAAGCGATCCGCTCTGCACTCGGCGTCACACCCGGCAGCCCGGAATCGCTCGCCATCGGCCTCCGTCCCACCACCCGCGCGGCCCACGATCCCGCAGCCGAGGAAGCCGCCTTGGGTCGCGCCATCGCCCTCGCCCTCCACGGTCAGCCCGCCGGCGCCCAGATTGCGCTCGTGGATCACGCCGCCGCCGGCACCCTGACCGTCCTGGCATCCGACCCCGAACTACGCGGCCGCATCGCCGCCCGGCTCGAGATCGCTCTCATCGCAGAGTCCCTCGACTTCGCGGTGGAGACCGAACCGCCTGCTGCTGACAACACCTGACCTCGAGCTTTGCGCCTCGCCACCGGCACGGCATCCCAGGAGTGATCGAGGGTCACGGTTGCGGCTGACCGGGTCAGCCGGGTTCTCGCGGTCGGGGCTGTCCGGCCTCGCGCCCTTGCTGACGCGGTTCCTGTCCTCGCTGCCGCGCCCCTCGCGCTGGCCGTTCTGGCTTCGGTCCCGGAGGTGGAGGGGTGGGCGGTTGCTGTCCGGGCTGTGTGCGTCCGGGGAGGATGGGCGGCTCGATCGAGGTGTACTCATGTCCGGTAGGGGTGCGCAGGGTGAACTCGTGCACCGGCCGCCCCGACCCGTGGTCGCCATCGCCGCACGCCGTGGTGTCGGGGCGGATGAGACGCACCCGCCCGGACCAGCCCGGGTACTCCTTGGTGTAGTTGTGCCGCTCGCATCCGCCAAGACCGTTGTCGGAGCTGGTCTGGCCGCCGTCAGCGGCCCGCTCGACATGGTCGATGTGCCGCACCGGCGCGTCACAGAACGACGCCCGACACTCTTGGTCTCGCAGCACCACGGCCTTGCGCAGCATCCCGGCATAGAACCGCGACCGGCTCGGGTCCAGCCCCGCCAGCTGCGAACCGTCAGGGGTGGTAAACACCCGCCGCAGCCACAGCTCCGCCCCGGCGTCCTCACACCGCGACAACAGCTCCAGCGCCCACGGCGCGGCCAGGGTCTGCTCTCCCGTCACCGCGAGGCCCGGACCGGCCAGCTGCGCCGGCTCGTTGCCAACACCGAACAGCGACTCGGCCGGCATCACTAGCGAAACCTCCACCGGCACCGCTTCCGCCTTGGCCTGACCGGTCAGCCGCTCCACCAGCAGATCAGCCATCAGCTGACCAAGCCCCCGCCGCTCCGGCTCACGCTCACGCTCTCCATCAAGGTCTCGGTCTGCTGGGTCGGCGGCAGCAGCCGGCTGCGCACCCGCTCCCTGCGGCCCGGCCGGCTCGGCTGCCTGCGCCGGCACCGTCGCCTCGGCATGTGCGTCAGGGTCAGCGGGCGCCGCCTTCGCGGTTCCCGTCGAATTGTCATGTGCGAGCTGGTCTGTCTGGCCGGCTTGTTCGGCTGTGACCGCACCAGCCGTGGCCGGGCTGCTCTGGTTCGGGTTCGGCTTCTTGGCCGGGTCGGCCGGGGCGGGCGCCGCGCCGGCCTTGACCTGTCCGGCGGCCTTGCGCAGCGCGGCATACACCGCCACCCCCTCGTGCATCGGCAACAGTGCCGACAGCAACGACATCCCATCCGGCTTCGGACGCAACCACACCCGCCGCTCCGATAGCGCCCTCGTCGCGCGCTCGACGAGGGCAGCCTGGTCAAGCTCCCTCGCGATCGCCCGCGCCCGACCTGTCGCCTGGCGCGTCGACAACCCCGCCAACACTCCCGCCAGGCGCGCGTCGACCTCACCGCGGTCGGCCACCGACAGCACCGCCGTCTCACGCACAAGACAGGTCGCGGTCCACTCGCTGACCTCCCCCGCCGCCAGCAGGCCCATCGTCGCCGGCATCTCCGCGCTCAGCGCCCGGGCCATCCCCACAAACCGGTCCCCGGCCGACGGCGAGCTCCTGCGCGCCAACGCGACCTCGGCCCCCAGACCTCGGCCCCACTCACCGGCCGGCACCCCGGCCGCCTCCTCACGCGACTGCCGCAAGGTCACCAACCGCGCCGTCGCCCGCGCCTGCGCCGCCGCAGCAGCACCCTTCAACGCCTCCAACGCCGCCACCACATCGATGCAGCCGGCCTCGGAGTCCGGCACCGCCAGCTCCCCCAGCTCAGCCAGCATCTGACGCACCACCACATCCGCGGGCACGTCGGACTCCACCTCCTCGGAGGCAACAAGACCAGCGGCACCAACGCTCTTAGCGACATGACTCGGCCCACCCCGGACCGCGCCAACCGGGACCGCGGCACCCGCGCCGCCCCCTGCGTCGTCAGCCGCCGGCCCTGGAGGGTCCGCGGTCGGGACAGCAGCCTCGACCGCCGTCGGGCGCTCCCCTGAGACAGCACCTGCACCAGCGTCCGGGGCGGCATGGCCAGCCTGACCGGCCCCCGCATGCCCAGAACGCCGGGCCCGCCACGCAGCCAGCGACACTACCCCCATCGCCGCACTGGCACGCGTTGCCTCCGGCCAGGTCAGGGCCACCTCCAACGGCGAGACCGACATCCCAGGAACACCTCCCCACGCAACCAGCTGAGCACCGAACCATCCGGCGCCGAACCCACTCGATCGAACTGTTGTTCGAACTGATGTCAACACTAGAACACCCCACCGACAGCCGAGGACACCCGAGCCTCACCTATGGAATGCCGATCCAATCGCCTTGAGTCTGTGGACATCTCGCTAGGTTTCCCCTCGCCTGAACGAGTGGGCCAAGTGGCAGCGGGGTCGGCGGGAGACCCACCAGGAGCTCCGCTCGCGGCGCTGTCCGGCCCCTCGGGCCTCACTCAACTGTCGGCGGAATCCAACTCCACGCGAGAGCTAGCGGAAGCGCCGCGGCAGGTGAGTGGGCAGCGAGCGCCGCGCGCCATGCCGGGGACGACGGTGGCCGGCCAGCCCGAGGAGTGCCTGCACGCGATAGCGGTGCCCGCGATAGGGCTCGAGCAGCCGCTCCATCCCGGCGTCGTCCGCCTCGACCCCGGTCAGCGCAAAACCGATATCGCGTGCCACGTGATAGTCGCCGAAGCTGACCGCATCCGGATCCCCGAGCGCGCGCTGTGCGACTTCCGCAGCCGTCCACACGCCGACGCCGGGCAGCGCCCGCAGGCGCGAATGGGCTTGCGCGAGAGGGAGATCCACGCATTCCTCGAGCCTTCCGGCGTATGCCGCGGCGCGCATCACCGCGTCGGAGCGCGCCGCGTCGACGCCGGCCCGCAGCCACTCCCAGGAGGGGATCGCCACCCACCCCTTCGCGTCGGGCGGCACCCACAGCCGCGGCGATTCGCTCGGTCGCGGCGCCGACTCTCCGAACGCCTGCACCAGCCGCCGGTAGGACGCGAACGCCTCCGCACCCGTCACCCGCTGCTCGATCACGGTGGGCACGAGTGACTGCACGACCTGGCGCGACCGCGAGATCCGCCAGTCCGCGTGCGCCCGGTGCGCCTCCGCCACCTGCGGATGGTGGGCGACGAACGCCGAGTCGTCGTCGGCGTCACCCAGCAGTTCGGGTATGCCGTCGAGGAGCCACTGCGCGCCACTCCCCCAGGCCTCCGCCTCCACGGACCCGTCCGGACGCTGCCGGAGCGCGAGGGTGCCGGGACCGTCAGGGGTATGCCGCGCCAGCCACCATCGCCCGCCGACCACCGTCATCGTGGGGTCGCCGCCGCCCCGGCGATGCACCGCGACTGTGGAACCCAGGTGGGTCGGCCGTCGGGGCTGCCACTCGCGGCGGACTGCGTTGGGCGTCAAGATCGCTCGCCTCGCCAGCGCGGCCTAGGCGACCTGCGCGACCTGCCCGACGTTCGCGACGTGCGCGACGTGCGCGAGCTCATGCAGCCCGTCTCAGACGCCGGCGACAACGCGGCGGGGTGGGACGCGCAGGGCGGGGCCGAGCGGCATACGGGGAGTCTTGGAGGCCACCCAGATATAGGTGGGGGCCAGCGGCGCGGCGGCCGAGAGCACCGAGGCCGGCGCCTTGCCCACCCACCCGGGGATCAGGTCGTCACCGGCGAACGCGGTGGGGTCGGCCAGCACCGGCAGGGTGTAGTCCCA
Organism: Actinomycetota bacterium; assembly: GCA_050955755.1. Lineage (GTDB taxonomy): Bacteria > Actinomycetota > Actinomycetes > Actinomycetales > Dermatophilaceae > JAJTBD01. The sequence continues at coordinate 2,809,036 of CP192092.1, forward strand.
GACCTCGAAGTCACGCAGCCAGCGGCGCAGCTCGGGCCGCGAGTAGTAGTGCTCGTAGTAGTGGTCGCCCTTGCGCGTGAGCTGCATGTAGCGGTCGGCCGCGCGCTGGGGCAGCCAGGAGAGGAAGGGCAGCCGGTAGTGGGGCTCGATGACCTGGTGGCGGTGGCCGATGCCGAGATAGAGCACGCCGCGGGGGGAGAGCACCCGACGGATGTCGGCCAGGACGGCGACCGGGTCGACGACGTGCTCATAGATGTGGTTGAAGACGACGACGTCCATCGAGTCGTCCTCGAACGGCAGCGCCTCACCACGCGCCAGCGCGAACTCGACTCTGCCTGCAAAGCGCTCGCGGGCCTTGACCAGGCCCGGCTCATCGATGTCGACCCCCGTCGTCTGCGCCCCGGCGGCCGCCAGCTCGTCGGCGATGAAGCCGGCGGAGCAGCCCACGTCGAGGGCCCGGAGCCCGTCGAGCGAGGACCGCCCGAGCGCGTGGGAGACGACCGCGATGATCTTGGCCGCCTTGCGACGCCGCCCCTCCTCGTCGAGCATCTTGTCCATCAGGTCGGAGTAGGCGAGCTGCTCGGAACGTGCCGACGGATCACTCATGAGGTCCTCCCGAGAAGATGGTGCGAGCGCGCCCACAGCCAGCCGCCGAGGGCGACCGCGATGTCGGCGATGGTGCTGGTGAAGCGGGACAGCACGGCGATGACCGTGGCCGTGGTGACACCCATGGCGGGGGCCAGCAACAGCAGGAGCATGCCCTCGCGCATGCCGAGTCCGGCGGGCAGGATGAAGCTGAACATGCCGATGGCGGAGGCGAGCGCGAAGCCGCAGATGCCGACCAGGAGCAGGTGGCGCACCTCCAGCGAGTCGCCGCCCACGGCCTCGGAGAGCACCAGCAGCTGACAGCCGGCCGCGAGCCAGGCGAGCAGGAACCACATCGTCGTCAGCGCGATGCCCGTGAAGGAGAGCGCGTGCTCCATGGGGTCCCGGCGCAGGATGCGCAGCGCCGTCGCGAGCGCCCAGTTGAGCAGGGGTGGATAGAGCAGGACGACGGCGATCGGCACGATGAGCCCGAGGCTGACCCAGATCGCCGCGGGCTCGGTGCGGCGCAGGAGCAGGGGCAGCGCGGGCAGACCGACGACGACACCCGTGAGCACCGACATGACCAGGCTGATGATGCCGACGGCGGCCGTGCGCCGACGTGGCACATGCAGGGCCGCCGCCATCTCGGCCTGGGCGACGACGCTCCACACCGACCCCGGCAGGTACTTCCCGAGCTGGCCGACAAAGAACACGCTCGCGGCGTCGGAGGGCCGCAGCTTGGAGCCCAGGTCGGCGAGCAGGACCCGCCACCCGAGCATCGTGAAGATCGGTGCCAGCACCGACATCGCCGTCGCGATCGCCATCGTGAGCGGGTCGGCGCGCTTGACGTCGGCCCAGGCCTGCTCGCCGTTGCGGGCGAGCGCCCAGCCGACCGCCGCGATCGTCAGCAGGAGCAGGAGCACCTGAAGGGCGCGGATCACCTGCTGTCGGGTGGTCCGGGGCGTGTGCACCGGGGTCTCCTCCGACGTGGGTGGCGTCGTCATCGATCGGCACCCGCGTCGGCGCTAGCAGCCGGATCGGCTCCCGTGGCCGCGTCGGCACCGGCACCCGCATCGGCGCCAGCAGCCGGATCAGCAGGCGCCACAGCCGATCTCGTCAGCGTCAGCCGCACCAGACCATAGGCCTCGGCCGGGTCTGCGTCGGACGGCCGCGCCATCGCCTCAGCAGTGGGCAGCCCACCCACCAGCTCGAAGCCCTGCTCGCCGGCCCGGCCCACGAGCTCCTCGACGCCGGCCCGGTCGAGCGCGCCTGCGACACCCGGCTCGCCGAGCGGGACGGTGACGATCAGCAGGCCGGACGGCCGCAGGGCCCAGGTGGCGTGGGCGATGGCCCCGTCGACGTCGTCGGCGTCGCAGCCCTCGGGGTGGATCCGGGTGATGACGTCGATGGAGGCCGGGGTCAGGTCGAGCGCCGAGACGCTCGAGCGCTCCCCGATCATGGCCAGCTCCAGCGGGATGAAGCCTGCCGTGCGGGCCCAGCCCGCAAACGGGGACGAGGGCCCGGACTCGTCGACGATCACGGCCGACCGGCGCCGCTCCGGGTCGACCGCGAGCACCGCGCCGAGGGCGCCGTATGCCGCCCAGGCCGCGATCTCGTCGCGGCTGCGGGCCAGCCCCAGCGCGACGGCACCGGCGCGCACCTCGGCGGCCACATCGGTGTCGGTGAGCACATCGGTGGGCCGGGTCTCCCCCAGCTCCTCGGGCGTGAGCTCGACCGGCGGCCGGCGGGCCGCGGAGACCGCCGCCCGCGCGGTGGACAGGATCGCCGGCAGGCTTCGGCGCGCGGTGGCGATGCGCTCGCGCGGCGTCGCCAGCGAGGCGAGGGTCTCGAGATAGGCACCCCAGGGCGCCGACAGGTCTGGCGGCCGCACGCCGTCGGCGAGGCGACGCAGCTCCACGGGGTCGGCCAGACGGCGCAGCGCATCGGCGATCGAGCCCACGTCACCGGGCTCGACGAGCAGCCCGTCGACCCCGTCGTGCACCTGCTCGCCAAAGGTGCCGACCCGCGAGGCCAGCACGACCATGCCGTGCTGCTGCCCCAGGAGGGCGTTCTGCGAGGCGGTCGCGCTGCGGTAGGTGAGGGTGAGCACCTCGTGCTCGGCCAGCAGCCCGGCCAGCTCGTCGGCGGGGACATAGCCGGGGCGGAAGGTCACCCGCCCGGACAGCTCGGGCGCCTCGGCCAGTCGCTGGAGGCGCTGCCCGGTCTCGCCCCAGACCTCGCCGGCGACGGTCAGCGTCGGCCCCGGCACCTGCTTCATCGCCTCGATGAGCAGGTCGACGCCCTTGTAGTCGCGCACCAAGCCCATGGCCAGCATCCGGGGCGGGCCGTCGTGCGGCAGGCGCGGGAGCGGCATACCGCCGGGCAGGTGGGGCGGCAGGTCGGCGACGGCCACGGCGGGCGCACCCAGCTCGCGGGCCGCGGCGGCCTGCTCGTCACTGTGGACGATGACGCTGTCGACCCGGGTGAGGAACTGGTGCATCAGGGCCGTGTCGCCGGGGTGCCGCTCGTGCGGGAGCACGTTGTGGGCGATCACGATGCTGCGCGGGCCGATGCCGGTCGAGCTGGTGCGGCCGATGCCGGCGGCCTTGAGCAGCGTCAGGTGGGCGGGGACGATCGGCGGGATGACGTGGACGACCACGATCGCGTCGAAGTCGCGCAGCCGCCGCCCGGTGCGCACCCAGGTGTCGGGGCGTGCCCACGACAGTGCCCGAACCGTGCGCGGGAAGGGCTCGACATCGGGCCGGCCGCCGGGCACCTCCTGCTCGCCGGGATAGAGGAGCGTGGGATACATGTGAGACCACGCGACGAGGGTCACGTCGTGGCCGGCGGCCGAGAGCTCGTGCGCGAGGGTCGTGGTGTGCGAGGCGACCCCGCCCTTATAGGGGTGGGTGGGCCCGACGATCGCGATGCGCAGACTGCTCATCGCCAGGTCAGACTCCGTCGCGGGACCGGACGACGAGGTCGGCCAGCAGCGCCAGCGAGCCGACGAGGATCCCGCTCACCACGAGCAGGACGGTGTTGGCCGGCACATAGAGCGGGTGGACGACCATGTCATAGACGAACTTGCCGGCCCCGATCAGCAGCAGCCACAGCGCCATCGGCATCAGCACCCGCAGCGGGTCGAAATACATCACCATCCGCAGCACCTGGAGGATGTAGCGGTAGGCATCGCGCACGAAGTGGAACTTGCTCGTGCCCTCACGCTTGGCATAGGTCGTCTCGACGTACTTGATGTCGTGCTGGTTCATCAGGAAGGCCAGCGTGATCGTCGTGACGCACGAGAACCCGGCCGGCAGCAGCCGCAGATAGGGCAGCGCCACCTCGCGCCGGAAGGCCCGCAGACCCGAGTTGAGGTCGGGGATCTTCTGCCGGCTCAGCCACTCGGCCACCTTGCGGATGACCCACTTCGCCGGCACCCGCGCCCACTTGTGGGTGCCCTCCTCGGTCGTGCGCGCCCCGACCACCTGGTCATAGGAGGCGTCCTCGACCAGCGTGCGCACCAGCTCGGGGATGCGCTCGTTCTCATAGGTCATGTCGGCGTCGGTCCACACCACGATGTCGCCGTAGGCCTGCTGAGTGCCGATGCGCCGGGCCGTGCCCGACCCGCCGTTGCGCCGGAAGGGCATGATCCGCAGGTTGGCATAGCGCGTGGCCGCGTCGCGCAGCACCTCGAGCGTGTTGTCGGTGGAGGCGTCGTCGATGCAGAGCAGCTCATAGCTGAACTCGGCGGCGTTCATCGCCTCGGTGATCCGGTCGATCTCGCGCAGCACGTGAGCGCCCTCGTTGTAGCAGGGCAGCACGATCGTCACGAACGGCCGCTCACCGCGCTCCTCGAGCTCGGCCCGCACGACGTCCACCGAGCGGCTGGGCTCACCATGACGGACGCCGGCGGCTGCCGCGCGGTCGGTCTCGGCCGGGCGGGCAGGGTCGGCTCCGGTGCCCGCGAGCTCGCCGGTGCGCACGGGGATGCGCTCGGTCGGTGAGGCGGTGGTCTCGGCTGCGGGGTTCTCGCTCATTGTGGCTTCGAGACTACCCGGCCGCGCGCCCCTCCCCTGCCAGCCATGCCGCGCCGCAGACACGTCTGACGAGCGGGTATGCCGCGTGCTCGCGTGAGCACGCAGCCTCACCTCAGCGCAGGGTGCCGGTCCACAGCCGCAGGGGCAGGTCGGCGAGGCGGTCGGGCCGCTGCTCGAGGAGCCGCTCGTCCTCGCGGAGCGTGACGTCGAGGATGGGCGTCGCGGCCGGCCCGAGGCGGGTGATGTCCTCTGGGGAGTCCCCGCTGACGAGCACGAGGCGCCCGCCTCGGGCCGCGAGCCGCTCGTCGATGCGGCGGGCCGTCGCGGCGAGCTCGGCAGGTGTGGCGCGCAGGCTGCCCTTGGTGCTGACCGTCGGCACTCCGCACATCCCACGGAGCACCTGCGGCCACTCGTTGGCGGCCCGGTTGCTCACGGCCAGCGCCACGTCACCCGGCCGCAGCTGACGGCAGGCCGAGCGCACGGCGGCGAGCTCGCCGCGCTCGACACGCTCGCCCGCGTGGTGGCCCGTCGCCTCGGCGACGGGGAGGGCGGTGGCGAGCAGCGCGAGCCCTGCCAGGGCTGCCCCGACGCGGGGCGAGAGGCGAGGCACCGCGCCCCCCTGGCCCGTGAGCCGTGGCAGACCACGGACCAGCGCCGCAGCCGCCGCGCAGACCAGCAGCAGCGCGAAGGGCAGGGCGATGAGCAGCCGCCGGTCGGCCCACGGGTGGTCGGGGGTGATCCCGGGCCGGGCGAGGGTGAGCAGCGTGGAGCCGGCAGCGACCAGACCGGGACCCGACCACGCCGGGAGTGGCCGCTCGTCGCGCCAGGCCGCGCACGCGGCATACGTCAGGACGGCGAGGGCGCCCAGGGCGACGGCCAGCGCGACCGGGCCGATCCACCAGCTCATCCAGTGGACGGTGTCCTCGGCATAGGTGCGCCCACCGTCGACGGGGAGGCCCTGGCGCAGCTGGAGACCGGCGACCACGCGGGCGCCGGGGTCCTCGGCGGACTGGCGGGTGACCAGCCAGAGCGGTCGGGAGGCGAGCACCAGGCCGATGACGACGACCGCGGCCGAGAGCACCCCCGGCACCAGCCGGCGCAGTCCCATGGGCAGCGACCATCCGCGTCGGCCGAGCCAGATGAGCAGCCCGCTCACGAGGCCGACGGCCACGCCGCCGGCGACGAGGGGCACCAGGGAGCCGGCGATGTCGCCGAGATAGCGATAGGACGTGACCAGACCGGTGCCTGCCGCCACGAGCGTGCCGATGCCGGTGCCGACGAGCAGGCTTCTGCCCCAAGGCCGTTGCTGCCCGATGGCGAGCGCGGCGACGGGGACGAGCAGGATCGCCTCGCGGAGCGCGTCGGCCCGCACGAGCGCCGACCCGGCGATGAGGAGCCCGGCCAGCAGCCCGAGCCGAGCCGCGGCCACCCGTGGGGTCTCACGTGCCGCCAGGGCCAGCGCGAGCAGACCCGCGGCGAGCGTGAGACTCGCGATCGGCTCCGAATAGGTCGAGCGGATCGTGTGGAGATAGGGGAAGCAGGCGCCGACGAGCGCGGCTGCCGGCGCACCCCAGCGGGGTCCGATGAGGACGGCGGCGAGCAGGCCGATCGCGAGGACCCCGAGGCCCCCGAAGATGGCCGCCGCCCACAACGCGCCGGTGGCGCCGCCGACCCAGATCGCCGCGGAGTACCACGCGGGCGGGCCGATCACGAACTGCGGCTGGATCGCCGGGTCGGCGGCACTGCCGATGCCATAGAAGGCCGGGCTGTCGAGGACCACGCCTTCCTCCCGGAGCGTCTCGGGACCGCCGAGCGCGGCGACGTCGACGGCGATGGGGCGGCGGTGGTGCTCGGCGAGGTCGAGGCTGGCCTGGAGATAGCTGGCCGAGTCGCGGCGCACGATGACCTGCTCGGAGTGGGTCGCCCCCGCCCAGACGGCGACGGCGGCCGAGACGGCCAGCAGCGCCAGCACCGGGCCTGCGGCCAGCGGCGCGACCTCGAGCCCGGCGCAGAGCCGCCACGCCAGGGCCCCCAGGGCGAGCAGCGCGGCGCCGGCGACCCACGGTGTCCACGCGCCCACAAAGGCGAGCAGCGCGCACGCGAGCGACCCGAGCAGGACCCATAACGCGAGCGCGAGCACGCCGCGCTGCACGCGGTCACCGAGAGTCGAGGTCACGCGGTGAACGCTATACGGAGGGTGCGACGCCCCACCCGAGGCGCCCCACGGACCTCTTAGGCTGCTGGCGTGACCCTCCCCGCAGACATCCTCCAGCGCCTGCTCGCCGACGACCCCGCCGCCCCGCGCATCACGTGCTACGACGACACACCCGGCCCGACCCAGGGCGAGCGGATCGAGCTGTCCGCCAAGGTGCTCGCCAACTGGGTGAGCAAGGCGGCCAACGCCCTCCAGGAGGAATGGGACGCCGAGCCCGGCACCGTCGTCGCGCTCGCACTCCCGCCGCACTGGCGGGCGCTCTACTGGGCGCTCGCGGCGTGGTCGGTCGGCGCCTGCGTGAGCCTGGACGACCCGGCCGACGCCGACGTGGTGATCACCGACGACCCAGACCTGTTCGAGTCCGACGGCATCGCAGGGGCCCTGGTCACCCTCGCCGGACTGGCCCGCCGCTCCCCCGTGCCCGTCCCGTCCGGGGCGATGGACGAGGCGCAGGAGCTGGCCACCTATCCCGACGCGTTCGAGGCGTGGGCCGAGCCTGACGGCGACGACCCGGCGCTGCGGGCGGACGGTGCCGACACGGCATACGCCCAGGTCGTCCCGGCGCCGCTCGAGCCGGCTGGCATCCGGGTCCACACAGCAACGGCCGACACGAGGACCTTTCTGGCACAGTGCCTTTCGGCCTATGCAGCAGGCGGCTCGGTCGTGCTCAGCCGGGGCCCCTCAGCAGACCGCAGCGCGCGGCTGACGGCCGAAGGGGTCGGCCTGGACCTGGGCGAGTAGCCCCGCTCAGTAGCTCCGGCCGGTCGACTGCTTCTCGATCGCCTGCCAGGTCAGCGTCGCGACGACACCGGTCTGCGCGAGGCGCGCCTTGGCCTGGGCAGCCTTGACGGCAGTCTCGGTCTGCGAGCCGAACTCGCCGTCGGCCCCGATCCGCAGGGCCCGCTGGAGGGCGGTGACGGCCGCACCGGTGGAGGCGCGCTTGACCACGACGCCGTAGTGCGCCCGCAGCGGGTAGTCGCGCGCCTCGAGCGCCTTCCACGTCGCGCTGTCGGTGACGCCCGTGCCGGGCAGCCCCTTGCTCTTCTGGAAGGCCGCGACCGCCGAGGCGGTCCGGCTGCCGTAGGCGCCGTCGACGACCACACCGCCGATCCCGCGCTGGAGCACCTTGACCGCCTCGCCCCGGGAGCCGGTGCGCAGGACGGTGGACAGGTGGGGGGTGTAGACGGTCTTGGTGCTCGCGGTCGTCGGGGCGGGGGGCGTCAGGGTGGTGCCGACGGTCGTCCCGGAGGTGACCGTGCCACCGGCTGCCGCGATGAGCGCCTTCCACACGGGTGCGTCGACAACACCATTGGACGGCAGGCCCTTGGACGACTGGAAGGCCTTGACCTTGCTCTCGGTCATCGGACCGAAGACGCCGTCGGCGGTGATCCCACCGAGTGCCTTCTGGAGCGCGGTCACCGCGGCACCGCGCGACCACAGCCGCAGCGTCGTGCTCTGGTATGCCGTCAGGCCGCTCGTGGTGGGCGTGGTGGTCGGGGTCGTCGTGCCGCCGGCGGCAGCGATGAGCGCCTTCCACACGGGCGTGTCGACGACGCCGTTGGACGGCAGACCCTTGGACGACTGGAAGGTCTTGACCTTGGCCTCGGTCATCGGACCGAAGACGCCGTCGGCGGTGATCCCACCGAGCGCCTTCTGGAGCGCGGTCACCGCGGCCCCTCGCGACCACAGCCGCAGCGTCGTGCTCTGGTATGCCGTCAGCCCGCTCGTGGTGGGCGTGGTGGTCGGGGTCGTCCCGCCGGTCCGCGCGATGAGCGCCTTCCACACGGGCGTGTCGACGACGCCGTTGGACGGCAGACCCTTGGACGACTGGAAGGCCTTGACCTTGCTCTCGGTCATCGGACCGAAGACGCCGTCGGCGGTGATCCCACCGAGCGCCTTCTGGAGCGCGGTCACCGCGGCCCCGCGCGACCACAGCCGCAGCGTCGTGTTCTGGTATGCCGTCAGGTCACCCGGGGTGGGCGTGGTGGTCGTGGGCGGCGGGGTGGTCAGCGTGGGGACCCAGCCGCCGGGTCCGGTGGCATAGGTCGTCAGCGCGGTGCCGGTCCACCAGGAGTTGCGGCCGTAGGCGCCGTCCCAGGTGAAGCTGAAGTGGATGTGGTCGGTGTGCGGCGAGGCGCCGGAGTAGGACGTCCACCCGCGCTCGGGGGCGTAGGCCCGCCACATCTTCTTGTTCCAGATGATGTACATGATCCCGAACCGGCGGGCCATGGCGCCGGGCCGGCCCTGGCTGTCGGGCGCGGTGAGCCACTGCACGACCGAGTCGCCGATCGCCCGCTGGCTGGGGTTGTAGGCGCTGATCATCCAGTCGACCGCGCGCCCCTCAGAGTGCTCGGTGAGGCCGAAGTTGCAGGCGCGCGAGATGCCGTAGTTGCCGGTGCCGTAGTGCCGGACCATGAGGTCGCCGAAGGCCTTGGCGCCGGGCTTGGCGCCGGGGTCGCACAGCCGCTGGGCCTGGTAGGGCGGGGCCACGTCGAGGGCGCTGGGCAGCGGACGCGACGGGGTGGGCGGTGCGATGACCGCGTGCGCGGGCGCCGCGAGCGGAACGCCGGTGAGGGGGATGGTGATGGCAGCGAGCAGGCGGGGGGCACGCGTCACGGGTCAGGGCTTTCGTCCGGGGGCACCCGCATCGGCCGGGGGTGCCGGACACGGGCTTGGTCACAGGAGTCACACACGTGTGCGGTGACCCCACGGATACCCATTGTTCCCACGTGTTGTTTCTATTAACAAGTTGTAGCCTTTAATTACATCCATGTGATTACGCTAAGTCCGAATTACATTCATGTGATTCTGTTTGCCCAGACCGCTCCCCGCCGCACACGACCGCACGGCGCGTATGTGGGCGGACCCCAGTGCAGGGCCGGATCGCGGCCCGCTAGGTTCGCGGTCATGGACAAAGTCGTCGCCACCGCTGCCGAAGCCGTGGCCGACATCCCCGACGGCGCCTCCCTGGCGGTCGGTGGGTTCGGTCTCTGCGGCATCCCCAGCGTTCTCATCCAGGCCCTCCATGACCAGGGCACCACCGATCTCGAGGCCATCTCCAACAACTGCGGAGTCGACGACTGGGGGCTTGGAATCCTCCTGCGCGACAAGCGGATTCGCCGGATGGTCTCGTCCTATGTCGGTGAGAACAAGGAGTTCGCCCGCCAGTACCTCGAGGGCGAGCTGGAGGTGGAGCTGACGCCCCAGGGCACGCTCGCCGAGCGCCTGCGCGCCGGCGGGGCCGGCATCCCCGCGTTCTTCACCCAGACCGGTGTGGGCACCCAGATCGCCGAGGGCGGCCTGCCCTGGCGGTATGCCGCGGACGGCTCGATCGCGGTGTCCTCCCCCGCCAAGGAGACCCGGACCTACGGGATGACCGGCACCGACCTCGAATATGTCCTCGAGGAGGCGATCGTCGCCGACTTCGCCCTGGTGCGGGCAGCCAAGGGCGACCGCCACGGCAACCTGGTCTTCAACAAGTCCTCGCGCAACTTCAACCCGCTGTGCGCCATGGCCGGACGGATCACCGTCGTCGAGGTCGAGGAGCTCGTCGAGCCCGGCGAGATCGACCCCGACGACGTCCACCTTCCCGGCATCTATGTCCAGCGCGTGCTCGCCCTCACCCCCGAACAGGCGGCCGACAAGCGCATCGAGAAGCGCACGGTGCGCAGCGCGGAGGAGAGCTGAGATGGCCCTGACCCGAGAGCAGATGGCCGCCCGCGCGGCCCAGGAGCTGCATGACGGCTCCTATGTCAACCTGGGCATCGGCCTGCCCACCCTCGTGCCCAACTATGTCGACGACGACATAGAGATCGTGCTCCAGAGCGAGAACGGCATCCTCGGCGTCGGCGCCTACCCCGTCGAGGGGCAGGAGGAGGCCGATCTCATCAACGCCGGCAAGGAGACGGTCACCGTCCGTCGCGGCGCCTCCTACTTCGACTCCGCCACGAGCTTCGGGATGATCCGCGGCGGCAAGGTCGACGCGGCCATCCTCGGCGCCATGCAGGTCAGCGCCTCCGGCGACATCGCCAACTGGATGATCCCCGGCAAGATGGTCAAGGGCATGGGCGGCGCGATGGACCTGGTCCACGGCGCCAAGCACGTCATCGTCCTGATGGAGCACAACGCCAAGGACGGCTCCTACAAGATCGTCAACGAGTGCTCGCTGCCGCTCACCGGCAAGCAGGTCGTCCAGCGCATCATCACCGACCTGGCCGTCATCGACGTCGAGGAGCGCGGCCTGGTGCTGCGCGAGGTCGCGCCCGGTGTCACGGTCGAGGAGGTGCAGGACAAGACCGAGCCGATCCTCATCGTCGAGCTCGACCAGTCCTGAGCACGCGATCCAGGCCGCCCGGCGGCGTCCTCGTGGGCCTCAGCTGGCCCACTTGGGCGCCGCCGTCGCCGTCAGGGCCCGTGCCGGGCCGAGGACCGCGACACCGGTGACGGGGATCAGCCACATCGTCCCGTTGGATGCGCGGCGCGCCACGATGTCGTGCCGCCCGTCCCCGGTCAGGTCGCCCACGCCCATGAGGTGGCTGTAGCCGCGGTAGTCGACGGGCCCGAGCAGCCGCGAGGGGCTCATGCCGCCGGCCCCGTTGCCGGGGTAGACGCGGATCCGGCCGTCCGCGGCATACACACCGACGAGGTCACCGATGCCGTCGCCGGTGAGGTCGCCCGCGGAGAAGACCCGCCCGAAGGTCGTCCAGCCGCCCGCGATCCGCCTGCTGCCCTTGATGCCCCCGGCGCCGTCGCCGGAGAAGAGGTACATCTCGCCGTCGGTGCGCCGCGCGACGATGTCGGGATAGCTGTCGCCGTCGAAGTCGCCCGGGGTGAGCAGGGCGTTGTAGCCGCCAAAACCGCTGGCCACCAACGTCATTCCCTGGTTGAGACGGGCGCCCCCTCCGCGATAGACCCACAGGCGGCCGTCGGTCGTGCGCGCGAGCACATCCGGTCGGTTGTCGCTGTCCCACGGGCCGGGCGAGGCGATCAGGCTCCGGTCGCCCCAGCCGCTGTTGCCCGCCTGCATGGCGAAGTAGTTGGAGCCCCTCCAGGCACGGACCGTGCCGGTGCCGGTGCTCGAGACGGCGAAGAGGTCACCGGCGCCGTCGCCGGTGAGGTCCTTGGGGTATGCCGCGACCTGTCGCGCCGGTGCGCTGGCCTGCACCCACCACTCGCTCCTGAGCCGCAGCGCCATCCGGAAGTCCAGCCCCGAGACCGTCACCGAGCCGGCCGCGCCCTCGACGCGGATGCCGGTCGTGCGGCCGCCCCAGATCCCGGCGCCGGGCCGGCCGGTGACGGTCAGGCCGGTGAGGGCGCCGACCTGCGGATAGGCCGTCTCGATCGCGCTGATCGGCAGGGTCACGCGCCAGGTGTTGGGGTTGCTCGTCGAGACGACGACCGCGTCATAGGGGTCGTACTTCGAGACCAGATAGGGCTGACTGCCGGCCGCCGTGAGGCCCCCGCTCGAGGCGTGGAACTCAGTGAACGCCGCCGCCCCCGCGTAGGTGCGGATCTGACCGGCAGTGGCCGAGACGGCGGTGTTGGTGCTGGCCTGCTCGGAGGTGGCGACCACCGCGCCCGTCGGCCCGAGGTCACGCACGCCCTTGTAGACCTGGCAGGCCGTCGTGTCGCAGGTGTCGACGGTCGACCCGGCGGGCTGGCCGGCCTTCTGGTGGACCGCGTAGGTGCGCGCGGCGATGCTCTGGGCCTGGAGGGCGCCCGCCCGCCAGGACGCGGGCATCTCGGCTGGCACGACGCCGCGTAGATACATCTCTATGCCGATCAGGTTGACCGTGCGGGTGGTCCAGCCGGTCACCGACTCGACCCGCAGCTGTCCGCGGTACTCCCGCAGGTTGCTCGTCCCGGGCAGCTGGGCCGCGACGACGCTGGTCGTGCTCGAGAAGGTCAGCGGTGTCGGCCACCTGGCCCACGTGGTGCTCGCCTGCCACACCCCGCCGGAGCGCCACTTGAGGGTCAGGCCGTGGCCGTCGGGCAGGATCGCCCAGCGGTCGATGGCGCGTCCCAGACCGTCGACGGTCGCGAGCGCCCTGGCGGTGGCGCCGTCACGCAGCTGGAGACCCGGCCGCGCGGCCACGATCACCCCGGTCGCGGCAAGCGTGTCGAGGCGGACCCGGATGGTCGCGTTGGGGGTCGTGCCGGCTGCCGTTCCGGGGTAGTAGAACTCCATGATCTGGCGGGCGGTCAGCCCCTTGGTGGCCGCGCCGTAGGCGCCCCACTGCGACATGCCCCGCCCGTGGCCGTAGCCGCGCCCGGCGAAGGTGATCGACGCGCCGGCCGGCCGGGCGAAGTGCTCCAGCACCGGCTCCGCGGCCGCCGCGGGCGTGAGGTCAGCGGGCGCTGGTGCGGTGATCACCCCGAGGCCCAGACCGACTGCGACGATGGCTGACAAGACCCGCATGGTGGCCTCCATGGACCCGCCCAGAAGGGGCTCCCCCGGGACATCGATGTCCCTACTCCCAGTGTGGCACGGCGTGTCGCCTCGACTGGGGCTCTTGCGCACACGACGGTGGCGGGGTGGACCGGTCGGTGAGCGTCGCGCAGCTGTGTGAGGCGATGTGGCGCACCGAGACCGACCTCGACCTCCTGGCCTGGCGGCGTGGGCCGATGGCCCCGTGGGCAGTGGTCCGCCCCCGGCTCCAGATCCTCCTGGCGGAGGCGACCGGCGTGCACGGCCGGGCCCACCCGCGCGGCCGCGACGCGGCAGCGACGGCCGCGGTCCTGCGGCGCCAGGCCACCGCCGCCCTCGCCCCCGGCCCGCTCGTCACCCGACGGCGCGACCCGCTGCTCGTGGTCCCGCACCCCCGCAAGGTCGGCGGGCGGGAGTGGTACACCGAGGCCGTGCGCGCGGCATACCCGCAGGCGCCTGTCCTCGACTCGGCCCGGGCCGGCGAGACCCTCCCCGGGGCGCTGTCCGCCGACGGCGTGCGCAGCGCCGGGGTCCTGGCCGGGCGACTGGCCGCCCGCCGCCCGGGCACGGTCCTCTCGGCGGACGACCTGACCCGGCTGAGCGCGATCGAGGACAGCCTCGAGCGGTCCACCGGCGTGCGGGTCCCGGCCACCCGGGTAGCCGCGGAGGAGACCGGCCGCTGGCGGGTGACCCATCCCTACTACCGGCGCATGCTCACCCACCTGGGCACCCGGCGGGTCGTGCTCGCCATCGCCTACTTCAACCAGGACCTCACCGCCGCCGCGCACAGCCTCGGCGTCGAGGTGATCGAGCCACAGCACGGCGTCATCTCGCCCTACCACCTGGGCTACTCGTGGCCGGGGCGCCCGGAGGTGCCCCACCAGCCCGACCGGCTCTGGACGCTGGGCGATGCCTGGGCCGAGACCCTCGACCTGGCCGCCGGGGTCCGCGCCGAGACCGTCGGCTGCTCCTGGCTGCCCCGCGGCCTTGACGAGCCGCGCGATCCCCGCCTCCTGCTCGTCCTCTCACAGGGCACGGTGACGGCAGATCTCGCGGCACTGGCCCGTGACGTCGCCGTCGCCCGCCCCGACCTGCGGGTCGTCCTGCGACTGCATCCGTCCGAGCGGCGCGAGGACGTGACACCCCTGGTCACGGGATCGCCGGTCGAGGTCAGCCAGGGTCAGGACACCGCGGGCCATCCCGGCACCGCGAGCACCTATGTCTGGCAGGCGCGGGCCACCTGGCAGCTCGGGGTCTCCTCGACCGCCCTCTTCGAGGGCATGGCGCTGGGCTGCCGCACCCTGGTGGCCGATCTCGCCGGCCGGGAGTATCTCGACCCGGTCATCGAGCGCGGTGAGGCGGCGCTCGTCCGGGACGCCGCAGAGGTCGCCGCGAGCCTGGCGCACGCACCGCCCGCGCAGAGCGAGAACGCCTGGTACGCACCGCCGGTGTCGCTGGACGAACTGCGGGCCCGGGTAGCCTGAGCGGGTGCCCAACAGTCAGCAGCCGCCCGTCCAGATCGACCCGGACACCGGGGTCCAGCTCGTCCCCGGCGACATGCCCGAGTGGAGCGACTTCGCCCGGCTCGTCGAGCCCGCCGCCCTCCGCCCGTTCGTGGCCGGGCACGCCGGCCGGGTGCTGCTGGCCGGACCCGTGAGCGCACTGCTGCTCGGAGCCATCGACGCCGAGCGCGTCGACGTCGTCCTGCGCGGCCGGCCCGATGCAGAGGCGGTCGTGCCCCTCCTGGGCGGTCGCGGACAGGTCTACTGCGGCAGCGTCGACGGCTTCGCCCCCTTCGCCCCGGCTGACGGCTATGACCTCGTGGTCGCCCTCGGCGGACCAGACCAGCTGTGCGGCACCGACACCACGGGCCTGACCGATGCCGAGCTGCTGCGCCTGGTGGCGGGCTTCGTCGGCGCCGACGGCCGGCTTGTCGCGGGCGCCAACAACGGCGCCGGCCTCCAGCACCTCGTCAGTGCCGACCCGCGCGGACTGGTCGACGACGAGGACGCCTGGCAGGTCGGCGGCGAGGGATATGCCCGCCGCGGGCTCTTCCTCGCCGAGCTCGACACGGCCCTGGGCGACGCGGGGCTGGCGGCCCCCGAGCTCTTTGGCGTCTATCCGCATGTGAGCACGCCCCGCTTCGTGGCGTCTGCACAGTCGCTGCGGACCGGCGGGGAGGCCGGCTCGCTGGCGCGCTCCCTTGGTGCCCGGCTGGCCCCCGCCGTCTATGCCGACCGCCCGCTGCTCGGCGACCCCGCCGACCTGCTCGACCGGACCCTCGAGTCCGGCCTCGGTCTCGAGCTGGCTCCCGGCTGGCTCGTCTGGGCCGCCCGGTCCCAGGAGGCTGCGGTCCCAGACATCGCCCTCTCGTGGGGCGAGAGCGAGCAGTCGCCCTGGGCCCAGCGCCATGTCGTCGCCCGCTCGGGCGAGCACCAGGTGAGCTGGCTCGGCGCGGGCGCCCCGGACACCGTGGGCGACGGGCTGCGCCGCGACCTCATGGGCGCGCCGGTGCCCGCGGGCGAGCTGCTCGAGGTGCTGCTGCGGCGCGAGTGCGCGGCCCGCTCCCATGTGGGGATCCGCCGGCTCGTCGTGAGGTATGCCGAGTGGGTGCGCTCGGAGTGGCAGGAGACCGGCCGCAGGGTGGTCGCCATCCCGGCGGGCACCGTGGTCCTTCAGGACGGCTCGCTCGCGCTGGCCGACCCGAGCTGGCGGGTCGAGCGCGATGTGTCCGGCACGGGCGCCTTCGTCGCGGGCCTGCTGGCCTTCGCGCGGGGCCTCGAGGCGTCGGCCGCGCCCCACCCGTGGAATCTCTCCGCGTCGGCCGACACGATCTGCACGAGCATGGCGGCGATGGCCGGGCATGTCGTGACCGAGACCGACCTCGCCGACGCCGCCACCCTGCTGTCCGAGTTGACGCCGGCCGGTCTGGTCCCGGCGGGCGACCTGCCGGTCGCCGGGCTGACCGGCTACCGCGAGCTGCTCGCGCTGGTCAGCGAGCAGGCCCTAGAGCTGCGCGAGCAGCAGAGCCGCCTGACCTGGCTCGAGGGCCACCTGCGCCGGCGCGACCGCGAGAACCGCGACCTCGAGAAGACCCTGCGCAAGTACTCGGGATCCATCTCCTACAAGGCTTTTGAGGCGTCCCGCCGCCCGCGTCAGAAGGCGAAGCGGGTCATCGTCGCCCAGGCCAAGAAGCACGTCTCGACCGACACCTTCGACCGGGCGCGGTCGCTGCGCGACCGGATCCGCGACCGCTGACGCCATCCTGCTCGCCCGTCCCGGTCAGCGGCGCAGCAGGCCCGCCGTGACCACGAGGTCGTCGATCTCCCAGGTGAGGTGATCGACCATGCCCGCGTCCGTCGCGACGGCTGCGGACGGGTCCGGCGGGCCGGACAGCAGCGTGACCAGGATGGGCACGTCGGTCACCTTTGCGATGACCTCGGCGAGGGTCCAGCGCGGCCAGAAGACCGCCGGGTCGGTGATGGCCCAGCGCCGGGCCAGCAGGGGCGGCACGGCCTGGGCCGCTACCTCTGCGTCGAGGGCCACCCGCTCCCCCGCGTCGAGGGCCGGGACCCAGCACAGCCGGCGCCCGTCGGCCACGGTGGAATGCGTCCCGCCGGAGCAGACGTGGTCTGCCCCGGCGGGGACGAGGTCGATCGGGCTCGCCGCGAGGAGCTCCCGCAGGCGCTGCGCGGCCATGTGCCGGCTCAGATGCTGTTGCCGCCGTCGACGGTGATGACCTGGCCGTTGAGGTTGGTGTCCTGGAAGAGCAGCATGTTGACGACCGGCACGATGTTCTCGGGCTCGACCAGCCGGCCCGACGGGGTGCGACGGGTGATGGTGTCGAGCTGGGTCTGGCCCAGCACCGAGGACATCTCGGAGGCAAAGAAGCCGGGCGCGACGGAGTTGACCAGCACGCGGCCGTGCATCTCGCGGGCCAGGGCCCGCATCGCCGAGTCGAGGCCGCCCTTGGTCGCGCCGTAGGCGACCAGACCGGAGTAGCCGCGCTGGGCGCACACGGACGTGACCATGACGACGCGGCCGCGCTTGCCCTTGGCCATCATCCGGCGGATGACGGTGCGGGCGAGCAGCAGCGGCGCGACGAGGTTGGTCTCGATGAGCGCGCTGATCTGCTCGGGCGAGGTGTGGATATGCAGGCTGTCCTGACCCATCGCGGCGTTGTTGACGAGGCCGTCGACGGGGCCGAGCTTGGTCTCGGCCTCCTTGACGAATGCCGCGACGGCCTTGGCGTCGGTCGCGTCGACCGAGGCGGCCAGCACCCGGTCGGGGTTGGCGTCGGCGATCGCCTGGAGCTCAGGGGTCACGGTGCGCGCGAAGGCGGCGACCTTGGCGCCCTGGGCGAGGATGTCCTCGACGATCGCGAGCCCCAGGCCGCGCGAGCCACCCGAGACGACGACGACGGATGCGGGCTCGATCGGGGTGTTGGTGGTGTCAGACATCGCTCTTCAGGGTCTCCTTGATCGGGATCTGGTCCAGGAAGCGCAGCCGCCTGGGGACGGAGTAGTCGGGGAGCCGCTCGGTGCACCAGGCGACGAGCTCGGCCTCGGTGGCCTCCCCGTCGAGGACGACCTCGGCGGTGACCATGCTGCCGACGATCGGCGCCTTGCGGCCCTTGACCGAGGCCCAGGCCACGGCGGGATGGGACTGGAGGACATCGCGCACGGCGGAGGCCGACGCCTTGGCACCGCCGACGTTGATCTCGTCGGAGGCCATCCGGCCGGTGATGAGCACCCGCCCGTCGACCACCTCGGCGCGGTCACCGGTGCGCAGCACATCGGGGATCCCCTCGCCACGCTTGGGGCTGGCGATCAGCAGCTCGCCGTCCTCGACGAAAAGTGTTGCGCGACCGGGCTTCTCGACGCCCAGCCACTCCTCGGGGAAGCCGGCCTTGCCGTCGTGGACGGCGATGGTCGCGCCGGCCTCGCTGGAGGCATAGATCCACGAGACGCGGGCGTCGGGGAACATCTCGGTCAGGCGCGTGAGGATGGCCTGGTCGACGGGCTCGCCGCCCAGGGTGACCTGTTCCAGGGGCAGCGCCGCGACCGACTCGGGGTCGCGGTAGAGCGCCTGCCGCCAGAAGGTGGGCGTGCCGGACGCGGCCGAGACCCCCGCCTCGAGGGCGGCGGCCGGCCAGGTGTCGAGCTCGTCGGGCTCGACGAAGAGGATGTCTTGCCCCGGCAGGGAGATGCCGAGGGTGACGACCTGCCACCAGGCATAGGCGCCGTGGGCGTAGGGGCAGAGCCACACGCGCGGCGGCTGGCCCTGGCCGACCGTCGTCAGCGACTCGAGGGTGTGGGCGACCCGCTTGGGCCGGCCAGTCGACCCGGACGTCAGCAGCCAGACGCGGCCGGGGTCGGCGGGCCGCTCGGTGAGGGGAGGCTCGACCTCGCCCTCGCGGACGATGGCCAGGCCGGCGCCGCGCAGGTCCTCGCTGAGCTCCGGGGTCAGCCGGGTGCGCGAGGCGACCAGCAGCTCGTGCTCGCCGGATGCGGCGGCCCAGACGGCGCGGGCTGCCTCGAGGTTGTCCTCGACCGCCACTGCCGCGGCCGGGGGGAGGGTGTCGCCGAAGCGCTCCCCCAGCTCGGCCCAGGTGCCGGTGAAGCCGCGCGCGATGATCCGGTTGCCGGCACCAGCCGGTGCCACGGTCAGGCGCCCTGGAGCTGCTCGAGGAAGTCGAGCACGTCAGTCACGGTGCGGATCTGACGCAGGCCGGGGGCGTCGAAGTTGAGCTCCTCACCCGTCTCGTCCTCGACGCGCAGCGCCAGCTCGGAGAAATCGAGGGAACGGAAACCGATGCTCTCCAGCTCGGTGCTGTCGTCGGTCGGCATCTCCTTGCCCTGGGCTGAGAGGACCTCGGCCATCATGGTGCGGATCTGCTCACGGCTGACTGCGCTCATCATCCTGCCTTGTTCGCGGGGGCCGACCGGGAAGGGCCGGTCGGCTGGGGAAAACCAGACGTCAGTCTAACAACGGGGCACCCTGCTCCCCCTGCTCGGACGCGCTGACGCACCGTGCTGGAGTGCGGCGCTGCGGCGAGCACGCGGCATACTTGATGGGGCCTGCGCTCTCGCGGGCCCCACCGAACCCAGCCGGAAAGGCACCCCATGCTGCGACCCGCGACGGACGCCGACCGCGACGTCATGCTGACCTGGCGCAACCACCCCGAGGTCCGCGAGGTCTCGGTGAACCAGCACGTCATCGCGCCGGAGGAGCACGCGGCCTGGTGGGAGGCGACCAAGACTCGCCCCGACCGCGAGGTCTACATCTATGAGCGTGGGGGCATCCCGAGCGGCGTCGTGACCTTCTTCGACCTCGACCGCAAGGCGGGCACGTCGTGGTGGGGCTACTACCTCGACAACGCCGGGCTCGAGGAGCGCGGACAGCTGCTGCCGGCCTGGATCCAGATCCAGCGCGAGGCAAAGAAGCTCGCCTTCGGCGAGCTCGGGCTGCACACCCTCGAGGGCGAGGTCCTCGAGCGCAACGAGGCCGTGCGTCGGTTCAACGCGCGCAACGGCTTCGAGGAGGTCGAGCGCTACACGCACGAGATCGACGGCGAAGAGGTGCCCGTCTACCGCATCCGCGCCACCCGCCCCGCCACCCAGGACAAGTGAGGACGACCCACGATGAGCAGCAACCAGACCATCACCATCGGCGGCGTCCCGGTCGGGCGTGACCACGAGCCGTTCATCATCGCCGAGATGTCGGGCAACCACGACGGCTCCCTGGAGAAGGCCCTCGAGATCGTCCGCGCGGCCGCCGAGGCCGGCGCCCACGCGATCAAGCTCCAGACCTACACCGCCGACACGATCACGATCGACCACGACGGCCCCGACTTCCGGCTCTCCGAGGACCACCCGCTGTGGGGCGGCCGACGCCTCTACGACCTCTACGAGGAGGCGCACACCCCGTGGGAGTGGCACCAGCCGATCTTCGACCTGGCCAAGGAGCTCGGGCTGCTCGCCTTCTCCAGCCCCTTCGACCCGAGCGCCGTCGAGTTCCTGGAGTCCCTTGAAGTCCCGGCCTACAAGATCGCCAGCTCCGAGATCGTCGACCTGCCCCTGATCCGGTGCGCCGCGGCGACCGGCAAGCCGATCATCATCTCGACGGGCATGGCCTCCGTCGGCGAGATCGCCGCGGCCGTCGAGGCGGCCCGCTCGGTCGGCAACGAGCAGATCATCGTGCTGTCCTGCACCGCCAACTACCCGGCCGACCCCGCGGCGTCCAACCTGCGCGGCATACCCGTCATGTCCGACACCTTCCAGGTGCCGGTCGGCCTCTCCGACCACACGATGGGCATCGGCGCGGCCGTCGCCTCCGTCGCCTTCGGGTCGGTGCTGGTCGAGAAGCACGTGACGATGTCGCGCGAGGAGGGCGGTGTCGACTCCGACTTCTCCCTCGAGCCCGACGAGCTCAAGGCGCTGCGCGAGGAGACCCGCACCGCATGGCAGGCGCTCGGCGAGCCCAAGATCGGCGCCGACGCCTCCGAGCGCGAGGGCCTGCGCTTCCGCCGCAGTCTCTATGTGGTCGCCGACGTCAAGGCCGGGGACCCCGTCACCGCCGACAACGTGCGCTCGATCCGCCCCTCGCTCGGCCTGCCGCCCGACACCTTCTCCCAGCTGGAGGGCAAGACCTTCCGGCAGGACGTCGCGCGCGGCACCGCGATGAGCTGGGACCTCGTCTGACCCGGGAGCTCGTGACCAGCGGGTTGATTGGTTGCGACAAGCGAGGAGCAGATACCGTAATCCCCGGCTCCCGGCCGCAGGACTGCCGCCCTGGGACCACACACCGCGCCCCTCTCGGGCCCGCACGACCAGCGAAGGATCGTATTTCTCAATGCCCAGGAACAAGCCTGTTGAGCCAGTCCACCAGAGTTATGGGCCGCAGTATGACCAGCTGTGTCTGACCGCTAGCCGGTTCTGGCCGCGCAATGTCCTGCCGGCGGGCGAGCCCATCATCTTCGTGGACCTCCTGATGCAGGACATCCGGGTGGCGATCCGCAACCTCACCGTCGCCAACGCGATCCGCCGGGTCACCCCCGCTCGCATCGTGGCCCTCGTCGGTCCCGACGTGGACTGGAACGAGACGATCTGGCAGTACTACGACCTCGAGCGCATGTCCGCCATCGCGCTCGCCTACGGCGCCACCGACGTCATCGACATCGGCCAGCTCGTCACCGACCTCGCCGACGGCCAGCCGGCCGAGCTGGTCATCGCCGGCCAGACGGTCCCGCTGCCCGACGCCACCGCGATGAAGCCCGCCCTCTATGGCGACGTGCTCGAGGCGACCGCCGTGCGGGTCATCCGGGTGCCGCGCGTCACCGACGAGGTCCGCGCCGGCGAGCAGTACCAGCGCATCGCCGCCCGCACCGAACAGTACGGCCGCGTCTATGACGCGCTGTTCTCGGTGCCCTCCGCGGCATTCATCACCAGCCACATCGACTACTCCCAGTGGGGCCTCGCGGTCGACGCCGCGATGCGCGCCGAGGTGCCGGTCGTGCACGTGCAGTCGACGGGCAACCTCAAGGCCTACACCCTCTTCCCCGACCAGATCGAGGGCGACGGCACCTACCGGATGCAGATGACCCGCCTCATCGGCGAGTACTTCGAGAACCACATCTGGCGCCACCGTCACGAGCTGCGGCGGGCCGCGGAGGTCACGACCTGGCGCGCCAAGGTCAACCTCGGCCGTCCGTCCTGGTGGCGCGGTGGCGGCGCGATCTCCCAGCTGGAGTACCGCAGCCGCGCCGAGCGCGACGCCGTGCGCGTCCACGCGCTGGCCCGCTTCG
Organism: Actinomycetota bacterium; assembly: GCA_050955755.1. Lineage (GTDB taxonomy): Bacteria > Actinomycetota > Actinomycetes > Actinomycetales > Dermatophilaceae > JAJTBD01. The sequence continues at coordinate 2,831,106 of CP192092.1, forward strand.
GCTTCGACCCGGCCAAGCCCGTCATCACCGTCTTCAACCACGCCGTCTCCGACGCGGTGAAGTCCAACTACGAGATCTTCGACGACCTCGTCGACTGGTTCGACAAGACCGTCGAGCACGCCAAGGAGCACCCCGAGGTCAACTGGCTCTTCCTCGACCACCCGGCCCAGGCCTACTACGACCGCACCGAGCACTTCGAGCGGCTGGCCGAGCAGTATGCCGACGTGCCCCACATGGTCTTCCGGCAGAGCATGGAGCTGTCCAAGAACGTCATCACCGCACTGGTCGACATGGCCGTCACCGTGCGCGGCAGCGCCAGCAACGAGTACCCCGCCTATGGCGTCCCAGCGCTCCAGGCCGGCTGGTCGGAGTGGTCGCACTGCGGCTTCTCGATGCGAGCCGACACCGTCGAGGACTACTGGGCCAAGCTCGACGACTCGATCGCCAAGCTGCTCGCGGGCGAGGAGATCATCACCCCCGAGCAGATCGAGCGCGCCCGGCTGTGGCTGTGGTTCTACCGCTGCGCCACCGACGTGCCCTCTCCCCTGGTCCCCCACTGGGAGTCCAGCCAGAAGGACCGCCTCTACCTGACGATCAAGCTGGCGATGTCGCACATCGAGTCCGACGGTGACCCTGCCTTCGTCTCGACCCGACGCGCGTGGAAGCGGCACGAGCCCTTCCTGCTGCGCCATGACCTCACCGTCGACTCCGACGAGCTGCCCGACATGCTCGGCCTCGTCGCGGACCTCCAAGGAGCCTGAGCATGAGTGACCTCACCACCAATCCCGGCAGCACCACGGACTTCGACGACCTCGTCTCGGCCCTGTCGGTCCCGGTCGAGCTCACCGGGGGCGACATCCCCGAGGTCATGGTGATGGACGGCTTCGCGCGCGGTCAGGCCATCGTCGGCCGGAGCCGGGCCAACCAGACCATGATCGGCATCAAGCTCGACCCGGCCGGCCAGGCCGTGCGGGTCACCCTCGAGCTGTCGGCCGACAAGACCACCAAGGACTGGTGGGTCAAGCGCACTCCCGAGGGCGAGGAGGGCCTGAGCCCCGAGCTCACCCGCGTCATCTCCGTCTCCTGCCAGGGCCAGCACGTCGGCGGCCTGGCGATCACCCGGCGTGAGGTCGACGGCCCGGCCCCGACCCGCTCGGTCATCCAGTTCGACGTGCCGGCCGACCGGATCGACCCCGAGTCGCTGCTCATCATCGAGATGACCGGCTATGCCCACGCCAAGGGCGAGCAGGACGGCCTGCTGCCCAACGCCATGCTCGGCCTGCGCGTCGACGCCATCGACATCGAGCCCGCAGAGGGCACCCTGCCGACGCAGGTCGCCGGTGGCGACACCCGTCGCTCCAACTTCATGGGCGGCAACGCGGTCATCACCCCGGCGGCCGAGTCCGCCCGCCTGCTCCTCGAGCTGACCGACGATGTGCCCCTGCCGGCGATCCTGGTCAACAAGGGCGGTCGCTACGGCCGCTTCGCCGCCCGCGCCGTCCGCAAGGGCGCCAAGGAGGTCTACAAGGGCAGCCGCACGGCCATGGGCAAGGTCGGCATGGACTCTGCCGGCACGATGAAGCGCGCGATCGAGAGCGGCAAGCTCAAGGTCACCGCCTCCGACCTCGAGGGCAACCCCGTCCCGGTCACCGTGAGCGCACAGCCCGGTCCGCGTCCGCGGGTCGAGCTCGACCTCAGCGGTGCGGCCGGCGCGACCACGCTGGTCCAGCTCGCCTTCGACCCGTCGGTGCTGCGCCGGTCCGGGCACCCGGCCCACTCGGTCTGGTCGGTCATCAAGATCTCCTGATCCCACCCGGGTCCCGACAGAGGCGCCCACGGTCATCCGTGGGCGCCTTTGTCATGTCGGGTGTCAGGCGGGTGGCTCGAGCGGGTCCGTGCCGGGTGGCTCCTCGTGCACGAGGACCTCACTCTCCCAGCCGAACACGTCGCAGATCTCCTCGGGACACATGAGGTATGCCGTGCCGAGCTCCTGGTCTGCGACGGCCCGGGCGACCTCGGTCGGCACCTGCGTCTGGTGCATCTCGGGGAAGAGCCGCTGCGGCTTGAGCGCACCGCCCAGCACCGCCCGGTCCTCCTGGATGATCATGGGGTCGCCATAGACACCGACCTCCGCGCCGGCCGCAGCGCCATAGAGCACCGCGCTGCTGAGCCGGTTGCTGACCACGCGCCGGTGCGCCCGGATCTCGGTGAGCTGCTTGAGGAGGAAGTCGGTGTCGGTGTCCTTCCACAGGTAGCCGCGCTGGCCGTGGGTGATGACCCGCAGGCCGGCCTGCTCGTAGATGCGGCGCACCTTGCGGTTGGTGTACTCGTTCCAGTGCAGGCAGACGGTGATCGGCACGTCGCCCTCGGTCGCCCTCAGCTCCTCGATGAAGCGCCCGTGGTCGCCGACGATCTGCTGGCCTTCCCAGCCATGGAAGGGATAGACGATCGTGCCCTCACGGGTGGGCTGGCTTGCCTCCCAGTCTGATTGGCCCTCGAGGCGCAGGAGATAGAGCCACGGGGAGCCGACCACGGCATAGGGCCGCACGCCGTGGCTGCGCCCGCGCCGGGCGCAGGCCTGCGACCACACCAGCTTGGGGTAGCCGCCCGCGAACACGGTGCCGACGGCGAAGCCGTCGTGCATGTTCCACCCGTGCTGGAGGTATCCCCAGATGCGCGCGGGGTGGTCCATGCCGACATACCTGGCCATGATGTGGGCATGGCCGTAGAAGTGGTTGCCGTGGTGCACGGGTGTCAGGCCCCGACTGCCGACCGCACCTCGTCGATGACCTGGTCGACCTGGTCGTCGGTGAGCCCGTAGAACATCGGCAGCGAGATCTCCTCGCTGTAGTACTGCTCGGCGTTGGGGCAGGCCCCCCGCTTGATGCCGAGGTCCTCGAAGAGCGGGTGCCAGTAGACCGGGATGTAGTTGACCTGCACGCCAATACCGTTGGCGCGCAAGGCATCGAACACCTCGCGACGACGACCGTCGAGCACCCGCAGCGGGTAGAGGTGCCAGATCGCGTCGGTGCCGGGACGCTGCACGGGCAGGGTGAGGCCGTCGACGCCGGCCAGCCCCTCCTGGTAGCGGGCGAAGACCTCCTGGCGGCGGGCCTTGAACTCGTCGAGGCGGCGCAGCTGGCTCAGGCCGAGCGCTGCGAGCACGTCGGGCAGCCGGTAGTTGAGGCCCCACTCGTGGACCTCCTGGTGCCAGGGGCCCTCGTCGGGATAGCGCATGCGCGAGCGGTCGCGCTCGAGCCCGATGAAGTGGAACTGGTGGGCCCGACGGCCCAGCTCGGCGTCCATCGTGGCGACGGCGCCGCCCTCGGCGGTCGTCATGTTCTTGGTCGGGAAGAACGAGAAGGTCGTCAGGTCGGCGAGGGTGCCGACCTTGCGGCCCCGGTCGGCGGAGCCGATGGAGTGGGCCGCGTCCTCGACCGTGAGCGCACCGACGCGGTGGGCGATCTCGTTGATCCGGTCCATGTCGGCCGGCTGACCCGCATAGTCAACCGCCGCAACGACTTTGGTGTCGTCGGTGACGGCGGACTCCAGTGCCGCGGGGTCGATCAGACCGGTCTCGAGGTCGATGTCGGCGAAGGTCACCTCGGCACCGAGCGCCAGGGCGCAGGAGGCGGTGGCGACGAAGGTCATCGGGGTGGTGACGACCTTGTCGCCGGGGCCGACGCCGGCCGCGGCATACGCGATGTGGAGCGCAGCCGTGCCCGAGGTGCAGCTGACCGCCTTGGTGGCGCCGGTGTAGGCCTCGATGGCCTCCTCGAAGGCCGTGACGGCCGGACCGGTGGTCAGCCAGTCGCCACGGAGCACCTCGGCGACTGCGGCGATGTCGTCCTCGTTGATGGACTGACGGCCGTAGGGCAGCACCTGACTCAGACCTCGGTCTCGAGGATCTTCATCATCTCCTCGCCGGAGAACCACTGGTCGTTGTTGTCCGACGTGTAGTGGAAGCCCTCGGCGACCGGCTTGCCCTCGGCTGGGGGCTCGTAGCCCCAGGAGGCCATGTCGGGCTGGAGGACATAGCGGTTGTCGGCCTCGAGGAGCAGCGCGCGACGGCCCTCCTCCGCGGAGATCATCTCCTCGTGGAGCTTCTCACCGGGGCGCAGGCCGATCTCGTGCATCTTGGCGCCGGGGGCGACCGTCTGGGCGAGGTCGGTGATCTTCATCGACGGGATGCGCGGGACGTAGAGCTCGCCGCCCTGCATCATCTCGAAGGAGTCGGTGACGAACTTGACGGCCTGGGGCAGCGTGATGAAGAAGCGCGTCATCCGCAGGTCGGTGATGGGGAGGGACTGGCCCTCCTCGGCGAGGCGGCGGAAGAACGGGATCACCGAGCCGCGCGAGCCCATGACGTTGCCGTAGCGGACGACGCAGAAGCGGGTCGGGTATGCCGCGGCGTAGTGGTTGCCGGTGATGAACAGCTTGTCGGCGGTGAGCTTGGTCGCGCCGTAGAGGTTGATCGGCGAGGAGGCCTTGTCGGTCGAGAGCGCGACGACCTTCTCGACGCCGGCGTCGATGCTGGCCTCGATGACGTTCTGGCTGCCCATGACGTTGGTCTTGACGAACTCCCACGGGTTGTACTCCGCGGTGTCGACCTGCTTGAGGGCGGCGGCGTGGACGACATAGTCGACGCCGTGCATCGCCCGGTTGAGGCGGTGGAGGTCGCGGATGTCACCGATGAACCAACGCAGCCGAGGGTCGTCGTTGAACATCTGGCGGACCTCGTACTGCTTCAGCTCGTCCCGGCTGAAGATCACGACCCGCTTGGGGTTGTGGTTGGCGAGGATCTCGCTGATGAACGCCTTGCCGAACGAGCCGGTGCCACCGGTCACGAGGATCGACGAACCCTCAAGGATGCTCACGGGCAATGCCTCCTGATACTGCGCAGACCATGCTGGTCGCGGGATGGTCGTGCGTGCCCGCACCGGTCTGGCAGGGTCTCCGCAGGGTCGGACGACGGCGGTTCGAACCCTGGTCGAGGGTAGCATTCGGGCGTGCTCGATTCCGAAGCGACACGGTGGCCCGCGGAGGGCCCGACGAGCGACCCCTCCCCCTCCAACCCGGCCATCGGGCTGCGTGTTGACGCAGGTCAGGCCATGGGGGTCGGGCACGCGGTGCGGTGCCTCGCGATCGCCGACGAGCTGCGCTCGAGGGGCCTGCCGGTGACGGTGCTCGGCGCGCTCGACGTGCCCTGGGTGCGGGAGTCGGCCGCCGCGCGCGGCATACCTGTCATCGCGGCCGCCGAGGACCCGGGCGACTTTGCGGCCCAAGCGGATTCGCTGGGGCTGGCCGCGGTCGTGATCGACGGCTATGGCATCTCCCCCGCCCTTGGCCAGGCCCTGCGCGATGCCGGCACGACCGTCCTGGCGATGGTCGACGAGCAGTTCGGCGCCGGTCAGGTGGCCGATGTCTATGTCGACCAGAACCTCGGCGCGGTCCGCCTCGCCGGCCTCGACGCCGACCGACAGATGCTCGCCGGCCTCGACTACGCGCTCTTCCGTGACGAGGTGGTCGGTCGACGGCCCGAGGGCCCCCGCGAGGAGCACCGCCCCCTGCGTGTCCTCGGCGTCTTTGGCGGGACCGACCCGATGGGCGCCGCTCCTGTCGTGACCCGGCTCGTCCTCGAGACCGGCCTGCCCGTCGAGCTGGTCGTCGTGAGCGCCCGTCCGGAGGTGACCGCCGAGCTGGAGGCGCTGGACGTCGCCGACGGGCAGCGGCTCGAGATCTCCCCGCCTATCGTCGACCTCGCGGGACTGGCCGCGGGCTGCGATGCCGCGGTGACCGCCTCGGGCTCCTCGGTCTGGGAGCTGCTCTGCCTGGGCCTGCCCAGCGGCGTGGTGTGCGTCGTCGACAACCAGCGCCCCGGCTACACCGAGACCACCGGGCGCGGCGTCGCCGTCGGGATCGGTCACCTCGAGGAGCTGCGCTCCGACGAGGGCGCGCGCCTCGCGGCAGTCGGCGCCCTCGCCGGGCTCCTCGGCGATGCCGGCCTGCGCCGCCGCCTGGCCGAGAGCGGCATGACGCTCGTCGACGGACGCGGGCGGGTGCGCGTGGTCGACGCGCTGCTTGCGGCGGTCGCTGCAAGTGCTGCGGACGCGGGCGGGTCCACCGCCTAGGGTTGGGCCATGCGTCGAACCCGCGTCGTCATCCAGTCCCGGCTGAACTCCTCGCGCCTGCCCGGCAAGGCGATGATGACAGTGGCCGGTATGCCGCTCATCGAGCTGGTGGCCCGCCGCGCCTCGCGCAGCGGTCACGAGGTGGTCGTCGCCACGAGCGAGGAGCCCTATGACGAGCGGATCGCCCACCACCTGGAGCAGGTCGGGATCCCTGTCGTGCGAGGCGATCTCGACGACGTGCTGGGCCGGTTCGTCATGGCGACGGAGGGGCTCGACGACTCCGACCGCGTCGTGCGGCTGACCGGCGACAACCCGCTGGCCGACGCCGACCTGGTCGACGAGCTGCTCGCCGCGATGGACGAGTCCGGTCACACCTATGGCCGGGTCGACATCGACCAGGCGCCCGAGGGCATCGGCTGCGAGGGCTTCACGGCGGGGGTCCTGCGGGAGGCCGCCGCGACCACTGACGACCCCTATGACCGCGAGCACGTCACGCCGTGGCTGCGCCGGGCTCTGGGCGAGCTGCTCTTTGTGCCCAAGGACTGCCCCAGCGACCTGCGCGGCTTCCGCGCCACGATCGACTGCCTCGACGACTTCGACCGCGTGACACGGGTTTTCGACGGGGTCGAGGACCCGATCTCGGTCGGCTGGCTGCCGCTAATGCTGCGCCTCCAGGAGCGGCTGGACGACAAGGGCGCGGTCGTGCCGATGGGCGCGTCCGGCACCTTCTCCCGCCTCGTTGTGGGAGTCGCGCCGCTCGGCCGGCCTGCCAGCGGGGGCGCCCGCCCCGAGGCCACCGTCGCTCGGGCGATCCTCGCCGACGCGGTCACGCGTGGGGTGACCCACATGGCCGGTGGGGTCGACGACGGCGACGCCCTGGCGGTCGCGCGGTCGGCGAGCGAGCCCGCCCTGGCCCAGCGGCTAGGGCTCGTGGCGCGCCTTGGCCGGGTCGTCGACGGCGCAGCCGTGCCGGCCGATCAGATGGCCCTGCATGCCGAGCTCGCCCTCGAGCGCCTGCTCGCCACCATCGGCAAGCGCAAGGTCGACACGATCGTGGTGGATGCCGGCACGCCCGCACTGGGCGCGGTGTGGAGCGCACTCCGGCTGGCCCGGGTCGCGACGCGCCTCGGCGTGCGGCTCGAAGACCCGTCCGACCTCGAGGTCCTCGACGCGACGCCCGATGTCGACCTGATCGAGGTCACGGCCCACCGTGGCCGGGACCGCTGGTTCGAGCCCGACGTCGAGCGCCGGCTCACCAGCCTGCGCGACTCCGGTGTGCTCCTGCTCGCCTCGTCAGTGCTCGCCGGCGGCGCGCTCGTCGACGAGGCTGCCGCTGGGGCGGCCGAGCTGGCCGGTACCCGCGAGTCGCTGGCCGAGGCCGCGGCGCGGCTCGGGCGCCCCGGTGTCGCGGCGCTGTGCATCGCGGACGCGCTAGGTGCGCCGTGGTGCGACGCGGTCATCGTCGGCTGTGACGACGCCGACCAGCTGCGGGCCAACGCCGACGCGGCGTGTGCGGAGCCGTTGACCGCCGAGGAGCGGGACTCGCTGCGCGGCTGAGGCCTCAGGTCCGGCTCGGTGCCGACCACACGGCAGACCCCTCGGGGAGCCGGGGTCTGCTCAGGTCGTCTTCTTCTTCTGGTCCTCGGCGTAGCGCGCGGAGACCTCGGCCATCGGGCCGTCGGCGATGAGTTTGCCCTCGCGCAGATAGATGCCGCGGGTGCAGAAGCGCTTGAGGTCGGCGGCCGAGTGGGAGACGAGGAAGAGCGTGCGGTCCTGGGACAGCAGCTCCTCCATGCGGTCGTAGCACTTGTTGCGGAAGGCCTGGTCGCCGACGGCCAGGGCCTCGTCGACGAGGATGATCGGCTCGTCGAGCGAGGTGATGACGGCGAAGCCCAGGCGGCTCTGCATGCCGGAGGAGAAGTGCCGGAAGGGCATCTCGAGGCCGGCGCGGACCTGGGGGCCGGCGAAGTCGACGATGTCGTCGAAGCGCTCGTCGACCTGCTCGGTGGTCAGGCCGTGCAGGCCGGCGGTGAGGTAGATGTTCTCGCGGGCGGTCAGCTCGCCCAGGAAGCCACCGGTCAGCTCGATGAGCGGCGCCACGCCCTCGGTGACCTTGGCCGAGCCCTCGTCGGGGATGAGCACCCCGGCGATGATCTTGAGCAGGGTCGACTTGCCCGTGCCGTTGGAGCCGACCAGGCCGACGGCCTCGCCCTGGCCGACGGTGAAGGAGATCTTGCGCAGGGCCCAGAAGGTGTCGCGGGTCGAGGTGCTGTGGCCCTTGAGGACCATCTCGCGCAGCGAGAGCGCCCGGCGGCGGGAGCGATAGAACTCCACGCCGACGTTGTCGACGGTGATGACCGGCCCGGAGGCGGCTGTTGCGGACCCCATCAGATCTCCTTGAGCACGGCGCGCTCGAGCTTGCTGAAGACAATCAGGCCGGCAGCGAGCAGCCCCAGGGTCAGCGCCCAGCCGATGAGCACTGTCGGCTTGTCGACATGGGCGTGGAAGAAGCCGGCCCGATAGGTCTCGAGCAGCCCGGTCACGGGGTTGAGCTTGAAGACGGACTGGAGCCACGGCGGCGCCTTGGTGAAGACGAAGATGACCGGGGTCATATAGAACATCATCCGCAGGATGATCCGCACGACCCGGGTCATGTCGTCCATGAGGACGGTGATGGGCGCGAGCAGCAGGCCGATCCCGACGAGCAGCAGGAACTGCTGGAGGATCGCGACGGGGAAGAAGACCAGCCGCCAGTTGAGCTGGGCCTCGCCGGTGAAGGCGTACCAGGCGGTGAAGGCCGCGAGGATCGGCAGCGAGAGCAGGAACTCGATGCCCTTGGCGATGACCACCCGGATGACCCACAGCTCGCGGGGCAGACTCGTGGAGCGCACGAGTTTTTGCTCCACCAGCAGCGCCCGCCCGGTCTCGGTGACGGCACCGCTGAACCACTGCCAGACAAGCAGACCCACGATGAGGAAGAGGAAGTAGGGCTTGTGGCCGGGGTCGGTCCGCGGGAACATCACGGCGAAGATCATGAAGTAGATCAGCGCCATCGCCAGCGGGTCGAGGATCGTCCAGAGGTAGCCGAGGACGCTGCGCGCATAGCGGACCCGCAGGTCACGGCGCACGAGGATCTTGAGGATGCCCCGGCGCTCGTAGATGGCCCTGAGCCTCTTGCCGATGTTCACCGGGCAGCTCCTTGCAGCAGTCGGTCGGGGCGGGAGGTGAGGAAGCCGTAGCCCCACGCCCCGTGCATGGTCGCCAGGACGGCGGGCATCCGGGCGGCCACCGCCGGGGTCTCCCCCCGGGCTGCCGCCACGCCTCCGACCGTGACGCCGGTGAGGTATGCCGCGGGCACGGCCCACAGCGGACGCCAGACCAGACCGCCGATGGCCCCGGCCGTGACGGCGGCCAGCGCGACGGGCGGCGCGAGATAGCGGGGGTTGAGGGTGCCCTCGTGGGTGGTCGCGACCACCCGCCGCCAGCGGCCGTAGTCGCGGTACTGGCGGGCCAGCGCCCGCAGGCTCCCCCGCGGGCGGTAGCGCACGGTCATGTCGGGTGTGAACCAGACAACGCCGCCGGCCTGGCGGATGCGCCAGTTGAGCTCCCAGTCCTGAGTGCGGGTGAAGCGCTGGTCATAGCCGCCCACCTTGGTCAGCCACTCGCGGCGGAAGACGCCGAGGTAGACGGTGTCGGTGGGGCCCGCCTCTCCGCCGGTGTGGAAGCGCGAGCCGCCCACGCCGATCGGCGAGCGCATCGCACACGCGACCGCGCGCTCGAAGTCGGTCTCGCCCTGGGCGAGCATGACGCCGCCGACATTGGCGGCGCCGGTCTCGTCGAGGAGCCGCACCGCGGTGGCGATGTATCCGGGGCTGAGGAAGCCGTGGCCGTCGACCCGGACGAGGATGTCGTGGGAGGCCGCGGCGATCGCGGCATTCAGTGCATCGGGGGTACGGCCGGAGGGGTTGGCGACCAGGCGGACCCGGGGGTCACCGGCGGCAAGCCGCTCCGCGACCTCCTGGGTGCGGTCCTGGCTGGGCCCGATCGCGAGGACGACCTCCATGGGGCCCGGGTAGTCCTGGTCGAGGACGGCGGCGACGGAGTCGGCGAGGCTGCGCTCCTCGTTCAGCAGCGGCATGATGACGCTGACTGGAGGTTGCGTGCTGGCCACCTGACCGTCCTCGGGTTGCTCGACAGGGCATCGTGAAGAATACCCGTACGCCTGAGTCGAACCGGAGAGCGACAGGCTGCCCGTGATGGATCTCCCCCACGGGTGCACAGAGTCACTCACCGCCGTGCCTGTCGATTCAGCATCCGTCCAGTCAGCGGTCGTATCCTCTCCCCCATGCCGAGCGAAACCCCCCGGAGCGACGGGTCCGACGACGCGATCGTCTTCGACACCCGTCGGAGGGGTGATCGAGGGCAGGTCACCAAGCCGACCCCACGCGCCTCCGCGTCGACGCAGCGCCCCTACGCGCCCGCCGAGGACGACTACTACGACTCGCGGTTCGACCGGCCACGGCCGGCCCAGGACGACTACTACGAGGCCAGATTCGACCGCCCGGAGCCGCGTCGACCGGAGCCCAGGCGCCCTCAGCCCGATCCCCGTCGCCCCGCCTCGCGCCCGGCCGCACCCAGGCCCTCCGACAGCCGCTTCCGGCGGCGCCGGTGGGTGGCGATCATCGCGACCCTGGCGCTGCTGTGGGCGCTGTTCACCGTGGGCGCGGTCTTCAACGCCTGGGGCAATGTCAAGAAGGTGCCCGCGACCGCGTCGGGTGAGCGCCCGTCCGGCGGCAAGGGCCGCAATGTCCTCATGGTCGGCAGCGACTCCCGTGGCAGCCTGACCGCCGAGGAGATCAAGGAGCTCGGGACCGGCTCGCGCAAGACCGCCGAGGGCGCCCGCACCGACTCGATCATGGTGCTGCACCTGCCGGAGGGCAGCGGCAAGCCGGTGCTCATCTCCTTCCCGCGCGACTCCTACGTCCCGATCCCGGGGCACGGCAGCAACAAGATCAACGCGGCATACGCCATCGGTGGAGCGCCCCTCCTCGCGAGCACCATCGAGCAGACGACCGGGCTGCGCATCGACGGCTACACCGAGATCGGCTTCGGCGGCTTCGCCAAGGTGGTCGATGCCGTCGGCGGCGTCGAGATGTGCCTCAAGGCGCCGATGAAGGACGCCAAGGCCCACATCGACCTCAAGGCCGGCTGTCAGGAGCTCGACGGCAAGACCGCGCTCGGCTATGTCCGGGCCCGCTACTCCGACCCCGAGGGCGACCTCGGCCGGGCCAAGCGGCAGCGGCAGTTCCTCGGCGCCCTGATCGACAAGGTCGCCTCCCCCGTCAACGTGGTCTTCCCCTGGCGGGCCGCCTCCCTCGGCGGTGCGATGGGCGACGCGATCGCCGTGGGCGAGGACGACTCGATGATGGACGCCGCCCGGGCCATGTGGGGCCTGAAGAAGGTCTCCGGTGGTGGCGGCTACTCCGTGACCGTCCCCGTCACGAGCACCAACCTCCAGACCCCCGCCGGGTCGGCCGTGAAGTGGGACACCGAGGCCGCCAAGGCCCTCTTTGCCCAGATCAACAACGACGAGCCGCTCTCGGTCACCAAGTAGCAGCCAACGCAGGGAGGCCCGACCGGCGGTTGCCGGTCGGGCCTTTCCCTGCCTCGGTGGGTCTGGTCGCTCAGCTCACTTCAGGACCTGGCGCGCCATCACGATGCGCTGGACCTGGTTGGTGCCCTCGTAGATCTGGGTGATCTTGGCGTCGCGCATCATCCGCTCGACGGGGAAGTCACGGGTGTATCCCGCGCCGCCGAAGAGCTGGACGGCGTCGGTCGTGATCTCCATGGCGACATCCGACGCGAAGCACTTGGCCGCGGCCCCGAAGAAGGACAGGTCGGCGTCGCCGCGCTCCGACCTGGCGGCGGCGGCATACACCATCCCGCGGGCGGCCTCGAGCTTCATCGCCATGTCGGCGAGCATGAACTGCACACCCTGGAACTCGGCGATCTTCTTGCCGAACTGCTGGCGGTCCTTGACATAGGCCACCGCCGCGTCGAGGGCCCCCTGGGCGATGCCGACGGCCTGAGCGCCGATGGTCACCCGGGTGTGGTCGAGCGTCTGGAGGGCGATCTTGAGGCCGTCGCCCGGGGCGCCGATGATGCGGTCACCGGGGATGCGCACGTTGTCGAAGTGCAGCTCGCGGGTCGGGCTGCCCTTGATGCCGAGCTTGCGTTCCTTCTCACCGAAGGTGAAGCCCTCGTCGGACTTCTCGACGACGAATGCCGAGACGTTGGCCCCGCGGCGGCCCTCGGGGTCGGTGACGGCCAGGACCGTGTAGTACTCGGAGACACCGGCATTTGTGATCCAGGACTTCTGGCCGCTCAGGATCCAGTCGTCACCGTCGGCCCTAGCCCGGCACCTCATCGAGGCGGTGTCAGAGCCGGCCTCGCGCTCGGACAGGCCGTAGGAGAAGGCGGCCTTGCCCTCGGCGAGCGGCGGGAGGTACTTGGCCTTCAGCTCCTCGGAGCCGGCGAGGATCACCGGCATCGAGCCGAGCTTGTTGACGGCCGGGATCAGCGAGGAGCTCGCGCAGACGCGGGCCACCTCCTCGATCACGATGCAGGTCGCGAGGGCGTCCGCGCCGACGCCGCCGTACTCCTCGGCCACGTGGGGCGCGAAGAAATCGGAGGCGACGAGCGCGTCGTTCGCCTCCTGCGGGTAGCGCGAGTTCTCGTCGACGTCCGCGGCGTGCGGCGCGATCTTGGCCTCGGCCACGGCGCGCACCGCCTCGCGCAGCGCCTCGTGGTCCTCGGTCGTCTTGAACAGGTCGAAGTCAGGAGTGCCAGTGCTCACGGCGTCACCCTAGCGGCGCGGGTGCTGGGCCGTCCGCGGGACCGCCCACCTCGGCGGGGAGCGGTCGATCACACCGGATCAGCGGCCCCGCAGCAGGTGCCAGAGGTGGCCGTGCTCGTCGCGGTCCACCAGCTCAGGCATGACCTGCTCCTCAAACAGCGCGAGTCCCGTTGTGTCATAAGTGGCTTCGGCGAAGTAGGTGATCGCATAGGTCATCCCGAGGCCCTCCAGCGAGCGCAGCGTCTCGACGATCTGCTCGGGCGTGCCGACCAGCGGCTGGGTCCGCAGCGAGGCGACCTGCTCGTCGGCCTTGGCCTCGGAGATGCCGCCCTCGAGCATCCGCGCGCGCACACCCTCGAGGCGCGCGTCCACCTCGGCCTCGTCGCGCCCGATCACCACGTTGTAGTTGCCGCTGCGGACGATCTCGTCGAAGTTGCGCCCGACGTCCAGGCAGTGGCCGCGCAGGATCTCGCTCTTGGCGGCGAAGCCCTCGGGAGTGCCGTCGAAGTTGGTGTAGTCGGCATACTCCGCCGCGATCCGCAGCGTCACCTTCTCGCCGCCACCGGCGACCCACATGGGTATGCCGTTGTGCTGGGATCCGGGCGAGGCCGTCCCCTGGAGGGGGCGGGGCCAGCAGCGCGCGCCGTCGACCTGGTAGTGCTCGCCGTCCAGGGTCGCCTCCCCCTGGGTCCACATCTGGCGCATGATCTCGACGCCCTCACGCAGCCTGGCCAGCCGCTCCCCCGCCCGCGGGAAGCCGTATCCGTAGGCGCGCCACTCGTGTTCGTACCAGCCGGCGCCGACGCCCATCTCCAGCCGGCCCTCGGAGATGATGTCGACGGTGCTGGCGACCTTGGCGAGATAGGCCGGGTTGCGATAGCTCATGCAGGTGCACATCTGGCCCAGCCGCACCCGCCCGGTGACAGCGGCGAATGCCGCCATGAGGGACCACGCCTCGTGGGTGGCGTCCTCGGTCGGCTCCGGCACGGTGTGGAAGTGGTCGTAGACCCAGATCGAGGACCAGTCCTCGTTGGCGTCGGCGCGGCGCGCCAGCCCCGCCATGACCGCCCAGTGAGCGGCGGGGTCGATCCCGACGAGGTCCATGCGCCAGCCCTGGGGGACGAAGAGTCCGAACTTCACGGGAGCAGCTCCTTGCTTCTCGCGTGCGGTGCGGCGTGCCGACGGCGGCGCCCACCCCTGACGTTACTGTGTGCTCGTGACCTCCAAGATCGCCGTCGTCGGAACCGGCTATGTGGGTTTGTCCATGGCCGTGCTGCTCAGCCAGCACCACGATGTCGTCGCGCTCGACATCGACCCCGACCGGGTGGCGCTCCTCCAGGCCGGCACCAGCCCGATCCACGACACCGAGATCAGTGAGTTCCTCGCCCGCGACGACCTGCGGCTCACCTTCACCCTCGACCCCCAAGAGGCCTATGCCGCAGCGGAGTTCGTGGTCATCGCCACCCCGACCGACTACGACCCGGTCACCAACTTCTTTGACACCTCGACGGTCGAGAAGGTCGTCGGCGATGTCATCCGGCTCAACCCCGACGCGTGCATGGTCATCAAGTCGACCGTGCCCGTGGGCTTCACCCGCAGCCTGCGCGAGCGCACCGGCAGCGACAACATCGTCTTCTCGCCCGAGTTCCTCCGGGAGGGGCGGGCGCTCTATGACAACCTGCACCCGAGCCGGATCATCGTCGGCGAGGTGAGCGAGCGCGCCCAGCGTTTCGCCGACATGCTGGCCGAGGCCGCGATCGACAAGGACGCCCCGCAGCTGCTCACCGACTCCACCGAGGCCGAGGCGATCAAGCTCTTCGCCAACACCTTCCTGGCGATGCGCGTGGCCTACTTCAACGAGCTCGACTCCTTTGCCGCCACCCACGGCCTCGAGACCCGCCACATCATCGAGGGCGTCGGCCTCGACCCGCGGATCGGCAGCCACTACAACAACCCGTCCTTCGGCTACGGCGGCTACTGCCTGCCCAAGGACACCAAGCAGCTGCTGGCCAACTACTCCGACGTGCCCCAGAACCTCATGCAGGCGATCGTCGACTCCAACCGCACCCGCAAGGACTTCATCGCCGAGGACGTGCTGCGCCGCCGGCCCGCCCTCGTGGGCGTGCACCGGCTGATCATGAAGTCCGGCTCGGACAACTTCCGGGCCAGCAGCGTGCAGGGGATCATGAAGCGCATCAAGGGCAAGGGCGTGCCCGTCATCGTCTACGAGCCCGCGCTCGAGGAGGACCATTTCTTCGGCTCCGAGGTGGTGCGTGACCTCGAGGAGTTCAAGCGGCGGGCCGATGTCATCATCGCCAACCGGCGGGTCCCCGAGCTCGCCGACGTCGACGACAAGGTCTACACGCGCGACCTCTTCGGCTCCGACTGACGCCCCACTCCGGCGTTGCAGCCCCCATGAGGGCGCCGGGTCTGTCACTCTGGCCCCATGTTGCTGCGACACCAGAACGACCCCGAGCTTGTCCGCGCGCTCCTCAACGACCCGGGCATCTGGGCGGTCGTCGGCCTGCGAGACAACCCCGAGCGCACGGCATACGGCGTCTCCCGGTGGCTCAAGCACGAGCTGCACAAGGGCATCATCCCGATCCACCCGGAGGCCGAGACCGTGCACGGCGAGCGGGGCTATGCCTCGCTCGCGGACCTGCCCGACGGCACCGACCTCAAGGTCGTCGACTGCTTCGTCAACTCCAAGCTCGTCGGCAAGGTCGTCGACCAGGCCATCGAGCACAAGGACCGGCTCAAGATCGACGCCGTCTGGCTCCAGCTGGGCGTCATCGACGAGGCCGCCTGCCAGCGCGCGGAGAAGGCCGGCCTCGGCGTCGTGATGGACACCTGCCCCAAGATCGAGTGGCAGCGCCAGCGCACGATGGGCACCCAGCGCTAGCAGGCCCCTAGGACCCGCGCCGCTCCCGCAGGGCGGCGCCCTTGGCGTGCGCCTGGTCGCGCAAGACCGTCTGGAACTCGCCCATCGCGGCAGCGATCCGCTGCGCCTCCTCGCCCGGGCCCGAGCCGAGGATGCGTGCGGCGAGCAGCCCGGCATTGCGGGCGCCCCCGATCGAGACCGTCGCGACCGGCACGCCCGCGGGCATCTGCACGATCGAGAGCAGTGAGTCCATGCCGTCGAGATACTTCAGCGGCACCGGCACACCGATCACCGGCAGCGTCGTGACCGACGCGAGCATGCCGGGCAGGTGGGCCGCCCCGCCCGCCCCGGCGATGATGACGCGGATCCCGCGCCCTGCGGCATTCTGGCCATAGGCGATCATCTCGTCGGGCATGCGGTGGGCCGAGACCACGTCGGCCTCATAGGCGATCCCGAACTCCTCGAGGGCCGTCGCGGCCGCCTCCATGACGGGCCAGTCGCTGTCGCTGCCCATCACGATCCCGACCACGGGTGCGTGCTCGCTCACTCGGTCACCACTCCTTGCAGATAGTCGGCGGCGTGCTCCGCGCGCTCGCGCAGCTCGGCGAGGTCGGCGCCGCTCACGTTGACATGTCCGATCTTGCGGCCGGGGCGCACACCCTTGCCATAGAGGTGCACCTTGAGCCCCGGGTCGCGCGCCATGATGTGCCGGTATGCCGGGTAGAGCTCGTCGTAGTCGCCGCCGAGGACATTGGCCATGACCGTCCACGGCGCCCGGGGGGTCGGGTCGCCGAGGGGCAGGTCCAGGACCGCGCGCAGGTGCTGCTCGAACTGCCCGGTGACGGCGCCGTCCATGCTCCAGTGCCCCGAGTTGTGCGGGCGCATGGCCAGCTCGTTGACGACGTATGCCGCGTGGCCGCCCTCGGGGTGGCGCACCTGGAACATCTCGACCGCGAAGACACCGGTCACGCCCAGCTCGCCGGCGATCCGCAGCCCGGCCTCCGTGGCGGCCTCGGCCAGCCCGTCGGGCAGGTCCGGCGCGGGGGCGAGCACCTCGGTGCAGATCCCGTCGGTCTGCACGGTCTCGACGACCGGCCAGGACGCTGCCTGCCCCGAGGGGCTGCGGGCGATGACGACCGCCAGCTCGCGGACGAAGTCGACCTTCTCCTCCAGGAGCACGCCGCCCGAGAGCGGGCCGTCGCCGCCCTCCTGCTCCGCGGCGAGCGCCAGCCAGTCGGCCACGTCGGCGGCGGAGGACAGCACCCGGACGCCCTTGCCGTCGTAGCCGCCCCGCGGGGTCTTGGCGACAACCGGCCAGCCGCCGCCGGCCTCCGCGAAGGCCTCGACATCCTCTGCCGTGCGGGCGACGGCCCAGCGCGGGCACTCCACGCCGATCTCGGTCAGCCGCTCGCGCATCGCGATCTTGTCCTGCGCGAAGCGCAGCGCCGCCGGGCTCGGGTGGAGGGCGACACCGTCACGGACCAGCTCGGCGAGGACGTCGTCGGGCACGTGCTCGTGGTCGAAGGTCACCACGTCGCAGTGCTCCGCGAAGGCCCGCACCGCCTCGACGTCGGTGTGGTGCCCGACGGGGGCACTCGGGATGACAAGGGCGGCGGAGGCGTCCTCGGCCTCGGCAAGCACGCTGAGCGTGATGCCCAGCTCCGCGGCGGGGGCGGCGCACATCCGTGCGAGCTGCCCACCACCCACGATGCCGACAACAGGGAATCCTCCGGGGGCGCGGCGCGGCGTGGTCACGCGGCGAGGATATCTGCGTCGGTCCCGTATCGTTGACCGGGTGCACCAGTCCCTGACCGACCGGATCCGCGGTCTCTTCGACACCGTCTACCGCGAGATCCTCAAGTTCGGGATCATCGGCGCGCTCGCCTTCGTGATCGACCTCGGTGGGGCCAACCTCCTGTGGAGCACCGTCCTCGAGGGCAAGGTCACCACGGCCAAGATCATCTCCGGACTCGTGGCCACGGCATTCGCCTGGTGGGGCAACCGGTCCTGGACCTTCCGCCACCGCGAGAACCGGCCCGTGCACCACGAGGCGGCGCTGTTCTTCCTCGTCAACCTCATCGCGCTGGGCATCGGCGCGGCCACCCTGGCCTTCGCCTACTACGCCCTCGGCCACACCGGCCCGGTGGCCAAGAACGTCGCGACGATCGTCGGCATCGGCCTCGGCACCCTCTTCCGCTTCTGGTGCTACCGCGCCTTCGTCTTCGGCGACGAGGCGGTCGCCGAGGACACCTCGCCGCTGTCCGAGCACCACCACTGAGCGACCCCGGCCCGCCGGGCGACCCCGGCCCGCCGCCCCACTCCGAGGGGCCTCTCAGGAGTCGCTGGAGAGGAAGACCGCGAACACCGGCGGGCGGGCCTGGATCAGCTCCAGCCGGCCGCCCTGCGCCTCGGCGAGGTCACGCGCGAGGGCCAGACCCAGTCCCGTGCCCCCAGAGGTGACCGAGCGCTCGAAGATGTGCGGGGCCAGTGACGGGTCGACACCCTCACCGTCGTCGGTGACCTCCACGACCACCGACGGCCCGGCCCGTCGGACGCGCACCAGGACGGTGCCACGGCCGTGCTTGAGGGAGTTCTCCAGCAGCGTCGAGAAGATCTGCTGCAAGGGCATCGGCGCGGCCCGCACCCCGAGTCCGCGCTGGCCCTCGACCCGGATGCTGCGCCGGGCCGACTCGAAGGCCGGCTGCCAGTCGCGCTGGAGGGAGGCCAGGACGGTGTCGAGGGACACTGAGGGGCGGTTCTCCTCTGGCCGGCGGGCCCGGGAGAGGAGCCCGTCGACGACCTTGGTCAGCCGCTCCACCTGCGAGATGGCCACGCCGGCCTCCTCGCGCACGACGTCGAGGTCGTCGGTCGAGCCGATCTCCTCCAGCCGCATGAGCAGCGCCGTCAGCGGGGTGCGTAGCTGGTGGGAGGCGTCGGAGGCGAAGTCGCGCTCGGTCGCCAGCGACTTCTTGACGCTGTGGGCCGACCGCGAGAGCACGTCGCTGACCCTGTCGAGCTCGGCGATGCCGCTGTCGAGCGGCTGGAAGCGCGACTCCCCCGCCCCGAGCCGCTCGGCGCGCTCGGCCAGCTGGGTCATCGGCGCGGTGAACCGCTCGGCCTCGCGGCTGGCGATGCGCCGCCCGATCTCGAGGGCCCCGGCTCCGAGCACGAGCAGCGCGATGAGCAGGGGCAGCACGACGGAGGTGCCGGGCACGAGCGAGTGCAGGGCGTCCGAGGCGTCGTCACCCTGCCAGGCCAGCCACACCGCGAGCGCCCCGACGGGGAGCCCGAAGACGGCCAGCGCGGCGCCGACGGCCGTGAGCGTGGAGCGCCGCAGGCTGCGGTCGACGCTCACCGGGCCGCGCTCGGCGGGTGGCACGCTCAGTCCTCGTCGCCGTCGTCGAAGCGGAAGCCCACGCCCCGCACGGTGGTGATGAACTGCGGCGCGGCGGCGTCGTCGCCGAGCTTGCGGCGCAGCACCGAGACGTGCATGTCGAGGGTCTTGGTCGAGCCATACCAGCTGGTCGCCCAGACCTCCCGCATGAGGTCCTCGCGGGAGACGACCTTGCCGCGCTCGCGCACGAGCACCCGCAGGACCTCGAACTCCTTGACCGTCAGCTGGAGCGGCTCGCCCCGGAACCACGCCCGGCGGCCCTCGACGTCGAGCCGGAGCGGCGAGCCGGGTTCGGCCTCCTTGGCCGGCTCCATCACCTTGCGGCGCAGGATGGCCCGGGCCCGGGCCAGCAGCTCGGCCAGCCGGAAGGGCTTGGTGACGTAGTCGTCGGCGCCGGCATCCAGCCCGACGACCGTGTCGACCTCGTCGGCGCGGGCGGTGAGGATGAGCACGGGGGCACGGTTGCCCTCGGTGCGCATCCGGCGGCATACCTCCAGTCCGTCCATCCCGGGCAGGCCGAGGTCGAGCACGACGAGGTCGGGGCGGCTGCGGGTGGCCTCCAGCGCATCGGGACCGGTGTCACGCACGTCAACGTCGTAGCCCTCCCGGCGGAGCGCCCTGGCGAGCGGCTCGGAGATGGCCGGGTCGTCCTCGGCGAGTAGCACACGGGTCATGCCGTGGATCGTAGGCGGCAGCGACGGCCCGAGCGACCCCGGAGGGGGCTCAGACCAGCGTCGACGGCTCGCCCGACGCGTCGGGCTCGGGGATCCGCCGCCCGCCGGAGGTGCGCCGCAGGACGCTCGGCGTGACCGCCCCGATGCCGCGCAGGGTGCGCCGGCGCTGGGCCGCGGTCTCGAAGCCGGACACCGACTTGAGGTGGTCGGCGAGGGCGTCGTCGACCAGGACCGTGCCCGGCGCGGCGGCCGCCGTCAGGCGCGAGGCCCGGTTGACCGTCGTCCCGAAGACATCGCCGAGCCGGCTGACCACGTGGCCGGCGGCCATGCCCACCCGGGCGTCGGGCAGCAGCTCGTCCTCGGTCATCGCCTCGACGAGGTCGAGGGCGATGGCGGCGGCCGGTGCGGCCTCGACGGTGACGAAGAGGACCTCATCGCCGACGGTCTTGATGACCCGTCCGCCGTGCGCGGTGACGATGTCGCTCGCCAGCCGCTCGAAGCGCTGGACGACGACCGCCAGCTGCTTCTCGGTGAGCCGGCGCACGAGCGAGGTGAAGGAGACCAGGTCGGCGAAGCCGATCATCCGGTAGGGGCCCGCGTCGGGCTCGTCGGGGTCGGCGTCGGCGAGCATCCGCGCGATGGCGGCGGTCAGGTGCCGGCGCCAGGCATAGATCAGCAGGGGCTCGAGGTCGTCGGCGAGCTCGGCCAGCCGCACCGCCGCGGCCCGGGCCGCCTCGTGGCCGGGGACCGCACGCGAGTCGGGCTCCCCCGGCTGTGCCTCGAAGCCCGGCCGCGCGAGCGTCTCGGCCATCAGCTGGGTCTGCCAGACCGAGAGGCGGTCGGTGGTGCGGGCCACCGCGCGGGTCATCGCGAGCGCCGTCTCGTCGTCGAAGCGCTCGGTGCGCACGAGCCGGGCGACCGCCCGCAGCGCCTCGAGGTCGGCCTCGGTGAACATCGTGTCGTCGTCGTTGACGTTGGGGAAGCCGAGCGCGTGCCAGAAGCGGCGGGCCGACAGCAGCGAGACGCCCGCGCCCTGGCTGACCTCGCGCCGTCCCATGCTGGCCGGCCGGCCGAGCAGGGCACGCTCGATCTCCTCAGGGGTGGGGTCGACCGGGTCGCAGTGCTCGTGGACCTCGTCAAAGGGGTCGGGCAGCGAGATGGCCACGGCCGCTCCCTTCGTCGACGTCGTTGTCTGGCGGGGCGCGTGACGCCCCTCACCTCGTTAGCCTATGCCGGGCGCCCCGGCGCCGCGGACGTGGACGACGTCCCCCGCGGCGAGCGAGCGTGGCCCGTCGGCGGACGTCACCGCCAGCCGCCCGTCCGGGTCGATCCCGGTCGCGCGGGCGCGGGTCGTCGCCTCCTCGCCGGGCAGGTGCAGCTCGACCTCCCGGCCGACGGTCGCGCAGACCAGGCGGTATGCCGCGAGCTCCCCCTCGCGCGCGGCACCCCCGGTGACGAGCGCGGCATACGCGCGGTGCAGCTCGGTGAGATAGGCGGCGAGCAGGCGGGTGCGGTCGACGTCCTCGACCCCGCACAGGACGAGCGAGGTGGCGGTCGGGACCGGCAGCTCCTCCCGGCTCTGGTCGACATTGAGGCCGGTGCCGACTACGACCCCGGCGGGGGTCAGCTCGCAGAGGATGCCGCAGAGCTTGCGCTCGGCGTCGGCGGGCGCCAGCACGTCGTTGGGCCACTTGAGCACCGTCGCCAGGCCCGTCTCGGCCGCGAGCGCCCGGTGCATCGCGAGGCCGGTGAGCAGCGGCAGCCACCCGATGTCGGCGGGGTCCGGCGTGGGCAGGACGGCCGAGATCGCCAGGGACGACCCCGCCGGGGCGACCCAGCTGCGGCCGAGTCGACCCCGTCCGGCGACCTGGTCGTCGGTCACATGGACACTCCATGTGCCGGTCTGTGCCGCAGCGGCATTCGTCGAGCCGATCCGGTCGTGGACCTGCACAGACGTCCACGGGCTGGACGACGTGAGCAACGCCTCGTCGATGGATCGATGGTCCAGTCTCACTCTCACGCCGACAAGGCTAGGCTGCGGCCCATGGCGCAAGGCACCGACTCCACGACCGCATCCGAGACCGCTGAGATGGGCCTCGCGGGGACCGAGGTCCCCGTGGGCATCGACATGCACACGACCGCAGGCCGGCTGGAGGACCTGCGCCGCCGCAACCACGAGGCGACCCACGCCGGCTCCGAGCGGGCGATCGAGAAGCAGCACGCCAAGGGCAAGAAGACCGCCCGCGAGCGCATCGAGGCGCTCCTCGACGAGGGCTCCTTCATCGAGCTCGACGAGCTGGCGCGGCACCGGTCGATCAACTTCGGCCAGGAGAAGAACCGCCCCTACGGTGACGGCGTCGTCACCGGCTACGGCACGGTCGACGGCCGCCAGGTCTGCGTCTTCGCCCAGGACTTCACCGTCTTCGGCGGCTCCCTCGGCGAGGTCTTCGGCGAGAAGATCGTCAAGGTCATGGACCTGGCGATGAAGATCGGCTGCCCGGTCGTCGGCATCAACGACTCCGGCGGCGCCCGCATCCAGGAGGGCGTGGCCTCCCTCGGCCTCTACGGCGAGATCTTCCAGCGCAATGTGCACGCCTCGGGCGTCATCCCCCAGATCTCGCTGATCATGGGCCCGTGCGCCGGCGGCGCGGTCTACTCCCCCGCCGTCACCGACTTCACCGTCATGGTCGACCAGACCTCCCACATGTTCATCACCGGCCCCGACGTCATCAAGACCGTCACCGGCGAGGACGTGGAGTTCGAGGAGCTCGGCGGCGCCAAGACCCACAACAGCAAGTCCGGTGTCGCCCACTACATGGGCCACGACGAGGACGACGCGATCGAATACGTCAAGGCGCTGCTGTCCTACCTGCCGAGCAACAACCACGAGGAGGCCCCCGTCTATGACGAGGAGGCCGACCTCGAGCCGACCGACGAGGACACGGCCCTCGACACGATCATCCCCGACAGCCCCAACCAGCCCTATGACATGCACACGGTCATCGAGACCGTGCTCGACGACGGCGAGTTCCTCGAGGTGCAGCCGCTGTTCGCGCCCAACATGCTCATCGGCTACGGCCGGGTCGAGGGTCACTCGGTCGGCGTCGTCGCCAACCAGCCGATGCAGTTCGCCGGCACGCTCGACATCGACGCCTCCGAGAAGGCCGCCCGCTTCGTGCGCACCTGCGACGCCTTCAACATCCCCGTGATCACCTTCGTCGACGTCCCGGGCTTCCTCCCCGGCACCGACCAGGAGTGGAACGGCATCATCCGCCGCGGCGCCAAGCTCATCTACGCCTACGCCGAGGCCACCGTCCCGCTGCTGACCGTCATCACCCGCAAGGCCTACGGCGGCGCCTACGACGTCATGGGCTCCAAGCACCTCGGCGCCGACATCAACTTCGCGTGGCCGACCGCCCAGATCGCGGTCATGGGGGCGCAGGGCGCGGTCAACATCCTCTTCCGCAAGCAGCTCGCTGAGGCGGAGGCGGCCGGCGAGGACGTCGACGCGGCCCGTCAGCGCTTCATCAACCACTACGAGGAGACGCTGGCCAACCCCTACATCGCGGCCGAGCGCGGCTACATCGACGCCGTCATCGAGCCCAACCAGACCCGCGGCCACCTCGTGCGCTCGCTGCGCGCGCTGCGCCACAAGCGTGAGGTCCTGCCGCCCAAGAAGCACGGGAACATCCCGCTGTGAGCGAGGCAGTCATGGCAGACGAGACGACGACGGACCCGGCCCCCGAGCCCACTGCGCCCGCCGCTCCCCCGATCGAGATCATCGGCGACGCGACGCCCGAGCAGGTCGCCGCGCTCGTCACGGTGCTGTCCGCCCTCGGCGGCGGCGAGGAGGAGGACAAGCCCCGCAGCTCGGCCTGGTCCGACCCGGGCACGGCCCACGGCTTCTATGTCCGCCGCAACCGTCCGTCCTGGCGGTCCTGGCGCGGCTGAGCCAGGCCCGACCCACCACACGACGCAGGCCACACGACGCAGGCCACACAACGCAGGTATGCCGCGTGACCGCCCGGTCACGCGGCAGACCTCTGTCGCTGCCACCCAGCGCGTTCTAGCCCAATTGGGCACAAACGCGCCGCCGCGGGTGCGCTCAGGTCTGGGTGACGACGCCCTGCTCGATGAGCGCGTCGACATCGTCAATCCCCCAGTGGGAGAGGGCTTCTCGCGTCTGGCCACCCGGCAGGGTCGGCGGCGTCGTCAGGTCGGCGGGGGTCCCGGAGAAACGCGGCGCGGGCGCCGGCTGGAGCAGGCCGTGGTCGCGGCGATAGGTGGCGCGCGCGACCAGGTGGGGGTGCTCGGCGGCCTCGGCGATCGTCAGGACCGGCGCGACACAGGCGTCGGTGTCGCGGAAGAGCTCGTCCCACTCGGCCATCGTCCGCTGCGCGAACGTGGCCGCCAGCAGCTCGCGGAGCGCGGGCCACTGGTCGGGGTCGTTGCGGTCGGGGACGACGGCGGGGTCCAGACCCAGACCGTCGAGCATCGCGGCATAGAACTGCGGCTCGATCGCGCCCACCGCGACGTGGCGGCCGTCGCTGGTCGCATAGACGTCATAGAAGGGCGCGCCCGAGTCGAGCAGGTTGCCGCCGCGGACCTCCCGCCAGACGCCCTGGCCGATCATCGCGACGATCATCGTCTGGAGGTGGGCGGCGCCGTCGACGATGGCCGCGTCGACGACCTGGCCGCGGCCGGACGTGCGCGCGGCGATCACGCCGGCGAGGATGCCGGTCACGAGATACATCGAGCCGCCGCCGAAGTCGCCGACGAGGTTGAGCGGGATCTGCGGCGGGCCGCCCGCCCGGCCGATCCCGTGGAGCCCGCCGGTGAGCGCGAGATAGGTGATGTCGTGGCCGGCCGTCTGGGCAAGCGGCCCGTCCTGGCCCCAGCCGGTCATCCGGGCATAGACCAGGCGGGGGTTGCGCGCGAGGCACTCGTCGGGGCCGAGACCGAGCCGCTCCATCGCCCCCGGACGCATGCCCTCGACCAGCACATCGGCCTGCTCGACGAGACGCAGCACCAGGTCGCGGGCCCGCTCGTCCTTGAGGTCCATGGCGGCCGACGGGCGGCCACGGGTGAGCAGGTCCTTGTCGCGCTCACCGAGCGTGAGCAGGCCCGAGAGCCGCTCGACGCGGATCACCTCGGCACCCAGATCGGCCAGCAGCGTCACCGCGTGGGGACCCGGCCCGATGCTCCCGATCTCGACGACCCGCACCCCTGCGAGAGGGCCGGATGACGTTGTGCCCGTGGCGTCTTGGCTCATGACCACAGTCTGTCAGCCAGGCTCGCCCGCTCGCGTGGATCGAAGACATCCGGCTCGGCCAGCACCCGCCTCGCCTGCTCGTCATCGCCCATGAGCGCCCGGAAGCTGTCGGGCACCGTGATGCCGTGGGCCGGCCGGTCGAGCACCTCCACCGGGTCGCCGGCCCGGATCGCACCCGGCTCGACGACGGCCAGGTAGGCGCCGGTCCGGCCGCGCTCGCTGAAGGTGCGCACCCAGCCGCGCACGCCCAGCCGGGTCGCGAAGGTCCGGCAGGGGATGCGTGGTCCGGTGACCCGCAGCGCGGCCGTCCCGACCCGCCACACCTCGCCGATGACGGCGCCGTCGACGTCGACGCCCTCGGTCGTGAGGTTCTCACCGAACGCCCCGTCGGGCAGCTCGGCGCCGAGGACACCCGCCCAGTGGTCGAGCTCCTCCCGGGCAAAGGCATAGACCGCCTGCCAGTCGCCGCCGTGGTGGCGCCCGTCGACGACCTCGTCGCCCACCACGCCACTGCCGAGGCCGGTGCCCTTGGGGCCGGGAGCGCGGACCTCGATGGAGTCGAGCGGCGTCTTGACGATGCCGGTCTCCATGCGGAGGCCGGGCAGGCGGGCGCGCTCTCGGGCTGCGTTGACGGATCGGATCCGGGGAGTGCTGTCCACCCGGCCACGCTAGCGCCGCGATAGCGTCACCGTCGTGACCACCGACACCGCTCCCACCACGCGCGTCCCCTCCGAGATCGACGCCGTCGCCGAGGACTACTTCACGCAGTACTGCCGCACCCACCCCATCGAGGCGACCTATCTGGGGGTGAGCGGGTTCGACGAGGAGCTGGGCGACTTCAGCCCGCAGGGGCTGGATGAGAGCGCCCAGCTCGCCCGTGACACCCTCGCCCGCATCGAGGGCCTGACCCCCACCGACGACGTCGACGCCGTCACCCTCGCGGCCCTCCGCGAGCGCCTCGGGCTCGCTGTCGAGATGCACGAGGCCGGCGTCGACGCCATGTCGCTCAACGTGATCGCGTCTCCGCTCCAAGAGATCCGCATGGTCTTCGACCTCATGCCGACCGACACCGACGAGCAGTGGGGCACTATCGCGCGCCGTCTGACCAAGGTGCCCGCCGCACTCGAGCAGTGGGTCGGCACGCTGCGGTATGCCGCGGAGCAGGGCAATGTCGCGCCGCGCCGCCAGGTCGAGGCCTGCATCCAGCAGTGCACCGACCTCGTCGCCGACGAGGGCTACTTCGCCTCGCTCGTGGCGGGTGCCCGGGCCGGCGAGGACGAGCTGGCGGACTCGACGCGAGCGGAGCTGGGGACGGCAGCGGAGGGCGCGGCCGCGGCATACCGCACTCTCGGCGAGCGCCTGCGCGAGCACATCCTCCCGCTCGCCCCTGAGGCCGACGCGTGCGGGCGCGAGCGCTACGGGCTCTACTCGCGAGCCTTCCTCGGCGCCACGGTCGACCTCGAGGAGACCTATCAGTGGGGGCAGGAGGAGCTGGCCCGGATCGGCGCCGAGATGGACGCGGTCGCCCAGCGCATCACGCCCGGCGGCACCATCTCCGACGCGATCGCGGCGCTCGACGCCGACCCGGCATACCAGCTGCACGGCACCGACGCGTTGCGCACGTGGATGCAGGAGCGGGCCGACGAGGTCATCGCCGACATGGCCGACGTGCACTTCGACGTCCCCGGACCGGTGCGGCGCATCGAGTGCATGATCGCGCCGACCCAGACGGGCGGGATCTACTACACCGGCCCGAGCGAGGACTTCTCGCGGCCGGGGCGGATGTGGTGGTCGGTCCCCAAGGGCGTCACCGAGTTCACGACCTGGCGCGAGCTGACGACGGTCTACCACGAGGGTGTGCCGGGGCATCACCTCCAGATCGGCCAGACCGTCTATCGCTCCGAGCTGCTCAACCGCTGGCGCCGGATGATGTGCTTCACCTCCGGCCACGGCGAGGGCTGGGCGCTCTATGCGGAGCGGCTGATGCAGGAGCTCGGCTACATGGAGGACCCGGGCAACCTGCTCGGCCTGCTCGACGGCCAGTCGCTGCGCGCCGCCCGCGTCGTCATCGACATCGGCGTGCACTGCGGCTTCGACGCGCCGGAGGAGGTCGGCGGGGGCGCGTGGGACTACGACAAGGCGTGGGCCTTCCTCACCGCGCACTCGCAGATGGACCGCGACTTCCTGCGCTTCGAGATCGACCGCTACCTCGGCTGGCCGGGCCAGGCGCCGTCCTACAAGATCGGCGAGCGGCTGTGGATGCAGCTGCGTGAGGAGTGCGCCCGCCGCGAGGGCGACGAGTTCGACCTCAAGGCCTTCCACCGCCGCGCGCTCGACGTCGGCAGCCTCGGCCTCGACACCCTCCGCGCGGCCGTACTCGGCGAGCTCGAGGTGCCCGAAAAAGCCTGAGCCACAACGCTGTCGGGTATGCCGCGGCGCCCGGTCGGATCGTGTCCGACCGGGCGCCGCGCGCACTGCTCAGGGGGTCACTGCTGGGTGGTCTCGGTGACGTTGAGGCCGGCCTTCTTGGAGCCGGTGAGGATCTCCTGCACGATGGCCTCGGCGCCGGCGATCGAGGTCAGGTCGCCCTTGGTGATGTCGCCCTTGACCTCGTCGAGCTTGGTCGTGAGCTTGGTCATCGGCTCGGCCAGCGCGTTGCACAGCTGCGGGTCGGCCTTGACGTTCTCGGTCGCGTTCTTGAGGAGCTTGATGTCCAGGGCAGCGGTCGCCGCGGCCTTGACCATGGCCGTCGTGCGGCCCTCGGCGCCCTTCTCGAACTTGCCCTCGGTGTAGGGCTTGTAGATCCACCGGTGGAAGGTGCCCGCGGTCAGGCCGAGGTCGGCGACGAAGCGGGTCTTGGCGAACGCCCGGGTGTTGTCGGTCGGGCAGGTCACCGAGGCCGCGGTCGTGGCCGACCCGGAGGAGGCTGCCGTGCTGCCGTCCGTGGAGGTCGCGGACGCGGCGGAGGTCGTGGTCGTCTCCCCCGCCGTCGTGGCGGCGCCGCAGCCGGCGAGCAGGAGCGAGGCCGCCATCGCGGGGGCGACGGCGACACGGGCGATACGAGTGGAGGTCATGCTTGTCCCTGTCGTCAAGGGCGCCCAGGTGCTCGAGCGCCGGTGAACGGTGCGGGCCCAGGTGGGCCCGCTCCCACAACGTCTGACGCGGCGGGAGCATGCCCGGGGTGCTGTGAGACGCGACACACCCCCGGCCGGATGGCTGCGAGAATGCCGCGGTGCACGTCGTGATCACCATCCTGACCATCGCCCTGGTCGTCACCCTCGTCGCCGGGCTGTGCGAACGCTGGGGCTTCCCCGCGCCGCTCGCCCTGCTCCTCGTCGGGGTGCTCGGATCGGCCCTGCCGTGGGTGCCGGAGATCGAGCTGGGACCCGAGCTGGTCCTGACCGGGATGCTTCCGCCGCTGCTCTTCGCGGCGGCCATCCGGGTGCCGCTCATCGACTTCCGGCGCAACATCCCGGCGATCCTGTCGCTGTCGGTGGGGCTGGTGCTCGCGACGGCGGCAGCGGTGGGCCTGGTCGTCTGGCTCCTGCTGCCCGTGCCCTTCTGGGTGTCCTTCGCCCTCGGCGCGATCGTCGGGCCACCCGACGCCGTGGCCGCGACCGCAGTGGCCAACCGGATCGGCCTCCCCCGACGCCTCGTGACGATCCTCGAGGGCGAGTCCCTCCTCAACGACGCCACGGCTCTGGTCTCGCTGCGCACCGCCGTCGCCGCCGCCGGCCTGGGCGCGGCGCACGCCGACGAGGTGACCGCCTGGTCCGTCGGCACCGACTTCCTGTGGGCGGTCGGGGCGGGCGTCGCGATCGGGCTCGCCGCGGCATACCTCGTCCGGTGGCTGCGCCGCTTCAGCCAGGACCCGGTCGTCGACACGGCGCTGTCGCTGATGACGCCCTTCATCGCCTTCGTCCCGGCCGAGGAGGTGCACGCGTCCGGCGTCATCGCTGTAGTGACCGCGGGCCTGCTGCTCGGCCACTGGGCGCCCGTCCACCAGGCCGCCGCGTCGCGGATCAGCCAGCGCACCAACTGGGCCACGATCTCCTTCCTGCTCGAGAACGCCGTCTTCCTGCTCATGGGGCTCCAGCTGGTCTATGTCGTCGACGCCACCGAGCAGTCCGGGGTGAGCGGCGGCCGCATCGCGCTGGCGACGGCCGCGACGCTCGCGGTCGTGCTGCTGGTGCGGCCGCTGTGGCTGGTCCTCTTCCGCGGGATCCTGCTCGCCAAGGGCTCCTCTGCCCAGAAGCCGTGGAGCCACACGTGGGTGCTCGGCTGGGCCGGCATGCGCGGCGTGGTGACGCTGGCGGCGGCGCTCTCGCTCCCGGCCGAGACGCCGCTGCGCTCGGTGCTGATCCTCATCGCGCTCTTCGTCGCGATCCTCACGCTGCTGCTCCAGGGGCTCTCGCTGCCGTCGGTGGCGCGGCGCCTCGGCGTGCGCGGCCCCGACCCGCTCGAGGACGCCCTCCAGGAAGCGATGATCACCCAGCAGACGACAGGCGCCGCGCTGGCCGCCCTCGAGGCCGCGCCCGGTGGGGACTCGGCCATCGCCGACTCGCTGCGCCAGCAGGCCGAGCTGCGCGCCAACATCACGTGGGAGCGCCTGGGCCGACGCGGCGCGGACGACCCGGAGCCGCCGCGCGAGGTCTATCGGCGGCTGCGCGCCCAGATGCTCGACGCCCAGCGCGAGGAGCTGCTGCGCATCCGCGACGCCGGCGAGGCCGACCAGCACGTGCTGGCCAAAGTCCTCACCGGACTCGATGTGGAGGAGGCGATCCTGGAGCGGGTCGAGGAGCGCAACGAGGTCGTGCGGGAGGCCCAGCTGCTGCCCCCCGAGTCCCAGCAGGGCGGCTGCGAGCACCTGCGCGACTCCCCCGGCTGCACGATGCCCGACGCCCACGAGGGCTGCCCGGACTGCATCCGCGACGGCACGGACCCCGTCCACCTGCGGATGTGCCTGACCTGTGGCCACGTCGCCTGCTGTGACTCCTCGGTCGGCCGGCACGCCACCCGCCACTACGAGCAGACCGGCCACCCCGTGATGCGCAGCTTCGAGCCCGGCGAGGCGTGGCGCTGGTGCTATGTCGACGGGCTGACCGGCTGAGCGGTCCATGGGGTATGCCGTGTGGTCGCCGCAGCGCCTAGCCTTGGCGCCGTGACCAACTCCAGCCCCGCGGCCGACGGCCGACCGGCCCCCCGTCTCCTGCTCGCCTCCGCCTCACCCGCCCGCCGGACCCTGCTCGAGAGCGCGGGCGTCGACGCCTCCGTGCTCGTCAGCGGTGTGGACGAGGACGCCGCCCTCGCCGACGCGCAGGCGCGCTATGGCGAGCTGGCGCTGGAGGACGCGGCCCTCGTGCTCGCCCGGGCCAAGGCCGAGGAGGTGGCGGGGCTCGAGGAGGCCGCTGGTTTTGTCGTGGTCGGCGCGGACTCCATCCTCGAGCTCGACGGCGACATGCACGGCAAGCCCGCCGATGCCGCTGAGGCCAGGGCCCGCTGGCAGCGGATGCGCGGCCGCTCCGGGGTGCTGCACACCGGTCATTGGGTCGTCGACACCCGCGAGCCGGAGGACGGCGGCACGGGCGGCACGCTCGGCGCGACGGCCTCGACCACGGTCCACTTCGGCGACCTCTCCGACGAGGAGATCGACGCCTATATCGCGACCGGCGAGCCGCTGCGGGTGGCCGGTGCCTTCACGCTCGACGGCCTGGGCGGGCCCTATGTCCGTGGCATCGAGGGCGACCCCAGCAATGTCGTCGGCCTGAGCCTGCCGCTGCTGCGCGAGCTGCTCGAGGAGATCGACATCGCCTGGCACGACGTGCGCCGGCCAGCCGCCCCCTGACCCAGGGTCAGACCGGGGGGATGTCGCGGCGCTTGGTCGCGAAGTGGCGCTCGCGGTGGCGGGCATAGGCGATGCGCTTGATGAGCTCCTCGCGCAGGGCGTCGGCCTCGACGATCTGGTCGATGACGAGGTCGGAGGCGAGCCGTTCGAGGTCGACGTCGACCTCGTACTCGCGCCGCTTCTCCTCGACGAAGGCGTCGCGGGTCTCGGGTCCCTCCTCGGCCTCGACCTGGGCGATCTTGTTGGCATAGACCGCGTTGACGGCCGCCTCGGGGCCCATGACGGCGATGCGCGCCGTCGGCAGCGCGATCGTCGCGTCGGGCATGAAGCCCGGCCCGCCCATCGCGTAGAGCCCGGCGCCATAGGCCTTGCGGACGACCACGCAGAACTGCGGGACCGTGGCCGAGGACACCGCCGAGACCATCTTGGCGCCGTGGCGGATGATGCCGCCACGCTCGACCTCGGAGCCGATCATGAAGCCGGGCACGTCCGCCAGGTAGATCAGCGGGATCGAGAAGGCGTCGCACAGCCAGATGAACCGCGCGGCCTTGTCGGCGCTGTCGGTGAAGAGCACGCCACCCTTGACGGCGGAGTTGTTGGCGACGAAACCGACTGTGTGGCCGTCGATCCGGCCCAGCCCGATGACGAGCTCGGGCGCGAACAGCGGCTTCATCTCAAAGAAGGAGTCCTCGTCGACGAGGCCGTCGATGACCTCGTGGATGTCGAACGGCTGGCTCTCCCGCTCGGGGACGGTATGCCGCGTGAGCGGCTCCGCCGGCTCCTCCGCCGCGTAGTCCGGGGCCGGCTCGCGCCAGTTGTCGGGCATGTAGGAGAAGTAGTGGCGGGCGAGCTCGATGGCCTCCTCGTCGTCGGAGGCGAGCAGGTCGCCGACACCGGAGTAGGTGCAGTGCATGCGCGCACCGCCCATCTCCTCGAGCGAGACCTTCTCTCCCACAACCATTTCGGCCATGCGCGGGCTGCCGAGATACATCGACGCGTTGCCCTCGACCATGATGATGATGTCGGTGAAGCTGGGGATGTAGGCGCCACCCGCGGCGCTCGGCCCGAACAGGCAGCAAATCTGGGGCACCTTGCCTGAGAGCGCCACCTGGTTGTGGAAGATCCGCCCGGCACCGCGGCGCCCCGGGAAGAGCTCGACCTGGTCGGTGATGCGCGCACCGGCGGAGTCGACGAACCAGAAGATCGGCAGCTCCTCGCGCAGCGCCATCTCGGTCGCCCGCACGATCTTCTCGACGGTCCGCGCGCCCCACGAGCCGGCCTTGACCGTCGGGTCGTTGGCGACGACGATCGCCGGCCGGCCCTCGACGGTGCCGCGCCCGGTGACCACGCCGTCGGCCGGCAGGCCGGAGGCCATCGAGTTGGCGTAGCGGCCGTCCTCGACGAAGGAGCCCTCGTCGAAGAGCAGGTCGATGCGCTCGCGGACGAAGAGCTTGTTCTGCGAGGCGAGCTTGGCCGCCGCCTTCTCCGGGGCTGTCGCGGACGCGGCATACGCCTCGGCCAGGCGCTCGCGCACGTCGGCGACCCGGGGGTCACCGCCGTGGTCGGCGCCGGTGGCGAAGGACTCGTGGCCGGTGTGGGTGCTCATGGGGCTCAGTCTGCTCCGGTCCGTGGCTCAGGCCGAGGGCAGGCCCAGGTTGCGCGCGATGAGCATGCGCTGCACCTCGGACGTGCCCTCGCCGATCTCGAGGATTTTGGCGTCGCGGTAGAAGCGCGCGACGGGGTACTCCTCCATGAAGCCGTTGCCGCCGAAGATCTGCGTGGCGATGCGGGTCGCCGTGACGGCGGCCTCAGAGGTGTAGAGCTTGGCGATCGAGGCGGCCTGCTTGACCTCCTTGAGGCCCCGGCGGCCGGCCTCCATCTCGTCCTTGAGCCAGGCGGCGCGGTAGGTGAGCTGGCGCGAGGCCTCGACCATGACGGCGAGGTCGGCGACCTGGAAGCTCACGCCCTGGTTGGCGCCGATCGGACGGCCGAAGGCCTGGCGGGTCTTGGCGTAGTCGGTGGCCAGCTCGAGCATCGCCTGGGTCATGCCCAGCGCGAGCGCGGAGATCGCGATGCGGCCGTCGTCGAGGGTCTTGAGGAACTGCTTGTAGCCCTCGCCCTCCTCGCCGAGGAGGTTGGCGGCGGGGACGCGGCAGTCCTCGAAGGTCAGGCCGTGGGTATCGGAGATGTGCCAGCCGAGCTTGTGGTAGGGCGCCTCGGCAGTGAACCCCGGTGTGCCGGCAGGGATCATGATCGCGCTGATCTGGGGCGAGCCGTCCTCGTTCTCGCCGGTGCGGGCGGTCACGGTGACGACGGAGGTGATGTCGGTGCCGGAGTTGGTGATGAACGCCTTGGCACCGTTGACGACCCACTCCTCGCCGTCGCGGACGGCGCGGGTGCGGGTGGCGCCGGCGTCGGAGCCCGCGTCGGGCTCGGTCAGGCCGAAGCCGGCGAGCGCGCGGCCGGAGACGAGGTCGGGCAGGAAGCGCTCCTTCTGCTCGTCTGAGCCGTAGGTGAGGATCGGGTTGATGCCGAGGCCGACACCGGCCGAGAGCGTGATGCCGATCGACTGGTCGACGCGGCCGAGCTCCTCGATGGCGACGCAGAGGGAGGTGAAGTCGCCGTGCTCGCCGGCGCCACCGAACTCCTCGGGGACGACGAGACCGAAGAGGCCGAGGTCGCCCATCTTGGGGACGAGGTCGGTCGGGAAGTAGGAGTCGCGGTCCCACTGCGCCACGTGCGGGGCCACCTCGCGCTCGGCGAAGTCGCGCACGGTGCGGCGGAAGTCCTCGTGGTGGCGGTCGAGCTCGAACATGGCGGCAGGCCTTCCAGGTCTGGGCGTGAAGGGAGTGTCCCGTCAGCGGCCTCGGCGCTTGACGTTGACGTAAACGTAAAGCATGATCGGCGGCATGACAAGCCCGCTCCGCACTCCGGCCCCAGACGCTGGCGATGACCGCGCCCAGACCTGGACGATCCGGGAGATTGCGGACGAGTTCGGGGTGACCCACCGCACGATCCGGCACTACGAGGACCTCGGCCTGATCACCCCGGAGCGACGCGGCACGGCGCGCGTCTATCACCGCCGCGACCGCACCCGCCTCAACCTGATCCTGCGCGGCAAACGACTCGGCTTCCCCCTCGAGGAGATCCGCACGATCGTCGACCTCTACGACGCGCCCCTGGGCAAGGCGAGCCAGCTGGAGTACGTGCTGGGGCAGATCGACGAGCGGCGCGCCGACCTGGAGCAGCGCCGCGCCGACATCGACGCCGCCATCACCGAGCTGGGCCGCTTCGAGGACCGCTGCCGCGAGGAGCTGCGGGGTCTGCGAGAGCGCTGAGGTGCGCACACGGCATACCAGATCCGGTATGCCGCAACGAGACTCGCGCGCGATCCGCGCCGGTGGTCAGTGGTCCTGACCGGCGAGGAATGCGTCGATCTCGGCCGCGTCGGGCGCAGCCGCCGGGCCCTTGCGGGTCACCTTGATCGCACCGCCGGCGTTGGCACGCCGGGCCGCGTCGAGCCACGAGGAACCCTTGGCACGCTCGGCGACGAGGACCCCGGTGTGGGTGTCCCCCGCGCCATTGGTGTCCACCGGCTTCTGCGGGTAGCCGGCGAGATAGGTGCCCGCGCCGTCGACGTGCACGACGCAGCCCTTGGGACCGTCGCGCACGATCGCGACGGGCTCGCCGCCACGCAGGTGCGGCACCGCGGCGGCAGCGGCCGCCTCGATGTCGGCGAGGCCGGTGAGCGCCTCGGCCTCCTCGGCGTTGGAGGTCCAGACATCGGTCACGGCCAGGACCCGGCTGCGGATGTCCTCGGGCAGCTCGGCAAAGATCGCACCGGGGTCGAGCACGACGACGACGCCGCGCGGCAGCGCCTCCAGCCACTCCAGCAGCGGCCCGAGCGTCGGCTCGATGAGGCTGTAGCCGCTGACACAGACCAGGTCGCCGTCCACGGGCGCACTCGTCTGGAGCGACTTGCTGGTGATGCGACGCTCGGCGCCCATGGTCGTGACGAAGGTGCGCTCGGCCGAGGGCTCGATCATCACGAAGCAGATGCCGGTGTCGAGGTCGGCCAGGGGCTGGGCCGTCAGCCGCACACCCTCCTCCCCCAGCTCCCGGCGGATCAGGTCACCGTTGGGCCCCGTACCGTGGGCCCCGGCGTGGATGGCCTCGGCGCCCTGCCGGGCCGCGGCGATGAGGATGTTGGCCGCACCGCCCGCGTATCTCGCGTAGGTCGAGGCCATCGAGTTGCCCCCGCGGCGAGGCAGGGTCGGGATGTCGACGACCTCGTCGACGAGGGCCTGGGCCGTGTGGATCACGCGCGGGGACATGGGGTGCAGCATGACAGAGGAACGGCCGATCCTCGGTATCGAGGAGGCGGCGCGGCCTAGGCTCGAGGGCGGGGAGTCCTCCCCGCTCCAGTTGCTTGTCGACGCCGGCGGGGCGGACTAGTTTTGCTAGTGCAAACAAGGACAGGGGGTCCCGCCATGAACACCACCGCACTCGCCCGTGCAGCACTCGCCGCCGCCCTCGGGGCCACTCTCGGGTTCGCCACTGCCACAACGCCGCCCGCGTCGGCGGATGAGCCGGTCGAGCCCGGCAGGCTGCTGCTGATGCTCGACGCATCCGGGTCGATGAAGGACAAGGACCCCTCCGGCCTGACCAAGATCGAGGCCGCCAAGAAAGCCCTGACCTCCGTCGTCGACGGCCTCCCCGCCCAGGCCCAGGTCGGACTGCGCGTCTACGGCGCCACCCAGCCCGGCGGCAAACCCACCCCCGCCGCCTGCAAAGACACCCAGCTCGTCCACCCCATCGGCCCCCTCGACAAGACCGGCCTCAACACCGCCATCGGCGCCTTCCAGGCCAAAGGCGAGACACCCATCGCCTACTCCCTGACCCCGGCCCTCAACGACCTCGGACCCGACGGCAAACGCAACATCGTCCTGGTCTCCGACGGCGAGGAGTCCTGCGTCCCCGACCCCTGCCCCGAGATCAAACGCCTCATCCAACAAGGCGTCGACATCCAGATCGACACCGTCGGCTTCGCCGTCGACACCAAAGCCCGCACCCAGCTCCAGTGCATCGCCGACGCCGGCAACGGCTCCTACTACGACGCCAAAGACGCCACCGAGCTCGGCCTCTCCCTCGGCAAGCTCTCCCAGCGCGCCCTGCGCCCCTTCACCCTGGCCGGCACCCGCGTGCGCGGCACCGCGGACGCCGGCTCGGCGCCCACCCTGCGGGCGGGCCTCTATCAGGATGTGTCGACCCTGGCCGATCCGCCCCGCAACTACCGGATCGCGCGACGGCCGGGCTCCGCGATGCGACTGGGGATCACGGCGCGACTGCTGGCCACCTGGCAGGACAGCGACGTCCAGCGCTTCTGGGTCACGATCAGCACCCCCGCCGGCACGCAGTGCCGGCGCGAGACCTTCTATCGGCTCGAGCAGCTCAACCGGGCCAACACCGTGCTGACGGCGTCCTATCGGGTGGACGGCGTCCCGCCCGGCGAGACCGCACAGCTCTATCGCGAATGCCGCGAGGCGCCGGAGCTCATCGCCACCATCGACCGCGACGAGGGTGTCAGCGGCCCTGTCCCCTATGAGATCCAGGTGGTCGACGAGCCGATGGTCGACGAGGGCAGCCCACTGCCGTCGGCCTCCCCCGTCCCGGTGCCGGACCCCGCGCCGGTGACCGGCACACCCGTCCCGGTCATCGGCGGCGGCGGCTTCTCGGACGCGACCGCCCTCACGCCCGGCACCTACAGCGAGACCCTGCTGATCGGCGAGCAGGTCTTCTACAAGGTCCGCCTCG
Organism: Actinomycetota bacterium; assembly: GCA_050955755.1. Taxonomy (GTDB): domain Bacteria; phylum Actinomycetota; class Actinomycetes; order Actinomycetales; family Dermatophilaceae; genus JAJTBD01. The sequence continues at coordinate 2,867,973 of CP192092.1, forward strand.
CCTGGGGTCAGCGCGCGGTCTTCACCGTCGACGCACCGGCCCCCGGGGCGCGGATGGAGCCGGCGCCCGGCGCCACCGTGCTGGTCAACTCCTACACCCCCGACCGGGGCGACACGACCAACGGGTCCGGCAAGTTCGCCCAGCAGCCCTGGTTCGGACGGGCCTTCAAGCCCGTCCTCGGCCAGTACACGGCATACATCCGCCACCGCAATCTCCTGATGAGCAACGACGAGGGGGGCATGAGCCTGGTGTCGGTGCCCCACTACTCGCTGCCCGGCGACTACCACTTCGCGGTGGCTGCCTCGCCGGCCGACGAGACGCAGACCGGGGCCATCCCGCTGCGACTGCGCGTCGCGGTCGAGGGCACCCCCGTCGCGACGCGCTTCGCCGGCGGCCAGCAGGTCCTCGGACGCGGCGCCACGAGCGGGCCGGTCGACGACGCCGGCACCGCCACCCCAGGGACGACGCAGCCCGGCGCGCCCACGGCGGGACCCACGGGCACAGGGGCCCAACGGGCCACCGCCTCGGCGACCACGGCCGCCTCCGGGAGCGCCGACACCGAGGGCGGCACCTCCCCGCTGGTGTGGGCCGGCGCGGGCCTGGCCGGCCTCGCGGTCGTGGGCGGCGCGGCATACGCACTGGGTCGCCGCGGCCGCGAGACGTGAGCCGCCGGCGGGTGTATTTTCAGGCCAAGCGGAGGAGGCACCATGCCCTCTTCCGCAACATGAGCTTCACGGGCACGGTGACCGCCAACTTCGCGATGAACTCCACCCTCGGCCTGCTCATCGTCTCCCATCAGCTGCTGCTCATCGGCGGCAACATGCGCCCCCTCGCCGCTGGCGCGCTGACCCTGGGCTACCCGCTGATGGTGGTGCTGTTCATCCGTGCCGGCGAGCGGCTCCTCCAGCGCCACGGCCCGAGGAAGCCCATGATCTGGGGCGCGCTGCTCGTCGCCCTCGCCGCGGCGCTCCTGCTCCCGACCAATCTCCTTCTCTCGCAGTACAAGTGGCTGGCGGTCATCGCCTACGCGTGCTTCGGCCTCGGCCTGGCCTTCTTTGCCACACCCGCCACCGATGCCGCCCTCACGAGCCTGCCGGCCGAGCGCGCCGGGTCGGGCATGGGCATCTTCAAGATGGCCAGCTCGCTGGGCGGTGCCATCGGGACAGCGGTCGCCCTCGCGCTCTTCCTCGGTTTCGCCGAGGGCCACGGGGCCGACTTCGTCGGCGACATCATCACGATGACGGGGCGCCAGGACAATGTGGCGATCCGGGAGGCGGCGGCGATCGCGATCGCGGCCATGCTCGTCTTCGCCCTCGTCGCTGCCGCCGTCGCGGCGATCGCGGTCCCCAAGGGCAAGGAGGAGGACTCGTGAGCGGATGGCTGTGGGTCGTGATCGGCCTGGTCGTCGTCCTCGGCTTCATCGGGACCGTCCTGACGATCATCCGCACCTGGCAGCGCCGCTGAGGCGCCCTCCCGCGGGTCAGCGCTCCTGCCAGGCATAGCCCCCGGAGGTCGACCGGCAGACGACCGGCGTCCCGCCGACGGTGGTCTCCTCGATCCCCGACTGGCTTGCCGCACAGGGCTGCCCGACCCGCAACACCACGATCCCCGTGCCGACGGTGCCGACCGAGCCGGTCTGTCTGGTCGCGGGCGCGGTGGAGGACCCCGTCGACGGGCCAGTGCCGGTCGGCGGCGACGTGATACTGCCTGCCGAGGTCGCGGTCGCCGCGCTCGCGCTGGTTGTCGTCGTCACGGGCGCCGACGGCGTTGAGGGGCTCACGCTCGTGGGCGACGACCCTCCGTCGTCGCCGCCGCTCCACGGCCGCCACGCGAGCAGCGCCATCGTGATCCCGAGGACAAACAGTCCGGCCAGCACAAGGGGGACGAGCCGGTCCGAGTGCGTGCCAGCGGTCCCCTCGGGCTGGCCAGCGGTCGCGCTCCGCTGATGTGTCGCGGCGGTGTCAGGGTGGCTGCCTGCCTCTCCCGGGAGCAGGGGCGTGCGGTCCGGCCGTACCCGCGTGGGGACGTCGCCGGGATCGGGCACCTGGCCGGGGTCCGAGCCGGGGGCGCTGCCGGTGGCACTGCCGTCCCCCGCAGACTCGATGTGGCGGAAGACCTCGACCTCGCCGAGGGCGCCCGCTCGCCAGGCGAGCTCGGGCGCAGCGAGCCGGTCGCCGGCCTCGGCCGCAGTCGGCCGCGCCTCGGGGTCGGCCCGCGTGAGGTCGTCGACGAGCGACCACAGCTGCGCAGGCACCCCAGGCGGTGCGACACCAGGGCTGCCTGCGCCCCGGGTCGTGGGCCGCTCACCGGTGAGCATCTCGCGCAGGACCGTGCCCACGGCATACATGTCCTGTGACGTCTCCGGGTCACTGCCCGAGATCTGTTCTGGCGCAAGATAACCCGGCGTGCCGAGCACCATCGATGCTCTGGTGAGCCGGGGTCCGTCGACCTCGGCCGCGATGCCGAAGTCCGTCAGCATCAGCCAGGGACGGCCCAGGCCGGTGGCGCGGAGCAGCAGGTTCGCCGGCTTGATGTCGCGGTGGACGATGCCCGAGCGGTGCACGGTCTCGAGGGCGTCGCAGAGCTGCCGTGCCAGCTCGGCGACGAGCAGCGGTGGCAGCGCGCCGTAGTCTCCGATGAGCGTGCGGACCGATCCCCCGTCGACGATCGGCATCGCGAAGACGACGCGGTCGTCCTCACCTGCCCAGCCGAGTGGGGTGACGACGTGCGGGTGCTGCACGCGCAGGGCACCCTCGCGCACAAACCGGATGAGATCGGCGGCGTCGGACTGCCGCAGCACCTTGGCAGCGACGACCTCACCGGAGCGACGGTCGACCGCTCGCCAGACCGAGCCCATCCCGCCCTGACCGATGAGGTCGAGGAGCTCGAACCTCCCTGCGAGCACCTCCCCCACGCGGACTACTCCCCGGCTGCCTCGAGCAGGGCGGCCGCGAGCGCCGTCCCCGGCACGGCCGCCGCGGCAGCGCGCAGCTCCGCAGCCCCCGCGATCGACCGGAGCGCCCCTACGACGGCGGTCGCCCCCGTCGTCGACCGCGAGCCGCTGAGCGTCGGCGCCGCGCCACGGACCGCCTCGAGGCGCGCGGTGATCTGCGGGACATCGAGCCGCGGCGCCTCATCGGCCAGCGCGAGCAGCTCCTGAAGCCGGTGCAGCACAGCCGGATTGCCGATCTTGACCCGCTGGGCGGACATCAGCTGGGAGAGCATGGGCGCCGACAGCCCCAACACGTCGGCGAGCCTGCTCTGCGTGAGGCCGAGCGCAGCGATGACGCCCTGGCACAGCTCGCCGAGGGGTGCGCCATAGAGCTCGCTCTGCTGCGCGGCGTTGACGGCGTTGGCGGCAGCCATGCCCCTCCCCTTTCGGCGTGCGGTGTCCCGGCCCTTCCAGCGTGCGGTGTCCCGCCCTTCTGGCGTGCGGTGTCCCGGCCATCCTAGGCATCGGCGGGATACCGTGAGGACCATGCGACGCCTGGCCGCCATCGTGGGCATCACCGCCCTAGCCGCCTGCTCGGCCTCCACCGGCCGGACCGGCTCCGGCGATGCCGCGCCCGGGACCGGCTCCCCCTCGAGCGCCTCCGGCACCTCGGGCTCCGCGGCTGCCGTCGAGACGGTCATGGCCGAGGTGACGATCCCGTGGGATGTCGCCGTCCTGCCCGACGGCGGCCTGCTGGTGACCGAGCGGCCGGGGCGCATGCAACTGCGCACTGCTGCCGGCGAGGTGCACCGGGTCACGGCCGATCTCGATGATGTCTTCGCCGAGAGCGAGGGCGGCCTGCTCGGCCTGGCCCTCGCGCCGGACTTCGCGACCAGCCGCACCTTCGTCACCTGCCAGACCCACCAGGGGGACGGTGACCCCGTCGACGTCCGGGTCATCCGCTGGCGGCTGTCCGACGACGGCCGCTCGGCCGAGCGCGACGGGGAGCCGGTGGTCACCGGCCTGCCCATCAGCAGCGGGCGCCACTCGGGCTGCCGGCTGCTCTTCGCACCCGACGGCACCCTCCATGTCGGCACCGGCGACGCCGCGCAGGGCCGCAACCCCCAGGACCTGGCCTCCCTCGGCGGCAAGACGCTGCGCGTCAACCTCGACGGCACCGTCCCCGCCGACAACCCCTTCGCCTCGCGCGGTACGCCCACGGCGTATGTCTTCACCAGTGGGCACCGCAATGTGCAGGGTCTGGCGCTGCGCCCCGGCACCGAGCAGATCTGGGCGGCCGAGCACGGGCCGGACCGCGACGACGAGGTCAACATCGTCCGCAAGGGCGCCAACTACGGCTGGGACCCGAGCAGCGGTCCCTACGACGAGTCGGTCCCGATGACCGACCGCGACAAGTTCCCCGATGCCGCTGTGGCGCAGTGGAGCTCGGGCGACCCGACCGTTGCGACCAGCGGCGCGGCATTCCTCAAGGGCGAGGAGTGGGGGCGCTGGGACGGCGCGCTGGCCGTCGCCCTCCTCAAGGGGAGCGGTGTGCTGGTCATGACCCTCGACGGCGACAAGGTCACCAAGGTCGAGCGGATGCCGCAGGTGGACGAGAGCTACGGGCGGCTGCGCGCGCTGCGCACGGCACCGGACGGCTCGCTCTATGTCACGACGTCCAACTCGGGCGGCGACTCACGCGAGGACCTGGTGCTCAAGGTCGCGCCGTCGGCACCGCGCTGACCGCACGCTCCTGCCAGACAAGCAGGAGGTATGCCGCCGCGCCGGCAGCCAGCGCGAGCGCACCTCCCAGCGGGACACCGGTGTCCATGCCGTAGCCCCCGCCCTCCATGACGAGCTGGGCGACCACGACGCCGACCGACAGGGCGGCACCGACCGCGCGGCCACGGGGGCCCAGCCGGTCGATGCCGACGAGCACCGCGACCGGCACGAGATACCAGGGCCACAGGCTGGCCCCGCAGAGGGCGAAGACGAGCAGCGAGAGCCAGGCGCAGCGCGCCCACCGGCCCGAGCGGCATACCCATGCGATGACAAGCAGCGCGGCGAGACCGAGCAGCTGAGCGCCCGACCCGAGCGCCGGCGGCAGGTCATAGGATCCGCCGACGATCGGCCGGCCGACCCGCCACAGCCACAGGACCGGGGCGAGGCTCTCGCCCTTGGCGGGGACCGAGAGCGCCTTGGTCCAGCCGAAGCCGAGACCCGTCAGCAGCGAGACCGCGGCAAAGGTGGCCCCGCCCACCAGGCCGGCCGCGGCCAGCCGCGCCACGAACTGGCGCACGGCCGCGGACGACGGCGCGGGCCGGGCCACCCGGGCGAGGGCCTCCGACAGCCGGTGCGGCTGGGCGGCCAGCACCACCGCGGGACCAAGGACGACCGCGGGCTGCTTGATGGCCGCCGCGACACCGAGCACGACCGCACCCCAGACGAGACCACGACGACGGCGCGCGAACCACAGGGCGAGGACGATCAGGCCGGCCATCACCGCGTCATGGTGGAGCCCGGCGACCCCGGCGATCAGGAAGGCCGGGTTGACCGGGCCGAGCCACGCGGCATACGCCGCCCTGCCACCCGATGCGCGGGCGAGGCGAGGGGCGAGCAGGCCAAGGGCGAGCAGGGCCAGGACGAGCGGGATCCGCAGGGCGACCACGGACCAGTAGGTGTGCGCCTGGCCGACCGCGACAGCCAGCTGGGCCACCCGCAGGGCGAGCGGCGGATAGACGGCCGTGCTGCCGGCCCAGTAGTCGCTGACGAACGGCGCGAACGGGCCCCCGCTGTCGGTGAGCCCGACCTCATAGGGATTGACGCCCTGGGTCAGCTGCCAGCCCTGGTCCAGATAGAGATAGGCGTCCTTGCTCCCGAGCGGGAGGGCGAGGACGAGTGGTGCGCCCCAGAGCAGCCCGAGACGCAGGAGCCGCGCCGGCTCTCCCGGCCCATCGGCGCGCGGACGCACCATGAGCCAGGCGGTCATCAGGGCGAGCCCACCGAGCGCGAAAGGAAGGGTCGGCGCCCCCTCGACGAGCCGTTGCAGCGACCGCAGCAGCCCGGGCAGGTCCTGGCGGGCGGCCTCGGGCGGCGCGAACGTCCCGACGACCAGGAGGCAGCTGCCGACGAGCCCGAGCACCCCGGGCAGCAGTGTCGGCATTGCGCTCCTTCCACGACGGGCTGTCCGTCGGACCCGACCAACGGTATGCCGTGTCCGACAGCGGTATTGCGTGTCTCACCTCTCACGGGGTGCGGCCGCGCGGGTAATCCCCAGCCGCTAGGCTCCCCGACATGGCGCCCATCAGCAAAGTCCTCATCGCAAACCGCGGCGAGATCGCCGTCCGGATCGCCCGTGCCTGCAAGGACGCAGGCATCGGATCCGTGGCCGTCTACGCCGAGCCCGACCGTGACGCTGTCCATGTAAAGGTGGCCGACGAGGCCTACGCACTCGGCGGGTCGACCCCCGGCGACAGCTACCTCGTCGTCAACAAGCTGTTGCAGGTGGCCAAGGACGCCGGCGCCGACGCCGTCCACCCCGGCTACGGCTTCCTCGCCGAGAACGCCGACTTCGCCCAGGCCGTCATCGACGCCGGGCTGACCTGGATTGGCCCGTCCCCCGAGGCCATCGACGCGCTCGGCGACAAGGCCAAGGCCAAGCACATCGCCGTCAAGGCGGACGCACCTCTGGCCCCCGGCACCAAGGACCCGGTCAAGGACGCCGACGAGGTCGTCCAGCTCGCCGAGGAGTTCGGCCTGCCGATCGCCATCAAGGCGGTCTACGGCGGTGGCGGTCGCGGCCTCAAGGTCGCCCGCACCATGGAGGAGATCCCCGAGATGTTCGACTCCGCCGTCCGCGAGGCCGTCACGGCCTTCGGCCGCGGCGAGTGCCTCGTGGAGAAGTTCCTCGACAGCCCGCGTCACGTCGAGACCCAGTGCCTGGCCGACCAGCACGGCAATGTCGTCGTCGTCTCCACGCGCGACTGCTCGCTCCAGCGCCGCAACCAGAAGCTCGTCGAGGAGGCCCCCGCGCCGTTCCTCACCGACGAGCAGAACGCCGAGCTGGTCCGCGCGTCCAAGGCCATCCTCAAGGAGGCCGGCTACGTCGGCGCCGGCACGTGTGAGTATCTCGTCGCCCGCGACGGCACGATCTCCTTCCTCGAGGTCAACACCCGACTCCAGGTCGAGCACCCGGTCACCGAGGAGGTCACCGGCATCGACCTCGTCCGCGAGCAGTTCCGCATCGCCAACGGCGAGGAGCTCGGCTACGACGACCCGGCCGTCAAGGCCCACTCCTTCGAGTTCCGCATCAACGGCGAGGACGCCGGCCGCGGCTTCCTGCCCGCCCCCGGCACCGTCACCAAGATGAGCGTCCCGAGCGGCCCCGGCGTGCGCTGGGACGCGGGCATCGTCGAGGGCGACACCGTCGCCGGTGCCTTCGACTCGATGATCGCCAAGCTCATCGTCACCGGCCGCGACCGCAAGGAGGCCCTCGCCCGGTCCCGCCGTGCGCTGGCCGAGCTCCAGATCGAGGGCATGCCGACCGTGGCCCCGTTCCACCGTGTCGTCATCGAGGACCCGGCCTTCGCCCCCGAGGGCGACGAGCCGTTCACGGTCCACACTCGCTGGATCGAGACCGAGTTCGACAACCAGATCGAGCCCTTCGGCGGCGCGGCCGACGCGCCCGAGGAGCAGGGCGAGCGCCAGCGCGTCGTCGTCGAGGTCGGCGGCAAGCGCCTCGAGGTCGTCCTCCCCGCGGGCCTGGCCCTCGGTGGTGGCGGCGGTGGCGCCGGCGCCAAGAAGAAGGCCCCCAAGCGCTCCGGCGGCGGCAAGGCCGGCGGCGGTGCCTCGGGCGACTCGCTCGCGGCCCCGATGCAGGGCACGATCGTCAAGATCGCCGTCGAGGAGGGCCAGGAGGTCGCCGAGGGCGAGCTCGTCGTCGTCCTCGAGGCGATGAAGATGGAGCAGCCCATCAACGCCCACAAGGCCGGTGTCATCACGGGTCTGTCCGCCGAGGTCGGCGCCACGGTCGCCAACGGTGCGGTCCTGTGCGAGATCAAGAGCGCGGCCGAAGAGGCCTGATCCTCACCGCAGAGCTGACGATGGCCGCGACTCCCCCTGGGGGTCGCGGCCATTGCCGTGCTTGGGCCTGCCGCGCCGTCCGTCCCCGTCCGGCCGCCCCGTCCGTCCGCGTCCTCCCATGGCACCCTGGCCTGCCTGCCGAGTGCGTAGATTGTGCTGTCTCCCATCCCCGCAGGCAGCAATATCTACGCACTCGGCTCGGCGTGGGGCAATGCCAGTCACGGGAGCCGGAGCCGGTCCTGCTGCTGCAGCTTGTCAGCCAGGTGGAGCAGGAAACGTCTCTGGGCCGGTATGCCGGCGATCATGGCGGCGGTGATCTCGACCATCCGCCAGCCCGCCCTCTCGTAGTCCATCCGTCGGACGATGTCCGTGGCGGAGCGCTCCGGCCGGAAGTGGTCCCTGCCCTGGTATTCGCCGACCACTTCCTCCTCCTCCCATACGAGGTCGCCAAGGCCGAGGAAGGTCCCCTCTTGGTCAATGACGGCCGCGTTGAGCTCGGGTTCGGACAGGCCGCCTCGCACGATGACCAGACGTGTCTCGGTCTCCTTGGCGGACCGTGAGCCACATCGGATCTGGGGCAGCGCGGCGCGGAGTCTGGCCCGTCCACGGACGGGTCCGCGCGACTCGAGTCGAGCGGCGAGCGATTCGACCCCCTCGCGCCGAGTAGCGATGGCGTCACCCACGATGATGAGCTCGTCGACAGAGAGCACCTCGCCGAGGTCCACCCAGGTGTCCTCCAACCCAACGACGGCTATGCCGCCCACTGTCACGACGTCTCGCCGCTCAAGCCCGCGATGGGCCCGAACCCCGTTGCGCTTGACCCCACCCCGCTCGGTCCGCGTCATCAGGTGGAGCGGACCCTTCTCGAGACGTCGCGGCAGTGGGAGTCGCAAAGCGAGCCCGGCCGAACCGTGACTCAACGCCGCGCCCAAGTGCCGTAGTGCCCGACCCTCGACGAGCACTCGATCCCGGGCAGTGGCGACCTGGGAGGCATCGGCGCGGGTGCCATGGAAGGGGCGCGCGAACGGGTGATGACGCAGCTGCGCACGAGTGAGTCCGACATCCAGACCTTCGGTGCAGCGGAAGACGGCACCGAGCTGCGCGTCGCGGCTCTGGTCACGTTGTCGTCCCACGGGTCCACCGTGCCGGGATTGCGAGGAACGGCGCGTCGGTCATCCACAGGGGTCGCTCGAGTGCGTCGATATTGTCGTTTGCAGCGTCGGCAAACAGCACAAGTGACGCACTCGGCCGCTTGGCGGCGCGGGGCGCGGGGCTCGGGGCGCGGGGCTGGACGGTGCGGTATGCCGCCCTGCTCGGCCCTGTGCGGCGGCTCGGTTGCCTAGGGTGGCGGGCATGACGACACACTCCGTGGCCATGCAGGTCTCCGACGACGACCCCGAGAAGGTGCTCAAGGGGCTGCTCGCCGCCCGCAACCTGCTCAAGGTGCATCCGGGCACGCCCGTCGACCTCGTCGTGCAGGGCAATGCCGTGACCGGGCTGGTCGCGGGCTCGTCCCAGGCGACGCAGCTGGCCGAGCACTGGCCCAAGCTGCCCAACGTGCGGATCCTGGCCTGCCGCAACGCTCTTGAGGCGCACGACGTCGCCGAGGAGGCGCTCGCCGGCGGGGTCGAGGTCGTCCCCGCCGGCGTGGCGCATCTTGCCCAGCGTCAGTGGGAGGGCTGGGCCTATCTGAGGGTCTGAGCGCGTCAGCCCTGCGGCTTGGGCTGGGCGTCACCACCCGGCTCGGCCTGGGCCGGCGTCTGGCCACGCCCGGTCGGCTTCGGCAGGCTCGGCTCACCCACGCCGGCGTCGCCGTCGGGGGTTGCTCCCTTGGTCGGCACCTCCGGTATGCCGGGCACGCCCGGGAGGTCGCTCGTCGTGTCGCTGGTGGTCTCGACCTGGCCGTCGGTGCTGGGGGCCTGGGCCGGGTCGACCGGGCCACCGGGCTCACCTGGGAGCTGCTCCCCCGATCCGGGGCTGTCGCCCTCCGGGGCGGGGTCGGCCGGCTGGGGGTCGCCTGTCGGGGGCGCCGGGTTGGGTGCCGGGGTCTGCGGGGTGCCCTCCTTCGTAGGGTCAACCGGAACCTGCGGCTGGTCGGGAGCAGGCTGCTCAGGTACCGGCGCAGGGGCATCAGGTGAGCTCGGGTCGACCGGCGGCTGGGTGGGCTCAACCGGGACCTCAGCAGGCTTCTCGGCCGGAGCCTCAGCAGGCTTCTCCGCCGGAGCCTCAGCAGGCTTCTCGGCCGGAGCCTCAGCAGGCTTCTCCGCCGGAGCCTCAGCAGGCTTCTCAGCCGGAGCCTCAGCAGGCTTCTCCGCCGGAGCCTCAGCAGGCTTCTCCGCCGGAGCCTCAGCAGGCTTCTCAGCCGGGACCTCAGCAGGCTTCTCAGCCGGGACCTCAGCAGGCTTCTCAGCCGGGACCTCAGCAGGCTTCTCAGCCGGGACCTCAGCAGGCTTCTCAGCCGGAGCCTCAGCAGGCTTCTCAGCCGGGACCTCAGCAGGCTTCTCAGCCGGAGCCTCAGCAGGCTTCTCAGCCGGAGCCTCAGCAGGCTTCTCAGCCGGAGCCTCGGCGGGCTTGTCCTCGGGGAGGCCGAGCTGCTTCTCCAGCTGGTCGCCGCTCTGGCGGATGGCGTCGGAGTACTTGCCGCCCGTCTTCTCGTCGATCAGGTCCTCGAGCTTGTCGATGCCGGACTGGGCCTTGTCAGGGTTGCCCTGGATCCAGTCCTTGGCCTTGTCGATGAAACCGCCGGACTCAGACACTCGCGTCTCCTTCACTCGTGCGCGGGGCATCGCAGCCCCCGGTCACGATCGACTCTAAGCCGACGATGGCAAGAGTGGGCGGTCAGCGGCCTACCAGTGCTCGCTGTCGTGCAGCTGGCGGGCGGCCTCGGCGATCGAGCCGGACAGCGAGGGATAGACGGTGAAGGTCCCGGCCACCTGGTCGACGGTCAGGTGGTGCTTGACCGCGAGTGTGACGGGGAAGATCAGCTCCGAGGCCGACGGCGCCACGATGACACCGCCGACGACCGCGCCACTCCCCTTGCGGGCAAAGAGCTTGACGAAGCCGTCGGTGATGCCCTGCATCTTGGCCCGGGCGTTGGTCGCCAGCGGCAGGGTGATCGCGGTCGCGTCGATGCGGCCTTCGTCAATGTCCTTCTGCGAGAAGCCAACTGTGGCGATCTCGGGCTCGGTGAAGATGTTGGCCGAGACACTGTGCAGGCTCAGTGGCGCGACGGCGTCGCCGAGGGCGTGCCACATCGCGGTGCGGCCCTGCATCGCGGCGACCGACGCGAGCGGGAGGACTCCGGTGCAGTCGCCCGCGGCATACACGCCTCGCACGGATGTGCGCGAGACCCGGTCGACCTCGATGTGACCGGAGGGGCGCATCTCGACGCCGAGCTCCTCCAGGCCGAGGTCGCGCGTCTGGGGGATGGAGCCGACGGCGAGCAGCGCGTGGGAGCCCTCGACCTCGCGGCCGTCCTCGAGCCGCACGATCACACCCGACTCGGTGCGCTCGACGGCGGACATCCGCGAGCGGCTGAGCACCTCCATGCCCCGCTTGCGGAAGACCTCCTCGATGACCCGGGCGGCATCGGCGTCCTCGCCGGGCAGCACGTGCTCGCGTGAGGACACGAGGGTGACCTGCGCGCCGAGCCCCAGATAGGCCTGGGCGAGCTCGGCGCCGGTGACACCCGAGCCGACGACGATGAGCTTTTCGGGGAGCGCGGTGAGGTTGTAGATCTGCTGCCAGGTCAGGATGCGCTCGCCGTCCGGCTGGGCGGTGTCCATGACGCGGGGGGTCGCGCCGGTCGAGATCAGCACGACATCGGCGGGCAGGTCCTCGGTGCCCCCGTCGGCGAGCTCGGCGCGCACCAGTCCGGCCTCCGGGAGCCGGCCCAGCCCGCGCAGGATCCGCGCGCCCTCACGCTCCAGCCGCTGCTGGATGTCGGCGCTCTGCGCGGCGGCGAGCGCGAGGATGCGGGCGTTGATGTCGGGGATCTCGGCGACGACCGCGTGGGCCGGGTCGCCCTCCTGGTCCTCGGCGCGGATGCCGACCTCGGCCGACTGGGCGGTCTGCGACATGTAGTCGGCGGTCGCGACGAGCGCCTTGGACGGGACGCAGTCGGTCAGCACCGCTGCCCCGCCGAGGCCGTCGCGGTCGACGACGGTCACGCTCGCGCCCAGCTGGGCTGCGACGAGGGCCGCCTCATAGCCACCCGGGCCACCACCAAGGATCACGACTGACGTGCTGCGCTCACTCACGGTCCCTATCCAACCACCTCGCTCGCGCCACGGTCCCAGCGACAATGCCGGTATGCCGTGACCGCTCGGTAGGCTGCGGGGGTGACCGACGACTCCCCTGCCCTCAGCGACCCCGCCACCGACCCCATGGAGGTGGCCCGAGCCGCGGCCGCCGTGATCGCCGAGCGCACCAGCGTCGAGCGCCACGATGTCGCGCTGGTCCTGGGTTCCGGGTGGGGCCAGACCGCGGACCTGATCGGCAAAACCAAGGCCGTGGTCGACAACGAGGACGTGCCCGGCTTCGCCAAGGCGGCCGTCGAGGGCCACCACGGCCAGATGCGCTCGGTCGCGATCGGCGACACCGGGCGCCGCGCCCTCGTCTTCGGCACCCGCACCCACTACTACGAGGGCCGCGGCATCCGCGCCGTCGTGCACGGCGTGCGCACCGCGGCCGCGGCCGGCTGCTCGACGATCGTGCTCACCAACGGCTGCGGCGGCCTGCGCCCCGAGTGGTCGCCCGGCACCCCGGTCCTGATCAGCGACCACATCAACCTCACGGCCGACTCCCCCATCGAGGGCGCCAACTTCGTCGACCTCACCGACCTCTACTCCCCGCGGCTGCGCGAGCTGGCCCGCACGGTGGACCCCACCCTCGACGAGGGCGTCTACGTCCAGTTCCGTGGCCCCCACTACGAGACGCCGGCCGAGGTGCAGATGGCCAAGCGCATCGGCGGCGACCTCGTCGGCATGTCGACGACGCTCGAGGCGATCGCGGCCCGTCAGGCGGGCCTCGAGGTGCTCGGCATCTCGCTCGTGACCAACCCCGCCGCGGGCATCTCGCCCACCCCCCTCGACCATGAGGAGGTCCTTGCCGCGGGCAAGGCCGCCGCCGAGCGGTGCGGCTCCCTCCTCGCCGCCGTCGTCGCGCAGATCTGATCGGAGCACCACGATGCATGCCGCGCAGCAGGATCTCCTCGACGCCGCCCGCGCGTGGGCGGCCGACGACCCCGACCCGGTCACCCGGGCGGAGCTGGAGGCGGTGATCGCCGCCGCGGAGGGTGGGGACGCCTCTGCCACAACGGATCTCGCCGACCGGTTCATCGGCATGCTGGAGTTCGGCACGGCCGGGCTGCGCGGCGCCCTCGGCGCCGGTCCCAACCGGATGAACCGCGCGGTGGTCATCCGCGCCGCGGCCGGGCTCACGGCATACCTCAAGGACCAGGGGCGCGACCCCGTCGTCGTGGTCGGCTATGACGCCCGGTACAACTCCGATGCGTTCGCGCGCGACACCGCCGCCGTGGTTGCGGGAGCCGGCGGGCGCGCCATGGTGCTGCCCCATCAGCTCCCGACACCGGTGCTGGCCTTCGCGATCCGCCACCTCGGCGCCGACGCGGGCGTCATGGTGACCGCGAGCCACAACCCGCCACAGGACAACGGATACAAGGTCTATCTCGGCGACGGCAGCCAGATCGTGCCGCCGGCCGACGCCGACATCGCCGCCCAGATCGCGCACGTCGCCCAGATCGCCGACGTGCCGCTGCCCGAGGACGGCTGGGAGACCCTCTCCAACGAGCTCCACGAGGACTACCTCGACGCGGTCGCCGGCGTGGTCTCCGCCGACTCCCCGCGCGATGTCAGCGTCGTCCACACATCGCTCCACGGCGTCGGCAACGACACTCTCGTCCGGGCCTTCGAGCGAGCCGGTTTCCCCACTCCCGCAACGGTTCCCAGCCAGTCCGAGCCCGACCCCGACTTCCCCACGGTGGCCTTCCCCAACCCCGAGGAGCCGGGCGCCATCGACGCGGCCCTCGAGCTGGCCCGCGTCACCGGGCCCGACGTCGTCATCGCCAACGACCCCGACGCAGACCGGTGCGCCGCGGCAGTGGTCGACGGCGACGACTGGCGCATGCTGCGCGGCGACGAGGTGGGCGCCCTGCTCGGCGCACACCTGCTCCGCCAGGGCGTGCCCGAGGGCGCCGTCTTTGCCAACTCGATCGTCTCCTCGCGGCTGCTGGCCGCGATGGCGACGGCTGCGGGGGTGCGCCACGAGGAGACGCTCACCGGCTTCAAGTGGATCTCCCGGGTGCCCGGTCTGCACTACGGCTACGAGGAGGCGCTCGGCTACTGCGTCGCGCCAGGCCTGGTCCGCGACAAGGACGGCATCTCCGCCGCGCTCCTGCTGGCCGAGCAGACCGCGCGGCTCAAGGCCGCGGGTCGCACCCTGACCGATGTCCTCGACGACCTCGCCCGCGAGCACGGCGTGCACGCGACCGATGCCTACTCCGTGCGGGTAACCGACCTCGCGCTCATCGGCGAGATCATGGCCCGGCTGCGGGCCCAGCCGCCCGCCGAGCTCGCCGGCATCGCGGTGGCCCGCGCCGACGACCTCGCCAGGGGCGACGGCGGCCTGCCCCCGACCGAGGGCCTGCGCTACTACCTCGCCGACGACTCGCGCGTGATCGCCCGCCCGTCCGGCACCGAGCCCAAGCTCAAGGTCTATCTCGAGGTCATCGAGCCCGTGACCGGCGACGACCTGGCCGGCGCACGGGCGCGGGCCGCCGAGCGGCTGGGCTCGATCCGGACGGCCATGACGGCGCTGACGTCCACCCAGGGCGACTGAGGTGGCCGACCCGACACGCGCCCGTGTGCTCGTGCTCAGCGGGCCGAGCGGGGCGGGCAAGTCCCGCCTGTCGGCCCGCCTCCACGCCGCCCACGGGTGGCCGATCATGCGGCTCGACGACTTCTACAAGGACGGCGACGACCCCAGCCTGCCGATGAGCCCGGCCTTGGGCATCCCCGACTGGGACCACCCCGACTCCTGGGACCGGGGCGCGGCCATTGATGCACTCGAGCGGCTGGTGGAGACCGGCTCGACCGACACCCCCGTCTATGACATCAGCACCAGCGCGCGCACGGGCTGGACGACCGTGACGGCCCGGCCCGATGACCTCGTCATCGCCGAGGGCATCTTCGCCGCCGAGACCATCCGCGAGCTGGCCGAGCGCGGGCTGCTCCACGCGGCATACTGCGTGCGCCGCTCACCGGGCCGGACCTTTGTCTATCGCCTGCTGCGTGACCTGTCCGAGCGCCGCAAGCCACCGCTCACCCTGATCCGCCGCGGCCTGCGGCTGATGCGCGACGAGCCCCGTCTCGTCGCCCAGCATGTCGCCCTGGGGGCGACCCCCGCGCGCCCTGCCGAGGTGGAGTCCGCCGTCGACCCGATGGCCCGTCACAGCGGCTGATAGGTTGCCGACGAAGGGGACGACTTGGAGGGGGACGTCGTGCAGGACCCTCAGCTGACACCACCGGGCGGCGGACCGGCCACCCCGCGCCCCACCGCACCCGCGCCCCCACCGCGGCCAGCACCGCACCCGGGCCAGGCGGCATACGCGCCCGCCGGCCAGGTGCCGCTGCTGTCCGCCCACAAGCCCGGCATCATCCCCCTGCGCCCGCTCGGCATCGGCGAGGTGATCGAGGGCGCCTTCCGGGCGCTGCGCTCCAACCCGCGCGCCTTCTTCGGCCTGTGCGTCCTCGTCAACGCGGCAGTGCTGCTCGTGATCGCCCTCGGCGTCGGCGCCATGGTCGGCATCGCCTATCTGATGGGCGAGTCCGATGCCTTCGACACCCTCGCGACGGTGGGGTTCACCATCGGCGCGGTTGGCGCGATCATCCTGAGTCTCGTTTCGGCACAGGCACTTTCGGGGATGCTGGCGTATGCCGTGGGCGAGGCGACCCTCGGACGCTATCCCTCCATGCGAGAGGTCTGGCGGCGCACCCGGGGCGCCCTGCTGCGTCTCACCGGCCTGTGCCTGCTCCTCTCGCTCCCGGTGCTCCTCGGGCTGACCGCGATCGGCCTGCTGATCTGGTGGGGCTTCTCGTCCGACCAGCCGGTGGTCGGCGCCATCGGGATCGGCCTGGCCCTGCTCACGCTGCTCGCGGTCGCCTACCTCGGGGTGCGCTTCATCCTCGCCGCCCCCGCCCTGGTCCTGGAGCGGCTGGGGATCATCGCGGCGGTCCGCCGCTCGTGGAGTCTGACCGACCGGATGTTCTGGCGCACCTTCGGGATCGTCATCCTGGGCACCCTGCTGACGAGCGTCCTTCAGTATGTGCTCTCGACCGTCCTCCAGATGGTGGGCCTGGCCCTCATGGCACTGGCGACGGTGGCGATGCAGAACGAGACCGGGCAGCTGGTGGGATCGATCCTGATGATCGGATTCTCGCTCCTCTCCAGCGTCGTGAGCAGCCTCTTCGTGCAGCCCTTCATGGCCGCCCTCTATGCGCTGGCCTATCTCGACGCGCGCATCCGCAAGGAGGGCTTCGACCTCGCGCTCCTGCGCGCCGCCGCGGGGGCGGCCACGCCATGACGGTCTGGGCGCGCGTGGCACCGGACAACCCCACCGCCAGGTCGTGGCTCGAGGACGAGCTCGGCAAGGTCGCCTATCAGGAACGCACCGACCCGCTGCGCAGGCTGCTCGACGCCCTCCAGAAGTGGCTCGACAGCATCGTGCGCGACTCCGGCCCGGGCGACTCCGCGCTCTCACCCATCGTGCTCGGCGTCGTGGTCGCGCTGCTGCTGCTCCTCGCGATGTGGGCGCTGCGCTTTGTCCGGCGAGACCGCGCCACCACCGTGGAGCCCGGGGCGGTGCTGGGCGGCCAGGCCCTCACGGCAGCCGAGCACCGGGCACTGGCCGAGCAGGCCATGCGGGACGGCGACCATGCGACCGCGGTCATCGAGGGCATGCGGGCCATCGCGCAGTCCGCGGCCGACCGGGCCCTGCTCGATGATGCGCCGTCGGCCACGGCCCACGAGATCGCCGTCTCGCTCGGCTCCGCCTTCCCCGCCCACACCGACGGGCTGGTGCGGGCGGCGGACCTCTTCGACTCGGCGGCCTACGGACGGGGACGCCCGGGGCACGACGAGTCGCGATTCATCCTCGACCTCGGCGCGCAGCTGGAGCGTGAGCGCCCTGCCACCACCGCCCTGGCGACCGTGGGCGCGGGCTCTGCCCAGGCGATCGAGGACGACCCCGATGACCTCTTCTCCGTGGCCAATCGCGGTGGGGTGCAATGACTTCGCTCGAGGTCTGGGACCGTCGGGCCGCGTCGTCCGCGACCAACGGGCCGCGCACGATCCGCGACCGGCTCAGCGGTCCCATGGCCATCCTGGTCGGCATCCTCGTCGTCCTGGGGCTCGTCCTCGGCTTCCTGCTGTGGCAGGCCGCGCACCAGCCCCGCGACACCCCGCTCGATCCCGACAACCCGGGCCGGGCCGGCAGCAAGGCCCTGGTCGAGGTGCTGCGCTCCAAGGGCGTCACCGTCGATGTGGCCCGCTCCGACGAGGAGCTCGGCGACCTCGATGCCGCCGACGCCCAGACAGCGGTGGTCGTCACCGACAGCCACAATCTCGGCGAGAGCACGCTCGAGCGGCTGAGGCGGTTCTCCCGGGACGCCGACCGCCTCGTCCTGGTCGAGCCAAGCTATGGCTCCCTCCAGATGTGGGGGCTGGGCGTGCAGGAGGAGGACAAGCCCGCCACGGGCCTGCCCGAGAGCACCGACCGGGTGAGCGCCTCCTGTGTTGCCGACGGCATCGCGCGGGGCGACTCCGTGACCACCGGCTCCACCGGCTACTCCCGGATGTCGTATGCCGCCGGCACCGACTGCTTCACCGTCAAGGACAGCTCGGCCCTGGTCATCCTGCCCGCCGCCTCCGGCCGTCCCGAGACCTGGGTCTTCGGTCCTGGCGATGCCCTTACCAACCGCCACATCACCCGCTTCGACAACGCCGGGGTCTCGCTGCGCATGCTCGGCGCCGGGGACCGCGTGGTCTGGTACATGCCGACCTTCCTCGACCTCATCGAGGGCGAGCAGGCGGCCTCGGACGGCCCGAAGGTCCCCGCCGCCACGGGGCCGCTCGCCCTGCTGGCGCTCCTCGCCCTGCTCGCGGCGATGCTGTGGCGGGGCCGTCGGCTCGGCCGGCTCGTCCCCGAGCCGCTGCCCGCCGTGGTCAAGGCCATCGAGACCACCCAGAGCCGGGGGCGGATGTATCACCGGGCCGGCGACCCCGCCCGCTCCGCCGCCATCCTGCGGGCGGTCACCCGTGGCCGGCTGGCCGCCTACCTCGGCGTCCCCGCCGACGCCGGCGACGACGCCCTCGCCGACGCGGTCGCGCGTGCCGGTCGCCTCACCCACGCCGATGTCCACGAGCTGCTGAGCGGCCGCCCGCCACACGACGAGCGCTCGCTGATCCAGCTCGCCCAGAACCTGTCCGCACTCGAGAAGGACGTGCACCGACCATGAGCACCACGCCCGGGCCGCAGCAGCCCGCACAGCCGCAGCAGCCCCCGAAGAGCGAGCCGCCCGTCCAGCCACAGCAGGGCCCGCCTGCCCAGGCCGAGGACGCCCGGCGGGCGCTGCTGGCCGTGCGCAGCGAGGTGGCCAAGGCCGTCGTGGGCCAGGACGCCGCCGTCAGCGGCATGCTCATCGCCCTGCTGTGCCGTGGCCACATCCTGCTCGAGGGCGTGCCTGGCGTGGCCAAGACCCTGCTCGTGCGCTCGATCGCGAGCGCGCTGTCGATCGAGACCAAGCGGGTGCAGTTCACCCCCGACCTGATGCCGGGCGACATCACCGGGTCACTGGTCCTGGACGCCCGCACCTCCGACTTCACCTTCCGCGAGGGCCCGGTCTTCACCAACCTCCTGCTGGCCGACGAGATCAACCGCACTCCCCCCAAGACCCAGGCGGCGCTGCTCGAGGCCATGGAGGAGCGGCAGGTCTCGGTCGAGGGCAGCCCGCGTCCGCTGCCGGTCCCCTTCCTCGTCGCGGCCACCCAGAACCCCGTCGAGTACGAGGGCACCTATCCCCTGCCAGAGGCCCAGCTCGACCGCTTCCTGCTCAAGGTCCTGCTCGACCTGCCGCCCCGCGACGACGAGATCGCCGTCGTCCAGCGCCACGCGGCCGGCTTCGACCCCCGCGACCTCCAGGCCGCGAGCATCCGTCCCGTCGCGTCGGGGGCTGACCTCGAGGCCGGCGCCGACGCCGTCCGCAAGGTCGAGATCGCCCCAGAGGTCGCGGCATACATCGTCGACATCGCCCGCGCGACACGCACCTCGCCCTCCCTGTCCCTGGGCGTCAGCCCACGCGGCGCCACGGCCCTGCTGGCGACCTCACGCGCGTGGGCCTGGCTCAACGGGCGCGGCTTCGTCACACCCGACGACGTCAAGGCACTCGCCCAGGCGACCCTCGCCCACCGCCTGTCGCTGCGACCGGAGGCCGAGCTCGAGGGAGTCAACGTCTCCACCGTGCTCGCCAGCGCGCTGGCGTCCGTGCCCGTCCCCCGCTGACCCGGGCCCAGGACTCCACCCATGGTCATCACCGGTCGCCTCGTCGCGCTGCTTCTCGTCGGCATCGTGCCGGTGCTGGCGCGCCCGAGTGTGCTCACGGTCTGGCTGTGGTTCGCGCTGTGCCTGGTGCTGTGGCTGCTCGACGTGGTCCTCGCAGGATCCGCCAAGGCGCTGACCATGGAGCGGCGCCCGACCATGCCCGTGCGGCTCGGGGAGCCAGGTGAGACAACGCTTCTCGTCGGCAACCCCACTGGTCGCACCGTCCGCGGGCTGCTGCGCGACGCCTGGCAGCCGTCGGCCGGCGCGCGTGTGGACCGCCACCGAGTCACCGTGCCGTCCGGCGAGCAGCGGGCGGTGCGCACCGACCTGCTGCCGACCCGCCGCGGCGACCGGCAGGCCGACCGGGTGACGGTGCGGCGGATCGGGCCCCTCGGCCTGGGCGGTCGGCAGGCCTCGGTGCATGTCGCCGGCCACATCCGCGCGCTGCCGCCCTTCCACTCGCGCAAGCACCTGCCCTCGCGGCTGGCGATGCTGCGCCAGCTCGACGGGCGCTCGGCGGTACGGGTGCGCGGGCAGGGCACCGAGTTCGACTCGCTGCGCGACTATGTCGAGGGCGATGACGTGCGCTCGATCGACTGGCGGGCCACCGCCCGCCGACAGCACGTCGTGGTGCGCACCTGGCAGCCCGAGAAGGACCGGCAGATCATCCTCGTCCTCGACACCTCGCGCACCTCCGCGGGCCGGGTCGGCGACACCCCTCGCCTCGACGCCGCCATGGACGCCGCCCTGCTGCTGACCGCGCTGGCCTCCCGGGCCGGGGACCGTGTCGACCTGGTCGCCGGCGACCGTCGGATCCGCTCACGCGTGGTGGGCTCGCCCCGCAGCACCGTCCTGTCCGATGTCGTCACCGCGGTGGCCCCGCTCGAGCCCGCGCTCCTGGAGGCCGACTGGACGCTGCTCACGACCAGCGCGGCCGCCCTGAGCCGACAGCGGGCCCTGGTCGTGCTGCTCACCCCGCTCGAGTCCTCGGCGATCGAGGAGTCCCTGCTGCCGCCGCTGTCGGTGCTCGTGCGCCATCACCGGGTGATCGTGGCGTCCGTGGCCGACGCCGAGCTGACCGCAATGCGCCACCGGCGCGGCGACAGCCGGGAGGTCTATGACGCGGCCGCCGCCGAGCGCACGCTGGCGCTGCGCGCCCGCACCGCCGCCACGCTGGAGCGAATGGGGGTCCACGTCATCGACGCCGACCCCGAGCAGCTGCCGG
The DNA here is from genome assembly GCA_050955755.1 of Actinomycetota bacterium. Classification (GTDB taxonomy): domain Bacteria; phylum Actinomycetota; class Actinomycetes; order Actinomycetales; family Dermatophilaceae; genus JAJTBD01. The sequence goes on from CP192092.1 coordinate 2,888,829, forward strand.
TCCGGCTGGCCGACCACTACCTGCTGCTGAAGTCCCGCGGCCTGCTCTGACGAGCGGCACCGGGCTCCGCCTCAGCTGCGGGCGCCGCCTGAGCTACCGACCGCGACCTCGGGGCCGAGCCGCCAGCCGGGCCGCAGCGGCAGCTCGTCGCCGGACCAGAAGCGGCCCGGGTCATACCAGTTGCGCGGCAGCCCGGGCTCGAGGATGCCCATCGCCTCGAAGGTCACCGCCACCACCTCGGCGCAGTAGGCCGCCTCGGGCCGCATCCGGTGCTCGTCCGTGGCGTGCCGCTTGGGCAGGTAGCCGTCGCGGCCGCGCAGCCAGCGCCACGCGAGCGCTCCGGTGCTCGGGAAGGACGTGCCGTCCCATCGCGCGATGGTGCGCAGCAGGGCGTCCTCCTGCTCCGGCCGCACCTCGGGGTGGAGCTGGCGCAGCCAGGCCTGCTGGCCATAGACCTGCTGCCAGCGCTCGACCGCGGCCCGCAGGTCGTGCAGCTGCACGCCTCGGTGGTGGTCGCCGGACCACAGGTCCGGCAGCGACTTGCCCAGCTCGGCGTGCCACATCATCGGCGGCAGGTCGTCGATGACGACGGCCATGCCGACGTGGTTGACGGGGGCGTTGGTCAGCGTCTGGATGGCGCGGTCGGCCGCGGACCTCCCGCGGAAGATCCAGATGTCGCCGGTGCGCGTCTGGTCGACCGCCGCGTCGAGACTGACCGGGTCGGGACGGCGGCTGCCGAGGCCGGGGATCGTTGGCATCGGGTGCCTCAGCCCTGGGCCCGGCGGGACGCGCGCTTCCGACGACGGGGTATGCCGCGCAACCGCTCCCGAGCCCGGCTCGCCTGGGCGCGCACCACACCGGTCGCCGAGGGCCGCTCGGCAGCGTGGCGTCCGCCGCCCACGGTGCGGGTGGTGACGCCGGAGTCCTCGGGCGGCAGGCCGGCATACCTCTCGTGCAGGCGGGCGCGCACCTCCTCGGGGGTGACCGCGCGGCGCTGCCGCTCCTTGCGGGCGGCCAGGGCACCGGTGGCGGCGACACCGACGACGCCGGCGGCACCGATGATCTTGAGCAGTCGCACGGACGTGGAGGCCATGCGCGAAGCCTAGTTGCGACCAGTCGCCACGCGAGCGGACCCTAGCCGGCGACGGGCGCGGAGTACCCACGCTCGGACTCGGCGAGGTCGCCGGTCTCACCCCGCTGGGCAGCCCACCGGCCGAGGGTGAAGACATAGGCAAAGAACGCGAGCTCGGCCAGGACGCCGATGCCGACCCTGGCAAAGGTGGGCAGCGGCGACGGCGTCACAAAGGCCTCGATGACCCCGCAGAGCAGGAGGGTGACGATCAGCCCGGCGCCGACCGCGATCGTCGTGCGGCCCTCCTCCGCGAGGGCCTGGGCGCGGGTGCGTGGTCCCGGCTCGACCCAGGCCCAGAAGAGCCTCAGCCCGACGCCGGCCGCGACGAAGACGCTCGTCAGCTCCAGCAGGCCGTGGGGCAGGATCAGGCCGAAGAAGAGGGCCCCTCGGCCGTGCCGCCACATGATCGCGCCCATGATCGCGACATTGAGGATGTTCTGGAGCAGGATGTAGACGACCGGGAGGCCCAGGACGCCAAGACCGATGCACAGCAACGCAATCCAGAAGTTGTTGGTCCACACGCGCAGGGCGAACGACGTCGCGGCATACTCGCTGTAATAGCCCTCGAAGTCGTTCTCGACCAGCTGCTTGATCTGCTCCGGCGAGGCCATCGAGGTCTCCCACGAGGGGTTCTGGAGGAAGTACCAGCCCATCGCGAGGGCGGCGACGACGTTGACGAGCGTCGTGACCAGCCACCACCACCGGAGTCGATAGAGCGCCGCGGGATAGGTCACGGCAAAGAACCTGCCGACGTCGCCCCAGCTCACGCTGCGCGTGCCGGCGGACTTGGCGCGGGCGCGGGCGAGCAGCATCGACAGATATCCGACCAGGCTCGGGTCGGGGTTGGTCGAGCGCACGACCGACAGGTGGGTGGCCACCCGCTGGTAGGAGTCGAGGATCTCGTCGGCCTCGGCGCCGCTCAGCCGCCGCTTGGCGACGAGCTCCTCCAAGCGCGACCACTCCCCCTGGTGGGCGGCCACGAAGGCATCCAGATCCACGTCGTCACCCTAGCGCTAGGGTGACGGCATGAGCAGCGCGACCGTGGGGGTGGGCTCCGACGATCTGGTCACCGGTGAGGCCGTCGCGCTCGACCTCCCCAGCGCCGGCATCGGACTGCGGCTGCTGTCCGGGATGCTCGACATCACGATCGGCTATGTGCTCTATTTCCTCGGGGTCTGGGCGGTCTCGCTGCTCTTCGGCCGCACCGACGAGGCGCTGATCGCGGCAGCCTTCACCGGCCTGACAGTGCTCGTCCTCGTCGCCTATCCCACAGCCTTCGAGACCCTGACCCGAGGCAAGACGATCGGACACTATGCGACCGGGCTGCGGACCGTGCGCGATGACGCGGGCCCGATCACCGTGCGCCACGCCTTCACCCGGGCCCTGGTCGGTGTCGTCGAGATCTATCTGCTCATGGGCATGCCCGCGCTGGCGTCGGCGGCCTTCTCCCGCAAGGGAAAGCGCCTCGGCGACTATCTCGCCGGCACCTATGTCGTGCGCGAGCGGCAGACCGTCACGCTGCCGCCGCAGGCCCAGATGCCACCCCCGCTGGCCCACTGGGCCCGCACGGCCGACATCGCGCCCCTGCCGGACGCGCTGGCCGCCAACCTGCGCCAGTTCGTCGCCCGGGCGCCGACCTTCGCGCCACACGTGCGAGACCTCACCGGCCGGCAGCTGCTCGCCGAGACGCTCGTGCACGTCAGCCCGCCACCGCCGGCCGGGATCCACCATGAGTGGGTCCTGTCCGCCGTGCTCGCCGAGCGCCGCACCCGGGACGCCGCCCGGCTCGAGCGCGACCGCCAGCTGCGCGAGCGCCTCATCCCGCCGGATCAGCTGGGCAGCAGCGCGTCGTAGCCCGGCTTGACGACCTCCTCGATGATCGCCAGCCGCTCGTCGAAGGGGATGAAGGCCGACTTCATGGCGTTGATCGTCGCCCAGCGCAGATCGGTCATCGTCCAGCCGGCCTCCTCGACCAGCAGCGTCATCTCACGCGACATGGACGTGTGGCTCATCAGCCGGTTGTCGGTGTTGACGGTGACGCGGAAGCGCAGATCCTTGAGCAGCGTGATCGGGTGGGTCGCAAAGGAGTCGGCCGCGCCGGTCTGGATATTGCTGCTCGGGCACATCTCCAGCGGGATCCGCATGTCCCGGACGTATGCCGCGAGGCGGCCCAGGTGCATGTCCTCCCGGGAGACGCGCATGGCCGCGGTGGGGTCGTCGGTGAACGCCCGGCCCGCGATCTCGATGTCGTCGACGATGCGCACGCCGTGGCCGAGCCGGTCGGCCCCGCACCACTGGATGGCCTCCCAGATGCTGGGGAGCCCGAAGGCCTCGCCCGCGTGGATGGTGAAGTGGGCGTTCTCGCGGCGGAGGTACTCGAAGGCGTCGAGGTGCCGGGTGGGAGGGTAGCCCGCCTCCGCCCCGGCGATGTCGAAGCCGACGACGCCGTTGTCGCGGTAGCGCACGGCGAGCTCGGCGATCTCGGTGGACTTGGCCGCATGGCGCATGGCGGTCAGCAGCGCGCCGCTGCGGATGCGCCGGCCCCGCTCTGCGGCGGCCTGCTCGCCCTCGCGGAATCCTGCGTTGACGGCCTCGACGACGTCCTCGAGTGCCAGCCCCTCGCGCAGGTGCTGCTCTGGGGCATAACGGATCTCGGCATAGACGACACCGTCGTCGGCCAGGTCCTCGACGCACTCCCGGGCCACGCGGCGGATGCCGTCGACGGTCTGCATCACCGCGATCGTGTGGTCGAAGGTCGTCAGGTAGCGCTCGAGCGAGCCGGAGTCGGCGGACTCGGCGAACCACGCGCCCAGGGCGTCGGCCTCGTGGGCCGGCAGCGCGGCATACCCGATCTCGTCGGAGATCTCGATGATCGTCTGGGGCCGCAGGCCACCGTCGAGGTGGTCGTGCAGCAGGGCCTTGGGCGCCCGCAGGACGGCCTCGGCAGTGGTGGGGGTGGCGTTGGCGCTCATGCGCCCTCCTCGTCGCGGTGGGCGGTCTCGGGGTCGAAGGCGGGCAGGCACACGGCGACATACTCCGCGCCCTCGGGACCGCAGGAGTACCTGACCCGCTCGCCGGGCCGGGTGACGACCGTCTGCCCGGCAGTCACGTGCAGCGTGCCTGCGTCGTGCTCGACGACGACCTCGCCCGCGAGGACGAGGGTGATCTCCTCGAACTCCGGTGTCTGGGCGGGCTCGCCCCAGCCGGGCGGGGCCTTCATGTGGGCCACCGAGACGTGAGGGGTGGAGGTGGTCACGCGACCGACGTATTCGTCGATCACCTTGCCACCCGGCACGGGGATGGTCGTCGGCACGGGGATCAGGTCTGGCACGCCGCCCACTCTACGTGCGCCGGCTGCGCGCCGGTTCTGCTCTGGCAAGGTCCAGGCATGGCCGCATCGGGGCGCCTGGCCTAGCCTTGGGTCATGAGCAGCCAAGGGAACACCCCCGCCGAAGAGGCCGCACGACGCTACGCCCCGGGCACGACCCTGACGGTGCAGGATGTCGCAGACCTGATCGACCATGCGCTGCTCAAGCCGGAGCTGACGCCGCAAGAGGTCGAGGAGAGCGTGAGATCCCTTGCGGCAGAGCACATCTGGAGCGTCTGCGTCCGCCCCTCCGATGTCGCCATGGCCCAGCGCGCGACCGCGGGGTCACCCACGCGCGTGTGCACCGTCATCGGCTTCCCCCACGGCACGACCACCTCGGCGGCCAAGGTCGCCGAGGCGCGCCAGGCGCTGGCCGACGGCGCCACCGAGCTCGACATGGTGCTCAACATCGGCCGGCTGCGCGGCGGCAACCTCGACTGCGTGCGCCGCGACATCGAGGCCGTCGTCGCCGTCGGGCACGGCGCCGGGGCGATGGTCAAGGTGATCTTCGAGACCGCGCTGCTCGACGACGAGCAGAAGAAGGCGGCCTGCCACGCGGCCGCCGAGGCCGGTGCCGACTTCACCAAGACGAGCACGGGCTTCGCCGGGGGCGGTGCGACCCTCCCCGACGTGCGCCTCATGCGGGCCGAGACGCCCCACACCATGCAGGTCAAGGCATCCGGCGGCGTGCGCGACATCGACGCGCTGCTCGCGATGCTCGCCGAGGGGGTCACCCGCATCGGCACCTCCTCGACCGAGGCGCTGCTCGCGGGTGCCCGCGAGCGCGAGGCGGCAGGCACGCTTGTCGTCCCCGAGCCCGGTCAGACGCCGGACGCCCCGGCGAGCAAGGACTACTAGACCCACCCCACGACGAGGGCGCGTATGCCGCGCGGCTGGGCCGCGCGGCATACGCCTGTCTGGGGGTGTCAGTCGATGCGCTCGAGGATGAGCGAGGTGACCTCGGGGGCACCCGACTCGGCGACCGCGAAGGCACCCTCCAGGGCCTCGTGGGCGCGGGCGAAGCGCTCGGGGGTGTCGGTGTGGAGGGTGAGCAGCGGCTGGCCCTGGGTGACCTGGTCGCCGGGCTTGGCGTGCATCTCGACGCCGGCGCCGGCCTGCACCGGGTCCTCCTTGCGCGCGCGGCCGGCGCCGAGACGCCAGGCCGCGACACCGACCTTGTAGGCGTCGAGCTCGGTGAGGACGCCGGTCGCGGGGGCGGCCACGACCTCGGTCTCCCTGGCCACCGGCAGCTCGGCGTCGGGGTCGCCGCCCTGGGCCTGGATCATCCGGCGCCACACGTCCATCGCCCGGCCGTCGGCTAGCGCGTCGGCGGGGTCGACGTCCTCGCGGCCCGCGGCAGCGAGCATCTCGCGGGCCAGGGCGACGGTGAGGTCGACGACGTCCTGGGGGCCGCCTCCGCCGAGGACCTCGACGGACTCGCGCACCTCGAGGGCGTTGCCGGCGGTCAGGCCGAGCGGGGTCGACATGTTGGTCAGCAGCGCCACTGTCGTCACGCCCGCGTCGGTGCCGAGGGCGACCATCGTGCGGGCCAGCTCGGCGGCGTCCTCGTGGGTCTTCATGAAGGCGCCCGAGCCGACCTTGACGTCGAGGACGAGCGCGCCGGTGCCCTCGGCGATCTTCTTGCTCATGATCGAGCTGGCGATGAGCGGGATGGCCTCGACGGTGCCGGTGACATCGCGCAGGGCATAGAGCTTCTTGTCGGCGGGGGCCAGGCCGGCGCCGGCGGCGCAGATGACCGCTCCGATGTCCTCGAGCTGGGCGAGCATCTCCTCGTTGGTCAGCGACGCGCGCCAGCCGGGGATCGACTCGAGCTTGTCGAGGGTGCCGCCGGTGTGGCCTAGGCCGCGGCCGGAGAGCTGGGGCACCGCGACGCCGCAGGCCGCGACGAGCGGCGCCAGCGGCAGGGTGATCTTGTCGCCGACGCCGCCGGTGGAGTGCTTGTCGGCGGTCGGGCGCGAGAGCGAGGAGAAGTCCATCCGCTCCCCCGAGGCGATCATCGCCTGGGTCCAGCGGGCGATCTCGCGCCGGTTCATGCCGTTGAGCAGGATGGCCATCGCGAGCGAGGACATCTGCTCGTCGGCGACCACGCCGCGGGTGTAGGCGTCGATCACCCAGTCGATCTGCTGATCGCTCAGCTCGCCCTTGCCGCGCTTGGTGATGATGACGTCAACTGCATCGAAGTTCTCGCTCACCCGCCCAATCATGCCGCACGGGAGCGGGTATGCCGCCGGGCCGGCTCAGACGTGGCGGGCGGCCTCGGCCTCGAGGTCGGCCACCCCGAAGGCCTGCGGCAGCACCTGGGTCATCGGGAGCACGCCCTCGGGCGTCATCAGTGCGCAGTCCGGGCCGCCGTGCTCCCAGAGCAGCTGGCGGCACCGGCCACACGGCATGAGCGCCTCGCCGTCGCCGCCCACGCAGTAGACCGCGGTGAGCCGCCCGCCGCCGGTGGCGTGGAGCGCCGAGATCATGCCGCACTCGGCGCACAGACCCACGCCGTAGGCGGCATTCTCGACATTGCAGCCGACGACGACCCGGCCGTCGTCAACCAGCCCGGCCACCCCGACAGGGAAGTCGGAGTAGGGCGCGTAGGCGCGCTCCATCGCCGCAACGGCCTTGGTGTGCAGGGCCTCCCAGTCGACCTCAGCCATCGTCAGTGGCCTTCGCCCTTGCGATAGACCTGCCCGTCGGCGGCCGGCATGCGCAGCCGCTGCGAGGCGAACATCAGCACGAGCAGTGTCGTCACATAGGGCATCGTCGAGGTGAGCTCACCGGCGACGGCGTCGGTGCGGAAGTACCAGATCGCGACCAGGACACCCATGACGATCGCGCCGATGCCCTGGACCATCCGGTGGTTGCGGAAGATCTGCCACAGGCCGACGGCCACGAGCACGACCGCGACAAAGAGCAGGAACGCGTGGACGGTCTCGGTGCCGGCGCGCAGCTGGATCGCGTCGGTGTAGCCGAACAGGGTCGAGCCGGCGAGCAGGCCGCCGGGCCGCCAGTTGCCGAAGATCATCGCGGCGAGGCCGATATAGCCTCGGCCACCGGTCTGGCCGTCGCGGTAGATGCCTGCCGCGACGAGCGAGAGGAAGGCGCCGCCGAGGCCGGCCAGAGCGCCGGAGGTGAGCACCGCGAGGAACTTGTAGCGGATGACATTGACGCCGAGGCTCTCGGCGGCGACGGGCGACTCGCCACAGCTGCGCAGGCGCAGACCGAAGGCGGTGCGCCACAGCACCCACCAGGTCAGCACGAAGAGCGCGACGGCCAGCAGCGTCAGGACCGAGAGGTCGGTGCACAGCGCCCGCAGTACCGCGGCGATCTGGGAGACAAAGAAGATGTTGTTGTCCTCGACGGTCTTGAGCCCGTCGGAGACCCCGCCGATCGTGAGCCTGGGCAGGTCCGGCAGCGAGGGCGACTGGGTCGGGCCGCCGCCGGGGAGACCGGCGAAGAAGCGGGCCGAGAGGTACTTCGCGACGCCGAGGCCGATGATGTTGAGGGCGACACCGGAGACGATGTGGTCCACGCCGAAGGTCACGGTGGCGATCGCGTGGATCAGGCCGCCGATGAGGCCACCGACGATGCCGCCGATGATGCCGGCCCACGCTCCCCAGTGGACGGCGGCGAAGGCCGCGCCCCAGGTGCCGAGGATCATCATCCCCTCGAGACCGATGTTGACCACGCCGGCCCGCTCCGACCACAGACCGCCGAGTCCGGCGAGGGCGATCGGGACGGCCAGGCCGAAGGCGGCCGCGATGGCGCCCGACGAGACGATGTCGTTGGCGCCGGTGACGGCCTCCAGGACCGACAGCACAAAGATGGCGCCGAGGGCGATCGCGAGCCAGTGCCACCACTGGAGGCGGCGGGTCCGCCGCGGCGGGGGTGCATCGACGCGGGCGGCGCCGACCTCGAGTCCGGCGGCGCTCATGCCGAGGCTCCTTCACTGGCAGGGGCGGGTCGTTGGGCGGCCAGGTCGCGGGCGACCTTCTGCTGCTCCAGGCGCAGATCGGCGCGACGGATCAGCTCATAGGCGATGACGACCGCAAAGAGGATGACGCCCTGGATGATGTTGACCAGCTCGGCGGCGACGCCAGCGTTGATCTGGAGGGCATTGGACTGCTGGTCGAGGAAGGCCCACAGCAGCGAGGCGATCGCGATGCCGACCGGGTGGTTGCGGCCGAGCAGCGCGATGCCGATGCCGGCGAAGCCGAGGCCGGCCTGGAAGGTCGTGCCGTAGTTGTGGTCCTGGCCGAAGAGCAGCGGCATGCCGATGAGTCCGGCGACCGCGCCGGAGGCGATCATCGCCGTCATGACCATGCGGGGCACCTTGACGCCGCTCGCGACGGCCGCGGTCTCGGACTGGCCGGTGGCGCGCAGGTCGAAGCCGAAGCGGGTCTTGTTGATGATGAACCAGTAGAGCGCGCCGACGAGGATCGACAGCAGGATCAGGGTGTAGACGCGGTTCTGGGCGCCGGGGATGATCGCGAAGCCCTCGAGCTGGCTGCTCTCGGGGATGCGCTTGGTGCCGATGGCGTTGGAGCCGGCCCGGCGGTCGGCGACTTTGAGCAGCAGCCACTGGACGACACCGGTCGCGATGGCGTTGAGCATGATCGTCGAGATGACCTCTGAGACACCGCGTTTGACCTTGAGGTATGCCGCGATGCCGGCCCACAGCCCACCGGCCACCATGGCGACCACGAGGGTGAGGATCACGTTGAGCGGGCCGGGCAGCCAGGCCTGGCCGGCGAACAGCGCGCCGGCGAAGGCGGCCACGCGGTACTGGCCGTCGACGCCGATGTTGAACAGGTTCATCCGGAAGCCGATGGCGACCGCGACCGCGGAGATGTAGAGCACGCTCGCGGCATTGAGCATCTGGACGATCTGGCGGGGGCGCGGCTTGGCCAGCAGCGTCTTCCAGACGTCGGCGACGGGGTCGCCGACGGCCATGAGGACGAGCGAGGTGACGGCGAAGGCCACCAGGAGGGCAAGCACGGGCGCCGCCAGGCTGAGCAACAGCCGGCGGGGCGCGAAGGCGGTCATCGGGTCTCCCCCTGGAGGGTGGCGTCGGGTCGGGCAGCCGTGGCGCCGGGCGCCTCGTCGCGGGTCGTCTCGGGTGCAGGGGCGGCGTCGCCGCCCGCGCCGGTCATGGCCGCGCCGAGCTGCTCGGAGGTGACGGTGTCGGGGTCGAACTCGCCGGTGAGTCGCCCGCGGAGGATGACGTGGATCGTGTCGGACAGGCCGATGAGCTCCTCGAGGTCGGCGCTGATGAGCAGCACGCCGAGGCCCTCACGCCGGGCCCGGCGGATGTGGTCCCAGATCGCGGCCTGGGCGCCGACGTCGACGCCACGGGTCGGGTGGGAGGCGACGAGGACACGCGGGTTGTGGCTCATCTCGCGACCGACGATGAGCTTCTGCTGGTTGCCGCCCGACAGCGAGCCGGCGGTGACATGGATCGACGGCGTGCGCACGTCGTACTCCTTGACGATCCGCTCGGTGTCGGCCTTGGCAGACTTCGCGTCGACGAGGTGGCCGCCGCCCGCGATGTTGGGCGCCTGGGTCTGGTGGCCGAGGATGCGGTTCTCCCACAGCGGCGCCTCGAGCAGCAGCCCGTGGCGGTGGCGGTCCTCGGGGATGTAGCCGACGCCCGCCTCGCGGATCTCGCGGACCTCCCAGTCGGAGATGTCGGTGTCCTCGAGGAAGACCAGGCCGCTGCTGGGCTCGCGGATGCCCATGATGACCTCGACCAGCTCGGCCTGGCCGTTGCCCTCGACACCGGCGATGCCGACCACCTCGCCGGCGTGGATCGTGAGGGAGACATCGTGGAGGCGGTCGCGGCCCTCGCCGCCGGCCAGCGTGATCGAGTCGAGCCGCATGAGCACCTTGTCGGTGACCGTGGACTCCTCGGTGGCGGGGGTGGGCAGCTCGGAGCCGACCATGAGCTCGGCGAGCTGGCGGGCGTTGACGCTCTTGGGGTCGACGGTGTCGACGGTCGTGCCGCGCCGGATGACGGTGATCTCGTCGGCGACGGAGAGGACCTCGTCGAGCTTGTGCGAGATGAAGAGCACGGTCAGGCCCTCGGCCTTGAGCTCGCGCAGGTTGTAGAAGAGCTCGTCGACCTCCTGGGGCACGAGGACGGCGGTGGGCTCGTCGAGGATGAGGGTCTTGGCGCCGCGGTAGAGCACCTTGAGGATCTCGACGCGCTGGCGGGCGCCGACGCCGAGGTCGGCCACGAGGGCGTCGGGGTCGATGTCGAGGTGGTAGTCGTCGGAGATGCGGCGGATCTCATCGCGCGCCGCGCCGCCGATGCCGTGGAGCTTCTCGGCGCCGAGGACGACGTTCTCGAGGACGGTGAGGTTGTCGGCGAGCATGAAGTGCTGGAAGACCATGCCGACACCGGCGCGGATGGCGTCCGAGGGCGAGGAGAGCGAGACCTCTCGACCCGCGATGCGCAGGGTCCCCTCGTCCTGCTTCTGCACGCCGTAGAGGATCTTCATCAGCGTCGACTTGCCGGCGCCGTTCTCGCCGACGATGGCGTGCACGGTCCCTCTGCGGACCTTGAAGGTGACGTCCTTGTTGGCGACGACACCGGGGAAGCGCTTGGTGACGCCCTCCACCTCAACGGCATAGTCGCTGCTGTCCGGCCCGTCGGATCGGGGCGTGGTGGCGGTGGCGGTGATGGCGCACACTCCTGGTCTCGGCACCCGCTGCGGTGCGGGCGGCATTCAGGGTCCCCCGCATCGTACGGCGCGCGGCGGGGAGGGTGAAGCACGGTGGCAGCGAACCGGGGTCCGGATGCGTTAGCGCTTCCGGACCCCGGGTTCACTGCGGGGGGTGAGGTCAGGAGACGGTCTCGGAGACCTTGACCTTGCCGCTGATGATGTCCTGCTTGTAGCCGTCGAGCTTGGACTTGATGTCGTCGATCTTGCCACCGGTGGTGGAGTAGTCGACGCCGCCGGCCTTGAGGTCGTAGATCTTGTTGCCGGTCAGGTCCTTGCCCTCGGTGCCCGACTTGATGAAGTCGTAGACCGACACGTCGACCTTCTTGATCATCGAGGTGATGATGACGTCGCGCACGCCCTCCTTGGCCGTCTTGGCCTGGTCGGAGTCGACACCGATCGCCATCTTGTTGGCCGCCTTGGCCGCGTCGAAGACGCCGCCACCGGAGCCACCGGCCGCGTGGTAGACCACGTCGGCGCCGGCCTGGAACATGCCCTCGGCAGCGGTCTTGCCCTTGGCCGGGTCGGCGAAGCCCGAGAAGTCCGGCGGCTGGGTGAGGTACTTGCTCTGCACCTTGATCTTGGGGTTGACCGCCTTGGCGCCCGCGACGAAGCCCGCCTCGAACTTGTTGATCAGCGGCGTGTTGACGCCACCGACGAAGCCGACGTTGCCCGTCTTGGACTTCAGCGCGGCCGCCGCGCCGACGAGGTAGGAGCCCTCGTGCTCGGCGAAGGTCAGCTGCGCGACGTTGTCGCCCTTGGAGTCATCGGACGCGTCGTCGACGATCGCGAACTTGGCGTCGGGGTTGGCCTTGGCGACCTTGCCGATGGAGGGGCCGTAGGCGAAGCCGACGGCGACGATGTGGGTGAAGCCTGCGTCGACGAGCTGCTGGAGGCGCTCCTCGCGGGCCGCCTCGTTCTCACCGTTGACGGCCGAGGCCTCCTTGGTCTCGACACCGAGCTCGCTCTTGGCCTTGTCGAGGCCCGCCGCGGCGGCGTCGTTGAAGGACTGGTCACCGCGACCGCCCACGTCATAGGCCATGCCGACCTTCATCTTGGCGGCGCTCGTGGCGTCACCCGCACTGCTCGAACCGGATGCGGTGTCGCTGCTGGAGCCACCGCATGCGGTCAGGGCCAGTGCTGCGGCCGAGATGGCCGCCGCTGCCTTCATCGTCTGACGCAAGGCTCTCTCCTTGGATTGATGTGCTCGCGGAGGAACCTGTCGCGTCCGCCGCTCATCCGACGATAAACCCGTCAAATGGGTACCTTGGGCGGGTTTGCCCCGGGAGTGACAAGTGTTACCGACTAGAAACCCGACGGTGATCAGCCGGCGGTCACTTTGGCCACAGCGGCACCAGCGAGCACTCGGGCGGCGATGCCCACCGCGGCCTCGTCGATGACGAGGTCCCCCTGGTGCAGGTCATAGGTGCGACCGCCGGGCGAGCGGGTGCCGAGCCGGCCCATCGCGCCCTCGACGCCGCGCAGATAGAAGGAGAAGTCCTCGCCCCCCATCGACTGGGGCGTCGGGGCGGGCAGGAGCCCTGCCGAGAGCACGGCAGTGCGCAGCCCCGAGACCCCCACCGGGGAGCACACGACAGGCGGCACGCCGCGCACGTGCTCGAGGCGGGCCGAGACGGCATACGGGGCGACGACGCCCTCGACGATCTCCTCGAGCAGCGGCCCGATCTGGTCCCAGACGGAGGCGTCGAGGATGCGCAGGGTCCCGACGACGGTGCCGGAGGACGGGATGACATTGGCGACCTTGCCGGCCTCGATGTGGCCCCACACCAGGGCGGCGCCCGCTCGCGGGTCGAGGCGGCGCGAGAGGGCGGCAGGCACCTCGGTGGCGACCTTGGCCAGCGCGAAGACGAGATCCTCGGTCATGTGCGGCCGCGAGGTGTGCCCTCCCCTGCCGCGGAGCGTGACCCGCACGCCGTCGGAGGCGGCCGTGATGGGGCCCTCGCGCATGCCGACCTGCCCGACGTCGAGGCCCGGGTCGCAGTGCAGGGCGTATGCCGCGTGCACCCCCTCGAGGACACCCTCGTCGACGAGCGCCTCACCGCCGCCGGGCTGGACCTCCTCAGCGGGCTGGAAGACCAGCCGCGCGGCGAATCCCGTTGCCCGAAGGGCCTCCTCGTGCTCGAGCAGGGCGAGCCCGGCGCCGAGCAGGCCTGCGGTGTGCACGTCGTGACCACAGGCATGGCTCACGCCCGGCACGGTGGACTGCCAGTCGAGGCCGGTGCGCTCACGCACGGGCAGTGCGTCCATGTCGGCGCGCAGCAGCACCCGCTGGGCGGGTCGCTCGGCGCCGATGTCGAGCACCAGGCCGGTGCCGCGGATGGGGCGCGGGTCGGCGCCGGCCGCCCGCAGCCGCTCCGCCACCAGGGCGGAGGTGCGGGTCTCCTCCCACGCCGTCTCGGGGTGGGCGTGGATGTCTCTGCGCAGGGCCAGCAGCTCGGGCAGGTGTGCCTCGACCACCGAGCCGAGGTCGGCGGCGAGGGTCGTGGCGTGGATGGTCATAGCGTTCGCACTCTACTCGTGCGCGTGCCCACCACCCCGAGGGGCGGTGGGCACGGCTGCTCTCGCGGGGGTGTCCGCGGGCCCGTCAGAAGGTCTCGCGCGGGGTGTACATGCCCCACACGTCACGCAGGGCGTTGGAGATCTCGCCGCCGGTGGCGCCCGCCTTGATGGCGTCCTTCATCGGGTAGAGCAGGTTGTCGGTGCCGCGGGCGGCCTCGCGGACCTGCTCGAGGGCCGCCTCGACGGCCGCGTTGTCGCGCTTGCTGCGCAGCTCGGCGAGGTGGGCGCACTGGTCGACCTCGATCTGCGGGTCGACGCGCAGCGGCTCGTAGGGCTCCTCGACGTCCATGACGTACTTGTTGACGCCGATGACCGAGCGCTCGCCGTTGTCGATCTCGAGGGCGACCCGATAGGCCGACCGCTCGATCTCGGACTTCTGGAAGCCCTGCTCGATGGCCGCGACGGCACCGCCCTTGTCCTCGACGGCCTGGATGAGGTCGTTGATCTGGGCCTCGAGGTCGTCGGTCATGGACTCGACGACATAGGAGCCGGCGAACGGGTCGACGGTCTTGGTGACGTCGGTCTCGTAGGCGATGATCTGCTGCGTGCGCAGCGCCAGACGGGCGGCCTTCTGGGTGGGGAGGGCGATCGCCTCGTCGAAGGAGTTGGTGTGCAGCGACTGGGTCCCGCCGAGCACCGCGCCGAGGCCCTGGAGGGCGACGCGGATGAGGTTGACCTCCGGCTGCTGGGCGGTGAGCTGCACACCTGCGGTCTGGGTGTGGAAGCGCAGCATCATCGACTTGGGGTTCTGCGCCCCGAACTCCTCCTTCATGATGCGGGCCCACACGCGCCGGGCCGCGCGGAACTTGGCGACCTCCTCGATAAGGGTCGTGCGCGCCACGAAGAAGAACGCCAGGCGGGGGGCGAAGTCGTCAACGGACAGGCCCGCGGAGACCGCGGCCCGGACGTACTCCTTGGCGTTGGCCAGGGTGAAGGCGACCTCCTGCGCGGGCGTCGCACCGGCCTCGGCCATGTGGTAGCCGGAGATGGAGATCGTGTTCCAGCGCGGGATCTCCTTGTGGCAGTAGGCAAAGATGTCGGTAATGAGCCGCAGCGACTCCTTGGGCGGGTAGATGTAGGTCCCGCGGGCGATGTACTCCTTGAGCACGTCGTTCTGGATGGTGCCGGTGAGCTTGTCGGCCGCGACGCCCTGCTCCTCGGCGACCAGCTGGTACATCAGCAGCAGCGTGGAGGCGGGGGCGTTGATCGTCATCGACGTCGAGATCTTGTCGAGCGGCAGGCCGTTGAAGAGCACCCGCATGTCGTCGAGGCTGTCGATGGCGACGCCGACCTTGCCGACCTCACCGGACGCGAGCGGCGCGTCGGAGTCGTAGCCCATCTGGGTCGGCAGGTCGAAGGCGACGGACAGGCCGCCGGTGCCGTTGTTGACGAGCTCGTGGTAGCGCTCGTTGGACTCCTTGGCGGTGCCGAAGCCGGCGTACTGGCGCATCGTCCACGGACGGCCGGTGTACATCGTCGGATAGACACCGCGGGTGAAGGGGTACGAGCCCGGGGCGCCCAGCTTGGCCTCGGGGTCGAAGCCCTCGAGGTCTGCGGCCGAGTAGACGGGCTGGATCGGGAGGTCGGACTCGCTGCGAGCGACGGGTGCATCGGACATGGTCCCAGCGTATCGAGAGCGACCACCCGCCCGGGGGCCACCTCCGGTGAGCGATGTCTCGCAGATCACGCCCGACGCGCTCAGGTCAGCTGCTGGCGCCCGTCCGCCTTGAGCGCCTCGACGACGGCCTTGACGTCCTGGGCGCGCTCGGTCGTGGTGACGAGCAGCGCGTCGCCGGTGTCGACGACCACGACATCGCTGAGCCCGACGACCGCGATGTGCCGCCCGCCGGCCGGCACCACCACGCCGGAGGAGTCGGTCATGCGCACGAGGTCGGCGTCCCCGAGGACCCGCACACCCGGCATACCGTCTGCCTGCGGGAGCAGGCCCGCGAGGGAGGCGAAGTCGCCCACGTCGTCCCACCCGAACTCGGCCGGGACCACCGCGACCTGCCCCTCGGCCGCGGCCGGCTCGGCCACGGCGTGGTCGATCGCGATCTTGGTCAGGCCCGGCCAGATCTCGGGCAGCCGGTCCGGCTCGGCCGCGATGGCGCGCAGGCCGGCGGCGAGATCGGGGTGCCAGCGCGCAAGCAGGTCGAGCAGGACCGTCGCGCGCACCACGAACATGCCCGCGTTCCAACGGTATTCGCCAGTCGCGAGGTATGCCGCTGCGCGCTCTGCGTCGGGCTTCTCCACGAACTCCAGCACGGCGCGCGCCCGCTCGTGACCGGGGAGCGGGCCGCCCATGCGGATATAGCCGAAGCCCGTGGCGGGATGGGTGGGTGCGATGCCGATCGTCGTGACATAGCCCTGGTCGGCCACGTCGACCGCAGCCCGCACGCAGGCCTCGAACTCCGGCAGGTCGGTGATGACGTGGTCGGCGGCGAAGGACCCGATGACCGCATCGGGGTCGCGTCGCTCGAGGACGGCTGCGGCGAGACCGATCGCGGCCATGGAGTCACGCGGCGAGGGCTCGGCGAGCAGCTGTCCGGCGGGCAGGTCAGGGAGCTGCTCGCGCACGGCCGCCTCGTGGGCCGCTCCGGTCACCACCAGCACGCGCTCCCCCACGACGGGCGCCAGCCGGTCGACCGTCGACTGGAGCAGCGAGCGCCCCGAGCCGGTCAGGTCGTGGAGGAACTTCGGCGAGCCGGCCCGGGACAGCGGCCACAGCCGGGTGCCGGCGCCACCTGCGGGGATCACGGCCCAGAACCGGTCGATCGCGCTCATGGTTGGCAACTGTAGGTCTCCCACCGCGGCCACGGGGGCAGGACTCCCCCGCGTCACCTGTTGCTCACCTGACACACCTCCACATGTCGACGGCACGGCACCCGCGGTCTCGACAGTGGACACGTGCGCATCGCCATCGTTGCCGAGTCCTTCCTGTCGAGCGTCAACGGCGTCACCACGAGTGTCTGCCGGGTGCTGGAGTCCCTGCGCACCCTCGGGCACGACGCGATCGTCATCGCCGCCCGGCCGGCCCCGGCGTCCTTCGCGGGATTCCCGGTGCACGCGGTGGCCTCGGTCCCGGTCCGGCAGTTTCAGGTCGGCCTGCCCAGCCCGGAGATCGTGCGCGTCCTCGACCGCTTCGACCCGGACGTGGTGCACGTCGCCTCGCCCTTCGTCCTCGGCGCGCGGGGGCTGACCGCCGCGCAGGCACTCGGCATCCCGAGTGTGGCGATCTATCAGACCGATATGCCGAGTTATGTCCGCCAGCACGCGCCCAGCCCCGGCATCGGCCGCAGCGCCGAGAAGGCCACCTGGCGGTGGGTCCGCCGCATCCACTCCACCGCGAGCCGGACCCTGGCCCCCTCGACGTCGGCCCTGTCGGACCTGCGGCTCAACGGGGTGCCGCGCACCGCCCTGTGGGGCAGGGGCGTCGACACCCGCCTCTTCCACCCGGGCTGGCGTCACGACGCCGGCACCAAGGCACTGCGTCGCGCGCTCGCCCCCGGGGGCGAGACGCTCATCGGCTATGTCGGCCGGCTCGCACCCGAGAAGGAGCTGCACCGTCTCGTCGAGCTCACCTCGGTGCAGGGCTCGCGTCTGGTGCTCGTCGGCGACGGTCCCAGCCGCGAGGAGATCGGCGCCACGCTGACCGAGGCGGTGGCCTCCAGCCATGGGCGGCCCACTCTCCCACCGGTTTTCCTCGGCCGGCGCGAGGGCGATGACCTCGCCAGGGCGTATGCCGCGTTCGACCTCTTCGTACACACGGGCACCCGCGAGACCTTTGGCCAGACCCTCCAGGAGGCCGCGGCCATGGGGCTGCCCGTCGTCGCGCCCGCCCGAGGCGGCCCGCTTGACCTCGTGGCCCACGGCCGCTCCGGCTTCCTCTTCGACCCCGACTCGGCGGGCTCTCTCCGCGGGCACGTGGAGGCGCTGGTGGCCAGCCCCGGGCTGCGGACCGGCCTCGGCGCCGCAGGCATCGAGTCGGTGCGCTCCCGCTCGTGGCTCGGCCTGACCGAGCAGCTGGTCAGGCACTACGAGGCGGTGGCCTCGCGCCGCGGCCTCGCCATCGCCGCCTGAGCGCGCCGCACACCACCCGCCCGAGCGCACACCTGGCTGCCTGGGTCCCTGGCGCCCGCCACGCCGCCTGAGCGCGCCGCACACCACGCGGCGCGCCGCGGTGCAAGGATGTCCGGCGACCCACGGACCCCTGCCAGGAGACGCGCCAGATGCCCCACGCCCGACCAGTCCGGCTGGCGGCCGCCGCCGCGCTCGCCGGCCTCGTGGCGTGTGCCGGGCCCGCTCCCACCCAGGCGGCGACGACGCCCGCACCGCGCACCGCCACCCCCGGCAGCACGGCCACCTCCGGCCCCTCGAGCTCAGGACCGACGACCCCCACGCTCCCCCCGATCACACAGCGGGTCGACCCGGAGCGCTCCATCGGTGGCCCCCGACTGGCGGAGATGGACGTGATCACCGACCTGCCCGCGGGCGTCCCGGCCCCACCGGAGATCCTCAACCAGTCCTGGCTCATCGCCGACATGGAGACGGGCGAGATCATCGCCGCCCGCGCGCCACACGCCAGGCTCCTGCCGGCGAGCACCGTCAAGGCCCTGACCGCGACCGTCCTCATCCCCCGCATCGCGCCCGGGACCAAGGTCAATGTCACCGACGCCGACGCCAACGCCGACGGCACCCGCGTCGGTCTCATCCCCGGGCAGAGCTATTCAGCCCGCAACCTCTTCCAGGGGCTGCTGATGGCGAGCGGCAACGACGCGGCATACGCCCTCGCCCGCACTGCCGGCGGGGCCAAGGGGATGGCGGGCACGGCCGAGCTCATGAACGACAAGGCGCGCGAGCTCGGCGCCCATGACACCCACGTCGTGGACCCCTCCGGGCTGGACGCGCCGGGACAGACAAGCAGCGCCTACGACCTGGCGCTCATCGGGCGAGAAGCCATGAAGAACAAGGACTTCCGCACCTATGTGACCACCAAGCAGGTCACCTTCCCCGGCTACGCACCGACGAAGCAGACCTCCGCCCCCACACCCGCGGCCCAGGCCTCCCCCACCGCGCGCAGGTCGACCACGAGGTCCGCGACGGGCCCGGCCGCGAAGCCCGTCGCGCCGCGGCCCACGTCCTTCAAGGTCGGCAACCACAACAAGCTGCTCTACAACTACCCCGGCACGATCGGCATCAAGAACGGCTACACCGACGCGGCGAAGCGGACCTTCATCTCTGCCGTGACCCGTGGTGGGCGCACCTACCTGCTCACCGAGATGTATGGCCTCGGCGTCGGCTGGCGAGACCAGGCCAAGCTCTATGACTGGGCCTTCGCCAATGGCGACAGGGCGCGACCGATCGGCCGGCTCGTCGAGCCCGGCGAGCAACCCACACCACTGGTGCCGACAACGTCCACGAGCACCTCGAGCACGATCGCGGCCACGCCGAGCGCGACGGCCGCCGCAGCCCCGCCTGCCGCGACCACTGCGTCCGCCGACGGCACCCGCCTGGATCTGTCGAAGGTGCCGCTCGGCCCCGTCGGTGCCGTGGGCGGGCTGGTGCTGCTGGCGCTGCTCGGCGGCGCCGCCAGTGCCCTGCACCGAGAGCACCGCCGCGAGCACTGACGCTGCAGGAGGGCCTGCACCGACGACCCACAGCGCCGAAACGCACCGCCCACGCCACGCAACGTCCAGAGATGTCACTTTGGGGGCTCAATCGGCGGTCGAGAACCCGCCAAGCGCCAGATCTGGACGTTGCGTCGGTCCGTGAGGGCGCCCCGGCCATGCGCGACTTTTCCTGCGCGGATGGCCGTCACACGGGCGTGGCCACGGCCATCCTCGAACTTTCCTGCCCGCATGGCCGTCACACGGGCCTGGCCACGAACATCCGCGACTTTTCCTGCGCGGATGCACGCGGGGAGTCGCGCACGCGGCACGCGGGCGCACCACGCGGCATACCGCTCAGGCGGGCTCCTGGCCGAGGGGGTACTCGGCGACCGCGCGCCAGACGCCGTCGGTGCCGTGCTCGTAGAGGTGCAGCGCGTCGACGCTGAACGTGCAGGTGAAGTCGGCCAGCGTCTCGAAGGCCTGGTCGAGGGCCTCGTCCTGGAGGTGATGCGCCACGGTGACGTGCGGGTGGTAGTTGAACTCCAGCAGCCGCTCGACGGGGCCGGAACGCACGGCACTCTCGAGCCGCTCGCACTCGGAGATGCCCTGGGCGACGGTGACGAAGACGACCGGCGAGATCGGCCGGAAGGTCCCCGTGCCGCGCAGCACCATCGTGAACGGCGACGCCGCGGCGGCCGACTCGGCAAGGTGCTCCCGGAAAGCCGGCAGGGACCCGTCCGGGACCTCCGTGGGCGGCAGGATCGTCACGTGGGGCGGGATCGCGGAGGCCTGCGGATCGCCAAAACTGGCCCGGTGCTCCTGGAGCTGCTCACCCCACGGGTGCGGGATGGCGACGGCAACGCCGATGGTGCCCATGCTCTTTCGCCCCTACCGTCGCGGGCTCGCCAGGCCCACACGGTCATAGACCCGGCGCAGCGTCGCCGAGGCGACCTCGCGGGCCCGGTCGGCCCCCTCGGCCAGGACCCGATCGAGCTCGGCCGGGTCGCCGGTCAGCTCGGCCATCCGGCTCTGGAAGGGCTCGAGGCGCTCGACGACCACCTCGGCGACCTCCTTCTTGAGGTCGCCGTAGCCCCGGCCCTCGAAGGAGCGCTCGAGGTCGGCGACCGGGGTGCCCGACAGCGCGCTGTGGATCACGAGCAGGTTGGAGACGCCGGCCTTGGCCTCGGGGTCGTAGCGGATCTCACGCTCGGCGTCGGTGACGGCGGACTTGATCTTCTTGGTGATCCGCTTGGGGTCGTCCGAGAGCAGGATCAGGCCCGCGTCGGAGGACGTCGAGCCCGACATCTTGTTGGCCGGCTCCTGGAGGTCCATGATCTTGGCGGTCTGCTTGAGGATGTGCGCCTCGGGCACCACTAGCGTGTCGCCGAAGCGGGTGTTGAAGCGCTGCGCGAGGTCGCGGGTGATCTCGAGGTGCTGGCGCTGGTCCTCACCGACCGGGACCTTGGTGGCGTCATACATGAGGATGTCGGCCGCCATCAGGATCGGATAGGTGAACAGGCCGACATTGGCGTTCTGGCCCTTGGCCGTCTTGTCCTTGAACTGCGTCATCCGGCTGGCCTCGCCAAAGGCCGTCTGGCAGGCCAGCACCCACGCCAGCTCGGTGTGCTCCTGGACATCGCTCTGGCGGAAGACGACCGCCCGCTGCGGGTCGACGCCGCCTGCGAGGTACTGCGCGGCGGTGATGGTGATCCGGCGCCGGAGCACCTCGGGGTCGGTGGGGACGGTCAGCGCGTGCAGGTCGGCGACGAAGTAGAACGCGTCGTACTGCTCTTGGAGGTCCACCCAGTTCACGAGCGCCCCGATGTAGTTGCCGAGGTGCAGGGAGTCGCTCGTGGGCTGCATCCCGGACAGGCTCCGGTCGCGTCCCGCGTGGGTGGGCGTCGTAGGCATGGGCGACATTCTGTCAGGTGGGTGCAAACCCGTTTACCGGGAGGTTTCGGTCTGGTCACACCTCGGTATGCCGCCGGGTGCCGGCTCGCGGGCCACCGGCCCCCTCAGGCACCATGAGAGCGACCCACGTCCTGACTCGGGCGGGGGAATCGACCACAGGAGAACCCACAGCTCATGCTCCAGCCCAAGCTCTCGGCCCGTCTCGGCGCCGAGTTTCTCGGCACGTTCTGGCTGGTCTTCGGAGGCTGCGGCAGCGCGATCTTCGCCGCGTCCTTCCTCCAGCCCAATGTCATTGCCGGCCAGAGCTTCCAGCTCGGCATCGGTTTCCTGGGCGTCGCCCTCGCGTTCGGTCTGAGCGTGATGACGATGGCCTACGCGGTGGGCCACGTCTCGGGCGCCCACTTCAACCCCGCCGTGACGATCGGCGCGGCCGTCGCCAACCGCTTCAAGTGGGCCGACGTCCTGCCCTACGTCGTCGCCCAGGTCCTCGGCGGTCTGCTCGCCGGCGCCTCGCTCTGGGCGATCGCCCGCGCAAAGGTCGGCTTCGACCCGGTCGGCAACATGGCGGCCAACGGCTTCGGCGACAACTCCCCCGGCGGCTACTCGCTCATGGCGGTCTTCGTCGCGGAGGCGCTGCTCACCTGCATGTTTCTCTACATCGTCCTCGGCGCCACCGACTCGCGCGCGCCGGAGGGCTTCGCCCCGGTCGCGATCGGCATGGGCCTGACCCTGATCCACCTCATCTCGATCCCGATCTCCAACACCTCGGTCAACCCGGCCCGCTCCACCGCCGTTGCGTTCTTCAACGGTGACGGCGCGCCGGCCCAGCTGTGGCTGTTCTGGCTCGCGCCGATCTTCGGTGCTGCCATCGCGGGCGCGACCTACCGCCTCATCACGGGCGTGGACCGTCGCGACGAGGACATCTCGGGTGAGTACCAGGTCGAGGACGTCACCGACGCCAAGTACCTCCAGCACGCCGACGTCGACGGCACCGGCGCCTCGGCTGCCATCAACCCGGAGCTCGAGCGTCGTGTCGACCGGGACGGCGACGGCCGCATCGGCTGACCTCACCAACACCAAAAGGTATGCCGCGCAGCCCAGTGGTGGATTCTCGTGGTCCTCGCAACACCTGTTGGTTTAGGTGGTCAGTAGTAGATCACGCAGGCGCTCGGCTGGTTTGTCCCAGTCGAGCGTTTTGCGTGGTCGGCCGTTGAGCTGCTGGGCGACGTATTCGAGGTCGGCTCGGGAGTAGAGGCTCAGGTCTGTTCCTTTGGGGAAGTACTGGCGCAGCAGGCCGTTGGTGTTCTCGTTGCTGCCGCGTTCCCATGGGGAGTGGGGGTTGCAGAAATAGACCGGGGCGCCGGTCGCGATCGTGAACGTCTTGTGCCGGGCCATCTCGGCGCCCTGGTCCCAGGTCAGCGACCCGCGCAGGTGCTGGGGCAGGGTGAGCATGGTCTCGACCAGGGCGTCACGCACGGTGGCCGCGTCGTGGCGGCCACCGGGCAGGTGGGCGAGCATCACGTAGCGGGTGGTGCGCTCGACCAGGGTCGCGATCGCGCTGGCGTTGTCCTTGCCCATGATCAGGTCGCCTTCCCAGTGCCCGGGCACGGCGCGGTCCTCGATCTCGGGTGGGCGGTCGCTGATCATGACCATCGGGTCGACGAAGCGGGCCTGGCGCTGGTCGCGGCGGCGGTGGGGCTTGCGGGCGGTCCGCCCGGTCCGCAGGGCCTGTGCGACCTCGCGGCGCAGTCCGCCGCGGGCCTGGAGATAGATCGCCTGGTAGATCGTCTCGGTCGCCACTCGCATGCTCTCGTCGCCGGGGTGTTCCCTGATCAGCCCATTGTGGATCTGCTCGGGCGACCAGCGCTCGGCCAGCTTCTCCACCACGTAATCGCGCAGCGGGCCGTCCTGGGCGAGCTTGGCCGCTCTCGGGCGGGCCCGGGCCTCGGTCGCTGCGCGATGAGCGTCGTGGGCGCGGTAGCGGCCGTCGGCGTCGGCGTACGCGTCGATCTCGCGTTTGACCGTCGAGGTCGGCCGCGCAAGCGCCTGGCCGATCGCGCGCAGCGACTTCTTCTGCACGCGCAGGTCGGCGATCCTCTCTCGCTCCTGCAAGGTCAGGTAACGCGGGTGGAGCTTGCGCTCAAGGGCCTCGAACGACGGCGCGGGGGTGGTGGTCACATCGCCCATGGTGACGCTGCCGTCCCGGTAGTCGACCCGACGCCCGTCGGGATAGACCCGCACCCCCTTGGCCCGGCGCACCCCGCGGTCCCAGTCCCACGCGGTCCGCTGATGGATCCCGACCGCGGCCGCGGCCTCACTCCGGGACAGGCCCCCAGCGCGCAGCCGCGCGAACTCGGCACGTCCCGGATGCGGGCGAAGCACCCCCTGCCCCGCGCCCGCCTGACGCGCCCACGCGTACGCCGTGCCCGGCTTCACCCCGGCCACCCGGGCCGCCGCCGCCACATTCCCATCCTGCTCGTCCAGCGCGACGAAGAACGCCGCCCTCAGCTCCTCAAACGACACGGTCCTCGCAACTCCCAGAAAGACTGGGTGTTGCGAGGACCGTTAGAACCCGCCAGTTGGCTGCGCGGCATACCTGTGCCTGTGACGCACTCAGCCCCGCGGGGACGGGGTCAGGAGACGGCGGCCAGGCGCGGCGCATCACCCTCCGTGGCGCTCTCCGCCTCCAGCTCGCGCACGATCGGGATGACCTCCCGACCGAAGCGCTCGACCTCCTCCCGCACATGCAGGAAACCGAGCAGGAGCAGGTCGACGCCCACCCTGCGGTAGTCGATGATGCGCCGTGCGACCTGCTCGGGCGTGCCGACCAGCCCGGTCTTGAAACCGTCGTTGTACTGCACGAGGTCCTCGAAGCGGCTGCCGGACCACATCCCCTTGCCGTCGCCGGTGGACTGCCCGGCCTGCTTGACCGCCTCACCGAACGCCTTGACCTTGTCGGCGTCGGCCTGGTCGATGATCTCCTGGACGACGGCGCGGGCCTCCTCCTCGGTGTCGCGCACCACCGCAAAACCGTTGAGGCCGAACCGGACCCGGCGGTCGTGCTCGGCCGCGAGGGCACCGACCTCGGCGACCTGCTCGGCCACCCCCTCGAGGGTGTTGCCGTTCATGAAGTACCAGTCGACCAGGCGTCCGCCCATGCGCCGGGCCGCCGTGGAGTTGCCGCCCATGAAGACCTCGGGCGGGGTCTGCGGCTGGGGCCGGAAGGTCAGGTCGCGGGTGCGATAGAAGTCGCCGCGATAGGTGAGGTCGTCCTCGGTCCACGCGCCGCGCAGCACCTCGATGAACTCCTCCGCCCTGCGATAGCGCTCCTCGTGGTCGAGCCACGGCTCGCCCAGGGACAGGAACTCCTGCTTGAACCAGCCCGAGACCACGTTGAGGCAGAAGCGGTCCCCGCTGACGGCCTGCGCCGTCGCCGCGAGCTTGGCCAGCACCGCCGGCTGCCAGAACCCCGGGTGGACGGCCGCGATGACCTTGAGCCGCTCGGTGTGGGCCAGCAGGTTGATCGAGAACGACGTGCTCTCGTGCTGCTCGTCGGCGCCATAGGACGCGAGATAGCGCACCTGGGTGAGCGCGTAGTCGAAGCCGACCTGCTCGGCGGTCCGGGCCACGTCGATGTTGTAGGCCGGGTCGTGGCTGGTCCGCTGCGGGACCTTGGAGACGACGAGGCCGCCGGAGACATTGGGCACCCAGTAGGCGAAGGACAGGGGGTCGGTGTGGGTCATGCGACGGCTCCTTCGAGCAGTGGGAGGTCGGAGAAGGGGGCGGAGAAGGCACGGTCACGGTGGAGCAGAGGCGCTCCCTCGCGGGCCGTGGACGCGGTGACGCGGGCGGTGACGACAAGGCTGTCGCCGGCGTCGAGGTAGGACTGGGGCTCGGCGACCAGACGGACCAGGCTTGTGGGGAGCTCGGGCAATCCCCCTGCGCACCAACGCCATTGGCCGTCGGCAACGAATCTCAGCTCACGCTCCCGTGAGAAGCGATGAGCGAGGTGCTCCTGGTCTGCGGCGAGGAGGTGGGCGGCTATCCGGCCGCTGCGCTCGATATGAGCACGGCTCCCAGACGTCTTGGAGAGGTTGAACGAGATCAGCGGCGGGGTCGCCGAGACGGAGACGAGCGAGACGGCGGTGAAGCCGACGGGGTCGCGACCGACCGCACTCGTGACGACCCAGACGCTCGATGCGACCGGGCGGAAGGCGTCACGGATATCGGTGTGCGGGGTCGCCACGCCGCCGCCCGGGAGGGCGCGGGACATGGTGGATCTCCTTGGGGAATGAGGGCTTTGAGGCGCTCAGGCGAAGACGATGACTGGTGGTCGGCCGGGAATCAGCCGATCAGCGACAGCACATCGACCCGGCGCGCATGAGGTCGATGCTGAGCCGGCCGAAGAGCCCGCGGCCGATGTCGCGGGCCCGCAGGGCGACACCGAAGGTACTGGTCATGCTTCCTCCATCGGTCCTGGCATGAGCACCGGCCTCGTGGAGGTGGTTGCTGCGGCGTCGACGAGCCAGGTCTCTCGGCCGCTCTGGATGGGACGCGCACCAGACTGGCCGCCACTGCGTCACGACGTCAAACGGGTGACCACGATGTGGGCGGACGGACACGTCAGCCAGCGTCGAACCAGGTGCGCCCGGTGAACTCGACAGCCCGCGAAAGACGTTGCCGCGCAAAGGGACTCATCGGTGGCAGATCGTCCATGGCGAACCACCGGACATCGGTGGACTCGTCGTCGTTGACCCGCGCCTCACCCGAGACGTGCGTGCAGACAAAACACAGGTCGAGGTACTGCGCCTGGTCCCCGTTGGGATAGGTGACCTCGGGCGTGATCATCACGCTGGACAGCCCGTCCACCTGCGCGACGACACCGGTCTCCTCCTGGATCTCGCGCAGCAGTCCCACGGCCGGCTCCTCCCCCGGGTCGAGGATGCCGCTGATGAGCGCCCACTGGCCGTTGTCTGCCCGGCGGTTGAGCAGCACCTCGCCCGCGTCGTTGCGCACCACCCCGGCGACACCGATGAGGAAGAGCGGATCGGTCCCGATGCGCTCGCGCAGCCGGAGGACGAAGTCTGGGGTCGCCATGACCATCACCCTACGAGGCGTGCGCGCCGAGAGGGCCGGACACGACGAGGCCCCCGACCAGCAGGTCGGGGGCCTCGCGCGTCAGTGGGCTCAGACGAGCGTCACTTGTTGGGGATCTTGAAGACCTGGCCGGGGAAGATCAGGTCGGGGTTGTCGAGGTTGTTGAGCTTGGCCATCTCGCGCCAGCTCACGCCGTAGCGCTCGGCGATCTCGGACAGGGTGTCGCCCTTCTTGACCGTGTAGGTCTTGTAGGCAGGCGCGGCCTTGGCGCGCGACGCGGCGTCCTGCGCCTTCTTGCGCTCGGCGGCGTCGGCCTCGGCCTGCTTCTTGGTCGCAGCGGCCTTGGCGTCCGCGGCGGCCTTCTCCTTGTCGGCCTGCTCCTTGGCGGCCTTGGCCTTGGCGTCGGCAGCCTCGTCCTCGGCCTTCTTCTTGGCGGCAGCGGCGTCGTCCTCGGCCTTCTGCTTGGCAGCGGCGGCGGTCTCGTCGGCCTTGCGCTGCGCCTCGGCAGCCTCGGCCTCCGCCTTGGCCTTGGCCTCGGCGGCCTCGGCCTCTGCCTTGCGGTGCGCCTCGGCGGCGGCCTCGCCACCGTCCTCACGGGCCTTGGCAGCGGCCTCGTCGGCCTTGCGACGGGCCTCGTCGGCGGTCTTCTGGGCCTCGGCCTTGATCTTGTCGGCCTTGGCCTGAGCCTCTGCGGCCTCCTTGCGGGCGGCCTCGGCGCGCTCGGCGTCGTCGACGGTCAGGGCGTCCTTGATCTTGTCGAAGATTCCCACGTTGGTTGTGTCCTCTCGTTGGGACCTGACCGGGCGGCCAGGTCGTCCAGCGTCAAACTTATGCTTGGAATGACGCGACGGCCAGCGCAGAGGGTTGCCTCGGGCGCGTCACCGGTTTCGTCGCGGCCCCCGCGCCGCCCCCTCAGAGCCCCTCGTCACTTCGCCCAGACACCCCGCACGCGCCCTGCGCAGGACTGCTACCGTCGCAGGTGACCCACCGTACGCACATCGAAGGGCATCAACCCGTGAGCACCAACCCCGTCAAGGTCGCCGTCACCGGCGCTGCCGGCCAGATCGGCTACAGCCTCCTGTTCCGCATCGCCAGCGGTGCGATGTTTGGCCCCGACACCCCCGTCGAGCTGCGTCTGCTCGAGATCACGCCGGCCCTGAAGGCCCTTGAGGGCGTCGTCATGGAGCTCGACGACTGCGCCTTCCCGACGCTCGCCAAGGTCGAGATCGGCGACGACGCTGCCAAGGTCTTCGACGGCGTCAACCACGCGCTGCTCGTCGGCGCCCGTCCCCGCGGCCCCGGCATGGAGCGCGGTGACCTCCTCGAGGCCAACGGCGGCATCTTCGCCCCGCAGGGCAAGGCCCTCAACGACGTCGCGGCCGACGACATCCAGGTCGTCGTCACGGGCAACCCGGCCAACACCAACGCGCTCATCGCGATGAACAACGCGCCCGACATCCCCAACGAGCGCTTCTCGGCCCTGACCCGCCTCGACCACAACCGCGCGATCTCCCAGCTCGCGGCCAAGCTCGGCGTCCCGGTCACCGAGATCAAGAAGATGACCATCTGGGGCAACCACTCCGCGACCCAGTACCCCGACCTCTTCCACTGTGAGGTCTCCGGCAAGAACGCCGCCGAGGCCGTGGGCGACCAGGACTGGCTCGAGAACACCTTCATCCCGACCGTCGCCAAGCGCGGCGCCGCCATCATCGAGGCGCGTGGCTCCTCCTCGGCCGCCTCGGCCGCGAGCGCCACGATCGACCACGCGCGCGACTGGCGCCTGGGCTCCGCCGAGGGCGACTGGGTCTCGATGGCCGTCTGCTCCGACGGCTCCTACGGCGTGCCCGAGGGTCTGATCTCCTCCTTCCCCGTGACCGTCAAGGACGGCAAGTGGGAGATCGTCCAGGGCCTGGAGATCGACGACTTCAGCCGGGGCAAGATCGACGCGTCCGTCGCCGAGCTCGCCGAGGAGCGCGACGCCGTCAAGGGCCTCGGTCTGATCGGCTGAGCCACCCACACCCGGTGACAGGGGCCGGTATGCCGCACACGCGGCATACCGGCCCCTGTTGCGTCCCAGCCGGATTGGGCGATCAGGGGTTCATCGCGAGGAAGATGAAGGCGGCGAGGAGCACGAGGTGCACGCCGGCCTGGAGCCGGGTGGCGCGGCCGGGGACGACGGTCAGAACGCTGACCATGAGGGTGAGGGCGAGCAGGACCATCTGGGTCTCGCCCAGCCCGAGCGAGAGGGGGATGTCGACAAAGAGCGTGCTGATCGCGATGGCCGGCACGGTCAGGCCGATGCTCGCCATCGCCGAGCCGTAGGCGAGGTTGAGGCTGACCATCATGCGCTTGCGGCGAGCGGCGTTGACGGCGGCGAGGGTCTCGGGCAGGAGCACGAGCAGGGCGATGACGACACCCACGAAGGACGGCGGCAGGCCGGCACCCCGCACGGCGGCCTCGATCGACGGCGAGAGGATCTTGGCCAGGCCGACGACGGCGACGAGCGAGACCAGCAGGAGGCCGAGGCTGGTCAGGGCGGCGCGGTTGGAGGGCGGGTCGGCATGGCTGTTGTCCGAGATGACCTCGCCGGTGGGGCTGACCGGCAGGAAGAAGTCGCGGTGCCGCACGGTCTGGGTGACCACGAACAGGCCATAGAGCGCGAGCGCGACGACGGCGGCGAAAGCCAGCTGGGCGTCGGTGAAGCGGGGCCCGGGCTCGCCCAGCGTGAAGCTCGGCAGGACGAGGCAGGTGGTGGCGAGGGTGGCCACGGTCGCGAGCGCGCCGCCAGCGCCTTCTGCGTTGAAGTAGACGAGCGGGCGCTTGAGCGTCCCGGCGAGCAGCGCGAGACCGACGATGCCGTTGAGGGTGATCATCACTGCGGCGAAGACCGTGTCGCGCGCCAGCGTCTCGACATCCTCGCCGCCGCTGAGCATGAGCGTGATGATGAGCGCGACCTCGATGACCGTGACGGCCACGGCGAGCACGAGCGATCCGAACGGCTCCCCGACCCGGTGGGCGACGACCTCGGCGTGGTGGACGGCGGCGAGCACCGACCCCGCGAGGACCGCGGCGGCCACCGCCACCGGCAGCGGGCCCAGGTCCCGCCCCCAGGTCAGCGCGAGGACGAGCAGCCCCAGCAGGGGCAGCACGGTAGTCCAGCGGGGCAGGGTCAGGCGGGATGACGACACAGATGTCCTCGTCGGTCGGGCGGCTGGGGATCATCCATTATCGCTGGTCAGCAGCAGGCCGCCGACACATGTCCCGCAGCGTGATCGTGCGCACCGACTGGGGTCATGTCGATGCGCACGATCCTGATCTCTGTGTCGGGACGCGCCTCAGCGCTGGCCGTGGCGGGACTGGTGTCCGCTCTCCCCCGCCTTGGCGTCGGCCAGCCGCTGCTCGGCGGCCTCGACCACGTTGCTCAGCAGCATCGCCCGGGTCATGGGGCCGACACCGCCGGGGTTGGGCGTGAGCCACCCGGCGACCTCGGCGACGTCCTTGGCGACATCACCGGCGACCTTGCCGTCGCGGCGGCTCACGCCGACGTCGAGGACGGCCGCACCCGGCTTGACCATGTCGGCCGTGATGATGTCGGGCACACCGGCCGCCGCCACCACAATGTCGGCCCCCCGGACGTGGGAGGCCAGGTCGCGGGTGCCGGTGTGGCACAGCGTGACCGTGGCGTTCTCGCTGCGGCGGGTCAGGATGAGGCCGAGCGGGCGCCCGACCGTGAGCCCACGCCCGACCACGGTGACGTCAGCCCCCTTGATCGGCACGTCATAGCGCCGCAGCAGCTCGACGATGCCGACCGGGGTGCACGGCAGCGGTGCCCGGCGGCCCATGACGAGGCAGCCGAGGTTGACCGGGTGCAGCCCGTCGACGTCCTTCTCGGGATCGACCGACGAGAGGATCGCGAACTCGTCCAGGCCCGTGGGCTGCTGGACGATGAAGCCGGTGCACTCCGGGTCCTCGTTGAGCTCGCGGACGACCGCCTCGACCTCCTCCTGCGTCGCGGTGGCGGGCAGGTCGCGCCGCATGCTGCGGATCCCGATCTCGGCGCAGTCACGGTGTTTGGCGCCGACATACCAGTGCGAGGCGGGGTCGTCGCCCACCAGCACCGTGCCGAGACCCGGCACCACGCCCTCGGCCGCGAGCGCCTCGACGCGGGCGCGCAGCTCGGACTTGATGGCGGCAAGCGTCGACTTGCCGTCGAGAGAGATTGCGCTCATGGGGCCTCCTGGTGCTGGTGGTTGTCGGGTGGGTCCGGCGAAGACGCCTCAGTGGGCGAAGTGTCGTGTGCCGGTGAAATAGAGGGTGACGCCGGCAGCCTCGCAGGCGTCGATGGTCTCCTGGTCGCGCATCGAGCCGCCGGGGGCGACGATTGCCCGCACACCGGCGTCGATGAGCACCTGCGGCCCGTCCGCGAAGGGGAAGAAGGCGTCGGACGCCGCGACCGAGCCGCGGGCCCGCTCCTCCCCCGCGCGCTGCACGGCGAGGCGGCAGGAGTCCACGCGGTTGACCTGGCCCATGCCGATGCCGACCGTCGCGCACTGCTGGGAGAGCAGGATGGCGTTGGACTTGACGGCGCGCACCGCACGCCAGGCGAAGTTGAGCTCGCCGAGGGTCTCGGAGCTGTCGTCGTCGCCGGCGACGCGCGTCCAGTTGATCGGGTCGTCGCCGTGGCCGGCGGTGGGCTTGTCGTCGTCGGAGGCCGAGATGACGGCGTCGATCTGGTCCCGCTCCTGGACGAGCAGGCCGCCAGTGACCGGGCGGGTCTCGAGACCGCCGCGCACCGGCGCCGGGCACTCCAGCAGCCGGATGTTCTTCTTGGCCGTGAGGATCTCCAGGGCCGCCGGCGCATAGGACGGCGCGATGACGACCTCGGTGAAGATGTCCTTGACGGTCTCGGCCATCTCGGCGGTCACCTCGCGGTTGACCGCGATGATGCCGCCGAAGGCGGACAGCGGGTCGCAGTCGTGGGCCTTGCGGTGGGCCTCGGCGATGTCACCGCCGATGGCGATGCCGCACGGGTTGGCGTGCTTGATGATCGCGCAGGTCGGCCGGTCGCCCTGGTCGTAGGCCGCCCGGTAGGCCGCGTCGCCGTCGATGTAGTTGTTGTAGGACATCTCCTTGCCGTGCAGCTGGCGTGCCTGGGCCAGGCCCTGGGAGCCGTCGGCGGCGACATAGAGCGCGGCCTGCTGGTGCGGGTTCTCGCCATAGCGCAGCGTCGCCGACTTGGTGAACGTCTGGCCGAGCCAGTCGGGGAAGGTCAGCGGCTCGTCGGCGCCCACGACGGCGTTGCCGAGCCAGGTGGCCACCGCGACGTCGTATGCCGCGGTGTGCCGGAAGGCCTCCATGGCCAGCCGCTGGCGCTGGGCGAGGGTGAAGCCACCGGCCTTGGCGGCCTCGACGACCTCGCCGTAGGCGCCCGGGTCGGTGACGATCGCGACCGACGGGTGGTTCTTGGCCGCCGCGCGTACCATCGTCGGCCCGCCGATGTCGATCTGCTCCACGCACTCGTCGGGCGTGGCCCCGGAGGCGACGGTCTCGGTGAAGGGATAGAGGTTGACCACGACGAGGTCAAAGGCCGCGACACCGAGCTCGTCGAGCTGGGCGAGGTGGTCCTCCTTGCGGGTGTCGGCCAGGATCCCGGCATGCACCTTGGGGTGCAGGGTCTTGACCCGGCCCTCGAGGCACTCGGGGAAACCGGTGATCTCCTCGACGGGCGTGACCGGCACCCCGGCATCGGCGATGCGCGAGGCGGTGGAGCCGGTGGAGATGATGGCCACCCCTGCCTCGTGCAGGCCGCGGGCGAGGTCCTCCAGGCCGCTCTTGTCATAGACGGAGACGAGGGCCCGCTTCACGGGGCGGACGTTTGCGGTGGGGCCAGGGGCGGTGACGGTGCCGGACACGGCGTTGGGTACTCCTGATCATCGGGGCGGGTCGCACCCAGGCGGGCGATGCGATCCGACGTCACTCCCCGGTGGTACCCCACCTGCGCCAGTCGTCGATATGGCCCACTCTAGCCAGCGGTGGCGTCGGCCTTCCAGTCGCCCGCGAGCGCCCGCACAACGTCGACGAGCATCTCCCGCTCGAGGACCTTGATGCGCTCGTGGAGGGTCTCCTCGGTGTCGCCGTTCTCGACGCGCACCGCCCGCTGGTCGATGATCGGGCCGGTGTCGACGCCGGCGTCCACCCAGTGGCAGGTGCAGCCGGTCACCCGCACCCCATGGGCCAGCGCGTCGCGGACGGCGTGGGCCCCGGGAAAGCTCGGCAGCAGCGCCGGGTGGGTGTTGACCACCCGGTTCGCCTCGAGGACGGCCGGGCCGAGGATCTTCATGAAGCCGGCGGAGACCACAAACGCCGGGCGGTATGCCGCGAGCTCGCCGGCCAGCGCCGCGTCCCAGTCCGCGCGCGTGGGGTGCTCGCCCACGCGGCATACAAAGGTGGGGATGCCGGCGCGCTCGGCCCGGGCCAGCCCCTCGATGCCGTCGCGGTCGGCGCCGACGGCGACGATGTCGCAGCCGAGGTCGGGGGCGTCGAGGAGGGCCTGGAGGTTGGTGCCGCTGCCGGAGACGAGGACGACGATGCCGGGGCGGTGACCGGGCTCGGGGGTGCTCACGGGAGGCACCCTATCCGCGCGGATCAGCGCCGCCGCAGCACGGTGCGCAGGCCGACCCCGAGGGCGGCGCCGGCCAGCAGCTCGCCGAGCAGCGCGAGCCCGAACAGGGCCGCGGGCGCGCCGACCCCGGCCAGGCGGTGGGCACCCAGCGCCCCGCCGCCGAGCGCGTCGAGCAGGGTCACCGTGAGCGCGACCGCCGTGCTGGCCGCGGCTGCGGTGAGCAGCTGGGGTCGCAGCGAGGACAGGCGGGTGTATGCCGCGGTGGACCGCCAGCCGATGAGGCCGCCGACCAGCACGGGCAGGAGGACGAGTGCGGGCACCCATGCGGGGAAGTCGCCAGGGCTGGGGAGTGCGGCCAGGACCGGGACCATCGGCAGCAGCCCACCGTCGTAGCCGCCCCACCCGACCGGTGATCCGGACACGACGGTGAAGCCGGTGCCGGAGGCGAAGGACAGCGCCCACAGCGCGAGATTGGGCACGGTCACGGCCTGGGCCACCGCCAGCGCAAGCCCGCCAACGATGCCTGCACCCAGCTGCTCGTGGACATGCCAGACCCGCTGCCAGTGGATGGCGATCATGGCCAGCACACCGACCGTCCCGATCGCCAGCAGCGCGAGCAGGCCGTCTCGGGCGGGCCCGAAGGCGCGCAGCAGCCAGGTCGGCAGCCGGTCGACGAGCCGGTCCATCTCGGGGTCGTCGAGCTCACGGGCGCGCCGCCAGACGGCGCCCGCCCCGGCCAGGGCCGGCACGAGGAGCA
This sequence comes from Actinomycetota bacterium, assembly GCA_050955755.1. Taxonomy (GTDB): domain Bacteria; phylum Actinomycetota; class Actinomycetes; order Actinomycetales; family Dermatophilaceae; genus JAJTBD01. The sequence goes on from CP192092.1 coordinate 2,922,638, forward strand.
GTGGCAGCACGAGGCTGACCGACTGCGGACGCATCGGCCCGCCGAGGGCGAGGGCGGCGGCGAGACCGGCCAGGGCGGCATACCCGGCCAGCCACAGGAGCGCAGGCCGGGCCAGCGAGCGGGCGGACCCCTCGCGCTCGGCGAGGGCACGACGGGCACCGAGATGGGCGATCCAGGCCACCAGCGCCAGGGCCGCGAGCGGGACGAGCGAGAGCGTCGCCGCCCCGAGCCGCAGATGCGCCGCTCCCCCCAGCAGCCACAGGCTCACGCCGGAGGCGAGCGCGTCGGTGACCGTGCTGCTGGAGAGGGCGCTGGCGACCCAGACGGCCAGGACCGGGAGGACGACAAGGGCGAGCGAGGCGGCAGCGGTGGCGACACCGGTCACCACGGCCGCCGCCCACGGCGGCAGGTCGCGGATCATCCCGGCCAGCCCCGTGACCCCGGCCCCCGCACCGGCGCGCACCCGATGGACGGCGGAGGCCCCACCGGACCCCTGTCCACGGACGAGGCCGGGGCGGCGGGCCGCGGAGGCTCCGCCGCGGGGACGGCCGGGTGCCGGGCGCGGGCGGTCGCCCGGCCCTGACTGGGTGGGGTCGGTGTCGTGACTGTCACTCATCGCGCACCATCGTCGCCCACCGCGTCGGCGCAGCCACGGTGCCGCGCCGTCGGTCCCGGCAGGCGCGAGAAAGCCGCGCGAATAAAGATCCGAGAGGGGGCAACCTTCCGGGTGCCTCGATGCGTCGTCATGGATAGCGGGTCAGGAGGGGGACTCGCTGGGGAGGCGGCGCGGCCGTCGACCGTGGCACCACGTGCGCACTGGGGATGCACGTGATGGCATGGCCGGCCGCGCCGCGTCAATACCTCCGCCCGACCGCCGCAACCCCCTGCACCGGCGTCGGGCGGATGGGCAAAGGAAGGCCGCCACCCGGCTTCGGGTGGCGGCCTTCCCTCTTTGGTCAGTGGGAGCCTGAGATCAGGCGCCGAGGCCCTTCATGACCTCGCGCATGAGCTCGGCGGTCTCGGACGGCGTCTTGCCGACCTTGACGCCGGCGGCCTCGAGGGCCTCCTTCTTGGCGGCCGCGGTGCCCGCGCCACCGGAGACGATCGCACCGGCGTGGCCCATCGTCTTGCCCTCGGGGGCGGTGAAGCCCGCGACGTAGCCGACGACCGGCTTGGTGACGTTGTCCTGGATGAACTTGGCCGCGCGCTCCTCTGCGTCGCCGCCGATCTCGCCGATCATGACCATCGCGACCGTCTCGGGGTCGGCCTCGAAGGCCTCGAGGCAGTCGATGTGGGTGGTGCCGATGATGGGGTCGCCGCCGATGCCCACGGCGGTGGAGAAGCCGTAGTCCTTCAGCTCGTACATCATCTGGTAGGTCAGCGTGCCGGACTTGGAGACCAGACCGATCTTGCCGGGGCCCGCGATGTCGGCGGGGATGATGCCGGCGTTTGAGGCCCCGGGGCTGATGATGCCCGGGCAGTTGGGGCCGATGATCCGCGTGGTGCCCTTGTCCTTGGCGTAGTTGAAGAACTCGGCCGTGTCCTTGACCGCGATGCCCTCGGTGATCACGACGACGAGCGGCATGACGGCGTCAACGGCCTCGACGACCGCGGACTTGGTGAAGGCCGGCGGCACGAAGACGACGGAGACGTCGGCGCCGGTGGCGTCCATGGCCTCCTTGACGGTGCCGAAGACCGGGACCTGCTGGCCCTCGGGGAAGTCGACCGTCTGGCCGGCCTTCTTGGGGTTGACGCCACCGACGATGTTGGTGCCGGAGGCGAGCATGCGCGTGGTGTGCTTCATGCCCTCGGAGCCGGTCATGCCCTGGACGATGACCTTGGAGTCCTTGGTGAGGAAGATAGCCATGTTGTTAGTGGTCCTTTGTTGTCTCAGGCCTGCGCGGCGAGCTCGGCGGCCTTGCGGGCCGCGCCGTCCATGGTCTCCTCGATGGTGACCAGCGGGTGGTTGAAGTCGGCGAGGATCTGGCGGCCCTCGACGACGTTGTTGCCGTCGAGCCGGACCACGAGCGGCTTGGTGGCCGCGTCGCCGAGGGTCTTGAGGGCGCCGACGATGCCGTTGGCGACCGCGTCGCACGCGGTGATGCCGCCGAAGACGTTGACGAAGACCGACTTGACCTGCTCGTCGTTGAGGATGACGTCGAGGCCGTTGGCCATGACCTCCGCTGAGGCGCCGCCGCCGATGTCGAGGAAGTTGGCCGGCTTGGCCTTGCCACCGGTGTGGTCCTCACCGGCGTAGGCGACCACGTCGAGCGTGCTCATCACGAGGCCGGCGCCGTTGCCGATGATGCCGACATTGCCGTCGAGCTTGACGTAGTTGAGGTCCATCGCCTTGGCCTTGGCCTCCAGCGGGTCCTCGGTCTTCTCGTCGACGAGGTTGGCGTGCTCCGGCTGACGGAAGCCGGCGTTGTCGTCGAGCGTGACCTTGCCGTCGAGGGCGATGATCTCGCCGTCCTCGGTCTTCACCAGCGGGTTGACCTCGACCAGGGTGGTGTCCTCCTGGCTGTAGACCTCCCAGAGCTTCTGGAGCACGGGGGCGACCTTGGCGGCGGTGTCGGCGTCGAAGCCGGCGGCCTCGGTGATCTCCTTGGCCTTGGCCTCGTCGATGCCGACCTGCGGGTCGACGGCCACGCGGGCGAGGGCCTCGGGGCGCTCGACGGCGAGGGTCTCGATGTCCATGCCGCCCTCCTTGCTGCACATCGCAAGGTAGTTGCGGTTGGCGCGGTCGAGCAGCAGCGAGAAGTAGTACTCCTCGGCGATCTTGGCGCCCTGGGCGATCATCACGGTGTGGACCGTGTGGCCCTTGATGTCCATGCCGAGGATCTGCTCGGCATACTGCTGGGCCTCGTCGGCCGTCTTGGCGACCTTGACGCCGCCGGCCTTGCCGCGACCGCCGGTCTTGACCTGGGCCTTGACGACCGTCACGCCGCCGCTCTTGGCGCCGATCTCCTCAGCGGCCGCACGGGCCTCCTCGGGCGTGGTGGCGGTGGCGCCGGCGAGCACGGGGACACCGTGCTTCTCAAACATGTCGCGTGCTTGGTACTCGAAGAGATCCACGGAAGATCCGTCCTCACCTTGTTCGGGGATGGTCCACCCGCAGACTAGTGGGCCACGGCATACGGGCGCCTCCCCGGGTCCGGGAGACGCACGTCACCCTCGCCGGACGGTGCCGGTGGCGCGCTGGGCTGCACCTCGCCACGGTCACCGGCCGTCCGACAGGACAGGTATGCCGCGATGCCGCAGGATCGCGGGTATGGCTTCGCGACCACTCTCCCACCAGACCGCGGCGGGCGCCATGGCCGCCGCCCTCGCTCTCCTGACGCTCTCGGCCTGCGGCGCCGACGCGGACAAGGCCGGAGACGGCACGACAGCCCCGGGCAGTGCCACGGTCACGGCCACGACCGTCACGGCCACGACGGCGGCGCCACCCTCATCGGGGACGAACACTGCGGCATACCCGATCGTCGTGACGCGCACCGGCGGCGCCGGGGCCGACAAGGTGACGGTCCTCGGCCCCGACGGACGCGCCCGGGCCGCCGACGGCGAGTGCACGATCCCGCCGGAGCTGGTCCGGCTGCTCGGGGAGGCGCTCGGCCAGGCCCCGGTCGGCATCCCGGCGACCACGTCGCCGGGCAGCGGCGGGCAGGTGGTCACGCTCTCGACCCAGGGCCGCTGGGTGATGCTGTGGCAGACCTCACTCAGCGACACCGAGCAGGAGGAGGTGTCGGCCCTCCTCGACAACCTGCGCAGGCCACCACAGGAGCGGACCCTGTGCACGCAGCAGCGCCCCTGACCGGGCGGTCAGGGGCGCTGGAGGCGGGTCTGGTCAGGCGGCCGCGTGCTGCACGGACTGGCGCACCCAGTCGACGATGTCCTGCGTGGTCGTGCCCGGGGTGAAGATGCGCGCGACGCCCATCTGCTCGAGCTCGGGGATGTCTCCGTCGGGGATGATGCCGCCGCCGAAGACGACGATGTCCTTGGCATCACGCTGCTCGAGGAGCTCGATGACCTTCTTGAACAGCGTCATGTGGGCGCCGGACAGGACCGACATGCCGATGGCGTCGGCGTCCTCCTGGATCGCCGCCTCCACGATCTGCTCGGGGGTCTGGTGGAGGCCGGTGTAGACGACCTCGACACCGGCGTCACGAAGGGCACGGGCGACGACCTTGGCACCGCGGTCATGGCCGTCCAGGCCGGGCTTGGCGACAACGACGCGAAGCGGACTCTCAGTCATGGCTCTAAGCCTAGCAACGCGCCGAGAGCCTGCGTGAGCGGCTACCGTCGCTTCCGATGAGGGCTCTGGAGTCGCTGGCGCGCGAGGCCGTCGACGTGGTCGGCGGCGCGGTCCGGGCACTGGCGACCCCGACAGGCCTGGTCGGAGCGGCGGTCGAGACCGCCTGGGTCGGCGCCCACGCGCTCACCTATCCGGTGGGCCTGCTCCCGGGGCGGCAGGTCGAGAGCCACCACGGCTACTCGATCGAGCACCTGCCCCCGCTGACCCGCTCGCTCGCGGCGACCGACATCGAGGCCGCCAACACCCCGATCCTGCTGGTGCACGGCATGCTCGACAACCAGTCGATCTGGGCCCTGATGCGCCGTGGTCTGCGCCGGCGCGGCTTCGGCCTGATCACGTCGATGAACTACTCGGTCCTCACCCGTGATGTCCGCACCGCCGCTGCGCAGCTGGCGCAGGAGGTCGAGCGGATCGTCGAGGAGACCGGCTACGAGCGGATCCACATCATCGCCCACTCGATGGGCGGCCTGATCTCGCGCTACTACATCACCCGCCTCGGCGGCGACGAGCACGTCCACACGCTCGTGACGCTCGGCACGCCGCACCACGGGACCTACAACGCCTATGCCTGGCCGTCGGGTGTCGCCCGGCAGATGCGCCCCAACTCGGCGCTGATGCGCGAGCTGATGGAGCCGGTGCCCGAGTGCGACACCCGCTTCGTCGTCTACTGGTCCGACCTCGACGAGCTCGTCTTCCCGCAGTATCTCGGCGGGCTCTACCACCCCGATCTCGAGGTCAGGAACGTCCGCCTGCACGGCGTCGGCCACATGACGATCCCGATCCTGGGCAGCGTCGTGCACTCGATCACCTCGACGCTCGCCGCGCTGGACCCCGACGGCGACGAGGCCGACCACACGGTCGTCGCCCTGCGACCCCTGCTCTGAGAGAGCGCGTGGCCGGGACCGCGCCTGGGGTCAGAGCTTCTCGAGGGGGGCGTAGCGCAGCAGGAGCCGCTTGACCCCGGTGTCGCCGCCGAAGTCGACCTCGGCCTGGGCCCGCTCCCCCTCGCCGGTGACGCGCACGACGGTGCCGAGCCCGAAGGAGTCGTGGGTGACCCGGTCGCCCTGGGCGAGCGAGATCGCCGGCCGGTTGCCGGGCGAGCGCACGCCTGGGCGCGCGGCGAGCCGGGCGACGGCGGGCTGGCTGGCCCGCAGCGACGAGATCGAGGACTCGCCGCGCTGCCAGTCGAGCAGCCCGACGGGGATCTCGTCGAGGAATCGGGAGGCCGGGTTGTACTGGGGCGCACCCCAGGCCGAGCGGACGGCGGCCCGCGAGAGGTGGAGTCGCTCGCGGGCGCGCGTGATGCCGACATAGGCGAGGCGGCGCTCCTCCTCGAGCTCCTTGGCGTCGCCCAGGGCCCGCATGTGGGGGAAGGTGCCGTCCTCCATGCCGGTGAGGAAGACGACGGGGAACTCCAGCCCCTTGGCGGTGTGGAGGGTCATCAGCGTGACCACGCCCTGGTCGTCGCCGTCGACGGGGATCTCGTCGGCGTCGGCGACGAGGGAGACCTGCTCGAGGAAGTCCTCGAGGCTGTTGACCTCACCGGTCTCGGCGCGCTGCTCGTCGAACTGCCTTGCGACAGCGACGAGCTCGGCGAGGTTCTCGACGCGGGTCTCGTCCTGGGGGTCGTGGCTGGCCCGCAGCTCGGCGAGGTATCCGGAGCGGTCGAGGATGGCCTCGAGGAGGTCGCCCACGCCCGCGTCATCGTCCTCGTGGACGCGGCCGAGGCTCTCGAGCAGCTCGGTGAAGCCGCGGATCGCGGTCACCGACCGCGTCGCGATGCCGGGGGCGTCCTCGGGCCGGCCCAGCGCCGCGACGAAGGGGATCCGCTCGCGCTCGGCGAGGGCAGCGATGCAGGCCTCGGCCCGGTCGCCGATGCCGCGCTTGGGGACGTTGAGGATGCGCCGCAGGTTGACCGTGTCGGTGGGGTTGGAGATCACCCGCAGGTAGGCGAGCGCGTCCTTGACCTCGCGCCGCTCGTAGAAGCGCGTGCCGCCGACGACCTTGTAGGGCAGTCCGACCCGGACGAAGACCTCCTCCAGCGCACGCGACTGGGCGTTGGTGCGATAGAAGACGGCGACATCGCCGGGACGCACGGAGTGCTCGTCGGTGAGCTTGTCGATCTGGCGGGCGACGAACGCGGCCTCGTCGTGCTCGTTGTCACCGACATAGCCGACGATCTGGTCGCCCGACCCGGAGTCGGTCCAGAGGTTCTTTTTGCGGCGGCCCTCGTTGCGCGCGATGACGGCGTTGGCGGCCTGGAGAATCGTCTGGGTGGAGCGGTAGTTCTGCTCCAGCAGAATGGTTTTGGCGTGGGGGTAGTCCTGCTCGAACTCGACGATGTTGCGGATCGTCGCGCCCCGGAAGGCATAGATGGACTGGTCGGCGTCGCCGACGACGACGAGCTCCGCGGGCGGCACCGTCGGGGTGCCCGCGGCATCCACCGCGGCCTTGGGCTCCTCCCCCACGAGCTCCTTGACCAGGGCGTACTGGGCGTGGTTGGTGTCCTGGTACTCGTCGACGAGCACGTGGCGGAAGCGGCGACGGTAGTGCTCGGCGACCTCGGGGAAGGCCTGGAGGATGTTGACCGTCGTCATGATGAGGTCGTCGAAGTCGAGGGCGTTGGCCTGGCGCAGCCGACGCTGGTAGGTGCTGTAGGCCTCGGCGAGCATCTGCTCCTGGTGGGTGCCCTCGGACACCCGGCCGGCGAAGGTCTCCTCGTCGATGAGCTCGTTCTTGAGGTTGCTCACCTGGTGGCTGAAGGACCGCGGCGGGAAGCGCTTGGGGTCGAGGTCCATGTCGCGCATGACCATCGCCATCAGGCGCTGGCTGTCGGCCGCGTCATAGATCGAGAAGGTCGACTTCATGCCGACCTTGCCTGCCTCGCGGCGCAGGATGCGCACGCAGGCGGAGTGGAAGGTCATCACCCACATGGCCTTGGCACGTGGCCCGACGAGGGCCTCGACCCGCTCGCGCATCTCGGCGGCGGCCTTGTTGGTGAAGGTGATCGCGAGGATCTGGCCCGGCTGCACCCCGCGCGCCCCGAGGAGGTAGGCGATGCGGTTGGTCAGGACCCGGGTCTTGCCCGAGCCGGCGCCGGCCACGATGAGCAGTGGCCCACCCTCGTGGAGGACGGCCTCGCGCTGCTGCGGGTTGAGCCCCTCGAGCAGCTCCTCGGGGTCACGCTGCGGTCCGCCCCACTGGGAGGTACGCCGCGTGTCCGGCCCGTCGGCCCCCTCGCCTGCCGCCGCGGCCGCGGCCCACGTGGGCACGCCGGACGCGTCGACGTCGGACGCGGGCAGGTGCGGCAGCGTCGAGCCGTGGTCGCCGGGGAGGGGAAGGTCGTCGAACAGGGTGCTCATCTCGTGTCCAAGCCTACGTGCCGGCACCGACGGCCCTGGGCCGCGGCTCGGCGACGGCGGGGGTGCGGCCGGGGGTGCGGCCGGGCACGCGGCATACCGCACTAGGCTCACGGGCCATGGCCCACATCGTCCGACCCGACTACCGCTACCACCGCTCCTATCTCGAGGCGGTCGACGAGTTCGCGGCCGAGGGCGGGCACATCGACGGCGACGGCCCGTGGGCTCAGGAGGCCGACCCGGAGACGGGCTTCGAGGGCTATGCCTTCACCCGGGAGTCGCTGGAGGACCCCGAGCAGTTCCGCGCGCTGGTGCGCCGCCGCCGGGCCGAGGAGCTGCCCGAGACGCCGCGGCCGGCCGGCTGGGTGCCGGTCACCAACCTGTGGTTCGTCGACGGCGACACCTGGCTCGGGTCGGTCAATCTGCGCCACGAGCTGAGCGACTTCCTGCGCGAGGTCGGCGGCCACATCGGCTATGCCGTGCGGCCCTCCGCCCGCCGCCAGGGCCACGCGACCGAGGCGCTGCGCCAGACCCTCGAGCTCGCCGGCGAGATGGGCCTGGGCGAGGTGCTGCTCACCTGCGACGAGGACAACGCCGGCTCCCGCCACATCATCGAGGCCGCGGGCGGCCGCTATGAGGACACCCGCCAGGGCAAACGCCGCTACTGGGTCCCGACCCCGACGCCGCTCGAGGTCCTGTGACCGAGCTGCCCCACCCCGTCACCGGGGCGGCCTTCCCCTCCCCCGTCCCGGCCGGCACGGGGTGGCCAGGTGACGGCGCGGACGCGTCAACCCCGGTGGCGCACAACGCCGCCCAGGTGCGCCGGCTCGCGGAGGGCGCACCCGGCATACCCGATCTCGGCGCCCGTGAGTCGGTATGCCGCGCATGCCCGCGGCTGGTGCGCTGGCGCGAGGACGTGGCCGTCACCAAGCGCGCGGCGTTCGCCGACCAGCCCTACTGGGGCCGTCCGGCCGCGACCTTCGGAGACCCCGGGGCGCCGGTCCTGGTCGTGGGCCTCGCGCCGGCCGCCCACGGTGCCAACCGGACCGGCCGGATGTTCACCGGTGACCGCTCCGGCGACTGGCTGTATGCCGCGCTGCACCGCGGCGGCTACGCCACCCAGGCGAGTTCGGTCGCCGCGGGCGACGGGCTGGAGCTGCGCGGCATCCGCATCACCGCGGCGGTGCACTGCGCCCCGCCCGACAACAAACCCACCACCCAGGAGAAGGCCACCTGCGCGCCGTGGCTGGACCGGGAGCTCGAGCTGTCGGCGCCCGGGCTGCGCTCGATGCTGGCGCTCGGGTCGATCGGCTGGGATGCGGCGATCGGCGCCGCCCGGCGGCTGGGCTGGCAGGTGCCCCGTCCCAAGCCACGCTTCGGACACGCCGCGATCGCCGAGCTCGTGACGCCGGACGGCCGGCTCGTGCGACTCGTCGGCTGCTATCACGTCAGCCAGCAGAACACCTTCACTGGCAGGCTCACCGAGGAGATGCTCGACGCCGCGATCGGGCTGCTCTGAGACCGCCCGCCGATCCGGTGGCGTCAGACCCTCCCGATCGGCGCTGGTCACTGGCACACTCCGCCGCATGACCGCACACCGTCGTGCAGCCCTCGCCCTCGTCCTCGCCGCCGGCACCGCAGCCCCGCTCGCCGCGCCCGCCCACGCAGCCGCACCGGCAGCACCACCGCCCCACGCCGCCGCCGCGACACCCCTGCGCCTCGACATGTCGACAGCACCCGGCCAGCCGTGGTCGCTCCGCTGGACCGACCGGCGCGGCTCGACCGTCCTGGCCGCGGTCGAGGAGGGTGCGCTGAGCGTGCAGACCAGCGCGGGCCGGGCCACGGTCACGCGGGTGCTGTCCGCCACCAGCCGCGGCGCCAGCCCCACCGTCGAGCTCGCGACCGACCGGCCCGGGGTGACCGTGCGGGTCTCGGCCCGCAGGCTCGCGAGTGGCGACTACTCCCTGAGCGCCGTGGCCTCGGGAGTCGGCGTCACGCATGTCGCGATCGACTTCGCCGCCGACGCCCAGGAGCGCTTCCTCGGCACCGGCGAGCGCTCGCACGCGGTCGACCAGCGCGGGCACGAGGTGCTCAACCGCGTCCTCGACGGGCCGTATGCCCCCAAGCAGGGCGCCGTCGAGCCCTACATCCCGAAGCCCGGCTTCAGCATGCGGCCGGACGCGACCTACTTCCCCGTGCCGTGGGTGCTCTCGACGCAGGGCTATGGCGTGCTGCTCGACAACGACGAGGACTCGACCTTCGCCTTCGCGACGGCCGAGCGCCCCGACAGCTGGCGCGCCGAGGTCGAGTCCGCGCGGCTCGACATGCGCGTGTTCGCCGGCCCCGCCCCCGCCGACGCGCTGCGCCGCATGACGGCCGCCGTCGGGCGCCAGCCCGCGCCGAGCGCCCCCTTCGTCCTCGGAGCGTGGTGGCAGCCGCACACCAACGACCCGGCCCAGGAGCTCGCCGCCCAGCGGGCCGCGGACGTGCCGATCTCGGTGTCGCAGACCTATACCCACTACCTCCCCTGTGGCGACCAGGACTCGGCCCGCGAGCAGGCCCAGACGAGTGCGCTGCACGCCAAGGGCACCGCGGTGACGACCTATGTCAACCCGATGGTGTGCACGAGCTATGCGAAGGTCTATGCGCCGGGGGTCCAGACCGGCGCCTTCACCAAGAACCCGGACGGCACACCGCTCGTCTACCGCTACTCGACCGCGTCCAATTTCACTGTCTCCCAGTTCGATTTCTCCGCGGCGGCCGGCCGCGACCTCTTCCACAGCGTCCTCGACGAGACGATGCGCGATGGCTACGACGGCTGGATGGAGGACTTCGGCGAGTACACGCCCGACACCGCCGTCTCGGCCGACGGCACCCCCGGTCCGACGATGCACAACCGCTATGTCGAGCAGTACCACGCCACCGCCCGCGACTACTCCGAGCAGGCCTCCCGCCCGCTGGCCCGCTTCAACCGCTCCGGCTGGACCGAGGCCATCTCCGAATCCGAGATCGTCTGGGGCGGCGACCCGTCCACCGTCTGGGACTTCGACGGTCTGGAATCCTCTGTGCGACAGGGGCTCTCGATGGGCCTGTCGGGAGTCTCGGTGTGGGGCAGCGACATTGGCGGCTTCTTCACGTGGCCCGACGACGGCCTGACGCCCGAGCTGCTCAACCGCTGGATCGAGTTCGGGGCGTTCTCCGGAGTGATGCGCCTCCAGGCCGGCGGCATCAACATCTTCGGCCCGGCGAGGACCCAGGTGACCGACCCTGCGGTGGCCCCTGTCTGGAAGCGCTACACCCAGCTGCGCACGCGCATGTATCCCTATGTCTCGGGCAGCCATGACGCGTATGCCGCGAGCGGCCTCCCCGTGATGCGGCACCTCTCGCTCGCCTATCCGGGCGATCGGGTCGCGACGGGCCTGGAGGACCAGTACCTCTTCGGCGCCGACCTGCTCGTGGCACCTGTCGTGGCGCAGGGCGCCTCCGAGCGGACGGTGTATCTGCCGGCCGGAGAGTGGGTCGACCTGTGGCGCTCGGTCTCGATGGCCGACGACGGCGAGATCACGCTGGGGGCGGCCACGCGGCATACCGGAGGGAGCCGGGTGAGCGTCCCGGCGCCCGTCGGACAGATCCCCACCCAGGTGCGCGCCGGGGCCGTGATCCCGTTGCTGCCCAAGGATGTCGACACCCTCGCCGACTACGGCGAGGAGCAGCTGGTCACCCTCGCCGAGCGGTCGGGCCAGCGCGAGCTGCTGGCCTTCCCGGCGGCGGGCACGTGGAAGGGCACCCTGGGTGAAGGCGAGTCGATGAGCTCGACCCTCACCGCTCGCCGCTGGACGCTGCGGGTGGACGCGAGGCAGGCGCGCTCCTATCGCGCGCAGGCGGCCATGCCGGACTCCTTCGTCCCCGCCAGGGTGCGGGTCGGCGGCACCCGGGTCGACTTCAGCTTTGACCCCACAACCCGCGTGCTGACCTTCACCGCGCCGCTGCGGGCACGTGGCCACGTGGAGGTCGACGCCATTCGCTGACCTGCGCCCGAGAGTGGGCCTGGCGGAGCACAATGGCGGGGTGACCAGCACCGTCGCCGTCACGGGCGCCTCCGGCTATCTCGGGATCAACCTGGTCCCTCTCCTCCTCGAGCAGGGCCACGAGGTGGTCGCCATCGACCGCGTGCGCTCACCGCACCTGCCCGAGCAGGTGCGCTATGTCGCGGCGGACGTGCTCGACCAGGCGGCGCTGACCGCGGCATTCTCAGGGGTCGACGTGGTCTACCACTTCGCGGCGATCATCACGCTCGCCCATGAGAACGACCTGGCCTGGCGGGTCAACACCCACGGCGTCCGCTCCAGCACGCGCGCGGCGCTGGCGAGCGGGGTGCGGCGCTTCGTGCTGTGCAGCTCGGTGCACTCCTATGACGACCGCCGGCCACGGCTCGACGAGTCCTTGCCCCGCGCCACCGATCCCGCGCTCGGGATCTATGACCGCTCCAAGTGGGCCGCCGAGCAGATCGTCGCCGAGGCGGTGGCGGACGGGCTCGACGCGGTGGTGGTCAACCCGACCGGTGTCTTCGGGCCGCGCGACTATGGGCTGACCCGCCTCAACGCGGTCGTCCGGGACGCGGCCAAGGGCGCGATGCCGGTCGTGACCGGCGGCGGCTATGACCTCGTCGACGTGCGCGACGTGGCGAGGGGTCTCACGCTCGCCGCCGAGCACGGGCACACGGGAGAGAACTATCTGCTGCCCGGCCACCGCTGGCCGGTGGCCGACCTCTGCCGGCAGGCCGCGGCGCTCACCGGTCGGCGTGGTCCGCGCGTGGTGCTCCCCCTCGGCCCCCTGGGCAGGATGGCCCCGGTGCTGGATGCCGTGCTGCGGCGCTTCGGCAACGACGTGATGTCGCCCCACGCGATCGCGGCCCTCGCGGCATTCCCAGTGGTGGACGGTGCCAAGGCCGCCCGCGACCTGGGCTACCACGCGCGCCCGGCCGAGGAGACCCTCGCCGATCTCATCGACTTCCTCCGGGAGAGCGGCCAGGACTCCGGGCGGCACCTGTCGGTCCGGCACTGACGGATGCCGGCCGGTCCACGGCGCCGGAGACCACTCCACAGCGCCGGCGACCGTCTGCGAGACTGCCGGACATGACTGAGATGGCCAAGGCCCTGGTGGTCCCCCGCAACGGTGGCAGCGACGTCCTGGAGGTCCAGGACCGGGAGGTCCCGGCGCCCGGCGCCGGCGAGATCCAGGTCAAGGTGGCCGCGGTCGGCGTCAACTTCATCGACGTCTACCAGCGCGAGGGTGTCTATCCCACCTCGCCGCCATTCGTGCTCGGCTCCGAGGGCGCCGGCACCGTGACCGCCGTGGGCGAGGGTGTCAGCGACGTGCAGGTGGGCGACACGGTCGCCTGGGGCATGCAGCTGGGCACGGGCGCCTCGCTGGCCAACCTCCCGGCCAAGGTGTGCGTGCCCGTCCCCGAGGGGGTGGATCCCGAGATCGCGGCGGCCGCGATGCTCCAGGGGATGACCGCCGACTACCTCGTCCACGACATCGGCCGCGTCGGCGAGGGCACCACGGCCCTCGTCCACGCCGCGGCGGGCGGCGTGGGGCAGCTGCTCGTGCAGATGGTCAAGGACGCCGGTGGCACGGTGATCGCGACGGCCGGCTCGGCCGAGAAGTGCGAGACCGCCAAGGGCCGTGGCGCCGACCACGTCATCGACTACACCCAGGTCGACGACCTCGCTGCCGCGGTCCGAGAGGCCAACGGCGGCAACGGTGTCGACGTCGTCTTCGACGGCGTCGGCAAGGACACCTTCGACGCCTCGCTGGCCGCCCTGCGGCCCCGCGGCATGATGGCGCTCTTCGGTGGGGCGAGCGGCCAGGTGCCGCCGTTCGACATCCAGCGGCTCAACTCCGGCGGCTCGCTCTTCCTCACCCGCCCGAGCCTCGGCCACTACGTCGCGACGCGCGAGGAGCTGCTGATGCGGGCGGAGCGGGTGCTCGGCGCGGTCGCCGGCGGCCGGCTCGACATCGCGGTCGGCGGGCGCTACCCGCTCACCAACGCGGCCGCGGCATACGACGACCTCGAGGGCCGGCGCACCCAGGGCAAGCTGCTGCTGGTCCCCTGAGCGCCGGCCGCCCGGCTCAGTGCCAGAGCCAGGCGATCGCCGCGTTGAGCAGCGTCAGGGCAAAGCCCGCGTTGAGCAGGGTCGGGCGCGGCTCGCCCTTGCGCGCCTTGGCCGAGGCGATCTCAAGGCAGGCGACGACAGCGAGCGCCACGAGCAGCTTGATGCCGACCTTCATGTGGTTGAGCTCCGCGCCCTGCGCCTCCAGCAGACCGACCAGGCCGAGGCCGACGAGCAGCTGGAGCCGGGCCGACCAGGTCATGACCGACTGACCCTGTGCATTGCTGTTCAGGTGGAGGACATAGCCGATGAGGATGCCCGCCATCGCGAGCATATGGAGGATATAGAGGGCGAGGTGCATGGCCCCAAGGGTAGGTGACCTGCACCGTCGCGCCCGCATCCGCCCCGGAACCTAGGCTGGCCCCATGCGCATCGCGATCGTCGGCGGCGGCATCGCCGGGCTCACCCTGGCCGCCTCGCTGGCCCCCGGCCGGTTCGAGGTGACGCTCCACGAGGCGCAGCCGGAGCGCGCGGGCATCGGCTCGGCACTCGGGCTGTGGCCGTCGGCGCTGCGTGCCCTCGACGGCATCGGGCTCGGTGATGCGCTGCGCCCGCTCGGCGCGAGGGTCTCCAGCGGCGCGCTGCGCCGGGCGGACGGCCGGGCACTCGTGCGTGCCTCCGCCGGCGGGCCGGTCCAGGGCCCGCTGATGCTCCCGCGACCGGATCTCCTTGCGGCGCTTGAGCGCGCCGTCCCGCCGACCGTGCGGTGGGAGTATGCCGCCGTCGCGGCTCCCGATGACCTCGACGCCGATCTCGTCATCGGCGCCGACGGCGTGCGCAGTGTGGTCCGGGGGCTCGTCCACCCTCCCGCCGCCGAGCGGGTGGAGACACCGTGGGTGGCGCTGCGCGGCATACTCCCCCATCCCCCTGCTGCTGGGACCGCGGGCGAATACTGGGGCAGGTCAAGGCTTTTCGGCATCGTGCCGATGGGGCCATCTGGCACCTACTGGTTCACCAGCCACCCGAGCACGCTCGGCCCGGAGCCCCTCGATGTCGATGCGGTGATCGCCGAGGCCCGCGGGCTCTTCGCCGCCGATGCCCCGGTCATCCGCGAGACTCTCGACGCGGCGACGCCCGACACCCTCGCGACGCGGCTGTGGGTCACGCCACCCATGCCGCGCTATGCGAACGGGCGCTATGTCGTCGTCGGCGACGCCGCGCACGGCATGCTGCCCAATCTCGGACGCGGGGCCTGCGAGGCGATCCTCGATGCCGTCTCGCTCGCCCGCACCCTCAACCGCGGCAGCAGTCTGACGGCGTGGCAGGCCCGCCGCGTCCCGGCCACCCAGACCGCCCGGGTCGCCTCGGCCGGCCTCATGCGCCTCGCGACCTCGGGCGTCACCGCCATCGGAGGGGGCTAAAGCCCCCGTCAGTCGCCCGGTGCGGCGCCCATCCCCAGCCATCCGGGCAGGCCCTCGGCGACAAAGCCGGCGAGCGGCATACCGAGCACGTCGGCGTCGGGCACCCAGAGCGCGGCCGCGGTGGAGCCGTCGACGTCGTGCACGACGGGGTCTGAGGGCTCGGGGCACCACGCGGCATACATCAGCCGCACGGCGTGGAAGTCCTCGACGCGGCCACCGGGCGCGCGACCCACCCAGTGGGCGGTGACGATGTCGATGAGGTCGCCCACACGCACCTCCTGCCCGGTCTCCTCCCACACCTCTCGGTGCAGGCCCTCGACGGGGTCCTCCCCCGGGTCGAGACCGCCGCCGGGGAGATTCCACAGCCCGGGTACGTTGGTCCGCTCGGACAGCTGGGTCATGAGCACGCCCCGAGCGCTGCGCACGACGGCGTATGCCGCGGGCCGCTGGTGGGTGTGCACCTCCTCCCCCGGCTCGAGGACGAGGTCCAGGTCACGGGGCGGTGCAGCCGCTGCGGCCTCCGCCGGGTCGCCCGTCTCGACGAGCATCTCGACGGCGATGTCGTCACCCTCTCGCCGGGCAGCCTTGGGGCGCAGCACCTCCCAGCCCGATGCGCGCAGCTCGGTGCGGGGGTCACCCCCGTGGCGCAGGGTCTGCTCGACGACGACCTCACCGGAGCTGTCCACGCCGCGCAGGAGCACACTCACGAGATGCGCTCGATCCGCAGACGCATCGCCCGGCGGTACTCGTCCTCGACGCGGGTGACGACCTGGGGCCACTCCTGCTCGGGACGCACGGTCGAGTTGTGTCGCGAGATCGCCTCTCGCAGAGCGGGTTCCGTGGCGAGCCGGGCCAAGGCCCGGGCCATGCCCTCGTCGTCGGCGGCCAGCAGGCCGCTCTCACCGTCGACGACGAAGTCCTCGACGCCGCTGCCCGCGGCCGCAACGACTGGCAGCCCGGCCGTGCGCGCCTCGAGCGCAGCGAGCCCGAAGGCCTCGAGCCGCGTCGGGGACAGATAGGCGTCGGCATCCCAGTAGCGGCGGCACAGCTCGTCACGGCTCACGCGCCCCGGCAGGCTCACCCAGTCCATGTCGTGCCGGTCGAGATAGCGCTGCACACGGCGCTGCTCCGGGCCCTCGCCAAAGAGCTCGAGCTCGAGGCGGATGCCGTCGGGGACGAGCTCGCGCGTGCGGCGGAGGATCTCGACGACGGCCTTTGGCCGCTTGCGGCTCGCCAGCCGCATGGCGGTGACGACCCGCAGCGTGTCGTCGGCGCGGCGGGGGCGGCTCTGCGGCCGGGCCCACCGGGAGGCGTCGATGCCGTTGGGCAGCACGTGGATGTCGGCGTCCGCCCCGGCGACCGGCTGGAGGTGACGTGCGGCCATGGCCGAGACGGCCGACAGCGCGGCGCCCTGGCCGGCCCAGTCCCGGGCATGCCCGATCCGGCGCAGCAGCGGCTCCGAGCGGCCGATCACGCAGTGCCAGGTGATGGCGGTGGGCAGCCCCAGCTCGAGCGCGACCTTGGCCATGTCGGTGGCAAAGGGGCTGACCACGCCCATGTGCACGTGGGCCACGTCGAAGCCGCGCTTCTCGAGCCGCCGCTTGACCTGCGGCGGCGCGAGCGGGTTGACCGGGACGCCGAACGGCAGCGGCAGCGACATCCGGTGGACGGGGATGCCGTCGACCTCCTCGATGTCGCCGAACTGCTCGCCGTCGGCGCCGTTGGTGGCGGTGAAGATCTCGACCTGGTGCCCTGACCTGCTCAGATGCGCGGCAAGGTCATGCACCTGCACCTCGATGCCCCCCAGACGGGGCAGATAGCAGTCCGACAGCAGCGCGACCCTCACAGGGATCTACCTTGCCATGCGTCAGGATGGTCCCGATGACGCGGACACTCGTGGCGTTCCACGCCCACCCCGACGACGAGGCTCTCCTGACCTCCGGCACCATGGCGCGCGCCGCTGCCGAGGGCCACCGGGTGGTCACCGTCGTCGCCACCGACGGCGATCTCGGGCTGGCCGCGAGCGAGTATGCCGCCGACGGCCGCCTCGGCGAGCGCCGGCTGGCCGAGCTGCGGGCGAGCGCCGAGGCTCTCGGGGTGGCCCGGGTCGAGTGGCTGGGCTATGCCGACTCCGGGATGGGGCCCGAGACCGAGCCCGACCCACCGGGGCGACGCCGGCTGGTCAACGCCGACCTCGAGGAGGCCGCCGAGAGCCTGGCGGCGATCCTGGTCTCCGAGCGCGCCGACGTGCTGCTCAGCTATGACCGCAACGGCGGATACGGCCACCGCGACCACGTGCGGGTCCACGAGATCGCCACGCGAGCCGCCGAGATCGCCCGCACGCCAAGGGTGCTGGAGGCCACCGTCCCCCGGGACACCATCTCGCGGGCGGTCGAGCTGGCCGCCCGCGTCTACCGCTTCCCGCCCGAGTTCGACCCCACGTCCTTCCGCCGCGCGTTCAGCCCGCGGGCCGAGATCACCCACCGGGTCAACGTCCGCCGGTATGCCGCGGCGAAGCGCGCCTCCATGCGCGCCCACGCCTCCCAGGCCAGCGCCGACGGGGGCGCCGACCGCACCCTCGCGGCATTCCTGCGCATCCCCCGGCCCCTCTTCGACCTCGTCTTCGGGCGCGAGTGGTTCCGCGACCCCGCGCAGCAGCCACCGGCCGCGGTGAGCGACGACATCTTCGAGGGACTGGCATGAGCACGGCCACCCCGGCGCCCGGGGCCGCCGGCCCGGGGCACTCGAAGCGGCGCCAGACGCTCAACGCCGCCCTCGGGCTCGGCCTGGCGGCGGCGCTGCTCATCTGGGGCCTGCCCTACTTCGCCAAGACCAGCTGGGCCGACATCTGGGCGGTGCTGCGCGGCATACCGCCCGGCACCGCGGTGAGCCTGCTGGGGCTGATGGTCGTCGGGCTGTGGTTCTACACCTTCACCTTCACCGGCTCGCTGCCCGGCCTGAGGCACTGGCAGGCGCTGATCGTCAACGTCTGCGGGTCATCGGTCGGCAACCTCCTGCCCGGTGGGGGCGCCCTGGGGCTGGCCGCGACCTACACGATCCTGCGCTCGTGGGGCTTCACGCGGCGGGCGATCTCGACGTCGGCCATCGTCACCGGGGTGTGGAATGTGCTCTCCCGCGTCGCCCTGCCCGTCGTCGCGATCATCGCCCTCCGGGCGGGTGCTCACGACGACGTCCCACGGGCCCTGCGCGACGCGGCCGTCGCCGGAGCCGGGACCGGCCTGGCGGTGCTGGGCGTCTTCATCGCAGCGCTGGTCTCCGAGCGGGCCGCCCACCGGGTCGGCCGCGCGATCGACCGCCTGATCCGTCCGCTCCGGCGTCGCAGGCCATCGACGATGAGCGTCGAGGAGCTCGCGCTCGACATGCGCTCGCGGTCGCTGTCGGTGGTGCGCACCGGCTGGCTGCCGATGACCTTCGGGATGATCGGGTTCTTCGGGGTCTACTACGTCCTGTTCTGGTTTGTCATGGACGCGGTCGGGGTGGAGATGTACCACGGGCAGCTCTTTGCGGCATACGCCATCGGGCGCCTGCTGACCGCTGTCGGCATCACCCCCGGAGGCCTCGGCATCACCGAGAACGCCACCGTGATCGCACTGTCCGCCTGGGGTGCCGACCCCGTGGCCGCGGCGGCCGGCGCGGTGCTCTTCACCGTCTACACCCACCTGCTCGAGGTGCCCCTCGGCGGCCTCGGCTGGCTGGTGTGGACGCTCAGCCCCAAGACCGAGCCACCCGCCGACGGCGAGGACGACCTGCCCGGCCTGAGCTGACGGCATACCCACCGCTCGCTCCCCCACACGTTGAAAACGTTGGTTTCAACGCCAAAAGCACCCGTGGGTGCGTTGAGTCCCAGCGATTCGACGCTACGGACCAGGGGTATGCCGCGGGCCTGGCAGCCGCGTGGGCTCGGCTCCTGGCGTCAGCACGGCCCCGGAGTGCGCTGGACCAGGCCGGGTCAGCTGACGAGGCGCTTGATCTGGCGCACCCGCGCCTGGTCGGCGATCTCGTCGTCGAGGTCGGCGGCCTCGAAGGGGCGACCGGTCGCGACCTCGGCGGCCATGCCGATAAGCGCATCGGCGAGGGCCGGGTTGGCCGGGAGGATCGGGCCGTGCAGATAGGAGCCGAAGACGTTGTGGCTGCGAGCGCCCTCGGTGCCGTCCTCGCCGTTGTTGCCGAAGCCGCTGACGACGTGCCCGAAGGGCAGCTGGCCCTCGCCGAGAACCGTTGAGCCAGAGTGGTTCTCATAGCCCACGACGTCACCGAACTCGGTGCGCAGGACCACGGGGCCGATCATGCGCTTCTCGTTGCCGCGGGTCGTGACGTTGAGGACGCCCAGGCCCGGGAGGCGCTTGCCCTCGACGGTGATGAAGGCATTGCCCATGAGCTGGTACATGCCGCAGATCATCAGCATCGGGACGCCGTCGGCGGCCATGGTGCGCAGGCGGTCGGCGATCACGTCGAGGTCGCGCTCGACACGCACCTGACCGGAGTCCTGGCCGCCACCGCCCACGATGAGATGGGCCTGCTCGGGGAACTCGGCGCCCGGGTGGTGCTGGTGGACGACCGGCACATAGCCGTGGCGCCGGATGCGGGCCGCGAGCGTGCGGGTGTTGCCGAGGTCGCCGTAGATGCTCATCTCGCGCGGATAGAGGTGGACGAGGTGGATGACCCCCTTGCCCTCGTGGCCCGGCTCCGGCTCCAGACCCGACTTGGCGGGCTCGCCGAGGATCGGGATGTCGACGGGCTGCCCAGGGTGCGGGTTGCTCTGGTCGGTCACGAGGCCTCCTCGCCGAAGTTGGGCAGGTCGTAGCGGGCGGCGAGGGTGCGGCGCAGCGCCATCATCGCGGTGTAGGTGCAGAAGATGCGCTTGGGCTCGTCCCTGTGCGCGGCCAGGAAGATGTCGAGCGCGGTGTCGAGGTCCTGCTCGACCTGGGTGACCGGCACGTCGTCGTACTGGAGCCGCAGCGCCATGTCATAGGCCCGGATGCCGCTGGTGATCGTCACGCCCCGCTCCCGCAGCGACTCGAAGCTGACGTCATAGAGCCAGGAGACGTCGCGGCCGTCGGCGGTGTTGTCGTTGATGGCGATCATCGTAGCCTCGGGCGTGGAGCCATAGGTGCCGAGGGCGACGGTGAAGCCGGCCGGGTTCTTGACCAGGACGAGCTCGAGCGGCGTGCCGTCGACGTCGACGACCTCGCCGCGCCCGAACGGCGGCCGCACCGCCGCCAGCGCCGTGGCGGCGAGCGCCGGGTCGAAGTCGCGGCCGAGGAGCATGCGGGCCATCGAGGTGGCGGCGGTGGCGTTGATCATGGCCGCGAGACCACGCTGCTGGAGCGAGACCGGGCCGACGGCGGCCGCCGCGTCGGGGCCGAACAGGATCGAGAACTCGCGCTCGTCGGCGGGCTTGAGCGTGCCGTCCTCGGGGCCGGCCTGGGGAGCGACGAAGTCGTCGTCGAAGCGGACGTCCTGCTCCATCAGCTCGGGCAGCCGGTCGGAGATGGACTCGTCGACGCCGAAGTAGCGGACCTGCACGCCCGCGGCGACCCGGTCGCGGATGCGGGCGATGAAGGAGTCGTCGATGTTGAGGACAACACCCTGGGTGGTCTGCGCGCCGAGGGTGGCCAGGAGCTGCGCGGTGTGGTCGATCTCGGCGAACCGGTCGAGCTGGTCGCGGGCGACGTTGAGGAGCAGGGAGTGGGTGGGCTTGACCGCGTCGGCGAACTTCAGCGCGTGGGCCTCGTCGAGCTCGAGCACTGCCATGTCGGCGCGCAGGCGCCCGTCCAGCGGGATCTCGCCGAGCATCGCGGAGATCACGCCGCGGGTGAAGTTGCTGCCGGTCGGGTTGGTGAAGACGCTGCGGCCGTGCGCGCGCAGGAGCGCGACGAGCATCTTGGTGGTCGTGGTCTTGCCGTTGGTGCCGCTCACCACGACGATCCCGCCCGGCACATCCCGGAGGGCGTGGGCGAGGAAGCCGGGGTCGACACGCTCGGCGACCAGGCCGGGCATGGCCGAGCCACCCCCGCGCAACCGCGACGCCGTGCGCACTGCCTTGCCTGCCACCACCGCGGCTGTCCTACGAATCACGGGACCCACACTAAACGAGCAGACCCCGGGTGCCCGCCTCGACACAGGCCGACGGGTGTCCCTGGCGCGGGGCTGGGAGGTCAGCGCGCCACGGCCAGGGCTGCCTCGACGAGGGCCCGGGCGGTGGCCTCGCCGTCGTCGATCGCATCCTCCTGGGACTCACGCAGCATCATCGCGATGGTGCCCGAGTAGGCGGTTACGAGCTGCCGGGTCAGCAGGTCGGCCTGTGCTGGGTCGGAGACGACAGCCGCGACGAGCTCAGCGGTGCGGGAGCGCAGCAGCTGGCGCTCGTCGGCGAGGACGGCCGCGAGTGCCGGGCTCGGCTCGGGAGTGGCCGACGTGGTGGCGCTGAACGCACACCACCGCTCCGGGAGATGGGCGGCCTGGTAGTTGCGCAGCGCCGGATAGACCGCGACCAGTCGCTCGACGGGTCCCGCCGCGGCCTCGATCGCCTCGTCCCAGACCTGGGTCCAGATCTCCAGCCGCCGCCGCAGCGCCGCCGTCAGCAGGCCGTGCTTGTCGCCGAAGTGCTTGTAGAGACTCGGCGGCGACGCGCCCGCGCTCTTGCAGATGACATCGACCGGCGTGTCCACCGATCCGGAGACAAACAGCTGGGCGTCGGCGGCGTCCAGAAGGCGCATCTTCACCGGAACCTGTTGTCTTTTGGCCATGAGTCCACTATAAAACGATCGCTATCGTAAAACGCGCGTTATCCATGAGCCAGGTCACACGGCCCGGCCGCCGAAGGAGAAACATGCCGACCCTGTACATCGATGGCTCCTGGCGGGATGCCTCGTCCGGGAAGACCCGCGAGATCGCCTGCCCCGCCGACCGCAGCCCCGTCGTGACCGTTGCGGAGGCCGGCGTCGAGGACGCCGAGGCCGCCATCGCAGCCGCCCGGCGGGCCTTCGACTCCGGCCCGTGGCCGACCACCCCCACCCCCGAGCGAGTGCGGGTCCTGGCCAAGGTCGCAGACCGCCTGGAGGCCGAGCTCGAGGATGTCGCGCGGCTCGACGCGCTCGACACGGGCAAGCGCATGGTCGAGGCCCGCATCGACATGGGCGACATCGTCAGCGTCTTCCGCCACTTCGCCGCGACGGCCCAGGCCGAGGCCGGCCGCGTTGTCGACACCGGAATGCCGGGCATCTCCTCACGGGTGGTCCACGAGCCCGTCGGCGTCTGCGTGCTCATCACCCCGTGGAACTTCCCGCTGCTCCAGACCGCGTGGAAGGTCGCACCGGCGCTCGCAGCCGGCAACACCTTCGTGCTCAAGCCGAGCGAGCTGACACCCCAGACGGCGATCTGGCTGATGGGGGCACTCGAGCGGGCCGGGCTCCCGGCAGGCGTGGCCAACCTGGTCCTGGGCGCCGGCTCGGAGATCGGGCCGACCCTCACCGAGCACCCCGATGTCGACCTCGTGTCCTTCACCGGCGGCCTGGTCACCGGCAAGGCGATCATGGCCGCCGCCTCCGGCACCGTGAAGCGGGTCGCGCTCGAGCTCGGCGGCAAGAACCCCAATGTCCTCTTCGCCGACGCCGACCTGCCCGCAGCGATCGACAACGCGCTCACCGCGATCTTCCTCGACTCGGGGCAGGTCTGCTCGGCAGGCGCGCGGCTGGTGGTGGAGGAGTCCATCCACGACGAGGTCGTCGACGAGCTGGTCCGCCGGGCCGAGCAGATCCGCATGGGCGGGCCCTTCGACGAGGACGCCGAGACCGGCCCGCTCATCAGCGAGGCGCACCGGGACAAGGTCGCGGCATACGTCGACAAGGCCCGCGCCGAGGGCGCGGTCGTCCGGTGCGGCGGCGAGATCCCCGGGGGCGAGCTGTCGGCCGGCTACTACTAC
The DNA here is from genome assembly GCA_050955755.1 of Actinomycetota bacterium. Classification (GTDB taxonomy): domain Bacteria; phylum Actinomycetota; class Actinomycetes; order Actinomycetales; family Dermatophilaceae; genus JAJTBD01. Next base: position 2,945,791 of record CP192092.1, read on the forward strand.
CCGCCGACCATCCTCGACGGCTGCACCAGCGACATGGCCTGCGTCCAGGACGAGTCCTTCGGCCCGGTGCTGACGGTCGAGACCTTCAGCGGCGCGACCCGCGAGGAGGCCGAGGACGCCGCCGTGGCCATCGCCAACGACACGATCTACGGCCTGGCCGGAGCGGTGTGGAGCCAGGACGCGGGCCGTGCCGAGCGGGTCGCGCGCCGGCTGCGCCACGGGACCATCTGGATCAACGACTACCACCCCTATGTGCCGCAGGCCGAGTGGGGCGGCATGAAGCAGTCCGGCTTCGGCCGCGAGCTGGGCGTCGTCGGCCTGCACGAGTACGTCGAGACCAAGCACATCTGGCACAACACCCACCCGGCCCCCGCCGGCTGGTTCGCCGACCGCGGCTGAGCCCGCCACCCCATTCGATTCGAGGAAGAGAGAACATGCGAGACCGTTACGACTACGTCATCGTCGGCGGAGGATCTGCCGGATCCGCGCTGGCCAACCGACTCTCCGCGGACGAGAGCACGACCGTGCTCGTGCTCGAGGCGGGCCGGGCCGACTTCATCATCGACCCCCTCATCCACATGCCTGCGGCGCTGATGTTCCCGTCGGGCAACCCCCTCTACGACTGGGCCTACGAGACCGAGCCGGAGCCCCACATGGGCGGACGCCGCGTCCCGCACGCCCGCGGCAAGGTCCTGGGCGGCTCGTCCTCCATCAACGGCATGATCTTCCAGCGCGGCAACGCCGGCGACTATGACAAGTGGGCGACCTTCGACGGCATGGAGCACTGGGACTACGCCCACTGCCTGCCCTACTTCAAGCGGATGGAGACGTGCATCGAGGGGGCCGACGCCTGGCGCGGCGCCTCCGGTCCGCTCAAGCTCGAGCGCGGCCCCGCGAGCAGCCCCCTCTTCCAGGCCTTCTTCGAGGCCACCGTCCAGGCCGGCTACAGCCGCACCGACGACGTCAACGGCTACCGCCAGGAGGGCTTCGCGGCATTCGACCGCAATGTCTACAAGGGAAGCCGCATGTCCGCGGCGCGCGCCTACCTGCGGCCCATCCGCGACCGCAAGAACCTCGACATCGCCACCCTCTCGACGGTGACCAACCTGCGCTGGCAGGGCAACCGGGTCACCGGTGTCGACTTCATGCGGCCGCGCCGCCGCAAGCACTCGGTCAACGCCGGCGAGGTCATCCTCTGCGGCGGTGCCTTCAACACCCCCCAGCTGCTCGAGCTGTCCGGCGTCGGCGACCCCAAGGTCCTCTCGCAGGCGGGCATCGACACCCGCGTCGAGCTGCCCGGCGTCGGCGAGAACCTCCAGGACCACCTCGAGGTCTACCTCCAGCACACCAGCCTCCAGCCGGTCTCGATCGCGCCCTGGCTGAAGAAGTGGAAGGCCCCCTACATCGGCGCGGAGTGGCTCTTCCTCAACCGTGGCGTCGGGGCCACCAACCACTTCGAGGGCGGCGGGTTCATCCGCACCAACGACGACGTCCGCTACCCCAACCTGATGTTCCACTTCCTGCCGATCGCGGTCCGCTACGACGGCACCGCACCCGAGGGGAAGCACGGCTATCAGGTGCACATCGGGCCGATGAACTCCGACGTGCGCGGCCACGTGCACATCAAGGACTCCGACCCCTTCCGCCACCCCGGGATCCTGTTCAACTACCTCTCCACCGAGAACGACCGCCGCGAGTGGGTGGAGGTCATCCGCGCGGCCCGGCACATCCTCTCCCAGCCCGCCTTCGCGGCATTCGACGGTGGCGAGATCAGCCCCGGGCCCTCGGTGGAGACCGACCAGGAGATCATCGACTGGGTCGCCAAGGACGCCGAGACTGCCCTGCACCCCTCGTGCTCGGCCAAGATGGGCACCGACGACATGGCGGTCGTCGACCCGTCCTCGATGCGGGTCCACGGCACCGAGGGCCTGCGCGTGGTCGACGCCTCCGTCTTCCCGACGATCACCAACGGCAACATCTATGCCCCGGTGATGATGGTGGCCGAGAAGGCCGCTGACCTCATCGCAGGCAACACCCCGCTCGTGGCGGAGCACCCGCCGGTCTACCGCTCGGGTGCAGGGCTCCCGCTCTACCCGCCGGGCGACCCCCGCAACGGGGCCTGGGACACCAAGACCGACGTGCCCAGCGCGCTGACCGCGATGGCGTCAGCGGACACCAGTGCCGCCGGCGCTGACGGGGCGGCGCGATGAGCACGGTCACCCGGCCGGACGGCTCCCTCGAGCAGTCGCCGGCCGGGCCCGACGCACCCGGGCCGCGCTACAAGAAGCCGGTCATCGCCATCTCCGGCCTGATCACCGCCGTGATCGCCGGATGGGCACTGGTCGCGCCGGAGCGCTCGGCCGAGATCCTCGGCGTGGTCGTCGGCTGGACCTCCGAGTGGTTCGGCTGGTTCTACATCGCTCTAGCGACCGCGATCCTTGTCTTCGTCATCTATCTCGGGCTCCGCTACCCCCGGGTCCGTCTCGGCAAGGACAGCGACCGTCCCGAGTTCACGACCTGGGCGTGGGCCTCGATGCTCTTTGCCGCGGGCATCGGCACCGACGTGATGTTCTTCGCCGTCGCCGAGCCCGCGTCGCAGTACCTCGCCCCGCCACGCGGTGAGGGCAGCACGGTCGAGGCCGCCCGGGAGGCCACGGTCTGGACGATGTTCCACTACGGCATCACCGGGTGGGCGATGTACGCCCTCATGGGCATCGCGCTCGGCTACTTCGCCCACCGCAAGGGCCTGCCGCTGGCCGTGCGCTCCGCCCTGCACCCGCTGCTGGGCAAGCGGGTCAACGGCCCGATCGGCGACGCCGTGGACATCGCCACCGTCCTGGGCACGATCTTCGGTGTCGCGACCTCGCTCGGCATCGGCGTGGTCATGCTCAACGTCGGCCTGGACCTGCTCTTCGGCATCCCGCAGGGCATCCCCGCCCAGCTCGGCCTGGTGGCCATCGCCGTGATCGTCGCCGGCATCTCGGCGTCGACCGGCGTCGATCGCGGCATCCGGATCCTCAGCCAGCTCAACGTCTCCCTCGCCATCTTCCTGGCCCTGTGGGTCCTGGTGACGGGCGACACCGCCTTCCTGCTGCGCGCCATGGCGATGAACGTCGGCGACTTCGTCTCGATGTTCCCGGGCATGACGATGGACACCATGGCGTTCGACTACCCGGCCGACTGGATGAGCGCGTGGACGCTCTTCTTCTGGGCCTGGTGGATCGCGTGGGCGAGCTTTGTCGGCATGTTCCTGGCCCGCATCTCCAAGGGACGCACCATAGGCCAGTTCGTTTTCGGCACGCTGTCGATCCCGTTCAGCTACATCGTCATGTGGGTCTCGATCTTCGGCAACAGCGCCGTCATGCGGATCCGTGACGGCGACGCGGCCTTCGGCGAGGCAGCGGTCAACACGCCCCAGGTCGGCTTCTACTCCCTCCTCGAGCAGTACCCGGCCGCGGCATTCCTCATCGGGCTGTCGACCTTCGTCGGGCTGCTGTTCTACATCACCTCGGCCGACTCCGGCGCCCTGGTGATGGCCAACCTGTCCTCCGAGCTCCCCGACAGCGAGACCGACGCCAAGTCGATCCTGCGGTTCGGCTGGGCACTGGCCACCGGCATCCTGACGGTGGCGATGCTCATCGTCGGCGGGATCCCCGCTCTCCAGAACGCCACGATCATCATGGGGCTCCCCTTCGCGCTCGTGATCAGCGGTGTCATGCTCGGCCTGCACCGTGCCCTCGAGGGCGAGCGGCGCCGGCGCGATGCGGCCCAGGCCTCGTTCAGCTCCTCCCTCGTGGGCCGGGAGCATCCCGACGGCATGTCGTGGCGTGGCCGGCTCGCGCGCAGTTTCGGCACGGTGACGGTGCGCCAGGCAGACGAGCGGATGAGCACCGTGATCTGCCCGGCGCTCAACGAGGTCCGCGACGAGCTGGTGGCGCGTGGCGTCGAGGCCCGCGTCGAGGAGAGCCCGGCGGACGAGCGCTCCCGGGTCGTCCGGGCGGTCCAGCTCGTGGTGCCCGACGAGCAGGGCGATTTCCGGTATGCCGTGCAGGTGCGTCGCACTCCGGCGCCGAGTTTCGGTGCCCGGATGATCGAGGCCGACGACATGACGACCACGCTCGAGGCGGCCCTGCCGACCGGTGGCAGCTATGACCTGATGGGCTACAGCTCAGACCAGGTCTGCCACGACGTGCTCGACCACTACGAGCGGTGGGCGAGCAGCGCGGGTTTCGTCGACTAGCGCAGCCCGCACACGCAAGCGGCGCGCATGCCCCGGTCTCGGGGCGTGCGCGCCGCTTCGTTGCTGGTGGGCCTCAGGCGCCCCGCTCGGCCTTGACATCGCTGGCATAGCGGCCGGACTGCTCCTGGCCGGACAGCGCACCGATCGACTCCATCGTGGCGTCGGTGATCGCGCGCAGCAGCGCCGCCTTGACGTATGCCGCGTGCAGCGGCTCGACATCGATCGGCGGCCCGAAGCGGACGGTCACCTTGGCCGGACGGAAGCCATTGGTGCCAGGAGGCTGCACCCGGTCGGTGCCCTCGACGGCACACGGGATGATCGGGGCGCCGGTGGCCACGTGAAGCCGCGCGACACCGGTGCGGCCGCGGTGGAGGCGGCCATCGGGACTGCGGGTGCCCTCGGGATAGATGCCGAAGGCGCCGCCGTCCCGGAGCACCTGCTCGGAGACCTTCATCGACGCCGCGGCGGCGCGGGGGTCGGAGCGGTCGACGCCGATCGTGCCGGAGGCCTCGTGGAATGCCTTGGTGAGCCGGCCGCTCAGGCCCTCGCCCTGGAAGTACTCGATCTTGCCGAGGAAGTGCACCATCCGGCCCGACGCGAGCGGGATGACCATCGAGTCGACGAAGGACAGGTGGTTGCTGGCGATGATGGCCGGGCCCGTGGCCGGGAGGTGCTCGCGACCCTCGACGCGCAGGCGGGTGGCCAGCCGCAGGGGCGGGCCGATGAACAGGCGCATCGCCCTCGTCGCCAGGCTGTCCTCGGTGCTCACGGGGCAAGCGTAGGTGGATACGCGGCATACCTCTGCGCATGACGAGCATGTGGACACCGCGCGCCGCTGCGGGCACGCGCAGACCTACCGCCAGTAGGGGCCGGAGGCTAGGGTGCACGGTGAGCGAGGGAGGCGTCGTGGCTGCATCCGAGACCCTGACCCGCGCGCGGGCTGTCGCCAGCGCCGAGGCGAAGTCCGGCCTGCGCTGGGCGCTGGGTCACGGCATACCCCGCATCGCGGTGCGCGCCGCCGCGCGCAGGGGTGACCTCCAGGGCCGGCTGATCGCCTCGTCGGCCACCCATGACGACGCCACGATGCTGCGGATCATCGACGAGATCCGCGAACAGGGGCCGGTCTATCGCAGCGGGCTGGCGTGGATCACGGCGACACACGCGGGCGTCCATGAGACCCTCTCCAGCAACGACTTCCGCGTGGGAGTGCGTGCGGAGGGCGGGCCGGGCACGCTGGGGCGCACCCTCGACTGGGCCGAGTCCGATGTGACCCATCCGCTGCTGCCGCCGTCGCTGCTCGCGACCGAGCCGCCCGACCACACCCGCTACCGCAAGCTCGTCACCCGCGTCTTCACGGTGCGGGCCGTCGAGGGGCTGCGACCGCGTGTCGAGCAGCTGGCGGGTGAGCTCCTCGACCGGATCGAGACCGGCAGCCCGGTGGACCTCGTCGCGGCCTATTGCTCGCAGCTCCCTGTCACGGTCATCGCCGAGATCCTCGGTGTGCCGGAGGCCGAGCGGGAGCGCGTGCTCGAGCTGGGCGCGGGGGCGGCGCCGAGCCTGGACATGGGGCTGTCGTGGCGCGGCTTCCGGGCGGTCAACGAGTCGCTGGCGGCCTTTGACGCCTGGCTCGAGGGGCACATCGCGTGGACGCGCGAGAACCCGGGCGACAACCTCCTCAGCCAGCTGGTCCGCGCCAGCGACGAGGAGGGGACGCTCAACCATGAGGAGCTGAAGTCGACCGCTGGGCTGGTGCTCGCGGCGGGCTTCGAGACGACCGTGAACCTCCTCGGCAATGGCATCGCCCTGCTGGTGCGCCATCCCGACCAGCTGGCTGCGCTGCGCCGCGGCGACGCCGACTGGGCGAATGCCGTGGACGAGGTCCTGCGCTATGACCCGCCAGTGCTGTTGACCGGTCGGATGTCGGTGCGGGACACCGAGATCGGGGGCGTGGCGGTGCCGGGCAATGCCCTGGTGACGACCGTCCTCATGGGGGCCAACCGGGACCCGGCTGTCTTTGACGACCCACACCGCTTCGACGTGCAGCGGGCCAACGCCAAGGACCACTTGGCCTTCTCGGCAGGCCGGCACTACTGCCTCGGTGCGGCGCTCGCCCGGATGGAGGGGGAGGTCGGGCTGCGTGCCTTCTTCGACCGCTTCGGCGAGGTGGGGCTGCTCCCGGGGGCGCAGCGGCGGCATACCCGCATCCTGCGGGGCTATGAGCGGCTCCCGGCACGGGTCGGCTGAGGATCGGCCGACCGGCCGCTCAGGTCAGTCCGCGACAGCGGCGCCAGCAGGCTGGTAGGCGCACGTGGGGTCGGCCGCGAGATGGTCGCCGGTCACGGCATACGCGTGGGACCTCGAACCACCGCAGACCTCCCGGAACTCGCACACACCACACTTGCCGCCGAACTCCTGAGGGCGCCGAAGCTGTTGCAGGACAGGGCTTTCGCGATAGATCTTGCGCAGGCCGCCGTCGGTCACACGGCCACAGTTGAAGGGGAGGAAGCCCGACGGGTAGACATCGCCGGTGTGGTCGACGAAGACGAAGCCGCGGCCTGAGTTGACGTCGATCGGCGGACGCGGCACCCGGGTCGCCTCGACGGGGTGGCCAAGCAATTCCTCTGTGCGAGAGGTGAGCTCGGCATAGAGGTCCCCCGTCTGGGGCTCGACACCGCGCGCCCGCTGGAGCACGACCCGGCGATAGTGCGGCGCCTCGGTCGTCTTGATCGCGATCATCGACGAGATCTCGTGGAGCCACTGGAGGACGTCCTCGATCTCGATGTCGGTGAGGGCCTTGAGCATCTGCCCGCGGCCGGTCGGGACGAGAAAGAAGACGCTCCACAGCGCGGCGCCCATGTCGCGGACGCGGAGGAAGAGCTCGGGCAGCTCGCCGACGTTGTCCCGGGTGACGGTCGAGTTCACTTGCAGCCGAAGGCTGTTGGCGCGCACGACCTCTCCCGCGACCATCGTCTGGTCAAAGGTGCCGGAGAAGCCGCGGAAAGCGTCATGGGTCTCGGCGCGCGCGCCGTCGAGCGAGAGCGAGACGGCCTTGGCCCCTGCCTCGTGGAGTGAGGCGATGCGCTCGGGGGTGAAGCGAGGGGTGACCGACGGTGAGAGTGCGACAGACAGGCCGAGCCCGGTGCCGTGGCGGACGAGGTCCTCAAGGTCCGCGCGCTCGAAGGGGTCTCCTCCTGTGAGGACGACCAGCGGCCGCGGTGCATCCCACTGGGCGATGTCATCCAGGAGCGCCTTGCCCTGCTCCGTCGTCAGCTGTCGCGGGTGAGCGTGGGTCTGGGCGTCGGCGCGGCAGTGCTTGCACACCAGCTGGCAGGCGCGCGTGACCTCCCAGATCACGATGAACGGCTTGCTGTCGATGTCCTGGCGCATGTGTCGCACCACGGTGCGCGGGCGGGTCCTCGGCGCGACGTCGGTCATGGCGGGAATATTACCGGTCACCCTGGGAAAAACATTCATCGGGTACGCGGCCTGGCCGGGTTCGGCTGTCGGTGCTCGCGGATAGCGTTTGTTCATGGCCGATGAGATGGTCTCCGGCACTGGTTCGGAGCTGACCCTGGCGGAGCGGATGACCGCTCTGGAGTCGGCCTGCACTGCGCTCGAGGGCATCGGGGAGCGGCTGTGGGAAGCCAATGACGAGCGGCTGGGCGAGCTGCTGCGCCGGGTCGACGTGCTGGCCCGCAAGGCCGAGGCGGTCCGGTTCCGCGTGGTGGTCGAGGTCGTCGAGCGCGGTGTCGGCGGCAAGGCCGATGTCGAGTGGGTCGTGGCGCAGTCCCCGCACACCCGCCCGGCCCAGGCCAAGCGCATGCTGGCCGCCGCGAGGAAGACCCGCCAGCCGGCACTTGAGGACTTCAAGGCAGCCGTCCTGACCGGCCGGATCACCGTCGACGAGGCCACCGCCTGCGTCTCCGAGCTGGAGCGGCTGCTCGACCAGCTCCAGCCCGATGCGGTGCCGACCGTGCGCGAGGGGCTGATCACCGTCTGCGAGGCCGACGGCATCCGGGAGATGCGCAAGCTGCGCCCCGCCCTGATCGCGAAGTACGGGCAGCCCGGCGAGCTCGACGACATCGCGATCGCTCAGGCCCGCCGACGCGCCCTGTCCGCGCCGTGGGTCGACGAGGAGGGCATGGCCTCCTACCGGCTGGTCCTCGACCCCGAGGGCCAGGCCGTCCTCGAGTCCGCCATGGGCGCCTTGGCCGCGCCGTGCCCCGACCAGGACGGCCCCGACCCACGCCCCACCGAGCGGCGGCGCGCCGACGCCCTGATCGAGATCATCCGCCGCGGCGGTGCCTACACCGACCACATCGCCGGCAAGAAGACCGCCGCCAAGACCCAGCTCGTGCTCACCATGAGCCTGGCCGACCTCATCGCCGGGCTCGGCTCCGCGACCACCCTGGCCGACACCACCAGCGGCCACCCGCTGCCCCCAGGAGTCGTGCGCCGCCTCTCCTGCGAGGCCGAGATCACCCCCATCGTGCTCGGCACCAAGAGCGAGATCCTCGACCTCGGCTCCTCCGCCCGCCTCTTCACCGCCGGCCAGGTCAAGGCCCTGTGGGCTCGTGACGTGACCTGCACCTTCCCCCGATGCTGCTCCCCAGGCATCTGGGCCGACGCCCACCATCTGATCCACTGGGCCCACGGCGGCCCCACCAACCTCGGCAACGGCGCCCTGCTCTGCCAGCGCCACCACAACCACGTCCACGACAAAGACCTCTACGGCTGGGTTGGCCCCGACGGCCACGTCCACTGGGACACCACCCCCGGCTCCTACACCGCCCACCGGATCAGAGCCGGACCCAACGCGGCCTGACCCGTCCGGGTCGGGCAGGCGCCGCCTACCGTGTGGATCGCACCCATTCCCATGCGCACCCCGGACTCAGCAGCCGAGGGAACCCTGATCGGGTCATCGAGCTCCCAGCACCCGTCGACCCGTCGTGGCTGCCCCCGTAGCCCAGGTCGTGGCCCAGGTCGTGGCCGGACGCGACGACTCCCAACGACGAAGGGCACCTCATGCCGAGGTGCCCTTCGTCCTGCGCGCTCAGTGCCGGTCGGCCGGCCCGGAGCGCGTCACTCCCACTCGATGGTGCCCGGGGGCTTGCTGGTCACGTCGAGCACGACGCGGTTGACCTCGCGCACCTCGTTGGTGATGCGGGTGGAGATCTTGGCCAGCACCTCGTAGGGCACGCGGGTCCAGTCGGCGGTCATCGCGTCCTCGGAGGACACCGGTCGCAGCACGATCGGGTGGCCGTAGGTGCGGCCGTCGCCCTGGACACCGACGGAGCGCACGTCGGCGAGCAGCACGACCGGACACTGCCAGATGTCGCGGTCGAGACCGGCCGCCGTCAGCTCCTCGCGGGCGATCGCGTCGGCCCGGCGCAGCACGTCGAGCCGGTCGGCCGTCACCTCGCCGATGATCCGGATGCCGAGGCCGGGGCCGGGGAAGGGCTGGCGCCAGACGATCGCCTCGGGCACCCCGAGCTCGAGTCCGACCTGGCGCACCTCGTCCTTGAAGAGGTTGCGCAGCGGCTCGACGAGCTTGAACTGGAGGTCGTCGGGCAGACCGCCGACGTTGTGGTGGCTCTTGATGTTGGCCGTGCCGGTGCCGCCGCCGGACTCGACGACATCGGGATAGAGCGTCCCCTGGACGAGGAACTCGATCGGGTGGCCGTCCTCCGCCTCGTGGCCGGCGACATCGCGCGCGGCCTGCTCAAAGGTGCGGATGAACTGCGCGCCGATGGTCTTGCGCTTCTCCTCCGGGTCGGTGAGACCGGCAAGCGCCCCGAGGAACTGCTCCTTGGCGTCGACGACGACGAGCTTGACGCCGGTCGCCTCGACGAACTCCTGCTCGACCTGCGCGGCCTCGCCCTCGCGCAGCAGGCCGTGGTCGACGAACACACAGGTGAGCTGATCGCCAACGGCCTTCTGCACCAGCGCTGCCGCGACCGAGGAGTCGACGCCGCCGGACAGGGCGCACAGCACGGACGCCTCGCCGACCTGCTCGCGGATCGACTCCACGAGCTCGGTCACAACGTGATCGGGCGTCCACTCGGCATCGAGCCCGGCGCCCTTCCACAGGAAGTTCTCGAGCACCCGCTGGCCAAAGGTCGAGTGCATGACCTCGGGGTGCCACTGCACGCCATAGAGGCGACGCTCGTCGTCCTCGAATGCCGCGACCTGGGCCCCCGCGGTGGACGCGGTGACGACCATGCCCTCGGGTGCGGCCGTCACCGAGTCGCCGTGGCTCATCCACACCGACTGGTCGGTGGGCTGGCCGTTGAAGAGCGTCGACTCGGTCTGGGAGATCGTCGCCGGCGTGGAGCCGTACTCCCCCAGCCCCGTCTTGGAGACGGTGCCGCCAAGCGCCTGGGCCATCGCCTGGAAGCCGTAGCACATCCCGAAGACGGGCACCCCGGCCTCGAGCAGCGAGCCGTCGAGCGAGGGTGCACCCTCCTCATAGACCGACGAGGGACCGCCGGACAGGATCACGGCCGCGGGCTGCTTGGCCAGCATCTCGCTCACCGGCATGGTGTGCGGCACGACCTCGGAGTAGACCTTGGCCTCGCGCACGCGGCGCGCGATCAGCTGGGCATACTGCGCGCCGAAGTCGACGACGAGGACCGGGCGGTCGGTCAGGTGGGCAGTGGGCGTCTCACTCACGAGGCAAGGCTACCGGCGAGCTGCGGCTCGACCTCCCGGGCCACCCGCTTCTCCATGATGAAGGCGACGAAGGGGATGCAGGCGGCCAGCAGGATGCCGATCATGCGGCCAAAACCCCACCGCAGCTTGAGCCCGAGGTTGAAGGTCGCGAGCGCGAAGACCAGGAAGATGAAGCCGTGCACGGGACTCCACCAGGCCAGCGAGTCGTTGTGCATCGCGTACTTCATCACCATCTCGGCGATGAGGACGAACATCGCCAGACCGGCGGCGATCGAGGTGACCTTGAAGAGGGTCAGTGCGGTGCGGACGCTCTTGGGGTCCTTGATCGTGGGGGTGCTCATGTGGGGCTGGTCTCCTTCTCTGCCAACGCTTCTGCGCGGGCTTCCTGCTCGTCGTCGTACTCGTCCCGCATCGCTCGCCAGTACATGTAGACCGCGAAGCCCGCGAAGATCACCCATTGCCCGGCGTATGCCGCGTTGCGCCATTTCACGCCGTGGTCGGGCAGCGGGGGCGGCACCGCCTGCATCGCCGAGGCGGGTGCGGCCGGGTCCTCGCTGATCGCGAACCCGAACGCGTTGTAGAAGTCACCGGGCATCGCGTTGACATATTTCGCGAGGTCGACCGATCCCATTGTCCCCGACTCGACCGAGCCGGTCGTGGGCGACTCCCCCGGTGCCAGGCCCATCACCACCGTGACCTTGCCGGAGGGTGGCTCGGGCGCGGCCGCCGGGTCGCTGACGAAGCCCCGCACCACGGGCACGGTCACCCGGGGCGAGTCGATGACCAGCGGGGTGACGACCCATGACCCGGTGACCCCGTCGAGCCGGCGAGGGCTCACGAGGACCTGGTGCTCCGCGGCATACGCCCCGGTGGCGCTCACCCGGCGCGCGCTCGCGTCGGCGGGGAAGCCGGAGTGGGGGGTGAGCACCCGGCTGATGTCGACGACGGGCCGGCTCGCGGCGGCCTTGACCGCGTCGACCTCGCCCTTGTCCTGTGCGACGCCGAGCTGCCAGGCGGCGAGCCGCAGACAGACCGCGATGGCGACCGCGAGGAGGGCCAGCAGGCCCAGCCACTTCGGTCTCCGGGCGATCTGCAGCACGTGCTCAGGCTACGCGAGCGGGTCTGCCGCCTAGCCCGCGGCCTTGCGGGAGTCGTCGAAGACCAGGATCGTGCCGCCGTAGCAGGCCACCCACACGTGCTTCCTGGTCGGCTCGTAGGTGACCCCGATCGGGGCGCCATCGGTGCGCACGGTCTGGACGACCTTGAGGTCGGAGGTGCGGATCTTGCTGAGCGTGCCGGATCCGTAGTTGACGACATAGAGCGCGCCGCCGTCGGGGCTGATCGCCATCGAGCGCGGCTGGTCCTGGGTCTTGACGGTGCGCAGCACACGGCCCCGGTCGTCGAGCTCGCTCACGGTGTCGTCGTCGTTGTTGCTGATGTAGAGGCGCGAGCCGTCCTTGTTGATCACGATGTGCCGGGGGCGCTTGCCCGTGTTGGCGAAGGGGCGGACCTTGCCCGAGCGCAGGTCGACCTGGACGACGGTGTCGGCCCCCATGAGAGCGACGTATGCCGTGCGGCTGTTGGGGCTCACGGCGATCCCCCGCGGGTGCTGGCCGCCGAGGGGCACCGTGGCCGTGACCTCGCCGGACTTGGCCTCGATCACGGTCATCGAGAAGGAGCACCAGTTGGTGACGAGCACCTGCTTGTCGTCGGGCGTGACGGCGACGTACTTGGGGGTGACCCCGACCGGGATGACCCGCACGATCTGCGAGGTCCGCGTGTCGATCTCATAGACATAGCTGGGCGACAGGCCCTTGTCGCTGGTGCAGCTGTCGGGCCCCTCCTTGCTGAAGCCCTGGCCGTACATCGCGTAGTTGGACACCCATGCGCGCGACCCGTCGGAGTTGAAGGCCATCTCCACGGGTGCGCCCTTGCTCACCCCGGGGTGCCCGGTGATGCCGAACTTCGCCAGGTCGACCGAGTCGGAGATCGTCGCGTGGTGCGCGGCGTTGGCGCCGTAGACGGTCACCGAGTGCTTGTACATCATGTTCTGCGCATAGACGTGACCGCGGTTGGAGGCCACGACCGACTTGCTCTGGAGGTCGCCGGTGAGCCGGTGGACCTGGACCAGCTCGGTCTGCGCCGACGGGCCCGGCTCCCCCTGGCTGACCGTCGGCGAGGGGACGGGCCCGGTGGCAGTCGGCTGCGCCGCCACGGTCGCCGTGGTCTTGGGCGCCTTGGCCGGGCCGCCGAAGAGCGCGGACATGCCCGTCGTCACGAGCGCGACGAGCAGGACCAGCGAGGCAAGGGCGACGAGCCGCCGACGGACATAGACGGGGTCGTTCTTGACGGTCATCCGCATCAGTTCACCCTCGCTCCTGAGTCATCGAACACCACCAGTGCGCCGGACTCGCTGGCGACCCAGACCCGCTCGGTGGCCGGGTCGTAGGTGAGCGAGGTCGGCCTCGCGTCGACGTGGACCCGGCCGAGGACGGCGAGGTCACGCGAGCGCAGCTTGGTCAGGGTCCCGTCCGCATGGTCGATGACATAGAGGGCGGTGCCGTCGCTCGAGCGGACCATCGCGCGTGGGTCCGCCCCGACACGGGCGACCGTCGCGGTCTGGCCACGCACGACCCGGACGACGGCGCCATCGCCGTTGGCCACGGCATACAGGTGGCCGCCGGCGAGGAGGATCTCGCGCGGGCCGTCACCGGGAGTGGAGTGCGGGCGCACCCGCCGGGTGTCGAGGTCCACCTGGACGACCCGGTCGGACCCCATCAGCGCGACGTAGGCGTTGCGGTTGTCGGGCGCGGCGACCAGACCACGGGGATGGCTGCCGCCCAACGGGATCCGGCTGACCTCCTGGTTGCTGGCCGCGTCGATGACCGAGAGGTCGTCGCTGCACCAGTTGGCGACGAGGACCCGGCGGCCATCGGGCGTGAGCGTGACCTTGCGCGGTGAGGCACCCGCAGGCACGACACCCACGACGGTCCGGCTGGCGAGGTCGATGCGATAGACGAAGGAGTCGTCGACGTCGTCACGGGCGGAGCAGCTGTCCTTGCCCGGGGCGCCGAAGCCCTCGCCCGTCATGCTCTGGCTGACCACCCAGGCGGTGCGGCCGTCGGGGCTGACCGCCGCGTCGACGGGCGCGCCGGCGGAGCGCCCGGGGTGGTTGCCGATGCCGAAGTCGAGCAGGCTCACCGACGAGCTCACCTGCCCGGCACGCTCACCGTCGGAGCGGAAGAGCGTCATCGTGCCGTCCTGGTCGGCGGTGACGACGTGGCCGCCGCCGGCGCCGATGCCCTTGGCCCGCGCACCGTCGATCCGCTCGACGCGCTGGAGCCGGGTCTGCTCGGCCGTGAGCTCGGGCCGCTCCGGCTGCGCTGGGCGCGACTCCCCGGTCGAGCTGTCGGAGGTCGCAGCCGAGTCAGACGCATCGGAGGCGGGCTCGTCGGAGGAGGGCGCAGTCGAGGTCGGCGCGCTTGAGCCGGCAGAGTCCGCGCCTGACGGCACCGGCACCGCCGACGGCGTGGCGAGGGTGGTGCGCGACGTCGGGGTGGTCGTGGCCGTCGGGCTGGTCGCGGGTGCCCTGGCCACCGAGGCCGTGGCCGACGACGTCGGGGCCGCGGCGGGGGCCACCACGCCCGAGATCGCGCCGATGGTGGTCCGGACGATCTGGACCGCCCCGGTCACGACGAGGACGAGCGCCACGACGGCAAGGATCGCTGCGGCACGGCGCCGACGCACGTAGCGCGGCTCGCTCCTGACGATCACGGGCGGTCCTCGGTGGTCGCGGGACAGGTCTGGTCCGACCCTAGGAGGTCACCCCCCTTTCACCCGGTAGCCACGCGGAGAAGGCGAAAAGTCAGGTGCGCGAAGGGGATTCGACCTGCGCGCTCTCGTGTGTGAACCGTGTGACAGATGGTGTCTGTGGTGCTATTGGTGCGATCCGCTGGTAGGCCTCGCCCTGCGCAGGCCGCTGATCGGCCTCTCCCTTGTTGGGCCACAGCGCAAAGGCCCGCTCGGCCTGCGCGGTGATGGTCAGGCTCGGGTTCACCCCGAGGTTGGCCGACACGGCGGAGCCGTCGACGACATGCACGCCGGGGTGTCCCCACACGCGGTGATAGGGGTCGACCACGCCGGTCTGCGGCGAGTCGCCGATCACGACCCCGCCGAGGAAGTGCGCGGTCATCGGGATGTCGGCGATCTCGCTGGTGGAGCCGCCGGGGGATGCCTTGAGCCCCGTGGCCTCCGACAGCCGCTTGGCGAGCGCGTCCATGGCCGCGTGCCCCTCGGGCAGATAGGTCGGGTTGGGCTCACCGTGGCCCTGGCGGCTGGTGAGCGTGCGCCCGCCAAACAGGCCACGCCTGCCGCTCACCTTGAGCGAGTTGTCGCGGGTCTGCATGACCAGCCCGATGACCGTCCGCTCGCTCCAGCGGTACTGCGAGAGCGAGCGCAGGAAGACCCCGGGGTGCTTCGCGGCCTCGACCACGGCCTGGATCGGCCGCGGCAGCGCCGTGTCACCGGGCACGGCGATCGTGGCGAGCGCGCCCATGGCGTTGGATCCCTTGCCATAGCGCACGTTCTCGACGTGCGTGTGCTCGTCGGGGTGGAAGGACGAGGTGATCGCGACGCCCTTGGACAGGTCGACATCGCGCGGCACCCGCTCGGTCATCGCACCGAGGATCGCCTCCGAGTTGGTGCGCGTGAGGGTGCCCAGCAGCTGGGAGATGCGCGGCAGCTCGCCCTCGTCCTTCATCGCGTGCAGCAGCTTCTGGGTGCCCCACGCCCCCGCGGCCAGCACGACATGGCGGGCCGTGACGACCTTGGGGTCCTTGTCGAGCCAGGCACCGGTCCGCTCGTGTCGGATCCGATAGACGGGGTATGCCGCGTCCGCGCCCTCGGTGCCCGGGACCAGCCCCAGCCGGGTCGCGGTGCGCAGTGGGGCGATCGTCGCGCCGAGCCGCTCGGCCAGCGCGAGGTAGTTCTTGACGAGGGTGTTCTTGGCGCCGACCCGGCAGCCCACCATGCAGTTGCCGCACTCGGTGCAGCCGGTCCGGGACGGGCCCGCCCCACCGAAGTAGGGATCGGGCACGGTGACGTCCGGCGTGCCGAAGTAGACGCCGACCGGCGTCTTGCGGAAGGTCTGGGGCACACCGAGATCCACCGCGGTGCGCCGCATGACCTGCTCGACCGGCCCGTCGCAGGGGTTGGTGACGACACCGAGCATGGTCGAGGCCATCCGGTAGTGCGGGGCGAGCTCGTCCTGCCAGTCGGTGATGTGCCCCCACTGGGGGTCGCGGAAGAAGGGCTCCGGCGGGACATAGAGCGTCTGCGCGTAGTTGAGCGACCCGCCGCCCACACCCGCGCCGGCGAGGATCAGCACGTCGGGCAGCTTGTGGATCCGTTGCACGCCAAAGCATCCGAGCCTGGGTGCCCACAGGTAGTTGCGCACATCCCACGACGTCTTGGGGAGGTCGTGGTCCTCGAAGCGCCGGCCGGACTCCAGCACGTGGACGCGGTAGCCCTTCTCCGCGAGCCGGAGCGCCGCCACGGAGCCACCGAAGCCGGAGCCGATCACCACCACGTCATAGTCGGGCTCGGGCTGGGCCGAGGCGACGGAGGTCGTTGTCGCAGTGGCGTTCTCGGTCACGACATGCCTGCCTTCTTCATGACTGACAGGGCCATGCCGAGGACCTTCGCCTGGCGCTTGTCACTCACACCGGGGGGCGGCCCGAAGCCCATGACCCGCTGTGCCGAGACGGTCTGCGCCTCGGTGTACTTGTGGATGCCCTCTGCGCCGTGCCGGCGGCCGACACCCGATGCCTTCATGCCGCCCATGGGGGCGGCCACGGAGGCCCAGGCCGCGGCATACGCCTCGTTGATGTTGACCGTGCCCGTGCGGATCTGCCCGGCGATCCGCCGACCGCGGCCCACATCGCGGGTGTAGACGGCGGAGTTGAGGCCGTACTCGGTGTCGTTGGCGAGCCGGATGGCCTCGGCGTCGGAGCCGACCCGGTAGATCGCGGCGACCGGGCCAAAGGTCTCCTCGTCGCGGCATTCCATTGCGGCAGTGACGTTCTCGAGCAGGGTGGGCTCATAGACATAGGGGCCGATGTCGGGGCGGGCGCGGCCGCCGGCGAGCACGGTGGCGCCCTTGGCCTTGGCGTCCTCGACGTGGCCGGTGACGCGGTCGAGCTGGTCGGCCGAGATCAGCGAGCCCATGTCGGCACCCCAGTCGAGCTCGACGCCGAGCCGCATCGCCCGGACGGCCTCGACGAAGGCGGGCACGAAGGTGTCATAGATGTCGGTGTGGACGAGCACCCGCTCGGCGGAGATGCACAGCTGACCGGCGGACGAGAAGCAGCCGCGGGTGAGCCCCTCGACGGCCTTGGGGATGTCGGCGTCCTCGCAGACATACATCGAGTTCTTGCCGCCGAGCTCCAGGCTCGCGCCCACCAGCCGCTCCCCCGCCGTCGCCGCCACGCGCCGACCGGTGGCCGTGGAGCCGGTGAAGCAGACATAGTCGGCCATGTCGACGACGGCCTGGCCGGTGGTCGATCCGTCGCCGAGGACGATCTGGAAGACGCCCTCGGGCAGGCCGGCCTCGATGAGCAGGTCGACCCCGGAGAGCGCCGAGAGGGAGGCCTGCTTGTCGGGCCGCAGCACCACGGCGTTGCCGGCCATGAGGGCGGGCAGCGCGTCGGTGACCGACAGGGACAGGGGGTAGTTCCACGGCGAGACGATGCCGACGACGCCCTTGGGCAGGCGGGACTCGATCGTCTGGGTGAATACGGGGAAGGCCCCGGCGCGACGACGCGGCTTGAGGTAGCCCTTGGCGGCGCGGGCGTAGTGGCGCGCGGTGGTCGCGCAGTCGGCGACCTCCTCGAACGCGTGACGGCGGGCCTTGCCGGACTCCAGCTGGACCACGTCGAGCAGCTCGTTCTGGCGGGCGAGGCACAGGTCGTGGAAGCGCAGCAGGATCGCACCGCGGTGCTCGATGCTCGTCTGGGCCCAGGCCTTCTGGATGCCGCGCGCGGAGTCGAAGGCGACCGCCACGTCCTCACGGGAGGACATCGGCAGGGTCGCCAGCGGCGCCCCGGTCAGCGGGGTGTGGGTCGTGAAGGTCTGCGCGCCGGGCGAGCAGGCCACCCGGCGGGCGAGCCGGGCCGCCCGGGCCGGGTCGAAGGCAGGCGTCGTCGGGGCGGCACCGGGGTGTGCCTGGGACTGGGGGTCGAGCATCGCGGGCTGGGCCATTTCCTGATGGTAGAAGGGTCCTACACCCCTTGGCTACCCATGGGTAGGAAATGTCCGGTTCGGGGCCCGCCCGGCCGGACTGGCCCACCGACTCTAGGGCTGACCGGCCAGAGCGTCCTCGTCCTCGCCCATGTTGATGGTCAGCGGGCGGCGCAGGAAGCGGGTCAGCGCCAGCAGCACGAGCACCCCGGCCCCGAACCAGATCAGGCCGTAGTTGCGCGACTCCGGCGAGAGCTTGAGCCACAGGACGAGCGTGAACGCCAGGCCGATGAGCGGCAGGAGCAGGTTGAGCGCGATCTGCTTGGGGGTGTTGCGCTCGCGACGATGGAAGACGAACCAGGCGATGACCGTGAGGTTGACGAAACTGAAGGCCAGCACGGCGCCGAAGTTGATCAGCGCGGCGATGAAGTCGAGGTCGAAGGGGATAGCGCCGAGGGAGACGATGCCGACGAACACCACGGCATACGCCGGGGTGCGGAAGGACGGGTGCACATAGCTCAGCAGCCGTGAGATCGGCCCCGAGCCGTCGCGCGCCATGACGAAGAGCAGCCGGGAGACCGAGGCGTGCGAGGCCAGCCCCGACGCGGCCGTCGCGGCGAATGCCGCGGCCGTCAGCAGGATCTTGAAGGCGTTGCCCCCGACGAGATAGGCGATCTCGGGCAGGGCGCTGTTCTCCAGCGAGTCGGCGCTGAAGTCCTCGACCGACGGGAACAGCGACTGGGTGAACCACGCGGCGACGAAGAAGATCGCCCCGCCGATGAGCAGCGTCAGCACGATGGCCTTGGGCACGGTGGAGGCGTCCTTGGCCTCCTCGGTGTACATCGTGATCGCGTCGAAGCCGATGAACGAGAAGCACACCATCGTGGCCCCCGTGATGACGGCGCCGAGGTGGGTCCCGTCGTGCCAGGCCGGCCGGGCCGACAGGATCGTGCCGTTGCCGCCGCCGTCGGCCAGCGCTCGCCAGGCCAGGACGACAAAGGACCGCGATAAGGACGATCGAGAAGACGACGAGCAGCCCGTTGACCCGCGAGGTGTTGCTCATGCTGAACAGCACGAGCGCGGTCACCACGGCCACATAGCCGACGACCCAGATCCACGGCGGCACGTCCGGGAAGAAGGCCTCCATGTAGCTGCGGATGATCAGGGCGTTGACCAGCGGCAGCAGCAGGTAGTCGAGCAGCGAGGACCAGCCGACGAGGAAGCCGAGGTTGGGGCTCATCGTCCGGGAGGTGTAGGTGTAGGCCGAGCCCGCCGACGGGAAGGCCCGGGTCATCCGCCCATAGCTGATCGCCGTGAAGAACATGGCCACCAGCGCAACGAAGTAGGCCGTCGGCACGACCCCGAAGGTCTGGTCCGAGACGATCCCGAAGGTGTCGAAGATGACCGTCGGCGTCATATAGCCGAGTCCGAGGAAGACGATCGCCCACATCCCCAGCGAACGCGACAGATTGCCGTGAGCCGGCTCGGTGGACTTCTCTGACATGGCCTTGTCTGGCATCCGTTCCACCCTTTCCCTGCGCTGGAACGTAGCAGCCGAGAGGCTCCCCCGTCCCGGTTACCCGGATGCTGGCCCGGGCGGGATCGGCTGCCGATACGCTGGCTGCCCAGGGCGAGTTCCACCCAAGGAGGGCGGCGTGCGGTTCGTTGTCGGTTATGTCCCACAGCGGCGCGGGCTCGAGGCGGTGCACCTGGGCTCCACGCTGGCGGGCGGGCGCGAGGCCGTGCTCGACGTGGTGGTCGTCCTGCCGGACGACTCGCCCACCCGTGACATGTACTCCCCGGACCGGCGCTACCAGCAGGAGCTGGACGGGCAGGCCCAGGAGTGGCTCGACGAGGCCCTCGCCGCTGTCCCGCAGGGGGTGAGCGCCCGCGGCCAGGTGCGGCACGCCCGCACCGTTGCCGAGGGACTCATCGAGGCGGCGACCGATCCCGAGGCAGGCTCCCCTGCCGAGGCGATCGTCGTCGGCGGGTCCCACCGCAGCCTCATCGGCGAGGTCCTGATCGGCAGCACCGCGAGCTCGCTGCTCCATGCCGCGCCGGTGCCCGTCGCCCTCGCCCCGGGCGGCTATCCGGGCCATCCCGCGGTTACCCGGTTCACCTGCGCGCTCGGCGACCGCCACGGCGCAGATGCCTTGCTGGAGACCGCGATCCAGGCCGCAGCCGCGCGCTCCGTGCCGCTGCGGGTGATGTCTCTGGTCGCCCTCGACCCCGACCCCACGGCCAACGACCACGAGTCGTCCGTCGCCGCCGAGGAGCACACCGACGCCCTGGTCGAGCGGGCCCGTCAGGAGCTGCCGGCGGGCATCACGGTCAGTGGCGTGGTCGGCAGCGGACACGACCTGGAGGAGTGCGTCACCTCCCTCGACTTCGAGCCCGCCGAGCTCGTGCTCTTCGGGTCGAGTCGGCTGGGCGCCCCGCGCCGGGTCTTCCTCGGCGCCACCGCGCACCGGATCGCCCGGGCGCTGCCGGTACCGATGGTCGTGGTGCCCCGTGACTACGAGGTCGGCTGACCGGGCGCTCTAGGACAAACACGCGAGAGGTATGCCGCGTGCGCCGGCCGGCGCCGCGGCATACCTCTCGGTCGTGGTGACTGGGTCAGCTGGAGGCCGGGGCGTAGGGGGCGACGACGACCTCGACGCGCTGGAACTCCTTGAGGTCGGAGTAGCCGGTCGTGGCCATCGCCCGCTTGAGCGCTCCGATGATGTTGGTCGTGCCGTCGGCGATCTTGCTGGGGCCGAAGAGGATCTCGTCCATCGAGGCGATGCCGCCGACCTCGACGCGCTCGCCGCGGGGCAGCTGCTGGTGGTGGGCCTCCGGGCCCCAGTGGTAGCCGCGGCCGGGCGCCTCGGTGGCGCGGGCGAGCGCCGCACCGAGCATCACGGCGTCGGCGCCGCACGCCACCGCCTTGACGATGTCGCCGGAGCAGCCCACGCCACCGTCGGCGATGACGTGGACATAGCGGCCACCGGACTCGTCGAGGTAGTCACGGCGGGCGGCCGCCACGTCAGCGATCGCGCTGGCCATGGGCGTGTGGATGCCGAGGGTGCGGCGGGTGGTGTGGGCCGCACCGCCGCCGAAGCCCACGAGCACGCCGGCCGCGCCGGTGCGCATGAGGTGGAGAGCCGCGGTGTAGGAGCCGGCGCCGCCGACGATCACGGGGACGTCGAGCTCATAGATGAAGCGCTTGAGGTTGAGCGGCTCGGCCACGCCCGAGACGTGCTCGGCCGAGACCGTCGTGCCGCGGATGACGAAGAGGTCGACGCCGGCGTCGACGACGTGCTTCCAGTACTGCTGGGTGCGCTGCGGCGAGAGGGCACCGGCGACGGTCACGCCCGCCTCGCGCACCTCCCGCAGGCGCTCGGCGATCAGCTCGGGCTGGATGGGCGCCGAGTAGATCTCCTGCATGCGCGCGTTGGCGACATTGGGGTCGAGGTTGGCGATCTCGGCGAGCTGGACCGTCGGGTCCTCGTAGCGGGTCCACAGGCCCTCGAGGTCGAGCACCGGCAGACCGCCGGCCCGGCCGAGGGCGATCGCCGACTGCGGCGACATGACCGAGTCCATCGGCGCCGCGATGACGGGGATCTCGAAGTGGTAGGCGTCGATCTGCCAGGAGACCGACACCTCCTCGGGGTCACGCGTGCGCCGTGAGGGCACGACCGCGATGTCGTCCAGCGAGTAGGCCCTGCGTCCGCGCTTGCCGCGTCCGATCTCGATCTCGTTCACCCGCCAAGGCTACAAGCCCGCCACCGGCCCGACCCCGGCGCGTCACCGCATGGTCACGACCACCCCTTTGGATGGTGGATACTTGCATGGCGCACATAGTTTGCTGCGCCGACTTCTCGCGGCATCGAGGCCGCCTCCACCACCCTTCCTTCCACCAGATGGAGACACCTGTGTCCTCTGCTGCCCCGACGCAGACCGTCGACGGCTATCCCGACAAGATCGACGCGGCCGTCCTCAAGGTCGCCGGCGTCGTCGTTCTCGGCGCCATCATGTCGATCCTCGACATCACCGTCGTCAACGTCGCGCTGCCCACCTTCCAGAGCGTCTTCGCCAGCGGTGGCGAGCCGCTCGACTACTCCACCGTCGCGTGGACGGTGACCGGCTACACCCTTGCCCTGGCCACGGTCATCCCGCTGTCCGGCTGGGCCGCCGACCGCTTCGGCACCAAGCGCCTCTACATGCTGGCGCTCGTGCTCTTCACCCTCGGCTCGGTGCTGTGCGCGACCGCCGGCTCGATCACGATGCTCATCGTCTGGCGCGTCGTCCAGGGCCTGGGCGGCGGTCTGCTCATGCCGATCGGCATGACGATCATGACCCGCGCCGCCGGCCCGCACCGCATGGGCCGCCTCATGGCCATCCTCGGCATCCCCATGCTGCTCGGCCCGATCTTCGGCCCCATCCTCGGTGGCTGGCTGATCGACAACGCCTCGTGGCACTGGATCTTCCTCATCAACGTGCCGATCGGCATCATCGCCCTGGCGTATGCCGCGTGGGCCCTCCCCAAGGACAGCACCGAGCCCAGCGAGAGCCTCGACCTGATCGGCCTGCTGCTGATGAGCCCGGGCCTCGCGCTCTTCCTCTATGGCATCTCCTCGATCCCCGGCGAGGGCACCTTCTTCTCGGCCAAGGTCGGCATCCCCGCGACCATCGGCGTCATCATGCTCGCGGCATTCGTCTTCTGGAGCTTCCGCCCCCAGCACCCCCTGCTGGACCTGCGGCTCTTCCGCAACCGCAACCTGACTGTCGCCACAATCACGATGTTCCTGTTCGCCGGCGCCTTCTTCGGCGGCCTGCTGCTGGTCCCGACCTACTTCCAGCAGGTCCGCGGCGAAGACACCCTCCACGCCGGGCTGCTCGTCGCGCCGCAGGGCCTGGGCGCGATGCTGACAATGCCCATCGCCGGCGCGCTCGCCGACAAGTTCCCCGTCGGCCGCATCGTCCCGGTCGGCCTGGCGATCATCACCGGCGCGTTCTTCGCGCTCACCCAGATCGACGCGCACACGAGCTACACCTACCTGATCGCGGTGTTGTTCGTGATGGGTCTCGGCATGGGCTTCACGATGATGCCGCTGATGACCTCGGCCATCAAGACCCTCCAGTCCCACGAGGTCGCCCGCGGCTCGACGCTGATCAATATCGTCCAGCAGGTCGCGAGCTCCCTTGGCACGGCTGTGATCTCGGTGCTGCTGACCAACGGTTTCAAGGACCACGCGATCATCGGCCAGGCGCAGGGCTTCGCCGAGGCGAGCGAGGGCGTCAAGGACCCCGGCGCCATCCAGCAGCTGCTGGCCCGCTTCCCCGAGGTCGCCAAGATCTTCGGCGCCCACCAGGGCGACCAGGCCGGCGCCGCCAGCGCACTGACCGCTGCGGTCCGTGACGCGATGGCCGCCGCCTTCTCGCACACCTACTGGATTGCCGCCTTCATGGTCGCCGCCACGCTCATCCCGGCGTTCTTCCTCCCCCGCCGTCACGAGGAGAGCCACCTCCTCGACGACGTCGACGAGGACCACCCCGCGCCGTTGCTCATGCACTGAGCTGGACGGGGAGGTATGCCGCGGGCCCGCCCCGCGGCATACCTCCCCTGGCGCGCTCCCCGGGGCCCCGCCCGAGCCCGCGGCACACCCCCACCCGAGCCCACGGCAGACCCCCTCCCGAGCCCGCGGCACACCCCCACCCGAGCCCACGGCACACCCCAGCACGAACCGCTGCACACTCACCCCGCACCGACCCTCTGACGAATCTGTGCCCCAGTTTCATCAGGGCGTCGCCATCCATCCGCAGGTTTGGGTTCTGTCCGCAGGTTGCATCCTGCGGACAGAACCCAAACGCGCGGACAGATTGGCGGGACAAACCAAAGGCCCTGTCGGACTCGCTTGTCCGACAGGGCCTTTGGTGTCGCTGGTGACGAGAAGCCCTATTTGGCACTGTAGTTGGGCGCCTCGACGATGCCCTGCACGTCGTGGGGGTGGCTCTCCTTGAGACCGGCGGTCGTGATCCGCACGAACTGGCCCTTGTCCTTGAGCTCGGGGATGGTGGGAGCACCGACATAGAACATCGACTGGTGCAGACCGCCGACGAGCTGGCGCACGACACCCGAGACCGGGCCGCGATAAGCGACCTGGCCCTCGATGCCCTCGGGGATCAACTGGTCGTCGCTGGAGACATCGGCCTGGAAGTAGCGGTCCTTGGAGTAGGACTTCTTGCCGCGCGAGGACATCGCGCCGAGCGATCCCATGCCGCGATAGGCCTTGTACTGCTTGCCGTTGATGAAGACGAGCTCGCCCGGCGACTCCTCGCAGCCGGCGAGCAGCGAGCCGACCATCACGGTGTCGGCGCCGGCGACGAGCGCCTTGGCGATGTCACCGGAGTACTGGAGGCCGCCGTCGCCGATGACCGGCACACCGGCCGGCTTGCAGGCCTTGGCCGCCTCGTTGATCGCGGTGATCTGCGGGACGCCGACACCGGCGACCACGCGCGTGGTGCAGATCGAGCCGGGCCCGACGCCGACCTTGACCGCGTCGGCCCCGGCGTCGACCAGGGCCTGGGCGCCGGCCCGCGTCGCGACATTGCCGCCGACGATCTGGACGTGGTTGGTGGCCGGGTCCTTCTTGAGCCGCTCGATCATCTGGAGCAGCAGCGAGGCGTGGCCGTGGGCGGTGTCGACGACGAGGACGTCGACGCCGGCCTCGATGAGGGTGGTGGCCCGCTGCCACGAGTCGCCGAAGAAGCCGACGGCGGCGCCGACGAGCAGGCGGCCCTCGGCGTCCTTGCTGGCGTTGGGGTACTGCTCGGACTTCACGAAGTCCTTGACGGTGATGAGCCCGGCGAGGCGCCCCTCGTCGTCGACCAGCGGCAGGCGCTCGCGCTTGTGCTGGCGCAGCAGCGCCGTCGCCGTCTCGCGGTCGGTGTCGACTGGGGCGGTGATCAGCGGCATCGGCGTCATCACGTCGCGCACGAGCGTGGTGCCCCACTCGGCGACGGGGGTGAAGCGCAGGTCGCGGTTGGTGCAGATGCCGAGCAGGTGCCCCTCGTCGTCGACCACCGGCAGGCCGGAGACGCGGTACTCGCCGCACTTGCTGTCGAGGTCCTCGAGCGTCGCGTCGGGACCGATCGTGACCGGGTTGGTGATCCGGCCGGTCTGGGTCCGCTTCACGAGGTCGACCTGGTAGGCCTGGTCCTCGATCGAGAGGTTGCGGTGCAGGACGCCGATGCCACCCTGGCGGGCCATCGCGATCGCCATGCGCGCCTCGGTCACCGTGTCCATCGCGGCGGACACGAGCGGGATGCGGATCTGCAGGCCGCGGGTGAGCTGCGCGGTGGTGTCGCAGTCGCTGGGGATGACGTCGGACAGCCCCGGCAGGAGCAGCACGTCGTCGAAGGTAAGGCCGAAGTCGGCGAGCGGAGCGTGGTCGGGCGAGGGGCCATGACTCATTGCCACATTCTACGGGCGTGGCGCCGACCGGCCGCACCGGTCTCAGCACTGCCCGAGCACACTCTGCGGAATCCGTAGTTCAGCGTATTCGCCCTCGGTTTTCTTGACGATCTCTTGAACAACTCTTGAACAACTCTTGACCGTACATGCACTGACCCGTCCGGGGTCGCCGGGATAGCGTCAAAACGTCGCGACGACGGAATCCGCACAGGGGGATTGCGCCGCCGCAGCACCGACCGAATCGTCCGCCGCCGAGACCTCTAGGGGGAGCGCTCATGGCTGAGGTACCACGACTTCCAGGCCCCGTGGCGGACCTGTGGGAATGGCAGTTCGACGGCGCATGTCGCAGCCACGGTCCGGACAGTTTCTTCCACCCCGAGGGCGAGCGCGGCAACGCGCGCAAGAGCCGCGACATCCGCGCCAAGGAGGTCTGCCTCGGGTGCCCGGTGCTCGTGCAGTGCCGCACCCACGCACTGGAGGCACGCGAGCCCTACGGCGTCTGGGGCGGGATGTCCGAGGACGACCGCGAGGCGTTCTACGCCCGGACCGACCGGGTGCTCAGCGCGAGCTGAGCGATCTGCTTCCTGGCTCTCCGCAGGGATGAGAGTCAGGACCCCAAGCGGGGGCGGCGCTGTGAGGGCGGCGCCGCCCCCGCGCTCTGCCAAGAGAGAGGTATGCCGCGCGCGGACGATCGCGCGCGGCATACCTTTGCGTGCTGCCGGCGTCCCGCGCCTTCGGATCGCGCACTGCTCGCCACGTAGACTCGGCCCCGTGAACTCCCCGATCGTGGTGCCCATCCGTGACCAGTCGATCCGCCTCGGCCAGCTGCTCAAGCTCGCCGGCGTGGTCGAGGACGGCGCGATGGCCCGCATGGTCATCGAGGACGAGGAGGTCACTGTCGACGGTGTGATGGAGCACCGGCGCGGCAAGCAGATCCGGCCCGGCCAGGTCGTCGAGTACGCCGGCGAGCGCATCGAGGTCGTCGGCCCACAGGGCTAGCCGAGGCCAGGCTGGGACGCACTGGGAGGACGCGGGGGAAGCGTGGGGGACGCAGCAGGGGCAGGCATGGGAGTCGGGCGGCGACTGCGCGGCGCACCGCCGGTGCCGCTGAGTGAGGGGCCGCGGCTGGTGGTGGGGCTGCTGTCGGATGAGCAGGTCCGCGCCTATTTCCACAGCGACGACAGGGATGCTGCGGCCACTCGGCTCGCCGGCGAGCGGCAGGCGTGGCTGCGCGAGCGCCGCACTCGCGAGGACGGCTGGGGCGCCGAGGAGGCGGCCGCCGCGAGCGGCATCGCCGAGGCCACCGCGCCCGGGCTGGCTGCGCTGATGCGGCTGGTGCACGTGGCGTTGATCGTCGTGGGCTGGGTCTGACTGATCAGCGGCCTGATCGCGATCGTCCTGGGGGCACTCACCGGGGCTGTCACCTCTGTCCTCGGACAACGGGAGTGGGATCTCTCGGGGATCGCCGGGGTGCCGTTCCTCGTCTGCGTGATCGCGATGCCTGCGGCGGGTCTGCTCCTGGGCCTGTGGCTCCTGCTGCGGGGCATGTGGTTCCGCGCCGTGCGGGGCCGGCTCCTGGCCTGGGCGGTGGAGCGGCCGGGGCAGCTGGGCCGGGGGCTGCCCGGGCTGCCGACGATGGAGCGCTCCCCCATCACGCGTCGTCTGCTGCTCGCCGCCTTCTGGGTCTGCGCACCGATCGGGATGTTCCTGTTGCCGCTCGGTGCGATCATCACGCTCTTCGCCGTGGCGATGCAGGACTGGGACTTCGCGCTCGGGATGCTCGCGGTGGCGGGCGTCGGCGCGGTGTTCACGGGCATCGCCTGGGCCATCCGGCGCTGGGACGAGCGCAGCGACGGGGTCGATGCCGCCCTCGGCGACGCGCTCCGCTGGGTGGGCCAGTCGGACCGGTCGGTCGTCGCGCCGCAGAGCAGGACGTATGCCGCGATGTGGCGTCGCAGGAGCACGATCGGTGAGATCCAGCCCCTGTCAGAGCCCGAGCCCCCGGAGTCGGCCGGCCGTTAGGCCGCGGCGCGCAGCTCCGAGATGTCGGTGGCGCTGCGGAGCGCGGCCAGTGAGGCGAGGGCGGCGCACAGCGCCGCTGCCACGATCCCTTCCAACGTGAGCAGGACTGCGCCCCAAGGGAACCCGAGCCCCGCGAACGACTGTGGGTGCTCGCTGGAGTTGACCATCTCGTCGACGGCGAGGATCCACATCATCGTGGCACCACTGGCGACGCCCACCACCGCCAGCACCAGGCTGGGCAGCACCGCCTCCAGGGCGACCGAGCGCGCGAGCACGGAGCGCGGGGTGCCATGGGCGATGACCGCCGCGAGGGTCCGGCGGCGCCGCACGATGCTCTCGACCGTGACGACGACCAGGCCCAGCGCGGCGAGGACCACGCCAACGGCGAGTGCCCCGGTCACCATGTCGAAGGCGGTCGCGGTGTCCGCGACCCAGGGATCCTCCCCGGACGAGGGACTGTCGACGGCCACGAGGAAGTAGGGGCGGAGCACCGCCGCCGCACCGCCGATGATGCCGGCCAGCGCGATGATCCCTGCCAGCCGGCCCGATGTCCTCGGATCGGCCTGCATCCGCCGCCCCGCCAGCAGGCGACCGGCGCCGTCGGACCGGGCCAGGAGGTGGCCGAGGATGCGGGCGACACCGGGCCCGATCCACATCGGCGTGAGTGTGGTCGCGACGGCGAGCAGCACCATGGGTGTCGACACACCGCCATAGGGGCTGGACAGCAGCGGGACGGGCCAGAAGTAGGCGGCCAGCAGCAAGGCCATCCCACCGACGAACACGGCCACCGGCCAGAGCAGGGGCGCGCGGGGCGTCGCATCCACGCGGCTGGTCGGCGCGTGGACGATGTGCCGCACACCCCACCATGCGGTCACGACGGCAAGCACGGGCACCAGCGCGAGGGCGCCCGCCACTGCCCACCAGGCCGGGGCGGCGCCGGGCTCGAGCCACCGGTGGAGCGGGATGAACGCGAGCGCACCGAGCGCCGTCCCTGCCGCGGCCGGGGGCACGGCCTCCCCGGTCAGGATGCGGCGTGCTCCGACCGGGGTCACCCCGGCGAGCCGGTATGCCGCGATGCGCCGGTCCCGCTCCGGGCTCCCGATCCGGGCGACCGCGGCGAGCAGCAGCAGGACCGGGAGGGCGAGGAGGACGAGCGCAAGATAGACCCCGACGCGGGTGCCGGGGTCGCGCAGCGGCATCCAGCGGGTGAAGACCTGGTCGATGCCCTCGAGCGACAGGACGGTCGCGACGGCGAGAAGCAGACAGGCCAGGATCGCGCTGGCGAGGACGGTGAGCCACCGCCGCATCTGGTCGAGGCGGCCACCTCTGCGGCCGAGCCAGAACGCCTCGGCCAGTCGGATCTCACCCGCCGCGGCCAGTCCGGCCGTGCCCGCCTCGGTCGGCCGGGCCCCGTGCGCGGCGCCGCTCATGACTCCCCCTCCCCCACGCCGGGCCGCGATCGCAGGGGTGCGCTGGAGCCGGTGTTCTCTGAGTCGACTCGGCCGTCGAGGAGGCGGATCTCCCGGTCGGCGTGAGCCGCCACTCTGGCGTCGTGGGTCGCGATGACGAGGGAGGCACCCCGGCCGCGGGCGGCGCCAACCAGCTCCCGCATGACCGCCTCTCCGGCAAGCGAGTTGAGCGCGCCGGTGGGCTCGTCGGCCAGGATCACCCTGGGCCGGGTCACCAGTGCACGGGCCACCGCGACCCGCTGCATCTGGCCTCCGGACATCTCGGTGGGCCGCGTGGCCGCCAGGTCGGCGACATCGAGGGAGCCCAGGACGTCGGTGGCGCGCTCGAGCGCCGAGGCACGGCGAGCGCCGCCGAGGATGAGCGGGAGGGCGACGTTCTCGGCGGCGGTCAGCTCGGGCACGAGCTGGCCGAACTGGAAGACGATGCCGATCTCGGTGCGGCGCAGCGCCGAGCGCTGGGCCTCGCTGAGCCGTGAGAGCACGCGGCTCTCGAAGGTGACCTCCCCCTCGTCGGGCAGCAGGACGCCGGCGAGCAGCAGCAGCAGGGTGGACTTGCCGGAACCGGACGGCCCGGTCGCCGCCACGATCTCGCCGGGGGCGACCGAGAGGTCGACACCACGCAGGCCCTCGGTGCGGCCATAGGCATAGGCCAGACCGGTGCCGACCAGACCCTCGCCCAGACCCTCGCGTGTCTCACTCATGGGTGATCTCCTCCTCGAGCGCGTCGAGCCGCTCCCTGGCGGCGTCGATCCAGCGGATGTCTGCGTCCAGGTGCGACAGGGCATAGTCGGCGGCCAGCCGCTCCTGCGTGGTCGAGCCGGGCGCCAGGGTGGCGGCAGTGAAGTGCCGCATGCGCTGGGCATGGGCACCCCGCTGACCGCGCAGGAAGTCGATGGCCGCGCCGCGCCCGTCGGCGAGCAGTGTGATGGTCAGCTTGGTCGCCAGCGGGTTGGCCACGAACTCGGATGGCTCGTCGATGCTGCCCATCCACTCCCCCAGTGCCTCGCGGCCCTTGGGGGTGAGGGCGAAGACGGTGCGCTCGGGACCGTCGGCCTGCTCCACCGCCGCGGCCTCGATGAGGCCTTGGCGGCGGAGCCGGTCGAGCGCGGCATACACCTGTCCGTAGGCGATGGGCTTGGCCGTCGGGAACGCGGCGTCGTGGGCGCGCTTGAGGTCATAGCCGTGTTGCTGACCCCTGCTCAGCAGCCCCAGAAGCACATGACCCGTACTCACCTCCATCACTATTCACTGGGTGAATAGTGATGTCAAGCAGTAGCGTTTGGGTTATGGGTGAGGTGCGCGCATCCGAGACCGTCCACATCGACCGGCCGGCAGCCGAGGTGCTCTCGGTGCTGCGCGATATCGCGGCGCAGCACGAGTGGTGGCCGGGCCAGTACCGCTCCGAGGTCCTCGAGACCGACCGCTATGGGCGGGTCACCCGAGCCGTGATCGGCAACGACGTCAAGGTCGCCAAGGACGACTTCGAGGTCGAGTACCACCACGCCCCCAAGACGGCCGGCTACTCGTGGGTGCTCGCCAGCGACAGCTCGGTCCAGCGTGACCAGAGCGGGTCGTGGACCCTGGCGCCGGCCGACGGCGGCACCGACGTGACCCTCGCCCTGGCCCTCGACGCCAAGCTCCCACTGCCGGGCTTCCTGCTCAAGAAGACCGTCAAGGACACCGTCCACGGCGCAGTCACTGGCCTGAAGAAGCGCTGCGAGGCCTGAGCCAGGGAAGTCATGCGGCCGCGGACCTATCCGCGGCGGGTGCCACGTGCGTCCATAGGGCAGGAGGGAGGACGCACGTGAGAGCAGAGCAGGAAGAGGAGTTCCGCGGCTTCGCCGCAGCCGCGATCCCGGGGCTGCACCGGCTGGCGCTGGCGGTCTCGCGCGACCCGCACACCGCCGACGACCTCGTCCAGCAGACGCTGGAGAAGGTCTATGTCGCCTGGCCCAGGCTCGACCACGTCCAGTCGCCACAGGCCTACGCCCGCACCATCCGCGTGCGCAGCCTTGTCGACGAGAAGCGCCGGTGGTGGAGCCGCAAGGTGACGGTGACCGACCGGCCGCCGGACCGTGGCATCGCCGACGCCCGCATCGAGGGCCTCGGCGCCGGCGACGAGGTGATGGCGGCACTCGCCGCACTGACCCCGCGCCAGCGGGCGGCGGTCGCGCTGCGCCACCTCGACGGGCCCAGCGTCTCCGAGGCCGCCGCCGCGGTCGGCACGAGCGAGGCCAATGTCAAGGCCGCGACCCGGGAGGGGCTGGCCGCACTGCGGATCGCCCTCTCCCCCACCGAGACCCACATCCCAGACGAACAGGCCCGAGAGGAGTGCGTGCGATGAGCACCCAGATGACCGACCACGAGCTCGCGGAGCGACTGCGCTCCGCCCTGGAGACCGACGCCCCCGATATCGACCTCGACGCCGTCGTGGCGGGAGGCGGCCGCCGGGCTCGCCGCCGCTCGGCGACCCGCATCGGCGGTGGCCTGCTCGGCGCCGCCGCCCTGACCGGTGCGGCCATCGGCGGCTCGATGCTGCTGCCCGACAGCCGGACCGAGGCGCCACCCGCGGCGACCTCGGCCACGGCGCCCGCCACCCCCATCCCCCAGGTCCTCAAGGGCTGCACTCTCGCCCCCGAGACCTGCGACGGGGCCGTGGTGTCCGAGTGGGGCAACCGGCATGGACTGAGCGCGGAGGGCACCTTCATGCCGATCAGGCAGGACGAGGTCGACGTCGAGAACGCCCTGCCGACCACAGGCTATGAGCTAAGGGCCGAGCTCCCCGGCCTGCCCGAGAGCTCGGCCAGCGCGACCCAATACCGGGTGGTGGAGGTGCTGGTGACCCGCAACGAGCAGGACGCCGGCCTGTGGTCGATCCAGCGGGCCGAGCCCGGTCACCCGTGGCAGGAGCCCCGTCAGCTCGATCTGCTCCCCGGGGTCAACATCCACGTCAACGAGTTCGTCACCAAGGCCAAGGACGGCTCGGTCGACTACGTCTACTCGCTGTGGACAGTCCCGGCCAGCAGCCGACACGGCGCGGTCGCGGTCGCCTTCGAGGGGGCGCCCACCAAGGAGTGGACCGACGCGGCGGCCATGGACCTGGCCCGCGCCATCCTCACCACCCCGCCGGCGAAGTAGCGCCGGCGCCCGCCGCCACAGGGGGACGGCGGGGACACCAAAAGGTATGCCGCGCAGCCAGACTGGCTGCGCGGCATACCGCGTGCTGGTGACTGACCGCGTGGGTCAGCCGGGGTCAGTGGCCGTGGCCGTGACCGTGACCGCCGACGGGGGCGTCGTCCTCGTCTTCCTTCTTCTCCACGACCAGGGTGTCGGTCGTGAGGACCATGGAGGCGATGGACGCCGCGTTGCGCAGCGCGGAGCGGGTGACCTTGACCGGATCGATGACGCCGGCGGCGACGAGGTCGCCGTACTCGCCGGTGGCCGCGTTGAGGCCCTGGCCGGGCTCCATCTCGGCGACCTTGGACGTGGCGACGTAGCCCTCCATGCCGGCGTTCTCGGCGATCCAGCGCAGCGGCTCGGCCGCGGCCTTCTTGACGATGTTGGCGCCGACGAGCTCGTCACCGGTGAGGTCGACGTCCTCGAGGGCCTTGACGGCCTGGATGAGGGCGGAGCCGCCACCGGCGACGATGCCCTCCTCGATCGCGGCGCGCGTCGCGGAGATCGCGTCCTCGATGCGGTGCTTCTTCTCCTTGAGCTCGACCTCGGTGTGCGCGCCGACCTTGATGACGCAGACGCCGCCGGCGAGCTTGGCGAGGCGCTCCTGGAGCTTCTCGCGGTCCCAGTCGGAGTCGGTGCGCTCGATGGTCGACTTGAGCTCCTGGACGCGAGCCTCGACGCCGTCCTGGTCGCCCTGGCCGTCGATGATCGTCGTGTTGTCCTTGGTGACGACGACGCGGCGGGCCTGGCCGAGCAGGGTCAGGTCGGCCTGGTCGAGCTTGAGGCCGACCTCCTCGGCGATGACCTGGCCGCCGGTGAGGATGGCCATGTCCTGCATCATCGCCTTGCGGCGGTCACCGAAGCCGGGGGCCTTGACGGCCACGACGTTGAAGGTGCCGCGCAGCTTGTTGACCACCAGCGTGGACAGGGCCTCGCCCTCGACGTCCTCGGCGAGGATCAGCAGGGGCTTGCCGGACTGCACGACCTTCTCGAGGACCGGCAGGATCTCCTGGATCGCCGAGATCTTGCCCTGGTTGAGCAGGATGTAGGCGTCCTCGAGGACGGCCTCCATGCGCTCGGGGTCGGTGACGAAGTAGGGCGAGATGTAGCCCTTGTCGAACTGCATGCCCTCGGTGAACTCAAGCTCGGTGGCGGCGGTCGAGGACTCCTCGACGGTGATGACGCCGTCCTTGCCGACCTTGTCGAAGGCCTCGGCGATGGTGGCGCCGATCTCCTGGTCCTGGGCGGACAGGGCTGCGACAGAGGCGATCTCGTCCTTGCCCTCGACCTCACGCGCGTTGGCGAGCAGGCGGTCGTTGACGATCTCGACGGCCTTGTCCATGCCGCGCTTGAGACCGGCCGGGGACGCGCCCGCGGCGACATTGCGCAGGCCCTCCTTGACCATGGCCTGGGCGAGCACGGTCGCGGTGGTGGTGCCGTCACCGGCGATGTCGTTGGTCTTGGTCGCGACCTCCTTGGCGAGCTGCGCGCCGAGGTTCTCGTAGGGGTCGTCGAGCTCGACCTCGCGGGCGATCGTCACACCATCGTTGGTGATGGTGGGCGCGCCCCACTTCTTGTCGATGACCACGTTGCGGCCCTTGGGGCCGAGGGTCACCTTGACGGCGTTCGCGAGTGCGTCGACGCCGCGCTCAAGGGACTTGCGTGCGTCGTCGTTGAACTCAAGCGTCTTGGCCATGGGAGTCCTTCACGTCCTTGTTGGATTGGTGCGGAGCGCGTGGGTGACGCGCGGGTATGCCGCGTGCGCGGCATACCGGGGAAAGGGTCACGCCCCGGCGGGCCCGGCTTGCGGGGCCGCCGGGGCGTGAGCAGTAGAGCTGTCTCAGCCGACGATGGCGAGGACGTCGCGCGCGGAGAGGATGAGGTACTCCTCGCCGCCGTGCTTGATCTCGGTGCCGCCGTACTTGGAGAAGATGACGCGGTCGCCAACCTGGACGTCGAGGGCGACGCGGTTGCCGTTGTCGTCGATGCGGCCCGGGCCGACAGCCAGGACCTCGCCCTCCTGGGGCTTCTCCTTGGCGGTGTCGGGGATGACCAGACCGGAGGCGGTGGTCTGCTCGGCCTCGAGGGACTTGATGATGATGCGGTCCTCGAGCGGCTTGATGTTAACCGACATGGGGCGTACTCCCGATGTGTGTTCGGAGCGGATATGTGGTCGCTGTGGCCCGTCTCGTCGGCCGCCGTCGCGGGGGTCGGCCTCGGGTCGCGGGCTGGCACTCGATGGGGCTGAGTGCCAATGAGGCAAATCTAGGCCGCGGATTAGCACTCGGTCAACTCGAGTGCCAAGGGCCGGTCGGCAGCGCAGGTCAGCCCATGAGGAGGGCCGCGAGGGTGCCGCCCAGCTCGTATGCCGCGGCCTCGTGCTCGTCGGTCACGTCACCCACGATCTCGAGCACCGGAGCGGCCTGGGTCCAGGGCAGGGCGCCCACGATCGTCTCGACAGAGCGGACCGCGCCGGAGGTGTCATAGCGGCCGTGGACGGCGAGGCCGAAGGGCAGCCGACCGGTGCTCGTGGCGTCGGCCGAGCCGTCGTCGGACAGCCCTCCCCCGATCTCGAGGAAGGTCCGGTCGAAGAAGTCCTTGAGCATGCCGGCCATGTAGCCGAAGTTGGCGGGGGTGACCAGCAGGATGCCGTCGGCGGAGGTGACATCCCCGGCTGTGGCCTCGCCGGCCGGCCGGTCGATGACCTCGACGCCCTCGATCGCGTCGTCGTGGGCCCCGGCGAGGACCGCGTCGACGATCCTGCGGACGGTGGGGGTCGGCGCATGGTGGACGACGAGCAGGCGGGCGCTCACGGCATACCCCTCTCGAGGACCTCGGCGAGCGTCCTGGGTGGGCGGCCGGTGAGGCGCTCGACGTCGTCGCTGACGGTCTCGAGCTCGCCCTTGGCGATCGCGGTGTAGGTAGAGATCCAGGCCTCGACCAGCCACTCGGGTGCGCCGTATCCAGAGCGGGACTCGCGCGCCTGGTCGAGCGTCTCGCCGACATAGGCGATCTCGGAGCCGGTCGCGCGGGAGAGCAGGGCCGCGGTCTCGTCGAGGGTCAGCGCCTCCGGGCCGGTCAGGTCATAGGTGCGGCCCGCGTGGGGGCCGGGGTCGCGGACGACGGCGGCTGCCGCCGCGGCGATGTCGTCCTGGGCGACCCAGGAGACCCGGCCGTTGCCGCCGGGCCCGCGGATCGCGCCGTCGGTGACCAGCTCGGGCACGAAGTCGGCATAGAGGCTGTCGCGCAGGAATGTCCAGGCCAGGCCGGAGCCGCGGAGGTGCTCCTCGGTGTGGAAGTGGTCGCGCGCGTGGACGAAGGTCGCGTCGGGCGCCGCGCCGAGGAAGGAGATGTAGACGAGGTGGCGCACGCCGGCCTCGACGGCACCGTCGATGAACGCCCGGTGCTGGGCCAGCCGGTCCTCGATCTCACGGAAGGAGACCATGAGCACGGTCTCGATGCCCTCGAGTGCGGCGCGGACGGACACGGCGTCGGCATAGTCGCAGTCGAACGCCTGGGACTGCGGCAGTGCGGGGGCGCGGGTCGCGTCGCGGACCGGCAGTCGCAGCGGAAGGCCCGCCTCCTCGGTGAGGAGACGGGCGATCCTGCCCCCGAGGAGGCCGGTGCTGCCGGTGACGGCCACTGTGGGGGTTTGGTTCGTCGAGCCCATGGGCACCGAGTCTGTCAGAGACACCGCGCCGACACCCCTGCTGTCGGCGCGGTGCCCCCGGGTCAGACCCCGGCCTCGAGGCGGGCCAGGCGCTTCTCCACGGAACGCGCGGCCGACTCGCCCATGAACCAGTTGACCGCGTAGAAGAAGACGAAGCTCACCACCAGGTCGATGGCCGCGAAGAGGGCCAGCATGGCCGGGCCCGACGCCGCGAACGGGAGCGAGTCGCGCAGCGCGGCGGTGTCACCCATGGCGAACCCGGCGATGGCCATCACCAGCAGCGCGACGGCGAACAGCGCGGCGTCAAGCGCGTAGGAGCGGCGTCGGGTCGCGGTCTCCTCCGGGGACGGCCCGGTCGGCAGCTCGGTCCCGAGGACCGAGCGGGGGGCCTCCGCACCGAACATGCGCTGGAGGACTGCGAACAGCCCGCCGCTGACGAGCAGGACCACCACGGCCCCGGTGTTGGTCACGTCGTCGGTGCGCACGTACTCCCAGGCCAGGACGCCGAGGGCGCCCATGCAGATGAGGGCCAGCGCGATGAGGGCTGCCTTGCCCGCGTTGATCTCTTGGCGCTCGTCCATGTCGCTACTCGCTTTCTTCCCAGAAGAGGGAGTTGAGATCTGTGTGCAGTGCGCGGCAGATGTCGACGCACAGGTTGATCGTGGGGTTGTGGGCGCCGGCCTCGATCATGCTGATCGTCTGTCGCGAGACCTTCACCTGTGCCGCGAGCTCGGCCTGGGTCAGCCCGAGGGCGACCCGGGCCGCCTTCATCCGGACGTTGCCGGTGCGAGTGCTCTGCGTCGTGGTCACGTGTCAAATATAGCCGACATCGTGTCGGGTATACAAGACATTGAGTCAACTATTCCCGACATACCCTCGGACACTCCGCCCCCCATGGCCGTGGGAGACTGCCGCGGTGGATGCGGAGACCGTGCGGAGCCTGACGGCAGGCGAGGGGTGGGGCCTGCTCCAGTCGCTGCCCCCCTATGAGGAGTCGAGCGCACTCTCCCTCCAGACCCGCCTGCGCGAGGCCGGCTTCGACCCGGCGCTCGTCTCGGCGGCGCTGACCCAGTCGCGGCTGCGCGCCCGGGCCCGCGAGAAGTTCGGTGACTTCGCCGACGGCATGCTCTTCACCCCCGACGGGCTGGAGCAGGCCACCCGCCTAGAGGTCGCGGCGGTGCACGCCCAGCGCTTCCGGGACGCTGGCGTCACCACCGTCCACGACCTCGGCTGCGGCATCGGCGCCGACGCGATGGCGCTGTCCACCCTGGACGTCGCAGTGGAGGCCGTCGATGCCGACGAGGTGACCGCGCTCATCGCCGAGACCAACCTGCGGCACTGGCCCGGCACGACCGTCACCCACGCGCGCGCCGAGGACGCACCGCTGCCCTCGGGGCCGGCGGGGCGGCATACCGGGGTGTGGCTCGACCCGGCCCGGCGCACACCCGGCGTCGCCGACATCACGGGCCGGACCAAACGGGTTTTCCGGCTCGAGGAGATCTCTCCCAGTTGGGATTTCGTGCGCGAGGTCGCCGGTCGGATCGACGCGACCGGGGCCAAGCTGAGCCCGGCGATAGCGCACCGCGACATCCCGGCGGGCTGCGAGGCCCAGTGGGTCTCATGGGCGGGCGAGGTCGTGGAGTGCGCGATCTGGTGGGGCCCGCTTGTCCGGACGCCTGGGCGCACCGCGCTGGTGCTCGGCCCGACGCGCAGGCCGACCATCGTGAGCGAGTCCGCGGCCCAACAGCCTTCTGCCGCAAGGCGACCCGACAGCATCGGCCCCTATCTGCTCGAGCCCGACAAGGCCGTGCTGCGCGCAGGGCTGGTGGGGGCCGTCACCGCGGCCGTCGACGGCGTCGAGCTCGACCCGGGCGTGGGCTATGTGTCTGCCGACCGGCCCGGAGACCTGGCCTATGCCAAGGCGTATGTCGTGCTGGAGTCAATGCCGTTCAACGTCAAGGCTCTTCGCGCCTGGTGTCGCGACCGGGGCATCGGCCGCGTGACGATCAAGAAGCGTGGTGTCACCATCGACTCCGACCAGCTGCGCCGGCAGCTGCGGCTGCCGGGCAAGGGCCCCGAGGCCCTGCTCGTCCTCACCCGCGTCGCCGGCCAGCAGACGGTGCTGGTCGTCGCGCCCCATGCCTGACCCATCCTCGAGCCTGAGCCACACTCGAGCCTGACCCACAACGCGACTCGGCCTCCCCGCTCCAAGGGAACGGGGAGGCCGAGTCGTGGGGCTCACTTGCCGCCGGCAGGCTCCGTGGAGCGGATCGGGCGCTCGGCGAGCTCGGCGTCGAGACGCAGGAGGCCCGGACCGTCGTCGTTGATCAGCTCGATGCGCGAGACGATCTCGCTGACCGTGGCCTCCTCCTCGATCTGCTCGTCGAGGAACCAGTTGAGCAGCGGGCGCGAGTCGAGGTCGCCGTCGGCCTCGGCCGCGCGGTAGAGGTCACGGATGGACTCGCTGACCTTCTGCTCGTGCCCCAGCGCGGCCTCGAAGCAGGCGAGCACGCTGTCGATCTGTGCCACCGTCGCCGGGAGCGTGATGTTGCCGATGACCGGGTGGTTGTCACGGTCGTTGAGGTGGTCGATGAACTTGTTGGCGTGGACGATCTCCTCGTCGGCCTGGCGGCGCAGCCAGCCGGCCATGCCGGGCAGGTCGCGCTGGTCCATCTCGATCCCGAGCTGGCGATAGACGAGGGAGGCCTCGAACTCCAGCGTGATCTGTGCGTTGAACTTCTTCTCGAGTGCAGCCTTCATCTTCATGGCAACCCACCTTAGGGGGCCGGGCTCGCGGACGGCAGATCCGGAGGGGTGATATCGCAGGTCAGCGCAGCGCGTCGGGGAGGGGTATGCCGTGTGGCCGGCCGGCCTCACAGGCTCGCGTCGCGCTGTGCGCCGGCATGGCGCACGGAGTCGGCGCCGACCCGGAGGGCTTTGCGCACGGCCGCGTCTCGGTCGGCACCTGCGGCCAGCGCCGCTGCCAGGGCCCCGCAGAAGGCGTCGCCCGCGCCGGTGGTGTCGACGACCTCGTCGGGCGGGACGGGGACCGCGTCGTACTGCTCTCCGTCCCAACTGATCCCGTGGGCGCCGAAGGTCACCAGAGTCGAGGCCGGCACGAGCCCGGCCTCCGCGAGAGCCAGCGCCTCGTGCTCGTTGACGACGACCGGGTCGGCGAGGGCCACGACGTCAGCGGGCAGTGCGGCATACGGCGCCGCGTTGATGACGACTCTGGCTCCCAGGTGGTCGGCCCGGCGGGCGGCCCAGATGACCTCCGGCACGGGCAGCTCCAGCTGCATCAGCAGCACATCGCCCGGGCGCAGGGAGTCGACTGCGCCGTGGACGGACTGTCCCTCAGAGCGGTGGTTCGCGCCGGGCACGACGATGATCGTGTTCTCACCAGCGTCGTCCACAGCGATGAAGGCATGGCCGGTCGAAGCGCCGGGGATGGTCTCGACCCCCGAGACATCGATCCCCAGCCCGCAGAGGCGGCGCCGGTATGCCGCGCCCGCGT
The DNA here is from genome assembly GCA_050955755.1 of Actinomycetota bacterium. Classification (GTDB taxonomy): domain Bacteria; phylum Actinomycetota; class Actinomycetes; order Actinomycetales; family Dermatophilaceae; genus JAJTBD01. The sequence continues at coordinate 2,985,247 of CP192092.1, forward strand.
CGTCGGCTCCCACCCGCCCGACCATGACGACCTCCGCGCCGGCCGCGGCGGCGGCAACGGCCTGGTTGGCGCCCTTGCCCCCGGCGAGGCGGGTCAGTTCCTCCCCGATCAGAGTCTCGCCCGGGCGCGGATGCCGCTCGACCCGGGTGACGAGGTCGACGTTGAGCGAGCCGAGCACGACGACGCGGCCCATCAGGCCACCCCCTCCGAGACGGTCCGGACCCATTGCGCCGCAAAGCGACCCGCCTGCACGTCGACCGCGACCTCGATCGGGTCTGGCGGGGCTCCGTGGGGGTCGTGGGTGAGATCGCCGCTCCAGTCGCGGCGGTCGACGATCGTGCGGCCGCGGGAGTAGTCGCCCGAGAGCTCGATGCGCACCGGCAGCGAGCGGGTGGTTATCCCCGCCCGGTCGACGGCCGCGCAGACCGCCCCCGCGTCGCCGATCGTCGCGGCGTCGGTGTGGAAGCGCTCGCACTGGAAGCGGATGAGCCGCCCGCCCAGGCCTGCTGGGCCCTGGTCGTCGGTCGCGATCATCGCCTCGGCGAAGTGCCGGGTGACCCGGGGCTCATAGAAGACGTCGAGCCCGTACATCGTCACCGGGATGCCCAGCTCGGTCGTGGCCTGGAGGACGACCGCAGCCGCCTCGGGATCGTGGAAGACGTTGAACTCCGCTGAGGCAGTGGCGTTCCCGACGTTCGCCGCCCCGCCCATGAAGAGAATCTCCCGCAGCCCGCGCGCGGCCCGGGGATAGGTGCGCAGGAGCAGCGCGGCATTCGTCATCGGCGCCAGCGTGACCAGGGTGATCCGCTCCGACTCGGGCCCCTCGGCCGCCTCGAGCAGGAGATCACGCAACAACTCGAGCGCGTGCCGCTCATCGGCCTGCCGGGTCGACTTCGGCCAGTCGAGGTCGCCCATCCCGTCGCGGCCATGGACATGCCGGGCGTCGTGGGGCTCCGCGAGCAGGGGCCGGTGCGCCCCGGCGGCCACGGGCACGTCCTGGCGGTCGCACGCGTCCAGGACCGTGAGCGTGTTGGTGACGACCGACTCCAGCGGCGCATTGCCCCCGACGCAGGTCACGCCGCGCAGGTCGATGTCGGGATGCCGGGCCGCGAGCAGGAGCGCGCAGGCGTCGTCGACACCGGTGTCCACGTCGAGCACGAGGGGCAGCATGGCCCCACCCTAGATCGCGAATAGGGCCCGGCACGGGCGGTCCGCTACCGTCGAGTGCGTGACCGCTCGCGCACCGCACTCCCCCGCCCTCCGGGCGCTCGCCGCCCTCGTCGGCGTCTCGACCATCGCCGCCTGCTCCGCCGGGGACAGCGAGACGCCAGTGACCTCGACGTCCACGGTCACCGCCGGCACGGCGACGGGCTCGGGCGTGACCGCCGGCAGCGCCACCCCGAGCGCCTCGGGCGGCTCCGACAGCGCCACCTCCCAGACGACTGGCGCGACGAGTGCGACCACCACTGCCACGTCGGCCAACAGCGCAAACGCCTGTGTCACAGAGACTTTCACCGCCCTGAGCAAGGAGCAGCGGGTCGGCCAGCTGCTGATGATCGCGTTCCAGACCGGCTCCTCGGCCTCCGCGCTCGATGCGACGATCGCGTCGACCCATGCCGGCAATGTCATCTATCTCGGCGGCTGGGAGGGTGCGGACAACGTCACGGCGACGTCTGCGCACCTCCAGCAGCAGGCCACCAAGGCGAGCACTGGCGGCATACCGCTCCTCATCGCCGCAGACCAGGAGGGCGGCGAGGTCCAGCAGCTGCGCGGGGCGGGCTTCACGCGGCTCCCCTCGGCCAAGGTGCAGGCCCAGATGACGCCGGCCCAGCTGACCCAGCAGGCCACGACGTGGGCGGGCGAGCTCAAGCGGGTCGGGATCAACGTCAACCTCGCGCCCGTCACCGACACCGTCCCCGAGGAGATCGGCCGCGCCAACAAGCCGATCGGCAAGTGGGGCAGGCAGTACGGCAGCGACCCGGCCACGGTCAGCAAGGCGGCTGTCGCCTTCATGAAGGGGATGGACGCCGGCGGGGTGCAGTCGGTCGTCAAGCACTTCCCGGGGCTGGGCAGGATCACCGAGAACACCGACTTCTCGAGCACCGGCATCTCCGACACCGTGGCCACGAAGTCCGATCCCTATCTCGCGCCGTTCAAGGCGGGCATCGACGCCGGCGCGAGCATGGTCATGGTGGGCTCTGCCCACTACCCCAAACTCGACGGCGAGAACCCCGCGATGTTCTCACGCGCGATCATCACCGACCTGCTGCGGGGCGACATGGGCTACACCGGCGTGGTCGTCACCGACGACGTCAACGCCCAGGCCGTCCGGTCAGTCGCCCCCGCCGACCGTGCAGTCCGGCTGCTCGACGCCGGCGGCGACATCGTGCTGACCGGCGACCCCTCGCACGCCCAGGCGATGTCGAGCGCCCTGCTCGCCAAGGCCGGCTCGGACAAGGCCTTTGCCGCCAAGGTCGATGCGTCCGTGGGCCGCGTGCTCGCCCTCAAGGACCGCATGGGCATGCTGGAGTGCTCCGCCGGCTGACGGTAGGGCGCAGCGTTCGAGTGCGTCGATTATGCTGCTTGCCGGCCGCCGAAACGACCATTTCTACGCACTCGGCACCGCTCGGGACGGCCGACCGGTGGCCCGGGCCGCGCCCCGGCGCGGCTCAGCCTGCGTGGAGGGCGTCGTGGGCGCTGGCAGGGTCGGGCGGCTCGTTGTGCACGTCGGTCACGGGCATCGAGGAGTCAGCTGGGAAGTCGAGACCGGAGGGCACTCGGCCCTTGGCCATCATCTGCGCGCCGAGCGAGGCGACCATGGCGCCGTTGTCGGTGCACAGACCCGGCCTGGGCACCCGCAGCTGGATGCCGGCGCGGTCACACCGCTCCTGGGCCATCGCGCGGAGCCTCGTGTTGGCCGCGACGCCGCCGCCGATCTGGAGGTGGCCGACGCCCTGCTCCTGGCAGGCGAGGATCGCCTTGCGGGTGAGCACATCGGTCACGGCCTCCTGGAAGGACGCCGCGACATTGGCCACTGGCACGTCCTCGCCGGCGGCCTGGCGCGCCTGGACCCACCGGGAGACAGCGGTCTTGAGCCCCGAGAAGGAGAAGTCGTAGCGGTGGCGCTCCATGTCGCGCCCGCTCGTCAGGCCCCGCGGGAAGTCGATCCCGATGGCCCCGTCCCTGGCCGCACGGTCGATGTGGGGCCCGCCGGGGAAGGGCAGCCCGAGCACGCGGGCGACCTTGTCGAACGCCTCGCCGGCAGCGTCGTCGATGGTCGAGCCGAGCGGCCGGATGTCCTCGGTGACATCGGGCACGAGCAGCAGCGAGGAGTGCCCACCCGAGACCAGCAGCGCCATGGTCGGCTCGGGCAGCGGACCGTGCTCGACGATGTCGACGGCGACGTGGGAGGCCAGGTGGTTGACCCCATAGACAGGCACGCCCAGCCCGATCCCCAGAGCCTTGGCGCTGGCGACGCCCACCATCAGCGCACCGGCCAGGCCAGGTCCCGAGGTGACCGCGACCCCGTCGAGGTCGCTGAGCGCGACTCCCGCTGTGGCACAGGCCCGTTCGATCGTCGGGACCATCGCCTCGAGATGTGCGCGGCTGGCCACCTCGGGCACGACCCCACCGAAGCGTGCGTGCTCATCGACACTGCTCGCGATCGCGTCGACCAGCAGGGTCTCGCCGCGAACGATGCCGACACCGGTCTCGTCGCACGAGGTCTCGATGCCAAGCACCAGTGGCTCATTGCTCATGGCTGGTCCTCCCGCACAAGATGGCGCCGCATGATGACGGCGTCGACGTCATCAGGCTGGTAGTAGCGACGCCGGATGGTCAGAGTCTCAAAACCGTTGCGGTCATAGAGCTTTCGCGCTGACGCGTTGTCGGCCCGCACCTCGAGCAGCAGCGCCTCCGCTCCCCCATCGGTGGCCAGTGCGACCAGCGCGTCGAGCATCGACCGGCCTGCGCCGCGTCCCTGGCAGTCGGGTGCCACCGCGATCGTCATGACATCGGCGGTCTCGCCCGTGATGTCGACCCCGCCGTATGCCGCGATGCGCCCGTCCTGCTCGTCGACCACGTAGCGCCGGCGGGGTCGCTCGGCAAGCTCGGACCACCACGTGGCGGCGGCCCACGCGTCGTCGGCGAAGAGCTCGGCATCGAGCGCCGCAAGGGTCTCGATGTCGCTCCAGTGCATCTCGCGCAGGGTCACGCCCGCTCCACCGCCGCCTGCCGCTCGGCTGTCGTGAGCGCATCGGGCCGCCGCAGATACATCGGCTCGACCGGGAGCGGCTCCCCCGCACGCAGCGCGCGCTGGGCCACCAGGGCGACGTCACCGGCATACACATCCAGCGGCTCGCCCCCGTCAGACAGGGCCTCGGGATAGAGCAGGGCACCCCGACCGACCACCGGCAGCGCCCGGAGGTCACCGGGGATGTCGGCGGCGCGCTCGACGACCGGGTCGCTCAGGCGCGTCGGGACACCGGACTCGCCGCGGTAGCGCGCCCAGTAGACCTCCTTGCGCCGGGCGTCGGTCGCGACAAGGAAATCCCCCTCGATGCCCGCACCCTGCGCCAGCGCGTCGAGGCTGCACACCCCGTGGACGGGTATGCCGCGGGTGTGCCCCAGAGTGAGAGCCGTGACCAGGCCGACCCGCAGCCCGGTGAACGGGCCGGGGCCGACGCCGACCGCGATATCGGTCAGCTCCGTGACAGCCACTCCCGCGGCCGCCAGCGCGGCGCTGATCCCGGGCGCGAGCAGCTCGGTGTGGCGGCGCGCGTCGAGCACGGTGTGGTCGCCGAGCACCGTCTCCCCGTCATGGACAGCCACGGTGATCGCGCTCGTCGAGGTGTCGAGAGCGAGCATCAGCATGGCTTCTCCTCCACGTCGTCCTTGCCGAGATCCGTTGCGAGAGAGTCCCATCGGTCACCGGTGGGTCGCAGCGCAAGCGTGCGCACCTCGGTCTCCGGATCGGCCTCCAGCACTATCTCCAGATGGGTGTCGCTGAGGCTCTCGGCCATGCCGTGCCCCCACTCGACCACCGTCACCGAGTCCTCCAGCGACTCCTCGAGGTCGAGGTCCTCCAGCTCCGCGAGCCCGCCGAGCCGATAGGCGTCGACGTGGACGAGCGCCGGCCCACCGGTCAGTCCCGGGTGCACCCGGGCGATGACGAAGGTCGGCGAGGTGATCGGCCCGCGCACCCCCAGCCCGTCGGCGATGCCCTGCGTCAGGGTCGTCTTGCCCGCGCCGAGGTCGCCCGTGAGCACGAGCAGGTCGCCGGCGCGCAGGAGCCGCCCCAGCCGGATGCCGAGCTCCCGGGTGTCCTCGGCAGTGGCGAGGGTATGCCGTGCCGTCACGAGGCGGTCTTCCTCGCCGTCTCGCTGCCGGCGGCCTTCTTGGCTGTCTTGGCACCCGTCTTGGCCGGCTTCCCGCCTCGACCGCCCTTGCCACCAGCGGTCTTGGCCGCAGAGGACGTCCTGGGTGCCGCGACCTTGCCGGCACCGGTCGGCATGATGCCGGCCGGGATCTTGCCGTCGGTCGCAGCCGCCGACTTGCGCGCTGCCGCCTTGGCCTTCGCCTGGGCGGCCTTGGCCTTGGCCTGGGCGGGCTTGGCCTTGCGGTCGGCCGCGTCCCTGGCCTTCTGCGCGCGCTTCTGCCGGTTGGTCGCGTCGGCGGCGCGGGTCGAGGCGCGGGCCGCCTCCAGCTCGCGCTTCTTGGTCATGTCGGTGACGGTGCGCCGCACCCGCGGCTTCGCCTCGACGTCCACGTGCTCGGCGACGGCCCGGCGGCCGCGCTCGATGAGGTCGAGCAGCTGCTCGTTGAGCACGTCTGGGTGCTCGATCATGATGATGTGCCCGGCATCGCGCACGAGCAGGTGCTCGGCCCCGGGGACATGGCGCACGATCGCCGCGCTGTGGTCGGGCGGGGTGAGGATGTCCTGGACGCCGTTGAAGACCAGGACCTCCTGGCCGTGGAAGTTGCCCAGCGCGTGGAGCTTGTCGTGGGCGTCGAAGGTCGGCAGGAAGTCGCTCATCACCTCGAAGGGCGTCGCAAAGATCATGTCGCCGGTGAAGCGGATCGCCGCCGGCGAGACCGGGGAGGCAAACGACAGCTGCTCGACGAAGAAGTCCTCGACCTCACGGCCGAGCGGCCGCAGCCGGTGCAGCACCTTGCTCCGAGCGCCGAGCCCGTCGAGAAGTCCTGGTCCGATGCGGCCGAGGATCTCGCCGAAGCGCTCACCGAAACCAAGTGAGATCAGCTGTGCCCCACCGGCGCTCGTGGCGATGAACGCGGTGGCCAGCACGCGGTCCTGGACGAGATCCGGTGCGTGGTCGGCGAGCGCCATGATCGTCATGCCGCCCATCGAGTGGCCGACGAGGACCAGCGGGCCGTCCGGGCAGGTGGCCTCGATGACGGACTTCATGTCCTTGCCGAGCTGGTCGATGTCGCAGGACTTCTCGGAGCCGCGCTCGGACTCGCCATGACCGCGCTGGTCCCACAGGACCACACGGAAGCCCGCCTCGGTCAGCGCGCGACGCTGAAGGACCCAGCTGCGCAGGTTGAGGCAGAAGCCGTGGGCGAAGACCACTGTCGGCGCCGGCCCCGCGCCCTCGATCTGCTCGGGGGTGGACCGGGGCGCGTCGATCTCCACATGGAGCGGCACGCCGTCGTCGGCGACCACCGCGAGGATCTCGTCGGGGATGTGCTCATAGGTCGCTGCGCTCGAGAGGCGCCTGCGGGCCCGTCTGTCGAGGGAGAGGCGGTCGGTGGCCAGGCCCGCAGCACCGGCGATCGCTGCCGCGGTCGCGCCGAGCCCGAGCCGGGGCAGCCCGGCCGGTCCACGCTTGATGGCCATCAGGCGCCCCTCCCCGCGCGGTCGGCACCCGCGCCGCGATAGATGCGGGGCACACGCGCGCCCACGCGGGTGACGATCTCATAGTTGATCGTCTCCGTGGCAGCAGCCCAGTCCTGCGCAGTGGGTTCCCCCGCCGCACCGCGCCCAAAGAGCACCGCCTCGTCGCCCGGCTGCGCCGGGTGGTCCGGCCCCAGGTCGACGACGAACTGGTCCATGCACACCCGGCCCGAGATCCGCTGGCGGGCCCCGCCGATCTGCACAGGGGCGAGGTTGGACGCCGCCCGGGGTATGCCGTCGGCATAGCCGAGCGGCACGAGCCCGACAGTGGTGTCGGCGGTGGTGGTGTAGGTGTGGCCGTAGGAGATGCCCTGCCCGGCCGGCAGGTGCTTGACCAGCGGCAGCCGGGCGACCAGGCGCATCGCCTCGGTCAGGCCGTAGTCCTCGGGGGAGGCGAGGTCGGGCACCGGCGAGAGCCCATAGACCGCGAGTCCGGGCCGCACCATGTCGAAGTGGGCCGAGGGGTTGGTCAGCGTGGCGGCCGAGTTGGCCAGGTGGCGCAGCTGCGGTCGCAGGCCGGCGCGCTCGGCCTCGGCGCAGGCCTCGACGAAGCGCTCCTGCTGGGCGCGAACCGTCGGGTGCTCGGGTGCGTCGGCAAAGATGAAGTGGGAGAAGATCCCGACCAGCTCGACGGCCCCCTCGGCAACGACCGGGCCGAGGTCGGCGAGCAGGTCGGTGTAGTCGGAGCCGAAGGCACCGCCGCGCCCCAGACCGGTGTCGACCTTGACGTGGACGCGGGCGGTGCGGCCGGTCTCCCGGGCGGCGGCCACGGTCTCGGCCAGTGCCCAGCGGCTGGCGATGGAGATGTCGATGGTGCGCGAGATGGCGTCGGCCAGCGGCGCCCCAGGCGCGAACAGCCACGCCAGGACGGGCGCGTGGACGCCGGCCTCGCGCAGCGCGATCGCCTCGGCGAGCTGGGCGATGCCGAGATAGTCGGCCCCGCCGGCGAGTGCGGCGCGGGCCGAGGGCACCAGTCCGTGGCCATAGGCGTCGGCCTTGACCACGGCCATGAGGGCTCCCGCTGCCGAGTGCTCATGCAGCACAGCGACATTGGCGCTGATCGCGTCGAGATCGACCTCGGCCCAGGCCGTCAGGCCACGGGTCGGGTCAGCCAGCGTCGGGGCGGCGGGTGTCGGGTCCGCGGTGTCGACGGCGCGAGTGCTCTCTGACATAGCCCACCGAGTCTACGTCCGGTCCCTGAGCAGTCCCGCCACCGTGCCGGGAATGGCGTGGGTCACATCGCTGGCCCGGATCGGCCCGCCCGGGTTGGCGTCGTCGGCGGCCACCCCGTGCACGAGCGCCCCGACGCTGCCCGCGTCGAGGGGGTCGAGGCCCCCGGCCAGCAGCGCGCCGATGAGGCCTGCCAGCACGTCACCCGCCCCGGCCGTCGCGAGCCACCCGGGCGCGTCCTCCTGGGAGCGGACCGGCCGGCCGCTGCCAGCGGGCGGCACGACCAGCGTGGTCGCCCCCTTGAGCAGCACCGTGGCCCGGGTGCGCTCGGCCAGCTCGCGCGCGTGGGCGAGCGGCCGCCGGGCGACGTCGTCGCGGGAGCGCTCGTGGCCGAGGCGGGTGAGCAGGCGGGCGCACTCCCCCGCGTGTGGCGTCAGCAGGGTCGGGGCCTCCCGGGGCCCCTCGACCAGGTCGAGCCCGCCGGCGTCGACGAGCACGGGCTCGGTGGAGGCAAGCGCCTCGCGCGCCACGGCGAGCATGTCGGCGGCCTGGGCGCCGGAGGCGGTGACGTCCATGCCGGGCCCGATGACCCAGGCCTGCACCTGGCCGGCGCCGATCACGGCCTCGGGGACGAGCCCGCGCACGAGGGCGGTCGGCTTGCCGGTGCCCACATAGCGCACCATGCCCACACCGGCGCTGGCCGCGGCGCTCACCGACAGCACCGCTGCGCCGGTGTACTGCTCGCCACCGGCGATGACACCGAGCACACCGCGGGAGTACTTGTCGTCCTCCGCGCGCGGCACCGGCCACAGGCCCGCGATGTCGTCGCGGCCGAGCCGCTCGACCGCGGGCGTCACCTCGTCGAGGTCCAGCCCGATGTCGATCACGGTCAGCTGCCCGCACGCATGCGATGTCTGGGGCAGCAGGTGCAGCGGCTTGGGCGCACCGAAGGTCACGGTCTCGTCGGCGAAGACGCCGTCGGGGTTGAGCGCCTCCAGCCCCTCGGGGTCGTGGCCCGAGGGGACGTCGACGGCGATGACATAGGCGTCCTCGGGGATGAGGTCGACCCACTGGTCCGCCGGCTCGGGCAGCCCGGGCCGTCCGCCGATGCCGAGGATGCCGTCGACGACGAGCTCGGCGCCGCCCATCGCCTCGAGCGCCGCGTCCGCCTCGACGACGTGGACATTGGCCGCCTTGGCGGTCAGCAGCGCCATCTCGTGGACCGGCCAGTCGCCGCGCACGGCGGTGACGTGGTAGCCGCGCTCGGAGATGCGCGCCGCGGCATACAGCGTGTCGGCGCCGTTGTTGCCGGGCCCCACGAGGGCGACCACCCGCCGGTCCCCGCGGGTCTCAAGCCTGGCCAGGATGACCGCGGCGAGCCCCTTGGCGGCGCGCTTCATGAGCTTGCCCTGGGGCAGGACCGCCATGGCGGCCTCCTCGGCGGCGCGGATGTCGCTGACGGCATACGACTCGATCATGGGACAAGCCTGACGTATGCCGCGTGCCCGTGGGTAGGTGGGGGCCGCTCAGTCCGGCGCGGGTGCCACGAGGTCGCGGGACTGGCCGCCACGCTCGAGCGCGTCGGCGATGGCTCCGTCAGCGCGCAGCTCCTCGAGCACCTCGTCGAGCCACGCCAGTGCGGCCTTGTCGGTGGCCACCGGCACGCCGATCGCCTGTCGGATCTGCATGAAGGCAGGCTCGAGCAGCCGGACGTCGCCACGCCCGGCGACGCACGCGGTGACCGGCTCGCGGATGCCCGCCCCGGCCTCGATCCCCTGCTCGACGAAGACGTCGACGCCCTCGGCGCCCCGGACGACCTCGGCGTGCGCGAGCTCGCGGGTCAGGTGCAGGTCATAGGCCGAGCCCTGCTTGACGCCGATGCGCACGCCCGGCGCGTCGACGTCGGTGGCGGAGGCCAAGCGGGAGGCGAGCGGCACGGCATACACCCCCTCGATCACGACATAGGGCCGCGTGAAGGCGACCGTCCGGGCGCGCCCGGGTCGACGGCGAGGAAGCAGAGGTCGGCCTCGCCCCGCTCCATCGCCGTGAGCGAGTCGCGGGCCGCATCCCAGGTGAGCAGCTCGACGGGCACCCCAAGTCGGCACCCGATCTCGCGGGCGAGCTCGACGGTCACACCGCTCGGGTCGGCGTGCGTGCCGCCGGCGAGGACGGCATGGCCCAGGTTGATCGACGCGCGCAGCGTCCCGGTCGGCGCGAGCTGGCCAGCGTGTGGTGCGGTCATGGGCAGAGCGTATGCCGCGGGGCCGCGGCGCGTGGGCGGGTCGCCTCAGCGCTCGGCGACCACGACGGCCGAGGCGATGCCGGCGTCATGGCTGAGCGAGAGATGGAGCCGCTCGATGCCGAGCTCGGCGATGCGAGCGGCCACCGACCCCTCGGTGTGCAGCACCGGTTGTCCGCTCTCGAGGCGCACGACGGTCACGTCGACCCAGTGCAGGTTGCCGGGGGCACCCAGCGCCTTGGCGAGCGCCTCCTTGGCAGCGAACCGCGCCGCCAGCGAGGCCAGGGGCAGCCCTCGCTCGGTCTCGGTGAACAGGCGCTCGCGCAGGGCGGGGGTCCGCTCGAGCGTCTCCCCGAAGCGGTCGATGTCGACGACGTCGATGCCGAGGCCGGCGATCACTCGACCGTGACGCTCTTGGCGAGGTTGCGCGGCTGGTCGACGTCGAGGCCCTTGGCCGTCGACAGGTGCAGGGCGAAGACCTGGAGCGGCACGACCGCCAGCAGCGGGGCCAGCAGCGGCGAGGTGTGCGGGATGCGGATGACCTCGTCGGCGAAGGGCTCGACCTGCTCGTCGCCCTCCTCCGCGATGACGAGGGTGCGGGCGCCGCGGGCGCGGATCTCCTGGATATTGGAGACGACCTTGTCGTGCAGGCCGTGGGGGGTGTCCGGGCCCGGGACGACGATGAAGACCGGCTGGCCGGCGTCGATGAGGGCGATCGGGCCGTGCTTGAGCTCACCGGCGGCGAAGCCCTCGGCGTGGATGTAGGCGAGCTCCTTGAGCTTGAGCGCGCCCTCCATGGCCACGGGGTAGCCGACATTGCGGCCGAGGAAGAGGACCGAGCGGGTGTCGGCCATGAAGCGGGCGATCTCCTTGACCCGGTCCATGGAGCCGAGCAGCTCCTCGAGCTTGGCGGGGACCTCGCTGAGCTCCTTCATCACCGCCTGGGCGTCCTGGGCGTAGGTGTCGCCGCGCAGCTGGGCGAGATAGAGGCCGAGGATGTAGCAGGCGGTGATCTGGGCCAGGAAGGCCTTGGTCGAGGCGACCGCGATCTCGGGGCCGGCGTGGGTGTAGAGCACGGCGTCGGACTCGCGCGGGATGGTCGAGCCGTGGGTGTTGCAGATCGAGAGGGTGCGCGCGCCCAGCTCCTTGGCGTGCTTGACCGCCATGAGGGTGTCCATCGTCTCGCCGGACTGGCTGATCGAGACGACGAGGGTCTTGTCGTCGACGACCGGGTCGCTGTAGCGGAACTCGTGGGCGAGCTCGACGGCGCACGGGATGCGGGTCCAGTGCTCGATGGCGTACTTCGCGACGAAGCCAGCGTAGGAGGCGGTGCCGCACGCGACGATGACGATCTTGTCGATCGCGCGGAACTCCTCCTCGGTGATGTCCATCTCGTCGAGGACGAGGCGGCCGTCCTCGTCGGTGCGGCCCAGGAGGGTGTCGGCGACGGCGTGGGGCTGCTCGTTGATCTCCTTCTCCATGAAGGTCGAGTAGCCGCCCTTCTCGGCCGCCGCGGCGTCCCAGGTCACCTCGTAGTGCTTGCCCTCGGCCGGGGTGCCGTCGAAGTTCATCACCGTGACCGAGTCGGGCGTGATCGTCACGATCTGGTCCTGGGCGAGCTCGAGCGCCTGGCGGGTGTAGCCGATGAATGCCGCCACGTCGGAGCCGAGGAAGTTCTCGCCCTCGCCGAGGCCGACGACGAGCGGGCTGTTGCGACGGGCCCCGACGACGGTGCCCGGCTGGTCGGCGTGGACCGCGAGGAGGGTGAAGGCGCCCTCGAGGTCGGCGACGACGGTCCGCATCGCGGTCGTCAGGTCGCCCTGCGCGGCATACGCCTTGGCAAGGAGGTGTGCGACGACCTCGGTGTCGGTCTCGGAGCGGAACTCCACGCCCTCGGCGATCAGGGCCTTCTTGAGCGCGTGGAAGTTCTCGATGATGCCGTTGTGGACGAGCGCGAGCTTGCCGTCCTCGCCGCCCTTGTGGGGGTGCGCGTTTGCGTCGATGGGGCCGCCGTGGGTGGCCCAGCGGGTGTGGCCGATCGCGGTGGAGGAGTCGGGCAGCGGGTGGCACTCGATGGCGCTGCGCAGGTTGACCAGCTTGCCGGCGCGCTTCTCCGATGCGATAGCGCCGTCGGCCACCAGCGCTATGCCGGCGGAGTCATAGCCGCGGTACTCGAGGCGGGCCAGGCCCTCCATGACGACATCAATGGCCTTGGAGTCGGCGTTCGGCCCGACGTAACCCACGATTCCACACATGGCCACAAGGGTAGACGGCCCACACCCAAACCACCGCATGCGCCACGAGGGGGCGCGTCTGGCACGATTGCGGGATGGAGCAGGTCCAGGTCGCCGCGCCGACGCCGTCGCGGGCACTCCCCTCCCCCTATGTCGACCTCGACCGGGCCGCGTGGGCGCGGCTGCGCGAGAACCACCCGATGAGCCTGACCCCGGACGACATCGTCCGGCTACGGGGTCTGGGCGACCGGCTGGACCTCAACGAGGTCGAGGAGGTCTATCTCCCGCTGTCGCGGCTGCTCATCTTCTATGTCGAGGCCACCTATGGCCTGCACCTCGCGACCAGTGAGTTCCTCGGTGAGCGCCCGGGGCGCACACCCTTTGTCATCGGCGTCGCCGGGTCGGTGGCCGTCGGCAAGTCCACGACCGCCCGCATCCTCAAGGAGCTGCTGAGCCGCTGGCCCAACACCCCGCGGGTCGAGCTGGTGACGACCGACGGATTCCTGCTGCCCAACGCCGAGCTCGAGCGGCGCGGGCTGCTCACCCGCAAGGGCTTCCCCGAGTCCTATGACCGGCGGCGGCTGCTGCGTTTCGTCGCCGAGGTCAAGGCCGGCAAGGCCCAGGTCACGGCCCCGCAGTACTCCCACCTGACCTATGACGTGCTGCCCGACGAGCTCGTCATCGACAAGCCCGACGTGCTCATCGTCGAGGGGCTCACTGTCCTCCAGCCGCCCCGGGCCCAGTCCGATGGCCGCTCCGGGCTGTCGGTGAGCGACTTCTTCGACTTCTCGGTCTATGTCGACGCGCGCCTGTCCGACATCCGCGAGTGGTACGTCAGCCGCTTCCTGCGCCTGCGCGAGACCGCGTTCGCCGACCCCGACTCCTACTTCCACCGCTATGCCGGGCTCACCGACGAGCAGGCCCGGGACACCGCGCTGTCGATCTGGGCGTCGATCAACGAGCCCAACCTCGTCGAGAACGTCCTGCCCACCCGCAGCCGCGCCACCCTCGTGCTGTCCAAGGGCGCCAACCACGCCGTCAGCCGGATCCGCCTCCGCAAGGTCTGAGCCCAGCCGCCTCCCCGCGCAACGTCCACATCTGGCACTTCGCGGGCTCTCGATCGGGCCGAGACCCCCGCAACGTCCAGATCTGTCAGTTGCGTCGGTATCAGCCGCGGGGTCGGGCGCTTTCGCCCAAGTGGTCACAAACGCTCGACCACAGACAAGGGGTATGCCGCGCTGCCCGGGTGGGCGGCGCGGCATACCTCATGCGCGGGCTGGCGCTCGCTGGGAGCGCGGGCGGCTCAGTACCAGTTGACGGCCTGGCTGTGGCCCCACGCGGCGCACGGGGTGCCGTAGCGGCCCTTGATGTAGTCCATGCCCCACTTGATCTGCGTGACGGGGTTGGTCTGCCAGTCGCTGCCGAAGGTGGCCATCTTGCTGCCGGGCAGGGACTGCGGGATGCCATAGGCGCCGGACGAGGGGTTGGTCGCCCGGAAGTCCCAGTTGGACTCCTTGGTCCACAGCGAGTTGAGGCAGGAGAACTGGTCAGCGCCCCAGCCGTGCTCGGCGAGCAGGCCCTTGGCCACGGACTTGGGGTCGGACTGCGCGGAGGCCAGGCTTGCGGACTTCTTCTTGGCGACCACGGACGCACGCTGCTTGTCGCGGGCCGCCTTGTCGGCTGCGGCCTTGCGCGCGGCGGCGGCCTTGTCGGCAGCGGCCTTGCGGGCCCGCTCCTCGGCGGCCTTCTTGGCGGCGGCGGCCTTGGCGGCGGCGACGCGGGCCTCCTGGTCGGCGATCGCCTTGGTCGTCACGGCCGCGCTGCGCTCGGCATGCCCGTTGGCGGACTCGCGGGAGGCCAGGATCGCGGCCGAGCGGGAGGCAGCCTGGCCCTCGGCGGTGATCTCGAGCGCGGGGGCGTCGGCCTGGGCGCTCGCGGCATACCCGGCGATGCTCAGGCAGACGGTTGCGGCGCCGACGGAGGACGCGACGATCGGCCGGCGCAGGGCGCCACCGACGGCACTGCCGAGCGCGCTGGCGCGGGAGAAGCCGGGGTCGGCGTGCTGGGCGGCGTGACGGCTCTGATAGCGGGGCACGGAGGATCTCCAAGGGGCAAACTGGGGAGTGGTGAACGCGTTGGGGGAGGCGTTACCAAACCGAGATCATAGGCAGTCCGCCCGCGCGGGCGCCAATCGGGTCCGCGTGCAGTGAGCACGCGGACCCGAGTTGGATGTGACAGGCGCCTCACTGCGGCGCCTCGGACACGCTCAGAGGTCGAGGCCCTCCAGCAGGTCGGTCACGAGGGCGGCGACGGGGCTGCGCTCGCTGCGGGTGAGGGTGACGTGGGCAAAGAGCGGGTGGCCCTTGAGCGCCTCGATGACCGCGGCGACGCCGTCGTGCCGGCCGACGCGCAGGTTGTCGCGCTGCGCGACGTCGTGGGTCAGGACGACCTTGGAGTTCTGGCCGATGCGGGAGAGCACGGTCAGCAGCACATTGCGCTCGAGCGACTGGGCCTCGTCGACGATCACGAAGGAGTCGTGCAGGGAGCGCCCGCGGATGTGGGTCAGCGGGAGCACCTCGAGCATGTCGCGGTCGATGACCTCCTCGACGACCTCCTTGGAGACCACGGCGCCGAGAGTGTCGAAGACGGCCTGCGCCCAGGGGCCCATCTTCTCGTTCTCGCTGCCCGGCAGATAGCCGAGCTCCTGGCCGCCGACCGGATAGAGCGGCCGGAAGACGACGACCCGCCGGTGCTGGCGGCGCTCCATGACGGCCTCGAGCCCGGCGCACAGCGCGAGGGCCGACTTGCCGGTGCCGGCGCGGCCCCCGAGCGAGACGATGCCGACGTCGGGGTCCATGAGCAGGTCGAGGGCGATGCGCTGCTCGGCGCTGCGCCCGTGCAGCCCGAAGGCGTCCCGGTCGCCACGCACGAGACGCAGCGCACGGTCGGCGCCGACGCGGGCGAGACCGCTGCTGCGCGGGCCGTGCAGGACGACACCGGTGTGGCACGGCAGCTCGGTCGCCGCGATGTGCTCGACGCGGCCGTGCTCGTAGAGCGCCTCCATCTCCTCGGTCGTCACGTCCAGCTCGTTCATGCCGGTCCAGCCGGAGTCCACGGCCAGCTCGGCGCGGTACTCCTGGGCGTCCAGGCCCACGGCCGAGGCCTTGACACGCATCGGCAGGTCCTTGGAGACGACGACGACGTCGTTGCCCTCGTTGGCGAGGTTCTTGGCGACGGCGAGGATCCGGGTGTCGTTGTCGCCGAGGCGGAAGCCGGCCGGGAGGGCCATGGGGTCGGTGTGGTTGAGCTCGACGCGCAGCGTGCCGCCCTGGTCGCCGACCTCGACGGGGTGGTCGAGCCGCCCCTCCTGGATGCGCAGGTCGTCGAGATAGCGCAGCGCCTTGCGGGCGAAGTAGCCGAGCTCGGGGTGGTGACGCTTGGCCTCCAGCTCGGTGATGACGACGACCGGCACGACGACCTCGTGCTCGGCGAACCGGAAGAGCGCCCGCGGGTCCGACAGCAGGACCGAGGTGTCGAGGATGTGGGTGCGTCGCGCGGTGGCGACCTCTGCCTCGGCGGTCTCGGAGATGGCGGCGTCGGGCACGGTGGGGGTGATGGCCATGGGTCAGGCTCCTCTTCCGGGCACCGCGCCGCCGTCGGCGCGCTGCGCCTACTCGCGGTTCAGGTGCCGGGAACGGACGGGGTCCAGCGGCGACCGTGTGCGGTCCGCGCTGTGGAGCGGGTGCTCCATCGGCTGTGACGCCATCGACTAGGGCCCTCCCGGGACGGGCGGCGGGGCGCCTCCCGTCGATCCCGACGCTACGTCCCCGTCACCGAAATCACGGCACGCCAGAGCGCGTGTCGCGTTGTGTCACAGCGGATTTCATTCTGCGTTCACATCTAGTGGGACTGGTGTGACGCATGTGACGGATGGGGTATGCCGTCCCGGCGCCTCAGCGGCCCATCCGGCGGTGCCGCTCGGCATAGGCCCGCAGCGCGCGCAGGAAATCGACCCGGCGGAAGTCGGGCCAGTAGGCCTCGCAGAAGTAGAACTCCGAGTGCGCCGACTGCCACAGCAGGAAGCCGGAGAGCCGCTGCTCCCCCGAGGTGCGGATGACGAGGTCGGGGTCGGGCTGGCCCTTGGTGTAGAGGTGCTCGGCGATGTCCTCCACCGAGAGGCCCTCGGCGATCTGCTCGACGCCCTCGCCGCGGGCGGCGCGCTCGCGCAGCAGCGACCGGACGGCGTCGGCGATCTCCTGCCGCCCGCCGTATCCGACCGCGACGTTGACGTGCATCCCGGTCACGTCGGCGGTCTGGGCGGCGGCGTCGGCCAGGGCCGTGACGGTGCGCTCGGGCAGCAGGCTCTTGGCGCCCACGGGGTGCAGGCGCCACCGGTGGGCGGCAGCCAGGTCGGCGACGGTCTTCTCGATGATGGCCAGGAGTGGCTCGAGCTCCTCGCTGGCCCGGTCGAGGTTGTCGGTCGAGAGCAGCCACAGCGTCACGACCTGGACGCCGGCCTCCTCACACCATCCGAGGAAGTCGTCGATGTTGTCGGCACCCGCCTGGTGGCCCTCCCGGGTGCCGCGGCCACGCTCCTTGGCCCAGCGCCGGTTGCCGTCGAGCATGACGCCCACGTGCCGCGGAGTGGGGAGCGACTCGAGCTCGCGCGCGAGACGGCGCTCGTACGCGGCATACAGCGGGTTGCTCAGCTCCACGGCGCAAACCTACCCCTCCCCTCGGGTGAGACCGTGTGCTGCACCCTCCCCTCGGCCGGTCGCTGCGGGTTACCCTCGGGCCATGCGACCGCGGATGCCGGAGGCCGACGGGCCCCTCGAGACCCTCGAGGCGGTCGTCGACGCGGTCAAGCCCAAACTGCGCGGCTGGCTGCACGCCGGCATGGTCCCCGCCGTCGTGGCCGCGGGCATCGTGCTGATCGTGACCGCCCCGCACGAGACGGCCAAGATCGCGGCGACGGTCTTCACGACCACGGCCCTGCTGCTGTTTGGGACCTCGGCCGTCTATCACCGCGGCAACTGGTCGCCCAAGGTCGCCGCCGTGCTCAAGCGCGCCGACCACTCCAACATCTTCCTGATCATCGCCGGCAGCTACACGCCCTTCGCGCTGCTGCTGCCCGACGACCAGGCCCGCGAGCTGCTGATCATCGTGTGGGTGGGCGCTCTCGCGGGCGTGATCTTCCGCGTCTTCTGGGTCGACGCCCCGCGCTGGCTCTATACGCCGATCTTTGTCGCGCTCGGCTGGGTCGCGGTCTTCTATCTCGGCCCGCTCTGGCACTACGGCGGCCCGGCGATCGTCACGCTCATCGCGATCGGCGGCGTGCTCTACACCCTCGGCGCGATCGTCTATGGCACCAAGTGGCCGCGGCTGTCACCGCGCTGGTTCGGCTTCCACGAGCTCTTCCACGCGTTCACCGTCGTCGCCTTCGCCGCGCACTACGCCGCGGCCGCGCTCACGCTCTCGGCGCCCGCTGTCGCCCAGGGCTAGCGGACGCACGCGGCCCGGGATACCTGGGCACCTCGCTGATACACAGGCTTGCCGTCGGCACACACTCTGCTAGACCTGCGCCGCCGGCCAGGCTGTGTATGAGCGGCCAACATGGGCTGCCGGCGGGCGGTGGGTCAGTGGGTCAGTGGCCGCGCTGGTCGGGCCCGGCGTCCGGATCCGACCGTCCCTCGTCACGCCGCGCGTCACCATCGACCGGCTCGTCGACGCGGCGCGCCGGCTCGTCCACCGGGTCGACCGGCTCGTCGGGCGTGCGGGACGCCTCGGCCTCCCGCTGGGCGGCCTCCTCCCGATAGGACATCCGGCGCAGCACGCCGCCCATGCTGCGCATGAGCAGCCAGAGCGCGAGCGCGAGCAGGAAGAACGCGAGGAAGGCCCCGAATCCCGGGGAGATGCTGCTGTCGGGTGCGCTCATGCGGGGACCTCCGTGCGTCCGTCGTACTGGACCGTGCTGTCGGCCTGGGTCGCGAGGGCGTCGGCGTCGATGTCGCGCACTCCCGCGAAGAGGTCGTCCTCGTCCTGGTCGAACGGGACATAGGACAGCGCGAGCTCGAACTCCTCCCAGGGCCATTTGGCCTGCTGGACCTCCATCGGCACGGCAAAGAAGCTGCCGTCGGGGTCGACCTGGGTGGCGTGGGCGCGCAGGGCGTCGTCGCGCTTGGGATAGAAGGCAGCGGCGTCGATCCGCGTGGTGACCCGGCGGGGCGGCCGCTTGGCCGAGCGCTCGAGCCACTCCTCGAAGGGGCTCTCCTCCTCCAGGGCGATGAGCGCCTCGTGGAAGACCCGCAGCCGGTCGGCGCTGAAGCTCACGTCGTAGTAGAGCTTGAGCGGCTGCCAGGCCTCGCCGGCATGGGGGTATGCCGCGTGGTCGCCGGCCGCCTCGAACGCCGCCATCGACACCCGGTGGCACATGATGTGGTCCGGGTGCGGGTAGCCGCCCTGCTCGTTGTAGGTCGTCATGACGTGGGGACGGAAGTCGCGCACGACCCGCACCAGTGCCTCGGTGGTCACCTCCAGCGGCTCGAGGGCGAAGCAGCCCTCGGGCAGCGGCGGCAGCGGGTCGCCCTCTGGCAGACCGGAGTCGACGAAACCGAGCCAGGTGTGCTGGATGCCGAGCACCTCCTGGGCCCTGGCCATCTCGTCCCGCCGCACCTGCGCGAGGTCGCGCTGGATGTGGGGGTCGTTGGCCAGCCTGGGGTTGAGCACGTCGCCGCGCTCACCCCCGGTGCACGAGACGACCAGGACCTCGACGCCCTCGGCGACGTACTTGGCCATCGTCGCGGCACCCTTGCTGGACTCGTCGTCCGGATGGGCGTGCACGGCCATGAGGCGCAGTGCACCGCTCATTGGCATCGCTCCTGTCATCGGACCGCCCTGCTGGGGACGCGGGCGGCGGTGGGACACTTCTGGGGTCGGCCGGCGCCATTGCGGCTGGCGGCCCGAGACCCTTCTCGGGCCTCATTGTCCCACCCGCGCCGACTGCGGCCGCACGCCCCACCCGGAAGGTCACTGACATGTCGCTCCCCCGCCCCGCGCCCGGCCAAGGCAAGTGGTGGGTGATCGGCACGGTCGGTGTGGCGATCGGCATCGCCCTGGCGACCTGGTTCGGCCTGGCGGTCTCGGTGGGGAAGATCACCTGGAAGACCACGGCATACAAGATCGTCAGCGACAGGGAGGCGACGGTGTCCTTCGAGGTGCACCGCCCCGACGGGCGGGCCACCACCTGCACCGTCCAGGCGCTCGACGTCTCCTATGGCGTCGTCGGCACCCTGGAGGTCCCCGTCGAGGCCGGGCCCAAGGTCGCCGAGCGCAGCGCCGCCGTCAAGACGACCGCCCGCGCCAACACGGTCACCGCCAAGACCTGCACCCAGTAGGCCGGGCACAGACAGGCGCGGCAGTGGCACGGAACACACCGGCCTGCCAGCGCGTTTGCTAACATCGACAGTTCACAAGCGTGGGTTCGGGCCGCACGGCGGCCCGGACCCTCATTGTTTAGCGAGACTCGCCCACCTGGGCGGGCAACCACAAGGAGTGACACCGTGAGCGACACCGCGACGCCCCAGACCAGCTTCCTGACCCAGGACGCGTATGACCGTCTGAAGGCCGAGCTGGACGAGCTCTCCGGCCCGGGCCGGGTCGAGATCGCCAAGCGCATCGAGGCGGCCCGCGAGGAGGGCGACCTCCGCGAGAACGGCGGCTACCACGCGGCCAAGGAGGAGCAGGGCAAGATGGAGGCCCGCATCCGCCAGCTGACGCAGCTGCTCGAGACGGCCACCGTCGGCGAGGCCCCCAAGGACGACGGCATCGTCGAGTCGGGCATGGTCGTCACGGTCGAGATGTTCGGCGACGAGGAAACCTTCCTCCTCGGCTCGCGCGAGATCGCCGGCGACACCGACCTCCAGGTCTTCAGCGAGAAGTCCCCGCTCGGCGCCGCGATCTACGGCAAGAAGGTCGGCGACACCGCCACCTACACCGCGCCCAACGGCAAGGAGATCGAGGTCTCGATCAAGCACGCCAAGCCCTACGACGGCTGACCCGCCGCACGACTCGAGGGCGCCCTCCCACCCGGGAGGGCGCCCTCGTCGTGTGTGGATGTGCCTGCGCCGCAGGCACTCTCACCTCCGGGGTGACCGATGAGGCGTATGCCGCGGGTGCGGCATACCTAGGACGCGGCGGTGAGCACCGACCCGCCGAGGCACAGGACGAAGACGCTCGCACCGATGAGGATCGGGGCCAGCCCGGCCTTGCGGCCGCCGCGGCGGGCGACCTCACCGTGATGGACCGCGAGCACTGGCACGAGCAGTGCCAACGCGAGCGCCGGTGTGCCACAGAGGATCTGGAGCCATCGGGCCGGCTCGGAGTCCGGGGAGGCGAGGGCCAGCAGGCCCTGCCACAGACCCCACCCTGCTGCGAGACCCACCGGGACGAGCGCGGTGAGCGCCCAGGCGAGCCGGAGCGCGCCGGCCGCGCGGCGTGGCGAGACCCAGTCCTCGGCCACCCAGTCGGGGCGGTCGGGGTCGTGCGCCATGACTCAGGCGAGGCGGTCGAGCGCCTGCTTGAGGTCGGCGATCAGGTCCTCGACGTCCTCGATGCCCACCGAGAGGCGGATGAGGTCGGCAGGAACCTCCAGCTCGGTGCCGCGGACGGAGGCGTGCGTCATGCGGGCCGGGTGCTCGATGAGCGACTCGACACCGCCGAGCGACTCCCCCAGCGTCCACAGCTGGGTCTCGGCGCAGACCTTGACGGCGACGTCCTCACCGGCGGCGACCTGGAAGGACACCATGCCGCCGAAGCGCTTCATCTGGCGGGCGGCGACCTCGTGGCCGGGGTGGGACTCCAGCCCCGGGTAGTGCACGGCCGAGACACCGGGGTGGCCCGAGAGGAACTCGACGACCTTCTCGGCGTTGTCGCTGTGCTGCTCCATGCGGACCGCGAGCGTCTTGAGGCCGCGCAGCACCAGCCAGGAGTCGAAGGGTCCGGCGACCGCGCCCATGGAGTTCTGCATGAACGTGATCTGCTCCGCCGCGTCGGCGAAGGCCGGGACACCGATCTCCTTGGCCACGACCACGAGGCCGCCGACGACGTCGGAGTGGCCGCCGCAGTACTTGGTCGCGGAGTGGGTGACGATGTCGGCACCGAGCGCGATGGGCTGCTGGAGATAGGACGAGGCAAAGGTGTTGTCCACGACCAGGACCGCACCGGCCTCGTGCGCGATCTCGGCGAGGGCGGTGATGTCGGCGATGCCGAGCATCGGGTTGGTCGGGGTCTCGACCCAGACCATCTTGGTCTGGCCGGGACGGATCTTGGCGCGGACGGCCTCGGGGTCGGCGATGGCGGCGATGTCGTGCTCGACCCCCCAAGGCAGGGCGACCTTGTTGAACATCCGGTAGGTGCCGCCGTAGGCGTCGGACGGGACGACCACGTGGTCGCCCGGGCGCAGCAGCGCGCGGATGACGGTGTCCTGGCCGGCGAGGCCGGAGGCGAACGCGAAGCCGCGCTCGCCGCCCTCGAGCGCCGCGATGCACTCCTCGAGCGCCGTCCGGGTCGGGTTGGCCGAGCGGCTGTACTCGTAGCCGCCGCGGAAGCCGCCGATGCCGTCCTGCTTGAACGTCGAGGTCTGGTAGATCGGCGTCACCACTGCGCCGGTGGTCGGGTCGGGCTCCTGGCCGGCGTGGATGGCGCGGGAGGCGAAGCCCAGGTCGTGGTCGGTCGTCATGCGGGCCAGCCTACGTGGCGCCTGTGTCAGCGGCTCTCACCCGCGGGTCGCCGACGCGATGAGCGGGACGATGGCGGGCGCGATGGCGAGCACACTGAGCCACCCCGCGGTCCATGCAGCGACCCGCGCCTGGGCCCGGGTCAGCCCGACCTCCTCCAGATCCGCCCGGACCTCACGGAAGGCCGTGGTCTCCGACGGGAGGAACTGGAACCACCACGCGGCGAGGGGTGTCGTGATGGCGCAATGGGTCAGCAGCGCGAGGACGGGATCGACACCGCTGTCCCGGAGGTCACGCCAGATCACGAGCGGCACCGCGACCAGGGCGATCGTAGCGGCGTGGAGGGCGAGCAGGAGGATGACGCCACCCCAGCCGCGCTCCCCCACGAGCGCCCGCACCGCACCCATTGCCCTGTCCTCGAGCCGGTAGCCCAGTCCGAGGCAGGCAGCGAGCCAGAGCAGCCCGAGCACCGTGACGACGACCCCGTTCATCCCCGGCACCCCCCTCGTGGCCCGACACCCGGGCGCTCAGTCCCCTGACCGACGCTGCCACTCTCGCAGGTAGCCGCCCGGCTCGTAGCCGAGCTCGGCGTTGACCGCGAGCATGTGGTGGTTCTCCTCGGCGTTCCACGTGCGCACCCGCTCGACTCCAGGGAGCTCGTCGGCCAGCCTGACGACGTTGACGGCCTTGAGGGCCTGACCGAGGCGTATGCCGCGGTGCTCGCGGATCACGAGCGTGTCCTGCTGGTAGGCGAGCTGGGGTGTCTCCGCAGAGACCGCGAGCCGGGTATAGCCGACGAGCTGGCCCGAGTCACTGTGCCGCACAACGGTGTCGACGAAGCGCCGGCCGGATTCCCTTGTGAGCCGGTCCTCCTCGCGGATGCGCTCGGCGTGCCAGTCCTCCTCCGTCATGTCGAGCTCACCGAGGGGGATGTCGGTCGACATCCGTCGGGCGAGGAAGGCCCGCTGCTCGAACCACTCCTCGGGACTGCCGTCCACCCACGTGAGGGTGTCGTATCCCGCGGCACCGATCTGCTCGGCGATCGCCGGCAGGCCGGCCCGGATCGACGGCACGGTCGAGGCGAGGACCTGGTCGCTGCGCACGGTCGTCTGCGCCGCGGCATACCCGTTGAGGCGGGCGAACTCCCCTGAGCCGTCGTCGTTTCCGACATTCCACGCCGTCTCGCTCAGGATGGTCGGGCGGCCGGAGTCGCGCCAGCGCCCGTGAGCCCACTCGAGGATCTGGCTGCCGATCCCCCGGCGGCGATGGGCCGGGTCGACCTGGAGGCGCAGCGTGACGAGGTGGGTGTTGTCACGCAGCGGGAGGCTGATGCCGCCCAGCCCGACCGGCTCACCGCTGACGCGGTCGACGGCGAGCACGGTCTCGCGGCGGTAGTTGGGCGACATCGACTGCGCGCGGATCTCCGCGACACTCCACGGGCTGCCCTGCTCCGGGCCGAGATCGTGCAGGAGGCTGCGGGACCACACCTCCACCCAGGCGACGAGCTGCTCCTCGTCGTGGGGGTCGGCGGCGTCAAAGGAGACAAGGTCGACTGGCACGGGCCCGATCCTGCGACACCCTGGCCTGTGGCGGCAACCGGGTTTCGTGTGAGACTGGACGGGTGTTCGGACTAGGCAAGCGCACGACCCTGCCCACCCCCGAGGAGGCCCTGCCGGGTCGCCCCGAGCGGCCCTATGCCGTGCCAGTCACCCACGAGGTGCTCGGGACCCCACTGGAGGGGCCGTGGCCCGAGGGCACCGAGACGCTCTATGTCGGGATGGGCTGCTTCTGGGGTGTCGAGCGGATCTTCTGGCAGCTCCCAGGTGTCGTGACGACCGCGGCCGGCTACATGGGCGGCATCACGCCCCACCCGACCTATGAGGAGTCGTGCACCGGCCTGACCGGTCACGCCGAGGTCGTGCTCGTGGCCTATGACCCGGCGCAGACCTCGCCCGAGCTGCTGCTCAAGGCGTTCTGGGAGAACCACGACCCGACCCAGGGGATGCGCCAGTACAACGACGTCGGCACGTGCTACCGCTCGTGCATCTACTGGACCACCCCGGGACAGCAGCGCGCCGCCGAGGCCACGCGGGCGGCATTCCAGCAGGTGCTGAGCGCAGCCGGCGCCGGCGAGATCACGACCGAGATCCGGCCCGCCGACGAGGCCGGCCCGTTCTACTACGCGGAGGACTACCACCAGCAGTACCTCCACAAGAACCCGGGCGGCTACTGCAACCACGGGCCCAATGGCCTCAGCTGCCCCGTCGGCGTCGCCAACCTCCCGGCCCAGCAGGACGTCGAGCCGCCCGCCTGACGGGAGGCGGCGACGGTCAGCCGGAGGGTCGCCCGCGGCGGATGGTCCTCGCCCAGAAGCCTTGGCGCACAGGGGTTTTTGTCTGCGGCCTGCTCGCCTGATCAGCAGGCGCCTCGGTGCGGTCGGCGCGGAGCGCCCGCCACTGCTCGACGAGCTCGTCGACGTCGACGGTGCGGGCCAGCAGCGGTGGGAAGGGTCCCACGGCCGGGCGCAGCCGGTCCTCGCGCACCCGCCGGTTGAAGTCCTCGAGGACTGCCCGCACGCTCTGCTCGGTGCGCAGCTCTACCAGCGAGGCCGGGAAGCCGCCGGCCTCCTTGCGCAGTGCCAGCACCGGCGGCAAGGCACCGGACATGTCGAGTTGCTCGCGCTTGACCAGCTGCTTGACCCACCA
The DNA here is from genome assembly GCA_050955755.1 of Actinomycetota bacterium. Classification (GTDB taxonomy): domain Bacteria; phylum Actinomycetota; class Actinomycetes; order Actinomycetales; family Dermatophilaceae; genus JAJTBD01. The sequence continues at coordinate 3,010,242 of CP192092.1, forward strand.
CTCCTCGTCATGGTGCTCGCCCATGTCGGGCAGCGGCTTGCCGGCGCCGGAGAGGTTGTCGAAGTCACCCCGCTCGACCGCCTCGCGGATCTGGCGCTCGATGTGCGACTCGTGGTGCTGGCTCATCCCCCGCTCACCTGGCCCGGAGCCCCGCCAGCCGCCGCACCACCGGATCCTGGTCGCCCATGAGGGTGCGGGCTGCCTTGCGGAGCTCTCCCTGTGGGAGATAGGGGTTGTCGAGCAGGCAGGCCCGCACGAACCAGTCGGGGTGTGTCGTGGCCGAGCGGATGAAAGCCGCCGCGGGCTCCTTCCCCGCGAACACGACGGCCCGCGCGACAACGGCTGCGGCCAGGGGATCGGCTCCCGACAAGACCTGGCCTGGCAGCACACCGCGGGTGTCTGCCGCGGCGCGAAGCCCTTGACGGACAGGGTCGTCGGCGTAGTCGTCAAGACTCGCAGCTTGGTACTCAGCACGGGCACGAGCCGGACGAGCCAGCATCAACGCAGCCCACTCCGGCACGTCGGGACGCTCCAGCAGCGACCGCTCGGTCCGGCTTGTCCTGGCCAACACCACGAGGATCCGCCAGAGCTCGGGGTCGTCGTAGCGGTCGGCACGCGCGACTAGCCCCCGGGCCTGGGCGAACCCGGCCCTGGCCAGGGCGCGGAGCTGGCCGGGATCGAGCGGGCCGAGCGCAGCGACGACCTGGGCGATCTCGGTCGAGTCGCCGGGAAGCCCGCCGTCCATGTCGGCGCCCCGGTCCAGCAGGTTCCGCAGGCGCGTGGCGTCGTCCAGCTCGGGGTGTCGCACCAGTGCGCGGACAAAGCCGGGGTCGTCGTCGGCGCGCGCGTCCAGCTCGTCGGCCTCGAGCGCCGGGTTGCGCAGGATCCAGGCCCCGCCTCCGCGTTGGCGCAGGAGGTCCCGGACCCGCCGAGGGCACCGTGCGTCGCGTCCCAGGACGTAGAGGCCGGGCGCCCCCGCAGCTGCGTGGCCCACCAGGATGTCGAAGGCCTCGTCGCTCAGGTCGGTGCGGGCGCTCAGCGGCCCCCACTCACGCTCGCTGTCGTCCTGTGCGATCGCGAGCTGCCACTCGGGCGTGCGAGGGTCGCCCTCCGGCATCTGCGAGGCCAGCCGCGCCCGGGCCTCCTCCCCCAGCTCCGCAAAGGGCATCTCCCCGAGGATCACCAGCTGCGCCCGGGCGCTGTCGCTGGCACGCACGTCCATCTCGGCCACCGTCCGCAGTGCGGGGACGCCGAGGCGTCCGGGCTTCGCGACGGTCCTGCCGAGCACCGGCCCGTCACCCAGCGCCTGGACCAGCGCGATCTGGATCCGCTCCGGGATCGGGTCGGGCCCCTCCGCGATGGCCTCCGCCTCCTGCCGGCTCCCCACCTCCCCGACCTCGGCCGGGTCGACCGTGAGACGCCCTGCGTCGATCGCGAGCGGACGCAGGTCGGCGTTGGCCTCGACCGCGGCGCGCACGACGTCGTCCGACGGGTGCCGCACCAGCTGCCGCCGCACCTCCACCTCCGGGTCGCTGGCCAGCCGCGCGGCAGCCTGGGGTGACAGCCCCGGCTGACCGGCGGCCCACAGCCGCAGGGTCCGTCGCTCCGAGGCCGCCGCCTCGTCCGGCTGCTCCGGCACCCCGTCCGGGATGTCGAGGATGGAGCGGGCCTCCCAGCCCGGGTCACCGACCATCGTGACGCAGCCGATCCCGGTGCCCCCGCCGAGCGAGCGCTCATAGTCGGCCGGGTCCTCCCCGCGCTGGGCGATGATGTCGACGATCGTGCCCACAGCAAGCCGCAGCACCGCCGGGTCGGCCCGCACGTGGCTGTCCTGGGGCCCGGCGGCCGTCGGGACACGGACGGTGCACCCCTCCGGCGAGACCACCAGCTCCACCCACCTGCCCGGGTGCTCATAACGGATCGCGAGGACGGGTGCGAACCACGCCTCCGGGACACAGCCCAGGGCCGATGGCAGGCTCGGGAGGACCGCCTCCAGCATCGCCCGCTGCTCGTCCCAGATGGGTGCCGTCGCGAGTCCGGGGAACCACTCCAGTCGTGCCGAGGCGGCGTCGGGCTGGATCTGCCAGAGGAACGGCGCGGAGTCCCACTCCCCCCACGTGAAGGCCTGGTGTCGCTCGTCGGCGTCGCCCTGGGCCTGGTCCGGGTCGCGTGTCTCGACGACCACCCGCGTGGGTCCACCCGTCGGGCCCGACACCCACGCGCGGACCTCCCCACCGTCCGGCTGTGGCCACCGGGCCGTCAGACTCGGCCCCTCAACACTCGCCGGTATGCCGTGGAGCCGGGTCAGCTCCTCGAGCTGCGCCCGCGCCGCCGGGGGTCCCGCCGGTGCCGAGCCACCAGTGTCGCTTGGCCGGTCACCCGATTGCTCGTCCCCGCGGCGACCACGTCGGCCGAAGATCCCCATATCCAGTCCCCTTCCCTCCGTGTGGAGTCTAGGGAAACCACCTCCCCTGCTGAACACCCCCTGTGCGCCGGCTAGGTGCGCGATGAGCGAAAAGCGTTGGCATGACAGGGAATTCACAACCCATGAATGTGTTCACAGGGTTTGGATTATGCGTGCGGGTGTGCCTACCTTCGAAGGGCAAGGCAACCCCGGCCGGGACGCAAGACCACACCGATCCATCAGGAGATCCCATGTCCCCCACATCCAGCAAGCGCGCCCGCATCACGACAACGGCGCTGCTCGCCACCGGCCTGATCGCAGGCACCGGCGCCGCGAGCGCATCGGCCCACGAGGGCCCCGGCTCGGCGCAGTCGCGGCAGCCGCAGTCGCAGTCGCAGACGCAGACGCAGACACAGACGCGGCAGGCCACACCGACGAAGCAGTCTGGCAAGGACACTCGTCCTGCGGCGAAGAAGTCCGCCGACGCCGGAGCACGTGACTCCGGCAAGCGGGAGGCACAGCAGCGCAAGCGGCCCGTTCGCGACGGCTCCGGCACGGCCTCCCGCGGCACCTCGACCGGCTCGACCAGCTCGACCGGCGCGGCCACCCGCGGCGCGACAGCGGCCGGCACGTCAGCCGGCACCAGCGCATCGTCGAGCAGCGTGGGCACCACAGCGAGCAGCACCGCGTCGGCGGCTGCCACCTCGACGACGAACACGACGGCCACCAGCGTCTCGACCACCGGTCTCCAGCCGAATGCCGTGCAGACCCTTCAGGCGATCCGCGCCAACTTCCCGCAGATCACCACGATCGGCGGGGTGCGGGCCGACAGCCTGCCGGACCACCCGAGCGGCCACGCCCTCGACCTGATGATCCCCGGCTACGGCACGAGCGCCGGACGCGCGCTCGGCGACCAGGTCGCGGCATACCTCACCAGCCACGCGGACGAGCTCGACGTGAAGTACGTGATCTGGCGCCAGCAGATCTGGGTCGACGGCGCGAGCGGCTGGCGGGCCATGGCCGACCGCGGCGGCGTCACCGCCAACCACTACGACCACGTCCACGTCACCGTGAACTGACCGTCACCAGCCCGTGCCAGGGAATGCGACAGCGCCGCCCCCGACGTGGGGGGCGGCGCTGTCGTGTGGGCTCGCTGCGTCAGTCGTCGTGCCGCAGCGGCGGGCGGTAGCCCGGTCGACCGGCGGTGCCGGCCGACTTCACTGCGGCCCGGCCGACCGCCTTCGTGGCCCGCGCGAGCGCCGAGGGCGGCTCTCCCGAGACCTGAGGCGGCATGACGAGGACCGGACAGGTGGCGGCATACACCAGACGATGGGCGAACATCGGGCCTGCCGAGAGGGACCGCGGTGCGTCCACGACGAGCATGTCCGCCTCGCGGGCCGCGTCGAGCAGCACCTTGCGCTTGCCTCCTCGGACGAGGCGCACCTCGACCCCGTGGTCGGCGCCGAGCACATCGGCCACGTCCTGCTCGAGACGCTCGCGCGCCTCCTTCTCGACATTGGCGATGATCTCGATCCGGCTGGCCGGGGTCCCGGACGGGGTGGCCTGCGGGTTCGGCGCGCGCCAGGCGCGCACCGCGATGACCCGGCCGTTGTTGGCATCCGCTTGGGCCTTGGCCCACTCGAGCGCCTTGGGCGACTGAGAGGTCGCGCTCACACCGACAACGACGGTGTAGGGCGGTCGCATCTGCTCAGACTCGCTCATGGTCAGCCTCCTCAGACCGGCAGTCGAGTGGTCTCGTTGCCGTGCTCGTCATAGCTGGACAGCGGCGGCGCGATCTCCTCGAGTGACTTGCCCTCGGCATCGACACCGAACTTGAAGGCGACGAGACCACCGAAGAGCATGATCGCCGAGGCGAAGAGGTAACCCCAGAAGAGCGGGCCACGGCTCTCCCCCTCGCCGATGAGGGCACCGAAGATCGTCGGGCCGGCGGCACCGACGAGCTGGGCGATCGCGAAGAAGTACGAGATCGCCTGGCCACGGGCCTCGAGCGGGAAGATCTCCGACACCGTCAGGTAGCCGGCCGAGGCACCCGCGGAGGCGAAGAAGAACGACAGGCACCACAGCAGCGTGTGGGTGAGCGCCGAGAGCATCTCCGCGTTGAACATCCACGCCGAGATGGCCAGGACGATCGCCGCGAGGGTGTAGGAGCCACCAATCATCTTGCGTCGCCCGACGGTGTCGAACAGCGGCCCGAGCAGCAGCGGGCCCAGCAGGTTGCCGGCAGCGAACGCGAAGAAGTACAGCGCGGCCTCCGACGCCGTCTTGCCATAGAAGTTGGTCAGCACCATGGCAGAGGTGAAGAAGATGGCGTTGTAGAGGAAGCTCTGGGTGATCATCAGCGTCAGGCCCAGGAAGGTGCGGCTCGGGTACATCTTGAAGAAGACATAGGCCAGCTGGTTGGGCTTGAGGTTCTCGCGGGCCTTGATCCACATCGCCTCGGACTCGTCGACGTGGGGCAGCTGCTTGCCGGAGGCCTCGACCTCACGCTCGATGCCGGAGACGATCTCCTCGGCCTCCTCGCCACGGCCATGCGTGACCAGCCAGCGGGGCGACTCGGGGATGTGGCGACGCAGGTAGATGATCGCGAGACCCAGGATGGGGCCGATGAGGAAGGCGATGCGCCAGCCGATGTTCTCCTCGAAACGCTCGGTGTTGAGGAAGAAGCTGCTGACGAGGGCGCCGAGCATCGCGCCGGCCCAGTAGGTGCCGTTGATCGCGAGATCAACGCGGCCGCGGAACTTGCCCGGGATCAGCTCGTCAATTGCGGAGTTGATGGCCGAGTACTCGCCGCCGATGCCCATTCCGGCGATGAACCGGAAGAACCAGAAGATGTACATGTTGGGCGCGAACGCGGCGGCCGCCGAGGCCGCGAGGTAGAGGCCCAGGGTGAGCACGAACATCTTCTTGCGGCCCTGGGTGTCGGTCAGACGACCGAAGAGAAGGGCGCCGACGACCTCACCGATGAGGTAGATCGTGGCGGTGAAGCCGACCTGTGCGGTCGACATTCCCAGGGACTTTGCGAAGCCACCGTTCGCGACGATCTGGATCTCCAGGCCGTCGAGGATCCACGCGGTGCCGAGGCCGAGGATCACCATCCAGTGGAACTTCGACCAGGGCATGTCATGCATGCGTGCCGGAATCAGAGACTTGATGGGCTTCTCATCGTCAACGGGTGTTGCTGCAGACGACATTGGCTCACCCCTCACTGCGAAAGGACGGGCATCGTCGCCCGCACACCTGTCTCTCAGGCGCAATCGGGGACCGTAGCCCACGTCACACCCCGAATGGGCTTTAGCCACAGGCAATTCCGCAGGTCAGCGCCACATTTGTCGAACTGTCCAGTAACAAAAGGGGCGTATGCCGCGGAGTGGACTCCGCGGCATACGCCTCTCGACGGTGGTAGGCCCCAGGTCAATCGGAGAGGAACCCGAGCAGGTCAGCGCGGGTGAGGACGCCTACGGGCTTGCCGTCGTCGGTCACCAGGACCGCGTCGGACTGCTCGAGCTCGTGGCGCGCGGTCGCGACCGGCTCGCCTGCTCCGACGAGCGGCAGACCGGGCTCCATGTGCTGGCCGACCGAATCGGTCAGCTGGGCGGTCCCGTTGAAGAGGGCCTCCAGGATCGCCCGCTCGCTGATCGCGCCGGCGACCTCTCCGGTCATGACCGGGGGCTCGGCGCCGACGACCGGCATCTGGGAGACGCCGTATTCGCGCAGGATGTCGACGGCCTCGCGGATCGTCTCGGTCGGGTGGGTGTGGACCAGGTCGGGCAGCGAGCCGCCCTTGCCGCGCAGGACGTCGCCGACGGTCTCCTCGCCGTGGTGGCGGATGAAGCCATAGGAGGCCATCCAGTCGTCGCTGAAGATCTTGGACATGTAGCCGCGGCCGGAGTCGGGCAGCAGCACGACGACCACCGCGTCGGCGGGCAGGTCCTTGGCCGCGCGCAGGGCCGCCACGACGGCCATGCCGCACGAGCCGCCGACGAGCAGGCCCTCCTCGCGGGCCAGTCGCCGGGTCATCTCGAAGGACTCGGCGTCGGAGACCGCGATGACCTCGTCGACGACCGAGGGGTCATAGGCGCCGGGCCAGAAGTCCTCGCCGACGCCCTCGACGAGATAGGGGCGCCCGTCGCCACCGGAGTAGACCGAGCCCTCGGGGTCGGCGCCGATGATCTGCACCCGGCCGCCCTCGCGGTCGGCGGAGACCTCGCGCAGGTAGCGCGCGGTGCCGGTGATCGTGCCGCCGGTGCCGACGCCGGCGACGAAGTGGGTCACCTTGCCGTCGGTGTCGGCCCAGATCTCGGGGCCGGTCGACTCGTAGTGGGAGGCCGGGCCGTTGACGTTGAAGTACTGGTTGGGCTTCCAGCCGCCGGGGCGCTCGGCCGCCAGCCGGTCGGAGACCGAGTAGTAGGAGTCGGGGTGGTCGGGCGCCACCGCGGTCGGGGTGACCACGACCTCCGCGCCATAGGCCTTGAGGACATTGCGCTTGTCCTCGCTGACCTTGTCGGGGCAGACGAAGACGCAGTGGTAGCCCTTGCGCTGGGCGACGAGCGCCAGACCGACGCCGGTGTTGCCGGAGGTGGGCTCGACGATCGTGCCGCCGGGCTGGAGCTCGCCGGAGGCCTCCGCGGCTTCGATCATCTTCAGCGCGATGCGGTCCTTGACCGACCCGCCGGGGTTGAAGTACTCGACCTTGGCCAGCACGGTGCAGGCGATCCCGTCGGTCACCGTGTTCAGCTTGACGAGGGGCGTGTTGCCGACGAGGTCTGCGATGTGCTCTGCGTATCTCACGCGAGCATCCTCGCACGTCACGAGGGCACCATCCGAGGGCCCGTTTCGTTACCGTCGCGTAGGGGCCGCGTCGGCAGGCGGCCCCGGGACGGAGACCATGAGCAGGGCACGGCGGGCACAGCGGATCGCATCGAGCGCGGCATACGGCGGTGGACGGCTGGCGGCCGGCGTCGGTGCGGCCGGAGCGGTGGGGTATGCCGTGATCCGCGCCGAGGCGGCGCTGGCGCGCCGCTTCATCGGCACCCCCTTCGACGACTCCCCCGACGACAACGGGATCTATGGCGCCGGGCCCGGCGAGCCGCTCGACCTGCTCGTCCTGGGTGACTCGACGGCGGCCGGGATGGGCGCCGACACCCGCTATCAGACCGTCGGCGCGATCATCGCGACCGGCGTCTCGGCCCTGCGCGGGCGCCCCGTGCGGCTGACCAATCTCGCCGAGGTGGGAGCCGAGTCCGCCGACCTGGCCCGCCAGATCGACCGGGCGCTCGCGGCCGTCGAGCAGCCGGCCGTCGCCGTGATCCTCGTCGGCGGCAATGACGTGACCCACCGCGTCGAGCGCGCGACTGCCGTCGGGCACCTCGAGGCCGCGGTCCGCCGGCTGCGCACGCGTGGCCTCGAGGTCGTCGTCGGCACCTGCCCCGACCTGGGCACGATCGAGCCGGTGGCCCAGCCGCTGCGCTGGCTGGCGCGCCGCTGGAGCCGCGACCTGGCCGCCGCGCAGACCGTGGCCGTCGTGGAGGCCGGCGGGCGCACCGTCTCCCTGGGGGACCTGCTGGGTGAGGAGTTCTCGGCCAGCCCGAGCGAGCTGTTCAGCGTCGACCGCTTCCACCCGTCGGCCGCCGGATACGCGCGGGTGGCCGCCGCCCTGCTGCCGACGGTCTGCGCGGCGCTGGACATCTGGGGCACCGCCGGGTCGGACCGGGCCCCCGAGCGTGGGCGCGGCGAGGGCTTCGGGCCGGTCGCCGTCGCCGCGGGCAAGGCGGTGCGGGATCCCGGCACCGAGGTCTCGGCGACCCAGGTCGCCGGTCAGGAGCGCGGGCCGCGCGGCCGGTGGGCCGTCCTGCGCCACCGCCGCACCCCGGTCCCCTCCTCGACCGATGAGGCCGGCGCGGCTGCGACCCCACCCGGGCAGGGGGCCTCAGCCGATGGCGCGCCGCAGCCCGACGAGCCGGTCGAGCAGGTCGTCGCCGACACCGGCGGCGCAGGCGTCGTGGACGAGGACGCGTAGCTGGTCGACCACCGCGGCCGGCCCGAGATCGGGCACGGCCCGGGGCTCCCCGAGCGAGGCCGGCCACGCGCGGGCGGCGAGGTCGTCGACCAGGGCGCGCACGAGCGGCATACAGACAAGCGCGTGGTCCAACGGCAGCTGCTGCCACCGCCGGACCACGCGCGTGAGCTCTGTGGCGACGTCCTCGGGGACCGGGGACACGCCCATGGCCGGATCAGCCTCGGTCAGTCGTTGGACTGGAGCCGCGCGAACAGGCGCAGGAACTCGAGGTAGAGCCAGACCAGGCTGACGATCAGGCCGTGGGCCAGGAGCCAGGAGTACTTCTTGGGGGCACCCGAGGCGATCGCGCCCTCGATCGAGTCGAAGTCGAGCGCGAGCGTCACCGCGGCCAGGCCGACGGCGAAGAGCGAGATGCCGATGCCGAGGGCGCTGGTGCCACCGAAGCCGAAGGGCACATTGGCGATCATCGCGTAGGCGAGGTTGGCCAGCGCGAAGAGGATGTAGCCGAAGACCATCATGGTGACGATGCGGCGGAACTTGGCCGTGACCTTGATCAGTCCGGTCTTGTAGGCAAGCAGCATGCCGGCGAAGGTCGCCGCCGTCGCGAGCACGGCCTGGGTGACCACGCCCTCGTAGTAGTCGGCGAAGAAGCCGCTGACGGCACCGATGAACAGGCCCTCGATCGCGGCATACAGCACGATCAGGGGGACGCTGACGGTCTTCTTGAAGGCGATGACGAGGCCGAGCACGAGCGTGCCGACCATGCCACCCATCCACAGCAGCTGGCCGGTCGCGGGGCTGACGTCGGAGGTGACCCAGCCGACGGCGCCGAAGCCGAGGACGAGTGCGAAGAGCAGGCCCGTCTTCATGATGACGTCGTCGAGGGTCACACCGGAGGGCCGACGCAGCGCGGACGGCTGGTCGTACATGTGCTGGAGCTGCTCGGTCGAGAGCTGGTCCTGCATCGGGTAGCCCGCGGTCATCCCACCGACGGGGCGCTGGTCGAAGCCGGCGTAGCCGCTGCGGCTCTCCCGCTCGACGCGGTTGAAGATCGGGTTGGACATGGTGGGGGGTTCTCCTCCTGGGCGGGCCACCGCGCGGTGCGGTGGTCGTCACCACCATAAGCGTGCGGGCGCGTCCGGTTTGTTCCCGTCCACAGGCATGTCACTGCGCCTTCTGGTGCCCCCGACGGGGATCGAACCCGCACCTGTGGCGCTTTTAAGGCGCCTGCCTCTGCCAGTTGGGCCACGGGGGCGGCCCAAGTCTAGGTATGCCGCGCGGTCCCCTGCGCCGCGCGGCATACCGGCTCGTGGGGTGTCAGGGGCTCGTGCTCCCCGACGTGGTCGACGCGCTGGGCGTCGTGGCGGTGGTGCTCGGAGCCGCCGTCGGCGAGGTCGGGCTCGAGGCCGTGGGCCCAGACGTCGATGAGGTCGCGGCCGTCGGTGAGCTCGACGGCGAGGCGGACGGCACGGCATTGGGGTCGGCCTTGGCCGCGTCCGACAGGACGAGCGGCGCGAGCGTCATCGGCGGGCTCCACGACTCCAGACCGGCCTCCGGGGGCGGCACGTCCCACGGACCCGTGCCCTGTGCATAGGGGAAGGGGAAGACGTTGGACCACTGCTGCCCCTGCGAGTCCAGTGGGCCGCGGGCCCGGGGCAGCTCGGTGCCGTTGGCGTCGGTGAGGTACTCCCATTGCTGGTTGGCGTTGAGGGACCGGCCGCCCTGGTCAAAGAGTCGGACATTGCTCAGGCGCTTGCCGTCGGCGTCATAGACGTAGACATTGGTGACCGGATTGCCGTCCATGGCCAGGCCCTGCTGCGCATAGGGCGCAGGCTCCGGGCCATAGCTGGGCACGTGGGCGACCCGCCCCAACCCCCACAGCAGCAGCGGCAGCGCCAGGACTGCGGCGAGCACATTGCCGGCCGCGACCAGCCCCCGCGCCCAGGACGGCAGCGCGGCAGAGCGCACCCCGAGCGCGAAGGAGACGGCGGCGAAGAACAGGGCCAGCAGGATCGCCGGACCGAGGATCCCCAGCCCGAACAGCGCGGTGACCGCCAGGGTGGCCACCAGGCCGCGCAGCACCCACCACACCGGCCGCAGCTGCTCCAGCCACGGCCACCTCGTCTGGGAGCGCGACCAGCGCTCGCCCCACTCGACGCGCTGCCGCACCCACCACGATCGCTGGGCTGCCGGCGCGGGCAGGCCTGCGGCAGAACGCAGCTCGGCGGCATACGCCTCCGGAGTGCCCAGCCGGGACGCGAGATCCCCGCCGCCCTCGGCCTCAATCTCGACGAGGTCGGCCTCCATGCCGAGGGTGAGGTCCTCGACCTCCTCTGCCGGGAGGTCCCCCAGCGCAGTGCGCACGGCGCGCACATAGTCGGCCACTGCGGTCGTGGACGTCAGGTTGGTCATGCCTTCACCCCTGCGGTCTCGAGCAGGCCGTGCATGGTCTGCGAGAAGGACGCCCAGGTCTTGCCCTGCTGCTCGAGGGTGTGCCGACCCTGGGCATTGATGCCGTAGTACTTGCGGTGCGGCCCCTCGTCGGAGGGCACCACATAGGACGTCAGCGCCCCCGCGCCATAGAGGCGCCGCAGGGTGCCATAGACGGAGGCGTCGCCGACATCCTCCAGGCCGGCCGCCCGCAGCCTGCGGACGACCTCATAGCCGTAGCCGTCCTGGTCGGCGACGACGGCCAGCACCGCAAGGTCGAGCACCCCCTTGACGAGCTGGGTCGTGTCCATCGCTCTGCCCTCCTGCTCCAGGACCGCCGCCATGGCGATTACCGCGGTTCAGACACTACTACGGTTTGCGCAGTAGTGCGACAGGGAGAACACCTCGGCGTGGCGCGACCCGCCCCCTCTGACCGGGGCCGCGGCCCCGAGTTCCCGTCGGGTCGATGCGGCCCGGTGGGGATCCCCACCCGCCCGGGGCGCGGATCGGCAAAATCACGGACGCGGACGGCATACCCCGAGGTAACTTCCGGTGCATCGATCCCTGTGCGCGCCAACGTGATTCGGCCCGTAGACTGCTCAGGTGACCACGAGTAGCAAGACCCGCCGCCGGCCCGGCCCCGCCAAGGGCACTCCCCGCGCCAAGCGCCTCCCCCGGGCCGAGCGCGAGGAGCAGATCCTGGGCATCGCGGAGGAGATCTTCGCCCGGCAGGGCTACTCGGTCACCACGATGGAGGAGATCGCCGAGGCGGCGGGGATCACCAAGCCGGTCATCTATGACTACTTCGAGTCCAAGGAGGGCCTGCTCACCGCGGGCATCGCCCGGGCGCGCGAGTCGCTGCGCACCTCCACCGTCGAGGTCTGGCAGGCGATGCCCGAGGGCAGCACCCTGCGCGAGATGTTCTATGTCGGCGTGCGGGCCTTCTTCACCTTCATCGACGACCACGCCACCGCCTTCCAGCTCATCCAGCAGGAGGGCGCGCTGGCCAGCCACGCCCACCAGGGCGTGGAGGACATCCGGGGCGAGCAGTCGCGGGTGATCGCCGAGTCCATCGCCGCCGCGCTGCCCGACGCCGACCCCCTGCTCCTCGAGGGCTACGCCGAGTCGGTCATCGGGTCCTGCGAGCGCGTCGCGATCTGGCGGATCAACCACCCCGGCGTGACGGCCGAGCAGGCCACCGACATCGTCTTCGCCACCGTCTGGCAGGGCCTCGACTCGCTGATGTCGCCGGTCGGCGTCTGACCCTCAGGCCAGGCTGAGCGCGATCCCGTCGAGGATGTCGCGCTCGGAGGTGACCACCTCGGTGATGCCGGACCGCTGCGCGACCCGGTCGACGATGCGCTGCCAGACGAGCGCGCCCGCCCCGATCACATCGACCCGACCTGGGTGCATGAAGGGCAGCGCGGCGCGTTCAGCCCGCGTCATGTGCAGCAGTTCGGTTGTGGCAGAGTGGATCTGGTCGACCGACAATGCACTGAGATGGATCCGCTCCGAGTCGTATGCCGCGAGGTCGAGCGCGTGGGCCGTCACCGTCGTGACACTCCCCGCCAGACCGACGAGCGTGCGTGCCCGGGAGAAGTCCACGCTGTCGTCGGCGCGGTCGAGGGCCCCGTCGATGTCGATGAGGGCCGCCGCGATCTCGTCGGCCGTCGGCGGGTCGGAGTGCAGGTGCCGCTCGGTCAGCCGCACGCACCCGATGTCGACCGACACGCCGGCCTCGGCATGCTGCTCGCCACGGACCAGCTCGGTCGAGCCACCCCCGAGATCCACGACCAGATAGGGGCCCGGGCGGCCGGCCGCCGCGACGCCCCCGGTCGCGCCAAGGAAGGACAGCCCGGCCTCCTCGTCGCCGGAGATGACCTCGGGTCGGATGCCCCACTGCGCGAAGGCCGCCGCGACACCGTCGACGAACTCCCCGGCGTTGGAGGCATCGCGCGAGGCCGAGGTGGCCACAAAGCGCACGCGCTCGACATCGTGCTCCCGGCACTGCGCGGCATACTCCCCCGCCATGGCCAGCGTGCGGCGCATGGCCTCGGGGTCGATGACGCCGGTGCGGTCGACGCCATGTCCGAGGCGGACGACCTCCATGCGGCGCAGCCGCTCCGCGAGAGCCAGGCCGGCCCCGGACGCACTGAGGTCGCCGATGAGTAGGCGGATCGAGTTGGTGCCGCAGTCGATGGCGCCGACGCGCGTCACTCGGCGGACTCGCTGCACGGGTGGCTCTCCCACCACGGCGAGAGCATCGCGAGCGCCTCGTCGCCGAGGGGGTTGACGCCCGGACCGGCGGCCAGGGAGTGGGCGATCAGGACGTGGAGGCACTTGACGCGGGTGGGCATGCCGCCCGCGGAGATCCCCTCGATCTCATCGACCTGGCCGAGCTCGCCGCGCTGCTCGAGATAGTGCTCGTGGGCGGCGGCATACCGCTCGGCGAGCTCGGGATCGGCCGCGAGCTGCTCCGACATCGCCCGCATCACGCCCTCGGACTCCAGGGTCGAGATCGCTCCAGTGAGGCGCGGGCAGGTGGCGTAGTAGGTCGTGGGGAAGGGCGTCCCGTCCGGCAGCCGCGGGTTGGTCCGCAGCACGTCGGGCTCACCGCACGGGCACCGGTGGGCGACGCCCGCGACGCCGCGGACCTGACGGCCGAGCTGACGCGCGGCGGCGTCGAGGTCGGCCTGGCTGACGGGCTCGGTCACGGGGGTCCTCCGGGGTGGCGGGGATGGGGCGCTGAGTCGGGATTCGCGGCCGTGGCCGCGGATGTCACTTGGCGTCGGAGCGGTCGGCGATGCGGGTGGACTCCCACAGCTGGCCGTACCACGAGCGGTCGCCGACCACCGGCACCTCGGCGATCGTGCCCGACTCGCCCTGGGCCGGGTCGGCGTCCAGCACGGTGTAGGACCGCTCGCCGGGCTTGGCGAACTTCAGCCGCTGGCGGATCTGCTGCTCGACATAGGCCGGGTCCTGCCAGAGCTGCTTCTCGCGCTCCAGGGCCGCCACCGACTTCTCCTGCTGGGCGATCTGGGTGCGCAGCGCGTCGATCTCGCCCTGCTGCCGCAGATAGGAGCGCAGGGTCGGGACCACGAGCATGAGCAGCATCAGGAAGACGCCGAGGAGCGCCAGCAGGCGGCGCGTGGTGAAGGCCGCCCGCCGCTCGCCGGTCGCGAGCGCGCCGCCGGCGACGGTCGCGCTGACGCTGCGGGGCTGGGAGCCGACGGCCCGCCCCACCGCGCTCAGCGCGCGGGCAGCGGCGGCCTGCCGCTTCACCGGGTCGCCGGGTCGCCTCGCCGGATCACCGGGTCGCCTCCCCGGATCACCGGGGCGCCTGCCCGGGTCACCGGCCGGCTGACGTCGCGCGGCCTCGGCCGGGCGGCCTCGGCCGGTCTCGCCGGCCCGAGTGCGGCCGGGCCCACGTCGCGCCGAGGGGCGCGACGTGGGCCGGCGTGGTCCTTGCTGTCCCGACAAGGGATTCCTATCGGCGAGCGGCGGCCTTCTTGGCCGTCGTCTTCTTTGCGGCGGTCTTCTTCGTCGCGCGCTTGGCGGCGGCCTTCTTGGCCGGGCGGGCGGGCGGGGTGAAGCGCGGGAACGCGCCGGCGCCGGCATAGACGGCCGCGTCGTCGAGCTGCTCCTCGATGCGCAGCAGCTGGTTGTACTTCGCGACGCGCTCGGAGCGGGCCGGGGCACCGGTCTTGATCTGGCCGCAGTTGGTGGCGACGGCCAGGTCGGCGATGGTCACGTCCTCGGTCTCGCCGGAGCGGTGGCTCATCATGCAGCGGTAGCCGTTGGTCTGGGCCATCGTCACGGCGTCGAGGGTCTCGGTCAGCGAGCCGATCTGGTTGACCTTGACCAGCAGCGCGTTGGCGGTGTCCTCCGCGATGCCGCGGGCAAGGCGCTCGGGGTTGGTGACGAACAGGTCGTCGCCGACGAGCTGGACCTTGGCGCCGAGCTGCTGGGTCATGGCGTGCCAGCCGTCCCAGTCGTCCTCGTTGAGCGGGTCCTCGATCGAGACGAGCGGGTAGGCGTCGACCCACTCGGCGTAGATCGCGATCATCTGCTCGGCCGACTTCTTCTCACCCTCGAAGAGATAGGAGCCGCCCTCGTAGAACTCGCTGGCCGCGACGTCGAGCGCGAGCGCGATATCGGCGCCCGGCACATAGCCGGCGGCCTGGATGGCCTCGGTGATCAGGTCGAGCGCGGCGCGGTTGGACTCGAGGTTGGGAGCGAAGCCGCCCTCGTCGCCCAGGCCGGTGGCCAGGCCGCGGTCGTGCAGGACCTTCTTGAGGGAGTGGTAGACCTCGGCGCCCCAGCGCAGCGCCTCGCGGAAGGAGGCGGCGCCGATCGGCGCGATCATGAACTCCTGGATGTCGACATTGGAGTCGGCGTGGGAGCCGCCGTTGAGGATGTTCATCATCGGCACGGGCAGCACGTGGGCGTTGGGCCCGCCGACATAGCGGAAGAGGGGCAGGCCGGCGGAGTCGGCCGCGGCCTTGGCGACCGCCAGCGAGACGCCGAGGATGGCGTTGGCGCCGAGCTTGCCCTTGTTGTTGGTGCCGTCGAGCGCCAGCATCTCGGTGTCGATCAGGCGCTGGTCGTCGGCGTCGTAGCCGATGATCTCGGGCTGGATGTCGTCCTCGACCGCGCGCACGGCGTCCTCGACGCCCTTGCCGAGGTAGCGCTTCTTGTCGCCGTCACGGCGCTCGACGGCCTCGAAGGCACCGGTCGATGCGCCGGAGGGGACCGCGGCCCGTGCGATGGTGCCGTCGTCGAGCCCGACCTCCACCTCCACGGTCGGGTTGCCGCGCGAGTCGAGAATCTCTCGGGCGATCACTGCCTCAATGCTGGCCACAACACACTCCTGTCACGTGGACTCTGGGGTCGGTACGAGCCTAGCCCTTCTGGGGTGCCGAGCCGACCAAGGTGGGGGTATGCCGCCCGCCCCCCTGTGCGCGCGGCATACCCCCTGTCGGTGGGCGCGGACCGGTCAGCCGGCCGCGCCGGCATAGGCCACGGCGAGCTGGGCGCCGAGGCGGGCGTTGTTGCGCACCAACGCGATATTGGTCTCCAGGCTCGCGCCGTCGGACAGCTCGACGATGCGGCCCAGCAGGAAGGGCGTGATGTCCTTGCCGTGGATGCCGCGCTCGTCGCACTCGCGCAGGGCCTGGTCGATCAGGCCCTGGATGCGCTCGGGCGCCATCTCCTCGTCGGCCGGCACGGGGTTGGCGATCGACAGGCCGCTCGGCAGGCCGAGGTCCCAGTGGTGGCGCATCACGGCGGCCAGGACCTCGGGCGTGTCGGCGCTCATCGGCGAGCGGTGGCCCGACGTGCGGGAGTAGAAACTCGGGAACTCGTCTGTGCCATAACCGATCACGGGCACGCCGAGGGTCTCGAGGACCTCGAGGGTGCGGCCGATGTCGAGGATGGACTTGACCCCGGCGCTGATGACAGCGACCGGCGTCTGGGACAGCTCGGTGAGGTCGGCGCTGACGTCCATGGAGTCCTCCGCGCCCTTGTGCACGCCACCGATGCCGCCGGTGACGAAGACCCGGATGCCGGCCAGTGCGGCGAGCCGCATCGTGGCGGCGACGGTGGTCGCGCCGTGGGCGCCGGTGGCCATGACATGGCCGAGGTCGCGCACCGAGACCTTGGCGACGTCGGGGTCGGTGGCGAGCAGGTGGAGCTCGCCCTCGTCGAGGCCGATGTGGGGCACGCCCCCGAGGATCGCGATGGTCGCCGGCGTCGCTCCCCCGTCGCGGATGATCCCCTCGACCTCGACGGCCATCTCGACATTGCGCGGATAGGGCATGCCGTGGCTGATGATCGTGCTCTCGAGCGCGACGACGGGACGCCCGGCGGCGAGCGCGTCGGCGACCTCGGCCGAGAGCTTGAGGGCCGGGTGGGGGGCGGTGGTCATGGGGACTCCAGGTTGGGGTGCGGGCTGGTGTGGTCAGTGGGTGGGCGCGGGCTGTGGCGTGGGCTGCGCTGTGGCAGTGGACAACTGAGTGGTGGCAAGGTCCGCGGCGAGCGCGTCGACGGCGGCCTCGGTGATGTCGGGGCGGACGGTCTCCGGGGACTGGACGGTGAGCCCTGCTGCCGCCTGACCGAAGACGGCCGCCGCGAGGGGGTCGTCGCCGCGCAGCAGTGCGTGGACGAAGCCGCCGGTCATGCTGTCGCCCGCACCCGTCACGTCAAGGGCCTCGACCGTGGGCGCGGCGATGCGCACGACGGTGCCGTCGCGGCTGACGAGCAGCGAGCCGGCCGTGCCGCGCCGCACCCAGACATGCTCGACCCCCCGGCCGTGCAGCACCGCGGCCGCGTCGAGCACCCCGGCCTCGTGCGCCAGGGCAGCCGGGTCTTCGACGCCGACCAGGGCGGCCAGCTCGTCGAGGTTGGGCGTGATGGCCAGCACGGGGCGCCCGTCCGACAGCGCCGGGCTGAGGCGGGCGGCCTTGGCGACGCTCACCGGCTCGATGACCACCGGGACGCCGCCCGCTGCGGCCAGGTCGAGGACGCGACCGATGACGTCAGCGGGCAGATTGCCCTCTGCGACAACGAGATCGGCTGCCGTGATGACGGTGGTGACCGGGTCGAGGTCATCCGGCGTGAGGGTGTCGGTGGCCCGCATGTCGGCGATGCCGGCGATGAGCTCGCCGAGGTCGTCGAGGATCGCGAGATAGGTGCCGGTGGCCGAGGACGTCGAGAGCAGGTGGCGCACGCCCACACCCGCTGCCGCCGTGGCGGCCCGCACCTGCTCCCCCATCGGGTCGAGCGCGAGCGGTGCGATCAGCTCGACCGCCGAGCCGAGCCGGGCGATGTTCTCGGCGATGTTGCGTCCCACGCCACCGGGTGCGGTGTGGGTCTGGCCGGGGTTGCTGGTGTGGAGGACCGCGGGGGCTGCGCTGTGGCCCTTGATGTCCATCACGGCGCCGCCCACAACGACCGCGCTCTGCTCGGCGCGCAGCAGATAGCCGCGCCCGAGGACCACGCCCTTGCGCGTGAGATTGGACAGGTGGACCGCGACCGATGCCCGCGTACTGCCGACCCGGTCGGCGAGCGCCGCCGCGTCGAGGAGCGGGTCGCGGCGCAGCTGCTCGACGATCTGCTGCTCGAGCGGCGTCAGGGTCACGGTTAAGGAGTCTAAAGGATCCCTTAGTGATCCTGAAGTTGGTCCGGCGCGTGTGTCGCCGCCCGGTCCTCCAGTCGCTCCAGCGCGGCCCGCAGCTCCCGCTCGGCCGAGCGCCCCTCCGCGCGGGCGCGGGCGACCAGCGCCAGCAGCTGGTCCCCGATGTCGGGGGATGCCGCGAGGTCACATCCGGGGGCCAGGTGGGCCTGCTCGCGCCTGTCCAGCCGGGAGAGGACCTTGTCGGCGCGGAGCAGGGACGGCAGGGAGGCGGGCAGGCCCTCGTCCAGGCGCGGCGGCATACCGCCTGCGGCGTCGGCGACCGCACCGGACGCCCGCGCCTTGGCGGCCTTCTCCTCGGCCTTGATCCGCTCCCAGGCCTGCTCGACATCAGCGGGCGTCTGCGCATCGCCGTCGGCGAAGACGTGGGGGTGGCGGCGGACCAGCTTGGTGACCAGCCCGCGAGCGACGTCGTCGATGTCGAAGGGCTCGGGGTCGTCCTGGGCGACCCGCGACTGGAAGAGCACCTGGAGGAGCAGGTCGCCCAGCTCCTCGGCCATGTGGGCGCGGTCGCCGGAGTCGATCGCGTCGGCGGCCTCGTGGGCCTCCTCGAGGAGGTACTTCACCAGCGAGGCGTGGGTCTGCTCCGCGTCCCACGGACAGCCGCCGGGCGAGCGCAGCCGGTCCATGACCTCGACGGCCTCGAGCAGCGCAGCGCCCCGCGGGACGTCGGGGTCCTCGTGGGGCGCTGCGGTGTGGTCGCTCATCGGCTCAGCCGGCGGCGTTCTCGATCCAGTTGGGCAGCGGCTGGGCCAGCTCGCCCTTGGTGTAGTCGAAGGTGCCGTAGCGGGGGTTGAGGTGGACCTTCTGCTTGCGCAGGTCGGCCAGGATCCTCATGCCGTCCTCCTGCGTGATCGCGGGGAAGGCCATGTTGGCCCGGATCGCCTCGACGGTCGCCGGCGACGGGTCCTTGAGGCCGCCGAGCTGGGCTCGGGCGGCCGACTCGGACACGGGCTTGCCGTTGCGCTCGGCCGCGGCGATCACCTCGGGGGCGAGCACGAGCAGGCCGGTGGCGGCAGCGGGGGTGAAGCTGGAGGCCTCGGGGCTGATCTGCTGGATCTGCTGGACGACCGTCATCACGTCGTCCTCGCTGATCTTGCGGTCACCCACGGTCGCGGCCGTGCTGGCCGAGCCGCAGCCGGCGAGCAGCAGGCCGCTGCCCAGGAGGGTGATGACGGCGCCGGTCCGCACCCGCTTGTGTGTCACGTGAGCTCTCCTCGATCTGCTGTGGCCGGTCGTGCCCGGTCATTGTCGCACGGCGTTGTTAGCCTGCGGGCATGGCTCAGGTCGCGCGTCGGCGGATCCGAGGGGCGCGGCGGTGGGGCCTGGCCGTGCTCGCCCTCCTCGTGCTCGCCGCGGCCGCGGCGGTGGCCATCGGAGTGGACGGCGGTGGGAGCGCGGACGCCCCTGACCGGACCTTTCCCGACACCGCCCCCACGTCGACCGCGGGCACCCCGGCACCGGTCATCCCGCTGGCCGAGGACAACGCCTGGACGATGGACGTGCGCTCGGCCCCGCTCGCGGACAACTCGCGGGCCCAGCGCGACAACCTCGTCCGCCAGGTCGAGCGGGCGCCGGCCGGCAATGTCGGGCTCAACACGCGGGCCTGGAACACGACGATCATCACGGCCCCACCGGGCACCCCACGCGTGGACGTGCGTTTTGTCGGCTGCGGCTATGAGGAGGCCCCGCACTTCCGGTCCGGACCGGCCTATCTCAACGACGTGCCGATCCCTGCGGATGCCGCGGCAGGCCTCGGCGGCGACTCGGCCATGTCGATCCACGACCCGGCGACCGACCAGCTGTGGGAGTTCTGGCGGGCCAAGCGGACCGGCAGCCACTGGCAGGCCTGCGCCGGCGGCCGGATCGACGGGGTGAGCCACAACCGTGGCTATTTCCCGCGCGGATACGGCTCTGCCGCAAGCGGACTGATCCTGGCCTCCGGACACGTGACCATCGAGGAGGCCCGGGCCGGTCGCATCGGGCACGCCCTGGCCATGGGGCTCTCCGAGGTCGCCGACGCCAGCCGTGTCTCGTGGCCCGCCCAGCGCTCCGACGGGACGTCCACCGCAGCCGACGCGATCCGTGAGGGTCAGCGCATCCGGCTCGACCCCTCCGTCGACGTCGAGGCCCTCCCTCTCTCGCGCATGGGCAAGGTCATCGCCCGCGCCCTCCAGGTCCACGGCGCGCTCGTGGTCGACCGCTCCGGCGGGGTGACCTTCTATGGCGAGTCCGGCCAGGTCGCCATCCAGCAGGGCCGGCCCGACCCGTGGGAGTCGATCCTCGATGCCCAGGCGGGCGAGGAGCCCGGGACGGTGCTGGACGGCCTGCCCTGGGAGCGCATGCAGTTCCTGCCCGTGGACTGGGGCCGAGAGCCTCGCTCCTAGCGACGTATGCTGGAACGGATCGGGGTCCACCACGCGAACGAGTTTCGCCACGACGCTACGGGGTCACGTGAACATCTTCACCCTGCTTGAGACGCTGCGGCGCCGCTGGTACATCCCCCTGCTGTGCGCCCTGCTCGGGGCGCTCGCGGGATGGGGTGCCAGCAAGGCCACCGCCCCGCAGTACGAGTCGACGGCCCGCCTGTTCACGGCCGTCTCGTCCGAGGAGTCGGCCTCCGAGCTGGCCGCCGGCCTGACCTACATGAAGCTCCAGGTCAACTCCTATCCCCAGATGGTCACCTCCACTCCGGTCCTGACCAAGGTCATCGACAAGGCCGGCCTGGACCAGACCCCCAGCGAGCTCGCCCAGAAGATCACGGTCGACGTGCCCGTCGACACGACGTGGCTCAACATCACCGCCTCCGACGACGACCCCAAGAAAGCGACCGCGCTCGCCCGGGCCGTTGCCGAGGAGTCCAAGACCGCGATCGAGGACCTCGAGGCACGGGGGGCCACCAAGAAGCCGGTGGTCGTCACCATCGTCGACCCGGGCTCGACACCCGAGGAGCCGGGCGGCCCATCGCTGCTCCTGCCCCTCGGCGGGGGCGCCCTCGTCGGTCTCGTCCTCGGCCTCCTCGGTCTCGTCCTGTCCTGGCTGCGCAGCCCCCAGGCCATCCGCGGCAACGGCAACGGTTATGGCAACGGCTACGGCAGCCACGTGGACGGGATCGACGCCGACCCGGACGAGGGCGCGGAGACCCGGCTGGCACGGGCGCCGCGCCGCTAGGGCGGCCCCCTGATGGCAGCCGACGAGCCGCTGGGCATCACGGGGCAGCGGCGGCGGCGCGTCCAGGACGGCCGCCGCGGCGGTTTGCTCCTGCTCGCCGCGGTGGCGGGCCCCTTCCTCATCACCGCCGCCAACCGCATCGGTGACGGCGCCCGGCAGGTCTATGACAGCAACGGCGTCGCCGTCTCGGTGAGCTCCGGCTCCGGCGCCACCATGCTCACGACGCTCGTCTTCTGGGCGCTGGTGGTGGCCATCTCGGCATACCTCATCGTGCGCGGCCTCGCGCTGCGCACCGGGCGGGTCACCTGGGTGGCGCTCTTCATGCTCATCGCGGTGATCGCCGCCGCCCGACGTGACGACCCCAGGACCGTCGTCAACGTCGCGGTCTCGCTCCTGGCGGTGGTCGCCGCGGGATTCATCGACCTGCGCCGCCAGGCGCTGGAGGCGCTCGGCCGGTTCACCGCGTTCGCGGCGGCCTTCAGCCTGCTCTACTCCTTCTTCTATCCGGGTGCGCAGGCGTGGGTGCCCTGCCGCCCCGACAAGTGCACCGCCGCCGGCCGCCTCATGCAGGGGGTCTTCTGGGCCGAGAACGGCATGGCGATGTACTTCATCATGCTGCTCGCAACGCTGGCCTATCTCGGTCACCGGTGGCTGCGCATCACGGCCCTGCTGCTGGCCATCGCCTGCATCTATCTCTCCGGGAGCCGCGCCGGCTATGTCGCCCTGGCGCCGGCGCTGCTGGCCTACTGGCTGCTGCGCCAGATGCTCGAGGCGGGCGAGGACCACGTCGCCGAGAAGGCGTGGCAGGACCCCTTCGGCCGCTTCCGGTTCGTCCGGCCCCTGGCCCGCCTGATGTCCTTCGCCCCCCTGGTCGGTGTGGTCGCCTCGGCCGCGCTCCTGCTCCTGCTCCCCCCGACGGGTCTGACCGAGCGGGGCAGCGTGTATGCCGCGATCCGCTACATCACGCCTGGGCACTGGCTGCTCGGGGCCGGCATCGACGCCCTCCAGGAGCGCTACCGCCTGGGGCACGCGCTCTTCCTGATGCACACCGAGCACGGTCAGGTGCCCCACGTGGTCAACCAGACCGGCCTCCTCGGGCTGGCCGTCTTCCTCATCGCCCTCCTCGTGCTCGCCAGCCAGAGCAAGTCCTGGCAGGGCGCGCAGTTCGGGCTCCTCTTCGTCGGCCCGGCGCTCTTCTTCGCCACCGAGGCGACGGTCACGATCAACTACCGTGACGAGGTCTGGCCGCTGATGGTCCTCGCGGCCGCGGGTGCCCTGCCAGTGACCAGGGCCCTGCACCGGCCCGCCCCGGGAGAGCCCGGCTACGTGCCCTGGGAGCCCTCCCCCGTGCTGGTCGGCGCCGTGACGGGCTTGGGCCGCCGGGCCGTGGCCCTCGTGGTCATCCCGCTCCTCGTCGCGGGCGGTGCGCTCGCCGCCACGCTCCTGTCGCCGCGGACCACCGCGGCCTCGTCCGGTTTCATCGTCCTGCCTCCCGTGGAGCAGATCACCGACTATCGGACCGACAGCGGCAACATCACCGCCGTCGCGCAGCAGCTGGCGACCCTCACCAGGAGCCCCCAGGTGCTCGACCAGGCCCGGATCAGCGGGCTGAGCCGGGCCGACCTCGAGCGGATGGTGACGGTCGAGAACCCCACCGGCGCCATGGTGCGCATCACGGTGCGCGACCGCGACGCGCAGCTGGCCAACCGGGTCGCCGGCCTGCTCCAGTACACCGCGGCGCGGTCCTTCAACCCCTACAGCAGCGGCATGTCGGTCTCCATGCTGGGCGCACCCATCCTGCGCGAGGAGGACCGGCCCCTGACCCTGATCACGGCCGGCGCCTGGCTGGCCGCGCTGCTCACGACGGCGTTCGCGGCGGCAGCCGAGGGCGCCCTCTCTGCGGCCGGTCGACGCCGCCGGCGGGAGCCGCTGGCGCGGGCCGCCCGGGGCGCCGCCGCCTCGGCCGACGATTCCTCGTCCGCCCACCCCGCTGTGTAGGCTCGTGAACCGATCACCGCTGCGCAGGGGGCTAAGACGCAGCGGTCAATGAGGGAGGAAGTCCCGTGCGGACACCACTGACACATGCCACGGCCGCCGACGGTCGCCGAGCCCGCCCACGAGTCCTGATGACCGGACCGCCGGCAGCGAGCGCGGGGGGCATGCACACCGTCAGCGCCACGCTGCTCGAGGGGCTGCGCCAGGACCCGTCGCTCGGCTTTGACATCCGCGCGATCGACAGCGGCGGTGGGGTCGGCCCCAAGGGGTGGCTGCGCTTCCCGCCCGCACTCCAGCAGGTCGTCACCGACGACTACGACATCCTGCACCTGCATCTCGCGACCGACGGGAGCACGATCCGCAAGGCGATCATGGGCGAGGCGGCCCTGCGCCGGGGCGTCCCCTATGTCATCCACCTGCACGGCTCTCACTACGACACCTACTTCGCCGGGCTGGGCGCCCGCCAGCGGGCGGCCGTCGTGCGCTTCTTCGACAACGCCGCCGCGGTCGTCGTGCTCGGCCAGAACTGGTACGACCTGGTCGTGGGTGAGATCGGCACCGACCCGGCCCGGGTCCACATCGTCCACAACGGCGTGACCGAGGTCGAGCCGTCGGCCACCCCCATCCAGGACCGGCCCGACCCCTACATCGTCTTCGTCGGCTGGGTCGACCGGCGCAAGGGCGCCGACGTGCTCCTCTCGGCGGTGACCGACCTCTTCCAGCGGCCCGGCTACGAGGCCTGGCGGATGGTGTTCCTCGGCCCCGTCATGGAGCCCGACCTGGCCACCATCGCAGCGCAGAGCCCGGTGGCCGAGCGCATCGAGCAGCGCGGCACGACCTTCGGCGCCGAGAAGGACGCCGTCATCCGCGAGGCCGCGGTCTTCTGTCTGCCGAGCCGCGCCGAGAACCTCCCGATGGCGATCCTCGAGGCGATGTCGGCGGGCCTGCCCTGCGTCTGCACCGATGTCGGCGCCGTCGGGGAGGTCGTCCACGACGGTGTCAACGGCCGGCTCATCGCCCCCGCCGACGTCGCCGCACTCACCGAGGCCCTCGACTCGGCGATGGCCGACGCCGGGCGCCGGGCCGAGTGGGGGGCCGCCGGCCGCCGGATCTGGGCCGACGGCTTCAGCGACGACCGCATGGTGACGGGCATGACCAGTGTGTGGCGCCGGGTGCTGGAGGACGCGCGGTGACGTCCCACGTCAGCGTCATCATCCCCACCCTCGGCCGCCCCTCCCTCACCGTCGCCGTCGAGTCGGCCCTCGAGCAGGACGTCGACGTCGAGGTCCTCGTCGTCAACGACAGCGGGAGCCCGCTCACACCCCCGGTGGACTCCCCCGCGGTGCGGGTGATCGACACCGAGGGCCGCACCGGCGCCGCCCACGCCCGCAATGTCGGCATGGCCGAGGCCAAGGGAGAGTTCCTCGCCTTCCTCGACGACGACGACGTGTGGCTGCCCGGCCACCTCACCAGGGCACTCCAGGTCCTGGCCGAGCGGCCCGACTGCGACATCGTCGGCTGCCGGGGCCTGACCCTCCAGGACGACGGCACCGGGCGGGTCGAGCCCGCGGTGCTCCTGGGTGAGCGCAGCATCGCGACCTACTTCAACAGCCACGGGTCCGTCTTCGGCCGCAACCGCCGCATGATGACGCCGACCCTCGTCTTCCGGCGGACGCTGGCCGATCACCGCATGCGTGAGGACGTCACCTCCCACGAGGACACCTGGTGGCTGCTGACCGCCGAGCGTGACCGCGGGGCCCGCATCGTGCAGAGCCCCCACATCGGAGTCGTCGTCCACGCCGACGCCGAGCGCGAGACCAGCCGAGACGGAGAGCGCGACGAGCTGGAGTGGGCGCGCCAGCTCGACTCGCTCCACGAGGGCACCGGCGCGGCATACCTCGCAGCAAGCGCCCGGCAGGCGGCGCGCGAGGGCGACCCGGCGGCCGTGCTCCGGCTGGCCGGTCGGCTGCGCGACTACCCCCACGGCTGGGAGCACCAGCCCGCGATGGGCCTGCAGGCCGGTGCGGCCGCTGCGATCGGGCTGCTGCGACGCTTGCGCCAACGAGGCGCTCGCGGCCAGATAGGCTGATCCTTCCGGGAGGTCAGGGGGCCTTCCGAGGAGGGGAGTCAGAGATGTCCGCCACGCGCCGGTCCGGTGTGCTGGGTGAGCCGACCTGGGTCGCGAGCGGCGACCGCTCGCTGCTGACCGTCGTCCACACGCCCGAGTCGGGCAGCGCCTCGGGCGTGGTGGTCATCTGCGACAGCATGGCGCGCGACCACGTGCTGACCCAGCGCAGCCTGCGCCTGCTGGCCATCTCGCTGGCCCGCCACGGCCTGGTCGCCGTGCGCTTCCACTGGACCGGCGAGGCCGACTCGGCGATGTCCTTCGAGGACGAGCAGGCCCGTGTGTGGGACCCGGCCCTGGCACCGAGCCTGGTCGAGCTGTGGGAGCAGGACCTGGCCGCGGTCGTCGAGTTCGCGCGCTCCAGCACCGGCCTCGAGGAGGTCTCGCTCGTCGGCATCCGACTGGGCGCCCTGCTGGCCAAGCGTGGCTCGGAGTCGCTGCCGGTCACCAGCCTGGTGCTGTGGGAGCCGGTCGGCTCGGGCCGGCGCTGGGTGCGCGGCCAGGAGACCCTCCTGCGGATGTCGCCCCACACCCCCGAGGCCGCCGAGCAGCCGGCCCTGCCGGAGGGCGGCGCCGACCTCGCCAGCCGCCGGCTCGGCCCCGTCGACCGGACGGCCATCAGCGGCCTGCGCCTCGGCACGCTCGCCGAGTCGCGCACCGCCGACAACACGCTGGTGCTCGCCGACACGGGCGAGCCGGTGGAGCGGGCGATCGGCCAGCTCCTCCAGACCACCCAGGCCACGGTCGTCCGGCTCGAGGGCCTTGACGAGCTCGTCGACTACACCCGGATGTTCATGCGCAGCGACGACCGCCCGATCGGAGAGGTCGTGCGCTGGCTGGCCGAGCGGGCCGGGCCACCCCGGCCCGTGGCCGACTGGTCGCCGCGCACCCGTGCCGTCGTCGCCACCGGCCCCAACGGCGAGATCGTCGAGGAGCTCACCGACGTGGCCGGCTTCCCCGGCATCGTCACCTATCCCGCGACAGAGCCGGTCGGCACGATCATCACCGTCCCCGCGGCGGGCGAGCCCCGGGAGGGCCCGGCCGGGCTCTGGACGCAGGTATGCCGCGCCGCCGCCCTGCGCGGCCTGGTCGCCGTGCGCGCCGACACCGTCGGGGTCGGCGAGGCCCTGACCGGCCACGAGCCGGCGACGCCGTGGCCCTATCGCCGCGGGATGGTCGAGGACTACGTCCGCGTGTGGGACTGGACGCGCCGCCACACCGGTCACGCCGCGACGCTGGTCGGCTCCTGCTCGGGGTCCTGGACCAGCCTCCACGTCGCCGCGCGCCGCCCCGTGCCGACGGCGCTGACGCTCAACCTCATCGCCTACCTGCTCTATCCGCCCACCGACCCGCTGCCCTGGTATGCCGAGTTCAGCCCCTACTCGCGGCCCATCGACCCGCCGGAGCTCCAGGGCCGGATCAGCTTCACGACGCGCATGCGGGTGATGAAGGGCCTGACGGCCCTGCCGCCCTACCCGGTCAGCTCGCTGCTGAGCCGCCTCGACCTTGCACAACAGCCCGAGCAGCTGCTGGAGTGGGCGACCCGCCACGGCACCCGCGTCGAGCAGATCCTCGGCAACCGCGACCACCGCGGCTGGGAGCTCGTGCGCGGCCCACAGGGCCAGGCCCGCCTCGTGGCGCGGGGCCGCGACATCCGCACCACCCACGACGGGATGGTCGACCACGCGATGCTCCTCCCGGGAGCCAGGCTCGCGGCATACGCCTGGGTGCTCGACCGCCTCGACGGTGGGCCCTCGGCTGGGCCCGCGGCGAGCAGGACTGCGGAGCGGCAGGCGAGCAGGGACCGGGCGGCGCACGCCCGATGACGCGCGGCGCCGCTCAGCGAAGCCTGCGCCTGACGATCTCGCGGGCAGCCGCGCCGAGGAACATCGAGTTGGTCACGAGGTAGCGGCGCCACAGGCGACCCGGCTCCTGTGCCAGCCGATAGGCCCACTCGAGCCCCGCCCGCTGCATCCACCCCGGGGCGCGGCTGACCCGGCCGGCCAGCACGTCGAAACTGCCCCCGACGCCGATCGCCACTGGATTGCCGAGGAGCTCCCACTGCTCGAGCAGGAACCGCTCCTGGCGTGGCACGCCCATCCCCACGAAGAGCACCCTGGCGCCGGTGGCGGCAATGGCACGCGCCCGATCCGCGGCCTCGCCGGGCCCGAAGTAGCCGTCGGCCCAGTGGACTTCCAGCCCGGGGTGGGCCGCCTCCATGCGCTCTGCCGTGGCCGCGACCACCTCCTCGCTGGCACCGAGCAGATAGACGGGGAAGTCCTCTCGGGCGGCCCGCGCGCAGACCGGGTCGATGAGGTCGATCCCCCCGACCCGCTCCGGAAGGGGCTCGCCCGTGGCCTTGCTCAGCCAGACGACCGGCTGGCCGTCAGCCACTGCCCAGCGCGAGCTGCGGAGGTAGTCGGTGAGAACGGGCTCGTTGCGGCTCATCATCGTGACCGCCACGTTGACCGTCGACATGCGGCCGCCCTCCCCGTTGACGGCGGCCGCGACCACCTCGTCGACAGCCTCCTCGGCCGTCAGCGGGTCAAGCTCGACCCCGAGCACGTCGATGCGTCCCGTGGCCGTCACTGGTCTGCCCAGTCCTTGTGCAGGACAAGCGCGTCCACGAAGAACTTGGCCGCCCAGTTGGGATAGCTGAACGGCGCGTAACGCCCCCAGATCGGGTAGGAGCCGGCGATCGCCCCACGCACGCCGTCAGACCTGTCGTGGAGGATCTGCGTGCGGGCGACGAAGTCCAGCGAGCGACGAGACGCCTCCCTCAGCCGCTCCTCGCCGGTCGCGTTGAACTGGGTGCCCCACACGATGGCGAGCTGGGCCTGCCCGGTGAGGCAGGAGTACGAGCGGTCTGCGCTCCCCTCGGGCGAGATCTGACCGGACACGAAGCCGTCGGGCCGCATCCGGTCGAGGACGGCGTCGCTGCACCGGCGGGCGGCCGAGACGTACGCGTCATCGGCCAACAGCCACCCGGACTCCTGAAGCCCACAGATGGCGTAGGAGATGTTGTGGGTATAGGGGTCGTCCCCTGCCTCGAACGCGTTGTTGAGGAAGAAGCCACTGGGCAGCTGGCTCTCGACGGCCCAGTCGAGGTTGGCGCGGGCGATCCGCTCGTAGTCACCCACCCCGGTGTCGTTGAAGAGCTGGACCAGGGCCCACGCCGTCCGGGTGTTGTAGACGTGCGGCGTGCCCTTGTGCTCATGCCGTGTCCAGATCCCGCTGTCGTCGGCCACCCGGACCAGCCAGTCCCCTGCGGCACGCGCCGCGTCAAGGAAGGCATCGTCGCCGGTGTGACGGTAGGCGCCCACCAGCCCGAAAAGGTCCTGACCCGTGTCGAAGACGATGCCCTCCGGACCGTACTTGGGGTTGGCGAAGGAGCCGTCGGGGTTCTGCACCGACACCAGCCAGCGCGCCGCCCGCACGGCCCGAGCGGCGAGGTCCGGCCGGTCCAGCGCCTCCGCAGCACGCAGGAAGGTGGTGAGGATGTATCCGGTGGTCTCCCGGTATGAGGGCAACCAGCCACCACGAAGGCTGAACCCATAGCTGACGCCGTCGTCGGGCGTCACGTCCTGAGCGCGGGCGAGCCAGTCGAGAGCGGCCTCGAGCCGCTGCCGAGGCGTGGCCGCCGGGGTGGCCGGCAACGCATCGCTCCTACGGTCTCGCGCGGCCACCCGCGCCATCGGGACGATCGGCTGCACGGCAGCACGAATGCTCATCCACGTATCCCCCTGTGTGGGACGCCCCCTGCGGCGTCCACTGATTTCAGGCTAACAGCGCAGGTCAGAGGCCGCACCCGGGCGGGCGCACCGCGGGCCGTCAGGCCAGGTCGCGCATCACCCGGCGGTGCAGGACGATCTGGCCGAGGAAGACGATCGCGCCGCCGAGGGCCCACCACACCAGGGCGGGACCGCCGCCGATGAGGGGGCTGAGCAGGAAGGGCAGGCCGCACATCACGGCGAAGGCGATCGTCCAGCGCATCTGCACGTCGACCCGGCCGAGGAGGACGAGGGTCTGCGAGAGCGGGATGAAGGCGTAGAGGACGGTGTAGTAGACGACGGCCGGCACGACGACGAGGCGGGCGATCGACCACTGGGGACCGAGCAGCGGGATGAGCACCCACACGCCGAACCCGAAGGCGACAGCGAGCGGCAGCGCGGTGAGGGCGAAGCGCTTGACCCACATGGCGTGGTAGTCCCGCAGGCCGGACACGTCGTGGGTGCGGCGCAGCTCGGCGGCCTTGCCGTAGTAGATCGGCTGGAGTGTCGTGTTGAGGGTGCTCACGATCGGCATGAGGAAGCGGTTGGCGAGCGCCCACGCACCGCTCAGCTGGGCCGCGCCCACCGCCGGCAGGACCAGCAGGGGCAGCGACCCGGCAGCGTTGAGCAGCGCGTTGGAGAAGGGCTGCCAGCGCAGCTCCCGGAAGAGCAACCGCCACTCGTCGCGGCCCGGCAGGTGATAGCGCGGCAGGCGCCCGCGCATCCCCGCGATCAGCACGACATTGCCGACGACCAGGGAGAGCGCCCACGACAGCGACAGCACCAGGTAGCCGGCCGCGGCCGACACCAGCAGCACGAGGATGAGGACAGCATTGGTCACGCCCTGCACGAGGCGATAGCGCGCCAGGAGGGTCTGGCGCTGGTCACGCAGGACGATGCCGGTGAGCAGCTGGGTCCAGCCGGTCATCAGGCTGGCGACGGCGATGAGGAGCCCGCAGATCCCCTTGACCGTGTGGCCGGAGACGAGCAGGACGATGCTGCCGAGCAGGATGACCCCGGCAAACGCGAGGGTGGCGGTCAGGCCCGCCCTGGCCAGGGAGGCGGCCGGCCCCTCCTCGACCACAGCCATCCGCGCCTCCGCGGCCCAGGTGTTGAAGGTGGCCACCAGCACGGCAGCGGCGTAGACGACGCCATAGGCCGACATGTCGTGGGGCGTCACCTCTCGGGCCGCCAGCGCGGTCGCGCCCAGCACCGCGAGCTGGGCGAGCACGCTCGAGCCGAGCAGTTTGGCCGCGAGCCGCACCGCACCGTTGTTGATCATCGGGCCGCCTGCTGGACGGTGAGCCGGTCGAGGGGCATCAGGCCGCCTGCTGGTCGAGGACGACGGTGCGGATCAGCATCTCGGCCCAGGCGAGGATCTCGCGGTCGCGCAGCGGCTTGCCGCCGATCGCGGCCGTGGTCGGCATGGGCACCAGGATGGTGTGCAGCGCCTCCTTGATGATCGTCCCCTTGTAGACGCGCTGGAGGCGCATCGTCTGGGACTCGCGCAGGTCGAGCGGGCCGAAGCGCACGTGGCGGCCCTGCACCGAGATGTCGCCGATCCCGGCCGCCCGGGCGACGGTGCGCAGCCGGGCCACCTCGACGAGGTTCTCCACCGCGGGGGGCAGCGCCCCATAGCGGTCGACGAGCTCCTCGACGATCTCGCCGAGCTGGGTCTCGTCCTCGACGGACGCGAGCTTCTTGTAGGCCTCGAGGCGCAGCCGCTCCCCCGGCACGTAGTCGTGCGGGAGGTGGCCGTCGACGGGCAGGTCGATCTTGATCTCGGTCGGGCCGGAGGTGTCCTCGCCACGGAAGGCCGAGACCGCCTCGCCGACCAGCCGGACGTAGAGGTCGAAGCCGACGCCGGCGATGTGGCCCGACTGCTCGCCGCCGAGCAGGTTGCCCGCGCCGCGGATCTCGAGGTCCTTCATGGCCACCTGCATGCCGGCGCCGAGGTCGGTGTGGGTGGCGATGGTCTGGAGCCGATCGTGCGCCGTCTCGGTCAGCGGCTTCTCGGGCGGATAGAGGAAGTAGGCATAGGCCCGCTCCCGGCCGCGCCCGACCCGCCCGCGCAGCTGGTGGAGCTGGCTGAGCCCGAGCAGGTCGGCCCGCTCGACGATGAGGGTGTTGGCGTTGGAGATGTCGAGGCCGGTCTCGACGATCGTCGTGCAGACGAGGACGTCGAAGCGGCGCTCCCAGAAGTCGACGACGACCTGCTCGAGGCGGTGCTCGCCCATCTTGCCGTGGGCGGTCGCGACCCGCGCCTCGGGCACGAGCTCGCGCAGCCGGGCGGCGGCCTTCTCGATCGTCGCGACCTTGTTGTGGACGAGGAAGACCTGGCCCTCGCGGAGCAGCTCACGGCGGACTGCGGCCGTCACCTGCTTCTCGTCGAACGGCCCGACATAGGTCAGGACGGGGTGCCGCTCCTCGGGAGGCGTTGCGAGAGTGGACATCTCGCGGATGCCGGTCACGGCCATCTCGAGCGTGCGCGGGATCGGCGTGGCCGACATCGCGAGCACGTCGACGGCCGTGCGCATCTGCTTGAGCTGCTCCTTGTGCTCGACGCCGAAGCGCTGCTCCTCGTCGACGACGACGAGCCCGAGGTTCTTGAAGCGCACCTCCCCCGAGAGCAGGCGGTGGGTGCCGATGACGAGGTCGACCGAGCCGTCGGCGATGCCCTCGAGCACCTCGGTGGACTCCTTGGTCCCCTGGAAACGCGAGAGCGCCTTGACGGTCACGGGGAACTGCGCGTAGCGCTCGGAGAAGGTCTGGTAGTGCTGCTGGACGAGCAGCGTGGTCGGCACGAGGACGGCCACCTGCTTGCCGTCCTGGATGGCCTTGAAGGCCGCGCGCACGGCGATCTCGGTCTTGCCGTAGCCGACGTCGCCACAGATCAGGCGGTCCATCGGGACCTCCTTCTCCATGTCGGCCTTGACCTCGTCGATCGACGAGAGCTGGTCGGGCGTCTCGATATAGGCGAAAGCGTCCTCGAGCTCGCGCTGCCACGGGGTGTCGGGGCCGAAGGCATGGCCCTTGGTCGCCTGGCGCGCGCTGTAGAGCTGGATGAGCTCGGCGGCGATCTGCCGGACATGCCGGCGCGCCTTGGTCTTGGTCTTGTGCCAGTCGCTGCCGCCCATCTTGTTGAGCGTCGGCTGCTCACCGCCGACATAGCGGGTGACCTGGTCGAGCTGGTCGGTCGGCACGAAGAGCCGGTCCCCCGCCTGGCCCCGCTTGGACGGGGCGTACTCGATGACGAGGTACTCACGCGTCGCGCCGCCGATGGTGCGCTGCATGAGCTCGACGAAGGAGCCCACGCCGTGCTGCTCGTGGACGACGAAGTCCCCGGGTCTCAGCTGGAGCGGGTCGACCTGGTTGCGCCGCCGCGAGGGCATCCGCCGCATGTCCTTGGTCGACCCGGCCTGGCCGGGCTGGCCTGTCAGGTCGGCCTCGGTGAGGACGGCGAGTTTGATTGCGGGACAGAGGAATCCGCCAGTGAGCGAACCGGTGGTCACCTCGGCGACCCCCGGCGCGAGGCCGGTGAGGTCGGGGCTCACCCGCGCCGAGACGCCCTCGCCGGTGAGGACCTCGGCCACACGCTTGGCCAGCCCGGCGCCCTCGGTGACGATGGCCACCGACCACCCGTCGGCGGCCCACTGGCGCACGTCGGCGACGGCGTCCTCGGTGCTGCCGCGGTAGTGCGGCGCCTCGACGATCCCGGTCGCGAACACGGTGTCGTCGACCGTCTCGGTGTCGACGGCGAAGGGGGTCAGGTCGAGCCACGGGATCGACCGGGTCTGGGCGTGCTCGCGCAGCTGCGCGAGGGTCCAGAAGGACGCGCTGTCGAGGATGCCCTGGAGGTCGATGGGCACGGCGTTGCCGGACGCGGCATTGGCCCACCCCGCCTCGAGGAACTCCTGGCTCGTGGCGACGAGGTCGTGCGCCCGGGTGCGCACGCGCTCGGGGTCGCACACGACGAGCGCGGTGTCGGGGCGCAGCCGGTCGAGGACCGACTCCATGCCGTCGACGAGGGCCGGCGCGAGGGACTCCATGCCCTCGACGGCGATGCCGTCGGCGAGCTTGTGGAGCAGGTCGGCCGCGCCCGGCAGCCGTTCAATCAGGTCGCGCGCCCGCTCCCGCACCGCATCGGTGAGCAGCACCTCGCGGCACGGCGGCGCCCACAGGCCGTGCTCGGCCACCTCGAGGCTGCGCTGGTCGGCCACCTTGAACCAGCGGATCTCCTCGACGGTGTCGCCCCAGAACTCGACCCGGATCGGGTGGTCCTCGGTCGGCGGGAATACGTCGAGGATGCCGCCGCGGACGGCGAACTCGCCTCTGCGCTCGACGAGGTCGGTGCGGGAGTATGCCGCGGCCGCCAGGTCGGCGACGACCTGCTCGAGGGGTGCCTCGTCACCGGCGCGGAGGGCAACGGGGCGCAGCTCGCCGAGCCCGGTGGCGATGGGCTGGAGGACGGCGCGCACCGGCGCGACGACGATGTCGACGGGGCCGTACTCGGCGTCGTCGGGGTCGGGGTGGGACAGCCGCCGCAGGACCGCGAGCCGCTTGCCGACGGTGTCGCTGCGGGGGCTGAGCCGCTCGTGCGGCAGCGTCTCCCATGAGGGGAACTCGGCCACGGTGGCGGGGTCGACGAGGCAGCGGAGGGCGCTCGCGAGATCCTCGGCCTCCCGCCCGGTCGCGGTGACGACGAGCAGGGGGCGTCGGCCGTCCTGGCCGACCGCGGCGACGAGGGGTGCACGGGCGCCGGCTGCGGCGACGACATCGACCGGTTCCGTGGCGGGCCCGGCGAGGGCATCCCGAGCAGCGGAGAGGGCGGGGAGGTCGCGCAGCCGGGTGACGAGAGCAGACAGGGCTGGCATGAGGCCTCCAGTCTACGGCGCGCCGCGAGCCGTCCCGACCGGGCGATGGCGGCCCGGCCCTGTTCACAGGGCGGTCAGCCGGGCGTAGGGAAGTGAAAAACCGGTGGCCTTCTGATCTTCACAAAGCCCGCTCATGTAAGTGAAAAAACGGATGCCCCGAAATCCTCTGAGATCCCACCCCTAGGGGGTACGTTCTGCGCCGATCGGTCCTCACCTGCCAGAGGACCGACAGTCTCCCTGGGGGTATTTCCAGCATGTCCATTCAGCGAACCCTTCTCGTCGCCTCAACCGGCGGCCACCTCGAGCAGCTGAGCCGACTGCGGCGGCGCTTCGACCCCGACCTGGGCGAGGTGCGCTGGGCGACCTTCGACTCGCCGCAGTCCCGCAGCCTGCTCGCGGGCGAGCACGTCGAGTTCGTCCGCCCGGTGCCGACCCGCGGCCTCCGGGAGGCCGCCATCTCCCTGCCCGAGGCGCGCCGCTGGCTGCGCCGCGAGGGCATCACCCAGGTGATCTCCACCGGGTCCGGCATCGCCGTCCCGTGGCTCACCGCCGCCCGATCGCTCGGGCTCGAGGCCCACTATGTCGAGAGCACCGCCCGCGGTGACGGACCGAGCCTGACCGGCCGGATCCTGTCGAAGGTCCCGGGCGTCCACCTCTACGCGCAGGCCGAGTCCTGGGCCGACGAGCGCTGGGCCTACCGCGGCAGCCTGTTCGACAACTACGCCGCCACCGTGCCGGCGAGCACCGACGTCCCGATCCGCCGGGTCGTCGTCACCCTCGGCACGCTCGACTACGGCTTCCGCCGCGCCGTCGAGGCGCTCGTCCCCACGCTGGCCGAGGTGGCCACGCCCGACGCCGAAGTCCTCTGGCAGGTCGGGCTGACAGACACCAGCGGGCTCGGCATCGAGGGGCGCGAGCGCGTCCCCGCCCATGAGCTGCGCAGCGCCATCGAGGAGGCCGACCTCGTCATCGCCCACGCCGGTGTCGGCTCCTGCCTCGTCGCCCTCGACGCAGGCCGCTGCCCCGTCCTGCTGTCCCGCCGGGCGGCCCATGGCGAGCACGTCGACGACCACCAGACGATGCTCTCGCGCGAGCTGTCGAGCCGGCTGCTGGCCGTGGCCGCCGAGCCCGAGACGCTCAGCGGCGCCCACCTGCGGGAGGCGGCGCGCCGTGGCGTCGAGCGCAACGAGCACAGCACGCCGTTCGGGCTGGCCCAGAAGGTCGAGGCCGCCCAGCGGACCCGACGCGCGCGGATCGGCACCGGCCGCCTCGCCGGCTGACCGGGGCGTCCTCCCGCGGCCGGCGCTCGCCGGCCGCGGGAGGGGCCTGGTCCCAGGGACCTGCGCCGATGGGCCGCATGGCCGGTGGCATACTCCGTAGAGCCGCCCCCTGATGCCCGGCCCGGGACGGCGCCCCTGCCCCCTGGAGGAACCGTGACTGCGTCGACGGACGCACGGACCCTGCTCCTGGCCTCGACCGGAGGCCATCTCGAGGAACTCGCCCGGCTGTGGCCGCGCTTCCAGCCCGCCCCCGCCGAGGTGGTGTGGGCGACCTTCGACTCACCGCAGTCCCGCAGTCTGCTGGCGGACCAGCACGTGGAGTTCATCCGCCCGGTCGCGCCCCGCGAGGCCCGGGCGGCCGCGCGCTCGGTCCCGGAGGCGCGCCGCTTCCTGCGCAAGCACGGCATCACCCAGGTCGTCTCGACCGGCTCGGCGGTCGCGGTGCCGTGGCTCACGGCCGCCCGCGCGCTGCGGCTGCCCGCGCACTACATCGAGAGCGCCGCGCGCGGTGACGGCCCGAGCCTGAGCGGTCGGATGCTCATGACGGTGCCGGGCGTGCACCTCTACTGCCAGTCCCCGGCATGGGCGGACAGGCGCTGGTCCTTCCGGGGCAGCCTTTTCGACAGCTATCTCTCCGCGGTGGCCCCGGCCGACCGGGAGCCGTCGGTGCGTCGGGTGGTCGTCACGCTCGGCACCCTGGGCTTCGGTTTCCGCCGCGCGGTCGAGGCCCTTGTCCCCGCGATCGCCGAGGTCGCCGCACCCGACGCCGACGTGCTGTGGCAGACCGGCGCCACCGACGTCTCGGGCCTTGGCATCACGGCCCACGACCGGGTCCCCTCCCATGATCTCCAGTCCGCCATCGAGGAGGCCGACCTCGTCGTGGCCCATGCGGGTGTCGGCTCCAGTCTCGTCGCCTTGGACGCCGGTCACTGCCCGGTCGTCATCCCGCGGCTCAAGGCCCACAACGAGCACGTCGACGACCACCAGACGATGCTGTCGAGCGAGCTGTCGAGGCGCGGGCTGGCGGTTGCGGCCACACCCGAGAGCATCACCGCGGCCACGCTGTCGGAGGCGGCGCGCCGCGCGGTCTCGGGCAACGCGGACGCCGCGCCCTATCGGCTCGACTAGACCACAGCCAGGCCGTATGCCGTGAGCGGCGTGCCGCGCCGGGCTCACCTCCGCGTGCGCCCGGCTCACCTGCGCGAGCCGGGAATCGGCAGCGCCGGCTGCTTAGCCCAGGTCGGTGCGCCGGGCGATCGCCTCGAGCACCCGCGCCGACGCCTGGCCGTCGCCATAGGGGTTGCGCCCCGAGGTGTCGAGACCGCTCGCCCCGCCGCTGAGGATGGTGTCGGCCTCGGCGACGATGAGCTGCTCGTCTGTCCCGACGAGTCGGGCGACCCCGGCCTCGATCGCCTCGGGCCGCTCGGTCGACTCGCGCAGCACGAGGACGGGCTTGCCCAACGACGGCGCCTCCTCCTGGACCCCGCCGGAGTCGCTGAGGATGAGCGTGGCCTGCGACATCGCGCGGACGAAGTCGACATAGCCGAGGGGCTCACACAGCTCGACGCGGTCGTGGCCGCCCAGCAGCGGCATGACGACGGAGCGGACCTGCGGGCTCATGTGCATGGGGAACCGCACGGTGAGCGCGGGGTGACGCTCGAGGAGCTCGAGGACGGCACGGCATACGCGGGCCATGGGCTCTCCGCGGTTCTCGCGCCGGTGCATGGTCAGGAGCAGGTGCGGCTCCGCCGACGGCGGCATCTCGCCCTCCGCCGACAGCCGGCCGATCGTCCAGAGCAGGCCGTCGATGCCGGTGTTGCCGGTGATCTCGATGTCCTCGTCGGCGATGCCCTCGCGCAGCAGGTGCTCCCGGGGGCGCTCGGTCGGGGCGAGGTGGAGGGTCGCCAGCTGGCCGGTCAGGACACGGTTCATCTCCTCGGGGAACGGGGAGTAGCGGTCATGGGTGCGCAGACCCGCCTCGACGTGGGCGACGGGGATCTTCTCGTAGAAGGCCGCGAGCGCACCGGCGAAGGTCGTGGTCGTGTCGCCCTGGACCACCACCCAGTCGGGGCGGCTTGCGGCGAACGCCGCCTCGAGGCCGGTCAGCGCCGCAGTGGTGATGTGCGAGATCGACTGGTCCGGACGCATGATGTCGAGCTCGGTGTCGGGGGTGAGGCCGAACCACCCGAGCATGCTGCGCAGCATCTCCTTGTGCTGGCCGGTGCTGAGGAGCTGGACCTCGAAGCGCTCGGGGTCCTCGCGGGCCACCAGCACCAGCGGCGCGAGCTTGACCGCCTCGGGTCTGGTGCCGATGACCACTGCCAACCGGACCGGTCTCATGACCGCCCTCCCCCAGGTCGCACGACTGCTCCCACTGCTGATCTCAGAATCCCGTCAGGCCCCCTGCCTGGCGCGTGAACTGGCGTTTGCCGCCGCCTCGACCCTAACAGGGCGGGATGCTCCCGTTCAGCCGATCGAAGGGGGCTGAGGAGGGTGTTGGAACATCCCGCGGCGGCACCGCAACCTACTCGCAGGAGGTATGCTGTCAGGGACAGCGAGACCTCGGCCAGAGGCCGCCGTCGTGAAGCGGTCACACCAGCTCGGGGGATGTCTGGTGTGACGGCACAGGAGCCCGCAAGGGCTCGAGGGGGGAAGGGTGGAAACGAGAGTCCTGGGGGTCGGCACCGACGTCGTGCCGGCCACCGACGTCGCCGACGGCATCGGCACCTTTGGCACGCGCTATGCGCGGCGGATCTTCACCGCCGGCGAGCTGGCGGCCTGCACCACACCGGAGCAGCTCGCCCAGGTCTACGCTGCCAAGGAGGCCGTCGCCAAGGCCCTCTCGTGGCCACCGGACCAGGGCCTGCCGTGGACGTGCATCGAGGTGCACGCCGCGGCCGATGGTCCCGTCGCGGTCCTCACCGACCCGGCCGCAGCGCGGCAGGAGTCGCTGGGGGTCACCGACATCCACATCAGCTTTGCCCGCACCGGGCAGACGGCGGTCGCCGTCGCCATTGCCAGCCGGCGGACACCCCGCCAACCGCACAGAGAGGACCAGAGATGACCGAGGAGACCATCCGGGAGGTGCTCGCCCAGCACGCCAAGCTGTCGGGCGATGCCAGCACCATCGGGGTCGATGACGACCTGTATGCCGCCGGGATGACCTCCCATGCGAGCGTCAACGTGATGCTCGCGCTCGAGGACGCCTTCGACATCGAGTTCCCCGAGGAGCTGCTGCGCCGGCAGACCTTCGCCTCGGTGTCCGCGATCCGCGAGGCCGTCGAAGGGCTGGCCGAGTGATGCGCGTCGACGCCGAGCTCATCGAGCGGGCCAAGCGGGTCGCCGCCGTCGCGGACGAGCACGCGGCCGATGTCGACCTCAAGGGCCGCTTCCCGCAGGAGGCCCTCGACGCGATCAAGGCCGAGCGGCTCCTCGGGCTGCTGGTCCCCACCGAGCTGGGCGGCGAGGGCCGCGGCATGCGCGAGGTCGGTGCCGTGTGTGAGGTCATCGCGGGCGCGTGCGGCAGCACGGGCATGATCTTTGCGATGCACCACAACCAGATCGCCGGTCTGGTCCGTCACGGTGACACCGACGCCTTCCGCGAGCGCTGCCGCAGGATCGCCGCAGAGCAGCTGCTCGTCGCCTCGGCGACGACCGAGATCAGCACCGGCGGCGACACCCGCACCTCGACCTGCGCGGTCGAGGCGGCCGAGGACGGCACCTTCACCCTCGTCAAGAACGCCCCGGTCATCTCCTACGGCGAGTATGCCGATGTCCTCCTCCTCACGGCCCGCGCCAACCCGGAGGCCGCGCCCAACGACCAGGTGCTGGTCTATGCCGAGAAGGACGCGCTGACCCTCGAGCCCACCAACGACTGGGACACGATGGGCTTCCGGGGCACCTGCTCCCCCGGCTTCATCGCGACCGTCCACGCGAGCCAGGACGCCATCGTGCCGGTGCCCTTCGCGACCATCTCGGCGCACACCATGCTCCCGGCCTCCCACATCCTGTGGTCCTCGGTCTGGCTGGGCCTGGCCGTGCTCGCCGCGGAGAAGTGCCGCAAGTTCGTCCAGCACGCGGCCCGCCGCACCCCGGGTGTCACGCCCCCGTCCGCCAACCGGCTCGCCGAGCTCAACATCGCCGTCGACACCTTCACCGCGCGGGTCCACCACGCGGCCGAGGAGTTCGACGCGATCGAGGCCGGCAGCGACGAGCTCGAGAAGATGGGCTTCGCCCTGTCGATGAACGGCCTCAAGATCACCTCCTCGACCGCGGTCGTCGACGTCGTCAACCGGGCCATGCTCATCCTGGGCATCGCGGGCTACCGCAACAACACGCCCTACAGCATGAGCCGCCTGCTGCGCGACGCCCACGGCGCCGAGGTCATGGTCAACAACGACCGCATCCTGCTCAACAGCGCCTCGATGGAGCTCGTCCGCAGGAGCCGGACACCATGACCCCCACCCGTGCGGATCTGGCGACCCGGCTCGTCGAGGCGGGTCACCAGATCCCGTCCGGCGTCCCGGGCGTCTATGGCCGCAGCGGCGAGTTCGAGGCGATCGTCACCGGTGTCTCACAGGCCTTCCGGGACCTGCGCGACTACCCGGCCGATGTCGTGCAGTTCCCGCCCGTCGTGCCCGTCGGGTCGTGGCTCAAGACCGACTACCTAGAGTCCTTCCCGCAGCTGGCCGGTGCGCTGCACGTCTTCACCGGCAGCGACAAGGACCACCGGGCGATGGTGGCCTCCCAGGAGGCCGGCGAGGACTGGCGCCAGGACCACCTGCACCCGTCCGAGCTGATGATGGTGCCGGCCGGCTGCCACCCGCTCTACCCGATGCTCGCGGGCGACCTGCCGCAGCCGCGGCGCTTCGACCTGCTGGCCCACTGCTTCCGTCACGAGTCCGAGGAGGACCCGCTGCGGATGGTCACCTTCCGCATGCACGAGCACGTGTATGCCGGTGACCCCGACGGTGCCATCGAGCACCGCGAGCTGTGGCTGGGCCGGCTCGTCGAGCTGCTCGGCGGGCTCGGCCTCGACGTCGAGGTCGACGTCGCCAACGACCCGTTCTTCGGCCGGGCCGGGCGGATGCTCGCCAGCGGCCAGCGCGAGGAGGCCCTGAAGTTCGAGGTCCTCTCCCTCGTCGCCGGGGACTCGCCGACCGCGATCGCCTCGGGCAATGCCCACCGGGCGCACTTCGGCGAGAACTTCGGCATCCACCTGCCCGACGGTTCCCCTGCCCACACGAGCTGTGCCGGGATCGGTCTGGAGCGCACGACGATCGCGCTGCTGGCGCGGCACGGCATGGACACCACCACGTGGCCGGCCGAGGTGCGCGAGCGGCTGGGGCTGTGACGGAGGCAGATGTGAACGACCTGCGTCAGCGGATCGTGACGGCGCTCGAGCCGCGGGAGGCACACACCTTCCACGGCGAGAGCGCCCCCTGGCCCCAGACCAACTGCGCCCTCGACCTGTGGATCGAGCTGGTCCACCGGCTGGGGCTGCCCGCCGAGCCGCTCGGTGCCGGTGCTTTCGCGTCCGGCTTCCTCGGCGACGCCTGGCTCACGCTCAAGCCCGACCTGACACAGCTGCGCCGGGTGGCCGGGCTCGACGTCGTCGAGATGACCCCGTGGCGTCCGCTGGTCGAGCACGTCGTCGACCACCTCGCCGCCGGCCGACTGGTCTCCTTCGAGACCGACGGCTGGTGGCTGCCCGACACCGCGGGCACCAGCTATCGGGCCGACCACGTCAAGACGAGCATCACCCCGCTGTCCTGTGACCCCGAGGCGCGCACGATGACCTATGTGCACAACGCCGGCCTCTACTCACTCGAGGGCGAGGACTTCACCGGGGTGCTCAGCGACGACGCGGCCGTGACGATGGTCCCGCTCCCCTATATCGAGCTGGTCCGTCTGGTCTCGGAGCCGACGCCTGACCCGTATGCCGCGGGGCTGGCCGAGCTGCG
Organism: Actinomycetota bacterium; assembly: GCA_050955755.1. GTDB lineage: Bacteria > Actinomycetota > Actinomycetes > Actinomycetales > Dermatophilaceae > JAJTBD01. Next base: position 3,051,483 of record CP192092.1, read on the forward strand.
CACGGCCCTGGCCCTGCGGCCCGCCGGCGACCAGGTCGCCGAGATGTCGCAGTTCCTCGCTGCCGAGCTGCCTCGGCTCGCGGAGGGCGACCCGGAGCGCTTCCACGACCTGGCCTTCGTCACGACCCGGCAGTTCGGAGCCTGCGCCCAGATCGCCGGACGCTTCGCCGCGTGGCTCGGGCGCGGCGAGCTCGACGAGGCCGCTGCGCGGCTGGAGTCGGCAGCCGAGTCCGCCAAGGCCGCGCAGTTCGTGATGGCCCGGGTCAGCCGCGGCCGGCGCGGTGACGTGGCAGCCTCCCTCGCACCCGCCGGCCTCGCCTGGCAGGAGGGCGTCGACGCCGTCGCCGCCTGGGCGGCTGCCCAGCCCTGACCCGGACAACCGCCCAGCCCTGACCCGCCTTGGCCCGCATCGGCCCCGATAGGTTCGTGAGCATGACCGCAGACCCCGGCGACCCGACGCTGAGCGACTGGACGCTGTGGCGGGTGCCGCCGGGCACACTGGCGGGCCCCGACGGCCTGGCGGACGGAGCGACCGCGCAGTGGCCCATGGCTGCCGCGGGCACGGTCGCACAGGCCCTCGTCGCGGCCGGCGAGACCGTCCGCGCGCGCGAGCACGCCGATGGCATCGACATCGACGCCGAGGAGTGGTGGCTCACCGCGCAGTCCGAGGGCAGCGAGGGCCAGCCGCTCAGCCGCCTGCACCTCGACGGGGTCGGCACGGCCTGGGACTGCTACTGGGACAACGCGATCGCCGCCTCCGGCGCCTCGATGTTCCTGCCTGCTGACGCCGTCGTGGACACCTCCCTCGGACCCCACCAGCTCGCGCTGCGGGTCCGGGCGCTGCGCGCTGAGGAGACCCCCCGCCGTCCGCGCGCCGCCTGGCGAAGCCTGCTCGTCTCCGACCAGTCGATGCGCTGGCACCGCACCAGCGGCCTCGGCCGCATCCCCTGGACCGGCAGCGTCACCCCCGCGGGGCCGTGGCTGCCCGTGCGCCTGGCGCCGGCCGACCAGCCCCAGGTGCAGCTGGTCGCGACCGTCGACGACGGCCGCCCCACCCTCCGGGTGCGAGTCACTCCCGCGTCGGCATCGGCCCGTCCTGGGGACACCGACGCCGGGGCCGCTGGGACCGAGCCCTCGCCAAGCGAGCCCGCCACCGCTGAGCCCGCCACTGCTGAGCCCGCGACCGCTGAGCCTGCGACCGTCCGGGTGACGGCGGGTGGCCAGAGCGCGGAGGCACCGCTCTCCGGCGGCCCGGTCGAGCTCGTCCTCGGGCTCCCGGACGCACCCCTGTGGTGGCCGCACACCCATGGCCGCCCCGACCTCCTCGATGTGCAGGTCTCCGTCGGCGACCGGCTCGTCGCCGACCGCCGGGTGGGCTTCCGCACGGTCGAGGCCGACCGCAGTGACGACGGGTTCGGGCTGAGCGTCAACGGCATACCCGTGTTTGCGCGCGGCGCGACGTGGACGCCGCCCGACCCACTCGACCCCGCCGGCACCCCCGAGTCCGTGCACGACCGGCTGCGGCTGTGGGCCGAGGCGGGCCTCAACATCGTGCGGGTCCCGGGCTGGCTGACCTGGCAGGCCGACTGGTTCTGGGACGCCTGCGACGAGCTGGGCCTGCTGGTCTGGCAGGACTGCATGCTCCACACCCTCGCCCCGCCGGACGAGGAGCAGTGGCTCGCCGGGCTCGCGGCCGAGGCCGAGACCCAGCTGGCCCGGCTGACCGCCCGCCCCAGCCTCGCCGTGGTCAGCGGTGGCAACGAGACCGAGCAGCAGCCCACCCTGTGGGGCATGCCGGCCGAGCGCCGTTCTGTCCCCGCGCTCGACGTCCTGGGCGAGGTCAGCGCCCGCGTGCTGCCGGGCGTGCCCTTCGTCTCCTCCTCGCCCACCGGGGGTCCGCTGCCCACCTCGATCTCGCAGGGGATCAGCCACTACTTCGGCGTCGGTGCCTATCGCCGCCCACTCGAGGACGCCCGGCGGGCCCGGGTGCGCTTCGCGGCCGAGTGCCTCGCCTTTGCCAACCCTCCCGAGCGGGCCAGCGTGCGCGCGGCGTTTGGCGACGCCCCCACCGCAGAGGATCCCCGCTGGCGCCTCGGCGTCGCGCGGGACCCGGCAGCCGAGGACTGGGACTTCGAGGACATCCTCGGGCACTACAGCCGGCTCGTCGCCGACGAGGACCTCGCCGGGACCTGGCAGCGCGATCCCCAGCGCGCGCTCGACATCCTCCGCGCGACCAGCGCGCTGGCGATCGGAGCGACGCTCGCCGAGTGGCGCCACCCTGGCTCGGTCTGCGCCGGTGCCATCGTGCTGGCCGGCGGCGATCTCGCGCCCGGCGCGGGCTGGGGTCTGATCGACCTCGCGGGGCTCCCCAAGAGCGGGTGGTATGCCGCGCGCCGCGCCTGCGCGCCCCTGGCCGTCCTCGTGACCGACGAGGGCCTCGACGGCCCCGTCGTGCACATCGTCAACGACCGGCCACAACCGGTGACCGCCACCCTCGAGGTTGAGGCCACCCTCCTGGCCACGGGGGCAGTGGACATCCAGGAGGCGCGGCCGGTGGATGTGGTCGCTCATGACTCGGTGTCCGTGCCCGTCGACGAGCTGGTCGGCGCCTTCCGCGACCTCACCCACGCGTGGGCCTTCGGCCCGCAGACCTATGACACCCTCACCGCGCGGCTCGTGGCGGGCGACGGCAGCGTCCTCGCCGAGAGCGTGGCGCTCCTCGGGTCCCAGCACCGCGAGCTGGTGGACGAGGTCGGCCTGCGCGCCGAGGCAGTCCGCGCCGGGGACGGCTGGGGGGTGCGGGTCAGCGCCGAGCGCACCGCGGCATACCTCAGCATCGATCTGGAGGAGGGCCGCCCGGAGGACTCGTGGTTCCACCTGGCAGCCGGCAGCACGCGCGTCGTGCCGGTGCTGGGCTGCGCGGACGCACCCCGCGGGCAGGTCCGTGCGCTCAATGCGTCGGCCGCCGCGGAGATCTCCGCGGCGGCCGAGGCATAGCTGCCGGCAGGGTCAGTAGGCCCCACGCCCGGCGACAACCGCCGAGAAGGTGCGGGCAAGGATCTGGATGTCGAGCATGGGCGACCAGTTGTCGACATACCAGAGGTCGAGCCGCAGCGACTCCTCCCAGCTGAGGTCGGAGCGGCCGCTGACCTGCCACAGGCCGGTCATGCCGGGACGCACACGCATGCGCTCGATGGCGTCGGGCTCGTACTGGTCGACCTCGCTGCGCAGCGGCGGGCGCGGGCCCACGAGGGCCATCTCGCCGCGCAGGACGTTGAACAGCTGGGGCAGCTCGTCGAGCGAGTAGCGGCGGATGAAGCGGCCGATGCGGGTGACGCGAGGGTCCTCGCGGTGCTTGAAGAGCAGCACATTGGACTGGGTCGACTCGAGCTCCTCGAGGCGGTCCTCCGCGTCGACGACCATGCTGCGGAACTTGAGCATCTCGAACTCGTGGCCGTCGACGCCCACGCGCTTCTGGCGGAAGAAGATGGGGCCGCGGTCCTCGAGCTTGACCAGCAGGGCGACGGCGGCGAGCACCGGCAGCGCGGCGAAGGTGATCAGTCCGCCCAGGAAGAGGTCCATGGCGCGGGAGATGAACAGCTTGGCGCCACCGACGATCGGTCGCTCCACGTGCAGCAGCGAGAAGGAGCCCAGGGGGCGCACGGCGACACGCGGGGCCGCGACGTCGGCGATGCCGGGGGCGATGAACAGCTCGGCGCCCTCCTTGGCCAGGGCCCAGCTGAGGCGGCGCAGCGCGTGGCCGGCGAGGTCGGCGTCGCTGCACACGACCACGACCTCGGCGCCGCTGGTGCGCACGAGGCGCACGACATCGGCGGCCGCCCCGAGCACGGGGACGGCGCCCTTGTCGGTCTCGACGGACGCGGGCAGACCGCTGCCGCAGACGCCGACGACGGAGAAGCCGGTGTCGGCCGGAGCGCCGCCCAGGTCACGCACGAGGTCGGTGGCCTGCTGCCCGTGACCCACCACGATCGTGGGCTGCAGGTCGCGGCCGGCGGCGCGGGTGTGGGCCAGGCGTGCCCGCAGCACGCGCCGGAAGACCAGCGAGCCGAGCAGCGTCAGCGGCAGCGCCACGAGGACGAAGACCCGCGAGATGTCGTAGTTGAGGATGAAGGCCACCGCGGAGATGACCGCGAACATCGTCGCCGCGGCGCGGCCGACCCGGACGAACTCGTCGGAGCCGAGGCCGATGAAGCGCGGCGAGTAGGCGCCGGCGAGCGCGAGGCTGGCCACCCACATCACGGGCAGCACGGGCAGTGCCCACAGGACCTGTAGGTCGGGCATGCCGTCGCGGAAGCGGATGAGGATCGCCAAGGCCATCGCCACGAGGACCGCGGTGATGTCACCGGCCACGGCCTGGGTGCGATAGCGGGTGGCCCAGGCGGGAGTCGGCGCATGTGCGGGACGCACAGCGAGCGGACCGCCCACAAGGTTGGTCGACACCGGCGCGGGAGCGGGGTTACCGGCACGCGTACGGCGGAAGGCAGGTGCCTCCAGTAGTTCGGACATCAGGTTCACAACCCCCTGGGAGGTCCATCAAGACGGACGGTCGGGTCATCCAAGACCAGCGGGCGATGGAACCACGTGGAACCCCGAACACCGCTCTTGGACTGACGCGCGGACACCACTGTCCGTGCAGTCGTCCCCAGCCCCCTGAAGCCAGGTGCCGCGCCTGAAGTCCCCCCGGCAGATGCCATTTGACGTGCGACGCAACAACGTCAAGTAAACCTTGCTCGGTGTCGGCAGTGCAACTCTTGAGCACAACCGATGGGTAACCCTGCGGTGAACGGTCGTCGCAGCGGCCGTCGCAGGCTCAGCTGCCCCCGGTCTCGGGGGCGGGGACGCGGGGTGGATCCCCGGCCGCCTGGTGTCCGCGCAGGTCAGGGGCCTCGCCGGTGGCTCAGGCGCGCGGCGAGTGCCAGCGCTGCTGCGCCTCGAGCAGCCCCTGCTGGACCAGATCGGCCACGGCGTCGGCGGCGTCGGAGATCGTCAGCGGCAGCTCCTTGCGCTCGGTCGGGGAGAAGTCCCGCAGCACATAGTCGGCGGCGTCCATCCGGCCCGGCGGACGGCCGATGCCGACCCGCACGCGGTAGTAGTCGCGCGTGCCGATCGAGGACGAGATCGAGCGCAGTCCGTTGTGGCCGCCCTCGCCGCCGCCGCGCTTGAGCCGGACCTCGCCGGCGGGGATGTCGAGCTCGTCGTGGACGACGACGAGGTGCTCGGGGTCGGTCGAGAAGAACTTCAGCAGCGCCGAGACGGGGCCACCGGACTCGTTCATATAGCAGTTAGGCCACGCGAGCACGGTCGAGGGACCGGGGGCGCCGCCGGGTAGGGTGCCGAGCCGGATCTGCGCCGCGGCGGCCCGGGCCTTGTGCGAGCGCAGTGTGGTGCCGGCCTGGGCGGCCAGCTCCTGCACGACCATGGCCCCGATGTTGTGCCGGTTGCCCGCATAGCGCGGGCCCGGGTTGCCGAGGCCCACGACGAGCCAGGTGTCAGCGCCCACGACGAGGGGCTCCTCTCAAGCGGTAGGTCCTGGGCCGAGCCGGCCCCGGACAAGGTAAAAGGTATGCCGCGGAGCTGGCTCCGCGGCATACCTCCCGTGAGTGTGGGGTGACCCCCAGAGGTCACTCGGAGTCGGACTCCTCGGCGGGGGCCTCGGACTCGGCGCCCTCCTCGGCGGCAGCCTCGTCGCCCTCGGCGGCCTCCTCGTCGGACTCGTCCTTCTCGATGCCGGCCTCGGCCTCGGCCTCGGCGAGCTCGGCCTCCAGGGCCTCCTCCGAGATCATCGCGGTGATGTTGACGACCAGGGTGTCCTCGTCGACCAGCAGCGTGGCGCCGGCGGGCAGCTCGACCTGGCCGGCGAGCACCTGGGTGCCGGCCTCGAGGCCCTCGACCGAGACGGTGAGGTTCTCGGGGATGTTGGTCGCCTCGACCTCGAGCTGGAGGGTCTGGGAGTCGACGGTGACGACGGTCTCGGGACCGGCCTCGCCCTCGACGTGGACGGGGACGTCGACGGTGACCTTCTCGCCGCGCTTGACGATGACGAGGTCGACGTGCTCGATGACGGGCTTGATGGCGTCGCGCTGGACGTCCTTGGCCAGGGCGAGCTGCTCCTCGCCGTCGAGCGTGATCGTCAGCAGGGCGTTGACGTTCTTGAGCGCGAGCATGGTCTCGTGGCCCGGGAGGGTGATGTGGACCGGCTCGGAGCCGTGGCCGTACATCACGGCGGGGATCTTGCTGGCGCGGCGGATGCGGCGGGCGGCGCCCTTGCCGAACTCGCTGCGGCGCTCGGCGGTCAGATGGGTGCGGTCCTCGGACATGGCTCTCCTCAGTGCTCTCTCCGTCGGCACTGGGGAGGCCGGCGGCGTTTTCAAGTGGTCGGTGCGTAGTGAAGCGGTGGGCCTCGACGCGGGGCGCGGCACGGTGATCGGGCGCCCTGACAGGCAGTCAGGTCCACCGCGTCGATCACGGACGAGGCGGGTCGTGTGGTCGGGCCGGGTGGCCCTTCCCTCGCCGCACTGCGTCCCTCGCCGAGGCAACCCGAGAAGTTTAGGGGACGGCCTCGCCGGGTGGCTAATCCGGTGCGACGACGCAGGTCTGGGGGCCTCTCGCCGGCGTCGTGCTGGTGGCCTGGCGCTGCTGGTACCAGCTCGACCATGTCCTGGGGCTGTTGGTACTGACACGACCTTCTGAGGTCGAGTCAGTACCACCAGTGGCGGCCAGGAGTCGACCGGGTACCACCAGCCGCGGCCTGGCCGGGCTAGCCGAGAGGCCAGCCGGGCAGCCAGTGCGAGGCTGCCGCCCGGAAGGCCTCGGGCGACAGGTCGCCGGCCCGGGGTGGGAGCGCGCCGAGCAGCGGCGTGCCGGTGAGAGCGGGGAGGGCCTCGAGGTTGAGCCGCTCGGCGAGGCCGGGATCGGCGCTGCTCTCACCGATGACGAGGCCGGCCACCTCGAGGCCGCGGTCGCGGATCGCGCGCACGGTCAGCTCGGTGTGGTTGAGAGTGCCGAGCCCGGCCCGGGTGACCACGACCACGCGGGCGCCCAGCGCCTCGGCCAGGTCCAGCAGCGTGCCGCCGTCGTGGTCCATCCGCACCAGCACTCCCCCGGAGCCCTCGACCAGCACCTCGTCGTGGCCGGCCGCCAGCTCCCGGGCCGCGGCGGCGTGGCTCGTCACGGGAGGCAGGCGGACGCCCTCCTGCTCGGCCGCGAGGTCGGGGGCGAGGGGGTCGCGCAGGCGCACCAGCTCGCGGGTGGGCACTCCGCTCAGGCGGGCGACGGTGTCGGCGTCCGGCGGGTCGGGCCAGCCCGGCCCCACCCCTGTCTGCACGGGTTTGACCATGGCGACCGTGCGTCCGGCCGAGACTGCGGCTGCGGCCAGGGCAGCGCTTGCGATCGTCTTGCCGACCCCGGTGTCAGTCCCGGTGACGACGGTGATCATGCCGTCGCCCCGACCACGACCACCAACGCGCGACGCCAGTCCTTGTCCGGTATGCCCGCGTTGACGGTCGCACGCAGCCGCGCGATCTCGTCGGGTGTCGACGGCGGGCGGAAACAGCCGACGCGCACGCCCTGCACACGGCATACCTCCTGGGCGGCGAGGGCTGCGGCGGGACTCGGCATGGGCGCCGACATCACCCACCCGGCCGGCGGCGCGATCCCCCACGCCGCCGCGAGCTGGGCGGCCCGGCCGGCGCCGCGGGTGACGCGCTCGGGCTCGGCCCGCAGGACGTCCAACGCCGCGAGGGCTGCGCCGGCGGCTGCAGGGGCGAGGCCGGTGTCGAAGATGAAGGGCCGCGCCCGGTTGATCAGGTGCTCGACGACCTGCGGGCTCGCGGCGACGAGGCCGCCCTGGGAGCCGAGGGCCTTGGAGCAGGTCCCGGTCACGACAACGTGATCACGACCGGCGAGACCGAGCTCGGCGAGCAGGCCCCGGCCGGCGCCGCGCACGCCGATCGCGTGGGCCTCGTCGACGAGCAGCAGGGCACCCGCGCGCCCGGTCAGGGCGACCAGCTCGGCCAGCGGGGCTGCGTCGCCGAGCACCGAATAGACCGACTCGACGACGACGATGGCCCGGCCCGAGACCTCCCCCAAGGCTGCGGCAACGGCCTCGATCTCGTTGTGCGGCACGACCCGCACGGATGCACGGCTGAGCCGGATGCCGTCGATGAGCGAGGCATGGGCGTGGGCGTCGGAGATGACCGTGGTCTCCCTGTCGGCGAGGGCCGAGACCGCCGAGAGGTTGGCGTGATAGCCCGTCGAGAAGGCCAGTGCACTGGCCGCGCCCAGCCAGTCGGCCAGGGCCTCCTCGAGCTCGGCGTGGAGTGCCGTCGTGCCGGTGACCAGGCGGGAGGCGGCGGCGCCGGCACCCCAGCGGGCTGCGGCGGCCCGGGCTCCCTCGATGACGGCCGGGTGGCCGCTCAGCCCGAGATAGTCGTTGCCGGCGAGGTCGACCAGCGGCTCGCCCGCGGCCCGGGGCCGGAGGCGACGGGTGAGCCCGGCCTGCTCACGCGCCTCGTGCTGCTCGGCCAGCCAGTCGGTCCAGATGCTCACGCGCTCACCCACCCGGCCGGCTCCCGCGTGGCGGCCAGTGAGGCCCGCACCGCCGCGTGGACGCCATAGGCGATCGCCTCGATGTCCTCGTCGGTGCAGACATAGGGCGGCATGACATAGACGAGATCGCGGAAAGGCCGCAGCCAGATCCCTTCTGCCAGAGCGGCATCGGTCGCAGCCGCGACGTCCACGGGCCGGTCGAGCCGGACGACGCCGACGGCCCCGAGTGTCCGCACGTCGACCACTCCGGCGAGCCCGCGGCATACCTCCAGGTGGTGGGCGAGCCCGGCACCCACCCGGCGCACGTCGGCCTCCCAGTCGCCGCCGAGGAGGAGGTCGATGCTGGCGATGGCAGTCGCGCAGGCGAGGGGGTTGCCCATGAAGGTCGGGCCGTGCATGAGCACCCCCGACTCCGAGGCGGAGACCGCGCGTGCCACCTCGCGGGTGCACACGACGGCAGCGAGGGTCAGCGCTCCCCCGGTCAGCGCCTTGCCCAGGCACAGCACATCGGGTCGGACCTGCGCAGCGTCCGCGGCGAAAAGGGCGCCGGTGCGTCCGAATCCCGTTGCGATCTCGTCGAATACGAGGACCAGCTCGTGCTCGTCGGCGACCTCACGCAGGGCCTGGAGGCAGCGTGCCGGATAGATGTGCATGCCACCGGCCCCCTGGAGCAGCGGCTCGACGATGATGCCGGCGAGCTCGTCGGTATGCCGTGTGGCCAGCGCCCGCACCCCGGCGCACCAGGCCTCGACCTCCTCGTCGGGACTGCCCAGTGCGGGCGGCCGCGGCGCGAAGACATGTTGCGGCAGAAGGCCGGTGAACATCGTGTGCATGCCCCCGACCGGGTCGCACACACCCATGCAGCCGGCGGTGTCGCCGTGGTAGCCGCCGGCGACGGTCAGCATGCGCGTGCGGCCGGGACGGCCGGCGCCGCGCTGGGCCTGGAGCGCCATCTTGAGCGCCACCTCGACCGCGACGGAGCCGGAGTCGGCGAGGAAGACGTGCTCGAGCCCGTCAGGGGTGATCTCGACGAGCCGCCCGGCCAGCCGGATGGCCGGCTCGTGGGTGAGGCCGCCGAACATCACGTGACTGAAGCGGTCGACCTGGGCGTGCATGGCCGCGGTGAGCGCCGGGTGCCCGTGGCCGTGGATGGCCGCCCACCAGCTCGACATGGCGTCGATGGCGCGGGTCCCGTCCGCGAGCTCGAGATGGATGCCGCGGGCACCGGTCACGAGCCGGGTCGGCGCCGGGACGGTCATCGAGGTGTAGGGGTGCCAGACGCGCTCCCGGTCGCTGGCGAGCAGCTCCTCGGCGGTGGCCGTCATCGCTCAGGCGTTGGGCAGCAGCGCCGTGCCCGCGCCCCGGCGGCGGATCTGCGGGTCGTGCTCGGGCTCGCTCTGACCCTGGGGCCCGTCCCCGGGGCTGTCGTCCTCCGCGCCGAGGACGACGAAGCCGTTGTCCTCGATCAGCGCGAGGTCGTCCTTGGCGGCCTGGCCCTCGGAGGTGAGGTAGTCGCCGAGGAAGATCGAGTTCGCGACGTGCAGGGCCATCCCCTGGAGAGAGCGCAGGTGCATCTCGCGGCCGCCGGCGATGCGGATCTCCTTGTCGGGGCACACAAACCGCGCCATGGCGAGGATGAGCAGGCAGCGGAGCGGGGTGAGCTCCCAGGTCCCCTCAAACGGCGTCCCGTCGAAGGGCATGAGGAAGTTGACCGGGATCGAGTCGGAGTCGATCTCCTTGAGGGCGAAGAGCGCCTCGACCAGCTGCTCGTCGCTCTCACCCAGTCCGGCGATGAGACCGCTGCACGGCGAGAGGCCGGCGCCCTTGGCCTTCTCGACGGTGTCGACCCGGTCGGCGTAGGTGTGGGTGGTGACGATCTGGTCGTGGTGGGACTCGGCGGTGTTGATGTTGTGGTTGTAGGCGTCGACGCCCGCCTCGCGCAGGCGGTCGGCCTGGCCGTCCTTGAGCAGACCGAGGCAGGCGCAGATCTCGACCTGCGGGTGCTCGTCCTTGATGGCGCCGACCAGGCCCGCGACGCGCTCGATGTCGCGGTTGCTCGGGCCCCGGCCGCTGGAGACCATGCAGACGCGGGTCGCACCGCCCTTGAGACCGGCGGACGCCTGGGCCAGTGCCTCGTCCTCCGACAGCCAGGAGTACTTGAGGATGTCGGCTGTCGACCCGAGCGCTTGCGAGCAGTAGTTGCAGTTCTCCTGGCACAGGCCGGATTTGAGGTTGACGAGGTAGTTGACCTTCACGGTGTTGCCGAAGTGCGCGCGACGCAGCCGGGCCGCGGCCGCGACCACGTCGAGGACCTCGCTGTCGTCGGCCCGCAGCACCGCGAGGGCGTCCTGCGGCGTGGCCGGCGTCCCGGCGAGGACGGCATCGGCAAGGCGGTCGAAGATCGTGGTCATCAGGGCTCCTCGGCATCGCGGCTGCGTTTCCGGCCCGCGGGCACTGAACGCTGTTCAGGTGGTCGAACGACAACCTACCTGAACAGCGTTCAAGGGTGCGCCGAGACGTCAGAAGGTGACCCAGGACATAGCCGGGCCCCTAGGGACGCGGCGCGGTCGCGATCAGGACGGCTTGGCCGTCACGCTCGCCGTCGACGGCGGATCTGGCCATGCGGCAAACGACCTTCAAACCGGCGTCCTCGACGGTCCGGGCCATGTCCTCGAGGCCGCGACGGTAGCGGGTCAGCTGCACATCATGGCCGAGCGCCCGATAGACCTCTCCGACGTCACGGCGTCCACTCCCCGTCTGGAAGGCGAGCAACAGGTGGCCACCGGGCCGGAGAACTCTCCCGAACTCCCCGAGGATGGCCGGGAGGTCCGGGTCGGGGCTGTGGATGGTGGAGTACCAGGCGAAGACCCCGTCGAACGTCGCGTCGGCGAGATCGAGGCTGGTCAGGCTCGAGACACGCGCGACGAACAAGGGGTGGTCCCGCCGGACACGACGGACCATCTCCGGGGACAGGTCGACGCCCTCGACGCGGCAGCCACGATCGGCAAGGTAGGGCATCATCCGGCCCGCACCGCAGCCGGCATCCAGCACGTCGCGGGGCTCGGCCAGCAGCCCGACGAAGTGGTCGATCATGGCGAGGTCGATCGGCTGCTCGCCCTGCGTGCCGGTGAAGTGGTCGGCATAGAGGTCGGCCACCTCGTCGTAGGCCGCTCGCGACATGTCCTCGTCATCAGCCGGCATGTCCGCATCCTAGGCAGGCCAAGGCAGTTCGCGCGGTTGGAGGTCGCGCCTCGGAGACTCTGGTGTGAACGCGGCCTGCACAGCGTCCGACGCGAGCCCAGGCGGCGGTGGCGCAGCTCCAAGCGCACGCGTCAGGCGCCCGAGGGGTTAGGCAGCCGAGGGTTAGGCGGCGGTGGTGTCAGGCGGTGGTGGTGTCAGGCGGCGGTGCGGGTGGTCGGGCGGTGGGATGCGCCCGTCGCGTTGGGCCTGGGTGTAGGAGCCGGGTGTGGTGTCCCAGTGGACGGTGTTGTCGGGCCCGACCCACCCGTAGAGATCTCGTCGGTGGACGTGGGCGTGATGTCGTGGGCAGAGCAGGGCGGCGTTGGTCAGGTCGGTGGGTCCGCCGTCGGCCCAGTGGACCAGGTGGTGGGCGTCGCACCAGGCGGCGGGGGTGTCGCAGTCGCCGAAGGCGCAGGTGCGATCACGCAGCCAGAGGGCTTTGACCTGTGCGGCGGTGAAGAGGCGGGCGGCCAGTCCGAGGTCGAGGACCTCCCCGCGGGTGCCCAGGACGGCGGGGGTGACGGCCGCCTCACAGGCCAGCCGGCGGACGGCGGCGGGGGAGAGCTGGACCCCGTCGGCGGTGGTGGCCAGGGTGGTCGCGGCGCCGAGCCCGGACAGCAGGCTCTCCAGGGTCATGGTGAGCACGAGCTGGGTCTTGGTCGCGGTCTTGCGGCCGGCGATGTGCTCGGTGAACGCGGCGCCGCGGCGGGCGATCTCGACCAGCGCGTCGGCGCGGCGCCGCTCGGACGGGCGCGGGTCGGGCCCGTGGTTGTCGGGGCAGGGCGCCGACAGTGGGCCGAGGGCGGCCTCGAGGACCGCCCTGCCTTCGGGGTCGAGGACCAGCTGGTAGGTGGCCATGCCGTGCTCGTCGACCCACCCCGGTCCCAGGGCCCGGCGGCGGGCCTGGGTCTCGGCCAGGTCGTCGAACTCACCCGGGGCGCCATACTCAGCTATCAGGGCTGGGCGCAGGCGGCGCATCATCGCCACCCCCTCGGCCTGGCAGATCTGGACCAGCCCGTCACGCACGTCGGGGACGGCCTGCTCGGTCAGCCGGTCGACCATCCTCTCCAGCTCGGACAGGCACGCGATCGCCTCGCTCACAGTGACCCGCCCACCGGTGACAGCGGCGGCGAACACCGGGCCGTGCTCGCGGCGCCCGCGCAGACGGCGCACGTCCCGCACCAGGGCACACGCCTGGGGGCGGCGGGTGTGAGTGGTGTGCTCCAGCACCCACTCGACATCGGCATGCCCGGCGAAACCCCGCTCGACGACCTCGACACACACCCGGAACCGGGCCGCCTCGCACCGGCGCGCCAGCACATCGACCCGGGCCATCAGCTCACCCAGCTCGTCCTGCTGCACCAGGCCCAGGGCGGTGCCGTCCGGGCCGAGGTCGAGCGCGGCCACAGCAGCGTCCAGGGCGTCCAACCGCTCCCGCACGCTCACCGGCCCCTGCTGGCCAGACCCGTTCTCCGACATGCCAACACGCTATCGGCGACCACCGACAGCCCAAGCCGCCCAACGCCACCTTGGGGACAACGGCATCCCCGAAACACCCCCTGTGGACAACGGCATACCCATGCTGAAAGGCACTCTCCCGCCGCCCGCAGAGGGAGAGCCAGCGCCTAGGCCATCGGGGCTCAGTCGCGCGTCGCGTCGCGGAAGACGAGCTGGCCGTCACCAACGTCGAGGAGTCCGTCGCGACGAGGACGGTCCGGCCGCTCCTGCATCACGCGCGGTCGGCGGCACGGACGTGCAGGTCCGCGTCGGGTGCGAGGCCCGAGGTCGGCTCGCCACGCCGCGCCTCGTCGAGTCGGACCGCTGCGACGCCACCGAGGATGAGCACCCCGCCGATGGCCTGGAGGACCCCCGGCACCTCACCGAGCACGAGCCAGGCGATGAGGACGGCAAAGAGCACCTCGGTCAGCCCCACGAAGGACGCGACGGTCGACCCGAGCAGACGCGCGGCGATGATCCCCGTCGCATAGGCGAGGGCGGCCGCGAGCAGGGCGAGCTCGAGCAGCGCCAGCCACCAGGGGATGTGCACACCGCCGACCTCGACGGCCTGGGTGGACACCGTCATCGGCACGATGCGCAGCAGGCCGCAGAGGACGAGCCCGAGCGCCCCCACGAGGAGCCCACCACCGGCCAGGGCGATCGGCGGCAGCCCGGTCGTGTCGTGCGCGGAGATGAGGAAGTAGCCGGCCAGGCAGACCGCCGCGATCAGCCCCGCAGCCACGCCGACGCCGGAGATGTCCTGCTCCCCCGTCAGGTCGAGCACGCACACCAGACCGGCCATCGACAGGACCACTCCCCCGATGGTGAGCGCCGACGGGGCCCGTCGGGTGCGCGCCCAGGCGAAGCCGACCAGCAGCACCGGCGCGAGATACTCCAGCAGCAGCGCGACTCCGACCGACATGTGCCGCACGGCGATCATGTAGGCCAGCTGGCAGCCGGCGACGGCGACCAGCCCGTATGCCGCCATGACCGGCAGCCCGCGCCGCAGCAGCGCGAGATCACCGTGCAGCGCGCGGACCGTCGCCGGCAGCAGGATCAGCGCGGCCAGACCGACCCGGCCCGCGACGACGGCGCCCGGACTCCAGCCCGCCTGCATCAGGGCCTTGCCGAAGGGGCCGGCACTGGCGAAGACGAAGGCGGACAGCAACGCCATCCAGAGCCCCAGCGCCGGGTGACCCGTCGACGACCCGGCCCGGCCGGCACGCGAGTGCGCCATCTCATCTCCTCTGGGTGCGGCCGGACTGACCTGTCAGGACCTAAACGGGTTATGGTCATGACGCTACGGCGTCGAGGCGTAAGGAGTCAATGTGCCGTTCACCCATGACACGACCACCACGCTCACGTCCGCCGCCGCCCTCGTGAACAGCTCCCCGCGGCATACCGCCGACGGCACCGAGGGGCTGCCCACCGTCGCCGCCCTCAACGACTTCCTCGCGGCATACAGCTGGTCCTATCGGGCCCACCGACGCTCCGATCTCGAGGCGGTACACGCCTTCCGCGAGCGGCTCGAGCGGCTCTGGTCGATGCCGCTCGACGCTCTCGCCGAGGAGGTCAACGCGCTCTTCCGCGCGCACGACGCACTGCCCCAGCTGGTCAACCACGGCGACTTCGGCTGGCACTTCCACGCGACCCGCCCCGGGGCCCCGCTGGTCGCCTCGATGGCCGTCGAGATCGCGCTCGCGGTCAGCGACCTGATCCGCAGCGACGAGGCCGAGCGTCTGCGTGTCTGCGCAGGCACCGACTGCTCCGCCGCGGTGATCGACTTCTCCCGCAACAGATCTCGGCGATTCTGCGACCAGGGCTGCGGCAACCGGGCCAACGTCGCGGCATACCGCGCGCGGCAGAGCGGACACGCCAACGGCCCGACCCCCTGAGGGGCCGGGCCGTGCAGGGGCGGCCGACTAGGAGGCGCGGCCGCCAAAGAGGCTGGTGACGGAGCCGTCCTCGAAGACCTCGTGGATCGCCGCGCTGATGAGCGGGGCGATCGAGAGGACCGTGAGCCCCTCGAAGCGCTTGTCATCCGAGATCGGCAGCGTGTTGGTGACGATGACCTCCTCGGCCGCGCAGGAGGTGAGGCGCTCGACGGCCGGGTCGGACAGGATCGCGTGGGTCGCGGCGATGACGACGCCAGCGGCGCCCTGCGCCTTGAGCGCGTCGGCGGCCTTGGCGATCGTGCCGCCGGTGTCGATCATGTCGTCGACCAGGATGCAGACCCGGCCCTCGACCTCGCCGACGACGCGGTTGGCGACCGTCTCGTTGGGCCGGTTGATGTCGCGGGTCTTGTGGATGAAGGCCAGCGGCGCGCCGCCGAGCCGGGTGCTCCACTGCTCGGCGACCTTGATCCGGCCGGCGTCCGGGGAGACGACCGTCAGCTCGCGGTCGCCATACTTGTCGGCGACATAGTCGGCCAGGATCGGCCGCGCCATCAGGTGGTCGACGGGCCCGTCGAAGAAGCCCTGGATCTGGTCGGTGTGCAGGTCGACGGCCATGAGACGGTCAGCGCCGGCGGTCTTGAACAGGTCGGCCATCAGGCGGGCCGAGATGGGCTCGCGGCCGCGGTGCTTCTTGTCCTGGCGGGCATAGCCATAGAAGGGCAGCACGACGCTGATCCGCTTGGCCGACGCGCGCTTGAGGGCGTCGACCATGATCAGCTGCTCCATGATCGCGTTGTTGATCGGGGCGCAGTGGCTCTGGATGACGAAGGCGTCCGAGCCGCGCACCGACTCCTCGTAGCGCACATAGGTCTCGCCGTTGGCGAAGTCATAGGCGCTGGTCGGCACGACCTCCGCGCCCAGCTCGGCCGCCACCTCGTTGGCCAGATCGGGGTGGCTGCGTCCGGTGAAGACCATGAGGTTCTTGGTGGCCTTCTTCTTGAGCTTGCCGCTCACGCCTGGTCCTGCCCTTCGGTGGAGTCCTGCTCGGGGTTGTGATCGGTATGCCGTGCCGCCGCCTCGGCGGCCTCGGCGGTCTTGGTGCCGGCTCGCCGCCGCGCGACCCAGCCGTCGATATTGCGCTGGGTGCCTCGGGCCACCGCGATCTGCCCCGGCCCGACCTCTCCTGTCAGGGCCGAGCCGGCCCCGACATAGGCGCCATCGGCGACGTCGACCGGCGCGACGAGCACGCTGTTGGAGCCGACGAAGGAGTGCCGGCCGATGCGGGTCTTGTGCTTGGCGACCCCGTCGTAGTTGGCGAAGATGGTGCCGGCGCCGATGTTGGCGCCCTCCCCGATCTCGGCGTCGCCGCAGTAGGTGAGGTGGGGCACCTTGGCGCCCTCGCCGATGACGGCGTTCTTGGTCTCGACGAAGCCGCCGATCTTGCCCTTGGGGCCGAGCTCGGTGCCGGGCCGCAGATAGGAGAAGGGCCCGACCGTGGCCTCGGCGCCGATGACCGCGAGGTTGGACTCGGTGCGCTTGACCTCGGCGCCGTCGCCGACCTCGGTGTCGGTGAGTGTGGTGTCGGGGCCGATCGTGGCTCCGGCGCCGATGCTGGTGGCGCCGAGCAGCTGGGTGCCGGGCAGGATCGTGGTGTCCTGGCCGATGCTGACGTCGGCGTCCACCCAGGTGGTGTCGGGGTCGACGATGGTCACGCCGGCGCGCATGTGCTGCTCGAGCAGGCGGCGGTTGAGCTCCTTGCCGAGCCGGGCGAGCTGGACGCGGTCGTTGACGCCCTCGGTCTGCCAGAGGTCGTCGACGAGGTGCGCGGCGACGTCGCGGCCGGCCTGGCGGGCCAGTCCGAGCACATCGGTGAGGTACTTCTCGCCCTGGGCGTTGTCGGTGGTGACCTGGCCGAGCGCGGCGCGCAGCACGGTGACGTCGAATGCGTAGATCCCGGAGTTGATCTCGTGGATCTGGAGCTGCTCGGCGGTGCAGTCCTTGTGCTCCACGATGCCCTCAACTCCACCCGCAGCGTCACGCACGATGCGGCCGTAGCCGCTGGGGTCGTCGAGCGTGGCGGTGATGACGGTGACGGCCGCACCGCTGTTGGCGTGCTCCTCGGCGAGGGCGGTCAGCGTCGACCCCGCCAGCAGCGGCACATCGCCCATCGTCACCAGCACCGTGCCGGTGAGCTCCTCGGGGAGGGCGAGCAGGGCGCACTCGGCCGCGCGGCCGGTGCCCTTGATCTCGTCCTGGTCGGCGATGGTCGCCTGGGGGTCGATCTGCTCGATGTGCTCCACGACCCGGTCGCGCTGGTGGCGCACGACGACCGCGACGTGGTCGGGCTCGGCCTCCCTCGCGGCGTGGATCGCGTGACCAAGGAGCGAGCGCCCCCCGATGCGATGCAGGACCTTCGGGGTCGCGGACTTCATCCGCGTGCCCTCTCCGGCGGCCAGGATGATCACGGCTGCGGGGCGCGCACTCGTCACGTCTGGTTCTCCCATGTGGGGTCGGCATGTGGGGTCGGCATGTGGGGTCGGCATGTGGGGTCGGGCGTCGGTGCGGGATGGGGTATGCCGCGTGCTCGCCGAGGCGGGTCGCCGGCCACTCCAGTCCCACCGGGCATCGTATCGTCCACGTCCGCGCTCCTCGCCCCGGACCGGTCTGCACGCTCACTGCCCCCGGGCCTAGTCTGCGGACATGGCGGACGCATACTTCGAGCGCACCGGTCCCGACTCCTTCCGCGCCACCCCCCACGTCAGCGGCGCGTGGAACACCGAGGAACAGCACATCGCCCCTGCTCTGGGCCTGCTCGCCCATGTCGTCGAGACCGACCGCGACGCCCGGCGCGACGACGGGCTCATCGTGGGGCGCCTCTCCTACGACATCCTCGGCACCGTCCCGGTGGGCGACATGGGCGCGGCCGTCCGGGTCATCCGGCCCGGCCGGACGATCGAGCTCGTCGAGGCCGCGCTGTCCTATCAGGGCCGCGATGTCGTGCTGCTGCGGGCCTGGCTGCTCCAGCCCGACGACACCGCCCACCTGCACGCCCGCCCCCTGCCGACGATCCCCGGCCCCGACGACACTCCCCCCTGGGATGCCTCGGCGGTCTGGCCCGGGGGCTTCATTGAGTCGGCCGAGGTCAGACGGGCCCAGGTCGAGCCCGGCCACGCGGCATTCTGGGTGCGCTCCCCCGTCGAGCTGGTCGCGGGTGAGCCGGCGCGCCCGCTCGCCAGGGCGGCCAGGCTCTTTGACATCGCCAACGGCATGACGGTCCGCGAGGACCCGCGCGAGGTCGCCTTCCCCAATGTCGACCTGACCGCGCACCTCTATGCCGAGCCGCAGGGCGAGTGGGTCGGCTTCGACACCCGGGTGTCCTTCGGGCCCGGCGGCATCGGGGTGACCAGCAGCGTGCTGCACGACGAGACCGGCCCGATCGGCACGATGTCGCAGGTGCTCACCGTCCGCCCGCTGACACCCCGGGCGTGACCGGCCGGGAGCGAGGGCTCCCCGGGTAGGAATCGAACCTACGTCGCTAATCCTGATTCAAAGTCAGGCGGCCCCTGCCAGCAGAGCAACCGGGGAACGACCCCGAGGGATCGTGCCCCGCAAGGGTAGCCCGCGGCATACCCGCCCCCCAGCGCCGGAGGGCGCGGATCAGGCCTGCTGGAGCTCGACGCGGTTGCCCACGGGGTCGGCGGTGTGGAAGCGCCGCACGCCGGGGATGGTGCCCTCGTCCCACGTCACGGGGTGTCCCGCCGACTCGAGTTCGACTGCGAGAGAGTCGAGGTCGTCGACGAGGAAGGCAGGGTGCGCCTTGCGGGCAGCGGCGAAACCCTCCTCGACGCCGCAGTGCAGCTCCTGCTCACCCACTCGGAACCACACCCCGCCACGGACTGCGAGCAGGGGCGGCTTGGGGATCTCCGGCAGGCCCAGCAGCCCGCCATAGAAGCCCCGCAGCCCGTCCTCGCTGCCCGCGGGGCAGCTCACCTGCACGTGGTGGAGGCCGGTGATCATGCGCCCGGCCGGTGCGCGACGGCGAAGATCCGCCGGAAGGGGAAGACGACGCCTGCCGGCGTCCGGGGGTATGCCGCGCGCAGCCGCTCGCGGTAGACGTCGAGGAAGGCGGCGCGCTCGGTCTCGTCGGTGAGGATGTCGAGCACGGGGCGCAGCCCGGTGCCGGTGACCCACTCCAGCACTGGGTCGTCCTGCTCGCCCGCCGGGTCAAGGACGTGCAGATAGGTCGTCTCCCAGACGTCGGCAGCGGCGCCGGCTGCGGTCAGCAGCTGGAGGTAGGTGCTTGGCTCGGCGACCGCGTCGAGCCGGGCCAGGGCCGGCAGGAGCTCGGCAGAGCGGGGCTGGAGGGCGGCGACCTCGCGCATGAGCCGGTGCGAGGGGGCCTGGAAGTTGCCCGGCACCTGCATGGCGAACCACCCACCGTCGGCCAGCGCGTCGACGAAGCGCGACAGCAGCGGCAGGTGCCCGGGGACCCACTGGAGGGTCGCGTTGGTGACGATCACATCGGGACGCTCGCCCAGCGTGGCCGGCTCCCACTCGGAGACATCGGCCTCGACCCACTCGACTCGCCACTGTGTGTCGAGCTCCCTTGCGGCACCGAGCATCTCGTGCGAGTGGTCGACGCCCACGATCCGGGCCTCCGGCCAGCGGTCGGCGAGACCCAGGGTGAGGGGGCCGTTGCCGCAGCCCAGGTCGACGACCAGGGACGGCCTGGGCGAGGCCACCTGCGAGAGCAGGTCGTGGAAGGGGCGGCCGCGGTGGTCGGCGAAGCGGGCGTACTGCGCGGGCTCCCAGCGGGTGCTGGTCATCTGGTCCTCCTGGGCTCGGGCTGCGGCGCGACTGCGACCATCCCACGGATGGGCGCCACAGTGGCTGTGGCTGGCCCCAATCTCCCATTGGATTTATCTTGATGTCAAGATACTTAGCGTCGAGAACCTTGACGGGAGTAGAGTCTGCCCATGACCGAGCACCCGGACGATGTCGACGGCATCGTCGAGGCATGGCAGCGTGAGCGACCCGACCTCGACCACCGGCCGCTGCATGTCCTCAGCCGCGTCTCGCGGCTCTCCCGCCGCCTCGACCTCGACCGCGCCTCGGCCTTTGCCCAGCACGGGCTCGAGAACTGGGAGTTCGACGTGCTGTCGGCGCTGCGCCGCGCCGGCGCGCCCTATCAGCTCTCCCCCGGGCAGCTGGTCCAGGAGACGCTCGTGACGAGCGGCACGATGACCAATCGCGTCGACCGCCTGGAGGGCCGCGGCCTCGTCGAGCGCAGCCCCTCCCCGAGCGACCGCCGGGGCGTGCTCGTCACCCTCACCCCGGACGGCCGCGCCGCCGTCGACAACGCGATGGCCGACCTGCTGGCCCGCGAGCGCGAGCTGCTGGCCGACCTGCCCGACGCCGAGCAGTCCGCCCTCGCCGACCTGCTGCGCCGGCTGCTGTCCCCGCTCGAGCACTGACCCACCAGAAGGGAACGCCATGTCCGACCTCGTCCTGCTCCACAACCCCAAGTGCTCCACCAGCCGCGCGGCCGTGGAGACGATCGAGGCCGCCGGCGCCGAGGCCGAGGTCGTGCAGTACCTCAAGCAGCCCCTGACCCGCGAGCAGCTGCTCGGGCTGATCGACGAGCTCGAGGACCCCGCAACGGATCTCGTGCGCCGTGACCCCTACTTCCGCGAGGTGGGCCTGACCGACGACGACGTCGCCACCCCCGAGCAGATCGCCGAGGTGCTCGTCGAGCACCCGCGCCTGATGCAGCGGCCCGTCCTGCGCCGCGGCGGTCGCGCGATCATCGGCCGGCCCAAGGACCGCGTGGCTGCCTTCCTCGCCGACGGCTGAGGCCGGCCGCGTCACTGGCCGGTCGCGACCCGTTGACGCGCGGCTCAGCTGGCGGAGCGCTTGCCGACGATCCAGTCGCGCACGAGCTGGCCTGTCGCCGTGGGCTTCCCACCGACCGTGACACCGTCCGAGACGATGGCCCAGCCATGGGATGAGCCGGGCAGCTGCACGAATCTCTTTGTGGCCGAGGGTGATCCCTCGACCGCCGCCTTGAGCTGCGCGGCGTTGGGCTCGGGGTCCTGGGCGCTCGTGATGGCGAGCAGGGGGACAGTCGTGGCCTTGGCCGCCTCCGGGGCATCGGGCACCCCCATCCAGGTGATCGGTCCAGAGAGGTCGACCACCGCGTCGGCGCCGGCAGCCTGGCCCGCTCCCAGCGCGAGAGAGCCGCCCATCGAGGCGCCCACGACCGTCACCGAGGTGGCGCCGTGGTCCCGCGCCCACTGGACGGGGACCTTGAGCATCGCGACCGGGTCGTCGGCGACCTCGGGCGTGCAGGTCGCCCGGCCATAGCCGCAGGCGTCGACGAGGATGGCGCGGACGCCGTTCTCGGCCGCCCACACGGCATAGGGCACCCATCCGCAGAAGCCGGCCCGTCCGGTCTGGTGCAGGAAGACCGCGGCCTTGGCCCCCTCGCCATAGACCGCGCCGGTCAGCTCGGTCCCTGCCGCGGGCCCGGGGAAGGTCACGATGTCGCCCGGCGCATCGACCGCACACCGCTCGGCGACCGTCTTGTCGCTCCTGGTCGGCAGCGGGGTGAAGGTCCTCGACGAGCTCGCGCTGCTGGGCGAGCCTGCCTCCTCACCTCCGCCCCCACCACACGCGGCGACGAGCAGGACGGCGACGATGCTGGCGACTCGACGGAGCGGCATACCCCCACCGTCCCACAGCGCGCGGCCGGCCGGCAGTGCTGCGAGCCACTCTCAGCCGACGATGTCGGCCGCCTCGAGCCACTCCAGCTCGAGGGCCTCGCGCTCGTCGACGACATCGCGCAGCTGGCCGTTGAGCTCCAGCACCCGCTGGTGGTCGGTGGCGGCCGCTGCCATCTGGGCGTGCAGCCGCTCCTCCCGCTCACTCAGCCGCTGGAGCTGCTTCTCGACGCGCTGCATGACCTTGCGCGCCTCGCGCTGCTCGGCGGGGCTCGCGGCATTCGTGCTGGACTGCGTTGCGGGAGAAGGCGATCCAGCCGACGCGACCGCGGCGATGCCCGTGCGGGCGGAGTCGCGCGAGGCCAGCAGCTCGTGCCGGAGGGTGAGGTACTGCTCCACGCCGCCCGGCAGGTCGCGCAGCTTGCCGTCACCCATGAGGGCGATCTGCTTGTCGGCGATGCGCTCGAGCAGGTAGCGGTCGTGGCTGACGACGAGGAGGGTGCCCGCCCAGCCGTCGAGCACGTCCTCGAGCGCGGTGAGGGTCTCGATGTCGAGGTCATTGGTCGGCTCGTCGAGCAGGAGCACATTGGGCTCGTCCATGAGCAGCCGCAGCAGCTGGAGGCGGCGCCGCTCGCCACCGGAGAGGTCGCCAACCCTGGCGCGCTGGCGGCCCCCGGGGAAGCCGAGCCGGGTCGCGAGCTGGGAGGCGCTGATCTCCTTGCCGCCGAGCATGGTGAACTTGCGCACCTCCTCGACGGCCTCGAGGACGCGCCACTCGCGCACCCGCTCGAGCTCACGCACCTCCTGGCTGAGATAGCCGACCCGCACGGTCTTGCCGACCTTGCGCCGGCCGGAGTCGAGCGGCAGCTCGCCGGCGATCACACGGAGCAGGGTGGACTTGCCCGCACCGTTGACGCCGACGATGCCGATGCGCTCGCCGGGAGCGAGCAGCCAGGTCACGCGGTCGAGGATCCCGCGGTCGCCGAGCGCGACACTCGCGTCATGCAGGTCTATGACGTCCTTGCCGAGCCGGGTGGTGGCAAAGCGCATCAGCTCGACGTCGTCGCGCGGCGGCGGCTCGTGCTCGATGAGCGCGTTGGCCGCCTCGATGCGGAAGCGGGGCTTGCTGGTGCGGGCCGGGGCGCCCCTCCGCAGCCAGGCGAGCTCCTTGCGCAGCAGGTTGTCTCGCCGCTCGGCGGTCACCTGGGCGATTCGCTCGCGCTCGGCCTTGGCCAGGACGTATGCCGCGTAGCCGCCCTCGAAGGACACCACCGCCCCTGCGTGGACCTCCCAGGTGTGGGTGGCGACGGCGTCGAGGAACCACCGGTCGTGGGTGATGACGACGAGCGCGTTGTCGGGCCGGGCGCGGTGGCGCACGAGGTGCTCGGCGAGCCAGGCCACGCCCTCGACGTCAAGGTGGTTGGTCGGCTCGTCGAGCAGGAGCACGTCAGGGTCGGCCACGAGCAGCGCGGCCAGTGCGATGCGGCGGCGCTCGCCACCGCTCATCGGCCCGACGGGTGCGTCGAGGCCGCCGACGGCGGAGGCGTCGGTGTCGCCGAGCAGTCCGGTCAGCACATCGCGGATGCGGGGGCTGCCCGCCCACTCGTGCTCGGCCAGCCCGCCCAGGACCGACTGGCGCACGGTGTGCTCGGGGTGCAGGGTGTCGGTCTGGGTGAGCAGACCGACGCTGGCGCTGCCGGCGCGGGTCACCCGCCCGCTGTCGACGGTGCGGCTGCCCGCGAGGACGCGCATGAGCGTGGTCTTGCCGCCGCCGTTGCGGCCGACGATGCCGATGCGCTCGCCGGTGCCGACACCGAGCGAGACCTCGTCGAGGACCTGGGTGGTGCCGAGCGTCAGTGACGCACGCTCGACCGAGATCAGATTGGCCATGGGTCTGCTCGCGGGCCGTCAGCCGAGCGACCGGGGGCCGGTCACGACCTGGGCGCCGGGGACGGGTCCGCTCGCACGCCGCACGTCGGCGGCGGCACCGGACGCCGTCAGCGAGACGGCGAGGTCGAGCGCGGCCTCCTTGTCGTGGACGAGGAAGGCGATGGTGGGGCCGGAGCCGGAGACGATGCCGCCGAGCGCGCCAAAGGACATGCCCGCGTCGAGGCACTCGCGCAGCTCGGGGCGCAGCGAGAAGGCTGCGTCCTGGAGGTCATTGGCCAGCACGGCCGCGAGGGCCTCGGCATCACCGGAGCGCAGGGCGCTCATCAGCTCGGGGCTGGGCACCGGGTCGAGCACCTCGGCGCCACCCCTGAGTCGGTCGAGCTCGTGGAAGACCGCGGGCGTCGAGAGTCCCTCGCGGGCGAGGGCGAAGACCCAGTGGAAACTGCCGCGGGCCAGGACCGGGGCGATCAGCTCGCCGCGCCCGGATCCCATGGCGGTGCCGCCGGCCAGCAGGAAGGGCACATCGCTGCCGAGGTCGGCGGCCAGCTCCTCCAGCTCCTCGCGGGGCGTGTGCAGCCCCCAGTGGTGGTCGCAGGCGACGAGCGTGGCCGCCGCATCGGCCGACCCCCCGGCCATGCCGCCGGCGACGGGGATCTCCTTGTCGATCGTGATCGCGACCGGCTGCTCGATGCCGCCGGCATCGGCGAGGGCCCGGGCCGCGCGCAGGGCCAGGTTGCTCCCGTCGGTCGGCACGAAGGACGCCTGCGGTCCGCGCACCAGCACCGACCAGTCGTCGTCGGTCTCGACCGTCACGTCGTCAAAGAGGCTGACGGCCTGATAGACGGTGGACAGCGAGTGGTAGCCGTCCTCGCGCAGCGGCCCGACGAGCAGCTCGAGGTTGACCTTGGCGGGGACGCGCACCGTCGTCGCCGTCGGGGTCACCATCGCTGAGCTCATGGCCCCCACCCTAGTCATGCCGCGCCGCATCTCACCCATCGATGACCCGTGGGTGGTCCTCCGGTCGCGGGTGACATCCGGGGCGCCAGGGCACCCCAGACCTCGCCCACGAGACGCTGACGTGAACCTGTGCACCAGTTCGATCACCCGCCACCGATCTGTCCGCAGGTTTGCCCACTATCCGCAGGATTGACTTGGGGGGTAGAGAGCAAACCTGCGGATGACTACCGGGAGCCCGACGAAACTGGTGCACAGATTCGCCAGGAGGGCCGGAGCCGGACCAGGGGCCGTATGCCGCGTCAGGGCAGCGCGCGGCGGGCCTCGGCGATGGCGGCGAAGTCCGCGACGCCGATGGCCTCGCCGCGGGTGCGGGGATCGATGCCGGCAGCGCGCAGGCACTCCTCGGCGCGGGCGGCCGAGCCGGCCCAGCCCGCGAGTGCGGCGCGCAGGGTCTTGCGGCGCTGGGCGAATGCCGCGTCGATGCACGAGAAGACCTCCTCGCGCGTCGCGGTGGTCACCGGCGGCTCGCGACGCTCCAGCGCCACAAGCCCCGAGTCGACATTGGGGACCGGCCAGAAGACCGAACGGGGGACGGTCCCGGCGAGGCGCACGGCGGCATACCACGCGGCCTTGACGGAGGGGACGCCATAGGTCTTGCTGCCGGGGGCGGCGGCCAGGCGCTCGGCGACCTCGAGCTGGACCATCACCAAGACACGCTCGAGGGTCGGGAAGGCCTCGAGGAAGGACAGGACCACCGGCACCGAGACGTTGTAGGGCAGGTTGGCCACGAGCGCAGTGGGCGGCGGCCCCGGCAGCTCGCGGACGGTGAGCGCATCGGCGTGCACGAGCGAGAGGCGGTCGCGGTGCGCGGGGGCAAAGGCGGCGACGGTGTCGGGGAGGGCCGCGGCCAGGACCGGGTCGACCTCGACGGCGGTGACATGGCCGGCCACCGGGAGCAGGGCGAGGGTCAGGCTGCCCAGACCCGGGCCGACCTCGACCACGGCGTCGGCCTCGGTGACCCCGGCGACCCGCACGATGCGCCGCACCGTGTTGGCGTCGACGACGAAGTTCTGGCCCCACTGCTTGGTGGGACGCACCCCGAGCCGGTCGGCGAGGTCACGGACGTGAGATGCGCCGAGGAGCCCGGACGCGTCGGCGTCGGGGCTCCTCGGAGTGGTGGGGTCGGAGGTCACCGACCCAGTATCGCCTCAGGCTGCGTGGGCACAGCCCCAGGGCTGGAGGCCACGCTGGGCGTAGACGCGGTTGGCGACGGTGATCTGCTGGGCGCGCGAGGCCAGGTCGGCACGCGGCGCGAAGTCGCCGCCGCCCGCACCGAGCCAGGTGCGGATGTCGAACTGGAGGCCGCCGTAGTAGCCGTTGCCCGTGTTGATCGACCAGTTGCCGGTCGACTCGCACTGGGCGATGCGGTCCCACATCGCGGCGTTGGCGAGGTTGATCGAGCCGCCACCGGAGGAGGACGAGGCCGTCTGCCTGGGCGTCGAGGTGGCCTTGGGGGCCGAGGACGACGAGGACGAGGACGAGCTGCGCGGCGCCGAGCTGCTGGAACTCGAGGAGCTGGACGAGCGGGTGGTGCTCGAGGCGGTGGGCTTGGGCGCGGGCTTGGCCTTGGTGCCGACCTCGACGACCTTGGTCACGGGCTTGGTGGTCACGGTGTTGCCGGTGGCATTGCGGGCGGTGACCTTGCCGTCGGTGACGGTGAGGGTGAAGGTCAGCGTGCGGACACCCTCGCGGCCCTGCTGGACGACAGCGGAGTCACCGACGTAGCGGCTGGAGACCCGCTTCTCGGTGGTGGTGAAGGGGATCTGCTCGGTCTTCTTCTCCTGGCGCTGCGTGATGCGCTGGACCTTGACCGCGAGGCCGTCCTTGAGCGCAGTGCCGGCCGCGGGGCTGACCTTGTCGGTCTTGCCGAGCGTGACCTTGGCCTCCGTGAGCAGGTCGCCCACGGTCGCCTTGGTGCTCTCGAGCTTGCGGGTCTTGCCGTCGGCGACGAGCGAGACCGACTTGGGGGTGGTCATCGTGACCGCGAGGCCGTCGCGGCCGAGCGCGGCGGACCGGCTGGCGGAGAGCACGGCGCCGTCTGACTCGCGCACACCGAGCTGGGCGAGGGCGTCCTGGAGGGTCGTTGCCGTGGTCCAGTGCTCCTGGCGCTGCCCGTCGACGGTCAGGGTCAGCTTGCGGCCGTAGCGCACGACGATCTTGTCGCCGTCGCTGACGCTGCTGTCGACGCTGGGGACGACGGCGTCGTGATCGCCGACCGCGATGCCCTCGCTCTTGAGGACGTCGCCGACCGAGGAGCCGAAGGCGTGGATCTGACGGGTCTGGCCGTCGACGGAGACGGCCACCGCCTTGTCATAGACCGAGGCTCCGGCGCCGCCACCGACGACGGTGAGGGCTGCGGCTGCGATGGCAAGACGGCGGGTGAGGGGTGAGAACACGGTGCTCCAAGGACGTACTGGCGGGGAGGTCGCCCTGGGACACACGTCCGGGCAACCGTGCCAGCGTGCCCTAGCGCCGATGGCAAGGTCAAGTTTTGGTAACGACGGCCGTACTCGGCGTGTGACCGGCCTCACCCGGGCCGGTCACAGGGGCAACAGCCGTCACAGCACGGGCGCCCGAGTGGCGCGAGCCGTGCGGGCCCGAGCGGTCACCAGGGGCCGTAGACCCGCTCCGAGGTCGTCGACAGGGCCTCGCACAGCGTCGGGACGGCCACGCCGAGCGTGCCGGCCATGTGGCGCACGGTCAGCGGGACGAGATAGGGGCTGTTGACCGCACCGCGGTGCGGCATCGGGGTCAGATAGGGGGCGTCGGTCTCGACGAGCAGCTGCTCGAGCGGCGTGATCGACAGGGCGTCGCGCAGCCCGGAGGCGTTCTTGAAGGTCACCGTGCCGGCGAAGGAGAGGTAGTAGCCGCGCTCGACGCACTCGCGGGCCATGGCGATGTCGCCAGAGAAGCAGTGCAGCACCGTGCGTTCGGGTGCGCCCTCCTCCTCGAGGATCCGCAGCACGTCGTCGTGGGCGTCGCGGTCGTGGATCTGGAGCGCCTTGCCCAGCCGCTTGGCCAGGTCGATGTGCCAGCGGAAGGCCTCTTGCTGCACGGGGATCCCGTCGGGACCGGTGCGGTAGTAGTCGAGACCGGTCTCCCCGACCACGCGCACGCGGGGGTGGGCCGCGAGCCGCTCGATCTCGGCGTATGCCGCGTCGAGCTCGCCTGCTGCTGCGAGGTCGGGAATCTCGTTGGGGTGCAACGCAACTCCGCCCAGCACCGCGGCATACTGCTCCACCGCCTCGACGGTGAACCGGGCCGCCTCGAGGTCGCACCCGATCTGCACCACCCGGTCCACGCCCACGGACGCCGCCTTGGCCAGCGCCTCCGACAGGTCCGGGCGGCCGTGGCCGTCGCGGGCGATGTCGAGGTGGGTGTGGTTGTCGACCACCGGGATCGGGAGGGGATCCGGCAGGGGCGGTATGCCGCCGTGCGGCGTCTGGCTCGACGAGGTGCCCATGGCCGGTGGCTCAGTCCGCCTGGAGCCGCGCGAGCTCCTCCTCGACGACCGACTCGTCGAGCTTGGTGAAGATCGGCGTCGGCTTGGCCACCGGGGCGCCAACGGTCACCGGGCGCGACTCCCACCTCGGGGTCGCGGAGTAGTCGCCGGTGATGACGGGATAGGCACGCCCGTCGTCGAGGTCGGTGACCTCCTCGATGCGCGGCATCGGCATGAACTGGCCCTGGCCCCCGAAGGTGGCGTGCACGGCATTCGAGCTGTGCGGGAGGAAGGGCGCGAGGATCGTGTTGAGGTCGCTGACGCACTGGGCCAGGACGTGGAGCACGGTCCCGAGGCGCTCGCGCTGGTCCTCGCCCTTGAGCTTGAACGGCGCGGTGTCGGTGACGTACTTGTTGACCTCGCCCACGACCCGCATCGCCTCGGCGATGGCCATCTTCTGGCGGTGGCGGGCGATGAGGTCGCCCACGGAGTCGAAGCCGGCGAGCACGGTCGCGCGGATCGCCTCGTCCTCGGGCTGGAGCGGGCCGGCGGCGGGGATCTCGCCGTAGTTCTTGGCGATCATGCTGGCGGTGCGGTTGACGAGGTTGCCCCAGCCGGCGACGAGCTCGGAGTTGGTGCGCTGGACGAACTCGCGCCAGGTGAAGTCGCTGTCCTGGTTCTCCGGGCCGGCAGCGCAGATGAAGTAGCGCAGCGCGTCGGGCTGGTAGCGCTCGAGCACGTCGCGTACATAGATGACGACGCCGCGGCTGGAGGAGAACTGCTTGCCCTCCATCGTGAGGTACTCGCTCGAGACGACCTCGGTCGGCAGGTTGAGCCGGCCGTACTCCCCCGGCTCGCCGCCCTTGTCGCCCTCACCGGCATACCCGAGGAGCTCGGCCGGCCAGATCTGGGAGTGGAAGGTGATGTTGTCCTTGCCCATGAAGTAGTAGGACAGCGCCTCCGGGTCGTTCCACCACTCGCGCCAGCGCTCCGGCTCGCCGACGCGGCGGGCCCACTCGATGCTCGCCGAGAGATAGCCGACGACCGCGTCGAACCACACGTAGAGGCGCTTGGTCGGCTGGTCGCGCCACCCGTCGAGCGGCACGGGGATGCCCCAGTCGATGTCCCGCGTCATCGCTCGGGGGCGGATCTCCTTGAGGATGTTCTTGGAGAACTTGATGACGTTGGGCCGCCAGGTGCCCGAGGCATCGCGCTCGTCGAGCCACTCCCCCAGCGCCTCGGCGAGCGCCGGCAGGTCGAGGAAGAAGTGCTGGGTCTCGATGAACTCCGGCACCTCGCCGTTGACCTTGCTGTGCGGGTCCTTGAGCTCGGTGGGGTCGAGCTGGTTGCCGCAGTTGTCGCACTGGTCGCCGCGGGCCTCCTCGTATCCGCAGATCGGGCAGGTGCCCTCGATGTAGCGGTCGGGCAGGGTGCGGCCGGTCGACGGGGAGATCGCGCCGCGGGTGGTCTGCTCGACCATGTAGCCGTTGAGCCAGTTCTGGTGGAACAGCTCCTGGCAGACGGCGTAGTGGTTGGCGGTCGTCGTGCGCGTGTAGAGGTCATAGGAGCAGCCGAGGTCGGCCAGCTCGTGGGCGATGATCGCGTGGTTGGTGTCGACGAGCTCGACGGGCGTGACGCCCTCCTTCTCGGCGAGGACGAGGATCGGGGTGCCGTGCTCGTCGGAGCCGCTGACCATGAGCACGTCGTGCCCTGCCATGCGCATGTACCGGCTGAAGACGTCGGAGGGCACACCGAACCCGGCCACGTGGCCGAGGTGGCGCGGGCCGTTCGCATACGGCCAGGCGACTGCAGACAGGACATGGGTCATGGGCAAATCCTATGCGGGCGCGTAAAGGGCTTTTTCGCGCCCGGTGGGTGATCATTGGCGCATGATCGCTGCACTCACCGGCATGGGCCTGTCCGCCGCCGCCGGCCTCAACGCCTACATCCCATTCCTGATGATGGCGTTGCTGGCCAAGTACACCGACGTCGTCAACCTGCCCCAGGGCTTCGCCTGGATGGAGTCGTGGTGGTCGATCGGCATCGGTGCGGTCCTGCTCGCCACCGAGGTGGTGCTCGACAAGATCCCTGCCGTCGACTCGGTCAACGACGCGGTGCAGACCTTCATCCGCCCCGGCATGGGCGGCCTCATGGTCGCCGCCAGCCAGGCGGCCTCCGAGATCGACAACTCCCAGTGGATGAAGGACAACCCATGGGCGGGCATCGTCCTGGGCATCCTGGTCTCCGGGCTCGTCCACTCCGGCAAGGCCGCGGCCCGACCGGTCATCAACGCCGGCACGGTGGGTGTTGGCGCCCCGGTTGTCTCCACCGCCGAGGACGCCGCCTCGATCACGCTGTCGCTGACGGCGATCTTCATCCCGATCCTGGTGCTGGTGGCCCTGGTCGTCATCGCGGTCATGCTCTTCTGGATCTGGCGCAAGTGGGCCAACTGGCGACGCGACCGTCGCGACGAGGTCGACACCGGCCTTGCCTACTGACCTTCCGCAGACCCCACTCGCCCGGCGGGAACTGCGCGCCGAGACGGCCCTGGTCCTGCTCGTCACCCTCGGCGCCTCGGCGATCTGGTCACTCCTGGCGCTCGTCCGCAAGCTCACCGCGGAGGTCTCGCTCGGGGCCCAGACGACCCAGATGAACACCTCGGTCACCCCCGACCGCCCCTGGCTCGACCTGGCCTACCAGCTCACCGGCATCGCCCTCGGCGTCGTGCCGGCCCTCCTCGCGCTCCACCTGCTGCGCCGCGACGACGCCCGCGCCCCCCGCCTCATCGGCGCGGACCTGAGCAGGCCGTGGGGCGACCTTGTGCGCGGGGCCGCACTCGCGGCATTCGTCGGCATCCCTGGTCTTGGGCTGTATGCCGCGGCGCGCGCCCTCGACCTCAACACCACCGTCGCGGCGGCGAACCTGACCGACCACTGGTGGACCGTGCCCGTGCTCGTGCTGGCGGCGCTGCAGAACGCCGTGGCCGAGGAGGTCGTCATGGTCGGCTACCTGCTGACCCGGTGGCGGCAGGGCGGCTGGGGCTGGTGGCCGGCGATCGTGCTGTCCGCGGTGATCCGTGGCGGCTACCACCTCTACCAGGGCTTCGGCGGCTTCGTCGGCAACCTCCTGATGGGGCTGCTCTTCGGCTGGATCTTCAAGCGCACCAAGCGGGTTGGGCCGCTCGTGGCCGCCCACTGGCTGCTCGACATCGTGGCATTCGTCGGCTACGCGCTGCTCAAGGACCACGTCGGCTGGCTGTAGAAATCCCGTGGACGACACCTCTGTCGCGGCCCTAGCCTCCGTCATCGTGCGGCCCATGCCGGCCCGCGCCACACGAGAGAAGGAGTCATGGAGCAGATCACCGCTCGCCTGATGAGCTGGGCGAGCATCCTCGAGGACACGACCCGGGAGCAGGCCGCGCGCACCTCCCGGCTGCCCTTCGTCCACCCGCACGTCGCGCTGATGCCCGACGCCCACCTCGGCAAGGGCGCCACCGTCGGGTCCGTCATCCCGACCCTCGGCGCGGTCATCCCGGCCGCGGTCGGTGTCGACGTCGGCTGCGGCATGATCGCCGTGCGCACCCAGCACACCGCGGCCGACATCCCCCGGGACCGTCGCGCGCTGCGCCTGGCCATCGAGGCGGCCATCCCGCTGTCCGCCGGCCATTACAACCGCGCGGTATCGCGGGACCACACCCAGACCCGCGTCGACGACCTCACCGAGCGCGCCGAGCAGATCGGGCTCGACCCTGCGGCCTACGCCGGCAACTGGCAGCTGCAGCTGGGCTCGCTCGGCAGCGGCAACCACTTCTGCGAGGTGAGCCTCGACGAGGACGACCGGGTCTGGCTCTTCCTGCACTCGGGGTCGCGTGGCGTCGGCAACCGCATCGCCCAGCACCACATCGAGGTGGCCCAGCGGCTGGCGAGGCAGTGGTGGATCCCGTTGGAGGACAAGGACCTTGCCTACCTCGTGGAGGGTACGCCGGAGTTCGGGGCCTACATCCGTGAGCTCCACTGGGCACAGCACTTCGCGCTGCTCAACCGCGAGGAGATGATGGACCGCATGCTCACGGCGTATGCCGCGTGGACCGGCGAGCCGGTCCTCGAGTCCGAGCGCGTCAACTGCCACCACAACTACACGGCGCTCGAGCGGCACTTCGGCAAGCAGGTGTGGGTCTCGCGCAAGGGCGCGATCAGCGCCCGCGAGGGTGAGCTCGGCCTCATCCCGGGGTCGATGGGCACCCGCTCCTATGTGGTGCGCGGCCGGGGCAACCCGCTGTCGCTGCACTCGGCACCGCACGGCGCCGGGCGGGCCTACTCCCGCTCTGCGGCGCGGCGCACCTTCACGCGCGAGCAGCTACGGGCGGCCATGGACGAGATCGAATGGCGTGACACCGATGCGTTCATCGACGAGATCCCGGCCGCCTACAAGGACATCGACGTCGTCATGCGCGATGCCGGCGACCTCGTCGAGGTGGCCCACGTCCTGCGCCAGATCGTCAACGTCAAAGGCGACTGAGGGCTGGAGGTGAGGTATGCCGCGGGGCGGGCCCCGCGGCATACCTCACCTCATGCGCGGGGGTGGTGGTCGCCCTTGCCCTGCTCGACGTCACCGGGCGTGACGGGCAGGGCGCGCTTGTGGGCCGTGCGGCGGTGCCAGCTGAGGATCGTCTCCTCGGCCTCGGCCGGGACGTCCTTGCCCTCGAGGTAGTCGTCGACATCCGCGTAGGCGACGCCGAGGGCCTTCTCGTCGGGCTGGAGCGGCTTGTCGGTCTCGAGGTCGGCGGTGGGGACCTTGGTGACGAGCTGCTCGGGCGCACCGAGGTGGGCGGCGATCTCCTTGACCCGGCGCTTGGGCAGGCCGGCGAGCGGGAGCACATCGGCGCCGCCGTCGCCGAACTTGGTGTAGAAGCCGACCACCGCCTCGGCGGCCTGGTCGGTGCCGACGACGAGCATCCCGCGGGCGCCTGCGACGGTGTACTGCGCGATCATCCGCATGCGCGCCTTGACATTGCCCTTGACGAAGTCGGTCAGCTGGGACTCGTCGGGCACCGCGTCGACGGACATGACGGCATCCCACATCGCGTCGGTCGCCGGTCCGACGTTGACCGTCGCGACCTCGTCGGCCCGGATGAACTCGATGGCCACCTGCGCGTCGGCCTCGTCCTTCTGCACCTGATAGGGCAGGCGCATCGCCACGAAGCGGGCGTCGCCACCCTGCTCGCGGACACGCTCACACGCGAGCTGGCACAGCCGGCCGCCCGTGGTGGAGTCGACGCCACCGGAGATGCCGAGGACGAGGCCCTTGGTCTTGGTGCGGTGGAGGTAGTCGGCGAGGAAGGCGACGCGTCGCTCGGTCTCCTTGGCGACGTCCCAGGTCTCGGGGTCGATGACCTCGAGCTCCTCGATGATCTCCTGCTGGATCTGGCGATCGGTCATGCGCGCCATCCTAGGTCGCCCGGGGCCATGACGGTGTCGACTGTCGGCGGTGCCCAGCGGGGTCTCCCGCCACGCTTCCCACCCTTCACACCAATTGGAAGGGCGCGGAACTCGCCAATTGCACTGATGGGAGACAACAAAACGGGCCCGGTATGCCGCATGGTGCGGCATACCGGGCCCGTTCCGTTGAGCGTGTGGCCGGGTGGCGCTCAGTGGCGCTGGCTGCGCGCCTTGCGGAGGTCCGAGTTGAGCGTCGAGATGACGTCGAGGGGGATCTCCTTGGGGCAGGCGGCCGAGCACTCGCCGATGTTTGTGCACCCGCCAAAGCCCTCGGCGTCGTGGGTGGCGACCATGTTCTGCACGCGCGCCCACCGCTCGGGCTGGCCCTGCGGGAGGGAGCCGAGGTGGGTGATCTTGGCGCCCATGAAGAGCATGCCCGAGGCGTTGGGGCACGCGGCGACGCAGGCACCGCAGCCGATGCAGGCCGCGGACTCGAAGGCGCGGTCGGCAAGCGGCTTGGGCACGGGCACCGAGTGGGCCTCGGGGGCCGAGCCGGTGTTGGCGGAGATGAAGCCGCCGGCCTGGATGATCCGGTCGAAGGACGTGCGGTCGACGACCAGGTCCTTGATGACCGGGAAGGCGTCGGCCCGCCAGGGCTCGATCGTGATCGTGTCGTTGTCGCGGAAGGAGCGCATGTGCAGCTGGCAGGTCGTGGTGACCTCGGGGCCGTGTGCGTGGCCCGAGATCATCAGACCGCACATGCCGCAGATTCCCTCACGGCAGTCGCTGTCGAACGCCACCGGCTCCTCGCCGCGCTCGGTGAGGTCCTCGTTGAGGACGTCGAGCATCTCCAGGAACGACATGTCCTCGGAGATGTCAGTGACCTGATAGGTCTCCATGGACCCCTTTGCCTGGGGCCCGGCCTGTCGCCAGATCTTGAGAGTGAGGTTCACTTGTAGCTCCGCTGCTTCAGCTCGATGAATTCGTAGACGAGGTCTTCCTTGTGGAGCACCGGGGCACTCATCCGGCCGTCGCCGTCACCGGCGAACTCCCAGGCCGCGACGTAGGCGAACTCGTCGTCGTGACGCAGTGCCTCGCCGTCCTCGGTCTGGCTCTCGGCGCGGAAGTGACCGCCACAGGACTCGCGGCGGTGCAGCGCGTCGATGCACATGAGCTCGCCGAGCTCGAGGAAGTCGGCCACGCGGCCGGCCTTCTCCAGCGACTGGTTGAGCTCGCGGCCCTCGCCCGGCACCCGCAGGTTGGTCCAGAAGTCCTCGCGCAGGTCGCGGATCATGCCGATGGCCTTCTTGAGGCCCTCCTCGGAGCGCTCCATGCCGCAGTACTCCCACATGATGCGGCCGAGGGCCTTGTGGTAGCTGTCGGCCGAGCGGGTGCCGCCCATCGTCAGGAAGCGCTCGACGCGCGACTCGACGGACTGGCGGGCCTCCTGGACTGCCGGGTGGCTCTCGTCGAGCTTGTCGAACGGGCCGTCCGCGAGGTAGTTGCGGATGGTGTTCGGCATGACGAAGTAGCCGTCGGCCAGACCCTGCATCAGCGCGGACGCGCCGAGGCGGTTGGCGCCGTGGTCGGAGAAGTTGGCCTCACCGGTGACGAACAGACCCGGGATCGAGGACTGGAGGTCGTAGTCGACCCACAGGCCGCCCATCGTGTAGTGCACGGCGGGGTAGATGCGCATCGGCGTCTCGTAGGGGTTGTCGCCCGTGATCCGCTCGTACATGTCGAAGAGGTTGCCGTACTTGGCCGAGACGGTGTCCTTGCCCATGCGCTGGATGGCCTCGGCGAAGTCGAGGTAGACACCGCGGCGCACCTCGCGCTCGGAGCCGTCCTCCTGGATCTCGACGACGGCCGGGCCGACGCCGCGGCCCTCGTCGCACATGTTCTTGGCCTGGCGCGAGGCGATGTCACGCGGCACGAGATTGCCGAAGGAGGGGTAGATCCGCTCCAGGTAGTAGTCGCGGTCCTCCTCGGGGATCTGGCGCGGGTCCTTGTCGCAGTCCTCGGCGCGCTTGGGCACCCAGATACGGCCGTCGTTGCGCAGGGACTCCGACATCAGCGTCAGCTTGGACTGCTTGTCGCCGTGCTGCGGGATGCAGGTCGGGTGGATCTGCGTGTAGCAGGGATTGCCGAAGTAGGCGCCCTTGCGGTGCGCACGCCACGCGGCGGTGACATTGCAGCCCATCGCGTTGGTCGAGAGGAAGAAGACGTTGCCGTAGCCGCCGGTGGCGAGCACGACCGCGTCGGCCAGGTGGGTCTCGATCTCGCCGGTGACCATGTCGCGGGCGATGATGCCGCGGGCCTTGCCGTCGACGACGATGACCTCGAGCATCTCGTGGCGGGTGAACATCTCGACCGTGCCGGCCGCGATCTGCCGCTCGAGCGCCTGGTAGGCGCCGATCAGCAGCTGCTGGCCCGTCTGGCCACGCGCGTAGAAGGTGCGCGAGACCTGCACGCCACCGAAGGAGCGGTTGTCGAGCAGGCCGCCGTACTCACGGGCGAACGGGACGCCCTGGGCGACGCACTGGTCGATGATGTCGGCGCTGACCTCGGCGAGGCGGTAGACGTTGGTCTCGCGGGAGCGGTAGTCGCCGCCCTTGACCGTGTCATAGAAGAGGCGGTGGATCGAGTCGCCGTCGCCCTTGTAGTTCTTGGCGGCGTTGATGCCGCCCTGGGCGGCGATCGAGTGCGCCCGGCGCGGTGAGTCCTGGTAGCAGAACGCCTTGACGTTGTAGCCGGCCTCGCCGAGCGTGGCCGCGCCGGCGCCGCCGGCCAGGCCGGTGCCGACGACGATCACGTCGAGCTTGCGGCGGTTGGCCGGGTTGACGAGCTTGGCGTCGAACTTGCGCTGGGTCCACTTCTTGTCGATGGGACCGGCGGGAGCCTTGGTGTCGGCGATCTTGTCGCCCTCGGCGTACAGGCCCTGGATCAGGTCAGTCATGTCGTCAGTTCCCCACGATCTTGAAGAGGATGGCCAGCGGCGGGATCGCGAACCCGACGGCGGTGACGAGCGCGATCAGCATGCCGAGCGCCTTGGCGGCGGCGCGGGACTTCGCGGTCTGGGTCAGGCCGAGGGTCTGGGCGGCACTCCACACACCGTGGTGCAGGTGCATGCCGAGAGCGATGAGCGCGAGCAGGTAGATCGCGACGACCCACCACAGCTTGAAGGCGGCGACCACGAGCGAGTAGGGGCTGCCCTCGACGACCGTCTCGCCCGAGTTGAAGTTGGGCTTGAGGATCGTGAAGTGGATGAGGTGGAAGATCAGGAAGAGCAGCAGGGCGATGCCGCCCCAGCGCATCATCTTCGAGCTCAGCGTCGCGGCCACGGCCTTCTTCACCACATAGCGCGAGGAGCGCGCCCGGTTGGCCTTGCTCCACAGGTGCAGGGCGAAGCCGACGTGCACGAGGAGGGCGGCGATGAGGAGAAGGCGGAAGAGCCAGAGGAAGCCGGAGTAGGGGAGGATCGGCTCGCCAAGCGTCCGCAGGTGGTGGGCGTAGTTGTCGAACGCCTCCTGCCCGAAGAGGAGCTTGAGGTTGCCGTACATGTGCATCAGGACGTAGAAGACGAACAGCAGGCCTGCCAGCGCCATGGAGATCTTCATGGCGACAGAGGTCCGCTGGGTGCTCACGCCCGCAGGGTTTGTCGTCGTAGTGGCCACGGCCCAAACCTAGCGCGCCGCCACAGGCGATTCCCCGCTGACCCCGGCTGTGGGCATGTGACATTTGCCCGAATGTGATCTCCCGACGAGGAGCGGGTGGTATGCCGCGACGAGCGGTCCGCGCGACCCCTCCTCCGGCGTCAGCGGGCCGCGAGCGCCGCGTCGTAGAGCGCCTTCTTGGACAGCCCCGTCCCGGCGGCGACATCGGCGCAGACATCCTTGAGCCGCTCACCTGCGGCAACGCGATCGAGTATGCCGCGCACGGCGTCCTCGAGGGAGGCCGCCTTGGGTGCCGCGCCGGCCACGACGACGGTGATCTCCCCGCGCACGCCCTCGGCCGCCCAGGCCGCGAGGGAGGCGAGCCCCCCGCGGCGGACCTCCTCATAGGTCTTGGTGAGCTCGCGGCATACCGCAGCGGGCCGGTCGGCACCGAAGGCGTCGGCCATCGCGGCCAGGGTCGCGTCGATCCGGTGAGGTGCCTCGAAGAAGACCATCGTGCGCTGCTCGCCGGCGAGCGTCGCGAGCGTGCGGGCCCGCTCCCCCGGCTTGCGCGGCAGGAAGCCCTCGAAGCAGAAGCGGTCGACCGGCAGGCCCGAGACCGCCAGGGCCATGAGGACGGCCGACGGGCCCGGCACACAGGTGACCCGGACGTCGCGCTCGACGGCGGCAGAGACGAGCCGGTAGCCGGGGTCGGACACCGACGGCATACCCGCATCGGTCACGACGACCACCCGGTCGCCGGCGACGAGCCGCTCGACCAGCTCCGGGGTCCGGGAGTGCTCGTTGTGCTCGTGATAGCTGACGACCACGCCCCGGGGGGTGACCGCCAGCTCGGACAGGAGGCGGCGCAGGCGACGGGTGTCCTCGGCGGCGATCACGTCGGCCTCGGCGAGCTCCTGCCCGAGTCGTGGGGCGGCGTCTCGGGGGTCGCCGATCGGGGTCGCGGCCAGGACGAGGGTGCCGGCGGAGGTCTCGGAGGGGCTCACCCCGGGATCCTCTCAGGTCGCACACCGCTCCCCCGCTTACGATGGCGGCATGGACCGGGAGGAGCAGCTGCGCGACCGGCTGCTCGGATACCGGCCGACCGACCGGCTCCTCGGGTGGCTCGGGCCGCTCGTCTTCACGATCCTCGGCGGCATCCTGCGCTTCTGGCAGCTGGGCCGCCCCCACCAGCTGGTCTTCGACGAGACCTACTACGTCAAGGGCTCGACCTCGATCCTGTGGAACGGCGTCGAGATGCGGGTCCCGGACTCGATCAAGTCCCCCGACGTGATGTTCACCAAGGGCTCGCCGAGCGTCTTCGGCACCGAGGGCGACATGGTCGTCCACCCCCAGGTGGGCAAGTGGGTGGGCTCGCTCGGCCAGTGGATCTTCGGCGTCGACAGCTCCTTCGGCTGGCGCTTCTCGGTGGCGCTGCTCGGCACCCTGTCGATCCTGCTCATCGGGCGGCTGGCCCGGCGGATGTTCGGCTCGAGCCTGCTGGGCACGATCGCGGCCTTCCTGACCGCCTTCGAGGGGCACCACTTCGTGCAGTCGCGCACGATGCTGCTCGACACGATCCTGATGTTCTTCGTGCTTGTGGCCTTCTATCTGCTGGTGCTCGACCGCGACCGCAGCCGGGAGATCCTGGCGCGCAAGGTCGCCGCGCTCGAGGACCCGGGGGCCACGCTGATGTATGGCCCGTGGCTGGGCTGGCGGCCGCTGCGGCTGCTCGCCGGCATCGTGCTCGGGCTCTCGTGCGGGGTGAAGTGGTCGGGGCTGTACTTCATCGCGGCATTCGGCCTGATGACCGTGCTGTGGGACATGGGCGCGCGACGCACCGTCGGTGTGCGGCACTGGATCCAGGGCGCGGTCGTGCGTGACGGGCTGCTCGCCTTCGTCGTGATGGTGCCGCTCGCGCTGGTCACCTACCTGGTCTCGTGGAGCGGCTGGTTCGCCTCCGACAACGGCTACAACCGGCACTGGGCCGAGAAGAACCCGGGCAAGGGGATCACCTGGCTGCCCGACGACCTGCGCTCGCTCGCGCAGTACCACAAGGACGTCTGGGACTTCGCCTACAACCTCAAGAGCCCCCACGACTACATGTCCAACGCGTGGGGCTGGCTGGTGCAGGCCCGTCCCACCTCGTTCTTCTACGAGGGCCCCAAGAAGGGCGAGGACGGCTGCACGGTCGAGCTGTGCTCCAAGGCGATCAGCTCGGTCGGCACCGTCACCTTCTGGTGGGTCGGGGTCGTGGCGCTCGTCTTCTGCGTCTACTGGTGGCTCTTCCGCCGCGACTGGCGCGCGGGCGCGATCCTCGCCGGCATGGCCGGCGGCTACCTGCCGTGGTTCCAGTACCAGCACCGCACGGTCTTCAGCTTCTATGAGATCGCGTTCGAGCCGTTCGTCATCCTCGCGGTGACCTTCCTGCTCGGGCTGGTCCTCGGCCCGCGCACGGCCACCGCCTCCCAGCGCCGCACCCGGCTGCTCATCGTCGGCGGCTATCTGCTGCTGACCTTCGCTGTGTTCGTCTTCTTCTACCCGATCTACACCGCCCAGGTGATCCCCCAGGAGCACTGGTCCTGGCGCATGTGGTTCCCCTCCTGGGTCTGATTCCCGTATGCCGCGGCCGACCGGTTCGGCTGTCGGCGGCGCCGGTTAGGTTGGGCGCGTGTTCTTCTTCGACGGCGAGCAGCGTGCGACGGTCTCCCCCACCGATCTGAGGGCGGCGGGCGAGTGCGAGTTCGCCCTGCTGCGCCGCTTCGACGAGGTGCTCGGCCGCGCCCAGGCAGCCCCCGCCGCCGATGACCCGATGCTCGAGCGCACCCTTGAGCTCGGCCTCGCCCATGAGCAGGAGGCCCTGCGCCGGCTGGTCGCCGACCACCGCGGCCACGTCGTCGAGGTGAGCCGGCCGCAGCGGACGCGCGCGGCATACGCCTCCGCCCACCAGACGACGCTCGATGCGCTGCGCGACCCGGCCACCGAGGTCGTCTACCAGGGGGTCATCGCCGGCGAGCGCTTCGTCGGCATCGCCGACTTCCTGGTGCGCGAGGGCGACTCGTGGACCGTGTGCGACAGCAAGCTCGCGTGCAGCGCCTCGGTCTCGGCCCTCCTCCAGATCGCGGCGTATGCCGCGCAGCTGCGGTCCGCGGGCATCCCCGTCTCCCCCACTGCTCGCCTCATCCTCGGCACCGGGGAGGAGAGCGACTACCCGCTCGACGAGATCGTCCCGGTGGAGCGGGCCCGCCGCGCCCGGCTGCTGGCGATGCTCGACCGACACCAGGACGAGGGCGTCGCGGTCTCGTGGGAGGACGAGCGCTGGGCAGCCTGCGGGCGGTGCGACGACTGCCACGCCGAGCTCGCTGCACGACGCGATGTGGCGCTCGTCGGTGGCGTGCACACCTCCCAGCGCCAGCGGCTGCTCGCCGCGGGGGTGACGACCGTCGAGGAGCTGGCCGAGCGCGTCGAGCCGGTCCCCGACCTGCCCGACAGCCGGCTCGCCGCCCTGCGCGCGCAGGCCCGGCTCCAGCTGCGCGGCGAGGAGACCAACGCCGGCGGCCAGGGGCACCGGGTGTTCTCCGAGGTGCACACGCCCGAGGCGCTCGCGGTGCTGCCGCCGCCGAGCGAGGGCGACATCTTCTTCGACTTCGAGGGCGACCCGATGTGGTCCGAGCCGGGCTCGTCGGTCTGGGGTCTCGAATATCTCTTCGGGGCGCTCACCCACGACGGTGGGGTCGAGAGGTTCACGCCGTTCTGGGCGCACGACCGCGATCAGGAGCGGGTCGCCCTGCGGGCCTTCCTCGACTGGGTGGCCGAGCGGCGGCGCCGGTGGCCCGACCTGCACATCTACCACTACGCGGCATACGAGAAGTCGGCGCTGCTGCGCCTGGCGGTGCGCCACTCGACCGGTGAGGAGGAGGTCGACCAGCTGCTGCGCGACGGCGTCCTCGTCGACCTCTATGCCGTGGTGCGCTCGGCCGTGCGGGTGTCCGAGCGGTCCTACTCGATCAAGCGCCTCGAGCCGATCTATATGGGCGAGGATCTGCGCGCCGGTGATGTGACGACCGCGGCCGACTCGATCGTCGAGTACCACCGCTACAGCCAGGCCTGCGTCGAGGGGCGCACCGACGAGGCCGAGCGGCTGCTCGAGGAGATCCGCGCCTACAACGAATACGACTGCCTCTCCACGCTGCGGCTGCGCGACTGGCTGCTCGAGCAGGCCCACGAGGCGGGCGTGGTCTCCGCGATCCGGGCACGCTCGGGCGACGAGGAGCCGGCCCCGCTCAGCGACTCCGCGCAAAAGCTGGTCGATCTCGAGCTCCAACTGCGGGCGGTGATCGGCGAGGTGCGGGCGACCGAGCGCACGACCGACCAGCAGGCGCTGGCGATGGCCGCAGCCACCCTCCAGTTCCACCGGAGGGAGAACAAGCCGCACTGGTGGGCCCACTTCGACCGGATGCGCCTGCCGGTGTCGGAGTGGCAGCGCGCGGCCGATCTGTTTGCCGTCGAGTCGGGCGAGGTCGACGAGCCGGGCTGGCACCGGCCACCCAAGAAGAAGGTGGACCGGCGCACGGTCCGGCTGCGCGGGCGCTTCCCCGGCGGCGGCGCCTACCGGACGGGCACCAGCGTGATCGCGGTCTATCGCGACCCCTGGCCCGAGGGGATGGACCACCAGCCCGAGCACGTCCACGCCGCCAAGGGCAGCGTCACCGTGGTCGAGGTGAGCGAGCTCGACGAGGGGCGCCACGAGGTCGTCATCGAGGAGACGCTCGGCCGGCACATGCCCCAGCACGACCAGGTGCCCTGCGGCCTCATGCCGGGCTCGCCCCTGATGACCAAGTCCATCGACGACGCACTCGTCGAGCTCGGCCAGGAGATCAACGACGTCTGGCCGGCGCTGCCCGAGCAGCCCGGTGTCGACCTGCTGCGACGCATCCCGCCGCGCCTGCTGCGGGGGCCAGCGCTGCCGGAGGTCGGTGACGGCCCCGAGCGCTTCGTTGATGCGATCGGGGCCGCGGTGCGCGACCTCGACTCCTCCTATCTCGCGGTGCAGGGACCACCGGGCACGGGCAAGACCTATGTCGGCTCGCGCGTCATCGCGCGTCTGGTCGAGGCGGGGTGGAAGGTCGGCGTCTGCGCCCAGTCGCACGCCGCGATCGACAACGTCCTGTCCGCGTGCGTGCGCGCGGGGGTGCCCGCGTCGGCGGTCGGCAAGGAGATCAGCGAGGGCGGC
Source organism: Actinomycetota bacterium (assembly GCA_050955755.1). Classification (GTDB taxonomy): domain Bacteria; phylum Actinomycetota; class Actinomycetes; order Actinomycetales; family Dermatophilaceae; genus JAJTBD01. The sequence continues at coordinate 3,094,075 of CP192092.1, forward strand.
CGCACGCCGTTGTGGACGGTCACGGGCAAGGACAAGCTCGCGGCATTCGCCGCCGAGCAGCCCGGCGGCTATGTCATCGGCGGCACCGCCTGGGACCTGACCAACACCAAGCGGGTCGAGCGCGAGCAGCTCGACCTGCTGGTCATCGACGAGGCCGGGCAGTTCTCCCTGGCCAAGACCGTCGCTGTCTCCGTCAGCGCAAGTCGCCTTCTCCTGCTTGGCGATCCGCAGCAGCTGCCCCAGGTGAGCCAGGGCTCCCACCCCGAGCCGGTCGACGAGTCGGCGCTCGGGTGGCTGCTTCGCGGCGAGCCGGTGATGCCGCCCGAGCTCGGCTACTTCCTGGCCACGACCTGGCGCATGCACCCCGCCCTGGCCGACCGGGTCTCCCAGCTGTCCTATGCCGGCAGCCTCGCGGCCGAGGAGCAGGCAGCGGCCGCGCGCCGCCTCGAGGGCATCGAGCCGGGAGTCCATCTGGTCACCGTCGAGCACCGCCACAACACCCAGTCCTCGCCCGAGGAGGCCGAGCGCGTGGTCGCCCTCGCCCGCGAGCTGATCGGCACCCTCTGGGACGACCCCGACGACCGCGACGACTCCGGTGCGCCGATCGGGGCGCGTCCGCTCACCGCGGCCGACATCGTGGTCGTCACCCCCTACAACCGCCAGGCCGACCTGCTGCGGCGGGTGCTCGACGAGGCCGGTCTCGGTGACACCCAGGTCGGCACCGTCGACCGCTTCCAGGGCCGCGAGGCAGCCGTGGTCATCCTGTCGATGGCAGCGTCCGCGCGCGAGGACGTCTCGCGCGGCATGGGCTTCCTCCTCGACCGGCACCGGCTCAACGTCTCGGTCTCGCGGGGCAAGTGGGCGGCATACGTCGTGTGCAGCGATGTGCTGACCGACTTCGCGCCGACCAGCCCACGCGAGCTGCTCGCGCTCGGGTCCTTCATGCACCTCGTCGGCCAGGCGTGACCCTGGCCGGCTGACCACGACCGGCGCCGCCGCCGGAAGCGGTGTCCCCTCGGGGGAGCCAGGGTTACCGTTGTCCCTCACACGGGCAGGGGCAGGTGCGATGGGACGGACGCGGCGGGCGCTGGCGGGGCTGACCCTTGCCCTCGGCGCGGCCTCGATGGCCTTCGCCCACACCGCGCCCGGCCCCAACCTCATGGTCGAGCCCGCGCTCATCACGACGCCCGACTTCCGGCTCGCGCCGCAGACCTTCACCGAGCAGCGGATCAACGACCGCACCCTGGCGTGGGTCCGCGGCGGCGCGGTCCCGGGTGAGGGCGGGCCCTATGAGGAGATGTCGCGCGCGGCGCTGCACGACCTGCACGACCTGACCGTCTCCTTCCTCGGCCGCGGGCAGCTGCCGCCTGCCGGCGCGGGTGACCGGTGGAACTACTTCTGGCCCCGCGACGGCGCCTTCGTCCTCGTTGCGCTCGACCGCACCGGGCACCACACCGAGGCACGCCAGCTCGTCGACGCGATGGCCCGCATCCGGCTGGACCCGGCCAAGGGCTACGACGCGCGCTATCTCCTCGACGGGTCAAAGGTGAGGCTCTCCCCGCGCGGGCCCCAGTCCGACGGCTGCGGCTGGGTCGCGTGGGCGCTCGGCACGGTCAGTGATGCCTCGCTGCCGCCCAGCGCCGGCGGACTGCGCGCGAAGTGCCTGGCCAATCTCTACAGCCTCACCGGATACGGCAGCTCCATCCCCAGGCCCTCCCCCGACTACTGGGAGGTCGACGTCAGGGACACCTCGCTCGGCACGGTCGCGCCGATGCTCGCCGGCGTCCGAGCCTCTGCCGCCCGGCTGCGTGCCGAGGGCAGGAGCGCCGAGGCGGCCGAGGCGACCCAGGTCGCGCAGCGGCTGACCGGGGTCATCAAGCGGCGGTTCGCGCCGGACTACGAGCGGTTCGGGCGCAAGGGCGGGCTCGACGCGGCGACGGCGATGCTGCTGCCGCCCTTCAACTCCCCCGACCCGACGGTGATGGACCGCTGGCGCGACTACCAGCGCGAGGCGATCCGGTCCTCCGGCGGCCTCGCGCCCGGCACTGCGTGGAAGGAGGACGGCACCTCCTGGACGCCGCAGGTCGCCCTCGTCGCCTACACCGCCGCCGCCTCCGGTGACCGTGAGACCGCCGAGCGCTGGCTCGACTGGCTCGATGCCCACCGCGTCCCGTGGGGCTCGCTGCCCGAGAAGGTCACCCGCTCCGGCAACCCCGCCGGCCCCGCGCCCCTGCTCTGGACCGACAGCCTCGTCCTGCTCACCCTCGCCGAGCTGGAGCCGCCGCCCGCCCGCGGGCAGTGAGCACACGGCATACCCCCGGCGTGGGCCGCACGGTCATAGGGGGCCGCACGGCCACCCCGCCCCGCGCCGAGTGCGTAGGTTGTGCGGTCTGGGCGGCGGCTCAGCAGCCAAAACTACGCACTCGACGGTGGGGCTAGCCGGGTCAGGCCTCGCGACGCGCCCAGCTCGGCGGGGCCATGACACCACGACGGTGGGCGAGCCACAGCCCGGCGACCGCGATGCTGGTCAGCACGACGACGGTGATCAGGCTCGCCTCGAGGCCATAGGCACCGCCGCTGACCAGGTCCGAGCCGGCGGGGTGGGTGATGAGCAGGCCGGCGTTCTCGTTGCCTGAGACCGGGACCCCGAGGACATTGCTGAGCACGGAGTTCCACGCGGCGTGCAGGCCGATGACCCACCACAGCGACCGCGTCAGCACATAGACCATCGCGAAGAGCAGACCGGCCTCGACGATCGTGGCGGCCGTGCTCACCCACGTCGCGTCGTCGGCGAAGATGTGGACCGAGCCGAAGATGACGGCCGACGCGCCCACCGCGATCCACGAGCCGACCCAGTGCTCGAGGAAGCGGAAGACGATGCCGCGGAAGAGGATCTCCTCGACCACCGCGGCGAAGAAGCCGGTCATGATCACGTCGGTGAGCCACGGGATGTCACCGATCGGCCGGCGTCCCTCGACGACGAGTCCGCCCATGGCCCAGGCGATCCCGCCACAGACCAGCACGAGCGTGGCGCCCAGCGCGAGACCGCCGAGCAGGCCCGACGCGCGCCGCGGGTCGAGCTCGACGGGCCACCTGCGCTCGAGAACGGTTGTCATGACGAGGTATGCCGCGAGCGCGGCCACGATGAGCCCGAGCGCCGTGACGAGCATGCCCGGTCCGTCGCCGGGACCGGACGGGTCGACCAGATAGGCCAGGCCCAGGCCGAGCCCGCCGATCACGCCTGCCACGGCGAGGAAGGCGACGATCCGGATCAGCGGGTGGCCCCACCTGGGGTGCGGTGCGAGTGGCTGGTCGATCGCCGTGCCGTCTGTCCTGAGCCGTGGGCTGGCCCAGCCGCCGATAGGTCCTGTGTCTGCCATCGTGCGCTCTCGCGGGCGCACCGCCTGCTGTGACATCTGCGCTCTCCCCATGTCGTGCTCTCCCCTGCCCGACACCTCCAGCCAACCACCGGTCTGTGCGTCGCGACATGGGGATAACACCCGTCTTGGGGCCAGCAACAACCCCCGCCCAGCGGTGCTGAGCGGGGGTTGTCGACTGGTGGAGCTGAGGGGATTCGAACCCCTGGCCTTCTCATTGCGAACGAGACGCGCTACCAACTGCGCCACAGCCCCAGTGCGTCGAGAAGAATAACACCGCGTGCCCCGGCAGTCGAAAACGGGCGAGTGCCACAGCGGCCCGGTTACCGTTGGGCCGGACGACTGCGAGGAGAGCCATGACCACCGAGTCCAAGCCAGGCACCAGCCGGGCGACCCAGACCGGGCGGTATGCCGTGCCGGCGGCCGACGCACGCGAGGTCACCACCGCGCGGGGCGAGGCCGAGGGCCTGCCAGCCCACGCCGCCACCGACCGGTCGGGCGGCACCTTCGCCGACCAGACGGCATACCCCGGCAGCACCGTCCCCCGGGGGGTGCGCGAGGCAAGCGAGTGGACCTGGCGGCTGCTGCTGCTCGCCGTCGGCGTCATCGCGCTCGGCTACCTCTTCCGCACCCTGAGCGAGGTCATCGTCCCCATGGTGGTGGCGCTGCTGCTGGCCGCGCTGCTCAAACCGGCACACCGCCGGCTGTCGGCCGTCATGCCCAAGGGCCCGGCGGCCGGGCTGACCGTCCTCGGCACCATCGCGATCGTCGCGGCCCTGCTTGCCCTCGTCGGCAGCCAGGTCTCCTCGCAGTGGAGCAGCCTGACCACCCGGGTCCTCGAGGGCGTCGAGCAGGTGCGCGACTGGGTCAAAGCGACCTTCGGCCTGACCGACACCCAGTTCACCGAGTACCTCGACAAGGCCAAGCAGGCCGCGTCCGAGAGCAACCTCGGCGACTCCGCCGCACAGGCCGGCCTCACCGCGACCCACGCGATCGCGGGTCTGTTCATGGCGCTGTTCGCGCTGTTCTTCTTCCTCTATGAGGGCGACCGCATGTGGCGCTGGGTCGTACGCCTGGCCCCGCACCGCGCACGTCCCAAGGTCGACGAGTCCGGCCACGTCGCGTGGGGGCAGCTGAGCGCCTTCACCCGCGCGACGATCATGGTCGCCGCGGCCGACGCCACCGGCATCGCGCTCGGCGCGCTGATCCTGGGCGTGCCCTTCGCCGCAGGCATCGCGCTTATCGTCTTCCTCGGCGCCTTCATCCCGATCGTCGGCGCTCTCGTCTCGGGCAGCGTCGCGATCCTGCTCGCGCTCGTCACCAAGGACGTGGTCGCCGCCCTGATCATGCTCGGCATCGTCATCGCCGTGCAGCAGATCGAGTCACACGTGCTCCAGCCCTTCCTCATGGGCCGGGCGGTCGCGGTCCACCCGCTCGCAGTCATCCTCGCCATCGCCACCGGCGTCATCCTCGGCGGTGTCGTCGGCGCGCTCGTCGCCGTGCCCACCGTGGCCGCAGTCAACGCCGTCGCCCACCACCTGCTCGACTCCCCCGAGGACCGGGCCGACGACACCGACGCCCCCGTCCTCGACGAGGAGGAAGAGAGCGGGGCCAGCGCGGCCCGTGGCTGAGCACGCCCTCGGCGACGGCATCACGATCCGCCCTGTCGAGGAGGCCGACCTGGCCGCGGTCGTCGCGCTCTATGCCGACGACCGCCTCGGCGCGAGCCGCGAGACCCCGCACGACCTGACTCCCTATCGCGACGCCCTGGCGCGCATGCAGGCCCAGCCGGGCAACGCGGCATACCTCGCGGTCCGCGACGGCCGGCCCGTCGGCACGCTCACCCTCACCGTCGTCCACGGGCTCTCGCGCACGGCGACCACCCGGGCGACCATCGAGGCCGTGCGCGTGGCTGCGTCCGAGCGGGGCACCGGGCTCGGCACCAGGCTGATCGAGTGGGCGTGCGAGGAGGCGGCCCGTCAGGGTGCGGCGCTCATCCAGCTCACCACAGATGTCAGCCGCACCGACGCACACCGCTTTTATGAGCAGCTGGGATTCCGCCAGACGCACCTGGGCTACAAGCGCGACCTGCGGGGCTGAGCCTCAGGCTCCGGCGACGCGACGCTCGTCGCGGCCGATCACGCGCGGCTGGGGAGCCGGGGTCGGCGTGACGTCGGCGGGGGCCGGCTGCGGGCGCGGCGCCTTGGCCTTCATCGTGTAGGTCGGGCGCGGCACGGGCACCGGGTCCCACGTCAGCGGCATGTCGTCCTCGTCGAGCAGCGGCGCCTGCGGTGCGGCCTCGACGGCCTCCACCGGGGCGGGCGCGTGGGCGGCCTCGACCGCATTGATGTCGTATGCCGCGCCGCGGGCGCTGTGCGCGGACGTCGCCTCGTGCGCCGGGGCGTTCGTGCCCAGCTGGGCGAGAGTGGCGGCGCGCGCGGCAGTGGAGTCGGTCTCGGCGAGCGCGGCGTAGTCGGAGGTCACGCCCTCGGACTCGACACCGCTGGTGGCCGCGGTCTCGGCGGGAGCCGCGTCGGCGGCGCGGGTGCGGTGGACACGGCGGGCGTGGAGCGGCGACCGGTGGGCGGGAGCGGCAGCGACCTCGCCGCGGGCAGCGGCGCGGGCGATGCGCTTGGCGGTCGTCTCGGCCTGGACGCGGTTGCGCAGCGCCCAGAAGGACGCGGCGCCGGTGGTGAGAGGCAGCAGCAGGACGGGCCAGGTCACCCAGGTGAGGGCGACGACGGGAAGCATGACGAGCAGCAGCACGAGCGAGACGACGAGCGCCAGACCGCGGGCCGCGCGGGTCGGGCCGCTGAGGCGGGGCACGGCGATCGGACCGGCAGCGCGCTTGACGGTCACCTGCGGGCGGGGGCGGGCGACGGGGCTGATGGCATAGGACGTCGGGGTGGGACGGGAGAGGTCGGCGGTCGGCAGCGAGGGCCGGCGCTCGAGGACGCGCATCGACTCGGAGAACCGCCCGATGGAGCGGGCGGTGGTGAGGTGCTCACGGCGCCTCATCCAGTGCTGCGCGAAGTAGGCAGCCCAGATCGCGATGATCACGAGGAATACGAGGGAATCTGGCTGCACGGACACGACGGTAGGGCGGATCGCCCACTCCCCCATGGACGTTTGGCGGTGTGTCGCGGAAGTGACTGGTGTTATTGCTGTTTCAGACGCTGCATGAGCGACGAACCGGCCAGATCCTCGGTCGTGAGGGCAAAGCTCAGGTGGTCGGCCCACGCCCCGTCGATGTGCAGGAAACGGCGGCGCACACCCTCCTCGCGGAAGCCGAGCTTGCGCACGACAGCCAGCGACGCGGCATTCTCCGGTCTGATGTTGACCTCGAGACGGTGCAGGCCGAGGTCCCGCATCGCGTGGTCGCCCGCGAGGGCGAGGGCCGTCGGCGTGATGCCGCGGCCGGCCATCCCCTGGATCACCCAATAGCCGGCCGTCGCCGACCACAGCGAGCCATAGGTGATGCCAAAGAGGTTGAGCTGCCCGACCAGCCGGCTGTCGACCTCGATGCCGAAGGGCATCATCCGACCGGCCCTGGCCTCTCGGCGATAGTGCCGCAGCATCTCGGCATAGCTCGTCGGATGCTGTTGTGGGACAGTCGAAGTCGCCTCCCACGGGTCGAGCCACTGGCGGTTGGCCACCCGCATCCGCAGATAGCGGTCCTTGTCGCCGCGCCGCAGCTCGCGCAGCACGATGAGCTCACCGGCAGGTGTCGAGCCGCGCAGCTGGACGGGCCAGCTGCTCACCGACGCACCTCTCTCATCGGGTCACCCATGTCAGCGAGCCGCCCTCACTGGTGGTCGCCGCCGCGGATCTGGGAGACGGCATGGGCCAGGACCGGCTCGAGCACCTCGAGGGCGTCGCGCACGCCCCCGGTCGAGCCGGGGAGGTTGACGACCAGCGTCCGGCCGGCGACCCCCGCGAGCCCGCGCGAGAGCATCGCGGTCGGCACGCCCTTGGCGACGCCGGCGGCGCGGATTGCCTCGGCGATGCCGAGGACCTCGCGGTCGAGCAGCGGCCTCGTCGCCTCGGGCGTCCCGTCGGTCGGCGTGAGCCCGGTGCCACCGGTGGTCAGCAGCAGGTCGGGCTCGGTCGTCAGGGCCGCGGCGAGAGCCTCGCCGACAGCCGGCCCGTCGGGGACGACGGTCGCGTCGGCGCAGTCTGCACCCCAGCCGCGCAGCGCCTCGACGATGGTCGCACCGCCGCGGTCGGGATAGACGCCCTCGGCCGCGCGGGTGGAGCAGGTGACGACGACCGTGCGCAGCCCGGTCAGGTCGGCGCTCATGCGTCCTCCCGCCAGTCGCCGGAGCGGCCGCCGGACTTGGCGGTGACGCGCACGTCGGTGATGCGCCCGTGCTTGTCGACGGCCTTGACCATGTCGATGACGGTCAGCGCCGCGACCGTGACGGCCGTGAGGGCCTCCATCTCGATGCCGGTCCGGTCTGCGGTGCGCACGGTCGCGGCGATGTCCACCCCGTCGTCGGCGACGGCGAGGTCGACCTCGACCGCGTGGACCGCGATCGGGTGGGCGAGCGGGATGAGCTCGGGCGTGCGCTTGACCGCCTGGATCCCGGCGATGCGGGCGACGGCGAGCGCGTCGCCCTTGGGCACGGTCCCGCCGCGCAGCGCGCCGACCGCCTCGGCGGACAGCAGCACCCGCCCGGCTGCACTCGCCTCGCGGGCGGTCACGGCCTTGGCCGAGACGTCCACCATGTGCGCGGTCCCGTCCTCCCGGACGTGCGTCAGGTGTGAACTCATGCGGGACAGCCTGCCACGCGTCCCCACACCTCAGGGGTATGCCGTGTGCTGAGGGCCCGCGCCCGCGCCGCAGCCGCGCCCCGCACACGCGCCCCCACACCTCAGGGGTATGCCGTGGGCTCAGCCCCGCGTCCGCGCCGCAGCCACGCCCCGCACCCGGCCTCGCTCGGCAGGCCGCAGCCCCACCCCGGTCGACTGGCCATGACTTGCCGCGTGCGCGCGCGCCGAGACGGCGTGTCTTGGCCAGTCGACTCACTCGCGCGGGGTGCCGGCTCCGAGGAGGGGGATGCAGTGGAGGGTGTCACCCTCGCGGACGCGGGTGGCGGTGGCGGGCACGATCGCGATCGCCATGCCGGAGGCCATGGCCCCGAGCTGGTGGGAGCCCTGGCCGCCGGAGCGGCGCGCCCAGCGCCCGTCGACATAGATCCGGGTGAACTCGACCTTGTCACGCACCGACTCCCAGTCCTCGCCGGCGTGGGTGGTGAAGCCCTTGGGCGGCCAGGGCGCGGTCTCGCCGCCGTCCATGCCCGACATGCGCGCGAGCGCGGGCAGGACGAAGACGTGGAAGGAGACGAGCGCGCTCACCGGGTTGCCCGGGAGGGTGAAGACGGGCGTCGTCCCGCCGTCGGGGCGGCGCAGCTGGCCGAAGCCCTGGGGCATGCCGGGCTTCATCGCGACCTTGTCGAACTGCGCCTCGCCGCTGGCGGTCAGCGCCTCCTTGACCGGGTCGAAGGCACCCATCGACACCCCACCGGAGGTGATGACGACGTCGGCGCGGCCGGCCGCGTCGCGCAGGGCCGTGCTGAGCGCCTCGACGTCGTCGCCGACCCGCACGGTCTCGGCCGAGAGCGCTCCGGCACTCGTGGCGAGCGCGGCGAGCATCAGCGAGTTGGAGTCGACGATCTGCCCGGGCCCGGGGGTCTCGCCGGCGGGCACGAGCTCATCGCCGGTGGAGACGACGACCACCCGCGGCCGCGGGATGACCCCGACCTCAGCCGCGCCGGAGGCCGCCGCGAGCGCGAGGCGCCCCGGTCCCATGACGAGCGGACCGCGCCCCTCCTCCTCCGCACGCAGCACGACGTCGCCGGCCGCGAAGTCCTCGCCGCGCTCGCGGATGAAGGCACCGGCCGAGGGGGCCGTGCTCACCGCGACCTGCTCCTCGCCGCCGTCGGTGTCCTCGATCGGCACGATGGCGTCGGCGCCCTCAGGCAGCGGCGCGCCCGTCATGATGCGCACGACCGTGCCCGGCTCGAGCGTCACCGCACCGCTCGGGTCACCTGCCCGCACGGTGCCGGCCACCGGCAGCGACACCGGTGACGCCTCAGCCGCCCCGGCACAGTCCGCCGCGCGCACGGCATACCCGTCCATCGCAGAGTTGGTGAAGGCAGGCAGGTCGAGCGTGGCGACGACGTCCTCGGCGAGCACGCAGCTGAGGGCCTCGGCGAGCGGCAGCCGCACCGCAGGGAGCGGGGCGACGCCGTCAAGGACACGGGCGAGGTGGGTTTCGACCGGGATCATTCGGTCATTGTCCCTCGGACCTCACATAGTCCGTCAGGAACTCCTTGAAGTCCTCGCCCAGCTCGGGGTGCTCCGAGCCGAGCCGCACGATCGCCTTGAGGTAGTCGAGCCGGTCGCCGGTGTCATAGCGACGGCCCCGGAAGACGACGCCGTGCACGCCCCCGCCGGGGGCATCGCTCGTGGCGAGCTCGAGCAGCGCGTCGGTCAGCTGGATCTCGTTGCCACGCCCCGGCTGAGTGTGCTCGAGCACCTCGAAGATCGAGGGGTCGAGGACATAGCGGCCGATGACCGCGAGGTTGGAGGGGGCGTCCTCGGTCGCGGGCTTCTCGACGAGGCCGGTCACCTTGACGACGTCCTGGCCCTCGGAGCCGGGCTCGATGGCGGCGCAGCCATAGAGGTGGATCGCCTCGCGCGGGACCTCCATCAGCGCGATGACCGAGCCGCCCTTCTCCGCCTGGACGGCCATCATCTGCTCGAGCAGCAGGTCACGCTTGTCGATCAGGTCGTCGCCCAGCAGCACGGCGAAGGGCGTGTCACCCACGTGCTCTTTGGCGACCAGCACCGCGTGGCCGAGCCCGCGCGGCTGGCCCTGGCGCACGAAGTGGACCTTGCCGAGGTCAGCGGACTTGCGCACCCGCTCGAGGCGGCTGAGGTCGCCCTTGGCCTCGAGCGCCGCCTCCAGCTCCCAGTGGTTGTCGAAGTGGTTCTCGAGGGCCTCCTTGTTGCGTCCGGTGATGACGAGGATGTCCTCGGCGCCGGCGCGCACGGCCTCCTCCACGACGTACTGGAGCGCGGGCTTGTCGACGACGGGCAGCATCTCCTTGGGGACGGCCTTGGTCGCGGGCAGGAAGCGGGTGCCCAGGCCCGCAGCCGGGATGACGGCCTTGATGTGAGTCCCCCCAGGGGTCGCGGTAGTCATGCTGACCAACGTATCCCGACTGGGCTGTCCGATCGCTGTGCAGGAGGTGAACGAAAGCACAGAATGGATCACATGAGCAGCAGGTATGCCGCGCAGCCGGCCTCCGAGCGCCCCTCACCGGCCGACGAGAAGAAGGCCCTGCGCACCGCCCTCCGGGCCCGGCGCAGGGAGATCGTGGCGGCCCGCGACCGGGCGGCCGACGAGGCCGGGATGGCCGCGGCCGCCGAGGCCGTGGTCGACGCCGCCGGACTCACCGCCGGTGACTGGGTCACGCTCTATGAGGCGCTCCCCCACGAGCCGCCCACGGCAGGTGTCGCGGCGGCGATGGCGCGTCGCGGCATACGCGTCCTCGTGCCGATCACGCTCCCAGACCTCGACCTCGACTGGTGCGAGCTGGAGGAGCGCCCGATCGAGGAGCGGGAGCCGTTGGGGCACAACGCGATCGAGCGGGCCAAGGTCGTCTTCACGCCGGGCCTCGCGGTCGACCGCGGGCGTCGGCGGCTCGGGCAGGGCGGCGGCTGTTACGACCGGGCGCTGCCGAGGCGGGCCGAGGGCACACCGGTCATCGTGCTGCTGCACCCGGGCGAGATCTCCGGGTCGGACCTGCCGGTTGCCGAGCACGACCAGCCCGTCGACGGCGTCATCACCGCAGAGGGCCGGGCGCTCTGAGCTGAGGGCTAGTAGCCCTTGCCCGGCGTGAGTGTGAGGGTGTCGGCGCCGGCCTTGTCGACCGCTGCCTTGGTGAAGGGCCAGGGGAACTGCTCCCCGTGCGCCCAGACGTCGATCTGGTCGTCATAGTGGTCGTCGGTCGGGTGGCCCGACACGCCGGTCTGGTTGACCCAGGTCGAGCGGTCGAGGTTGCCCAGGTCGACGACCATGCGCATCGACGGCGCCCAGTCGACCTCGAAGCCGACGCTGGCGTCCCAGCCGAGGGCGTTGACGATCGAGGAGCCCCCGGGCATCGAGTAGGGGCCGCGGTTGACCAGGGCGCGCACGGGGCCCGGCACGTCCTCGCCGCCGAGGACCTGGTGGCGCAGGGTGAGGGTGTGGAGCTTGCCCCACTGCCAGCGGCCGGGGTCCTGGCTGATCTCGCGGGTGAGCTTGAGCCGCGCGCTGCGCATGGCCTGGCGCAGGATCTCGTCGCGCCCCTCGATCAGACCGGGCGTCGCCTTGCTGTCCCACCACCCGTCGCGCGGCCGCTGGAGCAGCCCGGTCACGGCCTGCATCCACCGGCTGCCGCCGTCGGCGCGCAGCTCGGTGGGCAGCTCGTCGTTGAAGGTGAGCTCGAGCAGCTGGCTCCACACCGCGTTGTAGTAGGCGGCCGAGGTCCCGGCGTCGGACCCGTCGGCGGGCGTCGAGAAGTCCCAGCCGCGCAGCAGGTCCTGGCCCTGGCGGGTGAACTCGTCGTCGACGTCGACCGACAGCAGCGCCTTGACGAGCACGGGCGCGAAGGAGTTGCGGGTGTCGGTCTGCATCGAGGCCATGTCGGCCGGGCTCACCTTGTCCTTGGCCTCCAGCAGCATCCGGATGCGCTGCGCGCGATAGCCGTAGTCCCACTCGGTCGTCAGGAAGGGCGAGGTCTCGGCCGTGACGGCCTGGTTGGCCGCGACCAGCAGGTCGTCCTTGGGGTCGAGCACGCTCGGCAGGTCGTCGAAGGGCACGAAGCCGTCCCAGTCATAGGCCGAGTCCCAGCCCGGCGCCGGCCAGAAGCCGGGCGGCGAGTCGGCGTCGACCGCCTTGCGGATCGGGATCTGGCCGGGGGCCTGGTAGCCGATGTGGCCGTCGGTGTCGGCATACAGCAGGTTCTGGCTCGGCACGGCGAAGTCGCGGGCCGCCTCACGGAAGGAGGCGAAGTCGGTGGCGGCGTTGAGCCCGAAGATCGCGTCGGCGGTGTTGTCGGGCTGGAGGCCCGTCCACGCAAGCGAGACGCCGAACTCCTCGGTCGCCGGGTCCTTGTCGGCGCTGGCCCCCTGGAGGCCGGCGTCGGCGACGGTGTCGACCGCCTCGGAGATCAGCGGCCCGTGGCCGGTGGAGCGGACGGTGAAGGTCTGCTCGGTCGCGCCGGCGATCTTGATCGTCTCGCGCCGGGTCTCCAGCGGCACCTTGGCGCCGTCGCGCTCATAGGTCTCGCCGTCAACCTTCTCGAGATAGAAGTCGCTGACGTCGGGCGCGAGGTTGGTGAAGGCCCAGGCGATGTCGGCGTTGTGACCGATCACGACACCGGGCAGCCCCGCGAAGGAGAAGCCGGAGACGTCGAAGGGGCAGGCCGCCGAGACCGTGCGGCAGTGCAGCCCGACCTGCGACCAGATGCCGGGGATGCCGACGCCGAGGTGCGGGTCGTTGGCCAGGAGCGGCTTGCCGGTGGTGGTGCGCGAGCCGGCGACGACCCACGAGTTGGAGCCGATCCCGTCACCCCGGCCCACCAGCTGGGGCACGGCATCGAGCGCGCGCTGCACCGCGGCATACGCCCTGTCTGCGTCGCCCGAGGTGACCGAGCGGTATGCCGCGCTGCCGGCCCTGTCGGCCGTGCGCGCCTGGGTGCCGGTCGCGGTCCGGGTCAGCGCCTGGGGCACCGCGGCCGCGGAGCCACCCGACCAGTCCTGGGCGCTGAGGATCGGGGCGTTGGTGGTGAAGGGGTAGTCGGGGTAGATCGCGCGGATCTGGCCCGCGGACATCCGGCCGGTCAGGCGCGCGCGGGCCAGCTCGTCGCCGTAGTCGCTGCGCAGGTCCCAGGCCATCGCCTTGAGCCAGGCGAGCGAGTCGGCAGGGGTCCACCGCTCGACGCGGTAGTCCTTGTACTTCTGGCCCAGCACCACATACTCGACGCCCAGTTTGGCAGGGGTGCGGCGCTCGCTGATGTAGGCGTTGACGCCGTCGGCATAGGCCTGGAGGTACTGGCGCGTGGCCGGCTTGAGTGTCGGGAGCTCCTTCTCGGCGACGCGGCGCCAGCCCATCGTGCGGATGACGCGGTCGGTCTCGACGCCGGCGCTGCCGACCAGCTCGGACAGGCGGCCGGCGGTGATGTGGCGGCGCAGGTCCATCTCAAAGAAGCGGTCCTGGGCGTTGGCATAGCCCTGCGCCCGGAAAAGGTCGGCGGGAGTATCGGCATAGATCTGCGGCACGCCCCGCTCGTCCCGCACGATGGACACCGCGGCTCCCAGGCCTGGGATGCTGCGCTCACCCGAGTAGTCGGGGCGCGGGCGCTGGATCATCGACCCCACAAGGACGGACAGCACGACGGCGGCGACGACCACGAGGACGAGCGCGCCGAAGGCGGTGCGGCGTAGCGCTGGCAGGCTGGGCACCCTGCGAGACTAGGGCACAAATCTGACGGGGAAGTGGAGGGACGCCGATGCTGAGCAGTGGTGGCGCGGCCGCGGGCTTCGGGCTCGACGACCTCACCCGCGTGCTGCTCATCGGCACTCTCGTCCTCGTCGCGGCGATCGCTGCGGTCCGGATCTCGGCCCGCTCGGGCTTCCCGTCGCTGCTGCTCTATCTGGCGATCGGCGTGGCCCTCGGCGAGAACGGCCTCGGCATCGCCTTCGACAGCGCCTCGCTCACCCAGGTCCTCGGCTACTCCGCGCTGATCCTCATCCTCGCCGAGGGTGGCCTGTCCACCTCGTGGAGCTCGATCAAGCCCTCGGTGGCACCCGCCGTCGTGCTGTCCACCCTCGGGGTGGTCGTCTCGGTGGCCGTCGTCGCCGTCGCCTGCCGCCTGCTGCTCCACATCGACTGGGACGAGGCGATGCTCGTCGGCGCGATCCTCGCCTCGACCGATGCGGCCGCCGTCTTCTCCGTGCTGCGACGCGTGCCGCTGCCGTCCCGGGTGACGGGGATGCTCGAGGCCGAGTCGGGCTTCAACGACGCGCCAGTCGTGCTGCTCGTGACGGCCCTCGCCGAGCGCACCACCGGCGCGGCCGGCGGCTCGTGGTGGGAGCTCGGCATCGTCGCGACCCTCGAGCTCATCGGCGGCGCCGCCATCGGCATCGCCGTCGGTTACCTCGGCGGCCATCTCATGAAGCGCTTCGCCGGCGGGTCCTCCGGGCTCTTCTCGATCGGCGTCATGGCCGTGACGGTCCTGGCGTATGCCGCGGCCGCCACAGCGCACACCTCCGGCTTCATGGCCTGCTATGTCTCGGCGCTCGTGCTCGGCAACCTCCGCCTGCCCCACCAGTCGGCCGTCCACGGCTTCTCCCAGGGCCTTGGCTGGCTGGCCCAGATCGGCCTGTTCGTCCTGCTCGGGCTGCTGGCGACCCCGTCCGGCATGGCCGACCAGATCGTGCCCGCCATCGTCATCGGACTGGTGCTGCTGCTGGTCGCCCGCCCGCTGGCGGTCCACCTGTCGCTGACGCCCTTCCGCATCCCCTTCCGCACCCAGGCCTTCATGTCCTGGGCAGGCCTGCGAGGCGCGGTCCCGGTCGTGCTCGCGACGGTCCCGATCACCCTGGGCTCGCGCACGGGCGAGTGGATCTTCGACCTCGTTTTCATCCTCGTGGTCGTCTTCACCCTCGTGCAGGCCCCGACTCTGCCGTGGTTCGCCCGCCGGCTCGGCCTGACCGAGGAGGCCCACTCCGTCGAGCTCGACGTCGAGGCCACCCCCCTGACCGACCTGGGCGCCGACATCCTCTCTGTCTCGGTCGGGCCCCACTCCCGGCTGCACGGCGTCGAGGTGCTCGAGCTGCGGCTGCCGCCCACAGCCAATCTCACGCTGGTGGTGCGCGGCACCGAGCGCTTCGTCCCCGACCTGACGACCTCGATCCGCCATGGCGACCAGCTGCTGATCGTCTGCCCCGAGTCCGAGCTCGAGCGGATCAGCGCGCGGATGCGGGCGGTGAGCGAGCACGGCCGGCTGGCCGGCTGGAACTGACCGAGGGGTGACCTGCGGGGAACAGGCCGCGCGCGGCATACGTATCATTGGGCGGATTCCGCGAACACACATCTGGGAGGCCTCGTGCCCACGTACGCCTACGCGTGCAAGACGTGCGACCACCGCTTCGAGGTCGTGCAGTCCTTCAGCGACGACTCGCTGACCGACTGCCCCGAGTGCGGCGGCACGCTGCGCAAGATCTTCAACTCGGTCGGTGTCGTCTTCAAGGGCAGCGGCTTCTATCGCACCGACTCCCGCTCCGCGAAGTCCTCGAGCACCGGCGCGACCACCCCGCCGGCCTCGTCCTCGGACTCCTCGTCGTCGTCCTCGTCCGGCTCGTCGGGCTCGTCGTCGGGCGGCTCCGACTCGAGCGCGTCGTCCACAGGCACGTCCTCGACGACCTCGTCGTCCACAGCCTCGAGCTGATCCGCGGTATGCCGTGTGGCACGGCCTAGATTCGTGCCATGACCTCCGCACCAGTCACCCCCGCGACGACCGGGCCGCGCGCCGAGATCGGCATCATCGGCGGCTCCGGCTTCTACGAGTTCTTCGAGGACGCCGAGCGAGTCCAGGTGTCCACGCCCTTCGGCGACCCGAGCGATGACCTCGTCGTCGGCGAGGTCGACGGGCGCAGCGTGGCCTTCGTCGCCCGCCACGGCAAGGGGCACCGCTACCCGCCCCACCGCGTCAACTACCGGGCCAACCTCTGGGCGCTGCGCTCGCTCGGGGTGCGCCAGGTCCTCGCGCCCTGCGCGGTCGGGTCGTTGCGCCCCGAGATCGGTCCCGGGGCGATCGTCGTCCCCGACCAGATCGTCGACCGCACGTGGGGCCGCCCGCACACGGTCTATGACGAGATCGGGCCGGTCGTCCACGTCGCCTTCGCCGACCCCTACTGCCCCACCGGGCGCGAGATCGCGGTGCGGGTCACCGGCGAGGAGGGGCATGAGGTCACGCCCGAGGGGACGCTGGTGGTGATCAACGGGCCGCGCTTCTCCACCCGCGCGGAGTCGCGCTGGCACTCGGCTGCCGGCTGGACCATCGTCGGGATGACTGGCGTGCCGGAGGCCTCGATCGCCCGCGAGCTCGCCCTCTGCTACACCTCGATTGCTCTCGTCACCGACCACGACGCCGGCTTCGAGGACGGCCCGGCCGTCACCCACGAGGCGGTCCTCGAGGTCTTCGCCGCCAACATGGAGCGGCTCAAGACCACCCTGCGCCGCGTCGTCGCCGAGCTGCCGCCCACCGAGCCCGACGAGACCGCCACCTGCTCGTGCCGCCGCGCCCTCGACGGCCTCCGGCTCCCGATCGAGCTGCCGCACTAGGCCCGCCATGTCCCCGCTGTCACTGCCCACCCGCGCCGGTGGGCGATCCGGTCATGCCCTCGACGCGGGCGGCGCACGCCGCAGTGCCCGCCGCGGAGATGGGACTGGCGCCGGCCGTCGAGGCGTCCTCGGCGTCGGACGGCGCGGCGCTGACGGGGGCGCCGCGACGCCCAGCCGACACACCGTCTGGCGTCGACGGGTGCTGCGCAAGGCGGTGGCCGCGATCGCTGCCGGGCTCGCGGCATTCACGCTCGTGAGCGCGCTGCGCCCACCACCCGACCCGACCCTCGTCCCCGTCGCGGTGGCCGCGTCGGACCTGCCCGGGGGCAGCCCGCTGCGCGCCGACATGGTCGAGATCCGGATGGTCGATCGTGACCAGATCCCTGTTGGCACAGTCGATTCCGCTGCCGGGCTCACCGACCGCCGCCTCGTCTCGGGAGTGACCAAGGGCGAGATCCTCACCCGCTCTCGCGTGGTCGGTGATGGCCTGCTGGTCGGTGCGCCGACCGGGGCCAGAGCCGTGCGGGTGCCGGTCATCGACGCCGCTGCCCTCGACATGGTCAGGCCCGGGGCCGCCGTCGACGTGCTCGCTCCCGGCAGGGCCGAGCCCGCCCTCGTCGGCGCGACCGTCCTCGACGTGCAGCATCAGCGCCCGTCCGCGGGCGCGCTCGACGCCGCCGGGGACAGCCCGGGCGTGACCCTCGCCGTGAGCGCATCGGAGTCGGTGCGCCTGGCGCAGGCGCACGATCCCGGCGCGCCGGGCGGCGGGGGCTTCCTGCTCGCCCTCCATCCCCCGGGCTGACGGGCCGCCGCACGCACCGTGCCGGCCTTGGGAACTGCTCGGACGCGCCCCGCCTCGGCTAGGCAAAACCTCGCATCTTATGCGGGCAACACGCGCGGCGCCAGACCCCAAAGTGACAAAAGCCACGACGAGCACCTACACTTTTCGTGGCCTGCGCGACGGAGCGCAGCAGTGTGGGGGGCCTGTCATGTGTCGTCCCCACCGGATACTCATCAACCCGCCTCACCCCCAGGAGATAACCCATGAAGGGTTTCAAGGACTTCATCATGCGCGGCAACCTCGTTGAGCTTGCCGTCGCCTTCATCATCTCGACTTCGTTCGCCGCGGTCGTCACCGCGTTCACGAAGATCATCATCGAGCTCATCGCCAAGGCCGGCGGCGCCCCCAAGTTCGACGACTGGGCGCCGGGCGGCCTGACCTCGGTCGGCCCGTTCCTCACCGCGCTCGTCGCCTTCCTCATCCTCGCGTTCGTCGTCTACTTCTTCATCGTCAAGCCCTACGAGGCCGCCAAGGAGCGCATGGACATGACCGCCGAGGAGGAGCTCGCCGAGGAGATCACGCTGCTCCGCGAGATCCGCGACTCGCTGGCCCGCCGCTGAGCGCGAGCCGCTGACGATCCCCGCGATCGTCGCTGACGGTCCGGCAGCCCCGCGCCCTGCGCGTGGCCCGCTGGCCATCGACCGCCGAGAGGGGCGGGAGCCATCAGGCTCCCGCCCCTCTCGCGTTTCCTCTTTCGCCCACTTGGGCACAAACGCGGGGAGGCACGCGGCAGGAAAAGCCCACGCACATCACGCCAACAGGCAAATCTCCCCCAACCGCACTTTCGCCCACTTGGGCACAAACGCGGGGAGCGCACGGCGGGACGGAAGGTGTCACACCTTCCGGGGAAACCCAAGCGCATCAGGCCAATTGGCGAGTTCCGCTACTCCCAGTGGGGAGGGCGCTGCGAGCGGTACCAGTCGGCATCCCGGCCGGAGGACTGCTCGCCCCAGCCCGCGTCGGTGTCGTCGAGGGTCTGGTCGGCAGCGACGCCCGTGCCGGCCGTCCGCTCCCAGCTCTCCCCCGGCCGCACGACCCGGGTCCGCGCGGCGGGCGCCTCCTGACCGCCATCAGGGCGGGTGGCATCGCCCTGACTCTCTGTCTCCGCCGAGGCCTCGGATGCGGGCTCGGGAGCCGGGCCGGCCGACCAGACCGGGTCGTCGCCGGTGCCGATGCGGGTCGGCTGCGAGACCACGCGGCGGTGTCGTCGTGTCACTTCTCGCCCAGGAAGAGCGAGGGGTCGACATTCTCGAAGGTCCCCGGCAGCTCGGTCCGCTTGCGCGCCGGCCGCTCACGCGGGGGCTCGTGGCGCGCCACCTCCAGCACGCGCGCGACCTCACGGGCCGGGTCGCGGAAAAGATCTGTCGTCCAGACCCGTACGTGCGCCCACCCCAGGCGCTCGAGGTGCTCGGGCCGCAGCCGGTCGCGGTCACGGACGCTAGCCATGCCGGCATACGCCTCACCGTCGGTCTCGACGGCGACCTTCATGCGGCCCGGCCGGTGCGGGTCCTCGACCGCGACGTCGATGCGCCCTGCCGAGCGGCCGTGCTGCTCGTGCACCACGAGGCCGGCCTCCCGCAGCCGCCGCGCCAGCCCGGCACGCAGCGCACCGGAGGCCTCGGGCGCGTCGAGCGGCGGCTCGTCGTCGACCTGGCCGTGGCGCTCGGCATAGGCGAGATAGTCGCGCAGCATCTCAGCGCCCGCCCCGCGCAGCGATGCGCCGGCGAGCTGATCGGATGTGAGCGAAGTGACGACCGTCATCGACCGGCGGGCCCGTGTGATCGCGACGTTGAGGCGCCGGTCGCCGCCCTCGGCGCTGACCGCCCCGAAGCGGTGCGGGACCTGGCCGTGGAGCGTCGCGGCATACCCGATCGCGAGGATGACGGCGTCGCGCTCGTCACCCTGGACGCGCTCGATGTCCTTGACGAAGAAGCGCTCCGCGCGCGACTCGTCAAAGAACGCCGCGGTCTCCTTGTCGGCGCCGACGAGAGCGCGGCGGAGCGCCTCGTCGATGCGCTCGGCGTGCAGTCGACCGAGGGTGATGACAGCCAGCGAGCGCTTCGGCCTGCGGCGGGCGTGGTCGAGGACGAGCTGGACAACCCGGTCGACCTCGTCTGGGGTGGACTCGACTGTGGCAGAGCCCTGTTCGATGACACCGCCGCCACCCTCGACCTGCTCCACGCGCACGATGTCGCCCCGGAGCGTGCCGGGAAAGGTCGTGATCGACCCGCCATAGAGCCGCTCGGATGAGAAGTCGATCAGGCGGGCGTCGTGCGAGCGGTAGTGCCAGTCGAGGCTGCGCGTGGGCAGCACGTCGGCGAGCACGTCCAGCACCGACGGGGCGGCGTCGCCGCCATCGGTGCTGAGTTCAGTTGCGGCTGTGAGGAACCCGCTCGGCGGCATCTGGTGCGGGTCGCCCACCACGACGACCTGGCGCCCCCGGCTGATCGCCGACGCCGCCAGCGCAGGCGGGATCTGGGAGGCCTCGTCAAAGATCACGACGTCGACGTGCTCGCCCGGCGGCATGACCGACGCGACCACGAGTGGGCTCATCGCGAAGCACGGCGCCGCGGCCGACAGCAGCTCCGGCGCGCTCGCGACGAGCGCCCTCAGCGGTCGCCCGTCGCGCTCCGCTGCACGCACGGACTCGACCTGCTCGGGGTATGCCGCGATGGCGCGCCCCAGCCGACGGCCCACCTCCGCACGCACCCGGTCGGGGCCCGAGGCGACATGCGCGCGGTCCTGGGCGACGAAATCGGCTGCGACAGAGCGCATCCGGTCGCCCTGGTGGCCGCCATAGACACCGTCGGACGTTGCGACGGCCTCGGCGACGGAGGTCCAGAAGACGAAGTCCAGCTCGGGACGCGCCGAGTCGGCGGGCACCCGGCGGGCAGCCAGGTCGTCGACCAGCGGCCCCAGCCCGGCCGCACGCAGCCGCCCGAGCGAGGGCGCCACCGTCGGCAGCACGCGCAGCCGGTCGAGGGAGCCGGCGAGGGCACCGATCCGGGAGCGCAGGTCACCGATGGGCAGGTCGAGCAGCTCGCGCTCCCCCGCACCCGGGGAGAGCCGGTCGCCCAGCCAGCGCAGCTCCTCCTCGAGCCGGGCGTGGGCCGCAGCGGCGGCAGCGGTGTCGTGGGGTGCGCGAGGGCGGCCGCCGATGCCGGTCAGTCCCTGCCAGCCAACCCGCACGTTCTGAGCCTGTCGAAGCACGCCGTGGAGGTCCTCGGGCACGGGGCCCGGGCGCAGCAGCCCGATGGCCTGGCGCCGCAGCCGCTGGCGGGCCGGCAGCGACAGCGAGATCGAGTGCTCCTTGCGATAGGTCCGCGAGCCGGTGGCCCCGACCATGTCGGCGAGCGGGATGTCGAAGACTTCGGGGCGGAAGACCTCGAGCACACTGGCGGCCTCGCGGATCGCGGCGAGGGAGCGGCCCCAGTCGGCGCCCGTGACCGCCTCGGGCAGGCCGGCCTCCTCGAGCAGCGTGTCGAGCCTGGTGCCGACCTCCTTGAAGCCGCCTGCGTCCAGCCGCGTGACGATCTCCTCGGCCCGCGCGGCGTCGGCCTCGGTCGAGATGTCGGCGCCCCACCAGGGATCCGGCGCGCCGGGGTCGACGGACCAGGCGCCGGCCGTGCCCGCCTCGTCGAGGTCGGCCCACAGCGACTCGCGCCGGGCCGGGTCCAGGGCGAGGAGGTCGTCGCCGCGCAGCCGCACCCGCGTGCGCGGTGGCAGCTCGCGGGCCTCGAGCTCGGCGACCTCCTCCTGCGCACGGTGGACCGAGACCTGCCACGGCTCGCGCACCCGATGGAGCGAGTCACGATGGGCCGCAAGGGTGTCGCGCGCGACCCGCAGCTCCTCGTCGGACGAGCGGGTGTCCGGGGGTGCGGGCCGGGAGTGACGGGCCACGATCTCGGCCACCCGGCTGACCAGGCCACGCTGGCCGCCCGAGCCGCCATGCGTGTCGAGCACAAGGTCGCCGAGGCCAAGGTCCCGCAGCCGGCCGAGCACCTGGTCGACCGCGGCGCGCTTCTCGGCGACGAAGAGCACGCTCTTGCCGTCGCCGGCCAGGGCCGCGATGAGGTTGGCGATCGTCTGTGACTTGCCGGTGCCGGGCGGCCCGGTCACGACGAGGTCGGCCCCGCCGCGCACCGCGTCGATGACGGCCTGCTGGGAGGAGTCTGCGTCGAGCACGAGGTGCTCATGGCCCGGGTCATGGTCCGGGGCACCCTCGGGCACCGGGCGGTCGAGGGCGGCGCGGGCGGTCTCGTCGCCGGCCAGCGCCGCGACGACCCGATGTGAGCCGAGCCGATCCCCTTGTGCCGCAAGGTCGGCCACCATCGCGAGCTTGTCATAGGGGAAGTTGCCGAGCACGAGCCGTGGAGTCACCGTGAAGTCGGGCAGGGGGGCGCAGAGGTGCCGCAGCGCGGCATACACCGGATAGGGGTCGAAGCGCGTCCCGGTGACCGCGATCGCCTCGAGGTGGGCCACGTCGATGTCGATGCCCCGCTCCGCGCGCAGATACTGCGCGAGCACGGGGTTGAACTCGGCGTCCGGGCCGAGGTCGACGACGAAGTCGCTCTCGGCCGCGTCGACCGGCCGCAGCTCACAGGTGCGCAGCAGCACCGGGGCGGAGGGCGAGCCTGCGCTGCCACGCCCGGCCCAGGTGGCCATGCCGACCGCGAGATAGCCCGTCGCCAGGCCCCGCTCCTCGGCCATCTCGACTGTCTTGCCGCGGATCGCGCGGGCGCGCCGCCTCGCCTCGGCCAGCGCGGACGGCTCACGCACGAGCTCACCCAGCCGGGTGGGGCGGCCTGCGAGGAGCTTGGACACGCCGCCTGGATGGGCGGTGGTCAGGTCGAGCGTGCCGTCGGGCAGGTCACGGTGCCACAGCAGCGTGTTGGGCCCGCCAAGCCCGGCCAGATCACGCTGCCAGCGCGCGATGGCCTCCCCCATGAGGGGTCCCGCAGCGGGCTGACCTGCGGGTTCTTCCCGCGGGGCGCTGGTGGGGGACGTCTCGCTCACGAGTGAAGGCTAATACGCGCAGACAGGGGTATGCCGCGTGGGCGGCGACCACGCGGCATACCTCATGCTGTGCCCGGCGAGGGATCAGGCGCCGCCGCCCGGCGCGATCTCCTCGAAGGTGCCACCCTGCTCGGCCTTCTCGACGAGGGAGGCGGGCGGGGTGAAGCGCTCGCCGTAGCGCTCCGCGAGCTCGCGGGAGCGGGCGACGAAGCCCTTGAGGCCGCCCGGGTACTGGTCCATGTAGCGGGCGACGCCGCCGGTCCAGACCGGGAAGCCGATGCCGAGGATCGAGCCGACGTTGGCGTCGGTCGTCGAGGCGAGCACGCCCTCGTCGAGGCACTTGACGGTCTCGAGCGCCTCGATGAAGAGCATCCGCTCCTTCATGTCCTCGAAGGGGATCTCGGCATAGTCCTCGCCCTGCTTGAAGGCCTCCAGGCCCGGCCACAGACCGGTCCGCTTGCCGTCCTCGTACTCATAGAAGCCGGCGCCGGACGAGCGGCCCTTGCGGTCGAACTCGTCGAGCATGCGGTCGATGACGACGTCGGACGGGTGGGTGCCCGCCTCCTTGCCCTCGGCGACCGCGGCGGCACGCGTCTCGTCGCGGATCCGGCGCGGGAGGGTGAGGGTCAGCTCGTCCATGAGCTGGAGGACCGGGGCGGGGTAGCCCGCCTGGGCCGAGGCCTGCTCGATGGAGGACGGCGCCGCGCCCTCGGCGAGCATCGCCATGCCCTCGGAGGTGAAGGTGCCGATGACACGCGAGGTGAAGAAGCCGCGCGAGTCGTTGACGACGATGGGCGTCTTGCCGATCTGCTTGCAGAAGGCCAGCGCCCGACCGAGGGCCGCGTCGGAGGTCCTCTCCCCGCGGATGATCTCCAGCAGCGGCATCTTGTCGACGGGCGAGAAGAAGTGCAGGCCGATGAAATCGTCGGGACGCGAGACGCCTTCTGCGAGAAGGGTGATCGGCAGGGTCGAGGTGTTGGAGCCGAGCAGCGCGTCGGGCTCGATGACCGGCTCGATCTCGGCGAAGACCTGCGCCTTGACCTTGGGGTCCTCAAAGACGGCCTCGACGACGAGCTGGCAGCCCGCGGCGTCCTCGGCCCTGTCGGTCGGGTGGATGCGCGCGAGCAGCTCGGCACCCTTGTCCTCGGTGGAGCGGCCGCGCTCGATCGCCTTGCGCACCAACGCCTCCGAGTAGCCCTTGCCCTTGTCGGCACCCTCCTGGGTGACGTCCTTGAGGACGACCTGCATGCCGGCCTTGGCGCAGACATAGGCGATCGCGGCGCCCATCATGCCGGCGCCGAGGACGAGGACCTTCTCCACCGGCTTGGCGTCGGCGCCGTACTGCTTGACCAGCCCGTTGGCCTTCTGCATGTCGAAGAAGGTCGCGCGGATCATGTTCTTGGCGACCTGTCCCGACGCGAGCCCGGCGAAGTAGCGGGTCTCGACGAGCTGGGCGGTGTCGAAGTCGAGCCCGGCACCCTCGACGGCCGCGGACATGATCGCCAGCGGCGCCGGCATGTTGGCGCCCTTGATCTGCTTGCGCAGGTTGGCGGGGAAGGCGGGGAGCATCGCGGCGAGCGAGGGGCTGCTGGGCGTGCCGCCCGGCATCCGGTAGCCCTTGACGTCCCACGGCTGCGCGGCCTCGGGGTTGGCCTTGATCCACGCCTTGGCCTTCTCCAGCATCTCCTCGGGGCTGGCGGCCAGCTCGTCGACTAGGCCGAGCCCGAGGGCCTTGGCCGGCCGGTGGCGCTGGCCCTGGAGCAGCACGTTCATCAGGCCGGAGGCGATGCCGAGCATGCGGGTGACGCGCACGACGCCGCCACCGCCGGGCAGCAGGCCGAGGGTGACCTCGGGCAGGCCGATCTGCACGGCCGGGCTGTCGAGCGCGACGCGGTGGTGGCAGCACAGGGCGAGCTCGAGGCCGCCGCCGAGGGCCGCGCCGTTGATGCACGCGACGACGGGCTTGCCCAGCGTCTCGAGACGGCGCATGTCGGCCTTCATGAGGCTGCTGCGCTCGATGGTCTGCTTGGCGCCGTCCTGGGTCGCGGGGACGGACAGCAGCATGTTGAGGTCGCCGCCGGCGAAGAAGGTCTTCTTGGCCGAGGCGAGGATGACGCCGGTGATGGAGTCCTTCTCGGCCTCGAGGCGCTCGACCGTCTCGTGGAGCGACGAGCGGAAGTCGTCGTTCATCGTGTTCGCCGACTGGTTGGGGTCGTCGAGGGTGAGGGTGACGATGCCCTCGGCGTCCTTGTCATAGCGGATGGTGCTGGTGCTCATGGGTTCTGACGTCCTTTGGTATGCCGTGTGGTCTCGGTGAGTGGTGAGCGTCAGAGCCGCTCGATGATGGTCGCGATGCCCATGCCGCCGCCGACGCAGAGCGTGGCCAGGCCGTAGCGGCCGCCGGTGCGCTCGAGCTCGTCGAGGGCGGTGCCGAGGATGATCGCGCCGGTGCCGCCGAGGGGGTGGCCCATCGCGATGGACCCGCCGTTGGGGTTGATCTTGTCCATGGGGACGTCGAGGTCCTTGGCGAGCTTCATCGGCACCGCGGCGAAGGCCTCGTTGACCTCCCAGACGTCGATGTCGCCGACGGACAGGCCGGCGCGGGCGAGGACCTTCTCGGTGGCAGGGGTGGGGCCGGTGAGCATGATCGTCGGCTCGGAGCCGGTCACGGCGGTGGCGACGATGCGGGCGCGCGGCGTCAGGCCGGCCTTCTCGCCCGCGGCCTTGTTGCCGATGAGCATGAGGGTCGCACCGTCGACGATGCCGGAGGAGTTGCCGGCGTGGTGGACGTGGTTGATCTTCTCGACCCAGTGGTACTTCTGCAGCGCCACGGCGTCGAAGCCGCCCTCGGCGCCGATCTTGGCAAAGCTCGGCGGGAGGCTGGCGAGGGAGTCGGCGGTCGACTGCGGGCGCATGTGCTCGTCACGGTCGA
The DNA here is from genome assembly GCA_050955755.1 of Actinomycetota bacterium. Lineage (GTDB taxonomy): Bacteria > Actinomycetota > Actinomycetes > Actinomycetales > Dermatophilaceae > JAJTBD01. The sequence continues at coordinate 3,119,640 of CP192092.1, forward strand.
GGACGACGATGCCGTTGGGGTCGGTGACAGGCACGATCGAGCGGGCGAAGCGGCCCTCGTCCCAGGCGGCCTTGGCCTTGAGCTGGGAGGTCTCGGCGAACTCGTCGACGTCGCGGCGGCTGAAGCCCTCGATCGTCGCGATGAGGTCGGCGCTGATGCCCTGCGGCACGAAGTAGGTGTCATAGGACGTGGCCGGGTCCATCGCCCAGGCGCCGCCGTCGGAGCCCATCGGCACGCGCGACATCGACTCGACGCCGCCGGCGAGGACGAGGTCCTCCATGCCGGAGGCGACCTTCTGGGTGGCAAGGTTGACGGCCTCGAGGCCGCTGGCGCAGAAGCGGTTGACCTGGAGGCCGGCCACGGTGTCGGGCAGGCCGGCGACGGTCGCGGCGACGCGCGGCAGCACGGCGCCCTGCTCACCGACGGGCGAGACGATGCCCATGACGATGTCGTCGATCAGGGCGGGGTCGAGGCCCTCGTTGCGCGCGGTGATGGCCTTGATGACCTGGACGACCAGGTCGATCGGCTTGGTGCCGTAGAGCGCGCCGCCCTTCTTGCCCTTGCCGCGCGGCGTGCGCACGGCGTCGAAGATGAGCGCGTCGGTGGGGGTGACAGGCATGGGTGTCCCTTCGCGGGGTGGGGAGTGCTTGCGCACACCGTACTAAGCAAGCGCTTAGTTATCCAGACCCCTGCCTATGTGACCACCGCCTCCCCCTCCCGCGTTTCCCCCCACGTGCGCACGAACGCGCTAGCGCTTTCCCCCACTTGGGCACGAACGCCCCGGCCCTTCCCCCCACTTGGGCACGAACGCCCGGGCCCGCACCGGCATTTGGACTATCAGAACCGCGGGGTGAGGTGCGCCGTGAGCACGGGCACGCGGCATACCCGAGCGTTTTGATATTCCAAATGCGCGGGGGTATGCCGCGCCGCGGCTCAGTGGGCCAGCTCGCCCTGGGGGTCGCGCAGGAGCATCGCGGCGAGGGCGACGCCGGCCGACAGCAGCGCGCCGATGAGCGAGAGCGTGCCGAAGCCGAAGTGCTCGAGGATGACGCCGGCGACGGCGCCGCCCGACGCGGCGGCCAGGCCCATGAGCAGGTCGGCCATGCCCTGCGCGCCGGGGCGCTCGTGCACGGGCAGGGCGCCGGTGAGCATCGTCGAGCCGGACACGAGGGTGCACGACCAGCCGACGCCGATGAGCAACATCGAGACGGTAATGAGCACGGACATGCCGGCGTGCGAGCGCGAGGACATCAGCGCGGCGATGAGCAGGATCGTCCCGCCCGCGACCGCGACGGTCCTCGCGCCGAAGCGGTCGACGGCCATCCCGGTCAGCGGCGAGAAGGCATACATGCCGAAGATGTGGATGCTGATGACGAGGCCGACCAGGCGCAGGCTCGCGCCGCCGTGGTCCATGTGGAGCGGGGTCATCACCATGATGCCGACCATGACGGCGTGGCCGATCGCCATCGTCACCAGGCCGAGGGTCGCGACGGGGTGGGCGAGGATGACCCGCAGCCCGTGGAGCAGCCCGCCCTCGAGGTGGTCCTTGCGGGTGGACGGGTCGTCGTGGACCTCGTCCTTGCGTGACTCGAGGAGCGGGTCGGGGCGCAGCCAGAGCGTGAGTACCGCTGCGGCAGCGACGAATCCGAGCATCGAGAAGACGAAGGACCCGGTCATCTCGGGCATGTGCAGCCAGCCGGCGAGCCGCTCCCCCACCCCAAGGATGTTGGGCCCGATGACAGACCCGATCGTGGTGGCCCAGACGACGATGCTGATGTCGCGCCCGCGGTGGGCGGGCTGCGCGAGGTCCGCCGCGGCATACCTCGCCTGGCTGTTGCTCGTCGTGGCCCCGCCGAAGAGGAAGGAGCCGACCAGCATCAGCGGCAGGCTGCCGAGCGCGGCCGCGGCGACGATGACGAAGCAGCCGAGGACGGCGATGGCATAGCCCGCGGCGAGTCCCGGCCGGCGGCCGCGCGCGGCCATGAGCCGGGCGAGCGGGATGGCCAGGATCGCGCCGCCGAGGACCTGGAAGGTCGTGCCGAGCCCGGCCAGCTGCTCGGAGTCGGCGATCCTGTTGGTCAGCAGTGCCATGACCGCGATGCCGCTGGCGGTGCCGACTCCGCCGAGGGTCTGCGAGCCGGTGAGCACGCCGAGCGTGCGGCGCTGGAGCGGGGTGCGCTCGGGGTGCGGCTGCTGCGGCGCGGGCTGGGTCACGGGGAGTCAGTATGCCGCGCGCGCCCCGCCCGCGCGCCCGCCGCCCACGCGCCCGCCGCCCGCGGTCTGCTGCCCGCGCGCGGCCGACTCAGCGGGTTTCGCCAGTTGGCGAGTTGCGCGCCGGCTCGCCTCAGGGCTTGGAGGTGTAGGTGGCGTGGCGCTTCTCGAGGAAGGCGGCGATGCCCTCCTGGGCGTCCTCGTCGACGCAGGCGGCGGCCATGACGTCGGTGGCGAGCCGGTATGCCGCAGCCTGCGGGAGCTCGACCTGGGCATAGAAGGTGCGCTTGCCGATGGTCCGGCCCCACGCGCTGCCGCGGGTGACCCGGGCGACCATCTCGGCCACGGCCTCGTCGAGCTGGTCGGCGGGGACGGCGCGGTTGATCAGGCCCCAGTCGGCGGCCGTGGCTGCGTCGATCGTGTCGCCGGAGAGGGCCATCTCGAGGGCGCGCTTGGGCGAGATCTGGCGGGCGACGGCGACGAGCGGGGTGTGGCAGAACAGCCCGCCCTTGCCGCCCGGCAGCGCGAATGCCGCTGTGTCGGCAGCGATCGCGAGATCGCAGCTCGCGACGAGCTGGCACCCGGCGGCGGTGGCGAGGGCGTGGACCTTGGCGATGACCGGCTGAGGGATGCGCTGGACCGTGGCCATCATCTCCGCGCAGGTGCCGAAGACCTCCTGGGCCTCGCGCAGCGTCGCACCGCGCATGTCGCCGAAGTTGTGTCCGGCTGAGAAGACCGGCCCCTCGGCGGCGATGACGACCGCGAGGGTGTCGCTCGCGCCGACCTCCTCGAGCGCCGCGGTGATGTCCCGCATGACCTCCATCGAGAGCGCGTTGCGCTTCTCCGGCCGGGTCAGGGTGATCGTGGTCGTGTCGCCGTCGCGCGTGATGGTGAGGTTCGAGGACTCCATGCCGCCCACCTTGGCGAGCCGGGGCCGCCAAGGCAACAGCGCGGCATACCCCATCCGGCGACCGCGCCGGAGCAGGCGACGAGCGGCCTCAGCGCGAACCGCTCCATGCCGCGGGCACGAGCACCCAAACGACACTCGCCCCATCTTCGCCCGCGGTCCAGGTGTGAGGCTCCCTGCCGGGAAAGGTGACAGAGTCCCCTTGACCGCAGTTCACGTCCCCCAAGGGGAAGTGAAGGGTGAGCGAGCCTGCGGTGACATGGACGACCTCTACCTCGCAGTTCACGGTGTAGTGCGACTCGCCACCACTAGCCCCGGGCTCGAGCGTCGAGTGGATCACCTGCACACGCGCCTCCTGACGCGCGCTGACGAGACGCTCCAGCGTGCCGGTACCTCCCATGTTGATCAGCGGCGCATCCTGCAGGCGGGTGTGTGCCACCTCGGGCTCTGCGAAGAGCTCCCCCATGGGAAGCGAGAGCACCTGGCACAGGCGCACGAGCGAATCGACGCTCGGAGAGGTCTGATCGCGCTCAACGCGTGAGATGAAGCCCTTTGTCAGGCTGGACGCCTCGGCCACCTGCGCAAGCGTCAGGCCCTGTCGTTCTCGTGCAGCCCGCAGGCGGGGTCCAAGAGTGAGGTCGCCACCTATCGCCGCTGGGTGCACTGCTCGCATCACGCGCCCAACCTTGCCATCACAGATCTCCACATCGACGGGGACCATTGACACCCCACACCGTCGCCCATACGGTGACGGGCAATGGTTGCATCCAGAGTACCTTGCGTTTACTTATAGGCAACTTTTCGGGAGGGGCACATGGCCACACCGCAGATCGACCAGGTAAAGGCGGCTGCAGCCGCGGTAGTCGACGCGTTCGCACAGACGGATACCGAGGCCTACTTCGCAGCCTTCGACGAACGAGCCTCGTTCGTGTTCCATCCCGAGCGCGAAATTCTCCCGAGCCGCGCTGCCTACGAGGCGCTGTGGAAGAGCTGGCTAGATAGCGGCTGGCGGGTCGTCGCCTGCGATAGCCGCAACGGCGCTGTGACACCTTTCGAGGGCGGCGCCGTGTTCACCCATGAGGTGCACACCATCACGGACAGCCCGGAGGGACGCGAAGAGTACGACGAGCGGGAGTCGATCATCTTCGCTTTCGACGGGGAACACCTCTTGGGGATCCATGAGCACCTCTCGCCAGCCCCGACTGAGGAGAAGCCGTGAGTGAAAGGCAGGGCGACTCCGCGTGGAGTCGCCTTTCTGACCGCCTACAGGCCAACGCGGACGACGACGGCGCCATCCGTGGCTACCTGCCGCTGCCACGGGTGCTGCTCATCTGGCTGGCCGCGAACCTTGTCGTCACCACCATGCTCACCGGCACGCTGTTCGTCCCAGGGGTGAAATGGCAGACAGCGCTGATGATGATCGTCGTCGGCACAGTCGTGGGCGCACTCGCACTGGCGGCCATAGGCAACATCGGCACTCGAACGGGTCTGGCGACCATGGCCTTGACCCGAGGCTCGTTCGGGAGCCGAGGCAGCCTTCTCCCTGTGGCTGCCAACGTCATCATCCTCATGGGGTGGTCGTGGGTTCAGGCGATGCTCGCGGGCATCACCGTGAACTATCTCGTTGAGCAGGCGACTGGGTTCTCAAACCCCATCCTCTTCTCGATGCTGTGCCAGGCCGTTGTTGTTGCCTTGGCCATCTTCGGGCACGAAGGTATTGCCAAGGCCGAGCCATGGTTCGCCCTGATCATCCTGTTGGCCATGGCGTGGGTGCTCTCCAAGGCGCTCACCGCTTTCAGCGTCGCTGACTTCACTGGGATCCCCGTTGACCCGGACGCCGGCATGAGCGCAATGGTCGTCCTAGACATCGTGATCGCCACAGCCGTGTCCTGGACTGTGCTGTCCGCTGACATCAACCGGCTAGCCAAGGACAGCCAAAGTGGCGTGCTGGGGTCTATCAGTGGCTATGTGCTCTCGACTGTCGCCGCCATGGCACTTGGCGCCACCGCGATCGGGTACGTCATCCTGCGCGGTGACGAAGCCCTGCCGTTCGACCCCCCAACCGTCGTCGCCGCCTTCGGTGTGCCCCTGGCCGTCGTGATCGTGCTGTCGGTGATGGCGACGAACACGATGGTCGTCTACGGCATGACCAACAGCGTCATCCACGCGGGACGTAGCGGCACATTCCACTTCCTGCCGACCGCCCTCGTCCTTGGGGCCATCTCCGTTCTTGGAACGATCTGGCAGAACCTGCTCTATTCGTTCACGGACTTCCTCGTGATGATTGGGGCCTTCTTTGTGCCGGTGTTCGCCATCATGATCGTCGACTACTACCTAGTGCACCGGGGGGTGTACACGCGGGACGTGCTGCGCGACAACGGCGGACGGTACTGGTACACAGCCGGAGTCAACCCTGCGGCGATCGCGGCCTGGCTCGCTGGTGCGGCCACCTCGTACATCCTCACGTACGTAGTCTCCAGCCCTATTGGCGCAACCATCCCCGCGTTCATCGTCGCCTTCCTCCTATACCTAGCGTGGGGAATGACGGTGAGGCGCGACACCCCTCCAGACGGTCCGCAGATCCACTTGGCAGAGGAGGTCCGTGATGCTCGTTGATCTCAGCCACCCCCTTTCAGCCGGCATGCCGATCTACCCCGGTGATCCGACGGTCGATGTCGAGCGCGCGCTCACGATCGACACAGATGTCGTGGAGGTCCACCGCCTCCACTTGGGCACGCACTCCGGCACCCATCTGGACGCTCCCTCGCACACCGTGCCCGACGGACGCACGATCGAGCAGGTGACCCTCGAGGAGACCATCGGCCCAGCCTTGGTCCTAGGTGTCCGTGAGGCTGCACGGGACGGGCTGATCACCTGGGAGTCCATCCAGCCAGATACCCCCGACACAGTCCCGAGCCGTGTCTTCATCTCAACTGGCTGGGACGCCCACTGGGGCACACCCAAGATGACTGAGCACCCCGGGTTGTCGCCGCGCCTTGTCCAGGAGCTATGGGAGCGCGGCATGCGTTTGCTGGGCGTGGATTGCCTGAGCCCTGACCCAACCGGAGGCGAGACGCTGCCGGTGCATGACGTTGTGCTGGGGCAGGATGGCTTGATCGTGGAGAACCTCAGGGGCCTTACTCCCCTCATCGGCAGCGTCGTTGATGTTTCGGTCGTGCCGATGGCATGGACCGGGCTGGATGGTTCACCGATCCGAGCCTGGGCTCAGGTGGCGTGAGACAACAGCAAACTGGAGGGAAGACCAATGACCGATGAGCGGGTGCCCCCAATCGGACCAGTAGACGCGACTCGCCATCCTCGTTTCGCCGGTCCAGCCACATTCGCCCGCCTTCCCCGTGCGGACGAGGTGACGAGCGTCGATGTGGTCGTGGCTGGCTTCCCGTTCGACGGGGGTGTCAGTTACCGTCCGGGCGCCCGATTCGGGCCATCCCACATCCGGTCATCCTCGAAACTTCTCAGGCCCTACCATCCTGGTCTGGACGTCTCCCCCTTTGCGACGCAGCAGGTGGCGGATGGCGGCGACGTCTCCATCAACCCGTTCAACCTCGACGAAGCAGTCACTCAGATCGAGGCCGGCGCACGGGAGTTGACTGCCGATGGCGCTCGCCTGCTAGCTCTCGGCGGCGATCACACCATTGCCCTGCCCCTACTGCGAAACCTGCACCGACAGCATGGTCAGATCGCAGTCATCCATTTCGACGCTCACCTCGACACCTGGGACACGTACTTTGGCGCCCCCGTGACTCACGGGACGCCATTTAGGCGGGCATCGGAGGAGGGCCTGCTGGACCAGAGCCGGTGCATCCACGTCGGAATACGAGGACCGCTCTACTCCGAGCAGGACCTTCAGGATGATGAGGTTCTCGGATTCCGGGTCGTAACAAGCGACGACTACCAGCGGGGCATTGACGGGGTCATCGACGTGATAGGTCGTCGGCTCGGTGACGGGCCGGTGTACGTGTCCATCGACATCGACGTGCTCGATCCTGCACATGCACCCGGCACCGGCACGCCTGAGGCGGGAGGGCTGACCTCGCGCGAGCTGCTGCTGACACTTCGGTCCCTGGCCGGCCGCCAGATCGTCGGGGCAGACATCGTCGAGGTCTCCCCCGCCTATGACCACGCGGAGATCACGGGTGTGGCTGCGGCCCACGCCGCCTACGAACTGCTCGCGCTCATGGCAAGCGAGGGCGACTCGGCGTAAGACAGCCTCCTGCGCCGGAGCAGGCGGCGAGCGGCCTCAGCCGTCGCGCCGCCGGGTGGAGGTGCACCAGGGGCTGCCGGCCTCGCCGTGCGCCTGGGCGAGGACCTCGATGGCGGGCGCGTAGACGTTGCGCGCGGCCAGGAAGCTCGCCCACCGCGGGTCGTCGGCGGGGATCGGGTGACCGGCCCGAGTGAGCACCTCGACGCCCTGGTCGATCTGGGCCCGGCTGAGACCTCCGTGGTGGCTGGGCGCTCGCGGGTGCCCTCGAGATACCAGCTGGCCTCGGCGATGGCCTGGAGGCACTCGGACCCGATCCGGGCGACCCGCGACGCCGGGCTGTGGACGGCGTCGTCCTCAAGCAGGTGGATCTTGAGCAGGGCAGCGTCGGTGACGGCGGTGAGCGCGGTGACCCACGAGCGGCCAGAGCGGCTGGAGTGGAAGAGCTGGAGCATCGGGTAGCGGATGTGGTGGTCGACCATCGACAGTCCCACCCGCTCCCACTCGGCGAAGAACCGGTCGGCGCCGTCGAGCTGGGTGTCCCGCTCGAGCGCGACCAGCAGCTGCGGCCCCCAGGGCGGGCCACCGGGACGCAGCTCGAGCGCCGCGGTCGCTGTCTGCCGCTCCACGTAGGCCGCGTGCAGGGTCGGCAGATAGGCGATGAACAGGGTCATCAGCGCGAAGCCCATGAGCCCGCTCGTGAGATCGACGATCGCCGGCCAGACCCCGGGAGTCCAGTGGGTGCCGAGCGTCAGCATCGACGAACCCGTCTCTCGCACAGCGGTTCCCAGATCATGCAGCCGCCAGCCGGACCAGAGCCGCTCGTCCATCGCGGGCCACAGCGCGAGCGCCCAGCCTGCGGTCATGACCGTCCACCACGTCGCCAGCTGCCCGACGAGGACGAACGGCCCGGCCCACGACCACCAGCCCTTGCGCCGCCCCTTCGGCAGCAGCTGCGCGCCGGCCGTGAACACGAGCACGACCAGCCGCATGACGATGTGGGTGAGGCGCGAGCGGGGCGCGCCCGGCCGCAGCAGCGTGTCGACCACGCTCATGCCGGTGTAGACGACGATGGTCAGCCCGACAGCGAGCGCCGCGATCGTCGGGAGGTGCCTCACGGCCTGATCGTAGTGCCGCGCTCCCCCACCCCGCGGGGCTCTGGACGGCGTCGCTCGTCACCTCCCTGCGGTCCGGCCACATCGGGTATGCCGTGTGGTCGCGTTACCCTTGTCCCTGGCCCTCCACGGGCCCCCCGCCCTCGTAGCTCAGGGGATAGAGCACCGCTCTCCTAAAGCGGGTGTCGCATGTTCGAATCATGCCGGGGGCACCACCACGTTTGCGCAGGTCAGCGGCCATCGCCAGCTGCCGCCGCGCCCCTCAGGCCGTGACGATTCTCGGTCTGAAGTCCCCGAGCGGTACCCGTGGCGCCCACTTCTGCCGGATGAGGGAGCACCCGACATCGCGCGCTCAACGACCTCGGTTGCGGGGATGGTTGCGCGCCTGGCGCTCGTTGCCCCGGCGATAGTTGCCGGTCAGCCGCGCCATCAGCTCCTGGGGGTCCTCGAGCTCGACGTTGTGCAGGAAGGCGACTGCCCTGCTCCCCCGCAGCGTCGTGGCCACCTTGCCGTGGTGGGTGATGATCACGTCTGTGCCGCGCACTCTATACTCCAAGCCGTCAGGGCCCGCCATGACTGCAGACTAGAAGGACGGCCTGCTCGCTGGCCATGGGTTATGGATCGGCCGGTAACAAGCCGGGGATTCTTCGACATGTGTCGGGTATGAGGGACAACCAAGTGACGGCTGATGCGCAGGCCCGGTTCGATGGGCTGTATCTGTCGACCGCGGACGCTCTGCTGGCGTACGCGGTGCGTCGGGTGTCGACACCGGCCGATGCTGCAGATGTTGTGGCCGAGACGTTCGTGGTGGCCTGGCGCAGGCTTGACGACGTCCCTCAGCCCGAGAACGAGGCACGCGCCTGGCTTTACGGGGTGGCCAGACGGGTTCTGGCCAACCTCCACCGCTCCGAGGCCCGCCGGTCCCAGCTCGCGCAGGCGCTGCGGGTCGAGCTGACGCGGGTCCAGCACACCGCACAACAGGCCCCCACACCGGTCGAGGAAGCATTGTCCGACCTCTCCCCTGACGACCAGGAGCTGCTGCGCCTGACCGCGTGGGAGGGCCTGAGCACCACCGAGCTGGCCATCGCGCTGGGCTGCACGAGCGGCGCGGCCAGGGTGCGACTGCACCGGGCACGCGCACGACTTCGCTCACGCCTCGAGAGCACCCAGGCACGCTCCGGCAGGCCGCCGGCGTCTCGCGCCCCGCTTGCCACACCAACTGTTCCAGGGGAGGAAAGCCGATGACCACCCACATCACCCGCGACCCGTTGGACCTGCTGCGCGACGCAGATCCCGTCGGACGGTACGACCTGTCCGAGATCGATCCAGCCGCCCACGCCCAGCTTCGAGCCGCGATCCCGATCACTGCCCGCCGTGAGCCTTCGCAGCCGAGTAGGCGGTGGCCACGGATCACGGCCGCGGGTGCGGTGGCCCTCGCCCTGACCGGGGCGACATACGGCGTCTTCGGTCAGCGGATGGGTGAGATCGAGGGCACCGACTGCCACGCCGACGGCGGCATCCTGCACATCCCGGCGTCGACCGGTGACCCGGTCCTCGACTGTGTGAACGAGTGGCGCCGCGCAGGCATCACCCCACCGCAGGACCTGACCGCCTTCCGCGAGAAGTCCGGCGCTACCGGTGTCGCTGCGCGCAGTCAGCTGCCTGCTGGGGCAACGCCCGTGGACCCCAAGGGCTCCCAGGATCCCACCCTGATCGAGCTCGACAGCGCCCTGCGCGACATCGTCGATGGCCCCGAAGGCACCTGCACCTCCGGCAGCGCGGCAGCCGCCTACGCCCGCAGGGAACTCGACCGGCTGGGCCAATCCCAGTGGACCGTGACACGCGATGACAACGCCACGTGCGCCTACCTGACCATCGGACCCGACCCCGACACCGTGACAGTGCGAGGCTCCAACGCTCGTGAGCAGGACACCTCGAGCGACACCCGGCGCACGGGCCGGCTGGCACAGACACTCAGGCACCAGATCAGCCAAGGCTGCCTCTCCACGGCGGCGACAAAGGAGGCGGTGCACAAAGCCATGGCAGACAACGGGTTCGCCGCCAACGCGTACCGCATCACGACCCTCCAGGCGCATGACGACGCACGGTGTCCTCGGATCGACATCACCGCCGGCGGCATCCTCGCCGTCCGGATCTACACACCAGCCGACTAGGCCGACGCTGCGAAGGCGGCCAGCGCAGCAGGTGCTGGCCGCCCTCGTAGCGATTGGCCGCGGCGCGTGGCCCGGGCTCGGGGGAAGCCTGGTCAAGACACGTGCAGTGGCGCGGCTGCGGCATACCGAACGAGGATGTCGCCATGACGCTGCCCGGGTTCCTGCACACATCGCCGGTCCACGTGGCCACCTTCGACGCACTACTCGCTGAGCTGCGGCCCGGGGTGCAGGCGGTGCACGTGGTCGACGAGAGCCTGCTCGCTGACGCACGTGCTCACGACCCCGCCGCAGTTGCTGGACGCGTCACCGCCCACCTGGCCAGCCTCCGCGACCAGGGAGCTCAGATCGTCTGCTGCACGTGCTCGACCATCGGGGACGTCGCCGAGCAGGCGGGAGTGGGCATCCCCGTCTTCCGGGTGGACCGGCCGATGGCAGGTCGCGCGGTCCGGGCAGGTGCGAGGCTGGCGGTCATCGCCGCCCTGAGGTCGACCCTTGCGCCTACCCAGTCCCTGCTCGAGCAGGAGGCAGGGGCCGCCGGCCGCGAGGTGGAGATCTCGCTCATCACTGCGGAGGACGCCTGGGAGCGCTTCGAGGCGGGCGACCAGGAGGGCTATCTGGACCGCGTCGCGCAGGCGGCCCGTCAGGCGGCCGCTTCGGCAGACGTCGTCGTGCTCGCCCAGGCGAGCATGGCCGACGCGCAGTCACTCCTGCGGGATCTCCCTGTCCCCGTGCTGAGTTCGGCTCGTCCAGCCGTCGAGTACCTCATCTCCCAAGACTGAGGCAGGCTCGGGACACTCAGTCGGACTCTCCTGGCGACAGCCGGTCACCTCGCCCCGCGTCACCACCCAGACCGCTGGCCGCCTGCCTGCCGGTGCAGCTCGCGGTCGGCGAGAGCCACCGTGGCCAGCCGCTCGGTCGCCAGGCAGGACGTGAAACAGACCTCCTTGTTGTTGTGCGTGAGCCGGGCCGTCCAGTCGGTGAAGCCACCGTCTCCCAGCTCGACCTCGCCGTCGACCGTCTCGGCGACGATCGGAAGTGCGCCGAGCGTGTAGTAGCCCTTGCCCCGCTCGCGCTCTGGGTCCTCGACCACCGCGACGCGCACCGACTCAAAGACGGGCAGGACTGACGCGAGCACACGCTCCCGCAGAACCGGGTCCCACGCCGTCACCTCGATTCGGATCCGGGTCTCCGGCAGGATCGCCCGCAGGACCTCGAACCAGCAGCGGATGTGCTGGGTCAGCAACCGGACCTCCTGCGTCCCCGACCCCTGGACCGGCGCACTGGAGACCAGGGTGAAGAGCCGGAAGTGCGCCGAGCGGCCCGGGCCGAAGTCCTGGGCGCGCAGCTGTCTGTGGCAGGCGGCGAGGTGGACGCCCTCACTCGCTGCGCCCTGACGCCGCCGGACCGCAGCCTCGATCGCGAGCGCGGTGGTCGAGTCGCTGACCACCTCGGATCTGCGCACGGTCGCGAGCACCCGGTCCTGGCTCACGCCGCCGAGCGCGGAGGACGTCCCCAGCGGGACGACCGGCGACAGCTCCACTCACTCGAAGGCTGCGGGGACCAGCGACCAGACCCGGGCCTCCAGCCGCGCGAGCACGCGGGCATCGGTCTGTGCCGGCCGCACGAACCGGTCACTCTGCCAACGCCGCACGAGCTCTGCCGGAGTGACGGACGCGGCGCGGTCGCGGACCACGCTGAGCAGCAGGGTCTGGAGATCTGTCGGGGGGCAGACGCCGGGTCAGGGTGTCGCGCGCGCCCGCGGGCATGGCCCTCCACACGCGCTCGGTGGCCGACCTCCCATCACCCATGTCCGCACATTAGTGACGCCGCCATCGCGGGTCGAGACCCCTTGTCACGCCTGCCATCTCGCCCAGCGTCGGACAGCCTGATCCCCCGACGACCCCCGATAGGCTCCGCCCCGTGTGGTACTGGGTCTTCAAGTTCGCGATCATCGGGCCGATCGCCAGGGTGCTGCTGGCGCCGCGGTGGTCCGGGCGCGAGCACCTGCCACGCCGCGGGCCGTTCGTCCTCGCTCCCAACCACAACACCTACCTCGACCCGGTCTTCGTGTCATTGGGCGTGCCGCGCAAGGTCATCTTCATCGCCAAGAGCCGCTACTACGAGCACCGGCTGCTCGGCTGGTTCCTCTCCGCGATAGGCCAGATCCCCGTCGACCCCGAGAATGCTGCGTCGGCGGCTCCTGCTCTCGACGCGGCCCGGGGGCTGCTCGCCTCGGGAGGGGTGTGGGCGGCATTCCCCGAAGGCACCCGCTCCCCCGACGGACGGCTCTATCGCGGCCACACCGGCATCATGCGGGTCGCGCTGGCAGCCAACGCCACGGTCATCCCGGTCGCCGTCGCCGGCACCCGCGAGATCAACCCACCAGAGTCCTTGGGGCGCAGCAGAATCCACGTCACCTACGGCAGGCCGATGGACCTCTCCCCCTGGGCCGGCCGCGCCGACGACCCCGAGGCCTGGCGCGAGGCGACCGACGACCTCATGCGCGAGATCGCCGCGATGAGCGGCCAGGAGCAGGTCGACGCCTACCCACCCCGCAAGGAAGGCCAGGCCTAGCGCGTGACCGACGCCGAGGCCGAGCCCCAGTAGTTCGAGGCGTCCGGCAGCAGGAGCCGATAGGTGCGAGTGCCCGAGTAGGTGTAAGACCAGACGTAGGCCTTGGTCGCGGTCGGATAGGCGTACTTCAGCGTCTTCCAGCTCCCGTCGGCGAGGCGGTACTGGATGAGCGCCTGAGCAGTCGGGGTGATGCGCGCATACCGGTCGAGATAGGCCATGTATCGACTCGCGGTGGCGGTGATAGTGACCCTGCTGCCGCTGCGGGTCGCGGTCAGCGTGCCCGAGGAGCCAAACCGCGCGCTGGTGGCAACAGTGTTCTGCGACAACGGGACCCGGTCCCGGTTGACGGCGCCCAGCGGCTTCCACGTATACGTCCCAGCCGCGATGGCCGTGTCGGTCGCGGTGGTGGAGGTGGCCGGATATGCGATGGTCGCCTTCTGGGTCCCTCCCGAGTTTGCCAGCGCCCATCGGGCGCTCGTCGCGCCCGTCGCCGCACAGTCCGGCCGATAGCCGGCTGTCAGGGTCAGCACAGGCCTGGTTATGGAGACCCGGCTCGGCATGGTCACCGTGCACGTCAGCGGGACGGCCGAGGGCACGAGCGCGGAGGTGACTGGGCCGGGTAGCCCCAGCATGGTGCCCTTGGCAGGCCGCAGGGACAGCTCGTAGCGCGCGCCTCCGGCCAGCCCGTTGAGGGTCCAGGTGTCGCCGTCGGCGAGTCCGGCCGCATAGGGCAGCTGCGTCGTCGAGGTCTCCCCCGCCGTCACATTGCGCACGCGGACATACATCCCGGACGCCCCGGTGCTCTCCCGCGACCACGACACGGTGGCGGTCCGGGGCGCGGTGGTGACCGTCGGCGCCGGGGCCCGCACGTCCCAGGTGTAGGTCGCAGCGACCTCGGGTACCCCCTTGGCCAGCCCGAGCCGCTGCATCGCGAGCGCCATCGCGGTCGCGATCCTGCTCTCGCCCATGGCCCCCGGGTGCGTCCCGTCATAGGTGTCCACCCGAGGGTCGAAGTCCGAGGCCGTCTCGGCGACGACGACCGACGACTCGGGTGTCGTGGTCTCGGCGGCATACCCGGTCAGCAGCGCGTTGAATGTCGCGGACTGCTCCACCAGCACATAGCTCCCCACCCACGAGTCATACCGCCGCGGGACTGTCCCCAGGACGATCGCGGTGTCGGGCTTCGCCCGCCGCACCGCAGCCACGTAGTCCCTGACCCATTCCATTGCGCCCTCGGGCGACCCCAGCCAGGTCAGGTCGTTGGTGCCGAGCTGGGTGAGGACGACCGCCGGCTGGGTCCGCGCGACGGCGTCGCCCACGGCGAGCCGCTGGTCGCGATAGGTCGAGCCCCACTGCGCCATGTGCTCCCGGTCGATGAAGGTCGGGTCGGCATACGCCCAGGTGCGGTAGTCCCCATCGGTCGCGCCGGCGCGCTCGTCGCTGAGCTTGCGCACCTCGTTGTGCAGGTCGGTGCGGGTGCCCATCAGGTCGACGGGTGCCCCGGCCGCGGCCATGATCCGCGAGAAGCGCATCCGCCACGTGTAGTCACCGCCGCTGCCATGGCTGATGCTGTCGCCCACGACCAGCACCCTCAGCGGATCCCCTTCTGCCGCAGGCGCGCTCGTCGCCTGCCCAACGACCATGAGGTATGCCGCGAGCGCGGCTGCCAGCGCGCGGGCGGCCCAGGCGCATGGCCGGCTCATCGGGCCAGCTCCTGCCATGCCGGGCCGTCACCGATCCCGAGCACGCCGGGGCGCGCCGCCCGCGCGGCCACGCTCTCGACGCGCAGGCTCTCGACCTGCCACGCGCCCTGCTCCCAGCGCAGGACCCCACCGGCGACGGTGTCGACACCCCGCCGTGTCCCGCGGAACTCCGCCATCACGGCAGACAGCCGCCCCTCGGCGTCGGTCGAGGTCCCCAGCACCCGGTAGCGCCCGGCGTCGAGCACCAGGCCGGCTGTCGAAGGCGTGCGGGTCAGCTGGCCGAGATCGCGCCCCGTCACCGGGTCGGCGACAACTGCCTGCCCGCGCGTGGCGGCCGAGCGCTCCCGCTCCGTGTGCCTGCGTGCCTCGGCGGCCTTCGCCGACGTCTGACGGACCGAGACAAGATCGCGCAGGGTGACGACGGCGGCCGCCAGGGTGGCGTCGGTGGCGGAAGCGCCAGTCGCCCTCCCGGCGTCGGCGGTCGCGTCGGCGGTCGCGGTCGCGACCAACGAAGGGGGTGCCTGGGCACTGTCGGAGCCGGCCACACGCCCCGCCACCATGCTGCCGGAGGCGACGAGGCCGACGGCGAATGCCGCCACGGCGGCGGCTGCCCGTGAGGGCTCGCGCATCTTCACTCCTGCAATAACCCCGGGCTCGCGCCCGGACACACGGCTGGCATCAGCCGACAATCGAAAGATAGGCCCGCAACGAGGTCGATCTGGGCGGATTCGCACATTCCGGGCAGACCCCAGCCCAGCCTGTGACCGGAATCGCATTCGCCCCCTGCGCTCCCTTACCCTTGCCCGCATGACGGCAACGCAGCTGGTGGTCGTCCTCGGACGGCCGGGGACGGGCAAGACCGTGCTCGCGAGCGAGCTGGCCAAGTCCATGCGGGGGGCGCACCTGCGCGTCGACTCGGTCGAGTGGGCGCTGACGGGCGCGACGCTGCCTGAGGGCGACACGGCATACGCCGTCGTGCGCGAGGTGGCCCGCCACAACCTCCACCTGGGCATCCCGGTCATCGCCGACGCGGTCAGCCCCACCCGCTCCAACCGCATCGAGTGGACGCGATTGGCGCAGGAGACCGGCGCCGCGCTCACGATCTTCGAGACCTTCGTCCCCAACGTCGAGATCCTCAAGGCGCGCATCGAGGCCCGCGAGCCGGAGCACGAGGGCGAGCACGTCCCCACGTGGGAGGAGTGCCGCAACCAGCGCTATGACGCGTGGGACGACCACCTCGACGGCCGCCGCTACCCGGTCGACATGACCGAGACCGGTCACGGCGTGTGGACCGCCGTGCAGCACATCAACTGGTTCCCCACCGCTGTGGGCGCCTGAGCGCCCTCTCTCGCCGTGCCCATCGAGACCGTCGCCGTCGTCGGCAGCGGTGCCATGGGCGCGATGTATGCCGCGCACCTCGCCTCCGCGGGCGTCCGCGTGCTGCTCGTCGCGTCCGGAGAGCGGGCCCAGCGACTCAGCAAGGACGGGCTGACCGTCAACGGGACGCCTCTGGAGGCCGAGGTCTGCGATGTGTCCGGCCCCGGCCCGCACCCCATCGCCAACCTGGTGCTCGTCGCCGTCAAGGACCGCCAGCTCGTCGAGGCGGTCGAGTCCGTGGCACCGCTGGTCGGGCCCACCACCACCTTTGTCTCCGTGCTCAACGGCCTCGACAGCGAGGAGGCCATCGCCGAGCGCTATGGCCCGGAGCGCGTGCTGCTGTGCATCGCCCTCGGCATGGACGCCCAGCGGGAGGGCAATGCTGTGGCGTATCGGCAAGCCGGCCGTCTGGTCGTCGGGCCGATGGCGCCGGGACAGTCAGCAGGGCCACTCGGCGAGGTGCAGGACGTGCTCAGCCGGGCCGGGCTGGAGTGGTCGACGCCCGAGGACATGCGCCACGAGATGTGGTGGAAGTTCATGGTCAACGTCGGGGTCAACCAGGCCTCCGCGGTGCTGCGGGCCGGCTATGGCGCGTTCGTCGACGAGGGGCCGGCCCGCAGTCTCATGCTGGCGCTGTGCCACGAGGTCATCGCCGTGGCCAACGCCGAGGGCGTCGCACTCGGTGAGGCCGACCTCGAGCGCTGGCAGCGGGTCCTCGAGGGCCAGCCCGCCGACGGCCAGACCTCCATGCGCCAGGACGTCGAGGCCGGCCGCCCGACCGAGGTCGAGATCTTCGCGGGGCGAGTGGTGAGCCTCGGCGAGCGGCACGGCATACCGACCCCTCACAACCAGACCATGCTGTGGATACTGCGCGCGCTGGAGGCAGGCTGACATGGACGACGCGTCGGCTCGAGAGTTCCTCGAGTGGGAGCGCACCCGGCTGAGCGAGGGGCTGCGGGGGCTCGGCGAGAGCTTCGACGACATCGTCGAGGCGGCGCGCGACAGCAATCTCGACGACGAGCACGACCCCGAGGGCAGCACGATCGCGGCCGAGCGCTCGATGATCTCGTCGCTCACCGACGGCATACGCACCCACCTCGCAGCGGTCGAGCACGCGCTCACGCGGCTTGACGCCGGCACCTATCGCACCTGCGAGCGGTGTGGCGGCCCCATCGGCGAGGCCCGGCTCAACGCCCGGCCTGTCGCCACGACCTGCATCCGCTGCGCCAAGGCGGGCTAGGTCCTCGGAGGCGACCACGCGGCATACGCGTCCCGCACAACGACGACCCCGGTCGCTGCGGCCGCGCGCCGGCCGTGCGTGGGCGAGGGCCACAAGCCGCGGAGAACCGAGACCGTGGTCGTCGTTGTGCAGCTGCCCGGTGCGAATGCCGCGTCAGGCAGGCGTGGGGGCGAGGCTGGCGAAGAGCAGGTCGAGCTCGCGGTCGACATAGGTGCGCAGCGACATCTGCTGCCCCACGTCCCAGTGCTTGAGCGCCCAGCCGTGCGCGATCATCTTGAGGTTGTGCGAGAGGAGCTCCGGTGAGACAGCGCGGAACTGGCCAGCCTCGACACCCTCGGCGATGGCCGCCCGGATCGGCTCCATCGTCTCGCGCTCCAGGCGCATGATCTCGGCGCGGCCGGCGATGTCGAGGGTCTGGCTCTCGCGATAGGCGAGCAGCGCCCCGTCGCGCTTGGCGTCGATGACAGTGCAGAAGGCGCGGAAGCCAGCGGCGACCCGCTTCTGCGGGTCCCGCCCCGCGCGCGCCATCGCCTCGGGGACGCGGGTGCGGAACTCGTCGAGGATGTCGACGACGACCGCGCGCAGGACGTCTTCCTTGTTGCCGAAGTACTGGTAGATCAGACCAACGCTCAGGCCTGCCTCCTCGGCCACCTGCTGCATCGTCACGCCGTGGTAGCCCGTCTCGATCATCAGCCGGGCGGCCGCGCTGAGGATCTGGGACCGCCTGCGCTCCACCCGCTCGGCCTTGGCCTGCTGGCGCGCCGTCACGGGTGCCTCCGACTTCTCGGGTGCCGTCGTCACTGGCCGTCTCCTTCCTCGACCTGGGGCCATCGCCCATCAGATCACGCGGGGGTCTTGACAGAGATTAGCAACTCACTGAATAGTCATTCAATGAACGGCCATTCAATCAACTGGAGTGGCCCCACCCAGCGTCGAGAGGGACCCGAGATGACCACCACGCCCGAGTTCGAGGACATCACCTACAGCGTCGAGGACGGCGCCGGGATCATCACGATCAACCGGCCCCAGCGCTACAACGCCTTCCGCGGCCAGACGGTCGAGGAGCTCATCAAGGCCTTCCGCCTCGCCTGGGCCGACCGCGCCGTGCGCGCCGTGATCCTCACCGGCGCTGGCGAGAAGGCCTTCTGCACCGGCGGCGACGTCAAGCAGCGCGCCGAGACCGGCGACTACGGCCCCACCGAGTCCGGCATGTTCGAGATCGGCTACCTCCAGAAGCTCATCCGCGACATCCCCAAGCCCGTCATCGCGGCCGTCAACGGCATCGCGATCGGCGGCGGCCACGTCCTCCAGGTCATGGCCGATGTCTCCATCGCCTCCGAGACCGCCCGCTTCGGCCAGGCCGGCCCGCGCGTTGGCTCCTTCGACGCGGGCTTCGGCACGGCATACCTCGCCCGGGCCGTCGGCGAGAAGAAGGCCCGCGAGATCTGGTTCTTCTGCCGGCAGTACTCCGCGCAGGAGGCGCTCGAGATGGGTCTGGTCAACAAGGTCGTCCCCGCCGACCAGCTGCTCACCGAGGCCAAGGCGTGGGTCCAGGAGATCAACGCCCTCTCCCCTACCGCCATCAAGTTCATCAAGCAGTCCTTCAACGCCGACACCGACCACCAGGCCGGCTTCTCCAACATGGCGATGACCGCGCTCGACTCCTTCGCCACGTCCGCCGAGGGCATGGAGGGCGCCAAGGCGTTCGCCGAGAAGCGCGCCCCCGAGTTCGACAAGTACGTCGAGTGGCACTGAGCCAAACCACCTGAGCCACAACGGGACTGACACGACAAGGGAGTCGCCATGCACTACGGGTTCGACGAGGACCAGCAGACCTACGCCCGCGAGATCCGCCGGTTCGCGACCAAGACGCTCGCCCCGCACTACCAGTCCGACGACAAGGCCAATGCCTTCCGCCGACAGTGCTTCGAGGACCTCGCGAGCATGGGCCTGACCGGCCTGCGCATCCCCGAGGAGTACGGCGGCCAGGAGGCCACCGCCGTCATCGCCGGCATCGCCACCGAGGAGGTCGGCCGCGCCGACTTCAACGCCTCCTACGTCATCATCGTCACCGCCCTCATCAGCGACATCCTCGTGCGCAACGCCAGCGAGGAGCAGAAGGCAGCCTGGCTGCCCGGCATCGCCGAGGGGCGCACCATCCCGTGCATCTGCATCACCGAGCCCGGGCACGGCACCGACGCGGCCAGCCTCGAGCTCAAGGCCACGCCCGACGGCGACGGCTGGACCCTCACCGGCGAGAAGACCTCGATCACCCTCGGCACCGAGGCCGACTACGGCGTCGTCCTCGCGCGCACGGGCGGCCCCGGCGCCCGCGGCGTCAGCGCCTTCTGGGTCGACATGAACGACCCGGCCATCAGCCGCTCCGGCTTCGACGATCTCGGCGGCCGCGCCATCGGACGCGCCTCGATCCACTTCGACGGGGTGCGGGTCGGCCGCGACCAGCTCATCGGCGAGGAGGGCGCTGGCTTCGTCTCGGTCATGCAGGGCTTCGACTACTCCCGAGCGATCATCGGCCTCGCCTGCCTCGGCGCCGCCCAGATCTCGCTCGAGGAGGCCCTCCAGTGGTCGCGTGACCGGGTCGCCTTCGGCCAGCCCCTCGGCCAGTTCCAGGGCGTCGCCTTCCCCCTCGCCGACTCCGCGACGCACATGCTCGGCGCCCGCCACGTCTGCTATGAGGCCCTCTGGCGCAAGGACGAGGGGCTCGAGCACAGCTCCGAGGCCGCGATGGCCAAGTTCTGGGCGCCCAAGCTCGCGGCCGAGGTCATCCACCGCTGCCTACTGACCGTCGGCCACGTCGCCTACTCCACCGAGAGCCCGATCGGCCAGCGCCTGCGCGATGTCATCGGCCTCGAGATCGGCGACGGCACCGAGCAGGTCTCCAAGCTCGTCATCTCCCGTCACCTCCTCGGGCGCCAGTTCGCGCCCTGACCGTCAGCCCGGCCGTCTCCCACCCGGGCACCCCTCTCCCCCAACGACACCCACGAGGTATGCCGCGCGGCATACCCCAGCGAAAGGCACCTCCATGGCACGACTCCAGGACAAGGTCACCATCGTCACCGGCGCCGCCTCGGGCATCGGCCGCGGCATCGCCGAGAAGTGCGCCGCCGAGGGCGCCACCGTCATCGTCACCGACGTCAACGCCGAGGCGGCCGAGCGCACGGCCACCGAGATCGGCGGCTCCGCAAAGGGATACGGCATGGACGTCACCAGCCTCGAGGACGTCAAGCGCGTCGTCGAGGCCGTCAAGGGCGAGCACGGGCGCATCGACGTGCTCGTCAACAACGCCGGCTGGGACGAGGCGATGCCCTTTGTCCAGACCACGCCGGAGCTGTGGCAGAAGGTCATCGGCATCAACTACGTCGGTGTGCTCAACACCTGCCACACCGTGCTGCCGGTGATGATGGAGCAGGGCCACGGCTCGGTCGTGAACCTTGGCTCCGACGCCGGCCGGGTCGGCTCGTCCGGCGAGGCCGTCTATGCCGGCGCCAAGGGCGCGGTGATCGCCTTCTCCAAGACCGCCGCCCGCGAGGTCGCGCGCAACCAGGTCAACGTCAACGTCGTCTGCCCCGGGCCGACCGACACCCCGCTGTTCGCCTCGATGGGCGGCGACAAGCTGCGCGAGGGTCTGACCAAGGCCATCCCGTTCCGCCGTCTGGGCCAGCCCGAGGACATCGCCAACGCGGTCGTCTTCCTCGCCTCCGACGAGGCCAACTTCATCACCGGCCAGACGCTCAGCGTCAGCGGCGGACTCACCATGAGCTGAGTCCCGTTGGGGCCCAGCAGATAACGGAGCAATGGCCATGTCATTCGAGACCACTCTCACCCCCGAGCTGATCGAGCAGTACACCTCCCAGGGCTACTGGATCGACAAGACCATCACCGACTTCCTCGACGAGGCGGCCGAGCGCGTGCCGGACAAGACGGCATTCATCGACTCCCGTCGCCAGATCACCTATGCCGAGCTCAAGCGCGACGCCGACCGGTGCGCCCTCGGCCTA
Source organism: Actinomycetota bacterium (assembly GCA_050955755.1). Taxonomy (GTDB): domain Bacteria; phylum Actinomycetota; class Actinomycetes; order Actinomycetales; family Dermatophilaceae; genus JAJTBD01. The sequence goes on from CP192092.1 coordinate 3,141,182, forward strand.
CTGGAGATGGGCATCGAGCCCGGCGACGTCGTCTCCTACCAGCTGCCCAACTGGATCGAGTTCATCGTCCTCCAGCTAGCCTGCACGCGGATCGGGGCGGTCAACAACCCGCTCATCCCGATCTACCGCGAGCGCGAGGTCGGCTTCATGGTCGGCCTGGCCGAGTCCAAGCTCATCGTCGTGCCGAGCGACTTCCGCGGCTTCGACTATGTCGGCATGGTCGACAAGCTGCGCGGCGACTGGCCCGCGCTGGAGCGCGTCCTCGTCGTCGACGCCAAGGAGGGACAGGACTCCTGGGAGGAGTTCATGGCCACCCCGTGGGAGGAGCGGCGCGACCCCGCCGAGCTCGCTGCGCTGCGGCCGGACCCCAACGAGGTCACCCTGCTGATCTTCACGTCCGGCACGACCGGCGAGCCCAAGGGCGTGATGCACACGCACAACACGCTGATGGCGATCACGTCCCCGATCCCGGACCGGATGGGCCTGACGGACGAGTCGGTCATCCACATGGCCTCGACCTTCGCCCACCTCACCGGGTTCCTCTACGGCGTGCGGCTGCCCATCCAGTTCGGGCTGACCTGTGTGCTCCAGGACGTCTGGAACGCCGACGAGTTCGTCGGCCTCGTGCAGGAGCACAAGATCTCCTACACCTCAGGCGCGACGCCCTTCCTGCACGACCTCATGAACCACCTGCCCGAGGACACGAGCGGTCTCGCGTCCCTCTCGCGCTTCTGCTGCATGGGCGCCCCGATCCCGCGAGTCCTTGTCCGCGAGGCCGGCGAGCGGCTGCCGACGATGACGGTGCTCGGCGGCTGGGGCCAGACCGAGAACGGTCTGGTGACCATCGGCATCCCCGGTGACGATGTCGAGAAGATCGTCGGCACCGACGGCTTCCCCTGGCCCGGCATGGAGGTCCGCACGGTCGACTTCGACGACAAGGAGGTCCCTCGCGGGACCGAGGGCCGGGTACAGGTCCGCGGCCCGTTCCTCTTCGTCGGCTATCCCAAGCGCATGGAGATGACCCGCGGGCTGCTCACCGAGGACGGCTGGTTCGACACGGGCGACCTCGCGGTCGTCGACGACGACGGCTATCTCAAGATCTCCGGCCGCACCAAGGACATCATCGTCCGCGGCGGGGAGAACATCCCGGTGTCCTATGTCGAGAACGTGCTCTACGAGAACCCGCACTTCGCCAAGGTCGCCGTCGTCGCCATCCCCGACCCGCGCCTCCAGGAGCGCGCCTGTGCCTGTCTGGTCCTGGCCGACGGTGCGCCCGACTACGAGCTCGCCGACGTGCAGAAGTACCTCGAGGACAAGGGCGTCGCCAAGCAGTACTGGCCCGAGAAGGTCCAGGTCATGCAGGAGTTCCCGACCACGCCGAGCGGCAAGATCCAGAAGTTCCAGCTGCGCGACATGGCAAGGGGCGAGGCATGACCGGTCCGGTCGTCCTCGAGCGCCACGGGGCGGTCGGGATCGTCGTCATCGACCGCCCCGAGGTGCTCAACGCGCTCAACGCCGAGACGGTCGCGGGCATCCGCGACGCCGTCCGGCGGGCGACGGCCGACGAGACCCTCGGGGCGCTCGTCTTCACCGGAGCCGGCGAGAAGGCCTTCATCGCCGGTGCCGACATCGGCGAGGTCCGCGACTACGACCTGGCCACCGGCCTCGACGGCGAGATGCAGGCGATGTGCGACGAGATCGAGGCCTGCCCCAAGCCGACGATCGCGGCGGTCGGCGGTTTCGCGCTCGGCGGCGGCTGCGAGCTCGCCCTCGCCTGCGACATCCGGGTCGCCTCGACTCGCGCTCGCTTCGGCCTGCCGGAGACCGCCCTCGGAGTGCTGCCGGGAGCCGGTGGCACACAGCGCATCTCGCGCATCATCGGGCTCGGCCGCGCCGTCGAGATGGTCCTCACGGGACGCCAGCTCAGCGCCGAGCAGGCCCTCGCCCAGGGTCTCGTGACCGACGTGGTCGAGCCGGCCGACCTGCTCGACCACGCCCTCGCCGTCGCCGGCTCGATCCTCGCGCGCGGTCCGGTCGCCACCCGGCTCGCCAAGCTCGTCCTGCGCGCCGGCCTCGACGCCGACCAGCGCACGGGCCTGGCGATCGAGCGCCTCGCCCAGACCGTGCTCTATCTCACCGAGGACAAGCGCGAGGGCACCGAGGCCTTCCTCGCCAAGCGTCAGCCCGACTTCCCCGGCCGCTGACTCGGCGCGTTCGTGCCCAAGTGGGCCAAAACGCGGGCGGCGACCACGCGGCATACGGCACAGCGCCCCCGGCAGGCACGAGCGGAGCTGGAGCGGCGAGACGAACACCACAGGGCCCGACGAGACGGGCAGCACAGCGCAACGCCGCCCGCCCCGGTCTAATGGCGCGGTGACCAGGCCCCTGCTGACCGCTCTCGTCGAGGGCAGCCACCCGGATGCGACGCTGCGCTTCGAGGACGCGGCGATCACGCACCGCGATCTCCGGTGTGCCGCGGCGGCCGTCGCGCACTCCCTCGCCGGCCTCGAGCGGGTCGCCGTGCTCGGGACGCCGACCCTCCAGACGGCCCTGGCCGTCACGGGCGCGCTGCTCGCCGGGACCACCGTCGTCCCAGTGCCCGCCGACTCCGGGCAGGCCGAGATCGACTACCTCGTGAGCGACTCCGGCGCACAGGCCTGGGTGGGTGCCGCGGCACCCGGCAGCGCGCTCCCGGCCATCGCGGTCGACGCCTCAGCCCGCGCCGAAGCCGTCCCGGCCGAGCCGCGCGCCGACAGCACCGCGACCATCCTCTATACCTCCGGCACCACCGGACCACCCAAGGGAGTCCTCCTCTCCCGCAAGGCGATTGGTGCCGGACTCGATGGGCTCGCCGACGCCTGGGCATGGACCGCCGAGGACACGCTCGTCCACGGCCTCCCCCTCTTCCACACCCATGGCCTGATCATCGGCGTGCTCGGCCCCCTGCGCATCGGCTGCTCCCTGGTCCACACCGGTCGCCCGACGCCGGAGCGGTATGCCGCCGAGCCCGGCACCGTCTACTTCGGCGTCCCGACCGTGTGGTCGCGGGTCGCCCACGACGAGGCCTCGGCCCGTGCCCTCGCCGGCGCCCGCGCCCTCATCTCCGGCAGCGCCGCCCTCCCGGCGCCCGTCTTCGAGCGCATCCGTGAGCTGACCGGCCACGCTCCGATCGAGCGCTATGGCATGAGCGAGACCCTGTTGACCGTGAGCAACCGGGCCGACGACGAGGACAGGATGCCGGGCCACGTGGGCTGGCCGATCACCGGGGTCGAGACCCGGCTGGTGCGCGATGACGGCATGCCGGTCCCCCACGACGGCGAGAGCGTCGGGCAGCTCCAGGTCCGGGGCGCCACCCTCTTCGACGGATACCTCGGCCGACCGGACGCGACCGCCGAGAGCTGGACCGAGGACGGCTGGTTCCGCACCGGCGATGTCGCCACGATCTCCCCCGACGGCAACCACCGCATCGTGGGCCGCGAGTCGATCGACCTGATCAAGACCGGCGGATACCGCGTCGGCGCCGGCGAGGTCGAGACCGAGCTGCTCGCCCACCCCGCCGTGCGGGAGTGCGCCGTCATCGGCCTGCCCGACGACGACCTCGGCCAGCGCATCGTCGCCGTCGTCGTCCGCAAGGCGCCCGTCGAGGCCGCCGAGCTCGTCGACTGGGTCGCCACCCGGCTCAACGCCCACAAGCGCCCCCGCGAGGTCCGGTTCGTCGACGCCCTGCCCCTCAACCCGATGGGCAAGGTCCAAAAGAGGGAACTCCTCGACGCGGACTGAGCACCGCGGCATACCCCTGCTCGTCCTGACGAAGGGGCGCAGCACCCATCATCGGCCTACGCTGTGAACTTGTGGTGAGAGACCGGGAGCCCCGCAGCGTCTTCGACGTTGTCTTCGCCAACCCGGCGCGGCTGGTCGTGACGGCGTTCGCGGGCTTCATCGCCCTCGGCACACTGCTGCTCATCACCCCGCTCGCCGCGGCCGCCGGGCATCCCACCCACTGGGTCACCGCGCTCTTCACCGCCACCTCCGCAGCCTGCGTGACAGGGCTGGCGGTGGTCGACACAGGGACCTACTGGAGCACCTTCGGGCAGCTGGTCATCCTCGGCCTCATCCAGGTCGGCGGGCTCGGCGTGATGACGATGGGCTCGCTCATGGCGATCCTCATCGGACGCCGTCTCGGCATGAGGTCGACCGCGCTCACCGAAGCGGAGGCGCGCGGGATCGGCAACGAGGACGCCAAACGCGTGCTGGTCGGCATCTTCAAGCTCACGGTGATCATCGAGTCGCTCAGCGCGCTCGCGCTCTTCCTCCGCTTCTGGCTCGGCTATCACGAGACCCTGCGCCAGGCCGCGTATGACGGTGTCTTCCATGCCATCTCGGCGTTCAACAACGCGGGCTTCGGGCTCAAGAAGAACAACATCGCCGACTACGTCTCCGACCCGTGGATCAACCTGCCGATCATGACCGCGGTCGTCCTCGGCGGCATCGGCTTCCCCGTCCTGTGGGAGGTCACCCGCGACTGGCGCACCGCCCGCCGCTTCACCCTCCACACCAAGATCACCCTCCTCGGCACCATGGTGCTGCTCGTCGGCGGCACTGCGGCCCTGCTCATCGGCGAGTGGAGCAACCCCAAGACCCTCGGCGGCCTCGGCCTCGGCACCAAGGTGCTGGCGAGCGTCTTCCAGTCGGTCATCGCCCGCACGGCCGGCTTCAACTCGATCTCGATCGGCGACCTGCACGAGGAGAGCCTGTTCGTCCTCGACGGCCTGATGTTCGTCGGCGGCGGCAGCGCGGGCACGGCCGGCGGCATCAAGATCACGACCTTCGCGCTGCTCGCCTTCGTCATCTGGGCCGAGCTGCGCGGCGAACCGACCGTCCACCTCGCCCGCCGGCGCCTCTCCAGCGAGGTCATCCGCCAGGCCATCGCCGTCGCCCTGCTCTCGGTCGGGGTCGTCGGCCTCGGCACGATGCTGCTGCTCGACATCAGCCCGTTCAGCCTCTCGCCGGTGCTCTTCGAGGCCGTCTCCGCCTTTGCGACCGTGGGCCTGTCCACCGGTATCACGGCACAGTTCAGCGACCCGGCCCAGCTCGTGCTCGTGGCGCTGATGTTCATCGGCCGCCTCGGGACGCTCACGCTCGGCACCGGACTCGCGCTGCGCGAGCGGGCCCGACGTTATGAGTACCCCGAAGAACGTGTCATCGTGGGCTGATGGCCGGTCGCGAACTCCCCCGGGGCCTCCGCCGCCCCGACGCCACGCCTGAGCGCACCAGCCGCCCGCTCGAGGCCATGTTCGCCAACCCCGCGCGCGTGGTCATCAGCTCCTTCCTGGCCGTCATCGCCGTCGGGACGCTGCTGCTGCGCCTCCCCGCCGCGACCGAGACGGGGTATGCCGCGTCCTGGCACGACGCGCTGGTCACCGCCGTCTCGGCGACCTGCGTGACCGGCCTGATGAGCGTCGACGTCGGCGGCCACTGGAGCACCCTGGGCGAACTCATCGTCCTCGGCCTCTTCCAGATCGGCGGTCTCGGGGTGATGACGATGGGCTCGCTGCTCGCCGTCCTCGTCGGCCGCCGGCTTGGCATGCGCAGCGCCGACATCGCCGACGCCGAGTACCGCGGCAGCGTCAAGAACGAGGACGCCAAGCGACTCGTGCTGCGGATCGTCACGGTGAGCCTGGTCGTGGAGGCACTGACCTCGCTCGCGCTCTTCCTGCGCTTCTGGCTCGGCTACGACGAGCCGGTGGGCAAGGCGGCATACAACGGCATCTTCCACGGCATCTCGGCCTTCAACTGCGCCGGCATCTCGCTCAAGCACAACAGCCTCGTCGACCACGTCGACGACCCCTATATCAACATCCCGGTCATGATCGCGGTCACCCTCGGCGGCATCGGCTTCCCCGTCATCTGGGACCTGCTCCAGCGCTGGCGCAAGCCGTCGTCGTGGAGCCTGCACTCCAAGATCACCGTGCTCGGCTCCATCGTGCTCTTCGTCGGTGGGTGGCTCGCGTTCCTCCTGCTGGAGTGGGGCAACCGCGCGACGATGGGCAGTTTCTCGGTCCTGCACAAGGTGATGTCGGCGGCATTCCACTCCTCGATCGCCCGCACCGCCGGCTTCAACACCCTCGACATCGGCCAGCTCCAGCCGGAGACCCGCTTCATCCTCGACGGCCTGATGTTCGTCGGCGGCGGCAGCGCCGGCACCGCAGGCGGCATCAAGATCACCACGTTCGCCCTGCTGGCCTATGTCATCTGGTCCGAGCTGCGCGGCGAGCCCACCGTCCACGTCGCCAAGCGCCGCCTCTCCAGCACCGCGATCCGCCAGGCCGTCACGGTTGCCCTGCTCTCGGTCGGCGTCGTCGGGCTCGGCACCATGACGCTGCTGCTCGTCAGCGACGCCTCCGAGGGCGAGGCGCTCTTCGAGGCCGTGGCGGCATTCAGCACGGCCGGTCTGTCCAGCGGCCTGTTCACGGAGCTCAACCAGGCGGGACAGCTCGTGCTCTGCGCGATGATGTTCATCGGACGTCTCGGCACCCTGACCCTGGGCACCGGGCTGGCGCTGCGGGACCGGCCGCGACGCTACGAGTTCCCCGAGGAAAGGATCATCGTTGGCTAGCACACGACGGGTCGTCGTCCTGGGCCTCGGCCGCTTCGGTGGCTCGCTCGCGACCGCACTCCAGGAGCGCGGCGTCGACGTCCTCGCGATCGACAACAGCCCCGACATCGTCCAGTCCCTCGCCGACGAACTGGCCTATGTCGTGCGGGCCGACACCACCGACGCCGATGCCCTGCGGCAGCTCGACGTGCAGAGCCGTGACGTCGCGGTCGTCGCCATGACCGACGTCCAGGCCAGTCTGCTCACGCTCACCGTCCTCACCGAGCTCGGTGTGCCGGAGATCTGGGCCAAGGCTAAGGACCTCCAGCACGCGCGGGTGCTGCGACGGCTCGGTGCCCACCATGTGGTCCAGCCCGAGCGCGACCTGGGCCTGCGCGTCTCGCACATGCTCGTCGCGGGACACATGCAGGACTACATCGAGTTCGAGGACGGCTTCTCCTTTGCCAAGACCGACGTCCCCGCTGACGCGATCGGCAAACCGTTTGGAGAGAGCACCATTCGCAGCAAGTACGGCATCACTGTCGTCGCGGTGAAGCGGGCCGGCGCCGACTTCGAATACGCCACCGAGAAGACGATCCCCTATCGCGGCGACACGCTGATCGTCAGCGGCAAGACCGCGCTGGTCGAGAGATTCGCCGAGTCCAGCTAGCGAGACTGTTTCCCTGTAGTTATGGAGCCGTTGCGCGTGTGCTCTTCCGTTTGCCACGGATGACCACGCACAATCGCGGCATGAGCAATCTCGAAATGGCCCCCATGGACCTGCGCGTCGCCCTCCGGTGCGACGACGTAGCCCGTGCCCAGTTCGAGCGTCTGGCTCCGTCGCACGTACGCGAGTACCTGAACTGGATCGACTCCTCTGGCCGCGCCGAGACCCGGCGCGGACGCATCGGTCGCTGCCTTGACATGCTGCGCGACCGCGGCCTGGACTGATCCCGCTCGACTGGCCAACACCCCACCCGCACGCCCCGGATCCCCGGGCGGGTCCACCGACCCGTGCCCGGCGATCCGGGCGTGCGCGGCATACCACGCTCGTCCCCGCGCCGCCATCAGCTGTCCGCACGTTTGATCTCTGTGCCCGGGTTGATCGCGGATCAACCGCGAGCTGGGGCACAGAAAACAGCCTGGGGCACAGATTCGCCGACCCCGCCCCGGTTGCCCCGCCTGGGCGCAGACAGACAGACGGGCGCCCCGACACCGAGGTGCCGGGGCGCCCGTACTGCTCAGGCGTGCTGATCAGTGGTGACGGTCAGCGGCCGATCTTGCCGTCGTTGTCGCGGTCCAGGGCGTCCTTGGCCTTGTCCTTCAGGCTGCGGTTGTCCTTGCCGTCGCGGTCGAAGTCGCGGTCGTCGCGGATGTTGCCATCACGCTCGACCTCGACCTCCTCGCGCTGCACGTCGGCGTTGACCTGCTGCTCCTCCTGGACGGTGCGCTTGTCGAGGCCGACACGCTCCTTCTCGACGACCTCCTTGTCGATGACCGGGCGCTCCTCGGTGAGGGTCACCTCGGTCTCATCCTCGCCCAGACGGCCACCGCGCTCACGGTCACCATCGGTGATCGGCTCACGGACGACCTCGACCTCCTCGCGCTCGACGGGGACGGTCACAGTCTTCTGCTCGGTGACGACGTGCTTGCGCAGGCGGACCCTGCCGGTCTCGACGCGCTCCTTGCCGACGTTGAGCTCCTCCTCGCGACGCACGACGGAGTCTCCGTCGACGTTGCGGTCGCGGTCGACATCGACATTGCGGTCGCGGTCGACATCGACATTGCGGTCACGGTCGACACCACCGGCGGCCACGCGGCCGCGGTCGTCGTCGTAACGCGCGGTGTCGTCCACGGAGTAGTAGTTGTAGAGCTCCTGCTGCTGGGCGTCATCGATGTGACCGTCGTCGTCGATGTTGGGCGCGTCCTTGATGAAGTCCTTGGAGAACGGCACCCGGATGGTGTCGTCGGAGACGTCGGCGCGGTCCAGGGGGACGAAGGTCGAGCGGGTGCCGAAGAAGCCCGTGTTGACGGTCGCCCACCGCGGCTGGTCGGTGTTGTCGTCCAGGTAGATCTGCGAAACGCTGCCGACCTTTTCGCCATTCTCGTCGACGACGGTGGCGCTGTAGAGGCGGTCCAGCTGCTCCTGCGAGTTGTTCACGTCCTGCTCCTTCGTAGGTCTCGGATCATGCGTCATGCGCTGCGCCCCGCTTCTTGAGACGTTCCCCAGACCGTAACAGGACGATAACGGGGTGTGCGACTTAAGCCGCTGACCTGTGCCGATTCCCCCCCTTGGGGTGAACGGGCCCCCCCTTGGCGGTATGCCGTGCAGCGCCCTGCGCGCCTACGCTCGGGGGATGACCACAGCGCTCGAGGCCGTCCGCGGCGACATCACGACCCAGCGGGTCGACGCGATTGTGAATGCCGCCAACTCCAGCCTGAACGGCGGCGGGGGTGTGGACGGCGCCATCCACCGAGCGGCCGGGCCGCGCCTGCTGGAGGAGTGCCGTGGACTGCGCGCCACCAAACTGCCCGATGGCCTGCCCGTCGGCCAGGCCGTTGCGACGGGACCTGGCCACCTGCCGTGCCACTTCGTGATCCACACAGTCGGGCCCAATCGGCATGCGGGACAGACGGATCCGCGCGATCTGGCCAGCTGCTTCACCTCGTCGCTCGCGGTCGCGCGCAAGGTCCGGGCCCGGTCGGTCGCCTTCCCGGCGGTCAGCGCCGGGATCTATGGGTGGCCCGGCGGTGACGTGGCCAGGATCGCCGTCGAGGCGGTCCGCGCCGACGTCGACCAGCACGAGGGCATCGACCTGGTGCGGTTCGTGTTGTTCAGCGATGACATGCTGGAGCTGTTCTCCGCCGAGCTGACGGGCTGACCTGCGTCAGTCCCGCACTGTCGCGATCGCAGCGGCCGGCGAGGCGGTCCCGGACTCCGCCTCCTCGGAGGACCCGGCCCGCCCGAGCAGCTCAGCATAGACCTCCTCGGGCTGCGCACCGACCACGGCATAGGTGCCGTTGGCGACGAAGAAGGGCACGTCGCCGATCTCCAGCGACCGGGCCTCGGCCATGTCGGCGTCGACCTCGTCACCGAGGTCGTCGCCGGCGAGCACGCGGCGGACCTGGCCGTCGTCGAGACCGGCCTCGGCTGCGAGACGGGCGAGCACGGACGGGTCGTCGATGACCTTGCCCTCGGCGAAGTGTGCGCTGAACAGGCGCTCCAGCACGGCGGACTGGAGTGCGGCGCCGCCCATCTGCCGCGCCAGCGCCACGACGCGGTGCGCGTCTCGGGAGTTCGCCGAGACCTGGGTGGCCGGGGAGATCCGCAGCCCGTCCGGGCGGCCGGCGATCGCGGCCCGCTCGGAGACCGCGCTCGCCTGCTCGATGGAGATCCCGTTGCGGTCGGCGATCGCCTCGATGACACTGCCCCCGGCACCCGCCGGGAGCTCGGGCTGGCGCAGGAACGCGCGATAGCGGACGGTCACTGCCGAGGGGCGGGCGAAGTCGGCGATGGCGCGCTCCAGACGGCGTTTGCCGAGGTAGCACCACGGGCAGGTGACGTCCGACCAGACGTCGATCTCGATGGGTCGGTCGGTCATGGCTCCATCTCAGCACATGTCGGGGTAAAGGAGAGGGGCCCGTGCGCAGCGCGCGACGGGCCCCTCCGTGAGGCGCCCGATCAGGGGCGCCCGTAGCTCACGTTTGAGGACCAGATCTTGTGCAGACCCGTGGTCTTGCCCGAGCGCGGCGAGTCGTACATCATGCCGTTCCCGGCGTAGATGCCGACGTGGTAGGACGGCGAGCCGAAGAAGACGAGGTCGCCCGGCTGCGGGTTGGACACGCGGGTGACCGCCTGGCGCTGCTGCTCCGCGGTGCGGGGCAGGCTGATGCCGACCTGGCGGAAGACATAGGACGTGAAGCCCGAGCAGTCGAAGCCCGCGGTGGTCGTGCCGCCGTAGACGTAGTAGATACCCGACAGGGACGCGGCGATCGACAGGACGCCACCGGTGGCGGGCTTGCTCGCGGTCGTCGTCTTCGGCTTGGCCGGGGCCTGCGTCGAGGACGACGAGCTGGACGAGCTCGCGGAAGGGGTGGTGGCGGACGACGAGGTCGACGAACTGGAGGAGCTGGAGGAGCTCGACAAGGACGTCGAGCGGGTGGTCGTGGCCGGAGCGGGGCTGGTGCGGCGCGTGGTCCGGCTGGCGCTGCGCTCCTGGCTGCGCGACTCCGACTGGGTGCTGCGAGCCTCGGAGGCGCTGCTGCTCTCCTGGGTCTGGGCCTGCTCGGGGGCGGGCCTCGGCGCGACCGGCTTGGGCTTCGGCTTGGGCTTGGCGGTCGCCGTGAAGCCGGTGAGGCCGAAGGCCACCGGGCTGGCCTTGGCGCTCGCCTTGGGGGCGGCGACGGCCGGCGCGGCCGGGGCGGCGGGAGCGGCCGGCTTGGCAGCCGGGCGGGCCGGCGCAGACACCGCGGTGTCGGCGCCCTTGGAGTCCTTGACCTGGGCGGCCTGGGCGGGGAGCGCGAAGGCGGCGACGAGGCCACCCGACGCGGCCAGCACGGCAGTGGTCTTGACCGCGGGGGACGCGGACTCGGCCACCAGACCGGCGATCTCGGAAAGAGGGTTGAAACGGCCAGGGGAGCGGTGGCGGCCGGAAGCGTTATGGCTCAACGAAATTCCTCCTGCGCCTACGAGGTGAGCTGTCGGGTTCGGGTGGAGGTCACCCGGCCCGGCCACCGGGCCGTTGGGCCCGTCGACCGGACTTCACCCCAAGGGCCGTCTCGCGACGACCCAGAAGTGGGTCCCCCGCTCCTGCCAGCGGAAAGTGCGGGTCTTGGCGGTCCTGGCAGGACTAGGCGTGGACCGACAAGAACCTCCCCTGGGGATAGGAGGCTTGCCCAACGTACACATGCCGTCCACCGATGTCACATTGAGGTCACGACGGGCGTGCGGCGCGTCGTGCCGCACCGGCCGTGACTCCGCTCACACGCGGGCCGTGAGAAGGCGACATTCCGCCCAGACGGCCGCAGCGCCGCATACCCGCTGCTGGGGGCGCTCAGAGCCGACGGGCGAAGACGTGCATGGCGACCTCGTCGGGGAGCGAGGCCCCCGGGCCGCCGCCCTCGACGGAGGCGACGACGCGGCTGCCGTCGCGGCGGACGGTGACCTCCGCGCCCGGGCGCAGACCGGTCTCGGTGAGCAGCGCGAGGCTGTCGGGCTCGACCTGGACCGGCTCACCGATGCGCTCGATGCGCACACGGGCGCCATCGTCGGTCGCGAAGGCAGCCAGGGTGCCAAGACCCATCAGGCTGGAGTCGGCCGACTCGACGCCGAGCTCCTCAAGCCCCGGGATGGGATTGCCATAGGGCGAGACTCGGTGCTCCGGCAGCAGCTCGACCAGACGCCGCTCGACCCGCTCCGAGATCACGTGCTCCCAGCGGCAGGCCTCGTCGTGGACGTACTCCCAGTCGAGGCCAATCACGTCGACGAGGAGTCGCTCGGCAAGCCGGTGCTTGCGCATGACCCGCGTGGCCAGGATCCGGCCCTCCTCGGACAGCTCGAGGTGGCGGTCCCCGGCCAGCGACACCAGTCCGTCGCGCTCCATGCGGGCGATGGTCTGCGACACGGTGGGCCCGGAGTGGCCGAGCCGCTCGGCGATGCGAGCGCGCAGGGCGGGGATGCCCTCTTCCTCGAGCTCGAAGATGGTGCGCAGGTACATCTCGGTGGTGTCGATCAGGTCGGTCACGGGGATACCTTCTCACCCCGACCAGACATCAGGCGTGCCGTGGGCCTGTGGTTTCGCGGCATACCCCGCCCGTCAGGCCTGCCGGCGCGGGTCGAAGCGCGGCACCCAGCGGCCGAGCCATGCGGCGCCGGCGGCGCAGACCCCGGCCATCGCCAGGCAGGCCGCGGCCAGCGACGCGGCGGCGGTGACCGCGCTGACGAGCAGGGGACCGAGGGAGGTGCCGAGGTCGGCGCCGAGGCGGAAGGCGCCGAGGAACTGCGCCCGGCCCACCGCCGGCGCGGCATCCGAGCCGAGGGTCATCACGATGCCGGAGCCGAGCCCGTTGCCGATCCCCATGAGGACCGCCACGGCGGTGAGCCCCACGACCGAGTGGGTGAGCGGGAGCAGGGCGAAGCCGACGCCAAGGAGCAGCAGGCACGGGACGGCGATCCAGACCCGTCCGAAGCGGTCCATGACCGAGCCGGACGGATAGAACAGCAGGACCTCGAGGACCATCGAGACGCCCACGATGAGCGACAGGGTGGAGGCGTCGACGCCGAGCGAGTCGGCCCACAGCGGCAGGAGCGTGAGGCGGACGGCACGTGCGGCCGCGAGCGCGAGCACGCCGAGCCCGACGGTCGAGAGCACCAGCCGGTTGGCCGAGATCACCGAGCGCAGCGACACCTTGGCCGCGCCGGGGACGCTCTCGCTGTGGCCAGCGGTGATGTCGGGGGTGAGCAGGACCAGGAGCGCAGCGCCCAGGGCACCGGCCGCGCCCACGCCGAAGGCCGCCGCGGCTCCCCACAGCTTGGTGGCGACGGCCGCGATGAAGGGCCCGGCCACGAATCCGATGCGCAGCATCCCCCCGAGCGTCGACATCGCCCGGGCGCGCATCGAGACCGGCACGAGGTCCATGAGGAAGGCCTGCCGGGCGATGGTGAAGACCGCGAAGCTCACGCCAAAGAGCACCGCCGCGCCGGCGAGCACCGCGACGCTGCCGGCGAACAGGGCCACCAGCATCGCCGCAGCCTCCAGGAGCGCGGAGCCGATGAGGGCGCGCCGCTCGCCGACCCGGGCGACGACGGCACCTGCCGGCAGCGCGGCCACCACCTGCCCGACACCCATTGCGGCCACGACGAGCGAGGCGGCCTGGGCGCTGGCGCCGAGCTCGCGCGCCATGAGCGGCAGGACGGGCAGGGCTGCGGCCTGGCCGGCGGCGGCGAGCATCGTCGGCCCGAAGGCCGGCACCCAGATGCGCCGCAGCAGCCGGATCGCCGACTCCTCCCCGGGCTCCTCCGCGGCGGGTGGGACGGGGTCGGTCACGGCAGCAGGTCGGTGCGCCCGAAGATGACGGCGGCGTCGCGCGGGCTCGGGGTGCCGCTGTCGAGGTCGGCACCGGCCTCGATCAGGACCTGGGCGACCTCGTCCTCCCCCTTGAAGAACGCTCCCGCCAGCGGCGACTGCCCCCGGTCGTTGACCCGGTCGACGTCCGCGCCACGCTCCACGAGCGCGCGCACCAGGTCGAGGTGCCCGTGGTATGCCGCGAGCATCAGGATCGTGTTGCCGTCACCGTCGGTGAGGTTCACCGGCAGGCCGTGGTCGACATAGAGCGGCAGACGCTCTGCGTCGCCGGTCCGCGCCAGCTCGAAGCACACGGTCGCGATCTCGCGCATCTCGTCCTCGGTGAGGCCCTCGCCACTGTCTGCCGTGTCACTCATGCCCCCTAGTATCCGGGCTCGGGCCGATAGGTTCGGACAGTGAGCTTCGTCGTTCCCTCCCGATACCTCGGCCCGCCCCACTCCGGCAACGGTGGGTGGGTGAGCGGTCACATCGCCGTCCTCGTCCCCACCAGCTCGACCGAGCCCCTCGTCCGGGTCCGGCTCAGCAGCCCTCCCCCGCTCGACACCGAGATGAGCGTGTCCGTCGACGACGGCATCGTGCGGGTCTTCCACGGTGAGGTCCTCGTCGGCGAGGGACGCCCGATCGCCGACCTGCCCAGCCATGACGTGCCCTCCCCCATCTCCCTCGAGGCCGCCGGCCGCGCTGAGGAGACCTTCGACCACGCCGGCCCACACCCCTTCCCCACGTGTTACGTGTGCGGGCCGGCGCGCGAGCCCGGTGACGGGCTGCGCATCTTCCCCGGCGTCGTCGAGGGCGCCGACAACGGCCTCGTCGCGTCGGTGTGGACGCCGACCGACGCGACCGTCGAGGACGTCTGGGCGGCGCTCGACTGCCCCGGCGCCTGGGCGCTGGGCTTCGGCGAGGACGCGATCGTCCTCGGCGAGATGTCGATGGAGCTCGCGGCCATGCCCGAGAGCGGCGAGGAGCACATCGTGCTCGGCTGGGTGCGCGGCACCGACGGCCGCAAGCGCTATGCCGGCACGGCGCTGTATGCCGCGGACGGCCGCCTACTCGCCCACGCCGACCAGACGTGGATCGCCATCGACCCGGAGCACATCCGCCCGGTCGGGTTCGAGGACCCCGACGCAGCCGCACAGATGTGAGACGGACCCGGGCACACGGCATACCTCGAAGGGAAAACTCATGAGCGGCAAGGGAACCGGCAAGCTCGCCGTCGTCACGGGAGCCTCCTCTGGCATCGGCAAGGCGACGGCGCGGCAGCTGGCGGCGGAGGGTTTCGAGGTGGTCTGCGCGGCGCGGCGGACCGACCGGATCGAGGAGCTGGCCGCGGAGATCGGCGGGCGGGCGGTCGAGTGCGACGTGACCGACCCGGCCCAGGTAGAGCGGCTACGCGAGGCGGTCGGCGAGACGCTGCACGTGCTGGTCAACAACGCCGGCGGCGCCTATGGCGCGGACCCGGTCGAGTCGGGGTCGGTCGAGGACTGGCGCCGGATGTATGACGTCAACGTCATCGGCACCCTCCAGGTGACCCAGGCGCTGCTGCCCGCGCTCGAGGCCAGCGGCGAGGGGATCATCGTCGTCGTCGGCTCGACCGCGGGCCAGGTCGCCTACGAGGGCGGCGGTGGCTACTGCGCGGCGAAGTTCGGCGAGCACGCGCTCACCGGCGCGCTGCGGCTGGAGATCTATGACCGGCCGGTCCGGGTCACCGAGATCATGCCGGGGATGGTCAAAAGCGAGGGCTTCACGATCACGCGCTTCGAGGGAGACCAGGCCAAGGCCGATGCCGTCTATGCCGGCGTCGACGCGCCACTCGTGGCCGAGGACGTCGCCGACGCGATCACGTGGATGGCCACCCGTCCCCCGCACGTCAACATCGACTCGATGACCATCCGCCCGCGCGCCCAGGCCGCCCAGCACAAGGTCCTGCGCAACAGCTGAGCCGCTGCCGCGTCTCGCGCGCAGCCGACAGTGAGTCGGCCCGTCACTCAACGGCGTTGATAGATCTCGCGGCGATGGCCGACGGCCAGCACGAGGACGCACAGCACGCCGTCGTTGATCTCGTAGATCACCCGGTAGTCGCCGGAACGCACACGCCACTCGCCTTCTCCCCCAGCCAGTTTGCGCGCGCCAGGCGGTCGCGGGTCGCTTGCCAGGAGGTCGATCACGGCCTGGATCCGCGCCTGGGCCGGACGGTCGAGCTTGCGCAGTGCTCTGGCGGCCGCCGGGGCAAGGGTGACGGCGTAGGTCACGCCAGGCCCAGGTCTGCCTTGACCTCTGCCCAGGGGACGGGCGGGGAGTCGGCCAGCTCCGCACGCGCGGCACGGGCGGCCTGGATGTCGGCGAGATCCTCCGCGGCCTCGATGAGGCGCGCCAGATCGTCAGCATCGATGACCGCCGCGACACGGCGTCCCCGACGGGTCAGGTAGACCGGGTCGTGGCCCACCCGCGCAGCGTCGACGACATCGGCCAGGCGTGCTCTGGCGTCCGTGACGGTCATCTCGGTCATGCATAAAGCCTAGCCGAGGTCGCTGATTTGTACGTTTCAGCGAGGGCTGGTTCTAAGCGACCGGTCCCGCAGCGCCCGTCACTCGCCGGCAGGCAGGTCGTACTCGAGGCGGTAGTGGTGGGTGCCGTCGTCGTCGACGTGCAGGAAGAACTCGCCCGTCAGGCCGGACAGCTCGTCGGTGCCCGAGCCGGGGACGACGACATACTCCAGGACCTGGTCGCGACCGGACATGCGGCCCATCTGCGCGAAGGCGAAGCTGCCCTCCTGCCCGTCGAGCCGCCCCTGCACCGTCTCGATCGCGACATAGCCCGCCGCGCCCGCCCCGGGGTCGCCAGCGCTGAGCATCACCCCAGCGCCCCGGCCCTCGATGCCGCCGAACCACTGCTTGGTGATGCCCATGCGGCTCACAGCGCCGTCGAGCTCGCTGCCGGAGGGTTCCACCGTCACCTCGAACGTGCCCGCTGTGTGTGCCATGTGGCCAGCGTGGCAGAGGTGCCGCGGGGTGGGAAGGGCTCAGGCGAGGACACCGGCGGCGCGCGCGGCGGCGGCATACGCCTCGGCGAGGCTGGCGACGCTCTCGTGCGCGTTTAGTCCGCTGGGGTTGGGCACGACCCACAGCCGGGCACCGGCGAGCGTCTCGGGCTGCTCCCCCGGTCTCGCTCGCGGCAGCCCAAAGGCGATCCGGTATGCCGTGATGCCCGCGACCGCGACCACCCTCGGCTCCCAGCGGGCGACCTTGTCGGCAAGGACCTCCGCGCCGGCACGCAGCTCGTCGCCGGTCAGCTCGTCGGCACGCGCGGTGGCACGCGCCACGACGTTGGTGATGCCAACTCCCTTGCGCTGCAAGGCTTCCAGGTCGTCTGCGGCCATCCCCCGCGAGGCGTCGACGAGCCGGTCGGTGATGCCGGCCGCATGCAGCGCCGGCCAGAAGCGGTTGCCGGGCCGCGCGAAATGCGCGTTGACCTTGGCCGTCCAGAGCGAGGGGTTGATGCCGACGAAGAGCAGCCGTAGACCGGGCCCCACAACGTCGTCGACCGTCGCGTCGCGGTAGCGCTCGAGGTCACTCACCCGAGCGACCGCGGCCCTGGAGGACGGCCGGGACGAGGATCGCCAGCGCGGCCGCGACCGCTGCGACCGGCCGGGCGCCATCGGGGAGCGCGCTGGTCACGACACCGAAGCGGATGGCGCCGACGATGATGAGGGCCGCAGCCCAGCCCCACCAGACACCCGGTCCCCAGTGGCTCAGCATCGGCAGCACAGGCAACTCTCGGAGCCGACGGCTCGTGCCACCCACCCCGGCGACAAGCGACAGGGCGATGGCCGGCAGTGCAGCCAAGAGCGGCCAGCCATCGCGGGCCGACAGGTGCAGCTCCCACAGGGCCTGGGAGGCCACGGACAGCGCGAAGACAACCGTCACCGCGAGCGCGAGGAGGGTGAGCGGGCGAGCCCGGCCCGGCACCGCGATGCGCGGCCCGCTGTCGACGCACCACCTCAGCGGGAACATCAGCAGGAGCACCGGCAGGAAGCCCCCGCTGCTGTCGTCGATGCTGATCTGGGGAAGCAGCGGCGCCAGCACCATGAGGATCACACCCGCCACGACCGCCACGGCCGCGCCCAGCCGTGGTCCCCGAGCCCATGGCAACGCGGCAGCCGCCGCCTCCTGGTCGAACCGGTCGGCCTCGGCGAGCAGCCGGTGCGCCTCATCGGGGGTCGCCGACTCGGGGCTCGCGAGCGCGTGCCCCGGCGGGTCCAGCCTGCGCTGGGGAGGGTAGGTGTAGGGCCGTGGCTCACTCATGCGGAGGCCTCCAGACGACGCAGCGCCTGCCGGTGGGCGAGGAATGCCGCGCGGCCGGCAGCGCTGGCGCTCACCCGCTCCTCGGGCCTGTCGCGACCACCCTTGGGGCCCGGCTCCAGATAGCCGGCCTCTCGAAGCGCCTCGACGGTGCTGCGCATCGCGATCGCGTTGACGCCCACCATGCGGCGCAGCTCGTCGACGACGATCCCGCGGTCCTCCCCGAGTGCGGCCATGACGAGGAAGCACGCCGGCCAGGCGAGCACCTCGTCATACCCCGGTGGGTGGTGAACGGCCTCCATGGGAGCAGTCTGCGCCACAACGGAGTCGCCCGCACGGCACTGAGAGGAACTCAGGCGCCGCGGTTCGGCACCCGACCCTGGAGCACCGCCGGGACGAGGATCGCCAGCGCCGCGGAGACCGCAGCGATCGACGGCAGGGCGGCAGGCAGATCGGTGAACCAGCCCGCGTAGCTCACGGCCATGGCCACCTCGACTGCCCCCGCCCAGCCCCACCACACGCCGGGACCCCAGATACTGAGCATCGGCGCCCAGTGGGAGTCACGCAGCCGACGGAATCCGAAGAGCAACAGCGACCACCCGACGAAGGCGACGCCAACGAGCAGAATCGCCGTCCTGGGGCGCCATGTCCGCACCAGGGCCCACGAGAGCCAGCGCGGCAAAGGCAATGGCAACAAGGGCCGTGACAGCCAGTGCGACCGCGTCGAGGGGGCGCGAACGGCCGGGCACCGCGACCCGTGGTCCGGTGTCCGCGGCCACGAGCATGGGGAAGACCATCACCATGGCCGGGAAGTACCAGGTGGCCAGCACATCATCAATCGCCACCGACGGGAGGACAGGCGCGAGGAAGCCCACGAGGACGGTGGCCCACACCACCCACCCGGCGCGACGACGGGGAACTCGATCCCACGGCATGCCCGCGGCGGCGGCGAGTTGATCCAGGCGATCCGCCTCAGCCAGCAAGCGGCGCACGTCCTCGGGGGTCGCGGGCGGAGGCGTGCTTACGGACTCACCTCGCGGGTCCAACCGGGGCTGCGACGGGTAGTTGTAGACCCCGTCATGCCCCGCTGGGTGGTGAGCGGCCTCCATGGCCACAGTGTGCGGCATACGCGCCTCTGTGCGCAGCGCACCAAAGCAAACGGGGCACTGCGCCTCCCCAGCACGGCCGCGCCGCCCTATCGTGGCGAGCATGACCTACCAGCCGGCCAACCCAGAGAGCGTCTTCACCTACGGCGCGCCACAGCTGAAGTTCGGCTCCGGCGCCGCCGACGAGATCGGCTACGACCTCAGCCTCACCGGAGCCAAGCGTGTGCTCATCGTCACCGACGAGGGCGTCGCCGCAACCGGCACCCCGCAGCGGGTCGCCGACCAGATGGCCCAGTTCGGGATCGAGGCGTTCGTCTATGACGGCGCCCATGTCGAGCCCACCGACGCCTCCCTCCAGGAGGCCATCGACAACGCGCGCGCCTCGGGGCCGTGGGATGCGTTCGTCGCCGTCGGCGGTGGCTCGAGCATCGACACCGCCAAGGCGATCAACCTGCTGCTGACCAACCCCGGCGAGCTGATGGACTACATCAACGCGCCGGTCGGTGGCGGCCAGGCCCCCAGCCAGCCGCTCAGGCCCCTTGTCGCGGTGCCCACGACCACCGGCACTGGCTCGGAGTCGACGACGATCTGCGTCCTCGACGTCCTCGACCAGCACGTCAAGACCGGCATCTCGCACGCCCGGCTGCGTCCGACGATCGCGGTCATCGACCCCCTCGTCACCTTCACCCAGCCGTCCGGTGTCACGGCCGCCTCGGGCATGGACATCCTGTGCCACGCGCTCGAGTCCTACACGGCCCGCCCCTACACGACCTATGAGCGCAAGACGCCCGAGCAGCGCGTCCCCTACTGCGGCGCCAACCCGATCTCGGACATGTGGTCGGCCAAGGCCCTCACGCTGCTGTCCGACTCCTTCCGCGAGGCCGTCAAGAACGGCGACAACGCCGACGCCCGCGGCGCTATGGCGATGGCCGCGACCTTCGCCGGCATGGGCTTCGGCAACGCCGGCGTGCACATCCCGCACGCCAACGCCTATCCGATCGCGGGTCGGGTCAAGGACTTCCGGCCCAAGGACTACCCCCAGGACGAGCCGATGGTCCCCCACGGGATGGCCGTCTCGCTCACCGCACCCGAGGCCTTCCGCTTCACCTTCGACGCCAACCCGCAGCGCCATGTCGAGGCCGCGCAGATGCTCGACCCCGGCGCCGAGCGGCCCAATGACGACCGCGACTTCCTGCCCCAGGTGCTCGTCTCGCTCATGCGCGACATCGAGATCCCCGCGGGCATCGGCGCCGTCGGCTATGACGAGTCCGACATCCCCGGCCTCGTCGAGGGCACGATGAAGCAGCAGCGCATCCTCGCCGCCGCGCCCAAGGACGTCACCGAGGACGACGTCGCCGCGATCTTCAAGGACTCCATCGCGCTCTGGTGACCCGCATCCCGGGAGGCGGGCACGCGGCATACGCCCGTGCCCGCCCTCCTATGCTGGCGAGCATGACCAGCACCGCCGACCTCCGCCCCCTGACCGAGCAGTCCGGCGAGCTGGTCGAGGCGCTGCGCCGCGCGGGGGTGGCCGAGGTCGACGACACGCGGCTGACCCGCAGCCTCTATTCGACCGACGCCTCGCTCTATCGCATCCTCCCGCGCGCGGTCGTGCGTCCGCGGCACCGCGACGAGGTCGAGGCCGTCCTGGCCGTATGCCGTGAGGTCCAGGTCCCGATCACCGCTCGCGGGGCGGGGACCTCCATCGCAGGCAACGCCGTGGGTCCCGGTGTCGTCATCGACTACAGCCGCCACCTGGGCCGGGTCCTCGAGATCGACGCCGAGGCGCGCACCGCCCGGGTAGAGCCGGGCACCGTCCACGCCGCGCTCCAGCGCGAGGCCGCGAAGCACCGGCTGCGCTTCGGGCCCGACCCGAGCACCCACACCCGCTGCACCATCGGCGGCATGATCGGCAACAACGCCTGTGGCTCAAGGGCGCTCGGCTATGGCAAGACCGCCGACAACGTGCTCGGTCTCGACGTCCTCACCGGCACCGGCGAGCCGCTCGTCCTCGGTGGCGCGGGTCAGAGCACCGCCGGCTCGGCCACGCTGGGCTCGCTCGAGTCGCTCGTGGCCGACCACCTCGGTCTGGTGCGCACCGACTTCGGTCGCTTCCCCCGCCAGGTCAGCGGCTACTCGCTCGAGCACCTCCTGCCCGAGCGCGAGTTCGACGTCGCCCGGATGCTGACGGGCTCCGAGGGCACGCTCGCCCTCGTCCAGGAGGCCACCGTCCGCCTCGTCGAGGACGCGCCGGCGCGACTGCTTCTCGTGCTCGGCTTCGCCGACATGGCCGCGGCCGCCGACGCCGCCCACCTCACCCTCGCCCACCACCCGGTCGCCGCCGAGGGCATGGACAACCGCATCGTCGACCGGCTGCGCGCGCTCACCCCCGACGGCGTGCCGGAGCTGCCCGTCGGCGCGGGCTGGATGCTCGTCGAGCTGGCCGGCGACAGCGAGGCCGAGCTCGTCGACCGCGCCCACCGGCTCGTCGCAGACACCGCACCGCTCGACTCCCGCATCGTCACCAACACCGCTGAGGCAGCGGCGATCTGGCGCATCCGCGAGGACGGCGCGGGACTCTCGTCGCGCACCGACGACGGCCGCCCCTGCTACTCCGGCTGGGAGGACGCGGCGGTCCCCACCAAGGACCTGGGCCGCTACCTGCGCGACTTCGACGCACTGCTGGAGCAGCACCACGTGACGGGCCTGCCCTATGGCCACTTCGGCGACGGCTGCGTCCACATCCGCATCGACTTCCCCTTCGGGCAGGGCGACGACCGGGGCCGTGGGGCCTTCCGGTCCTTCCTCGACGATGCCGCGGATCTCGTTGCGCGCTATGGCGGCTCGCTCTCGGGCGAGCACGGTGACGGCCGGGCGCGCTCCGGCCTGCTCGACCGCATGTACTCCCCCGCCGCCCTCGAGCTCCAGGCCAAGGTCAAGCGCCTCCTCGACCCCGAGGGTGTGCTCAACCCCGGCAACCTCGTCGACCCCGACCTCCCCGAGGACCACCTGCGCGTCTCGACCATCGCCCCGGTCGTCGAGCGCACGGCATTCCAGTTCGCCCACACTGCAGGCGGATTCAGCGGCGAGGTGCACAAGTGCACCGGTGTCGCCAAGTGCCGCGCGGGCTCGACCAGCACCACCGTGATGTGCCCCAGCTATCAGGGCACCAAGGAGGAGAAGGACTCCACCCGCGGCCGCGCCCGCGTCCTCCAGGAGATGCTCCAGGGCGACTCCGGGATCGACTGGCGCTCCGAGGAGGTCCACGACGCCCTCGACCTCTGCCTGTCCTGCAAGGGCTGCTCGCGCGACTGCCCGACCGGCATCGACATGGCGACCTACAAGTCCGAGGTCCTCTACCAGGCCTACAAGGGCCGGCGCCGCCCGCTTACCCACTACACGCTCGGCCGCCTCCCCCAGTGGTCCGACCTCGCGGCCCGTGTCCCCCGCATCGCCAACGCGATCACCGGCAACCGCGCCACCGGCAAGATCGCCGCGATGTTCGCCGGCGTCGACCCGCACCGCAAGATCCCGGCCTTCGCCACCCGCACCTTCCACCAGATGTGGGCCGGACGCACCCAGGCCTCGCGCCCCCTCACCTATACCGACACCAAAACCGCTGTGCTGTGGGTGGACTCGTTCACCGACCACTTCGCGCCGCAGGTCGCCGTGGCCGCGGTCAAGGTCCTCGAGCAGGCGGGGTATGCCGTGGAGGTCGCCTCCGAGGACGCCTGCTGCGGCCTGACGTGGATCACCACCGGGCAGCTCGACGCGGCGCGCCCGATGCTGGAGGGCACGGTGGCGATGCTCGCGGCATACGCCTCGCGTGGCCTGCCGATCGTGGGCATCGAGCCCTCCTGCACCGCTGTGCTGCGCAAGGACGCCGTCGAGCTGCTCGGCAGCGACGCCGCCCGCAAGGTGGCCGCCTCGGTTCGCACCCTCGCCGAGGTGCTCATGGCGACCGAGGGCTGGGAGCCGCCGCGGCTCGACGGGCTCAAGGTCGTCGCCCAGCCGCACTGCCACCACCACGCCGTCCTCGGCTGGGACACCGACGCCGCGCTGCTGGCCAGGGCCGGCGCCGACGTGCAGCGGGTCGGCGGGTGCTGCGGCCTCGCCGGCAACTGGGGCGTCGAAGCCGGCCACCACGACCTGAGCCTCGCCATCGCCGAGCAGCAGCTGCTCCCGGCGGTGCGCGAGCTGCCCGAGGGCGGCGTCGTGCTCGCCGACGGCTTCTCATGTCGCACACAACTCACCCAGACCTCCGACCGCAAGGGCCTGCATCTGGCAGAGTTGTTGGTGGACCCACCACAGCCCGGCCCACCAATCACCCCTGCCTGATCGACTCCCGT
Source organism: Actinomycetota bacterium (assembly GCA_050955755.1). Classification (GTDB taxonomy): domain Bacteria; phylum Actinomycetota; class Actinomycetes; order Actinomycetales; family Dermatophilaceae; genus JAJTBD01. The sequence goes on from CP192092.1 coordinate 3,164,615, forward strand.
CGATGGCCTGCACCTAGGAGCAGCGTTGCGTCAGAACATCCGCGAGTACCTCGACCGCATGCACCGCGAGGGCTACACGGTGCGAAGTGACGGGCACGGCTCCGACCCCGACCTGATCGACCCGGGCGGCAACGCCGTCGAGACCTGGCGCGAGGACTACCCCTACGACGACCGGATGACGCGCGAGCAGTACGAGGTGGAGAAGTACCTCCTCCAGATCGAGCTGCTGAAGTTCCAGTACTGGACCCAGGACACCGGCTCCCGCCACGTCATCGTCTTCGAGGGGCGCGACGCGGCGGGCAAGGGTGGCACGATCAAGCGCTTCACCGAGCACCTCAACCCCCGGTATGCGCGCGTGGTGGCGCTCACCAAGCCGACCGAGCGCGAGCGCGGCCAGTGGTACTTCCAGCGCTATGTCAACCATCTCCCCACCAACGAGGAGATCGTGATGTTCGACCGCTCCTGGTACAACCGGGGCGGCGTCGAGCGGGTGATGGGCTTCTGCACCGACCGCGAGTACGAGCAGTTCATGCACCAGGCACCCCTGTTCGAGGAGATGCTCACCGACTCCGGCATCACGCTGACCAAGTTCTGGTTCTCGGTCACCCAGTCCGAGCAGCGCACCCGCTTCGCGATCCGCCAGATCGACCCGGTCCGCCAGTGGAAGCTCTCGCCGATGGACCTCGAGTCCCTCGACAAGTGGGACGACTACACCTCCGCCAAGGAGGAGATGTTCCTGCGCACCGACACCGACCACGCGCCGTGGACGACGATCAAGTCCAACGACAAGAAGCGCGCCCGCATCAACGCGATGCGCTACTTCCTCGGCCAGTTCGACTACCCGGGCAAGGACACCGACGTCGTCTTCCCCGCCGACTCCAAGATCGTGCGCCGCGGCCGCGAGGCCGTCGGCGACTGACCCACGCCACAGACCAAGGGGTATGCCGCGCGCTCACCGGAGCGCGCGGCATACGCCATCCTCCCCGCGCTCTAGCCCAGTTGGGCACAAACGCGGCACGCGGCGCCCGGCACACGCCGCCCTCCCCGCGCTTTAGCCCAGTTGGGCACAAACGCGGCACGCGACATACCTGCGTCTGGGGTCAGTAGCCCGTGCGCCCGTCGATGGCCTCGCGCAGGAGGTCCATGTGGCCGAGGTGGCGGGCGTACTCCTCGATGAGGTGGACCAGGATCCAGCGCAGCGCCACGTCCTGGCCGTGCCGCTGCCCGCGTACGGGGATCTCGAGGTCGCTCCAGGCGGCGGCGCGCTCGCGGCAGCGGGCGATCTCGTCGCGATAGGCCTGCACATCGCTGGCAGCGGTCGCCGGGTCGATGTCGTCGAAGTCGCCGTCCGGACTTGCCTGCGTGCAGTAGTAGTCGGGGACGTCCTGCTCGTCGTCGAGCACGACCCGCAGCCAGTAGGCCTCGACCTCGGTCAGGTGGCGCACGGTGCCGATCAGGCTCATCGTCGAGGGCGGCACGGACCGCTCGCACAGCTGCTCGGCGGTCAGGCCGGCGATCTTGAGCAGCACGGTCTGGCGGTACATCTCGAGCCAGGCGTCCAGCCCGGTGCGCTCGTCGCTGATGAAGGGGATGTCGGGGCGGGCGTCCTCGTGGTCGGGGACGAGAACTGCGGCGTCGGTCATCGCGCCAGTCTGACGGCCTGCGACCGCGCCCGTCACCCGGTTATCGGCCCACTCACCCCTCGTTGACTTGTCACAACTCACGCCTAAAACCGCCCTCTTAGGCGTGAGTTGCTACAAGTCAACATGTCGGGGGCAGGTCAGGGGATCGGGTCAGGGGATCGGGTTGCGGGCGTCGTAGCGCACGAACCCGCGCTGAAGCAGGGCGGCAATGCCCATCGAGAGCACGCAGGCCACGCCTCCCAGGAGCGCCGTGCGGCCCTCGCCGATGACCTCCGACAGGGCACCGCCGAGCAGCTCCCCCAGCCGCGGGCCGCCGGCGACGACCACGATGAAGATGCCCTGGAGCCGGCCGCGCATCCGGTCGGGGGCCGCAGACTGGAGGATGGTGGTGCGGAAGACCGCGCTCACCGAGTCGGCGACCCCGGCGACGAACATCGCCGCGAGCGCCAGCCACAGGGCCGTGTGCCGCGGCAGGGCCCCTCCGGAGGCGAGCAGTGCCGCCCCGAATCCCGCTATGGCACAGCCCCATCCGACGATGGAGACCAAGATCGCCACGCCCTGGCGGCGCACCTGGCCGAGCTGGCCGGAGAAGAGCATGGCGACGATCCCACCGAGGGCGACCGCGGCCGCGAGCGCGCCGACCGTCTTGGCCCCGCCGCCAAGGATGACGGCGCCGGCCGCGGGCCACAGCACGCGCGGCTGGGCGAGCACCATCGCGCAGATGTCGACGATGAAGGTCATCCGGACATTGGCCCGCGTGGACAGGAAGGCCAGCCCGTCCAGGACGGACCTCAGTCCGGCCCGCCGAGGAGCCGACTCGTCGTCATGCGCCTCGGGCGGCACCGCCGGCAGGGCCGCCAGACCTGCGATGGCGGCGGTCGAGATGACCGCGTCGACCGTGTAGGCCGACTTGAAGCCGCCCCAGTCGACGAGCACACCCGCGAGCAGCGGGCCGACGGTCATCGCCGTGTTGGTCGAGAAGACGTTGAGCGCGTTGGCCGCCGGCAGCAGCTCGGGGCGCAGGATCCGCGGATAGATCGCGGCCCGCGCGGGTGAGACGACGCCGAAGGCGCCGTTCCAGGCGGCGACCAGGAGATAGAGGACAAGGACATTGGTGTTGCCGAGCCACGCCTGGAGCGCGCAGAGGATGCTGACCACCCAGGTGACGCACTGCGCGACGATGGCGACACGGCGTCGGTCGTGATGGTCGACGAGCGAGCCGCCATACAGCCCCATGACGACGAGCGGCACGAGCGCAAAGAGGCCGACGAGCCCGACGGCGCCGGTGGACCCGGTCAGGTCATAGACCTGGAGCCCGATCGCCACGACGGCCAGCTGCGACCCGATGCCGCTCAGGACCATCCCGAGATACAGCCCGCGGAAGGGTCGGCTCTCCCTCAGCGGGGTCAGGTCGATGAGGAGAGCCACAGCCGGCGATCCTATGCCGAGGTATGCCGCGGGGCCGGCCCCGCGGCGTACCGCCCCCTCAGTCGCAGACCCGGATGCCGAGCTGGGCGGCCATGAGGGGGGCGAGGTCGAGGAGCTGGAGCGAGGAGATCGTCGCGCCGCGCAGCGAGTCGAGACCGCGGGGCGCCTCGAGCGCAGCCTCCGACAGGTCGACGTCGCGCATGCGCGCGCGGCCGAAGTCGGCGCCGACCAGGCGGCTGCCGGGGAAGGTGACCTGGCGCAGCTCGGCCTCGGCGAAGTCGGGCTCGATGAGCTGGCATTCGACGAACTCCACCTCCCGCAGCCGGGCCCCGCGGAAGTTGAGGAACTCGAGCTTGCCGCCGATGACCCACACCCGCCGCCACGAGGCCCCATAGAGCTGCACCGCGCCGAGCCGGGAGTCGCGCAGCGTTGCGTCGGTCCACTGCCCCTCGGACAGGTCGAGCCCGGTGCCGTGCACCCCGGAGAGCTGGGTGTCGGTCACCCGCAGGTGCGGGGCGCGCAGGCTGGTCAGGTCCGCCGACTCGACGCGACAGTCGAGCAGCAGCCCGCTCGTCGCGTCCTCGCCCGACAGGTCACCGGTGAGAGTCTCCCCGTCGAGGCTGACCTCGGGGAACAGGCGAGCGCGCGGCATACCCCGAAGTCTGCCGGACCCCGCCGACAGGCGACGGGCGGCGGTCAGGGGACCAGGAGCGTGCTGTCGGGTCGCAGCGCAGCCAGGGCCTGGTCAAAGGTGGCCAGGCGAGCGTCATGCGATGCCGCGAGAGCCGCGAGATAGACGTCGGTGAGCTGGCGGTGCCCGCGGACGCCCGACAGATCGGCCTCGGTGAGACACACGTCGTCGGGCCAGAAGTCACAGCGGGGATGGGCCATCACCGCGGCGAGCAGAGTCTGGGCCGTGGCGGCGTCGACCCCCATGCGAAGCAGGAAGCGGACGAGCGCCCCTTGCACGATGGGCGAGACGGCGAAGGCATCCACGTCCGCCAGCCAGCGGCCGGCACGGTCATGGTGCTCGTGCTCGGCCACCGTCAGCGCCATGAGGACATTGGCGTCGAGGAGGCAGCTCATTCGTCCTCGAGCGCCTCAGCCACATCGGAGGCGGTGACCCGCTGGCCCAGCGAGAGGACCGGCAGTCCCGTGACGGGATCGGCCTCGAGGACGACCGGCTCGTCGAGCTGGGCCAGTCCGAGGGTCGCGAGGTCGGCGAGGACGCGCGAGAGCGACTGGCCGCGTGCCTCGGCCAGCTCGCGGGCCCTGCGGTGCACTGCGGGCGGCAGGTCGACTGTGGTGCGCATGCCTGCATCATAGGTGATGCAGTCATGATTCAGTGACCTGTCAGGCATTCACCCGACCCGCCCGAAGCCTCTCGGCCGCTGGCGGCAGAATGGGCGCTGTTCGCCACACCAGCCGAGCACACAACTACAAGGAGCCGCACCATGGCCGACCCCGAGAGTGACTTCAAGCCGGGCCTCGAGGGCGTCGTGGCCTTCGAGTCCGCCATCGCCGAGCCCGACAAGGACGGCGGGTCGCTGCGCTACCGCGGCGTGGACATCAAGGATCTCGTGGGCAAGGTGACCTTTGGCCAGGTCTGGGGCCTGCTGGTCGACAACGAGTTCGAGCCGGGCCTGCCGCCCGCCGAGCCCTTCCCGCTGCCGGTCCACTCCGGTGACATCCGCGTCGACATGCAGTCGGCCCTGGCGCAGCTACTGGAGCTGGGACCCCAAGGAGACCGCATCGCTGGTGACGTGGCTGGTCTACGGCGCCTACCTCCACGCCCGCGTGGTGCGTGACTGGCGTGGCCGGCGCGCGGCCTGGCTGCTGATCCTCGGCTTCGCCGCCGTGCTGTTCACCTTCTTCGGCAACCTGTTCTTCGGCGGCCTGCACTCCTACGCGTGAGCCGACGATGACCGCCACCGCACACCAGACGCCCTCGCCGGCCACCGTCCCCGATGGTGACTGGCGGGCGCGCCTGCGCGCCAGCCGGTTCGGCACCCTCGCGGTGCTCGCGCTGACCCTCGCCGTCGTCCTCGGCGCGGCCTGGGCCGTCAACCGGCCCGTCGAGGACAACTCCGACGGCGGGGTCAGCACGGTCACCCTGACCGGCGACCGCTCCGGCCCCGCGCCCAAGGTCGGCCAGCCCGCGCCCGACTTCTCCGCCACCACGATCGACGGCAAGCAGGTGCGCCTGTCCGAGCTCAAGGGCCGCCCGGTCTGGGTGACCTTCGGCGCCTCCTGGTGCACCGCCTGCCGCACGGAGGCACCCGACATCGAGGCCGTCTATGGCAAGTCCAGGCCGGCCGGGCTCGAGATCGTCTCCGTCTACATCAACGAGAGCGCGCCCAACGTGCAGGACTACACGCAGCGGCTCGGTCTCACGATGCCGGCCGTCGTCGACCAGGACACCAAGGTCGCCTCGGCCTATCGGGTCCTCGGCATCCCCGCCCACTACTACATCGACTCGTCCGGGGTGTTGCGAGCCACCCAGGTGGGGTCGATGAGCGAGGCGAAGATGACCGAGCAGGTCCGCCGCATCGGCGGCTGACCCCTGGGAAAGGTATGCCGCCCGCGCTGGCCGGCGCGGGCGGCATACCTATGTCTGGGCGGCCCGAGAGCGGGCCCCGAGCAGGGTGACAGACTGGCCCGGTGAGCACGCACATCACGATCCCCAACGATCTCCTGCCCGCCGACGGGCGCTTCGGCTCCGGCCCGAGCAAGATCCGCCCCGAGCAGGTCGAGGAGCTCGCGTCGATCGGCCGCACGGTCCTGGGCACCTCCCACCGCCAGGCACCCGTCCGCGCGCTGGTCGGCCGGGTGCGGGCCGGCCTCTCCGAGCTCTTCGCCCTGCCCGAGGGATACGAGATCGTGCTCGGCAACGGCGGGTCGACGGCCTTCTGGGACATCGCGGCATTCGGTCTGGTCGAGGAGAAGGCGCAGCACTGCGCACACGGGGAGTTCGGCTCGAAGTTCGCCAAGGTGACCACCGGCGCACCCTTCCTCGCCGAGCCGACCGTGCTCACCGCCGCACCGGGCAGCGTCGCCCAGCCCAAGGCCGAGGACGGTGTCGACACCTATGCGTGGGCCCACAACGAGACCTCGACCGGCGCCATCGCAGAGGTATGCCGTGTGGCCGGCGCCGACGCGGACGCCCTGGTGCTGGTCGACGGCACGTCCGCCGCGGGTGGCGCAGTGGTCGACGTGGGCGAGACGGACGTCTACTACTTCGCGCCGCAGAAGTCCTTCGCCTCTGACGGCGGGCTGTGGCTGGCGGCCTTCTCCCCCGCGGCGCTCGAGCGTGCCGAGCGGATCGCCGCCTCGGACCGGTGGATCCCGCCCTTCTATGACCTGCCGACGGCGATCGACAACTCGCGCAAGGACCAGACCTACAACACCCCGGCGGTCGCCACGCTGGCGCTGATGGCCTCCCAGCTCGACTGGATGCTCGCCCGCGGCGGGCTCGCCTGGTGTGCGCAGCGCACTGCCGACTCGTCGGGGCGGGTCTATGCCTGGGCCGAGCAGACGGCATACACCACGCCCTTTGTCACCCAGCCGGAGCATCGCTCGCCGGTCGTGTGCACGATCGACTTCGACGAGTCAGTCGACGCGGCGGCGGTGGCGGCGACGCTGCGCGCCAACGGGATTGTCGACACCGAGCCCTATCGCGCACTCGGCCGCAACCAGCTGCGGATCGCGACCTATCCGGCCGTCGACCCCGACGACGCCAGCGCGCTCACGGCCTGCATCGACCACGTGGTCGAGCGGCTCTAGGCCGGAGGCCCCAGCACAGCGACGACCACGGTTGAGGGTCGGAGCGGCCGCGCCGTGCGGGAGCACGCCTGCGCGGCAGTTCCACGGGCCGACCGTGGTCGTCGTTGTGCGGCCGCGCGGCTCTGACTCAGACGAGCTGGGCGATGACGGCCACGAGCACGACGAGGGCAAGGACGCCGATCGTCATGCGGCGGCGGAAGCGCGGGGTCACCGGGCCGCCTCCGGGCACGGCTCGGGCACGATGGGGCCGGTGCGCACCCGCACCCGCGGCCGCCGCTGGGACTCATAGCTCACGCTGACATTCTGGCGTCTGGCCAGCCACACGAGCGCACCGACCAGCGACAGGCCGACGGCGATCGCGCCGATGCCGATGGTCCAGCGGGCGCCGAGGACGTCGCCGACCCAGCCGACGATGGGCGCGCCGACGGGGGTCCCGCCAAAGAAGATCGCGGTGTAGAGCGCCATCACGCGCCCGCGCATCTCCGGGTCGACCCGCAGCTGCACCATCGCGTTGGCGGTCGTCATCGCGGTCAGCGCGCTGAGCCCGACGGGGACGAGGGCGGCCGCGAAGGTCACATAGGTGGGTGCGAGCGAGGCTGCGATGGTCGAGACGGTGAATGCCGCGAGGGCCAGCAGGAAGGTCGACATCCTGGGCGTCTTGCGCCGGGCCGCCAGCAGGGCTGCGGTCAGCGAGCCGATCGCCATGATGGAGCTGAGCAGACCGAACTCCCCTGCGCCCTTGTGGAACTCACGGGTCGCCATCAGTGCGGTGGTGATCTGGAAGTTCATGCCGAAGGTGCCGAGCATGAAGATGAGGAAGAGGATCAGCTTGATGTCGGGGCGGCTGCGCACATACCGGAAGCCCTCGCGGATCGCCCCCTCGCCGCGGACCGCCGGGGCAGGCCGCAGCTCACTGGCCCGCAGTGCGGCGAGCGAGAAGAGCACGAAGACGAAGGACGCGGTGTTGAGCAGCAGGGCCGGCCCGGTGCCCCAGGCCGCGATCGACAGGCCCGCGACGGCGGGGCCGATGAGGCGGGCGGCATTGAAGGAGGCCGAGTTGAGGCCGACGGCGTTGCTCAGCTTGTCGCGCGGCACCATCTCGGAGACAAAGGTCTGGCGGGCCGGGTTGTCGACGGCCGTGGCGATGCCCTGGACGAACGCGAGGACATAGATGTGCCACAGCTGGGCGACGTCGGCGACGACGAGCAGCGCCATGGCGAGTGAGGTGAGAGCCAGGACCGTCTGGGTGACGGCAACGACGGCCCGCTTGGGGAAGCGGTCGGCGATCATGCCGGCCCACGGGGCCATGAGGACGAAGGGCGCGAACTGGAGCCCGGTGACGGTGCCGAGGGCCCGCGAGGAGTGGTCAGTCAGCTGGGTCAGGACCAGCCAGTCCTGGGCGACACGGCCCATCCAGGTGCCGACATTGGAGACGAGGGCTCCGGCGGCCCAGATGCGGTAGTTGCGCACGGACAGCGAGGCGAAGGTCGGGCTCATTCGGCGGCCACCCTCTCGAGGATGACGGCGGCGGCCGCGAGGGTCTGCTGCTCCTGGTCGCTCAGGCCGCGGATGCGCTCGGTCATCCACTGGTTGCGCTGCCGGCGGGTGCGGGCGAGCAGGTCCTTGCCCTGCGGGGTGATCGTGAGGATGACCGACCGGCCGTCGTCAGGGTCGCCCGCGCGCGAGGCCAGTCCCAGCTCGCACAGACCGGCGGTCGTGCGGCTCATGCTGGGCGCGGAGACGCGCTCGATCGAGGCCAGCTCGCGCGGGGTGCGCGGCTGCTCCTCGAGGCGGCAGAGGACGGAGAAGTGGTGGGGCGCGATCTCGTCCGAGGACTCGAATCGCACGCGCCTGGAGATGCGCATGCACGCCAGACGCAGGTCGGTCGAGAGGTGTTGCAGCTCGCTGCGGGTGAGGGTCACGGTGCTCCGGGATCGGTTCGCTGAAGGTAATTAGTCTAACTCATTACCTTGGCTAACAATTCCCGTCGCGTGGCCGAGGCGACGGGCGCGGCAGGGTCCGTGCGCGGCATACCGACCGAGATGGCACGAGACCACGCAACTGACAGAAAAGGCAGTTGGCGGGGTCTCGTCCAGGACGAGACCCCGCCAACTGCCAGTTGTGGACGGTGTGTCGGTGCTCAGACGCCGAGCAGGCTCTTGATCGGGTCCATCGCGAAGTAGATGACGAACAGCAGCGCGACGAGCCACATGAGCGGGTGGAGCTGGCCGGCCTTGCCGCGCACGATCTTGAGCAGGACATAGGCGACGAAGCCCGCGCCGATGCCGGCCGCGATCGAGTAGGTGAAGGGCATGAGCACGATCGTCAGGAAGGCCGGGAGAGCGATCTCGATGTCGTGCCAGTCGATGCCGGTGACCTGCTGCATCATCAGGAAGCCGACGACGACGAGCGCCGGGGTGGCGGCCTCGTGGGGGACGACGTTGACGAGCGGCGCGAGGAAGGTCGCGAGCAGGAAGAGCACGCCGGTGACGACGGATGCGAGGCCGGTGCGGGCGCCCTCGCCGACTCCGGCGGCCGACTCGATGTAGGAGGTGTTGGACGAGACCGCGCCCATGCCACCGGCGGCGGCGGCGATGGAGTCGACGACCAGGATCCGCTCGGAGTGGGGCGGGGTGCCCTCCTCGTCGAGCAGGTCGCCCTCGGCGCCGACGGCGACCATGGTGCCCATCGTGTCGAAGAAGTCGGCGATCATCAGCGTGAAGATCAGCAGGATGGCCGAGACCACGCCGATCTTGGAGAAGGACCCGAGCAGGTTGAAGTGGCCGAGCAGCCCGAAGTCGGGCACGCCCACGACGCTGTCGGCGGCGGGCAGGCGGGGCACGTTGAGGCTCCAGCCGGTCGGGTTGACCAGCTTGCCGGTGGCGTCGGTCTGGCCGCCGACGTCAAAGAGCGCCTCGACGATGATCGCCAGGATGGTCGTGCCGCAGATGCCGGCGAGGATCGCGCCGGGGACATTGCGGGCCATCATCGCGACGATCGCAAAGAAGCCGATGACGAAGACGAGCAGCGGCCAACCGGCGATGAAGCCGCCGACGCCGAGCTCGACGGGCACCGGGCCGCTGCTGGGCTTGCGCACGAGGCCGGCGTCGACGAGCCCGATGATCGTGATGAACAGGCCGATGCCGACGCTGATCGCGGTCTTGAGCTGGGCGGGGATGGCGTGGAAGACGGCCGTCCGGAATCCGGTGAGCACGAGGAGCAGGATGATGATGCCCTCGAGGACGACCAGGCCCATCGCGTCGGCCCAGGTCATCTCGGGCAGCGCGGCGATGCCGAAGGCGACGAAGGCGTTGAGCCCGAGGCCGGTCGCGAGCGCGAGGGGATAGTTGGCGACGACGCCCATGAGCAGCGTCATCAGGCCGGCGACCAGGGCGGTCGCGGCCGCCACCATCGCGAGGTTGGGGGCGTCACCGCCGCCGAGGAACTGGCCGGTGCCGTCCTTGGAGGTGCCGAGGATGAGGGGGTTGAGGACCACGATGTAGGCCATCGTGAAGAAGGTGACGAGGCCACCGCGGATCTCCTGGAGCACCGTCGAGCCACGCTCGGTGATGTGGAAGAACCCGTCGAGGCCTCCGGGGCGGGGGCTGGCTGGCGGAGCCGCCGCGGCGGAGGAGGTGTGGGACATGCCAAAAGGGTATGCCGCGTGCGCGCCAGGGGTCGCATCGTCCCGGGCCGTGGGCCGGCTCCGGTGACGTGCCCGGCCCAGCGCTGACCGCCGGCCTCGTCCGGGTCCGCACCACACGGCATACCCTGTTGGCATGAGCGACCCGCAGCCCGAGCAGTCCGACAAGGTGCGCCTGCGTGATCAGCCGGTCGCGACGCCCGACCCAATGCCCGTGAGCACGGTGCAGGTCGTGGCCGCCGGCATGGTGCTCTGGGCGATCGCCCTGGTCGTCACGCTCGTCGTGCCGTCACTGCACACGGGCGAGCGCAGCTGGTGGCCGTGGACCTGCGTCACGGCGCTGGCGCTGGGCGCGATGGGACTGACCTTCGTGCGGCGCGGCCGCGGCAACTTCGAGGACGTCGAGTAGGACCCGAGGCGCCCAACAGCCTTGCGGCTCAGACGATCTCGAGACGGCTGTCGTCGAGGATCGGCTCGCCGAGCTCCTGGGGCTCGGGCGCGGGGGCGTCGACCTCTGAGTGGGCGCCGCAGCCGTGGTCGAGCGCCACGACATTGCCGTCGCTGGGCGACCAGGCGTTGGCGCAGACCCCGAAGACGGTGCGCAGCGCACCTGCCATGGGCAGGAAGTAGCCGCAGGTGCGACAGGGCGCCGGCGCCTTGACCGCGACCGGGGACGAGGGCCCCTTGTCGCCGTCGAACCAGCGCTGCGCCGCGACCTCGCGGCCCTCCGCGGACAGCACCCGCGGACGGCCGAGGCCGAGCTCATAGATGGCCATCGCGTCGACGTCCTCGTCGCCGGTGGCCTCGAAGCCGGGCTCGAGGTTGGGGTCGTCCTCCTTGTAGGGCAGGACATCGCCGGCCCCGAGGTCGCCGGGCTTGAGCCGCTCGGCATAGGGGACCCACTCGGGCGAGAGCAGCGCGTCGTCGCCGGGGACGAGATTGGTCTCGCAGACGGTGGCGTGCTTGGCGCGGGCGGCGCGGGCCATCGAGACGGCCCACCGCCAGCCGACATAGGCCGGGGCGGTGCACACGAAGTAGTGGGTGCCGAGGCGCTCCTCGACCATCTGCATGCCGAGGTGGTCGCCGACCGTGCCGGGCTCGGCGATGCTGAGCGCGGCCTCGCGGGCCTGCTCGACTGCCGCGCCGATGACGGTGTCGGACTTGGTCATCGTGCTCAGGCCTCGAGGTCGCTGGCGACGGCGCGCAGCAGCGCGGAGACCTTCTTGGCCAGCGGCTTCTCGGGGTAGTGGCCCTTGCGCAGCGACGTGGAGACGTGGTCGAGCACCTGCATGAGGTCCTCGACGATGACGACCATGTCCTCGGTGGGCTTGCGGTCGCGCTCGCGGCGGTTGGCCACGACCGACGGCGCCGGGTCGATGACTCGGACGCTCATGGCCTGGGCGCCCTTGCGCCCCTCGGCGATGGAGTACTCCAGGCGGGTGCCGCCCTTGAGACTCGTCACGCCCTCGGGCAGCGCCTTGGCACCGAGGAAGACATCGCCGCCCTCGTCGTCGGTGATGAAGCCGAAGCCCTTCTCACCGTCGTAGAACCTGACCTTGCCTGTGGGCACTGCTCTGCACCTGCCTAAATCATGCTGTGGGGATCCGCCCTGGCGGGCGATGCACCAAGGCTAACCCGCCCGCGGGTATTTCCGGAGGCGAGTATCGGTGCGATGAGGCAGGATCAGTCGTTGTGTCGACGTCCTCCCAGATGACCATGCGGGCCTTCTGGTCCGAACTGCCCTCGGAGGGGCGTCTTCTGCTGTCCTCGACGGCGGCCCAGACCCTCGGTCGTGGCCTGACGCTGCCCTTCACCGTCATCTATCTCAACGAGGTGCGTGGCATACCGCTCGGCACGGCCGGCACGCTCATGGCCGTCATCGCGATGGTGGCTGTCGTGATCAGCCCGACGGTTGGCCAGCTCATCGACCGGCTCGGCGCCCGCGCCATGGTGATCGCCGCCTGCACCGCCCAGCTGCTCGGGGCCGCGGTGCTGGCCTTCGCCGCCACCATCCCGGTCGTCACCGTGGCGATGGTGCTGCTCGGGCTGTCTGCCGGGATCGCCTTCCCCGCGTTCAACGCCCTCGTCGCGACGATCGTCAGCGGGCGCCTGCGCCAGCAGTACTTCGGCATCAACTTCGCGCTGATCAACCTCGGCATCGGGATCGGGGGCATCATCGCCGGCGTCTTCGTCGACGTGACCCGGCCCGGCACCTTCACGGCCATCTATCTCTTCGACGCCGTCGCCATGCTCATCCCGCTCACGATGATGCTGGGGCCGCTGCGCCATGTCCACGGCCGTCCCGCCACCCCGGCCGAGGACGACCACCCGGCCTCGTATGCCGCGATCCTGCGTCAGCCGGCCGTCCTCTGGCTGATGGTGCTCACCTTCCTCGGCTCGTTTGCGGGCTACGGCCAGATGGAGGCCGGGTTCCCCGCCTTCGCCCGGCAGTTCAGTGGCGTCGAGACGGGCGTGATCGGCGCTGCATTCGCCGTCAACACCCTGGTGATCGTCGTCATGCAGTTCCCCGTGCTCCGCTGGATCGACGGCCACCGGCGCACGCGCGTGCTGCTCGCGATGGCGGCCCTGTGGGGGGCCAGCTGGGTGCTGCTGGGGCTCACCGGGCTCGTCACCGGGACGACCGCCGCGGTCGCGGGCGTCATCGTCTTCCACCTGTTCTTCGGTCTGGGCGAGACGATGCTCCAGCCGACGATCCCGGCGATGGTCAACGACAGCGCGCCCGACCACCTGCGCGGCCGCTACAACGCCCTGAGCTCGGGCGCCTTCTCGGCCGGCGCGATCGTGGCGCCGGTCGTCGGTGGCTTCCTCCTCCAGCACCGGCTCCCGCTCGCCTTCATCACCACGATCCTGGTCGTGCTGCTGGCCGCCGTCCTGCTCTCCCAGGTGCTCGAGCGGCTGATCAGCCCCTTCGTCAACGGCGTGGGGCCCGGCCACACGGTTGTGGTCTCGCGGGAGGCGGACCACCCGCTCTGAGCGCGGATCGATACGGTCTGCATATGGATCTGCGCCATCTCCGCTACTTCGTCGCAGTCGCCGAGGAGCGCCACTTTGGCCGCGCCGCGCAGCGGCTGCACATGGCCCAGCCGCCGCTCAGCCAGGCGATCCGCCAGCTCGAGGACGAGCTCGGCGTGGTGCTGCTCGAGCGGACCACGAGGCGGGTCGACCTGACCCCCGCCGGCGCCCGCTATCTCGAGCGCGCCAGAGGGATCCTCGCCGACGTGGACTCGGCCGCGTCCGAGGCGACACGGGTCGCGGCCGGCGAGATCGGGCGGGTGGTGATCGGCGTCGTCGGGTCGGTGACCTATGCCCTCCTCCCCCAGCTCGCCCGCGAGCTGCGGGAGTCCTTCCCCGATGTGGATGTGGTCTTCAACGGCGAGATGCTCACGCCCACCCAGATCGAGCGGCTGCGGGAGGGGACTCTCGATGTAGCCCTGATGCGCACCCCCGCCCCGGCCGAGGACCTGCTGGTCCGCGTGCTGAGCCGTGAGCGGCTGATCGCCGCCGTCCCGGCGACCCACCCGCTGGCCGGGTCCGCGGTCATCGATCTGGCGCAGCTGCGTGATGAGCCCTTCGTCACCTACCCGTCCGCCCGCCGCTCGGTCCTGCACGACGCGGTGCTGGCCGCCTGCCAGGCGGCGGGATTCCAGCCGCGACAGGCCGCCCAGGTGGCCCAGACCTCGACCCTGCTCGTCTTCGTCTCGGCCGGGATAGGCGTCGCCGTGCTCCCCGAGTCCGCCCGCCGACTCCGCCTGGAGGGGGTGGTCTTCCGCGAGCTCGCCCAGGACCTCGGCATCGAGCTGTCGGTCGCCTGGCGCCCCGGCGCCCCTGCGGCGACCCAGCGGGTGGTCGACCACATCAGCGGCCTCGTGGCCCGGTCACAGACCGCTGATTAATATGCACTGTCACCGCAATTTCTCGACAACTAGTATTTGTCCATATCAATCCGGAGCCCTAGCGTTTCCTCCAACCCCGCGGCACCGAGGCCGCGGACAAGGAGGATCCCGTGACGACCGTCTCTGCGCAGCCTGACGTGGCCACCGGCCACGAGGTCGCCGACGCGCCCACGAGCCACCCTGCTCCCGAGGCGTCGGGACTCGCGTCCGACCTCCGCATCACCCGGGTCGAGGCGATCCCGTTCGCGATCCCCTATGCCAAGCCGCTCGCCTTCGCCAGCGGGTCGGTGCACACCGCCGAGCACGTCCTGGTCCGCGTCCACACCGCCGGCGGACTGGTCGGGACCGCCGAGGCCCCGCCCCGCCCCTTCACCTATGGCGAGACCCAGGGCTCGATCCGCAGCGTCATCGACGGCATCTTCGCCGAGCAGGTCATCGGCACCTCGGCCATGGCGCGCGAGGCGATCCACGCGCGGCTGCGCCGGACGGTGGGCAACCCGACCGCCAAGGGCGCGCTCGATATGGCCATGTGGGATGTCGTCGGGCAGGCGCTGGGCGTCAGCGTCACCGATCTCCTCGGCGGCTTCGGGACGAGCATGCGTGTGAGCCACATGCTCGGGTTCGACGACCCCGCCGCGATGGTCGAGGAGGCCACCCGCATGCGCGAGGCGCATGGCATCACGACCTTCAAGATCAAGGTCGGCCGCAACCCCTACCGTCTGGACGTCGCGGTATGCCGCGCGCTGCGCGGGGCCTTCGGCGACGACGTCGAGCTCTATGTCGACGGCAACCGTGGCTGGTCCCCCGCCGACGCCGAGCGCGCGATGCGCGAGATGGCCGACCTTGGGCTGCTCTTCGCCGAGGAGCTCTGCCCCGCAGACAACGTGCTCGGCCGCCGCCGGCACGTGCGCACCTCGCCCGTCCCCGTTGTGGCGGACGAGAGCGCGACCACGCCCGGCGAGGTGACCCGCGAGCTGCTCGGGGGCTCGGCCGACGCCATCAGCATCAAGACCGCCCGCACCGGCTTCACCGACTCCCAGCGCATCCTCCACCAGGCGGAGGGGCTCGGGGTCGAGGTCATCATGGGCAACCAGATCGACGGCCAGGTCGGCACCGCCTGCACGGTCGCCTTCGGGGCCGCACACCAGAGCACCAGCCGTCGCGCCGGGGAGCTGAGCAACTTCCTCGACATGAGCGACGACCTGCTCGCCGAGCCGCTGGTCATCGCAGACGGCACCCTCGCGGCACTGCCCGGCCCCGGCATCGGGCTGGTCATCGACGAGGACAAACTCGCGCACTACCGCACCGACCGCTGACCGGTCGACGACACCCGCTTCACCCCCCAGCAAGTCAACCCAGTCCCGCAACGAGGCGGGCGACGCAGGAGGAACCAACCGTGAGCCAGACCACCGACACCCAGCGCAGCGAGTTCGAGGCCAAGGCCGCCGAGTCCGGCGCCAACGCCACCGAGGCCTTCCGCAAGAAGCAGGCCCAGGGCGCCGCCCAGGTCCCCGCCGAGCGGGTCAACGCCATCGCCACCGACGCCCTCGTCGCGCTCCACGAGGTCATCCGCAAGCGCGAGGTGACCTACGCCGAGTACGACGCCCTGAAGAACTGGCTCATCACGGTCGGCAAGGACGGCGAGTGGCCGCTCTTCCTCGACGTGTGGATCGAGCACATCGTCGAGGAGGTCAACACCTCCCACCGCCAGGGCAACAAGGGCAGCATCGAGGGCCCCCTACTACGTCCCCAACGCCCCCGAGCAGGGCGCGCGCGGCACCATCCCCCAGCGCGAGGACGAGCCCGGCGAGAAGCTCACCTTCCAGGGCCAGGTCCGCTCGACTGACGGCTCGGCCCTCGGTGGAGCCAAGGTCGAGCTGTGGCAGGCCGACGCCAACGGCTTCTACAGCCAGTACGCGCCCGGTCTGCCGGAGTGGAATCTGCGCGGCACCTTCACCACCGACGAGGAGGGCCGCTTCGCGATCGGCTCCGTGATCCCCGCGCCCTACCAGATCCCAACCGACGGCGCCTGCGGCAAGCTCATCGCCGCCGCCGACTGGCACGCGTGGCGTCCGGCCCACCTCCACCTCAAGGTCTCCGCGCCCGACCACGAGCTGCTGACCGCCCAGCTCTACTTCCCCGGCGACCCGCACAACGAGGACGACATCGCCTCTGCCGTCAAGCCCGAGCTCATGCTCGACCCCAAGGACGGCGACGACGGCAAGGTCGTCGACTACGACTTCGTCCTCGACCCCGCCTGAGCCCCAGGCGCGGCCCCTATACCTGTCAGGCCCGTGCACCTATGAGTGCGCGGGCCCGACAGTCCAACTCTCTCGTCCCACACCGATCCCCAGGAGCCCCAGTGCTTTTCGCCGTGAAGATGGACGTCGACATCCCCGTCGACATGGACCCCGAGGCCAAGACCGAGCTCCTGGCCCGCGAGAAGGCCTACTCGCAGGACCTCCAGCGCGGCGGCGAGTGGCGACACATCTGGCGCTGCGTCGGCCAGTACTCCAACATCTCGATCTTCGACGTCCGTGACAACGAGCGGCTGCACGAGATCCTTTGGGGCCTGCCGCTTTTCGCGCACATGACCATCGAGGTCACGCCGCTGGCGACTCACCCGAGCGACATCGCGCTCGACTGATCATCACGCCAGGCGCAAGCCCCAGCGCGCCTGCCACCGCTCCCCCGGCTGGAGCACCACGAGCGAGTCGCCCGAGTTGAAGGCGTCGGGCGGGCAGCTCATCGGCTCGACCGCGATGCCGTGCCGCCCGGGCTGGTCGGCGCGGGCCTTCTTGGTGAAGACCTGCATCCAGTCGAGCGCCTCGTCAGCCCAGACGACCACGGCCGGTCGGCCGGGCGCGGCGACCGTCACCTCCCAGCGGCCGTCGACCCGCTCGAGACCGGTGTATGCCGTGTCGAGCTCGGTCTCGGCCACGGCCCGTCCACCCCGGAAGTCCCGGTCCCCGGAGACAGCGACCAGGCCCGTCGGCAGCTGCCGCTCGTCGACCTCCAGGACCTGGCCGGCCCCGATCGTCAGCTCGACCTCGGCGAGGTCGGCATCGCCGATCCCGACATAGGGGTGGGCACCGAACCCGAACGGCACCGCGACCGCACCCGTGTTCTCCGCAGAGGCATCCACCTCGATGCCGCCGTCGACCAGGCGATAGACGAGCCGCAGGTCGAGGTGGCCGGGCCATCCAGGCTGCGGGTGCACCCGATAGCCCACCGTGACCGAGTCGTCGGTGTGCTCCAGCAGCTCCCACAGCGTCCAGCGGGCCAGACCGTGGCTGGCGTTGTCCATCGCCGGCTCGGTGATCGGCAGCTGCTGCTCGACGCCGTCGAAGGTGTAACGGCCGTCCCGGATCCGGTTGGGCCAGGGCATGAGCACCTGACCGCGGCCGGACGAGCACATCTCGTCCGCGGCATACCCCGCAGTGAGCTCGAGACCACCGACGAGCAGCTCGCGCAGGCCGCCGCCCACCTCGACGACGGTCGCCTCCGCGTCACCGCGTCGGATTGTCCACTGCTCACCACTCGGCCTGCGCTGCATGGCCAGACGATATCCGGGTGCGGGCGTACGGTGGACCGGTGCCCTCTCCGCTGCGCTCCCTCGCCGACGACATCCGGCAGCGGTCCAACGCGCAGCTCGCCGACCTCGTGCGACGCCGCCCCGACCTGGCCCGCCCGGCCCCGGCCGACCTGACGGCCCTGGCCTCTCGCGCCTCAACCCGCGCGAGCGTGCAACGGGCTGTCGACGCCCTCGACCGTGGCCGGCTCCAGGTCCTCGAGGGTGTCGTCCATCTCGCCACACCGGCCACCGCCGCCGCGGTCGCAGCGCTCTCCGGCGCCAGGGAGGCCGAGGTCGCGCCCGCCCTCGAGGACCTCTGGTCCGCCGCGCTGCTGTGGCGCGCGGCTGACGGCCTCGTCCCGGTGCGCACGGTCAGCGACGTCGTGGGACCGGTCGCTGGCCTCGGCCCGACCTGGCTGGAGCTGGGCGACCGCTCCGCGCCCAGCGACCCAGACGAGATCCGGGCCTTACTCGCAGACGCCCCCGACGCCGCGCTCGCCATCGCCCGTCGGCTCACGTGGGGGCCCGCCTCCGGGGCGGTCGGCGACGGCCCGCTCTCGTCCGCGACGGGCGCCGCCGCCGACGGCGCGCGCTGGCTCGTCGAGCACCGGCTGGCGGCCGTCACCGGCCGCTCGGAGATCACGCTCCCCAGCGAGGTGGGGCTGGCCCTGCGGGAGGGCCGCCTGCACCGCGCGGCCGCGCTGGCCGCCCCCGACATCGAGACCCGCTCCCTCGACGCGGCCCTGGTCGACCGCGCCGCCGGCGGTCAGGTGACCGAGCTGATCGGCCTCATCGACGAGCTCGCGGCCACCTGGGGTGTGCAGTCGCCCCGCGTCCTGCGCACCGGGGGGCTGGCCGTCCGGGACCTGCGCCTGCTGACCGCGCTGCTCGACGTGGACGCCGACCGCGCGGCCTTCGTCGCAGAGCTGGCGTATGCCGCGGGCCTGGTCGACGACGACGGCGCCCTCGACCCGGTGTGGGCACCGACTGCTGCCTATGACGAGTGGGAGAGCGAGCCCGGCTCGACCCAGTGGGCCCGCCTCGCCCGCGCCTGGATCTCATCCACCCGTGCCCCGCACCTGGTGGGCCGGCCCGTCGAGGGCGGGACCGGCAGCGCCAACGCGCTCGGTCCCGACGTGGTCTGGCCCCCGATCCGCTCGCTCCGCCGCGCGATCCTCGACGAGCTCGAGTCGCTCCCCGAGGGAGCCTCCCCCAGCCGCGAGGGCCTGGTCGAGCGGCTCCAGTGGCGCCACCCGCGCCGGCTGCCCGGCACGGTCGACGACCTCGTGGCCGTGGTGTTGCGCGAGGCGGAGTGGCTTGGCATCACCGGCCGCGGCGCACTCTCCCGCGCCGGCCGCGCCCTGCTCGACGGCTCCGAGGGGGCCGAACTCGCCGCCACGATGCAGCCGCACCTGCCGGCGCCCGTCGAGCACGTGCTGCTCCAGGGCGACCTGACCGCCATCGCACCCGGCCCCCTCACCGGACGCCTCGCGCAGTTCATGCGGCTCGTCGCCGACATCGAGTCGCGCGGTGGCGCGACGGTCTACCGCTTCCGTGCCGAGACCATCCGCCGCGCCCTCGACGCCGGCTGGTCGGCCGACCAGATCCTCGACGGGCTGCGCGACGGAAGCCAGACGCCCGTGCCGCAGCCGCTGGACTATCTCGTCCGCGATGCCGCCCGCCGACATGGGCAGACACGCGTGGGCGCGGCCGCGGCATACATCCGCAGTGACGACGAGGCGACGCTCGGCGCGATGGAGGCAGCGCGGGAGCTCGCCCCGCTCCAGCTGAGGCGCATCGCGCCGACCGTCCTGGTCACCAATGTGCACCCACAGACGGTGCTGGAGATGTTGCGGGACAACGGTTTTGCGCCCGTCCTGGAGTCTGCGGGCGGTGGAGTCGTCGTACCCCCGCCGACGTCCCACCGGGCGCTCACCCGGCGTCGTCAGGCCGACCTCCTCCACCACCAGGTCGACGAGGGGTATGCCGCGTCGCTGGTCACGGCCCTGCGCGCGGCCGACGAGGCGGAGCAGGCGCGGGCGCAGCACACCGCGGACGTGCCCGAGGAGACCGACCCGACCACGATTCTGGCCCTGCTCCGCGAGGCCGCGGCCGACCGGCACGGCGTGTGGCTGGGCTACAGCAACAACCTCGGCCAGGTGCGCCGGATGCTGTTCTATCCCGAGCGCGTCGAGGGCGGCCGCGCCCACGGCGTCGTCGAGGGGACCGCCCAGACCCTGTCGGTGCACCGCATCACCGGCGCCGCGCTCGACTGAGCACAGACTGAGCGCGGGCACGCTCCCGGGCACACGGCATACCTCCGCGCAGCTGCGGCCCACCCACGCAGCCCGGCAATATCGACTATCACCACCCGACGCTCCGCGGTCGCCTGAGCACGCCGAGGCCACGGGAAGGCCTGAGGTGATAGTCGATATTGCCAGGCCCCCGGGTGCAAGCGGGCTGCGTCGGGGACGGTCAGCGGCTGATCTGGCCGCCGGTGTAGTCCCAGGTGCCCGGGGCGGCGGGGTTGGCGGGGATGCGGACCCGGTAGTAGCGGGTGCTCGAGTGGGTGTAGCTGTAGCGGTAGACGCCGGCCTTGTCCGGGTAGAGCGTCTTGAGCGTGTACCAGTTGCTCGAGCCCACGTTGCGGAACTGGATCGTCGCGCGCGGGTTGGGGATGAAGCCGATCCACTTGCCGTAGTAAGGACTCCACCTGCTTGTGCGCGTGTAGAAGTTGACCGTCGATCCTGACCGGCTGACGGTCATGTAGCCAGACGTGCCAAGGCGGACGTCGATCTTGGCCGAGTTCTGGGTGACGTCACCGCCCCAGTTCATGTCGGTGGCGCCGCCCGGGAAGACGTCCCACACGCCCCGGGGTGTGGAGTCGCGCACGTCGAAACCGTTGTCACTGTTGCCGCCGTTGATGTAGCGCGGCCAGACGAACTCGCCCTGCACGGGATTGGCGATCGCCCAGTGGGCAATGCGGGCGGAAGTCGCGCAGCTCTGGCTGAAACTGATCGGGACCCGCTGATAGGGCGACTTCACCACGATCTTCGAGGGGGTGATGATCGAGCAGGAACCCGCGGCCTGGGCGGGCTGGGCGGCGACGACAGCGATGGGCAGGATCGCAGCGGCGGCGGCGAGCGCGGCCACAGACTTCTTCATGGCGATGTCCTTCGAGAGGGGATCCTGGGCAGGGGCCCAACGGACGGCCGGCTGGCCGGTCCTCCCGAAAAGTAGGTCCCGCCGGGACTCCCCGGCCGGTGAATTCACCCCACCCGAACAAGCCCGAACGCCCCCGGCCGTACGGGCGGCCGGGGGCGTTCGGGATCGGAACGGGCAGGCGGTGGCTCAGGCGCCGGCGAGCGCCCGCACGACTCGGGACGGCGACGGGCGGCCGAGCTGCTCGGCCATCCAGACGCTGGTCTCGACGAGCTGCTCCAGGTCGACGCCGGTCTCGACGCCGGCGCCGTCGAGCGCCCAGACGAGGTCCTCGGTCGCGAGGTTGCCGGTCGCGGACTTGGCATAGGGGCAGCCGCCGAGCCCGCCGGTCGACGCGTCGACGACCGAGACGCCGTGCCGCAGCGCCTCCATGGTGTTGGCGAGCGCCTGGCCGTAGGTGTCGTGGAAGTGCACGGCGATCCGGTCCGTCCCGATGCCGCGGGCGTCGAGGGCCTCGAGCAGCCGGGCGACGTGGCCTGTCGTGCCGACGCCGATGGTGTCGCCGAGGGAGAGCTCGTCGCAGCCGAGGTCCATCAGCTGCTCGGCGACGTCGACGACCTTCTCGATGGGCACCGGCCCCTCCCACGGGTCCCCGAAGCACATCGAGACGTAGGCGCGCACCCACATGTCCTCGTCGCGGGCGCGCTTGACGACGGGCGAGAACATGTTGACCGACTCGGCGACGGAGCGGTTGAGGTTCTTCTGCGCGAAGGTCTCGGTCGCGCTGCCAAAGATGGCGACGGCCCCGACGCCGGCCTCGAGTGCCCGGTCGAAGCCGCGCTCGTTGGGCACCAGCACCGGCCGCTGGCGGCCCTTGCCCTCGTCGCCGAGCATCTCGAGGACCTCGGAGGCGTCGGAGAGCTGCGGGACCCAGGACGGCGGGACGAACGAGGTCGTCTCGATCGTGCCCAACCCGGCCCGCGCCAGCCGCTGGATGAACTCGGCCTTCACCGCCGCGGGCACGACGGCCTTCTCGTTCTGGAGCCCGTCGCGCGGGCCCACCTCATAGATCGTGACCCGCTCGGGGAGACCGGTGGCTGCTTCGCGCTGGGGAGACCTCATGTCTCGATTCTGGCAGCGCCGCTCTGACCACGGGGCGGGTTGACCGGCGGTCGCCCGTCACATCGGTGAGCGCGGCAGGGAACACGACGAGCGGGGGATACATTTACGCATAGCGGGCACCACGCCAGGTGCCCGGAAGGCAAGGATCAGGGGACATGTCCGAGAGCACCAACAGCAGCGGCAACGACAGCACCAGCCAGGGCCCGACGGGCGACGGCACCGGCGCGAGCGGTTACGACGACCCCACCGGCACCTCGTGGCCGAGCCCCTATGACTCGAGCCCTCCCGCCGAGGACGCCGAGCCTGCCCCCGGGGCGTATGCCGCGCCGCGGCCGGAGTCCGCTCAGCCCCAGTCCCAGCCGCCCCAGCCCCCGGCTCCGCAGCCCCAGTCCCAGCCGATGCCGCCTCAACCGCAGTCCGACCCGTGGGCGACCCCGCCCGCCGGCGCCACGGACCAGGCCTATGGCGCGCCGGGCTACCAGACCCCGCCTCAGCCCTATGGCGGCCAGCCCTACGGCGACCCCAACCAGCCGTATGGCCAGCCGACCCCGCCCTATGCCGGCGGATACCAGCAGCCGCAGGGCGCGGCATACCCGCCGGCCTATGGCCCCTACGGCACGCCCGCCTACGGCCAGCCAAGCCAGACCAACGGCAACGCCATCGCCGTCACGGTCGTCTCGGGCCTCAGCCTCGTCCTGTGCGGCGGCATCCTGTGCATCCCCGCGCTCGTGATGGGCATCATGGCCATCACCAAGCAGCAGACCGACCCGGCCGGCTCCTCGCGCATGGCCCGCAACGCGTGGATCGCCTACGTGGTCGGCATCGTCCTGTCGATCCTGGTGATCGTGGGCATCTTCGCCGTCGCCATGGCGACCGGCGAGGACTTCAACAACAACACGTACTGACCTCTGCCACAAAGGAATCCGTGAACGACGGCCCACTGATCGTCCAGAGCGACAAGACCCTCCTCCTCGAGGTCGACCACCCTCGCGCCGAGGAGGCCCGCCGGGCCATCGCGCCCTTCGCCGAGCTCGAGCGCGCCCCGGAGCACATCCACACCTATCGCGTGACACCGCTCGGGCTGTGGAACGCGCGCGCTGCCGGCCACGACGCCGAGCAGGTCATCGACGCGCTCATCCAGCACAGCCGGTATGCCGTGCCGCATGCCCTGCTCGTCGACGTCGCCGACACCATGGACCGCTATGGGCGGCTCACCCTCACCAAGGAGGAGGTCGGCGGCGAGCAGGTCCTCGTGCTGCGCACGACCGATCGCCCCGTGCTCGCAGAAGTGCTGCGGCACAAGCGGATCAAGCCACTCATCGGCGCGCGCGTCGACGACGACGCCGTGCAGGTCCACCCGTCCGAGCGCGGGCACCTCAAGCAGGAGCTGCTCAAGGTCGGCTGGCCCGCCGAGGACCTCGCCGGCTATGTCGACGGAGAGGCACACCCCATCGACCTCGACCAGGAGAGCTGGCGCCTGCGCCCCTATCAGGAGCAGGCCGTCGACGGTTTCTGGCATGGCGGCTCCGGCGTCGTCGTCCTCCCCTGCGGCGCGGGCAAGACCCTCGTCGGGGCGGGCGCGATGGCCAAGGCCAAGGCCACCACGCTGATCCTCGTCACCAACACCGTCTCGGCCCGTCAGTGGCGCGACGAGCTGCTGCGCCGCACGAGCCTGACCGAGGACGAGATCGGCGAGTACTCCGGCGCCCGCAAGGAGATCCGCCCGGTCACGATCGCGACCTACCAGGTGCTGACGACCCGCCGGAAGGGCGCCTACACCCACCTCGACCTGCTCGACGCGCGCGACTGGGGCCTGATCGTCTACGACGAGGTCCACCTGCTGCCCGCCCCGATCTTCCGGATGACTGCCGACCTCCAGGCCCGCCGCCGCCTCGGCCTGACCGCGACGCTCGTGCGCGAGGACGGCCGCGAGGCCGACGTCTTCTCGCTCATCGGGCCCAAGCGCTTCGACGCGCCGTGGAAGGACATCGAGGCCCAGGGCTATATCGCCCCGGCCGACTGCGTCGAGGTGCGCGTCGGTCTGTCCGAGAGCATGCGGATGGCGTATGCCGTGGCCGAGCCCGACGAGCGATACCGCCTCGCGTCGTGCGCGGCCGAGAAACTGCCCGTCGTCGACCGGATCGTCGCCAAGCACAAGGGCGAGCCGACGCTCGTGATCGGCCAGTACCTCGACCAGCTCGACGAGATCGCCACCCGCCTCGGCGCCGATGTCATCACCGGCGAGACGCCACTCGGCCAGCGACAGAAGCTCTTCCAGGCCTTCCGCGACGGCGAGATCAGCCTGCTGGTGGTCTCCAAGGTCGCCAACTTCTCGATCGACCTGCCGGAGGCGACCGTTGCCGTGCAGGTGTCGGGCACCTTCGCCTCCCGCCAGGAGGAGGCCCAGCGCCTGGGTCGGGTGCTGCGCCCCAAGGAGGACGGCCGCACGGCCCACTTCTACACCGTCGTCGCCCGTGACACCGTCGACGCCGAGTTCGCCGCCCACCGGCAGCGCTTCCTCGCCGAGCAGGGCTACGCCTATCGCATCGTCGACGCCGACGACGTGTGAGGACCACACGGCATACGCGTCCCGCATCGTGGATACCGGGGAATGCCCCGGTGGGTGTCACACTTGGCACCAGTGGCCGCGTGGCCGATTGACCTGCAAGGAGACACCCGTGGACGTCCAGCCCCAGGACCTGACCGCCGCCCTCAACCGCCTGCGCCGCGCGCAGGGCCAGCTCGGCGGGGTCATCCGCATGATCGAGGAGGGCCGCGACTGCGCCGACGTCGTCACCCAGCTCGCCGCGGTCTCCCGCGCGGTCGACAAGGCCGGCTTCGCGATCATCGCGACCAACCTCCAGCACTGCATCGCCGCGGGCGACGAGGCCAGCATCGACCGCGAGCAGCTCGAGAAGCTCTTCCTCTCGCTCGCCTGAGCAAACCCCAGGGCACGCTCGCACCCATCCCGCTCTCAGGCCACTCCCAGCCTGGAGGAGCAGACTGGAGCGGTGAAGAGCACGCAGCCCGAGGCTCGGCTCCTCGTGGTCGAGGACGAGCCCAACATCCGTGAGCTCCTGGCGACCTCCCTTCGGTTCGCCGGGTTCGAGGTCTCCGTCGCCGGCGACGGCCGCACCGCCCTCGACCTTGCGCTGCGCACCGAGGTCGACCTGCTCGTCCTCGACATCATGCTCCCCGACCTTGACGGCTTCACCGTCACGCGGCGCCTGCGCGAGGCCGGCATGCACGCGCCGATCGTCTTCCTCACCGCCCGCGACTCCATCGACGACAAGGTCAAGGGCCTGACCGTCGGGGGCGACGACTACGTCACCAAGCCCTTCTCCCTCGAGGAGGTCGTCGCGCGCATCCGCGCCGTCCTGCGCCGCACCAAGGGCGAGGTCGACGACAGCGCGACGCTGCGCTTCGAGGACCTCGAGCTCGACGAGGAGTCCCACGAGGTCCGCCGGGCGGGCAAGGTCATCGAGGTCTCCCCCACCGAGTTCAAACTGCTGCGCTATCTCATGCTCAACCCCAACCGGGTGCTGTCCAAGGCGCAGATCCTCGACCATGTCTGGGACTACGACTTCCGCGGCGAGATGGGCATCGTGGAGTCCTACATCTCCTATCTGCGCCGCAAGATCGACATCGACGACCTGCCCAAGCTGATCCACACCAAGCGCAACGTCGGCTACGTCCTGCGCACGCCTCCGCAGACCTGATGCCCGCGTCGCTCGCGCGGCGGCTGGCCCGTCCCGCCGTCCACCGCCTCGAGCGGCTGCCGCTCCAGACGCGGCTGATCGCCATCCTCCTGGCCCTGCTGCTGGCCGCGCTGACGCTCACGTCCCTGGCGACGGCATTCCTCATGCGCCGCGACCTGGTCGCGGAGGTCGACAAGGACCTCGCCGCCCAGGCGGCCCCGGTCGCCACCGTCGCGCTCAAGTCCATCCAGCAGGACACCGTCGCCGCGCTCCCGAGCGGGTATGCCGTCGTGTTCGTCCCAGCCGACGGCTCCGTCCCCCGCGGCGTCTACTCCGCGAGCGAGACCGAGTATCCCGACATCCCCTGGCTGCCGGTCGATGACAAGGTGGTCCAGGACCACCGGCCGTTCACGGTGGGCTCCACCGACGGCGAGCTGAAGTGGCGGGTGATGCCGGGGCCGCTCAGCGACAACTCCGCGTCCTACTTCGTCGCCGTGCCGCTGCGCGAGGCCGAGCGCACCGTCAAGCGCCTCGTGCTCGTCACCGCGGCCATCGGGCTGGCCGTCGTCGGCGCCACCACGCTGCTCGGCTACTTCGTCACCAAGCGGGCCTTCCGACCGCTGCGACGCATCGAGGCCACGGCCGCGGCGATCGCCGCCGGAGACCTCACCCAGCGAGTCCCGGTGCGCTACTCCAAGGATGAAGTCGGCTCTCTCACAACGTCGCTCAACCATATGCTCGCCCAGATCGAGCGGGCCTTCGCTGCGCAGCAGGCCACCCAGGACCGCATGCGGCGTTTCGTCGCCGATGCCTCCCACGAGCTGCGCACCCCCCTCGTGACGGTCCGCGGCTACGCCGAGCTCTACCGCCAGGGCGCGATCACCGGGCAGGAGGACGTGTCCTCGGCGATGGGCCGCATCGAGGCCGAGGCCTCCCGGATGTCGACGCTCGTCGAGGACCTGCTCCAGCTCGCCCGGCTCGACGACCAGCGACCGATGGAGCTGACCACCGTCGACCTCACCGTCCTGGCCGCCGACATCGTCCAGGACGCGCGGGTGCGCGACGGGGCACGCCAGATCACGCTGCACGGTCTCGACCGCGAGCTCGCCCCCGCTCTCGTCCGCGGCGACGAGGCGCGGCTGCGACAGGTGCTGACCAACCTCGTCGCCAACGCCCTCAACCACACCCCCGCCGGCACCCCCGTCGAGGTCCTCGTCGGTGGCGATGCCCATGAGGTGGTCCTGCTCGTGCGCGACCACGGCCCGGGTCTGGCAGACGCCGATCTCGAGCGCGTCTTCGAGCGGTTCTACCGCGCCGACTCCTCCCGCGCCCGCGGCCAGGGCGGCGGCAACGGCCTCGGTCTGGCCATCGTCGCGGCCATCTCGGCCGCGCACGGCGGGACCGTCCGAGCGGAGCCGACCCCGGGCGGGGGCGCCACGTTCGTGGTGCGGCTGCCGCGGCATACCGGCTGAGCCGCCGCTCGGCATACCTCCCGCGAGGTCGCCGACTCATAGGTGGCTCTCAGGTTGCGCCCAGTGCCGTTTGAGGTGAGTCGGGTGTAGTGGTGACACCAGCAACCGAGGAGCACAGCCGATGAGCAACGACACACAGCCGATCGAGCGGACGGACCCCACCACCCCCATGTTGTTCGACCGACCGTCGGAGCAGGCCGCGCCGAGGGTCGCGGCCCAGGGCACGTCGTCGCTCCCCCCGGTGCCGCCGACCAGCGGGACGCGTCCCCCTTCGCGTCCGCGCCGGTGGGCGGAGCTCCTCACAGTTGCCGGCCTGACCGCGGCACTTGCCAGCGGTGGGACCTATGCCGCGGTCCGGGCCGCCGATGACTCGTCGACCTCCTCCACGACGAGCTCGTCGAGCAGCCTGGGCCGCGGCGCGGACTCCGCGCCGGTCGTGCAGGCGGACGGCGCCAACACCAACTGGACGGCCACGGCCGGCGCCGTCGCCCCGAGTGTCGTGGCCATCGCGGTCCGCGGCCAGAGCGGCTCCGGCGAGGGCTCTGGCGTCATCATCGACAAGGCCGGGCACATCCTGACCAACAACCACGTCGTCGACGGCGGGCAGCAGGTGCAGGTCACGCTCAACGACGGGCGCACCTACACCGCCACCATCGCCGGCACCGACCCGACCACCGACCTCGCGGTGCTGACGGTCAAGGACGCGCCGTCCGACTGGCAGCCGGTCGCGATGGGCGACTCCGAGGCGCTCAAGGTCGGCGACCCGGTCATGGCCGTCGGCAACCCCCTCGGCCTCGCCGGCACGGTCACCACCGGCATCGTCAGCGCCCTCAACCGGCCGGTCTCCACCAGCCAGAGCCAGCAGCAGCAGGACCCCTTCGGCCAGAACCAGTCGCAGAGCGAGGCCGTGGTCACCAACGCGATCCAGACCTCCGCCGCGATCAACCCCGGCAACAGCGGTGGCGCGCTCGTCAACGCGTCGGGGCAGCTGGTCGGTATCAACTCCTCGATCGCCTCCCTCGGGAGCAGCTCCTCCAGCGGCGGCAACATCGGCATCGGCTTCGCGATCCCGGTCAACGAGGCCAAGTCGATCGCCACCCAGCTCATCGAGACCGGCAGCGCCAAGCACGCCTACCTCGGCGTCTCTCTCAAGGACGGCTCGGCGAGCGACGGCTCGGCGACGCGCTCGGGGGCTGAGATCACCCAGGTCGCGTCCGGCACCCCCGGCGCCGACGCCGGGCTCGAGGGCGGCGACGTCGTCATCGCGGTCGGCGACGAGAGCGTCTCCTCCGCCGACTCGCTCGTGGCCTACATCCGGGAGCGCACCGTCGGCGACAAGGTCACCCTCAAGGTCATCCGCGACAGCAAGACGATCACTCTCGAGGCGACGCTGGCAGCGCGCCCGACGACGAACCAGTAGCTGCCACAGACCTCCTCGCGCGGTTTTCCTCCCCTTTGCCGCGACGAGGTGCCAGGACGAGCGCCGGGGCGGCGGGCCCGGCGCTCGTCTATGTCTTCGGGCTCACGTGGTGCTCGCTGCCGTGACGAGGTATGCCGTGTGCGCCGGTCCGTGGCATAGTCGCCCCTTGTGCCTGCCTCCGACCACGACCCTGCCAGCACGGCCGCCGACCGCCTCGACACCGGCGCACCCGTCGACCCGGAGCTGGGCGCGGAGCGCGGCTATCTCGCCCGGGCACGGGAGGCGATGGCCCGCATGCGCGAGCGCACCCTCGCCCTGGACACGCAGGCCGGGGATGCCGTGTCAGCGGCATACCTCGCCCGCACCCTCCACCTGAGGGCAGCGAGCCTGGCGGACGACCCTGCGACCACCCTCTTCTTCGGCCGGCTCGACACCGACGGCGGGGAGCGCTGGTACGTCGGTCGCCGGCATGTCGCAGACGACGCCGGCGACCCGATGGTCATCGACTGGCGGGCCGAGATGTCGACGGCCTTCTATCGGGCGACGCGGAGGGACCCGATGGGGGTCGTGCTGCGCCGCCGGTTCGGTCTCGATCGCGGCGTGATCACCGCACTCGAGGACGAGCACCTCCAGGACGCGGCCGAGTCCGACAGCCGCAGCCAGATCCTCAGCGACGAGATCGAGCGCCCGCGTGTCGGGCCGATGCGCGACATCGTCGCCACGATCCAGCCGGAGCAGGACGAGATCGTCCGGGCGGGCGCCTCCACCAGCGTGTGTGTGCAGGGCGCGCCGGGCACCGGCAAGACCGCCGTCGGCCTGCACCGTGCTGCCTGGCTGCTCTATGCCTTCCGCGACAAGCTGAGCCGCCAGGGTGTGCTCGTCATCGGCCCCAACCGGGCCTTCCTCGAGCACATCGGGGCGGTGCTCCCCGCGCTGGGCGAGGCGCAGGTCGGCCACACCACCGTCGAGGACCTGCTCGAGAGCGCTCCTGTCAAGGGCGTCGACACCCCGGAAGTCGCTGTGCTCAAAGGGGATCCGCGACTGGCCGAGGTGATCCGCCGGGCGGTGTGGGACCGGGTGCGCACTCCCGATGAGCCGCTGATCGTCCCGCGCGGCGCTCGCAAATGGCGGGTGCCGGCCTATGACATCGCCGAGATCGTGGAGCAGCTCAAGGGCCGCGGCATCCGCTACGACGCCGCCCGCGAGATGCTGCCCCAGCGTCTCGCCCACCTGGTGCTGCTGCGGATGGAGTCCGCGGGCGCCGCCCCCGACGACCGGGTGCAGGACTCCGTCGCCCGGTCCGCCCCGGTCAAGAGGTATGCCGCGCAGCTGTGGCCCAAGCTCGACCCGCGCGAGGTCCTCTTCGCGCTCCTGTCCGACCCGGACGAGCTGGTACGCCATGCCGATGGGGTCCTCTCGGCCGAGGAGCAGGCCGCGCTGATCTGGCCAAAACCCCCGCGCACCAAGGGATCTGCGCGCTGGAGCCAGGCCGATATGGCCCTGCTCGACGAGATCGCCGGACAGCTGGAGCGGCTGACCAGCCTGGGGCATGTCGTGCTCGACGAGGCGCAGGACCTCTCGCCCATGCAGCTGCGGGCGGTGGGGCGACGTGTCTCGACGGGAGCGGTGACCGTCCTCGGCGACATCGCGCAGGGCACCACCCCGTGGTCGACATCGTCGTGGGAGGAGACGCTCACGCACCTTGGCAAGCCGGACGGTCAGATCGAGGTCCTCGACAGGGGCTTCCGCGTGCCCGCGTCGGTGATCGACTTCGCCTCCCGCCTGCTGCCGCACATGGCCCCCGGGCTGGGTGCGCCACAGGCCGTCCGGTCCAACCCCGGACGGCTCGACGTCCGTGCGAGCACTGCGCCCCTGGACGACGCTGCGGAGACCGTCGCCCAGGAGCTGCTCGAGCCTGGCTCGGTCGGTGTCATCGTCCCCGATGCCGACGTCGAAGCGATGTCGAAGTCCTTGGGCGACAAGGGGATCGAGCACGGCGTCCTCGGCGCCGCCCGCGGCGACGTGGAGCACCGGGTCGATGTGGTCCCCGCGACGGTGGCCAAGGGTCTTGAGTTCGACCGCGTGATCGTCGTCGAGCCGGCGGCCATCGCGGCGGCCGAGCCCGACGAGCGCACCGGCCTGCGCCGGCTCTATGTCGTGCTCACCCGAGCCGTCACCGGCCTCACCGTCCTCCACCACGACCCCCTCCCCCAGGCCCTCGCCACCCCCTGACCCACGCCCGCGCGTTCGCCCACTTGGGCGAAAACGCGCCACCCCCGCCCCGCGCTTTCGCCCACTTGGGCAAGAACGCGCAGGCTCACCACACGGCACGCTGCCGCACGCCCCGCGCTTTCGCCCACGTGGGCACAAACGCGGATGCGCAAGGACCTAGGGCACCACACGGCATACCCCGGATCACACTGCGTCGGCGACGGTTGCGACCCCGCGGCCGGCACGGATCGTCAAGGATGGGAGTGTTCGACCGACACAATGGAGCACTCAGCATGGACGTGCAGGGCAAGGTTTTCGTCGTCACCGGGGGCGGCAACGGGATCGGGCGTGAGGTGGCCCTGGGACTGCTCGCGCGGGGAGGCCGGGTGGCCGCCGTCGACCTGCGCACCGAGGCGCTCGAGGAGACCCAGCGGCTGGTCGCCGCCGCCGGCGAGCGGCTCAGCCTGCACACCCTCGACATCACGGACCGCGAGGCCGTGGCCGCCCTGCCCGACGCCGTCGTCACCGCCCACGGGCAGGTCGACGGGGTGGTCAACGTCGCCGGCATCATCCAGCGGTTCGTCCCCTTCATGGAGCTGGAGTACGCCGACATGGAGAAGGTCATGGACGTCAACTTCTGGGGCACGGTGGCGGTGCTCAAGGCCATCCTGCCGCGCCTCGTCGCCCGACCGGAGGCCTCGGTCGTCAACGTCTCCTCGATGGGCGGCTTCCTGCCCGTGCCCGGGCAGACCGTCTACGGCGCGTCCAAGGCCGCGGTCAAGCTCCTGACCGAGGGCCTGTATGCCGAGATGCGCGGCACCCGCGTGCACGTGAGCCTGGTCTATCCCGGCGCGATCCACACCAACATCACCGACAACTCCGGCGTCACCACCCCGGGCGCCACCTCGGCGGAGGACTCGAAGTTCCCGATGACCGAGCCACA
Source organism: Actinomycetota bacterium (assembly GCA_050955755.1). Classification (GTDB taxonomy): domain Bacteria; phylum Actinomycetota; class Actinomycetes; order Actinomycetales; family Dermatophilaceae; genus JAJTBD01. The sequence continues at coordinate 3,196,628 of CP192092.1, forward strand.
GGACGCGGCGCAGCAGATCATCGAGGACGCGATCATCAACGAGAAGTACCGCGTGATGGTCGGCAAGGACGCCGCGATGCTCGACAGGTTCGTGCGCACCGCGCCGCGGCAGGCGACCGACTTCATCGCCAAGAAGATGGCCTCGCTGCGGGAGTGAGTAGGCCGCCCCATGCGGGGCGGTGTGCGCCGCCACAAGACTGGTGCCATGACGAGCCAGCAGACCGTCCAGGCCCTCGAGACCGAGCTCGCGACCGCGATGGAGCACCTCTACTCCGTCGGCAACGGCCTGGCGCGGCTGCGCCAGGAGCTCGCGATGGAGTCCCCGGCGCAGCCCGCAGCAGTGCCACCGCCTCCGACGGCGGTGCGAGTGCCGCCGGACCCGCAGCTCGCCCGCCCGTCCCGACCCACTTCCGCGCCGATGCCCGCGCCGGTGCGCACGGCTGTGCCCGCCCCGGTGGCCGTGCCTGGGCCCGCGCCCGCAGCAGTGCCGCCGGCTGCCGCTGCCGGCCAGCCCCAGCAGGCGCGACCCGCCCAAGGCTCCGGGACGCTGCTGGTCCGCGCCATCGGGGTCATCGGCGCCGGCATCACCCTCATTGGTGTCGCCATGCTGCTCGCGATCGCGATCCGCAACGGGCTGTTCGGTCCCATCCCCCGCGTCGTCTCCGGCGCGGCCCTCGCGATCGCGCTTGTCGCCGCGGCCCACGTGCTGCGGGCCCGCACCGGCAACCACGCCGGTGCGGTGGCCGTCGCCGCGACGGGCTACGCCGCGGCATACCTCGACATCGTCGGGGCGACCGCGATCTATGGCTGGCTGCCCGACGCCGCCGGCCTGGCCCTCGCCGGCCTGGTGGCCGCGACCGGGCTGGTGGTCGCGCGTCGCTGGGACAGCGAGCTGCTCGCGGTCATCACCGTCCTGGGATCGGCCGCCCTCGCCCCCACGCTCTCGGGTCTGGGGTGGCTCACACCCGCCTTCCTCACCGTCCTCGCCATCGGCTCGCTGCCCGCGCAGCTCGGCCGCGACTGGCTCGCCCTCCAGGCCTCCCGCATCCTCCCCGCGACCGCTGCCGTCACCGCCGGGATCACCGTGGACCCACTGGGCCGCTATCACGTCATGGCCGCCGCCCTGCTGGTCACCACCATCGTGGGCTCCGTTCTCGCAGACCGCGATCCGCGCCTTGTGACGACCGGCCGCGCGGCAGCCGGCGCGGTCAGCGCGCTGCTCGTCGCGGCCTCCGCACTGCCGATCCTGACCGCCGCCGTCCGCGACGACAGGACCGCCGGCGTGGCCACCGGACTCATGACCGGCCTGGCGCTGCTCGCCCTGGCGCTCGTGGGAGCCCGGGTCGCCTTCCTGCCCGACGCAGTCCGCGCCACCCTCGTCGCGCTGAGCGCGCCTGCCCTTGCCATCGCCGGGCTCCGGCTCACCGAGAGCGACTCCTATGCGACCGTGATCCTCGCCCTCGCACTCGGGTATGCCGCGGCCGGCCTGTGGCTGCGGCTGCGGACCCCCAGCGCGGTCGGCGCCGTGGTGGCGCTCTGCGCCAGCCCATGGCTGATGTGGCTCATGACGATGGTCGCCTCGCGGGACCAGGCCCGCAGCACGCTCACCCTGCACACCGCGATCGACGCCCTCCTCGCACTGCTCCTGGTCCTCGCGCTCGCGACATCCGCCCACCGGGTCTGGCGGGTGCGCGACGACCTGCCTGTCGCCCTGCTCTCGGTGCTGACCGGGCTGGCCGCGGCAACCGGACTCATCGTGAGCCTGGGCGTCGCCACCGGCCGGGTCGTCGCCGGCCCGGACCCCGGCTTCGTCGCCGGCCACGCGCTCGCCACGATCCTGTGGCTGGTCGCCGCCGCGGCACTGCTGCGCCACGGGCTCACCCGGGGTGCCCGGGTCTGGCAGACGCTGGGCCCCGTGCTCGCCTTCGCCGCCGTCGGCAAGCTGATCCTGTTTGACCTCAGCGCGCTCGAGGGCATGTGGCGGGTGCTGGCCTTCATCGGCGGCGGTGTGCTGCTGCTGGCGATCGGCGTCGGCTACGCCAAGGCGCTGGACGACCAGGGCAGCCAGCCGCGACCGGCCCAGCCCGCAGCTGCCATGCCTCCCGCCGGCCAGACCAGCGCACCCCAGACCAACGCACCCCGGCCCCACCCCGGGACCCCGGCTGTGGATAACCACGGAGGCGATCTGCCGAATCCGCCTAGCGTTGCTGGGGATCGGCCGACCGGCCCGTCGACATCCTGAAGGGGAGGATCCCAATGGCACACCAGTTCCAGGTCGACACCGAGCGCATCCACGCGGCTTCCGGTGACATCGCCCGCATCGCCAGCGACATCGAGACCCAGGTCGCCGCGATGATGTCGCGGCTGACCGCGCTCCAGGACGCCTGGCGCGGCACCGCCTCCGACCGGTTCCAGTCACTCGTCGTCGAGTGGCAGGGCACCCAGCGGCAGGTCAAGGCGTCGCTCGACTCGATCGGGACGGCGCTGGGGACCGCGGGCACGCAGTATGCCGACGTCGAGTCCGCGACCGAGCGGATGTTCTCCTGAGCCAACCCGGGCCACCCGCGCCCTGAGCCTGCACTGGGCGCCGGCGCGCGCGGAGTCTGGGCACGCGGACATGAAGCAGGCGGGCCACATCCCGATGGGATGTGGCCCGCCTGTGCGTGCTGCGGCCGACTGGCCGGCTGGGATCAGAAGCCCATGCCGCCCATGTCGTCGCCACCCGGCATCGCCGGGGCAGCCTTCTCGGGCTTGTCGGCGATGACGGCCTCGGTGGTGAGGAAGAGCGCCGCGATGGAGGCGGCGTTCTGCAGCGCCGAGCGCGTGACCTTGGCCGGGTCGATGATGCCGGCCGAGATCATGTCGACGTAGTCACCGGTCGCCGCGTTGAGACCCTGACCGGCCTCCAGGTTGGCGACCTTCTCCGCCACGACGCCTCCCTCGAGACCGGCGTTGATCGCGATCTGCTTGAGCGGGGCCTCGATGGCGACCTTGACGATGTTGGCGCCGGTCGCCTCGTCGCCCTCGAGCGAGAGCTTGTCGAAGGCGGCCTTGCCGGCCTGGTGCAGGGCCACGCCACCACCGGCGACGATGCCCTCCTCGACGGCGGCCTTGGCGTTGCGCACCGCGTCCTCGATGCGGTGCTTGCGCTCCTTGAGCTCGACCTCGGTCGCGGCGCCGGCCTTGATGACGGCGACGCCACCGGCGAGCTTGGCCAGGCGCTCCTGGAGCTTCTCGCGGTCGTAGTCGGAGTCGGAGTTCTCGATCTCGGCGCGGATCTGGTTGACCCGGCCCTGGATCTGCTCCTCGTTGCCGGAGCCCTCGACGATCGTGGTCTCGTCCTTGGTGACGACGACCTTGCGCGCCTTGCCCAGCAGGTCGAGCTCGGCGGTGTCGAGCTTGAGGCCGACCTCCTCGGAGATGACCTGGCCACCGGTGAGGATGGCGATGTCGCCGAGCATGGCCTTGCGGCGGTCACCGAAGCCCGGGGCCTTGACGGCGACGGACTTGAAGGTGCCACGGATCTTGTTGACGACCAGCGTGGACAGGGCCTCGCCCTCGACGTCCTCGGCGATGATCAGCAGCGGCTTGCCGGACTGCATGACCTTCTCGAGCAGCGGGAGCAGGTCCTTGATGCCGGAGATCTTGGAGTTGACGATGAGGATGTAGGGGTCCTCGAGGACGGCCTCCATGCGCTCCGGGTCGGTCACGAAGTAGTGGCTGATGTAGCCCTTGTCGAAGCGCATGCCCTCGGTGAGCTCGAGCTCCAGGCCGAAGGTGTTGGACTCCTCGACCGTGATGACGCCCTCCTTGCCGACCTTGTCCATGGCCTCGGCGATCATCTCGCCGATCTGGGGGTCAGCAGCGGAGATCGAGGCGGTGGAGGCGATCTGCTCCTTGGTCTCGATGTCCTTGGCCATCGCGGCCAGCTCGTCGGAGACGGCCTCGGTGGCCTTCTCGATGCCGCGCTTGAGCGCCATCGGGTTGGCCCCGGCGGCCACGTTGCGCAGGCCCTCCTTGACCATGGCCTGGGCCAGGACGGTGGCGGTCGTCGTGCCGTCACCGGCGACGTCGTCGGTCTTCTTGGCGACCTCCTTGACCAGCTCGGCGCCGATCTTCTCGTAGGGGTCGTCGAGCTCGATCTCCTTGGCGATGGACACGCCATCGTTGGTGATCGTGGGGGCACCCCACTTCTTTTCGAGCACAACATTGCGGCCCTTGGGACCGAGGGTGACCTTGACGGCGTCGGCGAGGGTGTTCATACCCCGCTCGAGACCGCGGCGAGCCTCCTCGTCGAAGGCGATGATCTTGGCCATTCGGGTGGTTCCTCCCACGCGAAACGAAGGTGTCGGCCGGTTGGCGCCCGCGACGGACGGAGGGGATCCCACGGCTCACGTCACCGCGGCATACCCCACCTCGCCGGACCGGCCAGGATTGTCACTCGGACTGGGCGAGTGCTAACGCCATTATTGGCACTCTCACCCCGAGAGTGCAAACGCCGTCCGGGCGGCTCAGAGCTCTGGCGCGTGCCCCTCGAAGGTCGCGCGGAAGGCCGCGTCCGCCTCGTCGACCACGGGGTCGTCGAGATCCCCGACAAAGACGGCGTATGCCGCGCGCGCCGGGTTGCCCTCGAGCTCGCCCAGGACGGTGCGCCAGGCCGCGAGGTTGGGGTGCTGGACATCGGGGCACGCCTCGGCCTGGGCAAGCGCGTCGACCGCGGCCTGGAGCTCGGGGCCGGCGAGGCGATAGGTGGCCGAGCCGCTGGCGTGCCCGACCGCCTTGGCGAGGACCACCGCGGACAGGCCGGCCCGCGACCCCGGTGCGTTGACATGGGGGAACTCGAGCTCCGCCGAGCTGGAGGCGGGGGTGAGACCGACGCCGAAGGCCACCGGCTCTCGCCAGCCGTCGACGGTCGAGGCGAGGGCGTCCCTGATCGCGGCGAGGCCCTCGCGGGTGGTCCAGTCGTGTTCGGCCATGCGCGTCATGCTGGCACACCGCAAGGCCGGATCGGGAGGCTGCGACACGCACGACTCGCCGCCTGCAAATGCATGACTTCTCGCACAACTAGTGCTAATGGGCCATTTATTGGGTAGCCTCCCGTTTCACAGGAGCCCCTTACTTCACTTCCGATGCGTCTGTCCCCAGTGGTCGCATCCGGGGCTTCCCGCCCAGTCCCCTGCCCCCCCCTCACACCATGACAACTGCGCTGACAACGACGTCGCCCCTGCGTGCCCTGGCCGCGGCCGTCCTGCTCACCATCGCCGGTGCCGGACTCGGCGCCACCCCGGCAGCCGCCGACAACGGCCGGGCCGGCGCGGAGGTGATCCAGCTCGACACCCTGCACGCCGCGGCAGCCGACCCCGAGTGCGACGGGACGTCGACCTACACGGTCACCGACCTCCCGGCACACACGACCTTCACGCTGGTCAACAAGGAGACCGGGGACAAGGTCGCGTTCGCACGCAGCGGCTCCAAGCCCGTCGCCGCCGGTGACTGGGTGGCCACGGTCTCGGCCCGGGCCGGGCTGGAGCTCGCCACCGGCGGCTCGTCGATGGTCTACGGAGAGCCGCACATCCCCACCGCGGCGGAGTGCGCTGCCGCGCCGGCGCCCTCGGCGAACCCGATGGACTCGACGCCCTCCGAGGCGACGACCGGCGGGGCGGCAGACGGCCCCACCGGGCTGCGGTCCAGCGGCGGCGCCCAGAGCGCGACGGACGACGAGCGGCTCGGCTCGACGGACTCGAGCCAGGACACCAGCGCCGTCCAGGGGGCCAACGAGGTGCAGGACCTGAGCACCATCCAGGGCGCCGAGAGCCTCACGGCCCCGGCTGCGGCCAGCACGGACTCCTCCACCGCCACCGCGGCCGCGGGCGTGACGGTGGGAGTCTCCTCCCTGACCTGCGGCGGGACCTGCTACTCGCGCACCGACTACACCGAGCGCCACGGCTACTGGGTCTTCTCCGGCCGGACCACCGGCCTGGCCGCCGGCGCGACGATCGGCCTCTACTACTCCCACAACAACGGCGCCTGGGTGCGGATCCGCCAGCCCCAGGTCTCCAGCACCGGCACCTGGCGCGCATCCACGGCGATCACCTCCCCGGGCACTTACCGGTGGATGGTGACCTACGGCGGCTCACCCACGTCCTCGACCGCGGCCAAGACCGCGACCTACACGCGCACGGCCACGCGCAGCGCGGCATACACCCGCAGGTCGGGCAGCTTTGCGTCCACGGCGTCCGCCATGCAGCTGTGGGGCACCGTCCGGCCGCTGGTGAGTGGCCGCACGGTCACCATCCAGCGCCTGTCCGGCGGCGTGTGGAGCGACGTGGGCACCGCCACGACCGGGACCGACCGGGTCTTCCGGTGGTCGACGACGCTCGGCACCAACACGCTGAACCGCTACATCTTCCGGGTCCGCTATCTCACCGAGCACTACCGGACCCCCAAATACAGCAGCCCGATCACCCTCTCGCGCGTCCTGCCTGCCGACAGCGTGCGGCTGAGCGACGCCCAGGCCCGCGGCGTGCTGACCTCCAAGGGCGTCCCGGTGGTCTCCTCCGGCGGGTGCACCAGCCGCTACAACGGCTCGTGCACCGCACTGGACACGATCCGGACAGCGACCATCCGGCAGGCCGTCCGGATCAAGGACTCCGGCTGCCCGATCGTCGTGACCGGCGGCACCGAGACCGGCCACGCGACCGGCACCTACAGCCACTGGACCGGCTACAAGATCGACCTGTCGATGATGGACTGCGTCAGCTCCTTCGTCGGACGCGTGGCGGCATCGCAGGGCGGCCCCTACTGGTACTCCTACCCGACGCGCTACTTCAACGAGGTCAACCACTGGGACCTGACCGTCGTCGAGTGAGTGACCCGCCTCGCATCGGCGCCCCCGCGTGTGCGGGGCGGGGGACCCCGGCCTGCAAACGCTTCCATCCCGGCTGGCGCTGACGGCCGCCTGGCCCCACACTGACTCGGTGAGCACCGCACTCATCATCCTCACGCTGGTCATCATCACCGCGCTGGCGTTCGACTTCACCAACGGCTTCCACGACACCGGCAACGCGATGGCCACGTCCATCGCGACCGGCGCCCTCAAGCCCAAGACCGCCGTCGCCCTGTCGGCCGTCCTCAACCTCATCGGGGCATTCCTCTCCGTCGAGGTGGCGCTGACGGTCACCAACGCCGTCATCAAGATCCAGGACAAGTCCGGTGCGCCAAGGCCGGAGTTCCTGGCCAACGGCGGGCAGGAGCTGCTGGTCATCGTGCTGGCCGGCCTGTGCGGCGGCATCATCTGGAACCTGCTGACCTGGCTGCTCGGTCTGCCCTCCTCCAGCTCCCACGCGCTCTTCGGGGGTCTCGTCGGAGCCGCCCTGGCCGGCCTCGGGATGGGTGGCGTCAAGTGGACCGGTGACGGCACCAAGCTGGACGGCGTCGTGGGCAAGGTGATCCTGCCGGCGCTGATGTCGCCCGTCATCGCGATCGTCATCGCCGCCGTCGGCACCTGGCTGATCTACAAGATCACCGCCGGGGTCGCCGAGCGCTACAAGGAGAACGGCTTCCGCTGGGGCCAGATCGGCTCGGCCTCGCTCGTCTCGCTCGCGCACGGCACCAACGACGCGCAGAAGACCATGGGGGTGATCACGCTCGCCCTGATCGCCTCGGGCCACTGGCGCGACACCGAGAACATCCCCTTCTGGGTCAAGGTCGCCTGCGCGGTCGCGATCGCACTCGGCACCTATCTCGGCGGCTGGCGGATCATCCGCACGCTCGGCAAGGGGCTGGTCGAGATCAGCTCGCCGCAGGGCATGGCCGCCGAGTCCTCCAGCGCGGCGACCATCCTCGCCAGCAGCCACCTCGGCTTCGCGCTCTCGACCACCCACGTCGCAACCGGCTCGATCCTCGGCTCCGGCGTCGGCAAGGGCGCCGAGGTGCGCTGGGGCGTCTTCGCCCGCATGGTCGTCGCCTGGCTGATCACGCTTCCGAGCGCCGGCCTCGTCGGCGCCGTGATGTGGTTCATCGCCGACCTGCTGGGCGGTCTGCTCGGCGCCGTCGTCGTCTTCGCCATCCTCTGCGGGCTCGCCGGCTGGATGTGGCTGCGCTCGCGCCGCGAGCCCGTCGACCACAGCAATGTCAACGCCGAGTGGGAAGACTCCGGCTCCGCCCCCCGCACCACGGCCCCCGCCGGCCACTGAGAGGAGCAGTCAATGAACAACCTCCCCCTCGCGCTCGAGGGCGCCGGCAAGGTCCTGCTGGCCGGCCTCATCCTCGGCGCCGGCCTGCCCGCCATCTTTGCCCTCGGCATCCGGGCCCTGGCCTACGGCGTCGGCGGCGACGCCGAGGTCAGCCACGAGCGCCCCCACCCGATCGGCAAGCTGCTGGCCGCCCTGTGCTTCGCCATCGTCCTCGGCGGCATCGCGCTGGGCATCACGATCGTCGTCGCCTCCGGCTTCGGCAAGGCGGTCAGCTTCGAGAACATCATCCCGGTCATCGTCGACAAGCACTGAGCCCAGGAGCCCACCATGGAGACACCCGGAGTCCACTTCGTCACCCGCGCGCTGCACTGGCTGCGCGGGGGCTACCCCGAGGGCATCCCGCAGGACGACTACATCGCCGTGCTCGGCATCCTGCACCGCAGCCTGACACCCACCGAGATCGACTCGATCGTCGACGACCTCGCGCTCCAGGCCGAGCAGGGCCAGCGGATCACCGGCAGCCAGATCCGCGAGCTGATCCGCACCCGGGTCCACGAGCAGGCCTCCGACGAGGACGTCCGGCGCGTGACGATGCGGCTGGTCGAGGGCGGCTGGCCACTCGCCGGCGAGCTGCGCAAGGAGTACGGCCTGACCGACGGCCCGGCGCCCTATCCGCGGGCCGGTCGCCCCGGCGACGCCGAGCCCCAGGCTCCCGCGCCCGCCCCTCATGCGGGCCCGGTGGCCGAGGACGACAGCGACGAGCCGCCGGCCGAGGGCAGCATCCTCGGCCGCATCGTGTCGTGGCTGCGCGAGGGCTACCCGCAGGGCGTGCCCGAGAACGACTACGTCCCGCTCCTCGCCATCCTCCAGCGCCGGCTGACCAAGTCGGAGGTCAAGAAGGTCGCCAAGGCCCTGCGCCGCGAGGGCGTCAGCCCGGCCGGGCCCGACGACATCGCCGCCGCGATCAGCGACTACACCGCGGTCGACGCCTCCACCGACGACGTGCGCCGCGTGCGCCAGCGGCTGGCCAAGAAGGGCTGGCCGGTCGAGTTCCCCGACCCCGGCGACGAGGTCTGAGCCTCCGAGCCGCAACCACACGATCAGGTATGCCGCGTGACCGCCCGGTCACGCGGCATACCTCATGTCGGGCTCACCCCACCGCGAGCTCGCGCCACGAGGCCAGGCGGCCCTCCGCGGTCTCGGTGCCCTCTGCGGCCAGCACGGCGTGGCCCACGGCGCGGGTGACCACGTCGGCGGCGACGGCCATCAGGTCCATCAGCCCCAGCAGGTCGGGGGCGGGCCGGGCGCCGGTGGCGAGGGTGAAGAGCGTGTCGCCGTCCATCATCGTGTGGACGGGTGCGATCGCCCGGGCCAGGCCGTCGTGACCGGTGCCGGCGACCTTCTGGCACTGGGCCTTGGTGAGCGAGGCGTCGGTGGCGATGACACCGATCGTGGTCGCGGAGCCCGGGCGGAGGAGGGCGCGCTGGCGCTCGGTGGCCGCGCGCAGCCCGGCGAGCGCGGCCTCCGGGAGCGGGCCTGCCGCGAGCTCGTCGCCGATGGCGCGCTGGGCGGCGAGCAGCTCGCCGGTGGACCAGTCCCACGGCGCGCCAAGGGAATTGCACACGACCAGCGCCGCCACCGTCGTCCCGTCCTCTAGGACAGCGCTGGCCGAGCCGACCCCGCCCTTGAGCCCTCCCGCACGAGCGCCAGTGCCGGCGCCGGCGCACCCCTGCTCGAAGTCCGGGTCGGCGGCCTCCAGCGCGGCCAGGCCGTCGGCGGCGGTGGGGTGACCGGCCCAGCCGCCGCCCCGGCCGAGGTCGAAGATCACCGCAGCGGGCACGATCGGCACGACCTGCCCGGGCCCGCCCATCGGCACGCCCACCCCGTCACGCAGCAGGCCGGACGCGACGCCGTCGGCCGCCGCCAGGCCGAGCGCACTGCCGCCGGTCAGGCAGACCGCGTGCACGCGCTCGACGACATTGCGCGGGTCGAGCAGGTCGGTCTCACGGGTCCCCGGGCCCCCTCCCCGGACGTCCACGCCGGCCACGGCCCCCTCGTCGGGGGCGCGGACGACGGTCGTGCCCGTCAGGCGGCCGTCCCCGCGGCGGGTGGCATGGCCGACCCGGAGGCCGGCGACATCGGTCAGCGAGTTGGTGGGCCCGGGGCGCACGGTGAGCATGGCCCCATCCTGCCGCCTCGCGGGGACACCGAACCTGCAACAACCGGACATGCAACGACGCCCGTCCGGTGCGCGGTCACGGACGGGCGCCGCTGGTCCTGGCCCCTCAGGCCAGACTCGTGGTCAGACCTGGATGCCGAGGCGACGGGCCGAGCGGGCCCGCTGCCTCGAGGAGCGCAGCCGACGCAGACGCTTGATGAGCATCGGGTCGGCGGCAAGCGCGTCGGGGTTGTCGATGAGTGCGTTGAGCACCTGGTAGTAGCGCGTCGAGCTCATGTCGAACAGCTCGCGGATGGCCTGCTCCTTGGAGCCGGCGTACTTCCACCACTGGCGCTCGAAGGCGAGGATCTCGCGGTCGCGGGCACTGAGGCCGCCGGCTTCGCTGGGCGCAGTCAGCTCCTGGCGTTCGGTGGCGTTCATGAGGCCCTTCGCGATCTGGGGTGGGATGACGGTCGTCAGCATAACCGCCGAATGACAGGCGTGTCATTCCCCCTCGGAGTGTCGTCGACCTGCTAGCACCACCGGTCACAGGTGTCACACGGGCCCCGCGCGAGCCGTCTGTGGAGCCCGGCGCCGGCCCGCGTGTCAGCGCATAGTGTCGAGGATCGCGAGGATGTCGTCCTCGGACGTATGGGGATTGACGATCGCGAAGCGCGCGAGCGTCTCGCCGGCGTGCGAGGTCGGGACGATGAACGCGAACTCGTCTGCAAGCATCCCGTCCGACCAGGCCTGGTAGTCCGCAGCGCTCCACCCGACCCGGCGGAAGACGACGACCGACAGGTCGGGCTCGCGCACGACCTCCAGCTCGGGGCGCCGGTCGATCTCCGCGGCGGCGAAGCGGGTCACCTCGAGGGTGCGCTCGATGGCCGCGGTGTAGGCCTTGGTGCCGTTGGCGGCCAGCGAGAACCAGAACGGCAGCCCCCGCGCGCGCCGGGTCAGCCCGACGGAGTAGTCGGACGGGTTGAAGTCGGGCGCCTCGGTTAGGACGTCGAGATAGGACGCGTGCTGGGTGTGCGCGGCCCGCCCCTGCTCCGGGTCGCGATAGATCAGCGCACAGCAGTCGAAGGGCGCGAAGAGCCACTTGTGCGGGTCGACGATGAAGGAGTCCGCCCACTCCACGCCGGCATACCGCTCCCGGACGCTCGGTGCGGCCAGCCCCGCCCCGCCATAGGCGCCGTCGACGTGGAACCAGATGCCGAACTCCTCGCACACATCCGCGACCGAGCGGAGGTCGTCGATGATGCCGAAGTTGGTCGTGCCGCAGGTGGCGACGACGGCGAAGAAGGTCTCGGGGCCGTTCTCCTCCAAGGTCTTGCGCAGGCTCTCACCGGTGAGACGCAGCCGCTCGTCGACCTGCACACCGACCAGCTCTGCGTCCATGACATCGCACGCGGACTTGATGGAGGAGTGCGCGCCCTCGGTCGCGGCGACCCGCCAGGGCCGGGCGGCGACGCCCGTGATGCCGTCCAGCGCCGCCCGCGCCCGGGTGGCATAGCGGGCGGCGACGAGCGCCGAGAGGTTGCCGATGGTCCCACCCGGCGTGAAGACCCCCCCGGCCTCGGGCGGCAGGCCGGCGAGGTCGGAGATCCAGCGCAGCGCGGCATTCTCGGCATGGACGGCACCGGAGCCCTCCAGCCAGGAGCCGGCATAGAGCGAGGACGCCCCCACGACCAGGTCGAACATCGCCGCGGCGTCGGTGGGCGCGCACGGGATGAAGGAGAGATAGCGCGGGTGGTCGACCGACAGGCAGGCGGGGGCGAGCTTGTCCTCGAAGAGCGCCAGCGCCTCCAGCCCGCCCAGACCGTCCTCGGTGATCGTCTGCCCGACAGCGGCATCGAGCTCCTCCTCCGTCGCCACGCGGTCGAGCGGGACGGGGTGGAGCTTCAGGCGGTCCTCCGCATAGCGCAGGATCGCCGCGCCGAGCTGGTCCAGGGTCTCGTTGTCTCCGTGCACGTGCCGGAGTCTAGGCCCGCCCGGTCAGGCGAGCAGCAGCCCGCGGAGCTCGTCGACGCTGCTCACGAGGTGCGCCGGCGCGGCATCGCGCAGCAGATCGGAGCGGCCGGCACCCCACGTCACGGCGACCGGGGCCATCCCCGCCGCGTACGCCGCCTGGACGTCGACGACGGCATCCCCGACGTATGCCGCGCCACCCGCCTCGTGCTCCAGCCGGGAGGCGCCGAGCAGCAGCGGCTCGGGCTGGGGCTTGTGGATGTCGGTGTCCTCCATCGCGACGACGAGGGGGACGAGCCCATCGAGGCCGAGCGCCCGCATCCCCATCTCCGCGGGGTGGCGACGCTTGGAGGTGACGATGCCGGTGGCGACGCCCGCCGCGGTGAGATCGCCCAGCAGGGTGTCCATGCCGGCATACGGGCGGATGTAGTCATCGGTGTGCGCCCAGTTGAACTGGGTGTAGGAGGTGAGCAGCTCCTCGACGCGCTCGGGGGCGAGGTCGCGGAAGGTGCGCGAGAGCGGCTGGCCGATCCATGACCGCATCTCAGTCTCGTCGCGCTCCTCCCCCAGCACCTCGCGCAGGGCATGACGATAGGAGACGATGCACAGCTCGATCGTGTTGGCGACCGTGCCGTCGAAGTCGAACAGGACGCAGGGCCAAGGGTTTTGGGGCACGCGACCACTCTAGGTGGCGGCGACCGGGACGCCGATCTCGCCGAGGAGACCGCGCACGCGGCCCTCGATGTCGTCGCGGATCGAGCGCACGGTCTCGATGGGCTGCTCGTGGGGGTCGGCGACATCCCAGTCGACGACCCGCCGGGCGGGCACGCCGTCGAGCTCGGCACCCATGTCGACGACGACGTCGGCAGCGTGCACGACATCGCCCATGAGCGCGGGCGCGAAGTCGTGGTCGAGCTCGATGCCGCGCTCGCGCATCACGTCGGCGACGAGCGGGTTGCGCAGCCCCGTCGGCGTCAGGCCCGCGGAGCGCACGTGGACGTGACCGCCCGACAGGTGCTCGGCGAAGGCTGCGGCCATCTGGGAGCGCCCGGCGTTGTGGACACACACGAAGAGCAGCTCCGGCACCGGGCGGCCGTCCTGGCCTGCGGTGTGGGCGAGGTGCTCGATCTGGTCGCGCACGGAGTGCTCGATGAGGGCGGGGAGGTGCTCGAGGTGGCGCGACTCCGGCTCCAGCCGGGCGCGCTCGGCGGCGACCAGCGCGGCGACCTGGTCGCGGCTCGCGCTGTCGGAATAGCGGTAGGCGAGGTCGTCGACGACGCGCTCCAGGTGAGCGGTGAGGGCGGTACGGGCGGCGCTGTCCGTGGTCATGTCGATCCCCAAGGTGAACGGGAAGTGAACTCCGTCTATATGCCAAGTGTACGACCGCGCGGGTGCCCCGTCGGTCCGTTTCGTGGCGGCGCGTCCGGCTTTCGGCGCTGGTGTCCGGATCGGGGCGAGACCGGGCCCGCGCGCGGGGCGTGCGTCCGTCCAGTTAGATTGCCGGTATGCCGCCTCGCCCCCTCGAACAGGTCGTCCACCCCTCGTGGGCCGAGGCCCTGGCACCCGTGGCGGGGACCCTGCGCACGCTCGGCGAGTTCCTGCGCGAGGAGAATGCCGCGGGCCGCGGCTACCTGCCCGCCGGGGAGCATGTGCTGCGCGCCTTCGAGCTGCCGCTCGGCGAGGTGCGGGTGCTGATCGTCGGGCAGGACCCCTATCCGACGCCGGGGCACCCGATCGGGCTGTCCTTCGCCGTGGCTCCGGATGTCCAGCCGCTGCCGAAGTCGCTCATCAACATCTATCGCGAGCTCGTCGAGGACCTGGGCGTGCCGCGGCCCACCACGGGTGACCTCACCCCGTGGGCCGAGCGCGGCGTCATGCTCCTCAACAGGTGCCTGACGGTCCGTCCCGGCAAGCCCAACAGCCACCAGGGCAAGGGCTGGGAGCAGGTCACCGGCCAGGCCATCGAGGTGCTCGCCAGACGCGGCGGCCCGCTCGTGGCGATCCTGTGGGGACGCAACGCCCGCAATCTCGCGCCGGCGCTCGCGCCCGTGCCGTGCATCGAGAGCGCGCACCCCTCCCCCCTGTCGGCGCACTCCGGCTTCTTCGGGTCGCGCCCGTTCAGCCGCGCCAACGAACTCCTCGCCCAGCAGGGCGCCGACCCGATCGACTGGAGCCTGCCATGACCGCTGTGCCGCAACGGATCTGGACGCGTTACGTCGCCATCGGCGATTCCTTCACCGAGGGCATGTGTGACGCCGACCCGGCCCGCGAGGACACCTTCGTCGGCTGGGCCGACCGGCTCGCCGGCCTGCTCGCCGCCGAGGCACGCAAGGCCGGCGAGGAGCTGCGCTATGCCAACCTCGCGGTCCGCGGGCGCCTGCTGGACGACGTGGTCGGCCCCCAGCTGGACGCGGCCCTGGCGATGGAGCCCGACCTCGTCTCGATGGTGGGCGGCGGCAACGACATCCTGCGGCCCAAGGTCGATGTGGACGACGTCGCCCGGCGGATCGAGGAGGCGGTGGTGGCCATCCGTGCGACCGGCGCCGACGTGCTGCTCGCGACACCCGTCGACCCCTCCGAGGCGCCCCTTGTGCGGCTGACCCGCGGCCGTGCCGCCGCGCACGCCGCCAACATCTTCTCGATCGCGACCGAGCACGGCTGTCATGTCATCGACCAGTGGCGCTGGGCTGCGCTGCGCGACTGGCGCATGTGGGCGCCGGACCGGATCCACCTCACCACCGAGGGCCACCGCCGCGTCGCGCTGCACGCCTTCCACGCCCTCGGCTTCGACACCGAGCGCGACGACTGGTTCCCGCCGCTGCCCCCGGCCGAGCAGGTCGGCACGGTCGAGGCCACCAAGGCGAATGCCGCGTGGGCCCGCGAGTATGTCGGGCCGTGGGTGCAGCGCCGCCTCACCGGCCGCTCCTCCGGAGACAACATCACGGCCAAGCGCCCCCGCCTCGAGCGCGTGACAGCGCACACCGACTGACGGCTGCGCCGCTGACCGCTGCCTGCGCCACTGACCGCCCTGGACCGCACCGGGCACCACACCGAGGCGCGCCACTGACCGCAGCGCGCGGGCCCGGCCTCGCGGCATACCCCATGGGCAATCTGTGCCCCGGTCTGATTTCTGTGCCCCGGCTTGATCATGTCGACAGAACGCAACCTGGGGCACAGATTCGCGAGCGGCGGAAGTACTCGCCACTGGGCCTAAGTGGGGGCGCAACTCGCCACGTGGCTTGGGTGGGGTCGGCCGTTCAGCCGAGGAGCAGGCGGATCCCGACGATGTAGCCGAAGACCACGACAAGCGCGCGGAAGACGTTGGGGGGCAGGCGCCTTCCGACGTGCGCACCCGCCCAGCCTCCGACGAAGGAGCCGGCGGCGACAAGTGCGGCCACCGACCACACGATGGGGCCGGCGAGGATGAAGATCACCGAGCCCACCACGTTGGCGGCCAGCACCGCGACGTTCTTGAGCCCGTTGACGACCGTCATCGGGACCGGCAGACCGAGGGCGAGGAAGCCGACGAGCATCACGCCCTGCCCCGCCCCGAAGTAGCCGCCGTAGACACCGATCGCGGTCGCCACCGCCGAGAGTGGTCCGCTCAGCCGAGGCTCCTCCGGCTCCGTGCGATGGTGCAGTTTGAGCCACCTCGACAGCAGCGGCTGGATGCCGACCAGGGTCGCGGCGAACAGCACGAGCCACGGGACCACCGAGTCGAAAACCGTTGAGGGAGCGGCCAAGAGCAGCACCGCACCCAGGAGGGCGCCGATCCCGCTCGTCAGCGCCACCCGCTTGACCAGCGCGCCGTGGCCGGCGAGCTCACGGCGGAAGCCGAGACTGCCGGTGATGCCGCCCGGCACGAGGCCGACGGTGTTGGTGACATTGGCGGCCACGGGCGGGAGCCCGATCGACAGCAGGAGGGGGAAGCTCACGAGCGAGCCCGCCCCCACCGCGCTGACGACGAAGCCAGCGCCGACACCCGCAGCGAGCGCTATCGCCGCATCGGCCGCCTCCAGCATCACCGCTTGACCAGAGCCACGTCGCTGACGAGGGCGACGTGTGCCGTCATGGCCTGGCTGGCCCGCTCGGAGTCGCGCTCCCGGATGGCGTCGGCGATCGCCCGGTGACCCTCGAGGGACTTGCGCGGACGGCCCTTCTGCGACAGCGACTGGATGCGGGTCTCGCGGATGAGCATCGACATCTCGCCCATGAGCTCGGCCAGGAGACGGGAGTGGCCGGCCGCGGTGACGGCGGCGTGGAACATCTCGTCGCCCTCGACCCCTCGACCCCCCGCCTCGATGTCGGCCTCCATCGCGACCAGCGCGGCGTCGATGGCCGCGAGGTCGTCGTCGGTGCGGCGCTGCGCGGCGAGCGAGGCGAGCTTGCACTCCAGCGCCTCGCGGGCCTCGATGATGTCGGGGAGGCTCTCGGCGTGCTGACGCACGGCCGCCGCCATGTGGGCGCCACCGGTGCGGTCCTGGAGGATCGCGCCGTCACCGTGGCGGACGGCCACCGCCCCGACGACCTCCATGGCCACCAGGGCCTGGGCGACGGTGGCGCGGCTGACCCCGAGCCGAGCGGCGAGCTCGCGCTCGGCGGGCAGCCGGTCGCCCGGCTGGAGCCCGGCCTCCTCGACCCAGCCCATGATCTGCTCGGCCACCTGCTCATAGAGCCGGGGCCGGGCGACGGGACCGAGCCCCGCCTTGGCGCCACGCTGACCTGTCATGGGGACAGCCTATTGACAATTGGCCGAATGTCCTATTGGCTAGGCCACTAATCCACCGGACAGTGACTGCGGTCACACCCGAGCGGACCACGACAGCTCCATCTCGCTCACCGGGCACTCGCCCACCTCCACCGCGGACCTCCGCCTGACCGTCTGGAGTCACCGATGTC
Organism: Actinomycetota bacterium; assembly: GCA_050955755.1. GTDB lineage: Bacteria > Actinomycetota > Actinomycetes > Actinomycetales > Dermatophilaceae > JAJTBD01. The sequence continues at coordinate 3,213,851 of CP192092.1, forward strand.
TCCCGAATGGGTTTCGATCCTCGCGCTCGTCGCGCTCTTCATCGTCGGCACGCTGCTGCCCATCAACATGGGCGCGCTCGCCTTCGTTGCCGCCTGGCTTGTCGGCATGTTCTCTCTCGACCTCAAGGAGAAGGAGATCATCGGCGGCATGAGCGGGGACCTGGTCCTCACGCTCGTGGGCGTCACCTATCTGTTCGCCATCGCCAAGAACAACGGCACCGTCGACCTCATCGTCAGATCGGCGGTCAAGGCGGTCGGCGGCCGCATCGGCCTGATCCCCTGGGTGATGTTCCTCGTCACCGCGCTGCTGACGGCCATCGGCGCGGCCAGCCCGGCAGCGTGCGCCATCGTCGGCCCGATCGCTCTCGGCTTCGCCGGCCGCTACGGCATCAACCCGCTCCTGATGGGCATGTTCGTCGTCCACGGCGCCCAGGCCGGCGGCTTCTCCCCCATCAGCATCTACGGCACGATCACCAACGCCGTGATGCGCGAGAACGACCTGCCGTCCAACGAGGCCGCGATCTTCATCATCAGCTTTGTCGTCAACCTGCTCATCGCCGTCGCGCTCTATCTCGTGCTGGGCCGCGGGATCCGCGGCAAGAGCCTCGACCACGCCGCCTCCGATGACGCGGCCTACACCAACATCGCGGACTCCTCCATGCCCAGCCCCGGCGGCGCGACAGGCGTCGACAGCCGGGTGCACCACGAGGTCGGCGGCAAGACCACGACCGCTCAGCTGATCACGCTCTTCATGTTCCTCGCCGTGGCCGGTCTCTCGCTCTTCCTCGACAAGAACATCGGCTTCACCTCGATCACCGCCGCCGTGCTGCTGACCGCGATCTTCCCCAAGGAGCAGAAGGGCGCCGTCTCCCAGGTCGCTTGGGGCACAGTCCTGCTCGTCGCCGGCGTGAGCTGCTTCGCCGCGGTCCTCGAGGAGGCCGGCGCGCCGGAGTACGTCGGCACGTGGGCTGCTACCTTCTCGACCGCGGTCGTCGGCGCGCTCATCCTCTGCTACGTCGGCGGCATCGTCTCGGCCTTCGCCTCTTCGGTCGCCCTGCTGCCCATCATCATCCCGATCGCGATCCCCCTCATCCGCACCGGAGACGTCAGCGCGGTCGCGGTTGCCGCGGCACTCGGCGTCGCGTCCACGATCGTTGACGTCAGCCCCTACTCGACCAATGGCGCACTGATGGTGGCCAACCGCCCGGAGGGCGTGAGCGAGGAGGGCTTCTACAAGCAGGTCCTCGGGTATGCCGCGATCGTCACCCTCGTCGGCCCGCTCCTGGTCTGGCTCGCCGTCGTCGTCCCCGGCTGGCTCTGACCCACACAACAACCGGGGGTATGCCGCGCGCGAAAGCCGCTGCGCGGCATACCCCCTCACCCCCACCTGACCCGAATCTGACTGCAACGCTTTGGAGCCCACCATGACCACGGACACAATCACTGCGGCCATCGGCCCGCTCACCGGCACCCTCGTCGTCGACCTCTCCCGCGCCCTCGCCGGCCCGCACGCGACGATGATGATGGGTGACCTCGGCGCCCGGATCATCAAGGTGGAGGCGCCCGGCCACGGCGACGACACCCGCGGCTGGGGCCCGCCCTTCGTCGAGCCGGAGGACGGCGACCGCGAGTCGACCTACTTCATCTCGGCCAACCGCAACAAGGAGTCGATCGCGCTCAACCTCAAGGACGAGACCGACCGCGGCACCTTCCTCGCGCTGATCGCCAAGGCAGACGTGCTGGTCGAGAACTTCCGCACCGGCGTGCTGGACAGGCTCGGCTTCGGCTTCGACACCCTCCACGAGCTCAACCCGCGGCTGGTCATCCTCTCGATCACCGGCTTCGGCCACGACGGGCCCGAGGGCGGCCGCTCGGGCTATGACCAGATCGCCCAGGGCGAGGCCGGTCTGATGTCGATCACGGGCTCCGGCCCCGACGACCCGCAGAAGGTCGGCACGCCGATCAGCGACATCCTCGCCGGCATGTATGGCGCCTATGGCGTCCTCGCCGCGCTCATCGAGCGGGACCGCACTGGTGTCGGGCGGGTCGTGCGCACCTCGCTGCTGGCGGCGACGGTCGGCGTGCACGGCTTCCAGTCGACTCGCTACACGATCGCCGGCCAGGTCGGGCGCGCCGCGGGCAACCACCACGCCTCCATCTCGCCCTATGGCCTCTTCCACTGCCGCGACGGTGCCGTGCAGATCGCCGTGGGCAGCGAGCTGCTCTGGAAGCGCTTCTGCGACGGCTTCGGCATCGAGACCACGCTCGACGGCTTCGCCACCAACCCCGAGCGCGTGGCCAACAAGGAGGCGACGATCGAGCTCGTCGAGCGACTCTTCGCCGACTGGGACGCCGAGCCGCTGCTGGCCCACCTCGACAAGATCGGCGTGCCGGCCGGCAAGGTCCGCTCGATCGACGAGGTCTACAGCTGGGACCAGACCCACAGTCAGGGGCTCGTGATCGATGTCGACCACGCGACGCTGGGATCGCTCACGCTCGCCGGCCCGCCGCTGCGCTTCTTCAGCGAGGGTGGCGCCGAGACGACGTGGCGCGACCACAAGGCGCCGCCGACCCTCGACCAGCACGGCGATGCGCTGCGTCATGAGTTCCCCTCCGGCACAACGGAGACCGTGTCATGACCCCGCGGCGGCTCGGTGCGCGTGACCTCATCGAGCTCGTCCTCGACGACGGCTCCTTTGTCTCGTGGGACGCCCCCGTCGACCGCTCAGGCCTGGCCGATGAGTATGCCGCCGAGCTCGCCTCGGCGCAGGAGAAGTCGGGCGTCGACGAGGCCGTCGTCACCGGCCGCGGTGACATCGACGGGCTGCCCGTCGCGGTCGTCGTCGGCGAGTTCCGCTTCCTCGGCGGGTCCATCGGCGCGGCCACCGCCCACCGCATCACGGCGGCAGTGCGCCGGGCGACGGCCGAGGGTCTGCCGTTGGTCGCAGCCCCCTCGTCCGGCGGCACCCGGATGCAGGAGGGCACGCCGGCCTTTGTCGAGATGGTGACGATCAGCCGGGCGATCGTGGACCACAAGGCCGCCGGCCTCCCCTATCTCGTCTATCTTCGCCACCCCACCACCGGCGGCGTCTTCGCCTCGTGGGGATCGCTCGGCCACGTGACGGTTGCCGAGCCGGGCGCCCTCGTCGGCTTCCTCGGCCCCAAGGTCTATGAGGCGCTCAACGGCCGCCCCTTCCCCGCCGGTGTCCAGGTCGCCGAGAACCTCGTCGACAAGGGCGTCATCGACGCCGTCGTCCCGGCCGACCAGCTGGCCGGCGTCGCCGCCCGGGTGCTGCGTCTGCTGCATCCGGTCTCGCGGGGGCGCGCCGCCGATGCGGCCGCCGACCGGTCCGCGGGTGTGGCGGCCCCAGCATCTGAGCCCCAGACCGATCAGGTCCAGGACGCGTGGGAGTCGGTCGAGATCACCCGGTCGCCGCGCCGACCGGGCGTGCGCGAGCTGCTCCGGTATGCCGCCGACGAGGTCATGCCACTCTCCGGCACCGGCGACGGCCAGCACGACGCCGGCCTGATGCTGGCCCTGACCTCCTTCGGCGGCGTGCCCTGTGTCCTCGTGGGCCAGGACCGGCGCAACCAGGCCAAGCAGTCCATGGGGCCGGCCGCGCTCCGCTCGGCCCGGCGCGGGATGCGGCTGGCCCAGGAGCTGGGCGTGCCACTGGTCTCGGTCATCGACACCCCTGGCGCCGACCTGTCCGTCGGTGCCGAGGAGGGCGCCCTCGCGGGTGAGATCGCCCGGTGCATCGCCGACATGACCCAACTGACCGTCCCCAGTGTGGCGCTGCTGCTCGGCCAGGGCTGTGGCGGCGGTGCGCTCGCGATGCTCCCCGCCCGCCGGGTGGTCGTCGCACAGCACGGCTGGCTCTCGCCCCTGCCGCCGGAGGGCGCATCGGTGATCGTGCACGGCATACCCGACCATGCGCCGGAGATGACCCGCCGCCAGCACATCTCAGCCCCGGAGCTGGTGGCCGCCGGCATCGCCCATCGGATCGTGCCCGAGCCCGTCTCGCCTGACGAGGACCCCTCGGCCTTCTGCAAGGCGATGGCCAGCGCCGCCGCCGAGGAGCTGCGGGCGCAGTCCGCATAGCCGACGGGAGGGGCCGTGCGGGGGTGCCGCGCGCGGCATACCTCTCATCACCCCCGATCGGGGGGCAGCGCACGACAGCGGGGTGACTAGAGTCGGGGCCATGCCAGCAACGAGGCTGATGCCGACCGAGGAAGCACAGGACCTGATCGACCTGACCCGCGAGATCTGCGACAAGCAGCTGCGGCCCAAGGCCGACGACGGGGAGCGGCTCGCCGCTCAGGGCGAGGCACACCCGACCGAGGCGTTCCGCACGCTCGGGCGCTCGGGCCTGATGTCGCTGCCCTATCCCGAGGAGCTCGGCGGCGGTGGCCAGCCATATGAGGTCTATCTCCAGGTCGTCGAGGAGATCGGCGCCGCGTGGATGAGCGTCGCGGTCGGCGTCTCGGTGCACTCGCTCACCTGCTACCCGGTCGCGCAGTTCGGCAGTGACGAGCAGAAGTCTGAGCTGCTCGAGGGCATGCTGTCGGGCGAGCAGCTCGGCGCCTACTGCCTGAGCGAGCCGCTGGCCGGCTCCGATGTCGCGTCGATGACGACCAAGGCGACGGCCGACGGCGACGGCTATGTCCTCAAGGGCACCAAGGCGTGGATCTCCCACGCGGGGCACGCCGACTTCTACACGACCTTCGCGCGCACCGGCGACTCCGGTCCGCGCGGCGTCATGTGCTTCATCGTCCCCGCCGGGACCGAGGGCATGACCTTTGCCGAGCCCGAGAAGAAGATGGGCCTGCACGCCGACACCGTGCGCCAGGTCATCTTCGACGGCGCCCGTGTCGACGCCTCGCGCCGCATCGGCGAGGAGGGCATGGGCATGCCGATCGCGCTCTCCGCGCTCGACTCCGGCCGGCTCGGGATCGCCGCTGCCGCAACGGGTCTCGCACAGTCGGCCCTCGACGTCGCAGCCCGCTATGCCACCGAGCGCGAGCAGTTCGGCAAGAAGATCAGCGAGTTCCAGGGCCTGGCGTTCCTGCTCGCCGACATGGAGGCCGCGGTCACCTCAGCCCGCGCGACCTACATCCACGCGGCGCGCCTCAAGGACGCCGACCGCCCCTTCTCCAAGGAGGCTGCGGTCGCCAAGCTCATCGCCACCGACGCCGCCATGAAGGTCACCACCGACGCCGTCCAGGTCCTCGGCGGCGCGGGCTACACCCAGGACTTCCCCGTCGAGCGCTACATGCGAGAGGCCAAGGTCACCCAGATCTTCGAGGGCACCAACCAGATCCAGCGTCTCGTGATCAGCCGCCAGCTGCTCAAGTCGCTCTGAGGTATGCCGCGGGACGGCCAGTCCCGCCCGTCACCCCACGGCATACGACCATCCGCGCAGGATCCTTCGCACATGTCCGACGCAACTGCCAGTTGTGGCAGTTAGCGGGGTCTCGATCGGATCGAGACCCCGCTAACTGTCAGGACTGGCGCTTGCGTGGCGTCGACTTCTTCGCAGCGGCCTTCTTGGTCACTGACTTCGTCGCAGCCGACTTCTTCGCGGTCTTCTTGACCGCTGCCTTCTTGGCTACCGACTTCCTGGCCACTGCCTTCTTGGTCGCAGCCTTCTTGGCGGCCGGCTTCCCCACCGGCGCCTCAGCCGGCACGGGCTTCGCGTCTGCAGGAGCGGTCGCGGCCCCCTTCGTCGTTGCGGATCCTCTTGTGGCAGCGGCCTTGTCGGCGACGGCCTTGCGCGAGGGGCGCTTGCGGGCGGGTCTGGGCGCCTCCTCGAGCGCAGGGCGGCGCTCCTGCTCGGCGCGGGTGGCCTCGAGCAGGACGTCCAGCTCCTCCTCGACATAGCGCGCGAGGGCGTCGACGTCGGGCACGGAGTCACGGTCGGCCATCAGCCCGAAGTGCAGCGCGCCGCGGTAGCCCTGGACGGTGATGTTGAGCCCCTGCCCGTCGATGAGGATCGACAGGGGGTGGATCGACTCGAGCTTGGCGCCGCCGATATAGGCCTGCACGTCCGGACCGGGGACATTGGAGATGACGAGGTTGAGCGTCTTCATCCGGTGGAAGAGCCCGGTCTCGTAGACCACTCGCGTGGCCCGTGACAGCAGCAGCGGCGGGGTGAAGTGGGAGATGTCCTCGAGCAGGCCGACGGGCATGGCGGCGTTGCGCTGCTTGGCCTCCTTGGTGATCGCGTTGCACGAGATCAGCCGCTTGACCGGGTCCTCGACCGTCGTCGGCAGCGGTGTGAACATCGCGGTCACGGCGTTGCCCATGGCGTTCTTGCCGCTCTCGTCGCGCACCGACACCGGGATCATCGTGATCAGCGGGGTGGCCGGTATGCCGCCGTTGTCGGCCAGCCAGCGCCGCAGGGCCCCGGCGGAGACTGCGAGCACGACATCGTTGACGGAGGTGCCAAAGGTCGACTTGATGGCGCGGACCTCCGCGAGCGAGACGGTCGCCAGGCCGATCCGCCGGTGCGGGCTGATCTGGCCGTTGAACGGGGTGTCGGGCGCGCGCCCGATCGCGGACGACGTGATCACGCCGCCGTCAAGGTCCTTGGGCGAGCGCGCCAGCGCCCCCATGTAGGGCGTCACCCGGCTGGCGATGTCGGGCGCCCACTTGGCCATGCCGGTCATGATGCGCGCGGCGTCGACGGGCCGGCGCACGAGACCGCCGATGCCACGCGCGACCATCGACAGCGCCCCGGGCTCGGGCAGCGGCTCGAAGGGCGGGGGCGCGCCGGTCGGCAGGTCGGGGTGGAGGTCGATCAGGGTCGTGAGCAGGTCGACGCCGCCGACGCCGTCGAGCACCGCGTGGTGGGTCTTGGTGTAGAGCGCGACACGGCCGCCCTCGAGCCCGGAGATCAGATAGGTCTCCCACAGCGGCCGGCGCATGTCGAGTGGCCGGGAGTGCAGCCGGGCCACCTGCTCGAGCAGCTGTTCCATGGTCCCGGGCGAGGGCAGCGCGATCTCGCGGAGGTGGTACTCGAGGTCGAAGTCGACGTCGTCGACCCAGTAGGGGTGGTCCAGGCCGAGCGGCACCTCGCGCAGCCGGCGGCGGAAGACGGGGATCCGCGGCAGCCGGTCGAGGAAGAGCTCGGTCAGGTGCGCCAGGTCGAAGTCCCCGTCCATCTCGGCGGGGTCGAGCACGGAGATGCTCGCGACATGGCCCGTCGAGCGGGAGGTCTCCATGTTGAGGAAGGAGACATCGACTCCAGTGAGCTGCTTCATAGCTCTCCTTATCGGCGGCCAGGTGACCGTATGCCGCGGGGCCGGGCCCCGCGGCATACGCGTCAGGTGGTGGTGGTGGTGGGGAAATATCTGCCGAGCCAGGACTCCATGTCGGCGACCGTCTCGTCGGGGCACTCGAGCATGGGCACGTGGCCGATGCCCTCGTAGCGCACGTAGTCCCACGCCGGGTGGGTGCGCGCCGCCACGTCGGCCGCCTCGACGGGCACGAGCCGGTCGAGGTCGCCGTGGATCAGCAGGACGGGCTTGCCGATCGAGGCGCTGCGCGCGCGGGCCGCGCGGGGACGCGAGTTCTTGCGCAGCAGCGAGCGCGCGGCGGTGAGGAACCAGTGGTCGGCGTCGGCATAGGCGGGCTTGCGCCGCTCGGCCGCCAGGTCGACCGAGGCCTCGAAGAGCTCGGGGTCCATGCGCGTCCAGTCGGCGAAGCAGAGCTTGAGCGTGCGCTCGACCTGGCCGGCGGGGGTGGTGCGCTTCTTCATCCGGCCGAGGTATCCGCCGCCGAGCGGCGTCAGGTAGACCAGGAACCCGCTGGCGACCTCGATGTCGGGACGCTTGAGCGGCTGGGGCAGGGCCGGGTTGACCAGGATGCAGCCGCGCACGAGGTCGGGGGTGGCCGCGGCGACCATCGTGGTGATCAGGCCGCCCATGGAGTTGCCGACGAGGATCACCGGCTCGCCGACGACCTCCTCGATGAAGCGGCTGACCAGGCGGGAGTTGGCGCCGACCGTCGAGTCGCGGCCCTCGGCCCGGGTCAGGCCGAAGCCGACGAGGTCGATCGCGAGGACGCGGTAGCGCTTGGCCAGGGGCCCGGCGATGAGCGCCCAGTTGAGGTGGGAGCCGCCGAGTCCGTGGACGAGCAGGATGACGGGCGCGTCCTTGGGGCCGCCGAAGTCGGCATAGAAGACGGGGCCGCCGAGGTCGGCCCACTTGCCCTCGCCACCCCACGGGGCGGTGAGGGACTCGATGCGGAACTCCGAGGGCGCGGCGCTCATGAGGTCATCGCCGCCTCGAAGGCCGTCACGACGTGGTCGTGGTCGATGTGGTGCTGGCGCGGGTGGTGGGGCTCGGGATAGAAGGCGCGCATGATCGCCGGCGCCTCGAAGGGCTCCCACTCCCCCTCGGGCTGGGCGAGCCGGTCGGCAACCGCCCAGAGCACCTGGGGGTTGTGGCCGAGGCCGATGTGGCTGGCGAGGACGCGGATGTTCTCGGCCTGGGAGCTGGTCGGCTCGATGCAGTGCTCCCAGGCGACGATGCCGTCCCAGGTGGAGTAGATCGAGGTGGCCGGCACCGGCAGCGGCTTGGCGGTGACCTCTCGGCGGGGCACCGCCCCGCTCTCGCTGCCGACCGCGTGGAGGTGGCCGAAGCGGTCGTAGGCGCTGCGGGCCCGCGACTGGCTCGGGCGGTGCAGCCGGTAGGGGCTGCCGAGGGTGATGACATCGCGGACGCTGTCGGGGTGGTCGTGGGCGAGTCCCCGCGCATAGATGCCGCCGAGGCTCCAGCCGATGATGGAGACCTTGGAGCGGTTGCGCTTGGCGATGCGCTTGACCGCGGCCGGCATGCCGGCCAGCACCGCGTCGGTGGGACCGACATTGCGGCCGAGGTGCCACTTGTAGACGCGGTAGCCGAGCATCTTCAGATACATCCGCAGGATGAAGGTCGAGGAGTCGTCGGCCATCAGGCCCGGCAGGACGAGCACGGGGTGCCCGTCGCCGCGTGGAGCGCCCGCGAAGTAGGGCGCCCGCAGCAGTGTGCGGTTGAAGTCGATCACCGCGCGTGCCGGCTCGGTGGCCATCAGCGCCAGCGAGGGCGCGGTGACATGCTCGTCCGCCTCGAGGGCGGCAGCGATCGAGAGGTCGTTTTGCACCATGGGTCCATCCTTCGCCGTCCACGGGGCCATCACCCCGGCCCTGTGGTGCACGTCACTATAGTCATCCGGGCCTGCCCGTGGACCCTCTTCACCGGGATGCTGGGCACTGACACCACATCTACGGAAGGAAAGTTGTGCACATCTCCGACAGCTCTGTCGCCCTCGTCACCGGTGGGGCCTCCGGTCTGGGCGGCGCGACCGTCGACCGGCTGCACGCCGATGGCGCCAGCGTCGTCATCCTCGACCTGCCCGGCTCCCCTGGAGCCGACAAGGCCGCGGCGCTGGGCGAGCGGGCCCGGTTTGTGCCCACCGACGTCCGCGACGAGGCCCAGGTCCAGGCTGCGGTCGACGCCGCCCGCGAGCTGGGCGAGGTGCGCATGGCCGTGACCTGCGCTGGTGTCGCCACCCCCGGCCGCGTCCTCGGCCGCAAGGGCCCACTGCCGCTGGAGACCTTCCGCCAGGTCATCGACATCAACCTCATCGGCAGCTTCAACGTGCTGCGCCTGGCCGCTGCGGCAATGGCCGACAACGAGCCCGTCGACGGCGACCGCGGCGTCATCGTCATGACGGCGTCCATCGCCGCCTATGACGGCCAGGTGGGCCAGGCGGCGTATGCCGCGTCCAAGGGCGGCGTCGTCGGCCTCACCCTCTCGGCCGCGCGCGACCTGGCCGACAAGGGCATCCGCGTGACCACGATCGCGCCCGGCACCTTTGCCACGCCGATGATGGACGGCCTCCCCGGCGAGGTGAAGGCCCAGCTAGAGCAGCAGGTCCCCCACCCCTCGCGGCTCGGCGACCCGGCGGAGTATGCCGCCCTGGTGCGCCACATCGTCGACAACCCGATGCTCAACGGCGAGGTCATCCGCCTCGACGGCGCGCTGCGGATGCCGCCGCGCTGAGCAGGTGAGCCTGCCGCGTGGCCCGGCCACGCGGCATACGCCATAGACACACAGCACTGGGGCCCGTCCGGATCGGACGGGCCCCAGTGGTGCTGCTGGCAGGGTGCAGGTCAGGCGGTCAGCGCAGGATGCCGTCGCCGACCTTGCGGCCCCACCACTTGCCGAGACCCCAGGTGTCACCGGCGAGCGTGGTGGCGAGCACGATCAGGCCAAGGGCCTCGATCCAGTGGGAGTCGAAGATGGGGTTGGTGAAGCCCTCGCCCGGGCGACCGATCGGGAACTCGGCGAGGTACATGAGGCCGAGCAGGATCGTGCCGGAGATGGCGGCGATCTTGAGGCCGGCGCCGAGGAGCACGGCCACGCCGATGCCGAGCAGGCCGGCCATGAAGAGGTAGTCCCAGACGCCGCCGGCGAAGTTGGCGAAGAAGCTGCCGAACGGGCCGTTGACGACCGTCTCGTTCTTGGTCAGGAAGCCGGTCGTCGGCGAGCCGCCGTTGACCCAGGCGCGCTCGGCGGCGGTGCCGTAGCCGAGGCCGAAGAGCTTGTCGAGGAACGGCCACAGGAACGTGAAGCCGAGGACGAGACGCAGGGCGGCAAGGGCGATGCGAGCGGCCTTGCTGCGGACGATCTCCTCCTGGAAGGTGACGCCGTCGTGGATGCGGTCGACGTCGCGGTCGTAGACATCGCGGTCGGCGACGTCGTTGCGGCGGGGTGTGCGGGCGGCCATGGTGTCCTCCTGGGAAAGCGGCCTGGTGATGACAGACAGGGAACTTTCTGTCACTACAAACCGTAGTAGTTGAATCCGGGTTCTCAAGCCGTCTGAGATGTCCGTTGCGTCACATTTGCCGGATCGTGACCTAGTCCATCTGGGTCGCGGGGCGTCAGGCCTGGCGTGGTTGCGGGTCAGGCGAGTGGGCGGAGACGGGTGGCCCTGGCCGGCGAGAGTGACTAGCCCCGGGTGGCGACGGGCACGTCGTGGCCCGTGAGGGAGGCTGCCGCGCGCTCCCCCGAGGCGAGTGCCGAGACGAGCCCGACCCCGTCGACCGTCGAGCCGGCGAGCGCCAGACCCGGCCAGTCGGCCAGCGCCGCACGCGCGCTCGCGACCCGGTCGGCGTGGCCGATCTCCAGCTGCGGCATCGCCTCGACCCAGCGGGTGACGAGGACGTGGCTGGGCCGGGCGGTCACGCCGGTGAGCTGCCGCAGGTCCTCCAGCAGGTCGTCGACGAGGGTCTCGTCGTCGCGGTCGGCGACGACGGTGTCGCCGGACCGGCCGGCCGAGACGCGGGCGACGAAGAGGTCCTCGGCGTCGTGCTGAGGCCACTTGGTCGAGACGAAGGTCGCCGACTTCAGCACCCGCACGCGCGCGGACGGCAGCATGATGCCGGTCCCCTCAAACGCCGAGACCTTGTCAACCGCCTCCCGGGGCCAGCCCAGGACGACCGTGGCCACGGTGGCCATAGGTATGCCGCGCAGCCGCTCGGCCGCGACCGGCACCTCGGGCTCGAGGAGGTCGGCGATCCGGCCGGCGGGCACAGCCAGGACGACCTCGTCGGCGACGAGCCGCTCGCCGCCGTCGAGCTCGAGCTCGGTGCCGTCGGGGGTGCGCCGCAGGGCGACGACGGTGGCGCCGGTGCGGACCGTCACGCCTTCGGAGGCGGCCAGTGTGTCGGGCAGCCGCCGCAGGCCCTCGGCCCAGGTGACGAATGACGCGGGGGCCGTGGACGGCGCCGAGCGTCGGGTCTTGCGGGAGAGCGTGAGCGACTTGCCGCTGCGGGCGACTCCGGCGAGCATCGGCGAGGCGGCCTGGAGGCTGAGGCGGTCGATGTCGCCGCTGTGCAGCCCGCCCAGCATCGGGTCGACGAAGCGCTCGGCGACCTCCCTGCCAAATCGTGTGCGGATGAAGTCGCCGACGGAGATGTCGCGAGTCTCCTTGTGGCGCTTGGCAATCCACGGCTCGGCCGCGGCGCGCGCGAGGCCGAGCGGCGAGAGGATGCGTGAGGTCAGGACGGGGCCGAGGCGGGTGGGACCTGCGGGGCCGACGCCCTCGGGCATGCGGCGCAGCCCGCTCCGGGCGACCAGCCATGTCCGGCCGGGACGGGAGGCGATCTGGCTCTCGGCCAGTCCAAGCTCGTCGAGGATGCTGCGGACCGCAGGGCTCGCGAGATGCACGGCCTCGGCTCCGGTGTCGATCGGCCGGCCGGCCACATCGACGGTCCGGACCTGCCCGCCCACGCGCTCGTCGGCCTCCAGGACGGTCACCCTGCGGCCGGCCTGGGCCAGCCGTCGGGCGGCCATCAGACCGCTCACGCCACCGCCGACGACGATGGCCTCGCGCGGGGCCTCGCCGGTCGGGTCAGTGGCTTCGGGGGTCAGGTCAGGGGCTGCGTCACGCACGCCGTCAACTCTATGAGCCCGGCGTCGGCGGCTCAGCGCAGGGGGCTGAAGGGCTGGAGGATCGGGCTGTGGCGGCCAGTGACGATCTGCTCGGCGAGGAGGCGACCGGTAGCGGGGCCGAGGGTGACGCCCCACATGCCGTGACCGCCCGCGGCATACACCCGGGGTGCCTTGGTGACCCCGATGAGGGGCAGGCCGTCGATCGTGACGGGACGGGAGCCGACCCACTCGTCGCGGCGGGCCTCGACGTCGACGCCGCGGACAAAGGGCTTGGCGGCCGCGGCGATGGCATCGACGCGGCGCGGGTCGAGCGGTGCGTCGGGCCGGCGGAACTCCATCATCCCGGCAATGCGCACGGCGCCCTGGATCGGCGTGATGGCGACGCGGGCCTCGGGGAGATAGACGGGGCCGTCGGGGACGGCCTCGGCGTCGACGGTGAAGGAGTAGCCGCGGCCGGCCTGGACGATCTTGCGCGAGCCGACCCGGCGCAGCAGCCGGCCCAGCCATGCGCCGGTCGCGAGGACGAGCGCGTCGGCCCCGATGATGCGGCCGTCTGCGGTGAGAACCTCTGCGCGAGAGTCGGTCTCGCGCACGTCGACGACCTCGGCCGAGGTGTCGAGCGTGGCACCGCGGGCGACGACCGCGTCGGCGAGGGAGTGCACATAGGCGCCGGGGTCGATATAGCGCTGGCGGTTGAGCAGGACGCCGGTGTGGACGTGCTCGGAGAGCATCGGCTCACGGCGGCGCGCCTCCTCGCCTGAGACCACCTCGCACTCGACGTCGAGCCCGAGCCGGCTCATCGTCTCGACCTCGTGGACGAGCAGCTCCTCGGCGCCCGGCATGCTGAAGGCGGCGACGAACGGCGCCTCACGCGTCTCCGCATTGACCCCGCCGGCGTGCAGCGCGTCGAAGGACTCGAGCGCGATGTTGTTGAGCGGGACCAGCTTGGCCAGCCCGCGCTCCCAAGCGCCCGCTGTCGAGTGGCGCAGGAAGCCGGTGACGAAGCGGGCCAGCGCGACGTCCGCGGCAGGCGGCACATAGACCGGCGAGGCGGGGCTGACGACGGCCCTGATGCCATAGGCGAGGACGGCCGGCTCCGGCAGCGGGGCGGCCAGGCCAGGGGTCAGCCAGCCGGCATTGCCCCAGGACGCGCCGGCCGCGACACCCTCCTTGTCGAGCACAGTGACCTGCACGCCCCGCTCCTGGAGGAAGAAGGCGGTGGCGAGGCCGACGATGCCGGCGCCGACGATGACGACATGCTCGGGCACGCGCTGCCCGGATGCGGTGATGGCCATGGCCCGACCATAGCGGCCGGGAGGCTACGGTCGGCCGGCCCCCTCGGCGGCATCGACGGCGGCCTGGGACGCGGCGTCGATCCGGTCGACCGCGGCGGTGACCATGTCGGCGAGCGTCTCGGGGTCGGGCACGAGCCGGGCGTCGCAGGCGAGGCCGATGGCGACCCTGCCGTTGTAGCTGTAGATGCAGATGCCGAGGCTCTGGTCGCCGCTCATCGGGACCCATCCGAGCATGCCGGCGACGGGGTTGCCGCCGAGCGAGACCTCGATGGTGGGCCCCGGCACGCTCGTCAGCTGGCCGATCGCCTTGTTGGCGAAGTAGTTGGTCATCGCCCGGCTGAAGGGCTTGGGCGTCGTCGCGACGACCCGCTGGAGACCGAAGGTGATCTGCGGCTCCGCAGAGTGCTTGATGCGCTGCATCATCTCGCGGCACTGCGCGACGGCCTGGAGCGGGTCGTCGATGCCGATCGGCATGCGCATCATCACGACGGAGAAGTAGTTGCCGAGGTCCTCGGGCAGGTCCTCGTCGAGGGGCCGCAGGGCAACCGGGACAAGCCAGTTGACGTCGTCGCCGGGCATCTCGCCCATGGACGCACGCAGGTAGTCGGTCAGCGCGAGCGACACCGCGCCGAAGAGGACGTCGTTGACGGTGCCGTGCTGGCGCCGGGCCATGGCACGCAGCCGCTTGAGGTCGATGCCCTCGATCCACGCGGCCGCCTTGGCCTCGCCGGGCGTGCCACTCCAGGGGAAGTCGTTGGCCCGGGGCGCGACGAGCAGCCGGGTCGTCGAGCGCCACGTGTTCATCACCGTGTTGTCCTCGGAGCTGAGGCTGGCGATGGCCTCGACAGTCCGGATCGGCAGGCCCTTGATGCTGGGCTTGCCGCGGCGGATCCGGTTCCACGTGCCGCTGACGAGGTGGGCCGCGGTCTCCGGCGCGTGCAGGACGGCCCGGGTGCTGCCCCCGGCGAGGTCGAGCCCGTCGTGGAGGGCGTGCTTGCCGACGAAGGCGGCGACGGCGAAGGCGTCGTGCGGGTGGTCGTGGGCGCCGACCCGGGCCGGCGGCGGGCCCTCGACCGCGTCGCACATGCTCAGCAGCACCTGGGTCATCCGGATCCCGTCGGCGATGCCGTGGTGGAAGCGCGCGAGCGTGAACGAGCCACGACCGCCCTCGACGCCGTCGACGCCCTCGATGAACTCGACGGTCCACAGCGGCCGGTCCGACGGCAGCGGCACACTCATCTGCCGGGAGACATAGGCGCGCAGGTCGTCCATGTCGCCGTCGAGCACCGTGTGGCTCAGGTGCCGCGAGATGTCGAAGTCCGGGTCGTCCTCCCAGTGCCAGCCGTCGTCCCGCTTGACCGGCCGGCGGCGGAAGACGGGGAAGCGCGCCGCCATCCGGTTCTCATAGACGTCGGCGATGCCGTCCCAGTCGGGGACATCGCGGAACCACATGAGCGAGTGGATGTACATGAGGTTGTTCGGCCGGTCCATGTGCAGCCACGTACGGTCGTGGGGCTGGATGGGCGCGCGCGTCAGGTCAGTGCCGCGCTCGGCGTCGCTGGTCATGGTTACCTCCGGTCGGGTGCCGCAAGGTTGTCAGCGATTCTGCCGAGGGTCCAGTCCCCGGCCCACCTTGTGGTCACGGCGGTGGAGGTATGCCGCGGCGGCCAGCCCGCGCCCGGCCGCGCCTCCCCGCCGGGCGGCGTCCGCGGTGTTAGCGTCCTGCGCGCCTCCGGCACCCCGGCAGGCATCCCGACCCAAGGACCTGCCATGTTCTCGCCCACCCAGACGCCGTTCGCGCAGAACCCGCTGCGCGGCATACTGCTGCTGATCTGCCGGGTCATCCTCGGGCTGGTCTTCATCGGGCACGGCTGGGACAAGTTCACCCACACGGGCCTGGACGAGACGGCCGTGCAGTTCGAGCAGGCGGGCGTGCCGCTGCCGGCGGTCGCGGCGATCGTCGCCGCCGCGGTCGAGCTCGTCGGCGGCATCCTGCTCGTGCTCGGCGCGTTCACGTGGATCGCGTGCGTCTCGCTCGCCACGCTCATGGCGCTGGCCTATGTCTTCGTCCACCGCGGCAACGGCCTGCTCATCGGCAACGGCGGCTGGGAGCTCGTCGGGGCCCTCGGCACCGCCTGCATCTTCCTCGCGATCGCGAGCGCGGGGCGGTACAGCGTCGACGGCTACATCAACGACGACGACTCGGACCGCCCGAGTCGGCGCACCCGCCGCCGCCGCTCCTCCTGATCGCACGCGACGGTGACGTATGCCGCGTGCTCGCGCCGCGGCATACGTCCTGTGTGGTCTCGCTCAGGCCTCGCGACGAGCCCGGTGCGCCTCGCGGTCTGCCGCGAACTCCTCGGGCAGGATCGAGCGGCCGAAGGCCCACCAGAGCCCGGCCAGGACACCCGAGACGGCGACGGCCTGCCACGGCACCATCTCGAGGCCGGTGAGGACGCCGAGCACGGCGGTGATGAGCGTGAGAATCCCTGCGATGAGCGTGAACCGGTTCTGCATGGTGTCTCCCCTGACATGCGGCCGGCCGGACTGACCGACCACTGAGGCCACCGTGACAGAGATCACACCGACTGTCGACCCTGCCCCGGTGAACCTTGGGCGAACCACGGCTTGCAGGCGTGACCGACCCCGCCCGGTACCATCGTGCGGGTCCCTCGCGGACAGGCTGGAGTGGCGCAATCGGTAGCGCACCTGTCTTGTAAACAGGTGGTTGAGGGTTCGAGTCCCTTCTCCAGCTCTCTGACCAGCACAAACGCCTCACCGGGCCTCCCCAGAAGGGGGGTACCCATCTTTTATGCCATCTTTTTGGTCATCGTTCTGGTCATCTCTTGTCCCGGCCGGCCCTCCCACCGCACAGCGACGGCCACGGTCACGGGCTGTGCGCTGGCGTTGGGCTCACCCGTGGCGGCGGGCATGCCGTCCCGCTGGCGCGCCCTCGCGGCATACTCCCAGCTGGTCCCGGTCCGCTGGACTGGCGTGTGACCGCCTGGGGTGTCCAGCCCGCGCCAGTCAGGTCTCGGCGAGCTTGGCGGGTGTGAACGGCATGCTGCGCAGTCGACGCCCGGTGGCGTTGAAGATGGCATTGCCGACGGCCGCCGGCGTGCCGACCATGCCGATCTCGCCGAGACCCTTGGAGCCCTTGGCGCCGAACCACGGGTCGTGCTCGGGCAGGAACTCGACGTCGACGTGCGGGACGTCGGCGTGCGCCGCGATGTGATACCCAGCCAGGTCACCGTTGACGACATGCCCGAACCGGGCGTCGCGATAGGACTCCTCGAGCAGGGCGCCGGACATCGCCATCGTCATGCCGCCGATCACCTGGCTGCGCGCGGTGCGCGGGTTGATGATCGTGCCCGCGGCATACACCCCGAGCAGCCGGCGGACCCGGACCTCGTCGGTCACCGAGCTCACGGCCACCTCGGCGAAGTGCGCGCCGAAGGCGTGCCGGGAGTACTTGCCGGAGCCGCGCGGCGGGCCGCTGCGCCCACGGGCCGACGCACCCTCGGCAGGCCGGTCGCCATGCCTGCGGCGGAAGGCCTCGCATGCCGCGACGATCGAGTTGCCCCACTCATAGGTGCCGGAGCTGCCGCCGGCCAGCATCGCCGACGGAGTGCCTGTGCGGCCGATGTCGGTGACGACCAGATCGGGGTCCACTCCGAGCGCGTCGGCCGCGATCTGCGCCAGCACGGTGTGCGCGCCGGTGCCGATGTCGGAGGCCTGCAGCTGCACGACATAGCGGCCACCGGTGAAGAGGATTTTGGCGGCGAAGGGGAAGAGGTGCTGGTGGGGGAAGACGGCCGAGGCCACTCCCAGCCCGACGAGCCACTCCCCCTCGCGCCGCTGGCCCGGTGTCTGACGAGCCCCCCAGTCGAAGCGCTCGGCGCCACGGCGCAGGCAGTCGACGAGCGCGCGGGTGCTCCACGGCTTGTCCGTCTCGGGGTCCACCGCCGGCTCGTTGCGGATCCGCAGCTCTACCGGGTCCAGGCCACAGGAGTGGGCGAGCTCGTCCATCGCGGTCTCGAGCGCGAACATCCCGGTGAAGTCGCCCGGCGCGCGCATCCACGTCGCGGGCGGCACGTCGAGATCGAGCACCCGGTGCTCGGTGTGCCGGTTCGGGGTGGCATACATCATCCGGGTGGAGAGGCAGGACTGGTCGACGTTGCGCTTCAGCCGCGCCGCAGCCTGGGTCGACACGTGGTCGATCACCGTCAGGCGCCCCTCGGCATCGGCTCCGAGCCGGATGTGCTGGCTGCTGGCCGCCCGGTGCCCGACGACACTGAACATCTGCTGCCGGGTCAGGGCCAGCTTGACCGGCCTCGGTGAGACGACTTTCGCTGCGAGAGAAGCAAGCACGAGGTGCGGGTGGGGCATCGCTTTGCCACCGAAACCGCCACCCACATAGGGCGAGATGATCTCCAGCTGGTGCGGCAGGATCCCCAGCAGCGGCGCAAGCAGCGCACGGGGGGCCAGTGGGCCCTGGTTGCTGTCGTGCAGCGTCAGGCGGGTGGCGCGCAGGTCCAGGGCGGAGATGTCGTGCCAGGTCGCGATGACAGAGTGTGGCTCCATCTGGGCGTGATACTGCGCCGTGTGGTCATAGGTCTGGTCGACCCGGTATGCCGCCTGCTCCCAGCCTGCCTCGACGTCGCCCTTGGTCTCCGAGCCCGGCCGCATCAGAACGATCTTGGCCGTGCTGATGTCGGGATCGTCGGGGTCGAGCTCGACCTTGTGCCCGCTCTCGTCATAGCGGATCTCGAGCAGCTCGGCGGCCTCGCGCGCCGCCTCCGGCGTCTCCGCCACGACGCCGGCGACGATCTGTCCCCGGTAGTGAACCTCGGCGTTCTGCAGGATCCACAGCCCCGGGTCCGACTTGACGCGCAGCCGCGGCGCGTCCTCGTGGGTGAGGACGCGAAGCACGCCGGGCACAGCCCTGGCGCGGGTGCTGTCGATGCCTGTGACGGAGCCCCGGGCGATGGTGGACAGCGCCGGCCAGACATAGCAGGGGTTCTCGGCGTCGTGCTCATAGGCATAGGGCGCCGTGCCGGTCACCTTGAGCGGTGCGTCGACCCGGCGTCGGTCGGTGCCGACACTGGCCGGCCGTCCGCCGACACGCTCCTCCCCCATACCGGGCTGGGCTGTTGGCGCCGCGTGCCGCGGCGAGGTCTCGGTGCTGTCGAGCCGCGTCATCGTGCTCCTCCTGCTGCGAGCTCCTGCAGCACGGCGACCGTGGTCCGGTGCAGCAGCCCGACCTTGAAGGCGTTCTCGGACCCGGGGCGGGCCGCCTCCAGCTCCGCGTCGATCGCGGCGCCGAAGGCCTCGGCAGTGGCCGGCTGACCACGCAGGGCGTCCTCGGCGGTCCGGGCGCGGTGTGGCCGGTGCGAGACACCACCGAGCGCGAGCCGGACGTCTCGCACGTGACCGTCCTCGACATCGAGCGCTGCCGCGACGGACACGAGCGCGAAGGCGTAGGACGCCCGGTCGCGGACCTTGCGGTAGCGCGAGCGCACGGCCCAGGGCAGGGGCGGGATCTCGACGGCGGTGATGAGCTCGCCCGGCTCGAGGGTCGTGTCCCGCTCGGGCGTATCGCCGGGGAGCCGGTGGAACTCGGCGAAGGGGATGGCCCGTTCGCCGCCGGCACCGGTCACGTGGACGACCGCGTCGAGTGCGGCGAGCGGAACGCACAGATCGGAGGGGTGGACCGCCACACAGTGAGCCGAGGCGCCGATGAGCGCGTTGTAGGTGCCGTAGCCCTCGATGGCCGAGCAGCCCGAGCCCGGCTCACGCTTGTTGCAGGGGGTGCTGCGGTCCTGGAAGTAGACGCAGCGGGTGCGCTGCAGCAGATTCCCTCCGGTGGAAGCCATGTTGCGCAGCTGCCCGGAGGCACCGGCCAGCAGCGCCTCGCTGACAAAGGGGAAGAGCCGGCGCAGGGCAGGGTCGGCGCCCAGGTCCGCGTTGCGCACCCCGGCGCCGATGCGCAGCCCGCCGCCGGCCGTCTCCTCGACGCCGCCGAGATCGAGCCGGCTGATGTCGACCACCCGCTCGGGCCGCCTGATGCCCAGGCGAAGGTGGTCCACCAGATTGGTGCCACCGGCCAGATAGGCGCTCTCCCGTCCGTCGCCGGCCAGCTCGATCGCCTCGGCGACCGACCCGGCACGGGTGTACTCGAAGGCCTTCACGCCAGGCCCCTCTCCTGGGCCACGTCGAGGATCGCGTCGACGATGTTGGGATAGGCGCCGCACCGGCACAGGTTGCCGCTCATCCGCTCGCGCACCTCGTCCGCGCTCAGCCGTACCGGCCCCGGCGCGCTCACGTCGGGGGTGACATGCGACGGCATACCGTCCGCCACCTCGGCGAGCATCCCCTCGGCAGAGCAGATCTGCCCGGGAGTGCAGTAGCCGCACTGCAGGGCGTCTCGGTCGACGAAGGCCTCCTGGAGCGCGCCGAGCGACTCGACCGTGCCCAGTCCCTCTGCGGTGGTCACCTCGGCTCCGTCGTATGCCACGGCCAGGGCCAGACAGCTGAGGATTCGGCGGCCGTCGACGATGACAGTGCACGCCCCGCACTGCCCGTGGTCACAGCCCTTCTTGACCGAGGTGACGGCCAGCCGGTCGCGCAGCGCGTCAAGCAGCGAGACCCGCGGGTCGAGGGAGAGCCGCTGCTCCTCGCCGTTCACGGTCAGCCGGGTGGGATAGGCGTGCTGGTCGGTCATGTGATGCCCTTCCATCGCAGCGATCCCGCCGGCACCGTGACGGCGGCGGGACAGGGGCTCGACACTACCCGGCGGGGCCGTGCTGATGACCTCGACTGGTCTGACTCTCGCCGGCCGGCTCCCAGTCCTGCCTCAGGCCACCCAGTACTGCCGCCCCCAGGCCCAGGCGCATCCGAGCATCACGATCGCTGAGAGCGCGGCGAGCAGGGTCGCTCGACGTGGATGACGGGCAGCCGCGGCGCCGAGCAGCACGTACATGGGGAACCACACGAGCAGGTATCGCGCGTTGCCCATCAGCGTGCTCGTCATGGTGAGCGTCAGCGCGTTGAGGCCGAGCAGCAGCGCCTCGGGCCACCGCCGCTGCCGGGCGAGCACGACCGGGACCACGAGGATCGCCACGGTCGCCAGCCCCTCGAGCAGCCGCGCGACGAACAGGTGCCAGCTCGTGGCCGAGGCCAGGCCCTCCCACCAGGTGCCGAGCGCGACCCAGGGCGGCGCGGCATACCGGTCCCAGCCCTCCCGCTGTGCCTGCGACCAGGCCCCCAGCGACCCCGCCCGCTGACCAACCCAGAGCAGGTATGCCGCGATGACGGCCGGTCCCAGCGCCAGCCCGGCGAGCGCGGACGCGGGGGCGGGCCGGCGGTTGCGCCGGGCAAGCCACCACATGAGCAGCAGTGCGGCAGTGAGGAATACGGCGTTGATCCGCACCGTGCCCGCCAGCGCTGCTGCCGCGGAGGCCAGCCACCAGTGTCCGCGTGTTGCGGCCACCCACGCCGCCAGCGAGAGGGCGAGGAATGGGGCCTCGGTGTAGACCACGGTGAGGAAGAGCGAGGTGGGGAAGACGGCCATCGCGACGACGGACCAGTTCGCCGCGGCGTCGCTGCCGGTGACACCCCGCGCGAGCCTCCAGAGCAGCACCGCGGCGGCGAGGGCACTGAGCTGGACCACGGCAAAGCCGGCCCAGAAGTAGTCCCCGCCAAAGACCGGGGCGAGCCACCGCATCGACATCGGGAACCCGGGGAAGAAGGCCTGATAGCAACAGGTCTCGCCCGGCGCCGGGTACCCGCGGTCGGCGATCGCGCCGTAGAGCGTGGAGTCCCAGTGGGCGAAGCGCATCACCAGCCAGTGCGCCGGATCGGCCGCGCGCTGCCCGGCATCGACGCCCCGCGCCAAGGCCGTCGCGAGAACCGTTGTGACCACGAGGAACCGGCTGAGCAGCCAGATCACGAGGGGCGTGCGGAGCTGGTCTCGCGCCTCCTTCGTCGTCACCGGGTCAGTGTAGCCAGCGCCGAGCCTGGCCGGCCGACGACGTCCCGGGCGGGAGTGCGTCGGCACGATCGCGCGGGGACGGCAGCCCCGGACGTTGACGGGGCCTCTGCACCGGAACGGCGGGCTTATCGGCCGCTGCGCGGCGTAAGCCACCACGTGAGGGCGGCGAGGCCGAGGAGGGCGATGCCTAGCGCGACACTGGGGCCGGCGGTGGAGTTGGGCCGCATCGAGGCGAGGAGGAGGACGGTGGGGCAGGACGCCGTCACGAGCAGCAGGCGGGCAGCCCACCGAACGGCGATCTGGCGCGGCAGCCCGGGCTGTGCGGGCAGTTCGGCCCGCATGGCCGCGGCCAGGTGCAGGCCGATGAGCAGCCCCGCGAAAACACTGGTGGCGAGCCACCCGTGGCCGGGGGTGAGGTCCCAGTGCAGGGCGTGGGCGACGATGAGCAGGAGTGGTGCGCGCCCGCGGGGGCGGAGCCAGGTGAGGCCGGTGAGCGCGACCAGCGCGACAACCCAGCGTCCCCCGCCGGGACCGAGCTGGCCGGAGGTCGTCAGCAGCCAGGCGGCCGAGGAGAGGAGGGTGATGGTCATCGGACCCTCGCCGTCGTCGGCGCCGGGGCCCGGCGCAGTGTCTGCGCGAGGCCAAGGACGGAGGCGGGGCCGGTGTAGTCGATGACCGGCCCGGGCCCGGCCGCGTCGCCTGGAGCGTGTGTCGGGATCCGCAACAGCGTTGTGCGAGAGCCGATTCGCTGCCGGCGAAGCAGGACCCGGCTCACAGGACCCGCGCCCGTCCCGATCCCGATGGCGATGTCGCCGGGTCGTGCGGGGCGCCGCAGCTCGCTGATCAGCTGGAAGTCATCGTGGATCGAGGCGGGATCGGGCGTGACAGCGGCGAGCAGCCCCAGCACCCGCGCGTGCTGGCCCCTGCCCCGGCCGGCGCGCAGCGGCCGGAGCCCTCGCGATCCGAGGACGGTCATCGCCACCCGCTCCCCCCGTCCGAGCAGGTGTTGGGACAGGCCTGCCGCGAGCCGCACGGCGGTGTCGAGCTCGGCCCCCTCCAGACCGGTCACGTCCAGCACGATCTCGACGGCGAGCTCGACGTCGCGGGTGGTGGCGATGATGTGCAGCTCGCCGAGGCGGGAGGTGGTGGGCCAGTGGACCCGGCGCGGCTCGTCCCCCGGCGCATAGGGCCGGACCTCGGCCAGGTCGCTGCCGGAGCCGAGCGCCGACGACGGATTGCTGCCGGGCATCCCGCGTCGGGCCGGGAGCACGCCAAGACCGGGCAGCGGCTGTGGCCTCGGGGTCACCAGGACTGTGGGCGCAGATCCCAGCGAGGGAGCCTGTGCGTGGGCCAGCCATGGGGAGTATGCCGCGACGTGGACGGGCGCGAGATCGTGTGTCCCCCAGCGGGACAGCTCCCACCGGACCGGGGTGGCCGGCGAGAGCCGGGAGGGGTCGAGACACAACGCGGGCCCGGCCCTGCCCACGGTGCCGGGCACGGCGGCATACCGGCCATGGAACGCACGTGGCGCACCCAGGACGAGCAGGTCACAGCCGGCCGGCATCGAGCCGGTCAGCCGGGTGCCGGCACCGGCCCCCTCCTCCTCGTCAGCGACCAGATGGGTCTCGGTGAAGGCGAGGGCGGGACGGGCCGTGGGACGGCTGACCCGCCCCCACACCGCGACGACCAGGAATGGTGCGGCAATGGCAAGCAGGTCGACCCGGTGGGTGAACAGCGCCAGCAGAGCGCCGGCCACGCCGAGGACGGCGGCGCGCAGGTGCGCGGTGGTCGGCCGCCACGCCGCCGTCCGCGCGCCCGGGGTCCTCATGTCGTCAGGCCCTCCGGCGTGGGCACCGACCCGATCACCTCGTCGACGACCTTCGCGGCGGTCGCCCCGCTGGCCCAGAGCTCGGGGCGCATCACGATGCGGTGGGCCAGCACCGCTGGCGCGGCCGACCGCACGTCGTCAGGGGTGGCGTGGTCCCGGTCGCTGGTCAGGGCCAGGCCCTGGGCAACGGTGACCAGGGCGATCGACGCGCGCGGCGAGGCCCCCAGCTGGACGCTCTGGTGCTCGCGCGTGGCCCGGACCAGCCGCACCGCGTAGTCGCGCACGTCGTCGCTGACATGCACGGCCCGGGCACGCCCCTGCAGCCCTAGCAGGCCTTCCGCGTCGGTCAGTGCATCCAGCGGGGTGCTGTCGATGCCCGCGAGGTGCTGGTCGACGATCCGTCCCTCGCTCTCGTGGCCGGGGTAGCCCAGCCGCACCCGCACCATGAAGCGGTCGAGCTGGGCCTCGGGCAGCGGGAAGGTGCCCTCGTTCTCGACGGGGTTGGCCGTGGCCAGCACGACGAACGGGTCGGGCAGCGCACGGACCACGCCCAGGGTCGTGACCTGCCGCTCCTGCATCGCCTCCAGCAGCGCGGCCTGCGTCTTGGGCGGCGTCCGGTTGATCTCGTCGGCCAGCAGCAGCCCGGTGAAGACCGGCCCCTCGTGGAAGACGAACTCCCCACTGCGCTGGTCAAAGACCGTCGCACCGGTCAGGTCACTCGGCAGCAGGTCCGGGGTGAACTGGACCCGGTGGAAGGTCAGGCCCAGCAGCTCGGCGAACGAGCGCGCCATCAGCGTCTTGCCCAGGCCGGGCACGTCCTCGAGGAGCACATGGCCCCTGGCGAGGATGGTTGCCAGGACGATCCTCGCGGTCTCGCCACTGTCGATGACCCGGCCCTCGACCTCGTCCAGGATGCGCTGGACCAGCGACACCGAGTCACTCACGGCCACGCCCCGATCGCGGCGTTCGCCCCGTCGGCCCCGGCGCGCGCCAGAGCTCCACGTGCGGGATCGCCAGCCACACCACCGCCCCGGCTGCGACCAGCGCGCACAGCGGCAGGATCAGTCTCACCAGCGTGCTCACCCGACACCTCCAGTCTGGGAGTCGTGGGCCCTGCCGATCCCGGCCCGCAAGTCCCGCGCCAGCCCGATCGCCCGGTCGCTCGCCTCCCCCGTCAACGGGGATGCCCCATACCGCGCTAGCAGATAGAGCCGCTCGAACTCCCTTGCGGCAGAAGGGTCCCCGCTCAGCCGGGCCAGGTGGTCGGCCACGTCCCCCGGGGTGCGGCTGGGCTCCAGCCGCACACCCTCACGTGACGCGGCCTCCTCCAGTGCCCGCCAGGCCCGCAGGACACCGGCCCGCGCATCGCCCCCTACCGCGAGACCGGCCAGCGAGGAGTCGACCGCGGCCAGCGACTCCGCAGCCGACGCCGCCGTCTGATCCCCATCGAGGCTCGCCCGCCCTGCCGCCCTTGAGCGGTGCGGCATTCGCCACCGCACCCCCGCTCTCCAGAGGGCCACGGCGGCCGCCATCAGCAGCACAGCCGCCATCAGCACACCCCAGACCAGGCCGCCAACACCGCCGCGCCCTCGCAGGTCCGGAGGCCCCTCATGACGCGTATACGTCGGAGGCGCCCCGACACCCGAGGAGCCCTCCCCATCGAAGGGCACGAAGATGCGGACGTCCGGGCCCGCGCAGACCCAGACCATGAGCAGCAGCAGACCGCCCGTGGCCCCCCACGCCACCAGCGGCACCCTCGCACCCTCACGAGTCATGGCCAGACCCTACTCGGGCGAGGGCGCCGGTCCGCGGTCTCGATCCCATTCCCGCCGGAGCAGGCCGAAGACCCACGAGTCGGAGACGACACCGTTGACGACGCAGTCCTCGCGCAGGGTCCCCTCGAGGGTGAAGCCGAGCTTCTCGAGGATGCGCCCGCTCGCGCCGTTGCGGGTGTCCGCCTCGGCCTGGACCCGGTTGACGTAAAGATCCGTGAACGCCCACCCGACCAGCGCCCGCGCGGCCTCCGTGCCGAGCCCCTGCCCCCAGACGTGGCGAGCCATCGAGTAGCCGAGACGCACACTGCGGAAGGCCGGGTTCCAGTCGTTGAGAGCGCACCAGCCAACAACCTCCGCGCTGTCGTTGTGGACAACGGCGAGCCGGACGCCGTCGTCCCGCTCCGCCATCTCGCCGCTCCGGGCGAGGAAGCGGTCGAAGCGCGCGGGGTCCGCCCACGCCGGCTCGTCCCAGTACTCCAGGGCCGCGGCGTCGCTCTGGATGGCGACGATCGCGTCGCGGTCCTGCTCGCAGACCGGTCGGAGCGTGAGCCGGTCGGTGGTCAGGGTAGGGGTGCGCAGCGCCATGACCTCATCCTGTCGGAGCACGGTCAGCTGATCGACCGAGTTCCCTCTGGTATGCCGTCTCGCCGGCCTGACGTCGCGGCATACCTCCCAGCACGGTCCAGGCGGCGCTAGGTGCGCCGGGCCTCGAGCCCGTCGAGGATGACGTCCAGCCCGCCCAGGAAGTCGTCCTCTCCAGTCAGCGCACTGGACTCGAACACGGAGCCGTCCAGCACGTCGGCGACGTGGGTGAGGCCGGCCTCGCGGGACAGGCGGCTGACCTCGGCGGTGATCTCCGGTGTGTACCAGAGCGCCTGCTCGCTCGCTGTCGCCCGTGCGGGCGCCTGCTGCCGGGTCGCGACGGCGCGGACGTAGCCGTCGATGATCGACGCGGCGCGCATCGCCTGGGCGAGGTCCAGGCCGCCGTCGACGAGGGCACCGAGGAGAGCGTCCAGCCAGCCGAGCGTGTTGGGGAGCATCGGGACGTAGGCCTGGATCTCGACCAGCCACGGGTGCTGGGCGTGCCGGTCTCGCATCGCCTGGGCCCAGCCGCGCACCGCGCCCCGCCATGGCGCGTCACCCAGCCGCGGAGGGGGACCCAGCACGGCCTCGGCAACCAGCATGTCCAGCTCGGCGCGCGACCCGACATAGCGGTAGAGCGCGTTGGTCGTGACCCCCAGGGCGCGGGCGACCCGGCTCAGTGACGGCGCCTGGCCGTCCGTGTCGGCGGTCTCGATCGCCGTCTCGACGATCGTCTGGACCCGCAGGCGCGGCTTCGGTCCCGGCCTGGCCTCGGAGGCCGGGAGACCCCAGGCCGCGCCGAGCGCTGACGGCAGGGGCTGGTCACTCACAGCACGCACACTACGGCACCCTCGGGTTGGGTGAGGGGTTGAACTGTTCATGGGTTGCACATATCCTTCTCGGTATGCGGCACTTCCTCGTCCGGACCCTCGTGTGGTGGCTGATCGGCTACCTCGTGGTGAGCACCGTCAACGGCATACTCACCCTCGGGCTGGGGATGCTGCTCGAGGGCGAGCACGGGGAGGCGGCCTATGACATCGCCTACGGGCGGACCCGCGTCGCGCACATGCTGGTCGGCGTCGCCGGGTGGACCTGGGCGGCTTTGAGGCTTCGGCGCAGCCTCGGGCACACCGCGCACGCGGCCACCTCCACACTTGCGGTGGTGGGCATCTGGGTGGCCATCTCGGTCATCGTCGACGCGGTCCTCTTCGTCGGCCTGCTGGCCGACACCCCTGCCGGCGCACCAGCCGACGTGTTCTACCTCGACAACCAGCCCTGGACCTCGCTCTACTACGTCGCCGTCGCTGCCGGGCCCCTGCTCGCAGCCGCCTGGCCGGCCCGACCTCAGGTGTCCTGAGCCCGGCGCACCCGTGGCCGCGGACAGCGCAGGGCCCCCGTCGCGTGATCGCGGCGGGGGCCCGGTTGCATGTCGACCTTCCCCAGTCGGCATGCGCCGCGTGGCCGGCAGGCGGACCGGTCACGCGGGGCGCCGAGGGCCGCGGGGTGCGCGGCCGTGCTCGATCAGAACAGGATGCGGTTGAGGAAGGACTGGAGCGCGGCGGTGGTCTTGGGACCCCACGCGCCGTCCTGGTAGGCACCCACGACGCGCTGGAGGGCGCGGGTGGTGACCGGACCGATGACGCCGTCGGCCGCGACACCCAGCTTGCGCTGGAGGGCGGCCTTGTCCGACGAGGACATGAAGCCGTTGACCGGGGCGCCGGTCCACTTCTCGATGGCGGCTGTCGTCTTGGGGCCCATGGCCCCGTCGACGACGAGCTGGCCGAGGGTGACCGGTCGGGTCGTGTCGCGCGAGGCGGGCGGCGTCGTGGGGGTCGTGGGGGTCGTGCTGGGGGCGGTGGTCCCCCACGGGTTGACGGCCAGGCCGTTGGCGACGGTCAGGCCGGCGCGCACGGAGCAGACGGGCCAGGCGCCGGGGCCCTGCACGCGCAGGACCTTCTGGGCGATCGCGATCTGCTGGGCCTTGGTCGCGCGGTTGGCCGTCGCGGCGTACTGGCCGCCGCCGAAGCCGGTCCACGTCTGAGCGGAGAACTGGAGGCCGCCGTAGTAGCCATTGCCGGTGTTGATCGACCAGTTGCCGCTGGACTCGCAGTTGGCGACCCGGTCCCAGACGGTCTCGGCGGCGTCGGCGGAGGTGGCCGCGGCGACCGTGCCGGAGCCGATCGCGGCAGCGGTGACGGCGGCGAGGGTCAGGCGGCGGGCGGAACGCTGGGCGCGCACGGGCTGGTCGCCGTGCTCAGGGGCGAGAAACAACAGGGGTCCTTCCTGACGGCGCGTGTGGGGTTAGCTGTCGGGTGCGGGCTGTCAGGTGCCCGGCCGCAGGGGAACGGCTTTACCCCAAAGGAGTGGACTCCACTGGTGGGTCCCCCACCCTCGTCAAGCCCGGAGACTTTCCGGCTAGGCGTCCGTCGACGAGGCTCCGCGCTGCGGACGCGCCCAGTTTGTGCGTATTCACGTGTGCTCCAGAGCGCTCCTGTGGCCCTGTCGAGCTGGTGTAACCGCTCGACCGTAGGACACATCAGTCACACTGGTCAACATGAACACCAGAACTACACACGTGTAACTTCCGTTGCGGCACAACGGGATTCACGAACGCGACATCAGCCGGCGACGAGGTCGCGGCGCCGGAAGAGACCCAGCCCGGCCGCGGCCAGCAGCATGGTCGCGAGCGAGAGAATGACGATTGCCGCCGCACTCGGGTCCTCGATCGGCACCTGGCCGACCGCATGCAGCGGGGAGAGATCGCGCAGGCGCTCACCGAGGTCGAGGGCCTCCCCCAGGATCCCGACGACAGCGGCCCAGCCAACGAGCAGCCACGCGGCGGGGACCGCCCGCGGCGTCAGGGCGTGCAGGACGGCGGCCACCGCGAGCACGAAGAGCACTGCCGGCACCAGCGCCAGACCGGCCCCCAGGCTGGGACCGAAGCTGCCGGCGTCGTCCATTGCCCAGACCGTGCTGACACCCAGTGCGGCAGAGCCGACGAGCAGCAGGGCCACGGCCTCGAGCGCGAGCACCGCGACCCAGGCCCCCCACACCACCTGGCGCGACACCCTCGCCGAGAGCACCAGCCCGGCCCGCCCGCTCGACTCCTCCGCGGCCAGCCTGGTCATGCCCTGGACCGCGAGGGCGGCGGCGCCGATGCCGGTCAGGAGCACCGCCAGCACCGTGAAGACATACTCCGGCCGCTCGACCCCGAGGGCGGCCGCGACCGAGGGGTTGTGCGCGACAAGGTCGGCCATCTCGCTGGAGAGCGAGCCGATGCTGCCGCCCCAGAAGACCAGACCGAGCAGCCACCCGACGAACGCACCGCGGGTGAAGCGCCACGCGAAGCCCAGCGGCGTCCCCAGCCCGGCCTTCGCCGTCGCAGGCCCGGGCGCTGCGCCGATGACGCCCGCGCCGAGGTCGCGGTGGCGGGCGACGGCCATCGCGAGCACGAGAGCGACGGTGACGAGCAGGGCGTATGCCGCGTAGGGCCACCAGCGCACCTCACCCCAGGGCCGGGCCTCGGCCACCCACCCCATGGGCGTGAGCCACACGGCATCCCAGCCGCGGCCGTCGACCAGCGCTCGCACGAGGAAGGTCCCGAGGACCAGGGCGAGAGAGAGCCCGTATGCCGTGCGCGCCTCCCCACTGATCTCGGCCACCAGGAGTGCCAGCGCCCCGTAGCCCAGACCGAACGCGCCCAGGCTGGCGACATATGCCAGCGACCCCTGGGCGGGGAGGTCCAGAGCGACCAGGCCGGCGGCCCCGAGTGCGACGAAGAGCACGACCAGACCGAGCAGGACCAGTGCGGCGGCGGCGAGGGGCGCGAGGACGCCAACGCGCCCGGCCCTGATGAGTTCCGTTCTGCCAGAGTCCTCCTCGTGCCTTGTCAGCTGAATCGCCAGGTGCACCAGCACAAGCGGGATGAGCAGCTGGCCCATGAAGCCGACCTCATAGGCGGTGATGCCGCCCAGGGTCGACAGGTCATAGCCCCGCCCGTTGAACGCCGCGACCGCAGGCGACAGGCCCATCGACTGCTCATAGAGCAGCCGCGCCTCCTCGGCGCCATAGAGCTCCTTGATGCTGGAGGCGATCGCCACCACGAGCCCGACGAGCAGGGCCAGCCAGGCGACCAGACCCTTCCACCGGCCATGGATGTGCACCCGGGCCAGCGACGTCGTGCCCGAGAAGGCCTGGGGCGCAATGGATCTCATGCCGACTCCCCATAGTGTCCGAGGAAGAGCTCGTCGAGCGACGGCGGCCGGACGACGAGAGCCGATGGGTCGGCCGCCGCGACGGCGGTGACGGCCCGCGCCACCTCATCACGCCCCACCGAGAGCGTGGTGTGCACGAGGCCACCGACCGACTCGACGGTCGCGGCATACCCGTCAAGACCGGTGATGGGGGCGGGCGTCGTGGCACGGATCGTCGTGCGGGTGCCGGCACGGAGGTCGTCGAGCGACCCCGTCGAGACCGTGAGCCCCGCACGGATGATCGTGACCATGTCGCACAGCTCCTCAACCTCGTCGAGGATGTGGCTGCTGAGCAGGACGGTCGTGCCGTCCGCCCGCAGCTCGCGGATCGTCGCCTGGAAGGCCTCCTCCATCAGCGGGTCCAGCCCGGACGTCGGCTCGTCGAGGACGAGCAGCGGAGCGCCGCTGGAGAGCGCAGCGACGAGCGCGACCTTCTGGCGGTTGCCCTTGGAGTAGGTCCGGGCGCGCTTGGTGGGGTCGAGCTCGAAGCGCTCGATGAGCTCGTCGCGCCGACGCACATCGCGCCGCCCCTGGAACCGAGCGAGCAGGTCGATGCACTCCCCGCCGGTCAGCCCCGGCCACAGGACCGTGTCGCCGGGGACATAGGCCAGGTCGCCGTGGATCCGCACGGCGTCGTGCAGCGGGTCGAGGCCGAAGACCTCCAGCCGCCCGCCGTCGAGACGCAGCTGCCCGAGCAGCGCACGGATGGTCGTGGACTTGCCCGCGCCGTTTGGGCCCAGGAAGCCGTGCACCTCTCCCGACCGGACGACGAGGTCGAGACCGTCGAGGGCCCTGGTCCGGCCGAACCGCTTGACGAGACCCTGTGCCACGATGACCGAATCTGACAGTGACTGTCTCATGACAGTCACTGTACGCTCCTTTAGGCAAAAGTGGAAGTGACTGTCAATTGGACTAGACTGTGGGGATGAGCGAGCCGCAGACCCCTCCCGCCATGGAGCTCGCCGATGCCGTCCCCGGCGCACCTCCCATGGGTCTGCGCGAGCGCAAACGGGCCGCGACGATGCGCCGACTCCAGCAGGTGGCGATCGAGCAGTTCGAGGAGCACGGCTTCGACAACGTCACGATCGAGCACGTCGCCGCCCACGCCGACGTCTCCCCCAGCACCGTCTATCGCTACTTCGGCACCAAAGAGGCGCTCGTGCTCAAGGACGAGTACGACGACCAGCTGCTGGCGGTGGCACCCATGCTCATCGCCGACGGCGACGTCTTCAGCGGCTTCGAGAAGGGCCTGCGGCTCGTCGGTGACTCCCACCTCGGCATCGACCCAGGCCTGACCTGGCGCCGGACCAAGGTCTGGCTCGAGACGCCGTCGGTGCGTGCGGCCGGCTTCCTCCAGGCCGACCAGATGGCCCACGACCTCGCCAGGGTCGTCGCCGAGTCACCCGGCAACGACCTCGACCACGAGCAGGCCCTGTCGGTGTGCACGGCCGCCGTCATGACCGTCTTCGCCGCGATCGAGAACTGGCACCGCGACGGCGGCAGCCGGGACGTCGTCGAGATGACCCTGGCCTCCCTGCGCACCGTGCGCGACGCAGCGGCCGGGAGCGTGGCCCGCGGCGCCACCTAGGCGAGCACACGGCATACGCCCACAACGCCGTCGGCCCGGCTCACACGAGGTGAGCCGGGCCGACGCGCGTGAGGCGTGCGTGCCTGATCAGAACAGGACGCGGTTGAGGTAGGACTGCAGCGCGCGGGTCGTCCCCGGGCCCCACTGGCCGTCGACCGAGGCGCCGACGCGGCGCTGGAGGGCGCGGACGGTCTGCGGGCCGACGACGCCGTCAGCGGTGACGCCGAGCTTGCGCTGGAGGCGCTGGTTGTCGCTGCGCGAGAGCGAGCCGTTGACGGTGCCGCCAACCCACTTCTCGATGGCCGCGTTGGTGCGCGGGCCGCGGACGCCGTCGACGGTCAGGCGACCGGCGGTGACGGTGGTGGTGCGGGTGGTCGTGCTGCGCGAGGCGGTGGAGGTCGAGCCCGCGGAGACGGCCAGGCCGTTGGTGCGGGTCAGGCCGGCGCGGACCGAGCAGACGGGCCAGGCGCCGGGGCCCTGCACGCGCAGGACCTTCTGGGCGATGGTGATCTGCTGGGCCTTGGTCGCACGGTTGGCGGTGGGGGCGTAGGCGCCACCACCGAAGCCGAGCCAGGTGCGGTAGGAGAACTGGAGGCCGCCGTAGTAGCCGTTGCCGGTGTTGATCGACCAGTTGCCACCGGACTCACAGGCGGCGACGCGGTCCCAGACGGTGCCGGCGGCGGAGGCGGGCTGCGCGGCGGCCATGCCACCGGCGATGGTGGCGCCACCAGCGAGGGCGACACCGGCGGCGCGGCGCGCGAGGGGGCGGTTCTTCGGAGCAGCGTGCTTCGGGGAGTAGTGCATGAGTGGGGAAGGTCCTTCCTGACCGGAAGCGCCTGAGAGGTTAGCTGTCGGGTTCGGGCTGTCAGGTGCCCGGCCGGTTGCCCGGCTTCACCCCTGCGGAAGGTCTCCGCTGTGTGGGTCCCCCACCCTCGTCGAAGCCCGGATCGTGTCCGGCGTAGACACCTGCGTGACGAGGTTAGGCGCGACAGGTGTGCTGGTTGTTTTGGGTTTGCGATGTGCAATTGTCGAGGCTCCGAACAGGGGTCGGGTCTCGCTGACCGGCGCAAGCGCCACGAACCAAGGTAGGTCACGGAACGGCAACGGCAAAATCCCCATCCACAGGTTTGTCCGCGAGTCTGCTGTGGCACCGGTCACATCCGGTATGCCGCGGTGCCGGCCACGCGCCCGGCGCCCTTCGCGCGGAGGCGCGTCCGCGGCATACCCCTCAGCGCCGGCGGCGCCTGCGGGCCTGGACGATCCGGTGGTCGAAGGGGGCGGCGAGGATCTCGCCGAGGGTGACGCCGGCGGCGATCGCGAGCAGGGTCGCCATCGCCCCGAGGAGGGTCGTGATGCCGGTCTGGATCGAGAGCGCGCCGGAGTCGGCGCGGCCGTTGATCGCCATGTCATACAGGCCGCGGAAGATAGCCAGACCCGGCAGCAGCGTGTAGGTCGCGGGGTGGGTCAGGACCATCGCGGGGGCGCCGAGGCGCAGTGCGACGAGCCGGCCGAGGAAGCCGATGACGACGCCCGCGATGCCCGTGCCGGTGATGACGCCGAGGCCGACGCGGCCGGTGCCCAGCAGGACGACCATCGCGACGAGCGCGAGCAGGGCCGCGGGCAGGATGAGCCGCCGCCGGCTCTGGAGCGAGATGGCGCCGACCAGGCCGGTGACGAAGGAGCCGATGACGGCAGGCACGAGCGGGGCGTTCATCGCCCGCAGCTCCAGCACATCGGGCGGCGCCAGCTGGAGGTGCGAGAACTCGGTGAGCATGAGGCTGGCGGTCAGCCCGCCACCGACGCCGATGATGATGCCGGTGACGCCCATGAAGACGGCGAACATCCGGCCCGAGCCGGTGATGGGGAAGCCGTTGAGCACGTCCTCGAAGGCCGAGACCATCGTGCGTCCTGGCAGCAGCACGACGATGCCGCCGGCCACCACATAGGCGAAGTCGGCGTCGGTGAAGCCGACCAGCCCGCTGCTCCCGGCCCACAGCCCGAGCCAGGCGACAAAGACCGCGATCGCGCCGCCCACGGCGTTGAGATAGAACTCCGGGAAGCGCGCCGACAGCCGGTCGCCCGCGACGAGCACGATGATGGCCGCGATCGTCGCGAGCGCGATCGCCACGCCACCACCGCCAAGGAGGGCGGCGACGGCACCGGCCAGGACGGCAAGCGAGCCCATCTCGCCCCACTTGGGCCAGACGCGCGGTGCCCGGGTGATCTCGCGCAGCCGCCGCTTGGCGGTCTCGGGCTCATATCCGCCGTCCACGAGCGAGTCGACGAAGTCGTGCACGGCCGTCAGTCGCGCGAAGTCGCGGCGGGAGGAGCGCACGACCCGCACGAGCGTGATCCGCCGGCCCGAGTCGGTGCTGCACTGCGCGACCAGGCTCTGGTTGGTGATGTCGAGCTCCAGCCGGTGCAGGCCGGCCGACTCGGCCACCGCGATGACGCTGGCCTCCACCTGGGGCGCGCCGGCGCCGCAGCGGAACATCAGCTCGCCGACGCGGAGGGCGAGGTCGAGGGCGTCGCGGGCGGCCTGCTCGTCGCGCGCCTCGTTGCGGGCGTGCGGGTTGCGATAGGGCGTATGCCGCAGCAGGTCGCGCAGCGGAATGGGCTCGGTCGGTGCGTCGCCCTGGAGGAAGCGGCCGGAGCTCAGCGGGCTCGAGGGCCCCATGACCTTGCGTTTGGCGGGAGGCGTCGTCGTCCCCTCGGCCGGCTTGGGGCGCTTGCGCTGTAGCGCGGGGACCGCCGGGTGCGGCCCACGCACTGGCATGGGCCGAGGCGGCCGGCGCCTGGGGGTCGGCTTGGTGCCGCTGCCGGCGCCCGTGGCGGGGGCGCCGTTGGCGGCGGTGCCTTCTTTGGCGTCGTCGGCGCCGGCGCTCGTGGCCCTCTTGACCCCCGGCGCGGACGCGCCCGCGTCACCGTCGACCTGCTCCCGCCTGGGCTCAGCGTCGCCACTGGGCCCGGCGGTCATGGCAGCAGCCCCGGGAGCGAGGAGAGAGGCGAGTCAGCCAGCGGCCACCAGTTGAGGTGGAAGCCGCCGGCGTACTGGTAGGCGGCGACAAACCCGGCGCCCAGCAGGCAGAGCATGACGAGCAGGCCGGCAAGCGTCGTGCCGGGCGTCAGGCCACGCACGATCGAGCGCGTTCCGCGCCGCAGCGAGGCGCCACCCGGGCCCCACCACGCCATCAGCAGGGCGAGGAAGGCGCCGACCGCGAACGGCACCGCGTGCTCGACGCGGGGCGAGCCGCCGGTGACGCCCGCGAGACCGACGGCCGTGCAGATCGCGCCGGAGACGCCCACGAGGACGGGCAGGATGAGGCTGGCGAGCGAGCCGACCAGAGCGACGAACAGATGCCACGGCGAGGCCAGCATCGCGACCGGGACGTCGCTGCGGCGGTAGCCATGGGTGTGCCTGCGCATGACCGTCGAGGTCACCGAGTTGTCGACCGTCTTGGCCAACACCATGCCGACAAGGGCGACCGCGAGCGCGACGACCGGCAGGATCGCGGCGAGGGCGGTGAGTCCGAGCAGGAGGGCGGCGAGGCTGCCCGTGCGCTTCGACCGGGAGATGCGCGGGTCGGCGTGGGGGGCCGTGGCCCCCGGCCCGCCGGGTCCTGGGTATGCCGTGGCGCCCGGTCCCCCGGGTCCGCCCGGGCCGCGCGCGAGGTCGCCGTCCGGCCGCTCCGCGAGCGCCTGACCGCCCCGGCCGTAGCCGGCGGGCGCGGGCTGGCCCAGGTAGGACTGGCCGGCATAGGGCTGGGCGCCGTGGGACTGTCCGCGATAGGGCCGGGCGGCCTCCGGCTGGCCATAGGGCGAGCCGCTGTAGGCGCGGGGTGCGGCGGGGCGCGGCTCGATCGGCGCATAGGCCGGGGCCGACGCGCCGCCATACCCGGCGGGCTGCTGGGCCTCCCGCGGAGGTGCCTGGCGCGCGGCAGGCGCCGACGCGGCATACCCGCCTGTGGAGGGCTCCGGCCACGGGTTCCACTGCTCGCGCTCGGGGCGCACGGTGGGGATCGCCGCGGTCTGTGCGAGCGGGACGGCAGGCATGGCCTGGGTCGAGGAGATCGCGGGGATCACCTGGGTGGCGGAGTCGGGGGGCGCGACGGCCTGGGTCTCGGCGGCGGGTGCGGGGACGGCCTGGGTGGCCGCGGAGCGGTGGACCTGCTTGGGCAGGACATCGGTGACGGGCTCGCCGCGGGCATAGCGCTCGAGGCCGGAGATCACTGCCTGCTCGTGAGGGCGCTCCTCCGGGACCGGCGACAGGGCCGCGAGCAGCAGCGGCGCGAGGGCCGGGTCGACGCCGTCGAGGTCGGCCTCGCCCTTGCTGACCCGGTTGAGCACGACATCCATCGGCCCGCGGCCAAACGGCGGCCGCCCGCTCGCGGCGAAGGCCAGCGTCGCCGCCCAGCCCCACCAGTCGGTCGCCTCGGTCACCGGGGCGCCCTCGACGACCTCGGGGGCGAGATATCCGGGGGTGCCCATGACCAGACCGGTCATCGTGATGCGCACGTCGTCGGCGACATGGGCGATGCCGAAGTCGATGAGGACCGGCTCGCCGTCGAGCATGAGGACATTGCCGGGCTTGAGGTCGCGGTGGATGACGTCGGCGGCGTGGATGGCGTGCAGGGCGTTGGCCAGCCCGAGCCCGAGGCGGTGCAGCTCCTCGCCACTCATCGGGCCGTCCTCGCGGATCACCTCGTCGAGCGAGGGCCCGGGGACATAGCGGGTGACGATGTAGGGGCGCTCGCCCTCGATGTCGGCGTCGATCACGGGCGCGACGCCCGGGTCCTGGACCCGCTCGAGGGTCTCGACCTCGCGGGCCAGCCGGGCGCGCGCGTCGGGGTCGTGGGCGATGTGCGGCCGCAGCACCTTGACCGCGACGGCCCGCCCCTTGGGGTCGAGCCCGAGATGGACCACGCCCATGCCGCCCTCGCCGAGCTGCTGCACGAGCCGATAGGGACCCAGCTGGGTGTGGACAGGCTGGGTCGCCGGCCCTCCCGCGGTCTCCTCGGCATGCATGGGATCTACGGTACGGGCGCAGTCTGGACGTCGGCTGTCAGCCAGCCGTGGGTTCGGCCAACGATGTGGTCACAACTCCCATCCGGCGACCACCGCGAGACGGTATGCCGCGTGCTCGCGGTGAGCACGCGGCATACCCCTGCGGGTCACTGGTGGATGTAGCCCTCGAGCTGGTCGCGCTCGTCCTGGAGGCTGGCGATGCGGCCCTTGACCACGTCGCCGATCGAGACGATGCCGGCGAGCTTGTCGTCGACGATGACCGGCAGGTGGCGGAAGCGGCCCTGGGTCATCGTGGACTCGATGTCGGCGATCTGGTGGCCGGGCTCGCAGGTCTGCACCTCGCTGGTCATGATCTGCGAGACGGGGGCACCGACCAGCTCGGCACCGGTCTGGTGCAGGTGGCGGACGATGTCGCGCTCACTGACGATGCCGGCGATGCTCTGGCCGTCGTCGCTCACCACGACGGCGCCGATGCCGTGGTCGTTGAGCAGCGCGAGCAGGTCCGAGACCGTGGCGTCGGGACGGATGGTGACGACATCGCCACCCTTGCTCTTGAGCAGGTCGGAGATCTTCATGCGGGAACGCTAGTGCGCCCAGCGCCCGCGCGCTAGGCATCGTCCGAGGCGTGGGGCCACCGCGTTGGCAATATCGACGACCAGCTCCGGGCGCTTTCACCGCCGGCACGCACCGGCACAGCGACTGGGCCGCGCTGCTGATAGTCGATTTCGCCGCTCAGCGGCCGGGGGCGGCCGCGGTGGACCCCCGCACGACGAGCTCGGGGCGGAAGGTGAACTCCTGGGGCTGGCCGGGGTCGCCCATGATCTCCTCGACCAGGGCGTGGACGGCGGCCTCCCCCATCGCGGGCACCATCTGGCGCACCGTGGTCAGGGGCGGGTCGGTGAAGCCGATCAGCACCGAGTCGTCGTAGCCGACGATCGAGACGTCCTGCGGCACGCGCAGCCCACGCGAGCGGGCCTCACGGATCGCGCCGAGCGCCATCATGTCGGAGCCGCACACGATCGCGGTGGCCCCGCCGTCGAGCAGGCGACCGGCCGCGGCAGCCCCGCCCTCGAGCGTGAACATCGTGGTCACGATGCGCTCGTCGGGCGCCGGGCGGCCGGTGAGCCGGTCCATCGCGGCGCGGAATCCCTCGATCTTGCGGATGACCGGGACGTAGCGCTCCGGCCCCACCGCCAGGCCGATCTCGGTGTGCCCGAGCTCGGTGAGGTGGGTCAGGGCGAGCTCCATCGCGGCGACGTCGTCGTTGGAGACGAAGATCGCCGGGACGCCATCGGCGAAGCCGTTGACGAGCACGATCGGCAGGCCGCGACGGCACAGCTGGCGGTACCGCTCGTGGTCCTGGGTCGCGTCGGTGTGCTGGCCGGAGACGAAGATGATGCCGGCGACGCCGCGGTCGAGGAGCATCTGGACGTATTCGTCCTCGTGCACGCCGTCGGGGGTCTGGGTGCACAGCACGGGCGTGAAGCCGTGCCGGGCCAGCGCGGTCTCGATGACCTGGGCGAACGCGGGGAAGATCGGGTTGGTCAGCTCGGGCAGGATCAGCCCCACAAGCGGGGCCACCGTGCGCTGGAGCCGCGCGGGCCGCTCATAGCCGAGCACGTCGAGCGCGGTGAGCACCGCGTCGCGGGTGGGCTCGGCGACGCCGGGCTTGCCGTTGAGGACGCGGCTGACCGTGGCCTCGCTGACCTCCGCCTGGCGCGCGATGTCGGCCAGTCGCGCCACAGCGGTCCTCCCTTGCGCCTGCGTCCGGGTTCTCGTCCGCATGGATCGTATGCCGCGTGCCCGGGCCGCCCGGCACGCCCCCTCCCGATTTGCCGGAACCGCTTGTGCAAGCGCTTTCCCTTCCGGCACACTGGAGCGGTTGGCCGCAGCCGCGGTCGACACCACCCTTTACAACGGATCGTCCGGCACGTTCCTGCCGGTGAAGGAAAGGCAACGACGCCCATGGCAACAGTCAAGTTCGACAACGCGACCCGTATCTACCCGGGCAACGACGTCCCCTCGGTCGACAAGCTCAACATCGACATCGAGGATGGCGAGTTCCTCGTCCTCGTCGGCCCCTCCGGCTGCGGCAAGTCCACCTCGCTGCGCATGCTCGCCGGCCTCGAGGAGGTCAACGGCGGCAAGATCTGGATCGGCGACCGCGATGTCACCAACCTCTCCCCCAAGGACCGTGACGTGGCCATGGTCTTCCAGAACTACGCGCTCTACCCGCACATGAGCGTCGCCGACAACATGGGCTTCGCGCTCAAGATCGCCGGCGTCGACAAGGCGGAGATCTCCAAGCGAGTCAAGGAAGCCGCCAAGATCCTCGACCTGGAGCAGTACCTCGAGCGCAAGCCCAAGGCCCTCTCCGGTGGCCAGCGCCAGCGCGTCGCCATGGGCCGCGCGATCGTGCGCTCCCCCCAGGTCTTCCTCATGGACGAGCCGCTGTCAAACCTCGACGCCAAGCTGCGCGTGCAGACCCGCACCCAGATCGCGTCGCTCCAGCGCCGCCTCGGTGTCACCACCGTCTACGTCACCCACGACCAGGTCGAGGCCATGACGATGGGCGACCGCGTCGCGGTCCTCAAGGACGGCCTGCTCCAGCAGTGCGACACCCCGCGCCGCATGTACGACCACCCCAACAACGTGTTCGTCGCCGGCTTCATCGGCTCCCCCGCCATGAACCTGCTCAACGTGCCCGTCACCGAGGGCGGCGCCCGCTTCGGCTCCGGCCTGCTGCCGATCAGCCGCGAGGACCTCTCGGGCGCCGGCCGCGAGATCACCGTGGGTGTGCGCCCCGAGGATGTCGACATCACGGGCGAGGGCGATGGCCTGCCCCTGACGGTCGAGGTCGTCGAGGAGCTCGGCGCCGACGCCTACGTCTATGGCACGCCCGCCTCCGACAAGGCCAAGGACCCGGCCGCCCCGGTCGAGAAGCCCTTCGTGGTCCGCACCGACGGCCGCCGTCCCCCGATGAAGGGCGAGACGATCTACGTCAAGCCCAAGGAGGGCCACCTCCACGTCTTCAACATGGAGACCGGCGAGCGCATCGGCGACTGACGCCACAGCAACCCGGGGGGCCGGCACCTGCACACACGCGGGGGCCGGCCCTTCGGCATTCCGATGAGACGATGGGATCCATGCCGCTGCACATCACGGCCAACCGACCCGACCCCGAGCTGCTCGACCTGCCGTGGAGCCTGCCCCTCGAGGACTGGCCCGACGAGCACCTCGCGGCGCTGCCGCGGGGCATCTCCCGCCACGTCGTGCGCTTCGTGCGCGTGGCCGGGCGGGTGCTCGCCGTCAAGGAGATCAAGCACTCGATCGCGGTGCGCGAATACAACATGCTGCGCAATCTCGAGCGCCTCGACCTGCCCAGCGTGGAGGCCTATGGCGTCGTCAGCGGCCGGACCGCGGCCGACGGCACCGAGCTCGACGCGTGCCTGCTGACCGAGCACCTCGAGTTCTCCCTCCCCTATCGCGCGCTGTTCAGCCAGCAGCTGCGCCATGACACGGCCGCGCGCCTGATCGACGCCCTCGCGGTGCTGCTCGTGCGCCTGCACCTCGCCGGGTTCTGGTGGGGCGATGTCTCGCTGTCCAACACCCTCTTCCGGCGCGACGCCGGCGCGTTCGCGGCATACCTCGTCGATGCCGAGACCGGCGAGCTGCACGCAAACCTCACGCCGGGCCAGCGCGAGCACGACCTCGACATCGCCGGGGTCAACATCGCCGGCGAGCTGATGGACCTCGAGGCCGGCGGCGCGCTGCCCGAGGGCACCGACGCGGTCGCGATCGCCGGGCGCATCGTCGAGCGCTACGCCGAGCTGTGGGACGAGCTGACCGGCGAGACCAGCCTGACGATGAGCGAGCGCTGGCGCATCGACGAGCGGATCCGCCGGCTCAACGAGCTCGGCTTCGACGTCGACGAGTTCACGATGACGACCGACGTCGACGGCACCACCATCCAGATCCAGCCCAAGATCGTCGACGCGGGCCACCACTCGCGGCGGCTGCTGCGGCTGACCGGCCTCGATGTCGAGGAGAACCAGGCACGGCGGCTGCTCAACGACCTCGACTCCTATCGCGCCGCGACCGACCGGATGCAGGACAACGAGGAGCAGGTCGCCCACGACTGGGTCGCGCGCATCTACGAGCCGGTGATGGCCCGCATCCCCGCCGAGCTGCGCCACAAGCTCGAGGCCGCCGAGATCTTCCACGAGATCCTCGAACACCGGTGGTACATGTCCGAGCGCTTCGGCCACGACATCCCCATCATGGACGCCGTCGACGACTACCTCTACTGGGTGCTGCCGACCAAGCCCGACGAGCAGTCGGTCGTCGGCGTCGACACCGTCGAGATGCCCGTCGTCGCCTGGGACGACTGACCAGCGCTGGTGGCGGTCCGGCTGTGACCGAGTCGGCATGGGGAGCACTCCCCTCGGACCTGTCCGCGCACGCGCGCGAGGCACCGTAGGCTTGCGGCAGGCGGATCGCCCGCCGAAGTCAGGGGAGGAACCACCCAGCAATGTCCGACCAGAATCCATACCGCGACGCCCTCTCGCCCGACGACGACGTCGAGGCCACCCGCCCGCGCGCCGACCTCCCGCCGGAGGCCGCGCAGAGCGAGATCGATGAGGCCACCACCGTCCGGCCCACGCAGCCGAGCGACGTAGACGAGGCCACCACCGCGCGCCCCGAACCGCCTGCCGACCAGGCCCCCGAGAACCCGTATGCCGCGCCCGCCAGCGGCGCCACCGCTGCGCCCGCTCCCGCCCAGTACGGCCAGCAGCCCTATGGCGACCAGTCCCAGGGCCAGCAGCCCTATGGCAGCCAGCCCGGCGGGTATGCCGCGCCGCCCGCCGGTGTCTCCGCGTTCGGGCCCTACTCGCCGTGGCTCAACCGCGTCTTCGCCTCGATCATCGACGGCCTTGTCTCGGCGATCCCGATGCTCCTGCTGGTGATCCCTGGCGCCATCATGCTCGCCGCGGGCTCGCCCGACTCCGAGTTCAACTCGACCACCGGCATGACCGAGTCGGTCGCCGGCAGCGGCAACAACGGCCTGATGCTCTTCGGCGGCCTGCTCCTCGGTCTGGGCTACCTGGTCGGTATCGCCGTCGCGATCTGGAACCGCATCTTCCGCATGGGCCGCACCGGCTACTCCATCGGCAAGGAGAAGATGGGCCAGCGCCTGCTCAGCGAGACCACCGGGCAGCCGATGGGGGCGCTCATGGCCTTCGTCCGCGAGATCGCGCACTACCTCGACGGCATCCTCTACATCGGCTACCTCTGGCCGCTGTGGGACGCCAAGCGTCAGACCTTCGCCGACAAGATCCTGTCCACGGTCGTCGTCGACCAGCCGGCCCCGCCCAAGGTCAAGAAGTAATCTCCTTCTGCGCCAAGGCTTCTCACGACGCTGCAGCACCACTGGGTATGCCGCCCTCCCGAGCCCGGGAGGGCGGCATACCTCTGTCTGGGGCCCCTCACACGCGGGAGGCCATGGGAGGAATCTGTGCCCCAGCTCGCGTTCCGTCCCGAGGATCAATCCGGGGCACAGAAAGCAAACCTGCGGACAGATCGCAGATCAGGCCGGGGAGAGCCAGGACCAGCCCGGGACATTGCGGGCGATGGTGAAGAGCAGGACCGCCACACCGATGGCGGGGCCGGTCCACTGCGGCCACCGTCGCGCGACCGGACGGCGCGGCAGCAGCGCGCGCACGACGAGGGCGGCCGCGCCCAGCCAGAGCAGCGGCACGAGGGGGTGGCGGGCAAAGGCGCCGGCGAGGTCCCCATGGCCCAGGGCCCACGTCGAGCGGGTGAAACCGCAGCCGGGGCAGTAGAGGCCGGTCAGGGTGAGGAAGGGGCACGCCGGCAGGTGGCCGGGGGTGTTGGGATCGGTGGCCGAGACCGCCGCGAAGGCCGCGACGCCGACCGCCCCCCACAGCAGCGGCCCACGCACAAGGCGCCCTGCTCCCCTGGTGGGAGAGGGCGCCTTGGGCGTGCCAACGGGCATCGGCGTGCGTGCTCGGATCAGGTGGGGGTGTTGGTGACCTGGTCGAGGTTGCCCGTCGCGGCCAGACCGCCGTAGATGATGATGCCGAGGATCATCAGCACGGTGGCGATGATGCCGAGGATGCGGCCGATGTTGACCTGGCTGCGGTTGGTGTAGCGGCCGGGGTTGGCGTCGATCTCCTTGATCGCCTTGTTGCCCAGGATCCAGGCGACGGGGCCCAGGATCGAGACACACAGCAGCGACAGGATGCCCAGGACGAGGATGATCGTGCCCTGCGGGTGCGGGCCGACGGGGCCGCCGCCAAAGCTCGAGCCGGGGCTCATGCCCGGCGCGGCCGGCGGGACCTGGCCGTACTGGCCGGGCTGCTGGCCGTAGCCGTCCTGCGGACCGTAGCCACCCGCCTGGCCATACTGGCCCGGCTGCTGGCCATAGCCACCCTGCTGGCCGTAGCCGCCCTGGCCCTGCTGGCCGGCGTTGTAGTTGCCGTCGCCGGGAGGCGGCGGGGGCGGGGTGTTGTCGTAGTTCGACATTGCTGTCGCCTTTCTTTCGTCCAGGTCCGGGGGCTCCCCCAGTGGGCCCCGTTGCGGTGACCGCGCGGTCAGCCTATGACACGGGAGGCCGACAGCCCGTCTCCGCGGGGAGTTCTCCCCGC
Source organism: Actinomycetota bacterium (assembly GCA_050955755.1). GTDB lineage: Bacteria > Actinomycetota > Actinomycetes > Actinomycetales > Dermatophilaceae > JAJTBD01. Next base: position 3,257,299 of record CP192092.1, read on the forward strand.
CGGGTTATCCACCTGTGACGTGCGCGCAGCAGCAGGTCAGCCGCGCAGCGCGGCCCGTTTGGTGGCGACCTGATAGAGCGTCACGCCCGCCGCGATGCCCGCGTTGAGCGACTCCATCTCGCCGGCCATCGGCACCGAGACGATCTGGTCGCAGTTCTCGCCGACCAGTCTCGAGAGGCCCTTGCCCTCCGAGCCCACGACGACGACCAGCGGCTGGTCGGCCAGCTCGAGCTCGGGCAGCTCGACGTCGCCGTCCATGTCGAGGCCGATGACAAAGAAGCCGGCCTTGCGGAAGTCCTCGAGAGTGCGGTTGAGGTTGGCCGCCAGAGCGACCGGGATCCGCGCTGCCGCACCGGCGCTCGTCTTCCAGGCACTGGCGGTCATGCCCGCGGAGCGGCGCTCCGGGACGACCACGCCGTGGCCCCCGAAGGCGGCGACCGAGCGGATGATCGCGCCCAGGTTGCGGGGGTCGGTGATGCCGTCGAGGGCGACGACCAGCGGGACGCCCGGGGTCTCGGGGTCGATGAGGTCGCGCGGGTCGGCGTACTCGTAGGGCGGGATCTGGAGCGCGAGCCCCTGGTGGACCGCGCCGTCGGTCAGCCGGTCGAGCTCGCCGCGCGGTGTCTCCAGGACGGGTATGCCGCGCTCGCTCGCGATCTTGAGCGACTCGCGCACGCGGTCGTCGGCGTCGATTCGGCCGGCGACATACATCGTCGCGACGGGGACGTGGGCGCGCAGCGCCTCGACGACGGAGTTGCGCCCGGCGACGATCTCGCTGGAGGCCTTGCCGCGGCGCGCACCGCGGGAGGACGACTGGGCGGGTCGCCCCGGGGAGCGCTTGGCCGCGGCATTCGCGATCTTGTGGGCCTTGTGGTTGGGGCGGTCGACGGCCTTGGGCGTCGGGCCCTTGCCCTCCAGGCCCTTGCGGCGCTGGCCGCCGGAGCCGACGAGCGCGCCCTTCTTGGAGCTGCCCTTGCGGGTGGCGCCCCTGCGCTGGGAGTTGCCGGCCATCAGGCCTCCTTGGTGTCTGCGCCGCCGCGGGCCAGCGACCAGCGGGCGCCGCCCGCGGTGTCGGCGACCTCGATGCCGGCGGCGGTGAGCTGGTCGCGGATCGCGTCAGCGGTGGCGAAGTCGCGGGCCGCACGAGCGCTCGCGCGGGCCTCGAGCCGCTCCTCGACAAGGGCGTCGAGGGCCTCGAGCGCGTCGTTGCCGCCGCCGCTCGAGCCGCCGGCCCAGTGGGGGTCCTGCGGGTTGACGCCGAGGACGTCGGCCATCGCCATGACGCGCTCGGCGCTGGCGAGGGCGTCCTCGCGCTCGCCGTTGTCGAGGTGGGTGTTGCCGGTGCGGACCTCGTCGTGGACGGCGGCGAGTGCGCCGGAGACGCCCAGGTCGTCGTCCATCGAGGTGACGAAGTCGGCGGGCAGCTCGACCGCGGCGGCCCGCTCGGCCGTCCACTCGTAGTCGTCGGGCAGCGCGCGCCCGAGGAAGCCCTCGATGCGCTCGACCGCCGCCTCGGCCTCCTCGATGGAGCCCTCGTGGTACTCGATCGTGGAGCGGTAGTGCGCCGCGGTGAGGTAGTAGCGCACGGCGATCGGCCGGTAGGCCTTGACGAGCTCGCTGACGCGCATGGTGTTGCCGAGCGACTTGCTCATCTTCTCGCCGCCCATCGTCAGCCACGCGGAGTGCACCCAGAAGTTGGCGAACTCGTAGCCGGCAGAACGGGATTGGGCGAGCTCGTTCTCGTGGTGGGGGAAGCGCAGGTCGACGCCGCCGCCGTGGATGTCAAAGGCGTCGCCGAGGTACTTGCGCGCCATCGCCGAGCACTCGAGGTGCCAGCCGGGACGGCCGCGGCCCCACGGCGTGGGCCAGGAGGCGCTACCGGGCTCGTCGTCCTTGGCGCCCTTCCAGAGGGCGAAGTCGCGGGGGTCGCGCTTGCCCCGGGGGTCGGCGTCCTCGGCCGCGGCCATGTCCTCGATCTTCTGGCGGGTCAGCTCGCCATAGCCGGGCCAGGACTGCACGTCGAAGTAGACGTCGCCCGAGCCGTCCTCGGCCGGATAGGCGTGGCCGCGCTCGATCAGCGTCTGCATCAGCTCGATCATCTCGGGCACGTGGCCGGTGGCGCGCGGCTCGTAGGTCGGCGGCAGCAGGCCGAGGGTCGTCAGCGCGTCGCGCGTCTCGAGCTCGTTGCGATAGGAGATGGCGTACCACGGCTCGCCCTGCTCGATGCCCTTGGCGAGGATCTTGTCGTCGATGTCGGTCACGTTGCGGACCAGTTCGACGCTCAGGCCGTGGCCGCGCTCGAGCCAGCGGCGCAGCACGTCATAGGCGACGAACGCGCGCACATGCCCCAGGTGCGGCGGGGACTGGGTGGTGAGTCCACAGACGTAGATCCCCACCCGGCCGGGTGTCAGGGGGGCGAAGTCGCGCAGCTCGCGCGCGGCGGTGTCGAACAGTTGCAGGCTCACCCGGTCAAGGCTACCCGTGGGCACCTCAGCGGCCCGCATCCGCGAGGTGAGTGGGCCGCGAGGTTCGTGGGCCGCCGCGGGGTGAGTGGGCCGCGAGGTGAGTGGGCCACGAGGCGAGGTATGCCGCGAGATGAGTGGCCCGCGAGGCGAGGTATGCCGCGGGGCCGGCCCCGCGGCATACCCCTCGCTCGTCGTCCTGGGCGCGCTTTAGCCCAGTTGGGCACAAACGCCCCGAGCGCTTTTGCCCAAGTGGGCACAAACGCGGGTGGTCAATCGTCGGACGCGGCGTGGGCGTCGATCCACTCCTGGCGGTGCGGGGCCTCGTCGGCGATGACGGTGTGGTCGCCGTGGCCGGTGAGCACAACGGTGTCGTCGGGCAGGCTGAGCAGCCGGTCGGTGATCGACTCCACGATCGTGTCGAAGTCGCTGAACGAGCGGCCGGTCGCACCGGGGCCGCCGTTGAAGAGGGTGTCGCCGCTGAAGACCACCCCGAGCGCGGGCGCATAGAAGCAGCACGCGCCGGGGCTGTGCCCGGGCGTGTGGATCACGTGGAGCTCGACATCGCCGATCTGGATGACCTGGCCGTCCTCGAGGATCTGGTCGGGCGCGACCTCATAGACCGCGTCCCAGAGCATGCGGTCGCCGTCGTGGATGCACGCCGGGGCCCGCACGGCCGCCGCCACCTGGGCCACCGCGTTGATGTGGTCGTTGTGGCCGTGGGTGCACAGCAGGTGGGTGACCTTGCGCTGGTGCCCGACGGCCCGCAGGATCGCGCGGGCGTCGTGCGCACAGTCGATGACCACGACCTCGCTGTCGGTGCCGACGATCCAGACGTTGTTGTCGACCTCCCACGAGCCGCCATCGAGCTCGAAGGTCCCGGAGGTGACGACGCGCTCCACGCGCACGCCCCCATCGGAGACGGGCAGGGTCAGCTCGCCGCTCACGTCGCTCACCTGGCCACCGCCCGGCTCAGCCCGTCGGCGGCGTTGGTCCTGTCGGTGTGGGGCATGGGGGCTCCTTTGTCGTCGGGAGGTCGCGACCAGACTAGGCCGCACTCGCTCGCCTCTGGGGGCGGGGAGCGCTCCCCTCCCGCGCCCGATCGCTGCCGAGGGTGGCGGCGTGCTGCGCGGCCACCCTCGCCCCGGCCGTCGTGGGCGTCGAGGACCGCGACGGCCCCGGAGTCGTGCACCAGGTCCGGCTCGAAGACAGCCGCGGTCGCGCCACTGGCGAGCCGGGCCCGGCACCACGGCAGGCGAGCATCCCGTGGGACTGGTGGCCCCACTCCTCGGCGACGTCGAGAGTGTCGGTCCTTGCTCGCCGTCGGTCCTCCCACGGTATGCGCTGCTGTATCCAGCCCAAACAACAGGCCGGTCCGCTGGGAGCCAGCGCGGTCAGTGCACCAGCGCGGTCGCGATCGCCGCGGCCCCCTCGCCGCGACCGGTCAGCCCCAGGCCGTCGGTGGTCGTGCCGCTGACCGAGACGGGCGCACCGCACGCCTGCGACAGGGCCTGCTGCGCCTCCTCGCGCCGGGTGCCGATCTTGGGACGGTTGCCGATCACCTGCACCGAGACATTGCCGATCTCGTAGCCGGCCTCGCGCACCAGCCGGGCCGCCTCGGCGAGCAGAGTCACGCCGGACGCGCCGGCGAACTCCGGCCGGGACGTGCCGAAGTGCGCGCCAAGGTCGCCGATCCCGGCCGCAGAGAAGAGCGCATCGCACGCCGCATGCGCCGCGACGTCCGCGTCGGAGTGGCCCTCGAGCCCGCGCTCCCCCGGCCAGAGCAGCCCGGCCACCCACAGCTCGCGCGAGGGATCGGAGGAGAAGGCGTGGACGTCGACGCCGACACCGACACGCGGCATACGCGACTGGTCACTCATGCGCCCATCCAACCAAAGGCCGGCTCAGCCAAGGTGGTGGACTGCCCAGTCGAGGTCGTCGGGGGTGGTCACCTTGCGCGCGAGCGGATCGCCGTCGACCACGAGCACGTGGCGGCCGAGGGACTCGACCAGGGCCGCGTCGTCGGTCGCCTCCAGACCCGAGGCGTATGCCGCGCGCAGCACCTGCGCGTCGAAGCCCTGCGGCGTCTGGACCGCCCGCAGCCCGGACCGGTCGGGCGTCCCCGTGATGATGCCCGCGGCGTCGACGGACTTGATGGTGTCGACGACCGGCAGGCCCGGGACCGCGCCGACCGCCGCGCCGGCCTGGCGTGCGGACCGGACCGCCTCGACGACCCGGTCAAAGACAGCGGTCGGGGTGAAGGCCCTGGCCGCGTCGTGGATGAGGACGACATCGCAGGCCGGGTCAAGCCGCTCCAGGCCGATGCGGACCGAGTCGGTGCGCTCGGCGCCGCCGACCGAGAAGGACGTGCCGGCCGGGGCGTGGCGGGAGATCTCGTGGTCATAGGCGTCGCCATCGGGCAGCCAGCCCTCGGGCAGGACGAGGGCGAGCGAGACCAGGCCGCTCACGCGGGAGGCGCGCTCCACGGCATACGACAGGAGCGTGCGCTCGCCGACGCGCACGAACGCCTTGGGGACGCCGGCGCCCAGGCGCGCGCCCGAGCCGGCAGCGACGACGACGACGCCGACGCCCCCCTCGTGGGGGGCGCCGGCGTCAGTGGTCGGGGGCTGCCCGATGTCGCTCAGTGGAGTCTCTTGGGACTCAGGAGGCCAGGACCTCGTCGAGGATGGACTCGGCCTTCTCCTCGTCGGTCTTCTCGGCGAGCGCGAGCTCGGAGACCAGGATCTGGCGGGCCTTGGCCAGCATGCGCTTCTCGCCGGCGGACAGGCCGCGGTCCTTGTCGCGGCGCCACAGGTCGCGCACAACCTCGGCGACCTTGATGACGTCACCGGAGGCGAGCTTCTCGAGGTTGGCCTTGTAGCGGCGCGACCAGTTGGTCGGCTCCTCGGTGTAGGGGGCGCGCAGGACCTCGAACACGCGGTCGAGACCCTCCTGGCCGACGACGTCGCGGACACCCACGAGATCGCAGTTCTCGGCGGGCACCTCGATGGTCAGGTCACCCTGCGCCACCTTCAGCTTGAGGTATTGCTTCTCCTCGCCCTTGATCGTCCGCATCTTGATCTCTTCGATGAGTGCGGCCCCGTGGTGGGGGTACACAACCGTCTCGCCGACCTTGAAAACCATGTGATGTTTTCCCCTTTCGCGGGCTCAAGGATAACACGACACGCGGAAGTGACATAAGTTGCTGACGCGGTCGTCGGCGCAGGTCAGGGCCTCAATTATGGCTCAGATCAACGGGATTCGAGCCTTGACACAGGCCGGCAACTCATGCCACGCGCAGGGGTGCGCGCGAAATGACGCGGCCTCTGGGCGGCTCGTGGTAGTGCGGCGAAATCCCCTCCGGCAGTGGGGTTCTCGTCGAGTGCAAGCGCTGTCATCGGTATGCCGTCCCGTCCACCTTTCGGGCACCGTCGGCGGGGTCGCGTGGTCGCGGCACCGGCCGCCTGCCGAGCCGGTACGCTGTGCCCCGTGACGCCTCGACTCTCTGCCTCCGCACTGCGCCGTTCCGTGCCCGCCCTCGCCATCGCCGCCGCGATGGGCCTGTCCGGCTGCCAGGTCATGTCCCCCCGCCAGACGGACACGACCTACAACGCCGCCGACGGTGTGCCGATCGACCTCGGCGACGTCCAGCTGCGCGACGTGGTCGTCGTCGCCGACAAGGAGGGTGGCCCCGGCACGCTGGTCGGCGCCGCCAACAACGACGGCGACAAGCCCGCCACCGTGCGCATCGCGGCCAGCGGCTCGTCCAACGCCGCCGAGTTCGAGATCCCGGCCCACGGCTCGCTCGCGATCTCCAAGGACGACAAGGTCGAGCTGACCGACTTCGAGGGCGCCCCCGGCGGCATGGTCTCCCTCCAGGCCCAGACCGACGCGTCCGGCGCCTCCGGCGAGATCAAGGTCCCGATCGTCGCGGCCAACGGCTACTACAAGGACTTCGCGCCGGCCGGCGCGAGCTCGGCGTCCGAGTCCCCGTCGGAGTCCCCCTCCGCCACGGCCACCAGCACCGCGTCGCCGTCGGCGACCAGCTCCGCCTCCCCGTCCGAGACGGCCACCGCCACCACGTCGCCCACCAGCTGACGCCCGCGCCAAGACGAAGGGCTGCTGCCGATCCGGCAGCGGCCCTTCGTCATGTCTGCATCCCGCGGCGCTCGCGCGGGCACGGCATGCGGCAGCTCAGCTGGCCTCGAACTTGTAGCCCAGGCCGCGCACGGTGACGATGTGGCGCGGGTTGCCCGGGTCGGGCTCGACCTTGGCGCGCAGTCGCTTGATGTGCACGTCGAGGGTCTTGGTGTCGCCGACATAGTCGCTGCCCCAGACCCGGTCGATCAGCTGCATGCGGGTGAGCACCCGGCCGGTGTTGCGCAGCAGCATCTCGAGCAGCTCGAACTCCTTCAGCGGCAGCTGGGTGGCCGCCCCGTCGACGGTCACGACATGCCGCTCGACGTCCATCCGCACCGGCCCCGCCTCGAGGGTCGCCGGCAGCAGCTCCTCCGGCTCGGACAGCCGCCGCAGCACCGCCTTGATGCGGGCGAGCAGCTCGCGCGAGGAGTAGGGCTTGGTGACATAGTCGTCGGCGCCGATCTCCAGGCCGACGACCTTGTCGATCTCGCTGTCCTTGGCGGTCAGCATGATGACCGGCACGTTGGAGCGCTGCCGGAGCGCGCGGCATACGTCCACCCCTGACAGGCCCGGGAGCATCAGGTCCAGCAGGACCAGATCGGCTCCGGCGCTGTCGAACTCGGCCAGCGCCTGGGGGCCGGTCTCGGCGACGGCGACCTCGTAGCCCTCCTTGCGCAACAGGTAGGACAGGGGGTCCGAGAAGGACACCTCGTCCTCGACGACGAGAATGCGGGTCATGCCTTCGGCTCTCCTTGCGTGATGGTGCTGTGCAACGTGGGTTCCCTGCCCTGTTGCGGTCGGGGTATGCCGCGTGCGTGCGCGGGTGCCAAAGCATCCGTGGTCGCCAGCGTCTCGTGCTCGGCCCGGTCGGAGGCGTCGGGCAGCCGCAGCGTGAACGTCGAGCCGCGCCCCTCCTCGCTCCAGACCGTGACATCGCCGCCGTGGTTGGCGCAGATGTGCTTGACGATGGCCAGGCCCAGGCCGGTGCCGCCGGTCGCCCGCGAGCGGGCTGCGTCGACGCGGTAGAAGCGCTCGAAGATGCGGCGCTGCTCGCCCTCGGGGATGCCCTGCCCCTGGTCGGTGACGGTGATCTCGACGAGCTCGCCGACCCGGCGGCTGGTCACGGCGACCCGGGTGTCGGCGTCGGAGTAGTTGATGGCGTTGACGATCAGGTTGCGCACGGCCGTGGTGATCAGGTCATGGTCGCCCAGGATCGCCAGGCCGGGCTGGCAGGACGAGACGAGCTCGATCTTGCGGGCGTCGGCCGCGACCTTGGTGTGGTCGACGGCCTCGGTGACGGCGCGCTCGACGTCGACGAGGTGGGGCTCGTGGAGGGCGTCGGCGGCCTGGAGGCGCGAGAGGTCGACGATCTCCTTGACGAGCTGGCCGAGGCGCTGCGCCTCGATCTGCATGCGCTCGGCGAAGCGGTCCACCGCCTCGGGGTCGTCCTTGGCGTCCTGCACGGCCTCGGCGAGGAGGGTCAGACCGCCCACGGGCGTCTTGAGCTCGTGGCTGACATTGGCCACGAAGTCGCGGCGGACCTCCTCGACCCGGCGGGTCTGGGTCATGTCCTCCACCAGCAGCAGGATGTGCTGGCCGCCAAGCGGCGCCACCCGGGCGCGCATGTGCGAGCTGGAGCGGCCCATCGGGCCGCGCGGGAGCTCGAGGTCGACCTCGCGGATCTGGCCGTCGCGGCGCACCTGGCGGGCGAGCTGGCGCAGCTCGGCGTGGACGAGCTCACCGCGACGGACCAGGCCATAGGAGACGGCCGCGGGCGAGTTCTTGACGACCGCGTCGGCCGAGTCGAGCACGATGCCGCTCGAGCGCAGCACGGCGAGGACGTCGGCGACGCCGTCGGGCAGGGCGGGCGGCGCCTCGGGCTCGGCGAAACGGCGCTCCCGGCGCTCGGAGAACCGGGCTGCGAGCACAGCGAACCCACACGTCGCGAAGCCGGCCAGCCCCCCGAGGGCTGCGGCGAGCGTAGGGTCCACGGGGTCAGCGTACGCAGTGGTGCACACTGGTCCCGACCATCGGTATCCGCGTCGAGCCCACCGCACGCTCCCGCCATGCCATTTGTTCACCTTGAGGACCCGGACCGTTCACGACCCCGTGTGATCCTCACGAAGCACCGACCCCCACCGAGGACAGGGACACAATGCGCGACGCCTTCCACGAGGATCTCGACACGATCTCCGACCAGCTCGTCGAGATGACGCGTCTCGCTGGCAGCGCCATGGCGCGCGCCACGGTCGCCCTGCTCGATGCCGACGTCAAGCTGGCCGAGTCGGTCATCGAGGCCGACATCCAGATCGACCAGCTCCGTGAGCAGCTCGACGCCCGCTCGATCGACCTGCTGGCCCGCCAGCAGCCGGTCGCCACCGACCTGCGCATCGTCGTCACCGCCATGCGCATGAGCACCGACCTCGAGCGGATGGGCGACCTCGCCCGCCACGTCGCCAAGGTCGCCCGCCTGCGCTACCCCGACTCGGCCGTGCCCGCCGACATCCGCTCGATCATGCTCGAGATGGGCCAGGTCGCCGAGCGCATCGTCACCAAGTGCGGCTCGATCATCGCCGCCAAGGACGTCGAGGCGGCCAAGCTGCTCGACAAGGACGACGACGACATGGACGACCTGCACCGTCAGCTGTTCGAGCGGCTGTCTGACGGCTGGACGCACGGCACCGAGTCGGCCGTCGACATCACCCTCCTCGGCCGCTACTACGAGCGCTTCGCCGACCACGCCGTCTCGGTGGCCCACCGCGTCGTCTACCTCGTCACCGGCGAGTGGGACAACGAGGCCTTCATCGACCACGAGGAGCAGGAGGACCGCGAGAGCTTCCGGTCCGAGGAGTCCGGCGGCGCCCTGCCCGCCAACTGAGCCCTCCCGCTCACCACACGCGACGTATGCCGCGGGGCCCAGCCCCGCGGCATACCCATGTCCGGAGCCCCTCGCCCGGCGCCCGTAGCTCCCGCGTTTTTGCCCAACTGGGCGAAAACGCGAGCCCGACGGCAGCAACAGCCCCCGCGTTTCAGCCCAACTGGGCGAAAACGCCCCGGAGCACCCCTGCCGCGAGCGGCCACAACCCCCGCGTTTTCGCCCAACTGAACAAAAACGCCCCGAAGCACCCCTGCCGCGAGCGGCCACATCTCCCGCGTTTTCGCCCAAGTGGGCGAAAACGCGAGCACGCGGGCAGCGACACGGAGCAGCGACAACCCCCGCGTTCCAGCCCAGCTGGGCAAAAGCGCCCCGGAGCACCCCTGCCGCGAGCGGCCACAACCCCCGCGTTTTCGCCCAACTGGGCAAAAACGCGAGCCCGGGTGCAACGACGACCCCCGCGTTTTCGCCCAACTGGGCAAAACCGCGGGTGGGCAGCGGTCGCGGTCGTAGGGTGACGCTGAGCGCAGTGCCGCGCTTGCGGGAGGGGGACTCATGTGGGAGACCGACACCCGCAGCAGTGATGCCCCCAGCGCCGGCGGCGGGGAGGCCTGGCCGGGCGAGAGCGAGCGCACGGGACGGTTCCGGCGTCGCGGGAGCGGGCTGCCGGCCGAAGCGGAGGAGTTCGTCGCCGCACAGTGGGGGCCGCTGCGGACCATCGCGCTGGCGGTGACCGCCGACCCGCAGCGCGCGACCGACATCGTGACCGACGTCTGCGTGGCGGCGGCACGCGACTGGGACGAGGCCTCGGAGGCCGGGCAGCCGCGGGACTGGGCCCGCCGCCAGCTGGTGCGCCGGCTGCTCGCCGAGGACATCCCGCCCGCCGCCCGCGAACCGGTGGAGCGGCAGGCGGGCGACCTCGCGGCATACGACGCACTCTCGACCGCGGACCGCACCGTGCTCGCCCTCGCCCTCCTGGACGGCCAGGCGCCGGAGACGGGTCGGGCCCTCGTGATGAGCGATCCGGCGGGGCAGGGGGCGCGCCCGCTCTACGAGTCGTGGGCCGGCCGCGACCTCACGGACCTGCGCGAGGCGCTGGACACCGAGAGCTCCCGCGCCGGAGGCGTCGCCGACCCCGTCGCCCGGGTGGCGGCCCGGGTCGCGAGCGCACGGCGCCGCGCGCGGCGGGCCACCGCAGCGGTTGCCACCGCCCTGGTCCTCGGCCTCGCCTGGCCTGTGGCCGCCAATGTCCGTGAGCTGCGCCCCGAGCCCGCGCCCTCGTCGCCGACAAGCCAGGCCCGCCGCGACTCATCCGCCTGGCAGGACGTGTCCACCTGGCCGGCCCGCGGCAACGTGCCCGCGGCACGCATCGACGTCGCCAAACTGCCGGAATCGACGAGTGTGCGCGGCCGGCGCGTGATCTATGCCCAGGACCTGCCCCAGGGGCGGGTCGTCGTGGTCGCCGGGGCCCTGATGGTGCTCGACCCCTACGGCGACGCGCCCGAGGAGACCGGCCCTGCACAGTCGGCCGTCGAGGTCTACGGCGGAGCCACTGGCGCACCGGCCGACCGACTGACCACGCTCGGGACGGGGATGACGCAGCCGGGCGAGGCACCCCGGGTCGTGTTCGCGGGCGTCCTCACCAAAGGCCAGCCGTGCATGGCGTTCATCCTGACCCCGCCGTCACACAGGTCCGCCCAGATCTCGACCTATCCCGAGGTCACCAACACCGGCAGCGTCTTCCGCCACTGGGACAGCGTGCCGCTCTGGGGCGGGGTCTGGAGCACTGCCCTCGGCGAGACTGCCCCCACCTGGATGCGGGTCAAGACAGTCGGCGGCGACGGGCCGGCCATCACCGCCGAGCAGGCACTGTCACTGCCCGGCACCCCCGTCGAGAAGGCCAGCCTCGCACAGGCCCGTCAAACCGTCGCCCGCGGCCTCGGCGTCAGCCTCGAGCAGGTCCCGGGCGCCGTGCGGACGGACACCCCGATCCCCACCAGATTCGTCGACGGCATCGTGGGGACGAGTGGCCCCATCAAGAAGGCACTCTGCGAGTCATCGACGTGACCGTCCCCAGTGGCGCGCAGCTACGGACCATGCAGATCGACTTCAGCTCCGCGGCGGAGAGCGGCTCGATCGGGGTCGCCACGAATATCCCTCTCCCCAGCGCGTCGTCGCCGCTCGCGATCGTCGGCTTCCCCCGGACCTACACCAGTGACAGCGCACTCCCCCCGCCACGCCCGACGGTCATCGTCGCGCCGGGCGCCCGGCACCTGAGCGTGTGGCCCGCCACGGCCGACGGACCGGTCTCCGGTGAGGGCGCGGCCAAGCTGACCCCGCTGCGGGTCGGCGGCAAGGTGGTCCCCGGAGTGTGGACGGCCACACTCGACGGCCAGATGGCCGCCTCGGGCTTCACGATGACCGCCACCGACGCGGCCGGGCGCGAGACCACCCGCACCCAGCGCGATGGCGACGACAGCGACCCGATGGACCTCTTCCCCGCGTTCTGACCGGGCTCGCCTGCGCCCCAACGAGATCGGCCCCGACACCCCATGGGTGTCGGGGCCGAGTCGTCGGTCGGGAGCGGTCAGCGCTTGCCCTGGTTGGCCACCGCGGCAGCGGCTGCTGCGGCCGCCTCGGGGTCGAGATAGCGGCTCGGCGTGGTGGGCATGAAATCCTCGCCCAGCTCATAGAGCAGCGGCATGCCGGTCGGGATGTTGAGGCCAGCGATGTCCTCGTCGGAGATCTGGTCGAGCTGCTTGACCAGGGCGCGCAGGCTGTTGCCGTGGGCCGTCACCAGCACGGTCTTGCCGGCCCTGAGGTCGCTCTGGATCTCGTTCTCCCAGTAGGGCTGGAGCCGCGGGATGACGTCCTTGAGGCATTCGGTCTGCGGGACCTCGATGCCGGCGTAGCGCGGGTCGCTGTCCTGCGAGAACTCGCTGCCGGCCTCGATGGGCGGCGGAGGCGTGTCAAAGGAGCGACGCCAGATCATGAACTGCTCGTCGCCGTACTTGTCGCGGGTCGCGGCCTTGTCGAGGCCCTGGAGGGCGCCGTAGTGGCGCTCGTTGAGGCGCCAGCTGCGGCTCACCGGGATCCAGTGCCGGTCGCATGCGTCCAGCGCGAGGTTGGCGGTCGTGATCGCGCGGCGCAGGACGGAGGTGTGGACCACGTCGGGGAGGATGCCGGCGTCCTGCATCAGCTTGCCGCCGTGCACGGCCTCCTCGCGGCCCTTCTCGGACAGGTCGACATCGACCCAGCCGGTGAACAGGTTCTTCTTGTTCCACTCCGACTCGCCGTGGCGGAGCAGGATCAGCGTGTAGGGAGCGCTCATGCCCCCACCCTAGTGGGCCGGGGCGTCGCCCTCAGCCGGTGGTGCAGAGACCCCGGTCTCCTTCTCGAGCACGCGCCGGAAGGCCTCAAGATTGCGGGTGGGCTCGCCGTGCTCGATGCGCCAGCGCCACTCCTTCTTCATCGACTCGAGGAAACCGAGCGCCAGCAGCTCGTTGAACGGCGCGTCCGCCGCCTCCAGGACGGTGCCGAGCAGCTGGTCGAGGTATGCCGCGTCGACGGCTCGCGCGGGCGCCGTCCCCCGCACGTAGACATCGCCGGAGGTGTCGATGGCATAGGCGAGCAGCGGCAGCCGGAGGTTCTTGCGCAGCAGGTGACGATAGACCGCCTCGTGGTTCTCGTCGGGGTTGCGGATGACGAAGGCGGACACCGACAGGTGCTCCTCGCCGGCGACCAGCGAGACGACGGTCTTGAGCTTCTTCTCGCCCGGCAGCACCGCGACGATCTCATCGTCGCGCGCCCCCACCTCCCACTCGATCTCGTTGTCGGAGAGGTGGTCCTCGATCAGCTGCTGAAGCGGAGTCGTCATCGAGGCGAGCCTAGGCGATCAGGGCGCCCACGCGGCATACCCCGTCGCGTCGAGGCGGCACAATGGCGGGGAACCGACCCAAAGGAGCACCCCCGTGATCTTCATCGTCGTCAAGTTCCCCGTGAAGCCCGAGCACGCCGACGCGTGGCCCGAGATCTCCCGCGAGTTCACCGAGGCGACCCGGGCGGAGCCGGGCAATCTCTGGTTCGACTGGTCGCGCAGCGTGGACGACCCCAACGAGTACGTCCTGGTCGAGGCCTTTGTCGACGACGGCGCGGGCCCGCACGTGGCCTCCGACCACTTCAAGGAGTTCACCGGCTCGGCCGCGCAGTACCTCACTGCCACCCCGCGCATCATCTCCCGTCAGCTCGACGGCGAGGGCTGGGACGAGATGGGCGAGATCACCGTCGGCTGACGGCGCTCATGCGATCGGGGTGCGCGGCACCCCGGTCAGGGGGTCGGACTCGCCGATCGGCTGGCTCGGTCCGCCCATCGCCGCGGCATAGACCTCCAGCAGCCGGTCCGCGGTCGCCGACCAGCTGAAGCCCTGGGCATGGGCGACCGCCCGCTGCGCGAGCGCTGCCCTGCGTGCGTCGTCCCGGACAAGCCCGGCGAGGGCATCGGCCCACACCGACGGGTCATGGCCGTCGATGAGGATGCCGGCGTCGCCGACCGCCAGCGGCAGGCCGCCGACATCGGCCGCCACCACCGGTGTCCCACAGGCCTGGGCCTCGACCGCCACGAGGCCGAAGGACTCGCTGTAGGACGGGACGACCACCACGTCGGCCGCGCGGTACCACTGCGCGAGCGTGGCCCGGTCGACCGGCGGCCGGAAGAGGACCGAGTCGCTCACGCCCAGCTCGTCTGCCAGGTCCTGGAGCGCGGTGGGGTGTGCCAGGCCGGACCCGGACGGCCCACCGACGACGGCGGCGACCAGGCGGCCGCGCCAGTCCGGCTCTCGCTCAAGGATCGTGGCGAGCGCCCGCACGAGGACGTCCGGCGCCTTCAGCGGCTGGATGCGGCCGACGAAGAGCAGCAGCCGGACGTCGGGGTCGACGCCGACGGCCGCGCGCGCGGCACGCGTGTCGCCCGGCTCGAAGACGGACAGGTTGACCCCCGGGGGCACGACGACCACCTTGGCCGGGTCCGCGGCATACAGCTCGATCAGCTGACGGGCCTCGTCGGGAGTGTTGGCCACGAGTCGCTGCGCCGCCTCGACGACCTGCGCCTCACCGATCTCGCGGCCGGGCGGCTCCGGCGAATCCCCTTCTGCGAGATGGAGATTCTTGACGCGTGCCATTGTGTGCATGGTGTGGACGAGCGGCACCTGCCACCGGTCCGCCGCCAGCCAGCCGACCTGGCCGGACAGCCAGTAGTGGCTGTGCACCAGGGAGAAGTGGTGCTCGGGCAGGTGGGCGGCCGTGCGCATCACACCGGCGGCGAAGGCGCACAGCTGCCCCGGGAGGTCCTCCTTGGACAGGCCCTCATAGGGGCCGGCGAGGATGTGCCGCACGGTGATGCCGGGCTCCATCTCGACGACGGGCGGCTGGCTGCCGGTCGTGGCGCGGGTGAAGACCTCGACCTCCACGCCCCGGCGTGCGAGCTCGCGGGCGGTCTCGACGATATAGACGTTCATGCCCCCCGCGTCGCCCGTGCCGGGCTGCTCCAGCGGGGAGGTGTGCACGCTGACCATCGCGACGCGCGAGATCTGGTGAGACTGCGGCATACGGCCGAGTGTGCCAAAGGCGGGTCAGGTGGGGCGGACCAGGACCGTCAGGCGGTCACCCCACACGTGCACGTCCACCCGCCCGAAGCGCCGGGCGTCCACCGCGCGGTCGGCACCGGCCGGACCGATGGCCACCTGGGCCCCCCGCGCGGTGTCGATGACCGGCGTCGTCCCCGAGGGCTCGCCGGTGAGCCACCCCGAGGTGCCGCGCAGCCCACCGGCGTCGAGGCCGGCGCCGAGGCCCAGGGGGTTGACCTTGCCGTCGAGGTGGAGAACGACCACGTCGGCGCCCGGCACCTCCACGTCGACCAGGAGGTCGGCGCCTCGGCGGGTGGTCGTCATCGTCATCGGCAGGCCCTTGCCCTGCGCGTCATAGACCCGGCCGCGATAGGTGGCGGTCGTCGCGGTCTGCTCGAGGGTGGCCAGGTCGTTGTCGAGGTAGTGGTGCTCGATGTGCTCGACGCCGTCCCTGACGGAGCCGACGGCGGCACTGACGGCCGAGCCGGAGGCAACTGTCGTCATGAGCGGCTCGTCGTGGATGCTCCAGCCGATGCCGGAGGTATAGGCCTGCACCCCCGCGCCGGCGCCGAGGGTGGCCACGCCGCGGTGGGCGCGCTCCACGGAGAACAGGCCCGGCTCGAGGTCGGCGATGCCGCTGGGCGAGAGCAGACGGGGCAAGAGGACCGAGGCCGCGAGCAGCGCCGTGGCGGTGAGCGAGACGAGGAGGGCGACCATCGAGCGGCTGGCACCACGCGGCATACCGCCTCTGGGACCGCGTTGTCGTGCCACCCGACCACCCTATGGTTGTCGGCGTGAGCGCGCATCGACCGGTCGGCACCATCACGCGCGGCACGACCAACCCCAACCGGCTGCGGCGGGTCGACCGGTGGCTGGCCGGGCCCCAGGGCTGGCGGCTGCGCGCGCCTGCCGAGGCGCCGGTCGTGGTCGACCTCGGCTATGGCGCCTCGCCCGTGACAGCCGTCGAGCTGCACGACCGGCTCCGGCGGGTGCGTCCAGATGTCGAGGTGGTGGGCATCGAGATCGACCTGGACCGGGTGGCAGCGGGGAGGCCGCTGGAGCGGCCGGGGCTGCGGTTCGCGCTCGGCGGCTTCGAGGTGCCGCTGCCCGGTGGGCGGGAGGCGAGCGTCGTGCGGGCGTTCAACGTGCTGCGGCAGTACGACGAGGGCGAGGTCGCGGGCGCCTGGCGACAGGTGCAGGACCGTCTCACACACGATGGCCTGCTGGTCGACGGCACGTGTGACGAGCTGGGCCGGCTAAGCACGTGGGTCGCGGTGGAGCGCTCCGGGCCGGTCTCGCTCACGCTCTCGTGGCGGCTGCGCGGCCTCGCGCGCCCGAGCGACATCGCCGAGCGGCTGCCCAAGGCGCTCATCCACCGCAATGTCCCCGGCGAGCGGGTCCACGCCTGGCTCAATGCCCTCGACACCGCCTGGGACCGCGCCGCCCCGCATGCCTCCTTCGGTGTGCGACAGCGTTTCATCGCGACCTGCGAGGCACTGCGCGACGAGGGCTGGCCGCTGCTCGACTCCCGATCGCGCTGGCGGCTCGGCGAGGTCACCATCGCCTGGGACGCCGTCGCACCCGGCTGAGTCACTGCGCGACCACCCATGGTCAACCGTGCATTTTGGACTATCAAAACCGGAGGTATGCCGCCGCGCCACGCTCACGAGCGACCGGCCGCGGGCATTGTGATAGTCCAAATGCCCGAGACGTCGGTATGCCGCGTGCTCGCCCGGGCGGTCAGGCGCCGGTGACGCCCTCGGTCTCCTCGGGCGGGCGGGCGTAGTCGTCCTCGAGCCGGACGATGTCGCACTCGTCGAACTCGCCGTAGGCGATCTCGAGCACCCGACCCTCGGCGGGGCCGCTGTTGCCCATGCGGTGCCTGGCGCCCTGGGGGACCCAGACGCACTCCCCCACCTCGGCCAGCCACGTGCGGTCGTCGACGGTGATGTCGAGCGGCACGTCGAGGATCTGCCAGAACTCGCCACGGTGGGAGTGGGTCTGGAGCGAGAGCCGGTGGCCGGGCTGGACGGTGATGATCTTGACGGTCACGGTCTCGTTGCTGACGAACTGCTGGAACTGGCCCCACGGCCGCTCACACGTGAAGACGTCCTCACGCGGGTCGTGCAGGTCAGACATGGTGCGTTATCCCTTCGTTGGGCCGCGGCGCAGTCAGCGATAGCGTCCGGTGATCTGGTCGAGGGCGGGCTTGACGTCGGCCAGATAGACCCCCGCGGCCACGATAGCGAGCAGGCTGAGGAAACCGAGGACGCCGGAGTTGGCCAGCGACACGAAGCCGATGGCGGTGGCGATGCCGAGCAGCACGAGCCAGAAGTTCTTGGTGCGCTTGCCGGCCGCGACAAAGGCGTCGGGCCGCTGCATCAGGGCGTGGACGAGCGCCATCAGCTCGACGCCGAATGCGACGACGCTCAGCGCGACGACGATCATCCCCTGGGCCGAGTTCAGTGCGTTCATGGGGCAAACCCTACTTTCCAGTAGCCAAACCTGACTACACCGCCAGGCGGTGTCACACGTCTAGAACGATCGTGACCGGTCCGGCGTTCACGAGCGCGACGTCCATCATCGCCCCGAAGCGCCCGGTCTCCACGCGCAGGCCCCGCTCCCGCAGGGCGGCGACGACCGCCTCGACCATCGGCTCGGCGACCGGACCGGGCGCCGCGGCATTCCAGCTCGGGCGGCGGCCCTTGCGGGTGTCGGCATAGAGGGTGAACTGGCTGACCACCAGGACCGGCGCGCCGAGGTCACTGAGCGACTTCTCGTCCTCGAGGATGCGCAGGTCGGCGATCTTGCGCGCGATCGCGGCGACCTGCTCGGGGCCGTCGTCGTGGGTGACGCCGACCAGGGCGAGCAGGCCAGGCTCGTCGATGGCGCCGACGACCTCGCCGTCGACCGTCACCGAGGCGGAGCGGACCCGCTGGAGGACCGCCCGCATCAGATGCCCACGGCCACGACGGAGCCGACAGGACGCCCGTGCCCGAGCACGGGAGCGTCCTCGAGGACGCCGTAGGCCTCGGACTCGACACCGAGCCGGCGCAGCGCGGCGGCCAGGACGACGGGCCGCGCCCGGGTCCCGCCGTCGGCGATCTTGAGGGCGACGCCGCGCCCGTCCGGCAGGCCGACGGCATACATCGCCTCGGCGCCGTCCTTGGCGACGACGCCGGGGGTGCCGGCGATCAGGGCGGTGACATCGCGGTGGGTGCCGCCGAGGAACTCCGGGTGGCGGCGGATCGCGTCGGCGACCCGGCGCTCCGCCCCGTCGGTGGCGGCGGCGATGCGACCGAGGGCGCGGGCCAGGCCGCCGAGGGTCAGCCCCATGGCCGGCGCGCCGCAGCCGTCGACCGTGGTCAGCACGACGTCCTCGCCGGCGAGCTCGGCGAGCACCTGCTCGCAGGCGCGCTGGAGCGGGTGGTCCACCTCGAGATAGGTCTCGTGGTCCCAGCCCGCCGCGACGCACGTGGCGAGCATGCCGGCGTGCTTGCCGGAGCAGTTCTGGGTCAGGCTCGAGGGCCCGTGCCCGGAGGCGAGCCAGCGACGCTGCGCCTCCACGTCGAGGGGCAGGTCGGGGGTGTTCTGGAGGGCATGCAGCCCCAGGTCGGCCTCGCCGAGGATGCGCTCGACGCCCTCGAGGTGGAAGCCCTCGCCGGAGTGGCTCGCGCACACCAGGGCCAGCAGGTCGTCGGGCAGGTCGAGCCCGGCACGCACCATCGCGATGGCCTGCATCGGCTTGTTGCTCGAGCGCGGGAGCGTCAGCCCGTCGGCGCCGATCACCAGCTCGATGCTGCCGTCGGGGGCCGTCACGACGACGCTGCCGCGATGGGCCGACTCGACATGCTCACCGCGCAGGACGTGGGCGAGCACGGGGGCGTCGGCGAGCAGCTCGGGAGTGGTCTGGGAGTCGGTCACGCAGCAACCCTAACGACCGGCTCGAGGACCACACAGCGGTATGCCGCGGGCCCGGCTGGTGCGAGGCCCGCGGCATACGCGGTGGTTGTGCTGGCCGACCTGGGTCAGCCGACGGGGTGTGGTCAGTCGCCGACCTTCTCGGCGGCCTTCTTGGTGGCCTTGGTGGAGGCGGCAGCCGTCTTGCGGGCGCTGGTGGCGGCACCCTTGGCGCCGGCCGACGCGCGGGTGGCGGCCTTGCGGGTGGTGGTGCCGGTGCGCTTGGCGGCGGCGGTGGTGCGCTTGCTCGAGGCCTTGACGGTCTCGACGGCCTCCTCGGCCTCCTCGACGACGGCCTCGACGACCGAGCCGGCGATGGTGGAGGCGGTGCCCATGGCCTCGCGGCGGCCGAGGGTGAGGGTGGACTTGGCCGAGCGCTCGACCTCGTCGACGGCCTTGCGGGCGGTGGTGACGGCACCCTTGCCGCGGGCGACGGTGGACTCGGCCTGGGCGATCAGGTCCTTGGTCGCCTGCTGGCCCTTGATGCGCTCGACGAGGCTCTCGCCACGCTTGACGAGCGCGATGTAGCCCTCGTGCACGGCCGCGGTGTCCTGGAGGGTGCGGTTGAGCATGTGGGCCGGGATGTTCTGAACCTGGGTGACGGTGTCCTTGACGCGCTTGGTGGCCTTGGCCTGGAGGGCCTTGGGCTCCAGCTCGCGCTCGAGGGCCAGGCGGCCCTCACGCAGGCGCTCGACGGCCAGGTCGGTGACGCCGACCGCTGCGTAGAGCGGCGTGCTGGCCTCGACGGCGGACTTGCGCACCTGGGCGAGCATGTCCTTCTCGGCCTCGGCGGCGCGCTTCTCGGCGAGCGCGATGCGCTCCTCGACGGTCTTGCGCGCGGCGGCTGCCGACTGACGTGCAGTTGCGACGCGGGCCTTGGGTGCCGCCTTGGGGGTGGTCTTCGGCGCGGTCTTGCGGGCCGTCGTCTTGCGGGTGGTGGTGCGGGTTGTGGCCATGGTGACTCCTTAGGTGGTGGGCGATGCGTCCCGGCGCGTGGCCCGCGTCCGGGTGCTGCGAGTGGTCGCGGCCGCGGCGCCCTCCGGTGCCGTGACCTTGGTGGTGCTCTTGCTGGTGCGCCCGGTGGCGCTCTTGTTGGTCTTGCTGGGCTTGCTCTTGCTGCTCTTGCCGGTGGCCTTGCCAGGGGCCCGGTCGGCCGCCGTGGTCGGGGCGGCGCTGGGCGCGGCATCCGAGCCGGCGCTCGTCGCCGGCTCCGCAGCCTGCCCGGCAGCGGCCGGCTCGGCGCCCTGGACAAAGGACTCATAGACGTCGAGCAGCGTCTGCTTCTGCCGCTCGGTGAGGCGGGTGTCCGCTGCGATCGCGACGGACACGGTGGGCACGGCCTCGCTCTCGCCCGCAGGGCGCTCGAGGATGCCGGCCTGGACATACAGCGTCTCGCTGGAGACCTGGAGGGCCTTGGCGAGCTGCTGGAGGATCTCGGCGCTGGGGCGCTTGAGCCCGCGCTCGATCTGGGACAGGTAGGGGTTGCTGACGCCGGCCAGATCGGAGAGCTGGCGCAGCGAGAGACGGGACTGGAGCCGCTGCTCACGCAGGAACTCGCCGAGGCTGGTCCCCAGCTCGTCCAACGGGTTGCGTCGCGTCATACCTCCATTGTGCTTGCTCCAGTTAGCACTTTGCAAACCAAGGCAAGCGTGACCCGCGACACGTTGGCCCGGGCTGGGCAAGATCGACTATCACCTCAGGCTGGTCCCATCGGAGTGCGTGCTCAGCCGGCGGCCTTGGGTGACGCGCTGATAGTCGATATTGCCCGCCAACCGGCCGCCGCATGGGGTGGCGGTGCGCCCACGACCTGCTTGCGCGAGAGGTCAGGGGGCGACGATGGTCTCCTGCGCGGCGCTCACGCCCTCGACGGTGAGCACGGCGTCGACGGGGGTGTTGCGCTTGATCACGGCTAGCGCGACGGGTCCGTCCTCGAAGTGTCGACCGACACTCGTCAGCCGCCCGATCTCCTTCTCCCCCAACCGGACTGGCGAGCCCTCTGCGGGGATCGCGTGGCCGCTGCCGTCGAGGTGGAGGAAGACGAGCCGGCGCGGGGGACGTCCGAGGTTGTGCACCCGCGCGATGGTCTCCTGCCCGCGGTAGCAGCCCTTGTGCAGGTGCACGGCGGTGCGCAGCCAGTCGACCTCGTGGGCGATCGTGCGGTGGTCGGTCTCCTTGAGCAGCCGCGGCCGCCAGGCGACGATCCGCAGCGCCTCGGCCGCCCACGTCCCCGCGAGCGGCCGGTCGCCGATGGCCGCCTCGAGCCCGGCGCGGGGCACGATCACCTCACGCCAGCGCCGGCCGTGGGCGGGGTGCTCCTCGCTATCCGGGCCGTATGCCGCGGTGTCGCCCACCAGCCCCGGCCACGGGTCGCGCCAGGCGACCGGCTCCCCCGGCTGGGACTCGGCGTCGCTGGGCTCGCCGATGACCGCGTAGTCGCCGCTCACGTCGGCGACCTCGACCCGCAGCATGAAGCGCATCGAGTCGAGCCAGGCGACCAGCACCGGGGCCGTGCCGGGCTCGAGCGTCAGCCACGTGGTCTCGCCGTCGTCGACGACGTGGAGGTCGTGCTCGATGTGCCCCTTGGGGCTGAGCACGAGCGACTCGCTGGAGGAGCGCGGCGCGAGCCCGGTCAGCTGCTGGCTCGTCAGGGAGTGCAGCCACGACAGCCGGTCAGGGCCGGTGACGGTGACGACCCCGCGGTGCGAGAGGTCGACGGCCGCGAGCCCCTCGGCGAGCAGACGCTCCTCGCGCATCGGGTCGCCGTAGTGGGCGGCCACGCCGGCGTCGAGCCCCTCCCCCTCGACGGCCCCGTCGCGGTCGAGCAGCGGGCTGCGGTATGCCGCGTACGTGGCCTCCGCGGGCGCGTCACCCTCCGGCGCGCTGCCGGTGGGCGCGCCGGACGGCTGGGCGGGGTCGGTGGTGGGCTGGTCGGTCATGACTGGGGTCCTTCGTTGGGTGGGGCGCCGCCAGCGGCAGCACAGTCGGAGCAGAGGCCATGGATGGCCATGTGCCCGACCTGCGCCTCGAAGCCGGTTGCGGCGCGGACGCTTTCGACAAACTGGCCCGCCAGCGCAAGGTCACACTCCTGCACCTTGCCGCAGCCGCGGCATACGAGATGCACGTGGTCGACATGGTCGGCGAGGTGATAGCTGGGCGCCCCGTGGTCGAGGTGGGTGTGGTCGACGACGCCGATCTCGGCGAGGGCGTCGAGGGACCGATAGACGGTCGAGGGGGTCAGCGGCTCACCGCCGTCACGGGCGACGGCGTCGGCGATCTCGTCGGGGGTGGCGTGGACGAGCCGCTCGACGGCGTCGAGCACGCGCGCCCGCTGCGGCGTGAGCCGCATGCCCCGCGCCGCCAGTCGTGCCCGCAGATCCATCCGCTATTCGACCCGCTTGAGCTGGGCGGACAGGTGGGGCTGGAGGGCGTGCTCGCCCGCGGCCATGTCCATGGCATACATCAGGTCGCCGTCGACGAGGCCGTAGAGGCGCGAGGCGGCCTTGTATTCCTTGGCGTGCGGGGAGCGGATGACGCCGTCGGTGCGCAGGTGGATCTTGGCCGGCTCGATCGTGCCGTAGTACATCTCGACGATGCCGGTCGGGTGGGTGAGCAGGAGCTCGGCCTCCTTGCCCTCGTTGACGACGCGCCAGAAGCCGAGCTCGCGCGCGGCCAGTCGCACCTTGTTGCCGTCGGCGTCGAGGATCCACGTGCGCGACTGCCACTCGAGGAAGGGCCGGCCGTCGTGGGTGACGTCGAGCTCCTGGCCGAAGTTCATCGACTGCTCCATCGAGGGATAGCCGACGACGCCCGCTCCCTCCCAGTGGCCGATCAGCCAGGCCAGGGGTGCGAGCTCACGGGGCATGTCGATGTCGAGGTGAAAAGCCACCCCCTGATCGTAGCCTTGGCGCCATGGCCAGCTCACTCGTCGTCAAGGTCACCTGCGGCCCGGAGGCCCCCGAGCGCCTCAACCAGGGCTTCACCGTGGCCGCCACCGCGCTCGCCAGCGGCGCGTCGGTCAGCCTGTGGCTGACGGGCGATGCTGCCTGGATGGCGGTCCCCGGCCGGGCCGAGGAGGTCACCCTTCCCCACGGCGCGCCGGTCGCCGAGCTGCGCGACGCGGTGCTCGCCGGCGGCACGGTGACCGTGTGCACCCAGTGCGCGGCGCGGCGCGATCTCACCGAGGCCGACCTGGTGCCGGGCGCGCAGATCCGCGGCTCCGCGGCATTCGTCGAGGAGGTCCTGGCCGAGGGCACCCAGGCCCTCGTCTATTGAGCGGTATGCCGCGCAGCCCCTCAGGGGGTATGCCGTGTGGTCGCGTCGGGGGCGTCAGCCCAGCAGGAGCCGGGCCGGGACATAGACGACGGCGCCGGTGAGCAGCAGCGAGGCGGCGGCGGACGCGAGCTGGCCCTTGGTGCCGGCGATGGGCGGCAGCACCGCCAGGGCCCGGCGCATCGCGTGGGCGACGGTCGAGGCGCAGACCCCGATGAGCGCTGCCGCGCCGAGCTCGCGGCCCCCGGCGCCGGCCATCACACCCACGGCGGCCCCGCCGCCCAGGAGCATGGCGAGCGGCAGCATCCATGCGCGCAGGGAGGACCGGCCGCTGAGCAGGTCGGCGATCGAGCCGGCGGCGACGGCAGCAGCGGCAGCTGCCACGACGACGTCGCCGACCTCGAGTCGCGGCAGCGGGATGTAGGCGGCGCCAGAGGAGATCACCGCGACGCCGGCGGCGGTGACCGCGACCGACTCGGACAAACGCGGGCGCCCGTCGCGCCGGAGCAACTGGTGGAGGAAGATGCCGATCACGGACGCCGCCATGGCGAGCGGCAGGAAGCGCAGATAGGGGTCGTCCAAGACGACCACGGCCGCGATGGCCGCACCGATCGACGACAGGGCGAGGACGCTGCTGGAGCCGACGCGGCTCGGGGAGCCGTTGAGCGCGGGCCAGCCCCAGGCCAGGAGCACCCCCACGAGCCCGACGCCCACAGCGAGGAACTCGGGCCCGACGAAGGCGCACAGGGCCACGAAGGCCGACAGCGCGATCGTGGCGACGGTCACGAGGGGTCGGCTCACCGCGGCGAGCGCGGGGAGCACCGGGTTGGACAGGGTGGCCTCGCGCTGCCCCCTCCGGTTCGCCCGCGTCAGCGGTACGTCGACCTCGCTCTCGGACACGGGGCCCATCCTCTCACCCGCCGGCAAAGGGCGGGAGGACCTCGAGACGGGACCCCTCGGCGAGGGCGGTGTCGGCCTCGCGGCGGTGGCCGTCGACGAGGAAGGAGCAGGCGGGCAGGACCGCAGCCAGCCCAGGCCGCAGGGCGGTGGCGGCCTCGAGCGCGTCGGCGACGGTGGCCCCGCTGACGGTGTCCTCCTCGACCCCGGCCGCGGCCCGGGCGCCCGCCCAGTAGCGCACCTGGACCGTCGGCACGCCCTGCTCGGCGCCCGGTCCCGAAGTCTGGCTGGTCGCGGGAGATGTGGTCATAGCGTCATATCCTGCCTTCGATGGCCCGCATCCTGCTGCTGACGAACGCCCTGGCGCCCAGCGCCGAGGTGCTGCCGGCGCTGGGCCTGCTCCCCCACACCGTACGCGTCCTGCCGGCCGAGCCGGCCGCGCTGGTCCAGGCTCCTGCGTGCGACGCGGTCTTTGTCGACGCACGCCGCGACCTGGCCGCCGCCAAGTCGCTGTGCCGGGTGGTGCGCACGACCGGCATCTCCGTGCCGCTGCTCGCCGTCCTGAGCGAGGGCGGCCTGATCGCGCTCTCGGCCGACTGGGGTGTCGATGACGTCGTGCTCGACACGGCCGGCCCCGCCGAGGTGGACGCCCGCATCCGCTTCGCCGCGTCCCGGACCTCTGGCGGGATCGAGCCCGAGGAGGCCACCCGCATCAGCGCGGGTGTGGTCGAGATCGACGAGGACGCGTATGCCGCGCGCGTGAGCGGGCGCCTGCTCGACCTCACCTACAAGGAGTTCGAGCTCCTCAAGCACCTGGCCCAGCACCCCGGCCGCGTCTTCAGCCGCGCGCAGCTGCTCCAGGAGGTCTGGGGCTACGACTACTACGGCGGCACCCGCACCGTCGACGTCCACGTGCGCCGGCTGCGGGCCAAGCTCGGCCCCGAGCACGAGGGCCTCATCGGCACCGTGCGCAATGTCGGCTACCGCTTCGTCCCCGACGGGGACACGATCACCGAGGACGCCCACGCATGACGCTCCCCGCCACGCTCACCCCGGAGCAGGCCGCCCAGGTGCGCGCGTTGCTCTCCGCCGCCACCGACGCCGACGGCGTCGCGGCCCTGTCCGAGGCCTCGCTGCTCGGGCTCACCGGCGACGGCTCCCGCCATGCCCTGCGGTATGCCGCGGACGAGCTGGTCGGCTATGCCCAGCTCTGGGCCGACGGGGCGGCCGAGCTGCTCGTCCACCCGGGCCACCGCCGTCAGGGCCACGCGTCCGCGCTCCTCGCCGACCTGCGCACCGCCGGGGCGGCGCCCACCCTCTGGGCGCACGGCAATCTGCCTGCCGCACAGGCGTTCTGCGCCTCGCACGGGCTCCAGAGCCAGCGCGAGCTCTATCGCATGAGCCGCCCGCTGGGCGCGGAGGACACCACCGACCCTGTTCTCCCGCAAGGCTTCTCGTCACGGGCCTTCCGGCCCGGCGAGGACGACGAGGCGTGGGTGGCGACCAACGCAGCCGCCTTCGCCCACCACCCGGAGCAGGGCCGGCTCACCCTGGCCGACCTGCATGAGCGCATGGCCCAGCCGTGGTTCGACGCCACCGGACTGATCGTGGTCGAGGACGCCCAGGGCGCTGCCGACGCCCCGCCGATGGCGGCCTTCCACTGGACCAAGATCGACCCCGGCCAGCCCTCGTCGGTGGACCCGGCGCGGGCGGCAGGCGAGGTCTACGTGGTCGGCGTGCACCCGGCATACCAAGGACGTGGACTGGCCGCGCCGCTCACCGGGCTCGGGCTGGCGCACCTCGCCCGCGCCGGGGCTCCCGAGGTCTTCCTCTATGTCGACGGCGACAACGTGCCCGCGCGCCGGACCTACGCCCGGGCGGGCTTCGCGGACGCGAGTGTCGACGTCATCTGGGGCCCCGCGGGCTCGCCCGACGGCGCCTGACCGCTGCCGGGCTGGCCGGCCGTCGGGCCTGACAGAATGGGCCGCATGAGCGATCCCTCTGCCGCCCAGGACCCCCAGCCGGCCGAGCACGGGACCGACCTCGACGTCTCGATCACCAGCGCGCACCCCCAGGACAACACGCGCTTCCGCCCCCGGGACGCCGAGGGGCGCTTCGTGCGACTGCACCGCGCCGACTCGGGCCAGTCCGAGGACGGACTGCTGCGCGACCGCTTCCTCGACCGGGAGATCTCCTGGCTCCAGTTCAACGAGCGTGTCCTCCAGCTCGCCGGCGACCAGAGCGTGCCGCTGCTGGAGCGGGCCCGCTTCCTGGCGATCTTCGCCTCCAACCTCGACGAGTTCTTCATGGTGCGCGTCGCCGGTCTCAAGCGCCGCATCGCCACCGGCATGGCGGTGCGGTCGGCCTCGGGCCTGGAGCCACGCGAGGTCCTCGAGCAGATCTCGCTCGTCGCCCACGAGCTGATGGAGATCCAGACCCGGCTCTTCACCGAGCAGATCCGGCCCGCCCTCGAGGCCGAGGACATCCACATCGTGCACTGGAGCGATCTGTCGGAGGAGGAGCAGACCCGGCTGACCGCTGTCTACGCCGAGCAGATCTTCCCCGTCCTCACCCCGCTCGCGGTCGACCCGGCCCACCCCTTCCCCTATATCTCTGGGCTCTCGCTCAACCTCGCGGTGGTGCTGGCCAACCCCAAGACCGGCAAGGAGCACTTCGCCCGCGTCAAGGTGCCGCCGGCGCTCAGCCGCTTCCTGCGGGTCGACGACGGCCACGACGACGACGTCGCCGACCTCTACCGGGTGCGCTTCGTGCCGCTCGAGGAGGTCATCGCCGCCCACCTCGACATGCTCTTCCCCGGCATGGAGGTGCGCCAGCACTTCACCTTCCGCGTCACCCGCAACGAGGACCTCGAGGTCGAGGAGGACGACGCCGAGAACCTCCTGGCCGCGCTCGAGAAGGAGCTCATCCGGCGCCGCTTCGGGCCGCCCGTGCGCCTCGAGGTGCAGGAGGGCATGGACGCCGGCGTGCACGACCTGCTGGTGCGCGAGCTGGGTGTGCACCGCTCCGAGGTCTACACGCTGCCGCTGCCGCTCGACCTGCGCGGCCTCAACGTCATCGCCGACCTCGACCGGTCCGACCTGCACTACCCGCGCTTCGTGCCACGGACCAACGCCGACCTCGCCCCCGAGGAGAGCGCCCAGGCGCAGGACATCTTCGCGACGCTGCGGCGGGGCGACGTGCTGCTGCACCACCCCTACGACTCGTTCGCGACGTCGGTCCAGGCCTTCCTCTCCCAGGCGGCAGCCGACCCGCGCGTGCTCGCCATCAAGCAGACGCTCTATCGCACGAGCGGCGACTCCCCCATCATCGACGCCCTCATCGAGGCCGCCGAGGCGGGCAAGCAGGTGCTCGCGATCGTCGAGATCAAGGCGCGCTTCGACGAGGAGAACAACATCACCTGGGCCCGCAAGCTCGAGCACGCGGGCGTCCACGTCGTCTATGGCATCGTCGGCCTCAAGACCCACGCCAAGCTCTCGCTCGTGGTCCGTCAGGAGCCCCAGGGCCTGCGCCGCTACTGCCACATCGGCACCGGCAACTACAACCCCAAGACCGCGCGCATCTATGAGGACTTCGGTCTGCTGACGGGCGACCCGGAGGTCGCGGGAGACCTCGGCCGGCTGTTCAACCAGCTGTCCGGCCTCGCCCCCGAGAGCCGCTTCGACCGCCTGCTCGTGGCACCCCACTCGCTGCGCAAGGGACTGGTCAAACGCATTCGCGCACAAGCGGATCGGGCCGCCAAGGGCAAGTCCGCCTATGTCGGCATCAAGGTCAACTCGATGGTCGACGAGGAGGTCATCGACGCGCTCTACCGCGCCTCGCAGGCCGGTGTCCCGATCGACATCTGGGTCCGCGGCATCTGCGCGGTCCGCCCCGGGGTCGAGGGCCTCAGCGAGACGATCACCGTGCGCTCGGTGCTGGGCCGCTTCCTCGAGCACTCGCGGGTCTTCGTCTTTGGCGAGCCCGGCGACGACGAGGTGTGGATCGGCAGCGCCGACATGATGCACCGCAACCTCGACCGCCGTGTCGAGTCGCTCGTGCAGCTCAAGGACCCGCGCACCATCGAGCAGGTTCGTGGGGTCATGGACCGTGGGCGCTCCGGCGACTACGCCCACTGGACCCTCGCCGGCGACGGCCGGTGGGTGCGTCACCGCACGGGCCCCGAGGGCACGCCGCTGCCCGACATCCAGCAGTCCCTGATCGACATGTATGCCGCCCGCCGCCGCAAGCGGCGCTCCTAAGGACCCGAGGACCTCCTGCCGTGAACACCATCACCGCCGCGGGCACCGTGCCGTGGCGTCGCCGTCGGGGCACCCTCGAGGTCGCCCTGGTGCACCGCCCCCGATATGACGACTGGTCCTGGGCCAAGGGCAAGCTCGACCCGGGCGAGGAGTGGGTCGTCGCCGCCGTGCGCGAGACGCTCGAGGAGACCGGGCTGGAGGTGCAGTGCGGCCTGCCGCTGCCCACTTCCCGTTATCAGCTCACCAAGGGAAAGAGCCTGCACGACAAGGAGGTCCGCTACTGGGCGGCCGAGGTCGTCGGCGGCTCGGGTGAGCTCCTCCACGAGATCGACGAGGTCGTCTGGCTGCCGGTCGCCGGCGCGGCCGCGCGCCTCGACTATGCCCCCGACCGCGACCAGCTCGAGATGCTCGTGCAGGCCGACGAGGCCGGCATGCTGACCACTTGGCCGCTGGTGATCGTGCGCCACGCCAAGGCGATGCCGCGCTCGGCCTGGAAGGGCGACGACTGGTTCCGCCCGCTCGACGAGCATGGCGCGGACCGGGCGCGCGCGATCGTGCCGGTCCTCGCGGCATACGGCGTCCGTCGTCTGGTGACCTCGCCGTCGACGCGCTGCGCCCAGACCCTCGAGCCGTATGCCGCCGAGACCGGCCTGCACCTGCGTGCCCGACGCGGGCTGTCGGAGGAGGGCTACGCCGCCTCCCCCTCCAAACCCTACAAGCACCTGTGGAAGACACTCGAGCGCGGCATCCCGACCGCGCTGTGCAGCCACGGGCCGGTCCTCCCGGCGCTCACCTCGCAGCTCGCCGACCTCGTGGACAGCTCAAGTCCCTTGGGAGACAAGGCGACCGAGGAGCTCGAGGACGCGACCGACCTCGACATGGACAAGGGCGAGGTGCTCGTGTGCCACATCGTCGGCACCGGCGACGCCGCCCGCGTCGTGGCCGTGGAGCGCCACCGCCCCTGACCCAGGCCGGACAAAGGGAAACGCACCGCGACCCCCATCGCGGTGCGTTTCCAGCGAGCGCATCGTGCCTGCGCCCGTCGACCAGCCTGCCCCTCTCGCGACTGGTCGAGTCCGGTCAGCCGACGCCGGCTGACTGTCCGATCAGCCGAAGCGGCCGGAGATGTAGTCCTCGGTGGCCTTCTCGTCGGGGTTGTTGAACATCTTCTGGGTGGTGTTCATCTCGATGAGCTTGCCCGGCTTGCCGGTGGCGGCGAGGTTGAAGAAGGCCGTGTTGTCGGCGACGCGGGCGGCCTGCTGCATGTTGTGCGTCACGATGACGACGGTGTACTTGTCCTTGAGCTCGTGGATCAGGTCCTCGATCGCGAGCGTCGAGATCGGGTCGAGCGCCGAGCAGGGCTCGTCCATGAGCAGCACCTGCGGCGAGACCGCGATGGCGCGGGCGATGCACAGGCGCTGCTGCTGGCCACCGGAGAGGCCGGCACCGGGCTTGTCGAGACGGTCCTTGACCTCGTTCCAGAGGTTGGCGCCCTTGAGGGACTTCTCGACGACCTCGTCGAGCTGCCCCTTGTTCTTCATGCCGTTGAGCTTCAGGCCCGCCGCGACGTTGTCGCGGATCGACATGGTCGGGAAGGGGTTGGGCCGCTGGAAGACCATGCCGATCATGCGGCGGACCGCCACCGGGTCCATGTTGGAGGCATACAGGTCCTGGTCGTCGAGCATGACCTTGCCCTCGACGTGCCCGCCGGGGATGACCTCGTGCATGCGGTTGAGGGTGCGCAGCACG
This sequence comes from Actinomycetota bacterium, assembly GCA_050955755.1. Classification (GTDB taxonomy): domain Bacteria; phylum Actinomycetota; class Actinomycetes; order Actinomycetales; family Dermatophilaceae; genus JAJTBD01. The sequence goes on from CP192092.1 coordinate 3,287,531, forward strand.
GTCGACTTGCCACAGCCCGACGGGCCGATGAAGGCGGTGACGGCGCGGGGCTCAACCGTCATCGTGACGCCCTCCACGGCCTTGAACTTGCCGTAGTAGATGTCTAGGTCCTTGACGTCAATGCGCTTGGCCATGAGGTCTTCTCTTCGCTTTCAGGGGGTGCGGTGTCGTCGGTCGGTATGCCGCGCGGTTAGTTGCGGACCTTGCTGTAGTGCGCCACGAGGCGACCCAGCATGTTGAGGAGGAGGATGATGAGGATCAGGGTCAGGGCGGCGCCCCAGACGCGGTCGATGGCCGGCTGGAGGGCCTCGGTGCGGTCCTGGTTGATCATCGTCGGCAGGGTCGCCATGTTGCCCTTGAAGAGGTTGGTGGCGATGGCCTTGGTGTAGGGGCCGAGGATCAGCAGCGGGGCCGTCTCGCCCATGACACGCGCGAGGCCGAGCAGGATGCCGGTGACGATGCCGGAGAAGGCGGTCGGCAGGACGATCTTGAAGATCGTCTTCCACTTGGGCACACCCAGCGCATAGGACGCCTCGCGCAGCTCGTTGGGGACGAGCTTGAGCATCTCCTCGGTGGAGCGAACGATCGTCGGGATCATGAGCAGCACGAGCGAGAGGCAGACCGCGAAGGCGACCCGCTGGAAGCCGAAGGTGGTCACCCACACGGCATAGATGAACAGCGCCGCGACGATCGAGGGGACACCGGTGAGGATGTCGACCATGAAGGAGACGGCGCGGGCGAGCTTGCCCCGGCCGTACTCGACCAGATAGACGGCCGTCATCACGCCGATGGGCACGGAGATCAGCGCCGTGGCGACGGCCTGGATGAGCGAGCCCTGGATGGCGTGGACGGCGCCGCCGCCGACGCGGCGAGCGGTGATGCCGGCCTGGGAGTTGGTCCACCACTGCGGGTCGACGAGCATCTGGCCACCCTTGACGATGGCGCTGCCGAGGATCCAGACGAGCGGGATACAGGCGATCGCGAAGCAGGTCCACATGATGATGCGGGCCAGCTGGTTCTTGATCGCGCGCGAGTTGGACTTGCCGCCCAGGTCGCCGGAGGCGTACTCGGTGCGCGTGGTGGCTGCGCTTGCCCCGCCGGTCGTGTCGAGGGTGCTCATTCGGAGAACGCCTTCCTGCGCTCGATGACGATGCGGGCGATCGCGTTGACGATGAAGGTCAGGATGAACAGCACGAGGCCGGCGGCGATGTAGGCGCCGGTCTTCTGCGGGCTGTCGAACTCGGCTGCGGCGAGAGCGATCTTGGAGGCGAAGGTCTCACCGCCGCGGAAGATCGACCACTCCCAGGGGGAGCCCGGGGCCAGACCGCCGAGGAGGATCATGACGGCGACCGTCTCACCGAGGGCGCGGCCCAGGGCGAGCATCGCGGCGCTGATGACACCCGGCTTGCCGAAGGGCAGCACGGCGGTGCGGATCATCTCCCACTTCGTCGCGCCGAGGGCGAGCGCGCCCTCCTTGTGCGCGCTGGGCGTCTGGGCGAAGACCTCGCGCGAGAGGGCCGTCACGATCGGCAGGATCATGATGGCGAGGATGATCGAGATGAACGCGATCGTGTTGCGCGGCGAGGCGTTGAGGTCCTTGAAGAGCGGGATCCAGCCAAAGAGCTTGGTGACCACGTCGGCGACCGGGTCAAAGTACTTGCCGGCGATCTGCAGGCCCCACAGGCCGTAGACGATCGAGGGCACCGCGGCGAGCAGATCGATGGTGGAGGCGGCCGGACGCGCCAGCCAGGTCGGGGCGTACTGGGTGATGAAGAGCGCGACGCCGACACCGAGCGGCACGGCGATCATCATGGCCAGGATCGAGCTGATGACCGTCGTCCAAAGCATCAGCGCGATGCCGAAGCGGGGGTGGTCACCGCTGGGGACCCACTCGCGCGAGGTGAGGAAGTTGACCTCGTTGCGCATCAGCGAGGGGATCGCCTGGGAGAGGAGGAAGACGCCGATGAGGACGACGAGCGCGATGACGATGATGCCGGCGCCGGTGGCGGAGCCTCCGAAGAGCCGGTCCCCCAGGCGGCCGGTGGACGCCCCGTCTCCGTGGAGGGCGGACCTCGGGTCCCCGCCCTCGGGTGAGGTGTCCGCTGCGGACACTCCGGTGATGGACGACACAGGCCGTTCCTCTCGTGCTGGGTGCTGCTAGTGGGTGCCCTGCGGGGGCGAGAGCCGAGCGGCTCCCGCCCCCGCAGGCCTGATCAGAATCAGGAGATCGCGTCGATCGCGGTGTTGACCTTTTCCTTCATGCCGTCGGGGAGCGGCGCGTAGCCGATCTCCTCGAGGCCGGCCTGCACGTCGTCGGAGGCGAAGTGCTTGAGGAAGGCCTTGATCGCCTTCTGCTTCTCGGCGTCCTTGCCCTTGGAGCAGACGATCTCGTAGGTGACGAGGAGGATCGGGTAGGCGCCGGCCTCCTTGGTCGTGTAGTCGAGCTTGAGCGCCAGGTTGTTGCCCGTGCCGGTCTGCTCGGCGGCCTCGACGGCCTTGCCGACGGACTCGGAGGTCAGCTCGACGGCGCCGCCGCCGTTGTCGATCTGGGCCATGGCCAGACCGTTGTCCTTGGCGTAGGAGAGCTCGACGTAGGTGATGCCACCGTCGGTCGACTTGGTCGCCTCGGCGACACCGGCCGACTTCTCCTTGCCCTCGCCCTTGCCCGTCCAGGACTTCGACTTCTCGTCCGGCCAGGCAGCCTCGGCGGCCTTGTTGAGATAGTTGGTGAAGTTCTCGGTCGTGCCCGACTCATCGGAGCGGAAGAACGGCTTGATCGGGCTCGACGGGAGCGAGGCGCCCTCGTTGATCTTGGCGATGGCCGGGTCGTTCCAGGTCTTGATCTCGCCCTTGAAGATCTTGGCCGCGACCTCGGGGGTCAGGACCAGCCTGTCAACGCCCTTGACGTTGTAGGCGATCGCGATGGGACCGGTCACCATCGGGATGTTCCAGGCCTCGGAGCCACAGAACTTCTTGGCCTCGTCGGCCTCGATCTTGCCGTCCTTCTCCTCGGTCTTGAGGACCGAGTCGGAGCCGGCGAAGTCGACCTGGCCGGCGATGAACTGCTTGATGCCCGCGCCGGAGCCGGTCGGGTTGTAGTCGATCTGGGCGCCGGAGCACTTCTCGCCGTAGGAGGCGATGGCCTCCTCGATCGCGTTCTTCTGGGCCGAGGAGCCCTCCGCCTTGAGCGAGCCCTCGACGCAGTCCTCGCCACCACCGGCAGCAGCGGACTCCGACCCGGAGGCCGAGCCGGACGCGGAGCCGGAGGACGACGAGCCGGACGAGCTGTTGTTGTCCGAGCCACAGGCAGCGAGCGAGATGCTGCCGACGAGGGCGAGCGCCGCCACCTGGCTCATGCGCTGAATCTTCACAGTGATACCTCTCCACACAGGGGTCTTGGTGGGGCGTGATGGCCCAACGCGCCGAAAGTATGCAGGGCGGATGAAGTAGCGAGGCGGGGATGGTTAACGGCCGGTGAACGAGCGATATCCATTGCGCGGCACGAGCGTCAAGAAGGTCACACCGGAGGGGCCGCGTGCTCAGCCCGGACGACGCTCCGCGCACCTGGCAACACCAAGGGCCTGGTCGATCTGCTGCTCCGAGAGGGGACCCTCGCTCTCGGACGCGGCAAGCACCAGATCACCCACGAGGTCGATCTCGTGCGCGAGGTCCGCGTCGAGGAGGTCGTCCCGGTCGGGAGGGACCCGCTTGTCGGTCACGGGAGCCAATGTAGGGACGAGGCCACCCCAGCGGGGGCAAAGCGGATGACCAGTCGGTGGACGGTCGTGGGCCTACTACCCCGCGTCACGGCTGCCTGCCCGGGGAACGGGGTGTGATCTGTGCATTTGTCCGTATGCGCCCAAAGGAGGATCATTTCGGACATGAGTCTCCTGCACCGTTGGCGCGTCCGAGCGCACCGCCCCACCAAGGCGGTCGTGGCCCCGGTCCCGCTGATCGAGGACAGGGGGTCGTTCACGCACGGGTTCTGCCCCGCCTGCGGGTGGAACGGCCCGGCCCGGCGCGCCCGCGCGACCGCTGCCCGTGACTTCACCGGGCACCAGCTCCTCTGCCCCGGCTCGGCCGCCCACTAGGCGCGACCAGGAATCATCTGCGCGGATGACGCGTTAGAGTTTTCCGTGCGCCGGGCTGCGGCAGCCCCGGGTCCCAACATAAGCCGCTACGAGCGGCCGCGCGCCGAGAGGCGCTCCCAGCCCGGCGCATCTTCTCCCCTTAGCGTTGAAAACACCGTTCTCAACGCTTCCCGCCCCGCCTTGGCGTTGAAAACACCGTTCTCAACGCTTCCCGCCCCGCCTTGGCGTTGAAAACACCGTTCTCAACGCTTCCCGCCCCGCCTTGGCGTTGAAAACACCGTTCTCAACGCTTCCCGCCCCGCCTTGGCGTTGAAAACACCGTTCTCAACGCCTCCCGCCCCGCCTTGGCGTTGAAAACAGCGTTCTCAACGGCATTGCGACGGGTATGCCGCGCGCTCAGTCGAGCTGGTCGGCCCGCCAGAGGCGGGCGCTGGCCTCCAGGTCCTGGGCAGTCGTGAGCATCTGGGCCGCCGACTCGGGGCTTGGGCCGATGTCGGCCCGGCCGGAGGAGACCACCCGGCAGAATGCCGCGGCCCGCTCCAGCGCGACCGCCAGGTCCCCCTCGAACACCCCGCGCAGGATCGCGTCGGCGAGCTCACGGACCTCGTCGGGCCCGGGCGGCTCGGCCATCCCGGCAACCACGTGGTCGACCGATGTGAAGCGCATGCCCGCGGCATACTCCCGGCTCGCCTCCAGCGGCGAGCGACGCACCCACTCGCGCAGGGCATAGAGCCGCCAGAGGGCACCGGGCAGGCTCCGCGCCGGACGCTGGGACCACAGCTCCGCCACCGAGGACAGGCCGATCTCGTCGACGAGCGCCACCAGGCGGGCCGTGACGTCGGGGTCGGCGGCAGCGCGGCCCGCGCCGACCAGCACAGCCGCAGTCTCGTGGGCGGCCTCGGTCAGCTCGGCAGGTCCGGGCGAGGTGCCACCGTGGGCCTCCAGTGCGGCGGGGCTGAAGTGACGTGGCCGGCGGGGCAGGCGGGGTTGGTCGGTCATCACCCACGAGTGTGCCAAACACCGTGGCCAGCCACCTGTTTGGCACAGTGGGGGCATGACCTCGATCGAGAATGTCACCGGCCCGATCGCCTATCACGCAGAGGGCCCCGTCTGGCACGAGAGCTACGGCGGCCTGCGCTATGTCGACCTGTATGCCGGCGACCTGATCACCCTCACCGACTCCGGCCCGGTCCGCCGCCATGTCGGCGACATCGCGGCATTCCACCGCCCCCGCAGCAGCGGCGGCTTCGTCGTGGCGCTGCGCGACCGGCTCGCCCTGGCCGACAGCGACGAGGGCGAGCTGCGCCTGCTCGACCCCCTCGAGATGGCCGACGGGGAGCGCTTCAACGACGGGACGGCCTCCCCGGCCGGGACGCTCTATGGCGGCACGATCGGCCCGGACGCCAAGGAGGGCGCGGCGACGTTCTACCGCTTCGGCCCGGACGGCTCCCCCGAGCCCGTCCTGACCGACGTCACCGTCTCCAACGGCATCGGCTTCTCCCCCGACGGCCGGCACGCCTACTACAACGACACCCCCAGCGACCGGATCACCGTCTTCGACAACGAGGACGACCGGCTCGTGCGACCCAGGACCCTCGCCCAGGTCGAGGGCGACGGCATGCCCGACGGCATGACGGTCGACGCCGAGGGCGGGGTGTGGGTCGCGCTCTGGGGTGGGTCGGCCGTGCGCTGCTACTCCCCCGACGGCGAGCTCACCGCCGAGATCGCGTTGCCCGTCAGCCAGGTCAGCGCCCTCACCTTCGGCGGCCCCGACCTGGCCACCCTCTTCATCACCACCTCCCGCGAGAACCTCCCCGACGGCCAGGAGCCCGACGCGGGGTCGGTGTATGCCGCGCAGCCCGGTGTCCGCGGGATGCCCGTCCTGCCCACCTCGCTCTGAGCCCGCCCGCCCCTGACCTGCGCAGATTCACGGGGGCCGAGCACACGGCATACGCCATCGGCTAGGTAATGTCGGTGCGAGACCCTGCCAGGCACGACCAGGAGAGACAGATGGCACGCGAAGGCACGAGCTCCGTCAAGGCCGAGACCGCCCCGCACCAGGACGACCCACGCAAGCCCGAGTCACCGACCGACCTGCACAAGCCGTCGTGGAAGTTCACCTTCAAGAACGCCTTCGCGCAGTTCCAGAAGGACCAGTGCACCGATCTCGCGGCGGCGCTGACCTACTACTCGATGATGGCGGTCTTCCCCGCGCTGCTGGCGCTGGTCTCGATGCTCGGCGTCTTCGGCCAGGGCGAGGCCACGACCTCTGCGCTGCTCGACATCCTCAAGAACCTCGGGCAGGCCGACGCCTCCGAGCAGCTCAAGGGCCCGATCGAGTCGATGGTCAACGCCAAGGGCGCCGGACTCGGCATGCTCGTCGGTCTGCTCGGCGCGCTCTGGTCGGCGTCGGGCTATGTCAACGGCTTCGGCCGCATGATGAACCGGATCTATGAGGTCGACGAGGGCCGCCCGATCTGGAAGCTGCGGCCGTGGATGCTGCTCATCACGCTGCTGCTCGTCGTGATGGCCGCGCTGCTGCTGCTCGGCTTCGTCCTCTCGGGCGGGCTCGCCAAGGAGGTCGGCGGCATCATCGGTCTCGGCGACCAGGCCGTGACGATCTGGAACATCGTCAAGTGGCCGGTCATGCTCGCCATCGTCGTGCTGATGATCGCGCTGCTCTACTGGGGCACCCCCAACGTGCGGCAGCCGAAGTTCCGCTGGCTGTCCGTCGGCGCCGGCATCGCGATCCTCGCCGCCGTGCTCGGCTCGCTCGCCTTCGGCTTCTATGTCTCCAACTTCGGGTCCTACAACAAGACCTATGGCGCCCTCGCCGGTGTGATCGTCTTCCTGCTGTGGATCTGGCTGGTCAACGTCGCGCTGCTGCTCGGCGCGGAGGTCGACGCCGAGATGGAGCGGGCCCGCCAGCTCCAGGCCGGCATCCCTGCCGAGGAGACCCTCCAGCTGCCGCCGCGTGACGCGTCCGGCTCGGAGAAGGCCGCCGAGAAGCGGGAGAAGATCATCGAGGAGGCCCGCGAGATCCGTCAGGCGGCCGTCGCCGAGGGCGCCACCGGCGAGGACCCGCTGGGTGTCGCCGGCAAGGACGACGCGTATGCCGCGGACAAGGCCCGTCAGGCGCGCGAGGCCGAGCTCGCCTCCGCCCGTGCCGCCGACGCCGACCACGACAGCCCCGTCAAGAAGGGCCGGCTCTTCCGCCGCTCCAAGGACTGAGGACCCCGGGCGCTTTCGCCCAGCTGGGCACAAACGCCCCACCGCCCAACCCGCGCTTTTGCCCAGTTGGGCACAAACGCGCCGGGAGGTATGCCGCGGAGCTGGCCTGGGCGGGTCAGCGCACCCGGGTGCCCGCGCGCCAGACGGCGTGGGTGAGCGGCATGCCGGGGCGATAGGCGAGGTGGATGGCTGCCGGGGCGTCGAGCACGTGGAGGTCGGCGCGGTGGCCGACGCGCAGCGAGCCGACGGCGGGGCTCCCGTCGGGGCCCGCGGTCTCCCGGCGCAGGGCGCGGGCGCCGCCCCAGGTCGCCGCGGTCACGGCCTCGTCAATGGACAGCCCCATCTGGAGCACGGCGGTGGCCACGCAGAAGGACACCGAGCTGGTGTAGCTGGTGCCGGGATTGCAGTTGGACGCGATCGCGAGCCTGGCGCCCGCGTCGAGCAGCTGCCGCGCCGGGGCGAGCGGCGCCCGGGTCGACAGGTCGCAGGCCGGCAGGACCGTGGCGACGGTCTCAGACGCGGCGAGTGCCGAGACATCCGCGTCGGAGAGGTAGTTGCAGTGGTCGACAGAGGCCGCGCCGAGCTCCACGGCGAGCGCGACCCCGCCGCTCTCGCCGAGCTGGTTGCCGTGGACCCGCAGGCCGAGGCCCGCGTCGCGGCAGGCCTCCAGCACGCGACGGGACTGTTCGACCGTGAAGGCACCCACCTCGCAGAAGACGTCGGCCCACCGGACGTGCGGCCGGACCGCCTCCAGCATCGGCCCGCAGACGAGGTCGACATAGGCCTCGGCGTCACCGGGCGACCCGTCGGGCGCCGGCGGCACGAGGTGGGCCCCGAGATAGGTCACCTCGTCGACGGCCTCCGCCGCGATCCGCGCGGCCCGGGCCTCCTGATCGACGTCGAGGCCATAGCCGGTCTTGGTCTCCAGGCAGGTCGTGCCGCCGGCCACCGCCTCATCGACCCGTTGGCGCACAAGGGATCTCAGCTCGTCGTCGGTCGCCGCGCGGGTGGCGTCCATCGTGACGCGGATGCCACCCGCGGCATACGCCTCGCCCGCCACGCGCGCCTCGAACTCGGCCGACCGGTCGCCGGCGAAGACGAGGTGGCTGTGGGAGTCGACCCAGCCGGGCAGCACAGCACGGCCACCCACGTCGGTGCGGGTGTCGGCATCCGGGGCGTCCGCGGCGGCGCCGAGCCAGGCGATCCGGTTCCCCTCGATGACCACTGCCGCGTCGCGCAGGACACGGCCGTCCTCGAGCGGGTCGCAGGTGCGCAGCTCGCCGATGCCGGTGACAAGCTCGGACCCGCCGGCCGGGGTGTCCATCAGCCCTGCGCCATCGGGACGCGCACGCCGCGCTCGCGGGCGACCTCGGCGGCGCGAGCGTAGCCGGCGTCGACGTGGCGGATCACGCCCATGCCCGGGTCGTTGGTGAGCAGGCGGGTGAGCTTCTGCTCGGCGAGGTCGGTGCCGTCGGCGACGCCGACCTGGCCGGCGTGGATCGAGCGGCCGATGCCGACGCCGCCGCCGTGGTGGATCGAGACCCAGGTCGCGCCCGAGGAGGTGGCGGTCAGGGCGTTGAGCAGTGGCCAGTCGGCGATCGCGTCGGAGCCGTCCTGCATGCCCTCGGTCTCGCGATAGGGCGAGGCGACCGAACCCGCGTCGAGGTGGTCGCGGCCGATGACGATGGGCGCCTTGACCTTGCCGTCGCGCACGATCTGGTTGAAGAGCACCCCGGCGCGATGGCGCTCGCCATAGCCGAGCCAGCAGATGCGTGCCGGCAGTCCCTCGAACTCGACGTGCTCGGCCGCCGCGTCGATCCACCGGTGGAGGTGGTCGTTGTCGGGGAAGAGCTCCTTGATCGCCTCGTCGGTGACGCGGATATCCTCGGGGTCACCCGAGAGCGCGACCCAGCGGAAGGGCCCCATTCCCTCGCAGAAGAGCGGGCGGATGTATGCCGGGACGAAGCCGGGGAACTCGAACGCCCGGCTATAGCCGGCGTGCCGGGCCTCGTCGCGGATCGAGTTGCCGTAGTCGAATACCTCCGCGCCCTCGTCCTGGAACTCGACCATCGCCTGGACCTGGGCGGCCATCGACTCGCGGGCCTTCTTGGTGAAGCCGTCGGGGTCGGCCTTGGCCTCGGCGTCCCACTCGTCCATCGTGAACTCGACGGGCAGGTAGGACAGCGGGTCGTGGGCGCTGGTCTGGTCGGTGACGATGTCGACGTGCACCTCGCCGGCGCGATGACGGCGGAGCATCTCGGGGAAGACCGCGGCGGCGTTGCCGACCAGCCCCACCGACAGCGGCCGGCGCTCCTCCTTGGCCTTGCCGAGCCATTCCAGCGCGGTGTCGAGGTCGGGCGCGATCTGGTCGAGATAGCGCTTGCCGAGCCGCCGCTCGAGCCGCTGGGCGTCGACGTCGACGATGAGGCAGGCGCCGCCGTTGATCGTCACGGCGAGCGGCTGCGCGCCGCCCATCCCGCCGCAGCCGCCAGTCAGCGTCAGCGTGCCTGCGAGAGTGGGCTCGGGCGCCCGCCCGTCCTCGTGCAGTGTGCGCGCCACCGCGTGGAAGGTCTCATAGGTCCCCTGGAGGATGCCCTGGGTCGCGATGTAGATCCACGAGCCGGCGGTCATCTGGCCATACATCATCAGGCCCTCGGCCTCGAGCCGGCGGAACTCGGGCCAGTTCGCCCAGTCCCCAACGAGATTGGAGTTGGCGATCAATACGCGGGGTGCCCACTCGTGGGTGCGGAAGACGCCGACGGGCTTGCCCGACTGCACCAGCAGCGTCTCGTCGGGCTCGAGCCCCTCGAGGGTGCGCACGATCGCGTCGAAGGCCTCCCAGGAGCGCGCCGCACGCCCCGTCCCGCCATAGACGACGAGGTCGTCGGGCCGCTCGGCGACCTCCGGGTCGAGGTTGTTCATGAGCATCCGCATGGGCGCCTCGGTCTGCCAGCTCTTGGCCGTCAGCTCGGTGCCGCGCGGCGCGCGGACGGGTCGGGCTCCGGGGAGTGCCATGGGTGCTCCTTTGACGCGCTGTTCGGTGGGCGATGGGTATGCCGTGTGCTCACGGCATACCCGCCTGTCACCTCCCATGGAAGCGGGCTTTGCGTCCGGAGTCTCCGCCTCGGCGACGCATCCTGTCTGGGATACCAGACCACGCTCAGGAGCGCGTCGGGTGCAGGCGGGTGGAGAGGGTGGCCGCCACCGCGCGCAGGGCGGCGACCTGCTCGCGTCGCCACGCCTCGTCACGGCGCTCCCCCTCGAAGGTGACGGCGACCGCCGCGGCCGGCAGGTTGAGGTGGTCGCGCGCGACGACGGCGACAGAGGACAGGCCCGGCGTGATCTCGTCCTCCTCGACGGCATACCCCCTGGCGCGGGTGCGCTCCAGCTCGGCCTTGAGACGCAGCGAGGTCCACTCCGAGCCGCCCGCCCCATAGGTCGCGAAGGCGCCGCGGTTGGGATAGAGGGCACGGACCTGTGGCCGCGGCAGTGCGGCCAGGATCGCCCGGCCGGTCGCGGTGAGGTGCGCAGGCAGCCGCACCCCCTCGTCGCTCACCAGGGACGGCCGGCCGGGCGCCCGCTCCTCGATCACATAGATGACGTCGCGGCCGTGGAGCGTTGCGAGGTGGGCGTTCTCGCCGACCCGGTCGACAAGAGCGGTGATCAGCGGGTGGCCGAGCCGGGCGATCGGCGCCTGCCGCAGATAGCCGCCCGAGAGCTCGTATGCCGCGAGCCCGAGCCCATAGACCCCGTCCTCCGGGTAGTGCACGACATAGCCACGCTCACGCATCACGGTCAGCAGGTGATAGACGCTGGAGCGCGGGAGCCCGAGGGCAGAGGCGATCGAGGCAGCAGCCACCGGGCCGCGCCGGCTCGCGAGGTGGCTGAGCACCCGCAGGGTGTTGTCCGCCGCAGGGACCTTGGACATGCAGCCTCCTCGCCGTCGTCTGGTATCCCAGACGGTATCGGGCCGGCGGAGGTGTCGGGGCCTGGTGGGCTCCGCTGTCCTAGATGGCATGACAGATCCCGCATCTCGCGCGGCCTCGTACCCGGCCCCACGCCCGACCTCGCCCGAGGTCTGGAGCGGCCGGGTCGACGGCGACGGCCCGGAGCACCGGCGCTGGCACCAGTGCGTGGACTCGGCAGGCTCCGGTGACAGCCCGGACAGCCCCGGTGTGCACGCGGATGTCGCGCTCGTCGGCTTCGCCAGCGACGAGGGCGTGCGGCGCAACAAGGGCCGCGTCGGCGCCGCGCACGCGCCCGACGCCGCGCGGTCGGCTCTCGCTCCCCTGGCCGTGCACGGGGACCTCGCCGTGCACGATGCAGGCACGGTCGAGGTGGTCGACGGCGACCTCGAGGCAGCCCAGGCCGCCCTCGGCCAGGCCGTGGCGGATCTGCTGGACTCCCACCGCGTCGTGATCGTGCTCGGTGGCGGGCACGAGGCGGCGTGGGGCAGCTATCTGGGTCGGGCGTCGTCCGCCCGACTCCGGGACGCCCGCGTCGGAGTCCTCAACCTCGACGCCCACTTCGACCTGCGCGAGGCGGTCCAACCGACCTCCGGGACCCCGTTCCTCCAGATGGCGCGCGCCGACGAGACGCGCGGTGCGGACTTCCGCTATCACGTGGTCGGCATCAGCGAGGCGTCCAACACCGCCACGCTCTTTGACACAGCCAACCGCCTCGGGGCGACCTGGCGGCTCGACATGGACTGTGCCCCAGCGCAGCTCGACGAGATCCTCGCGGAGATCGATGGCTTCCTTGCCGGTGTCGACGTGGTCCACCTCAGCATCGACCTGGACGTCCTGCCGGCCGCGGTCGCACCCGGTGTGAGCGCGCCTGCGGCATACGGCGTGCCGCTCGAGACGCTGCTGCCGCTGTGCCGACACCTTGCCGCCTCGGGCAAGGTCGCGGTCATCGACGTCGCCGAGCTCAACCCGACCCACGACATCGACTCGCGCACCGCCCGCGTCGCGGCGCGCCTCGTCCACACTCTCGTCGCACCCCAGCGGAGGCCATGATGACCACGTCCACCACGACCGCTCCTGAGTCGCATGCCGTCGTCACGGTCGGCATCGGGCCGCTCACGATCGAGGACGTCGTCGCAGTCGCCCGTCACGACGCCCGCGTGGAGATCTCGGATGAGTCGCTCGCCGAGGTGGCCCGCAGCCGTGCGGTGATCGACTCTCTCGCAATGGATCCCACGCCGCACTACGGGGTCTCGACCGGCTTCGGCGCCCTCGCCACCCGGCACATCCCGACCGAGATGCGCACCCAGCTCCAGCGCTCGCTCGTGCGCAGCCATGCGGCGGGCAGCGGGCCCGAGGTGGAGCGCGAGGTCGTGCGCGCGCTGATGTTGCTGCGGATCTCCACTCTTGCCACCGGGCGCACCGGCATCCGCCCAGAGGTGCTCGAGACCTATGTCGCCCTGCTCAACGCCGGCATCACCCCCGTGGTCCACGAGTACGGCTCGCTGGGCTGCTCTGGCGACCTCGCGCCGCTTGCGCACTGCGCGCTCGCGCTGATGGGAGAGGGCGAGGTGCGCGATGCAGAGGGGCAGCGGATGCCGTCTGCCCAGGCCCTCGCGGCTGCCGGCATCGAGCCGGTGGTGCTGCGCGAGAAGGAGGGCCTGGCCCTCATCAACGGCACCGACGGCATGCTCGGCATGCTGTGCCTCGCGATCCACGACCTGCGCGGCCTGCTCCGCACGGCGGACGTCGCGGCGGCCATGAGCGTCGAGGGGCTGCTCGGCACCGACGACGTCTTCGCCGCCGAGCTCCACGAGCTGAGGCCCCAGCCGGGGCAGGCGGTCTCGGCCGCGAACCTGCGAGCACTGTTGGCAGACAGTGAGATCCGCCAGAGCCACCAGGACCCCTCGCAGTGCACGAGGGTGCAGGACGCCTATTCGCTGCGCTGCTCGCCGCAGGTCGCGGGCGCCGTGCGTGACACGGTGGAGTATGCCGCGACCGTCGCCGGGCACGAGCTCGCCTCCGCGGTCGACAACCCCGTCGTCACCCACGACGGTTGGGTGGAGTCCAACGGCAACTTCCACGGGGCGCCGGTGGCCTATGTGCTCGACTTCCTCGCCATCGTGGCCGCCGACCTGGCCAGCATCTCCGAGCGTCGCACCGACCGCTTCCTCGACAAGGCGCGCAGCCACGGGCTGCCGCCCTTCCTCGCCGACGACCCAGGTGTCGACAGCGGGCACATGATCGCGCAGTACACGCAGGCCGCCATCGTCTCCGAGCTCAAGCGCCTAGCCACCCCCGCCAGCGTCGACTCGATCCCCTCCAGCGCGATGCAGGAGGACCACGTCTCGATGGGCTGGTCCGCGGCCCGCAAGCTGCGCCGCTCGGTCGACGGCCTGACGCGGGTGCTGGCGGTCGAGGTCCTGACCGCTGCGCGCGGACTCGAACTGCGCGCCCCCCTGCGCCCCTCCCCTGCCACCGGCGCGGTCGTGACCGCCCTGCGCGAGGCCGGCGTCGAGGGGCCCGGCCCCGACCGCTGGCTCGCCCCCGAGATCGACTCGGCCGTACGCCTCACGGCGAGCGGCGCGATGGTGTCGGCCGCAGAGGCCGGCCTCGGCGGCATACCCCTGCGTTAGCCGCACAGCGGCCGCGACCGCGCGGTCGGGGTACGCGTGTGGCCGAGTACGCTAGGCGGCTGGACCGGGCGGCCTCGCCCGGACCGGGCCTCTAGCTCAATTGGCAGAGCTGCGGACTTTTAATCCGTAGGTTGTGGGTTCGAGCCCCACGGGGCCCACCCGACGCACAAGGCTCGAACCCTTGCCAACAGAATCGTTGGTGGTGGTTCGGGTCTTGTCTGCGTTCTCGGCCCAGGTGAGGGCGTTGGCGTTGATCTCGGGGTCGAGGAGCATCTCGAAGGGCCGGTTGTTCTCGACGCGCAGTTCGTCGTCTTCGTCGATGTAGACCTTGGTGAAGAACGCCTGGTTGCACAGGCGGCGGTTGGCGTCGTCGCACCTGTGCGGGTGGAATGCGATGTGCTCGTGTCGAGGGGACCGACACCGGTGATGGCTTCACGGGCGGGCACCGCCGCGGCGTCGTCCAATTCCGCATCGGGTGGGACGGTGTGCTGGCGCAGCAGGCTGACGTGCCCCATGGCCGGGTTGTAGGTCAGGGCGTAGTCGCCCTCGGTCACGACCTGGTCCAGTGCGTATGCCCCTGATCGCGACGCTCCACGATGCACCTGGTGCCGGGCGGCATCGGGCATCCTCCCGAGGGCGACGCGCGTAAGCGTCGACGCAGCGCGCCACACGTGCACCGCTCACACCCGAGGTGCCTCAACCCGTACGTTGCGCACCGCCCCTCGCGATATCGCCGCCGTGATCGCCAGCTGAGGTGGCCACCCCTGCCGCACGCTGGAGCGCTTGTATCACGTTCCGGAGTTCGGGTACACCACGCAGCCCGACTGCGGTCGGGTAGAGCCGGCAGGCCAGAGCGGGCGCTGCTCCTTGACGGGCGAAGGGGTCGGCGCCGTTGATGAGGATTGTCGGTGACCCCGTGAATCCCCGTTGCTGGGCTTGCTCATCGCTGACGACGATGGAGCGGTGTACTCGCGCGTCTGTCCCGCACTGGCTCACGGCAGCCGTGATCAGCCGCACCGCGGCTGCCTCGCTGGTGCAGTCCGGGACGACGAGCAGCTCAGCGTCGATCGTCTTCATCACCACCGATGGTTTGAGCGCGCAGTCGTAGGGCGTTGGCGATGACGCTGACGCTGGAGAGGGCCATGGCGGCGGCGGCGATGATGGGTGAGAGCAGGAGCCCGAAGACGGGGTAGAGGACGCCGGCGGCGATGGGGATGCCGAGGGCGTTGTAGACGAAGGCGAAGAACAGGTTCTGCCGGATGTTGGCCATGGTCTTCTCGGAGAGAAGACGTGCGCGCACGATCCCGGTGAGGTCGCCCTTGAGCAGGGTGATGCCGGCGCTTTCCATGGCGACGTCCGTGCCTGATCCCATGGCGATGCCGACGTCGGCGGAGGCCAGGGCTGGCGCGTCGTTCACGCCGTCGCCGGCCATCGCGACGACGTGACCTTCGCCGCGGAGCTTGGTGACGATGTCACTCTTGTGGTCGGGCAGCACTTCGGCCTCGACGTGATCGATGCCGAGCGTCTTGGCGACTGCCTGGGCGGTGACCCGGTTATCGCCGGTGAGCATGACGACGTCGATGCCGTCCGCGCGCAGAGCCTTCAGGGCGGCGGGGGTGGTTTCCTTGATGGGGTCGGCGATCGCGAACATACCAGCGGAGTGGTCGTCGATTCCGATGTGGATGACGGTCGCACCGTCGCCGCGGAGCTCGTCGGCGCGGGCGGCGAGCGGGCTCGTGTCGAGGCCCTCAGAGTTGAGGAACGTCGCGCTTCCGATAGTCACCCGGTGGCCGTCGACGGTCCCCAGGACGCCGCGCCCGACGGGTGAGTCGAAGTCGGTCACGTCTGGAATGTGCAGGCCTCGCTGGGTGGCGGCTTCGATGATGGCCATGGCGAGTGGGTGCTCGGAGGCGCGTTCGACGCCGGCGGCGATGCGCAGCAGCTCGTTGTCATCACGGTCGCTGCCGGTGGTGACGATGCCGGTGACGGTGGGTCGTCCTTCGGTGAGTGTGCCGGTCTTGTCAACGACCAGGGTGTCGACCTTCTCCATGCGTTCGAGGGCTTCGGCGTTCTTTATCAGGACGCCCAGGCCTGCGCCGCGACCGACACCGACCATGATCGACATGGGGGTGGCCAGCCCGAGCGCGCAGGGGCAGGCGATGATCAGGACCGCCACGGCGGCGATGAGGGCGTGGGCGAGCTTCGGGTCCGGGCCGACCAGTGCCCAGACGATGAACGCGACCACGGCGATGGTGATGACGGCGGGCACGAAGATGCCGGCCACCTTGTCGGCCATCCGCTGGATCGGGGCGCGGGAGCGTTGCGCGTCGGCGACCATGGCAACGATTCGGGCGAGCATGGTGTCGCGTCCGACCTTCTCGGCGCGCATGACCAGGGCGCCGCTGCCGTTGATGGTGCCGCCGATGACGGTGTCGCCGCTGTTCTTGGTGACCGGCATGGACTCACCAGTGACCAGGGACTCATCGACGGCGGAGCGGCCATCCTCCACGGTTCCGTCGACCGGTACCGCCTCGCCGGGGCGGACCCGGAGGCGGTCACCGAGCTGGACGGTGTCGAGGGGGATCTCTTCGTCGTCGCCGTCGGCGGTGATGCGGCGGGCGGTCTTGGGGCTGAGATCGAGCAGGGCTTTGATGGCGCCGGAGGTCTGCTCGCGGGCGCGCAGCTCCAGGACCTGCCCCAGCAGGACCAGGGTGGTGATGACGGCGGCGGCTTCGAAGTAGACGTCGACGGTGCCCGCGTCACCGCGGAAGGAGTCGGGGAAGACACCCGGCGTGAAGGTGGCGATCACGCTGAACAGCCACGCGATTCCGGTGCCCATCGCGATCAGGGTGAACATGTTGAGGTTGCGGGTGCGGACCGAGGCCCAGCCGCGGACGAAGAAGGGCCACCCGGCCCACAGCACGACGGGTGTGCCGAGCGCCAGCTGGAGCCACACCGAGGTACGGGCCGGGATGAGGTCGTGCAGCCACGGGATGAAGTGGCGTCCCATCTCAAGGACGACGATGGGGATCGTCAGCGCGGTGGCGACCCAGAACCGGCGAGTCATGTCGGCTAGCTCGGGGCTGGGGCCGGTATCGGCGGTGACGGTCACCGGCTCCAGGGCCATCCCACAGATGGGGCAGGACCCGGGCCCGGGGCGGCGGATCTCCGGATGCATAGGGCAGGTCCACTCCGTCGCCTCGCCGCTGATGGGCGCATCGTGGCTGGCGGCGGGCATTGTTGCATGTTCGGCTGCGGGACCGATGAACGCGGCGGCGTCCGCGTGGAATCGGTCACGGCAATGCTCCGAGCAGAAGTGGTACTGCTGACCGTCGTGGTCGAGGACGGGTGCTGTCGAGGCGTTTACGTTCATGCCGCACACGGGATCTGTGAGCGGCTCCGTCGCGGTGGATTGGTCGTAGTGGTGCTCGTGGTTCATCACGGTTGGCTCTCCTGCGCGAGCGCGTCCATCGGTGTCCATGCCCGGGCGGCGAGCGTGGCGGCCAGCGCCCTGGGTGTCGCGAAGGTCATGCGGTGTCCTTCGTTCTGGCTGTCGACGCTGATGGGACCAGTTCGCCCGTCTGGGCCTCCACCTTGATGAGTGGACACCGGCCAACTGGGCGACATCCGCCTCGGACGGTTCCCTCGCAGTTGCCGCAGGTTCATGGCGGGCAGCCGAATATGTGTCTTTGTGGTGATCATCGCTTCTTCCTGGACTCGGACCATTTAACACCATATACCCCGCCGGGGTATATGCACAGCAGCGGGTTGTTTTCTGTGTCGGGGCGCAGAGGCCGTGGCCTGGTGAGAACTAGGTGTACTGCCCGTAGACGTTGATCGAGCCGCCACGGCCCTGGCGGTCGTGTAGCGACACCACAGTGGTCGTCAGACAAGTGACTGTTTCTGGGCCGGGGCTTCCCTAGGGTGGGTGCATGCCCGTCTGGCAGCCAGCTATCCCGCAAGGGTTGCGCCCCCATCTCCTTTCCTGGGTGGGGTACGACTTCACCAGTACCGACACCGTCCACCACGGGGTTCCCTCGATGGGCGTCACGGTGGTGCTGTCGCTCGCAGAGCCCATCGACTGTGGCTGGCTTCATGGCGACGCGCGGCATCTCTGTGACCTACTAGTCTCCGGCCTGCACACCACTCCGGCTCTGATCCAGTCGAGGGGACGCCAGCAGGGCCTCGAATTGTCGCTCCACCCGCTCTCGACCCGTCGGCTTCTCGGGCTGCCGGCCGGGGATCTGGCCGGCTCGATGGTTGATGTGAATGATCTCTCGTGGCCCAGGCACCTGCTCGACCAGCTGCGGCAGTCAACGTGGCCACGACGGTTCCACCTCTTGGCGGCATTCCTCACCAAGAGGCTGGAGCAGCATCCTCATGCACCGCGCGCAGACCTGGTCGAGGCACTCGCGCGGATCCATCGGACCCGAGGCACGATCCCCATCTCCGGCCTGGCTCAGGACGTTGGCCTGTCCAGACGGCGGCTCTCAAGCCTGTTCGCCCTCGAGACCGGTCTCTCGCCCAAGCAGGTGGCGCGCATCGCTCGCTTCACCCACGCCAAAGACTTGGTCCAGCGTGGCGCCCAGCCCTCGGACGTCGCGGCGATGGCCGGCTACAGCGACCAACCGCACCTGTCCCGGGAATGGAAGTCGATGACTGGATGGACGCTGCGCCAGTCGAAGGACGATTTCCCATTGCTTCAAGACACCGACATGCTTCCGGCGTGAGGCTAGAGCCATGACGACACCACAGCTGTTCCACTGCCTGCGCTATACAGACGCCGATCGAGGCATCGACTTTCTCCAAGCCATCGGCTTCACCACCGCCATGATCGTGCGGGATCCTGATGACGCGACCTTGGTGGCCCATGCGCAACTTGCCTGGCGCGACAACGGGGGCATCATGCTCGGCTCTGTTCGGGACGATGACCCGCATTACGGGCCGGGGATCTGCAACCTGGTGGTCGCCAGTGATGAGGACGTAGACAGCCTCTTCGCCGCAGCCCTGGCACACGGCGCGACCACCGTCACGGAGCCCAACGACGCCCCCCACGGAGGGCGCAACGCATGTGTCGCTGACTTCGATGGCCACTGGTGGAACCTCGACTCCTACCCGGGAGCCTGAGCCGGGGAACACCCCTCGACACCGTCATGTGCCACGGCTCACGAGTTCGTGCACATCTCAATGAGCCCTGACCCACACAATCTCGCCGCCCGCGGCGGCAATTGGCCTTCATGGGCGGCGCATGCCCACAGGAAGGCCTCGTCATGTCCCACGCGAACGCCGCTCTCACCCCTCGCCACCGCCTGATCGTCGGCCGCTTGGTCGTCGATGACGGCTGGCCGATCAGCGAGGTCGCCGCCAGGTTCCAGGTCTCCTGGCCCACGGTGAAGCGCTGGGCCGACCGCTACCGCACCGGCGAGCCAATGCAGGACAGGTCATCCAGGCCGCATCACTCACCGAACAAGACCAACCAGCAGACTGCCAGGCGCTGCGTCCGTCTTCGCCTGCGACTACGGGAGGGGCCGGTGCAGTTGGCCAGCCGACTTGGGATAGCCCCGTCCACGGTCCACCGCATCCTTACAGACGTGCACTTGAACCGGCTGTCGCACGTCGACCGCGCCACGGGAGAACCGGTGCGCCGTTACGAGCACGATCACCCAGGGTCGATGCTGCACGTCGACGTGAAGAAGCTCGGCAACATTCCCGACGGCGGAGGATGGCGCTACGTCGGGCGGCGACAGGGCGACAAGAACCGGGCCGCTACACCCGACAAGCCGAAGAACAAGCACTACGACCCGTTGATGGGCAAGGCTTACGTCCATACCGTCATCGACGACCACTCCCGCGTCGCCTATGCCGAGATCCACGACGACGAAACCGCCCGCACTGCCACCGCCGTGCTGGTCCGAGCCGTCGAGTGGTTCAACGCCCGCGGCGTCACCGTCGAGCGTGTCCTGTCCGACAACGGCGGCGCGTACCGCTCACACCTGTGGCGCGACACCTGCGCCGAACTCGGTATCCGGCACAAGCGCACGCGGCCCTACAGGCCGCAGACCAACGGGAAAATCGAGCGCTTCCACCGCACCCTGGCCGACGGATGGGCTTACGCCCGCTGCTACACCTCCGAAGCCGAACGACGGGGCGAGCTGGACGACTGGCTGCACTACTACAACCATCACCGGCCGCACACGGCCTGCGGGAACCTCCCGCCCTTCTCGCGATTGATCAACGTCTCCGGGCAGTACAGCTAGGGCGGCCATGGCGTAAACGCCGGCGAGACGGACGGGTGCCGCGTGTCGTCACCGAGCTGGGCGGTGATCGTGGTGTAACGGTCGCGCAGCCGGTCGATTTCTTCTCGCCCGGCTCGCTTTTGGTCCAGTGCGTAGGCGTCGGCCGTGATCTGCGCGGTTCGTGCGTTGAGCTCGACAGTCTTCTCGGTGGAGCGTTGGCGTCGGATGCCGACCACGATCGCGGCTGCTCCACCAACGAGCGCGGCGACGGGGACGGCGGTGCGGCTGAGTTCGTACAGTCCCGGATGCGTCTTCGCTGACCAAGGCCATGCTCGTGCCGGGTGGGTGTCGATCAGCGCGAACCCGTAGAAGGCAGCGAAGAATATTAGCAGGACCAGAAGGATGGCCCCGCCGATGCCCTCTCCGGGTCAGACTAGAGCCGGCTCCGTCCCGACCGCGGCCATGCCTTCCACGGCGGGCAGGTAGGAGTTGATGTTGCGCCAGGCGCGCTCGATGTACTCCTCCTTCTCGCCGACGGGCGCCACGTAGTGCAGCGCGCCCTCTGCATCTGCGGTGCCGCGCAGACGAGCGATGATCCACGCAGCTAGGTAGTGGGAGGCGAGGCAGCCACCCGCGGTGGCGATGTTGTCTTTGGCAAAGAACGGTTGGTTGAGCACCTCGACGCCAGCCGCGATGACCCACGGCTTCGTGATCAGGTCGGTGCAGGCGGGGATGTCGTCGAGCAAACCTAGCTTGGCCAGCACCAGCGCGCCCGAGCACTGTGCGGCGATGAGCTGGCGGGAGGGGTCCAGGCGACCGAGTTGGGCCATGATATCGGGGTCCTCGACGACCTCGCGGGTCGCGACGCCGCTGCCGACGATGACCGCATCAGCCCGGCAAGCCTCCTCAAGGGTGGACATCTGCTCGATGACCACCCCGTTCATCGATGTCACCTTGGGTGCCGGCGTCGCGATGGTCACGCGCCAGTCATCCCCCTTGATGCGGTTGAGCACGCCGAGCGCGATCAGGGAGTCCAGTTCGTTGTAGCCCTCGAAGGTCAGGATGGCGATGTGCATAACGGGTCCTTTTCGTTGCGTGATGGCATCACGCTACGAGCCTGCGTGCATGACGGTCCAAGAATTGTCCTGCATACACTTTTGGTTGTGTCCATGCCCCGCTACAAGCCCTTGGTCGATGCGTTCGCGGCCGACATCTGCTCGGGTCGTCTCCCGGCCGGCACCCGGTTGCCTACCCACCGTCAGCTCGCAGCGCGTGAACAGATCGCGGTCGTGACCGCGACTCGGGTCTACGCCGAGCTCGAGGCTATGGGGCTGGTGAGCCGGGAGCAGGGCCGCGGCACCTTCGTGCGCGACCAGGCGCTGCCGGCCGGGCACGGAATCGACCAGCAGGTCCTGGCCGGCGATTTCATTGACCTGAACTTCAACTACCCCTCTCTGCCCGAGCAAGGTGACCTGCTGCGTGTCGCGCTGCGCGACATCGCCAGCTCTGGCGACATCGACGCACTGCTGCGCTACCAGCCGCACGCGGGCCGGCCCCAGGACCGCGCCACGATCGCCGCTCACCTGGCCTCCCGCGGAGTGCCTGCTCGCCCGGACCGCGTCCTTGTCGTCAGCGGCGCACAGCACGGGCTGACCGTCGCGATGATGGCAACCCTCCGGCCCGGCGACGTAGTCGCCGTCGACGCACTCACCTACCCCGGCTTCAAGGTCCTCGCGGCCGCACTCCACCTCGACCTGGCCCCAGTGCCCATCGGCCCGGACGGCACAGATCTCGACGCGCTCGAACGACTGTGCCGGGCCCGCCCGGTCCGCGCCGTCTACACGATGCCGACCCTGCACAACCCACTCGGCACCGTCCTGGACGAGACCCAACGGCAGCGCCTAGTCGACATCGCCCGGATGCACGACCAGCTCCTCGTGGAGGACGCCTCCTACGCCTACCTCATCAAGGACGCCCCACCCACGTTGGCTGCTCTCGCCCCCGAGCGGACCATCCACGTCTCCGGGCTCTCCAAGAGCATCGCCACCGGTCTGCGGGTCGGCTACCTCGTCGCCCCACCCCATCTGCTGGCGCCCCTCGAACGCGCGATCCGGGCCACCACCTGGAACACCCCTGCACTCACCGTCGCCATCGCGTGCCGGTGGTTGACCGACGGCACCGTCGACCACCTCGAGGACCACAAGCGCCGCGACGCCGCCATCCGCCAGCGGCTCGCACGCGAACATCTAGGCGGCTTGGGCTACATCAGCCACCCCTCGTCGTACTTCGTCTGGCTACCGCTCCCGGAGGAAGCACGGGCCGACCGCGTTGCCACAGCCCTAGCCGACCAACAGATCTCCGTCTCCACAGCCGACCCGTTCGCCACCACCACCCACACTCCCCACGCGATCAGACTCGCCCTCGGCTCTGCTGACATCGCGTCACTCCCTGTGGCACTCAACGCCGTCGCGAACGCCGTCCTTCTCGACTCAGCCGCCTAGGTCCGCTCACACCTGTGGCGAGACACTTGCGTCGTGCTTGGGATCACGCACACGCGCACGCGGCCGTATCGTCCGCAGACCAACGGTAAGGTCGAACGCTTCCACCGCACGCTGTCTGACGGCTGGGCCTACGCCCGCTGCTACACCTCAGAGTCCGAGCGCCGGGGTGAGCTGAAGTGGTGGTTGCATTACTACAACCACCACCGGCCCCACACGGCTTGCGGCAACCAGCCGCCCTGCTCACGATTGATCAACGTTCCCGGTCAGTACACCTAGAAGCGGGGGGTCTGTCCGATGAACGGTGTTTCCGGCGTTCATCTCAGAGGTTCTCCGCGGCCGGCATGCGGTCGGCGAAGGTGACGGCGAAAGCGTTGAGCGCGGGCTTCCACCGCATGGTCCATCGTGCCTGGCCGGTGCCCTTGGGGTCCAGGCCCCTGGTGACCAGGTACAGGCACTTGAGGGCGGCCTGCTCGGTCGGAAAGTGCCCGCGCACGGTGACCGCGCGCCGGTACCTGGCGTGCAGGGACTCGAAGCTCTCTTGTCAAGCGGCGACGGTTGAGGGGGCGGTTGGGGCTCGCTTGGCGTCGTTCCACATGTGTCTGATGATGACGTTGGCGAGTTGACGCTTGTGGGCGCGGCGGGCACCGCGGGCTGTCTTGCCAGTTGCGCTGCTCTTGGCGAGGTAGGTCTTGGCTGGCTCGTGCATGCGTGCCTGGGTGACGTGGACGATGTGCAGGACGCTGTTGACTTGACGGTTGCCGGCCAGGTCGAGGCGATGTCGTCGGGGCTGGCCGTGGCCCTCTCCGGAGGACACGGCCACGGGTGCGGCGCCGCACCACCGGGCGAACTGGGCTTCGGTCTCGAACCGGGTCGGGTCGCCGATTTCGGTGAGCAGCGTCATGGCGGTGACCACGCCGACACCGACGATCTCGGTGAGGGTGCAGCCCAGTTCGCTCAGGAGTGCGGGGACTTCAGCGTCGAGCTTTTTGAGGCCGATGGTGATGGCGTCGACCGCTGACAGGGTTGATTGCAGCCACCGGATCCGGGCCGAGTCGGCACGGGACAGGGCGCCGGTGTCGAGGGTGCGGATCGTCTTCAGTGCGGCCATGACGCGGCTGGTCGCGGGCAGTTGGTCGCGGATCTCGACGGGCAGGGCGCACAGGACGGGCTCGGCCTCGGTCAGCAGCCGAACCCGCTGCAGGACAAGAGATTCCCGTTGCGATCTCAGGACGCGCAGCGTGTCCCATGCCGGTGACGGGGTCTCGACGTGCTTGCGGGCGGGCGGCAGCGCGGGATCGGCGAGGGTCTCGGCTGCGATCGCGTGGGCGTCGGTGATGTCGGTCTTGGCCCGGTGCCGACGGCGGCGTCGGTCGTTGGTGCGGGAGGCTTGAACCTCTCGAACGTCATACCCGCTGGCTCGCAGAGCGGCCACCACGGGCGCCCCGAGGCTGGCGGAGCCTTCGACCCCGACCCGGTCTATGACCGCGCCGGTGCCCGTGAGGATCTCCAGCAGGCGCGCCAGGCCTTCGAAGCTGATCTCGAAGGACTCGCAGGTGATGAGCTCGCCCGTGGCGGACAGGACGGCGACGGTGCCCGAGTGTTTGTGCGGGTCGATCCCCGCGACGGCTGACGTGGTGATGAGGTGCTCCTCCTGCGACGCGTTACGGTGCGGGCAGCGGGTCCGGGTCGCCGGCAGATCTGGGTTGAGTGGCTCTTCACCGATGAGTGTGGGGTGAGGGGTCGAGTCCGCCGCCTATGAGGAGCATTCGGAGGCGGTAGTTGTCTCTGTTTCGGAAGCCGCGGGCGACGCGTCGGTGGAGTTCGATGAGGCCGTTGATGGCTTCGGTGCCGCCGTTGCTGGCGCCGTCGGTGTCGAAGTAGCCGAGGAACTCGGTGCGCCACTGCTTCAGGGTGCGGCCCAGGCGGGCGACCTCGGGGATCGGGCACGAGGTGAACGAGGCGAGGATCTTCTCCGCGATGACCCGTCCGGCGGCGTGGCTGTCCTGGTGGTAGGCGGAGCGGACCTGCTGGGCGCAGCGCCAGGCGAGCTCTACTTCGACGTGCCGCTCGTCGGCGGCCCACGCCGTGTCCAGCCGCGCTCGTTGCCGGTCGGTGAGATGTTCTTCGCCGGCGCGCAGGATGTTGCGGATCCGGTACAGCGGGTCGTCCTTGCGGCCGCGGTGGCCGTGGATGTCCTGCTGGACCCGGCGGCGGACCTCGTCGACGACACCGGTGGCGAGTTTGACGACGTGGAAGGCGTCCAGGACGGCGCGGGCGTCGTCGAGCTGGTCATCGATGGCGTTCTTGTACCCGCGGAACGGGTCCAGGGTGGCGATCTGGACCCCGTCGCGGAAGGTCTGGCCGCGGTCGGTGAGCCACGACTTGTAGGCCTGCCCGGAGCGGCCTGGGACCAGGTCCAACAGGCGAGCCTTGGTGCGGCCGTGCGCATCTCGGGTCAGGTCGACCATCCCGGTCAGCTCCTTCGGGCCGCGCCCGCCGTCCTCGATCGGCTTGGTCGACACGTGGTGCCACACGTGCTCATCAACCCCGAGGATGGCCACGCCCTCGAAGCGGGCCGGGTCGGCGGCCATCGCCTGCAGCAGCGGCTTGATCGACTCCCACACCGTGCGCCACCCGGTGCCGAGCTGGCGGCGGATCCCGTTCACCGAGGCGTGCTCGCGGCGGATCTGCTCGATCGCCCACCGGCACGCCCGGGTCGTCAGCGACGAGCGCGGCGCGGCGATGCGCTCGTCCTGCTCCACGAACGTCGCCACCGGGCACCCAGGTTCGGGGCAGACCCACCGCCGCTTACGCCAGATGATCCGCACCGGTCGGCCCATCGCCGGGGCGTCGACCAACGCGACCGCGACCCGGCCGTGGCCGTGCGCGACGACCCCGCAGGTCGGGCAGCCCATGACCGTTGGCTCGGACTCCACCGTGACCACGAGGGCGCCGCCGTCGTCGCGGTCAACCCCGATCACGTGCAGCCCGTCCAACCCGACCAACACGTCACAACGCTCGCAGTAGCCGCCCAGAGCACGGCAACACGACGTAGGCTCACTCATCGTCGAGGTCCTCGATTTCAGAAGAGGTAGAAGTCCTCTGATCCTCGGGGACCTCGACCCTTCCCCAGCCTCAACCTGGCCCTCGGCGCGCCGTGCTCACCCCACACTCATCGGTGAAGAGCCGGTTGAGTCGTGCAGGCTCTCTTCAAGCCAGGCACCCGGGCCCGCGCCCAGACGGCCGGCCCGGCAGTTCGAATCAAGGACACCAAGGTCAATAGCGTTCAGAGCCAGGGCCGACCGATCGCCCCTGCTCGCGAGGCCGAGGCGACGTGCATAGCCAAACACCCAGATGGCGTTGGTGGAGAACAGCACCCGGCGGATCTCCACGTCGTAGGCCAGGAAGGGGATGAACTCCTCCCACGCCGCTCTCCACATCTTGGGGATGGCCGGGTAGGGCTTGCCCCATCTCTCCTCCAGCTCCTCGAACGCCGCCCATGCTGCCTCGACCGAGGGTGCGGTGTAGATGCGGCGCAGGTCCTTGGCCAGCTGGTCCCAGCATTTCCGCGAGGCGTAGCGCAGCGTCGCCCGGATGAGGTGGATCACGCAGGCCTGCACGATCGCCTGGGGGAAGACGGCGTTCACGCTGTCGGGCAGTCCTTTGAGGCCGTCGCAGACGATGAAGAACACGTCGCGCACGCCGCGGTTCTTCAGGTCCGCCAGCACGTTCATCCAGAACTTCGCCGACTCACCACCTCCCTGCCCGGCCCACAGGCCCAGGACGTCTCGCCGGCCGTTCAGGTCGACGCCGATCGCGGCGTAGAAGGGTTGGTTGCCGACCTGCCCGTCGCGAACCTTGACGTAGATCGCGTCGATGAAGATGGCCGCGTACACCGGTTGCAGCGGCCGGGAGGACCAGGCGGCCATCTCCTCGAGCACCTTGTCCGTGATCCTCGAGACCGTGTCCTTGCTGATGGAGGCGCCGTACACCTCGTGGAAGTGCGCGCTGATCTCACCGGTCGTCAGGCCCTTGGCGAACAGGCTGATCGCGACCGCGTCCACGTCCGAGAGGCGCCGCTGTCGCTTCTTGACGATCACCGGCTCGAACGTGCCGGCCCGGTCCCGGGGGACCGCGATCGTCACCTCTCCGGCGGCGTCGGTCAGCACCGTCTTGGGTCGGGTGCCGTTGCGGATGTTGCCGTTCTCCGCGGTGGGTACCCGGTGCTTCTCGTGGCCGAGGTGCTCGGTCAGCTCCTCTTCCAGCGCTGTCTCCAGGACGGTGGCGGTGATTGATTTGAGCAGCCCGTCCGGGCCGGTCAGGTCCTCACCACGGGCCCGGGCGGCTTTGACCAGCTCCCGGACCGCAGCCTGCTCGGCCTCGCTGCGCGAGGTCGTCTTCTTCACCTTCTTCGGCATCGAGCTCACGCTCGTGATCTTCTCGGTCATCACATGACCTTCCCCGCCAGCTGAGCCGGCGTGTCAGGCCAGAAACACCGTTTGGCGGACAGTCCCCCATCCGACCCCGCGAGTCCACAACCGACGGCTCCAAAGGCCGCCAAGAACGCTTGTATACGCCACGCGACCTGCGGGACACCACCGTTTTCAATGCCGAGTAGGGGTTCTCAAACTCTCTACCGAGGTCCACCTATCGTGCTCGTCCTGGTGCTCCGGTGCATGCACTCGATCGCTGGCGGTCAGACCACGCGTACGTCTACGAGATCCTCGAGTCCGGCAAAGTCATCCGGATTGCGGGTGTACAGCGCAGCGTCATGGGCATGGGCGGTGGCAGCGATCAACAGGTCCATCGTGCGTCGGCGAGGCTGACGGCCAGCTTCTACGACCGCCGACGCCAGACGGCCGTAACTGGCAGCGACGACCTCGTCGAGGGGCAAGGCATCGAATCGACGCTGAAGGATGCTGAGCCGCCGCAAGCGTTCGGCGCGCACTTGGGCGGACTTGGCGACGAGGACTCCGAAGTGCAGCTCCGCCAACGTGGCAGTGCTGATGGCCAGAACGCCCGGGATCGGCGTGACGTCCGCGGCGATCACCACACTGGTATCGAGCAAGCCCCGCTCCGCACCTGTTCCCTTGGTCACGGCAACTTCGCCCAGGGGTCGCTGACGGCGTCGTCGACCAGCTCTCGGTCATCCCTCCAGTCCGCATCGCCAGGACCAGCGAAGAGGTCCGCGAGGTCGTCCCAACGATGCCAACGGGTCTGGCGGGCCGGCACTAGCCTCGCGCTGGGCCGACCAGAGACGGTGATGACGATCTCCTCACCGCGCTCCACGCGTCGCAGAAGCCCAGAGGCGTCCTGCCTCAGCTCGCGAAGTCCCACAGTCTCCATGGCCCCATGGTAGCGCTTGTGCTACAAGCTCCCGCCTGCTGCGCTGCGCTCCGACCGGCCGACCAGCGCCCTTTCCCTAGACTGGCCCGATGCGTTTCCTCAACGGGATGACCCCACAGCACGACCTGACCTATGACGACGTCTTCATGACGCCGTCGCGGTCGGGCGTCTCCAGCCGCCTCGACGTCGACCTGATGACCCAGGACGGCTCGGGCTGCACGATCCCGCTCGTCGTGGCCAACATGACGGCCGTCGCCGGGCGCCGGATGGCCGAGACGACCGCGCGGCGCGGGGCGATCACCGTCATCCCGCAGGACATCCCGACCGAGGTCGTGGCCGAGGTCATCGACTGGGTCAAGAGCCGCCATCTGGTCTATGACACCCCGATCACCGTCGAGTCGCACGAGACCGCCGGCGCGGCGCTGGTCCTGCTGGGCAAGCGCGCCCACGGGGCGGCAGTCGTCGTGGAGGACGGCAGGCCGCTCGGCATCGTCACCGAGCGCGACCTCGTCGACGTCGACCGTTTCGCCCAGGTGCGCGATGTCATGCACCGCCATCCCGACACCCTGCCCGATGGCATCGACCCGGCCGCTGCCTTTGACGCCCTCGCCGAGATGCGCCACAAGGTCGCCCCTGTGGTCGACGGCGAGGGCCAGGTCCTCGGCATCCTCACCCGCTCCGGCGCCCTGCGGGCCGGCCTCTACCGTCCCGCGGTCGACGACCAGGGCCGCCTGCGCATCGCGGCGGCCGTCGGCATCAACGGCGACGTGGCCGCCAAGGCCCAGTCGCTCATCGACGCGGGTGCCGACCTGCTCGTCGTCGACACCGCCCACGGCCACCAGGAGCGCATGATCGAGGCCCTGCGCGTCATCCGCGCCCTCGACCCGCAGGTGCCGGTCGTGGCCGGCAATGTCGTGACCGCCGAGGGCACCCGTGACCTCATCGAAGCAGGTGCCGACATCGTCAAGGTCGGGGTCGGCCCGGGCGCCATGTGCACCACCCGCATGATGACGGCTGTCGGGCGGCCCCAGTTCTCGGCTGTCCTCGAGTGCGCCACTGCCGCAAGGGAGCTCGGCAAGCATGTCTGGGCCGACGGCGGCGTGCGTCACCCCCGCGACGTGGCGCTCGCCCTGGCCGCTGGCGCCGCCAATGTCATGGTCGGCTCGTGGTTCGCCGGCACTCTCGAGTCCCCCGGCGACCTGTTCACCGACCCGGGCGGCCGGCAGTACAAGGAGTCCTTCGGCATGGCCTCGGCCCGCGCAGTGCGCAACCGCACAGCCGGCGACTCGGCCTATGACCGGGCGCGCAAGGGGCTCTTCGAGGAGGGCATCTCGACCGCCCGCATGTATGTCGACCCGGAGCGCCCCAGCGTCGAGGACGTCGTCGACGAGATCATCTCCGGCCTGCGCTCCTCGTGCACCTACGCGGGCGCGCGCAGCCTCGAGGAGTTCCACGAGCGCGCGACGGTCGGCATCCAGTCGACGGCCGGGTTCGCCGAGGGACGCCCCCTCCACCAGTCCTGGTGACCTGACCACACCGACAGACGCGTATGCCGCGGGCCCGGGCCCGCGGCATACGCGCGTTTGGGGGTAGTCGGGTCAGCCGACGAGTTTGCTGATGGTGTGGATCACCAGGCCTGCGAGCGCACCCACGACGGTGCCGTTGATGCGGATGAACTGGAGG
Source organism: Actinomycetota bacterium (assembly GCA_050955755.1). GTDB lineage: Bacteria > Actinomycetota > Actinomycetes > Actinomycetales > Dermatophilaceae > JAJTBD01. The sequence continues at coordinate 3,317,220 of CP192092.1, forward strand.
TCGCGGCCGACGTGCAGCTCGATCCGCTCGGAGGCCTCCTTGCCGTCCCAGCGCTCGATGGTGTGGGTGATGACACCGGCGAGCTCGTGGCCGTAGGTGTTGATGAAAAAGGAGACGATGTCGCCGAGCCGGTCCTCGAGGCGGGTGCGCAGCTCGTCATCGGTGAGCAGCTTGTCGCCGACCTCCTGGAGCATGGCCTGGCCGCGCGTCCACAACTGGGAGTCGCGGTCGTCCATGGCCGACAGCAGGCTCGCGCGCACCGAGTGCCACAGGGACTCGACGGTGTCGCCGATCTGAGGGTGGGTGAGCAGTCGGGCCTTGAGCGCCTCGGCGCGCTCCTGCACGTCGGGGTCGTTCTGAAGGTCGTCGGCGACCCGCAGCAGCAGGTCGTCCAGCGCGCGGCGGGTGGGGTGCGAGACGTCCTCGCGGATCTCCGAAACCCATTGCAGCGCCTGCTGATAGGTCCAGTTGATGACGCGCTCGTCGGCCCACGGCGGCGTCCACCAGGGGGCGCGCTCGCCGAGCACCGCGGCGAACTTGCGGGGGTTCTCCTCGAGCCAGCCGTGCACCTCGCCGAAGACCAGGTCGACCAGCCCGGAGTGGGCACCGTCGCGGATGATCCCGTCGAGGAGGTCGCCGGCGATGGGCGAGATGGGCTCGTTGGCCAGCCGCGGCAGCAGGCCGTCGACGACGAACTCGCGGATCTCCTCGTCGCGCACGCGGCTCAGGCCGGCGCGCGCGATCCGCACACCCTCGACCATCGCGCGCTCGGCGTGCTCGGGCTCCCGCACCCACGTGCCGACGCGACGGCCGATGTCGGCGGCGGCGACACGCTCGCGGGCGATCTCCTCGGTGAGGAAGTTGTCGGTGAAGAAGTCCTGGAGGTTGCGCCCGATCTCGTCCTTGCGGGTCGGCACGATGGCCGTGTGGGGGATCTTCAGCCCCATCGGGTATCGGAAGAGCGCCGTCACCGCGAACCAGTCCGCGAGCGCACCGACCATGGCGGCCTCTGCGCCGGTGTTGACATAGCCCCACACGCCGCTGTGGTCCAGCCGCAGGGTCGCGAGATAGACGACGGCGGCCAGGATGAGCAGCGAGAGAGCGAGCGCCTTCATCCGGCGCAGGCCGACGCGTCGCTGCTCGTCGGCCTCCGTGCTCACCATGAAGCTCACTGGTTCGATCCAACTCCTCGGTCGGGGTCCTGCCACGGCGCATGCCGGGCTACCGGCAGGTTTTCATGCGCCGGTCCGTCAACTCCCGAGCGACGGCAAATGATTCCGTATGCCGCGGGCCCGGCCGCGTGGGCCGGGTCACCTTCGGTGGGCGGTCAGAGGGGCTCGGCCACCTCGATGTCGACCATGAGCTCGTGTGCGATCTGCTCGAGGGCATGGCGCAGATCGGCCACGGTGGTCCCCTCGGGCAGCCAGACGATGGCGTCGGCCTCGAAGATGGCCCCGTCGCCCATGGGCGCGTCCTGGGTCGAGGTGACCAGCTCGTCGATGCTCGCGCCCAGGTCCGCCAGCGCGGTCGAGACCTCGCTCACGATGCCGGGCCGGTCCCGGCCGAGCAGGTGCAGGGACAGCGGGTCGCCCCACTCGACATCGCTCTCGCCGCCGCCCTCGTACTCCTCGGGCTCGGCCGGCATGATGCTCACCTCGAGCAGGCCCTCGTCGTCGAGGCCGTGCAGGGCAGCCGTCAGCGCCTCGACCTGCGCGTCCGGCAGCTCGATGAGCACGATGCCCGCGAACCTGCCGCCCAGCCTCGCCAGCTGGCCCTCGAGCCAGCTGCCGTCGTGGTCCGCGATCGCCTGGGCGAGGGCGGCGACCAGCCCGCGCCGGTCGTCGCCGATGGCCGTGAGTACCAGTTTCCCCATGGGCCGAGCCTAGGACCTCGGGGCCACTTGCGACACCCGGCGCGGCATACCCGATCGCGGCTGGCAGCATGGGCAGGTGCGCTCCCTCTCCGACGGCCCGATCCGGCTGGGACGCGCGCTCCTGGCCCTCGGGCTGGCGCTGGGAGTGGCGGGGGCCGCGCTGCCCAGCGCCGCGGCATACGTGCTGGGGGTGCTGGTGGCGTCCGCGGGCCTCGGGCTGCTGCTGTGGACAAGGCACGGGGCGCTGCTCACCATCGGCGCACCGCTCGCCGTCGCGGCTCTCGCGATCGGCCCGCCCTGGGCCCTGGCGCCGCGCACGAGCGGCCTGGCGGGGGTCTGGTCGGCCGAGGACCTGGACGGCCCCGTCGTCGCGGGGCGCGCGCTGGTCTCGCCGGCCAACGCCGCCCTTGACCTGCGCAGCGGCAAATCCGTGCGGCTCGGCTCCGTCACGGGCGGCGAGCGCTATCTCGCGGCGGACTCGCTCGTGATCTCCTCGCCCGACCGGCTCGACGTGGTCACCCTCGGCGGGACCGTCCGGTGGACCTGGCGGCCGACGACGCCCACGACGATCACGCCGCTGGCGAGCGATGGCTCCGTGGTGGCACTGCGCGCCTGCCCCCGCGCCGGCGGCGAGTGCCGGCTGCTCGGGATCGGCGCCGCCGGGCGGCAGCTGTGGGACATCGCCGACCCGAGCGACCAGGCTGCGGCGCCCGCCTATCCGGGGACCCTCCCCCTCGTCGCGGCGCTGCGCCCACGCGGCACGGGCACCGTGGTGCTCGACCCGGCCAGCGGCCGGTATGTGCTCGCGCCGGGTGAGCGCGCGCTCGCGCTCCCGGACGGCCGGGTGAGTGTGGTCGCCGAGTCCGCGGGCCAGTGCACGACCTCGACGTATGCCGCTGCAGACACCCCCGAGACCACGACCGCCCCAGCGCCGTGCCCGACGGCTGCGCCGGCGCCGCCCGCACCCCCGCGCGCCACCTCCCACGGGTGGCGGCTCAACCCCTTCGCCCCCGCACGCACCGTGCACGTGATCGACTCCGCGGGCCGGCGGCTGGTCTCCCCCGAGCCCCTCACCACGCTGGTCGCCGACGACCGCTCGCTGGTGGTGCGGGAGGGCGATCGGATCGTCCGATACGAGACGCAGGGCTGAGGCTCTGTCAGGATGTGCCGCATGAGTATGCGAGACAACCTGACCGACCTGTTCGCCTCGCTCGCCGACAAGGCCGGCCTGGGCGGGAGCCTCCAGCTCGATGTCCTCGACTCGGACGGGGGGACCCAGCGCGTCCCCGTGCTCCCTGTCGAGCACGACGGACGCACCTATGTCGTCGCCTCCGGCAAGGCCGGCACATGGGTGGGCCGCCTGCGCCTGAGCCGACGGGCCCGACTCCCCCAGGACTCCGGCCTTGCCCTCATCGCCCGCGAGGTCCCGGCCAAGGAGCGCGAGAGCGTGCTCGCGGCATACCGCGACAAGGTGGGCGAGTCCCAGGCCGCGCTCCTCCTCGGCGACACCGGCAGCGCGCCCGTCTTCGAGCTCCTCCCCGACGAGGGCAGCTGGTAGCCGGTGGTCGCAGCCATGGTGCCGCTCGAGGCACCGGTCGCGCCCGACGAGGCCCTGCGACGAATCGCCTTCCTGCTTGAGCGCTCCCGCGCCGGCAGCTATCGCGTCGAGGCCTTCCGCAAGGCCGTGCTCGCCGTGCGCGCGCTCGACCCCGACGAGATGGCCTCCCGCGCCGAGACGGGCTCCCTCGAGGACCTCCCCGGGATCGGCAAGTCGACCGCGGGCGTGATCACCGAAGCCCTGGCCGGCAAGCTGCCGTCCTATCTGGCGACCCTCCAGCGCAAGGAGGGCGGGCCACTGGTGGCCGGCGGCGAGGACTACTTCGCCGCGCTCAAAGGCGACTGCCACAGCCACTCCGACTGGTCCGACGGTGGGTCGCCGATCGACGAGATGGTCCTCACCGCAGTCGAACTCGGCCACGAGTACCTCGTCCTGACCGACCACTCCCCCCGACTCAAGGTCGCCCGCGGACTGTCTCCGGAGAGGCTCGCCAAGCAGCTGACGATGATCGACGCGATCAACGCCTCGCTCGGCGACTCCTTCCGGCTCGTCAAGGGCATCGAGGTCGACATCCTCGACGACGGGTCGCTCGACCAGACCGACGAGATGATCGGCCGGCTCGAGTTCGTCACTGCCTCAGTGCATTCCAAGCTCAAGATGGAGTCGGCCGCGATGACCAGGCGCATGGTCGCGGCTGTGTCGGACCCGCGGGTCAACGTGCTGGGCCACTGCACCGGCCGGCTCGTCACCGGGGGCCGCGGCACCCGCCCCCAGAGCCAGTTCGACGCGCGCGCGGTGTTTGAGGCCTGCAAGGCCAATGACGTTGCGGTGGAGATCAACTCGCGACCCGAGCGGTGCGACCCGCCCGATGAGCTGATCGAGCTCGCGCTCGAGATCGGCTGCCTCTTTGCCATCGACTCCGACGCCCACGCGCCCGGCCAGCTCGAGATGAAGGCCTATGGCTGCGAGCGCGCCGAGCGCCTCGGCGTGCCCTTGGAGCGGATCATCACCACCTGGCCGGTCGACCGGCTGCTGGAGTGGGCGAGGGCGTCCGACTGACCTCTTGACACGGCATACCGGCCCATTGTCTTATTGACTTAAGTCATTGAGACAATGGGTCTCGGTGCAGGGGTCAGGAGGTCGGCATGAGCGGCTCGCTTCTCATCTTCGTCATCGCGCTGGTCGGCCTGGGTCTCGCCGTCGCCGGACTGGCGTATGCCGTGAGCCTCCTCCGGCGCCCGGGCGCCCCGCAGGGGGCGGGCGCTCGTGCGCTGGTGCTCAGCGTGGCCACGCCCGTCCTGCTCGCCCTCGGGGTGGTCGCCGCTGTGGTGTGGGGCGGCGACCGCGGCCTCGCCGTCACGCCCCTCCTCGCGGCGCTCGTCGCTGTCGCGGTCGTGGCGGCCATCGACCTCACCTGGCCGCGTCAGCAGGGGGCCGTGCGCTCCGCCCGGCTGGGGTCGCGGGCAGTCCGCCCACCGCGGGCGCTGTGGGTGCTCGCCGGCCTGGGGACCGTGCTCACGACAGCCCTCGTGGTCCTCGGCGGCCTCACGGCGGACGCCGACGGCAGGTCGCTGACCATCCGCACGCCGATGAGCGCCGCCGGCACGAGCCCCTATCCCGGGTGGCACTACGGGCTGCCGATCCTCCTCGCCCTCACGCTCCTGCTCGCAGGAGCATGGCTCGCGGCGCGCGTGATCGAGTCGCGACCGGCCCAGCAGGGCGCCGACCCGAGCGTGGACGCCGCAGTCCGGGCAGCCTCGATGACAAGGACCCTGCGCGCCGTCGCATCCGGCACGCTCTTCACGGCCGCCCCGCTCGCCCTGCTCATCGGCAAGGCGCTGCGCGGCCTCACCCTCGACCTCGTGCGGATGGCCGAGCAGAACCCGGGCGGCACGCAGCCCCACCGGCTATGGCTCGCTCCCGTCGGCACCGGCCTGATCGGCCTGGCCCTCGTGCTCGCCGTGGTGGGGCTGGCTGCGCTCCTGTGGCGCCTCCCCCGACCCGCCGCCACGGCGGCGACGGAGCCCCCCATGCCCACGACGGTCAACCGTGCCGGCGCGGACGGGGCCCGATGACCAACGCGCAGATCACCGTCGACCTCGCTGCCGCGGAGCCGCCCTATGAGCAGATCCGCACGCAGGTGGCCGGGCTGATCCAGACGGGGGCCCTCGCCTCCGGGGAGCGGCTGCCGACCGTGCGGGCGCTGGCCGGCGACCTCGGGCTCGCGGTCAACACCGTCGCCCGCGCCTACCGCGAGCTGGAGGCCGACGGCCTGGTCGAGACCCGTCGCCGCACTGGCACGGTCGTGGCCGAGGGCGCCGCCCAGGCCGACCCGGCGCTGGGACGGGCTGCCGCGGCATACGCCTCGGAGGCAGTGGCCTCGGGCATGAGCGAGGGGGCCGCGGTCGACCTGCTGCGAGCCGCCTTCCGACAGGCGCTGGGAGGCGTCTGACCTGCGACTTCCGGCCCCGCCCGGCAGGGGAGGGCGGGGCCGGAACCCTCGTTTTGGAGTTTGGCTGGGACAGACCGTATGCTTTCCCGAGTCCTCGACGGATCCGAGCCTGGCTCGCCAGCGAGAGGATCTGGTCGGAAGACTTAGGTCCCCATCGTCTAGCGGCCTAGGACCCCGCCCTTTCACGGCGGTAGCACGGGTTCGAATCCCGTTGGGGATGCGCAGGACCAGTACCACCAAGGCCCCGTAGCGCAGTTGGTTAGCGCGCCGCCCTGTCACGGCGGAGGTCGCCGGTTCGAGCCCGGTCGGGGTCGCTCGAGACGCAAGGCCCGCTCCTCTGGGAGCGGGCCTTCTGCGTTGCCGGCCCACGCGGCACACAGGGTCGGTATGCCGCGGGCACCCCTCTCGCGTAACCGTTTGGGAGTTCGGGCGGACCGTCGGGTATAGTTCACCGACGCCGGAAACGGCACGGCCAGGTAGCTCAGTTGGTACGAGCGTCCGACTGAAAATCGGAAGGTCGGCGGTTCGACCCCGCCCCTGGCCACATCAAGACCGCAGACACCACCCGGTGCCTGCGGTCTTCTCGTTCGCCGGGGCTCGGCCGTTGCGTCCGTCACGACTGGTGTCGAGCCCTCCCACGCGCAGGCGCGCCGGTGATAGACAGGGGCCGAATCGTCGCCACCGACCGGAGGAAGCCCCGCCATGTCCGATCTCGTCACGCTGACCACCGACGCCGGGCTCGCCCACATCGAGCTCAACCGGCCGGATGCGGCCAACGCCTTCGACCTGCCGACGGCCCAGCGGCTGCTCGAGGTCGTCCGGCAGGTGCGTGACGCCGAGGCCGTCGGCGCGATCCTGCTCACCGGGGCCGGGAAGCGCTACTGCGCCGGTGGGGACGTCGCCTCGATGGCCTCCTCCGACTCCCCCGGCGCCTATCTCCAGGAGCTCGCCGACGTGCTCGACGGGGCGCTGCAGGAGCTCGCCGCGACCCCGAAGCCCGTCGTCACCGCCGTCCAGGGCGCGGTCGCCGGCGCGGGCATGGCAGTGATGCTCAGCTGCGATGTGATCGTGGCGGCGGAGTCCACCAAGTTCGTCACGGCATACGCCGGCATCGGTCTCACGCCCGACTGCGGACTGTCCTACCTGCTCCCCCGCGCCGTCGGGTCGGTGCGCGCCATGGACCTGCTGCTGACCGGCCGGGCACTGACGGCTGCGGAGGCACTCGACTGGGGCCTGGTCACCCAGGTCGCCCCCGACGCCGGGGCCGCGGATGCCGCGCGCGAGCTGGCCACCCGCCTCGCCGCCGGGCCCGCCGAGGCCCTCGGCCACGCCAAGCGCCTGGGCCGGCTCGCGTGGAGCGCCTCCCGCGCGGAGATCGGTGCCGACGAGGGCCGCACGATCGCCGCCATGGTCGAGACCGAGTTCGCCAGCAAGGCAGTGCAGAGGTTCGCCCGCTGACGCGGCCACCGGCCACGGCGCCCCACACGCACGGCATACCCCCTGGGGCAAGGTGCCTAGACTCGGCGAGGTGACCACCGCCACGCCACCGCCCGAGTCCGCGCTGCTCCACACGATCCGCGAGTCGATCATCGGCGACGACCAGGTGATGACCGGGCCCTACGGCGACCGGCGGGTGACCTACGCCGACTACACGGCGTCGGGGCGGTCGCTGGCGTTCATCGAGGACTACCTCCGCGCCGAGGTGCTGCCCCGCTATGCCAACACGCACACCGAGTCCTCCGGCACCGGCCTCCAGACGACGCGGCTGCGCGAGGAGGCCCGCGCGATCATCAAGGAGTGCGTGGGCGGCGACGAGTCGACCGCGGTGATCTTCGCCGGGTCGGGCTGCACCGGCGCGATCGCCAAGCTCGTCGGCATCCTCGAGCTGCGCATCCCCGCGGGGCTGGACGCGGCATACGGCCTCTCCGAGCACGTCCCTGCGGAGCACCGGCCGGTCGTCTTCATCGGCCCCTACGAACACCACTCCAACGAACTGCCCTGGCGCGAGTCCATCGCCGACGTCGTGCAGGTGCCGCAGGACCTCGACGGCCACATCGACCAGTCCCGGCTGCGCGAGCTGCTGGAGGAGTATGCCGCGCGCCCCCTCAAGATCGGCTCCTTCTCCGCCGCCTCCAATGTCACCGGCATCGTCTCGGACACCCACGGCATCACCAGGCTGCTGCACGAGCACGGGGCGCTCGCGTTCTGGGACTTCGCCGCCGCCGGGCCCTATGTCGAGATCCAGATGCAGGGCGACGGCTCCGACCCCGCGACGGCCAAGGACGCGATCTTCCTCTCCCCGCACAAGTTCGTCGGCGGCCCCTCGACACCCGGCGTGCTCGTTGTGCGCCGTGAGCTCCTCACCAACGCGGTGCCCGACGTGCCCGGCGGGGGCACAGTCTCCTATGTCAACAGCGAGGAGCACCACTACCTCGAGGACCCCGAGGCACGCGAGGAGGGTGGCACCCCGGCGACCGTCGAGGCGATCCGCGCCGGCCTCGTCTTCCAGCTCAAGCAGGCGGTCGGCGTGGAGACGATCCGCGCCCACGAGGACCACTACCTGCGGCGCGCGATGGATGCGTGGCTCGCCGAGCCCACGATCGAAGTGCTGGGAAACGTTGCGGCAGAGCGGCTCTCGATCGTCTCATTTGTCGTCCGCTCCCCCAGCGGCCGGATGCTGCACCACAACTTCGTCGTCTCGCTGCTCAACGACCTCTTTGGCATCCAGGCCCGCGGCGGGTGCGCGTGCGCCGGCCCCTATGGCCACCGGCTGCTCGGCATCGACCTCGAGACCTCCCACGAGTTCGAGCGTGAGATCTCCGGCGGCTGCGAGGGCATCAAGCCCGGCTGGGTGCGGATCAACTTCAACTACTTCATCTCCCCCACCGTCGCGGACTACATCGTCGAGGCGGTCCGGCTCGTCGCGCGCGACGGCTGGCGGCTGCTCGGGGACTACCGCTTCGATGTCGACCGCGGGCTGTGGGTGGGTGCACCGTCGTGGCACGGGTGAGCCGCCACTGCGGCTGGCCGAGATCCGTTATGACACAGGCGAGATGGCCTATCCGCACCACCAGACGACCGCGCCCGAGTCGGTCCTCGCCGACTATCTGGCAGAGGGTGAGCGAGTCATGCGCGAGGCCACCCCGCCGTCGCTCGACGCCGGCCCGGCCGGTGCGGTCAGCGCCGACTTCGAGCACCTGCGCTGGTTCGACCTGCCGCCGGAGTGCCTGACCGACTGAGGTCCGCCCCGCCTCGGGCACGACGTCGCGCTTCTGCCCAAATGGGCGAAAGCGCGAGAACCCTGCAAGCGGTGTGAGCCCCGCCCCGCCGCGTTGCTGCCCACATGGGCGAAAGCGCGAGAGCCCCTGCAAGCCGGTGAATACCACCCCGCCCGTCGCGTTTCTGCCCACGTGGGCGAAAGCGCGAGAGCCCCGAGAGCCGGCGAGCACCGCCCGACGTCGCGTTTCTGCCCAAATGGGCGAAAGCGCGAGAGCCCCGACAAGGCGGTGAACACCGCCCCGACCGGCCGCGTTTCTGCCCACATGGGCGAAAGCGCGGGCGAGAGACGGGTATGCCGCGAGCCGTGCGGCTCGCGGCATACCCTCGGTCAGCGCGGGGTCCCCTGCCCGCGCTGGGGTGCGCCCGCGGGCCCCTGACCTCCCCCGGGCGCACCGGTCTAGGCGGTCTGGATCGCGTCGAGGACGTCCAGACGGGCACCGCGCCGGGCCGGCCAGACCGCGGCCAGCACACCGACGACCACGGCCAGGACCATCGCCCCGAGGATCCCGAGCCACGGGATGGCCAGCTCGGTGATGCCGTTGTCGATCAGGGCGCGCTGCACGGCCACACCTGCCGCCACGCCGAGGCCGAGGCCAAGCACCGCGCCCAGCAGGGCGATCGCGACGGACTCGAGACGGATCATGTGGGAGAGCTGGCGCCGCTTGAGGCCGACCGCCCGCAGCAGGCCGATCTCGCGGGTCCGCTCGATGACCGAGAGGGCAAGGGTGTTGATGATGCCGAGGATGGCGATGATGACCGCCAGACCGAGCAGCCCATAGATCATGTAGAGCATCTGGTCGATCTGGCCACGCTGCTGCTTCGCGAAGTCGGCCTGGTCCATGAGCGTGACGGTCGGGAGCGGCTCGAGGACCTTCTCCACGTCGGCCTTGAGCTTGGCCTTGTCCGCGCCGGGCTCGGCGACGATGAAGGCGCGGGCGTCCGAGGGCGTGATGCCGACGGCGTCGAAGGTCTCGGTCGAGAAGAGGTAGCCGCCCAGGCCCTGGTTCTCCTTGTAGTAGCCGACGACCTTGGCATAGAGCTCGTCGGTGCCGAGGCGGATCTTGAGATCCCCGCCCATCGGGACCGTCGAGCGCTTGGAGTCGGGCAGGAGCACGCGGCCGCTGGTCAGGTCGGTGAGCTTGCCCTCGGCCATCTCGATGGGGATGGCCTTGTCGAAGGTCGTCGGGTCGATCGCGGTGACATAGTCGCGGCGCCCGTCGATGTAGCCGGGGGCGAAGCGCAGCGGTGATACCGCCTCGACCCCGTCGACCTTCTTGAGCTGCTCGGTGACGCCGGGCGAGAAGCCCATGCCCATCGCGCTGCCGACGAGATAGTCGGCCGCGAACTGCTCGCTGATCTGCTTGTCGATGCTCTCGGTCGCCGAGGCGCCGATCACCGACATCATGGCGACGAGGGTCGTGCCGATCATCAGGGCGGAGGCCGTGGCCGCGGTCCGTCGCGGGTTGCGCACGGAGTTCTCCGCAGCCATGTTGCCGACCGACCCGAAGAGCCGGCGGTAGACCGCGCCGAGGACCGCGAGGAAGGGGCGTCCCACGACCGGGCTGGTCATGGCGGTCCCCAGGACGAGACCGAAGATGCCGATCCCGATGAGCCACAGGCTGTTCCACACATCGGTGAACAGGCCCAGCCCCAGCGACGCCGCGCCGAGGGCCATGATCGCGGCACCCGCGGCCACGCGGCCGGCCAGGGAGCCCTCCGCCACCGCCGCGTCGTCGCGCATTGCGGCGACCGGCGGCACGCTGCCCGCCCGGTGGGCCGGGAGGTATGCCGCGATGAGCGTGATGAGGATGCCGACGGCGTAGGAGACGAGCACGGTCCGCAGCGACAGGGTGAACGGCGCCTGGCTCATGTCGAGGCCGAAGGTCGCGAACAGCGCCTTGATGCCCTCGGCCAGACCGACGCCCAGCGCGATGCCGAAGGTCGCGCCGATGATCCCGACGACGAGCGCCTCGAGTAGCACCGAACGGATGACCTGGCCGCGCTTGGCGCCGATCGCCCGGTACATCGCCAGCTCGCGGGAGCGCTGTGCGACCAGGATGGAGAAGGTGTTGATGATGAGGAAGGACCCAACGAAGAGGGCCACGCCGGCGAAGATGAGCAGGAAGTAGTTGATGAAGCTGAGCATCTCGCCGAAGGCGTCCTTCATCTCGTCGGCCGCGGTCTCGCCGGTGACGGCCTCGAGGTCGGCAGGCAGCAGCGGCGCGATGCGGTCCCGCAGCTCGGTGTCCTCGACGCCGTCCTCGGCGGTGACCTGGATGTCGGTGAACTTGTCGGTCGACCCGAGGTAGAGCTGCTGGGCGCTCTTGGTGTCGAGCACGAGCAGGGTCGCCCCGGCCATGCCGCCCTCGCCGAACTCCATCGTGCCGACGAGCGTGCCGCTGTGGCGCGGCTCCTTGGCGGTCGCGACGATGAAGGGGACGGTGTCGCCGACGGTGTAGCCGGCACGGCGGGCGGTGGCGGTGTCGAGCATGACCTCGCCGCTCTTGGCGGGCACGCGACCGTCGACCAGGCGCACGATCTGCTGGCCTGTGACGGACGGGGCGTCGTGGTAGCTGACGGCCATGCCGGGAGGGCCCTGCCCGCCGATCGGCTTGCCGTTCTCGCCGATGACGAAGGTGGCGGTGTCCATGACATTGCCGTCGGCGCGCGCGACACCCTTGGTCTTCTCCAGCTGCGCGACGAGCGAGGCGGGGACGGTCTGGACCGTGCCGATCCCCTCCTCCGACGCGGCGCCCTTGGGCCGGACGTGGACGTCGCCGACACCGCCCTCGGAGATGCCGGTGAAGGTGCGGGAGAGGCCGTCGGTGAAGATGAGCGACCCGGCGACGAAGCCGACGCCGAGGATGATGGCCAGCGCGCTCATGAACAGGCGCAGCTTGCGCGCCAGGAACGACTTCCAGGTGGCCTTGAGCATCGTCCTCAGCCCTCGAATGCCTTCATGCGCTCGAGCACGCGCTCGGCGGTGGGCTCACGCATCTCGTCGACGATGCGGCCGTCGGCGAGGAAGAGCACCCGGTCGGTGCGGCCGGCGGCGCTGGCGTCGTGGGTGACCATGACGATCGTCTGGCCGCGCTGGTCGACGCTCTCGCGCAGGAAGCCGAGCACCTCTGCGCCGGAACGGGAGTCGAGGTTGCCGGTCGGCTCGTCGGCGAAGATGATGTCGGGCCGGGTGACCATGGCCCGGGCGCAGGCGACGCGCTGCTGCTGGCCCCCGGAGAGCTGTGCCGGACGGTGCCCCAGCCGGTCCGCCAGGCCGGTGGCCTGCACGACCGAGTCGAACCACTGCGGGTCGGGCTTGCGGCCGGCGATGTCGAGCGGCAGCAGGATGTTCTCGCGCGCCGACAGGGTGGGCACGAGGTTGAAGGACTGGAAGACGAAGCCGACCCGGTCGCGCCGCAGCTCGGTCAGGTCGTTGTCCTTGAGCCCGCTGAGCTCGGTGTCGCCGACCCACACCTCGCCGGCGTCGACCGAGTCGAGGCCGGCGGCGCAGTGCATCAGGGTCGACTTGCCCGACCCCGACGGCCCCATCACCGCGGTGAACTCGCCGGCGACGAACTCGACGCTCACGTCGTCGAGCGCGTGCACGGTGGTCTCCCCCATGCCATAGGTCTTGGTGACCCCGACGAGGTATGCCGCGGGCGGCCGGGACTGCGCGGCATAACCCTGCGATGCCTCGCCCTCGGCCGCCGTGGCACTCATCGCGACTCCGGTCCCCGGGTCCGTGGCCGCCGCGTGGCGTGCCGATGTGCGGAACATGTCGTTCTCCCCTTTGGTGTGTGCGGGCTGGCTGCTCAACTCCTGCAACTACAACGCTAGGGGCCCGGCGCCTCGAGCACACGGGGGCTATCCCACGTCCTGACCGTCGGCATAGCCCCCGGGCCGCACGCATGACCCGCGGCATGGCCGTTGGGCGCGCTGCGACCGCCCCGCACAACGGCACTGGCCGCCTCCCCAGGGGAGACGGCCAGTGCGGCAGGGCTGTGCGGCGTCAGAGTGCGCGGATGATGTCCTCCACGCGCTCCTTGGCGTCGCCGAAGAGCATCTGGGTGTTCTCGCGGAAGAAGAGCGGGTTCTGCACTCCCGCATAGCCGGTCGCCATCGAGCGCTTGAAGACGATGACGTCGCGGGCGTTCCAGACCTCGAGCACCGGCATGCCGGCGATCGGCGAGGACGGGTCCTCGTTGGCCGCCGGGTTGACGGTGTCGTTGGCCCCGATGACCAGGACGACGTCGGTGTCGGCGAAGTCGTCGTTGATCTCGTCCATCTCGAGGACGATGTCATAAGGGACCTTGGCCTCGGCGAGCAGGACGTTCATGTGGCCGGGCAGGCGACCCGCGACCGGGTGGATGCCGAAGCGGACGTTGACCCCCTTGGCGCGCAGCTTCGAGGTGAGGTCGGCGACGGCATACTGCGCCTGCGCCGTGGCCATCCCATAGCCGGGGGTGATGATCACCGAGGAGGCGTCGCGGAGCAGCTCGGCCGCACCGTCGGCCTGGATCTCGCGGTGCTCGCCATAGTCCTTGGCCTCGCCGACGACGCCGCCGTCGGAGCCGAAGCCGCCCGCGATGACCGAGATGAACGAGCGGTTCATCGCGCGGCACATGATGTAGGACAGGTAGGCACCCGAGGAGCCGACGAGCGCTCCGGTGATGATGAGCAGGTCGTTGTTGAGCAGGAAGCCCGCGGCCGCCGCGGCCCAGCCGGAGTAGCTGTTGAGCATCGAGACGACGACCGGCATGTCGCCGCCGCCGATCGAGGCGACCAGGTGCCAGCCGAGGAAGAGCGCCAGCAGCGTCATGACGCCGAGCAGCAGCTGCCGGGTGAACTCCTGCTCGTGGGGCATGAGCACATAGACGACCGTGAGCACGAAGAAGGCGACGATGATGCCGAGGTTGATGAAGTGCCGGCCGGGCAGCATCATCGGGGCGCTCTTCATCTTGGCCGACAGCTTGAGATAGGCGACGATCGAGCCGGTGAGGGTCACGGCACCGATGAAGACGCCGATGAAGACCTCCGCGTCGTGGATCGCCGGGTGGGCAATCCCCTTCTCGTAGGAGGAGTTCCAGCCGACGAGGACGGCGGCGAGACCGACGAAGCTGTGCAGCAGTGCGATCAGCTCGGGCATGCCGGTCATCTCGACGCGCTTGGCGCGGGCGATGCCGATGACGGCGCCGATGGCCATTGCGGCGAGGATCAGGCCGAGGCCGAGGACGCCGGTGCCCTCGCGGTCGTTGGCGGTGCCGACGCCGTTGATGCCGCCGACAGCGGCGAGCACGGTGACGACGAGGGCGATGGCCATGCCGATGATGCCGTAGCGGTTGCCGGCCTTGGCGCTCTCGTGCTTGGACAGCCCGGCGAGGGCGAGGATGAACAGCAGCCCCGCGACGATGTAGGTGCCCTGGAGGAGGGTGAGTGACATGGTCATCGGGGGGTGTCCTCTCGCTTGAACATCTCGAGCATTCGGCCGGTGACCGTGAAGCCACCGAAGACGTTGATGCTCGCGACGAGGATGCCGAGGAAGGCCAGGATGCTGACCCAGAGCTTGCCCTCGTGGCCGACCTGGAGGAGCGCGCCGACGACGATGATGCCGCTGATGGCGTTGGTGACCGACATCAGCGGGGTGTGCAGCGCGTGGTGCACGTTGCCGATGACATAGAAGCCGATGACGACCGAGAGCATGAAGACCATGAAGTGGCCGAGGAAGGGCTCGGGCGAGAATGCCGCGATGGCCAGGAAGGCGAGCGCGGCCACGCCGAGCAGGGCCAGCTTGGTGCCCGAGCTCATCGGCTCCTTGGCCGGCTTGGGCTCGGGGGCGGGTGCGGCCTCCGGGGCCGGCTGGGCGGCCGAGACCTGGACCTTGGGCGGCGGCCACATCACCTCGCCGCCCTTGGAGACCGTCATGCCGCGCTGGACCGGGTCCTCCATGTCGAGGACGAGCTGACCGTCCTTCTCGGGGGTCATCAGCTTGAGCATGTTGACCTGGTTGGTGCCGAAGAGCTGGCTGGCCTGGGTGGGCAGCCGACCCGGGAGGTCGGTGTAGCCGAGGATCGTGACGCCGTTGGGCGTGACGACCTTCTCGTCTGCCTTGGAGCCGGCGACGTTGCCACCGGAGCCGGCGGCCATGTCGACGATGACCGAGCCGGGCTTCATCGAGGCGACCATCTCCTCGGTGAGCAGGCGCGGGGCGGGGCGGCCCGGGATGAGGGCCGTCGTGATGATGATGTCGACGTCCTTGGCCTGCTCCGCATAGACGGCCGAGACGCGCTGGTTGAACTCCTCGGAGGTCTCCTTGGCGTAGCCGTCGCTCGAGACCTCCTGGTCGGACATGTCGACCTTGAGGAACTCGGCGCCCATCGACTCGACCTGCTCGGCGACCTCGGGGCGCACGTCGAAGGCCCGCACGATCGCGCCGAGGCTGTTGGCGGTGCCGATCGCTGCGAGGCCGGCGACGCCGGCGCCGATGACGAGCACCTTGGCGGGCGGCACCTTGCCGGCGGCGGTGACCTGGCCGGTGAAGAGCGAGCCGAACTCGTTGGCGGCCTCGATGACGGCGCGGTAGCCGCCGAGGTTGGCCATCGACGACAGCACGTCGAGCGCCTGGGCACGCGAGATGCGCGGGACTGCGTCCATCGCGAGCGCGGTCACGCCCCGCTGCGCGAGCTTGTCGACCAGCTCGGGGTTGAGGGCCGGCGCGAGTAGGGAGGCCATGGCCGTCCCCTCGCGCATGCGCCCGATCTCCTCGTCGGTCGGCGCGTTGATCTTCAGGACGACGTCGCTGCCCCATGCCGTGTCGCCGTCGACGACCTCGGCTCCGGCGGCCTCATAGGCCGCGTCGGGGAAGGCGGCACGCTCGCCGGCGCCCCGCTCGATCGCGACGTCGTAGCCGAGTTTTCTCAGCTGTTCGACGGTCTTGGGGGTCGCGGCAACCCGGCGCTCGGCAGCGCTGGACTCCGCGGGCACACCGATGCGCATGCTCACACTCTCCGCTCGAACCCGGCTGGCTGGTGGCCGGGGGTCACCTCATCGTGCATCTTCCAGTCTTGCAACTGACGCAGGACCTTAGGGCCGCCCTTACCCACGGGTAAACGTGGGGTGCGTCACCCATTACGCCCGGATCGCCCCGATCCGTGCTCGCAATCCCCCACCAGCGGGTATGCCGTGTGCTCGCCTGGCGAGCGCGGGCCCCGTCCGCGTCGGGTGCGTCAGGTGACGGGGATGGTCACCCAGCGTCGGTCGCGGTCGGCCCGGCGGATGGCGCGGCCGATGTCACCCGAGAGCGCCCACACGAGGTCGTCCTCCGGGCAGCGGAAGCGGTAGACGATCTCCAGCGCGTTGTCCGCCAGCCAGTCACGCCGGTCGCCGTCGGGGTCCGACAGCCGGGCGGTGCCCTCGTCCACCCGCTGGAGCACCCGCCCCGCGCGCTCGCTCGAGGCCGGCGAGCCGTCCGGGTTGGTGACGTCCAGCCGCGGCGGATAGGTGCGGTGGTCCGCTGCCCCCAAGGCCGAGCCGCACCGCGAGCACGACAGGATGACGTGCCGGGTCGAGAACGGGTTCACCCGACCGAGCCTGCCACACGCGTCGGGGCGCGGGCATCGGCGACCACACGGCATACGTCCGGGTATGCCGCCTGGGCCGTCAGCGGCGCAGCGCCATGTCTGGGGAGAGGGCCGGCTGCCACGACATGGCCTGGTCGAGGGCGATGCGCTCGTCGAGGCCGGCTGCGCTCTCGGGGGCCCAGGGGGTGACCCGCCGGGTCTCGAGGTCGACACTGAGGGCGATCGCCTCGAGGGTGTTGGCCAGCTCCTCGCGGGTCTCGTTGACGATGTACTGCACCGTCCGGACCGCCTTGTCCGTGCGCTCGACGATCCGGGCATGGACGGCGACATGGTCGCCGGCGTGCATCTCGCGCAGGTAGCGCAGCCGGTGGTCGACGTCGAAGAGCCCGGCGCTGCCCTGCTGCGCGTGCTCCTCCCCCAGCCCGAACTGGTGCATGTGGGCCCAGCCGGCGTCGGAGTGGATGTCGAGATAGCGGGCGATGTTGACGTGTCCGTTGGCGTCGGTGAACGAGTGCGGGATCGTCAGCTCATAGACGCGCGGGAGCTCGCGGATCTGCTCGAGGGTGGGCTGCTGGCTCATCTGGGCTCCTTTGTCACGGGTGTGGGCGGCGCCGGCACGGGCGCGAAGCGGTCATAGAGGGGTTCGACGAAGCGGGTCAGGACGGGCCCGAGGACGGCCAGGACCATGACGTATGCCGCGGCGAGCGGCCCGACCGCGCCGATCCCCCCGGACGCCGCCAGCCCGGCGATCACGATGCTGAACTCCCCGCGTGCGATGAGCGCGGTGCCCGCGCGCAGCCGGCCACGGGCGCGCACACCGGCCCGGCCGGCGGCATACCAGCCGGTGGCGACCTTGGTGGCGGCGGTGACGAGGGCCAGGACGATCGCGGCCGGAAGGGCCGGGAGGACCTCGCCCGGGTCGGTCGCCAAGCCGAAGCCGATGAAGAAGACCGAGGCGAAGAGGTCGCGCAGGGGCGCGAGGATGCCGCGGGCGCGCTCCGCGAGGTCCTGCGGGATCGCGATGCCGACGAGGAAGGCGCCGACCGCGGCCGAGGCCCCGACGCCCTGGGCGAGCCCGGCGACGAGGAGGGTGAGACCGAGGACCCGGAGCATGACCTGCTCGTCGTCCTCGTGGGTGAGCATCCGGCCGACGCGGTGGCCGGCTCGGTGGGCGGCCAGGAGCACCAGCAGCACTGCCGAGAGGGCCATCGCGACACCGGCCAGCGCCCGGAGCGGCCCGCCTCCGGAGAGGACGACGACCAGGACGGGGAGATAGAGCGCCATGGCGATGTCCTCCAGCACCAGCACCGAGAGCACGCCTGGCGTCTCGCGGTTGCCGAGGCGGCCGAGGTCGCTGAGGACACGGGCGACGATGCCCGAGGAGGAGATCCATGTGACCCCTGCCATGGCGAGCGCACCCTGCCATGGCAGGCCGAGCAGCAGGCCGGCGATGAAGCCCGGCGGCGCGTTGAGCAGGAGGTCGACGATGCCCGAGGAGCGGTGCAGGCGCAGGCTCGACATGAGCTCGGTCGCCGAGAACTCCAGGCCGAGGGTGAGCAGCAGCAGGATGACGCCGATCTCGGCGCCGACCTCCACAAAGCTCTCGCTCTCGCCGAGGTGCACCAGTCCCCCGTCGCCGAAGGCGAGCCCGGCGATGAGGAAGAGCGGGATCGGCGACAGGCCGGCGCGGCGCGCGACGGCCCCGAGCGCGGACAGGGCGGTGAAGACCGCTCCGAGCTCGACGAAGAGGATTGCGAGATGGTCCACGGGCCGCCGCTCTAGTCGGGCAGGCGATTGAGCAGTGCGTCGAGCGCCCTCAGCGACTCGGCCGAGCCGATGGCGACCACGACGTCCCCGGCCCGAAGCCCGTCCTCCGGGGTGGGCGAGGTCACGACGTCCTCGCCGCGCACGATGGCCACGACAGACGCACCGGTGCGCGTGCGGGCGTGGGTGTCACCCAGCGTCCGGCCGTCATAGCGCGAGCCGCGGCCGATCGTCAGGCGCCCGGACTCGAGGCCGGGCACCTCACGCGAGAGGTCGGCGAAGCGCTCGCTCATCCGGGGCGCGCCCAGGATGTCGGCGAGAGCGGCGACCTCCTCGGCCTCGAGGCGGTAGGTCTCGGCCAGCTGGTCGGGGTCGCGCAGGTCGTAGGTCCCGAAGTCGACCTTGCCGTCGCGGCGCACGACCACACAGATCGGCCGCCCCGCCGCGGTCTGCAGGTCATAGCGCATACCCACTCCGGGCAGCATGGTCTCGATGATCTCCACGGGCCCAGTCTGCCAAGGAGTGGGTATGCCGCGGGCGGCTAGGCCTCGCGGGGGTGGTCGGGGCTGCCCGGCAGCAGCTGCTCCTCTGCGGCGATCAGGGGGTCGGGGACACCGGCGGTGATGATCGTGCCGTCGGCCCGCTTGCCGCCGATCACCGGGATCGTGCCCTCGAGGCTGGGCAGTCGCGGACCCTGCCCGTCGAGGGCGACACGGACCTCCTGGCCGGGCTCCACGGCATACCGCTCCCCGCGCACGCCGACGCTCACCGCGGACTTGCCCTCCGAGCGGAAGGTGATCGCGTCCTGCTCGATGCGCACCCGGATCCGGTTGCCGCACAAGGTGATCGGGAAGGTCAACGACGGCCACTCGGCTGGCAGCCGTGGGTCGAAGGTGATCTGGCCCTGGTAGTCGCGCATGCCGCCGAAGCCGAAGACGAGCGCGCTCCAGACACCGCCGGTCGAGGCGATGTGCGCGCCGTCGCTCGTGTTGCTGTGCATGTCGGCCAGGTCGACGAACAGGCCCGAGAGGAAGTAGCGCAGCGCCATCTCGGAGTAGCCGACCTCCGAGGCGATGATCGACTGGACGACCGCCGAGAGCGTGGAGTCGCCAGTGGTGATCGGGTCGTAGTAGTCGAAGTCGGCCTTCTTCTCCTCAGCGGTGAAGCGGTCACCCTGGAGGAAGAGGGCGAGGACGACATCGGCCTGCTTGAGCACCTGGAAGCGATAGATCACCAGCGGGTGGTAGTGCAGCAGCAGCGGCCGCTTGTCGGGGGGCGTCGAGGCGAGGTCCCACAGCTCGCGCTCGAGGAAGTGCTCGTCCTGGGGGTGCACGCCGAGCGTCTCGTCATAGGGGACGAACATGTGCTCGGCACACGCCGCCCACTCGTCGACCTCGGCCGGCTCGAGCTCGAGACGCCTTGCGATGCGGGCGAACTCGTCGGGCGCGCTCTCCTCCAGGTGACGCACGGCCTCCACCGCGCCCTCGAGGTTGTGGCGGGCCATCACATTGGTGAAGAGGTTGTTGTTGACGACCGTGGTGTACTCGTCCGGCCCGGTGACCCCGTGGATGTGGAAGGAGCTCTCGCCGTTGAAGCGCCAGAAGCCGAGGTCGGCCCACATGCGCGCGGTCTCGACGAGGATCTCCACACCGTCACGGCGCAGGAAGTCCTCGTCGCCGGTGGCCCGGACGTACTTCATCACGGCGAAGGCGATGTCGGCGTCGATGTGGTACTGCGCGGTGCCGGCGGCGTAGTAGGCCGAGGCCTCGTCGCCGTTGATGGTGCGCCACGGGAAGAGCGCGCCGCGCTGGGCCATCTCGCGGGCCCGCTCGCGCGCCTTGGGCAGGATGTTGGCGCGGAAGCGAAGGAGGTTACGCGCGACCGATGGCATCGTGTAGGCGAGGAAGGGCAGGACATAGACCTCGGTGTCCCAGAAGTAGTGGCCCTCGTAGCCGGAGCCGGTGACGCCCTTGGCCGAGACACCCATCTGGTCGCTGCGGGCGGAGGCCTGCGCGAGCTGGAAGAGGTTCCACCGCACCGCCTGCTGGACCTCGACGTTGTCGGGGATCTCGATGTCGGCGTTGCGCCAGAAGGTCTCGAGCCACTCGCGCTGGTCGTCCTGGAAGGCCTCGATGCTCGACTCGCGCACCCGGTCGAGCGTGCGCCGGCACCGGTCGAACAGCTCACGCGCGGGCACGCCACGCGAGGAGTGGTAGGCCACCGACTTGGTGATGCGGACGGGCTGGCCCTTCTTGGCGTGGATCCGGTAGACCTTCTTGGCCAGGTCGTCCTCGGTGCTGATGAGCTCCTCGACCTGGTTGTCGGTCTCGATGGTGTGGTCGGCCCCGACCGCGAGGGTCATCCCCGACTTGGCGCAGCGGTAGCCCATGATGATGCGGCCTCGCTCGCTGTACCAGTGGCCCTGCGGCTCGAGCACCCGGCCGGCGAACTTGGCGGCCTTGCGGGGGTCGAAGCCCTCGCCCATCGCCTCGCTGGTCTGGTGGTACTCGTCGATGCCGTCCTGCCGGTTGAGGATCTGGCTGGAGATGACGATCGGGGCGTCGCCCTCGAGCATCTCGACGTCATAGGTCATCAGGGCGAGGTGGCGCTCGGTGAACGAGATCATCCGGCTCGTGGTCACGCAGACCCGCTTGCCCGACGGCGTGCGCCAGATGAGCTTGCGGCGCAGCTGGCCGTCGCGGAAGTCGACCGAGCGCTCGTACTCCTGGAGGTCGGCCGTCGACATCAGCAGCGGCTCGTCGTCGACATAGAGCTTGATCAGCTTGCTGTCGGGGGCGTTGACGATCGTCTGGCCGGTCTTGGCGAAGCCGTAGGCCTCCTCGGCGTGCTTGATGCCCCAGGTCTCGTGGAAGCCGTTGATGAAGGTGCCGTGGGTGTGGGCGTCGCGCCCCTCCTCGGGGTTGCCGCGCATGCCGAGATAGCCGTTGCCGAGGGCAAAGAGCGTCTCGGCGGTGCCGAGGTCCTCGACGCGGTAGTCGGCCTCGACCAGGCGCCAGGGCTCGGCCGGGAAGCGGGTGCGGTCGACCGGATCGCTCTGCGGGTCAAGGGTGTTCATCGGATCAGCTCCGCGAGGTCGGCCACGACGATGTCGGCGCCGGCAGCGGTGAGGGCGTCCACCCCCGCCCCCCGGTCGACACCGACCACGAGACCGAAGGCACCGGCCCGGCCGGCCTGGACACCGGAGACCGCGTCCTCGAGCACCACGGCACGCTCGATGGGCACGCCGAGCTGCTGCGCGGCATACGCGAAGGTGTCGGGGGCCGGCTTGCCGGGGAGGCCCCGCTCGGCGGCGACCGCCCCGCTCACCACGACGGTGAAGCGGTCGCCGAGACCGGCTGCCTCGAGGACGGCAGGCGCGTTGCGCGACGAGGAGACCACCGCGACTCGGGTGCCGCGCTCGGCGAGGTGGTCGAGGAGGCGGACCGAGCCGGGGTATGCCGCGACGCCGTCCCTGGCGAGCACCTCGTTGAAGGCGTCGTTCTTGCGGTTGCCGAGACCGGCGACCGTCTCGGTGTCGGGGCCGTCCTCGGGGGTGCCCTCGGGCAGCTCGATGCCGCGGGAGGCGAGGAAGGAGCGCACGCCGTCATAGCGCGGCTTGCCGTCGACGAAGTCGAAGTAGTCCTGGTCGGTGTAGGGCTGCTGGATGCCCTTGTCGCGCAGGTAGCCGTTGAACATCTCGGCCCATGCGCGCATATGGACCTCGGCGGTGGGGGTCAGCACTCCGTCGAGGTCGAAGAGCGCAGCGTCGTAGTCGTCCCAGTTCACCTGTAAAGGGTAGGCCCGCACCCCCGCTGGCCACGAATAACGCACCCGGCGAGGGTGCGCCGGGTGCGTCGTCGTCAGCTGGTGGGGCTGAAGGCCGTCAGTAGTACCTGCGGCGGGTGCCGCCGATCGGCACGAGGTTGAGGATCAGGCCGATGACGATCAGGATGATGCCGATCGTCTTGAGGATGGCCATGCTCTTCACGAGGAGGCCGAGGATGAGCAGGATGACTCCGAGGGTGATCATGAGGGACCTCCGCTTGTGACAGGGGGCGGCCAGGTGACTGCCCTTCTCGTCCACTTTAGGCAGCGCAGGGCCCCTGCGGGGGGATCTGACCTGCGCGTTCACCCTTTTGGACGGTATGCCGCGCCGGCGTCAGTCCCAGCCCACGGTGAGCTCGTCACGCTGCCCGAAGCGCTCGAGATGACGCGCCACGACGTCCTGGAAGCGCGGCAGGTCGGCGTCGTCGGGCACGGCCACCTCGACGCCCAGGGCGCCCTCGGCGGGCCGCATGGTCAGGACGTTGCCGTTGGGGAAGGTCAGCACGGTCGCGCCGTCCGCCTCGGCGACCTCGGTCTTGGCCGCCCAGTGGCTGGCCAGCTGCTTGGCATAGCGCTCGGGGCGGTCGGTGGGCATCGTGCCGGTCGCGGTCTGCATCGCACTCCTGGGGTCTGGTTCGGTGCCTCGGGGCTGGTCTGTCGATCCTGTCACGACCCGCTGTGCGGGTCCCTGCCGTGCCTGTGCCGGTATGCCGCGCGCCCGGCCTCGGGGTCGCGCAGCCGCACTGGCGTCAGCGGCGGGGCGGGCTCGCCGTCGACCACGGTGTTGCTGAGGGTGCCCAGGCGCTCGACGCTCAGGGTCACCACGTCACCGGGCTCGAGCGGTGGGGGTGACTGCTCGCCCCGGACGCCCCACAGCTCGGCGAGGCAGCCGCCGTTGCCCGTCGTGCCGGACGCGAGCACGTCCCCGGCACGCACGATGGAGTCGCGCGAGGCATAGGCGACCATCGAGGCAAAGGTCCAGCCCATGTTGGACAACACGTCCTCGCCGATGGTCTCGCCGTTGACGGCGACCGTGCACCACAGGTCGAGGAAGCCCTCCTCGTCGAGCCGGTCGGCGACCTCGTCCGCGGTGGTCAGCCACGGGCCGATGGCTGTGCAGAAGTCCTTGCCCTTGGCGGGACCGAGTCCGTTCTTCATCTCCCGCGACTGGATGTCCCGCGCGGAGAAGTCGTTGAAGATCAGGTAGCCGAAGATCGCCTCCTGCGCCTCGGCCTCGGTCAGCGAGGAGCCTTCTGCCGCAACGACGGCGGCGACCTCGAGCTCGAAGTCGAGGGCGCGGCAGGCACCCGGCCGACGGACGTCGGCATCCGGCCCGACGATGGCGTGGGGGTTGGTGAAGTAGAAGGTGGGTGCGTCCCGCCAGACCTCGGGCAGGCCCTCCGCGTCGTCGATCGAGCGCCGCACCCCGAGGACGTGCTCGCTGAACGCGACGAAGTCGCGTATGCTCGCCGGCCGCAGCGGCGGGAGCAGAGTGACGTCGGTCAGCGGGATACCGGGCGCGGCCAGCGCCCCCCGCCCGGCCTCCAGCGCAGCGGCCAGGCCACCCGCCACGAGAGCATCGACCGTGACGTCCTCGGGCAGGGGGTGGACGAGGGACGCGTCCGTGTCGACGACACCCGCGCGGGTGGTCTCCTCGTGCCGGAAGGTCGCGAGCTTCACTGGGTCTCCTTGGCTTTGGGTCGGGTGGCGTCCGCGATGCGCTTGTGCGAGGCATGGGAGGTCAGGCCGCCGTCGATCACGAGCTCGGCGCCCGACATGAAGGATGACTCGTCCGAGACGAGATAGACGATGAGCGGCGCGATGTCCTCAGGCACGGCGAAGCGCCCGAGCGGTGTCTCGGCCAGGGCCGCCTCGGTGAAGGCCGGCGAGGCGCCGGCCATCAGCGGCGTGTCCACCAGCCCGGGCATGACGGCGTTGACCCGGATGCCGCGCTCCCCCAGCTCGAGGGCGGCCGACCGGCTCAGTCCGCGCAGCGCCCACTTGCTCGTGGTGTAGGGGGCAGCGGCGTGGCCCGACACCGCGGCCACCGAGCAGATGTTGACGATCGAGGACCCCTCGGGCATCAGCGGCACGAGCGCCTGCATGCCCAGCATGGGGCCGGTGACGTTGATGGCCATGGCCCGGTCCCAGACCTCTCGGTCGATGTGCGGGAGGCGGTCCCGCGCCGCGATGCCGGCGTTGTTGACCAGTGCGTCGACCCGGCCCGGTCCGTCCTCGAGGTATGCCGCGAGGTCGCCCCACGCTGCCTCGTCGGTGACATCGAGGCGGCGATAGACGACGTCGAGGCCCTCCGACACAAGGCGGTCGGCGAGCCGCGCGCCCTCCTCGTCGAGCACGTCGAGCGCCACCACCGTCGCACCCTCACGGGCCAGGAGCTCGGCCTCGGCCGCCCCCTGGCCACGTGCCGCGCCGGTGAGGACGACGACCTTGCCGCGGACCCTGCCCATCAGACCGGCGGTGCCACGAAGACGCCCTTGTCGACGTCGTTGAAGCTCTCCTTGGCGATGAGCTCGCTCATGGGATCGGCTGTGCCCCACTGGTCCTGGGTCATCGGGTCGCCGATGTCGTGGATGCCGGGGTGCCACTGGTCCTCGTCGAGGCGCTCGAGCTCAGTGGTGTACTCCATCGTGTTGCCGCTGGGGTCGATGAAGTAGGAGAAGGTGTTGTTGCCCGCCTTGTGCCGGCCGGGGCCCCATACCTTCTTGATACCGGCTCGCATGACCCGGCCCGTGCCGCGCATGTACTCGTCGAGGCCGCGCATCTCGAAGGACACGTGGTGGAGTGAGGTGTGCGGGCCGCGCGCGATGGCCAGCGAGTGGTGCCAGTCGTTGCACCGCATGAAATACATCATGTCGCCCATGTGCTCGCCCCAGAGGGTGTCGGAGAGCTTGAAGCCCAGCACGTTTGCATAGAAGTCGCGGGTGCGGGCGGGGTCGTTGCTGTTGATCACGCCGTGGGAGATGCGCACCGGGATCGCCTCGCCCTCCTCGATCTTGCGGTGCTCGCGCAGCGCGACGTCGGAGGAGATCTCGACCGTGCGCCCGTCGACGTCGAAGAAGCGGAAGCCGTAGCCGCCGCCGGCGGTCTGGAGCTGGCCCGGCTCACTGACGAGCTGCACGCCCTGGGAGCCGAGGTTCTGCGCGAGAGCGTCGACGGCCGCCGCGCTCTCGGCGCCGAACGAGATCAGGTCGAGTCGCTTGTCGTTGTCCTGCCGCAGCCGGATGATGTACTGCTCCGGGCTGCCCTCGGCCGCGAGATAGGCCAGCTTGCCGTCGCTGCCGACCTCGCTCAGCCCCCAGGTGCGGGTGTAGAACTCGAGCTGCGCGTCATAGTCCGGCACCGCCAGGTCGACGTGGCGCAGATGGGTGATGCCGTGCGGGTTGAGGTGGTCGCTCATCGTGGATCTCCTTGTGCTGCTGCGGTATGCCGCGTGTGGGTGGATGGCGGGTGGGTCACCCGAGGACTGAGCTGCCGCCGTCGATGACGATGTTGGCGCCGTTGACCCAGCTGGACTCGTCGGAGGCGAGATAGACCGCCGCCGCGACCACGTCCTCGGGCTGGCCGTGCCGGCCGGCAGGGATGCGGTCGAGGACGACGGAGCGGAAGCGTTCGGGCGGGTCGGCGAGCATGGGGCCGGTGTTGGGGGTCTCGGTCATGCCGGGGCTGATCACGTTGGCGCGGATGCCGTGTGGGGCTCCCTCGACGACGATCTGGTTGGTCAGGGCGATGACCCCGGCCTTGGCGGCGGCGTGGGCGTTCTGGGGCATGAACTCCACTCCCCGGAGTGCCGCGATCGACCCGACGTTGATGATCGAGCCACCGCGCCTCTTGAGGTGGGGCCAGGCCGCCTTGACCGTGTAGAAGACGAGGCTGAGCTCGTTGCGCATGGTGAAGTCCCAGTCGTCGGTCGACATCTCCTCGATCGACCCGAAGCGCTGGGTGCTGGCGTTGTTGTAGAGCACGTCGATGCCGCCGTGAACGGCGACCGCCCCGTCGACCCAGGCCGCGCACGCCGCAGGGTCACCGAGGTCAACGCCTCCCATCACGGTGATGTCGCCGCCCTCGCGGCGCACCGCCTCGGCCGTCGCCTGAGCTCCCTCGGCGTGGAGGTCGCAGCCCACGACCCGGGCCCCCTCGGCGGCAAACATCCGTGCGGCGGTGACGCCCATGCCGCCGCCCACTCCGGTGATGAGGGCGATCTTGCCCTCGAGACGTCCCGTCACGTCTGTGCCCTCCTGCCGAATGCCGCGCTGCGGTCGATGAGCTCGATGAGGTTGCCCTCGGGGTCGGCGACATAGGCCATCCGGACGCCCGGCTCGGGTGAGGGCCGCGGGTCCATCCGGTCGGTGGCGCCGGCCGCGATGAGGGCGGCGTAGGCGGGGTCGACCTCTGGCACATCGAGGCACAGGTGGCCGAAGCCGCGCGTGAGAGCCGCGTCGACCGGGCTGGACGGCTGCATGCCGGCGACGCTGCCGGCCCGCGTCAGCAGCTCGATCCGATAGCCGCGCTCGCTCCGCAGCATCACCCCGGCGAACTCCACCTCGGGGAGCTCGAACTCGAACTCGACGCTCATGCCCAGCACCGCGGCATACCACTGCGTCATCGTGGGGAGGTCGGCGACATTGAGGCCGACGTGATCGAAAATGCCTGTGGCAGCAGTCATTCGGTCACCACCGGGAGTGCCGAGCCCGCATCGCCGACATAGACGGTGCGCACGTTGGTGAACTCGCGGACGCCTTCGGCGGCCAGCTCGCGTCCATAGCCGCTGCGACCGATGCCGCCGAACGGCAGCCGAGGGTCGGACGCGGTGACCGCATTGACAAAGAGCGCACCCGACCTGATCCGACCGCCGACCGCAAGCGCGCGGTCAGGGGGTCCCCACACCGCAGCGCCGAGGCCGTAGTCGGTGTCGTTGGCGAGCGCGACCGCATCGTCCTCGTCGCGGGCGCGCACGATGGAGGCGACCGGCCCGAAGACCTCCTCGCGGAAGGTCGTGGTGCCGGGCCGGACGTCGTCGAGCAGGGTGGGTGCGTAGTAGGCGCCGGGGCGGTCGAGCGGGCGTCCCCCCGTGACGAGAGTGGCACCCTCGGCGACCGCGGCCTCCACCTGGCGGTGCAGGCCGTCTAGGAGGTCGGCGCGGGCCATCGGGCCGACGGCCGTCTCTGGCTCGGTCGGGTCGCCGACGACCAGGGCGGCGACCCGCTCGCGGACCTTGGCCGCGAACTCGTCGGCCACCGGCTGCACGACGATGAATCGCTTTGCGGCGATACAGGACTGGCCGCTGTTGCCGAAGCGCGAGCGGACTGCCGCATCTGCGGCCGCATCGATGTCGGCGCCCTCGAGGACGACGAAGGGGTCGGATCCGCCGAGCTCCAGCACGCTCTTCTTGAGAGCCGCACCGGCGGCGGAGCCGACGGCGGCACCTGCGCGCTCGCTGCCCGTCAGGGTCACCGCGGCGACCCGCCGGTCGGCGATGATCGCGGGGACCCGCTCGGGCACCTCGTCCTCGGCAATGAGGACGGTGCCGAACAGCCCCTCGGGCGCCCCCGCATCGACGAAGAGCCGCTCGACGGCCAGGGCGCATCCGGTGACATTGGGCGAGTGCTTCAGCACCGCGGCGTCGCCCGCGGCGATGGCCGCGCAGGCGAAGCGCAGGACCTGCCAGAAGGGGAAGTTCCACGGCATGACGGCAAAGACCACACCGAGCGGCACATACGAGATCCATGACCGCACAGCGCTGCTCGCGGCCTCATGGTCGGCGAGCCACTCGTGTGCACGCTCCGCGACGATCTCGCAGTTGAGTGCGCACTTGTCGATCTCACCCAGCGCCTCGGGCAGCGGCTTGCCCATCTCCGAGGTGATGAGGGCGGCATACTCCTCGCGTCGCTCGGTCAGCAGCCGGCCGACCTGACGCAGCAGCGCGGCGCGCTCCTCGTGGGTGGTCCCGGACCACTGGAGGTATGCCGCGTGTGCGGCCTCGAGCGCCTCGGACACCTGGTCGGGGGTGAAGGCCTCGTAGCGGGCGAGCTCCTCGCCGCTCGCGGGGTCGACGGTGACGATCGCTCCCGACATCAGGCCCCCCTCGGCTGGACTCGGGCGCGCGGGGCAGGCGGCACCGTCTCGGTCGAGGCGACGACCCGGTTGCGGACCGACCCGACGCCCTCGATCGTGACCTCCACGGTGTCGCCCACCTGGAGCGGCGCCGGCTCAAGCCGGCCGGTGCGGCCCCACGACTCGGCGAGGGAGCCCTGCGAGCACGTCCCGGAGGCGAGCACCTCGCCGGCCTTGACCCAGGAGGCGCGGGAGGCGTGGGAGACCAGCTCCTCAAAACTCCATGCCATGTTGCCGGACCGGTCTGCGCCGAGCTGGGTGCCGTTGACGGACACCGACATTGCGACGTCGAGCCGCCCATCGGACGAGCGGTACTGCTCCATCTCGTCGGCGGTGACCACCCAGGGGCCGATGGTCGTCGCGAAGTCCTTGCCCTTGCTCGGGCCGAGGCGCAGCGACATCTCCTTGCCCTGGACATCCCGTGCCGACCAGTCGTTCATCGCGCAGTAGCCACCGATCGCCGAGGCGGCCTGCTCGGGGGTCTCGTTGCGGACGTCCCGGCAGATGACGACGGCCAGCTCGAGCTCGAAGTCGAGCCGCTCGGTCTCGGGCGGGTAGGCCACGTCGTCGAAGGCACCCACGACGGCGTGCGGGGCCATGAAGAGGAAGACGGGCGCGTCATACCAGGCCGCCGGCACGTTGCCCCGCTCCATGCCCTCGACATGTGCGTGGAAGGTGAGGAAGTCGCGCATCGCGACCGGGTAGACGGGCGGCAGCAGCCGCACCTCGTCCAGTCCCAGGCCGCCCCCAGACCGGGCCTCCTCGGCCGCCTGCGCCCGCTCGGCGGGGTCGAGTGCGAGCAGCGCGACGAGCTCGACGCCCTCGGGGAAGGGGTGCAGACGCAGGTCCGTCCCCTCCCCGACGACGAGGGCGACGCGTCGCTCGTCCCCATCGGGACGGCTGAAGGCGGCCAGGCGCATGGGCGGGGATCCTCAGTCGATCGTGGTGTAGAAGGCGCGCTCGCGCTTGTCGAGGACGGGGATCGCCTGGCCGACGGCGAACTCCTGGAAGTGCGCCGACTCGCCGTGGGCGCGGTAGGCGTCCTCGTCGTCATAGATCTCGAAGAGGCGGAAGACGCCGGGCTCCTCCGGGTCCTGGTAGGCCTGGTAGAAGCGGTTGCCCGGCTCCTGCCTGGAAAGCGGCGTCAGCTGCCTGATCGCGTCGAGGACGACGTCCTCCGAGCCCGGCTGTGCCGTCCAGTTCGCGGTGACCACATAGGCCATGGGTGCTCCTTCGTCAGGTCCGAGGTTGTGCATCGACGCTAGGAGCGCGGGGGGTGCGGCGGAAATCGTTGCGCCGAATGGCTGGCATCGCGATCAGCGTGTTCCGCAGCACTCGGCCGCGTCATTACGGTCACCGCACAAGCCAGCCCTGGCCAGACGGTCGCGGCCGATGCACCCGCTCGAAAGGAACGACGATGTCCGCTGTCTCTCGTGTGCTCGTGGTCGGAGGTGGCCTGACCGGCAGCGTGCTGGCCCTCGCGCTGGCCCAGAAGGGGATCGAGACCGTCCTCGTCGAGATCCGCAAGGAGTGGACCGGGATCGGGCACGGCATCACGATCCAGGGCAACGCGCTCAAGGCCTTCAAGCAGGTCGGCGTCTATGACGAGCTCGCCGAGAAGGGCGTGCCGTTCGCCAACCTGCGGATGCGCAGCGCCAAGGACGGCTCCGTCATCGCGGAGATCCCCACCCCGCCGATGGGCGGCCCGGACGTGCCCCCGACCATGGGCGCGCTGCGCTCCGACCTCGCAGACATCCTCACCGCCAGGGTGCGCGAGGCCGGGGTCGACGTGCGACTGGGTACGAGTGTGACGGCCATCGACGACCGCGGCGACCACGTGGTCGCGACGCTGTCGGACGGGACCGAGGAGACCGTGGACCTCCTCGTGGCGGCCGACGGCATCCGCAGCCGGACCCGGGCCCTCATCGGCATCGATGCCGAGCCCGCCCCGGTCGGGATGGGCATCTGGCGCGTCGTCGCCGACCGCCCCGCCGAGATGGACTGCTCCGAGCTCTACTACGGCGGGCCGAAGTACAAGGCCGGCTACACGCCCATCTCCGACGACAAGTGCTACGCATTCCTGCTCGAGGAGAACCTCGACCGCTCCTTTGTCGGCGAGAAGCCCAACGGCAGGATCCTCAAGGAGCACGGCGCGGGCTACGGGGGGACCTGGGGCAAGATCCGCGACTCCCTCGCCGACGACGCGATCGTCAACTATCAGTGGATCGAGTCGATCTGCGTCGAGGACCCGTGGTTCCGGGGCCGCTCGATCATCATCGGCGATGCCGCCCACGCCTGCCCGCCGCTGATCGCCCAGGGCGCGGCGATGTGCGCCGAGGACGCGGTGGTGCTCGCCGAGATGCTCGCCGAGGGCGAGTCGGTCGAGGAGGTCCTGCCGGCGTTCATGGCCAGGCGCTTCCCCCGGGTCAAGATGGTCCTGGACAACTCGCTCCTGCTGGCCGAGTGGGAGATCCACCCGGAGACGCCTGGCGCCGACCCCGGCCGGGTCATGGGCCAGACGCTCGGCGCGCTCCAGGCCCCCGCATGAACGGCCGCGGCCTGTCCGTCGACACCCACGCCCACCTCGCCGTCCCGGCCGCCAACGCGCTCTGCGCCGGCCACGAGGGCTTCGCCGAGGAGCTGCGGCTCGAGCAGGAGGCCCACTCCCCCGAGAGCCTGGCGCTCAACCGGGCCCAGCTGGAGCGGCTCGGGGAGCAGATGACCTCGGTCGACCGGCGGATCGCCGACATGGACGCGATGGGCATCGACATCCAGGTGGTCGGGCCCATGCCGATGCACCACTACTGGGCCGACCGGGAGCTCGCCCAGCGGCTCGCCGACGTGACCAACGAGGGCGTCGCGGCGCACTGCGCGGCATACCCCGACCGGCTGGTCGGCCTCGGCACCGCCTCGCTCCAGCATCCCGATCTCGCTGCGGCGCAACTGCGCCGGGCGGTGGAGGAGCTCGGGCTGCGGGGCATCAGTGTCTCCACAAATGTCGACGGCAAGGAGCTGTCCGATCCCTCCCTCGATGAGGTGTGGGCGGTGGCCGAGGAGCTCCAGGCGGTCGTCTTCATCCACCCGTGGGGCTGCTCCCTGGGCTCTCGTCTCGCCCGTTCCTACCTGGGCAACACCGTGGGCCAGCCGGTCGAGACGACCGTGGCGCTGTCCAACATCATCTTCACCGGCGTGCTCGACCGCTTCCCACGCCTCAAACTGCTGGCAGCCCACGGCGGTGGCTACCTCCCCACCTATATCGGCCGGTCCGACCATGCCTGGGGTGCCCGCGAGGACGCGCGCACGTGCCGGGACGCCCCCAGCGCCTATCTCCAGCGCATTTGGTTCGACGCGCTCGTCTATACCCCTCAGGCGGCCGAGATGCTCGTGAATGCCGTGGGCGCGGGCCAGGTGTGCATCGGCACCGACTATCCCTTCGACATGGGGCTGGAGGACCCGCTCGAGCGTCTCGATGTCACGCTGCTCGACGAGGGCACCAAGGAGCGGATCCGGTCGGGCAACGCCAGGCGCCTGCTGGCCACCTCGCGCGAGCCGGAGCTGCCCCAGTGACCAGCTCTCCCAAGGTGATTGACGTCGAGGCCTTTGACGGCGAGCTGATCCTCGCTGATGACCCACGGTTCGAGGACGCCCGCACCGACCGGATCTTCAACCGCCGGCTGAGCGCCCAGCAGCCGGCTGCCGTGCTCAAGGTCGGGAGCGAGCAGGACGTCGTCCGCGGCATACGGCTTGCCCGAGAGCAGGGCTGGCGGGTGGCCGTCCGCTCGGGTGGCCACAGCTGGGCGCAGTGGTCGGTGCGCGACGAGGCGCTCGTCCTCGACCTGGGCGCGCTCCAGGAGATCGACTTCGACGAGGCGACCGGCATCGTCTCCGCCTCCCCCGCGGTCAAGGGCGGGGCGACACTCGACCCCTTCCTGGCCGAGCGCGGCAGGTTCTTCAACGGCGGACACTGCCCGACTGTCGGCATCGGTGGCTTCCTGCTCCAGGGCGGCCAGGGCTGGAACGCCCGCGGCTGGGGCTGGGCCGCGGAGAGCATCGTCGCGATGGACATCGTCACGGCCGACGGCGAGCTCGTCCGGGCCGACGCGCAGACCAACGCCGACCTCTTCTGGGCGGCGCGCGGCGCGGGCCCCGGCTTCTTTGGCGTGGTGACCCGCTTCCACCTCCAGACGATGCCGCGGCCACGGCACTTCGTGCACCACGTCAGCGCCTACCGGCTCGAGGACTTCGACGAGGTGATGACCTGGCTGCACAACACCCACGCCTCCATCGCCGACACCGTCGAGATCGTGGCCCTGACCCGGACCGAGCCGATGCTGAGCGCCACGCCGGTCCTGCTGGTCACCGGGGTCGCCCTGGTCGACTCGCTCGACGAGGGCCGTGCGGCCCTTGCGCCCTTCCTCACCTGTCCTGCCATCGATCGCGCGCTCGCGGTGCAGGAGGCCGAGGAGGTCGAGCTGGCGGTGCTGCGCGAGGACCAGCTGCGAGCCAACCCGGAGGGGCACCGGTGGCGGGTGGACAACGCCTGGCTGTCCGGCACCGCCGAGGAGGTCGTGCCCGCGATGCGCCGCGCCTACACGACCCTGCCCAACGAGCTGTCCTTCACGATCTGGTTCTCGATGGCACCACTGCGGGAGCTGCCCGACATGGCGTTCTCGATGCAGTCCGAGATCTATCTCGCGAGCTATGTCCTCTGGCCGGACGGCACCGACGACGAGGGTCCGCAGGGCTGGCTCACGGACGTGATGGCCGACCTCGAGCCGGTCACGGTCGGGCAGTATCTCGGCGACGGCGACCTCGCCCATCGCCAGGTGCGCTTCATGGCCGACGACAACTGGGCGCGCCTCCAGCAGATCCGCGCCGACCGGGACCCCGACGGCCTCTTCGTCGGCTATCTCGCTGGGGACACGGGCGCCCGCAACGCCAACCACTGGGAGCCCTGACGGGCCTTGCCCCTATTCGGCGAGGTCCTGGGCGACCTCGTCGAGCCGGTCAAAGAACCAGCGGTGGGCTGCGTCCGCCTCTCGTCCGGGCGTGTACCAGTAGGCCTCGACGAGGTTGACCGGCTCGAAGGGCAGCTCCCGCTGGACAAGTTTGGGCGCTGCCACGTCGGTGTGCATCCGAGCGAGGCGCGATGGCACGACCGCGAGCAGCTGCGTGCCCTCGATGAGGAAGGGCAGCGGGAGCCAGCCCTCGACCTGGATGTGGATGTCGCGCTCGATGTCATGCTCGCCGAAGGCCCGGTCGACGGGGGTGAGATTGCCCCGCCCGAAGGTCGACTGGGCATAGCTCACCGATCGCAGGTCGTCGAGCGTGAGCGAATCGTGCTGTGCCAGTGGGTGGTTGACATCGAGCAGCCCCACCATGCGGTCCCGGAAGAGATGCTTCGACGTGCCCGGGAAGCCATAGCCCTGCGGTCCGACGAGCACGTCATGGTCGATGAGCACCCGCTCGGAGCCGCGCACGTCGGGCCCCAGGTGCGTGACCTCCAGCCGCACGTGCGGGGCTCGCCCGCGGATGCGGCGGTTGAGGTGCCGGTGGATGACGGCGAGGGCGTAGTC
Source organism: Actinomycetota bacterium (assembly GCA_050955755.1). Taxonomy (GTDB): domain Bacteria; phylum Actinomycetota; class Actinomycetes; order Actinomycetales; family Dermatophilaceae; genus JAJTBD01. The sequence continues at coordinate 3,351,256 of CP192092.1, forward strand.
GCTCAGCGTGATCCGGAAGGCACGGTCGCTGGTCGCCGGGTCGAAGGCCTCGTCGACCTGGAGCGCTTGGCTGATCAGCCGCAACGACTCCTGCACCTCCGGCAGCAGCTCGACGGCAAAGGGGGTCAGCTCGTACTCCCGACCGTTGCGCACGAGCAACTCGTCGTCGAACTGGCGGCGCAGTCGCGCGAGCGCACCGCTCATCGCCGGCTGGCTCATCTCCAGCCGCTTGCCGGCGCGCGTCACGTTGCCCTCCTCCAGCAGCGCCTTGAGCGCCACGAGGAGGTTGAGGTCGGTGCCGCCAAGGGCCATGCGAGTCCGTTCGACGAGGGCGTATGCCGCGGGCTCGCCGCGGCATACGCCCAGTCTGCCCCGCCTCGCCTGTGCCGGGCCAGCACCATCCGGCAAAGGGGGGCTAGCCCGCCGTCGCCCGCCGGGGTGATGGGCCAGCCTTGTGCCATGCCCATCGCCGCGCCCGACGATCCGAGCCCCGCTGCCCACCGGTCAGGAGCACATGCTGCGCTCCTCCTGGCCGCTCTGGCGGGCACCCTCCATGGCCTGGCCAGCCTGTACTGGGCGGCCGGCGGTGACTGGCTTCTCTCGACCCTCGGCCCGGATCTGGTCGACCGGTTCGCCGACATGCGATGGGTGCTCGCGCCGATCGGCATGGTCAAGGTCGGATTCGCCCTCGCCCCAGTCCTGCTGGCCCGACGGGGGTGGCCTGGCGGGCGGTTCTCTCGACTGATGTGCTGGCTGGGTGCCGCCGTCCTCACTGCCTGGGGTGGCCTCAACACGCTCGCCGCAAACCTCGTCCTGGCGGGTGCGATCCGCCCCGACGGCGGGTATGACCGCGACGGCATGATCGGCCATGCGCTGCTGTGGGACCCTCTCTTCCTGGTCTGGGGTGTCGCCCTCGCCGTCGGCCTGTGGCTGACCCGCTCGTCGCACCGGCGGGCGCAAAACGCCTGAGGCACAGTCCCACGCGGCATACTCTCTGCCCATCCCCGAGGTCGTGGAGAAGGTGCGATGCGAGAAGGCGTGCGGTCGGTCGATGCCAACCTGCTGCTCGCGCTGCATGCGCTGCTCGAGGAGCGCAATCTGACCCACGCGGGCAACCGGCTCATGATGAGCCAGCCGGCGATGAGCGGGGCTCTGGGCCGGCTGCGCAACCACTTCGACGACGAGCTGCTCATCCGCACCGGGCGCGACTTCGAGCTCAGCCCCCTGGCGCAGCGGCTGCGCCCGGTGGTCGCCCGCGCGGTGGAGTCGGCCGAGGCACTCGTCGGGACCAACCGCGAGTTCGACCCGGCCAGCTCGCGCAAGCAGTTCGCCGTGACCCTGTCGGAGTATGCGATGACGGTCCTCGCCGAACCGCTGTCCCGGGCGATCGAGGCGCGCGCACCGCACGCGACCATCGCCTATGACACGCTCCCCGGCCGGTGGGAGCTCCTCGAGGGGCAGCTCGGCCGGCGCGACCTCATCGTCGGTCCACGCGGGTTCGACCTGCCGGGACAGTCCTCACCCCTCTATACCGACCACCTCGTGTGCATCGTCGCCAAGGGGCATCCCCGCCTCAGGGACGGCCGGCTGTCGCTCCAGGATCTGCATGCCCTGCCCCACGCCGTGGCCGAGTTCATCGCCGGCGCCCCGGTCAGGCGGCCCCTGGAGCAGGTGGCCGAGCAGGCCGGGCTCGGCGACCGGCACATCCTGGTGCAGGTGACCTCGCTGCTCGCCGTGCCGTTCGCGGTCGCGGGCACCGAGCTGGTCGGCTTCGTGCCGTCCCGGCTGGCCCGGCGGTGCCTGCCCGTCCTCGACCTCGTCATCGCCGAGACACCGCTCGAGCCGGTCCTGATCACCGAGGAGGCCCACTGGCACCCACGGCGGATCAACGACCCGGCGGGGCTGTGGCTGCGCGAGATCCTCTATGACGTCGCGGTCCAGCTGGAGGACGACCTCGACGCGTGAGCACTGCGCTCTCGCAGCGCTCCTCGCGACTCAGCGCAGCGCGATGAGACAGCCGACGATGACGGCCGTGGTCGCTGCAAAGGCCAGCAGATCGCCCCACCCGAGCCGTACGCGCTCGCGCGGCACGGCCGGCACGCCACCCCTCAGGGTCATCGCCCGGCCGGTCGCTGCCGCGCGACGGGCCGACGCGGAGACGGCTGCGATGAGGATGTCGAGGCCCTCGGCATAGGAGGCCTTGGTGCGCGACCAGCCGCCCGACTGCTCCGGGGCGGCACGCAGCCGCTGCTGCCAGCCCCCGCGCAGCCGACTGGCATCCGCGACGGCACGCACCTCATCGGTGAGGACGGGTATGCCGCGCAGGCACAGCGCCATCGTGGCCGCCCACTCGTCGGTGGGCACCCGGAGCAGGCGCAGCGGCCGCAGCATGGTGGCGAAGGCGGGGACGAGCTGGGCCGGGCGCGTGGTCCACAGCAGCAGGGCGGTGCCGAGCAGCACGACGATGCCGAGCGCCGTGAAGCGCAGATAGACCATGATGTCGCCGCCCAGCGCGGAGCCGATGAAGCCGCCGATGAACATCGACAGGACGATCAGGGGCACGCGCGGAACAGCCGAGCGGGGCACCCGGGCGAGCGCCGCCACGACGAGATAGACCGCGGCGACCACGCCGATGACCAGCCACCGGGGCCGGGTGACGAGCAGCGTCGTCAGTGCGGTGAGGCAGAGCAGCTTGGTGCCGGGCCAGAGGCGGCTGATGGGCGACTCCCAGGGGAGCGCGCGCGGCATACCGGCGCCTCGGCGGGAGGCGAGGTTGGGGCGCGGGCGCGCAGATGCCGTGGTCATCGCAGCGTCCCCTGGTCGAGGGTCAAATGGCGTCCGCAGAGCGAGGCGAGCCCCTCGGTGTCGTGGCTGATGACGACCAGCGCGAGACCGTTGTCGAGCGCGCCCCGCAGGACCTCGGTCAGGCCCGCCCGGCTGTCGGCGTCGAGCCCGGCGAAGGGCTCGTCGAGCACGAGCACCCGCGGCCGCCGGGCGAGCAGCCCGGCCAGCGCGACCCGGCGCATCTGCCCGCCGGAGAGGTCGTCGATCCCCCGGTGGAGGAGCTCGGGCGGGAGGCCGACCGAGGCGAGGACGGCGACGACATAGTCGACCTGCTCGGGGCCCAGCGGACCGCGCCAGCGCACGCCCGCGGCGTCGAAGATGTCGAGTGCGACTGTGGGACGGCGCAGCTGGAGACGCGAGAACTGCATGGCCAGTGCGACCGAGCCCACCTGTGCGGCAACGGGTTTGCCACCCGTCTCGCACTTGCCATAGGTGGGGATCAGCAGGCCGGCGAGGATCCGCGCGAGCGTCGATTTGCCCGAGCCGTTGTGGCCGGTGATGAGCACGCCCTCGCCGACCCGCACGTCGAGGTCGACGTCATGCAGCGCCGTGGTCTGCCACGGGGTGCCCAGCGCATAGGTGTGGGTCACGCCCTCGACATGCAGCGCGATCGGGTTGCTCGGCAGCACCTGCGCGCGCGGCGCGGCCGTCACCAGGGGGCGTCCGGGCGTCTCGGTGCTGGTCGTGTCGGAGGCGATCCGCCCGTCGACGATGCGCACCACCCGCTCGGCGCCCGCGGCCTCCGCTGCGTCGTGGGTGATGTGCACGACCGTGGTCCCAAGCCTCGCCGGCAGACCCCTCATGACCTCCACAAAGCCGGCTCGGCCAGCGGGGTCGATCATCGCGGTCGACTCGTCGGAGACGAGCAGGGCCGGGCGCCGGGCGAGGGCACCGGCGAGCGCGAGCCGCTGGAGCTGCCCGCCGGAGAGCTCCTTGGTCGGTGTCGCCTCGAGTCCGGCGAGCCCGACGGCCTCCAGCAGACCGGCGACGTCGACCTCGTCTGCGGCGTCGGTGCCCCAGCGCACGTCCTCCTCGACGGTGTCGCCGAGCATCTGGAGCTCGGTCCGCTGCGCGAGGTATGCCGTGCCGCCGGCCTCCCCCAGCCCGGCGGCGCCCGGCCGGACCACCTGGCCGCTGGTCGGGGCGGCGCCGGCGAGGATCGTGGCCAGCGTGGACTTGCCGGACCCGTTCGGGCCGACGACCGCCACGAACTCACCGGGAGCGAGGTCGAGGTCCACGCCCTGGAGCGCGTCGCCGGTGGCGCCCGGGTATCGGAAGGTGATGTCCCGCAGCGACACCGGCAGCGGCCCGGGTCTGCTCGCGCCCCTGGAGGCGAGGGCCGCCAGCAGCGGGTCGGCCACGGGCCCAAGGTGGAGGCGGCGGATGACGGCGCCGAGCGCGGCATACGCAATGAGCACACCCACAAACTGCGAGATCGCGGCACCGCCGCCGAGCCAGACCCACCAGTGGTCGATGAGCCAGTCGAGCGCCTGGCGCCAGATGGCGACTGCTGGCGCGAAGCCGGGGACGCGCTCCATCGTCCGGAGCAGTCCCTCCGCTGACGTCCGGGCCGCCTTGAGCGAGAGGATCCGCGACTCCGACAGGATCAGGAGCGTGACGATCGTCTGCGCGGCGTTGAGCGCGCCCAGCAGGACCGCGGCGAGCCAGGCGGCCGGCCACCCGAGCCCGCGCCGGTGCAGCCAGCCGACCGCGATCCCGACGCTGACGGTCGACAGCCCGGTGATCCACGATGTGGCCCCACCCATGACCGAGCCCATCGCGAGCGTCGCGGCCGCCGTGGCCAGGACGACTCGGAATCGGTGCTGATAGGCGATGACCGCCAGCGGCACCGTGGCGAGGGCAGCCACGATCGGGCCCCCCGCGGGCATGACCACACCCAGCACCGTCGCCGCGACGGCCAGGGCGCTCATCACGCCTGCGGAGGCGGTCTCGACAGGCGTCATCGGCCCGCGACGGGGCGTCGTCGCGGGCTCGCTGGTCTTCGACCGCTGGGTGAGCGTCACCGGCGGCTCCGGGCAGGGTGCACGGGTCCATCCTCTCCGACGCACTCAGCGTCGCGTCGATGCCTGCCATTCCCGATGGCTATTGGCCCCTCTCCCCGCACAGCTCTAGCGTCGAGCGCGTGACCAGCTATCTCCCCGACGCGTCCATCCCCTACTCCCTCGGCACCTTCGCCGACGGCGGCGGTGAGCCCTTCGCCGGCCTCGCCGTCGCAGGTCGGGTGCGCCGCCTCCCCGACGGTCTGAGCGTCGAGGACCTGCTGGCGGACTGGGCTGCGGTCCAGCCACGGCTGGCCGAGCTGGCCACCGACGAGGGCGCAGAGTGGCTCGACGGCGAGGGCCTGCGCCCGCTGGTGCCCTGGCGCACCGACCAGATCCTCCAGGCCGGCGCCAACTACAAGAAGCACGTCGTCGACATCATCGTCAGCGAGATCGACGACGACGAGCAGGGCCGCACCCCCGAGGAGAAGCGCGCCTATGGCGAGGAGCTCATGGACCGCCGGGCGGCCCACGGCACCCCCTATGTCTTCATCGGCCTGCCCTCGGCCCAGACGGGCGCCCTCGACAATGTCGTCCTCCCGCCCCGAGAGGGGGCCCGCGACGACTGGGAGCTCGAGCTCGGCGTCGTCATCGGCAAGGCCGGTCGCAATATCTCCCGCGAGGACGCGATGTCGCACATCGCCGGCTACACGATCGTCAACGACATCTCCAGCCGCGACCGGATCTACCGCCCCGACATCAAGAAGATCGGGACCGACTGGTTCGCCGGCAAGAACTCCCCGACCTTCCTGCCGACCGGCCCGGTCATCGTGCCCGCGCAGTTCGTCCCCGACTACAAGTCCCTGACGATCACGCTCACCCACAACGGCACGGTCCGCCAGGACGAGGCCGCGAGCGACATGATCTTCGACATCCCCCGGCTGATCGAATACTGCTCCCAGCTGGTCGGGCTGCGGCCCGGGGACCTCGTCCTGACCGGCTCCCCGGCCGGCAACGGCCAGCACTGGGGTGTCTTCCTCGCGCCCGGCGATGTCATGGAGGCCACCATCACCGGGCTGGGCGCGCAGCGCAACGAGTGCGTGGCCGGCTGACGCCCACTGCGTCAGTTCGACTGGGGGACATCCATTCGGCGCGATGATCACGTCGGCAGCCTGAGGCCTCGACAGGGAACCACCCAGGTCGCGGGTGCGGGTGGCCGGGTCGGACAGAACGGCGTCACAGGCCGACTCGATGACGTCGGCGGCGGCGGAGAGGTCTGCCGGCGAGTCCGCGTGTGCCTCCGTCCAGGACAAGCTGGCCGAGCAGGCCCAGATGATCCTGCTCGACGCGAGGTGCCCGGTCACTGCCGTCAAAGACATCTGAGCTCCCGCTAGGACAGAGAGATCCCGGGGTCGCCCACGCGGCCCCGGGATCTATTGTCTGCCAGTGGGTTCCGTCAGTCGGCGCGTCCGCGATGGCGGCCCAGCCAGGTCGACAGGCCGACGGCGATGAGGAGCGCGGCGCCGTTGAACACCGGCGAGACCCAGGCCTGCGCACCCGCAAGCGTCAGACCGGAGACAGCGACCGCCACGAAGAGCACACCGATGAGGGTGCCGATGACATTGAAGAAGCCGGGCTGGACGGCGGTGGCGCCGAGGAATGCCGCGGCCAGCGCCGGGAAGAGCAGCGTGTTGCCGGAATCGGCTGTCGCAGAGCCGGTCCGGGCCAGCTGGAGGATCCCGACGATCCCGGCGATCACGCCGGCGAGGGCAAACGACAGCATCACATAGCGGTCCACCCGGATGCCGACGAGCTTGGCTGCGCGGCCATTGGCGCCGATCGCATAGAGCGACCGGCCGTAGGGCGTGTGGACCAGCAAGTACCAGAGGAGCGCTGCCACCACGACGACCACATACACGACGCGGGGGATGCCGAGGAAGGATCCGGACCCAAACGAGATGAGTCCGGTCGAGATGCCCTGGAGGATTGTCTGCCCCTTGGTGTACCACTGGATCACGCCGCCGAGGAGGGTGGCCACACCGAGCGTGGTGACAAAGGGGTTGAGCCGGTAGCGGGTGACCATCACGCCGTTGAACAGACCGATGAGACCGCTGACAGCGACGCACACGAGGCAGACCAGCCAGAGCGGCAGCTGGTGCCGCGACATCAGCCCGGCCGCTAGGACGGTCGACATCGCGGCATTCGCCCCGAGCGAGAAGTCGATGCGGTCGGAGACGAGCGGCAGGATCACCGCGAGGGCCAGCAGTGCGACCGTCGCCTGGTTGCCGAGCAGGACCGAGATGTTCTCCCAGGACAGGAAGGTCGCCCGGGACTTCGGCAGCGCGGCAAAGAAGGCCCCTACCGCGATGAGCAACAGCAGGAGTGCGTTCTTCTCGAACAGCTGCTTGGGGTCCAGACCACGCGAACGCGCCGCCCGCCTCCCTCCCCCACCCTGCGGGCCGGTCGCCGAGCCGCTGTCGGCGGCACTCTCAAGGACTGCGTGGTCGTTGGTCATGACGGTGCTCCAGGGGTCAGCAGCGACGACTGGGTCGCGGCGGTCAGGTGGTCCGGGGTGAGCTGGGCGCCCCACAGCTCGGTCGCGACGAGACCGTCACGCAGCACGAGCACGCGGTCACAGAGGGAGACCAGCTCCATGAAGTCAGAGGAGGCCACGAGTACCGCGCACCCGGCGGCGGCACTGTCGCCGACCGTGTCATAGATGTCCTTGCGGGACATGATGTCGACGCCCTGGGTGGGCTCGTCGAGCAGCAGCACCCGGGGGCTCCGGCGCAGCCAGCGTCCGAGGATCGCCTTCTGCTGGTTGCCACCCGACAGCTGGGAGAAGACGCTCTCGTCGGAGGCGGTCTTGACGGCATGCCTGCGGATGAGCTCGCGGGCGCTGGTGCGCTCCGCCGCGCGGTCCATCCCCAGGACTCCCCAGAACGAGCGCAGCACGGAGGCGGAGAGGTTCTCTCGGACGGTGAGGTCCAGGAAGGACGACTCGCCCACGCGGTCCTCGGCCACATAGGCAACGCCCTGTGCCATGCGCTGGGCGATGTCCTCACGGCCGGACTGGACCCGGCCCTCGATGGTGATGCTGCCCCCGGCCGGCCGGTGGTCACCGAAGACGGTCTTGAGCAGCGAGGTGCGGCCCGAGCCGATCAGCCCGGTCACACCGACGATCTCGCCCGCGCGGACGCTGAGGGTGACGCCCCGCAGCGGCCCGCCGACGAGCCCGCTCACCTCGAGCAGGGGTGCCTGGTCGCTGTGGACCCGGCTGGCGGTCTCGGCTGCGCTCTGGTGCTCCATCGTGCGCGAGAGCTCCCGCCCGGTCATGTGCCCGATGAGCTCGTCCTCGGTGGGCGTCGCATCCACGAGGTGGGCGACCGTGCGCCCGTCGCGGAAGACGGTGAAGTCATGGGCGACCGAGAGCACCTCCTGCATGCGGTGGCTGACCATCATGATCGTCTGGCCGAGGTCCGCCCTGCGGCGGATGGCCTGGAGCAGCACCTCCGACTCGTGCGCCGGCAGGGTCGCGGTGGGCTCGTCGAGGACAAGGACGAGGTCATCGGACTCGTCCTGGAGGGCCCGGGCGATGGCGACCATCGTCCGCTGGGCCGGCCGCAGCGCCGCGACGGGGGTGTCCGGGCTGGCGTCGATCTCGAAGCGGTCCAGGAGGGCGGCGACCCTGGATCGCAGTGCGCCCCAACGGACTCCGCGCCCCCCGTGGAGCGGATAGCCGCTGTCGAGGGCGAAGTTCTCCGCGATCGACAGCGGCCCGAAGAGGCCGAGGTCCTGGTGCACGAAGCGCAGACCGGCGGCACGCCCGGCCGCGGCGGAGTAGACCTCCGGCGACCACTCGGCGCGGCCGATCTGGATGACACCACCGTCCGCCTCATAGACGCCGGCCAGCACCTTGATGGCGGTGGACTTGCCGGAGCCGTTGCCGCCCAGGAGGGCGTGGACGGTGCCGCGCCGCAGCGCGAGCTCGGCACCGTCCAGCGCCCTCGTGGCCCCGAAGTCCTTGGTCAGGCCGCGCAGGCGGACGACCGCGTCGTCGGAGTTGTGCGTGCTCATGTCAGGTCACTCGGCCGCTCAGGCCTTGCCCCACAGCTTGGTGTAGGCCGACTTGAAGTCGACATCACCGGTGTAGTCGCCCGAGGCCGGCATGTTGGTGGTCTTGTCGACCATCTGGAAGCCATCACCCTCCACAACAGCCTTCTGCCCGTTGAGGATTCGGATAGCGGTGTCGACGGAGCCATAGGAGCCCCACTCCGTCGCATAGCCGAGCGCGCCGAAGTCGAACTGCGCCGAGCGCATGAGGTCGAAGGTCGAGGCGTCACCGAAGCCGGACGCGACGTGGAGCTTGGCAGCGCGTCCCGAGGACTGGATCGCCTGCGACAGGCCGGCCTGCATCCAGCCGCCCACGGGGACGGTCACCGCGTCGACGCCGGGGTTGGCCAGCAGCGCGGAGGAGAACTTCTGGGCGAGCTGACCGGAGGCCATGTCGTTGTTGGAGATATCGAGGGTCGCGACGGTCTTGCAGCCGGAGCAGGTCTTGAGCTCCTCCTCGAAGCCCTCCTTGATCCACGGGCCCCACAGCGGGTCGGTGAAGTTGACCTGGAGGACCTGGGCCTTGCCGTCGGTCTTGCCGATGAGCCAGTCGGCCTGGAGCTTGCCGTTGAGCTTCCAGTAGTCCTTGATCGAGGTGTCCTTGAGCTGGAGTCGCTCGCTCTCCCAGAGCTTTTCGCCACCTGTCGCGTCACAGTCCGCGCCACCCGCGCCGATCGTCTTGACGCCGGCCTTCTTGGCCTCCTCGAAGGGCGCCTTGACCGACGCGCAGTCGATGCCGACGGGGAAGATCACGTCGACCTTGGCGGTGACACCCTGGCGGATGCAGTTGCCCCAGCCGCCGGGGTTGAGCTGACCGTCGCAGGTCTTGGCGTTCCAGCCGGCAGCCTTGGCTGCCTCGACGATGCCCTTGACGGGGGTCGCACACGAGGGGACCTGCTCGCCGCAGGAGATCACCCAGACGTTCACGCCCGGCTTCGGCGCGCCACTGGCGTCGGTCGGCGGCGTGCCCGTCGCACCGGTGTAGGCCGTCTGGAGCGCCTTGGCCGCATCGCCGCTGGCGGCGCCCGAGGCACCGGCCGAGGCCGACGAGGTGGAGGAGGATCCCGAGTCGCTGGAACAGGCACCCAGCAGGCCGATCGCCAGGACTCCGCTGGCCGCGACGGCCGCCGCACGCGAGAAGGTTGAGGTCATGAGGGCACTCCCATAGTGGTCCAGTCGCGGGCCGTGGCCCGCTCCGCCGCCGTGGCGTGGATTTGAGTGAAGCAGCGCCCAAAACCCCTCGGAAATCACTGAGGCGCATGACAGCGATAGCCGTCAGCGATGCCCAGATGCCTTGTCCGTGGCGGTGATCTGCGGGTGACTTGGCTGGAGCAGGTATGCCGCGCACGCGGCATACCCCGCATCTCCAGCCCGCGAAGATCACCGCAAGGAGGAGCCGATGGGCCCACAGCCGCCGCGTCGCGTCGTCACCGGCCACACCCCCGACGGGGTCTCGGTCGTGGTCTCCGACGGCCCGCCCCCGGTGCGACGGGACCTGCCCGGCAGCGGCGTGAGCTTCTATGAGGTCTGGAACACCGACGAGATGCCCTCCCGCATCGGCGCCGTGGAGGCCAGCGAGCCCACCGAGCGCACGCTGCGGGTGCCGCCGGGCCCCAACGGCACCAAGATCCGGGTCAACGAGTTCCCGCCCGGGCACCTGGACGAGCGCGGTCTCCAGTCACCGGTGCACCGCACCGAGACCGTCGACTACGGCATCGTGCTCGAGGGTGAGATCGTCCTGGTGCTCGATGACTCGGAGGTCACGCTGCGCGCCGGCGACATCTGCGTGCAGCGGGGCACCGACCACGCATGGGCCAACCGAAGCGACGCCGTCTGCAAGGTGGCCTTCATCCTCGTCGACGGTGAGTTCACCGAGGAGCTGAGGGCCGGCCTCCCCGACGGCGCGCTCGAGGGGCTCATGCACGAGGGGCCCGAGGGCGACGCAGACAGCAACCATCAGGACAACGAGACGAGCGACGGGGCTCGGGAGGAGCAGGCATGACGGGTTGGCAGGACGGCGAGTCCTATCTGGAGCAGGTCGTCGACGGGGTGTTCGCATTCATCCAGCCCGACGGCTCGTGGATGATCAACAACACCGGCGCGGTCCTCGACGGGCGGGGCCGGCCACTGCTGGTCGACACGAGCTCGACCCACCGCCGCACCCAGGACTTCCTCGACAAGGTCGGCGCCCGCACGGGCGAGGCCCCCGTCGCCCTGGTCAACACCCACCACCACCCCGACCACACCTATGGCAACTCGCTCGTGCCCGAGGCAGCGGTGGTCATCGGCCACGACCGGTGTCGCGAGGAGGTCATCGCGGCCGGCTTCGAGGCGACCCGGGTCGTCACCCAGCCGGACTACGGCCCCCTGGAGCTGCGGCCGCCGGCGCTGACCTTCACCGGCACGCTGACCTGGCACCTGCCCGACCGCGAGGTGCAGCTGCACTCCGTCGGCCCGGCGCACACCACCAACGACGTCGTGGTCTGGCTGCCGCAGGACAAGGTCGTCTTCACCGGTGATGTGACCTTTGCGGGCGGGCAGCCCTTCCTCCTCGAGGGCTCCCTCGCCGGCTTCCCCAAGGCCCTGGCCCACCTGCGCTCGCTCGGCGCCGAGGCACTGGTCCCCGGGCACGGCCCGGTGGTGCGGGGCCCCGAGGTCGGCGCGCTGCTCGACCGGCTCGAGGACTATGTCGCCTTCGTCGACCGCATCGCGCGCGAGGGCCACGCCGAGGGCCTCACCCCGCTCCAGACTGCCCAGCGCCATCAGGACAACCCGTTCTCGGACTGGCAGGAGGCCGAGCGCCTGGTCGGCAACCTCCACCGCGCCTACTCCGAGCTCGACGGCAACCCCCTCGACCACCGGCTCTCGGTCGGGGCGGTCTGGCCGGAGATGGAGGCCTTCGTCGGGCACCCGATCGGCTGCCACGCCTGAGGCGCCGCCCAGCCACACCTCGGAGCCAGGGGGAGCGCCGCTCTCTCACGACATACCCCCTAGGGTATATTGGAATGGTGCGCGGACGTGTTGTGTTGGACCCCGCGGACCCACGACCCCGAGCCCCGAGAGAGGCACCCATGGCCACCACCGACCTGACCGCCAACGACTTCGAGCAGACCATCAAGGACAACGACATCGTCCTGGTCGACTTCTGGGCCAGCTGGTGCGGCCCGTGCCGCCAGTTCGCCCCAGTCTTCGAGGCGGCCTCCAACCAGCACGCCGACGTCGTCTTCGGCAAGGTCGACACCGAGGCCGAGCAGGCGCTCGCCGGCGCCGCCCAGATCACCTCGATCCCCACGCTGATGGCCTTCCGCGAGGGCATCCTCGTCTTCGCCCAGCCCGGTGCGCTCCCCGCGCAGGCGCTCGAGCAGGTCATCGAGGGCGTCAAGGGCCTCGACATGGACGAGGTCCGCAAGGACATCGAGGCGCAGCAGCAGGGCGGCCAGGGCCAGCAGCCCCAGGCCTGAGCCACCTGAGCCACTCGACAAGAGGGCGTATCCGCGGGCTGGACCCGCGGCATACGCCCCCTTGGTCGTGTCGGACACTAAAGGGGTGCCCGCCCCCGTCACCGCAGCCGACATCGACGCCGCCGCCGCCCGCCTCAGCGGACTGGTCGCCCGCACCCCGCTCGAGCCGAGCCGGCGCCTGAGCGACCGCTACGGTACCCGCGTCCTGCTCAAGCGCGAGGACCTGCAGCCGGTCCGCTCCTACAAGCTGCGCGGCGCCTACAACCTGATCAGCCAGCTCAGCGAAGCCGAGCGCGAGGCCGGCGTCGTCTGCGCCTCCGCCGGCAACCACGGGCAGGGAGTCGCGTTCGCGTGCGCCGCGCTCGGCATCCGCGGCCGGATCGTCGTGCCGACGACCACCCCGCGCCAGAAGCGCGACCGCATGATCGCCATCGGCGGCGACAGCATCGAGCTGGTCATGACCGGCAACACCTATGACGAGGCCTCCGCGCTCGCCACGACGTATGCCGTGGAGACCGGCGCGACGCTCGTGCCCGCCTTCGACGACCCGCGCACGATGGCCGGCCAGGGCACGGTACTGCCCGAGATCGTCGCCCAGCTCGGCGCTCCCCCGGACATCCTGCTCGTGCCCGTCGGCGGCGGCGGCATGGTCGCCGGCTGCCTGGCCTGGGCCGCCGAGCACTGCCCCGACACCCGCGTCATCGCCGTCGAGCCCGAGGGCGCGGCCTGCCTCGGCGCGGCGATCGCCGCGGGCGGCCCGGTGACGCTCGAGCACATCGACACCTTCGTCGACGGGGCTGCGGTGCGCCGGGCCGGCGAGCGCACCTATGCCGCGGCCGCGGCATACGGCGTGGAGACGGTGACCGTCCCCGAGGGGCGGATCTGCTCGGAGATGCTCGACCTCTATCAGACCGACGGGATCATCGCCGAGCCCGCGGGCGCGATGGCGAGTGCTGCGCTCGGCCACGCCGTCACCCCCGAGCCGGGCCAGACGGTCGTCGCGATCCTGTCCGGCGGCAACAACGACGTCTCGCGCTATGCCGAGATCGTCGAGCGGTCGCTGGTCTATGAGGGCCGCAAGCACTACTTCCTCGTCAACTTCCCCCAGGAGCCCGGGGCCCTGCGGCGCTTCCTCGACGAGGTGCTCGGGCCCGACGACGACATCACGCTCTTCGAATACATCAAGCGCAGCAACCGTGAGACCGGGCCTGCGCTGGTCGGCATCGAGCTGGGCGACCCTGGCGAGCTGGACGCGCTGCGAACCCGCATGGAGGCCAGCGGGATCGAGGTCGAGGAGATCGACGCGAGCAGCCCCTTCTACCGGTTCATGATCTGAGATGACCGCCGTGCACGTGCGGGAGGCCGGCCCTGCCGACGTCGAGACGATCCTCGGCCTGAAGCGCCAGCTGCTCGTCTCCTTCGGGGCGCCCGACCCGCTCACCTATGCCGACTGGCACGGCCGCGCGAGCGCCGCGCTGCTCGACATGCTGGGCCGCGACACCATCCGCTTCGTCGTCGCCGAGATCGACGGTATGCCGGTGGGCTGCGTCTCCGCCCAGCTCCACCTCAACATCCCCGGCCCGACCTGGCCGGGCGTGCACGGCGAGCTGGCCGACATGTTCGTCGAGCCGGAGGTGCGCGGGCGGGGTGTGGCGCGGGCCCTGGCCGACGATGTGCTCGGCTGGTGCCGCGAGCGCGGCTGCACCAAGGTCAAACTGCACTCGACCCCGATGGCGGTCGGGGCATGGGAGCGGCTCGGCTTCCACGTCGCCCAGCCCAAGCCGGGCGAGGACCGCTTCGCCCAGATGTGGCTTGACTTCTGACGCCGGACCCGCCCGAGGTCAGCGGGACGAGCGCAGGCAGTCCGCTGGCGTGGTGCCGTCGAGGGCCAGCCGCACGGCCGCCCGGGCCGCGACGGGGCCCACGAGGTTGCCCGAGCCGGAGTAGCCGCCACAGGCGACGACGCCCTCATCGGCCTCGATGCACAGCGCCCGGCCGTCGTCGGTGAAGCCCACCGAGGCCGCCCAGCGGTGGGTGACCAGCACCGGGCGCCCGGCGATCCGCTCGACGACCTGCTCGATCCAGCCCTGCACCGTCTCCGTCGGCACCGCCTCGGCGGTCTCGGACTCGGCAGCGAACCGGTCGCGGCCACCGCCCACGAGCAGGCGCCCCTCGCGGTCCTGCTGCCCGTAGTCGAAGTGGTCGCGGGCGCTGAAGGCACCAGGGAACAGCGGCTCGCCCGGCTCGGTGGCGAGCATCTGGAGCCGGACGGTGCGGACGAGGTCGGCCAGCTGCGGCAGCAGCAGGTCGAGGCGGCCATCGACGGCGACGATGACCCGGTCGGCCAGCACCCTGCCGTGCTCGGTCTCGACGACGCCGGGCCGGATCGCGGTCACCGGGGTGTGCTCGTGGAGTCGGGCCCGGGCAGCCGCGCGCGTGGCGAGCCCGAGCGCACGCCGCACCGGGTTCATCACCGCGTTGTCGGGCAGGCGTATGCCGTGTCCGAGCGGCCCGTCGTAGTCCTCCACCGGCAGCCCGAGCGCCTCCCGTGCGGCCCGGTCCCGGGCCAGGCCGACCAGTGCCTGCTCACGCTCGAGCGCCTCACGCTCGTCGCGGTCGGGCCCTGGGAGACCGGCCAGGACCACGGTGCCGGTCGGCTGCACGACATCGGGCCCGAGTGCGTCGGCGAGACGGGCGAGCTCCCGCTCGGTCTCGCGATAGAGCTCGAGCACCGACTCGAGCGGCACGGGCGGGTCGGTCAGCGACATCGCACCGCCGCAGCTGAGGATGCCGCCGTTACGGCCGGCCGCCCCTGCGGCGACGCGTCCGGCATCGAGTCCGACGACGTCGAGTCCGCCGCGGGAGGCCAGCTCGTCGAGGGCGGCCAGACCGCTGCCGCCCAGCCCGACCACGCAGACGTCCGCCCGGGTCTCCCCCTCCAAGGCCGCCAGACCCGGCCAGGCGGGCACCCGAGGGTCGGCGTCCCAGCCCACGGCTGGCGAGGGCGGCTGGTAGCCGGCGGACGCGGCATACCTCATGGGCGGCGCGCTCAGGTGGTGGCGCGCTCGAGCATGCCGCGCACAAAGGCGGCCTGCCCGGCGTGCTGGGTCACGTCGCCGACGACCGAGACCAGGCGCACGGCGGCCGTGACCGGCGGGTCCCAGCGCTCGTCGACGATGCGGTCATAGTCGTCGTCGCTCAGACCGGTGAGGATCTCGCGGGTGCGCTCGTGGACGGCGTCGTAGTAGTCGACCAGCAGGCGCGGGTCGTCGACACGCACCTGGGCGACCTCATCGGAGGACTGGCCGTAGCCGATCGCCTCGACGGGGAAGGGCAGGCCGAAGCGATCGGCAAAACCTGCCTCGGTCCACACCTGCTCCCGGCCGGCGACACCGGCGAGGTGGTCGTCCTCGACCCTCGCGAGATGCCAGATCAGCCAGGCGATCGAGTTGGCGTCGGCATCGACCCGGGCATGCACCATCGTGCTGTCTGCGCCGTCGACGACCTCGCGCACGAGATCACGGACACGCTCGAAGGCGTCGGTCAACAGGGCTGCGGGGCGATCCATGGGCCCCACTGTGTCAGTCGCGCGGGTGCCCGTCGAGCAGGGCCTGCACCTCGGACTCGCGATATCGACGATGCCCGCCGAGGGTGCGGATCGCGGAGATCTTGCCGGCCTTCGCCCAGCGCGTGACCGTCTTGGGGTCAACCCTGAAGAGAGCGGCAACCTCGGCAGGCGTGAGCAGTTTTTCCTGGTCCAGCTGCTGTGCGGTCATCTGCCACTCCTTCTGGCCAAGGGGAGAGGGCTGTCTGCTCATGTCCCCTTTGACCTTTATCTTCCACGAAAGGCGGCTTTGCGGACAGGGTATGGGCGACTTCGGCAGCGTCTACTGGGTCACACCTAAACCGGACCGGGCTCAGGAAGGGCCGCCCGGTCCGCACTCCGGAGCCGGTGGTACGAAATCGCCCAGACTCATGTAGCGTTATACCCACGACAAACACACGATTCCCGGGACCGCTCCGCGGGGTCGAGCAGCCCTGAGAACTGCAGGCCTGAGCGACATCCGCGATGCCATCCCGGCAGACGCACGAGGGGGTCACGCCATGGGGCGCGGCCGGGCCAAGGCCAAGCAGACGAAGGTCGCTCGCGAGCTGAAGTACTACAGCCCAGAGACCGACCTGAGCGCGCTTGAGCGAGAACTACACGGATCCTCCCGGAGCCAGGAGCGGACTGACACGTCTGCCCGCGACGGCTACGACGAGGAAGACGACTACGGCGAGTGGGCATCGGGCCAGCGTTGACGCGCTGACCACACCACCACGCACACACCTCGTGCGGACGTGAGTCCGCCATCCGACGCTGCCACCTCCGTGCGAGGTGTGTGTGCCGTGCGCCGTCGGAGCGCACCTTCCTGACTAGAGTCGGGGCATGACGACCCCCTCCTCAGGCGACGTGCGCCGCCTCGGTGTCGAGACGACCGGCATCGAGATCATTGACGAGTCCGAGCGCACGGCCAAGCCGAGCGACCTCTTCTGGCCGTGGTTCGCGGCCAATGTCTCCGTCTTCGGCATCTCGTATGCCGCGTTCGTGCTCGGCTTCGGCATCTCCTTCTGGCAGGCCGTCTTCGTCGCGATCATCGGCATCACGGTGTCGTTCCTGCTGTGCGGCATCATCGCGATCGCCGGCAAGCGGGGCTCCGCGCCGACGATGATCCTCTCCCGGGCGCCCTTCGGCGTGACGGGCCAGAAGTTCCCCGGCGTCATCTCCTGGCTGGTCTCGATTGGCTGGGAGACCTTCCTGGCGATCATGGCCGTGCTGGCCACCGCGACCGTCTTCAAGGAACTCGGCTGGGGCGAGGGCAACGGCATCAAGATCGCGGCCGCCATCGTGGTCGCGGCGATGATCGTGCTCGCCTCGGTCGCCGGCTATCACATCATCATGAAGATGCAGTCGATCCTGACCTGGGTCACCGGCCTGGTCACCATCGGCTTCATCCTCCTCACGCTCGGCAAGATCGACTGGAATGCCGGGCTGGCCATGAAGCCGGGCTCCATCCAGTCGGTCATCGGCGCGCTCACGATGGTGATGACCGGCTTCGGCCTCGGCTGGATCAACATCGCCGCCGACTGGTCGCGCTACCAGCACCGCGACGCCTCCGGCCCGGCGATCGTCTTCTGGAACACCTTCGGCGGTGCGATCGCCCCGGTGCTCCTCGTGCTCTATGGCCTGGGCCTGGCCGGCTCCGACCCGACGCTCATGGACGGCATCTCGGCCGACCCGATCGGCACCCTTGCCACGCTGCTGCCGACGTGGTTCCTCGTGCCCTTCCTCATCGCGGTGATCCTGTCGCTGGTCTCCGGCGCCGTCCTCGGCATCTACTCCTCCGGCCTGACACTGCTCTCCCTCGGTGTGCGCATCCCCCGCCCCGCGGCGGCGCTGATCGACGGTGTCATCCTCACGCTCGGCACCTTCTGGGTGGTCTTCCTCGCCCAGGACTTCCTCGGGCCGTTCCAGTCCTTCCTCATCACCCTCGGCGTGCCGCTCGCGGCCTGGGCCGGTGTGATGATCGGCGACATCCTGCTGCGCAAGCGGGACTACGACGAGGACGCCCTGTTTGACGCCCGCGGCCGCTACGGCGCCTTCGACTGGGTCTCGATCGCGCTGGTGGTCATCGGTTCGCTGGTGGGCTGGGGCCTGGTCATCAACACCTTCGCCGAGGACGCGTCCTGGAACAACTGGCAGGGCTACCTCCTCGGCCCGCTCGGACTCGGCGGCCGTGAGGGCGACTGGGCGTGGGCCAACCTCGGCGTGGTCGCCTCGCTCCTCATCGGCTTCCTCGGCTCGTGGCTGCTGCGCCGCGGGACCGTGGCCCGCCAGGAGCTCGGCTCCTACGGCGACGGCTTCGGCACCGGCGCCACGGCCGCCCGCCCCTACGACGGGCGGGGCGCCCGTGACCTCGACCGCACCGAC
This sequence comes from Actinomycetota bacterium, assembly GCA_050955755.1. Taxonomy (GTDB): domain Bacteria; phylum Actinomycetota; class Actinomycetes; order Actinomycetales; family Dermatophilaceae; genus JAJTBD01. The sequence continues at coordinate 3,369,645 of CP192092.1, forward strand.
GACCTCCCCTCGGACTCGTGATGTCCGAGCAGGCCGGCACCACGGACCAGCCCGTCGCCGGGCCACAGCCCATCGAGCCCGCCGAGGGCGAGTGGCTGGTCATCGTCGACCCGCAGGCGATCTTCGCCGACCCGGCCACGTCGCAGTGGGGCTCACCCATGTGGGCACAGACGGTTCCGCGCATCGCGAGCATCGCCGCGGCATACCAGGACCGTGTGGTCGTGACGCGCTTTGTCGCCGACCAGGGGCTGGGCGGGTCGTGGGGTCCCTACTACGAGGACTGGCCGTTCGCGCTCGTCCCCGACGAGGACCCCTTGTATGCCGTCGCGCCCGGGCTGGAGGGGGTCGGCCGGCATCTCGTCACCGAGCCGACCTTCGGCAAATGGACGCCGGCCCTGCGCGAGATCGTCGGCGACCAGCCGCGGCTCATGCTCGCGGGGGTCTCGACCGACTGCTGCGTGATCGCGACCGCCCTCCCGGCGGCCGACGCGGGCGCCACGATCCGGGTGGCCCGCGACTGCTGCGCCGGGTCGACGCCCGAGAACCACGAGCTGGCCCTGTCGCAGATGGCACTCTTCGGCCCGCAGATCACGATCGTCTGACCGCGGCGGATCGGGGTTAGAGGTCGACCTCGCCGGCGGGCGTGCTCAGCCGCGCTCGCAGGCCGGGCTGGCCCTCCTCGATGTCGAGCCCGTCGAGCTCCAGGCAGCCCAGCTCGAGCTGGAGCGTGTCGCGGGCGGGCACCGTCACGACGAGCCGATCCAGCCGCACGCCACGGTCGATGAGCGTGCGGGCCGGGGGCGGGGTGTGCCACTGGATGAGCGACGGCATCGCGCCGTCCAGCGGCAGTGAGCCGTCCGGCGGCACTGTCAGGCTCCAGCGGTGGTGGTCGCGGGTCAGCTCGACGGCGTGCTCGTGGCCCGAGAGGTCCGGCACCCGCACCACCCAGTGCACGAGCGCCGGCGCCACGGCCACCCGCTCGCGCATCTGCGGGGTGTCCAGCCCGAACCAGCGTGTCCGGCTCGGCTCCGGCGCGTCCGGGTCGACGGCGATGACCTCGAGATAGGAGTCGGGCCCCAGCGACAGGAGGGCGTTGTGCGTGCCGAAGAGCGAATGCCGCCCGCCCGGCTGGAGGGGCACCCCGAGATGACGCTCCACGGCGAGCACACCCTGCTCGAGGGAGCGGGCCACGATCACGAGGTGGTCCAGCCTCATGGGGCGAGTATGCCGCCGCCGCACCATCCGTGCGCGCCGGAGCGATGCACCTTTGCGTTGAACCCCGGGGACTCAACGCCTCCGCGGCCCCCTTGCCGTTGAACCACGGGGACTCAACGCCTGGGCAGGCCCTTTGCCGTTGAACCACTGGGACTCAACGCGATGCCGTCAGGCGCGGTAGTCGCCCACGACCTGCACGGAGCCGCCGTCGACGCCCTTGGCCCCCTGGACGACCTCGACGTCGTCGGCCACCGGGGCGGAGGCGAGCTCGTGGATCTCGCCCATCGGCCACGCGTCGATGCCGGCAGTCGCCAGCTTGGCCACCGCGGCGTCGGCCTGGTCGGCCGGCAGCATCGCGACGAAGCCGACACCCATGTTGAGGGTGCGCTCGAGGTCGGCCTGCGGGACGCGACCCAGCTGCCCGATGGTCTGGAAGACGGCGGGCGGGGTCCAGGTGGAGCGGTCGACGCGCGCGAAGGCGCTCGCCGGCAGGACGCGGGCGAGGTTGGCGGCCAGTCCCCCACCCGTGACGTGCGAGAGGGCGTGGATGTCGACGCCGTCGGTGCGGATCAGGTCAAGGAGGTCCGCGGCATACACCCGCGTGGGAGTGAGCAGCTCCTCGCCGAGCGTGCGGCCGAACTCGGGCACCTCGCGGTCGAGCTCCCAGCCGGCCGACGAGATCACCTTGCGCACCAGCGAGTAGCCGTTGGAGTGGATGCCGCTCGAGGCGAGCGCGAGGACGACATCGCCGGCGCGCACGCGCTCGGGGCTGAGCACATCGGCATACTCCACGACACCGGTCGCGGCGCCGGCCACGTCGTACTCGTCCTCGGCCAGCAGGCCGGGGTGCTCGGCGGTCTCGCCGCCGACGAGGGCGACGCGGGCCTGGGCGCAGGCGGCGGCGATGCCCGAGACGATCGCGGCGATGCGCTCGGGCACGACCTTGCCGGTCGCGATGTAGTCGGTCATGAACAGCGGCTCGGCGCCGCACACGACGATGTCGTCGACGACCATGCCGACGAGGTCGAAGCCGATCGTGTCGTGGATGTCGAGTGCCTGGGCGATGGCGACCTTGGTGCCCACGCCGTCGGTGGAGGTGGCCAGAACGGGACGCTCCATGTCCTTGAGGGCGCTCGCGTCGAACATCCCCGCGAAGCCGCCGAGCCCGCCGAGGACCTCGGAGCGCTGGGCGGCCTTGACCGAGGCCTTCATCAGCTCGACGGCCTTGTCACCGGCCTCGACGTCGACTCCGGCGCTGGCATAGGTGATGGCCTCGTTCGTCACGGGGCAACTCTAGCGAGCGGCGCCGCCTCGCACCCGAGCCCCCGGCAGCCACGGCGGCGCGGCACGGCATACGCCATGTTGGGGACGGCAGCGGGGTCGCGCGTGGGTGACACTGGGCGCATGTCCACTGACGACCGCCCCGTCATCCTCCTCGTCGTCGGCGACCATGGGTCGCAGGTGCGCGAGGAGTTCGCCGCCCGCTATGACCGCGACTACGAGCTGGTGGTCGCCACCGGCCTGGAGGCGGCGATGGACTCCATCCAGGAGTGCGTGGCCCGGGCCCGTCAGGTCGCGCTGGTCGGCGCCGAGTACACGCTGCCCGACTCCACCGGCATCCTCGCCCTCAAGGTCCTCCACCAGAGCGTCCCCACCGCACGTCGCCTCGTGCTCGTGCCGGCCGATGAGTATGCCGCCGCGCTGCCCGTGCTCCAGGAGACCCTCCAGCGTGGCGGGCTGGATGCCTATCTCGGCATCCCGCGTGGCGCACGGGACGAGGAGTTCCACACGGCGCTGTGCGAGACGCTCTCAGACTGGGGCGCGACCGTGGCAGCGCCCGTCTCGGCCTTCATCCGGATCGTGTGCACGGCCGACTGCCCGCGGACTGCCAAGCTGCGCGACTTCTGCGACCGGATGGGCATGCCCCTGCTGGTGCTGCGCGATGACAGCGACGAGGGCCGGGCCCTGCTCGAGACCGCGCAGGCCGACGCCGAGCTGCCCGTCGTCTTCGTCAACGGTCGCGAGCCCGTCGCGGCGCCGAGCACCGAGGACCTCGGCCGGATGATGTATGGCAGCCCCAAGGAGCTGGGCGAGGACTACGTCGCCGACCTCGCGATCGTCGGCGCCGGGCCTGCCGGACTGGCCGCTGCCGTCTATGGCGCCTCCGAGGGGCTGGAGACAGTGGTCGTGGACCTATGCGATTGGCGGACAGGCGGGCTCGAGCTCGATGATCCGCAACTACCTCGGCTTCCCCCGAGGGATCTCGGGCATGCGGCTGGCGCAGCGGGCCCGGATGCAGGCATCCCGCTTCGGCGTACGCTTCTTCGCCGGGCAGAGCGTCACGGCGCTCGAGCCCGGTGTGGTGCACCAGCAGCGACTGCGCGCGGACGGCCTGCACGTGCTGCGCATGGGTGACCAGGAGGTCCGCGCCCGCGCGGTCGTCATCGCCACCGGTGTGACCTACCGGCGGCTGCCGGTCGAGGCGCTCGACCGTTTCCTTGGCCGGGGCGTCAACTACGGGGCCGCCGCCTCGACCGCGCGCGACATGGAGGGCCGCGACGTCGTCGTGGTCGGTGGCGGCAACTCGGCGGGGCAGGCTGCCATGCACCTGGCACGGTTCGCCCGGTCAGTCACGATCGTGGTGCGCCGCGACGGGCTCCAGGAGACGATGAGCGACTACCTCATTCGCGAGATCGCCGGCAGCCGTCGGATCACGGTGCTCCCCCACACCGAGGTCATCGAGGGCGGAGGGGTCGAGCGACTGGAGTGGGTTGTGCTGCGCGACAACAGGACTGGCGAGGAGGTCCGTCGGCCGGCTGCTGGCCTCTATCTGTTGCTCGGCGCCCAGCCGCACTGCGAGTGGCTGCCGCCCAAGATCCGCCGGGACGAGCGCGGCTTCGTCCTCACCGGGCGCGAGGCGCCGGCCGACTGCTGGCTAGACGGCACTCCACCGGCCGAGCTCGCCACCAACATCCCCGGCATCTTCGCCGTCGGCGATGTGCGCTCCGGCTCGATGAAGCGAGTCGCGTCCGCCTCCGGCGAGGGAGCCGCCGTCGTCCCGCTCGTGCACGCCTATCTCGACGAGCTGGAGCCCGACGAGGTGGACGCTGTCGAGGCGGCTGCGGCCGACGCGGCTCCGGCCCCGGCTGGCTGAGTCCGGCGCTCCCCCACCGGCGCGTTTGTGCCACTTGGGCTAAAGCGCGGGGGCTCGATGCGCCACGTTTGTGCCCACTTGGGCGAAAGCGCGCCGGCGCGCGGGGCTCTCGATGCGCCACGTTTGTGCCCACTTGGGCGAAAGCGCGCCGGCGCGCGGGCTCGATGCGCCGCGTTTGTGCCCACTTGGGCGAAAGCGCGCCGGCGCGCGGGCTCGATGCGCCACGTTTGTGCCCACTTAGCCCGGATCCACCGATCGAGTGGGTGTGGTGAGCGTGCCGTAACGCGAGAATGCCCTTGCGTGGCGGGAAGATTGGACTTGTCGAAGGTTCAATCTCAACCGCTACGAAGGGCACCTCGTAGATGCAACTCTCGCACACCCTGGGTCGGACGTCGGTGGCGTTCGACGATCCGAATCTCGTGTCGGCCGGTGGCCTGGTTCCGGTGCTCGCGCTGGCCGATGCCGCGGGGCTGCGGGAGCTGGCCGATGAGCACCTCACGGTCCCGACCGACAAGGGCGCGAACGCGGGCTTGAAGGTCGCCTCGCTGGTCGGTGGGATGGTGGCCGGCGCGGACTCGATCGACGACATGGCGCTGCTGCGACATGGCGGGATGGGTCGGGTCTTCGCCCGGGCCTACGCGCCCTCGACGCTGGGGTCGTTCCTGCGCGCGTTCACCTTCGGCCACGTCCGCCAGCTCGACGCGATCGCCTCCCGGTTCTTGATCGCGGTGGCCGGGCTCACAGGGCTGCTGGGGCAGCGCCCCGGTCCTGCGACCAGCGAGGAGGACGCCGGGTACGCGTTGATCGACGTCGATGACACGATCGTCGAGGTCCATGGCCATGCCAAGCAGGGCGTCGGGTTCGGCTACTCCGGTGTCCGTGGGCTCAACGCGCTTCTGGCCACGCTCGCGACCGCCACGAGCGCGCCGGTGATCGTGGCCCAACGGCTGCGCAAGGGTGCGGCCGGGTCCCCACGCGGCGCGAAGCGGCTGGTCGGCGACGCAGTGGCGACCAGCCGACGACTGCTCGGCAGGGCCCAGCTGGTGCTGGTGCGGATGGACTCTGCGTTCTACGGCCGCGGACCAGTCCACGCCGCGCTCAAGGGCGGCGCCGCGGTGTCGGTCACGGTGCGGATGGACAAGGCCGTCAAGAAGGCCATCGCCGCGATTCCCGACCACGCGTGGACCACTATCGAGTACACCGACGCCACCTTTGACGAGACCACCGGCCGCTGGATCTCCCGGGCCGAGGTCGCCGAGATCGGCTTCACCGCGTTCGCTGCGCAGAAGAAGGCCGACCAGGTACCCGGCCGGCTGGTGGTGCGCCGGATCCCCGACTTCAACGCCGAGAAGAACCGCGCGGCCGGCCAGCACACCCTGTTCGACGTGTGGCGCTTTCATGCGTTCTTCACCACCGCCGACCCCAAGATTCTCGACACCGTCGCCGCCGACAAGGCCCACCGCCATCACGCGGTCATCGAGCAGGTCCACGCCGACCTGAAGAACTCCGCGCTGGCGCACCTGCCGTCCGGGGTGTTCACCGCCAACGCGGCCTGGCTGGCGCTCGCGGTCATCGCGTTCAACCTCTCCCGCGCGGCGGGCACCGTGGCGACGCCCGATCTGGCGCGAGCGACCACCGCGACGATCCGCCGCAAGTTGATCACCGTGCCCGCACGAGTGGCGACCTCAGCCCGACGGATCACGCTGCATCTGCCCCAAGCCTGGCCCTGGGAGACCGCCTGGACCGCTCTGTTCGATCGGGTCAACGACCCACCACTCGTTCTCGCGGCCTGACCACCCAGCAGCCACCGCTGCGCGACCCGAGGATCACAGTGGAACACCACGGACAGCGAGGTCCGGCAGACCACCACGCCCTCAACCGCTCACACCTCGCCGATCCAGATCAGGCGACCACCGTCATCACCGTCGGTGGATCCGGGCTTAGGCGAAAGCGCGCCGGCGCGCGGGCTCGATGCGGCGCGTTTGTGCCCACTTAGGCTAGAGCGCGCCGGCGCGTGGGGCTCTCGATGCGGCGCGTTTGTGCCCACTTGGGCTAGAGCGCGCGGAGCCCGGAGCCCGGGGCGCCGGGCGCAGGGGGCTCGCGTCAGGGGTGGAGCAGGGCGTTCTCGCCGCCGACACCGGCTCCGAGCGGGACACCCTCGGCGTCGACGGCACCAGCGCCGCCGTCACCGACACCACCGTCGCGGGTGACGGTCTGCGGGTCGACGCCTTCGTGCTCGCGTGGGACGGGGTTGTCGCGGGTCGGGTCGAGGGAGGCACCACTGGAGACCGAGGCATCCACCGAGCGATCGTGGCCGGTCGCCACCGAGATCGGAAGCGTCTCGAGCACGTGCTTGCCGATCCGTCCGTCCTCGGGCAGCTCGATCGGATAGGTGCCGGTGAAGCACGCCGTGCAGAGCTCGGCCGGGGGCTGCTCGGTGGCGGCGACCATGCCGTCCTCCGAGATATAGCCCAAGGAGTCGGCGCCGATCGACGCACGGATCTCCTCGACCCCCAGCCCGGTCGCGATGAGCTCGGCACGGGTGGCGAAGTCAATGCCGTAGAAGCACGGCCAGGTCACCGGCGGCGACGAGATCCGCACGTGCACCTCGGCCGCCCCGGCCTCGCGGAGCATGCGGATCTGGGCGCGCTGGGTGTTGCCGCGGACGATCGAGTCGTCCACGACCACCAGCCGCTTGCCCTTGATCGTGTGCTCGAGGGGGTTGAGCTTGAGCCGGATGCCGAGCTGACGCAGTGTCTGGGACGGCTGGATGAACGTGCGTCCGACATAGGCGTTCTTGACGAAGCCCTGACCGAACGGGATGCCCGACTCCTGCGAATATCCCACTGCCGCAGGGACACCCGACTCCGGGACACCGATGACGAGGTCGGCGTCGACGGGGTGTTCACGCGCCAGCTGGGCGCCCATCTCGACACGCGCCTCGTGGACGACCCGGCCGCGGATGACCGCGTCGGGGCGCGCGAGGTAGACGTACTCGAAGACGCAGCCCTTGGGGGTCGCCTCGGCGAAGCGGTGCGAGCGCAGACCGTCCTCGTCGATGACGATGAGCTCGCCGGGCTCGACCTCGCGGATGACCGAGGCGCCGATCGTCTGGAGTGCCGCGGTCTCGGACGCGACGACCCAGCCACGCTCGAGCCGGCCGAGCGCGAGGGGGCGCACGCCGAAGGGGTCGCGCGCGGCATACAGGCTGTGCTCGTCCATGAAGACAAAGCTGAACGCGCCGCGCAGCAGCGGCAGCACCTCCAGCGCCCCCTGCTCGAGGGTCTTGTCGTCGTGGGAGGCGAGCAGCGTCGTGACCAGAGCCGTGTCAGACGTGTTGCCCCGGGCGAGCTCGCCGGTCTTGCCGGCCTCGTCACCGAGCCGCTCGACGACCAGCTCGCGCAGCTCGGCGGAGTTGATCAGGTTGCCGTTGTGCGCGAGCGCGACGGTGCCGCCCTCGTGGCCACCGAGCGTCGGCTGGGCGTTCTCCCAGGTCGAGCCGCCGGTGGTGGAGTAGCGCGCGTGGCCGATCGCGATGTGCCCGCGCAGCGAGCTCAGCGCCCCCTCGTCGAAGACCTGGCTGACCAGGCCCATGTCCTTGTAGACGAGGATCTGCTTGCCGTTGGAGGTCGCGATGCCCGCCGACTCCTGGCCGCGGTGCTGGAGGGCGTAGAGCCCGAAGTAGGTCAGCTTGGCGACGTCCTCGCCCGGCGCCCACACACCGAAGACGCCGCAGGCGTCCTGCGGGCCCTTCTCGCCGGGGATGAGGTCATGGTTGAGGAGTCCGTCGCCACGTGCCACGCGGCAAGTCTCCCACAGCGGGTATGCCGCGCCGCCACGGCCGGTGCGCGCGCTCAGGCCGGCGGCCGGTCCGGGTCAGGGCCGCCCGTGCCGCCCCGCGACGAGGACCGCGATGATCGCGGCGATGAGCCCGCCGAAGAGCGCGAAGGCGATCGACATGAAGCCGAGCTCGGCGTTGGCGCTGTAGCTGGCGCTGCGCGGGCCGAGCCAGGAGACGATCCCGCCGATGATGAAGCCCAGGATGGCGCCGGTGGCGATCCAGCGGGCGAAGTTGAGGTGGCGGCGGGGCGTCGGGCTCACCGCTCAAGGCTAACCGGGCGGGTACTCCAGGTCGGACTCGGGCAGCGGCGCCGCCTTGTGGGCAGGCCTCTCACCGGCCTGCCCCTCCGGCGGGGCGTCCTGCGCGCCGGCCGCCGGGCCCGCCGAGTCCGAACGGGTGCCCGGGTCGCCGTCACCCCCGGCCTGGCCGCCGGACTCGTAGTAGCGCAGCTGCTCGACGACGCGGTCGACGAACTCGTCGACCTCCTCCATCTCATAGCCCGCGCGGAACTTGGTCGCCCCGAACCTGACGTTCTCGGCGTCGTCTGCGGTCAGCATGCCGTGCTCCCCTCTCGGCGGACGCGTGCCTCCCGCCCCCGGCACGATCCAACAGCTCACGGCGACACCCTACCCGCGGTCGGTCACGAGGGGCAGCCAGTGCGAGAGGTCCGCGCGGTGACCGCTCACCCGCAGGCGCCCGGTGTCCCAGGCCTCGGCCCAGCCAAGTCGCCCGACGGCCAGCTCCAGCCAGGTCTGCGCGTCGGTCTCGATGACATTGGACGGGGTACCCCGGGTGTGGTCCGGCCCCTCCACGCACTGCACGGCGCCGAACGGCGGCACCCGCACCTCGACGCTGCGGCCTGGCGCACGCTGCGCCAGCTCCTCGAGCGTGAAGCGCACAGCGGTCGCGCGGGTCGTGCGCTCCACCTCCCCGCCTGCGGCCCACACGCGCACGGCCGCGAGGCCGGACTCGGCTGGGACTCGGCGGCGCGGCGGCATACCCCTGATCCTGTCATGCACGAGTAGGTATGCCGTGTGCCCACCCCACGCATCCGCGTCCGGTGAGCAGACGGCCGGCGACGCCGGGTGAGACTGTCCCGCACACTTGGCCCATGTCGCCGATCCGCCAGCTGCGCCGAGTCACCGGCCGTCGCGTCGAGCTGCTGCCGATGACGCCGATGGAGCAGCTGCGCGCGGGCCGGCTCCCCCACCGGCTGGTCCAGCTCGTCGTGGGGCTCTATCTCTTCGGTGCGGCCGCGGCGATGCTCGTGGAGTCCACGCTCGGCCTGACGCCGTGGGAGGTCTTCCACTATGGCGTGATGACCCACGTCGGGCTCAGCCTCGGCACGGTAGTGGTCATCACCAGTTTTGTGGTGCTGCTGCTGTGGCTGCCGCTGCGCCAGTGGCCGGGCCTGGGGACGATCGCCAACTCGCTGCTGATCGGCCCGTCGCTCGACCTGACCATGCACCTGCTGCCGACGCCCGAGTCGCTGCCCGCCCGGGTGGGGCTGCTGCTCGCAGCGATCGTGGTCAACGGCATCGGCGGCGCGATGTATATCGGCGCCCAGCTGGGGCCCGGGCCGCGCGACGGGCTGATGACCGGCATTTCGCACCGCACCGGACTCTCCCACCGCGTGGTGCGCACCGCGATCGAGGTGACGGTCCTGGTGATCGGCTGGTTCCTCGGCGGCATCGTCGGCGTCGGGACCGTCGTCTATGCGCTCCTTATCGGGCCCTCGGTGCAGTTCTTCCTGCCAATGCTGACGGTGCGGCTGGACCATCCCCGGGCGAGCGCCGATCCCCACGCCGTCGGCCCCGCCCCCGACGACCAGGGCCACGCGGCCTCCTAGGCTCGTGATGTGAGCGACCTCGAGTTCGTGCCCGACGGTGAGGGCGGCGTTATCGTCATGCGCGACGGCCAGCCCCAGTCGCACGTGGTGCTCGACGATCCCGAAACCCTTGCGTTTGAATACATCTCGCACTTCGCACTGGTCCTAGACACGCTCCCCGACGGCCCACTGGCGGTCACCCACGTCGGTGGCGCGGGACTCACCCTCCCCCGCTGGGTCCACCACACGAGGCCGGGCTCGCCGCAGATCGTCCTCGAGCCGGACGCCCCGATGACCGAGGCCGTCCGTCGCGAGCTGCCGCTGCCGAAGGGGCACCGCATCCGGGTGCGGGCAATCGACGGGCTGGCAGGAGTGCGCGCACTCGCCGACGAGAGCGCCGACGCCGTGGTCCTCGATGCGTATGCCGAGGGCCGGGTCCCTGCCGAGCTGGTCTCCCCCGCGTTCCTCACCGACGTCGCGCGGGTGCTGCGGCCCGACGGGCTCGCCCTGCTCAACCTCGCCGACGAGTCCGGGCTGCGCTGGGTCTCACGGGTCGCCGCGACGGCCGCGTCGACAGACTGCTTCACGGCATACGCCCTCCTGGGGACGCACGATGTGCTCAAAGGCCGGCGCTTCGGCAACACCGTGCTGGTGGCCTCACGCGGCCCCCTCGATGTCGACGAGCTGCGTCGTCGCGCCGCCCGTTCCCCCTTCCCGACCGGCGTGCGGACCGACGCCGAGGTGCGCCGGATGGCGCGCTCCACCACGGCATTCCGCGATGACGATGTGGCGAGCTCTCCCGAGCCCCCTGAACTGGGACGTTGGCGCGTGCGCTGACGTTCGGAGGTCGGCCCGGTACCACCATTGACCCCAGTCCGCGCGCCGCAGGCCCGATCCGCCCGGGTATGCCGCGTGGGAGACTGACGAGGTGACCGCACCCTCCAGCCGCTCCCAGGTCGCGCCCTTCGGGGTGATGGACATCATCGCCCGCGTCAGCGAGCTGCGGGCAGAGGGCCGTGACGTGGTCTCGCTCTGTGTGGGTGAGCCGTCCGGTGGCGCCCCGGCGGACGTGTCAGCGGCCGCTGCCGAGATCCATTCCGGCGCAGCGCCGCTCGGCTACACGCCGGCGCTCGGCACCCAGCGGCTCCGCGAGCAGATCGCCGGACACTACCGGCGCTGGTACGGCCTCGACGTCGACCCCGGACGGGTCGCCGTCACGACCGGGTCGTCGGGCGCCTTCTCGCTCGGCTTCCTGGCGGCCTTCGACGCCGGTGGCCGAGTCGCGCTGGCCAGGCCCGGCTACCCGGCATACCGCAACATCCTCATGGCCCTCGGCTGCGAGGTCGTCGACATCGACTGTGGTCCCGAGACCCGCTACCAGCCGACGCCGGAGCTGCTCGACGAGGCAGCGGAGGGCGGGCCGCTTGCGGGCATGATCCTCGCCTCGCCGGCCAACCCCACCGGCACGATGGTCGACCGGGCCGAGCTCACCGCGATCTCGGAGTGGTGCCGGGCCAACGGGACCCGGCTGGTGAGCGACGAGATCTATCACGGCGTCACCTATCCCGAGCCGGGCGCCGCCGACCCCCGCGGGGTGTGCGCATGGGAGACCGACGACGACGCGGTCGTGGTCTCGTCGTTCAGCAAGTACTGGGGCATGACGGGGTGGCGGCTCGGCTGGATGCTGCTGCCGCAGGACCTGGTCCGCCCGGTCGACGCCCTCGCGGGCAATCTCGTGCTGTCCCCGCCTGCGCCGGCCCAGCTGGCAGCGGAGCACGCCTTCACCGATGATTCGTATGCCGCGTGCGAGGACCGCGTCGCGCGGTTCGCGCGCACCCGCTCGATCCTGCTCGAGGCCGCGCCACGGCTTGGCTGGGGCACGGCCGCGCCCGCGGACGGGGCCTTCTACTACTACGCCGACCTGGGCCCGCAGCTCGCCCGCTACGGCACCTCGCAGAACTACGCCACAGCGCTCCTCGAGGAGGCCGGGGTCGCCGTCACGCCTGGCAGCGACTTCGACACCAATCACGGATCCCGTTGTGTCCGACTGAGTTTCGCCGCCGGCGACGCAGCCGTCACCGAGGCCATCGAGCGGATCGTGGCCTTCCAGGGCTGAGGACCCTCACCCTCAGGCGCGAACCGGGCTCAGGCCGAGAAGGTCTGCCCCGTGATCCGCTCGTAGGCCTCGACATAGCGCGCCCGGGTCTGGGCCACGACATCCTCGGGCAGGGCCGGCGGGGGCGTGTCGCCCGTGCGGTCCCAGCCGCTCTCGGCGGACTCGAGCCAGTCGCGCACATACTGCTTGTCAAAGGACGGCTGCGGGTGTCCGGGCTCCCACTCGTCGGCCGGCCAGAAGCGCGAGGAGTCGGGCGTGAGGACCTCGTCGGCGAGGATGACAGTGCCGTCGGGGTCGAGGCCGAACTCGACCTTGGTGTCGGCCAGCAGGATGCCTCGCTCGGCGGCGATCTCGTTGCCCCGCTTGAGGATTGCGGTGGTGAGGTCGGCGAGGGTGCGCGCCATCTCAGGCCCGACCTCCGCCTCGACCTCGGCATAGGTCATCGGCTGGTCGTGCTCTCCCAGCGGTGCCTTGGTGCTGGGGGTGAAGACGGGCTCCGGCAGGCGCGACCCGTCGACGAGGCCCTCAGGCAGCTCGACGCCGCTCACGGTGCGCGTCGCGGCATACTCCTTGAGTCCGCCCCCGGTGAGATAGGCCCGCGCGACGCACTCCACCGGCACCATGTCGAGGCGGCGCACGAGGACAGCCCGGCCGGCGACCTCCTCGGGCACGTCGGTGGAGACGACGTGGTTGGGCACGACGTCGGCGAGGTGGTCGAACCACCAGAGCGACATCTGCGTCAGGACCGCGCCCTTGTCGGGGATCGGCGGCTCGAGGATGAAGTCGAAGGCCGAGATGCGGTCGGAGGCCACGAGCAGCAGCTGGTCCGCTCTGGCCTCACCGGTGGCGGGGTCCACCGGCGCATAGAGGTCGCGGACCTTGCCGGAGTAGACGTGGACGTAGCCGGGGATGCCCAGGGGCGCTTCGCTGCTCACGGCGCCAGTCTCCCAGACCGCCCCGGCGTCAGCGGGAGGGGACCGAGACCTCGCCGCGCTCGGCCCTGAGCGCGATGTCGCGCCGGTGGTGCGAGCCCTCCAGCGAGACCCGGTCGACCGCGGCATACGCCCGCTCGCGCGCCTGGGCGAGGCTGTCGCCGAGCGCGACGACCGACAGGACCCGGCCGCCCGACGAGACGAGTGCGTCGCCGTCGACCTTGGTGCCGGCATGCAGGACGTATGCCGTGCCGTCGGCCGCGGCGTCGTCGAGCCCCCCGATGGGGTCGCCGGTGCGCGGCGTGCCGGGGTAGTTGTGCGAGGCGATGACCACCGTCACGGCGTGGCGCGGCGACCAGCGCAGGGCCGGGGCCTCCGCGAGCCGGCCGGTGGCGGCGAGCGAGAGGAGCTGGCCGAGCGGGGTCTCGAGACGGGCGAGGACGACCTGGGTCTCGGGGTCGCCGAAGCGGGCGTTGAACTCGATGACACGGGGGCCGCGGCTGGTGAGCGCCAGACCGATGAAGAGGGTGCCGACGAAGGGGGTGCCACGGCGGGCCATCTCGTCGACCGTGGGCTGCGCGACGCGTGCGACAACCTCGTCGACGAGGTCGGCCGGGGCCCAGTCGAGAGGCGAGTACGCGCCCATGCCACCGGTATTGGGGCCGGCGTCGTCCTCACCGACCCGCTTGAAGTCCTGGGCCGGGGTGAGCGGCACGACGGTCTCGCCGTCGCAGATGCAGAAGAGGGAGACCTCGGGACCGTCGAGGAACTCCTCGACGACGACCCGGCCGCCCTCCTTGGCCAGGCAGGCGCGAGCGTGCTCGAGGGCGGCCGCGCGGTCGTCGGTGACGACCACGCCCTTGCCCGCGGCGAGACCGTCCTCCTTGACGACGTGCGGTGCACCGAGGGCGTCGAGCGCGTCGGCGACCTCCTCGATGGTCGTGCAGACGTGGCCGAGCCCGGTCGGGACCTCCGCAGCGGCCATGACCTCCTTGGCAAAGGACTTGCTGCCCTCCAGCCGGGCAGCCTCGGCGCTGGGCCCGTAGCAGGCGATCCCCGCGTCCCGGACGGCGTCGGCGACGCCGGCGACGAGCGGCGCCTCCGGCCCGATGACGACGAGGTCGATGTGGTGGCGGCGGGCGAGCTCGACCACCGCGGTGCCGTCCTCGACGCCGCCGGCCAGCGGCTCGCAGAGCGCCGCGGCCGCCATCCCGGGGTTGCCCGGGGCGGCGATGACCGCCTCGACCTCGGGATCGGCCGCGAGTGCCTTGACGAGAGCGTGTTCACGAGCGCCGGTGCCGATGACGAGGATCCTCACGGCCACAGCGTAGGGGGCAACAGAAGAGCGCCGCTCCCGGGGGGGCAGGGGGGTCTCCCCCGGGAGCGGCGCTCTGCCACGTGGGGCGCTCGGCTGGGCCTAGGAACCCGACAGCTGCTCGCCACGTGAGTCGACTGCGTCGACTTCAACTAGATTGGCAGATGTCGATGGGGCAGACAAGGGCTATCGCGTCGGAAACCTGACATTGACGGGATCTCGCCACAGTGCCACGATTCGGGGCATGGCACGGGCAACGACTCCAGGGGCCGGCGCGCCCGCCCGCGGCCGTCATGAGGCACCCCCTCCGCCGGATGACGGCGAGGTCGCCCACGCCTCCCAGGCCCTGCCACTGGACCCGACGCCCGAGGGCTTCGAGCACCTGTCCGACCAGGTCATGGAGCGCCAGGTCACGATCGTCTATGGGCTCGCGGTCCAGACGCCCAACCCGAGCCGCGACCGGATCATCGCGGGCGCGGAGGCGATGGGCCTCGACGCCGCCGCCGTGGAGCGGGCCGCGGGCATCCTGCACTGGCGAGGTCTGGTCGACTGCGGCGACCCACAGGCGTGGCGAGTGCCCTCCCCGGCGGCGACGATCCCGGCGTATGCCGCCAACCTCGAGGCCCTTGCACGCGACGCGCGCACGCGCATGCAGGAGCTGGAGCAGTCCTACCGGGAGGCCCGCGCCATCACCGACGGGCAGGTCGAGTCGGAGAGCGTGCGCGCGCTCTATACCCAGCACGACATCGGGGTCGCGACCGATGAGCTGATGCGGACGGCTGCCGACGGCGTGCTGTGCATGCGCGCCACGACGCCGCGCACCGAGGCGCTCTTCGCGGCCCCCATCTATGCCCACAGCGCCAAGAGCCTGGGCGCCACGGGCAACCAGCTGCCCATCCGCACCGCATATGACACGGCCGTGCTCGACTACGCCAGCTCGCTCGACGTGCTCCGCAGCCGGATGACCGCCGGCGAGGAGGTGCGACTGATCTCCGGTGTCCCGTTCACCGTGATCGTGGGCGACGCCGACATCGCGCTGGTCGAGGCCAGCCAGTTCGGGGAGTCCGACGCGATCGGCCTGCTGCTGCGGAGCAAGGTGCTGGTGGCCGCCTTCGCACGGCTGGTCGAGACCTACTGGAGCTGGGGCTCCCCGCTGCCGCGGGCCGGTGCGGCCTCCACGACCCCCGGTCTGGAGGAGCGCGACCTGGTCATCCTGCGGCTCATGGCGGCCGGGGCCGCCGACGCCACCATCGCCCGGCAGACCGGCGTCTCGGTGCGCACGATCGAGCGCCGGATGAGCTCGATCTTCACCTTCCTCGGCGCGAGCAGCCGCTTCGAGGCCGGCGTCCTGGCCGCACGGCTCGACCTGGTGTGACCCGCGGTGCACCGTGTCTGACCTGCGGTGCACCGTTTGTTTGCCCAAGAGTGCCTAGACTTGTCTGTTCGCCCCACAGGAGTGAGAAGACACGTGACTGGCAGCACGCCACATGCCCGCGCCACCACCGCGCAGGTCGCCGACGAGATCGCCGTCGAGCAGCAGCACGTCGACCGCGTCTATGCCGAGCTCGACAAGGCCGCCCAGCGCGCCTCGCTCGTCGAGGCCGATGGGCTGGCGCGCGGGCGCACCGACCGCACCGGCGACGTGCGCGACGAGGAGCTGACCGGGCTGTTCGAGCGGGACGCGCTCGTCTTCACCGCAGCCCGCCGCCGCTCGGCCCTCGACACCGAATACGAGGGCCTCGTCTTCGGACGCCTCGACCTGGCCCATGAGGACGCCGGG
Organism: Actinomycetota bacterium; assembly: GCA_050955755.1. GTDB lineage: Bacteria > Actinomycetota > Actinomycetes > Actinomycetales > Dermatophilaceae > JAJTBD01. The sequence goes on from CP192092.1 coordinate 3,385,826, forward strand.
CGCAACGGCGCCGAAGGCCCGCGCTATATCGGCCGGATCGGCGTGCGCGACGACGACTACGAGCCGCTGGTGATCGACTGGCGGGCCCCGGCCGCGTCGCCCTTCTATCGGGCCACGCCTGTCGAGCCGATGGGTGTGACCCGCCGGCGCGTGCTGCGCTGCAAGGGCGCGACGGTCATCGGCGTCGAGGACGACCTGATGGTCCCGGAGGCACCCGACGGGATGGTCGTCGTCGGCGACGGGGCGCTCCTCGCGGCGCTGACCCGCAGCCGCGGCACCCAGATGCGCGACATCGTCGCGACCATCCAGCGCCATCAGGACGAGGCGATCCGGGCGGCCTCCCGCGGGGTCACCGAGATCACCGGCGGCCCGGGCACCGGCAAGACGGTCGTGGCCCTGCACCGCGCGGCATACCTGCTGTATTCGGAGCGGCGCCGCTTCGAGGCCGGCGGCATCCTCGTCGTCGGGCCGTCCGCGGCATACACCGCCTATATCGAGCGGGTGCTGCCCTCGCTCGGCGAGGACTCGGTCGCGCTGCGCTCGGTCGGCGATGTCGTCGACGGGCTCACCGCCGTCCGTCTCGACGAGCCGGCGGCCGCGGCGGTCAAGGGCTCGCTGCGCATCCGCACCGTCCTCTCGCGCGCCGCCCGGGACGCGGCGCCGGAGGCGCCCGAGGAGTTCCGCGCCTTCGTCGCCGGCCATGCGCTGCGGATCGACCGCGCGCGCCTCGACCGGGTGCGCAAATCCGTGCTGCGCTCCCGCCAGCGCAACGCCGGCACCGCCGAGGCCCGCGAGCTGCTGGGCCAGGCCGCCTGGCAGGAGGTGCTCGGCGGCGGCGACCGGCTCGAGTTCCTCGACCAGTGGGAGGACAGCCTCGAGGTCGACGGCTTCATGCGCGAGTGGTGGGCCCAGCTCGACCCGCGCGAGGTGCTGCTCTGGCTGGCCGACGCCGAGCGGGTGGCCCGCTACGCCGACGGCGTGCTGTCCGGCGAGGAGCAGCGCTGCCTGGTCGCCTCGATGCAGCGCGCCCTCGAGACCGGCCTGTGGTCGGTGGCCGATGCTGCCCTGGTCGACGACCTGGCTGCCCGGCTCGGTCCGATGCAGGAGGAGGAGCCCGAGGAGCGGGGCTTCTATGAGGTCGAGGAGCTCGACAACCTCGAGTCCTATGGCGTGCGCGAGGTCGGCGCCGGCTCTGGCGGACCGCGCGCGACCCGCGTCGGCTACACCACGACCCCCGAGGACGCCCGCGAGCGCCTCATGCAGGGCGTCATCGGCGTGCCCGACGAGTTCGCCCACGTGCTCGTCGACGAGGCCCAGGACCTCTCCCCCATGCAGTGGCGGATGGTCGGACGGCGGGCCCGGCATGCGTCCTGGACGGTCGTCGGCGACGCCGCCCAGGCATCCTGGCCCGACGCTGCGGAGGCTCTCGAGGCCCGGCGCGAGGCCTATGGCGCCCAGCAGGTGCGCCCCTTCCACATGGACACCAACTACCGCAACGCGCGTGAGGTCTTCGACTACGCCGCCGCGGTCATCCTGCCCCTCGTCCCCGACGCCGACATCCCAAAGGCGGTGCGCGAGACCGGTGTTGACCCGGTCGAGGTGACCACCGACGACGTCGTCGGGGCGGTGCAGACCGCGCTGGCGCACCTGCTCGGCGAGGTGGGCGGGTCCATCGCAGTCATCACGCCCGAGCGGTATGCCGCGCAGCTGGCCCCGCTCCACGAGTCCGGCGACGGGCGGGTCCAGGTGATCGACCCCCTGTCGACCAAGGGCCTGGAGTATGACGCGACGGTCGTCGTCGACCCCGACGAGATCATCGCCGAGTCCCCCGGGGGTGTGCGGGTGCTCTATGTGGTGCTGACGCGCGCCGCGCACCGCATGCACGTCGTGCGCCCCGGCGCAGACCGCGGCCCGCAGGCCTGACGCTCAGGCCTGGCGGTCCCAAGTCGCGGCGGTGACGCCACGCGTGCGCAACCGCTGCTTCTGCACCTTGGCGGTGGGGGTCTTGGGGATCTCCTCGACCATCTCGACATAGCGCGGCTGGGCAAACCGGGGCAGCACCGCATCGGCGTATGCCGCGACGTCGGCAGCGCTCACGCCCGCCCCCGGCTCGGCGATGCAGGCGAGCATCACCTCGTCCTCGGTGCCCTCCTGCCCGGCCGGCACGGCATACGCGGCGACCTCGGCGAGGCCGGGCATGCGGGCGACGGCGAGCTCGACCTCGAAGGAGGAGACGTTCTCACCGCGCCGGCGGATGCAGTCCTTGGTGCGGTCGACGAAGGTGAACCAGCCCTCCTCGTCGACATAGCCGCTGTCGCCGGTGTGGAACCAGAAGTTGCGCCAGGACTCCAGCGTCTTGTCCGGCAGCCCGAGATAGCCCGCCATGAAGCCGAAGGGCACCTTGGGCCGCGCCATGATCTCGCCCACCTCGCCCGGGCCGAGCGGCTCGTCGGTGTCGGGGTCGCGGATCTCCACCTCGAAGTAGCCCTCGTAGACCCGCCCGCACGACCCCGGGCGCGGCTGCCCGAGCCGGCCGTGGAGGGGGATGTTGTTCTCGGTCATGCCATAGCCCGAGACGACCTCGGACACCCCGAAGCGCTCCCGCCACCCGGCCTCGTGCTGCGGCGGGTTGGGCACCGGGCACACCACGCGCAGCGTGTGCGCGGCGTCGTCGGGCCGCACGGGCTGGTTCATGACGAACTGCGTCATCGCGCCGAGCAGGTTGGTGACCGTGCACTCGTGCCGGCGGATGTCATCGAGCCAAGCCGAGGCCGAGAAGCGCTCTCGCAGAACGATGCTCGCGCCGGCGATCAATGCCCCATAGCACTGCATGAAGAGCCCGTTGGCGTGGAAGAGCGGCATCGTGACGTAGTAGCGGTCCTCCGGTGTGATGCCGAGGTTGTCGACCATGCCGAGGCCATAGAGATAGCAGTGGGCGTGGGGCATGAGCACGCCCTTGGAGGGGCCGGTGGTGCCCGAGGTGTACATCACGCAGGCGATGTCGCTGAACGCCGGCATCGGACCTTCGTATGCCGCGTGCCCGCGCCAGCCCTCGAGGGCCACCATCTCGATGTGGTCGCCTAGACCGTCTGGGCGGCCGGTCTCCCCCACCGCCACGAGGGTCCGCACGGCCGGCACGTCACGCAGACCCGCTAGGGCTGTGGCGCCGTCCGCGTCGGCGATGACCGTCTCCGCGCCGCAGTCGCGCACCTGGTGGGCGAGGAACTCGCCGGTGAGGGCGGTGTTGAGCGGGACGATCGTCGCCCCCAGCCGTCCGAGACCGCACCAGACCCGGATGAAGTCCAGGCCGTTGGGCAACAGCACGACGACGCGATCGCCTGCGGCGACACCGAGGCCGGCACAGAAGGAGGCGACCTGGTCGGCCTCGGCCGCGCACGCGGCATACGTCAGGCTCTGGCCGTCGACGGTGGTGACGAGCGGATGGTCGCCGCGCGAGATCGCCTGCGCGGCAATGACTTCCGGCAGCACCCAGTGGCGGTGGTCCCTCAGGTGGGCATACATGGCACGGCTCCTCGGGGCAGGTCCATCTGCCCCGAGCGTAGGCCGCGCTCAGTCGCCGAGGAGAGAGAACCGGCTGATGATCTCGTCGCGGCCCGGCCCGACGCCGATCGCGGAGACCCGGGCGCCGATGAGCTCCTCGACGCGCAGCACATAGCGCTGGGCGGCCTCGGGCAGCTCCTCGAAGGTGCGGCAGCCGGAGATGTCCTCCCACCAGCCGTCGAGCTCCTCATAGATCGGCTTCGCGTGGTGGAAGTCGCTCTGGTTGACCGGCATCTCGTCGTGGCGCACGCCCTCGACGTCGTAGGCGACACAGACCGGGACCTTCTCGAGGCCGGTGAGGACATCGAGCTTGGTGATGACGAAGTCGGTCGTGCCGTTGATGCGGGTGGCGTAGCGGCCGACGACGGTGTCGAGCCAGCCGCAGCGGCGCGGGCGGCCGGTGGTCGTGCCGTACTCGTGGCCGGTCTTGCGCAAGAACTCGCCGTTGTCGTCGTGGAGCTCGGTCGGGAAGGGGCCCTCGCCGACGCGGGTGGAGTAGGCCTTGAGGATCGCGATGACGGTGCTGACCCGGGTCGGCGGGATGCCGGAGCCGGTGCACGCGCCGCCCGCGGTCGCGCTCGAGGACGTCACGAAGGGGTAGGTGCCGTGGTCGACATCGAGCAGCGTGGCCTGGCCGGCCTCGAGCAGGACGTTCTTGCCGTCGTTGAGGGCCTGCTCGAGCACGAGGGAGGTGTCGGCGACCATCGGGCGCAGTCGGTCGGCGTGGCGCAGCAGCTCGGCCATGACCTCGTCGACGTCGATCGCACGCCGGTTGTAGATCTTGGAGAGCACCTGGTTCTTGAAGCCGAGGGCGGCCTCGACCTTCTGGAGCAGGATGTGCTCGTCGAAGAGGTCCTGCACGCGGATGCCGGTGCGCGACATCTTGTCGGCGTAGGTCGGGCCGATGCCACGGCCGGTGGTGCCGATCTTGCGCTTGCCGAGGAAGCGCTCGTTGACCTTGTCGAGGACCCGGTTGTAGGGCGGGATGATGTGGGCGCTGGCGCTGACCAGCAGTCGCGAGGTGTCGACGCCGCGGGCCTGGAGCGCGTCGAGCTCCTCGAAGAGCACCTCGAGGTCGATGACGACGCCGTTGCCGATGACGGGGGTGCAGTCGGGGCTGAGGATGCCTGACGGGAGCAGATGCAGCGCGTACTTCTCGCCGTCGATGACGATCGTGTGGCCGGCGTTGTTGCCGCCGTTGAACTTCACGACGTAGTCGACATCGCGGCCGAGCAGGTCGGTGGCCTTGCCCTTGCCCTCGTCGCCCCACTGGGCGCCGACCAGGACGATCGCTGGCATCTGGGTCCTCTTTTCCCCACGCCGGCGTATGCCGCGCGGCAGTCATGCGAAGGGCCCCGACCGCACGAGTGCGTCTGGGGCCCGGTGCTCCCCAACCCTACCGCGTGCCGGGGTGCGGCCTGTCGGGCAGCCCGTCGCCCAGCAGGCCCTGCCGCTGCGCGGCCGCGCCCAGCTGGAAGCGGGTCTGCACGCCGAGCCCGTCCATGACGGCCGCGACCCGCCGGCGGACGGTGCGCAGGCTCCACCCGAGGTAGCGCGCGATCGACTCGTCCTTCATGCCGAGGGCCAGCAGCTCGAGCAGCTGGCGGTTGTCGTCGACCCGCTCGGACTCAAAGGGGATGGGCAGGGCCGTCGCAAAGAGCACGTCGAAGTAGTGGATCAGCGTCGCGACGGCGGTGGGGTGCTCCACGAGCCGGTAGCCCCGCTCGAGCGAGCCCCAGTCGGCGGCGATGACAGCGATGCGGTCGTCGAAGACCGCGAACTCCGTCGGCGGGTCGGCGAGCATCCGCTGCTCCTCGCCGGCGAGTCGCCACGAGTGGATCCACCGCTGCCCGGCGGGCGTCTCGAGGACGGCGCTGGGATAGATGCACTGCTGTCTGGCGCCCTCGCTCATCCGGCGCTGGCCGGTGCGGATGGCCGACTCGTCGAGGCCCGGCCCGGTGTCGAGCGTCATGACGACGCTGCGCACCAGCATCGCGCTCTCGACAAAGTGGGCCATGGTCTCGGGGAGCCGCTCGTCGGGGACCCGCTGCCAGCCGGAGCGGTCGTCGTCGAGTCCCGTGGCCCGCAGCCCGAGCGCGATCTTGCGCATCTCGCTCAGGTCGCGCCGGTGGTCGTCGAGCCGGTTCCACTCCTCGTCGATGAGACGGATGAGATCGTCCTGGGGCCGCGCCGGCGTGCCCCCGGAGCCCAGCTCGCTCATGTCGGCCCCACCTGCTGCCCGGTCGCCTTGCTGCCAAATGTGACATCGATCGGTGTCACATTTGGCATCTTAGTGCCAATGACAGGGAAGGGTCACGAATTCCCCGGCCGGGGATGCATACTTGTCGCAACGCGGAAGAGGTCACAGGGGACGCCGATCCGCGGAAAGCGCGAGATATCGCGCATGCTCCTGGCAGGGGGCTGTGACGGGCGCCGAACCACTGGTTCGGCGCCCGTCACGCGTATCCGGGAGCGGTCGTCCCTCGCGGCATACCCGCTAGAGACCCAGCTCCTGGGCGCCCTCGGCGGAGGAGTCGCGCAGGAACTGCGCGCAGCGCTGCTGCTCGTCGCCCTCGCCGATCGCCTCCGCGGCGCGGGAGAGCGCCGCGAGCGAGCGCAGGAAGCCGCGGTTGGGCTCGTGGGACCAGGGCACCGGGCCCTGCCCCCGCCAGCCGGCCTTGCGCAGCGAGTCAAGGGAGCGGTGGTAGCCGGTGCGCGCGTAGGCGTAGCCCTCGACGGTGCGACCGTCGGCGAGCGCGGCCTCCGCGAGCGTGGCCCAGGCCAGGGCGGAGGTGGGGTATGCCGCCGCCACCTCGGCCGCTGGAACGCCGGCTGCCAGCCGATCCGCGGCGGGATCGGCTGGCAGCAGGGTCTCGGGGATCCCGAGCAGGTTGCGGTGGTCGGTCACTTGGCGTGGGTGCCGGCGGAGCGGAGGTTCTCGCAGGCCTCGACGACGCGGGCTGCCATGGCGGACTCCGCCTCCTTGCCCCAGGCGCGCGGGTCGTACTGCTTCTTGTTACCGACCTCGCCGTCGACCTTGAGGACGCCCTCGTAGTTCTTGAGCATCCAGCCGGCCACCGGGCGGGTGAAGGCGTACTGGGTGTCGGTGTCGACGTTCATCTTGATGACGCCGTAGTCGACGGCCGCGGAGATCTCCTCGGGCAGCGAGCCGGAGCCGCCGTGGAAGACGAGGTCGAGCGGCTTGTCGCCGGCCTTGTCGCCGTACTTCTCCTTGATGGCGTCCTGGCACTGCTTGAGGATCTCGGGGCGCAGCTTGACGTTGCCCGGCTTGTAGACGCCGTGGACGTTGCCGAAGGTCAGGGCGGTCATGTAGCGGCCCTTGTCACCGAGGCCGAGGGCCTCGACGGTCGCCAGCGCGTCCTCGGGCGTGGTGTAGAGCTTGTCGTTGATCTCGTTGGCGACGCCGTCCTCCTCGCCACCGACGACGCCGATCTCGACCTCGAGGATGATGTCGAGGGCGGCGCACTTCTCGAGCAGCTCCTGGGCGATCTGGAGGTTCTCGTCCAGCGGCACGGCCGAGCCGTCCCACATGTGCGAGTTGAAGATCGGCAGGCCGGTGCGCTTGTGCTCCTCGGCGGAGGCCTCGAGCAGCGGGCGGACGAAGCCGTCGAGCTTGTCCTTGGGGCAGTGGTCGGTGTGCAGGGCGATGTTGACGTCGTAGTTCTTGGCGACCTCACGGGCGTAGGCGGCCAGGGCCAGCGAGCCGGCGACCATGTTCTTGACGGTCGAGCCCGAGAGGTACTCGGCGCCGCCGGTGGAGACCTGGATGATGCCGTCGGACCCGGCCTCGGCGAACCCGCGGATGGCCGCGGTCGCGGTCTGGCTGGAGGTGACGTTGATCGCCGGGTACGCGAAGGAGCCTGCCTTCGCGCGGTCCAGCATGTCGCGGTAGACGTCGGGGGTTGCGATGGGCACGATGTGTCTCCTTCGAGGGATGTTTTGTTCTGCCCTCTCATCCTTCCATCTTCGGCGCGTTACCGCGAAGGAGCCCCGGAACTGCCGGGTGGCACCGCTGGCCGCGCGCACGAGGGGAACGCACGGCATACCCGACAGCCCGCCACACGGCATACCGGATCGCGGACGCACGGACGCCGCGTGCCCGCCCGCAGGCGAGAGCGACGCGGCGTCCGGCACTAGAGAGCTGCCGCCGGCGTCAGGAGACCCGGCCCACGGTGCGATAGCTGTCGCCCATCGAGGCGTAGGTCGAGTCGAAGAACAGCCGGACATCGTGGCCGCGGTGGGCCCGGTGCAGGATGCTGCCGGCGAAGTAGCCGGTGCTCGAGGTGCGCGAGGTCGTGGCCACGTGGCGCCACACCGAGCCGGGCGCCTTGGTGTGGATCTTGATCGGCAGGCCGGTCATCGGCCCGAGGTAGCCGCGGGCATTGCGGACCTTGGCGTAGCCATTGATGACCACCCGGCCCGAGGAGTTGGGCGTGAGGGTGCCCGTCCGCAGCGGGCTGAGCGTCACGGTCCGGGTCAGCGAGCGGCACTGGTCCTCCTTGTTGCCATAGACCACGTTGCCCCAGCCCTCCGGCTTCGGGCTGTTGGACTTGCACTGGAGGTTGCCGCCGATGGTGTTGGCGTAGACGAGGGTGAGCGAGCGGTTGGAGAAGGCCTGGACATCGCCGTTGACGCGCGTGCTCAGCACGTGAGTCTGGAGGCCCTGCTTGCCCTGGATGTTGCCGCCGACGACCGAGTCGGTGACCCGGATGACGCGGTGGTTCTCCCCCTGCACGTCCCCGCCGACGCGGGTGCGCTCGAGATAGACCGCGGCGTTGCCATAGACGTGGACGTTGCCGTCGACCGACCCGCCCTTGACGGTGCAGGTCGCCCCGGAAGGCACGATCAGGTTGCCGTCGATGTGACGGCCGGTGAGGGTGCTTCGGCAGGTCGTGTCGGCCGAGGCTGCGGGGGCGGCGGCGACGATGGCGGCGCCGCCGAGGAGCGTCGCGATGGACGCCTGCGCGAGAAGCCTGCTGGTCATGTCTGTCTCCCTGGACCGTGGGGGCCCTGGTGACCCCCGCTGGACCGAGGCTCTCGGCTGTCGATGAGGGTCAGGTGACCTGGAGATGAGGGCTCCCTCATCTTTGCCCGGCGTTCAGGCGCCGGCCAGCGGGTCCCCGAGGACATAGGGGGTGGTCGTGGCCACCCGGTGCAGGCCGAGCCGGGTCAGGATCGGCTCGGAGTCGGGCGAGGCGTCGACCCGCACGAGCGGGTGCCCCGCCTCGAGCGCGATGGCCGCGCGCCGGGCGAGCACGGCGCGATAGAGCCCCTGCCCGCGCCAGTCCGGGTGGGTCGTGCCGCCCCACATGGAGCAGAACTCGGCCTCGGCCGGCAGGCGGACCCAGGCGGCACAGAGCGCAGGCGCGTCCGGGTCCTCCTCGGCGATGATCACGCGCAGCGCCTCCGGGTCCCGCTCCTGCTCGAGGCGCAGGACCTCGCCGTGGGCCCGCCACTCCTCGCCCCACACCAGTGCGTGCAGGTCGCCGATGCGGTCGTAGTCGAGGTCGCGGGTGGCCTCCCGCAGCGTGACGCCTGGTGGCACGTCCACCACCTCGGAGAGCACCGCTGACTCCCCCAGCATCAGGGCCTCGTCGTCCTCTTTGGCGAATCCCCTTGCGACGAGCCGGGATCCGAGGTCACGAGGCTCGTCGTAGTCATAGGTCTTCCACTCGACGCTCTCGCCGCGGCCGGTGAAGAAGTCGACGACCCGCCCTATCCAGTGGTCCGGGTCGTCACCGAGACCCTCGGGGCACTCGACCATGCGATAGAGCGTCTGCGGCTGCTCCGGATAGCGCCTGCGGACCGGCCCGTCGGTGTCAAAGACCATCCCCGGCACGTCGTCCTGCTCGGGTGGGCGCAGCCGGATCTCGGAGTGGAATGCCGCCAGCAGCTCCTCAGGGGTCACGTGCTCATCAGATCAGTTCGGTGCGGCCTGCCGCCACCGCATTGCGACGTTCCGCCAGGTGCCGGCGCTCGGCCTCGTTGTCGCACAGCGCGACTGCCCGGTCGTATGCCGCGAGCGCCGCCTCCTGCTCACCGGACCGCCGCCGCAGCTCGGCCTCGACCGCGTGGGGGCGGTGGCTGCGTGGGAGCTGCTCGGCCAGCCCGTCGAGAGCGCGCAGCCCGGCCTCGGGCCCGGCGGCCTCGGCGACCGCGACGGCTCTGGCCACGGCGGCTGCCGGCGAGGGCCCGAGGGTGAGCAGCAGGTCGTAGTGCTCGACGATGCGACCCCAGTCGGTCTCCTGGGCGGTCACGGCCCGTGCGTGCTCGGCCGCGATGCGGGCCTGGACGAGATAGGAGGCGGCGAGCGGCGTCATCGGCCGGGTGAGGTCGATCGCGGCGAGCAGCCCGAGCCCCTCGGCGATCTCGTCGTGGTGCCAGCGGGTGCGGTCCTGGTCGGCGAGCAGGACCAGCGAGCCGTCCTCGTCGACGCGGGCATCACGGCGGGAGTGCTGGAGCAGCATGAGGGCGAGCAGCCCCTCGAGCACCGGCTCCCCCGAGCGCAGCCCGCGCGTGGCCCGCACGAGCCGGATGGCCTCACCGGCCGCCTCCGCGCGCAGCACCGCGTCGCCCGAGCCTGGGGCATAGCCGGCGGTGAAGGCGAGGTAGGCGACCCGGGCGACACTGTCCAGCCGCCCCGGCAGGGCATCGGAGGTCGGCACGGCGAAGGGGATGCCGTCGGCGACCACCTTGCGCTTGGCACGGGTCAGGCGTGCGGCCATCGTCGGCTCGGAGACGAGGAAGAGCCGGGCGATGTCTGCCGTGGACACGCCAACGACTAGGCGGAGCGCAAGTGCAGCAGCAGATTCAGGCGCGATGTCCTCATGACAGCACATAAGGACAAGCCGCAGGAGATTGTCCTCGACCAGGTCACCTGGGTCGGCCCGGACGCCGGCACCATTGCGGCGGTGCTCCTCGACGACGAGCAGCGGCTCCTTGCGCTGGGCCATCACCTCCGCGCGCAGGCGGTCGATGACCCGGCGCCGCGCGGCGGTGAGCAGCCAGGCGGCCGGCTCACGCGGCATACCGTCGACCGGCCAGGTGCGCGCCGCGGCCTCGACTGCATCGGCGAGAGCGTCCTCGACGAGATCGAGCCGGCGATAGCGCGCGAGGAGGAGGGCGATGAGGCGCCCCCACTCCTCGCGCACCACCGACTCGAGGGTGGTCACTCGTCCGACGCCCCCGCGAGACGGCGCAGCTCGATGAGATCGCCTGTGCTGGAGAGCTGTTCGCAGATCTTGCGCAGGCCGTCGGGGTCGTCGGTCTCGATGAGATAGAAGCCGACGATCTGCTCGGCCGACTCCGTGAAGGGGCCCTCGGTCACGAGCGTGCCGCCCTGGCCGTCGGGGCGCATGGACAGCGCCTCGCTCGATGGACGCAGCGGGCTGGCGACGACCACCTGGTGGCCGCCCTCCCGCAGCTCGGCGTTGAAGCGCTGGTGGGCGCGCATCCCCTTCTCGTGGTCCTCCGGCGGCAGCTCGGCCCACTCGGCCTCGGGCGCGGGCAGCAGGACGAGATAGCGGCTCATGAGCGGTCCTCGTCGGTGACGACGCGCCGGACCTCGATGCCCTCGCCGATCTCGGTCAGGATCCGGCAGCACTCCATAAGTCCGTCCAGGTCGTCGGTCTCGACCTGGAAGAAGCCGCCCACCTGCTCCACGCTCTCGGCAAAGGGCCCGTCGGTCACGGGCGCCCCGGCAGCGCGGATCGACCTGGCCTCGGTGGTGGCGTGCAGCTCGGCACCGCCCACGATGCGGTGGCCGCGCTCGGCCAGCTCCTGGCTGAACCGGCCATAGGTCGCGTAGCCCTCGGCTCGCTGCTCGGGGGTCATCGTCGTCCACCACCGGTCTGCGTCGCCGACGATGAGGATGGCGTACTGCGTCATGGGTGTGCTCCTGTCGTCACGGGCCGCGGGCGCGACCTCACCACGATGACGGACGAGCGGTCGCCGGATCGACAGATCGCGACAACTATTTCCGAGCGGGTGTGACGGGCTGGTCGAAGACGTGCCGCCGCACCCACGCGTGCATCGCGATCGCGGCTGCCGCACCGGCGTTGATCGACCGCGTCGAGCCGAACTGCGCGATGTCGAGCACCGCGACGCAGGCCTCCCGCATCTCCTCCGACAGACCTGGTCCCTCCTGACCGAAGACCAGCACGCACTCGCGCGGCAGGTCATAGGTCTCGAGCGGCACGGACCCGGGCAGGTTGTCGACGCCGATGAGGGGTATGCCGCGTGCCCGCCCCTGCGTGTCCGGCGCCCCCGCGGTCGCCGCCCAGGCCACGAGGTCGGCGACGCTCGGGTGGTGGTGCTCGTGCTGGTAGCGATCGGTCACCATCGCGCCACGGCGGTTCCAGCGGCGGCGCCCGACGATGTGGAAGGCCTTGGCGTTGAACGCATTGGCCGTGCGGATCACCGAGCCGATGTTGAAGTCGTGTGCCCAGTTCTCGACAGCCACATGGAAGTCGTGGCGACGGGTGTCGAGGTCGGCGACGATCGCATCGTGCCGCCAGTAGCGGTAGTGGTCGGCGACATTGCGGCGGTCACCACCAACGACCAGCTCGGGGTCCCAGTGGTCGCCATCAGGCAGCGGCCCCTCCCAGGGGCCGACGCCGACCGACTCCGCCCCAGTCGCGTCAGGGTCGGTCATGATGCCTCCCCCGCGAAACCGCGCAGGTGCTCGCGGATGATCGCCATGGCGTCCCGCGTGTCGCCGCCGTGGAGGATCCGCAGGGCCAGGCCATCGACGAGCGCGGCGAGGTGGAGGGCGGCGCGGCGGCGGCGGGCCGGCGGCATGCCCGGCGTGAGCAGATCCACGATCTGCTCACACAGTCGCTGGAGGCCCTCGAGGGACCGCCGGAACGCGACCGAGAGTCGTTCGTCCGCGAAGGCCGCTGTGCCCAGGGCCAGATGGACCTCCATCTCGACCCGTCGGGTCGCGTCGAGCGGCACGGTCTCAGCGACGGCGTCGACGGCCCACTCGAGTCGATCCCGCTGCGGGAGGGCTCTGATCCGCCCCCCGACCCGCTCCTCCAGCAGCGCCAGGCAGGCGACCAGCAGGTCGGACTGCGTGGGGAAGGACCGCCGGAGTGACGCCGTCGCCAGGCCGGCCTCCTCGGCGACATTGCGCACCGACACCGCCGGGACCCCGCCGCGCACCAGCACCCGCCACGCGGCCTCGGTGATGAGGGTCGCCCTCTCCTCGTGGTCGATCAGTCTGGGCATGGTGCCATGGTGACACACCTGTGCTACTTTGATTTAGCACAGTCGTACTCATACCTATCGGTCCGGCAGGGAGGACCTCATGATCCTCGGCATCATCGTCGCCTGCGAGGTGGCCTTCTGGGTCGTCATCGCACTCGGCCTCACGCTCCGCTACCCGCTGCGACGGCCCCGTCTGGGCTTCGCGCTCATGGCCACCGTGCCGCTCATCGACGTCGTCCTGCTCGTCGCGGTCGCCGCCCACCTGCACGGAGGTGGGTCCGCCACCACGGCGCACAGTCTCGCCGCGTTCTATCTCGGCTTCTCGCTCGCCTACGGGCACCGGATGATCGCGTGGGCCGACGCTCACTATGCCCACCGGTTCGCCGATGGGCCGCGCCCGGAGCGTCTGAGCGGCGCGGCCCACACCCAGCGCTGCTGGGGTGATGTCGTGCGCACCGCTGCCGCCTGCGCCCTCGCGGCGGCGATCAGCTGGGGCCTCGTGGCGTGGTTCGGCGCCGGTCCACGCACCGCGGCCCTCGAGAGCACCTACCGCTGGGCAGCCCTCATCACCGGCGTCGAGTTCCTGGCAGCCGTGAGCTATACCCTCTGGCCCCGCCGTCCGGCCCAGTCATCAGTCGGTTCGGCCCGGGCGATCTAGCCCAACTGGGCGAAAAACGCCCGCGTGAGGCGCCGGCCCCAGGAGGTGAGCGCGCGGCATACCGCTCAGGCGTGGATGCGTGAGAGGAACTGACGGGTGCGCGCCTGCTGTGGGTCGAGGAGCACCTGGTCGGGCGGACCCTGCTCGAGGATGCGTCCCCCGTCGAGGACGCAGACGGTGTCGGCGACCTGACGTGCGAAGCCCATCTCGTGGGTGTTGAGGATCATCGTCATGCCCTCGGCCTTGAGCTGGCCGAGCAGGTCGAGCACCTCGCCGACGAGTTCGGGATCGAGTGCCGAGGTGACCTCGTCGAGGAGCATCAGGGCCGGCCGGTTGACCAGGGCGCGAGCGATCGCGACGCGCTGCTGCTGGCCGCCGGAGAGATCGTCGGGGCGGGCAGTCGCCTTCTCCGCCAAGCCAACCCGCTCGAGCATGGCCCGCGCCTCCCGCTGCGCCGTGGCCCTGTCGACGCCGTGTACGCGCACTGGTGCGAGCGTGATGTTGTCGAGGACCGACATGTGCGGGAAGAGGTTGTAGGACTGGAAGACCACACCCATGCGGGCGCGGATGGCGTCGGCGTCGACACGGGGGTCGGTGATCTCCTCCCCCTCGAGCTCGATGACGCCGTCATCGACCGTCTCGAGCAGGTTGATGCAGCGCAGCAGTGTCGACTTGCCCGAGCCGGACGCACCGATGAGGACGACGCACTGGCCCTGCTCGACCTCGAGGTCGACATCGTGGAGCACCACGTTGTCACCAAAGGACTTGCGCACATCCGTCAGCCGCAGCAGCGGGGCCATCAGACCATCCCCCCTGCGCCGTGGAAGCCCTGTCGCCGGGCGACCCAGTCGGTCAGGCGCGCCATCGGGATCGTCAGCGAGACAAAGACGACGCCTGCCACGACATAGGGCGTGTAGTTGAAGTCGGCCGCCGTGGAGATCTGCGCCGCGCGGATCGCGTCGATGACACCGAGCACGGCGATCAGTCCGGAGTCCTTCTGGAGGGAGACGAGGTCGTTCATCAGCGGCGGCACGACCCGACGCACGGCCTGCGGCAGCACCACGTGGCGCAGCGACTGCGCATAGGTCAGGCCGAGGGAGCGGGCGGCGGCCCGCTGGCTCGGGTGGACCGACTCGATGCCGGCGCGGAAGACCTCTGCGACATAGGAGCTGTAGGAGAGCACGAGCGCGACACAGCCCCAGAAGAGCGCCGACGACGGCAGCCCGGACAGCCGCAGCGCCGGGACCCCGAAGCCCAGAAGGAAGATCAGCAGCAGCAGCGGCAGCCCGCGGAAGAGATCGGTGTATGCCGTCGCGAACGCCCGCAGCGGGAAGAAGACCGGGCCGCGCAGGGTGCGCAGGACGGCGATGGAGATGCCGATCAGCCCGATCGCGATCCCACAGCCGACCATGATCCGCACGTTGAGCCACAGCCCCTGGAGGATGTCGGGGAAGGACTCGACCGCCTTGTCCCAGCTGAAGAAGGTCTCCTGCACACGGGGCCAGCCCGGCGAGGTGACCAGCGCCGTCACCGCGACCGCGAGGACGACAAGCGTGCTGACACCCGCGATGAGTGTCGAGCGCAGCGAGCGGGAGCGCCGGTAGCGCTCCCGCTCGAGCTGGCGCTGCGAGGGCGTCCAGGCCGCCGCGGACGACTCGGCCACGGCGCCTACTTCAGCTCGGGCGCGCCGGCCGCGGTGAGGTACTGCGAGGCCAGCTTGGACAGGGTGCCCTTCTGGCGCAGCTGGTCGACGGCCTTGGTCACGCACGGGGTGAGGGAGGAGCCCTTGTCGAGGACCGCGCCGAACTGCTCCTTGGCGCCGCCGCTCTCGGGGAGCTGGCCGACGATCACGCCGTCGTCGAGCTGGGCCGCAGTCATGTAGAACGCCGTTGGCAGGTCGACCACGATCCCGTCGATCTGCTTGTTCTTCAGCGCCTGCACCGCCGCGTCGTTGGTGTCGAAGACCTGGGGCTTGCCGGACGCCTTGATGACATCGGTGATCGCCTTGAGGGAGGTCGTGCCCACCTGCGCGCCGAGCTTGGCGACGGCGAGGTCGCTGACGGCGGTCTTGCCGTCGATGGCGCTGCCCTTGGTCGAGACGACGGCCTGGCGCACCGTGTAGTAGCCGGAGGAGAAGTCGACCGCCTTCTTGCGCTCGTCGCTGATCGAGACCTGGTTGAGGTCGATGTCGAAGGACTTGGCCCCGGGGGCGTAGGCACTGTTGAAGGGGACCGTCACCCACGTGACCTTGCTCTTGGCGAAGCCGAGCTCCTGGGCGATGGCGTAGGCCACGGCCGACTCGTAGCCCTTGCCGTTGGAGGGGTCGTTGTCGCTGAACCACGGCTCATAGGCCGGCTTGTCGGTGCCGATGGTCAGCGTCCCGGCGGCCTTGGTCTTGAGCGCACCCGTGGAGCAGTCGACGGGTGCGCTGGACGACGCAGACGCCGAGGCAGAGCCGGCGGAACCCCCGGCCTCGTCGGTGGGGGCGCCGCAGGCACCGAGGGCGAGGGCCGCGACGGCGGGCAGGGCGAGGAGGTGGCGAGCGCGCATGACGTCTCCTGAAGACACGGGTAGGGGCGGTGCAGGGCCCAAGGGTAGCCCCGCGGCATACCGGCCCTCGGGCTCGTCCACGCACCGACCGCCGCACCGGCCCCAGCCACGCCGTGACCAGCGCAGACTCAGGGGGCAAACAGCCTCGGCCCGTACCCTTGTGCCCATGCATCAGCTCATGACGACGGTCGTGTCCGCCGCCGGCCCCAACTGGATGGACCCGCAGTGGCTCCTCGACCAGTTCGGCACGCAGTTCTTCTGGATCTCGGTCCTGATCGTCTTTGTGGAGTGCGGCCTGCTCTTCCCGATCCTGCCGGGCGACTCGCTGCTGTTCGCCATGGGCATGTTCATCAAGCGCGGCGATGTCGACATCTCGCTTGCGGCGGCCCTGCTCATCCTGAGCATCGCCGCCTTCGCCGGCAACGTCGTGGGCTATGAGATCGGCCGCGCCCTCGGCACCCCGCTCTATAACCGCAACGGCCGCATCCTCAAGAAGGAGTACTTCGACAAGACGATCGACTTCTTCGACAAGCACGGCAACAAGGCGCTGGTCATCGGCCGCTTCGTCCCGATCGTGCGGACCTTCATCACCGTGGTCGCCGGCGTCGGCCGGATGGACCGCAAGCGCTTCTTCACCTGGTCGGCCGTCGGCGCCGTCCTGTGGGCCTGCGGTGTGACTCTGCTCGGCTACTTCCTCGGGTCGATCCAGTTCGTCCACGACAACCTCGAGGCCGCGATCCTGCTCATCGTGTTCGTCTCGGTGCTGCCCATGGTCTTCGAGTGGTTCCGCCACCGCAGCGCCTCGCGCACCGTCGTCGAGGAGACCGTCGAGGTCATCGAGGACAAGCGCGAGGGTCGCCTCTGAGGCAGGTCACCTGCCCCGGCCGCGCAGCACCAGCACGCCGGGGGCGACCAGCACCAGCCCCAGCACCCCCGCGGTGAGGTATGCCGCACGCGGACCCAGCGCGGTCGCCGCGACCCCTCCCGCCGTCAGCGCCAGGATCGTCACGCTCCGGCTCAGCCCACTGACGAGTGCGACGACCTTGCCGCGGTCGGCCTCGTCGAGGCGGGTCAGCAGCAGCGCGAAGATGCACGCGTTGACCAGGCCCATGGCCAGCCCGATGGCGACAGCCGCCGCGCCGAAGCCCACGAGCGTCGGGGCGAGACCGCTGGCGGCCATCCCGGCAGACGCGACCGCGAGTCCGGCGACAATCGCCCACGCCCGGCGGTGGTCGGACCCGATCTGACCGGCGAGGATCGCGCCGGCCAGGCCCGCGACCGCAGCCGCGGCGTTGAGCGCCCCGAACGCCTCGGGCGTCCCGCCGAGGATGTCGCGGACCATGAAGACCTCGACGACATTGGTCGCCTCCAGCGGGAGGATGAAGGGGAAGACCGCCAGCACCAGCCCCATGGCCAGCCGGTCACGGCTCAGGACCGCCCAGCCGTCGGCGGGCAGCAGTCGCCACCGCAGCGGCAGGCCGGCCTTTGGAAGTCGATGCGCCCGCACCAGCAGCGCCGCGAGCGCCAGCGCGAGGAAACCAGCCGCCGCGATCAGGCAGAGGCGCGTACTCCCCCAGCGGCCCATGATGAAGCCGGCCAGCGCGGCCCCGGCGGGTGCCGCGACGACACAGCGCCCTGCTGGAGGCCCACGAGCTAGCCCAGCTGCTCGCGCGGGACCAGCGTCGAGGTGAGCGCGCTCCACGCAGGGTTGCCGATCGCGAAGGCCAGCTGGAAGACGACCACGAGCGCGACGGTCGCACCCAGACCGCCCAGAGCGGACAGGCCGGCCGCCGCGGCGCACTGGGCCAGCCCGGTCACCACGAGCAGGCGGCGTGAGTCGACGCGGTCGGCGAGCTCGCCCGCCAGCCCCATGACGGCAACCGCGGGGAGCGCGAAGGCGACCAGCAGAGCTGTCACGGCGTCCGGCCGGCCCTCCCCGTCGTGCACGCGCAGCAGCAGCCCGACCTGGAGCATCACCGTGCCGGTGCCGGCCAGCACCGCTGCGGGGACCACGATCCGGACGTCGCGGACTCGCCACAGGGATTCGTGAAGTGTTTGTTTCACATATGTGAAAGTAGCGCTTCACATATCTCGTGGCAATAGGCTGCCCCCATGGCCGGAGCAGACAGGCGCGGCACGCAGCGCAGCGAGCTCGTGGTCGACGACCCCCGGATGCTCCGCGCTCTCGCCCATGAGGCCCGGCAGCGTGTTGTCTACGAGCTCTTCAACGGCGAGGCCCTCACCGCCACCGAGGCCGCGGGGCTCTGTGACATCTCGCCGTCCGCCATGAGCTACCACCTG
Source organism: Actinomycetota bacterium (assembly GCA_050955755.1). Lineage (GTDB taxonomy): Bacteria > Actinomycetota > Actinomycetes > Actinomycetales > Dermatophilaceae > JAJTBD01. The sequence continues at coordinate 3,404,124 of CP192092.1, forward strand.
CGGGCGCTGGAGAAGTGGGGCTTCGTGCGTCGGGTCGACGCCACCGACGGCCGTGAACGCCCCTGGGCCGCGGCAGCCGACAGCATCCGGATCCCGAGCGGCGCCCATCGCGACGCCCAGAGCGCCGCCACACAGATGATGACCTCCATGTGGACCCGCGACATCGCCGCGGGTCTCGCCCGCACGGAGGAGGCGGTGGCCGCCGGCTCTGACTCGACGCGGGTCTCGCGGGGCCGGCTCTGGCTCACCCCTGACGAGCAGGCCGAGCTCGACACAGCGTTGGACGCCGTCCTCGAGCGCTTCCGCGGCCGCTCGTCACGCGAACACCCTGCCGACGCAGAGCCGTACGACGCCTATTGGCTGCTGCTGCCCAGCGGCGAGTCGGCCGACCGCGGCTGACCCCCAGCCCCCCGGCCCACGCAACGTCCAGATCTGTCACGTAGCGGGCCTTCCCCGGAATCGAGACCCCGCCAAGCGCCAGATCTGGACGCTCCGGGGTGCGCGGCCGGCCCCACACCGACGGACAACGTGAGAGAGCCCGTATGCCGCGTGGGCGGCATACGGGCTCTCTTGCGTCAGGAGGGGGTCAGGCCTGGGGCTGCTGGCCCTCCGCGGGCGGCTGCTGCTGGGGCTGGGCCTGCGGCTGCTGGACACCAGGCTGCTGCACCTGCGGCTGCTGGACCTGCGGCGCCTCGACCTGCGGCTGGCGGGCCTGGTCGCTCATCGGGCCGTCGAGGACGGGACCGCGCATCTGGTCCTGCGGGCCGGTGCCACCGCCCTGGCCGAAGTCGACCTTGACCGGGTCGCGCTCGATGCCCTCGGCCTCGAAGTACTCGGCCTTCTTGACCCCGAAGGAGCTGGCCACGAAGTTGGTCGGCACGGTGTCGACCTTGGTGTTGAGGTCACGCACCGTGGCGTTGTAGTAGCGCCGGGCGGAGGCGATGCGGTCCTCGGTGCCGGTCAGCTCCTGCTGGAGGGCCATGAAGTTCTGGTTGGCCTTGAGCTCGGGGTAGGCCTCGGCGACGGCGTTGAGTCGCACGAGCGCCTGGGTCAGCTGGGCCTCGGCCTGGGCGACCTCGGCGGGGCTGCCACCCTGCTGGGCCTGCACAGCGCCGCTGCGGGCCCGGGTGACCTCCTCGAAGGTGCCGCGCTCGTGGGCGGCGTAGCCCTTGACCGTCTCGACGAGGTTGTCGATGAGGTCGTGGCGGCGCTTGAGCTCGGTGTCGATCTGGGCCCACGCCTCCTGGACGAGGTTGCGGGTCTTCATCAGGCCGTTGTAGACGCCGACGGCCCACAGCGCGGCAAGCACGATGAGGCCGAGCAGCACGAGCAGGGCGATGGTCATGGTCAGGCACTCCCCAGGATGGTCGGGTCGGTCAGGGCGATCCTAGACGCCCGCGCCCCCGCGGCGCGGCTCTCCACCCTCGTCCAGACAGACGGGTTGGTCAGCGGACACGCCGTGACAGCAGCCCAGACCGACTGTCTGGGCCCTCAGGGCAGGTCGGGGGGAGGGGCCGCGGGGGGCTCACGAAAGCGTTCGAGGACCCGTTGCACCACGAGCGGGTCCGCGCCCATCGGGGCGGTCACCAGGTCGGCGCCGGCCTCGGCGAGCCGGTCGTGGAAGTGCCCCGCCCCCAGCAGGTATGCCGCGACCGCCACCTGGCGAGCGCCGTCGGCGCGGGCCGCGGCCACTGCCTGGGGCACGCTCGGCTGGGCGGCCGAGCCATAGGCCACCGAGACCGGACCTGACCAGCGCTTCTGCACGAGCTCGCGCTGGGCCCGTGCGTCTGCCGCCGCAGAGGCCCGGCTGGACCCGGCGGCGGCCAGGACGACCGCCGCGTCGGGCGGGGCACCTGCCTCGCGCAGCCGGGTGACCAGTAGCTCGGCAAGCAGCGGGGACGGCCCGAGCGGACCGCGTGCCGCCGCCCGCTGATGTGGCGCGACCGCACGGGCGATGTCGACCTGCACGTGATAGCCGGCGCACATGAGCAGCGGGACCACGCTCACCTCCCGGCCCCGGGCGACGGCGTCGGCCACCACGTCGGCGACCTCCGGCTGCTGCACGTCGACATAGGCCGCGAGCACCTCGGTGTCGGGCTCGCCGGCCAGCGCCACCGCGCAGGCCGTCACCAGATCGAGGACGACCTGCTGCCCCGCGGGGCTTGCGGTGCCGTGCGCGCACAGCACCAGGCTGTGGGGCAGCCCGCCGCCATCCCGTCGGCCGGTCACTCGCTCACCGCCGGCGGGCGGGACGAGCCTGGGGTCTCCTCTGGCTCGGCGGTGGCCAGCCGATAGCCCCGCTTGACCACGGTCGCGACAAGAGAGCGGTCTCCGAGGGCCTCACGCAGCCGGGCGATCGCGACGTCGACGGCATGGGCGTTGCTGGAGTCGCCGGGCAGCACGCGCAGGATCTCCTCGCGGCTGACGACCCGCCCACGCGCGTCGACGAGGCTGCGCAGCACGGCCAGGCTCGTCGGCGACAGCGGCAGCACCTGTCCGTCGAGGACCGCGGCGCTGCTGAGCACCCTCAGCAGCCCGGCCGGCGTGTCGATGGCGCTTCCCCGCCGCTCGCCCAACTCGCGCACCAGGGCGCGCACGAGCGCCCCCATGCGGAAGCGGTCCGGCACGAGGGCGGTCGAGCCCGCCTGGACGATCGGTGCGGCCGTCGTGCTCCCGACCGCGGCGGCGAGGACGCCGCCCTCGTCTGCGAAGGCCGCCAGGACCGCGTCAAGCACGCCCTCGGCGCGCGCGCACTCCAGGAATGCCGCCGTGCCGGGTGCGGCTGTGAAGGCGACGGCGTCGCACTGTCGGCGGGCGACCTCGTGGACGGCCTGCCGGACCGCCTCCGGGTCGGGCGAGGGTCCCCAGCGATAGACCACGAGCGAGCACACGGATGCCCCCGCCTCGGCCAGGGAGTGGTCCAGACCGTCGGCGCCCGCCCCGTGGTGCTGGACGGCCACCCGGTGGCCGGCCACCCCCTCGGTGAGCAGAAGGTCGGTGATCTCGGCGGTCGTCTCGCTGTCGGCAACCCAGTCTGCGGTCAGGCCGGCGGCCTGCAGCGCCCCACGGGCCTTGGGGCCGCGCGCGATCAGGCGCGCCCGGTGGAGCAGGTCGAGCAGCTCCGGCGCGACCCCCTCGGCATCGGCGGCCTCGAGCCAGCCGGTGAAGCCCACCCCGGTGGTGATGACCACCGTGTCGGGTGGGTCGGCCAGCAGCTCGTGCGTGCGGGCGATCAGCTGCGGGTCATCGACGTGCGGGACGATGCTCAGCGCCGGCGCGTGCAGCACCGTCGCGCCGCGCCTCTCCAGCGCTGCGGAGAGCTCGACCGCTCGCCGGTGAGCGGTGATGATCACCCGGCAGCCGCTCAGCTGGCCGGGCACAGACGCGGGGAGCGACATCAGCCGATGACACCGTCGGCCGCGACCAGAGACGAGGTCGGGCCGGTGTGCGCGGGGGCTGGCAGGTCGGTCGCAGGGGTCACAGCGCAGGACGATACCTGCAGCACGTCGGCCACCTCACCGATGACGATGACCGCGGGATTGCCCAGCGCTGCCTCGTCCACGGCCCGGGCGAGCCCGGACAGCGGGGCACGGACCGATCGCTCCTGCGGCGTCCACGCCGCGTGGACCACCGCGGCGGGTGTCTGCGGGTCGCGCCCGGCCTCGATGAGGGCCGCGGTCAGCTCCCGCAGCCGCGCCATCCCCATCAGGACGACGACGGTGTGCGGCCACCCAGCCAGCGTCTCGGCCTCGAGGCTGTCGTGTCCCGAGATCACCAGCACCCCACGCGAGACACCGCGGTGGGTCACCGGGATGCCGGCGGCCGCGGGAGCGGCCAAGGCGCTGCTCACGCCCGGGACCACCTCGACGGGTATGCCGGCCTGCCGGCAGGCCAGCAGCTCCTCCCCACCGCGTCCGAAGACGAACGGGTCCCCTCCCTTGAGCCGCGCGACCCGCTGCCCGGCGGTGGCCCGCCGCACCAGGATCGCGTTGATCTCCTCCTGCGGCACCGGATGGTGATACGGCGTCTTGCCCACGTCGATGACCTCGGCCTGCGGACAGAGCCGCTCGGTGGCCACGCGGGGCCCCAGCCGGTCGAGGACGACGACGTCGGCACGCGCCAGCTCCTGCACGCCTCGCATCGTCAGCAGGCCCTCGTCGCCGGGCCCCCCGCCGACCAGGACGACCCGGCCGGGGCCGGCCGCGCGGCGGCGCTCCCATCTGGCCTCCCACCGCACGGCGAGGTCGACGAGCCGCCCCATCACGCGCCTCGGGCGGCGGTCTGCGTCTCGGCGCCTGCCTGGAGCGCGCTCTGGCCGGTCAGGTGCTCTGCCGGCGAACGGTCTGGCTCGACCTCGTCGCCCGACTCCGCGCTGACCGGGGGGCCCACCTCGACCACGCCGTCGGCGACGCGGACCTGCCAGGCCCCCAGTCGCACGGCGGGGTCGGTGACGCACACCCCGGTGCGCAGGTCGTAGGCCTCCTTGTAGAGCGGGGAGCTCAGGGTGGGGACGTCGACGCCCAGCAGGGAGCGGGACCCGACGATGCCTCGGGCCATGACATGCGCCTGGCCGACCGGATCCCAGTGCCCCACGCAGTAGAGGCCGCCATCGGAGGTGCGCACGACAGCCACCTGCGCGCCGTTCACGAGGGCGGCGGCGGCCCGATCGGGCACCAGCCGGTCCAGACGGCACACCGGGGTCCAGGTCATGACCGCACCGCCAGGGTGGGGCCGGCGATCACGACGGGGCGCCGGTCGGAGTCGACCAGCTCGACGGACTCGTCGGACCGCTCGGTCTGCGTGGCGGGGCGCGCCTGGCCGCGCTCCATGACATAGGCGAGGCTGGAGTCGGACTGGTCCTCGGCGTTGACGAAACTGGCGAACTGGGCCAGCTTGGCCGGGTCCTCCAGCACCTCCCGCCACTCGTCGCGGTAGCCGGCCACGTGGACCTCCATCGCGGCATCCAGGTCGGCGGCGATGCCCAGCGTGTCGTCCATGATGACGCCCCTCACGTGCTCCAGACTCCCCTCGATGTCCTCGATCCACGGCGCGGTGCGCTGCAGTCGGTCCGCGGTGCGGATGTAGTACATGAAGAAGCGGTCGATGGTGCGCACCAGCTCGGCGTCGTCGAGGTCCTCGGCGAGCAGCCGCGCGTGACGGGGCGTGAACCCGCCGTTGCCGCCGACATAGAGATTCCAGCCCTTCTCGGTGGCGATGATGCCGACGTCCTTGGCGCGCGCCTCCGCGCACTCCCGGGCGCAGCCGGAGACACCGACCTTGAGCTTGTGCGGCGAGCGCAGGCCGCGATAGCGCAGCTCGAGGGCGATGGCCATGCCGACGGAGTCCTGCACGCCATAGCGGCACCACGTCGAGCCCACGCACGACTTCACCGTGCGCAACGATTTGCCATAGGCGTGACCGGACTCAAACCCCTTGTCCACCAGCCGTTTCCAGATGGACGGCAGCTGGTCGATCCGGGCACCGAACATGTCGATCCGCTGACCGCCGGTGATCTTGGTGTAGAGCCCGAAATCGCGCGCCACCTCGCCGATGTCGATCAGCTGCTGCGGTGTGATCTCGCCGCCGGCGACCCGCGGCACGACCGAATAGGTGCCGTCCTTCTGCATGTTGGCCAGGACGTGGTCGTTGGTGTCCTGGAGGGTGGCCTGCTCACCATCGAGGATGTGGCCGCTCTCCAGGCTGGCCAGGATCGAGCCCACCGTCGGCTTGCAGACATCGCAGCCGCGACCCCGGCCGTGCCGCTCGATGATCTCGCTGAAGGTGCGCAGCCCGGTCACCTGCACGACCCGGAAGAGATCGGCGCGGCTGAGCTCGAAGTGCTCGCACAGCGCCCGGCTGACCTCCACGCCGGCCTTGAGCTGCTCTGTCTCGACGAGCTTCTTGACCGAGGGGAGGCAGCTGCCGCAGGACGTGCCCGCCTTGGTGCACTCCTTGACCCCCGCCAGATCACAGCCGGAGTCCCTGACGGCACAACGGATCTCGGCCACGGTCACGTTGTTGCATGAGCAGACGGTCGCCTCGTCCGGCAGCTCCATCGACACAGAGCCGGCTGCCTCCGGTGCGATGAAGGCCGACGGGTCGGCGCCAAGCTCACGTCCGAGCATCGGGCGCAGCGCGGCATAGGCCGCAGCGTCGCCGACGAGGATGCCGCCGAGCAACGTCTTGGCGTCGTCGGACATGACGAGCTTCTTGTAGACGCCGGCCACGGGGTCGGCATAGACGATCTCGAGCACCTGGTCGCCGGACGCGAAGGCGTCTCCGAAGGACGCGACATCGACCCCAAGCAGCTTGAGCTTGGTGGAGCTGTCGGCGCCGGGGAAGGTCGCGGCGCCACCGAGCAACCGGTCGGCAAGGACCTCGGCCATCGCATAGCCGGGGGCGACCAGGCCCCACACGCGGGCCTGGATGCACGCGACCTCCCCGATCGCGCTGATCGCCGGGTCGCTGCTCGCGCAGCCGTCATCGACGACGACCCCACCACGCTCGCCGATCTCGAGCCCGGCCGCGCGGGCCAGCTCGTCACGCGGCCGCACGCCGGTCGCGAAGACCACCACGTCGGCGGCCAGCCGCTCGCCTTCGGCGAGCTCGACGCCGGTGACCTGCCCTCGCCGGGCACCGAGGATCCGCTTGGAGGCGGTGCCGACGCGCACCGACACGCCCAGCCCCTCGATGAGCCTGCGCAGCGCCTCGCCGCCACCGGGGTCGACCTGTAGCGGCATGAGGCGGGGTGCGAACTCGACCACCGTGCTCTGGGTCCCGAGTGCCTGCAGCGCCCCGGCCGCCTCGAGGCCCAGCAGACCACCGCCCACCACGATGCCGTGGACCGGGCCGCCGTCGCGCTCGCGCCGCAGCCCCTCCACATAGCCGCGCAGGTCGGCGACGTCGTCGATGGTGCGATAGACGAAGCAGCCCCTCAGGTCGCTGCCCTTGACAGGGGGGACGGCGGCATACGAGCCGGTCGCCAGGACGAGGTGGTCGTAGCCGACCGTCTCACCGTGCCCCAGAGTGAGCGTGCGGCTCTCGCGGTCGACGGCGGTGACCGGGGTGCCGGTCCGCAGCCGGATGGCCGGGTGCTGCCACAGCTCCTCCTCGCCGAGACTGAGCTCCTCTGGGTCCCGGCCGGTGAAATAGGTCGTCAGCGCCACCCGGTCATAGGGGCGGCGCGGCTCGTCGGCGAAGACCGTCACATCGCAGCTCCCGAGCGCGCCACGGTCGCGCATCGCCTCGACGAACCGGTGGGCGACCATCCCACCCCCAACCACGGCGATCTGCCGGCGGGTCCCTGCTGAAGTCATGGCTCCTCCTAAGAGTCCTGGGAAGGCTATGAAGCGGATGTTTCACCCACGTGCGGCAGATGTTTCACACAGGAAAAGTCGATCTCACACGGTCACGGGAGGGTCGTGAGGTCCGGGCCCGGCGAGCGCCCGGCGGCCTCTGCCACGGGCGACACGTCGGGTTCGTCGGCGGCAACCGACCCCCGCCCCACCGGCCCATCGACCTCGCCCTCGTCCGGGTCGACCTCGTGCAGCCACTCGACCAGCCCCTGCACCACATCGCCGCAGCCGCCACAGCCGGTGGTGGCCCGGGTCGCCTGGGCGACCTCGGCCCGGTCGCGGGCACCCTCGCGCCAGGCGGTGACGATCTCCTTCTTGGACACCCCGTTGCACCGGCACACGGTCGCGCTGCCAGGCATCATCGTCGGCGACGCCTCGGCACGGCGCTCGGCCGCGGGCCCGCCCTGCAGGAGCGCATGGGCGGGGTCGCCAGGCAGCGGAAGGCCGCGCTCGAAGGCCGTCAGCAGGTCGCTGGCCACCCGCCCGGCCCCCACGGCGGCGGCACCGACAAGGCGTCCGCGCAGCACGGCGATTTCCACGCTGCGCCTTGCCCCGAGATCGACCAGCCGGACCAGCCTGGGCTCGAGGAGCCCGTCCCCGTCATCCCGTTCCGGCATCTGCCCGAGAGCGAGCGCCTCGGCCCCGACGGCCTTGAGCCGCACCACGTCGCCGAGGTCGGGGCGGGCGTCGGGACCCGGCGCGGCCGATGGCTCGACTCCGCAGAGGTCGTGGGCCAGGAGGGTGGCCTGCTCCCAGCCGGGGGCCAGCAGGCCGGGGCACCCCGCCGGCGTCTCGGCACAGTCGCCGATGGCCGCGATCGCGGGGTCGTCGGGGCTGCGCAGGTCCGATCCGACCACCACGCCGCGGCGGGTGGTCAGCCCGGCCGTCCGGGCCAGCCTGACCCGCGGCAGCGTGCCCGCGGTGAGGACGACCAGTTCGGTCTCGATGCGCTCACCGCCGGCGCGGGCCGCCACCACACCCGAGGAGTCCCGCTCGACCCGCTCAAGCTCGATGTCACAGCGGACGTCGACTCCCAGGTCGCCGAGGGTGAGGGCGAGCGTCCGCCCAGCGGCCTGGCCGAGCTGGCGGTCCATCGGGTGGGCACCGCGGTGGAGCATCGTGACCTCCGTGCCATGCCGGCGCAGCCCGCAGGCGACCTCGACGCCGAGCACCCCGCCGCCGACGACCGTGACATGTCTGACCCGGTCGGTCGCCTCCAGGAGCGTCTCGCAGTCGGCCCAGTCGCGCAGTGCGCACACGCCCGGCCCGAGCGGCCCGGGGCCGCCGACCGCCCCGACTGCATCGGGGGCCAGGCCAGGCACGGGTGGGATGGCGGCCGCCGCTCCCGTGGCGAGAACCACTGTGTCATAAGGATGCTCGACACCCTCGGAGTCGCACACCACCCGGCGCCCACGGTCGATGCGCAGTGCTGGCCTGCCGGGGTGGACCGTCATACCGTCCGGGGCCGGTGGCAGGACCAGCCCCGCGAGCGTGGCCCGGCCAGCGACGACCTCGCTCAGCAGAAGCCGGTTGTAGGGAGCAGTCGTCTCCTCCGCGAGGACCGTGACGTCCACTGCTCCGCCGGTCCGCGCGGTGAGCCGGTCCAGCTCGTCGAGGAATCGGGCACCGACCATGCCATGTCCGACGAGGACGACCCGGTGGGCGGGTGTTGTGGTGGTGGGAGCGCTGGTCATCGAACCTCCGGCAGGCTCTCGAGGGACACGGCGCAGACCTTGAACTCCGGCATGCCGCTGATCGGGTCGGCGACGGGGTTGGTGAGCAGGTTGGCGCGCTCGTTCCCGGCGAAGTGGAACGGGAGGAAGACCGTGTCCGGGCGGATGTCCGGGCTCAGCACGACGGTGGCGGTGGCCTCCCCCCGGGAGGAGCGAAGGGTCGCCGGCACCCCCTCCTCGAGGCCGAGGCGAGCGGCGGTCTGCGGGTTGACCTGGACGGTGAGGTGGGGGTGGGCCCGGCTGAGTTCGGCGACCCGCCGTGTCTGCGCCCCGGACTGGTAGTGGCCAAGGAGCCGCCCGGTGACCAGATAGAGCGGGGCATCGGGGCGGGTCTCGTCGTCGGCCCGGCCGGGGTGCACGACGGTCATCCGGGCGCGTCCGTCCGGCGTCGGGAAGCCGTCGAGGAAGAGCCGGGGCGTGCCGGGGTGGTCGGCCCCGGGGCAGGGCCAGTGCAACGCCTCGCCCGCGTCCAGACGGGCGTAGGAGATCCCCGAGTAGTCGGCGCGACCGCCGCGGCTGGCCTCGCCGAGCTCCTCGAAGACATCCCGTGGGTCCGTGCGCATGACCACCGGCGAGCCCAGCAGACGGGCCAGATCGGCCAGCACCTGCAGCTCGTCACGCGTCTGTCCTGGTGCGGTGAGGGCCCGACGCCGACGCAGCACCCGCCCCTCGAGGGAGGTCATGGTCCCCTCCTCCTCCGCCCACTGGGGCACGGGGAGGACCACGTCGGCCATCGCCGCCGTCTCGGACAGGACGAAATCGCAGACGACCAGCAGATCGAGGGCCTCCAGCCGCCGGGTGACCGCGGCGGCGTCCGGGGCGCTGATGACGAGATTGGAGCCGTGCACGAAGAGGACGCTCGGCCCGCCCTCGGCGCCCAGCGACCAGATCAGCTCCATGGCAGGCACGCCCGGACCGGGCAGCTCCGCGGGGTCGACACCCCAGACCCTGGCCACGTGTGCCCGGGCCGCAGGGTCGGTGATGCTCCGGTAGCCGGGCAGCTGGTCGGCCTTCTGGCCATGCTCACGGCCGCCCTGGCCGTTGCCCTGTCCGGTGATGCATCCATAGCCGCTGCCCCGCCGGCCGACCAGCCCGAGAGCGAGGGCCAGGTTGATGGCCGCGGTCACCGTGTCGGTGCCGTGGGCGTGCTGCTCTGCGCCACGGCCGGTCAGGACATAGGCCCCGGCTCCACCGGCCGAGGGACTAGCGCGGATGAGCAGCTCCGCCGCGGCCCGCAGCCGCTCGACGGGGACACCCGCCCCGCGCTCGACCCGCTCGGGCCACCACAGGGCGATCGCCTGGCGCACCTCCGCCCACCCGGTGACCCGCTCGTCGAGATAGGCGCCGTCCTCGGCCCCCGCTGCGACGACAAGGTGCAGCAGCCCGGCGAGCACGGCCCCGTCCGTCCCAGGCTCGGCCTGCAGGTGCACACCGCCGCCCTCGTCGGCCAGCGCCGCAGTCGCCGACCGTCGGGGGTCGATGACGATGAGCCCGCCCCGCTCGCGCACCGGCATCAGATGCTGGACGGCCGGGGGCATGGTGTCGGAGGGGTTGCTCCCGGCCAGCAGCACGGCGTCGGCGCCGCCGAGATCCTCCAACGGGAAGGGCAGCCCACGGTCCAGACCGAAGGCGCGGTTGCCGGCGGCGGCCGCCGAGGACATGCAGAACCGGCCGTTGTAGTCGATCCGTGAAGTGCGCAGCACGGCGCGGGCGAACTTGCCCAGCGCATAGGCCTTCTCGTTGGTCAGGCCGCCACCGCCGAAGATGGCCACGGCATCGGGACCACCGGCCGCCTGCGCGGCCCGCACCTGGGTGACGATGCGCTCGTATGCCGCGTCCCAGCTCGCCGGGGCGAGCCGGCCGTCGCTTCCGCGCAGCAGGGGTGTGGTCACCCGGTCGCCCACGTTGAGCACCGACGCGGCCGTCCAGCCCTTGCGGCACAGGCCGCCCCGGTTGGTCGGGAAGTCGCGCGGGCGGACCTCGACCGGCGTGGGCGCACCGTCCGCTGTCGGCGTGAGCGACATTGCGCACTGCAGTGCGCAGTAGGGGCAGTGGGTCGACGTGCTCGTCACGTCGCCCACGGGCGCGGGTGGCGAGATCGACATCAGATGCGAGGCGCGGACGGGGTGCTGCGGCGGCCGTAGACGGCCCAGGTGATCACCAGCAGCATGAGATAGAAGCCCATGAACACATAGACCGCCGGGACGATGCTGCCGGTGTAGGACTTGGCCAGGGCGAAGATCCGCGGGACGAAGAAGCCGCCCAGTGCGCCCACGGCGCCGGCGATGCCGATGCAGCCCGCCGCCAGCCGCTGCGAGGCGAGAACGCCTGCCGCAGAGTGGTCCTGGCGCCGCGAGACGAAGACGGCCGGGATCATCCGATAGACCGAGCCGTTGCCGATCCCGGTGAAGACGAACATCCACAGGAAGGCGAGGAAGAAGAGTGCGAACTGGTGCTGTCGCAGACCGACCACGACACCGAGAGCCCCGAGGATCATCGCCGCGAAGGAGACGACGGTGACCAGTGCCCCGCCGAGCCGGTCGGAGATGGCCCCGCCCAGCGGCCGGGTCAGGGAGCCGACCAGGGCGCCGAGGAAGGCGAGGCCGAGCGTCTGCTCCGGGAACTGGCTCTTCATCAGCGTGGGGAAGGCGCCGGAGAAGCCGATGAAGGAGCCGAAGGTGCCGATGTAGATGAGCGAGATGAGCCATGTGTGCGGCTCACGGGCAGACCGCGCGAAGCCCTGGATGTCGGAGGAGGCGACGCTGAGGTTGTCCATCCCGCGCCAGGCCAGCGCAGCCGCGAGCAGGGCGAGGGGCACGAACATCAGTCCGGCCCGCTCCAGGCTCAGGCCCGCACCGGCGACGATGACGATCGGCACCGCGAACTGCACCACGGCCGTGCCCACGTTGCCACCGGCGGCATTCAGGCCCAGGGCCGTGCCCTTGCGGGCCTGGGGGTAGAAGAAGGAGATGTTGGTCATCGACGAGGCGAAGTTGCCGCCGCCGACACCGGCCAGGGCCGCGATGAGCAGCATCGTCGTGAAGGGGGTCTCGGGCCGGCGCACGGCCCAGGCGAGCGCCAGGGTCGGGAGAAGCAACAGGAGTGCGGAGACCATGGTCCAGTTGCGCCCGCCGAAGCGCGGGACGGCAAAGGTGTAGGGGATCCGCAGCGTCGCCCCGACCAGACTGGGCACGGCGACGAGCCAGAACTGCTGGTCGACCGTGTAGGTGAAGCCGGCCGCGGACAGCTGCGGGACGACGATGCTCCAGACCGCCCACACGCCGAAGCCGAGGAACTCGGCGAACATCGACAGCCAGAGGTTGCGTCGCGCGATCGTCGATCCGCTGGTCGTCCACTGGTGCGGGTCCTCCGGGTCCCACCCGTCGATCCAGCGGCCAGGACGATAGGTCAGACCAGCAGCGTCCTTGCGTGCCAGAGGGTCGGTCTCGAGGGTGGTTGCGGCCACGGGTCCTCCGTCGGGTCAGGCCCGCGCGAAACACGGGCGATGACGGATGACGCTATGGAGGCTGTGTTTCGGCTACCGCCGACAGGCGTTTCGGCACTGAAACATTGACCTCACCGCCCGACGCCCGTCGCTGTGAGGAGACTCTGGCGCTCACTCGATCCTCGGGCCTTCGTCAGGCCAGGCCAAACCCGAACGCCTGCCCTCCTCGACCCTCCGGGCCTCACTCGCTGGCGCTCACTCGATCCTCGGGCCTTCGTCAGGCCAGGCCAAACCCGAACGCCTGCCCTCCTCGACCCTCCGGGCCTCACTCGCTGGCGCTCACTCGATCCTCGGGCCTTCGTCAGGCCAGGCCTAGCTCCTGCAGCCCGAAGACGTGCCGGTACTCCAGCCCCTCGGCGGCGAACTTCTCGGCGGCACCCGTGGCCCGGTCGGCGATCGTCGCGATGGCGACCACCTCGGCGCCGGCCTCCTTGGCCGCGTTGGCGGCGTCGAGCGGGGAGCCGCCGGTGGTCGAGGTGTCCTCCACGATCAGCACCCGCCGGCCCGTGATCGAGGGTCCTTCGATGCGCTGCTGCAGACCGTGCGCCTTGCCCGCCTTACGGACCACGAACGCATCGAGCCGGCCGCCCTGGGCCGCCCGGGCATGCAGCATGGCTGTGGCCACGGGATCGGCCCCCAGGGTGAGCCCTCCGACGGCGTCGAAGTCGAGGTCCCTGGCCAGGTCCAGCATGACCCGCCCCACCAACGGTGACGCCTCGCCGTCGAGGGTGATGCGGCGCAGGTCGACGTAGTAGTCGGCCTCCTTGCCGGAGGAGAGGGTCACTCGGCCATGGACGATGGCCTTGTCCTTGATGAGCTGCAGAAGATGGTCGCGGTCGGCGGCGATATCGGTCACAAGGCCAACTCTAGGGCCGCCGCCACCGCCCCAGGCACAGGTATGCCGCGGAGGCGAGCGGCGGGTTCTAACGGTCCTCGCAACACCCAGTCTTTCTGGGAGTTGCGAGGACCGTGTCGTTTGAGGAGCTGAGGGCGGCGTTCTTCGTCGCGCTGGACGAGCAGGATGGGAATGTGGCGGCGGCGGCCCGGGTGGCCGGGGTGAAGCCGGGCACGGCGTACGCGTGGGCGCGTCAGGCGGGCGCGGGGCAGGGGGTGCTTCGCCCGCATCCGGGACGTGCCGAGTTCGCGCGGCTGCGCGCTGGGGGCCTGTCCCGGAGTGAGGCCGCGGCCGCGGTCGGGATCCATCAGCGGACCGCGTGGGACTGGGACCGCGGGGTGCGCCGGGCCAAGGGGGTGCGGGTCTATCCCGACGGGCGTCGGGTCGACTACCGGGACGGCAGCGTCACCATGGGCGATGTGACCACCACCCCCGCGCCGTCGTTCGAGGCCCTTGAGCGCAAGCTCCACCCGCGTTACCTGACCTTGCAGGAGCGAGAGAGGATCGCCGACCTGCGCGTGCAGAAGAAGTCGCTGCGCGCGATCGGCCAGGCGCTTGCGCGGCCGACCTCGACGGTCAAACGCGAGATCGACGCGTACGCCGACGCCGACGGCCGCTACCGCGCCCACGACGCTCATCGCGCAGCGACCGAGGCCCGGGCCCGCCCGAGAGCGGCCAAGCTCGCCCAGGACGGCCCGCTGCGCGATTACGTGGTGGAGAAGCTGGCCGAGCGCTGGTCGCCCGAGCAGATCCACAATGGGCTGATCAGGGAACACCCCGGCGACGAGAGCATGCGAGTGGCGACCGAGACGATCTACCAGGCGATCTATCTCCAGGCCCGCGGCGGACTGCGCCGCGAGGTCGCACAGGCCCTGCGGACCGGGCGGACCGCCCGCAAGCCCCACCGCCGCCGCGACCAGCGCCAGGCCCGCTTCGTCGACCCGATGGTCATGATCAGCGACCGCCCACCCGAGATCGAGGACCGCGCCGTGCCCGGGCACTGGGAAGGCGACCTGATCATGGGCAAGGACAACGCCAGCGCGATCGCGACCCTGGTCGAGCGCACCACCCGCTACGTGATGCTCGCCCACCTGCCCGGTGGCCGCCACGACGCGGCCACCGTGCGTGACGCCCTGGTCGAGACCATGCTCACCCTGCCCCAGCACCTGCGCGGGTCGCTGACCTGGGACCAGGGCGCCGAGATGGCCCGGCACAAGACGTTCACGATCGCGACCGGCGCCCCGGTCTATTTCTGCAACCCCCACTCCCCATGGGAACGCGGCAGCAACGAGAACACCAACGGCCTGCTGCGCCAGTACTTCCCCAAAGGAACAGACCTGAGCCTCTACTCCCGAGCCGACCTCGAATACGTCGCCCAGCAGCTCAACGGCCGACCACGCAAAACGCTCGACTGGGACAAACCAGCCGAGCGCCTGCGTGATCTACTACTGACCACCTAAACCAACAGGTGTTGCGAGGACCACGAGAATCCACCAGCTCCGCGGCATACCTGGTGGTGCGTGTGGTGAAACGTCAGCCGATGCGGCCGTCGTTGTCACGGTCCAGCCGGTCGGTGCCGGTGCGGCCGGCGTCACGGCTGTCGTAGTGCTCGCCGGTGGTGGTGCGGGCGTCGTTGCGGGTCGTGTGGGTGTCACGCGCCGTGGTGGTGCGAGCCGGCTCGTGCACCGTCTCCTTCTTGTTGGGCTTCAGCAGCCCGCCAAGGCCGAGGAGGCCGAGCAGGCCCCACCAGCCGGTCTTGTCGGAGCCGTTGTCCTCGTCGTCCGTGACGTCCACGTTGTCGTCGGTCGTGGCCGAGCTGTCGGCGACAACCGCGGCGGCCGGGGCCTCCGCGGCGACGGCGCTGGTGGCAGCCATGGGGGCGGCGGCGAACGCGGCTGCGAGAGCGGCGGTGGTCAGGGTCTTGCGCATCATGGGGAGACTCCTTGCGATGGCTAGATCACTCACCCGTGGGATGAGCGTCCTCCTCGAGCGGCTGGCTGCACTCGCTGTCGCGGACGACAGAGCGGAGGTCGTTACGGCATGACCATAGGCACTGACCTGCGCAAATGCGCACTTGGCGCCGTCCCGGCGCGTGGCGTGAGCACGAAAACCACCCGTGGGGGTGGTGGCGCGCGTCACGTCCAGGGGGGCCGGCGTGACCTGCTCGTCAGCCCGCACCCATAGGCTGGACCGGTGCGTATCGCGACCTGGAATGTCAACTCCATCCGCTCCCGGATCGACCGTGTCGAGGCCTGGCTGGAGCGCTCCGATGTCGATGTCCTCTGCATGCAGGAGACCAAGGCCAAGGACGAGCAGTTCCCCTATGACCGCCTCCAGGCCCTCGGCTACGAGGTGGCCCATCACGGGGTGAACCAGTGGAACGGCGTGGCGGTGCTCTCGCGGGTCGGTCTGGACGCGGTCGACCTCGGCTTCCCCGACATGCCCGGATACGGCGACCCGGTCGCGCCGGAGGCCCGCGCCCTCGGGGCCACCTGCGGCGGCGTGCGCGTGTGGTCGCTCTATGTGCCCAACGGCCGGGCCATCGGCGACCCCCACATGGACTACAAGCTCGCCTGGCTGGAGACGCTGCGGGCCCAGACCCGGGCCTGGCTCAGCGCTCACCCCCAGCTCCCGATGGTCCTGTGCGGCGACTGGAACATCGCCCCGCAGGACGACGACGTCTGGGACATGGAGTTCTTTGCCGACAAGACCCACGTCACTCCCCCGGAGCGGGCGGCATTCCAGGCCATCCTCGACGAGGGCATGCTCGACCTGGTCCGCCCGTACGCGCCCGGCCCGGGCGTCTACACCTACTGGGACTACCAGCGGCTGCGCTTCCCCAAGCGGCAGGGCATGCGCATCGACTTCCTGCTCGGCTCCCCCGCCGTCGCCTCCCGCGTGACCGGCGCGCTGATCGACCGTGAGGAGCGCAAGGGCAAGGGTGCCTCCGACCACGCCCCCGTGATCATCGAGCTGGCGGACTAGGCCATGGGCCGCCTCGCCGACTGGAACGCCCGCCGTCGCACGATCGCCCGCGCCTGGCGGGAGGGCAAGGCCATCCACGACCTCGTGCCGGGCGAGCCTGCCAAGGTCCACCAGCGCACCCTGCTCACCGACGACGGCGCTATGCTGCGGGTGCGCGAGTTCCCCTCCCCCACAGGCGATTCCACGCTGCCGACCGTGGTCCTGGCACACGGCTGGACGCTCACTTACGCGACCTGGCAGCCGGTGATCGACGCGCTCCAGGCGCTCGTGCCGGTCCGGGTCGTCGCCTATGACCAGCGTGGCCACGGCGACTCGGTGGCCGGCCCGCCCAATGTGCCCATCCGGCAGCTCGGCCACGACCTCCACACGGTGATCGCCGCGTCGGCGCCCGAGGGCGAGATCGTCCTGGCCGGCCACTCGATGGGCGGCATGACCCTGATGGCCTATGCCGGCCTCTATGAGCAGGAGTATGCCGCGCGGGTGCGCGGCGCTGTGCTGGTCGCCACCGCGTCGGGCCGGCTCAAGGAGATGGAGCGGCACGGCGCGGCGGCGCTGATGCGCCGGCTCTCGCTGGCGCCGCCGCTCCGGCTCGGCCGGCTGATGACCGTGCGAGGGCAGGAGCGGCTGCTCTTCGGCGACGACCCGCGGCTGGAGGATGTCATCGCCACGCGCGCCCAGGTGGCCCGCACCTCGCTGCCGACCTTTGGCCAGTTCTATGTCGCCTTCGGCGACCACGACGAGGAGAAGGCGGTCGCGGTCATGGGCCGCAAGCCACTGCGGATCATCGTCGGCACCAAGGACCGCCTCACGCCCGTGCGCTACAGCCGCTGGATGGCCGAGCAGGCGCCCAGCGGGCAGCTGACGATCGTCCCGGGCAACGGGCACATGCTCCCCTATGAGGCGACCGACCAGGTCGTGGCCCTCATCCGCGAGGTCCTCGGCGCCTGACGCCCCCGGCCCCGCCGAGGGCGCCTGGTCACTCGGCGGTGAGGATCACCTTGAGGGCGTCGTGGTCGACGGCGTTGGCGAAGGTGTCGTAGGCCTCCATGATCTGGTCGAGGGTGAAGCGGTGGGTCGCGAACCTCTCGGGAGCGATGTGCCCCGCCTCGATCTCACCCAGCAGGTCGACGGTGGTGGTGGCGTTGACCAGGCCCGTCGTGATCGTGATGTTGTTGATCCAGTCGCGCTCGATCGGGAACTGCACGGGCGCGCCGTGGACGCCGACGTTGGCCACGCGGCCGCCGGGGCGGATCGCGTCGAGGGCCGTGCTGAAGGTGGCCGGGATGCCGACCGCCTCGATCGCCACGTCGACCCCGAGACCGTCGTCACTGAAGGCCTTGAGCGCTGCCGTGACGTCCTGCGTCTCGGCGATGTTGACCGCGTCGGTCGCGCCGAAGGCCTTGGCCTGCTCGAGCCGGAAGGCGTTGCCGTCGACCGCGATCACCTTGCTGGCCCCCTTGGTGCCGGCAGTCATGATCGCCGCGAGGCCGACCGGGCCCGCGCCCACGACGGCCACGACGTCGCCCTCCTTGACCGCGCCATAGAGTACGCCGATCTCATAGCCGGTCGGCAGGATGTCGCTCAGCATGACGGCCTGCTCATCGCTCACGCCCTCGGGCACCTTGATCAGCCCGTTGTCGGCGAAGGGGACGCGCACGAGCTCGGCCTGGGTGCCGTCGATGAGGTGGCCGAAGATCCAGCCGATGCCGCCGACGCCCTGGCAGTGCGAGGGCATGCCCTTCTCGCAGTAGTCGCAGGTGCCGCACTTGGTCACGCACGAGACGATGACCCGGTCGCCGACCTTGATCTCCCTGACCTCTGGGCCGACCTCCGTGACGGTCCCGACCGCCTCGTGCCCAAGGATGCGGCCGTCGGTGACTGCCGGGACGTCGCCCTTGAGGATGTGCAGGTCGGTGCCACAGATGGTGGTGGTCTCGACCTTGACGATCGCGTCGGTGGGGTCCGAGACCGTGGGGTCCGGCACCTCTTCCCAGACCTTGTTGCCGGGACCGCGGTAGACGAGTGCCTTCATGTCACAGCTCCTTTGCTGTCGTGGGACGTGCTCCTTCCATTCGACCAGTCCCAGCGGGCGAGTGGGGTCGTCCGGCAGGAGAGACGCCTCACCCAGCAGCCGAGACGGGTATGCCGCCCACCCTGGTGATGGGTGGGCGGCATACCCGGGCCTGTGGGTGGGACTGGGCCGCCGCGGATCAGAGGCCGGCGTAACGCTCCCACCAGGTGAAGGGCACCCGATAGGAGGTCGGCGTGTTGTCAGGGCCGTTGGAGGCCAGACCGGTCCGACCCTTGTAGTAGTCGCCAACCTGGTCGCGGTTGGTGTATAGGCCATTGGCCTGCCAGAGGTCGGTGTCGCCGATAGCGACCGCGTGGATGTGCGGGGTGAATCCCTGTGCGGAGGTGCGATACCACGCGGCGAAGCCCACCTGCCTCAGGGCCTTGACGGCCTGCCACCGCTGGGTTGTGGTCATGTTGCCCACGGAGATGTCGACCACGCCGCCGCCATCGTGCGTGCCGGCGGAGGCGGAGGCGCCGTTCGGGTAGCGGTAGCTGCCCTGCGAGAGATAGATCGCGAAAGGCACTTTGGCGTCGGCTGCGGCGAGCATCTTCTTGGTGCGGGTGTTGACCCGCACTCCCCGGTAGTTGTCGTGGCGGCTGCCGATGTCGACCTTGTGGGCGATGGTGAACCGGTTGGCTCCCAGCTTGCCCAGGGAGCCAGGACCCGGCAGCCCATTGGCGTCGATGCCGGAGTAGCCCAGTTTGCGCTGCCAGGTGCGGTAGGCCGAGTTGGTGCCTCGCCCATACCAGCCGTCCACGCTGGTCGAGATGCCTCTGGCGCGTATGGCCGACTGGACGAGCCTGGTGGACGCGTCGTCCCCGAGCGGCTGGTTGCCATATTTCCCCTCGACATCTGCAGCCACCTCCACGAGCGCCATGTTGACCACGGGCAGCGCCGTGGTCGTGGCAGTCGCGTCGCCAGCAGCGGGCGCTGCGTGGGCGGTGGCAAAGGCCGTCGCGGCCAGCCCCAGTGCGGTCACTGTTGATGTGATCGTGCGGATCATCCTGATTCTCCCTGCAGTATGGGTCCGACCGGCGGCCGGAGATTCCCCCTCGCGACGCAGGGCATGCCTAGATCCCCAGCGATAAGCGCAATCGCCAAGCCTCCCAATGCTCTTCGCGTCGGCGAGCGAATGAAACGCTAGCGGCGCTAGGGCGACCTGTCTCGGGGAGAACTCCCCACCGGCTCAGAGGACGCGGGCGGTCTCGTCGTCGACGCGGCCGGTGGGTCGCAGGCCCAGCCCGGCGAAGGCACCCACTGCGCCGACGCCGGCGGCGATGGCCGCGCCGAGGAAGATCGTCTGCACCTGCACGATGCCGGCAGCCGCGAGCTGGGAAGGGGGCACCGGCTGGGGCATGGCCGCCACCTCGGCGTAGTAGCGGTGCAGCCCGATGGCCGTGAGCAGCGCGATGCCGACGACCATGCCGACCATCCGGGCGACGACCACCAGAGCACTCGCCGTGCCGTGGACGTCCTCGGGAGCGGCCGCCAGCGCGGCGTTGTTGACCGGGGCCAGGGCCAGGCCCAGTCCGAGTCCGACGAGGGCGAGTACCGCAGTCGCAGAGGCATGCTCGAGCGATCCCTTGCCCCAGCCGCTCATCAGCAGCAGCCCGGCCGCCGAGAGCGCCAGCCCCGCTCCGGCAACGACCCCGTCGCCGGCCCGCGACAGCAGCGCGCCACCGACGAGGGCACCGACCGGGACCGCCACGAGGAAGCGCACGAGCACGAAGGCCGCCTCGGTCTGGTCCGCCCCGCTCGCCAGCCGCGCGAGGAAGGGCACGTCGACGATGACGGCGACGAGCGCGACACCGACCAGCAGCGAGACGAGCAGCGCCCACACGCCGCGACCGCTGACGGTCCCCCGCGGCACGAGCGGCTCGTCGGCCGTCCGGTGATGCCAGAGGTATGCCGCGGCGGCCAGTGCCGCGACCGGCAGCAGGACCCAGCCGAGCGGCCCCACGACCTCGCGCTCCGGGTCGGAGGCCGCGAAGGTCAGCACCAGGCAGCCCAGCGCAGTGCCGAGCAGGAGCGCGCCGAGCAGGTCCGCGCGGGCGAGCAGCGAGCGCGAGTTCCACACTGCGACAAGGATCCACGCGACGCCGAGGCCGAGAGCGGCGACACCGATCGGGGTGGCCAGCCGCGAGCTCGACTCCCCGAACGGCACATAGGGCGCGCCCAGCGTCACGTCGGTGACGAGGCGGTCTGGCGCCCAGAGCGCGAGCCCGCCGACGACGATGGTGAGGGCCGCGAGGACGAGCGTCGCGGCATACGGCCGATGGGGACGCTCGCCACCCGCGGCGACGATGCCAACGGCCAGGACCACGCCAGCAATCGCGTTGAGCCAGAAGATCGCCCGCCAGTCGGCCACCGCGAGGATGGCGGCGCCGATCACGGGACCGAGCACGCTGCCGAGCTCCTGCACGGCCCCGACGATCCCGAGGGGGGTGCCGCGCCGGCCGCGGGGCCACAGGTCTGCCACGAGGGCGAGGGTCGCGGGCACGAGCCCCCCTCCCCCGACCCCTTGCACGACGCGGCCGGCGATGAGGACTGGCAGCTCCGCGGCGAGCGCGGTGACGGCCGAGCCGAGGACGAAGACGGTGAGGCAGCCGAGCAGGATCCGTTGGCGTGAAACGAGATCCGATAGCCGTCCGATGAGCGGGAGCACGGCGATGTAGCCGAGGAGGAAGCCGGAGACGATCGGGGTCGCCTTCTGGAGGGCGTCGATACCGACGCCGACGCCGGTCATCATGTCGGTGAGCGCGAGCACGACCACATAGGTGTCGGCAGCGGCAAGCGCGACAGCGGTCGAGGCGACCGCGAGCAGCGCGCGGGGACGCGGGCTACGGCTTGGTGATGTCAACCTTCGTCCCGTAGTCGTCGATCTGGAGCGTGAAGGTCGACGTGGTGCCGGCGAAGAAGGGACCGGTCATCTTGGCCGTCCGCAGTCGCGAGGTCGCCGGCTCGATGCCGTAGGTGACGTCGAAGCTGCCGTCCTTCTCGCCGAAGACGAGCACCTTGTTGATCGCCGAGCCGGGGAGCTTGCCGGAGTACTCCTGGAGGACGGCCTCCCGCAGCCGGGCCTGCTTGCCCTTGGCGACCTCGGTCGTGGCCGGCAGGAGCGAGGAGATGCCGTCGGTCTTGTCGAAGAGCATGGCCGGGTTGGGCGCACCGACCGTCCCCGGGTCGAAGGCCTGGTAGTCGGGCGTGAAGAACTTGATCCAGGTCTGCTTGCCGAGGCCGATCGCATCGATGGTGCCGGTGACGCCCCTGAGGGTGGCGTTGATCGTGCCGGTGAAGCCAGGCCCGGGGTTGACCATGCCCGTGCCGTTGGCGGCGGTGACGCCGTTGGCGTTCTTGGGCACGTTGGTCGAGGCGAGGGTCAGCTGCACACCCGAGGTGGTGTCGAGCTGCTGTTTGGCGGCGGCGAGGACCTCGTTCGGCGGCTTCTCGGTCTCCTTCTCGGCGCCACTGCACCCGGCTGCGAGCAGGGCGCTGGCGAGCAAGGGGCCCGCGAGGGCGTATCGGCGCATGCACACACCGTAGCGGCCCCCACGCCGCGCACCGATGAACTGCACCCGAACAACGACGGGGCGTATGCCGCGGAGTCACCTCCGCGGCATACGCCCTGTGTGGTCGTGGGGTCAGGCCGCGCCGACCGTAAGGTGGCCGTCCTCGAGGTCGACCGTGACGGACTCGCCGTCGCGGATCTTGCCGCCCAGGACCGCCTTGGCGAGGCGGTCGCCGATCTCCTTCTGCACCAGGCGGCGCAGCGGGCGGGCGCCGTAGGCCGGGTCGTAGCCGGTCTCGGCGAGCCACTGGCGGGCCGCGTCGGTGACGTCGAGGGTGATGCGGCGGTCGCGCAGGCGCGTGGCCAGCTCGCGGACCTGGAGGTCGACGATGTGGCCGAGCTCCGCCTGGCTGAGCGGGTCGAAGACGACGACCTCGTCGAGCCGGTTGAGGAACTCTGGCTTGAACGCCGCCCGCACCGCCGTCATGACCGCCTCGCGCTTGGCATCGGCCTCGAGGTTGGGGTCGATGAGGTAGTGGCTGCCGAGGTTGGAGGTCATCACGAGGATGACATTGCGGAAGTCGACCGTGCGGCCCTGGCCGTCGGTGAGGCGGCCGTCGTCGAGGACCTGGAGGAGGATGTCGAAGGTCTCGGGGTGGGCCTTCTCGACCTCGTCGAGGAGCACGACGGAGTAGGGACGCCGGCGGACGGCCTCGGTGAGCTGGCCGCCCTCCTCGTAGCCGACATAGCCGGGAGGGGCACCGATGAGGCGCGCGACGGCGTGCTTCTCGGAGTACTCGGACATGTCGATGCGCACCATGGCGCGCTCGTCGTCGAAGAGGAAGTCGGCAAGTGACTTGGCCAGCTCGGTCTTGCCCACGCCCGTCGGGCCGAGGAAGAGGAAGCTGCCGGTCGGCCGGTTGGGGTCGGCGATGCCGGCCCGGCTGCGGCGCACGGCGTCGGAGACGGCCTGGACGGCCGACTCCTGGCCGATGAGGCGCGAGCCGATGATCGACTCCATCGACAGCAGCTTCTCCGTCTCGCCCTGGAGCAGGCGGCCGGCGGGGATGCCGGTCCACGCCGAGATGACCTCGGCGATGTCGTCGGCGCCGACCCGCTCCTTGACCATGAGGTCGTCGGTGCGGGCGAGCTCGTCCTCGTCGGCCTGGGCGAGCTCCTGCTCGAGCGCAGGGATCTCGCCATAGAGCATGCGAGACGCGCCCTCATAGTCGCCCTCGCGCTGGAGCCTGTCGGCCTGGGTGCGCAGGTCGTCGAGACGCGCGCGCAGGTCGCCGACCTTGTTGAGGCCGGACTTCTCTGCCTCCCAACGGGATTCGAGACTGGTCAGCTCCTCGGTCTTGTCGGCGAGGTCCTTGCGGAGCCGCTCCAGACGCTCGACGGAGGCATCGTCGGTCTCCTTGGCGAGGTGGAGCTCCTCCATCTTGAGGCGGTCGACCGAGCGGCGCAGCTCGTCGATCTCGACGGGGCTGGAGTCGATCTCCATGCGCAGCCGCGAGGCGGCCTCGTCGACGAGGTCGATGGCCTTGTCGGGCAGCTGGCGGCCGGTGATGTAGCGGTCGGACAGGCTGGCGGCGGCGACGAGCGCGGTGTCCTCGATCTCGACCTTGTGGTGCGCCTCGTAGCGCTCCTTGAGACCGCGCAGGATCGCGATCGTGTCCTCGACCGAGGGCTCGCCGACGAAGACCTGCTGGAAGCGGCGCTCCAGGGCGGGGTCCTTCTCGATGTGCTTGCGGTACTCGTCGAGCGTGGTCGCGCCGACGAGGCGCAGCTCGCCGCGGGCGAGCATCGGCTTGAGCATGTTGCCGGCGTCCATCGAGCCGTCGCCGGTCGCGCCGGCGCCCACGACGGTGTGCAGCTCGTCGATGAAGGTGATGATCTGGCCGTCGGAGGAGGTGATCTCCTCGAGCACGGCCTTGAGGCGCTCCTCGAACTCGCCGCGGTACTTCGCGCCGGCGACCATGGCGCCGAGGTCGAGGGAGACCAGGCGCTTGTCGCGCAGCGACTCGGGGACGTCGCCGTCGACGATGCGCTGGGCCAGGCCCTCGACAACGGCGGTCTTGCCGACGCCGGGCTCGCCGATGAGGACGGGGTTGTTCTTGGTGCGGCGCGAGAGGACCTGGACGACGCGGCGGATCTCGGCGTCACGGCCGATGACCGGGTCGAGCTTGCCGTCGCGGGCGCGCTGGGTGAGGTCGGTGCCGTACTTCTCGAGCGACTCCCCGCCCTCGGCCTGGGTCTCGGAGGTGACCTTGCGGCCACCGCGCATCTCGTCGATCTTGGCCTCCAGCGCCTTGGCGCCATTGCGGTCGACGCCGGCGAGGTGGCCGGTCTCGGCGAGCGCGAGCAGCAGGAGGTCGGCGGCGAGGAAACTGTCGCCCTTGGCCTTCATCAGCGTGTCGGCCTGGTTGAGCACTCCCATCGCCTCGCGGCCAAAGGTCGGCTGCTGGGAGGAGCCGGAGACCTTGGGGAGGGCGCGCATGGCCTGGTCGGCCTGCGACTGGACATGCGCGACCGTGGCGCCGGCGGAGGCGAGCAGGGCCTCGGTCGAGGAGTCGGCGAGCGCCATGAGCGCGGCGGTGAGGTGGGCGGGGGCGATCTCGGCGTGCCCGGCGCTCTGGGCGAACCGCTGGGCGTGCGCGAGAGCCTCGGCGACGCGGGTGGTCGGCTTGAGCTCCATCAGGGGCACTCCTTTTGTTTGTGCTTCGGACGTGGGTATGCCGCGGAGCTGGTCCGCGGGCTCGTCAGGTTCAACCCGCTCAAAGTTGAGCCTATTCCGCTCAACCCTGTGCTGCCAGCCCGGGCTTACGACCGGTCAGCCAGGCCGCCCCCCAAGGGTGGGCGGCCTCGCAAAAGTCGCGTGCGGCATACCCGCCCCTCGTCCTAGGGTCGAGGCCATGCCGAGCCCGTGGCCGCTGCGCAGCGGCGAGCTGACCCTGCGCGACGCGCGCCCCGACGACATCGAGACCCTGCTCGCCTATCGCAACGACGCCACGGTCAACCGCTTCATGATGCGCACCCACGTCGACCCCGACGCCTTCCGCGCGGAGTGGGCGGCAGCGCCGGACAGGGAGACCGACCACTCGTGCGTCGCCGAGCTCGACGGGCAGGTCGTGGCGATGGGCTTCCTGGAGTACCGCGACGCCGGCTACCACCCCGAGACACCCAAAGGCGTCGAGGGCCTGATCGGCTACATCGTCGACCCGCGGCACTGGGGGCGCGGGATCGCGACGGACCTGGCGCGCGGGCTGCTCACCGCGGCATTCGACCGACTGGGCATGCGCCGCGTCGTCGCCTACTGCAACCGCGACAACCCGGCGTCCGCGCGCACTCTCGAGCGCGCGGGCATGCGGCGGGAGGAGCACGGCGTCGAGGACTCGTGGCACGCCGAGCTCGGCTGGGTCGACGGCTATGGGTATGCCGTGCTGGCCGAGGAGTGGCGCGGCGAGGCCCCCGGGCTGCGCGAGGTCCGCGACGCCTCGGCGACGGTCGCGCCCCGCCGGCCGCTGCCGGGGCCTGTCCAGGGCGAGGAGTGGCCGCGGAGGTCCGACCGGTTCGTGCTGGACCTCGCCACCGACGACGACGTCGACCAGATGCTCGCCTACCGCAACCGTCCCGACGTGGGGCGCTGGCTGCTGCGCGAGACCGTGGACCCCCAGGCCTTCCGCACGGCCTGGCTCGACGGCTCCGACCCGTGGTCCTTCGTCGCACGGCTCGACGGCCGCGTCGTCGGCTCGGGCTCCATCACCGTCCGCGACGGGCAGGGTCAGCCCGGTGGGCCCGTGCAGGGATCCGAGGCCGAGATCGGCTACATCATCAACCCGGACTTCGCCGGCCAGGGCGTCGGGCGCGAGATCGCTTCCGCGGCGCTGGACCTGTGCTTCGGGCCGGTCGGAGTGCGGCGGGTCGTCGCCGGGCTCTACTCCGCCAACTCCCCGTCGCGGCGCATCCTGTCGGGCATCGGCATGCGGCTCGAGCAGTACGGCGTGCTCGACTCGTGGCACCCGCGCGAGGGCTGGATCGACGGCGAGACCTATGGCCTGCTGAGTGGAGTCCGGCAGAGTGGTGTACGGCTCCCGGTGAGCGTGTCGCTGTAGAAGCAGTGACGGCCACCGCGTGATCCTTCGAGTGATCTCCTACAACCGACTCGAAGAAGGACACGACGATGACCGTCAACCCCAGTATCGACCCTGCCCGTCTGCTCGAGGAACAGCTCGCCCAGGCGAGCCCTGATCTGTTGCGTGAGCTCCTCGGCACGTTCATCAACACTCTGCTGTCCGCTGAGGCCGACGCGGTCTGCGGCGCCGAGTACGGCACGAGCACCCCAGAGCGGGTCAACCGACGTAACGGCTACCGGCACCGCGACTTCGACACCCGCGCCGGCACCCTGGATGTCGCGATCCCGAAGCTGCGGCAGGGTTCCTACTTCCCCGAGTGGCTCCTCGAGCGCAGGAAGCGTGCCGAGCGGGCGCTGACCAGCGTGGTCGCGACCTGCTACCTGCTGGGTGTCTCGACCCGTCGGATGGACAAGCTCGTGGCCTCACTCGGCATCACCAGCTTGTCGAAGTCCCAGGTCTCGGAGATGGCCAAGGAACTCGACGCCCACGTCGAGGAGTTCCGCACCCGCTCCCTGGCCGAGGCCGGGCCGTTCACGTTCGTGGCCGCCGACGCCCTGGTGCTCAAGGTCCGCGAGGGTGGCCGCGTCGTGCCGGTCCACGCGCTCGTCGCGACCGGCGTCAACGCCGACGGGCACCGCGAGATCCTCGGCGTCCAGGTCACCACCAGCGAGGACGGCGCCGGCTGGCTGGCGTTCTTCCGCGACCTCACCGCCCGCGGCCTGACCGGGGTCAAGCTGGTCACCAGCGACGCCCACCGCGGACTGACAGCGGCGATCGCCGCGACCATGGCCGGTGCCGGGTGGCAGCGGTGCCGCACCCACTACGCCGCGAACTTGATGTCCGCGACGCCGAAGTCCAGCTGGGGGTGGGTCAAGGCGCTGTGGCACTCGATCTACGACCAGCCCGACGCCGAGTCGGTCCACGCCCAGTTCGACCGCGTCGTCGACGCCTTGAGCGAGAAGCTCCCCGCCGTGGCCGACCATCTCGACGGCGCCCGCGACGACATCCTCGCCTTCACCGCGTTCCCCAAGGAGATCTGGCGTCAGATCTGGTCCAACAACCCCAACGAGCGGCTCAACCGCGAGATCCGCCGACGCACCGACGTCGTCGGGATCTTCCCCGACCGCGCATCGGTCATCCGCCTCGTCGGTGCCGTCCTGGCCGAGCAACACGACGAATGGGCCGAAGGCCGCCGCTACCTCGGACTCGACGTCCTCGCCCGATCGCAGGCCGTCGACACGACCACCGACAAGGAGGTGAACGAACCAGCCCTCCAGGCCATCACGGCCTGACTCACCAACGACGAAGGATCACCCGTCGTACACCACGTCACTGGACTTGACCGCCTGCTGGCCCGGGAGTGGCGGGCCTAGCTGCAGCCGACGCGACGGGCTGAAGTGTCGGGGCCCCTCATAGACGACCATCGGTGTCCCGCTGGCCAGCGAGTGGACCACGTGTCGATGGTCGGCTGGTACGGGAGCTCAGAGGTCCATGAGCAGCGCCAGGATCTCGCGGATCTCGGCGAGGGCTGCCGGGCCGACGTTGCCCCTCGCTGCGTGGATGCGCGTCGTGCCCACGGACCGCAGACGCTGGCACTGCGCCGCCGATGGAGCCGCGAGCTGATTTTGTTCGTCCAGGTCCAGGGGGACCTCGGTGCGACTGCTGCGGATGGTCCGGGTCAGAGGTACGACTTGGATGACATTGGGGCCGCCGCGGAGGAGACGACGTCACCCGGCGTCAGCATCGAGCCAGGCAGACTCGTCGTCAGTCAGTTCTGCTGCCAGCTCCGGGCCCATGGCGTCCTGTCGGAGGGCGCGCAACGCCCTGCTCACCGTCTCATCCACGGTTTCCTGGCGCTCGGCGGTCAGTCGCGCAGCGAGCGGCTGGTCGCGATGGCGCCGAGCCCCACGACGAGCGAGAGGCCGGCCAGCAGGAAGGCGAGGGCGGGCGAGTCGCCATAGACCGGCAGCAGCAGGATGGGCGCGAGGGCCGAGCCGGTGAACTGTGCCGAGAGCATCACCGACATCGCGCCGCTGCGGTTGTCGGGGGTGGAGCGCAGCGCCAGCGCATTGGCGACGACCCGCACCCCAACGCTCGACAGACCCGCCAGCGCGACGAGCCCCGCAACGAGCCAAAGGGCGGGAGCCGCACCAACAGGGGCGGTCGCAAGCCCAAGCACCGTCACAGTCATGAGTCCGGCTGCGCGCCAGCCGAACCGCTCCGGCAGTCGACCGACGAGTCGCCCGAGCGCCAGACCTGCCAGCCCGAAGAGCGCGACGACCAGACCACGGGCCGCCGGCTCGAGCCCGAAGCGGTCCGAGGCCAGCAGCGCGACCATGAGCATCAGCCCGGTCGAGGCCAGATTGCCCACCATTGCCAGGAGGCAGGCCCGGCCGAGCTCCAGGTTGGCGAGCGGTCGCCAGCGGCTGCCCGACTGGCCAGAGTCCTCTTCTGCGACAACGGGAGTCGCAAGGAGCAGCGCACCGGCAGCAAGCGCGACTGCCACGAACGCGAGCCGGTAGTCCCACCCGGCAGCGGCCCCGCCGACCAGCGGCGAGAACGCCTGCCCGGCCGCCTGCATCGAGGCATAGGTGCCGAGCGCGCGGCCGAGGCGCTTCTCCGGCACCAAGTCGTGGATGAGCGAGACCAGCAGCGGGGTGGTGAAGGCGTTGGCCGCCCCCTGGACGGCGCGCCCGCCGAAGAAGAGGCCGAGTGTCGGTGCGGCCGCGCAGGCAAGCGAGGCCACGGCATACAGCAGGTATGCCGTGCGCACCGTCCGCGCGCGGCCCCACCGGTGCGCGAGCGTCCCCGAGACGAGCATCAGCCCGGCGAAGGGGACCATGTAGGCGGTCAGCGCCGCGGCGACCGCATGGGCGCTCACCCCCAGTCCGTCGCCGACCTCCGGGAGCATCGTGCCGACCATCGCCCCGCCGAAGGGCCCGAGGAAACCGCCCGCATACAGCGGCCAGAGGCGGGCGGGAGACGAGGGCACGGGCGCAGCCTGCCACCTGCCCCGATAACTGGCCCGTAACTTAGGTGCCCCTAACTGTGGCTTTCGCGGCGAATGTCGCATATGGTGCCCGGCATGTGAGACGGGTCACAGCCCGTCCACGCCCCACCCTCAGGACTCACAACGGAGTGACTTATGCGCCTGCACCGACGTACTGCCACCGCCGCCCTCGCCATCTGCGGCCTTGCCTTCGCGGGGACCGCCGCCCCCGCCACGGCAGCCAACCCCAACAACCCCGACAAGCTCGCCAAGGCCGTGACGGTCGATGCGATCCGCACCCACCTCAACGCCTTCCAGTCCATCGCGGACGCCAACGACGGCAACCGCGGCGCCGGCACCTCCGGCTATGAGGCCTCGGGGCAGTACGTCGAGAAGACCCTGCGCGCCGCCGGCTACACGACCGAGCGCCAGTACTTCGACTTCGTCTACGACCACGTCACCTCCGCCAGCCTCGACGTCGTCTCCCCCGAGGCCCGCGCGATCACCCACGCCCCCATGAGCTACTCCCCCGGCACGCCCGTCGGCGGCATCACCGCCGAGCTCGCCGCACCGGCCGTCGCGACCGGCTGCACCGCCGGCGACTACGCCGGTGTCGACATCGCGGGCAAGATCGCCGTCGTCAGCCGTGGCGTCTGCGCCTTCTCCGAGAAGTCCCTCGCCGCCGCGGCCGCTGGCGCGGCAGCGGTCATCGTCTACAACAACACCGACGGCGCTCTCAACGGCACGCTCGGCGGGATCAACGACGCCTACGTCCCCGCCACCGGCGTGACCCAGGCCGAGGGCCAGGCCCTCCTCGCCGCCATGGCGGCCGGTCCGGTCGTGGTGAAGTTCGACCTCCAGAAGACGGTCGAGAACCGCACGACCTTCAACATCATCGCCGAGACCAAGAGCGGCCGCGACGACAACGTCGTCATGCTGGGCGCCCACCTCGACGGCGCCTACG
Organism: Actinomycetota bacterium; assembly: GCA_050955755.1. Classification (GTDB taxonomy): domain Bacteria; phylum Actinomycetota; class Actinomycetes; order Actinomycetales; family Dermatophilaceae; genus JAJTBD01. Next base: position 3,434,268 of record CP192092.1, read on the forward strand.
ACGGCCCCGGCATCAACGACAACGGCTCCGGCTCGGCCTCGATCCTCGAGACCGCCGTCCAGCTGGGCAAGGTCAACAAGCTCAACAACAAGGTCCGCTTCGCCTGGTGGGGCGCCGAGGAGCTCGGCCTGCTCGGCTCCGAGCACTGGGTCTACGACAAGGTCGAGAACGACCCGGCCGCGCTCGACAAGATCGCGACCTACCTCAACTTCGACATGGTCGGCTCGCCCAACCACATCATCGGCGTCTACGACGCCAACCAGTCGACCTATGAGGCACCGGTCGACGTGCCCGAGGGCTCGAGCGAGACCGAGCAGGTCTTCACCGACTACTTCGACAAGATCGGCCAGCCCTGGGTCGACACGGAGTTCTCCGGCCGCTCGGACTATCAGGCGTTCATCGAGAACGGCGTCCCCGCCTCCGGCCTGTTCACCGGCGCCGACGGCACCAAGACCGAGGCCGAGGTCGCGATGTTCGGCGGCACCGCCGGCATGACCTACGACCCCAACTACCACACCGCCAAGGACGACATCAACAACATCAACTGGGAGGCGATCGACATCATGAGCAATGGCATCGCCTACGCGACGATGTCGCTCGCCCAGAGCACCAAGGAGATCAACGGCCTCACGAGCAACGGCAAGTCGGGCAAGCCCAGCAAGCCGAAGAAGAACGCCGACTTCGTGGGCCACTCGGCCCTGCGCTGACGCACTCGCGGAGGCCCGCCGTCGGGGTCACCGCACGCACAGAACGGCTGCGGCCCGGACCATCGTGAGGGTCCGGGCCGCAGTCTGTGTGCGGTTGGGGGCGCGGGGCGGGCCGCGGGGGGGCGCCGTCCGGCTCAGACGCGGCCGCGCGAGGCGGCGATGCCGGCCGCGACGGCCGCACCGATCACAGTGAGGCAGCCGATCGGCAGCGGCAGGCAGCAGCCGGCGACGGTGACCTGGCTGCCGCTGCGGGTCCGCCAGGTCTTGTGGGGGATGCCCATCCGGTCAAAGGGGTCGGCCTGCTGGTTGGCCGGCGAGTTGGCGTCCTGGACGGAGTCGTCGCGCGGGCGGGTGGGGTCGAGCGGCTCGATGCCACCCTGCGAGCCGGCGTCCTGGGGATAGGCGTCCTGCTGGGGGAAGCCGTGCTGCTGGCGGCTGACCTCCTCCTGTGACGGGTACTGCCCGCCACCTGAGAAGCCGTCGGAGACGCGGCCGTCGCGCTGGACCTGGTTGTAGATGTCGTCGAAGTCCGGGTTCTGCGTGGGGTCCTGCGGGGGCTGGTTGCTCATTGCGGCACTCCTGTCGCGGGCGGGCCGACAGGCCCGCCGGGTCGTGGGGCGGCGCGCCTGCCCGGTCTTGACCTGCACGCCTCTCTCCGACACTAGCCCGAGGAGGGTATGCCGCGTGGTGACGGCACGGCATACGCTCGCAGTGTTGCCAATCCAGATCGACAGGAGTCACCCCATGTCTTGGCCCGACCACGCGATCTTCTGGCAGGTCTATCCCCTCGGGATGGCCGGGGCGCCGCTGCGCGCCGAGGGCGCCGAGCCCGGCCCGCGCCTGCGGCGGCTGCTGCCGTGGCTCGACCACGTCGTGGACCTCGGGTGCAGCGGGCTGCTGTTCAACCCGGTCTTCGCGAGCACCACCCACGGCTATGACACGGTCGACTTCAGCCGCATCGACCCGCGGCTGGGCACCGACGAGGACTTCGACGCGCTCGTCGCCGCCTGCCGTGAGCGGGGCCTGCGGATCGTGCTCGACGGCGTCTTCAACCACGTCGGCCGCGACCACGCGCTCTTCCGGGACGCCCTCGAGGGTGGTCCGGACAGCCCGGAGGCACGGCTCTTCCGCATCGACTTCACGCGGGAGGAGCACGGTGAGCCGGCCTGGCACTGCTTCGAGGGACACCGCGACCTCGTCACCCTCAACCACGACGCCCCCGAGGTGGCCGACCTCGTCGTCGACGCGATGTGCCGGTGGCTGGAGCGCGGCGCCGACGGCTGGCGGCTCGACGCGGCATACGCTGTGCCGCCGGAGTTCTGGCAGCGGGTGCTGCCGCGGGTGCGCGAGCGCTTCCCCGAGGCGTGGATCGTCGGCGAGGTCATCCACGGCGACTATGTCGACGTCGTGCGGCGCAGCGGGATGGACTCGGTCACGCAGTACGAGCTGTGGAAGGCGGTCTGGAGCTCGCTCAACGACGCCAACCTCTTCGAGCTGGACTGGGGCCTCCAGCGGCATGCCGAGTTCTGCGCGGCCTTCACCCCGCTCACCTTCGTCGGCAACCACGACGTCACCCGCATCGCCAGCAAGGTCGGGGAGCCCCTCGCCCGGCTGGCGGTGACGGTGCTGATGACGGTCGCGGGCGTCCCGGCGATCTACTACGGCGACGAGTTCGCCTATCGCGGCGTCAAGGAGGAGCGCGCGGGCGGCGACGACGAGATCCGGCCGCCGCTCCCGGACTCCCCGGACGACGTGACGCTCGGCCACGAGATGCGCCAGCTCCACCAGGACCTCATCGCGATCCGCCGGCGCAACCCGTGGCTGGTGGCCGCGCGCACCGAGCGGCTCGAGCTCGCCAACGAGCGGATGGTCTATCGGGCGTCCAACCCCGGCGGCGACGGCGAGCTGGTCGTCGAGCTCCAGCTCGGCGAGGCGCCCTGGGCGCGGATCAACCAGGGCGGCGTCGAGCTGTTGCGGGTCTGACGGCCGGCCACAGGCCCTGTCGCGACCGCGTTTTCGCCCAATTGGGCAGTTGCGCGGGCGTCTGCGGGGTTCAGGCGCGGGGGTCGCGGCCGAGCCGGGCGAGGATCGCCTCCTGACGGGTGGCGCCGTCGGGCGCGGGCAGCGCGGCCTTGCAGACACCCTCGGCATACATGTGCTCGCCGAACTGGTCGATGGAGGTCTCCAGCTGATCCATCTCGCGCTCGGAGAAGTCGCTCTCCTGACCCGCGGCACGCGCGATGTCCCAGCGGTGCACGATCATGTCGAAGCCGTAGAAGTCCGCCATCGTCGCGCCGATGGTGGTCGGCCCGAAAGCGCCTGTGTAGGAACGCTCCCCGACAGCCGGGTCGACCAGCTCACGGGCGATCGACTCCATGTGCGTGCGCCACGCGAGCGCGACGCCCTCGCTCACCTTGGGCGCCTCGAGCGGCAGCTGCACGCCCTGGCGGAGGATGAAGTCGCGCTGGGTCTCGATCAGGTGGGTGACCACATCGGCAGCGGTCCAGCCCTCGCACGGGCTCGGAGACTCCCACCGCTCCAGCGGCACCTGGTCGATGACACGGGTGAGCGGGCTGGCGGTCCGGTCGTACTGCGAGGCGGCGTCCATGTGCCCGACGTTACCGGGCGCGCGCCCGAGGAGGTATGCCGCGCGCGGACTGGCGCACGCGGCATACCCCTCGGTCTGCGGAGGTGACCAGCAGGCGAACTCTGCCCGACGCGCCCGTAGCCCGCTTGCACCTCGCAGGAGGCTCGGGGTGAATGTCGGTGTGACAGCAGGGAGATTCGTCGCGATCGGGGACTCGTTCACGGAGGGGGTGGGCGACCCGCACCGGGCCTATCCCAACGGCTACCGGGGGTGGGCCGACCGGATGGCGCGCCAGCTCGGGAGGGACGACCCGGCATGGGAGTACGCCAACCTCGCCCTGCGCAGCCGGATGCTCGACGAGGTCGTCGCCCACCAGCTCGAGCCGGCACTGGCCCTGCGACCCACCCACATCTCCTTCTATGCCGGGGGCAACGACCTGATGTCGCTGCGCACCGACATCGAGGAGCTGATGTCGCGCTATGACGCGGCGGTGCAGCGGCTGGTCGCGAGCGGCGCGCGGGTGCTGGTGTTCACGGCATTCGACATGCGCACGACCTGGATGCTCGAGCCGCTGCGTCGGCGGGTGCTGGAGTTCAACGACGGCGTGCGCTTCGTGGCGGCCGAGCGTGGGGCGATGCTGCTGGACCACACGCTGATGCGCGAATACGAGAACCCACGGCTCTGGGCGTTCGACCGCATCCACATGAACCGGCAGGGGCACAAGCGGATGGCGGCATTTGTCATGCGCGAGCTCGGGATCCCGCACACGCTGCGGCTGCGCGACATCGAGGAGTGGCAGCCCCGTGGCTGGCGGCGGGCTGCGATCGAGGAGATGCGCTTTGTCGGGACCGAGGTCGTGCCGCTCGTGCGCCGGCGGGTCACCGGGCAGCGCCCGAGCGACACCGCCCTGCCCAAGTGGCCGGAGCCCATCCACCCCGCAGACGGCATGAAACGCCTTGCGCGACAACGAGCCATGGCGCTCCACCCGTCGAGCATGCGCTGACGGGTGGAGCGCCGATGAGGCTCAGCCAGTGGGTGTCTCTGCGCTCAGCCGGTGGTGTGGCTCAGCCCGCGAGGCGGGTGCGGACCGGCACGCCGCTGGTGAGGTTGTCCAGCACCGGGCAGTGCGCCTCGACCGCGGCCGCCAGCTCGCGATAGCGCTCGGGCGACTCCGGGCCGGTCACCCGCACCTCGAGCTCGATGCCCTGGAAGCCGGCGCGGGTCGACTCGTCGAGCCCGAAGAAGCCATTGGTGTCGAGGTCGCCGTGGACCTCGACGTTGACGCCGTCGAGCGCGATGCCGAGCTGGCCGGCCCACACCTGATAGGAGATCACGGTGCAACCCGCAAGCGCGGCGAGCAGGTGCTCGACCGGGTTGGCACCCTTGTCGGTGCCACCGAGCGAGGCCGGCTCGTCGATCGTGAAGGCGTGCTGGCCGGCGCGCACGGCCACCTCGGTGGCGGTGCCACCGACGAGACCGGCCGTGACATCGACCGAGATGAGCTGTGGCGCGACCGGCGTCTGGACGGGGGCGTCAAGGACCTGGGACATGGTGGTGCTCCTCTAACGAGTTGAGGTGCCTTGGGAGACAAGGCGACCCGTGCTTGCGGTCGGCCGGTCGGCCGCCGCCTGGTCGTCACCCGGAGCACCCCACCGACGGAGGAGGGTTGCCGCCCAGCAAGCCGGGGCTTGTCGCTGGGACTCATGACCGTGCGCATAACGCTAGGCCCCGCAAAGGCGAAGGTGAAGTTATGTCTCAGCATGCGGCATACCATCACTGGGTGCTGCGTATCGCGACCTTCAACGTCAACGGGATCCGGGCTACCCAGCGTCGGGGCTTCGACGACTGGCTGGCGCGCCGGGACTGCGATGTCGTTGCGCTGCAAGAGGTCCGCTGCCCCGTGCCGCTGCTGCCCGACGCCGTCTTCCGCGACTACCACCTGGCCTATGACGCCGGACAGCTGAGTGGTCGCAACGGCGTCGCGGTGCTGACCCGAGAGGCCCCGGTCGACGTGCGCTGTTGGGGCGCAGGAGTTCTCGTGCGCGCGCCGGGTGACTCGCATGTCGAGCTGGCCGAGCCCGCGGAGGGCGGGACGCTGGCCCGTGAGCTCAAGACGTTCGCCTCCGAGGGGCGCTATCTCGAGGTCGACCTCGCCGACCAGCCGCTCACCGTCGCCTCGCTCTATCTGCCCAAGGGCGGCCTGCCCGCCCACCTCCAGATCCCCCGCCGGATGCGCGAGAAGCCAGACGGCGGAGCCAAGTACGAGCGCAAGATGCGCTTCCTGCGCGGCTTCGCGCGCCATCTGACGACCGCGCGCCGGGCCGCAGCGGCCAATGGCCGGGAGTTCCTCGTCATGGGCGACTTCAACATCGCCCACACCCGGCAGGACCTGCGCAACTGGCGCACCAGCCAGCGCTCGGAGGGCTTCCTGCCGGAGGAGCGGGAGTGGTTCGCCTCGATCCTCGGCGCGCGGACACTGCACGACGTGGTGCGCGAGCTGCACCCTGGTGCCGACGGCCCCTACTCGTGGTGGTCGTGGATGGGCCAGGCCTTCGACAAGGACACCGGCTGGCGGATCGACTACCACCTCGCCTCCCCCAGGCTCGCCCGCTCGGCCGTCAGCGGCGGGACCGACCGCGAGCACTCGCGCGACGCGCGGCTGTCCGACCACGCACCCGTCGTCGTCGACTACGACCTGTGACCCCGTCCCCACACTCGTTGACTTGTAGCAACTCACGCCTAAGACATCGCGTTTAGGCGTGAGTTGCTACAAGTCAACGGGGATCGGGCGGCGATGGAGCCCTCAGCCCTCAGCCCTCAGCCCTCAGAGATCAGCGGGAGCGGCGCGGGCTGTAGAGCACAAGCGCCTGGGAGGGCCGGCTGCCGGTGGGGCGCTGGCCGGGGCGCAGCGGCATGATGTCGCCGCGCGGGCCGACGGAGAAGACCCGTCCGCCGGTGCCCGACGCAGCCCGGGCCCGGTCGACCTCGGCCGCCAGCTCGGCCACTCGGGCGCGCAGAGCAGCGACCTGGTTCTCGAGGTCCATGATGCGCTGGATGCCGGCGAGGGAGACACCCTCCTCCTGGGAGAGGCGCTGCACCTCGCGCAGCATCGTCACATCACGGGCGGAGTAGCGGCGGCCACCGCCCCGCGTGCGCGAGGGCGTGACCAGACCGAGCCGGTCATACTGCCGCAGCGTCTGGGCGTGCATGCCGGCGAGCTCGGCCGCGACCGAGATGACGAAGACGGGGGTCTCGTCGTCAGCGGAGAAGCCGGGGTATGCCGTGGTCACGGTTCATCACCCCTGCCGCGCCTTGGCCATGAGCTCCGTGCGCGGGTCGGCCTGGCTCTCCTCGCGCAGGGTCTCGACCGCCTCACGGGCCTTGTCGGACAAGGACTCCGGCACGACGACCTGCACCTTGGCGAGCAGGTCGCCCGCGCCGGACTTGGCCTTGACGCCGCGGCCCTTGACGCGCAGCACCCGCCCGCTGGGGGTGCCCGGTGCGATCTTGACCTTGACGGTCGAGCCGTCGAGCGTCGGCACGGGCACGGTCGCGCCGAGGGCTGCCTCGGCGAAGGTGACCGGCAGGTCGACGGTCAGGTTGTTGTGGTCACGGCCAAAGACGGGGTGCTCCCCCACCGCGACGGTGAGGATGAGGTCGCCGTCGGGGGCGCCCTGGTCGCCGGGCTGGCCCTTGCCGCGCAGACGGATCTTCTGGCCGTCCTTGACGCCGGCGGGGATGCGCGTCGTGATGCGCTTGCCCTCGGCCGTCGAGAGGGTCACGGTCGAGCCCTCGACCGCGTCACGGAAGGACAGCGACGTGCGGGCGTGGATGTCCTGACCCTTCTGCGGGCCGCGCGGGGCGCCATAGCCGCCGTAGCCGCCACCCGGGTAGCCGCCGGCCCCGCCGGGGAATCCGCCTGCGCCACCGGGGAATCCGCCACCGCCGCCGCCAAAGAGCCCACCGAGGATGTCCTCGAGGTCGGGCTGCGCTCCGCCGCCACCGGTGGAGAAGCGCACGTTCTGCGGACCGCCGCCCTGGCTGAACATCGTCGAGAAGATGTCCTCGAAGCCGGCGCCGCCAGCCCCGCCGGGACCGCCGGCGGTGAATCGCGCGCCACCACGGGACATCGCCCGCACTGCGTCGTACTGCTTGCGCTCCTCGGGATCGGACAGCACGGCATACGCCTCGCCGATCTCCTTGAACTTCTGCTCCGCCTGCGGGTTGTTCTCGTTCTTGTCCGGGTGGTGCGTGCGCGCGAGCTTGCGGTAGGCCTTCTTGATCGCCGCGTCGTCGGCGTCCTGCTCGACGCCGAGGATTGCGTAGAAGTCCTTCTCGAACCAGTCCTGGCTAGCCATCTCGGCGCCCTCCTCTCGCAGTGCGCCGCCTGTGCGGCGGCGCGAAAACTGTTGGTGCGCAGTGCTGCTGCGCGTCTATCTGGTCCACACGGGGTATGCCGTGTGGCCACCCCCGGCCCAACCGCACCTCTGGTGGACGGTCGGGCCGGGGATGGTGTCACTCGGGGTCAGCGACGGCCACGCGGGCGGGCCGCAGAGCGCGCGACGTCGTCCGGTAGCCGGGCTGGAGGACCTGCACGACGGTCGTGGACTCGGCATCGGCCGGGAGGGCCGGGTTGCTCGAGTCCCACGCGGCGTGCATGAGGGCCTCGTGGTGGTTGGGGTCGAACGCCTCGCCGGCGGCGCCGTAGCGCTCGAGGCCGAAGCCACCGAGCGCCTTCTCGAGCTTGTCGGCGATCGCCGCGAAGGGGCCGTCGGTGAGGTCACCGTGCTCGCGCGCGGCGTGGATGTCGTCGAGGACGGGCAGCAGGGCCTCGATCACGGCGTGGACGCCGTGGTCGCGCTCGAGTGCCCGGTCGCGGTCGACACGGCGCTTGTAGTTGACGTACTCGGCCTGGAGGCGCTGGAGGTCGGCGAGCCGCTCGGCGGCCAGTGCCGCGTCGGGGCTGACGGCCGCCTCCGTGGCGTCCGGCTGGCCGAGGCCGTCGGTCTCGGACTGGCCGGGGACGGTCGCGTCGGCGTCCGTCACCGGGTCGTCGTTGATCGCCTCGGTCGTCTGGTCGGGCTCGTCGGTGGCCCCGGACTGCTCCGGGGCCACCTCCTCGCCCTCGCGGGGAAGGTCGGTCACTTGGTGTCCTCGTCGTCCTCGACGACCTCGGCGTCCACGACATCCGAGTCGTCATTGGGCTGGGTGCCCTGGGCGGAGTCGGTCGACTCGCCACCGGGGACGTCGCCGGACTCACCCTGCTCGGCGGCCTGGGCATACATCGCGGCGCCCATCTTCTGGGACTCCTCGTTGAGCTTGTCGACCTTGGCGGTCAGGTCCTCGGCCGAGGTGTTGGCCTCGGGCTTGAGGGCCTCCTTGAGGTCGGCCAGAGCGTCGTCGACCGGCTTGCGCTGGTCGGCCGAGAGCTTGTCGCCAGAGTCGGCGAGGAACTTCTCGGTGGAGTAGACGAGGTTCTCCGCGTTGTTGCGGGCCTCGGTCTCCTCGCGGCGCTTCTTGTCCTCCTCGGCGTGCGCCTCGGCCTCCTTGACCATGCGCTCGATCTCCTCCTTCGACAGCGCGGAGCCGCCGGAGATGGTGATCTTCTGCTCCTTGCCCGTGCCGCGGTCCTTGGCGGAGACGTGCACGATGCCGTTGGCGTCGATGTCGAAGGTGACCTCGATCTGCGGCACGCCGCGCGGGGCCGGCGCGATGCCGGACAGCTCGAAGGTGCCGAGGTTCTTGTTCTGCTGCGCGATCTCGCGCTCACCCTGGAAGACCTGGATGAGCACCGACGGCTGGTTGTCCTCGGCCGTCGAGAAGACCTCGGAGCGCTTGGTCGGGATGGCGGTGTTGCGCTCGATCAGCTTGGTGAACAGACCACCCTTGGTCTCGATGCCGAGGGAGAGCGGCGTGACGTCGATGAGCAGGACGTCCTTGCGCTCGCCCTTGAGGACACCGGCCTGCAGGGCAGCGCCGACGGCGACGACCTCGTCCGGGTTGACGCCCTTGTTGGGCTCCTTGCCACCGGTCATCTGCTTGACCAGGTCGGAGACGGCCGGCATACGCGTGGAGCCTCCGACGAGGACGACGTGGTCGATGTCCCCGACCTTGATGCCGGCGTCCTTGATGACGGACTCGAAGGGCGTGCGGGTGCGCTCGAGGAGGTCCTTGGTCATCTGTTCGAACTGCGCGCGGCTGAGCGACTCGTCCAGGTGGATCGGGCCGTTCTCGCCCATCGAGAGGTACTGGAGCGAGATGTTGGTGCTGTTCGCGGACGACAGCTCCTTCTTGGCCTGCTCCGCCGCGTCACGCAGACGCTGCATGGCGATCTTGTCCTTGGACAGATCGGCGCCGGTCTGGTTCTTCACGGTGGTGAGCAGGTGCTGGACGATGCGCTCGTCCCAGTCGTCGCCACCGAGCTGGTTGTCACCGGAGGTGGCGCGGACCTGGATGGTCGCGAAGCCGTCCTCGGCGTCCTTGCCGACCTCGAGGAGGGAGACATCGAAGGTGCCGCCACCGAGGTCGAAGACGAGGATGAGCTCGTCCTCCTTGCCCTTGTCGAGACCGTAGGCCAGCGCGGCTGCGGTGGGCTCGTTGACGATGCGCAGCACGTTGAGGCCCGCGATCTCGCCGGCCTCCTTGGTGGCCTGGCGCTCGGCGTCGTCGAAGTAGGCGGGGACGGTGATGACCGCGTCGGTCACGTCCTCACCGAGGTAGGCCTCGGCGTCGCGCTTGAGCTTCTGGAGGATGCGGGCGCTGATCTCCTGCGCCGTGTAGGTCTTGCCGTCGATCTCCTCCGACTTCCAGTCCGTGCCGATGTGGCGCTTGACCGAGCGGATGGTGCGGTCGACGTTGGTGACGGCCTGGCGCTTGGCGATCTCGCCGACCAGGACCTCGCCGTTCTTGGAGAACGCGACGACCGACGGGGTGGTGCGCCCACCCTCGGCGTTCGCGATGATCGTGGGCTCGCCGCCCTCGAGGACGGCGACGGCCGAGTTGGTGGTGCCGAGGTCGATACCGACTGCACGTGCCATGTGTGAGTGCTCCTTGGTGCGGTGTTGGGCGTATGCCGCCCAGCGGGCTTGATGGTGCCGCCCGGCCGGGTGGCTGGCGTGCCTGGTGGTTGTTGCTTCGCCGCCTAATCTGCTCGCCCGGCCCGTGGGTTGTCAAAGCCAGACTCCGCAAACTTGCGTCTGACTGACTCAACTCTGCGCAACCCGCCGATGTTCCCGCCCCGCACCCCAGACTTCTCCGCGCGCCCCAGACCTTCCCGCGCGCCGCGCACCTCCGGGCGCCCCCACACCTCCGCGCGCTCGGGCTCCCGCTGATTCACATCGACTGGGGAAGACACGCCGTGTCCGCGGCAGCGCGGACGGCGTGTCTTGCCCAGTCGACTTGGTTTCGGGTGGGGGCGGGTCGGGGCGGGGTGGCAGTCAGTCGGCGCGCTGCATGCGGCGGATGCCGACGGCGAGGCCGATCACCAGCACCACGACGGCACCGGCGAGGCCGGCGAGCAGAGTGTCGGCGGGATAGCGGCCGGCGAACAGCTCGCGGGTCGCGGCCACGACGTGGGTCATCGGGTTGGCCTGGGAGAGCCAGCGCAGCCAGGTGGGCGCGCCGTCGAGCGGCAGGAGCACACCGGCCGACAGCAGGACTGGGAAGAGCAGGGTCTGTTGCACAGTCCAGAACAGCCAGTCCTGGTGCTTGCTCGCCAGGCCGAGCGCGAAGGAGAGCGCGCCCACGCCGACGCTGAAGAGCGCCAGCAGCGCGACGCCGCCCAAGATGCCGAGCGGGTGGATGGCGAAGCCGAAGGGCCAGGTAAGCAGCACGAGCACGAGCGCCTGCGCGATGACGGGCACGACCTCCTTGAGCGCCCGCCCGAGCAGGAGCGAGGAGCGGGTCAGCGGCGAGACGAGCAGCCGCTCGTGGGACCCGGTCGCCATCTCGAGCATGAGATTGGAGCCGGTCATCGTGGCCGCGGCGAGGCAGGACATCGCGACCATGCCGGGGACGAACCACTGGAGGGTCTCGGGGGTTGCGCCGCCGGGCAGCAGCGGCGCGAAGAGCGCGAGGAACATGATCGGCTGGACGACGGCGATGACCATCTGGAAGGGCGAGCGCAGCAGCGGCCGCGCCTCCCGGGAGAAGACGATGGACGTATGCCGCGCGATGGTGGGGATGCTCATGCTGCGACCTCCTCGGTCGAGTTGGGCTCAGTGGGGTTGGGGCGGTGGCCGTCAGGGCCGTCGGGGTCGGCGTGCTCGGATTCGCCTGTCTCGGAGTCGGACTCGCGCAGGCTGCGACCGGTGAGGTGGAGGAAGACATCGTCGAGCGAGGCGTGGCTCGTCTCGATGCCGGTGATCTGGTGGCCGGCGTCGCGCAGCCCATCGAGGATCGCCAGGCCGGCGGCAGGCCCGTCGTCGGTGCGCACGCCGACGGAGGTGCCGGCCTGCTCGACCCGGGCGTGCTGGCGGCGGAGGGCGTCGGCGGCAGCTGCCGCGTGGCATTCGTCATCGAAGTGGAGGGTGACCAGGTCGCCGAGCCCGGCCTTGAGCGCGCCCGCCGTGTCGTCGGCGATCACCCGGCCGTGGTCGATGATGACGACCCGCTGGCTGAGGGCGTCGGCCTCGTCGAGGTAGTGGGTGGTCAGCACCATCGTCGCGCCGGTCTCCTCGTGGAGCTCGCGGATGATGCCCTGGAGGTGGGCCCGGCTGGCCGGGTCGAGCCCGGTGGACGGCTCGTCGAGGAAGAGGACCTCGGGCCGGTTGACCAGCCCGATGGCGATGTCGAAGCGTCGGCGCTGGCCGCCGCTGAGCCGCTCGACGGGACGGTGCGCGAAGTCGGCGAGGCCGAGCGCGTCGATGATCTCGTCGGCCCGGGCCGCTGCCTGACGGCGGCCGAGTCCGTGCGCGAGCGCCTGGACGACGACCTCGTCGCGCCCGTGCTGGAGGCTGCCCGCGCTGTTGCCCTGGCCGACGAAACCGAAGTGTCGGCGCGCCTCGGCCGGGCGCTTCGCGACGTCGTGACCGAGGAGTCGCACTGTGCCAGACGTCGGCGTGAGCAGCGTTGTGATCATCTTGAGGGTCGTGGACTTGCCCGCGCCATTAGGGCCGAGCAGGGCGACGAGCTCGCCCGGCTCGATGGTCAGGGTGAGACGGTCGACGGCGGTGGTGGCCGTCTTGCCCGACGTGAAGGTCTTGGTCAGGTCCGTGGTCTCGATGGCTGGTGTGCTCATGGCGACGACGTTAGGCTTCCATCAGGACAGATTCTGTCCGCATTCGCGGATAGTCTCGACGACATGACGACGAGCACCCGGATGCTTCAGCTGCTCTCCCTGCTCCAGACCCATCGCTACTGGCCGGGACCCGAGCTGGCCGACCGCCTCGAGGTCAGCGAGCGCACCCTGCGCCGCGATGTCGAGCGGCTGCGTGACCTGGGCTATGACGTCGACGCGGTGCGCGGTGCCGCCGGCGGCTACCAGCTGCGGGCCGGGCGGGCACTGCCGCCACTGCTCCTCGACAACGACGAGGCCGTGGCCATCGCGGTTGGCCTGCGCTCGTCGGCCACCTCGGTCGTCGACGGGGGCGGCGAGGCGGCCGTGCGCGCGCTCACCAAGGTCGTCGCGATGATGCCGCCGGCGCTGCGCGGCCGCATGGAGGCGCTCCAGTCGGTCGCCATGCCGGGGCCCCGCCAGTCCCAGGCCACCGTCGACGCCGAGGCGCTGACCACGCTGGCGGCCGCCTGCCGCGACCGCGAGATCGTGCGCTTCGGCTACGTCGACAAGAGCGGCACGGCCACCGACCGCCGCGTCGAGCCCCACGAGCTGGTCAGCTATGCCCAGCGCTGGTATCTCGTCGCCTTCGACCTCGGCCGCGAGGACTGGCGCACCTTCCGCCTCGACCGGCTCGAGGACATCCGGGTCTTCGGCGGCCGCTACACACCCCGCGAGATCCCCGGCGGCTCTGCCCTCGAGCACGTCCGCCGCGGCCGCGCGAGCCAACCCCGCAGGTATGCCGTGCGCATGCGTTTTGAGACCGACGCCGAGCACCTGCGCCGCGCCACCGGGGGCTGGGGCGAGGTGACCCCGGACGGGCCCGCTGCCGTGTGGGCCATCAACCTGGACGAGCTCGACTGGCCCGTGATGATCGCCGCCCAGCTCGGACTCGACTTCACCGTGCTCGACCCTCCCGAGCTGACCGACCTCGTGCGCGATGTCGGCCGGCGGCTCACTCGATGCTCGGCGGACCCGCTCCCGGCCTAGTGCCGGCTGGCAGCATTGGCCTCATGAGCCTCGAGATCCGGCCGGCGAACCAGGCCACCTGGGAGGACCTCCAGACCCTCTTTGGCGAGCGGGGTGCGGCGGCCGAGTGCCAGTGCCAGCGCTATCGGCTCGCCCGGGGCGAGTCCTTCCGCGGCACTCCCGTGGAGGTCCGGGCCCAGCGGCTGCGCGAACAGACCGCCTGCGGCGACCCGCGCTCGCCCGGGACATCGGGTCTCGTGGCCTATCGCGACGGGTCTCCCGTCGGGTGGTGCGCTGTGTCACCACGGGCCGACCTCGCGGGACTGGTGCGCAACTCCAACCAGACGGCGTGGCGCGGGCGAGACGAGGACCGCACGGACCCGGCCGTCTGGGCGGTCACCTGCCTCTTTGTGCGCCCCGGCGAGCGAGGTCAGGGTGTCGCCCACGAACTCGCCTCTGCGGCAGTGGCTTTCGCGCGTGAGCGCGGAGCCGCACGACTCGAGGCCTATCCGATCACCGTCGACCACGCGGACTGGGGCGAGGAGCACCCTGGGCCGCTGAGCGTCTATCTCGCCGCCGGCTTCAAGGTTGTCCACACGCCGTCGAAGCGGCGCGCGGTCGTCAGCGTCGACCTGGCGTGAGCGTCGACCTGGCGTGAGCGTCGACCTGGCGTGAGCGTCGACCTGTCGGACCCGTCTCAGCCCGCTCCCAGGAGTCGATCGGCGAGGTCGGTGCGCAGATAGAGCACGCTCCGCCCGTGACGGGTGGCCGCGACGAGACCACCACGGCGCAGCGCCTGGAGGTGCTGGCTCACGGCAGAGGGCGTCACACCGAGGCGAAGACCCAGCACGGTCGTCGAGAGCGGCTCCTCGAGCATGAGCAGCAGGTTGGTCCGGGCCCGCCCGATCAGCGCCGCCACCTCGTCGGCCCCGGCCACCTCCTCGGGTGCCCACATGGCGCCCTGGCCGCGCGCGGCATACATGATCGAGGGGCCCACATCTGGCAGCACCGGCACGCTCGCCCGCCTGGTGAAAAGCGTTGGCACCAGGACAAGCCCACTGCCGCCGACGGCATCGGTGCGGTCGAGCTCCGACTTCAGCCTGACCTCGAGCAGCGAGCCGCTCAGGGTGACATTGGGGCTGAGGTCGGCGAACATCGCGGCGGTCCCCTGCTGGGCGAGGACGCGGCCCCGATAGACGATGTCGGCGTCCAGCACCGTCCGCATCCGCGGCCAGTAGGGCTCGAAGCACGCCTGCCAGTAGTCGCGCAGCGCCGTCACCATCCGTCTCATCGGCGCCCTGCCAGGACCGGCGTATGCCGCGGGCAGCCGACCATGGGCGGCCAGCACCTGGCGGCGGAACTCCGCGACTGGCATGGCCTCGAGCTCGGCGAGCTCGTCCTCGAGACGGCGCAGCGGCGAGAGCGGGCGGGGGGTGAGGAAGTCGGGCGTCCACATGCGGTGGTCGACCAGGGCGAGCAGACCCTCGAGGTCGAGCTGGGCGCGCTCGGCCTCGGTGCGACGGATCCAGCCCAGCTGCATCGGGAAGCGGTCTGGCGCCCGCAGCGCGCGCAGCGACAGGCCCAGCTCCGACAGCGGCGAGATGGCGAAGCGGATGTCGGCGAGGTCGGCCTCCGACAGCTCATAGCGCAGCGCATGCCCGGTCGCGTCGGTCATCGGCCCACCTCCACCCTGTAGTGATTTGCTAAAGGAATAGTAGCCACGCCCGACCGCCCGGCAGGCTCCCCCACATGTCGATGGGCGCACTTCTCTCACGGGCTCGGGCCGGGATCGCGGGCGATCCGACGCTGCGCACGATCGCCCTGGCGACGCTCGTCCGGTCGCTGGGCCGGGGTGTCTTCTTCACCCTCACCACGCTCTATTTCACGCGCATCGTGGGACTGTCGGTCACGCAGGTCGCGCTCATCCTCACGGTCGCCAATGCCGTTGGCGTGGCTGCGTCCTACATCGGTGGGCACCTGTCCGACCACCTCTCCGCACGGCGCCTGGTCGCGGCACTCTTCGTGATCGAGGGACTCGGGCTGGCGGCATACACCCTGGCGACCTCCTTCACCCCGGCGATCGCGCTCGCCTGCCTCGTGGCCGCCGCCAACAAGGCCGGCAGCAGCACCATGGCCTCGATCATCGCCCGCGGCTTCGAGAGTGACCGGAGAGTGCTGGTGCGCGCGATCAACCGGACCGTCCTCAACGCCGGCATCGCCATCGGCGGCGGCCTGGCCGGCATCGCCCTCCTGCTCGACACCGCGGCGGCCTATCGCGTGACGATGGCCCTCGCGGGCGTCACCTACCTCGCGGCCGGATGGGCCTGCCGCAGGCTCCCCGCGAGCGTCGACGCCCACCACGGAGAGCAGGCCGGCGAGCCCGCGCCCGCGGCCCATCCGGCTCGTGACCCGCGCTATGTCGGTCTCACCCTGCTGTCGGCCGTCTTCATGCTCCAGTTCGCCATCGCCGAGATCGCGATGCCGCTGTGGGTCACCCAGCACACCGATGCCCCGCCGGTCACGGTGTCGATCCTGTTGCTGCTCAACACGGTTCTGGTGATGGGCCTCCAGATCCCCCTGAGCCGCCGGACCCACGAGATCCCGACCGCGGCACGTGCCGTGCTCAGGGGCGCGCTGTGCATGGTGGCCGGCTGCGCGGGATACGCCGGCTCTGGGGTGGTGGGCGGAGCGGCAGCCGCGATCGCGACGCTGATCCTCGCGGAGCTGGCCTTCACCTTCGGTGAGGTGCTCCAGCAGTCGGGGGTCTTCGGGCTGGCCTTCGAGCTCGCGCCCCGCTCTCGGGCCGGGGCCTATCAGGGCTTCTTCGGGATGGGCATGGCGCTGGCCCAGACAGTCGCGCCACTCGTCATCGCCCACACGATCCTCGCCGACCCCGGCCCCGGCTGGGCACTGATGGCGGCGCTCTTCGCCTGCGCGGGCGTGGCGACGGTGATCCTCTGTCGCGGCGCCGTCGCACCCGACCGGGTGCCGGTCACCTGAGGGCCCAGGACGCGGCGGCGGGTCGTGCATAAGGCCCAGCCTGGCGGGCCGCTCGACCCGGGGCAGGCGGCCGACCACTCCATCCGGCAGACGCGGCGAGCCGCGGATCACTAGGGTGCGCCCATGACGGAGCTGACCCCCGAGCAGCAGGCCGTGCTCGACGCGATCGACGTCGAGGAGATGGTCGCCGACCTCACCGCGATGGTGAGCACGCCCAGCGTCACCGGCAGCGACGCGGAGTCGGAGCTCCGGCACTCGATCGCCGCCTCGCTCACCGACCTCGGTCTCGACGTGGACACGTGGCGGCTCGACCTCGACGCACTGACCGCCGACCCCGACTTCCCGGGCACGGAGGCGCCCCGCACCGAGGGCTATGGCGTGGTCGCCACGTCCGAGGGCGAGGGTGAGCCCGCGCTCGTCCTCCAGGGCCACACCGATGTGGTGCCGGTGGGCGACCTGGCCAAGTGGGCGGACCGGGATCCCTTCAGCGGCAGCGTGACCGGCGACGTCCTCCATGGGCGCGGGGCGTGCGACATGAAGGCCGGGACGGCGGCCAACATCGCCGTCGCACGGGCGCTGCTGCGCTCCGGCCTCACCCTCGAGCGCCCCTTCGCGCTCCACCACGTGGTGAGCGAGGAGGACGGGGGCCTGGGCGCCTTCGCGACGCTCCGGCGCGGGCACCGGGGCGAGGTCGCGGTCATCACCGAGCCCACCAGCGGACGGCTCGTCGTCGCCAACGCCGGCGCCCTCACGTTCGAGATCCGCGTGCACGGCCTGGCCGCGCACGGCAGCACGCGGCTCGAGGGCGTCTCCGCCTATGAGGCCTTCACCCCCGTGTATGCCGCGCTGCGCAGCCTCGAGCAGCGGCGCAACTCCCAGCGCGACAGCCTCTTTGGCGACAACCCGCTCCCCTATGGCATCTCGGTCGGCCGGATCAGCGCCGGCGACTGGGCCAGCTCGGTGCCCGACCTGCTCGTGGCCGAGGGCCGGCTCGGCGTCAGGCTCGGCGAGGACCCGGCGGACGCCCGTCGTGAGCTGGTCGAGGCCATCGCGGACTCAGCGGGCGCAGACCCCTGGCTGCGTGACCACGCACCCGAGATCGCCTGGACCGGAGGGCAGTTCGCCTCCGGCCAGCTCGACCGGGGTCACCCGCTCATCGAGGAGGTGGCCGGGGCGGTGGAGCTCGTGGGTGGCTCGCGCCCACCACTGGGAGCCGCCCCCTACGGGTCGGACCTGCGCCTCTATGCCGGCGTGGGCGGCATACCGACCCTGCACTTCGGGCCGGGGGACGTGCGATTCGCTCATGCGCCGCGCGAGCAGGTCAGCATCAGCGAGCTGGTCCACGTCACCCGGGCGCTGGCCGCCATGGCCACGTTCAGGCTGGGCGCCCATCGCTGACCGCTCTCCGGCTTGCACCTCACCTTTTTCTGAGTAGACTCAAAAATGAGTCAACTCAGGAGAAGATGCGTCATGCGCACGATGAAGGCCGCACGGCTGGACCTGACCACCCACACACTGACCGTCGAGGACGTCGCCGTCCCCGAGCCCGGCCCCGGGGAGGTGCGCATCGCGGTGCGGGCAGCCGGCGTCTGTCTGTCGGACGTGCACCTCGTCGAGGGCTCGATCACCCCTCAGTTCCTCCGGGGCAGCACGGTGACGCTGGGCCACGAGGTGGCCGGTGTCGTCGACGCGCTGGGGCCCGACGTCACCACCACTGCAGTCGGGGCGCGCGTCCTGCTCCAGGCGGGGCACCACGCCCCCGACGGGCGTGTGCTCACCCGCGGCGTCGACTATGACGGGGGCTATGCCGAGTTCGCGATCGCCCGCGCCGAGACCGTCGTCCCGATCCCCGACTCGCTCCCCTTCGAACAGGCCTGCATCATCCCCGATGCGGTCTCCACGCCGTGGGCCGCCATCAGCACCACCGCCCACATCCACGCCGGCGAGGCAGTCGGCGTGTGGGGCCTGGGCGGTCTTGGCGCCCACGCCGTGCAGCTCCTGCGCATGAGCGGCGCCGCGCCGATCATCGCCATCGACCCCCTGCCCGCGGCCCGGGACCGCGCCATTGCCCTCGGCGCCGACGCCGCTGCCTCCCCCGAGGACGCCCCGGCGGTCATCGCCCGCTACGCGCCGGCAGGCCTGGACGCGGCGTTCGACTTCGCCGGCGTGGCCGCAGTGCGCACGCAGGCCCTGACGAGCCTCGGCCTGCGCGGACGCCTCTGCGTGGTCGGGCTGACCGGCAAGGGCTTCGAGATCGCCTCCGACACCGCCTTCGCCTTCAAGGGGCAGGCCGTCCTGGGCAACTACGGGTCCGAGGGCACCCACGTCCTTGAGCTTGTCCACCTCCTCGAACACGGGCGGATCGACTTCGCCACCTCGGTCAGCGGCACCTTCCCCCTCACGGACGCGCCGCAGGTCATCGAGCGCCTGGAGCGCAAGGAGGGCAACCCCATCCGGTTCGTCCTGCTGCCCTGAGCGGCGGGCCACGCACACCACAGGCCGCGAACGCGGCATACCACTGATCACAACCACAGGGAGATCACCCATGTACTACAGCGCAGGCAACTACGAGTCCTTCGCCCGTCCCCGCCCGTCCGGCCGCGCCGCCGACACCCACGTCTGGTTCGTCGGAGCCGGCCTCGCGTCGCTGTCCTCGGCACTGTTCATGATCCGCGATGGCGGCGTCCCCGGCTCTCACATCACGATCCTCGAGAAGCTCAAGCTGCCCGGCGGCGCCCTCGACGGGATCAAGGAGCCCGAGCGGGGCTTCGTCATCCGCGGCGGGCGCGAGATGGAGGACCACATGGAGTGCCTGTGGGACGCCTTCCGCACTGTGCCGTCGATCGAGATCGAGGGCGCGTCGGTGCTCGACGAGTTCTACTGGCTCAACAAGGACGACCCCAACTACAGCCTGCAGCGGGTCACCGAGAAGCAGGGCCAGGACGCCCACACCGACGGCCTTTTCACGCTGAACGCCAAGGCGCAGCGCGACCTCGTGAAGGTCTTCCTCGCCACCCGAGAGGAGATGGAGGGCAAGCGCATCAACGAGGTCTTCGGCACCGACTTCCTCGAGAGCAACTTCTGGCTCTACTGGCGCACGATGTTCGCCTTCGAGGAGTGGCACAGCGCGCTGGAGATGAAGCTCTACCTGCACCGCTTCATCCACCACGTCGGCGGGCTGCCGGACTTCACCGCGCTGAAGTTCACCAAATACAACCAGTACGAGTCGCTCGTGCTGCCGCTCACCCGCTGGCTCATGGACCAGGGTGTGACCTTCCAGTTCGAGACCGACGTGACCGACGTCGACTTCGACATCACCGCCAGGCGCAAGAAGGCCACCCGCATCCACTGGGTGCACCGTGGTGAGGCAGGAGGGGTCGACCTGGGCGACGACGATCTCGTCGTGATGACGATCGGCTCCCTCGTCGACAACTCCGACAACGGAGACCACCACACCGCAGCACGGCTCGACGAGGGCCCGGCCTCGGCATGGGACCTGTGGAAGCGGATCGCCCGCAAGGACCCCTCCTTCGGCCGGCCCGAGGTCTTCTGCAGCAACATCCCCGAGTCCAAGTGGGAGTCGGCCACCGTCACCACACTCGACGAGCGGATCCCGGAGCACATCCGCCGCATCGCCAAGCGCGACCCGCTCAGCGGCCGCGTCGTGACCGGCGGCATCGTGACTGCCCGGGACTCCTCGTGGCTGCTGTCGTGGACGGTCAACCGGCAGCCGCACTTCAAGCAGCAGCCGGCCGACCAGGTCGTCGTCTGGGTCTACTCCCTCTTTGTCGACCGTCCCGGCGACTACGTCAAGAAGCCCATGCAGGAGTGCACCGGTGAGGAGATCACCCAGGAGTGGCTCTACCACCTGGGCGTCCCGGTCGACCAGATCCCCGAGCTGGCCGCCACCGGCGCCAAGACGGTGCCGGTAATGATGCCCTATGTCACCTCCTTCTTCCTGCCCCGCAAGGCCGGCGACCGCCCCGACGTCGTCCCCGAGGGTGCCGCCAACTTCGCCTTCATCGGCCAGTTTGCCGAGTCCAGCCGCGACTGCATCTTCACGACGGAGTACTCGGTGCGCACGGGTATGGAGGCGGCATACCAGCTGCTCGACATCGACCGCGGCGTGCCCGAGGTGTGGGGCTCGACCTATGACGTGCGCTCACTGCTCGACGCGACCGCGCGCCTCCGCGACGGCGAGAAGCTGTCGCTGCCCCTACCGGGACCCCTGCGCAAGCGGATCATGCGCCGCATCGACGGCACCCAGATCGGGCGTCTGCTGCGCGGGTCCGGTCTGCTCTGACCGGGAGTCGCCGTGCTGCGCGCCAGAGCGCGCGCACGGCGAACCAGGTGCAGCCGATGACGGCGATCGCCGCGACGCCGATGGTGGGTCCAGGCGCTCGCCGGGCAGCAGCGCGGCCCACGTGAGCGAGAGCAGCGGCTGGACCAGTTGCACATGGCCCACGCGGGCCATCGGCCCGACCACGAGACCGCGATACCACGCGGAGAAGCCGAGGAACATGCTCACCACCGTCAGATAGGCGAAGGCCGCCCACGACGTGGCAGACGATCTCCTGGGTTGGTGCTCGCCTTGCCGCTCCTCGTCCCCGTGACGGTCTGGTCGCTCGTGATGCACCCGCCGCAGGCGACGGCCAGGAGCCGAGGGCGCGCGACAGCAGCCCACCCCCGGCACAGCCCACCGCACAGGTGACGACCGCGGCCACCAGCCACAGGCCTGCCGGCCCAGGTGGCCGAGGCCCCCAGCGGTCCGCGCCACAGAGGCGCTGACCACCGCCGCACCAAGGAGGGCACCGGCCCAGAAGCGCGGCCCCACGTGCTCGCGCGTGCGCGGGGGCAGCCATGGGACGCAGGGCGTTGACGGCGATGAGCGGTGTCTCGATCGCGGCGGGGGCGTCGCTCACGACGGTGGGGACCGCGGACGCGGCAACGACGACGTACGCGTACGCGGCGGGGGAGTCTGAGTGCGGGCCGAACGACTGGATCGGCGCGCGCTCGTGTCCGAGGACCCGCCCGCGGGCGCGAACTTCCACGACGCGTGCGTGCGGCATGACGCCTGTTACAGCGCAGGAAGTCGCGTGAACAGGTACGACTGCGACGTGGCGTTCCGGACGCGGATGAACAACGCGTGCACCGCGGCCGGGAAGGGCGCGACCTACCGGGCGATCGCGTCGAGCTGCTACTGGGCAGTGCGTGGGGCGGGGCGGTTCTATGGGGAGTGATGCACCGACGACGCGCTCGCAGCTCTGCGGTGGCAGGCGGTTCTACTACAAGGGGAGTGGACTCAACAACTGAGCAGTTGCAAGAAGTCGTTGATGGGCTGAGAACGGTTGGGCGTCCCCGGCACTTTCGACGCATGAGTGCTTGGGGCCGCGGATTGCCGGTGTGGTGCTGATGACCGCGGCGTTGTCGGGATGCGGCTCCGGCGAGCAGGCGGGTCCGCCGACCTCATCGGCCGGCAGTCAGGAGCCGGAGACTTCCACGACTGTCTCGGAGTCAACCTCGCAGCAGTCGACGCCATCGAAGACATCGCCCACCAGTGCTCCCGCTCCGCCACAGCGGCGAGCAGACCTGCCTCGTCCGCGAGGGTGAACATGAACGGCGTCGACCCCAACGAGAATGACCGGCTGCGGGTCGGCCACTGGGCGGCGATCTTTGGGGCCGTGACCACGACGGGAAGCCGATCGCCGGCCTGTCTCTGGTGCAGGACGACGTGGGTCTGGGGTGGGACACCAGCGACCTCGTCACCAGCGCATCAAACAATCTGGAGCCTCGGAGCCCGCGACCGCCGTCGCGCCGCGTAGCCGGTCAGCAGGTCGCTGTGCTCGCCGTCGGGCAGGACAACGGAATATGTGCCGTGACGCATGCCGGCGTGGTCTGCCGCGACCCGGAAGGTGTCAAGTCGGGTGAGACAGTTTCCGTCAGGCGGTCTGTATGAGGGCCTCCTGTGAGGGCTGGTTGATCCACGCGGCCGGGGGCAGCTTGGGCGCCTGGGGTCGGCGGTGGCCGAAGCGCTCGGGGTGGGCTGCGTAGGCCGCGTCCAGGGTGGACTGGCGTTGGGCGCGGACCTGGTCGACGGTGCCGAAGTGGACGCTGGCGGGGGTGTGCAGCCCGATCCCGGAGTGGCGGTGCTCGTGGTTGTAGTAGGAGAAGAACTGCTCGGCGAACGCGCCGGCGTCGGCCAGGGACCCGAAACGGTCGGGGAAGACCGGGGCGTACTTCATCGTCTTGAACTGTGCCTCGCTGTACGGGTTGTCGTTCGAGACGTGCGGGCGGGAGTGGGACCTGGCCACGCCCAGGTCCACCAGCAGCTGGGCGACCGGTTTCGAGGTCATCGAGGTGCCTCGGTCGGCGTGCACCGCGTCCGGCACACCGTGCACACCCATCGCTCGCTCGAGCAAGTCCTTCGCGATGCCGGCGTCCTCGCGGGCCGCGATCGTCCAGGCGACGACGAAGCGGGAGAAGATGTCGAGCACGACGTACAGGTCGTAGTACACGCCCCGGTCCGGGCCGCGCAGCTTCGTGATGTCCCAGCTCCACACCTGCCCAGGTCCGGTGGCCACCAGCTCGGGCCGGGCCCTGGCCGGATGGGTGGCCTGCCGGCGTCGTTCACCGGCCAGGTCGTGCTCGCGCAGGATGCGGTGCATCGTGGATTGGGAGCACAGGTAGGTGCCCTCGTCCAGCAGCCTCGCCCAGGCCTGGGCGACCGACTTGTCCGCGAACTCCTGGCTGGTCAGCACCGCCAGCACGTGCGCCCGCTCGGCCTCGGTGAGCTTGTTCGCCGGCGCCGGCCGCGGCCTCTGTGGGCGCGCGGGTGGCGGGTTCTTGGCCCGGTAGTGGCCGGCGCGGGAGCGGCCCAGCAGCCCGCAGGCACGTGCGGTGCCGACGTGGCCGGTGAGGTCGTCGACGGCCGGGTTGATCACCGCCGCGACCGCGGCGGCTTGTCCGCGCTCTCGGAGAGCGTCTCCAAGAGCGCGTGTGCTTTTCCCACCAGATCCAGCGCCGCCTTCGTGCGGGCCAACTCGGCCTCGGCCTTCTCCGCCCGGGCCCGCAGTGCCTGCACCTCCTTGTCCCGCCGGTCGCGTGGCTGGCCGGACAGCCCGGCCTGCGCTCCGGCGGCGGCGGCCTTGCGCCACTCGATGATGTGCGAGCTGTACAAGCCCTCCCGGCGCAGGATCGCGCCCCGCTCACCGCGGTCGGCGGCGTCGTACTCGGCCAGGATCGCGGCCTTGAACTCAGCGGTGAACCTCCGCCGCTTCGGCTGGTCAGCACGAGGGGACATGACCCCATCATCGGTGCCGACATCAGCAGTCGTCATAGTCATCTCAAAGTGTCCATCTCTCGCCCCGTGCGAGGTCAGTAGCAGATCAGCAGTGGTGTCTCACCCCATCCTGACGCACAGGGACCCGGCGGGTCGATGTTCCTGGTTGACAAGCACTCGCACGCAGGTCGAAAGGCGCGGAGTTGCAGCTTTGCGAACAGACTCGCACTTGCGTATTGGACAGCTGACGCACATAAACCGTTCACTGCACTACAGCGCCGCATTGGCGCGCTGTTGCCTGGCTCTTTCACAAATCGAGGGTGAAGCGGTGAGGTGAGCAGGATCGGCGCGTCGGTGCGGGGACCGGTGGCGCAGTTCGAGACCGGTGCCCGAGTGGTCGGCCCTCACCTGCGCCGCTGACCCCGCCGGTCTCAGCCGAAGACCGCGATCGTTTGACGGCTGATGGCCGCCGGCGTGCCGTCGGCCCGCCACAGGATGGCGTGCGTGTGGGCGTAGCCATCGCGCGCCGTGTCAGTGCTCACCTCATAGGCCCAGAAGGCGTCCGGCTCGATGCCCTCGAGCTTGTCGATGATCTCGAGCGTCCAGGTCAGACTGCTGGCCGGCGCGGGACGCTGAAGCATCTGGCTGACGGCTGGCGGCCACGCATCCGCGAGCGCCACCAGGTGCTCCTCGACGAACCGCTCGGGGGCCCGGTCCAGCCGCATCCACCCGTTGATCCCCGAGGACTGCGCACCGGTGAACGGCAGCGCGCCGCCGACCTGCCGGAGGTCTACGTGGGCAAAGAAGTCGGGGGTGCGCCCGGGAATGAACGGGATTCGCGACACCGTGTCGGGCGCAGGGAGCCGCGGCATGGGGTGTGCGGGTGCCAGGGCGAGACTGGAATCGCGCTGGGCGCCAAAGCTCGCCAGGGCCGCCCCGACCACCTCGCCCTTCTGGCGCAGAAGGGCCTGCCCCTGCGTGACGTTCTTGCCCGCACGCAGCACGACGGCAGTCGCCTCGGTTGTCCCGGGAGCCATCGGCGCAACGAAGGAGACGGTCAGCGATCGCAATGGCTGCCGCGGCATACCCTCGCGCGCCTCCCTCTCGACCCGACCACGGATCGCCGCCAGCAGCAGCGCGCCCACTAGCCCGCCATAGGTGGCGCGCCCCTGGCCCCACCCCTCTGCCACCTGCACAGGGCCACCGGCTGCGGCCTGGTCGAGCATGTCCTGGAGGTTCGGCTGAGGCGTGGAGGCATCGGTCATGCCACGAACGCTAGGCGTTGCGCCCGCTCGGCGTCAGCCCCGTCCCACAGGACAGGCGGGCCCGGACCCCTGGGCGCGCCGATAAGGGGTGGCACCCGGCCGGGGCGACGTGGTGGACTCGCAGGCATGACCCCCGCCCACCCGATCCGTGCCGCACTGCGCACCGCGATGGCCAGCGCCATGAAGGAGCGCGACCGGGAGGCCCTGGCCGCCTGCCGGACCGCGCTCGCCGCCATCGACAACGTCGAGGCCGCACCGGTCGAGCACGCCCCCCCGGCCGGCGCCGTGGAGGGCTCTGCGGTCGGCGTGGGCGCCGCGGACCGGGCGCGCCGCGAGCTCTCCGAGGAGGAGATGCGCGCCGTCGTCCAGACCGAGATCGACGAGCGGAGGGCCGCCGCTGAGACCCTCCGTGCCGAGCATGCCCAGCGTGCCCGGGTGCTCGAGGGCGAGGCGCTGGTGCTCGAGGGACTGCTCGCGGCGCCGCCTGCCTGACAGATGTCACGAGATGCGTTGTCTCCCCGGTCCCCGTGTGACGGCGCCGCTACGCTCGAAAGCATGATGGAGCGAAGCCAGTCAGGGGACGGCGAGAGCACGCAGGGCCGCGAGGAGATGCCCGTCATCCCGACGCAGAGCGGGCCGGCACTGCCGCTGCCCGCGCGATCTCGCGAGGTCGCCGCCGCGGGAGGCCGGGCGGCGGGGCCGCTCGTCTCGGTCTTCAGCTCGCTGAGCCGGACCGGACGGTGGACGGTGCCCGCGCAGCCCCGCGTCGTGGCCGTCTTCGGCGACGCCAAGGTCGATCTGCGCGAGGCCGACTGGCCCTCCGACGTGCTCGAGTTGCGGGCCGGTGCACTCTTCGGCAGCCTGACCGTCTATGTCCCGCGGGGCACCGACGTGCAGCTCGACGGCACGGCGATCTTCAGCGACGAGAAGCTCATCGAGCCGCCCCTGGCCGACGGCGCCCGGGCCGTCGGGCCCCAGGACGGGATGCCGGGCCGCAGCCGGGTGCTGCGCATCCGTTCGCTCGGTGTCTTCAGCGAGGTCAAGGTCTATGTTCTGGCCCCGGGCGAGGACCGGCCGAAGTGGTGGAAGCCTAAGGGCTGACCGCTTCGTTGCCGTCGGCCCTGTGAGACTGGTGCGGTGACCACGCCCGACTTCGACCTCGACGTCATCGGGGCCGGGCTGCCCTTTGCCTCGGCGCTGCCCGACCTCCAGGGCGCGCTGGGTGGTGGGGTCGCTGTCGTGCAGGCGCCCCCGGGCACCGGCAAGACGACACTCGTGCCACCGACGGTGGCGAATGCCGTGTCGGGCCGGGTCGTCGTCACCCAGCCCCGGCGGGTCGCCGTCCGCGCCGCCGCTCGCCGGCTGGCGCAGCTGTCCGGCACACCGGTCGGTGGCCTCGTCGGATACACCGTGCGCGGCGACCGCGCGGTCGGCGCCGACACCCGGGTCGAGGTCGTCACTCCCGGGGTGCTGGTGCGCCGGCTGCTCGGCGACCCGGAGCTGTCGGGTGTGGGAGCGGTCGTCCTCGACGAGGTGCACGAGCGCAGTCTCGACACCGACCTCCTCGTGGGCATGCTGGCCGAGGTCCGCGAGCTGCGCCCCGACCTCACGCTCGTCGCGATGTCGGCGACGGTGGACGCCGCACTCTTCGCGCGACTGCTCGGGGACGAGAGCCGCCCTGCGCCGGTTGTGGACTGCCCGTCCGCACGGCACCCGATCGAGTGGACCTGGCTGCCGTATGCAGCGCAGACCCACGACAGCCGAGGCGCCACGACGGGTTTCCTCACCCATGTGGCACGGGCCGCGACCGCCGCGCACTCGGCTGTCCTCGCCGACGACCCCAGCGCCGATGCGCTCGTCTTCCTCCCCGGTGCCCGCGAGGTCGATGCGGTCGCCACCCAGATGCAGCGCATCACGCCCGCGCGCGAGGTGGTCCAGCTCCACGGCCGCGTGGACGCCCAGGAGCAGGACCGCGCCACCTCGGGACGCTCGCCCGGCGACCCCCCGCGTGTCGTCGTCGCCACCGACATCGCGGAGTCATCGCTGACCATCCCCGGCGTGCGGCTGGTCGTCGACGCGGGACTGACGCGTGAGCCCCGGCGCGACCTGGCCCGTGGCATGTCCGGCCTCATCACCCTGCGAGAGTCGAAGGCGTCGGCGGACCAGCGGGCCGGGCGGGCGGCCAGACTCGGCCCCGGTCGGGTGGTGCGCTGCTTCTCCGAGGCCGGCTACGCGCGGCTCAGTGACCACCGCACACCCGAGGCCGCCACGGCCGACCTCACTGAAACCGTTCTGCTCCTGGGCTGTTGGGGCAGCCGTGGTGGCCGCGGCCTGTCGCTCCCCACTGCCCTTCCGGAGGCTGCGGTCGCCGAGGCAGAGGCGACGCTGCGCTCGATCGGCGCCATCGACGAGACGGGCCGGGCCACCGACGTCGGGCGGCTGCTCTCGCGGGTCCCGGCCGACCCGCGACTGGCCCGGGCCCTCCTCGACGGCGCGGCAGATCTCGGCGTCGACACCGCTGCCGAGACCGTGGCGATGCTGACCGGGGACCACCGCGCAGACAACGGCGACCTCGTCGGCCTGCTGGCGGCACTGCGCTCCGGAACCGCTCCCGGGCACCGGGAGTGGCGGCGCGAGGCGACCCGGCTGGCGCGGATCGCGCGGCGGCATACCCCTGCCTCGGACGCTGCCCGCGGGGCGACAGGCGGGACGTGCACGGGGGAGGTCGTCGCCCTCGCCTTCCCCGACCGCATCGCCCGGCGGTCGGGTGACACCTGGCTGCTCGCGCGTGGCACCCGGGCCGCCCTGCCCCCGGGAAGTCCGCTTGCCGACCGCGAGTGGCTTGCGGTCTCGGAGGCGGCTCGCGTCGAGGGCGGGGTGGGCCAGGGCACCGGTGCGGTGATCCGGGCGGCGGCGCCCCTGACGCGTGAGGTCGCCGAGCGGGCCGGCGCCCACCTGCTGCGCGACGAGACGCGAGCGTCCTTTGACGGCAACCGGGTTGCCGCGCGGAGAGTGCGGTCGCTCGGCGCCATCGAGCTGGCCAGCACACCCGTGCGCGTAGAGGGAGAGAAGGGCTATGTCGCGGTGCGCGCGGCGCTCGGCGCCGATGGCCTGGGTGTGCTGCGCTGGAGCCCGGCCGCCGACACGATGCGGCGGCGGATGGCATTCCTCCACCACCACGTGGGCGGGCAGTGGCCCGATGTCCGCGACGAGGCGCTGTCGCGTCGGCTCGAGGACTGGCTGGGCCCCGAGATCGACCGGCTTGCCCGGGGTGCCCGGGCCGACCAGCTCGAGCTCACCGACGCCGTGCGGCGCCTGCTGCCCTGGCCGGAGGCGAGCCGGCTCGACGAGCTCGCGCCCGAGCGGCTGCCCGTGCCGAGCGGCTCCTCGCCCCGGGTGCGCTATCCCGCTGTCGACGAGCCCGACGCGCGGCCGGTGGTGGAGGTCAAGCTCCAGGAGTGCTTCGGGCTGGCCGAGACGCCCCGCCTCGCCGGCGGGCGGGCGCCGGTGCTCTTCCACCTGCTCTCGCCCGCCGGGAGGCCGCTGGCCATCACCGACGACCTCGCGTCCTTCTGGTCCGGTCCCTATGCGCAGGTGCGCGCCGAGATGCGCGGCCGCTATCCCAAGCACCCGTGGCCGGAGGACCCGTGGACCGCCGTGGCCACCCGGCATACCTCCAAACGCGCTGGGCTGCAATGAGATCGGGCGGGGACGACCCTGAGGCCGCCCCCGCCCGAGAGGCTCAGACGCGCTCGAGCTCCTCGGCGTCCTCAGCCGGCTCGCCGGCCGCGGTGGCGTCCGCGCGGCGCCGGGCCAGCAGGCTGGTGACGGTCACCGTGGCCAGCGCGCCGACGATCACAGCGAGGGAGAGCAGCGTCGGGATCGTGGGGACCGCGGGCCAGACCGTGTGTGCCCAGTGGAGGACGAGCTTGACGCCGATGAAGGCGAGGATGACCGCCAGGCCGTAGCCGAGGTGCGCGAGGTGCTTCAGCGCGCCCTCGAGCACGAAGTAGAGCGCGCGCAGGCCAAGCAGGGCGAACGCGTTGGTCGCGAAGACCAGGTAGGGGTCGCCGGTGATGCCATAGACGGCCGGCACGGAGTCGATCGCAAAGACGATGTCGGTGCCGAGGATCGCCAGGGTCACCATCGCCAGCGGAGTGAGGGCGCGGGAACCATTGTCCCGCACCGTCATCCGAGTGCCGCGGTAGTCGTCGGTGACGGGGAAGAAGCGGCGGGTGAGGCGCACGATCCGCATCGAGCCCACGTCGATCGCGTGGTCGGTGGGGCTCATCGCATCGCGCAGCACCTTGACCGCGGTGAGCAGCAGGATGGCGCCGAAGAGCAGGAAGGCCGCCGACCACGACGCGATCAGCTGGGCGCCGAGCGCGATGAAGATGCCACGCAGGACGAGTGCGCCGGCGACACCGATGAGCAGCACCCGCTGCTGGAGATGGCGCGGCACGGCGAACGAGCCGAGCAGCAGCATGAAGATGAAGAGGTTGTCGACCGAGAGCGACTTCTCCACGAGATAGCCGGTGTAGTACTCGACACCGGTCGTCGAGCCATGCTGTGCCCAGAGCCACGCGCCGAAGACGACGGGGATCGCGATGTAGAACAGCGACCAGCCGATGGCCTCGCGCATCGAGACCTCGTGCGGCTTGCGGGTCAGGACGAAGTCGAGGGCGAACAGTCCGAGGACACCTGCGATGGTGGCCCACCAGAGCGTCGGGGTGGCGATGGAGTCGAGTCCGGCGCCGGCCGGGCCGGCCGCGGTGACAAGGGTGTGCATAGGGGTCTCCTCACGTCATGGATCACGTGAGGTCTCCTCCACCGGCCCGGAGCCGGCCGCCGCCCGGAGCGCCCCTGTGGGCGCCGTAGTGACCGGTGCAGCGTGAGTGGAGTACTCCCCTCGGACAGCGACGCTACCTGCGCAAACACGAATTACGCAACTTCCCCCTGCCCTGTTCAGCCAACTGGCGAGTTCCACCCCCCTCGCGCTTTCGTCCAGTTGGGCACAAACGCGGGGACGCACCCCACCCCCCAGATGCCCGCGCCCTCTCGCGCCTTCGCCCAGTTGGGCACAAACGCGGGGGACGCCCACCCCACCCCCCAGATGCCCGCGCCTCGCGCTTTCGCCCAGTTGGGCACAAACGCGGAGCGCCCACCCCACCCCCGGACGCCCGCACCCTTCGCACTTTCGCCCAGTTGGGCCCAAACGCGGGGACGCCCCCCCAGATGCCCGCGCACTCTCGCGCTTTCGCCCAGTTGGGCACAAACGCCCCGTCGCGTGCGATCGGGGAGGATGTATGCCGTGACCCGCGAGCCCGACGACTGCATCCGGGTGCGCGGCGCGCACCTGCACAACCTGCGCGATGTCGATGTCGACATCCCCCGCGACCGCCTCGTCGCGGTGACGGGGGTGTCCGGGTCGGGCAAGTCCTCACTGGCCTTCGGGACGATCCACGGGGAGGCGCAGCGACGCTACTTCGACACAGTCGCGCCCTTTGCCCGCCGCCTGATCCACACGGCGGTGGACCCGCGCGTGCGCGACATCACCGGCCTGCCCCCGGCGGTTGCCCTAGAGCAGCGCACGGCCCAGGGCGGCAGCCGCTCGTCGGTCGGCACCGTGACGACGACCGCCAACACCCTGCGGATGGTCTTCTCCCGCTGCGGCGACTACCCCGAGGGGCTGGGGCGTCTCGACTCCGACCACTTCTCGCCCAACACGGCCGTAGGCGCCTGCCCGGAGTGCTCCGGCCTGGGCGTCGTGCACCGCCCCACCGAGGACTCGCTGGTCCCCGACCCGTCCCTGTCGATCGCCGAGGGTGCGATCGCCGGATGGCCGGGGGCGTGGCAGGGCAAGAACTATCGCGACATCACCGCGGTCCTCGGCTATGACATCCACCGGCCGTGGCGCGAGCTGCCGCAGGCCGACCGTGACTGGATCCTCTTCACAGACGAGGAGCCGGTCGTCACGGTGCACCCCGAGCGCGAAGCGCACCGCATCCAGCGCCCCTACAAGGGGACCTTCTCCAGCGCTGCTCGCTATGTGATGCGCACGCTCGCGCAGACCCAGAGCCCGACCCAGCGGGCGCGTGCCCTCCGACACGTGGTGAGCGAGCCCTGCCCGGTATGCCGCGGCCGGCACCTCCATCCCGACGCCCTCCGCGTCACCTGGCAGGGTCTGGCCATTGACGAGGCAATGGCGCTGCCGATGGACGAGCTCCTGCCGATCGCCCGCCGCCGCCTCGACGGGCTCGGCCCCGACCCGGCGGATGCTGCCGGGGCCGCGGAGCACCTCATGCTTACCGACCTGGTCGACCGGCTCGGTGTCCTCGACGACCTGGGCCTCGGCCACCTCGCGCTCGGGCGGCCCACGCCGACGGTCTCGACCGGCGAGCTCCAGCGGCTACGGCTCGGATCTCTGCTCAGGTCAGGGCTTTTCGGCGTGGTCTATGTGCTCGACGAGCCTTCTGCCAGCCTTCACCCGCGCGATGTCGAATCGCTCATGGGCGTCCTGCGCGGACTCGTCGACGCCGGCAACAGCGTGCTTGTCGTCGAGCACGACATGACGGTCGTGCGGCAGTGCGACTGGGTCGTCGACGTCGGGCCGGGCGCCGGACGGGACGGCGGGGAGCTGATGCACTCTGGTCCGGTGCCAGACCTCGGAGAGGTGACCCGCTCGGTCACGGCCCGCTATCTGGACGAGCCTGTGCACCCCGACGAGGTCCGGGACGACAGACCCCGTTCTGCCACAGGCGAGCTCGTGCTCACCGGGCTCACCCTGCACTCCCTCCATGGAGTCGATGTCACGATCCCGCTGGGCACGCTCACCGTCGTCGAGGGCATCTCCGGCTCGGGCAAGTCATCGCTCCTGACCGCTGTCCACGATGCCGTCGGCGTGAGCCTGGCCAGGGTCGAGGACCTGCCCGACGACGACGAGGACGACGAGACCGAGGCCGGCGACGCGGCATACGGCACGGCAAAGTCGTTGAGCACCAACGGGACCGGCGCTCCGACACGGCTGGTGCGCATCACCCAGAAGCCCATCGGGCGCACTCCGCGGTCCAACCTCGCGACCTATACCGGACTGTTCGACCACGTCCGCAAGCGCTTCGCCGGGACCGACGAGGCCAAGAGCCGGGGGTATGCCGCGGGCCGCTTCAGCTTCAACGTCGCCTCGGGCCGGTGCGAGACCTGCCAGGGCGAGGGTGCCGTGTCGGTGGAGCTGCTGTTCATGCCGGGCACCTACGCGCCCTGCCCGACCTGCGGCGGGCGCCGCTACAACGACGAGACGCTCGAGATCACCTGGCACGGGCTGACGATCGCCGATGCCCTCGCCCTCACGGTCGCCGATGCACTGCCCGTCTTTGCGGACGAGCCGCCGGTCCGGCGCGCGCTGGAGGCGCTCAACGCGCTCGGCCTCGGCTATCTCACCCTCGGCCAGCCGGCGACCGAGCTGTCGGGCGGCGAGGCCCAGCGCATCAAGCTCGCGACCGAGCTCCAGAAGGAGCGCCGCTCCCCCACGCTCTATCTCATGGACGAGCCGTCCGCCGGGCTGCACCCGGCCGATGTGCACCGGCTGCTGCGCCAACTGCACGCGCTGGTCGACGCCGGCCACACCGTGGTCGTCGCCGAGCACCACCCGGCAGCCGTCGCGACCGCCGACTGGCGCATCGAGATGGGCCCCGGCGCCGGCCCGCGCGGCGGTCAGGTCGTCAGCGCCGACCCGGCCTGAGTCCCACATGCTGACCTGCGCAGACGCAGGATTGGGCGAGGAGTTTCTACGCGCGTAGAATGGCGATATGCCCGATTCGTCCAGTCGTCATCGGCTCGTCATCATCGGCTCGGGGTTCGGCGGCCTGTTCGCCGCCAAGGCCCTCAAGGGCAAGGACATCGACGTCACCCTCATCTCCGCGACGACGAGCCACCTCTTCCAGCCGCTGCTCTACCAGGTCGCTACCGGCATCCTCTCCAGTGGCGAGATCGCGCCCACCACCCGCGAGATCCTGCGCCGCCACCGCAACGTGCGCACGCTGCTGGGCGATGTCACCGACATCGACCTGGCCGCGCGGACGGTCACCTCCACGGCATACGGCGAAGTGGAGACCACCCCCTATGACTCGCTCATCGTCGCCGCCGGCGCCGGCCAGTCCTACTTCGGCAACGACCACTTCGCCGAGTTCGCGCCGGGGCTGAAGTCGATCGACGACGCCCTCGAGCTGCGCGGCCGCATCTTCAGCGCCTTCGAGCTGGCCGAGCTCAGCGACGACCCCGCTGAGCGGGAGCGCCTGCTGACCTTCACGGTCGTCGGCGCAGGCCCCACCGGTGTCGAGATGGCCGGGCAGATCCTCGAGCTCAGCCACCGCACGCTGCGGGGCGAGTTCCGCAGCATCGACCCGACCACGAGCCGCGTCATCCTGCTCGACGCAGCCCCCGCGGTCCTCGGCAACTTCGGCGACAAGCTCTCCGGCAAGGCCCACGAGCGCCTCACCGACATGGGCGTCGAGGTGCGTCTGGGCGCTAAGGTCGTCGACGTCGACGCGGACGGCCTTGTTGTTGAAGACGATTCGGGCCGTGAGCGCATCGAGTCGCGCGTCAAGGTCTGGGCCGCCGGTGTGCAGGCCAGCCCCCTCGGCCGGATGCTCGCCGACCAGTCCGAGGTCACCCTCGACCGGGCCGGCCGGGTCGAGGTGCAGCCCGACCTGACGATCCCGGGCCACCCCGAGGTCATGGTCGTCGGCGACATGATGGCGCTCGACAGGCTCCCTGGCGTCGCCCAGGTCGCGATCCAGTCCGGGCGGTATGCCGCGCGCAGCGTCCTCGAGCGCGCCGCCGGCCGTGAGATGGCCGAGCCCTTCCACTACACCGACAAGGGCTCGATGGCGACGATCTCGCGCTTCGGCGCCATCGCCAGCGTCGGGCCGATCAAGGCCAGCGGCTTCATCGCCTGGCTGCTGTGGCTGTTCATCCACCTGCTCTACATCGCCGGCTTCAAGAACCGCATCACCACGCTCTTCCACTGGTTCATCAGCTTCCTCGGCCGCGGCCGCGCCGAGCGCACCATCACCGAGCGGATGATCGTCGGCCGCGGCGCCATCCAGGCTCTGGGCGAGGACTTCCGCCCCACGCTCGCCGGCCGCCCAGTCGCCGGTGGCGCGTCGGTGCGCGACGACGCACTGCCACCAGAGCCGGAGAACTAGCAGCACCACCCGTCGGGTTGCCGACGTCGGTGACCGGACGAGAGAGTGGGTATGCCGCGGGGCCAGCCCCGCGGCATACCCCTGTCTGCGTGTGCGGCAAGGAGCACCGATGCGCTATCGCACGATCGTCCGCTGGCTCTTTGCCGCCATGTTCATCGCCGGAGGTCTGTTCAACATCGTGACCGGCCAGCGCAACGGCGGGTCCTATGCCGCGTTTGGTGACACTGCGCTGTGGGGGTGGCTCGAGTGGCTCTGGGACTCGTTTGTCATGCCCAACATCGGCTGGCTGACTGCCGTGCTCGGTGTGGGGCAGGTTGCGGCGGGGACCGGTCTGACTCTTGGGGGACGCTGGGCGCGAGCCGGTGCGCTGGCGATCCTGGCCTTCCTCGGCTTCATCCTCGTGCTCGGCTACGGCTTCCCCACCGACAGCCCGGGTGCAGACTTCCTGACCAACCGGCTTGGGACCCTGGTGCTCGCCGGGCTGCTCAGCCCCCTCGCGCGCGCGGCACTGATCACCGGGACCGTCCGGTGTCACCATGACGACAGCAGACGGTCCCACTGATGGCTAGTGCGTGACACCCCACACAAACGGTGCGGATCGGGCATCTCCGGCAGAAGGCACACCGACCGCGGGCATAGGCTGAGGAGCGACGCGATGAGCGGGACAAGGATGTCCCGCAGGCAAAGGAGTCGTCGTGACCGAGAGGCTGTCCCGACTGCGCAGGATGCGCGAACAGGCCCTGGCCGGAGGCGGGTCCGCCCGCATCGATCAGCAGCACGCCAAGGGCAAACTCACCGCCCGCGAGCGCCTGGCGATCCTGCTCGACGAGGCGTCCTTCCAGGAGCTGGGCGCGCTGGCGACACACCAGACCACCGAGTTCGGCATGGAGAAGCACAAGGTGCCGGGCGACGGCATCATCACCGGCTTCGGCAAGATCAACGGGCGCCGGGTGGCGGTCTTCGCCCAGGACTTCACCGTGCTCGGCGGGTCCTTCTCCGAGGTGCAGTCCCACAAGACCAGCCGCATCCAGGACCTCGCGCTCGAGAGCGGCATACCCCTCATCGGGCTCAACGACTCCGGGGGCGCGCGCGTCCAGGAAGGCGTGCGCTCCCTCGCGGCATACGGAGAGGTCTTCCTGCGCAATGTGATGGCCAGCGGTCTCATCCCCCAGATCTCGCTCATCATGGGCCCGTGCGCGGGCGGCGCCGTCTACTCCCCCGCGCTGACCGACTTCACGATCATGGTCGACGGCACCTCCAACATGTTCCTCACCGGCCCCGAGATCGTGCGCACGGTCACCGGCGAGGACGTCGACGCCGAGACCCTCGGTGGCGCCTCGGTCCACAACAGCCGCAGCGGCGTCGCGCAGTTCTCCGCGCCGAGCGAGCATGCCGCCCTCGCCCTGGCCAAGACGCTGCTCAGCTATCTCCCCCAGAACAACAACGACGACCCGCCCCGGGTCAACCCACACGACTCGCCCGACCGGATGGACGAGTCGCTCAACACGATCGTGCCCGCCGACGACAGCGAGGCCTACGACATGCTCGACGTCCTCGGCCGGGTCTTCGACACCGAGAGCGTCCTAGAGGTCCACCCTGACTTCGCGCCCAACGCGATCGTGGCCTTCGCCCGGCTCGACGGCCACTCGGTCGGCATCGTCGCCAACCAGCCGATGGTCATGGCCGGCGCGCTCGACCTCGACGGCTCCGACAAGATCGCGCGCTTCATCACGCTGTGCGACATGTTCAACATCCCGCTCGTCACCTTTGTCGACTGCCCGGGCTATCTCCCCGGCGTCGAGCAGGAGCACAGCGGCGTCATCCGGCACGGCGCCAAGATCATCTACGCCTACTGCCAGGCGACCGTCCCCAAGATCTCGGTCGTCACCCGCAAGGCCATCGGCGGCTCCTATGTCGCGATGAGCTCCAAGCAGATGAACAACGACATCGCCTTTGCCTGGCCGAGCGCGCAGATCGCCGTGATGGGTGCCGAGGGCGCGGCGCGCCTGCTCAACCGGCAGGCCCTCAAGGAGGCCGAGGACCCCGCCGCCCTGGAGGACGAGTTCATCGCCGACTACCGCGAGAAGTTCTTCAATCCCTATCGCGCCGCCGACCTCGGCCAGATCGACGAGGTCATCGAGCCACGCGAGACGCGGGCACGCCTCATCCGCTCGCTCGAGGTGCTCCACACCAAGGTCCAGACGAGCCTGGCCAAGAAGCACGGGCTCTTCCCGGTGTGAGGTCAGCGTGAACGATCTCGGCTTCGGCCTCGGCATGACCGTCGCCGGCATGGGCACCGTCTTTGCGATGCTCCTGCTCCTCATGCTCATCGTGCTCGTCATGGGCCGCCTCGACCGGCAGCCATCCGCTGCCGAGGAGGCAGCCCGCGACGGGCTCGACGAGGACGACCTCGACGCGATCAGTGGCCTCGAACCGCCCCCTGCCCCAACGGTGCACGTGCTCGCCGAGGGACTCACCGAGGACCAGCTCGCGGCCATCGCCGTCGCGGTCCTCCGCCACGCCGAGGTGCGCCGACAGCAGGCCGCCCCGGCCATGCGGGCCCACCAGCCCGGCAGCCACATCTTCGCGAGCCGTTGGGTGGCCAACGGGCGCGGCCTCCAGACCCAACCCTGGCGCAGGAGCTGACGACACATGCGGCGATACACGATCTCGGTCGGCGAGCAGGCCTATGTCATCGACGTCGAGGAGGAGAGCGCCGACACCTTCCGGGTGCAGCTCGACGGGCGCAGCCTGATCGTGCGCGTCGACGACCACGAGGACCTCGCCCAGGCAGCCATCAGCCCCGAGCTCGAGGTGATCGATCCCACGACGACGAGCGGGTATGCCGCAGGCTCGCCTCCCGCTCCTGCGGGCGCGTCCGCGGGTGGTCCCGGCGCAGGCGCCTCGGCCGCGGTCGGCGCGGGGGCGACGGGCGGGGCCGCGGCGACCACACGGCATACCCCATCCGCGGCACGCGGACCGGCCGCCCGCCGGGCCGGCGGGGCAGGCGACCCGGGGACCCTGTCGGCCCCCATGCCCGGAGTGGTCCTGTCAGTCGACACGAGCGTCGGCACCGTTGTCGCACAGGGCGACCCGCTGCTGGTGCTCGAGGCCATGAAGATGAAGAACACCCTCCGCGCCGGACGCGACGGACGGGTGTCCGAGGTCCTCGTCGGCGTCGGCGACCAGGTGAAGTTCGGTGACGCGCTGGTGCGGATCGAGGACGCATGAGCCCCGACACCATCGGCTATCTCCTGGCCGGCGTCCAACACCTCGACTGGCAGTCGGGGGTCATGCTCGCCATCGGGTGCGTCCTCATCGCGCTGGCGGTCATCAAGGAGTACGAGCCGCTGCTGCTCCTGCCGATCGGCGCCGGCTGCATCCTGGCCAACCTCCCTCTCTCCCCTCTCTCGGAGAAGGGCGGGATGCTCGACATCCTCTACAACGTCGGTGTCGGCAACGAGCTCTTCCCGCTGCTGATCTTCATCGGCATCGGAGCGATGACCGACTTCGGCCCGCTGCTTGAGAACCCACGCATGGTGCTGCTCGGCGCGGCTGGGCAGTTCGGCATCTTCCTGACGATGATCCTCGCTCTCGCACTGGGATTCACGCGCAACGAGTCCGCCTCGATCGGCATCATCGGCGCCATCGACGGCCCGACCTCGATCTATGTCAGCGGACAGCTCGCGCCGCACATGCTCGGGCCGATCACGGTCGCGGCATACAGCTATATGTCGCTCGTCCCGATCATCATGCCGCCGATCATGCGCCTGCTCACCACCAAGAAGGAGCGGGCGATCCGGATGCCCTACTCCCAGAGGGAGATCAGCAAGCGCACGCGCGTGCTCTTCCCGATCGTCGTGACGGTCATCGTCGGCATCCTCGTCCCCTTCGCGACCCCGCTGATCGGCATGCTCATGCTCGGCAACCTCATGCGGGAGTCGGGCGTCGTCGAGCGGCTCACCCAGGCGTCGGCCAACGAGCTCGCCAATGTCGTCACGCTCTTCCTCGGCCTCGCGATCGGCGCCACGATGAAGGGCGAGGACTTCATCCGCACCTCGACGCTCTTCATCCTCGGCCTCGGCCTGCTGGCGTTCTGCATCGACACCGCGGCGGGCGTGCTCTTCGGCAAGATCCTCAACCTCTTCAGCGGCGGCCGCTTCAACCCCCTCATCGGCGCGGCCGGCATCTCGGCCTTCCCGATGGCGGCGCGCGTCGTGCAGCAGGAGGCCCAGCGCGAGGACTACGACAACTTCCTGCTCATGCACGCCATGGGCGCGAATGCCGCGGGGCAGGTCGCCTCGGTCGTAGCCGGCGGTGTGCTGCTCGCGCTCATGGGCTCGGGCGTCGCCTGACGCCCACTGTCACGTTGACTTGTAGCAACTCGAGCCTAAAAGGCGGGTTGTTGGCTCGAGTTGCTACAAGTCAACGGGTAGGGGGCCGCGTCCCGTGGGTGGGGCCGCGTCACGTCAGCGACGTCGTCAGGTCAGCGGACGTCGGGCGGCAAGGCGTCGTCGTCGACGAGCTCGGCCAGCACACCGAGGTGCTCGAGGAGCGGCGTGCTGACGTCGGCCGCCTCGTCGCGCGGTGCACCGGGCGGCTCGACCAGGTGCGGCGCTGCGGCGAAGACCGCCATGAGGTAGGTCGGCGCCCACGCCTCCTGGGCCTCGTTGGGCACCGACAGGTCCATGATCGACAGGCCCTCGAACATCGACAGCAGCACGCGCGAGGCCGCCTCGGGATAGGGGTGGCCATAGGCGCGGTGGGTGGCGGCGTGCTCGGCCACGACCTGGTTGCGATAGCGCCGCAGGATCTCCTGCACCTCCGGGCGGCGCGCGGCATACAGATAGAGCTCGTAGCGGCACAGCCGCTGGTGGGTGTCGGCGAGCATGCCCGCGACCGACCGCCTGGTCCACTCCCAGGTGAGGGCCTCGGGGCCGAGGTCACGCAGTGACTCGTCGGCGACCATCTCCTCCGAGGTCCGGCGCATCAGCGCGTGGTCACGCTCGACGTTGAATTCGAGCAGCGCATCGATCAGCTGCTCCCGCGTCCCGAAGTGGTAGGTGGTCGAGCCGTGGCTGACCCCAGCCCGGTCCTCGACCCGGCGATGGGTCAGGGCACCCATCCCCTCCTCGCCGAGCAGCTCGTGGGCGGCCTGGAGCAGGCGCAGGCGCGTCGAGGTGCCCTTGGGCGGGCTCGATTCGTGGGCGGGCATGGGACAAGTGTATGTTTTCTACGACCGTAGGATTTCTACATTCGCAGGAATCACCGACGGGCCGGTGGCCCGCACCTCCAGGAGGTCGCCATGAGCTCGTCGTCGTTGCTGGGCCGATGGGGGCGGTATGCCGCGCGCCACGCCTGGTGGGTCATCGGCGCCTGGGTCGTTGTCTTCCTCGCCGCAGGGGCCTATGGCGCGAGTGCCGCGGACCGGCTCACGACCGAGGGCGGCTACAACGAGCAGGCCGGCTCGTGGCACTCCTATGAGCTGCTCCAGCGCGACTTTCGCGACGCCTCGCCGGACGTCAGCGTGATCTACTCCAGCGCCGAGATGACGGTCGACGACCCGCGCTTCCGCAAGGCCGTCGGGGATGTCGTGGGCCGGCTGCCCAAGGACCTCGCGCCCACCGTCGTGGACGGGCTGACCGCCCCGGCCAGCTCCGGGCTGGTCAGTCCCGACCGTCACGCGGTGCGCCTGCGGGTCTCGCTGCCCACCGGCGAGGTCAACCAGGTCATGACCGACTACCGCGAGCTGAAGCCACAGCTCGTCGCCGACGGGGTGAGGACCGACATCGGCGGCTCGTGGCGATGGGCGACGACCTCAGCACGATGGCGGTGGAGGACACCGCCCGCGCCGAGATGATCGTTCTGCCGATCGTCTTCGTCCTCGGCCTGTTCATCTTCGGG
Organism: Actinomycetota bacterium; assembly: GCA_050955755.1. GTDB lineage: Bacteria > Actinomycetota > Actinomycetes > Actinomycetales > Dermatophilaceae > JAJTBD01. The sequence goes on from CP192092.1 coordinate 3,474,456, forward strand.
TCGCTGACCGCCGCCCTCCTGCCCTCGATGGTCGGGGCGATCGCCATGACACTGGCGCTGGCCGCCCTGCGGCTGGTCACCGACCACACCAACGTCGCCACGCACGCGATGATCGTCGTCTCGCTGCTGGGCATGGGACTCGCGATCGACTACACGCTCTTTGTCGTCACCCGCTTCCGCGAGGAGCTCGGCACCGGCCGAGGGCGCGAGCCTGCGGTCGCGGCCATGGGACCGACGATGGCCACGGCAGGCCGCACCGTGGTCGTCTCCGGCGTGATCGTCGCGGTCTCCCTCGCCGGCCTCTTCGTCTTCCCGCTCACCGGCATCCGGTCACTCGCCTGGGGCGCCATCCCTGCGGTGCTCGGCGCCATGGCTGCCGCAGTCACTCTCCTGCCCGCCGTCCTCGCAGTGCTCTCCCACCGGGTCAACAGCCTGCGCCTGCCGTGGACCCGCCGACACTCGATGGTGGGACGCGAGGCCGACAGCCGCGGCTTCTGGGCGCGCGTCGCCCACCACGTGATGGCCCGGCCGTGGACCTATCTGATCCTCACCACCGCGGCTCTGCTCGCCTGTGCCACACCGTTCCTCGGCTCCCGCTGGGGCGGGGCCGACGAGGCCCAGCTCCCCCTCGACGCGCCGAGCCGGGTAGCCCTCCAGACCGAGGCAAAGCACTTCGGGGGCGACCGCACCTGGGGATACGTGATGGTGGAGGGCGGCACCCCAGCCGACGCCGCGCCCTGGCCGTCGACCAGTTGGAGGTGATCCGCGACCGGCTGCCGTGGATGCTGGCCGTCGTTGGGGCGGCGATGTTCGTCCTGCTGCTCGTCGCCTTCAGGTCGGTCCTGTTGCCGCTCAAGGCGATCCTGACCTCCGCCATCTCCATCACCGCGTCCTTCGGCGTGATCACGTGGGTCTTCCAGCACGGGCATCTGTCGGGCCTGCTCGGCTTCGAGCCTCCGGGCTTCCTGGAGGTGTCCACGCCGATCGTGATGGCGCGATCCTGTTTGGGCTGTCGATGGACTACGAGGTCTTCCTGCTCTCGCGCATCCGGGAGGAGTGGGACCGCACCGGCGACAACACGACCTCGGTGGCGCACGGGCTCGCGCGCACCGGCCGGATCATCACCGGCGCAGCGCTGCTGCTCGCCGTCGTGATCGGTGCGTTCGCGACGTCGGGCGTGGTCTTCGTCAAGATGATCGGCGTCGGCATGCTCGTCGCGGTGCTGCTCGACGTGACCGTCGTGCGCGGCCTGCTCGTGCCGGCGACGATGAAGCTCCTCGGCCGCTGGAACTGGTGGCTCCCCGGTGGCGGCACCCGCCCCGCCTCGGATCGTGCGCATCTGGTGGGGTGATCACCCCAGCGGATGCGCACGATCCCGACACCCGGGTGCCACGACGTGAGCGAGGATGTCCCTCGTGGGTGGACTGCTGACCGGGCTGTGGCTGGGCGTCGCCGCCGGGATCAGCCCGGGGCCGATGCTCGCGCTGGTCATCCGCACCTCCCTGCGCCACGGACTGCGGCATGGCGTCACGGTCGCATGTGCCCCGCTGCTCAGCGATGCGGTGGTCGTCGCGGTCACCCTGCTGGCGCTGCGCGAGGTCCCCGAGCGCTGGGTCGCCGTGCTCGGTGTCGTCGGCGGCCTGCTCGTCACGGCGCTCGGCGTCGTCTCCGTGCGGGACGCCCGCTCGGCCGACCTCAGCCTGGACGCGGCCGGCGAGGTCCCGCCGGCCCGCAGGGCCCTGCGTGAGGCCGTGCTCGTCAACATCGTCAGCCCGCACCCATGGGTCGCCTGGATCGCCGTGCTCGGTCCGCTCGTCGTCACCGCCTGGCGTGACTCGCCGCTGCGAGGGGCGCTCTTCGTCGTCGGCTTCTATGTCGCGATCGTCGGGTCCAAGGCCGCGATCGCCACGCTGGTGGCCGGCAGCCGGCACCGCCTGAGCCAGCAGGGCTTCCGACGCGCACTCCTCGGCTCGGCGCTGCTGCTGCTCGCCGCCGGCCTCTTCATGGTCGTGGAGTTCGGCTCCCAGCTGCTCGCCTGAGCCGGCTCGTGGACACGGCGAGGGCCGGGGACGGCCCGCCTGCCATCCCCGGCCCTGCCTAGCGGTCGCGGGGAGTGTCGGCTCCCGCGTCCTGCTGCGCCGCCACCACCGGCGGCGTCATGGGGGTCAACGCCCCCACGCCTGGTTTAGTTCCGTTTTGTCCAGATCGAGGTATGCCGTGTCAGCGTCGCCCTCCGCCTGGCCCACCTCCGCGCGGACCGCCATGCCCACCACGGTCACCGCCGGGGCCGTGCCCGCCGGGACCACCGGGTCCGCGACCACCATGGCCCTCGCGGGCGCGGCCGCCATCCGGGCCGTTCCGGTCGGGACGCTGCTGCTCACTGTCGGCCTGCCCGTCGTGCGGGGCCGCCTGGTCCCACGGCGGGGACTGCGGCGCGCTCTGGCCCTGGGCGCCCTGCTGGTCCCACTGGGGCGGGGGCGGAGGAGCCTGCCCCGTCGTGTCGGTTGCGCTCGAGTCCGTCGTGGCGGAGTCGTTGCCGGTGAGCCTGTCCTTGATGGTGTCGAAGATTCCCATGGCCATGACTGTGCCGACCCCGACCGCCCGCCAGACCTGGGAGCGCTGTGCGGCGCCTGTGAGATGCAGGCCCACTGCCTCGCCGGTCCGGCATAGAGTCGGGCCATGTCCGATGCGCCGCTTCGCGTGCTGGTGATCCAGCACAACCTCGACGACTCCCTGCACGAGCTGGCCGGCCCGCTGGTGGACGCCGGCTGGCACATCGACACGTGGTGCACGCCGGTGAGCGACGCACCGCCGGGACCGGTCACGGCATACGACGCCGTCATCTCCCTCGGCGCGATCGCGAGTGCCGCAGACGACGCCGACCACCCGTGGATGCGGCCGGAGCTCGAGCTGATCCAGGAGACACTGGAGCACGAGATCCCTTATCTCGGAGTGTGTTTCGGCGCGCAGATCCTCGCTCGAGCGGCTGGCGGCAAGGTCATCAAGGGCACCGCCAAGGAGATCGGCTGGACGACGATCACCGCCGAGCCGGCCGCAGCGCACGACCAGCTGGTCGGCTGCCTCGGCGATGAGTTCGCGGCCTTCCACTACCACTACGACACCTTCACGCTGCCCGAGGACGCGACCGTCCTGGCCACAACCGACGGCATCATCGAGGCCTTCCGCGTGGGCGAGAGCGCGTGGGGTCTGCAGTTCCATGTGGAGACCAACCCGTCGGTCGTCTATGGCTGGCTCGGCAGCTATCTCGAGGACATGACCGCGGCCGGCGTCGACATCGAGCAGATGCGCGCCGACACCCGCGAGCACTGGCGCGAGGCTCGCGAGCGCGCGTGGGAGCTGTCGTGGACCTTTGTCGATATCGTGCGAGAGTCGCGTCTGTCCCAGTGACCGACGAGGGGTATGCCGCGAGCCCGGGCTATCGTCCCGGCGACGCAGCATACCGCCGCATCATGCTTGGGCTCTTCCTGGCGGGCGTGGGCACCTTCGCGATGACCTACTGCACGCAGGCCGTGCTGCCGCTGCTGTCCGACGAGTTCGGGCTCTCCCCCGGCACCAGCACCCTCGCGGTGTCGGCGACCACCATCTCGCTCGGGACGGCGCTGCTCTTCATCGGGCCGCTCAGCGAGGCCATCGGGCGGGTCGGCATCATGCGCGCGTCGCTCGTGGCTGCCACCCTCGCCACCTTCGCGAGTGCCCTTGCGCCGTCGTGGATCTCGCTGATCGCGCTCCGTGCGGTCGAGGGGCTGCTGGTGGCCGGGCTGCCCGCGGTGGCCGTCGCCTATCTGCGGGACGAGGTCGCGCCCGATGCCCTCGGGCGGGTCACCGCGCGCTATATCGGCGGCACGGCCATCGGCGGCATGACCGGACGGCTCGTCAGCGGTGGCGTGGCCGACCAGTTCGGCTGGCGGTGGGGCATCGCGGCGATCGGCATCGTTGGCGTGCTGTGCACGGTCGGCGCCATCGCGCTGCTGCCCGGATCGCGCCGCTTCACCCCGGTCACACTCCGGCCGGCGGCGATCACCGAGATGACTAAGCGGATGGTGACCGACCCTGCGCTGCTGGCGCTCTATGGCATCGGCTTCTGCTCGATGGGTGCCTTCGTCGGCTCCTACAACGCGGCGGGCTTCCGTCTGACCCGCACCCACGGCCTGTCGATCGCCGTCGCGAGCCTGGTCTTCAGCGCCTATGCGCTGGGCTCGGTGTCCTCGGCCGCTGCCGGTCGTGCCGCAGACCGCCGCGGCGCCCGTGCCGTGGTCCCGGTCGCGATCGCCCTGGCCATGGCCGGTGTCGCGGTCACCCTGCTGCCGAGCCTCGCCGGCCTCGTGGTCGGCCTGTGCGTGCTGACCGTCGGCTTCTTTGCCTGCCATGCGGTGGTCAGCTCGTGGGTGGCGGCGCGGGCCGCCGCGACCGGGCCGGGTGCCAGCCAGGCCGGCTCGCTCTATCTGTTCGCCTACTACCTCGGCTCGTCGGTGGCCGGCTCGGGCGTCGGCGCGATGTGGTCCCACGGCTGGGCCGCCGTCGCGGCCCTCACCGGGGCGCTCCTGCTCGGCGCGCTGCTGCTGGCCCTGCTCCTGCGCCGGATCCCCTCACTGCTCGAGCCGCCCGCCCCCGACCCCGGCGTGACGGGGATGTGACACCCACCGGTCGGTGGGGACCGTTGCGGTGCACCGGGGTTGGGCGCCGGCCCTTCGGTCACACCGCCGTGGCTGTCGACGTCACGAACTCGGAGAGCAGGGCCGCGAGCCTCTCTGGCTGGTCCTCGCCGGCGAGGGTCGCGCAGTCATCCAGCCATTCAAGCCGCGCGTCCGGATAGAGGGCGGCAAGCCGGGGACCGCGCTCGGCAGGCATCAGGCGGTCCTGCCGGGCCCACACGACGAGCACCGGACGCGCGAAGCCGGACCAGCCCTCCGAGAGCGCGAGGAGCTCGGCCTTGCCGGGCGTGCCACTGGCGAACTTGACGAAGTCGCGACGGATGAGGGGATCCTGCTGTGACGGGCGGAACCAGTCGGTCAACAGCTCGTCGGGGATGCCGCGGACGGACATCCCGCCGTAGCCCGATCGCATGCGGCGGATCGGTCGCAGGCGCATCGCCTGGAGCACGGCCCACATACCGCCGGGCACCCTGGCCGCCACCTCAAGCAGCTTGGCGGGGCCAGGGGGGAAGTTGTCGAACGCCTCGCAGGCGACCAGCACGAGCCGTCCGATCCTGTCGAAGTCGCCGTCATTGATGAGGAACTGGCCGCCACCCCAGTCGTTGAGGACGAGGGTGACGTCGTCGAGGTCGAGGGCCTCGATGAAGGCCACCAGGACCCGGGCCACTCCGCGTTGGCTGAGATCCGCGTCCGCCCTCATCGGGAGCCGGTGGCCGCCGAGCGGCAGGGTGGGCGTGATGACCCTGAACCCGGTGAGCAGTGGCACAACCTTGCGCCAGGCCCTGTGGTCCATCGGGACGCCGTGGGCCAGGACCAGGACGGGCCCAGATCCCCCTGTGTCGCCGTAGCTGATGGGCCCTGCGGGCAGCTCGATGGTCGGCATCACTGTCTCCTCGGCGCCGTCGCCGCCAAGTCGGGAGGACCCCGCACGGCTGCTCGTATTCTACAGTCGTAGAAGCCGACGGCAAGGGGTCAGTAGCGGCCCTTGCGGCGCAACGGCTTGGGCCGCCCGTCCGGGTCGTGCACAGTGCGATAGGGGACGACGGCCGCGGCCCGGGTGATCAGCCCGAGGTCGGGCGGGTCGAGTGGGCGCAGCCGTCCCGGCGGCCGCGGACCGATCCGGCCGCCGTCGTGCCAGGCCTGTAGCGCGCGGGCGCTCTCGGCGAAGACCGCGAACATCGCCTCCGGCTCGACACAGTCGGACATCGCCTCGAGCAGTGGCCCGTCGTCGAGGTCCGCCGGGGACCGTCCGGTCATGAGCGGCCCGGTGTCGCCGGGGAACCGGCTGCTGGGCAGCCGGCGGTCGAGGTGCTCGGCCGCGAGGGTGAGCCGCAGCCTGCGGGCGTAGTCGCCGTGGCCGTCGCCGCTCTCGTCGACCACCGCCGCCGACAGCTCGGAGTCGTGGGTCCACGAGCGGCGGTTGAAGTTGTCGGAGCCGACGCTGGCCCAGATGTCATCCATGACGCAGACCTTGGCGTGCACATAGACGGGCAGGCCGTCATGGTTCTCGACTCCATAGAAGGCGACCCGGTCGCCGGCCGCCTCGACCAGGCGCGACATCGCCCGCTGCCGCCCGAGGAGCTGGGGCACGCGCGAGACGAGGCTGTCCTGGTCGGTCCGGTGCGGGAGCACCGCGATGACATGCAGTCCCGGCGTGGTGCGCAGGGTCTCGACGAAGTGGTCGGCGACGTCGTGGGACCAGAGGTACTGGTCCTCGATGTAGACGAGGCGCTCGGCCCGCTCGAGGGCCTTGGTGTAGCCGCGGGCGACACTCCGCTCGCCGCCCCGGGCGAAGGGATAGTCCCGGCCGTGGCGCAGGTTGGGATAGGTCCGCAGCAGCTGCACCGCGTGGGTGCCGCCCGGCACCGGCGGTGGCGGATCCGCTTGGGGCGGCAGCGGATCGGGCGTCGTGTCGAGCCCGCGGAGGCGGTCGGCGAGACGCCGGCCGGGGTGCCGGGCAAGCGGGGTCGGGTCCTCCCAGCGCTCCCGGAAGACGGTCTCGACGTCGTGCACCGCCGGCCCGGCGATCGCCACCTGCACGTCATGCCAGGCCGGGGTCGGCCCATAGGCCTCGGCCATCGACTGTGGCTGCGGGTCCCCTGCGTGCCGGGCGTCGTCGCGTCGGCTGTGGCACAGGTCGATGCCCCCGACATAGGCGATGTCCCGGGCGGGGTCGTCGCGGTGGCGGATGACGACGAACTTCTGGTGGTGCGAGCCACCGGTCCGCACGCGCATGTCGAGCAGCACCTCGGCACCGTGCTCCTGGAGCGCCTGCCCGAGGTGGCGGTTCTCCTCCGCGGAGAACTGGAGCCGGTCCCAGTGGGATCGCCAGACCAGACCGCGCACGTCGACACCGCGCTCGTCCGCGGCGCCGAGGACGGCCGCGACCTCCGACCCCGGCTCGCCGGTGAGCCGCTCGTCCGGGTCGCCGCGCCAGTCGGTGAAGAGGATGAGGTCACCGGCCCGGGTCGCCTCGATCCGCTCGCGCAGCTCGGCGAAGTAGGCCGCGCCGTGGACGAGGGGCCGCACGTGGTTGCCGGTCGACCAGGCCTGCCCCGAGGGATGCCGAGCGTCAAGTCTCGAGGCGGGGTTGGCACGTTCGTCCGAGGTCAGGAGCCAGTCGGTGCGTGCCATCGCCCCATTGTCGCGCCCGCGCGGAGCCGTGGGCTCCGCGGGAGTGCCTGCAAGCGCTTACATTTTGCCCTAGTCTGTGCCTGTGAACGACCGCAGCAGCGTGGCTGCCACCACAGCCGACTACACCGCCGACCGCAGCTGGCAGGCCCTGACCGAGGCCGAGCGCGGCATCTTCACCACCCGCCGTGACGCCCTGTGGGCCGACGTCGAGCGTCCGCTGCGCGCGCTCTATGGCGACCACGCGGCATACGACCAGGTCCTGCGTGAGCTCGAGGTGATCATCGCGAGGGCGTATGCCGCGCGCACCCTCGAGCTGCGCCTGCTCGATGAGCGCCGCCTCGCCACCCCCGTCTGGTTCCAGCGGCCGGACATGGTCGGCTATGTCTGCTACACCGACAGGTTCGCCGGCACCCTGCGCGAGGTCCCCGGGCGGCTGGACTACCTCGAGGAGCTCGGGGTCACCTACCTGCACCTCATGCCGCTCCTGCGTCCGCGCTCCGGCCCCAACGACGGCGGGTATGCCGTGGAGGACTACCGCTCGGTCGACCCCCGCCTGGGCACCATGGACGACCTGCGCGACGTCGCGACCGAGCTGCGGGGCCGCGGCATGTCGCTCGTCGTCGACCTCGTGTGCAACCACACCGCCCGCGAGCACGTCTGGGCGCGCAAGGCCATCGCGGGCGACCGGGACTACCAGGACTACTACCTGATGTATCCGGACCGGACGATGCCCGACCAGTGGGAGCAGTCGCTGCCGGAGGTCTTCCCCGACTTCGCGCCGGGCAACTTCACCTGGGTCGACGAGTGCAGCCGCTGGGTGTGGACGACCTTCAACGACTACCAGTGGGATCTCAACTACACCAACCCGCGCGTCTTCGCCGAGATGCTCGACGTGATCCTGGCGCTGGCCAACCAAGGCGTGGAGGTCGTGCGGCTGGACGCCGTGGCGTTCATGTGGAAGCGGATGGGCACCAACTGCCAGAACCAGCCGGAGGCCCACGCGATCCTCCAGGCCTTCCGGGCGCTGACGCGCATCGCCGCCCCCGGGCTCATCCTGCTCGCGGAGGCGATCGTCTCGCCGGAGGACCTCGTGCCCTATCTCGGCACGGGCGACGCCACCAACAAGGAGTGCGAGCTCGCCTATCACAACGTGCTCATGGTCAGCCTGTGGAGCGCGCTCGCCGAGGGCAACGCCCGCCTGCTCACGCGCACCCTCGAGCGGATGCCGCGCATCCCGTCGGGCACCGCGTGGCTGACCTATGCCCGCCTGCACGACGACATCGGGTGGGCCGTGACCGACGAGAATGCCGCGTCCGTGGGGCTCGACGGCTTCCTCCACCGCTCCTTCCTGTCCGACTTCTACTCCGGCGCATACTGGGGCAGCTATGCCAAAGGCCTTGTCTTCCAGGAGAACCCGGTCACCCGCGATCGCCGCATCTCGGGCTCGCTCGCCTCGCTGGCCGGTCTCGAGCGCGCCCTCGCCGGTGGGTCGGAGTGGGACGTCCACCTCGCCGTGCAGCGGATCCTGTTGCTGCACAACCTCGTCCTCGCCTTTGGCGGCGTCCCGCTGATCTACATGGGTGACGAGATCGGCATGCTCAACGACTACTCCTTCACCGGGCAGCCCGACCACGCCGACGACAACCGGTGGGTCCACCGTCCCCGGATGGACTGGGGGGCCGCCGAGCGTCGCCACGACCCGGGCACGGTCGAGGGCCGCATCTTCGGCGGCATCCGGGAGCTGGCCCGCCTGCGCACCCAGATCGGCGCCTTCCACGCCCAGGCCGACGCCGTGCCCGTGTGGCTCGGCAACGACTCCGTCTTCGGGCTCATGCGCACCTCCCCGCGCGGCCGCATCCTCGTCGTCGCCAATGTCAGCCCGGGCCCCCAGTGGGTCTCGCTCCAGGGCTTCGACCAGCTCGACCCCGGCAGCTGGCTCGACGACCTGGTCACCGGCGAGCGGACCGGCTGGACCTTCGAGCTGCCGCCCTATGCCGTACGCTGGCTCGTCGGCACCGACTGAGTTTCACCACGCCGTATGCCGCGTGGCACCGTAGAGGGGTGAGCTCACCCGCGCGCCGTGCCCGCCCGCAGGCCAAATGCCCCATCCGGGTCGGCGAGGCGTGCTCGCTGTGCCACCCGGGCGCGACGGGCCCGCACGACTGCGGCCTGGTCTATCTGGTGATGGACGACGACGAGCTGCGCGAGGCGCTGGCCGACAACCGCCGCGAGCACCAGGCCCGAGCCCGCGAGCAGGGCTGACTCACCGACGCGCCAGGCTCCTCATGAGGGCATAGGACAGGCAGTAGAACACCGCCATGATCGCGGCCATCGGCAGCAGCGAGTCATAGCCGAACAGTCCAGTCAGCGGGGTGCACAGCGCACCGATGAACATCGAGAGCCCGCCCTGGAGCGAGGCTGCCGTGCCGGCCATCCGGCGGCCGGCCCCCTGGGCCAGTGCGGTCGTCGACGGGATCGTCAGGCCACCGCCCCCGACGACGAGGCAGAGCATCGCCCAGGGCGCGGCGATCGGCAGCGAGCCGTCGCGGTCGACGAGGGCCACGGCGAGCAGACCGAGCGCGGCCGCCGTCGAGACACTCACCCCGAGCGTGCGCAGCCACTGTGGTCCACGGTGTCCGACCAGCGCACGAAAAGCGATGCTGCTCAAGGCCATTGCGGCCGCGTTGGTGGCGAACACCACGGCATACAGGCTCTCGCTGATGCCATAGGAGCTCTGGAGGACGAAGGACGAGCCGCCGATGTAGGTGAAGAAGCCGGCCGTCGCCAGACCGTTGACGACCACGTGCTGCATGAACGACCAGTCACGCGACAGCTCGCCCATCCGGCGCAGCGTCTGGCCCAGACCGGGCGGGTGACGGCGCTCGGGCGGCAGCGTCTCGGGGATGCCCACGAGCACCGCGGCGATCATCAGCACACCGGCGGCGGCGAGCCAGTAGAAGACGGTGCGCCAGGTGCCGCCGGCCATGATCAGCCGACCGACGACGGGCGCGATCAGTGGCGCGAGGAAGGTGATCGACGCGAGCGTGCCATAGGTCTTGGCCGCGTCGCCCGACCCGTAGGAGTCGGTGACGACCGCCCGTCCGACGACGATGCCGGTGCCGGCGGCGAGGCCCTGCACGACGCGCATCGCGAGCAGCACGCCGATGGAGGGTGCCAGCGCGCAGACGAGGCTCGAGACTGCGAATGCCGCGGTGCTGGCCAGCAGCATCCGCCGCCGGCCGATCGCGTCACTGACCGGACCACACGCGAGCTGCCCGAGGGCAAGACCGACGATGAATGCCGTGAGCGTCAGCTGGGCGAGCGCGCCGGTCGTCTCCAGCGAGCCGGCCAGCGCCGGCAGCGCGGAGATGTAGGTGTCGGTCGCGAACGGCCCGATGCCGGTGACCACGACGAGCGCGGGGATCAGCAGGCGGCCGACCCCGGGCCTCTGTCGCTCGCTCACCCACAGAGCCTACGGACCTGCGCCGATGTGCCGTCGCGCCGTCCGGGAGATGGTCCTGCCGGGGCGCGCAGCGAGGCGAGGTCAGCGCGGCAGGTCCGCCGCCCACTGCCCCAGCAGTGCTGCCGTGGCGGCAGGGCAGTCGAGATGGACGTTGTGCCCGGCACCGTGCAGTGCCGCATAGGTCGCCTGGGGGTAGTGGCGTCGCACGAGGTCGAACTGGTCCTCGTAGCCCACGACGTGGTCCTGGCGCCCGGTGACGACAAGGGCCGGCCCAGAGAAGGGAGCCCCGCTCCCATCGGGCGGATCGGCCAGGAAGTACCGCGCGCCGAGCCGGTCCATGGCGTCGGGGTCGGCGGCGCGGATGCCGGGGAGCGCGAACTCCCGGAAGCCCTCCCACACAGCCCGCGTCTGGCGAGCAGCCATCTCGGTGAACTCGGCCCGGTCCTCAGCCGTCAGCGAGTCCAACAGCCCCTCGTCCCGCTCGACCACTGCGAAGTCCGGCAGCCGCCGCAGCGAGGCGTCTGGGTGGACGACCGGCGCAAGCAGCGCGACACCCACGACCTGGTCGGGGAGGAGGCCGGCCAGGTGACGGGCCAGGAGCCCGCCGAGCGAGTTGGCCAGGATCGCGAAGGGGCGGTCCGCGATGATCTGCTGCACCTGGCCCGATAGCCAGTCCGCCAGCTCGGGGAGGCCAGCATTCCCTCCCAGCGCCGGCGTCTGGCCGAAGCCGGCGAGATCGAGGTAGATGCGCTCGAGACCGCCCGCGGACTCCAGCGTGGGATCGAGTGGGAGGAGCAGCCGGTGGTCCACACCGTTGCCGTGCAGCCCCAGGACCGCCAGACCCGAGCCCCGGCGGACGACGTGCGCGAGCGGGGATGCGGTCGACGGGCGCTCAGACATGGCCCGACCCTAGGCCAGCGCCACGGGTGCTCTCGCCAATTCGGCCAAAGGGCAGACGCGGGCTTACCGTGGTGTCACGTGACGGCTCCCACAACCACTCCCCCGACAGCGCCCAGCAGCGGACGCGGCAGCCACGTCGGGCTGGCCACCGCGGCGCTTGTCCTCGGCGGGTTCTCCATCGGCACAACGGAGTTCGTCTCGATGGGGTTGCTGCCCCAGATCGCCGAGACCCTCAAGATCAGCATCCCGACCGCGGGCCACATCATCTCTGCCTATGCCATGGGCGTCGTCATCGGCGCCCCGGTGCTCGCCGTCATGTTCGCGAAGTACCCGCGCAAGGGGCTGCTCCTCGGGCTCATGACCGTCTTCACCGTCGGCAACGTGGCCAGCGCGCTCGCCGACAGCTATCCGGCGATGATCGGCGCCCGGCTGCTCGCCGGCTTCCCGCACGGCGCCTTCTTCGGCGTCGGCGCACTCGTCGCCGCGGGCCTGGTCGAGCCCGCAAAGCGCGGCCTGCAGATCGGCCGGATGATGTACGGCATACCCGCCGCCAATGTCCTGGGTGTCCCGCTGACCACCTGGCTCGGCCAGAACATCGGGTGGCGCTCGGCCTACTGGACCGTCGCGGCATTCGGCCTTCTCACCCTCGCCCTCGTGGCGGCATACGTCCCCAAGACCCCCGGCAACCCGGAGGCGACGGGGCGGCGCGAGCTCTCGGCGCTGTCGAGCCCCACGCTGTGGCTGTCGATCCTCGCCGGCTCGCTCGGCTTCGGCGGCATGTTTGCGATGTACTCCTACATCGCGCCGACCATCACCGATGTGACCCGCCTGCACGAGTCCGCGGTGCCGACCTATCTGCTCGTCTATGGCCTCGGCGGGCTGCTCGGTGCGGAGATCGCGGGGCGCATGTCGGAGTGGTCGATCCGCAAGTCGGTCGTCATCGGTTTCGCCCTGATGGCCCTGATGCTCGCGGCATTCAGCTGGCTCTCCCCGTGGCACATCCCGGGCATGGTGGTCTTCTTCCTCTCCGCGCTCGTCGCCTCGATCCTCGTGGTCAACCTCCAGATGCAGCTCATGCACGACGCGGGCGACGCCGAGACCATCGGCGCCGCGCTCAACCACTCCGCGCTCAACATCGCCAACGCGCTCGGCGCCTGGATCGGCGGCATCGTCATCGCCCTCGGCTATGGCTACCGGGCGCCCTCGCTCGTCGGCGCCGGCATGGCCCTCGTCGGCATCCTGATCCTGGTCGCCTATCGCCAGCTGGACCGCCGCCGCGCCAACCCCCTGCGCTGACCGCCGCCCTTGGCGAGGTCCTGAGAACGCGGCACGGGGCGGCGGGGAGTTCTCCCAGCCGCCCCGGTTGATCGTTGCTCGTGCAAACCCCTAGATTCGGTGCTGCAAGGGGAGACAGATCCACACCGAGACCGTGTGAGATCGCCCCGGAGCTCATCGCCAAGATTGAGCGCAGCGCCGGGGCGCCGGGCGCGCAGCCCGCCGAACTCGTCTACACGGAGACCGCGCCCACGCGGTCCACCGCCCCTGGGCTCACCGACGAGGAGGACACCGTCCTGCTCACGCAGCCCTCGGGCAAGGGCACGCCCATCGTCGGGGGCGGCTCCTTCTACGACGCCCTCGAGCTCAAGCCCGGCACCTACCGCGAGACGATCCTCAGCGGCGAGCAGACCTACTACAAGGTCTGGCTCGACGAGGGGCAGAGGGCCGCGCTCAGCGCTGACGTGCCGGCACCTGGCGAGACTTTCGACCGCGAGGGTGACTACATCCTGTTCGAGATCGGGGCCTACAACCCCGTCCGCGCCCAGATCTCCCGCATCAGTGGGAAGCCGTCGAACCGCGAGTCCTATGGCCTCTCCGGCGGTTCGATGACACTCACCGAGTACACCCGAGTACACGCCGACGGTGCGCACGGGCAATTTCTTCGGTGGAGACACCACACGCATCCGGCGGGCCGCCGTCCCAGGCTTCTACTACTTCAGTCTCCTGCGAGAGGAGACCCGGGATGGCAACGCACCCATCAACGCCCGGCTGGCGGTCCGCGTCGATGGCACGCCCGTGGCAGGCTCCAGCGGCAGCCCGTCGAGCACGTCGTCGACATCCCAGTCGCCCGCGGCCACCGCGTCCGGGTCGGCCACCACGCCGTCGTCCGGGGCCACGGCCGCGGGCGACCAGGGCAACGCCACAGACGGTGGCGGCACGTCTCCCCTGCTGCTCGCCGGCATCGGGCTGGCCGGGATCGCGGCCGGGGGCGGCGCGGCATACGCCGTCCTGCGACGCCGGCAGGGCTGACAAGCACTGGCGCGCAGCGGCATACCTGCGCTGAGATCGCAGCATGCACACGCCTGACTTCGCGACCAAGCCGACGCTGCATGGCGAGCTGGTGACGCTGCGGCCCTTCCAGCCTGACGACGTCGAGGCGATCGCGCGGGTGCTGGCCGACCCGGAGGTGCTCCGCCTGACCGGCTCGGTCCCCACGACCGCCGAGGCCGAGGCAGGCGATCCGACACCCGACCAGCGCCTTCGTGAGTGGTATGCCGCGCGCAACAGCCAGAGCGACAGGCTCGACCTCGCGGTCGTGGACCGGGCGAGCTGCGCCCTGGTCGGCGAGGTCGTCCTCAACGAGTGGGACCAGGCGACGGGCTCGTGCAACTTCCGGACGCTCATCGGGCCGGAGGGTCGCGGTCGCGGGCTGGGCACCGAGGCGGTCCGGCTGGTCGTGGGCTACGGCTTCGAGACCCTTGGGCTGCACCGGATCTCGCTCGAGGTCTATGCCTTCAACCCCAGGGCGCGGCGTGTCTATGACAAGGCCGGCTTCGTCCACGAGGGGACGCTGCGCGAGGTGCTGCGCTTTGACGACGAGTGGGTCGACGCCGACGTCATGGCGCTGCTCGAGTCGGACTGGCGGGCACTCGGCCACTGAGCCCGGGCCCCATGGGTGAGGCCTCTACCCGGGGAGGCCGCGTCCGCGCGATCTGTCACGAGGTTCGCGTTCTGTCCGCACGATTGATCATGCGGACAGAACGCAAACCTGCGGATGAACCCCACTTAAGGGAGGCGGGACTGGCCTCAGCGGGCGGGCGGCTCGACGGGGTCGATGACGACCTCGTCGGAGGCGTGGCGGCCGGGGCGCACGCGCTGGGAGTCGACGATGTAGGCCGAGGTGAGGTCGGACGAGACCGCGGTGAGTGTGCCGATGTCGACACCCTCGTAGCGCTGGGCGACGGTCGGCTCGACCTCGCCGAGCACCTTGTCCTCGTCGAGCTCGGTGGCCGCGGCCGCGAGCGCCCGACGGATGTCGTCGCTGAGGATGCCGCCGTGGCGCTTGCCGCGCTCGGCGATCTCGGCGGCATACCGCTCGGACCTCGCGGCCACCTCCGGGTGCTCTGTGGTGAGCATGACGGCGGTGCGGGCGAGCAGGGCCTGGCCGCGCACGAGGTCGCCGTCGCCGATGTCGAGCACGGCCTGGCGCAGCAGTGGCAGGTCCTCACGGGAGGAGGCCTCGGCGAGCCGAGCGATCTGGAGTCCGAGCAGGCGCTCGCGGGTGCGGGAGGCACCGCCGTCGCGGCCGAGCGGCACGGTCAGGCCCTCGCCGGCGGAGGACTGCCCCATCCCGTCGAGCATCTCGCGGCCGGCCTCGGCCGGGGTGTGCACGGTGTCGCGCAGGGGCACGACCTTGATCAGCAGCGAGGCGATGAAGGCCACGGCCACCAGCGGCAGGGCAAAGGTGAAGACGTCGTGCAGCGCGTCGGCGAGACCCTGGCGGACGGCGGTGGCGACCTGCGGCGGGAGTTTGGCGAGGGCGGCCGGGTCGAGGACCGAGCCGGCGCCGATCTTTTCGGCGGGCATGTGCTGGCGCATCGCCTCGGGCAGGTGCGAGATGATCGCCGGCCGCATCTGGGAGGTCATGATCGTGCCGTAGACGGCGATGCCCACGGTCGAGCCGACGTTGCGGAAGAACTGGGTGGCGGCGGTGGCGACGCCGAGGTCCTCGCGCATGACGATGTTCTGCACGACGAGCGTGTAGACCTGCATGCACATGCCGAGGCCGACGCCGAAGACGACCATCGCCAGCGTGAGCGCGCCCGAGCTGGAGGTGTAGGTCAGCTGGGTGAGCAGCCACATCCCGACGCCCATGATCGCGACGCCCAGCAGGATGACGCCCTTGTAGCGCCCGGTCCGGGTGATGAACAGTCCGGACAGGATCGACAGTCCGATCATCGCCACCGACATCGGCATGAGGATCAGACCCGACTTGGTGGCGTCGACGCCCTGCACGCCCTGGGCATAGACGGGGATGTAGATCAGCGCGCCGAACATCAGCATCGACACGGCGAAGGAGGCGATGTTGGCGAAGGTGAAGACCGACCCGCGGAAGAGACGCAGCGGGATGACCGGCTCGCTCGCCCGGGTGGCCGTCCAGACCCACAGCAGCAGGAAGACGACGCCGCCGGCATACATGCCGATGATCTGGGCCGAGTCCCAGTCATAGCTCGTGCCCCCCAGGGAGGTGGCGAGCAGGATGAGGAGGAGGGCGGAGGTGAGGGTGATGATCCCGGGCCAGTCGATCTTGGCCTCGCGCCGGGTGTGCGGCAGGTGCAGGAAGCGGAAGATCGCGAGGAAGGCCGCGATGCCGACGGGCAGCGAGACATAGAACAGCCAGCGCCAGCCCCAGTGGTCGGTGATGTAGCCGCCGGCTAGCGGGCCGGCGATCGAGCTGACGCCGAAGACGGCGCCCATCAGACCCTGGTACTTGCCACGCTGACGCGGCGGGATGATGTCGCCGATGATGGTCTGCGACAGCGGCATCAGGGTGCCCATGCCGAGGCCCTGGACCGCACGGGCGAAGACGAGGAACCAGAAGCCCTGGGAGAGCCCGGCGAGGATCGAGCCCAGCATGAAGACGACCAGGCCGGCGAGATAGAACGGGCGGCGACCGTAGAGGTCGGACAGCTTGCCGACGATGGGCACGCTGATCGCGGAGACGAGCATGGCGGCGGTCGCCAGCCACGAGTAGTGGTCCATCCCGCCGAGCTCGGCGACGATGCGCGGCATGGCGGGGCTGACAATGGTCTGGCTGATGGAGGCGACGAGCATGCCGAGCATCAGGCCGATGAAGACCCGCCGGGCCTCGGGGCTCAGCTCGTAGGCGGCGGGCTCGTCGGATGCGGTGCGTTGTGCGGTGGCGGTCAACTGGGTCCTTCAGGGCGTCACGGGCTTTGTTGGTTGCGTTCTGCAACTATTCTACCGTCGTAGGCACTCCCCGTCGAACCGGATTCTCTCCGCGCCCTCCCGCGCGCGAATACGACCAGGCGGTATGCCGCGGGGCCGGGCCCGCGGCATACCGCCCTGGTCGTAGGCGGCGAGGGTCAGGAGGCGACGGACTCGGCGAGCTTGCCGAGGGTGTCCTCGAGCTGGGACTCCTCCACGAGGGGGAACTTCACCTTGGCGAGCAGGTCCTTGTCGGTGACCTTGGACCAGTCGTAGGTGTGGGTGACCAGGGTCGCGTCGGGGCCCTGGGGCTCGAGCTCCCAGACCCACTCCCACCCGGGCGGCTCGGTGCCGGCGGGGGCGGTCTGCCAGGCCAGGAGTTTGTCCTTGGCATAGCCCGTGACGTGGTTGTCGGTCTGGTACTCCCCGCCCATGTGCTCGCCCGACATGTTCATCGTGAACACGTCGCCGCCCTGCTGGATGCGGTTGGTCTTCTCGTCGGAGCGGATGAAGCCCGAGCCGTCGAGCTCGGCGTGCCGCTGCGGATTGGAGAGCACGTCAAAAAGTGCGTCCGCGGAGGCGTCGATGGTCCTGCTGACGGTGATCTTCTTCTCTGCCATCACCCCACCCTGCCCAGCCCCGACCGCCGTCTGCAACCCCCACAGGGCGGTGACCAGCGGGTATCTGCCGCTTGGCGCACCGTTCGTCTCACCCATCTCAGAGATGATTACCACACGGGACGGATAGGAGGACTTTGGCCGGGAGTCCCTACATTTGACCCGTGACCGATCTTCACCCCAAGCTTCAGCCCATCTTCACGACCGTCCTGGCGCGCAACCCCGGCGAGGCCGAGTTCCACCAGGCCGTGAAGGAGGTGCTCGACAGCCTCGCTCCCGTCGTGGACAAGCGTCCGGAGCTCATCGACGCGGCGATCATCGAGCGGCTCTGCGAGCCCGAGCGCCAGATCATCTTCCGCGTGCCGTGGACCGACGACCAGGGCCAGGTGCACGTCAACCGCGGCTTCCGGGTCGAGTTCAACTCGGCGCTGGGCCCCTACAAGGGCGGCCTGCGCTTCCACCCGAGCGTCTACCTCGGCATCATCAAGTTCCTTGGCTTCGAGCAGATCTTCAAGAACGCCCTGACCGGCCTGCCGATCGGCGGCGGCAAGGGCGGCTCGGACTTCGACCCCAAGGGCCGCTCCGACGGCGAGATCATGCGCTTCTGCCAGTCCTTCATGACCGAGCTCTACCGTCACATCGGCGAGTACCGCGACGTGCCCGCCGGTGACATCGGCGTCGGTGGCCGCGAGATCGGCTTCATGTTCGGCCAGTACAAGCGCATCACCAACCAGTACGAGTCCGGCGTGCTCACCGGCAAGGGCATCGGCTGGGGCGGCTCGCGCGCCCGCACCGAGGCCACCGGCTACGGCACCGTCTTCTTCACCCGCGACATGCTCGCCTCCCGCGGCTCGTCGCTCGAGGGCAAGCAGGTCGTCGTCTCCGGCTCCGGCAATGTCGCGATCTATGCCGTCGAGAAGGCCCAGGACCTCGGCGCCAATGTCGTGGCCGTCTCCGACTCCGGCGGCTATGTCGTCGACGAGAAGGGCATTGACCTCGAGCTGCTCAAGGACATCAAGGAGGTCCAGCGCGGCCGCCTGACCGACTACGCCTCGGTGCGCAAGCACGCCAAGCACGTCGGCAACGGCTCCATCTGGGACGTCAAGTGCGATGTCGCGCTCCCCTGCGCCACGCAGAACGAGCTCGACGGTGACGGTGCGGCCGCCCTGGTCAAGAACGGCGTCACCGCCGTGGCCGAGGGCGCCAACATGCCCTGCACCCCGGAGGCCATCAAGGTCTTCCAGGACGCAGGCACGCTCTTTGGCCCGGGCAAGGCCGCCAACGCCGGTGGCGTCGCGACCTCCGCGCTCGAGATGCAGCAGAACGCCATGCGCGACGCGTGGACCTTCGAGGCCACCGAGGAGCGCCTCGACCAGATCATGTCGGGCATCCACACCCGCTGCCTCGAGACGGCCGACGAGTTCGGCTCCCCCGGCGACTATGTCGTCGGCGCCAACATCTCCGGCTTCATCCAGGTCGCCGAGCCGATGATGGCGATGGGCGTCATCTGACGACTCTCTAGAGCACGTATGCCGCGGGGCGAGGTCCGATCCGGACCTCGCCCCGCGGCATACCCGCTCTTATCGGTCAGTCGGCGGCGAGGCCGTCGCAGTGCGCCGCGAGGCTCTCGGCCTCGGTGGTCACATAGCTGCGGGCACGCTTGCCGAAGAGCAGGTGCGTTGTGCTCGTCATCCCGCCCGTCCACTCGAGCGTGAGGTGGATGCGCGTGCCGTCGCCGGCCGGCTCGAGCCAGTGCTGGGCGACCGAGAGGATGCCCGGGCGCTTGTTCTCCCAGACGAAGCCCTGACCGGGGCGCCAGTCGGTGATCGTCCACGTCGCGGGCGCCAGCTTGGGCTGCCAGAGCGCGTAAGCCGCGGGCTCGCGGCCGATCTGCTGCACCGTCGTCACCGTCGGGGTCCAGGTGGGCCAGCCCTCGATGTCGGAGAGCACACGCCAGACCGTCTCGACGTCGGCGCGGGTCTGTGAGGTGGCCTCGATGAGCATGGTCCGACGCTACCGGCCGCCGCTGCGGCGCGGAGGCAAGCGGGGACAGACCCTTGGGCGGCGGCGCTATGCACTGCCTTGCGGACGGGCTCAGGCTGTTGGCGGCCGGTGGAGGGTCTCGCGGGCGGGGAGCCAGGCGACGAAGGCGATGGCCGCGACGACACCGGCGAGGATGAAGGCTGGCGCGTAGCCGAAGGCGTCGACGACCATGCCGGTGATGATGGGCCCGAAGATCGTGCCGGTGTCCTGGGCCATCTGGAATGCCGCGAGGACCTTGCCGCCGCTGCGCTCGTTGCCGACGACATCGGCGAGGCTGGCCTGCTGCGCGGGGTTGAGCACACCGGCGCCCGCGCCGCCGATGAGTGAGGCCACGACGATCAGCGGGAAGGTGTGCAGGAAGCCGAAGACGGCGGTCGCGACGGCCGAGATCGCCAGTCCGATGAGGATCAGCGGGCGGCGACCGAGCAGGTCGGAGCGGCGCCCGGCGAGCAGGAGGCCCCCGGCGTTGCCGGCGGCGAAGAGCGCGAGCGCGATGCCCGGCAGACGCGGGTCGTCACCGAGCGCCGCGGCGATGAACAGGGGCGTCAGGGCCACCCGCACGCCGAAGTTGGCCCAGCCGTTGGCGAAGCCGGAGACCAGGGCTGCGCGGTAGGCCGAGTCGTCCAGCGCCTCGCGCACGGTCATGGGCGGCAGCGGCACGGCCCCGGGCGGCGGCTGGAGCGAGGCGTGGCTGAGCTGCGTCGCGACGATCGCCGTGGCGATGACGAGCGCCACGGCATACACCAGGAAGGGCACCTGCATGCCGAGCCTCGCGAGGAAGCCGCCGAGGATCGGGCCGGCGATGTTGCCGATGAGGAAGGCCGAGCCGTAGGCCGAGGAGACCTTGCCGCGGATCGTCGGCGGCGCGAGGCGCACGATCAGGGCCATCGCCGAGACGGTGAACATCGTCGAGCCGATGCCGCCGAGGCCGCGGAAGACCAGCAGCTGCCAGTAGTTGGCCGCGAACGCGGTGGCCGCCGAGGACGCCGCGACGATGAGCAGGCCGACGAGATAGACCCACCGCTCCCCCAGCCGGGTGATCAGCACACCGCCGGCGGGCGCGAAGACCAGCCGCATGAACGCGAACGCGCTCACGACGATGGTCGCGGCGGTCACGCCGACGTTGAAGCTGCGCGCATAGGCAGGCAGCACGGGGGTGATCAGCCCGAAGCCGATCGCGATGACGAATGCCGCGACGACTAGCACCCAGATCTCGCGCGGGATGCGCGCGGCCTCGGCGCTCGGGACGGCAGCGGTGGCGGAGCCGACCGAGACGGGCTCGTCGGCGGAAGAGGTGGGGTCGCTCATTGCCCCACCAGTATGACTGGCGCGGCAGGGCGGCTACGACACGGTGAAGGCGCGCGAGACGCCGGTGAGCGGTGTGATCTTGCCCGTCCAGCCGCTCTTCCAGTCGCCGTGGTGGACAAGGCGATAGGTGCCCGGTGCCGCGTCGGACGGGATGTCCCACTCGACCGTCGCCGTGGAGTTGGCGACACCCTCCCTCGCCCACCGGTAGCGGGTCTCCCAGTCGTTGTCGTCCGCGATCCGCCGCCACTGGCCGGCCTCGAGCCGCTGCACCTCGAGGAAGGTGCCGCCCAGCCGGAGGTTGTTCTTGGGGTGACCGGTCACGAAGACGGCCTTGGCCTGCTGGCCGCGGGCGTATGCCGCGGCGGGCTGGACGAGCGTCTCGCCCCACCCCTTGCCGATCGGCTTGTCGTCAAAGAGCACCTCGGACTGGAAGTCGATCTCGGTGAAGGGCGGACGCGTGGTGGCCGCACTCGCCGGTGCGGGCGCGCCCGTCCGCATGGCGCTCGCCAGACCGGTGACGGTCTGCACATAGGCCGGGAGGGTGTAGCGGCCGAACAGCGTCGAGCCGCCCTCGTACTGCTGCGAGTCATACTCCTCGGGCGTCGTGACGAACTGGCTGTAGTCGTTGGCGTAGGCCTGCACGATGACGTTGTCCAGCGGGAGGCCGAGCTCGGCCGCGACCGCGCGCCGCAGGCGCAGGCCCGAGGTGATGGTGACCTCACCCGGCATACCGATCAGGGCAAGGTCACCGATGCGCACGAGCTGCACCGGCAGGACATTGGGGGTCAGGCCCAGGGAGCCGGTCGCGAGCAGGTCCTGCTTGGGGTGCTGACAGTTCCTGAGGGCGTCGGGCACCGGCTGCTTGAGGGCCTCGAAGATCGGCACGAGCGGGCTCGGCGTGCCCTCGGGCCAGACCGGCAGGGCCGGGCCGTCCTCGGTGCTGCCGGCGGTCATGGAGGCGCCGAGCGCGCCCGAGCACGTCTGGTGGGGCTGGCCGTCGGGCGTGAAGCGGCCGTCGACAGTCACCTGGGACATGTCGACGAACTGGAGCCGGTAGTCGATCGGCCCGGCAAGGGGGCGCGTCGACGCATAGAGCCGCTGGGCGGTCTCCTTCTGGCGCGTGCCGATGATCCGCGAGTTCTCCCATTCGTCCTCGGTCGGCCCTGACCCGGGCTGGAGGTTGAGGTTGGGCGACATGTCGCCGGCGTTGGTGTTGGCGAAGGACGCGACGAACTTCTCCCCCGCCGCGAGATACCCCTGGCCCTTGTCGCGGCGCTCCCAGAAGTACTGCGCGGCGCCCTTGTTGTCGGGCGAGATGAGGTGGTTCTCGCCGGTGATCGAGGTGTTGTGGACGGCGAACCAGCTCTGCGCGCCGACGTCCTCGCTCCCCTGCCGGAAGCGCAGCACGGTCATCGAGGGGTCGATCGCCTGCGGGAAGACGGCCTTGTCGACCTCGGGGTTGCGCTCCCACGCCACGCGCGAGCGGTTGACGCTGGCGTTGGTGAGCTCGCCGCGGGCGATGCCGATCGAGCCGGGCGCGAGGTCGGCGTGCGCCTGCTCGATCGAGGCGGTGATGCCG
Organism: Actinomycetota bacterium; assembly: GCA_050955755.1. GTDB lineage: Bacteria > Actinomycetota > Actinomycetes > Actinomycetales > Dermatophilaceae > JAJTBD01. The sequence continues at coordinate 3,496,899 of CP192092.1, forward strand.
GCGACGATCGCGTCGAGGTTCTGCTGCTGGAGGCCGCCGATCGAGAGGTTGTAGGCGAGGTTGTGCGAGTAGCCGCCGGGCCCGGAGTGCGTGTGCGTGCCGGCCATGAGCACGTTGGCGTCGGTATAGGTGTCGCCGTACTTGGCCCGGAGCTTGGCGAGCACGCCCTCCTTGACCGAGCGGAAGACCATGGCGAGGTCGGCGTTGACATAGGCCACCCGCCTGCCTGATGCGGGGTCGGCGACGACGAAGGCCCGCGAGCGGAGGCGCTGGTGGATGCCCTCGGTCTTCTGGTCGGTGCGCGAGTAGCCCATCATCCCGATCTCGGCGGCGGGCCCGGTGATGTCGGCCATCCCCCGACCGACGAGGTATGCCGCGGAGCCGGCCTCCGCTGTCACGGCGCCCTAGGCGGGGGCCTGGGCAGCGGCGGGGGCGGCCCCGCACAGCAGGGCGGCGGCGAGGGCGAGTGAGGCGGGCCTGCGCATGATCGGACGTCCTTGTCCTCGGAGATGCTGGTTTACCGTGGGTCGGTTTCTACCAGTCCGCTGACATTTTGGGAAGAGTGTCAACCATCCCCCGGATCTGCTGTCTCAGTGGTTGGATGGATGGCGTGCCAACGAAGCCACTTCCTTCCGACCTGGAGATTGCCCGCGCCGCCCACCTGAAGCCGATCGCTGAGGTGGCCCAGGCTGCGGGCCTCGACACGGCATACCTGGAGCCCTATGGGCACCACGTCGCCAAGGTGGACCTCGCCGCCACCACTGCCCCACAAGGGGATTCGCGACGCGCGAAGTATGTCGTCATCACGGCGATCACCCCCACGCCCCTCGGGGAGGGCAAGACGACCACGGCCGTCGGGCTCGCCCAGGGACTGGCCGCGACGGGCCGCACCGCGATGCTCGCGCTGCGCCAGCCCTCGATGGGGCCGACCTTCGGCATCAAGGGCGGCGCCGCCGGCGCCGGCTACAGCCAGGTCGTGCCGATGGAGGTGCTCAACCTCCATCTCACGGGCGACTTCCACGCGATCACCGCCGCGCACAACCTGCTCGCGGCGATGGTCGACAACCACCTGCACCACGGCAACGAGCTCGGGCTCGACGAGCGCACGATCGCCTGGCGGCGGGTGCTCGACGTCAACGACCGGGCGCTGCGCAATGTCGTGCTCGGTCTAGGTGCCCGCATCGACGGCGTGCCGCGGCAGAGCGGCTTCGACATCACGGCGGCGAGTGAGATCCAGGTAATCATGATGCTCGCGACCTCACTCGCAGACATGCGAGAACGCTTGGGGCGCATCGTGGTTGGCTACACCAAGGACGGCGGCGTGCCGGTCACGGCGGAGCAGATCAAGGCCGCCGGAGCGATGGCGGTCATCCTCAAGGACGCCCTGCGGCCCAACCTGATGCAGACCACCGAGAACACGCCGGTGCTCATCCACGCCGGGCCGTTCGGCAACATCGCGACCGGCAACTCCTCGGTCATCGCCGACATGGTCGGCATCCAGAGCAGCGACTTCCTGCTGACCGAGGCCGGCTTCGGCTCTGACATGGGCGCCGAGCGGTTCTTCAACGTCAAGTGCCGGGTGTCCGGGCTCGTCCCCGACGCGGCGGTGCTCGTGGCGACCGTGCGCTCGCTCAAGGCGCACTCGGGGCTCTATCGGATCGTGGCCGGCAAGCCGCTCCCGCCGGAGCTGCTCGAGGAGCGCCCCGAGGATGTGCGGGCCGGCGCCGCCAACCTCCGCAAGCACATCGAGATAGTCCGGTCCTTCGGCGTCGCGCCGGTCGTGGCGATCAATGCCTTCCCCACCGACCACGAGTCCGAGCACGCCGTGATCCGTGAGATCGCCGAGGAGGCGGGCGCCCGGGTGGCGATCTCGACGCACGTGTCCGATGGCGGACCGGGCGCGGCCACGCTCGCCGATGTCGTCGCGGAGGCCTGCGACGACGAGCACGACTTCCGCTACACCTACCACCTCGACGAGCCGCTGACCGACAAGATCGAGGCCGTCGCGACACGGATCTATGGGGCCGACGGGGTGGACTTCTCCCCTGCTGCCGCAAAGGATCTCGCGCGCTTCGAGCAGCTCGGCTATGGCGCCTTCCCGGTCGTGATCGCCAAGACACACCTGTCGGTCAGCTCCGACCCTACGCTGCGTGGCGCACCCACGGGCTGGCGGATGCCGGTCCGCGAGGTGCGGGTCGCGGCGGGTGCGGGCTATGTCTATGCGATCAGCGGCGAGATGCGCACAATGCCGGGCCTGCCCAAGCACCCCGCCGCCGAGTCGATCGACCTGGACGAGAACGGCGAGATCGTCGGGCTCTTCTGACCCGCGTTCCAGCCCAGTTGGGCGAAAACGCGACGGTGTGCGCCCCGCGTTCAAACCCACTTGGGCGAAAACGCGACGGTATGCGCCCCGCGTTCAAACCCACTTGGGCGAAAACGCGACGGTGCGCGCCCCCGCGCTCTAGCCGACTTGGGCAGATCCGCGACGGTGCGCGCCCCGCGTTCTAGCCCACTTGGGCGAAAACGCGAGCGGGCTACGGCCGGGTCGCCGCCTCCACCAGGAGCGGCAGCCCGGCCGCTGCCGTTGTGCGCCAAGCGTGTTGGACCAGGTCGGACAGGCCGGTCTCGTCGGGGTTGATCTCCACGACCGTGATGCCGAGACCCCGTGAGGTGATGGGCAGCCCCGCCGCCGGATAGACCAGCCCGCTGGTGCCGACGACCAGGACGATGTCGGCGTCCTCGTGGGCCCGCTCGGCAGCCTCGAACTCCTCGAACGGCAGCATCTCGCCGAACCACACCACGCCCGGACGCACATAGCCGCCGCACTCCGCGCACTGTGGCGGCGTGGCCCGCTCGCTCGGCTCCGCCGGCAGCTCCGGCTCGGGCGCTGGGGCGCCGCAGTCGGCGCAGCGGAAGGCGAGCAGGCTGCCATGCAGGTGCGCGAGGACCTCGCTGCCGGCGCGCTCATGGAGGTCGTCGACGTTCTGCGTCACAAGGCGGACATCCTTGTGACGCGCCAGCTCTGCCAGGGCGAGGTGGCCAGCGTTGGGCTGGACGTCGCGGACCATCCGGGCACGCCAGAGATACCAGGGCCAGACCATCTCGGGGTCGTCATCCCAGGCCTCGGGCGTCGCCAGCGACGCGGCGTCGAACTCCTCCCACAGGCCGGTCTGGGCGTCGCGGAAGGTCGGCACACCGCTCTCCGCGGACATGCCCGCGCCCGTCATCACGGTCACCTTGGTGGCGGCGCGCAGCGCCTCGACGATGGCGGTATCAGGGGTGGGGTCGGTTCGCACTCGCACGCTCCTAGGGGACCACACCGCGAGGAGGCCGTGCACGGAAGGTGGCACACGGCATACCCCTAGGTCAGCAGGGGTGTGCCGTGTGCTCCCGGACATGCTCGAGGCCCGGTCCCGCCAGACCGGGCCTCGAGCGGCAAGCGCCAGGTTGGGGGGAGGAACAGCCCCGGCGCTGTAGACGACTACTTGATGGTGCCCGCGGGTGCGGACTGGGCGAGGAGGACGCAGCGCCCGGCCTCGGCCTTGAGGTTGCCCTTGGCCGACCAGTCGACGGTCTTGCCCGCCTCGACGTTCTTGGCGGTGAAGACGCCCACAGAGAGCGGGTCACCGCTGTTGGCGGGGAGCCACTGGACGGCGATGAGGAGGTCGCGCGCCTCCTTGTTGGTGTTCTTGACCTTGCCCTTGGCGGTCTGTGCGCCGGTCTTGAGACCGCAGCTGTCGACCGTGACGTCCTTGCGGATGCCGGCGACCTTCTTGCCCATGTTGGGGATTCGCTCAATCGCGCCGCGCGCTTCGGCGGTGATTGCCGACTTTGCCTTGGAGGCGGCCGAGGACGCCTTGGCGCCAGCCGACGAGCCGCCGTCTCCGACGTCACCCGAGCAGGCCGTCAAGGTGACCCCGCCGATGACGAGGACAGCGGTCGTGGCGCTCAGGCGGCGCGAGACACGCAGCATCAGGGCAATTCCTCTCGTGAAGTCGTTGCCCTCATATTAGGACGGTATTCTGAGATTCCGCTGGGAATCGGCATAGGACCCACAATCGCCCGGGCTTGCCCTTCGGCTGGCGACGATGATCACCTGGACCGCCTGTGGGCCGGTGGCCTGCTCGACGACGGGCGAGGTATGCCGTCGCCCTCCTCACGGGATGACCGCCGGCAGCGCCTATAGTGGGCGGTGCAACCGACAGGGGAGCGCCGAAGGGCGCTGAGAGTGCGGCCGACGCCGCAGACCCTCGAACCTGATCCGGCTCACACCGGCGGAGGAAGTCGAGACACTCAGACCAGTCGTGTGGCGCGGAAACCCTTCCGCGGCATACGTGCTGGGCTCCCTCTAGACCACATGGAGGGAAACATGTCGAAGCACCTGGCGGCCACCGCGGCCGCGCTCACCACCACCCTTGCCCTCGCTGCGTGCAGCGTCGGCGGCGGCTCCGGCGAGAGCTCGAGCAGCGCCTCCGCGGGCGCCAGCGGCTCGGGCTCGGCCGCGTCCGCCAGCACGGGCGGGGAGATCACGCTCGTCACGCACGACTCGTGGAACGCCGACAAGGAGCTCCTCGCGGCATTCACCAAGCAGACCGGAGTCACCGTCAAGGTGGCTGCGTCCGGCGACGCCGGCGAGGTCACCAACAAGCTGGTCCTGGCCAAGGACGCCCCCATCGGCGACGTCGTCTTCGGGATCGACAACACCTTCGCCTCGCGCGCCGCCGAGGCGGGCATCCTCGAGCCGTATGCCGCGAAGCTCCCCTCGGGTGCCGACGCGCACGTCCTCGACGGCGAGGCGGGCAAGATGCTCACCCCGATCGACTACGGCGACGTGTGCGTCAACGTCGACAGGACGTGGTTCGCGGCCAAGAAGAAGACGGCGCCGAAGACCCTCAACGACCTGGTCAAGCCGGAGTACAAGAACCTCTTCGTCACCCCCGGCGCCGCGACCTCCTCCCCCGGCATGGCCTTCCTGCTCGCGACCATCGGGGCCAACGGCGAGGACGGGTGGGAGGACTACTGGACCTCGCTCAAGGCCAACGGGGTCAAGCTGACGAGCGGCTGGACCGACGCCTACTCCGTCGACTTCTCCGGCGGCGAGGGCAAGGGTCCGCGCCCGATCGTGCTGAGCTACTCGACCTCCCCCGCATTCACGGTGCCGGAGGGTGGCGGCGACTCGACGACCGAGGCGCTGCTCGACACCTGCTTCCGCCAGGTGGAGTATGCCGGCGTCATCAAGGGCGCCAAGAACCCCACTGGCGCAAAGGCGTTCATCGACTTCATGCTCGGCAAGGACTTCCAGGCCGCGCTCCCGGACTCGATGTACATGTACCCCGTCGACTCCTCGACGCAGCTCCCGGCCGAGTGGACCAAGTGGGCCAAGACCTCGCCGAAGCCGATCGAGGTCTCGCCCGAGGACATCGCAAAGAACCGCAACACCTGGCTCAAGCAGTGGGCGGACGTCACCTCCGGATGAGCGATCTGAGGGGTATGCCGCGAGGGGCCACGCCGCGATGACCCAGGCGTCGCTGCTGGGGCGCTTTTGCCCAATTGGGCAAGAGCGCCCCGTGGTGTGCCCGGGACATGAGCCTCGATGAGCGTCGCCGCGCGGCGGGTGCGGGTCAGGCGCGGGTCCCTGTCGGGGACCGGGCCGGGTCTCGTCCTGCTCGCGCTGCTGCCGCTCACCTTCCTCGCGGTCTTCTTCCTCCTGCCCGTCGGGGGCATGCTGCTGCGCGGCCTCGCCCCCGACGGCGCGCTCGATCTCTCCGGATTCGCAGAAGCCCTGTCCGGCAGGCGAATCCAGCGCGTCATCGGCCTGACGCTCGCGCAGGCGCTGATCGCCTCGGCCATCTCGGTGCTGCTCGGCGTGCCCGTCGCATATGCGCTCTACCGGCTGCGGTTCCGCGGTCGGGGACTGCTGCGGGCCATCGTCGTCATGCCCTTTGTCATGCCGACGGTCGTGGTCGGCGTTGCCTTCCGGACGCTGCTCTCCGAGGGCGGGCCACTCGGGGCGCTCGGGCTGGACGGGACATGGGCCGCGATCATCGCCGGACTCGTGTTCTTCAACATCTCCGTCGTCGTGCGCACCGTCGGCGCGGCCTGGGAGGGACTCGACACCCGGGCCGAGGAGTCAGCCGCGTCGCTCGGCGCCACCCCGCTCGAGGTGCTGCGCACCATCACGCTCCCAGCCCTGCTGCCCGCGATCCTCTCGGCCGCATCCGTCGTGTTCCTCTTCTGCGCCACCGCTTTTGGTGTCGTCCTGACGATGGGCGGGCTCAAGTACGGCACGGTCGAGACCGAGATCTATCTCCAGACCGCGCACTTCCTCGACCTGCGGACCGCCGCGGTCCTGTCGGTCGTGCAGCTCGTCGTCGTCCTCGCGCTGCTGGCCCTGGTCGCCCGGCTGCGCGCCCGCTCCGAGCACGCCCAGCGCCGCATCGGGGCCAGCGCAGCCGCACGTCGGCCCCGGCGAGGCGACTGGCCCGCGCTGGCAGTGACCGCCGCGGTCGCGGCATACGTCCTGGCCCCAGTCGCGTCACTGGTGACCCGCTCGCTCCACCGGGACGGGCAGTGGACCCTCGCGAACTACCGCGCGCTCGGCACCACCGGCGACGGCAACGCGCTGCTGGTGCCGGTCTGGGAGGCGCTGCGCAACTCCTTCGCGATCGCCGTCGACGCGACGCTGATCGCCCTCGTGCTGGGGCTCCTCGTGGCGATCATCGTCAGCCGGCACCCGCGCGGGCTGCTGGCCAGGCGGGCGCAGTCCTTCTTCGACAGCGCGTTCATGCTGCCGCTGGGGGTGTCGGCGGTGACCGTGGGCTTCGGCTTCCTCATCACGCTCAACCACCCGCCGCTCGACCTGCGCAGCTCCTCGATCCTCGTCCCGATCGCCCAGGCCACCGTGGCGCTCCCCCTCGTCGTGCGGACGCTCGCGCCCGTGCTGCGCTCGATCGACGACCGGCTGCGCCAGGCCGCGATGGTGCTCGGCGCCTCCCCGTGGCGGGCGCTGCTGACCGTCGACCTGCCCACCGTGTGGCGTCCGCTGCTCGCCGCGGCCGGCTTCGCGATGGCCGTCTCGCTCGGGGAGTTCGGCGCCACGGCCTTCCTCGCCCGGCCCGACATGCCGACCCTGCCGGTCGTGGTCTTCCGGCTCATCGGGCGGCCGGGCGGCGACAACTTCGGCATGGCGATGGCCGCGTCGGTCGTGCTGACGGTCGTCACCGTCGCCATCATGGGGCTCGTGGAGCGACTGCGGATCTCGGCTGTGGGGACCTTCTGATGGCTGATGCCCCGCGCCCCCCGGAGCGCTCCGGGACCGGTCTCGAGGTCGCCGACGCGACCGTGCGCTTCGGTGACCTGACCGCCGTCGACGACGTGTCCCTCCAGGTCGCCGGCGCCGAGACCCTCGCCATCCTCGGCCCGTCGGGCTGCGGCAAGTCCACGCTGCTGCGCGCGGTCGTCGGGCTCGAGGAGCTCACCTCGGGGACCGTGCGCTTCGACGGCGCCGACATGGCCGGGGTGCCCGTGCACCGCCGCGGCTTCGGCCTGATGTTCCAGGACGGCCAGCTCTTTGAGCACCTCACCGTCGGCGGCAATGTCGCCTATGGTCCGCGCCGCCGCGGCGTCGACCGCGCCGAAGCCATCGCCCGTGTTGAGCGCCTCCTCACGCTCGTCGGCCTCGATGGGTATGCCGCGCGCCGTCCCGCCACGCTGTCGGGCGGCGAGCGTCAGCGGGTCGCCCTCGCCCGGGCGCTGGCCGCCGAGCCCCGGCTCCTGCTGCTCGACGAGCCGCTCTCTGCCCTGGACGCCTCGCTGCGAGGACGGCTCGCGGCCGACCTGCGGCGGATCCTCGCGACGACAGAGACGCCCGCGCTGCTCGTCACACACGACCACGAGGAGGCCTTTGCCGTCGCCGACCGCGTGGCCCTCATGCGGGCCGGCCGGATCGTGCAGACCGGCACCCCACGCGAGGTCTGGGCGCACCCCGTCGACGCCGAGGCGGCGCTCTTCCTGGGCTACTCCCGCGTGCTCGAGGCGCGTGAGGCTGAGGCACTCCGCGCGGCATACCCCTCGGCTCTGGGGGCGAGCGCAGGGCAAGGACGTGACACCGCGATCGCGCTCCGCCAGAACACACTCCGCGTCGGCGACGGCCCCCTCGAGGCCGAGGTCATCACCGTCGCCCCCGCGCTCGACGAGCTGCGGCTGGCCGTGCGACTGGTCGACGGGACCGAGCTCGACGCCGTCGCCGGCCTGGTCGAGCCCGTCGAGGTGGGCCAGCACGTGCGGCTGGTGCTCGACGAGAGCGCGGTCGCCCGCCTCCCCTGAGCCGAGAGGCCAGAAGGGGTGGGAATTCGCGCCGGATTGCCACCCCTTTTGGCCTCTGGGCTCGCTGGGAAGTGCTGTCCCATCGCTATGCACTGCCCCGCGAAACGGACCGCTGGCGGGGCAGCACCACATTGCCCCACGGATCGCGCGGATCCCGGGGCAATGCATAGCCTCCGGCACTCGGGCTTCAGGGGAGGGTGGGTGTGGCAGGCTGGAGGCAGCAACTGACCTGCACAAACGAAGGAGCACACCCATGGGCACTCTCGTCTGGCGCCTCATCGGCACGGGTTCGGCGGTCCTGGCCGGCATCGTCGCCAACAAGCTCGTCACCCAGGTCTGGAAGAAGGCCGGCCGCGACGAGATCATCGACCCGCGTGACCCGCGCAGCCCGGCCAAGGACGCGGTGGCGTTCGCCGCGCTGACCGGTCTGGCCGCCGGCGCCGCCAAGGTCATGGCGACCCGCAAGGCCGCCCAGTTCTATGAGAAGCAGGCCGGCCACCTCCCCCAGCCCATGCGCGAGGGCAACGCCTGAGACGCGGTCCAACCACAGAGCGGGGGCACTGAGCCTGCCCGCTCAGTCCGGGCACTGCCAGATCAGCTGTCAGACGACCGCGGCCCGCGCTTGCGCTGCCGCGGTCGTCGGACCTTGACGCGCGACCAGGCGTCGCCGCTGGGGAGTATCCACTGCCGGCGCCGGGCCAGCAGCACGAGCGCAGCGCCGGTGATCGTCGCGAAGGTCATGCCGAGCGTGGGCTGCCCCAGACGCCAGCCGACCACCGCGACCGCACTGGCCGCGAGCGCACAGGTGGCATAGAGCGTGTTGCCGCCGAGGATGGCGGGCACCCTGCGCAGCACGATGTCGCGGACGGCGCCGCCTCCGACGGCCGTCACCATGCCGAGGACGAGCGCGGCCAGGATGCCGAGCCCGGCGAGCAGGGTCTTCTGCGCGCCGGTGGCCGACCAGCAACCGAGCGCCAGCGCGTCGAGCCAGGGCCACACCTTGTCCCAGGTGCGGCCCTCGATCGCCACGACATAGCTGAGGAAGGCCCCGAGGCCGGCGATCACCATGTACCAGGGGTCGACGAGCGCGGCGGGCGGCCCCTGCTGGAGCATCACGTCACGCAGCACACCGCCGCCGGTGCCCGAGAGCACCGCCAGCGTGACGAAGCCGATCGGGTCCAGCCCCGCCCGCCGGGCGATCAGGCCGCCGAGGACGGCATTGGCAAAGACACCGACGAGATCGACGAAACGGAAGAAGTCGCCCGGGTCCAGCTGGGTCACCGGCATGAGGCGCAGACACCCGTCAGCTCGATGGTGTGGCTGACGTCGGCATAGTCGTGCTCGGCCCCAACGCGGTCGGCCCACCGCTCCACCGCGGGACCGGCGATCTCCACGGTCGAGCCGCACACGCGGCATACCAGGTGGTGGTGGTGATCGGTGGAGCAGGCGCGATAGACGGCCTCACCGTCGTCGCGGCGGATCATGTCGATCTCGCCGTCGGCGGCCATGGACTGGAGATTGCGATAGACGGTCGCGAGGCCGACGCGCTCGCCGTCGGTGCGCAGCCGGGCGTGCAGCTCCTGCGCCGAGACGAACTCCTCGCACTGGCCGAGCGCGGCCGTCACCGCGGCCCGCTGCCGGGTGGGCCGCCGCGGGGTCTGCTCCTCCACGGTCCTCCTCGTGTCAGTGCGTGCGCTCATGGCTGGCGCCCTCGTGGCTGGCGTGCTCGTCATAGTGTCCCTGATGGGGTGCGTGGCGGTGCCCGTCGTGCAGGTAGTCGACGTGGTCGTCGTGCACGATCGCCTCGTGGCCGCAGCCCGGGCCGTGCTCGTGGTCGTGCCGCTCGGCGGCCTCGTGGGCGCGCGCGTCGAGGCGCCGCAGCAGCCCGTGGGCCAGGGCCGCGAGGATGAATGCCGCGATGGCGAAGAGCACGATCGTGCCGCCCGAGGGGGTCGCCGCGAAGTAGGAGGTCAGCACCCCGCCGACTGCGCTGAGCACCCCGACGAGCACCGCGATCCGCACCTGCGCGGCAAAGGAGCGGCCGAGCAGCTGGGCCGTGGCGTTGGGCAGGATCATCAGCGCGCTGATGAGCAGCAGGCCGATCACCCGCATCGAGACCACGACGGTCACGGCGGTCAGCACCGCGAGCGTGACGTTGAGGGCGGTGACCGGCAGGCCGACCGCGCGGGCGTACTCCTCGTCGTGGGCGACGGCGAACAGCCGCGAGCGCAGCACCGCCGTCACGACCAGCACGACCGCGGCGAGGGCCGCGAAGACCATCAGGTCGGTGGAGCTCGTCGTCAGGATCGCACCGAAGAGATAGCCGTTGAGGTTGGCCGGGGTGCCGCTGGGCGACTTCGAGATCAGCACGACACCGAGCGCGATGCCGCCATAGAACATGACTGCCAGCGCCACGTCACCACTGGTGCGGCCGCGCGCGCGGATCCACTCGATCGCCACGGCCGCGAGCACTGCGGCGATGAGCGCGGTGATCACCGGCGAGGTCGAGGTCAGCAGGCCGACCGCGACGCCGGCGAGCGCGACGTGGCCCATGCCGTCGCCGATGAGCGAGAGCTGGCGCTGCACGAGGAAGACGCCAACCATCGGCGCGGCCACGCCGACCAGCAGGGCGGCCAGCAGCGCCTGGCGCATGAAGTCGAGCGAGAGCAGCTCACCCATGGGGCAGCCTCCTGAGCGCATCGGCCGGGCCGGAGTCCGGGACGGGGCGGGGCCGGGTCGGCGGCTCCTCGTCAAAGTGGTGGTGCCCGCCGCGCGGCTCCCCCGGGTGCTCATGGCGATGGGCGTATGCCGTGAGGTCGCCGTCGAAGTCCACCGCGCCGTTGCGGGTGCACACCACCCGGGTGAGGAAGCCGGTCAGCGCGTCCATCTCGTGGGTGACGATGACCATCGTCGTGCCGCGATCGGCGAGCCGGGCGAGGACGTCGGCCAGGACGTGCTGGTTCGCCACGTCGACGCCGGCGGTGGGCTCGTCCATGAGCAGCACTTCCGGCTGGGAGGCCAGTGCGCGGGCGATGAGCACACGCCGGTGCTGCCCGCCCGAGAGCGTGGAGACGTCCTCGCGTGCGCGGTCGGCCAGGCCGACGAGCTCGAGTGCCTCGTCGACGATCTGTCGGTCGCGGCGCCCGGGCCGCGCGAACCAGCCCAGGTGCGGCAGACGGCCGACCCCGACGACCTCGCGCACGGTCGCGGGGACCGCGTGCGAGAGCGTGTGCCGCTGGGGGACATAGCCGAGGCGGGTGTGCTCGTGGAAGCGGGCGCGGTCGACGCCGAAGAGCTCGACCCGGCCGGCCAGCTGCTGGCTCAGGCCGAGCAGGCCCTTGACGATCGTCGATTTGCCCGAGCCGTTGGGCCCGGTGATCGCGACGACCTCGCCCGGATCGATGTCGAGGGTGACGCCGGAGATGACCGCGCGGTCGTCGTAGCCGAAGGCCGCGTCCGTCATCGAGATGACCGGCACGGTGGCGTTGTCCGGGTGGGAGTCCTGGCCCCGCTGGGAGGTGCCCCGCTGGGGGGTGCGGTCTAGCTGCACTGCTGGCCCTTCTTGAGCGTGGCGAGGTTGCTCCGCATGATCTCAAGGTAGTCATCGCCGGCGGACTTGTCGGTCACGGCCTCGATGGGGTCGAGCACCGCGACCGTGGCGCCGCCCTCCTTGGCGATCGTCTCGGCCAGGGCCGGGCTGACCAGCGTCTCGGCATAGACGGTGCCGACCTTGGCCTCTCTGACGTGCTCGACGAGGTCCTTCATCTGGGCGGCGTTGGGCTCGACGTCGGGGCTGATGCCGGAGATCCCGACCTGGTGGAGGTCGTAGCGCTGCGCGAGATAGCCGAATGCCGCGTGGCCGGTGACGAGGTCGCGGCTCTTGCAGCTGGCGAGCCCGTCCTTGAACTCCTTGTCGAGGGCCGTCAGCTTGCCGGCGAAGGCCTTTGCGTTGGCGCGGTATTCGGCAGCGTGCTCGGCGTCGGCGGTGGCCAGCCGCTCCCCCAGCGCCGTGGCGACGGTGGCGTATTTGGTGGGGTCGAGCCAGAAGTGGGGGTCCAGCGGTCCGTGGTCGTGGCCGGCGTGCTCGTCGGCGCTCTCCCCCTCGTGGCCCTCCTCCTGGGCGGGCACGTCGAGCCCCGCGATCGGCGCGACGTCGAATGCCGCGTGGGGGGCCTGGCTCGCGACCGCGTCGTCCACTGCGGGCTGGAAGCCCTTCTGGTAGACCACGACCCGCGACTTGGCGAGGTCGACGACGTCCTTGGGGGTGAGCTCGAGGTCGTGCGGCTCCCCGCCCGGCTTGGTGAGCGTGCTGACATGGACACGCCCGCCGCCGACCTGCTCCGCGGCATACGCCAGGGCATAGAACGCGGCGCTCACCGGCACCTTCCCACCCGCCGCGTCCTCGCTGCCGCTGCCGGATGCGCCGCATGCGGCGACGGCGAGGACGGGCGCGAGGGCACCCACGGCGGCGAGACGGGTCAGTCGGAACATGAGAATCATGTTCACTTAGTTGGGAATGATTGTCAATTGCGGATGGGCGGGACTCGCCACTTGGCGCAAGCGGGCGAGGAAGGGCGGGTTTGCCGGTGGAAGAGGGTCGAGGGTGGCAGGGGATCTAGGCTCGACGGCATGGGTGAGCAGACAGACGGGCAGACCGAGCGGCAGCCGGTGGCGGGCGAGGAGCGGGCGGCCGCGGCATACCAGCGACTGGGTGTGCACGCGGAGATCACGAGGCATGGGCGGGTGCGCTCGCTCGAGGAGGCCGCGCAGGCACGCGGGGTGGAGCCACGCGACATCATCAAGACGCTCGTGGTGCGGCGCGGTGAGGGCGACTACCTCTTTGTGCTCGTGCCCGGCGACCGGGAGATCTCCTGGCCCAAGCTGCGCACGCACCTGGGCGTCAACCGCCTGTCGATGCCGGACGCCGAGACCGCCAGGGAGGCAACGGGATACGAACGGGGGACGATCACCCCGTTCGACTCGACCACGGCCTGGCCGGTCATCGCCGACGCGACGATCCCGGGCCGCCGGGTCTCGCTCGGCGCGGGCGCCCACGGTGTTGCCGCCACCGTCGACTCCGACGAGGCCCTCACCGCGCTCGCCGCCGAGATCGCCGACGTCACCGAGCCGCTCGCCTGACCGACAGAGAAGCGGGTGCCGCGACCCCCAGGATGGTCGCGGCACCCGAGTCTGTGGCGGCCTAGACGAAGATGATCTGGGCGCCCTCGCTGAGCTCCATGAAGTCGGTCGCGGAGATGACGCCCTCGACGCCGTCGACGAGGTCCTCCTCCTTGAGCTTCATCATGTCGAAGGACAGGCGGCAGGCCCACAGGTGCCCGCCCATGTCCTGGATGTGCTCGACCATCTCGGGGATCGTCGGGATGTCGAGGTCGGCGATCTGCTTCTTCATCATCTTGGTCGCAGCGGTCGTCATGCCGGGCACGCCGCCGAGGACTTGGGGCATCGACATGTTCTCTAGGCCGGGACGGAGCTTGGCCAGCTCGGGCATGTGCATCGCGGTGTTGCCGACGAGCGAGAACTTGAGGTTGTCCTGGGTCTTCTTGTTGATGATGTCGAAGCCCCAGAAGGTGAAGAAGATGTGGGTCTCGATGCCCTCACCCAGCGCGGCGCTGGCGAGGATCAGGCCGGGGTAGGCCATGTCGAGATCGCCCTTGGAGCAGATGACGACGAGCTTGCGCTCGCCGGAGTCGGCGTCATCGTCGCCGAAGTCGGGGATGATGGGGGCGTCAGTCATGATGGGTCTCCTTGTGGCACAGGGGTGCTGGGATCAGAGGCCGGGTCAGACGCAGCCGACCGGCTTGGGCACGCCCGCGATATAGGACATCTTCTTGGCCGGCTTCTTGGGGAAGAGCCCAAAGAGCTCCTTGACGTTGAAGCCGCCGGCGGTGGACATGCGGCGAGGGTCGGGGTGACCTTGTCGTTGGCCTTGTAGTCCTCGCGCATGAAGCGGATGGGCGCCCAGTGGGCGTCGGTCATCTCGATGCCGATCTGCCTGGCGAGCTCGACGGCCAGCGCCTCGTCCCACTCCTCGGGGTTGACCAGGAACCCCTCCTCGTTGACGTCGATCTGACGGCCCGCAATGGTCGTGGTGGGCATGGTGTGTCTCTCCTTGGTGGTGGTCAGTGGCCGGCCGCGGCCATGGACGGGTCTGCGGGGATCTTGCCGGTCATCGACATCGCCGCGGGGAGCGGGATGGGCCGGCCGGGCAGCAGCATGTGCCAGTAGATGTGCTCGAAGGCGAGCTTGCCGAGGTGGTTGGCGCGCGACTCCTTGAGCAGCTGCATGGGGCCGACCCTCGGCAGCGGGAAGGTGCCGGTGAGCGGCTGGGTCTCGTAGTTGAAGTCGAGCAGCAGGCCCTTGCCCCGCCCGGACTCGACGAAGCAGTTGGCATGCCCGTCGAAGGAGTGCGTCATCGGCTCGCCCATGGCCAGCGCGACGAAGTTGTCGACGAAGACATCGGCCTCGAAGTGCGCGACCGAGCCGGCCTTGCTGGTGGGCACATTGCTCGCGTCGCCGAGGGCGAAGATGTCGTCGTGCCTGACCGAGCGGAGCGTGTGCTTGTCGACCGGGATGAAGCCGAGCTCGTCGCCCAGACCCGAGTCGATGATGAACTGCTGGCCCATGTTGAGCGGCACCGTCACGAGCAGGTCGAAGGGGATCTCGCGCTCGTCATAGGACACGATCGCCTGCGCCTCGTTGTCGATCGACTCGATCATGAAGTCGGTCTCGACCTCGATGCCGCGCTCGGTGAGCAGATGCCCGAGGGTGGCCGACGCGACCGGCTTGGTGAAGGCGCCGTCGAGCGGGGTGACATAGGTGATCGAGACCTTGTCGCGGATGCGACGCTTGGTGAAGTAGTCGTCGGCGAGGAAGCTGAACTCCAGCGGCGCGACCGGGCACTTGATCGGCATCTCGGTGATGTGCACGACAAGCCGCCCGCCGGTGAAGCGCTCCAGCGCCTGGTGCAGGGCGGCCGAGCCCTCGAGGGTGTAGAAGTCGAAAACCTTTGTGTGCCAGAGCTCCCCGTCGGCCATGCCGGGCGTCTGGTCCGGACGGGGCACCGCGCCGGTCGTGATGATCAGGTAGTCGTAGTCGAGCGTGCGCCCGCCCTTGAGCGATACCGACTTGCCGTCGGCGTCGATGGTCTCGATCTCGGCGAGGACGAAGTCGACGCCGTCGGGCAGGAAGCGCCGGCGCGGCTTGACGATCTGCTTGGGCGAGTAGATCCCGAACGGGATGAAGAGGTAGCCCGGCTGGTAGTGGTGGCTGTCATCCCGGTCGACGACCGTGATCTGGCACTCCCCTTCGGCGAGCTCCTTCCGGAGCCGGTTGGCCAGGATCGTGCCGGCCGTGCCGGCACCGAGGATGAGTAGCTTCCGCATGGCGGCGTGTCCTTTCGGCCCCGCTCGCCGCGCGAGGGTGGGCGCGGACTGACAGGGGTGGGGCCTCCCTCCCGACAATACCCCCTAGGGTATGCCGCGCAAGCCGTCCGCGGTGTCCGGTACGTCACGTTTGGGGAGCCTGAGCACCGGCTGGCCACACGGCATACCGTCCACGTCTGCGGCTGATCTAGGGTCGAGGCATGAAGGCGATCACGCTCCCCTCCCCCGGCGATGCCGACGCGCTCGTCCTCGCCGACGTCGAGACCCCCGAGCCCGGGCCGGGCGAGGTGCGCCTCAAGGTGCGCGCCGCAGGTGTGAACCGCGCAGACGTGCTGCAGCGCAAGGGTTTCTATGACCCGCCGCCCGGCTCCTCTCCCTATCTGGGGCTGGAGGCGAGCGGCACGGTCGACGCGGTCGGCGCCGACGTCGAGGGCTGGCAGGTCGGCGACGAGGCGTGTGCGCTGCTGGTCGGCGGCGGGTATGCCGAGCAGGTGTGCGTGCCGGCCGGGCAGCTGCTGCCCATCCCCACCGGCGTCTCGCTCGAGGACGCGGCCGCGCTCCCCGAGGTCGTCAGCACGGTGTGGTCCAACGTCTTCATGACCGCGGCACTGATGCCCGGCCAGACGCTGCTCGTCCACGGCGGCTCCTCCGGCATCGGCACGATGGCCATCCAGCTCGGCCGCGAGGTCGGCGCGCGCGTCGCCGTCACGGCCGGCTCCGCGGAGAAGCTCGAGTTCTGCCGCGAGCTCGGCGCGGAGATCCTCATCAACTACAAGGAGGCGGACTTCCTCGAGGCGCTGCGGGCCGAGACCGACGGCGCGGGGGCGGATGTCATCCTCGACAACATGGGCGCGAAGTATCTCGCCCGCAATGTCGACGCCCTGGCCACCAACGGCCGCCTGGTCGTCATCGGGATGCAGGGCGGGGTCAAGGCCGAGCTCAACCTCGGCACCCTGCTCATGAAGCGTGCCGCGGTCATCGCCACCTCGCTGCGCGCCCGCCCCGAGGAGGAGAAGGCCGCGATCGTCGCCGCTGTGCGCGAGCACGTGTGGCCGCTGGTCGAGGCGGGCCGGGTCAAGCCCGTCATCCACTCGCGCTACCCGCTCGCCGACGCCGCCCAGGCGCACGCGGAGATGGAGGCCTCGACCCACCTCGGCAAGATCCTGCTGACGGTCGACTGAGCGATGGCACGCGCGACGCCGCCCGGGCCTGCGGACCCGGCCGCCATCGACGGCTACGTCGCGGGCTTTGCCGGCCAGGCGGCATACCCCCATCTGGTCGAGCTGTGCGCCCTGCTGCGGGAGATCGTCCCGGAGGGGACCGGCGAGAAGATCGCCTACCAGCTGCCGACCTTCACCTACCACGGCAATCTCGTGCACTTCGGCGGCTTCGAGCGACACGTCGGCTTCTATCCCGGCGGGTCGCCCACGAGCGTCTTCGCCGACGAGCTGGCCGGCTATGTGACCGGCAAGGGGAGCATCCGGCTGCCGCTCGACCGGCCGCTGCCCCGCGACCTGATCACGCGCATCGTCGCCTTCCGCGTCGAGGAGAACCTCTCTCGCATGTCGGAGCGCAACCGGGCCAAGGCGCGCCCGAAGCCGAGCTGACACGCCGTCCCTTGACCTGCGGCATACCGGGTATGTACCGTGCTCATCAGCACGACATACTCGGTATGCCGTGCACCATCTCAGGGGACAAAGGAGTCCGACATGTCGGTCAAGCAGGGGTTGCTGGCGCTGCTGAGCGAGGAGCCGATGTATGGCGCCCGGCTCAAGACGGAGTTCGAGGGGCGCACGGGCGGGACGTGGCCGATCAACATCGGCCAGATCTACACCACCCTCGCCCGGCTCGAGCGCGACGGGCTCGTCGAGCAGGTCGGCGCCGACGACGAGGGGCGGATCTCCTATCGCCTCACCGCCACCGGGCGCGAGGAGGTCGGGCACTGGTGGTTCTCGCCCGTCGACCGTGACCGCACCCCGCGCGACGAGCTGGTCATCAAGCTCGCGCTCGCCGTCACCTCCCCCGGTGTCGACGTCGCCCGGGTCGTGCAGACCCAGCGGACCGCCACCCTGCGGACCCTGCGTGACTACACGCGGCTCAAGCACGACGCGCTCGACCAGGCCGACTCCGACGCGTCGGCGGCCGATGACGGCGCGGGCGAGCGCGACCTTGCGTGGCTGCTCGTGCTGGAGAACCTCATCTTCTCGGCCGAGGCCGAGACCCGGTGGCTCGACCATGTCGAGTCCCGGCTGGCCCGGGAGGCGGGTCGACCGCGACCGCAGGGGGATCGCGGACGACCCGCCTCGACGGGTGCCGACCTGGTCGCACAGGCCCGTGAGGAGGCCCGGCGATGAGCGCCCCACTGCTCCAGCTCATCGACATCACGCGGGTCCATGGCGAGGGCGAGCAGGCGGTCCGTGCGCTCAGCGGCGTCAGCCTCTCGGTCGCAGCCGGCGAGCTCGTCGCCGTGATGGGCCCCAGCGGATCCGGCAAGTCGACGCTGCTCAACATCGCCGGGGCGCTCGACCGCCCCACGTCCGGCACCGTGCTCATCGAGGGCGAGGACGTCAGCCAGCTCTCGCCGCGTGAGCTGGCCAGACTGCGCCGGCGGCGCTGCGGCTTCGTCTTCCAGGACTACAACCTCATCCCCTCGCTCACGGCTGGCGAGAACGTCTCTCTCCCAATCGAACTCGACGGGCTGCGGCCCCGCAAGGCCCGTCGGCAGGCCCGCGCCGCCCTCGACCTGATGGGGCTGGCCGACCTCACCGACCGCTATCCCGACAAGATGTCCGGCGGCCAGCAGCAGCGGGTGGCGATCGCCCGCGCCCTGGTGGGCTCGCGCCGGGTGGTCCTCGCCGACGAGCCGACCGGCGCGCTCGACAGCCACACCGGCGAGGAGGTGCTGCGCGTGCTGCGCCGTCGCTGCGACGAGGGGGCCGCCGGCCTGCTCGTCACCCACGAGGCCCGCCACGCGGCCTGGGCCGACCGGGTGGTCTTCCTGCGCGACGGGGTGATGGTCGACCAGACCGGCTCCCGCGAGGGCGCGGAATCCCTTCTCGCAGCTGGGAAGTGACGTCATGTCCTCGACCCTGACCCGGCCCGAGGCACGACCGCAGGAGTATGCCGTGCCGGCACCTCCCGGCGGGTCCTCCTTTGCCCAGTGGCTCGCCTCCTGGACCGTCGCCCTGCGCATGGCCCGCCGTGATGTGCGCCGCCACCGCGGTCGCAGCGCCCTCGTCGTCGTCATGGTGATGCTGCCCGTGGCGATCCTCATCGCTGCCGCCGCAACGCTTTTCGGCGTCAACGCCACCGACCTCGACAAGACCGTGGGCTCCGCGCAGGCCCGGATCTCCTGGCCGCAGCCGACCACGGTCATGACAAGCCCAAGCGGCAACATGAGCAGCGGCGGCATGGCGCCGGCGGCCAACCTGCCCGGACAGCGGCCCTCACAGGAGGCGACCGTGGCCGAGATGGCGGCGGCCCTGTCCACAACGCTGGGCGGCAGCGCGCTCCCCGTCTTCCAGCACGACACCCGGTGGGTCGACGGCGAGCGGCGCCGCCTGGTCACCGACCTCGCGCTCGACGCCCGGGTCGGCCTGGGCGACAAGGCCGAGCTGACCTCGGGCCGCTGGGCGGAGAGCGAGTCGGAGGCGGTCGTCACCCCCGGGGGCGAGCGGCGCGGCATCCCGACCTCAGGCAGGATCACCGTGCAGGGGCCGGACGGCGAGCGCGAGCTGACCATCGTCGGCACCGCCAAGGCCTACACCGAGTGGGGTGGCATGCCCGCGCTGGTGGTCCTCCCCACCCAGACCGAGCTCGCGGCGGCGCCCGGGGCCTCGGGAGCCGGCCCGAGTTTCCTGCTCGTGCGCGAGGCGCCCGTGACGTGGGCCGAGGTCAAGGGCCTGTGGAAGTACGGCATCACCACCACGAGCCGCCACGTGGCCGAGCACCCTCCGGCCGAGTCCGAGATCCCCGCCGAGGTGCGTGGTGACGACGGCGGCAGCCAGGAGAGCGCCTTCGTCGTGCTGCTCGGCGCCCTGCTCTTTGTCGTGGTCGGCCTCATGGTCGCCCCCGCCTTCGGCGTCGGCATCGCCCGCCAGCGCCGCGCGCTCGCCCTCTCGGCGAGCAACGGCGCGACCACGCCGGCCCTGCGCCGCACAGTGCTCTCCCAGGCGGTCGTCCTTGGCGGCATCGGCGCCGCCCTCGGCGTGGGGGCGGGGCTGCTCGCGCCGCCGGCACTGAGCTGGGCCATCGCCCAGGTCCGGCCGGACGTGTGGCTCCCGACCAGCCGGCCGCCATGGTGGTTCATCGCGTTCATCGCCGGGTGTGCGCTGCTCAGCACCTTCGCCGCCGCGCTCGCCCCCGCCCTGCGGCTCGGGCGGCTCGACATCGTCGGTGTGATGCGCGGCCAGGCCGTGTCGCCGCCGCTCAGCAGGACGATGACGCTGGCCGGCGCTGTCCTCGCAGCGCTGGGTGGGCTCGCCACCATCGGGTGTGTGGTGGCCAAGACGCCCGAGATCCCGGTCGTCGTCGCGATGCTCGTGCTCTTCCTCGGCGCGGTGCTGCTGGTGCCGGCGTGCCTGGTCCTCTGTGGCGGTCTGGGCCGGCTGCTGCCCGTGTCGCTGCGCATGGCGGCCCGCGACGCCGCCCGGCAGCGCACGCGCTCGGGTCCCACCGTGGCCGCCGTCATGGGGGCCGTCGCGGTGCTGACCGTCTTTGGCATCGCGCTCACCAGCGACACCGCCCAGCGCGCCAAGGAGTACTCGCCACGGAACGCCCCTGGCCGGGGCATGGTCACCATCCCCTACACGCTGACCGACACCGGCGCGGGAGGTGACGGGGCGCAGCAGGCGAGGCGCATCGACGCCGAGATCGCCACGGTGACCACGACGGTGCAGCAGCAGATCCCCGGCGCCACCCTCGTGCCCATCAGCCGGCTCGGCAAGGGCGACGGCAGCTTCCAGCCCGGCGTCGCGACCCCTGTCTTTGGCGTGCAGCGCCCGGGGTGCTCGGCCAGCCAGACGGTGGACCCGATGGCGACACCACCGACCGGCATGACCGTTCCCGGTGCCGATCCCTCGGCGACGAGTGGGGTCAACCCCTGCCTGGAGGCCGGCACGACGGCTATGCGCCCGATCCGGGTCGTGCCCGCGGCGACGATCATCGAGCAGCTCGGTCTCACCGGCGCAGAGGCCGCTGCGGTCCGCGACGGTGCTGCGGTGGTCCTCGGCACCCACCTGGCCACGGGCGACAAGGTCAACATCGTCTCCGCGCAGCAGACCAGCTCGGCAGACGGCTCCTCCATGAAGACCACCGACATGACCACCACCCCGATGAAGGCGATAGTGCGCACCACCACGTCCGACACGCTCGGCCGCATGCTCGGAGCCGGGATGTTCCTGTCCCCCGAGACCGTCGACCGGCTGGGGTGGCCGACCGTCACCGACTCGGTCCTCGTGCGAGGCCCAGACGGCGACGCGATCAGCAAGGACGAGCAGCAGCGCGTCAACGAGCTCCTGGCCGACGACGAGCAGCTGTGGGTGGAGCGGGGATTCGAGCGCGACGACTTCTGGCCGATGGCGATCCTTGCCGGCTTCCTCGGCCTGCTGGCCCTGGTCGTCACACTCACCTCGACCGCGCTGTCGCTCTCGGAGCAGCAGTCTCTCCAGAGCACCTTCGCGGCCGTGGGCGCCACCCGCTGGCACCGGCGCCTGATGGCGGGCGCCGAGGCCGCCGTCACCTCGACCATCGGGTCGGGCCTCGGGCTGCTGGTCGGCCTCGCACCCGGCATCGCCATGGCGATCGCACTCACCCGATCGGGCTACGACCCCCTCACCGGGGCGCAGGTGGCCGACGACCCGATCATCCAGATCCCGTGGCCGCTCCTGCTCGGGGTGGCGCTCGCCGTGCCGGTCGTCGCCGCCTTCCTGGCCTCCATCGCCATCCGCCGCGAGCCGGGCGTCACCCGCCGCCTGTCCTGACCCAGGCGAGCGGCTGGCGCGGGGCCGCCACGACTGGTGGGTGGCGGCCGCGAGCCGGGCGTCACCCGCCGCCTGTCCTGACCCAGGCGAGCGGCTGGCGCGGGGCCGCCACGACTGGTGGGTGGCGGCGGCGACGGGGGATGTTGGGCACAGGCGACCTCGTCGCGGCATACCCCGCTCTGGCAGAGTTGCGAGCAGACCCGCAACCCGACCAAAGGAGATACGCCGTGGGCGTGCTCGACATGTTCCGTCTCGACGACAAGGTCGTCATCGTCACCGGTGCCAGCTCGGGCCTGGGTGTCGCGTTCGCGCAGGGCTTCGCCGAGGCCGGCGCCGACGTCGTGCTCGCCGCCCGCCGCGTCGAGAAGCTCGAGGACACCGCCAGGCTCGTCGAGGCCGCCGGCCGCCGGGCCCACCTCGTGCAGACCGACGTCGCCGACCCCGAGCAGGCGCAGCGGATGGTCGACGAGGCGATGGCGACCTTCGGCAAGGTCGACGTGCTCATCAACAACGCCGGCATCGGCACGGCCGTCCCGGCCACCCACGAGAAGCCGGAGCAGTTCCGCCAGGTCGTCGACGTCAACCTCAACGGGTCCTACTGGGCGGCGCAGGCCTGCGGTCGCGTCATGCAGCCGGGCAGCTCGATCGTCAACATCTCCTCGATCCTCGGCATCACCACCGCCGGGCTGCCCCAGGCGGCGTATGCCGCGAGCAAGGCCGCCGTCATCGGCCTCACCCGCGACCTCGCGCAGCAGTGGGGCTCGCGCAAGGGCATCCGGGTCAACGCGATCGCCCCCGGCTTCTTCGCCTCCGAGATGACCGAGCAGTACCCGCCGGAGTACATGGAGTCGCAGATGCCGCGAGTCTGCCTGCGCCGCACCGGCGACGCCGCCGAGCTCGCCGCCTCCGCCGTCTGGCTCGCCTCCGCCGCCGGCGGCTATGTCACCGGCCAGACCATCGCCGTCGACGGCGGCATCACCGTCACCTGATCAGGCTGCGCGACATTTGGACTATCAGAACCGTCGGGCCAGGGCTGCGCTGAGCACGCAGCGGGCAGCCGCGGCCCCATTCTGATAGTCCAAATGCTCGACGAGGAGCGTCAGAGGTACTGACCCGTGCCCTCGTGGCGGGTGCCGGGGGGCGAGGGCTCGCCCTCGGGGGCGGGGGTCTGGCCGGGCATGCTCGGGGCGACGACCTGGCCGGGGTGCATGCCGGGCGGCAGCTGGCGCATCTGCTGGAGCTGGGCCTGGGCGGCCATCTGCTGGGCGACCAGGGCCGTCTGGATGCCGTGGAAGAGCCCCTCGAGCCAGCCGACGAGCTGGGCCTGCGCGATCCGCAGCTCGGCGTCGGACGGGTCGTCGTCGCTGAACGGCAGCGCGATCCGGTCGAGCTCCTCGACCAGCTCGGGCGCGAGCCCGTCCTTGAGCTCGTTGATCGAGCGCTTGTGGATCTCGGCGAGTCGAGCACGGCCCTTCTCGTCGAGCGGCGCGCTGCGCACCTCGTCGAGCAGCTGCTTGATCATCGACCCGATGCGCATCACCTTGGCCGGCTCCTCGACGAGGTCGGCTGGGTTGGTCGGGCCGCTGTCCTCGTCCTTGCCCGGCTCGGGCGAGACCGCCATGCCGTCAGGGGTCACCACGACGATGCGGTCCTCGTCGGTCTGGGCCGGCTGGTCCTGGCTGCGCGGTTCCTGGCTCATGCCCCCAACCCTGCCACAGCCGATGGAGAGGCATGCCGCGGAGCCCGTCCGCGGCATACCTCGCCGTTGAGGGTCAGCGGGCTGCCGCGGCGACCGCCCGCCCGGCAGCCCGGCCGGAGAAGAGGCAGCCGCCGAGGAAGGTGCCCTCGAGCGCGCGGTATCCGTGCACGCCACCGCCGCCGAACCCGGCGATCTCGCCGGCGGCATACAGGCCCGGGACCGGCTGGCCGGCCTCGTTCATGACCCGGCCGGACAGGTCGGTCTCGAAGCCGCCGAGCGTCTTGCGGGTCAGGACGTGCAGCTTGACGCCGATGAGCGGGCCCGCGGCGGGGTCGAGGAGCTCGTGCGGCGCGACGGTGCGCACGAGCTTGTCGCCGCGGAAGCTGCGTGCCTGGCGGATCGCCATGACCTGGGTGTCCTTGCCGAAGGGGTTGGCCACCTGGAGGTCGCGGGCGACGATCTGGCGCTCAATGAGGGCGGCGTCGAGGAGCGGCTCGTCGGTGAGCGCGTTCATCCGGGCGACGAGCTCCTCGATGGAGTCGGCCTGGACGAAGTCGGCGCCCTTGTCGAGGAAGGCCTGCACCGGGCCGGGCACGTCGATGCGCGCGCGGCTGACGACATCGCGCACGGACTTGCCGGTGAGATCCGGGTTCTGCTCGGAGCCGGACAGCCCGAACTCCTTGCCCACGATGCGACGGTTGGTGACAAACCAGGAGTGGTCAAAACCGGTGTGCCGCAGGTGGTTCAGCGTGCCGAGGGTGTCGAAGCCCGGATAGAGAGGGTGCGGCAGCCGGTGGCCCCGCGCGTCGAACCACATCGACGACGGCCCGGGCAGGATCCGGATCGCGTGCTGAGGCCAGATCGGGTCCCAGTTCTGGATGCCTTCGACGTAGTGCCACATGCGGTCGGGGTTGATGATGCGGCCACCGGCCCGACGCGTCGGCTCGATCATCGAGCCGTCGACATAGGCGGGCACGCCGGTGATCATCGACTGCGGCGGCTTGCCGAGCCAGTGCGGCCAGGCGGCGCGGACGAGGTCGTGGTTGCCGCCGATGCCGCCGGAGGCGACCACCACCGCCTGGGCGCTCAGCTCGAAATCACCGACGACATCACGGCTGCTGGCCCTGCCCCGATCGGAGGAGTCGTCGAGCAGGACCTGCCCGCGCACACCCGTGACCGCCCCGTCATGCGTGGTGATCTCGGAGACGCGGTGGCGCCCGCGGTGGAGGATGCGGCCGCCGGCCATGTGCTCGCGGACCCGCCGCTCGAACGGTTCGACCACCCCGGGCCCGGTCCCCCAGGTGATGTGGAAGCGCGGGACAGTGTTGCCGTGGCCGTCGGCGCGGCCGTCGCCACGCTCGGCCCAGCCGACCACGGGGAACCAGCGCATGCCGAGCGAGTGCAGCCAGGCGCGCTTCTCGCCGGACGCGAAGTCGACATAGGCCCGGGCCCACTCCCGCGGCCAGTAGTCCTCCTCGCGGTCCCAGCCCGCCGTGCCCTCCCAGTCCGACCACGCCAGCTCGGTGGAGTCCTTGATGCCCATCCGCCGCTGCTCGGGCGAGTCGACGAAGAACAGCCCGCCGAAGGACCAGTGCGCCTGGCCACCGAGGTTGGCCTCGCTCTCCTGGTCGAGCAGCAGCACCTTGCGCCCCTCATCGGCGATCTCGGCGGCCGCGGCCAGTCCGGCCAGCCCATGTCCCACAACGATGGCGTCAGCATCCATGCCCGCAAACCTACTGGCGGGCAACAGGGCTCGCTAGCCCTCCGCGGAGTGGACCCGCACACCCTCCGGCCCGACCTCGAAGCGCACCTCGGCGAGCGAGTCGACGACGACATCGGCGTTGGGGTCGGCCTCCATCGCTGCGCGCGAGGACGTCGTGGTCAGGGCGATCGTGGCGCACCCGGCGGCCTTGGCGGCGGTCAGGCCAGCCGTGGCGTCCTCGGCGACCAGGCACTGCGCCGGGTCGACGCCGAGCCGCTCGGCTGCCAGGAGGAAGGGCTCGGGGTGGGGCTTGCCGTGGGTCACGTCCGAGGCGGTCACGACCACATCGGGATGGTCGAGGCCGGTGGCGGCGATCCGCGCCTCGGCCAGCAGCTTGGTGCACGAGGTCGCGATGGCCGACCGGGCCTGCGTGCCGGCATCGGCCACGAGGACGTGCAGCGCCTCGGCCGCCCCCGGCAGGATCAGGATGCCCTCGACGTCGGCGAGCTCGATGGCCTCGATCGACTCCAGCGCCGCGGCATGCTTCTCGGGCGGCAACACCTTGGCGATGATCCCCATCGCGGGCACACCGTGGTTGCCGACGAGCAGCTGTGGGTCCAGGCCCCACTCGCCGGTCCATCTCAGCCAGGACCGCCCGACCGACGGCGTCGAGTCGATGAGCGTCCCGTCCATGTCAAAGATGACGGCGGCGAAGGTGCGGCCTTCCAGCGGTCCCAGGTCCAACGGCATACCCAAACCGTATGCCGCGTGGTCGCCGACGCGCGCGCCCGCACCCCGGGCGGCGGTCATCTCAGCCGGTAGCCGGCGCGGCGCACGGTCTCGATGCGCTCGGCGCCGATCTTGCGCCGCAGGGTGCGGATGAAGACGTCGACGACATTGGACGAGGGGTCGAAGTCGATCCCCCAGACGTGCCCGAGCAGCTGCTCCCGGGAGAGGACCTGCTGGTGGTGCTCCATGAGCACCTCGAGCAGGGCGAACTCCCGCGCGGTCAGGTCGACCTGCTCCCCGTCGACCTCCACGCGCCGCGTGCGCAGGTCGAGCGTGAGCCCGGCCTTGCTGATCGCGGGGGTGGCCTGGGCCGGCTCGCTGCCCGAGCGCAGCCGCAGCCGCACCCGCGCGAGGAGCTCGGCGAACTGGAAGGGCTTGGTGACGTAGTCGTTGGCGCCGCCCTCAAGGCCCGCGACGGTGTCGGTGACGGAGTCGCGGGCGGTGAGGATGATGACGGGCACGGCACTGCCGGCCTCGCGCAGCTGCCGCAGGACCTCGAAGCCGTCGAGCACCGGCAGCCCGATGTCGAGGATGACGAGGTCGAAGGCATCGGTGCGTGCCATGAGCAGGGCAGTCTGGCCGTCCTCAACGACCGTTGTGCCGAATCCAGCCGCCCGAAGCCCCTTCTCGATGAAGGAGGAGATGCGGGCATGGTCCTCGGCGATGAGGATGTGGCTCACTGGTCGTCTCCTGGGTCGGGCTGGATGTTCTCGTCCGGGCCACCAGTGCCGACGGGCAGCCGGACCGTGAAGGTCGCGCCCTTGCCGCGGGCGCTGTCGACCCACACGCGGCCACCGTGGGCCTCGGCGATCGCGCGGACGATCGAGAGCCCGAGGCCTGCGCCCGCGTGGTCGCGATTGGTGCCGTCGAGGTGGACGAAGCGCTCGAAGATGCGCCTCTGGTCGCGGAGGTCGATGCCGGCCCCGGTGTCGGCGACGGAGAACTCCACCATCGGCTCCCCCGCCTCGGTGACAAAGCGGCTGGAGATGTCGATGCGGTCGCTGGGCAGCGTGTGCTGGACCGCGTTCTGGGCCAGCTGGAGCACCGCCTGGGTCACGCGCTGGGCGTCCAGCTGGGCGGTCCCCTCGGCCACATGGGTCATCCCCCAGCGCCGGTCACCCATCGTCGAGGCCTTTGCCTCGAGGTCCATCGTGAGCTCGGCGACGTCGACCGGCTCGCCGGTGGTGACGAAGTCGGGTCGGTCGACCTTGGCGAGGGCGAGCAGGTCGGTGACGATCCGGCTCATCCGGTCCAGCTCCTGGGTGACGAGCTCACGGGTCTGGCGCTGCTCCTCGGGGTCGTCGCCCATCAGCTCGAGGTGCCCGCGGATGACGGTGATGGGGGTGCGCAGCTCGTGGCCGGCGTCGTCGACGAAGCGCTGGCCGGCGGTGAACGCCGCCTCCAGCCGGTCAAGCATCGCGTTGAACGTGCGGGCCAGGTCGGCCACATCGTCGTTGCCCTCCACCGAGATGCGCCTGGTGAGGTCGCGGTCGCTGATCTCGGCCGCCGTCTGGCGCACGAGGCGGACGGGGGCGAGGATGCGTCCGGCCACCAGGTAGCCCATCAGCCCGGAGGCTGCGAGCGCGCCGAGGGAGACGAAGGTCAGGATACGGATGGTGTCGTCGACGCGCTGGCGCTCCGTCTCCGCAAAGAACGCGACTGTCAGCACCCCCGCGGCATTCTCAGGCTCGGAGAGAAGCACCCTGCCCCAGCGCATCTCGCCGAACGGCGTCTGGTGCACACCGGATGCGCGCGTGCGAGTCGCCTCGAGCAGCTCGTGGTCGGCGCCGATCTGGTATGCCGCGGGCTCGGGCGCCGCGGCCCCCCTCACCTCGAGCTGCTCACCGGTCGCGAGAGTCCCCGCGATGAGCTCGTGGTCACCGGGATGCTGCCGGCTGAGATAGACCTCGAGCATGCGGCGGGTGCTCGTGAAGCGCTGCGCCGTCTCCGGGTCGCGGCCCTCCTCGGCGAACTGGCGGAACTCGCGAAGCTCCTGGGCGACATCACTGTTGGCGCCCTCGGCGACGGAGGCCAGCAGCACGCCCCGCACGGCGATGATGACGGCCGTGAGGGCCAGTGCCATGAGCGCGAGGATCCACGCGACGATCCGCCAGCGCGCGGGGATCCCGCGCCGCCCTGGTGGGGTGTCAGTCATCGTCACCGTAAGTCATCGTCTCAGGTCATCGGCAGTGTGCATCGTCAGTCGTCGTCACCGTCGTCACCGTCGTCACCGTCGTCCTCGCGGTCGTCGTCGTCCCCATCATCCCCGTCGTCGTCCCGCTCGACCACTGGTGGCGCGACCTGTCGCACGCTCACCGAGGGCCTGACCTGTTGCACTGGTGCCTGCCGCTGCGGCGCCGGTGCGGGCGTGCGCGGCCTGGCCGGGTCCTCCCGCGGGGCGGGCACAGGGGAGGGTGTGGGCTTGGCCGGCGACGGCTTGGCCTCCGCGCTGAACCCCGGCACAAGGGGCGAGATCGGGGAGCCGGGGGGCGCGCTCACGGCGGGGCCCGACGCGTCTGGGGCACCGCCCTCGCCGGACGGGGCCTGGCCGTCGTCGGCCCCGGCCGCGGCGTCGCCGTCGGACGGCCAGTAGAGCCCGACCTTGACGGGGCCGTCACCCCCGACCTCCGGGGGCCCGACCACCCGGCCGACCAGCAGCCACAGCACGAGCGCCAGCGTGGCGGGGACCAGGAGCAGCAGTCCTGCCGGCAGCAGCCACCGGGGACGGGTGCGGCGCATGGTGCTCCTCCTCGCTCGGCGGCCCAGTGCCACCATCGAGAGCGACGCTAGGCGGCCGTCGTGAGGGGCCGATGAGTCGCAGATGAAGGCTCCCTCATCATCGTGACCCCTCCGGTGCATCTGGTCGGGAGCCGGGCCCCGCGGGTTAGCGTGGTGCGCGATGTCCCTCGCTCGCCCTCTCCGCTGGCTGGCCGGCCTGATCGGCCTGGTCACGGCCTGCATCCTCGCCGGGGTCGCGGCCACGACGCTCTGGCCGGCGACCGCGCAGACCCGCCACTTCGAGGCGGACCTGCGCCTCTCGCCCGACCCCGCACGCGCCTCCACGGTCCACGTCCCCACACTCTTCGGCGACCTCGACGTGCACTTCAACGGGCTTGCCCCGGGCATCGTCGCACTCCCCCAGGTCAAGGCCTCGATCACCGACGTCCTCTCCCGCCCCGGCGTCACGGTCAGCTCGGTGGCGCCCGGCCCGCTCGAGCTCGAGGCGGCGGTGCGCGACGCCGCGATCTCGCTCGGGACGAGGTATGCCGCGGGCGCGGCCATCGCAGCGCTCGTCGCCCTCGGGGTGGTCGCCCTCGCCCGGCGCCGCCGTCCGTCGCGGGCCGCGGTCGCGATCTGTCTGTCGGCGTGGCTGGTCTCGCTGGCCGGGACCGGGCTGGGGGTGTGGCGGACCTACCAGCCGACGCGCACCACGGCATACGCCGCCACCGGTGTCCTCGGCACCGTCCAGCAGAACGCGGGGCTGCTCCGGGAGGCACAGGCCCGGGCCGACCAGAGCGCGCCCTATCTGATGAACGTGCTGGCGCTCTCGCAGGCCCTGCGCCAGCGCTACCAGCCGGCGGAGGCCGGGGAGCCGGTGGTGCGGCTGCTCGTGGTCTCCGACGTCCACGGCGGCAACCAGTACGGCCTGATGAGGCGCATCGTGCAGGAGGAGGACATCGACGCCGTCCTCGACCTGGGCGACCTCGTCAGCTTTGGCCGGGTCGAGGAGCTCGAGGCGGCCGGCATCCCCGGTGGCATCGCCTCGCTAGGGGTGCCCTATCTCTTTGTCAGCGGCAACCACGACACCACGTCGGCGGACGACAACACCGTGCGACAGCGTCTTGCACGCATTGGCAATGTCGTTGTCCTGCAACCGGACTCGCAGAACTATCGGGAGGTCGAGATGGGTGGGCTGCGTCTCGCCGGCTTCAACGACCCGCGGTGGTTCGGCGACGACGGCAAGCGCTCGGCGGCCAAGCAGCAGCCGGCGATCGAGCGTTTCAACGCCACCTTCGACGGGCGCGAGCTCGATGTCGTGCTGGCCCACGAGCCGGCCGCCGCGCAGGGCACCGATCTGGGACGGGTCTCGCTCAACGGCCACATCCACACGCCCGCCCTCGCCGGCAACCGTGTCCAGGCGGGCACCTTCACGGGCGGCGGCCCGTCCAGCCACTACGTCACGAGTGAGGACGGTGCCGAGCTGACCGGCCAGCCGAGCTCCTTCGACGTGCTGTCCTTCGCCGCCGACTGCTCGCTGACCACGCTCGAGCGCTACACCTGGCGCGGGCTGCTCGAGGGGCGACCCGCCTTCGACGACGTGTCGGTCATCAACGGCGCCCGCGTGGCGACCCCGCTGGCCGAGGACGCCGGGCGCACGTGCGCCAAGCCCACCTCCGCGCCCGTGGTCACCGACGTCCCCGCCGCCCCGGCCACTCCCTGAGGCGAGCCGGCCGCCCCGCCGGGCACGCGGCATACCCGTGCCGTTGCGTTGAGAACACTGGTCGCAACGCCAAACGGGGGTCCGAAGCGTTGAAACCAGTGTTCTCAACGACATGCGCGCGAGCCGGCATGGCACCGGCCCCCTCGCCCAGAGGGGGGAGGCGAGGGGACCGGTGGGGTATGCCGCGGGGGCGGCAAGCGGGTCTGCCGCGCGGCGCGGGGTCAGCCCTTGAGCTCGGGGAACTGGTCGTCGCGGTACTCGGTGCCGAGCGCCTCGCCGGTGGTGGCGATCTCGTTCTCGCGCGAGCGCAGCTCGACCCGGCGGATCTTGCCCGAGATCGTCTTGGGCAGCTCGCCGAACTCGAGACGGCGCACCCGCTGCCACGGGGCGAGGTTCTCGCGGCAGTGGCGCAGGATCGACAGGGCCATCTCCTCGCTCGCCTCGTTGCCGTCGACGAGGACGACATAGGCCTTGGGCACGGCCAGGCGCACAGGGTCGGGCGCGGGGACGACCGCGGCCTCGGCGACCGCCGGGTGCTCGATGAGGACCGACTCCAGCTCGAAGGGGCTGATCTTGTAGTCGGAGGCCTTGAACACGTCGTCGGTGCGGCCGATGTAGGTGATGTAGCCGTCGGAGTCGATCGAGGCCACGTCACCGGTGTGGTAGTAGCCGCCGGCCATGGCGTCGGCGTTCTTCTCCGGGTCGCCCTGGTAGCCCGTCATGAGGTTGACCGGCGACTTGGACAGATCAAAACAGATCTCCCCCTCGTCGGACTCGCTGGGCTTGCCGGTCATCGGGTCGACCAGCACGACTGGGACGCCGGGCAGAGGGCGGCCCATCGAGCCTGGCTTGACCTCGGAGCCAGGGGTGTTGCCGATCGCGGCGGTCATCTCGGTCTGGCCGAAGCCGTCGCGGATCGTCAGGTCCCAGGCCTTCTCGACCTGGGAGATGACCTCGGGGTTGAGCGGCTCGCCGGCGCCGATGAGCTCGCGCAGCGAGCCCTTGCCACCGGAGAGGTCGGCGTTGATGAGCATGCGCCACACGGTGGGCGGGGCGCAGAAGGTCGTCACGCCGCGCTCGCGCAGCTGGCCGAGCAGGGCGGCCGGGTTGAACCGCGCGTAGTTGTAGATGAAGACGGTGGCCTCGGCGATCCACGGGGCAAAGAAGCAGGACCACGCGTGCTTGGCCCAGCCGGGGCTAGAGATGTTGAGGTGCACGTCGCCGGGCTGGAGGCCGAGCCAGTACATCGTGGTCAGGTGGCCGACCGGGTAGGACACCTGGGTGTGCTCGACGAGCTTGGGCCGGCTGGTCGTGCCGGAGGTGAAGTAGAGCAGCAACGGGTCGGTGGTGACGGTGCCGGGGTGCTCGGTCGGGGGAACCTCCGCGGCATACGCATCGTGCAGGTTCCCCCAGCCCTCGACCCCGCCCACGCAGATGCGGGTGTAGTCGCCGGGCACGTGCTCGAACTTGTCGGTGTCGGCCGGGTTGACGACGACGAACCGGGCCTCGCCGCGCTCGATGCGGTCGACGAGGTCGGCCGGGCCCACGGCGGTCGTGGTCGGCATGATGATCGCGCCGAGCTTCATCACGCCGAGCATGCAGTCCCACAGCTCGACCTGGTTGCCGAGCATGAGGATGACGCGGTCGCCCTTGGCGACGCCCTTGGACTTCAGCCACGCGGCGACCTGGTCGGAGCGACGCACCATCTGGTCATAGGTGTACTCGGCGGCGCTGCCGTCCTCCTCGACGATGACCAGCGCGTTGCGCTCGCTGCCGCGGCCGACCGCGTCGAACCAGTCGACCGCCCAGTTGAACTGCTCGCCCAGGTCGGGCCACTGGAACTCGCGGTTCGCCTCGTCGTGCCGGCCCCGCAGGGACAGCAGCTGGTCACGGGCCTCGCGGTAACGCTCCGTCGCGTTGGTCGTCGTCATGACGGCATCGTGCCCCACCATGGGGTCCCGAGCCACCCTCAGACGGGGGTAGCAGATCGACCCATTCCGGGCGCCTTCGGGACGGACCGGACGACGCGCCTGCGCAGTACCGCTACTAGCGCAGGCGGCTGACCTGCGGCATTGTGGGCCCTATGGCTGAGTACACCGATCAGGAACGAGACACGATCCGCACCGCTGCCTATGGCGCCATGGCGCTGGTGAGCAAGGCGGACCCGGGCTTCTTCGCGATGTTCAAGGAGTCCATGGCGGGCTCCAAGGCCCTGGCCGCCGCGCCGCCGCAGATCCAGTCCCTGCTCAAGGAGGGCGGCATGCCGCAGCCTCCGCAGGGCAAGTCCGCCGAGGAGGTCGAGACCGCGGTCCTCGGCAACCTCTCCCAGGCGATGACCATCCTCAAGGGCAAGGACCCGGAGCAGGTCGAGGGCTTCAAGAACGTCATCCTCGCCGCCTGCCAGGCCGTCGCCGACGCGTCCAAGGGCGTCTCGCCCGAGGAGCAGGCGATGATCGAGCGCGTCAAGGGCGCCCTCGTCTGACCCCATCCCCCTGCCAACACCATTGGGTATGCCGCCCGCGGACCGTCCGCGGGCGGCATACCCGCGTCTGGGCGCCCCGCACTTTCGCCCACGTGGGCACAAACGCGACACCACCCCGCCGCACCCCCCATCGGGCCCCCGCACTTTCGCCCAGTTGGGCACAAACGCGGCGCCACCCGGCCCGCACCCCGATCAGGCCCCCGCACTTTCGCCCACGTGGGCACGAACGCGGCGCACCCCTGGGGGCTCCGGGGTGGTCAGGGCTGGTCGGCGGTCGTGCGCAGTGAGGTGACGGTGAAGTCCTCGGCGATCTTGGTGCGCACCGCAGCGCAGCTGAGATAGTCGGCCTCGCGCTCGGTGCGCACGACATCGGCCTCGACATGCTCGGGCAGGGGTGCAGCGCAGGCGAGCTCGACCGTCCACTCGTCGTCGCCGGTCTGACGGATCTCCTTGAGCCCCACCGCCGCCGACGGTGCGGGTCCGTGCTCGGCCAGGGCCGCGGTCATCGCCGCCTGCACCGGCTTCGGGTGGGCCGAGAGCCCCCGGAGGTGGGTCGTCACGACGGCGCCGCCGAGGTGGGCGTCGACGATGTCGGTGCAGCCCTCGGCGTCGAGCCGCCCATAGACCACGCCGGACGGCAGCAGCAGCAGGTTGGCTGCGAAGCGGTCGCCGGCCAGATGCGTTGTCTGCCAGACGTTCTCGCGCCAGCGCTCGGCGAGCCGCTCCGCGACCGGGCGGCCCTCGGTCGCACAGCACACGTCGTGTTTGGCGTGGGCGCACACGAGCATGAGCGGCTCCGGCGCGACGGGCGGCGCCGGGGTGGGCACGACCGTCTCGACATCGAATGCCGCGACAGCCGCACCGAGGTCGCCCGGCTCGCGCCACACGCCCCACGTCGTCACGCGCTCAAGCGGGTCGACGACCGCCCAGAGCCGCTCGGCCCGCTCCGGCTGTCGGCCGGGCCGGCGGATCAGCTGGACGCGGCCGCCCCGCCGGTCGGTGCACTCGCGGATGCGCTGGGCCAGCTCGCCGGGCAGCGGCTCGGTGTCGATGGCCTCGTGCTCCCAGGGTCCCGGGTGCTCGATGAGCAGCCAGCGCCGGACGTGGGGCGCGCTCGCCATCAGCGGCTCGTGCCGCTCGAGCGAGGCCAGCGAGCAGCGGAAGTCGCTGTCGTGCGCGGTCTCCTCGGCGATCTCCTCGAGCGCCGGCTGGAGGGCGAGGACGACCGCGTCGAGCGCGGGCGCCCCCTCACCCTCCACCTGGCGCTGGCGCACCTGTGCCAGCTCCACGACGAGGCCAAGCGCGGCGAGCATCTCGCCGAGGCGGGTCGCCGGCAGCAGCACCTCCGGGTCCTGCGGGCCGCCGACACCATGCTCGAGGTTGTCGCGGTCGTGCGCGATGACGACAACCCGGCCGCCGGGGGCGAGCCGGCGGGCGGCGTCGGTGAGGACCCTGGCCATGTCCTGCCCCGGCAGGTGCAGATAGCTGAGCAGCACGAGGTCGAAGGACCCGTCCAGGTCGGGCAGGTCAACCGCGTTGCCGACCCGCGCGTCCACCCGGCCCAGCACGTCCTCGTCGAGGAGCTCACGTGCGGCCTCGCGGATGCGCTCCACCGCGACCGGCGAGAAGTCGACTGCCACGACCTCCCAGCCACCCTGGGCCAGCCAGATCGCGTTGCGTCCCTCGCCAGCCCCGAGGTCGAGGGCGCGCCCCGGCTCCAGACCGGCGCACAGCTCGCTCACCCACTGGTTCGGCGCCGAGGACCACTGGGGCCCGGCGGCATACCTCTCGTCCCATGCGGCGCTGTCCATGCCAGCCCTCCCGGTGCTCAGGCGATGTCACGCACGACGCTACCCGCGATCACGGGCGCGCGATGCACCCGAGGGAGGGCGATCCTGCCCGGGCCGCGATCTTGCGAATGCCGTTGTCGCAACGGCCCCTCCGGCCCCATCTCGTGCCATCATCTATGACGCCCGTCACAACGCGGTGACGGGCGTTCCCCTGCCAAAGGAGCCCCCATGCTGCGCAACCGCGCGCTGACCGCCGTCTCCGGAGCCGCCGCCCTGACCGGCCTGGCCCTGCTGACCGCCCCCGCCCAGGCCGCCGCCCCGAGCTATGTCGCCCTCGGCGACTCCTACTCCTCCGGGACAGGCACCCGCAGTTACATCAGCGACGGCACCCAGTGCCAGCGCTCGGTCTACGCCTACCCCTCGCTCATCTCGTCCGCCAAGGGCTACTCCCTCACCTTCCGCGCGTGCTCCGGCGCGCGCATCCCCGACGTCACCGGGACCCAGCTTTCCGCGCTCTCCAGCAGCACGGCATACGTCTCGATCTCGGTGGGCGGCAATGACGCCGGCTTCGCCGACGTGCTGACCACCTGCGCGCAGCCGGCGTGGATGAGCAACTGCAACGGCGCCATCGACAAGGCCCAGGCCTATATCAACGGCACTCTCCCGACCGCCCTGCGCAGCCTCTATGCCGACATCAAGGCACGCGCCCCGCAGGCCAAGGTCGCGGTCGTGGGATATCCGCGCATCTTCAACGGCGAGGACTGCAACGCGATGACCTGGTTCTCCCCGACCGAGGAGGCCCGGCTCAACAGCACCGCCGACCTGCTCAACAGCGTGACCGCGTCGGCCGCCGCGAGCGCAGGCTTCGGGTTCTCCAACCCGGCGCCGGCCTTCGTCGGGCACGCCGTCTGCGACAGCCCCGAGTGGATCAACGGCCTGTCCAGCCCGATCAGCGAGTCCTACCACCCCAACATCGCCGGCCACTCCGGCGGCTACACCCCGACCGTGAGCCCGGCGCTCACCGGCGCGACGACGACGGTCACCGCCACCACGCTCGCGCTCGCCGAGGCGTCCACCGACAAGCTCGCGGCCGACCAGCGGACGTATGCCGCGGCCGACTCCTCGATCACGCCCAAGGAGTTCCGCGCGCCCGACCTGCACAGCCCGGCCGCCCGCGCCGCCGCTGCCAAGGCCGGCGTCAACGTCAACGATCGCGCCAGCGTCGACCGCGCCGACGCGGTCTGGCAGGCCCGGCAGGACGCCGCCTGGCGGGCCGGTAAGCGCTGACCCCTAGGCCCTCTCCAAGTCGACTGGCCGAGACACGCCGTCTCCCGCAAGGCGCGGACGGCGTGTCTTGGCCAGTCGACTGTTGGGCAGGGGGGTTCGGTCGGCGGCAGGCGGGTCGGTCGGCAGCCGAGAAGGGTCAGCCGGCGGGGATCTCGGGCATGCGCGGAGCACCACCGCCACCGGGCGGCATGCCCTCGCCGTCCGTGACCTCGTCGGGCGCGAGACCCTCGGGCGGCCAGGCGTCACCCCACTGCGCCTTGCGGGCGGCCTTGTATGCCGCGCCGTCGCGCTTGCAGATCGTCAGCGGCTCGACCGTGCCGACGGACTGGCAGATGTCGAGGGTGACGCGGCCCTTCTGGTCGGCGGGGCGGCGCACGACGCGGCCCTGGGCGCCGATGACGGGCAGCCGGGTGGCGACGAGATAGGAGAACTTCTCGTCCTCGTAGGGCTGCTTGGCGCCCTTGGCCCTGCGGTGCAGCGACGAGCGGTTGACCCGCGCGCCGAAGTGGCACCAGTCGCCGGGGCCCAGCAGCGGGCACTCGCCCTGGTGCGGGCACGGCGCGGCGGTGCGCAGGCCGGCCTGGGCGAGGATGTGGCGGGCCCGGTCGAGGCGCTGGTGGGCGGCCTTGCTGCCGGGCTCGACAATCACGACGGTCTGCCCGGCGGCGGCCATTGCCGCAACGACGCCGTCGCGCTCCTCCTCGGAGATCTCACCGAGCACATAGGACAGCGTCACCAGATCGGCCGTGGGCAGGCCCTGGGTGCCGACCAGGTCGGCCTCCTCCCAGGTGGTGGTCGCCAGGTGCTCGTTGTCGGCGACGAGCTTGCGCCCGATCTCCATCGCGGGCCCGGCCTGCTCGAGCACCGCGCTCGTGCACTCCGGCCAGAGGTCGTGGACCGCCCACACCGCCGCGCCGGTGCCGCCACCGAGGTCGAGATGTGTTGTGGGAGACCAGTTCTCGATCGCGGCCTCGCCGTGGCCGAGGGCGGTCCGCACCGCGGCATAGGTCGCGGGCATCCGATAGGCGACGTATGCCGCGACCGTCCCGGCGTCCTCCAGGAGCGGCCGCCCCTGGGTGCTGAACTGGTCGGACTGGTAGTGGTCGATGAGCCGACGGGTCTCAGCGACCAGGTCGGACTGGGCGCCATCGCCGGACAGGAGGTCGATGGCACGTCTCAGGGCAGGGGGCAGATCGTGCACTCGTCAACGGTAACCCGCAGAGACCCCCGTGACGACGGCTCGATGGTCACTACCTGGGATCGAGATGTGCTGCTGATCTGCGCAGGTCAGGCCCCTGACGAGGGCATGGTCGACCTGGAGCAGCCAGGGAACGGAGGCCAGCCCCCACGTGCCCTGGAGGCCGGTGCCGAGGTCGCTCTCGCAGCTGTGCACCCGTCCCTCGTCGAGCAGCCACCGATAGCGCGCGTGCCACGGTGTGGTGTTGAGGTCGCCCACCATCAGGACAGGCTCGTCGGCGAGCGCGATCTCCGCGGCCCGGCCCTGGTCGAGCGCCCACTGTGGGGGTGTCGTCAGCGGGTTGGTGAAGTGCAGCGTGACGAGCCGGAAGCTGGTCTCCCCCTTGACGACGCGCGCCTGCGACGCCCCGTAGCCGATCCGCCCCTTACGTGGCTCCGGCACCTGATGGGCGGTCACGTCGACGCCGTCCCGCGCGAGCAGGACGGTCCCGTGTACCTTGGAGTTGCCGGCACCCCCCGAGACCCCGACCTGGGAATAGCCGCCCGGCCGGAAGAGCCGCCGCGCGTCGTGCACGCACCTGCCGGCACACTCCAGCAGCGCGACCACGTCGACATCGCGCGCGGCCGCCTCACGCGCCGCCACGCCCAGGTCGCCCAGCCCGAACCACGTGTTGAAGGCCATCACCCGTACCTCTGGCTCGCTGCGACCGTGCGGCACCAGCGAGGGCGCCTGGAGTGCGAGCGGGTATGCCGCGAGCAGCGCCACCAGCGCGCCCGGGAGTCGCGCCGGGCCGCGGAGGGACAGCGCGGCATACGCCCCGAGCAGGATGCCGCCGAGGACTGTCGCCGGCGCGATCGCACCGAGCACGGCGTCGTGGAGGGGGTCGGCAAAGATCTTCAGCGATGCGAGCGCCGCTGCGGCACAGGCCAGCCCGAGAACCAGCGCCAGGATCGCGAGGACGAGACGCGGGGTGCTGAGCGCAGGCCGGGTCTCGGGCATACCGTCACGATAGACAACCCGTGCGGGCAGACCCCGCTTAGAAGAGGCGCTCGGCGGCAGCCTCTGGCGGCTCCTCCAGCGCGAGCAGTGCCCGCTTGCGGTCGACACCGCCGGCAAAACCGGTGAGCGAGCCGTCGGCGCCGACGACCCGGTGGCAGGGGATGACGATGCTGACGGGGTTGTGGCCCACTGCCTGGCCGACCCGCTGGGCCAGCCGCGGGTTGCCGAGCCGCTCCGCAAGCGCGCCATAGGTCGTGCGCCCGCCATAGGGGATCTGGCGGAGCAGCGCCCAGACCCGCTCGGAGAAGGCGTCACCGCTGGTCCGCACGGTCACGTCGAAGGTCTGCCGCTCGCCCGCGAGGTACTCCCGGAGCTGCTCGCCGAGCCGGTCGATCACGGGGTCACCGCCAGCCTCAACCCGTGGGCCGATCGCGGACTCCTCGGGCGGATACCAGTGCTGCGGGAAGTAGATGCCGGTGACCGCGTCGCCCTCGGCGACGCACAGGAGCTCGCCGAGGGCGGTGGGGATGAGTGCGTGCCGGGTCGCCGCTGTCACACGGTACTGCCGGGCTCGACGCGGGCGCCTCGCTCGAGGGTCCGTCCGCGCCGGACCCGGGTCTCGCGGCCGACGAGCACGACGTCCTCGTCGCGCGGGGTGCGCCGGGTGGACTGCGCGCCGATGACGGCATCGCGGCCGATGACCGTGCGCTCGTCGACGATGGCGGTGCGCACGGTGGCGCCGGCCTCGACCACGACCCCGTGCAGCAGCACGCTGTCCTCGACCACCGCCCCGGCGGCGATGCGCGCGCCCGGGCCGATGACGCTGCGCACGACCGTCCCGCGCACGTCTGCCCCCGCGCTGACCATCGACCCGTGCACGTCGGCCTCTGCGTGGATGAGCGGCGGCGGCAGATAGGCACCAGCCCCGCGCACCCGGCCGTAGGGCCGCTCGAAGACGTCGATCCGCCCCGCGAGGAGGTCGCGGTGCGCACCGAGGTATGCCGCGGGGCGGCCCACGTCGCGCCAGTAGCCCTCGATCGGGACGGCGATCGTGCGCTTGCGGGCCACGATGCGCGAGAGCAGCTCGTCGAAGTCACCGAGCCCGTCGTCCTCGAGCCGACCCTCGGCGCCCGCCTCGCGGCGCATCTGGTCGAGGGTGCCCAGCAGGACCTCGGGGTCATAGAGCGTGATCTCGGTGGCGATCGTGCCGGTGCTGGGCCGGTCGGCCTTGTACTCGATGCTCGTCACCAGCCCGGTCGCGTCGGTGACGATGGCGGCCTTGTGGGCCGCCTCGCGCACCCCGACCTCGGCGGTGACGACCGCGCACTCGGCGTCGCGGGCCCGATAGGCCTCGACGACGTCGAGCAGGTCGCAGGCGAAGACGTGGTCGGCGCTCAGCACCGCGACGATCGTCGGGCCGAAGCGCTCGATCTGGTCGCGGATGAGGTGCAGGTCGTCGGCGTTGCCTGTGGAGAAGCCCGTCTGCGACTGGCCGCCGCCGCCCTCCTCGGGCACCACCCGCCGATAGCCGCCGACCGTGCGGTCGAGGTCCCACGGCCGGCCGCCGGAGAGGTGCGGGTCGAGCGAGGACGCCTGGTACTGCACGGACACCCAGACATCCGCGACCCCCGAGTTGGTCAGGCACGACAGGGCGAAGTCGATCAGCCGGTAGGTGCCCGCGAACGGCAGAGCCGGCTTGGCCCGCTCCCGCGTGAGCACGTCCATCCGGCCGCCCTGGCCCCCCGCCTGGACGATGGCCAGCACCCGCTCTCTCCCACGCATGCGCTCCACCCTAGGCACGGTTTGCCGGGCCCAGCACCTCCGCAGGGGCGGGTATGCCGCGGAGCCGCCCCCGCGGCATACCTCCTGTTTTGTCCCCCGGGCGTTTTAGCCCAAGTGGGCACAAACGCCCCGCTGCCTCCCTCAGCGGACGCGCTCGGTGTCAGTTCTGATAGCCCTGCCGGTTTCCGGCCCGGGCGTTTTCGCCCAACTGGGCAAGATCGCCCCCACGCACGGCCGGGCGCGCTTTCGCCCGACTGGGCGCAAACGCGACCTCGCACGACCGGGCGCGCTTTCGCCCAACTGGGCACAAACGCGACCACGCACGACCGGGCGCGCTTTCGCCCAACTGGGCGAAAACGCGCCGCGAGGATGCTCATGTGGGTGGCACAAGAGGCTCACAGGAAGTGCATAGGGACCGACCCGACAGTTGAGTCATGACCACGAAGACCAGCACCCAGTCGCCCATCCGTCCCACCGCGAGCCGGACCCGTCGGGTCGCCGGAGCGGTCATGACCTCGGCCGCCATCGCCCTCGTCGGCGCGAGCGCCGTCCCCGCCGCGGCGGTGTCGTCGGGCGTCGTCGCGGTCGGCACGTCGCCGGTCTCGACGACGTCGGCGATGACCGTCTCGACCACCTCGACGGCGACTGCCCTGCCGACGTCCACGGCATCGGAGACCGTGCGCTATCGGATCAACTCCGACGGCTCGCTGACCCGCCTCGGCTGAGGTCGCCAACCGGCCCCAAAGTGGCCGCCGCAGGCCTCCTATCTGCGGAAATGCAGATCTCCTTCCCTGGCAGATCCCGCCCCAAAGGGGGTGTTTTGCGCGCTGGAGCCCGCTTAGCGTCGAGGACAGGGGTGCGCCTCAGCCGACCTCTGAACCACTGGCTGAGGGCTGCACCAGCCAACTGAGGGAAGGAAAAGAGCATGTCTGATCGACCCTTTGACCAGAACCAGGAGTCGACCTCGACCAAGGACGCCGCCGCCGCGGAGGCGAGCGGAGTCGCCCAGGACGCCAAGCAGAGCGCCCAGCAGGTCGTCGGCGCCGCGCAGAACGAGGCCGGCCAGGTCGCCAGCGAGGCCAAGAACCAGGCCCGCGACCTGCTGCACACCGTGCGCGGCGAGGTCTCCACGCAGGCCGGCGACCAGACCCAGCGCATCGCCGAGAGCCTGCGCAGCATCGCCGACGAGCTGCGCGAGATGGCGCAGGGCTCGGGCCAGTCCGGCATCGCCACCGGCCTCGCCGGCCAGGCGTCCGACCAGCTCCAGGCCTTTGCCGGCCGCATCGACGGCCGCGACCCCGAGGACCTGCTCGAGGACGTCCGCTCCTTTGCCCGCCGCCGTCCCGGCGCGTTCCTCGCCGGAGCCGCCGTGCTCGGTCTCATCGGCGGCCGCATGACCCGCGGACTGCGCGACGACGAGCCCCAGGCCGCGCGCTTCGCCGGCTCCCCCGTCAGCAGCCAGCCCGGCATGGCGCCCGTGAGCGCCCCGGCCTATGTCGCCCCGACCGCACCCGCGGCCCCCGGCGCGATCCACCCGGCCGCGACCGGCCCCGGCTCGGTTGGGCAGGTCAGCACGGGCCAGGACTACTCGCCCACCGGCCACCCGGATGACACCGAGGTCGTCGGCGAGCGCCTCACCGGCAGCGGCCCGCAGCCCATCGAGGGCGAGGGCCCGATCGGGCGGCAGTCGTGAGCGGCGGCGCACACGTCCCCGAGGGGCCGGCCACGCGGCATACCTCCTCGGGCAGCGACGTCCGACCGGCCGTCCCCGTCGAGGGGGCCCACGACACCTACGAGCGCGGCGAGCCCGACTCGATCGGCGGCCTGGTCGCCGACATCAGCCGCGACATCTCGACGCTGATGCGTCAGGAGGTGGCGCTCGCCAAGGCGGAGGTGCAGCAGTCGGCCAAGGAGGCCGGCAAGGGCGCGGGGATGCTCTCCGGCGCCGGCGTGGCCGCCCACATGATGCTGCTGTTCCTGTCCCTCGCCCTGTGGTGGGGACTGGGTCACCTGCTCAACAACCACGGCTATGCCGCCCTCGTGGTCGGCCTGCTGTGGGGGATCATCGCGGCGATCCTCGCCGCCGCAGGCAAGAGCGCCATGAAGAACGTCAACGGCATTCCGCGCACGGTGGAGACCGCCAAGCAGGTCCCCGATGCGCTCAAGGGAAATGAGGACATCCGATGAGCAATGACACGACCCCGATGAGCAACGACCCCGACGAGATCCGTCGCGAGATCGAGCGCACCCGCGCCAACCTCAGCCAGGACGTCAACGCCCTCGGCGAGGCCGCCTCCCCCGGCAATGTCGCCCGCCGGCAGGCCGAGAAGGTCACCGACAAGGCCACCGCGGCCGGCCGCAACCTCAAGGAGAAGATCATGGGCAGCGACGACACCTACGACCGCGCCTACACCAGCTACACCGGCGTCGACGACTCCCCGTCGGCAGGCCAGCGGCTGAGCGACGCCGGAGATGCGCTGGGAGACAAGGCTTCTGCGGCCGGCCAGCGGGTCAGCGACGCCGCCGACACCGCCAAGGAGGCCGTCGCGGGCGCACCGCAGCAGGCCAAGCGCAAGGCGCAGGGCAACCCGCTCGCCGCGGGCCTGATCGCCCTCGGCGCCGGGTGGCTGGTCGGCTCGATGCTGCCCGCCTCCGAGAAGGAGCGCGAGCTCGCCCAGCAGGCCAAGGACAAGGCCGAGCCGCTGGTCGAGGAGGCCAAGTCGGTGGCGCAGGACGCCGTCGAGAACGTCAAGGCACCGGCCCAGGACGCGGTGCAGTCCCTCAAGGACAGCGCCGCCGCCAGCGTCGACAACGTCAAGGCCGAGGGCCAGGGCGCCGCACAGGACGTCAAGGACTCCGCCAAGGGCTCCGCCCAGGCGGTCAACGAGCAGCGCAAGTCCTGACCCGCTCTCGCACAGGGGGAGGCCCCCGACCCGTCCGCGGGTCGGGGGCCGCTTCGTTGCTAGGCCCGGCGGTCGTCGTGGTCGAGCAGGGCGCGTGCCAGGGCCGCGTCGCAGACCAGCCCGCGGAGCAACCCCCCTCGCAGGGCGGCCAGCACCGTCCTGGCGCGGTCGGCGCCGGACGCGATGCCGATGACGGTGGGGATCCCGGCCAGCTCCTCGCCGCTCAGGGTCACGAGGCGCTCGACCAGGCCGGGCCTGACCACGGCGCCGTCGGCGTCATAGAAGACCCCCGACATCTCGCCTACCGCGCCCAGTGAGGTGGCCTCACGTCGCTCGGCTGGCGTGGCCGCGGCATACAGCGTCGAGCCACCCTTCTCCCACGCGCCGACGCCCACCAGGGCGACATCGACCTGCTTGGTCTTGGCACGCGCCTGGGCCACCGGCGGCTGGCGCCGGACCATCTCGGCGGCCGCGGCGTCCTCGAGGACGAACGGCGCAAAAAAGAGGTATGCCGTGCCGCCGCTCACCCGGGCCACGCGCCTGACGATGTCGACGGCGCTGCTGTCGAGCTCGGCATTCTGCATCGCCCCGGTCAGCTGCACGACGTCGACCTGGGGCAGCGCCATGAGTGAAGTGGACATCGCGTAGACGCCACGCGACCAGGGCAGTCCGAGGGTCTGGCCCGGCTTGAGCGTCTCGGTCAGCAGGTCGCCGGCGACCTTGCCCAGCTCCTGGCGCGCGTCGTGGACATCGAGGCCCTCCGTGTCCACAACGACCGCCTCGTCGAGCGAATACCGTTCGCGCACAACGGCGGACAACTCCGCATCGATTCGCCCGACGGGCACGATCTCGATGCGCACCAGACCATCGGCCCGGGCCGCGTCGAGCAGCCGGGCCACCTTGAAGCGGCTGATGCCGAGAGCCTCGGCGATCTCGACTTGGACTGGTCGAGCAGATAGTGCCGCCGCGCGACAGCGCTGGCGAGCACGAGCTCAGCCGGTCCCCCGATCGCTCCCACACCGTCCTCCTTGCCGCGCATCCAGGCCGCTCCCCCGTCGGAGGCTACCGCTCAGCGCCCTCCGGTTGACAGCGAACGCACGGACCTCATTACTCATTCGTGCAAGCATTGCGCTCATTTGAGCGATTCGCAATGACGCGAAACAGGGAGGTCCCGTGCACATGCGACGAACGCGCGCGACGGCGCTGGCGTTGGGCCGCCGCCATGCTCGGCGTCGACTTCGCCGAGCTGGAGCGCCTCGCGCTCGCGGCGGAGCCGGGCGCCGGCGGCCTGACGCTCCTGCCCTATCTCGACGGCGAGCGCACACCGACCCTCCCCGACGCGACCGGCACTCTGCTCGGGCTGACCCGCGCCAACATGACGCCCGAGAACCTCGCCCGGGCCGCCGTCGAGGGCATGCTCTGCAATCTCGTGGCCGGCGTCCGCGGACTCGTCTCGCTCGGCGTCCCCGTCGACACGATCGGGCTGATCGGAGGCGCTGCTGCGTCACGCGCCGTCCAGCAGATCGCCCCCATGCTCTTCGGCGCACCGGTCGTCGTCCCCGCCCCTGGCGAGTATGTCGCCCTCGGCGCCGCCCGCCAGGCCGCATGGCTCCTCGCCGGGGGTGACGGGCCACCTCAGTGGGAGGTCGCCACCGCTGCCGAGATCGCCCCCACAGAGATCGAGCGGGGCGCCGAGGTCTATGGCCGGTATGCCGCCGCGCTCGCGCAGGTGCACGGCCTGACCTGAGGTCACGGCCTAGGGCTGAGACAGTTCCGCACCCCCAGGGGTGCACAGCTCCACTCCCCCCGCTGAGGCCTCTGACCTGCGCAAACAGACCCGTGAGGGTGTGCTGGACGCGCCACGACCGCGCGTAACGTCGCGAGCAGGGCCCCACCTCGCGGCCTGGCCGGCACCGTCATG
The DNA here is from genome assembly GCA_050955755.1 of Actinomycetota bacterium. GTDB lineage: Bacteria > Actinomycetota > Actinomycetes > Actinomycetales > Dermatophilaceae > JAJTBD01. Next base: position 3,541,601 of record CP192092.1, read on the forward strand.
TGTGTCGGCGCCGAGCGGAGGGAGCGGACATGTCTATGGAGTCTTGTCCGATCCGTGTCGCGTCGGTGCCGTCGGGTCATGTCTATGTCCGTCACCTCTCCCGTCCTGGTGGGGGCGACCTGGCCGAGCGCCTGCCGGATCCCCGACCGCGGACTGCTACCCAGACCGACTCCTCGGTGTGGTGGCCGCCGGCCATGCTCGAGACAGCCTGGGTCGAGGAGCACGCCGACGACTTCGACCTCATGCATGTCCACTTCGGCTTCGACGCCCTCGACCCCGAGGACCTCGAGAGGTGGGCCCAGGCTCTGCACCGACACGGCAAACCGCTGGTCGTGACAGCCCATGATCTGCGCAACCCCCACCACTTCGAGCCGGGTCTGCACGACGCCCAGCTTGATGTGCTCCTGCATCACGCAAGCCGGGTCATCACCCTCACCTCGCTGGCGGCCCAGGAACTTCGCGAGCGCTGGGGGGTCGAGGCGGTAGTGCTGCCCCACCCCCACATCACGGACGAGTCTTGGCTGGTGCGGCCGCGTTCGGAGCATGAGGGCTTCGTCGTCGGCGTGCACTGCAAGAGCCTGCGCGCCAATCTCGACCCGCTCCCCGTGATCGAGGCCATCCTCGGCGCGCGGGACAGGCTGCCGGGTCTGCGTCTGCGGGTGGACGCACACACCGACGTCATGACCCCGGGCATGAGCAACCACCACGAGGCGACGGCTGTGGCGCTGCGGGCGTGGGAGGAGTCCGGGGAGATCGAGCTGCACGTGCACGACTATTTCGACGACGACGCCCTCAATGGCTACCTGCAGAGTCTGGATGTGTCCGTCCTCCCCTATCGCTTCGGCTCCCACTCGGGATGGCTCGAGGCGTGCACCGACCTGGGCACGTGGGTGGCCGCGCCGACCTGCGGCTTCTATCGCGATCAGCGCAAGTGCCTCTCCTTTGTGATGAATGAGTCTGAGTTCCAAGCGGATTCACTGATCACAGCCTTGGAGAGCGCACACTCCCGGCCTGGGCCACGGCTGGGTGCGGAGGAGCGGTTGGCCGAGCGTGATCGGATCGCCCGCGCGCACGAGGGGCTGTATGCCGCGCTGCTGGCTGACCGGAGGTCACCATGCACGTCGTCGTGATCGCCGCCGCAAACCATCCACTGGTCGAGCCGTTCGCCGGCGGACTGGAGTCGCTGACAGCGACCCTGGTCCAAGGCCTGCGGCAGCGTGGAGTCCGGGTCACCCTCTTCGCCGGCGAGGGGAGCGACCCCGCGCTGGACGCGAGTCCCCTTCCCGTGCAACCCCTCTCACTCAGTGAGGCTGCCCGGCTCGATCCCTCGATGGTGCAGGAAGGGTGGCTGCGCCAGCACCACGCCTATCTCCAGGCGATGCTCTGGCTGCGCGATCAGCGCGGCGTGGACATCGTCCACAACCACAGCCTGCACCACCTGCCGGTCGCGATGTCCGCCGTCGCACCGGCCCCCATGCTCACGACCTTGCACACCCCACCCACGCCATGGCTGGAGTCGGCCCTGGCCATCCAACAGGACCCCCGTGCGCGCTACGTCGCCGTCAGCCGTTTCACGGCCCGCACCTGGGCCCATGTGGCCCAGGTAGGCGTGGTGCCCAACGGGGTCGACACGAGCGTCTGGACCCCCGGGCCTGGAGGGCCCGACCTGGTGTGGACCGGCCGGCTTGTGCCGGAGAAGGCGCCGCACCTCGCCTGTGAGGCCGCCAGGCGCGCGCGCCGCCGGCTCCACCTGGTCGGCCCCATCAGCAATCAACGCTACTTCGACGAGCGTGTCCGCCCGCTGCTCAACGAGGACCTCGTCTATCTGGGCCATCTCGACCAGCCGGCCCTCGCACGTCTCGTGGGGACCAGCGCGGCCACCCTGGTGACACCCGTGTGGGACGAGCCCTATGGCCTGGTTGCCGCCGAGTCACTTGCCTGCGGGACGCCAGTGGTGGCCCTGGACCGCGGCGGGCTCCGAGAGGTTGTGGACGAGTCAGCTGGGGTCTTGGTCAGCGTGGGCGGCGATGGCGAACTCATCGACGACGACCTGTCGGCCCGTCTGGCCGCGGCGATCCCACTTGCCGAGAGCCGCAGCCGAGGCGCCTGCAGATCCAGGGCGGAGGAGTCCTGCTCCCACACCGGGATGGTCGAGGCCTATCTGGAGTGGTATGCCGCGATGCTGTCCCCTCGGGCCGCCTGAGTCGCGACACGACGTCCCTATGAGGGGCACGGAGGGATACGCTTGTGGGATGGGTTCTCCTGAGGCGGCAGGCCGACCGGTCACTCTCGCGGTGGCCAACGATTTCGAGCTGGTCGTGCGTGGCGTCGCCCGGATGCTGGAGGACCACGGTGACCGGGTAACGGTCGTGGAACTGGACTGCCAGACACCGGTGGCGCAGGAGGTGGACCTGGTCCTCCTCGACACTTTCGCGCAGCAGCCGGTCGACCACCAGGCGGTCCGGGAGGCACTCGGGAACCCAAAGGTAGGCAGGGTCGCGATCTACACCTGGCACCTGGACGAGGATCTCATCCAGGATGCGCTGGCCCAGGGCGTCCACGGATATCTCTACAAGGGCCTGTCGGCTGAGCAGCTGGTCGGTGCGATCGAGCGGGTCCACGCCGGCGACCGAGTGGTTAGCCGGGTGCGTCGGAGCCAGCAGGACGATCCGACGTCCGGAGGCGACTGGCCAGGTCGGAAGGAGGGTCTGACCGAACGAGAGGCCGACGTACTGGCTCTCATCGCCCGGGGCATGAGCAACGAGGCCATCGCGCGGCAGATGTACCTCTCCATCAACACCGTGAAGTCGTATATCCGCTCGGCCTACCGCAGGATGGGCGTGGCGTCCCGGTCGCAGGCCGTGCTCTGGGCCATCGAGCACGGATTCAACCCCTCGCCCAAGCGGGTCACCGGATCCCCGCGAGACTAGGCACGCGGCCACGACCGCGAGGGCTGAAGGAAGCGTTCAGCGGCTGTAGAGGTGGTGCAGCGCAGCAAGCGAAGTGCGCGCCGCGGGCCTTCCCCACCATCGGCTGTCGCGCAGGGCCGCCCGGGCGGCGAGATTGCCGCAGCCGCCGTGCACTCCTCCGCCGGGATGGGTCGCTGCACTCCCCAAGTACAGGCCGTCGATGTGGGTGCGCGGGCCGCCCAGCCCCAGGACCGGGCGGAAGACCGCTTGCTGGAACAGCTGTTGTGTCCCACCACCGACTGCGCCCTGGCCGAGGTTCTCGTCCTGCTCGGACAGAATCCGCGGGGTCTGGTCCCGTCGGTCGATGACCAGGTCCCGGAAGCCGGGCGCGAGCGACTCGAGCAGGTCCTCGGCCCGCTCGGCCAGCACCGTGGCGGAACGGTCGTCATGGACGCCACGGGGAAGGTGGGTGTACAGCCACATCGCCTCCGTGCCCTCCGGTGAGCGCGTGCGGTCGATGGTGGTCATCTGGCCGATCAACGCGAACGGCCGTGACGGCATACGCCCGGACTCAAGGTCACCCGACCAGCGGACCAGGCCGGGCAGGCCATGCCCCGCGTGCACAACTCCCGCCCCGTGCGCCGCGGGGGAGGTCCACGGGACCGGGGCGGAGAGTCGGTAGTTGAGTTTCACCGTCGGCAGGTCCCACTCGAACCTGGCCATGCGCCGGCGCAGGCCCGCGGGCACGGCGTCATCTGGCACCAGATCGCCATACAGTGCAGGCGCGCTGGTGTCGGCGATGACCGCCCTGCGGGCCCGGACCCGCCGCCCCCCTTGGGTTTCTACCCCCACGGCCCGGCCAGAGCTCACGGCGATCCGCTGGACTCGCTGCCCCGTCTCAATCCGCGCACCGGCCGATATCGCACGCCGTGACAGCGCCTGCGCGAGGTGGCTCGTGCCGCCATGCGGGGAGGGGAAACCCACATCCTGGGCGAGCATCGCCATGAGCCAGCCGAAGAGGCCACTGCCGGCCGAGTCAGGGGGGATGTCTGCGTGAACGGCGTTGCCGGCCAACAGATCTCGTCCGGCGGAGCCGCCGAAGGTCTCTCGCCCCAGCTGGGTGATTGGCAGCAGGGCTCGCCGCGCAAGATCTGGGGCGCCGCGCGGCCCGACGCGCGAGAGGAGACGCCCCACGTCGCGCACCGGCGGCCACCGGGTCAGCAGGGCGGCCAAGAGGGGCTCTCGCACCCGCGTCCATTCCTGCACGAGGCCCAGCCACGCCTCCCCGTCGCCGGCGTGCGCGGCGTCCAGTCCGGCCGCAGTGACCTGAGGGTCGGGGTCGAGGGCCACGCCCGGGTCATCGGCTGCGCCCACCTGGGCAAGCGCTCTGGGTGCGTGGGACCAACGAAGCCCGTGGGACTCCAGTTCTAGTGACGCCAGCACGGGCGAGGCCATCGCCAATGGGTGGCAGGAGCTGTGCCGATCCATGACCCACTCGCCGTGCCGGATCGAGGAGACCGCCCCACCGACCATGTCCGCGCTCTCGAGGACGAGCACATCCCAGCCCGCGTCTGCGAGCACGGCCGCGGCGACCAGACCGTGATGACCCGCCCCGATGACAACCGCGTCGACGCTCTCCATCAGGCTGCCGCGTCAGGCCTGCGGGCGGTCGGGCGAGCTCGCTCGCTCGGCGAGCAGGCAGAGCCTGTGCAGCGCCTCGCGGTTGCGCACCACCAATGCGGTCTGCCTCACGATTGCCGGCACCAGTCGGGCCGGCCCAGAGGTGACGTCCTCGCTCATGTGGACGACTGTGCCGTCTGCCGTCGGCTCCAGCACCAGCTCGACTGTCTGCACTGCTGCCGGCCGGGTCCGTGCCGAGAGCACCAGCCGCCGGCCCGTCTCGGCCTCCTCAACGGTGGTGGAGTCATCCAGCACCGCCGGCCATGTCCCGACCGAGTGGTGCAGAGAGGCACCCGGCGCCGGCCACGTCGCGTCGACGGCACGGACGCGGGACGCGCCAACGACCCAGGCCCCATAGGTCCACCCGTCGGCGAGCACCGCCCACACCTGCTCAGGTGTCGCCGTCGTCGTGCGTGCTACCTCGGGTGCGTTCTCCATGCGGGGCCTCCTGGCCTGTCGGGTTTCCAGGCTCTTCACCGATGAGTGTGGGGTGAGGGGTCGAGTCCGCCGCCTATGAGGAGCATTCGGAGGCGGTAGTTGTCTCTGTTTCGGAAGCCGCGGGCGACGCGTCGGTGGAGTTCGATGAGGCCGTTGATGGCTTCGGTGCCGCCGTTGCTGGCGCCGTCGGTGTCGAAGTAGCCGAGGAACTCGGTGCGCCACTGCTTCAGGGTGCGGCCCAGGCGGGCGACCTCGGGGATCGGGCACGAGGTGAACGAGGCGAGGATCTTCTCCGCGATGACCCGTCCGGCGGCGTGGCTGTCCTGGTGGTAGGCGGAGCGGACCTGCTGGGCGCAGCGCCAGGCGAGCTCTACTTCGACGTGCCGCTCGTCGGCGGCCCACGCCGTGTCCAGCCGCGCTCGTTGCCGGTCGGTGAGATGTTCTTCGCCGGCGCGCAGGATGTTGCGGATCCGGTACAGCGGGTCGTCCTTGCGGCCGCGGTGGCCGTGGATGTCCTGCTGGACCCGGCGGCGGACCTCGTCGACGACACCGGTGGCGAGTTTGACGACGTGGAAGGCGTCCAGGACGGCGCGGGCGTCGTCGAGCTGGTCATCGATGGCGTTCTTGTACCCGCGGAACGGGTCCAGGGTGGCGATCTGGACCCCGTCGCGGAAGGTCTGGCCGCGGTCGGTGAGCCACGACTTGTAGGCCTGCCCGGAGCGGCCTGGGACCAGGTCCAACAGGCGAGCCTTGGTGCGGCCGTGCGCATCTCGGGTCAGGTCGACCATCCCGGTCAGCTCCTTCGGGCCGCGCCCGCCGTCCTCGATCGGCTTGGTCGACACGTGGTGCCACACGTGCTCATCAACCCCGAGGATGGCCACGCCCTCGAAGCGGGCCGGGTCGGCGGCCATCGCCTGCAGCAGCGGCTTGATCGACTCCCACACCGTGCGCCACCCGGTGCCGAGCTGGCGGCGGATCCCGTTCACCGAGGCGTGCTCGCGGCGGATCTGCTCGATCGCCCACCGGCACGCCCGGGTCGTCAGCGACGAGCGCGGCGCGGCGATGCGCTCGTCCTGCTCCACGAACGTCGCCACCGGGCACCCAGGTTCGGGGCAGACCCACCGCCGCTTACGCCAGATGATCCGCACCGGTCGGCCCATCGCCGGGGCGTCGACCAACGCGACCGCGACCCGGCCGTGGCCGTGCGCGACGACCCCGCAGGTCGGGCAGCCCATGACCGTTGGCTCGGACTCCACCGTGACCACGAGGGCGCCGCCGTCGTCGCGGTCAACCCCGATCACGTGCAGCCCGTCCAACCCGACCAACACGTCACAACGCTCGCAGTAGCCGCCCAGAGCACGGCAACACGACGTAGGCTCACTCATCGTCGAGGTCCTCGATTTCAGAAGAGGTAGAAGTCCTCTGATCCTCGGGGACCTCGACCCTTCCCCAGCCTCAACCTGGCCCTCGGCGCGCCGTGCTCACCCCACACTCATCGGTGAAGAGCCGGTTTCCACGGTAGACAGGGCGCGGACGGCGCGGCCCCACCCGAAGGGACCCCTGGAGGGCCCGTCTTTGGCGGGCCCGTTGGGACAGATGGAAAGCCCACGATGTCTCCAGACTCGAAAGGGTAAAGTTCCGCGGGTGACAAAGGGATCGGCAAGGCGCAGACGCAGCATCCGTCACGTCCAGGACTCCCTTCGCCGACTCAACCTCGCCTCCAACCGCTACATCTCGGAGGTCGCCCGGGAGACCGGGATGAGCACAGCTGACGTGCACGCCATCGGCGTGCTCAAACAAGAGGGCAACGAGGGTCACGAAGTCACCGCCGGCTCTCTCGGGCGTGCCGTCGGACTGTCGCCCGCGGCCGTGACTGCCCTGCTCGACCGGCTGGAGATGCTCGGCCACTGCGAGCGTGGCCGGTCCACCGTCGATGGACGCCGGGTGATGGTCGACATCACCAGCACCGCCGACGCCACCAGCGCACACATGTTCACCCCCATGAACGACGCGATCGCCCAGGCCCTTGCCGGTTACAGCGACCAGGAAGTCGAGTTGGTCAGCCAGGCACTGGAGCGACTCGCCACTGCGATGAGCGGCATCCATGGATCGGTCCCCGCGCCCCCACAGCGGGAGCCAACCTGATCGCCACCTCGGTTGGAGCACGCCGCTCTACCGCCGAGAACTGCACGGGCTCTCAATGGCAGTAGCCGCGCTCCTGCCGGGGCACTCACAAGGGAGTTAGCCAGACGCAATCCGAGCGGCTGGTTCAGGCCGGGTGGCCATCCAACCGGTTGTCCGGCGACCTGCGTTACGGCATGCCAGTGCCACACCCCAAAAGATATCTTTCGAAGATCGAAACAACTAGTACGATGTTCCAAATATTTAGTCAGGGGTGAGCGGCCGTGGACCGGCGCATTCGAGGGATAGTCCCAGGGAAGGCGCTGCAACCGTGAGGGTTGTGGTGATCGGCGCAGGGCTGGCAGGGCTGTCGGCGGCCTGCTATCTGACGGCGGACGGACACGAAGTGACGGTCCTCGAACGCCAGCCCGAGGTGGGCGGTCGGGCGGGTCGCATCCGGAGGGACGGGTTCGTCTTCGACACCGGCCCCGTGGTCATGACGATGCCGGAACTGCTGCATGCCCCCATCCATGCTCTGGGGCTGGATGGGGATGCGTTCATCACCATGAAACGGCTCGACCCGTCCTACCGGGCGGTCTACGCGGACGGGTCAACCCTGGACGTCGACGCTGACATGGACCGACTCCGGCAGCGGATAGCGGACACCTTCGGCCCACGCAACGCGCGGGGCTTCGACAGAATGCTGCGCTGGCTGGAACAGCTGTACGCCGCCGAGATGGACACCTTCATCAACGTCATCGCCGCCATGCGCTCGGACCTGTCCTGCGCCACCTATGAGACCTGGCAAGACCTCACCGACTATATGGACGGCAGCGCAGCGGTCATCGGCGAGATGATGCTGCCCGTCCTACGCCCCACCGCCGAGGCGACAGGCCCCGCCCGAGCCCTGGGTCTGGCCTTCCAGCTCACAAACTTCCTGCGCGACGTCGGAGAGGACCTCGGGCGGGGCCGGGTCTACCTGCCCCAGGAGGACCTGCGCCGGTTCGGGGTCGACCCTGCCGATCGCACCGTGTCAGCAGGCTGGCGGCAGATGATGGCCTTCCAGATCGAGCGCAACCGTCGCCTCTACCGGGAGGCCGACGACGGCATACCCCTGCTGCCCGCAGGCTCGCGCCGCTGCGTTGCCACCGCCCGGGTCCTCTACGCACGCATCCTCGAGCGCATCGAGACCAATGACTACGACGTCTTCAGCCGCCGCGCCCGGGTCCCCACCCACGCCAAGGCCACTACTGCCGCCCGGATGGTCCTCTCCCCAGACCCCATGGCACATGTCAGCCGTGACCGGGCTGCCCTTCACGTCCAACACGACTGGCCGGACGACCACGACATCATCCTGGTCAACGACGACGGGACCGCAGCCGGTGCCGCACCCAAGTCCAGCGTCCACCACGGGTGCACGCCTCTGCATCTGGCCTTCTCCTGTTATGTGTTCGACGACCACGACCGCCTGCTGGTGACCCAGCGCGCGCACTCCAAGCCGAGTTTCCCCGGGGTGGTGACCAACAGCGTCTGCGGCCACCCCCGGCCCGGCGAGCAGCTTGAGGACGCCGTCCGCCAGCGGGCTCTCCATGAGCTCGGTCTGGAGATCGACCAGGTGCGGTTGCTGCTACCCGACTATCGCTACCGTGCCGAGATGAACGGGCTGGTCGAGAACGAGCTGTGCCCGGTCTTCGCCGCCCGCGCCCGCACCCTCGACCCACGGCCCAACGAGGACGAGGTCGAGAAGGCGTGGTGGATGCCATGGGCAGACTTCCTCACGGATGTGGGCAACGGCTCCCTTGAGGTCTCGCCCTGGTGTGCCGACCAGGTGGACAGTCTGGCCTCGCTGGGCGAACGCCCGGGCGCCTGGCCGAGCGCCAGTACCCGCCTGTTGCCCGCCGCGGCCACCCAGCCTGCGAGCCGGGCATGAACCCCAACGAGCCTGCGCCGCGAGACCAGCGCAGTTGGTGGGCCACCGACACGATCCGCGCAATCGCCTTCCTCAGTGTCCCCGCCGCGTGGGCCTACGCCGGACCGGCCTCCGGTGCCTGCCTGTTCCTCGTGGCCGGCGGTGTCATGGCACTGAGGTTGACCGACCCCTCGCCGGCGCTGGACGCTCTGGCTCAGGTCGGGATGCTCACCGTGGCCTGGCTCGCCGTGACCGGCACCTATCAGCGAGTGTCCTGGCTGGACCTGCCTGCTCACACCATCGGCACAGTCATCGCCCTGCACGTCCTGGATGCATCGATGCGCCAGCCCCCCGCCTCACCCCGGCTCGCCTCGCGCACGCTCGAGCTGACCGGGCTGGCCGCTCTCCTCAGCCTCCTGTGGGAGCTAGGCGAGTGGGCGGGCCACCAGTACGTCTCTGCCGACATCCACGTCGGATATACCGACACACTCTCCGATCTCGTGGCGGGGACTCTCGCCGGGCCTCTCCTCGCCACGCTGCATCAGGCCACCGCCCCCGGACAGCGGGCCCGGACATGACGCCCACCATCAGCGTCGTCATCCCCGTCCTCAACGACGAGGACGCACTGATGGGATGCCTGGCGCGACTGGATGCGCAGACGCTCGCCCCTCTCGAGGTCATCGTCGTCGACAACGCGCCGCAGCCCACCCTCCGGCTGCCGGCCCAGACACGACCATTCCCGATCTTCGTCCTGCACGAGCCCGCGCCGGGGGTCTCGGCCGCATCCGCCACGGGCTACGACGCAGCCGCTGGCCAGATCATCGCGCGCTGCGACGCCGACAGCCGGCCGGGCGCCGACTGGCTCGAGCGTGTGGCAGCCCACTTCGAGGCGGACCCCGCCCTCGATGCGATCACCGGGCCGGCCCACTTCCACGACCTGCCCGGGCCAGCGGGGCGAGTCGCGTCCACGGCATACCAGCTGGGCCTGAGGGTGGGAATGGGCCTGGCAATGGCCAACACCCCCCTCTGGGGGACGAACATGGCCATGCGCAACAGCACCTGGGAAGGCGCACGAACCAGCGTCCACCGCCACGACCCGCGCGTCCATGACGACCTCGGCCTCTCCTTCCAGCTCGGCCCCCACGCCACGATCCGACACTGCCCCGAACTGCCGATGACCGCCGAGGCCCGCATCGTGAGCAGCCGCGCCGCACTGACCAGTCGGGTGAGCCGCGCACTGATGACCTGCCGGGTCAACTGGTCGACACTGAGCCCCGGGCGGAGGTGGGTACACCGCCTCTCCAATGGCCGGCGCCTCCCACAGGAAGGCCTGCCATGGAACTGATCAACTTCGCCTATCTGCTCGCGCTGCTGGCCTCCCTGACAGGGGTCACCCTCATCGATCATCGCTGGAGGCTCTTCGTCTTTCACGCGCCTCGCCCAGCCCTGGCCGTCCTGACCGCAGGGGTCGCGTTCTTCGCCGCGTGGGACGCGGTTGGGATCGCGGCGGGCCTGTTCTTCCGCGGGCAGACCGACTTCATGACCGGATGGCTGATCGGCCCTGACTTCCCCGTCGAGGAGATCTTCTTCCTCCTCCTGCTCTGCCACTCCACGATGGTCGCCTGGCGCGCAGCAGCCCGACGGGGCGGAGACCGCCAGTGACCTTCACGATCGTCAACCTTGTCTTCGTGACCATCGCGGTCAGCGTGGCGCTGCAGGCCCGCAGGCTGCGCGGCAGACCGGTCGAGTGGCGTCCCTATCTGATCGCCCTCGTGGTCCTCTTCGCGCTCACCACCGTCTTCGACAACCTGATGATCGCCGCAGGCCTGTTCGACTACGGCACCGAGCATCGGACGGGGATCCTGATCGGTCGGGCCCCTATCGAGGACTACGCCTATCCGCTCGCAGCGGTCATCCTCCTGCCTGCGGTGTGGCAGCTGTTCGGGGGCGACGAGCGGTGAGCACGTCGAGCACACTGTCCCTGCGCGACGCCGCGATGGCCTCACGCCCGCTCAGCTGGGTCAACACGGCATACCCCTTTGCCGCGGCCTATTGGCTCGCGACCGGGACCGTCGACACACGCCTTGTGGTCGGCACGCTGTTCTTCCTCATCCCATACAACCTGCTGATGTACGGGGTGAACGACGTCTTCGACCATGCGTCCGACGTCCTCAACCCGCGCAAGGGAGGAGTCGAGGGCGCTCTGCTGGCCCAGTCCCATCTGCCCGCTTTGCTGTGGCTGAGTCTGCTTCTCCCTGTCCCGTTCACGATCTGGCTGCTGTCCCACGGAGATGCCCGCGCGAATGCCGCGCTCACCGTCACGTTGGCGGCCGTGCTGGCCTACTCCCTGTGTCAACGACGGCCGAAAAGTGAGCAGGAATCGACGCCTGAAAACTGAGCAGGTCCGGGTGGCTATGTCAACTCGAAGTGGCCCCATGGTGACGGCTTGATCTGGCCCCGGCCGGTGGTGGTACGGGCGTGATGGCTTGTCACGCCCTCGGACTGGGGGTGCCGTTCATCCTCGCGGCGGCCGGGATCGAACGCTTCGCACGCGTGTCGGGTTGGGTGCGCGACCGCCATCGCCTCGTCCAGTTCGTCGGGGGCGGGCTGCTCGTCGTCGTGGGCGTGCTGCTACCCACCGGTGTCTGGGAAGACCTCACCCGATGGCTCCAGGCCGAGCTCGTGTCGGGCTTCCAGGTGCCGATCTGAGGCATCTGGCGACCATGGCGGTCGGATCGCGACCAAGGCCGCGAGCAGCGTTCAGCTGCCGAGCGTCACCCAGTAGTCCCAGAACCGGACAGCGATGAGTGCGGCGATGACCACGAGCCATACCGTGATCACGCTGGGACTGTAGGACGCGACCTGCCGAAGGCGCGCCGGGAACGGAATCCGACCGGTTCTGACGTTCTGGGCGGTGGTCGTGACGAACGCGGTGATGGCCGCGACCCAGACGATCATGCAGTAGGGGCACAGGGCGCCGATGCGGTACAGGCTCTGGAGGATCAGCCAGTGCACGAACACGACCCCGAGGGTGGTGCCGGCCTGGATGCCCCACCAGAACCATCCCGGCAGTGCCGCCCGGGTGAGCAGGACCACGCCGATGGTCAGCAGGGCCGTGAACCCGGCGACGCCGAGGATGGGGTTGGGGAACCCGAACGCGGCGGCCTGGTCGGTGTTCATGACCGACCCGCAGGACAGCACCGGGTTGATGCTGCAGGAGGGCACGTAGGCCGGGTCCGTGAGCAGGGCGATCTTCTCGAGGAGCAGGACGAACGCGGCGACCAAGCCGACCACGCTGGCGAGCGTCAGGACCCAAGCCGTGCCCCGACCCACGATTCGGTCCTGCTGGGTCGTTGCTGGTGCGTCTGCTCGGCCTGGTGCCGGTTCAGCCATTGAGGGCGGCGTCGATCTGGTCGCGGAAGTCCTGGACCGAGGACGGCTGCAGCTTCTTGCCGTTGAGGAAGAACGTGGGGGTGCCTTCCACGCCGAGGTCGAGGCCGTCCTGCCGGTCCCGTTCCACCCGCTCCTGGGTGGCCTTGGCGGCGACGGCCTTGTCGTAGGCGGCCATGTCCAAACCGAGTTCTTGGGCGAACCCGCGGAACAGGGACGCCTTGGAGTCCTGCTGCTCACCCCACGTCTCCTGCGTGTCGTACATGCGCTTGTACATGTCCTCGAACTTGCCCTGCTGGGCAGCGGCCTCAACAGCCAGAGCGGAGTTGACTGCGTTGGCGTGGCTGGGGATCGGGAAGTAGCGCACGACGAAGTCGACCTTGCCGGCGTACGTGGTGCGCAGCTCCTCCACGACGGGGTAGGCCGCACGGCAGGACTCGCACTCGAAGTCGAGGAACTCGACCAGCGTCACCTTGCCCGTCCCTGCGGCTCCGAGCCGGTGGCTGTCGTCGCGCACCAGCTTGCCCGTCCCCGCCCCGGCTCCGGTGGCCGCACCGGCGGCGTCGGCGGGGTCGGCCTTCTTGGGTGACAGTGCCAGGGCTCCAGCGATGAAGGCCACGAGCAGGGCGACGACGGCGGCGGAGACGAGGGCGTTGCGTTTCACGGGTGTCACAGGGGTCAGCTCCAGGTAAGTCAGGAAGGGCAGGGGGCTCGTGGGGCGAACGGGTCGGGGGCCCGGTCAGGTTCCCCGGGGTGGGAGGAAGCCGCGTCAGCGGTGGGTGAGGAGTTCGGCGAGATCTTGCGGGACGGGCATCGGCTGGGTCAGCGGGACGGTGGCGCGGCCGGTGTTGCCCTCGGGGTAGCGCCCGAGCGCGGATCCGGGTGCGGCGACTAGCAGCCGCAGGACCTGCCCGGCGGCTTCGCGGCGGTCGTGCTCGCTCCACGCCAGAGCGAACATGACCGCGTGGGCGCGGGTGTGCGGCCAGGCCCAGGGTTGGGACAGGATGTGCGCCCGTTCCAGCGCCGCCCACCGTTGCCCGCTCGTGGTGGCCGTGCGGGCGTGGCGCAGCTCGGCGTCGAACGCCGCACGGATCTGGGCTGGCATGCGGCGGCTCACGAGTGGTCCTCGCGCCGGGCGAGGGTCACGGGGGTGGGTGCCGCCTGTCGGTCCGCTGCCTGGTCGACGCCGCTCGTCGAGGTGGTGCAGCAGTCATCCGCGGCGCATTGCGAGGCTGAGGTCGTGGTGTCGGTGTCAGCACCGGCCCCCAGGGCAGAGAGCGCCGCCGGGGCGCAGCAGTCGTCACCCTGCCAGTTCTGCCAGCCCTCGCGGGCCGCGACGGCCGCGATGACCAGGGCAGCGAGCGGGTCGGCCCAGAACCAGCCGAGGGTGGCGTTGAGCACCAGGCCGACCAGCAGCACCGCGGACAGGTAGGTGCACAGCAGGGTCTGGGTGCCGTCGCCCTCGACAGCGGCCGAGCCAAGCTCGCGACCGGTGCGGCGCTGCCACACGCTGAGGAAGGGCATCACCGCCAGGGAGGCGAGGGCCAGGCCGATCCCGACGGGGCTGGAGTCAGGGCGGGCGCCGGTGATCAGGGCGTGCCCGGCCTCGACGGTGAGGTAGGCGGCCAGGGCGAAGAACGAGATGGCGATGAGGCGCTGCGCCGCGCGTTCCCGGCTCTCTGGCAGGCGGTGGCGGAACTGCCACAGGATCACCAGCCCGGAGGACACCTCGACCAGGGAGTCCAGGCCGAACCCGACCAGCGCGGAGGAGCCGGCGATATTCCCGGCGGTGATCGCGATGACGGCCTCGACGGTGTTGTAGGCAACGGAGGCAGCGGCGAGCAGCTGGGCGCGGCGCATCAGGGTCGCGCGCCGTTCGGGGGTGGTCAGGGCGGTCCATGTGGTCACCAGGTGACCTCCTTGCATCCGGTGTGGGTGTTGGGTTCGACCTGGAGGGTGGCGTGCTCGACGCCGAAGCTGGTGAGCATGACCGTTCGGGCGCTGTCCAGGACGGCGTGCGCGTCCGCGCCCTCACTGGTCATCAGGTGGGCGGTGGCCACGTTCATCCCCGAGGTGAGGGTCCACACGTGCAGGTCATGCACGTTGCTCACACCCGGGACGGCTGCCAAGGCGGCTTCGACGTCGTCCGGTGCCATGTCCGCGGGCGCGTGCTGCCCCAGGACCGTGAGGACCTCCCGGCCCAGGATGATCGCGCGGACGGCGACGAAGATGGCGATGGCCAAGGCGATGCCGGTGTCCCACCACGCGTTTCCGGTCGCGGCCACCATGACCCCGGCGACGATGACGCCAACAGAGCCGACGGTGTCGGCGACGACCTCGAGGTAGGCGCCCTTGACGTTCAGGCTGTCGCGGGCCCCGCCGCGCAACAGCAGCAGGGCGATGATGTTGACCACCAGGCCGATGCCGCCGACGATCAGCATCGGCCCCGAGGCGATCTCCGCCGTGGCGCCGATGCGCCCGATGGCCTCCACCGCGATGTAGACCGAGACCCCGAGCATCAACAGGACAGCCAGGCCGGAGGCGAACACCTCGGCACGGTAGGACCCGAACGTGCGACGACCGGTGCTGTCCGGGCGAGAGGCGATCCGGGTGGCCACCAACGCCGCACCGAGCGCGACCACGTCGGCGGCCATGTGCCCGGCATCGGAGAGCAGCGCCAATGACCCTGACAGCAGACCTGCCACCAGCTCGACGACGAAGTAGCCGGCGACGAGGATGAACGCCAACCGCAGCCGCCACCGATGCGCCCCGCCCGCGCTTCCGTGGCCGTGTCCGTCGCTCACCGGATCGCCTGGGCTGACGCGATGCCGGCTGCTTGGTCGTGGGCGATGTGCTCCCTGGTCAGGTCCAGCAGCATCCGCACGTGGGCGTCCGCGAGCCGGTAGAACACCAACCTGCCCTGCCGGCGACCGGTCACCACCGCGGAGGCGCGCAGCATCCGCAACGACTGCGACACCGTCACCTCCTGCACACCGGTCGCGGCGGCCAGGTCGCACACGCACAGCTCACCGGCCTCGAGAAGCGCGAACAGCAACCGCGCCCGGGTCGGGTCGCCGAGGAGCTTGAACATGCTCGCCGCCCGCGCTAGCTCATCTGCCGGGAGCGTGGCATCCAGCACGAGCTGGACCTTCTCCGGGTGAACGCAGTGGACCGAACAGCCATCCAACCCAACAACCATGTCATCTGAGCGCATGATCAGATAATAGGGAATGAGCCGCCTGGGTCAAGTCCGCGAGGAGAAGCATCGAGCGATGCCCGCCCATAGAGCCGCACGGTCATACGACAACGTTGGCCCGGGCGTGGGCGAGCCGGTAGGAGTGGGTGCCGGTTTCGATGATGGTGCCGTTGTAGGTGAGCCGGTCCACGATCGCGGCGCACAGGCGGGGGTCGGTGAAGGTGTCGGTCCACCCGGAGAACGACTGGTTCGAGGCGATCGCGATGGAGTTCTTCTCTTCGCGTTCGGTGAGGACCTGGAAGAGAAGTTCGGCGCCGCGGCGGTCGAGTTCCATGTAGCCGAGCTCGTCGATCATGAGCAGGTCGACCCGGCCATAGCGGGCGATGGTCTTGGCGAGCTGTTTGTCGTCGACGGCTTCGACGAGCTCGTTCACGAGCTTGGTGGCCAGTGTGTACCGAACCCGGTACCCCTGCTCGGCGGCCGCCGTCCCCAGGGCGATGAGCAAGTGGGACTTGCCGGTGCCGGAGTCCCCGATCAGGCACAGCGGGTCGCCTCGGCGGATCCAGTCGCCCTTGCCGAGTTCGTGCACGGTCGCGGGGTTGATCGCGGTGTTGGCGTCGAAGTCGAAGTCCCCGAGCCACTTGTCCCGCGGGAACCCGGCCGCCTTGACCCGGCGCACCGACGAGCGTCGGTCCCGGTCGTCGACCTCGGCCAGCAGCAGCTCGGCCAGGAAGCCTTGGTAGGTCAGCTGCTCCTTCTTCGCCACCGACAGGGCCTCGTCGACCAGGGCCCGGATCGTGGGTAACCGAAGTCGGCGGCAGGCCTGGTCGACCGCGGCGATCGCGGCCTCTTCGGTCATCCCACGCCGGCGGCGCAACGTTGGACTGACCGGGGTGGCCACCGGTGTCGGGCTCATCAGCTGGTGCTCGCTTTCACATCAGGGGTGGGAGACCGGCGATCACTGCGGCAGGGTCGGTCAGGCGGCGTTGGGTCAGACTGACAACGCGTTGCTCGCGCGTATCGCCTCGAGCAACGTGATGACGGTCAGAGCTGGCCCCACCCGTCGCCGTGGTGGTGTCGGGGGTGTGTCGGCGGGCTTCGACCGCGACGACGTCCGCGGACACCGCGCCCACGGTCAGGGCGGCGGCGATCCCGGCGGTGACCTGCTCGGCTGTGAGGGAGCGGTGGAGCAGCAGGACGTCGACGAGCTCACGCGTGCCGTCAGCGTCGCCGTTGACCTTCCGGCTGGCCGCCCAGAACGCCTCATGCGCCGAGGTGAACACCCCTGCAGCGCGGGCTTGCGCCAGAGCAGTAGATCCGGGAAGGGCGCCGGGCTTGAACCGCAACACCTCTAGGTAGTGATCCAGGACGACCCGGCTGGTGCCCCGGGCCACGACCCGTGGGTGCATAGCCACCACGGTGCGGCCCTCGAACACGACCACCTCGGTCGCGCGCAGGCTGACGCGCACGCGGCGACCGATCAGGTGCGCCGGGACGGAGTACTTCACCATCCGCACACTGATCATCGAGGACCGGTCCACGCGAGGGTTCAGCACCAGTCCCGGTTCGAACACCTCCATCGGCAGCGGCCTGAGCAGGGGTTGTTCGGCGGTGAAGTCGTGCCCGATCGTGTTCAGGCGACCACTGATCCGCCGGTCCTCGTCGGCGGCCTCCCACGCCTTGATCTGCTCGTTCAGCTGGTCAAGCGAATCGACCTCAGGCATGGGGACCAGGTGGTTGCGGCGGAACCACCCGACCGCGCCCTCGACGCCGCCCTTCTCATGGGCGCCCTCGATGCCGGACTGGCAGTAGAACGCGTCAAAGCCGTAGTGCGACCGGAACAGCACCCACCGGTCGTTCTCGTTGCGGGCACGGCCCGGTCCGTGGATGACGGCCGTGACTGCGGAGGTGAGGTTGTCGTACTTGATGTGCTTCGTGGGGATCCCGCCGATCGCGTCGAACGCCTCAATATGCCCTTGGAGGAACGCTTCCTGCGCCTGGGTGGGGTACACACGGTGGATCGCCTTCCCGGAGTGGGGAGAGCCACAGGACGAACATGTAGCACTTGGTCCTCACCCCGCCCAAGACGACCCAGACCTCACCGAAGTCGACCTCGGCCTCCTCACCCGGGCCGTGGTGTTGGGCGATGAACGCCTCAAGGCGGCGTCCGCCCTCGAGGTCGATCTGTGCCCGCCGGACCCGCACGTAGTCCCGCACGGTCGAGTACGACAGACCGGTCGCGGCCTGCTCGTCGACGAGGCGAGCGAGGATCCGGGTCGCGGTATGCCGTTGCTTCCTCGGCGCGTCCAGATCCGCGCGGAGCATGCCGTCGATGGCGTCCTTGAACGGGTCCAACCGCGGTGCCGACCGTGTCGGTGCCTTCCGTGGTGCCGGCTCCGCTGATGCCAGCGCGTGCCTTACGGTGCGCCGGTGCACCCCGTGACGGCGGGCCAGTTCGCGGATCGAGATCTCCTCGACCCGCGCGTCCCGACGTATCGCAGCGAACAACTCCACACGTGATCCCATCCCAACCCCGATCCCTCGAGTGCTCTGATGTGAGCAAGGCTGGGGTGGGGCCAGATCAAACCGTCACAACCACCCCGGCGAGTCGCCAGTGGGGCCAGATCAGGCCGTCACGATGGGGCCAGATCAACCTGTCACAGTCATCCGGGCGCCGTCCGACTGAGATCACAGGCCAAAAGCGCCTCCTTGGACAAGGATCACGACGCCCAAGATGATCAGGACGAGTGGGAACAGGATGTGTTCGGACTTCTCGAGGGCCTCGTCGATGCCCGGCCGGGTGGCCACGAACTTCGCAATGGCCACGAGGACTGCGACGAACAGCAGGAAGACTGCGCAGTAGGTCAGGATGCTGGCTGGACTGACACTGAGGAAGACGGGGACGTAGACACCGATGTTGTCCCCGCCATTGGCGAAGGTCACAGCCGCGACGGTCAACGGCGCGACCTTCTTGCGGTCATCGAGCTCGTCATCGTCCTCGCCCTGCCATGCCTCCCATGCGGCGCGAAGCCCCAAGAGCAGGGGGATCAGACCGAAGTAGGGGATGGCGGATTCCGGCAGGGCCAGGCTCGCGCCCCAAGTGGCCAGGAGAGCCGCGCCAAGGATGCCCAGGAATCCCAGGTACTGACCCACGACGATGCGTCGCGTGGTTCCTGCGCGGCCAGCGCCACGAGCGAAGAACAGCGACAACACGATGACGTCGTCGATGTTGGTCGCGACGAACAGGCCGACGGCCTGGATCATGGTGGCCAACATCAGCGGACCTCCTGACAGGCGCTATCGCTGCAGGCCGGATCGAGACAGGGCGCGGCGTCGTTCACGGCCAGTGTCACCTCGACCAGCGAAGTGAGAGCGTCGCGCAGGTGATGATCGGCGATGTCGTAGCGGACCTTGCGCCCCTGCATCTCGGTCACGACAATGCCGCAGTCGCGCAGGCAGGCCAGATGGTTCGACACGTTCGACCGGGTCAGGTCCAGACTCTGGGCGAGTTCGGCGGGATACGAGGGCGCATCCAGCAGGCTCAACAGGATGCGCGCTCTGGTGGGGTCAGCCAGGGCCCGTCCGATGCGGTTCAGGGCGTCAAGACGCGAAGCAATCGTCAGCATGTGCTGAATAGTACAGCGGCAGCTGACGTGTTAATGGGTGAGCCATGGCGCGAGGTGGGGTGCCCCCCCAGCCACGCATCTTCCTTCTCTGCCCCTAGTTGTTGCGGTCTTTGGTGAGGAGTTCTCGGCGGGCGCGGGTGCGGTAGGACTCGCCTGACAGGGCGAGGACTTCGGCATGGTGGACGAGGCGGTCGATCATGGCGGCGGCGATGACGTCGTCGGAGAAGGTTTCGCCCCAGCGGCCGAAGGGAAGGTTGCTGGTGACGATGATGGAGCCTTGTTCGTAGCGGGATGCGACGAGTTGGAAGAACAGGTTGGCTGCGTCGGCGTCGAAGGGCAGGTAGCCGACCTCGTCGACGATGACCAGGCGGTAGCGCTTGATCTTCTTGAGTTCGGCGTCGAGTTGCCCTGCCTGGTGCGCGGTCTGGAGCCGGCTGATCCAGGCGCTGGCGGTGTCGAACAGGACGCTGTGACCGTTTTGCGCGGCCTTGATCCCCAGACCGATCGCGAGGTGGGTCTTGCCGATGCCGGGCGGCCCGAGCAGGACCACGTTCTCGGCCTTCGACACGTAGGTGGAGGTGGCGAGGTGGGCGAGCAGGTCGCGGCGCAGGGATGGGAGGTGGTCGTAGCTGAAGTCCTCGAGGGTCTTCATGGCTGGGAAGTGGGCGGTGCGGATCCGCATCATGGTGCCGGCGGCTTCCCGGTCGGCGGCTTGGCGTTCGAGGACGGCGGCGAGGTATTGCTCGTGGGACCAGCCCAGGTCGCGGGCCTGGTCGGCGATCTCGGACCAGGTCTTGGCGATGGTGGGCATCTTGAGTACGCGGGTGAGGAAGGCGAGCTGGGAGGCGATCCGTTCCCCGTCCTGACTGGTAGACGCTGTGAAGCCCGTGGTGGTGGGCTGGGTGTTCGGGGCGGTGGTCTTGGTGGTCATGAGGCTCCTTGGGGGGTGTGGAAGTCGACGCCGAACAGGGCGTCGTAGTCGGGCAGGGCGCGGATCGCGACGACGTGTCCGTCGTCGTGGGCGCGGGTGGCCGGGGAGTGGCGGGTGCGCCGGTTGTAGGCGTGGCGCAGGTCGTGGGCGATGCGCTGATGGACGGGGTCGGTGATCGTCTGGCCCGTCGCCCAGCAGCGGGTGTGGAGCCCGACCAGGGCGTCGTCACACAGGATGCGGACCTGATCGCCGGTGGTGGTCGCGGTCACGAACCGGCCGATCGCGCGCGGGTCTGCGGAGTAGTCGTTGCCGTCGAGGCGGATGTAGTAGTCCCGGGCGAGCCGGACCCGGTGGTGCAGGCCAACGACAGGCGGCAAGGGTGGCAGGTCGAGCATCGCGGCCCGGTCGGTGTTCCAGCGCTCGGCGGGGCTGGCGCCCAGGGCGCGGATGCGGCGCTGGTTGGCGTGGGTGGCCAGCCAGTCAGTGACCTTGGTGTTGAAGTCGGCGGGGCTGGTGAAGACCCGGCCGGGCAGGAAGGACGTTTCGAGGTAGCCGTTGCGTCGTTCGACCAGGCCCTTGAACTCGGGGTCGCGGGGCGGGGCGAGGTGGAGGCGGACGCCGAGGGTGCCGGTGAACGCGGCGGCCTCGGCCGAGGGTTTGCCGGTGCCGCCGATCGCGGCTTCCCGATCCCACACCAGCGTTCGCGGGACGCGCCCCCACTGGGTAAGGATGTGCCACATGCCGGTCAGGATGTCGCCGGCCTTGCGGGAACAGATCATCACCGCGCTGGTGTGGCGGGAGTAGCCGCAGGTCATGGTCAGCACCGGCAGGATCCGTTCGGTGCCATGCCCGACGGGGATCGGTGTGGCGGGGAACCACAGGTCGCACTGGGCGAGTTCGCCGGGCTGGTAGGTGATCCGGTCGGCGGGGTCCGGTGGCTGGAAGTACGGCCGCAGGATGCGGATGCGGTCCTTGAGGATCGTCATGGAGTGGCGCCAACCGATGCGTTCGGCGATCACCGTCGCCGGCATCGTCGGGTACTGCGCCAAGAGCTGACGAATCTGTGTCTCGAACGGGTCGACCAAGGACCCGGTGGGTGGGCGGTGGTACTGGGGTGGCCGGTCGGACTTGAGCGCGGCGGCGACGGTGTTGCGGGAGATGCCCAGATGGCGGGCGATGGCGGCCTTCGAGAGGCCCTCAGCACGGTGCAGCCGACGGATCTCGGCCCAATCCTCCACAGTGATCACCCCTGACAGGTTCCTCCGGGCTGCTCAGTTTTCGCCCGTCGTTTCCTGCATAGGTTTCACCCGTCGTCGACACCCTGCCCCACCTGCGCTTCAAGGAGCGACCAGTGCTGGACTCGCTGACCTCCAGCACCCACTTCGTCGGACCGGCCATCTACGGCACCCTCCTCGGCCAACCCCATGTCACGGGCCGGACCTGGGCCGTCCTCGCCGCGTTCTTCGTCTGGGGCGTGGCCTCGCACGCCTTCGGGGCCGTGCAGGACATCGAGGCAGATCGTGCGGCGGGCATCGGCTCGGTGGCCACAGCGCTCGGGGCGCGGACCGTCGTGCGGGCCAGCACCCTCGGATACCTCGTCAGCGGCGCGGTCCTACTCCTCGGCACGTGGCCGGCACCGCTCGCCAGCGTCCTCCCACTCCCTTACGCCATCCTGACGGGCCGCTACTGGCGCACCACCGACGCCACAGCCACCGAGACAAACCGCGGATGGAGGCGCTTCCTCGCCCTCAACTACGCGACCGGCTTCCTGGTGACCCAACTGCTCATCGTCACCCACCTAGCCCTCAACTGACGCACCCAACCGAGGCCCGCGGGGCGTTTGCCCCAGACTCAAGCAGACCGGAGAGAGGCGCCCATGACCACCGCCACACAGACCAGCGACGTCATCGTGATCGGCGCCGGCGTCGCCGGCCTCCGTTGTGCCCGAGCCCTCCAGGACGCCGGCCTGAGCGTCACCGTCCTCGAAGCCGCAGCCGATGTAGGCGGTCGGGTCAGGACCGCCCAGATCGACGGATTCCTCTGCGATCACGGATTCCAGGTCCTCAACCCCTCCTATCCCGCCGTGCGCCGCGACCTCGACCTCGCCGCCCTCCAGATGCGGCCGTTCGCGGCCGGCGTCCGGGTGCTCACCGCCACCGGCCTGCGAACCCTCGCCGACCCCCGCTGCGCACCCCGCTACCTGCCGGCGACCCTGGCCAGCGGACTCATCTCGCCACGCGATCTCGTCGCGCTCGCCCGATGGCTGGCCCCCGCCATGATCTCCCCTCAGCGTTCACTGACCGCCGCCGACACCACCCGCTCGCGGCAGCTGGACCGCCTCGGCGCCCACGGGCACATCAGACATGTCCTCGACCGCTTCCTCGCAGGAGTCGTGGTCGAGCAGGACGGCTCCACATCGGCGAATCTCACGCGCATGCTGGTCCGCTCCTTCATCCTCGGCACCCCAGGCCTTCCGGCCCAGGGGATGCAGGCCATACCGGGTCAGCTCGCACAAGGCCTGACCGGTGTCCACACCTCCACCCCCGTGCGAAGCCTCACGCGACAGCAGAGCGGGTGGACCGCAGAGACCGATGACGGGCATCGACTGAACGCCCGGACCGCCATTGTAGCCACCGACGCCAACGCCGCCTCGGCGCTCGCGGGCCTGCCCGCCCCACACATGCACGGTCTGACCACCTGGTGGTTCAGCAGCGACGCCCCACCTGCCCACGACGCATTCCTCACCGTCGACGGCCGGGGCACGCACGCACCCCCCGGACCGGTCTGGAACACAGCCGTTGTCAGCAACGCGGCTCCCACCTATGCCCCACCCGGCCAGCACCTGATCCAGGCCACCACGCTCCTCCAACGACCCGACGGCGACGCCCCGGAGCAGCACGTGCGGGCGCATCTCGCCCGGATCTGGGAGACCGACACCTCACGGTGGCAGGTCCTGGCCCACAACCGCATCCCGCACGCCCTGCCGGCACAGCCCGCCCCCCTCAACCCACGCAGGGCGGTCTCACTCGGTGACGGCCTCTATGTCTGCGGGGACCACCGGGACACCGCCTCACTACAGGGCTCCCTCGCGTCCGGGCGCCGCACAGCTGAGGCCGTCCTCGCTGACCTCACCCAGCGCCGCACGGACGTCAGGACTCACCCGATCCCCTAGTCCCCGACGCCCTGCAGCCGGACTCGTCGACACTGAGCGCGTCCGCAGACTGGGCCGCCGCGGACTGGGGACAAGGACTCCGGGCTGAAGTCCCAAGGCCCCGACCCGGCGCTACACGCAGGGGGATTCCCTCCCGTCCCCCTCGTGGGGCTCAAAAGGCGGGATCCAGCCGGGCTCCACTGCGCGGCCGGAGTACTGGCGGGCCTCGGTCACGCTGCCATGGTCGGCGAGATTCGGGTTCGTCCCGCCCTGGAGCTCGGCATCGCGCCGGCGGATGGTGTCGCGCATCCTCTCGAACCGTCCGCTCTCCCGCAGCCGCGTGAACTGGGCGTGCAGGTTGAAGACAGCCACCGGCACAGGGGTGCGGCGCGCCACTCGGGAGGCCCGCGGATGCATGCCGACCACGAAGAAGGCATGACCCCCGACGGAGAAGCCGAAGTGAGGGTTCAGGGGGTCATTGGACACCGCCGGGTCCCATGGCTCGCAGTCCGCCTCATGGATCTGCTGGAGCATCGCCCAGACGGTCCGCTCGTAGTCGATCTCACTGTCGACGTCCTCGTCGGAGAAGGTCGCCACAAAGGAGGCGAACTCCTCCTGCTGGGCGAACTCCTCGCCGAACTCCGTGAGTGCACTTGCCAGCGCGGGTCCGGTGGCTGGGTCGTCCATGGCACCGAACTCGCGAACGACCGCGCGGCCGCGCCGGAAAACCGACTTGGCCCCCAGACACGGGTAGTCGTCTGCGAGGACCATCCGCTCCAGGAGCTCGGCGATGTCACGATCGGCGCCCATCACCCGAGCGTAGGCACATCACCGCAGGTCACAACACACATGAGAGGGTGAGACATGACCGACGACCACAGGGGCCCGACGCCCCGGAGCACTGCCGCGTTGACCCCCCGGCGCGACCCGGCCACACTCGCAGCCGAGGGCTTTCGGACGATCCCCGCCCAGACGGGGGTGGCCGTCGAACTCGCCCCCGGAGAGGTCCTGACCATCGTCGACCCCGAGGGGGAACAGGTCAGCGACCTCTTCCTCTACGCCCGTCCTGACAGCGCAGAGACCTTCAGCAGCGGCAGGACTATCGACTACGCCAACTCCCTCTACATCTCGGTTGGGGACCTGCTCTACAGCAACCGGAGCAGGGTCATGGCCACCGTCGTCGAGGACAGCGTCGGCGTCCACGACATGACTCTGACGCCATGCAGCCAGGAGACCTTCGACATCCTGTATCCCCAACTGGGCGGCGCCCCTCACCCCAGTTGCTTCGCCAACATCGTCGGTGTTGTCGCGCCCTACGGGCTCGGGCCGGACACAGTGGGCACGACCCTCAACGTCTTTATGGACGTGTGGACCGACCGCGAGGGTGAGCTCCACATCGACCCACCACCCACCCGGCCCGGAGACGTGTTCGCCATCCGGGCCGAGATGCCCCTGCTCGTCGCCATCACGGCCTGCTCTGCCGAGAAGTCGAACAACGGCCGCTGCAAGCCCATCGGCTATCTGGTCAGTCGCGCGCCTGTCACGGGGTGACAGACCGCCACGTCACGCGTTGCCCTGCGTTTGCCGGCCCAACCGCGTGTCCGTCTCCAGCGGTGCGGGAGCCCTCAGTCCTTGCGGGCAGCGACGGCCCGCGCGATCTTCTCGGCGTCGATGCGCAGCTCGCGGAACATGCCGGAGATCGGGTTGGTGAAGCCGGTGAAGTAGAGCCCGGGGGCGTCCTTGCTCGTCTTGCCGCCGTGGACGACCGGCAGGCCGCGTTCGTCGAGGACACCGAGCCCGCCGACCAGCCCCTCCAGTCCCTGGCGATAGCCGGTGGCGGTGACGATGGCGTCCGGCTGGATGACGGTGCCGTCGGCGAGGACGACATCCGCTCCGTCGATGCGCTCGATCGGCGCGACGGGCAGGACGCGCCGGCCCTGGATCGCGTCGATGATGCCGACGTCCTGCACCGGCACCGATCCCGCGAGGAGGCGCGAGTAGAGACCGGACTCGGGCCGCGGCATACCGAACTCGGTCAGGTCGGGGCACTCGACCCGCGAGGTGAGACGGGCGGCGGCGTCGACCGCGCGCGGCGGGAGGCGGCGCACGAGGATGCCCGTGGCCTGGACCGGCCAGCCGTACTGCGTGCGCTGGAGGATGTGCGGGGGCGTGCGGACGGCGAGCCAGGTGGTGGCGGCGCCGCAGTCGGCGAGGTCGGTCGCGATCTCGCACCCGGTGTTGCCGGTGCCCACGACGAGCACGCGCTTGCCTGCGAACCGCCGCCCGTTGCGGTAGTTGCGCGTGTGGACGAGCTCACCCGCGAAGGTCTCCGCGCCGGGCCAGTCCGGCTCCACCGGCGTGTGGTTGTAGCCGGTCGCGACGACCACCGTGGGGGCGGTGAAGGTGCGCCCGTCGGTGGTCGTGGCCACCCACATCGTGCCGACGCGGCGGAGCTCGGCGATCTCCGTGTGGAAGCGCACATCGAGCCTGTGGTGGGCGGTATAGCTCTCGAGATAGCGGATGACGTCGTCGCGCCGCACCCAGCGCCCATAGCGCCGCGCGATCGGCAGGCCCGGCAGCGAGGACAGACGCCGGGTCGTGTGCAGTCGCAGCCGGTCATAGTGCCCGCGCCAGGCGGACGCGACGCTGTCGGCCTTGTCGACCACGATCGCGTCGACCCCGCGGGCACGCAGGGCAGCAGCAACGGCCAGGCCGCCCGGCCCGGCGCCGATGACGAGGGCGTGCTGAGACATGTGCGCCACCGTAGCGGACGCTACCGGGTGGTAACCAGCGGTCACCGGTAGGTGACGAGCGTCGGGTCGACCGCGGCCTCGAGGTGCGCCTGCTCGCCAAAGCTGATCAGGCTCAGGCCCCGCTCCCCCGCCGTGATGCGGGTCAGCGCGGTGTTGGCGCACGTGCTGTTGAGCCGGTCCCAGGTGAAGGCCGACCCGCCGAGCAGCGACGTCGCCGCCCAGGCGATGGGCCCACCGGACGTCACCACGAGCGCGGTCTGCCCCTCCTCGAGCCGGCCCGACAGCGCCGCCAGCCCCGCGTCGACCCGGTCGGTGAAGGCGGGGAAGGACTCGCGATAGTCCTCGTCGTGCTCGCCGTCGACCCACCTGGTCAGCGCCTTCTCGAACATGCTCGCGAAGTTCTGCCGCGGGTGCAGGCTACGCACGAGATCGGCCTTCATCACGACCTGCCGCCGATAGGCAGGCTTGAACGCCGCGATGATGTCCTGGTGGTCGTACTCGTCCCACGCGGGCTCGACGCTCGGCTCCACATCCCAGCCGGCCGCGCGGCAGGCGGCCTCGACGGTCATCGCGTGCCGCTTCATCCCCCCGCTCAGCACGCACGCCGGCCGGATCCCCCGCGCCATCAGCGCCCGCCCGAGGATCTCGCTCTGACGCACCCCCAGGTCGGAGAGGTGGTCGTAGTCGCGCGCACCGAAGCGCGCCTGCCCGTGCCTCACGAGCAGGATTGTGCTCATTGGCTGCCCCCTTCATCCGGTATGCCGCCCTGCCGCGGCCCCGTCTCGCCGGTCGCCTCCTCGGGGGTCTCCTCTGCCGGGGTCCCCTGCTCGGCGTCCGTGCCGTCTCCCGCCTCAGCGTCATGCTCGGCCTCAGCATTCTCCGCGGCCGCCTGCGCCAGCGCGGCCTCGGCGGCGGCCTCCTTCTCGGCGGCGGCCGCCAGGTCCCGCAGCTCGCGCTTCATCTGCCGGTCGTGGGCGATGATCAGCCGCCGGCACCGGTAGTCGAGGTAGAGCACCATCGAGTGGAAGTTGCGGTAGGCCTTGTTGGTCGTCTGCTTGTGGAAGTAGCGGTAGTAGATCTGCTGGGCGATCACGGCCAGCCGGAAGAGCCCGAAGACCTCATAGAAGGTCCACTGCTTGGGGTCGATCTCGATGCCCGACTGCTCGGCATAGGCCTGCACGACCTCGGCGCGGGTCATCATGCCGGGCGTGTGGGTGGGCTGCCGCCGGAACTTGCGGAAGATGAAGTCGTCCTTGGCCTCGACCCAATAGGCAAGCGCCCCGCCGAGATCCATAAGCGGGTCGCCGAGAGTGGCCATCTCCCAGTCGAGGACGCCGATGACCCGGGTCGGGTCGTCCTTGTCGAAGACGAGGTTGTCGAGCCGGAAGTCGTTGTGGATCAGGCAGGTCCGCACGTCCTTGGGCTGGTGGTCGGCCAGCCACTGCATCGTCGACTCGAAGTTGCCGACATTGCGGGTGCGCGCCTTGCGGAATCGCTCGGACCAGCCACGCACCTGCCGCTCGACATAGCCGTCGCCCTTGCCGAGGTCGGTGAGCCCGGCGGCCTCGACGTCGACGGAGTGGAGCTGGGCGAGGACGTCAACAGCGTTGCGGCACAAGGTGGCCACGTGATCACGGTCGCCCTGCATCTCGGGCGGCAGGTCGGTGCGCGGGATGATCCCGTCGATGCGGTCCATGACATAGAAGTCGCCACCCATCACCGACTCGTCCTGGCAGAACGCCACCATCATCGGCACGAGCGGGAAGGCATCGGTGAGGGCCGACTGGATGCGGTACTCGCGCCCCATGTCGTGCGCGCCCTTGGCCTTGGTCCCCACCGGCGGCCGGCGCAGGATCAGGTCGCGCTCGGGATAGCGCAGCAGATAGGTGAGGTTGGAGGCGCCCCCGGTGAACTGCCGCACCTGGGGCACGCCGTCGAGTCCCGTTGCGTCAGAGGCGTTCTCACGCAGCCACTCGGCCATCCGCTCGACGTCGAAGGCGTCCTCGCCCCGGACCTCGCTGGCGCCGGGCACACCCTCGTGGTCCGGGTGGTTGCCGTCGGGGCGCTCACCCGCAGCCTGCTCCTCATCGCGCTCGGCCTCGTCCTCGGCGAGCTTGCCCTTGTCGGCGACGGTGGGCGGCGGCCCCTCGTGCTGCGCACCGTCGCTCACGGGCTCGACGGTCTCGTCGGGGGTGTGCTCGTCGCTCATCACGCCACGCCCTGTCCTGCTACGGCGGTCTCGGCGAGCAGCTCGCGCTCCCGCTTCTCCGCTCGGGCAGCCGCGAGGTCGAGGGCCTTGTGATAGACGGGCCGGGCCAGCCGCTTGGCCAGCCAGGCCATCCGAGCCTCGGCGTCGGTGAGGATGATCGGCCGACGCCGCTCGATGCCGCGCATCACCCGCGATGCGACGAGCTCGGCGGACCGCGGCGAGCCCTCGATCATCTCGCGGGCCTGGAGCTTGGCGCCCTCGTCGCGGCTGTCGAGCGAGTCGGCGAGGTTGGTGCGGAAGAACGACGGGCAGATCGCCGACACGGTGATCCCATAGGGCGCCAGCTCGTGGCTGAGGGTCTCCGAGAGCGCGACCACGCCGGCCTTGACCGTGTTGTAGGAGCTCATCTGCGGCGGGTGCACGAGCCCGGCCGCCGACGCGGTGTTGACGATGTGTCCGCGCCGCTGCGCCTTCATCATCGGCGTGAAGGTCAGACACCCGCGCACGACACCCTTGAGGTTGATGTCGATGACGCGGTCCCACTCCTCCATCGTCGTCAGGTCGAAGTGGCCGCCTGTGGCGATGCCCGCGTTGTTGACGATGACGTCGAGCCCGCCCCACTGCTCCTCGACCCACTCGCGCGCCGCGGCCCAGTCCTCGTCGCGCGTCACGTCGAGCCTGCGGTATGCCGCCCTGCCGGGCAGCGTGCCGGTCGGCGCCTCCTCGTGGCGGTCGGTGGCCAGGACGGTGTCACCGGCATTGACGAACTCCCGCGTCAGCGCCAGGCCGAGACCGGACGCCGCGCCGGTGATCAGGACGCGTCGAGGGCCGGCGCTCCGCGCCGGGATCGCGT
Source organism: Actinomycetota bacterium (assembly GCA_050955755.1). Lineage (GTDB taxonomy): Bacteria > Actinomycetota > Actinomycetes > Actinomycetales > Dermatophilaceae > JAJTBD01. Next base: position 3,570,767 of record CP192092.1, read on the forward strand.
CGAGCGAGGGGGACATGGGACCTCCTGTAGGGGACTCGCTCTCATCCCACCACGTCCGGCTCAACCGCGGCCACCGCCCCCGCGGCGTTCTAGCCCGGCAATATCGACTAGCACCTCAGGCCCCGCGCGGGACCGGCCATGCTCGACAAGCCGGCTCCGCGGCATACCTGATAGTCGGTATTGCCGCTCCCGGCGTCAGTCGGGCTCATGCATCGGCTGGCCGATGATCTGGGCGAGCGAGCCGAGGGTGGCCAGCGCGATCCCGGCCCACTGCGAGCCGGTGAGCGCCAGCCCCGCTCCGGCCGCGACGGTGAGCGCGACGATCACGCCCACGCGGGGCCAGAGCGGGAGGCGGGCCTCGGCGCGCGGCGCGATCCAGCGGCCCCAGGCGGTGATGACGAGGACGACCGCGAGCGCGGCGACCGCCCACCCGGCCAGACCGCCACCTGCCAGCCGATAGCCGACGACACCGACCGCCGCCCACAGCCAGATCTCCTGGGTGAAGACGAGGGCCCCGACCAGCAGCTGCACAGCGCTCACGCCACCATCCTTGCGCGACTCGGCCACGCGGCATACCGCCTCGCCAATAGTGTGAGTCGCATGGACAGCGTGTGCGTCTTCTGCGGCTCCAGCCCGGGCAACGACCCCGCCTACCTGGAGGCGGCGAGCGCGCTGGGCCGCGAGCTGGCCGGGCGCGGCATCCGTCTGGTCTATGGCGGGGCGAGCGTGGGCCTGATGGGCGCGGTCGCCGACGCGGCGCTGGCCGCCGGCGGGGAGGTCGTCGGGGTCATCCCCTCCCACCTGTGGGACGCCGAGGTGGGCCACGCCGGCCTGACCGACCTGCACGTCACCGCATCGATGCACGAGCGCAAGGCCCTGATGGCCGAGCTGTCCGAGGGCTTCATCGCGATGCCGGGCGGCTTCGGCACGCTCGAGGAGGTCGTCGAGATCCTCACCTGGGGACAGCTCGGGCTGCACCACAAGCCGATCGGCTTCCTCGACACGGCCGGCTTCTATGAGCCCCTCATGCGCTTCGTCGACCACGCGGTCGGCGAGGGCTTCATCCGCGCCCAGCACCTGAGCCTCTTCCACCGCGGCGCCGACCCGGCCGCGCTCCTCGACGCCATGGCCACCTGGGAGCCCACGACCGTCCCCAAGTGGGTCGAGCGCACATGACCGCACGGGTGGCCCCGTGGCTGCGTGTCGCCCTGGCGATGTTCGGGGTGGGCTGGGGCGCAAACCAGTTCGCGCCGATGGTCCTGGCCTATCGCCAGCAGGACGGGCTCAGCGAGTCCTCGGTCACCCTGATGTTTGCCATGTATGCCGCGGGCCTGATCCCGGCGCTCCTGGTCTCCGCGCGCGTCTCCACGATCTTCGGCCACCGCTCGGTCCTGCGCCCGATGATGGTGCTGTCGGTCCTCGCCTCCCTCATGCTCATCGCCGGCAAGGACCACGAATGGGCCCTGTTCGCAGGGCGGTTCATGGCCGGCGTCGCGTCCGGCGCCGTCTTTGCCCCCGGCACCGCGTGGGTCCGCGAGCTCTCTGCGAGCGCCCCCGCGGGCACCGGCGCCCGGCGCGCGGCGATCGCGCTGTCGTCGGGGTTCGGCGGCGGGCCGCTCGTCGCCGGCACCCTCGCGCAGTGGGGGCCGCACCCCCAGGTCCTCCCCTATGTCGCCCACCTGCTCGTCATGGCCGTCGTCACCCCTCTGGTCTGGCGGGCGCCCGAGACCGCCGACGAGCACCACCTCACGCTCGCGCCACACGGCGCCCTGCACACGATCTTCAGCGCTCCGTATGCCGCGGTGCTCGTCCCGGTCGGCCCGTGGGTCTTCGGGTCGGCGGCCCTGGGCTTCGTCACCGTGCCGTCCTTCGTCGCCGACAAGACTGCCGGCATCGCCATCGCCCTGAGCGGCTTCGCCGCCGCGCTGGGGCTGGGCACCGGCGTCGCGATCCAGCCCCGCGTACGGCGGATGGAGGCCCACCGGCCGGGCAGCGCCCTGCCGCTGGGGATGCTGCTGTCCACTGCCGGCCTGCTGACGGGGGCCGCGACGGCCGCCACCCACCAGGTCGCGCTGGTGGCGCCGGCAGCGGCACTGCTCGGCGCGGCATACGGCATGGTCCTCACCGGCGGCCTGATGCAGGTGGAGCGGCTCGCCCACTCCGACACCCAGGCGCTGCTCAACGCCGTCTTCTATGCGGTGACCTATGTCGGCTTCATCTTCCCCTTCCTCGCGGCGATCCTCGCGCGGCGCTTCGGGCCCGTCGAGGTGATGCTCGGGGGCGCTGCGGTCACCGTGCTCACCGCGCTGTGGGCCGGTGGGATGGAGCGGCGTTACCTGCGCCACAGCCACTGAGGCCACACCCGCACCCGGGGAAAGTTCTCGGGCCCTAGGTTGCACAACGGCATACCCCCTGGGGTATCTTGGTCTTGACCCCGGACAACCCGACCCACCCCCGAGAGGATCCCGATGTCCGTCAAGATCGTCCCCATTGAGACCCCCACCCTGGGCGACCGCAGCTATCTCGCCCACGACGGCGAGGTCGCCCTCGTGGTCGACCCCCAGCGCGACATCGACCGCGTGCTCGAGCTCGCCGAGAGCGAGGGTGTGCGCATCACGCACATCGTCGAGACCCACATCCACAACGACTACCTGACGGGCGGCCTGGCCCTCGCCGAGAAGACCGGCGCCGGCTACTACGTCAACGCGGCCGACCCGGTGGCCTACGAGCGCATCGGCATCAGCGACGGCGACGTCATCGAGATCAGCGACGCCATGAAGGTCCGCGTCATCGCGACGCCCGGCCACACCTTCACCCACCTGTCCTATGCCCTCGAGGGCGACACCCAGGCGGTCTTCACCGGCGGCTCGCTGCTCTTTGGCTCGACCGGCCGCCCCGACCTGCTCGGCCCGGACCACACCGACGCCCTCGCCCGCCACCAGTGGGCCAGCGCGCACCGTCTCGCCGACGAGCTCGCCGACGACACCGCGGTCATGCCGACCCATGGCTTCGGCAGCTTCTGCTCCGCGACCCAGTCCGAGGGCACCGACTCCACGATCGGCAAGGAGAAGAAGTCCAACCCCGCGCTCACCAAGAGCGAGGAGGACTACGTCGAGGAGCTGCTCGCCGGCCTCGACGCCTTCCCCGCGTACTACGCCCACATGGGCCCGGGCAACACTGCCGGCCCGTCCGACGCCGACCTGTCCGCCCCGGAGCCCGCCGACAAGGCCGAGATCAAGCGCCGCCTCGAGGCCGGCGAGTGGGTCGTCGACCTGCGCACCCGCACCGCCTTCGCGGCCGGTCACGTGCCCGGCTCGTTCAACTTCGGTCTCGACGGCCAGTTCTCGACCTACCTAGGCTGGCTCATCCCCTGGGGCACCCCGCTCACCCTCCTCGGCGAGTCGCCGGAGCAGGTGGCCGAGGCCCAGCGCGAGCTCGTCCGCATCGGCATCGACCGCCCCGCCGCCTCGGCGACGGGCGAGCCGAAGGACTGGACCGACGCCGAGCTCGGCACCTTCCCCCGGGCGACCTTCGCCGACCTCGCCGACGTGCGCCACCACCGCCAGGTGACGATCCTCGACGTGCGCCGCGAGCCGGAGCACGCCGAGTCGCACATCGAGGGCAGCGTCAACATCCCGATCCACGACACGCTCAAGCGCCTCGACGAGGTGCCGCAGGGCGAGCTGTGGGTGCACTGCGCCGGCGGCTACCGCGCCTCGCTCGTCGCCTCGATCCTCGCGGCCAAGGGCCACCAGATCGTCGCCGTCGACGAGAACTACGCGGAGAACGCACCCAAGACCAACCTCCCGCTCGTCACCGCCTGACCCACTGTCGCGGCCGGGCCCGGCCACCCTTCAGCCGGCCCGGCCGCTTCGCCGTCTCACGTCTCTCGCCAACTGCGGGGACGGCATCAGTAATCTCTAGTACATTCAGTCCCAACGCGGCATGCCGTCCGGACCCCCTGCCGGACCGCAGCGCTGTCGCGTAAGGGCCGGCCGGCGCTCTCACGCCTGTGGCGTCCGGCCGGCCCGCTTTTTCCTCTCATCCCCTCCGCGGCTTTCGTGCCTTTCGTCTCACTCCGGGTTCACCCCGCGCAGGCGGACCCCGGCCCACTAGGCTGTGAGCCACGCACCACCTCGAGGAGGAGACCCATGGAGCACGACTTCGACCGCCCTACCGAAGAGGTCATCCACAACCTCTCCGAGGACGAGTGCTGGGACCTGCTGAGCAAGCACGAGTTCGGCCGGCTGGCCTTCCATCTCGCCGGCGATGTCGACATCCGGCCGATCAACTACGTCGTCCACGACCGGCAGATCCTTTTCATCACCGCGCCCGGCGACAAGCTCCTCGGCATCGTGATGAACTCCGACGTCGCCTTCGAGATCGACGAGGTCCTCAAGGACGAGCACGCCATGAGCGTGATCGTGCACGGCAACGCCCGTCACCTCGACGGGCCCGACGCCCAGATCATCGAGCAGCTGCCGCTGCGCCCGTGGGTCCCGACCGCCAAGTACGACGTCGTGGCCATCACGCCCTCGTTCGTCACCGGCAAGCGCTTCGACCTCTCACGCCCGTGGTCGCACATGCGGCCCATGCGCTGACCCCACCACGACCAACAGGTATGCCGCGTGCGCTGCTGCGCACGCGGCATACCTTTGCGTGAAAAGCCTTGGGGCTCAGGCGCCCTCGAAGTAGCGGCGCGGGTTGTCCACCAGCATCTGGTCGATCTGCTCCTGGGCGACGCCGGCCGCCAGCAGCGCGGGGAGGATGTCGGCGGCGATGTGGCCGTAGTGCCAGTCCGGCACGGCCGGCATGATCTCGGGCGCGACCCAGTCGATGTGGCAGGATGCGTCGTGGGCCAGCACCATCCGGTCGGCGAAACCTCGCTTGGCCAGCTCGACGACGACGCCGACGCGCTGCTCGGTGGAGGCCTCGAGGGTGATGCCGAAGCGGTCCATGCCGAGCCAGAAGCCGGCCTCGGCGAGCTCGCTGAGGTGGTCGGCATCGGCCGTGTCACCGCTGTGCCCCAGCACGATCCGGCTCGGCTCGACGCCCATCTCGTCGACGAGGAGCTGCTTGACCAGCAGGCCGGTCCTGGAGTCGGGGTGGGTGTGCACCGTGATGGGCGTGCCGGTCTCGAGGTGGGCGGCGCCGACGGCCCGCATGATCCGCTCCACGCCCGGGGTCATGCCGGGCGCGTCGATCGCGCACTTGAGCAGACCCGCCTTGACGTCGGTGCCGGCGATGCCGTCGCGGATGTCGCCGACGAACATCTCCACCATGGGCTCGGGCACCTCGGCGCCGACCATCGCGTTGAGCGCCGGGCCGCGGTAGTCGAAGAAGTGCGGCGCGGAGTCATAGGTGTACATGCCCGTCGCTACGACGATGTTGAGGTCCGGGACGCGCTCGGCGACCCGCTGCACGAGCGGGATGTCGCGGCCGAGCCCGACGACGGTGGGGTCGACGATCGTGCGGATGCCGTCGTCGAGCAGGCGCTGGAGCTTGCCGGCCGCGTCCTCGATCCGCTTCTCGTCGGCGGCGTAGTACTGCGGGTAGTTGGCCTTGATGTCGGCGCTGGTGACGAAGACGTGCTCGTGCATGTAGGTCCGGCCGAGGTCTGCGGTGTCGACCTGGCCACGGATGGTCTCGATCTGCGCCATGGCGCGCTCCTTTGCGGCTGAGGGCTGAGGGCCGACGCCCCACGGGGAGGCCCGGCCCTGCGCACGCTAGTGGCGCGGGTCACCGCCACGCCAGAGGCGGGCCGCCTAGACTCCCCGGGTGCCCCAGCCCTCCCGCCGCACGTGGTGGTATGCCGCGTCCGCCACCATCGTCACGGCCGTCACCGGTCTGACGTGGGGCTGTGCCGCGCGCCAGGACACGGCCCCGGCCGGGACGTCCGCCGTGGCAACCGCGAGCGCGACGGCCGGGTCGACCACCGGTGCGGCTCCGACTCCCGGTGCCCCGGCGGACACGCCCGACCCCGGAGTGAGCGGCAAGGTGGGACCGGCCACCGGGCCGACCGGCAATGCGACGGGGCCCTCGCCCGCGGCATCCGCCTCCACGCCGGGGGCGACACCGTCGGGTGATCCCGGTGACGTCAAGGCACCCACCGACGACTCCTTCTACACGCCACCGGCAAAGCTGCTGGCGGGACCGCACGGCTCGGTGATCTGGTCCCGACGGACCGCCGGGCCCAAGAGCGGCGTGACCTGGCTGGTGCTCTATCGGTCGGTGGACCTGCGCGGCAAGCCGATCGCGGTGTCCGGCACCGTCTCTCTCCCCAACGGCCCGGCGCCCAAGGGCGGCTGGCCCGTGCTGTCGTGGGCGCACGGGACCACGGGGATCGCCGACCAGTGCGCGCCGACCCGGCTTGCGGGCGGCCTGCTCGGCGCCTACCAGAGCACGGTGCTTGCCTCGCTCGACCGGTGGCTCGATGCCGGGTATGCCGTGGCCGCCACCGACTACCAGGGACTGGGCACCCCGGGCCCACACCCCTATCTCATCGGGCCGGCCGCGGCCCGCTCGGTCACCGATGCGGCGCTGGCAGCGCGCGAGTTCTCGCCGACCCTGTCCAAGGACTGGTTCGCGGCCGGGCACTCCCAGGGCGGCCACGCGGCGGTGTGGACCGCGGGCGTCGGGCCGGCCTGGGCGCCCTCGCTGCGGCTGCGAGGTGTCGTCGCGTTTGCGCCGCCGTCAGGTCTCGGCGGGGCGGTCGCGACGCTGCGCGGCCAGCCGCTCTCGGGCGGCGGCTTCATCCCGCTGCTGCTGCGTGGCGCCCAGACCGTCGAGTCGCTGCCGGACGCCAAGCTGCTGACCCCGACGATGGCCAAGGCGATGCCCGAGGCCGATGCCTCCTGCATCGACCGGCTGATGTCGCCGACCGGCTGGGGCGGCCTCAAGACCAACGAGGTCTTCGTCCCCGACGCCGACCTCGCCCGGTTTGCGGCGGTGCTCGGCGACAACGACCCGGTCAAGGCCAAGCCGTCGGTGCCCGTCTACGTCGCCCAGGGCCGCCGGGACACGGTCGTGATGTCGGAGCTGACCGATGAGCTGGTCGCCGCCCTCAAGACCACCGGCGCCAAGGTCAAATACAAGGCCTATCCCGCGGCCGACCACCTCACCGTGCTCCCGCTGGCCGAGGCCGATGCCGCCACGTGGATGAACACCACCTGGGCTTCGGCTGCCAAGCCCACGCCCGCCACGACCACGCCGACCACCAAGGCGACCACTACTTCTCGTTGACTTGTAGCAACTCACGCCTAAAACGGGGTTCTTAGGCGTGAGTTGCTACAAGTCAACGGATCGGGAGGGTTCCACGGAGCGGGTGGCGGGTGGCGGGTGGCGGGTGGCGCGTCAGCCGAGGTCGGCCCGGCGGATCTTGCCGTTGGCGGTGCGGGGCAGCCGGTCGGTGAAGACGATCTCGCGCGGACGCTTGTATGCCGCGAGGTGCTCCGCGGCATACGCCAGCAGGGCGGCGGCGTCGATGCCGTCCGGCTCGTCGGGGTCCGCCGGCACGACGTATGCCGCGATGATGCTCACCCCGGGCCGCACCTCCAGCTCGCCCACGGCGACCTCGGCCACTGCGGGGTGCGCGGCGAGCACATGCTCGACCTCCAGCGGGGAGACGCGGTAGCCGCCGGCGTTCATGATGTCGTCGTTGCGGCCGTGATAGTGGACATAGCCGTCCTCGTCGAGGTGGACGAGGTCGCTCGTGACGAACCACTCGCCGCGAGTCACCGCCTCGGTGTCCTCCGGCCGCTGCCAGTAGCCGAGCATGAGGCCAGGATCGCTTCGATGGACAGCGAGAAGGCCGGAATCGCCTGCGGCGCAGGGCTTCTCGCCACCATCGGCCGGCAGCACCGCCACTTGCCGACCGGCCTGAGGACGGCCAGGACTGCCCGGCTTGATGGGGACGCATGGGCTCGTCGAGATGAAGGTCGAGATCTCGCTCATGCCGAGCGACTCATAGAGCTCGAGCCCCGTTGCCTCCCGCCACTCCTCGAGCAGTGCTGGGCCGAGCGCCTCGCCGGCCGTCAGGCCGTGCCGGAGGGAGGAGAGGTCATGCGCCCCCACATCGCCATAGTGGAGGAGCTGGCGATAGACGCCCGGCACCGCCGCAAAGATCGTCGCGCGGTATCGCTCGATGAGCAGCGGCCAGATCGTCCGGTCGTGGGGACCGTTGTAGATCAAGGCTGTTGCGCCGTTTGCCCACGGATCGGTCAGGCCGACGCCGAGCGTGTAGGTCCAGTTGAACGCGCCCGCGTGCAGCATCGTGTCACCGGGGCCGATCGCCTCCCATCCGGCATACATCGGCCGCCGGCCCCACGCGGCGCGGTGCGCGTGCAGGACTCCCTTGGGCCGCCCCGTCGTCCCCGACGTATAGACGAGGTATGCCGCGTCGTCCGCGCCCGTGTCCGCATAGTCCGCGCGCTGATCGCCCGCGCGCCACGCCGCCAGGTCGGCCGGAGTGACCTCGCGAATGCCCTGGGGCACAGCGACTCTCAGGTCCTCGCTCTGCACCAGCACCGAGGCGCCGGAGTCCGCGAGGAGATAGTGGGCCTCCTCCTCGGTCAGCTGCGCCGAGCTCGGCAGGGCGACCAGACCGGCCGCCATCGCGCCAAAGTAGACGAGGGGGTAGTCACTGACATTCCCCAGCCGGACCATCACGCGCGAGCCGGGCTCGAGGCCCAGGCGCGCGAGGCCCGCGGCGATCGCGCGCACGGCATCGTCCAACGCGGCATAGGTCCACCGCTCTGCCTGCTCCGCCGGAGCGCGCGCGTCGGACACGACGATGAGCGCCGTGTGGTCGGGCCGCTCCCTTGCAGGCCGGCCCACACAGTGCCGGGCCATCGAGAACCGCTCGGGCACAGGGTCGCTCATGCCCCCACTCTGCCAGCACGATGTCTGCCGCGCCGTGGGCTCCGACACCCCGCGCCACAACGCCAGCCAGTCACGGGTGGGAGGATGAGGCCCATGCTCTCCGGACTCATCGCCCTCCTGGCGTGCCAGCTGGCCGGGGAGTTCCTCGTGCGCGCTCTGTCGCTGCGCGTGCCGGGGCCGGTCGTGGGGATGCTGCTGCTCCTGGCCTTCCTCACGGTGCGGGACTGGCGGCGCCATGCCGCCCCGCCGCCGGAGGAGTCCAGCCGGGTGGAGCGGGCGGCCGACGCCTTCCTCACCCACCTGCCGGTCCTCTTCATCCCCGCGGCGGTCGGGGTCATGCAGTATTTCGACGTCATCGCCGAGCACTGGGCACCGGTCCTGGGCGGCAATGTCATCGCCTGGCTGGCCACCCTGGTCATCACGGCCGGGGCCGCCCAGCTCATGGTGACGCTGCTGCCCGACTCGCTGACCGGCGACCCCGAGGAGGCCGAGGCCCGCGCCATGGTCCGCGAGGCCGACCGCATCGAGGGCCTCGAGGCCGACGACGCCGAGGGGCCCCGCCGCCGGGGTCCCGACGGCGAGGGGGAGCGCCGCCGGGGGCCCGACGGCGACGGGGAGCGCCGATGAACCTCGACGGGGCAGTTGAGGCGATCACCCACTCACCGCTGTTCGCGCTGCTGCTGACCCTCGCGGCATACCAGGCCAGCGTCTGGCTGTGGCGCAAGGCCGGCCGCACCCCGCTGCTCACGCCGGTCTTCATCGCGATCATCGCCGTGGTGCTCGTGCTGCTGGCCACGGGAGTCGACTACGCGACCTATATGGAGGGCGGGCAGTACCTCAGCTTCCTGCTCGGGCCGGCCGTCGTCGCGCTCGCCGTGCCGCTGCACCGGGCGTCTGCGTCGATCAGGTCGCTCGCCATCCCCGTGGTGGTCGGGGTGGTCGTCGGCGCCGCGGGCGCGATCGTCGCGTCGGTGCTCACCGTCCGGCTGCTCGGCGGCAGCGAGGAGCTTGCGATGACGATGGCCCCGAAGTCGGCGACCACCCCCATCGCAATCGCCTTGGCGCCCGGCATCGGCGGGGTCGCCTCTCTCGCAGCGGTGTTCACGATGATCACCGGCGTGCTCTGCGCGATCGTCGGCCCGGCCGTGCTCAACCTGCTGCGGGTGCGCGACACGAGGGTGCGTGGCCTGGCGCTCGGTGTCTCGGGGCATGGCGTGGGCACCTCCCGCGCCCTCCAGGCCGGGCCGGTGCAGGGCGCCTTCGCCGCGCTGGCGATGGCGATGACCGGCGTCGCCACGAGCCTGCTCCTCCCGCTCGTCATCGCCCTCCTCGACTGAGTTGGCGGGTAGAGCTTCTACCCCGTGGGTTGGTAGATTTCTACCCATGGGCCTGAACATCAAGAACGAGCGCGTGCACGAGCTCGCGCGCCGGGCAGCAGCCGTGACGGGCAAGAGCCAGACGGGGGCGATCGAGGAGGCACTCGAGCGCCTGCTGGCCGAGCACGGGCATGACCCCGCAGCCGCACGTGCCCAGGCCAAGGTCGACCGGGCCCAGCAGATCGTGGCCGACTACGCCGCCCTGCCCGTCCAGCGCCGCCGCCAGATCCGGCGCGCCGAGGACCTCTATGACGACGCGACCGGGATGCCCAGGTGATCGTCGACACCTCCGCCCTCATCGCGGTCATCGAGGGCGAGCCCGGCAGCGATGAGCTGCTGCGCCTGGCCGCAGCCTCCCCGTGTCGGATGTCGGTGGCAAGTCACCTCGAGGCCGGCATCGTCGCCGACAGCCGAAGCACCTCCCATGGAGCGCGCCTGGACGAGCTGCTCGAGGCGCTCGAGATCGAGCTGGTGCCGGTGAGCGTGCGCGACGCCGCGGTGGCCCGACATGCGTATCGGCGGTTCGGCCGGGGGTCCGGCTCGGCCGCCGCGCTCGACTACGGCGACTGCTTCGCCTACGCCCTGTCGGTCACGAGCGGCGAGCCGCTGCTCTTCGTCGGCGAGGACTTCACCCACACCGACGTCGCCAGCGCCCGCTCCTGACCCCAGACGAGGCCTCAGTCGGCGTGCTTGGGCCTGCGCAGGCGGCTGGGCCACCAGATGCGGTCGCCGAGGTCGACGGCCAGCGCGGGCACGAGCAGCGAGCGCACCACCAGGGTGTCGAGCAGCACGCCGAAGGCCACGATGAAGGCGATCTGCACCATGAACAGCAGGGGCAGGACCGTCAGCGCGGAGAAGGTCGCGGCCAGCACGATGCCGGCACTGGTGATCACGCCTCCGGTCACGGCGAGGCCGATGAGCGTGCCCTCGCGGGTGCCGCGCCGCATCGACTCCTCGCGCACCCGGGTCATCAGGAAGATCGAGTAGTCGATGCCGAGGGCGACGAGGAAGACGAAGCCATAGAGCGGGGTCGCCGGGTCGGACCCGGGGAAGTCCCACACGTGGTTGAACAGCAGCGCGGCGATGCCGAGGGTCGCGGCAAAGGAGATCACGTTGGCCACGATCAGCACGATCGGGGCCACGATCGAGCGCAGCAGCAGACACAGCACGAGGAAGACCACGGCCAGGATCGCCGGGATGATCACCTTGAGATCGCGCTGGCTGGCCGTGCGGGTGTCGAGGTTGGCCGCTGTGCTCCCGCCGACGAGGACGTCCTCCGAGACGCTGTCGAGGTCGGCGCGCAGGCGGCTGATGACCTGGTCGGCCTCGACGCTGTCGGCCGGCTTCTCGAGGGTCGCGGTGATGACCTGGCGCCCGTCGACCGGCTCGCTGGGGCGGCCCGGGTTGAGCCCGATCATGGGGCTGCTGATGTCGGCCTCGTCCTTGAGGCGGGCGACGACCGCGTCGGCCTTGTCGGCCGGGGCGATGATCTGCACGGGGCTGCCGGAGCCGGCGTCGAAGTGCTTCGCCAGCGCCTCCTGACCGGTGACGGACTCGGGGGTGTTGAGGAAGGTGTCGCCCTCGGTGACGCCCGCATCCTTGAAGGTCGGCAGGAATGCCGCGGCTGCCAGCAGGGCAGCAAGCGTGATCACCCAGGTGCGGCGCGGGTGCTCCCCCACCATGCGGGCCACTCGGCCCCAGACGCTGCGCGTGCCGAGGGTGTCCTCGCGGTGCACGTGGTCCACCCGTGGGATGGCCGGCCAGAAGATCGCCCGGCCAAAGAGGAGCAGCACGGCGGGCAGGAAGGTCAGTGCGGCAAGGAGGGCGCCGGCGATGCCGAGCGCACCGACCGGTCCGAGGCCGGAGGTGCTGCCCAGGTCGGAGAGCAGCAGGCACAGCAGGCCGAGGATGACCGTGGCACCGCTGGCGACGATCGGCTCGACGGAGGCCTTCCAGGCGGTCTTCATCGCCTCCCACGTCGACTCGGTGTCGTGCAGCTCCTCGCGATAGCGGCTGACGAGCAGGAGGGCATAGTCGGTCGCGGCGCCGACGACGAGGATCGAGAGGATGCCCTGCGACTGGCCGGACAGTCCGATGTGCCCGCCCTTGGCGAGCGGATAGACGACAAGTGCCGCCACCGCCAGGCCGAAGACGGCCGTGACGAGCACGGCGATGGGCAGGATCGGGCTGCGATAGACGACCAGCAGGATGACGAAGACGACCGCCAGGGCGGTCAGCAGCAGGATGCCGTCGATGCCCGCGAAGGCGCCCACGAGGTCGGCGACGATGCCGCCGGGGCCCGTCACCTGGCTCTCGATGCCGTTGGGCTTGAGGGTGTCGTCGAGCTCGCGCAGGGCCTCCACGCTCGCCTGGAGAGGGGTGCCCTCGCCGACGGTCTCGCTGGCGCGGCCCGCGTCGAGGTTGACGATCATCAGGGCGGCCGTGCCGTCCTCGCTGGGGATGGCCGCGGGCGTGCCGACGAGGTAGTCGCCGATCGTGCGGCTCTGGCCGTCGCCGAGGTCGATGGGGGTCTGCGGCACCTTGGCCGCGAGCTCCTGGACGGCGGCGAGGTCGGCGCGCTCGAGCCGGGCGGACTTCTCCATGACGACCATGACCGGCAGGGCCTCGGTGTCGGTGAAGTCACCGAGCCGCTCGCTCACCTTGGTCGACTCGGCCGTCGCCGGCAGGAATGCCGCGTTGCCGTTCTCCTGGACCTCGCTCAGTTTGCCGACGGTCGGGCCGCCGAGCCCGCCGATCGCGAGCCAGGCCAGCACGGCGAGGAGGGCCAGCAGTCGGACGGTCCAGCGAGAGCGCATGTGAGGAGTCTTCCCAAATCGCGGCCGGGGGTCGCCCGGCCATTGCGAACAATGTTTGCAATATCGACCGTACGCCTTCGGGTACAGTGTTCGCAAATACAGGTGCGACCCGGCGGGTCTGGCGAGGGAGGACAGCGGTGAGCGGCGCCGTGAGCGAGAGCATCTGGCTGCGCCCGAGTGCCTCAGGTGTCGGGCGGCCGGCCTCCCACAGCCGCGACGAGATCACCGCGACGGCCATCGCCGTCGCCGACCGCGACGGGCTTGCGGCCGTCACCATGCGCGCGGTGGCCGCCGAGATGGGGACCGGCGCGGCCTCGCTCTATCGCCACATCGGCAACCGCGATGACCTGCTCGACCTCATGGTCGACGCCACCGCCGCCGACATCGACCTGGCCACTCCCCCCGGCCGGGCCGGGCTGATCGCCCTCGGCGAGCGGCTGCTCGCGGTAATGCAGCGCCACACCTGGCTGCCCGAGCTCGCGATCACCCGCAGCGCCTTCGGACCGCACGGCACAGAGGTCCTCGAGCACTGGCTCGCGCTCCTCGTCGACCACCCCGCATCCGCGGCCGACAAGCTCGAGGCCTACGCCATCGTCACCGCGTTCGCCGCGACCTTCGCCCAGGCGAGCCTGTCCAGCGGGGGCGCGCACACGGCATACCTCATGCATGCGGCCCGTGACGGGCAGCACCCCCACCTCGCCACGGCCGTGGCCGACATGGGCGGCGGTGTCGACGACGTGCACCGCTTCGACGTGACCCTCGGCAAGCTGCTCGACGGCCTGCTCGGCGGCGGTCGATGACGACCATGGACCCGCCCCTGCTCGAGAAGGCCTTGGCCGCAAAGGGATTCATGCCCGAGGACGAGGGGCTGCTCCTCTATGAGGAGGCCACCCGACGACTCCCCCACGGTCCCGGCCTCGAGGTCGGGACCTGGTGCGGCAAGTCGGCCGTCTATCTCGGTGCTGCCGCACGGGCCTGCGACGCGACGGTCTTCACCGTCGACCACCACCGCGGCTCCGAGGAGAACCAGCCCGGCTGGGACTATCACGACGCCACGCTCGTCGACCCGTCGTGCGGTCGCATCGACACCCTGCCGTTCTTCCGCCGCACGATCACCGATGCCGGCCTCGAGGAGGAGGTCGTCGCGGTCGTCGGCCGCGCGCCGACCGTCGCCCGGCACTGGCGGACGCCCCTCTCGCTGCTCTTCATCGACGGCGGCCACACCGACGAGCACGTGACCAACGACTACGAGGGCTTCGGCCGCTGGGTGATGGCTGGCGGCTCGATGGTCATCCACGACGTCTTCGAGCGGCCCGAGGACGGCGGCCAGCCGCCGTGGCGCTGCTATCGGCGCGCCCTCGCCTCGGGCGACTGGCAGGAGATCGAGGCGCTCGGCTCGATGCGCATCCTGCGGCGGACCGGCGGCGACGCCGACGACCCCGTCCGCTGACCGCCCGCGTCACGTCCGACCGGGGCCCCGACACCGCGTTGAGAACGTTGGTTTCAGCGCTAAAGCCCAGTTCTTAGCGTTGAAACCAGTGTTTTCAACGACATCGCGTCAGGGTCGGAAGACCTCGGCGCCGGGGGTGAGATCGAGCAGCGCGTCGCAGGCGAGGATGACCGCGGCGCCGGTCCACGTCGACCGCTCGATCGGCCAGCGTTTGCCGTCGGCATAGACATAGCCGGTGTGATAGCTGCCGTCCGGGTCACGCAGGTGCTGCATGTCGAGCACCAGCCGCTCGGCGCGCGAGCGGTCGCCCATCCCCTCGAGCGCCAGCGCCAGCTCGCACGTCTCGGCGCCGGTCACCCACGGCGCGTCGTCGACGCAGAGGATGCCGAGGCCGGGCACCACGAAGTCCTCCCAGCGCCCCTCGATCCGGGCGAATGCCGCGTCGCCGGTGAGTGCCCCGCCGAGCGCCGGGTAGTACCAGTCCATCGAGAAGCGGCGCTTGGGCTCGAAGAGGTCCTCGTGCTGTCGCAGGGCGAGCGCCGAGCGAAGGCGGGCATCACGCCAGGTCGACGCGTCCTCCCCCAGCAGATCGGCCAGCAGCCCGCCGCACTCGAGGGCGTGGTGGATGCTCGACGTGCCGGTCACGAGAGCCTTGTGGTCGGGACCGTAGATGCCTGCGGCCCAAGCGAACCCGCCAAACCCCAGCTGCATCGAGACGGCGAAGTCGAGGGCGGCCCGCACGGTCGGCCACATCGACTCGACGAAGGCGCGGTCACGCCGGACGAGCCAGTGGTGCCAGACGCCGACGGCGACATAGGTGCACTGGTTGGTGTCGGCGCTGCCGTCCTCCACCACCCCGTCCTGGAGTTTGGCCGGCCACGTGCCGTCCGCGCGCTGGGTGGCGCGCAGCCAGGCATAGGCGGCGTCAGCGGCGGCATACTCACCGGCCACGGTGAGCGCCATCGCGCACTCGACGTGGTCCCAGACATCGGTGTGCGAGCCTGTCTCCCAAGGGATCTCACCATCGGCGCGCTGCACCGCGACGATGTATGCCGCGGTGTCCCGCAGCATCGCCGGCGTGGGCAGGGTGGCCGGCGGCTCCGGCTGAGGGACGTCGGAGGGGACGGGGATCACGGGAGCGCTCAGAGCGGCTTGCGGAAGTAGAGGACGACCGACTTGCCGAGGACGGGGTTGAGGACACGCTCGGTGGTCCGGGTCAGGCGCGGGGCCTTCATGATGTCCCAGACGAGCAGGCGGTGATAGGCCTTGACGAGCGGGTTGTCGTCGTTGTCGACGCCGACGGCGCACTTGAGCCACCAGTAGGGCGAGTGCAGCGCGTGGGCATGGCCTCGTCCCTCGGGCTCCAGGCCGGCCTGGGAGATCTGGCCGACCAGCTCGTCGGCGTTGTAAATCCGCACGTGGCCGCCCTCGACCTCGTGGTACTCGTCGGACAGCGCCCAGCAGATGCGCTCGGGGAATGCCGCGGGGACCGTCACCGCGAGGGTGCCACCGGGGCGGAGGACGCGGACGAGCTCACTGATGGCGGTGCGGTCGTCGGGGATGTGCTCGAGGATCTCGGCGGCCACGACGCGGTCGAACTCGCCGTCGTCGAAGGGCATGTGCAGCGCGTCGCCCTCGACCGTGACGGCCTTGGCGCCCTCGGGCACCTGTCCCTCGAGCTCCATGGCGCCAAACATGGTGGCGACGCCCTCGAGTTCCTTGGCGTCCTGGTCGAAGGCGACGACATCGGCGCCACGGCGATACATCTCGAAGGCGTGGCGGCCGGCCCCGGCGCCCATGTCGAGGACGCGCTCGCCCGCCTCGAGGCCCAGCCGGTCGAAGTCGACGGTCAGCATCTGTCGGTCATCCTGTCGGGTCGGTCTGGTGGTCCAGGTCGGTCGGGCCGGTCGCGGCGTGTGTGGCCCGGTCGTCGGTGCGCCCGATCCCGCGCTCACGCGAGTGCTCGGCGATCGCCCGCTCATAGACGGCGGTGGTGGCCTCGGCGACGGTGCGCCAGCTGAAGCCGGTCAGGGCTCGGGTGCGGGCGGCCGCGCCCATCCGCGCGCGGCGGTGGGGGTCGTCGTGCAGTGCCCGCAGGGCGTCGAGCAGCGCCTCGGCGTCGCCGGCGGGGACCAGGTCGGCGCAGACGCCGGGCTCTCCCACGACCTCGGGGATCGCGCCGGCGTCGCTCACCACGAGCGGCGTGCCGCACGACATGGCCTCGAGGGTGGGGAGCGAGAAGCCCTCGTAGAGCGATGGGACACAGGCGATCTCGGCCGACCCCATCACTTCGGCGAGCTCCTCGACGGACAGTCCGTGGCGGAACTCGACGGCGTCCTCGAGCCCCAGACGCGAGACGAGGCGCTCGGTGCGCCCACCGGGCGTCGGCTTGGAGACGAGCACGAGGTGGGCGCTCGGTCGCTCGACCCGGAGCTTGGCGACGGCCTCCAGCAGCGTGCCGATGCCCTTGAGCGGGGTGTCGGCGCTGGCCATGGCAACGATGCGGCCGGGCACGCGGGCGCGCTCGGGCTCGGCGAAGATCTCGGGCTGCACGCCCAGCGGGACGACCTCGATGCGGGTGGGGTCGACCTGGAAGTCGCGGGCGATGTCGAGCGCCGAGGACTGCGAGACCGTGACGATGTGGCGCAGCCGCCGCGCCACCGCGCCCTGCATGCGGAGGAAGCCATACCAGCGGCGCAGCGTGATCGCCTTGCGCCAGGAGCGGTTGGCCTCGAGGTCGACCCGGCGGTCCATCGTGATCGGGTGGTGGATGGTGGTCACCAGCGGCAGCCGCTGCTGGATGTCGAGCAGCCCCCAGCCGAGGCACTGGTTGTCGTGGACGACGTCGAAGTCCGCCAGCCGTCCCCGCAACTCCCGGGCCGCCCGCAGCGAGAAGGTCATCGGCTCGGGGAAGCCCGCCGTCCACATCGTCGCCACCTCGAGGACGTCGATCGCGTCGCGGTACTCCCCCGGCCGCGGCGTGCGGAAGGGGTCGGGCTCTCGATAGAGGTCCAGGCTCGGGACCTGCTCCAGCCGCACCCCCTCGTCGAGCTCGGGATAGGGCTGGCCGGAGAAGACGGTCACTTCGTGCCCGAGATCGGCCAACGCCCGGGACAGGTGCCGGACATAGATCCCCTGGCCGCCGCTGTGGGGCTTGGAGCGATAGGAGAGCAGGGCGATGCGGAGCGGGCGCACGGCATACCTCCTGACCATGCTCGACGGGACGACGACCCAATCTAACCCGCGGGTAACCACCCGTCTGCGCCCCGTGGGGTGACGTCGCGCACCGGGTCAGTGCCGCGCGAGCCCCAGCCTGAGGCCGAAGCCGATGATGACGCTGCCGGTGAGGCCGTCGACGACGCGCTGGACGGTCGGGCGCGCGAGCCAGGCCCGCACCGCGCCGGCGGCCAGGATGATCGCCGCGAACCAGACGAGCCCCTCGAGGTTGTGGACCAGCCCGAGCAGCACCCCGACGAGCAGGTGGGAGTGGCCCTCGGGGAGGAACTGCGGCAGCAGCGCGACATAGAACGCGCCGATCTTGGGGTTGAGCAGGTTGGTGAGCAGCCCCGCCCGGAAGGCCGGCCAGGCCCGCGCGGTGTCGGCGGGCTGGTGCGCGGCGTCCTCGTCGAGGGGGTCGGTCGCGTGGCCGCTCCCGCGCACGGCGCGCCAGAGCATCCTCCCGCCGAGCCACAGCATGTATGCCGCGCCGCTCACCTTGAGCGCCGTGAACGCGAGCTCGGACGCGGTCAGCAGGGCCGAGACGCCGACCGCGGCGGCCACCGCCCAGACCAGGACGCCGGCACCCACCCCGAGTGCGGTCGCGAAGCCCACGCGCCGGCCGTGGTTGATCGCCGAGCGGAGCACCAGTGCCGTGTCGAGGCCGGGAGTGATCGTCATCAGGCCCGCCACCACCGCGAAGGAGAGGAGGGCGGAGGTCAGCGTCATCGCTCGCCCAGGACGAACAGCCGCCCCTGTGCGTCGATGACCTCGCCGACCGAGACGCCAGTGGTCGCCGCCAGGAGGTCGATCAGGCCGTCCTCGTCGAGCTGCCCGATCTGCGCCTCCTCAGGCAGCGGCGCGCCCTGGTCCGCCTGTGTCTCGCCATAGGAGACCACCCACTGCCGGTCGGCGGCCGGACCGCGGACCTCCCACACGTAGGTGTCGGCGACTGAGGAGAGCACGGCGGCGTATGCCGTCTTGCCCAGCCGGCTCGCGCACTCGTCGGCCGGCGGGAGCGCCATGACGTCACCACTGGCGAGCACCAGGGCGTCGCCGACCTGCATGGCCGCGGCGCCGTCGTTGGCCGAGGTCAGGGCCACGTCCCCGGTGACCGTCTCGCCGGTCAGCTCGGCTCCCGCGGCAGTCAGGTCGCCCATCGTCGCCCCGGGGATGACCACGACCGCACAGTTGAATCCCATGGGGGCAAGGCTAGGAGGCAGTCACTGCGTGGCGCCACCGCTGACGCCGGGCGAGATCCGCCGAGGGGCGCGCGCGCCTAGTCTGGTGGGGTGGAAGACGTCGTGCAGGCCGATCTCGCGCCCCTCGTCCGGCTCGCCGACGGCACGGTGAAGCAGATCAACCCCTTCTCCGGCACCCAGGTGTGGACCGTCCCTGGCCGCGCGGACCGGCCGATCGCCCAGCCGGTGGCCGACCCGCAGCCGCTGCGCCCGGAGGACCATGGCCGCTGGTGCGCCTTCTGCGAGCGGCGCTATCTCGAGACGACGCCCGAGCGCTCCCGGGTTGTGCGCGTCGGCGACCACTGGGACCTGAGGCCGGGCCTGACGGCCGACCGCGTCTTCGACAGCGTGGCCGACTTCCGGCTCATCCCCAACCTCTTCGAGATCGTCACCTACAGCTACTGGGTCGCCAACCACGGCTACGAGCCGACGGACGCCGCGCGGGCCAGGCTCGCGGCATACCGCTCCAGCCGCGCGGGACGCGAGCACCTGCTCGGGCTGAAGTCGATCAAACTCGCCGCAACAGGACTGTCGCAGAACGAGATTGACGCCATCCCAGAGTCCGAGCGGCTGGACCGGTCGATCTCCTTCTTCGCCGGCTCGCATGACGTGGTCGTCGCCCGCCGGCACTTCGCCGACGGCGCGCAGGACACGAGCGGGCTGGCGTCGGCGGGGACGCTCACCCCCGACGAGCACGAGCAGTACCTCCGGCTGATGGTCGCCTCCATGCAGGGCCTCTATGACGCGAACCCGCACGCGGCCTACGTCCAGGCCTTCCAGAACTGGCTGCGGCCCGCGGGCGCGTCCTTCGACCACCTCCACAAGCAGCTCGTCGCAATCGACGAGCTGGGCCAGGGGATGGTGCAGCAGCTCTCGCGCCTCGACGCCGACCCGGGGCTCTTCCAGCGCTGGGGGCCGGGGTATGCCGCGGAGGAGGGTCTCGTGATCGCGCGGACTCCGCATGCGGTCGCGTATGCCGGTGTGGGACACCGCTTCCCGAGCGTCGAGGTGTGGTCCAACGGCTTCGGACGACCGTGGGAGCTCGGCGCGGCCGAGCTGCGCGACGTCTCCGATCTCGTCCATGCCATGCACGCGGCGACGGGCCCCGACGTGCCGTGCAACGAGGAGTGGCACCACCAGCCGCCCGGCGTCTCGCAGCCGATCCCGACGCGCGTGGTCATCAAGCTGCGGGTCTCGACGCCGGCGGGCTTCGAGGGCGGCACGAAGATCTATGTCAACACGATCGACCCGTGGACCATCCGCGAGCGGACCGTCCGCCGGCTGCGCGAGCTCGAGCGCGAGGGGCGACTCGCGCCTGGAGTGAGCATCGCCCGCTGACCGCCGCCACGCGGCATACCCCGCCCTCGTTGCGTTGAAAACATTGGTTCCAACGCTAAGAAGGGTCTCGTAGCGTTGAAACCAGTGTTTTCAACGTCTCCCCGAGGGGCTGGGCGGGCACGGGTACGCCGCCCGCGCACTCGGGTGCCGCGCGTCAGGCGTCGGCAGGCTCGATGAAGTAGCTGTCGTCCATCGCGGGGTGGGGACGGATGGGCACGACCTGCATGCGCACGCGCTCCTCGGTCCAGCGTCGCTGCTCGACCTGCTCGCGGGCCTCGTTGACCAGGTCGCACTGGTCCTGGCTGAAGTAGAACTCCAGCCGGGAGGCGGCCGAGTCGAGGCGGGCGAACTTCTCGTAGTCCTCCTCGTCCTCGGCGGCCGACACGAGCCGCGCGACGGCCTTGTCGATCGTCGTGCGGCGCAGGCGGCGCATGAGCTTGGGCAGCAGGTCGATGCGGCCGTCCTCGCTGACAATGATCACCATCGCGCCCTTGCCCGCGCCGGCGAGATAGCGGATGGCCGAGTTGTATCGGGCGCCGCGGGAGCCGTCACCGGTGCCGGTGGCCGCACCGTCGAGGATGACACCGACCGCGTGGCACAGGCCCTCGGGCGAGACCAGGACGGCCCCGTCGATGGCGGTCAGGGCGGTGAAGGCCTTGGGGCTCAGGCGAGTCGGCTCGATCGCGTGGGCCTGGGGGGCGAGGCGCTCGGCCTCGTCGTCGGCGTCGGGGTGGACGACGAGCATCGTGCCGTGGGACTGGCGGGCGCACGCCTGGGCCATGTCCCACAGCACCTGGGCATCGGCCGGCGAGGCCTTGGGGAAGACGCGCTTGACGGTGTCGGAGAAGCTCTCGGGGTCCATGAGCTCCTGGAAGAGGGCCGGCTGGCCGTGGTCGACGCGCAGATAGGGCGTCTCGTCGTGCCAGAGCTCCCAGGCACCGTTGCCGACGACCTTGGCGACGAAGCACTCCTCGGTCGCCGGGACGTAGGTGTCGTCGACATAGCCCAGGCCATAGACCTCGCGGCCGTCACAGAGCAGGTGCAGCCCCGGTCCGCTCATCTCCAGCACCTTGCGGAAGAGGCGGGTGACGCCGATGGCGGTGGGGTGGTCGAAGGAGACCTCGACCGTGACCGAGGGGTGCTCACGCCGGGCCAGCACCACCGATCCGGTGCTGGCGCGGCCCTCGTAGGTCTGGGCAGAGACGGCATCGAGGGCGTCCCGGGCACCCTGGGCGAACTCCTGGCCGGTGCGCTGGACGACACCGTTGACGAACTCGTCGGCGGCCGAGCGGAGGATCGCGCCCGCGTCGATGCCGAGCATCGAGCTGGGCTGGCGGCGGTCGAGCTCACGGGAGGCCGCCCGCAGCACGTCGTTGACGACGGCCTGGGGGAAGGAGTCGTCGACGGGCAGGCCGCCCACGGAGGTGGTGGTCAGCGTCGCGCGCGACTCCCAGGACTCGGTGGCGACGGCGAGCACGGGGAAGACCCGGTAGCTGCCGACGACCACGCTCATGCCGACGCAGACCGTGCGGTCCTCGAAGCGGGCCGCCTCGGTCAGCGCGTCCGCGACGACCTGGCGGCGGCAGCCCTCGAGCAGGGCCGCGAGGTAGTGCTCGCGGGGCTCGTCCTCGTCGGGGGCGAGGTCGCGGTCCTCGTGGCGTGCGAACAGGTCGTCCGCCCGCTCCATCGCGCCCTCGAGGGGGGCCATCTCGAACTGTCGCCGGGACGGCTCGATGCGGATCGACTCGTCCCCCGGCTCGAGGGGGAAACCGATGATGAAGCCCCGGGGATCGAGCTCCAGTCCCGCCCGGTCGAGAGCCTCGTCGGCGAGCCGCTCCATCGACCATCGCAGGTCACCAAGACCGCGCCACACCACGTCGTCACTCGTTTCGCTCGCACCCATGCCGTCCGTCACGGCAGCACATCTTCGCATGTCACCGGCCGTGATTGGTCCTTGCGCGCGGCCCAACTCACATATGCAACTGGTTGCACTGCATCGAGTTGCCTAGTAGCGTCCGCGGCATGGCCCTGGAGCACGCGATCCTGATCTCCCTGCGCGAGCGCGCCGGGAGCGGGTACGAGCTGGCCCAGCGCTTCGGCCGCTCGATGGCCTATTTCTGGCCCGCGACCCACCAGCAGATCTATCGGACGCTCGGCCGGATGGCCGAGCAGGGCTGGGTCTCGGTCACCGAGGTGCCCCAGGAGGGCCGGCCCGACAAAAAGACGTATGCCGTGACCGCTGCGGGCCGCGCCGAGCTGCGCCGCTGGAGCGCCGAGCCGGCACCCCGGGCGGCGCTGCGCGACGACCTCGTCGTGAAGGTGCGCGGCGCGGCATACGCAGACATCGAGGCGATCATCGCCCAGGCGCAGGAGCGACGCGAGGCGAGCGCCGAGCAGCTCGAGCGCTATCGCGAGATCGAGCGACGAGACTTCCCCGGCGCGCCGGGGCTGACCGGACAGGCACTGCACCAGTGGCTCGTGCTGCGCGCCGGTATCCGCTTGGAAGAGAACGAGATCGAGTGGTGCGACGAGCTGATCACCGCACTTCGGCGTGACCTAGGAGTCGACGAATGACCAACCAGTACCCCCACCTCATGGAGCCGCTCGACCTCGGCTTCACCACCCTGCGCAACCGCGTGATGATGGGCTCGATGCACACAGGCATGGAGGACAAGGCGAGCGAGTTCCCCGAGCTGGCAGCCTATTTCGCCGAGCGTGCCCGCGGCGGGGTCGGCCTCATGGTCACCGGCGGCTTCGGGCCGAACCTGCGGGGCGCCTTCTATCCCGGGTCCGGGATGATGACCTCCTCGCGCCACGCAAAGCAGCACCGCATCGTCACCGACGAGGTCCACGACGCCGGCGGCGCCATCCTCATGCAGATCCTGCACGCCGGCCGCTACGCCTACCACCCCCTCTCGGTGAGCGCCTCGCGCATCAAGGCGCCGATCAACCCCTTCACGCCGTTCGCCCTCTCCGACAGGGGAGTCCGTCAGACGATCAAGGACTTCGGTCGCTGCGCGGCGCTGGCCCGCGAGGCCGGCTACGACGGCGTCGAGGTGATGGGCTCCGAGGGCTACTTCATCAACCAGTTCCTCGCCGAGCGCACCAACAAGCGCACCGACGCGTGGGGCGGCAGCCCCGAGAACCGCCGCCGCATCGCCGTCGAGATCGTGCGCTCGGTCCGCGAGGCCGCCGGCCCCGACTTCATCGTGATGTATCGCCTGTCGATGATCGACCTCGTCGAGGGCGGCCAGACCTGGCCCGAGATCGTCGCGCTCGCCAAGGAGGTCGAGGCCGCCGGAGCGACCATCATCAACACCGGCATCGGATGGCACGAGGCGCGGGTCCCGACCATCGTGACCTCGGTGCCGCGCGCGGCATTCGCCGATGTCACCGCCCGGCTCAAGCCGCACGTGTCGATCCCGGTCGTCGCGTCCAACCGGATCAACATGCCGCAGACGGCCGAGCAGATCCTCGCCGACGGCAAGGCCGACATGATCTCGATGGCCCGCCCCATGCTGGCCGACCCCGAGTGGGTCAACAAGGCCGCCGAGGACCGCGCCGACGAGATCAATACCTGCATCGCCTGCAACCAGGCCTGCCTCGACCACACGTTCACCCGCAAGCGCGCCTCCTGTCTGGTCAACCCGCGCGCCGGCCACGAGACCATGCTGGTGCTCGGCCCCACCCGCGCCAGCAAGAAGGTCGCGGTCGTCGGCGCCGGCCCCGCGGGTCTGGCCACGGCCGTCGCGCTCGCCCAGCGCGGCCACTCGGTCGACCTGTTCGAGGCCGAGGACCACATCGGCGGCCAGTTCGCGATGGCCCAGCGCATCCCGGGCAAGGAGGAGTTCTCCGAGACCGTCCGCTACTTCACCCGCCAGATCGAGCTCACCGGCGTGCGGCTGCACCTGTCGACCCGCGTCGACGCCGACGCGCTAGCGGACGGCGGCTTCGACGAGGTCGTCCTGGCGACCGGCGTCGTCCCCCGTATGCCGCAGATCGAGGGCATCGACCACGCCAAGGTGGTCTCCTACGCCGAGCTGCTGCGCGGCGAGAAGGAGGCCGGCCAGCGGGTCGCCGTCATCGGCGCCGGCGGCATCGGCGTCGACGTCTCGGAGTGGCTGACCCACACCTCCTCCCCCACGCTCGACCTCGACGCGTGGGAGCAGGAGTGGGGCGTGACCGACGACGAGTCCGCCCCCGGCGGCCTCACGACGCCGGTCGCCGAGCCGTCGCCCCGCGAGGTCTATCTCGTCCAGCGCAAGACCTCCCCGATCGGCAAGGGCCTGGGCAAGACGACCGGCTGGGTCCACAAGGCCTCGTTGCAGCACAAGGGTGTCCAGCAGATCACCGGCGCCACCTATGAGCGGATCGACGACGACGGTCTGCACCTGACGGTCCCCGACAAGCCCGTCCGCCGTCCCCGGCCGACCGGCGTCGGCGCCCTGGCCGCCAAGGTGCCCGGCGGACGCCAGGCCCTGGGCACGGTCACCGGCGTGGCCGCCAAGGTGCCCGGCGGCACGACCGTCGCCGGCAAGATCCCGGGTCTCCTCCCGCCGGAGCCCGAGCCGATCAACCGGGTCCCGCGTGTCCTCGACGTCGACACCGTCGTCGTCTGCACCGGTCAGGAGTCGCAGCGCGAGCTCGTCGACGCCCTGGCCGCCAAGGGGATCCGCAGCCACATCATCGGCGGCGCCGACGTCGCGGCCGAGCTCGACGCCAAGCGCGCGATCGCGCAGGGCACCCGCCTCGCGGCCGACATCTGAGCCAAAATCCCTCTGTCCCAAGGAGACCCACATGAGCATCGCCCAGCAGTTCGAGGCTGCCGTCAAGGCGCGTGACATCGACGCCGCCATGACGCTCTTTGCCGACGACATCGTCTTCCTCTCGCCTGCGGCCCACACGCCGTATGCCGGCGCCGACAAGGTGCGCGGCATCCTCACCGTCCTGCTCGAGACGGTCTTCACCGACTTCCGCTATGTCTCGACCGCCACCGGCCGGGGCCGCTGGGATGACGAGTCGCCCGAGTGCGACATCGAGATCCTCAACTTCCTCACCACGGTCGGTGGCAGGCAGGCGGACGGCGCCGACTGGTTCTATGTCCGGGACGGCAAGATCGTGGCGTTCAAGGTCATGGTCCGCCCGCTGTCGGCCCTCGGCGCGCTCGCCGAGGCCATGGGCGCCCAGGTCGCGAGCGGCAAGCTCGCCCTCTGACCCAGCGCACGCCCGGGGGCCGGGGCCGCACCAGCCCCACACCCGGTGAACGCCCGACCTCCCCGACGCCGCTGCGTTTTCGCCCAGTTGGGCACGATCGCGGCGGGGCGTTTGTGCCCAACTGGGCGAAAGGAGCACCGGTGGTCAGCGCAGTCCCAGCCGGGTCGCCAATACCTCTGAGGTATGCCGCACCGGCGGCTCGAAGACCCACGTCACCTCGGCCGCGAGGCGGGGGTCGATGAGCGCCCCCTCTGCCCGGGACGGCACCTCCACGCCGAGGACCTCGCTGAGGCGGCCGGTCGGGATCGCGCGCCCGGCGACCAGATGCGGCAGCCGCGCGAGGATGCGAGCGAGCCGGTCGCACTCGGTCGTGCGGCTGAGACCGATCACGGGCACCCGGCCGCCGGTGACCACGCGCTCAAGACGGTCGAGCAGGTCATCGTCCTCGGGCCCGTCCGCCGCGAACGCCGTGACCGGGTTGACGAGGAAGAGCACGCGGAGGGGGCCTTCGTCGCCGTCGAGCTGACCGCCCAGGGCATCCAGCTCGCGCGCGATGTCCTCCCGCGTGTGGACGCTGGCCGCGACGGACGAGGCACCCTCGGGCCCCAGTGCGGCGAGGAACCCGGCCGCTGCCCCGCGCCCACCGGTGTCGACCACGGTGACCTCGAGCCCACCGGGCGGCAGGAGTGCGATCAGGCGGGCGAGGGCCGATTCGACCACAGCGGGGGCGTTGGTGATGAAGCCACCGCGCTCCTCCAGGTCGAGGGTCAACGGGACGACGGGGGCCGACGGCACCGGCATCTCGTGGCGCGTCGCGCCGTCGGCGTCCTCTGCGGTCAGTGCGACCAGCCCCACGCGAGCCCCGCCGACACCCAAGGTGAGGGGGCCGCGGCCGCGGACGACTCGCACGATGTCATCGCCTTCGTCGAGCGGGTCGATCCCGGGCAGGTGTCCCGGCATGACCGCCGTCGCCGCGTCGGTGAGCGCCTGGGGCAGCGCGCCCCGGGCGTCGACGGCGCGGTCCCGGGCGGCCCGGCGGAGCCAGGTGGTGAGGGTCTCACGCTCGGCGAGCAGGTCCGCAACCGCCGCCGCCAGGGCGGGAGTGGCACCGCGGCGACCGAGCCCGAGGTTCCTGCGGGTGAGGATGGCGGTGGTCTCCTCGACGGTGGCGAGCCAGCGGGAGACTCGCTCACCCGCGGTGACGCCCGGGGTGGTGGACCCGGTGCCGGCGGCGGGACGCTGGGGGCCGAAGCGCGCGGCATACGCCTCGGCAAGCCGATCGGCGGCGTCCTGGACGCGCGTGATCTCGGGCGCGGGATCGGGCCAGGCTGCCTCGACCCGGGCCAGGCCCTTCTCGAGAGCACCGCGGGTGACGACCAGGCCCGCCCGGCGGCTGGGCGCCTCGGCGGCCAGCCAGGACGCGGCACGGGCGAGCGTGGCGGCACCGGCCGGCGGCTGGGTCATGCCGGTCGGACGAGATAGACGACGGCGGCGGCGCCGCCCTTGCACACGGTGACCGAGCCGTTGGAGCAGCGCAGCGTGTAGGTCTTGTGCGTCACCGGGCTCGTGGCCCGCACCCGGAAGGTGCTGGCGCCGGCGCCCCAGCTCTTGGCGGCAGCGGCAGCGCGGACCTTGCCCGCGAACGAGCACGAGGTCCGGCCGCCGGTCCCCACGCGCGGGGAGCACCGGTTGGCCGATGCCGGGAGCGCCTTGGCCGCGGTCTTCTTGGCGCTGGTCGGGCTGGACTTCTTGGTCGTCGGGGACTTGCTGGGCTTCTTGCTGGTCGCAGCCGAGCTGGTCGCAGTCGAGCTCGTGCTCGTCGGGTGGGCGGAGGTGGCGCTCGTGGAGGCGGCGCTCTCCGACGGGCTGACGGGCACGGCCGAGGCAGCAGATGCGGAAGCCGTCGGCGCGGAGGTGGCCGGATCAGCGGCGGTCTGGGTCACGGTGGCCGTCACCGGGGCGGCCGTCGTGTCGCCGCCCCCGCCCAGGGCCGCCATCGTGCCCGCGGTCACTGCGGCCGAGGCGAGCGCGACCCCCGCGATGACCCCGACCGTGCGGCGCCGCGTGGCCGACTGCCACTCGCGTGCAGCGGCGAGCCGTGGGTCGCTGTATGGGGGTTCGGGGCGTGCGCTCCAGGGGGTGTTGTCGTGGTCGGGCCGCACCTGTGCTCCTTGCCGAAGGGACTTCTCGCCACCGCGGAGGGCATCCGGCTCGAGATGTCGAGCGGGCGCGGCGGGGGCTGGACTGTTGGTCCGACCCGGTCAAGCACCATAGCCCGCCTCGCGCCGCGCCACGAATCGGGAGCACGAGGCCCCCACACAGACCCACCGCATGAGAGGCCACTGCGTGACGCCCCGACGCCCCAACGCCCGCGGCTCCGGCGGGTCCCACCCAGTCGACTGGCCGAGACACGCCGTCTCGGCCGCAACCCGCACGGCGAGTCGTGGCCACTCGACGTGGGATACCGGGCGGACCGGCCCACGTGGGCAAGAAACACCCCGGGCGATCCGGCCCACGTGGGCAAGAAACACCCCGGGCGATCCGGCCCACGTGGGCAAGAAACCCCCGGGCGATCCGGCCCACCTGGGCAAGCAGGGACTGTCCGCCAAACGGTGTTTCTGGCCTGACACGCCGGCTCAGCTGGCGGGGAAGGTCATGTGATGACCGAGAAGATCACGAGCGTGAGCTCGATGCCGAAGAAGGTGAAGAAGACGACCTCGCGCAGCGAGGCCGAGCAGGCTGCGGTCCGGGAGCTGGTCAAAGCCGCCCGGGCCCGTGGTGAGGACCTGACCGGCCCGGACGGGCTGCTCAAATCAATCACCGCCACCGTCCTGGAGACAGCGCTGGAAGAGGAGCTGACCGAGCACCTCGGCCACGAGAAGCACCGGGTACCCACCGCGGAGAACGGCAACATCCGCAACGGCACCCGACCCAAGACGGTGCTGACCGACGCCGCCGGAGAGGTGACGATCGCGGTCCCCCGGGACCGGGCCGGCACGTTCGAGCCGGTGATCGTCAAGAAGCGACAGCGGCGCCTCTCGGACGTGGACGCGGTCGCGATCAGCCTGTTCGCCAAGGGCCTGACGACCGGTGAGATCAGCGCGCACTTCCACGAGGTGTACGGCGCCTCCATCAGCAAGGACACGGTCTCGAGGATCACGGACAAGGTGCTCGAGGAGATGGCCGCCTGGTCCTCCCGGCCGCTGCAACCGGTGTACGCGGCCATCTTCATCGACGCGATCTACGTCAAGGTTCGCGACGGGCAGGTCGGCAACCAACCCTTCTACGCCGCGATCGGCGTCGACCTGAACGGCCGGCGAGACGTCCTGGGCCTGTGGGCCGGGCAGGGAGGTGGTGAGTCGGCGAAGTTCTGGATGAACGTGCTGGCGGACCTGAAGAACCGCGGCGTGCGCGACGTGTTCTTCATCGTCTGCGACGGCCTCAAAGGACTGCCCGACAGCGTGAACGCCGTCTTCCCCCAGGCGATCGTGCAGGCCTGCGTGATCCACCTCATCCGGGCGACGCTGCGCTACGCCTCGCGGAAATACTGGGACCAGCTGGCCAAGGACCTGCGCCGCATCTACACCGCACCCTCGGTCGAGGCAGCATGGGCGGCGTTCGAGGAGCTGGAGGAGAAATGGGGCAAGCCCTACCCGGCCATCCCCAAGATGTGGAGAGCGGCGTGGGAGGAGTTCATCCCCTTCCTGGCCTACGACGTGGAGATCCGCCGGGTGCTGTTCTCCACCAACGCCATCTGGGTGTTTGGCTATGCACGTCGCCTCGGCCTCGCGAGCAGGGGCGATCGGTCGGCCCTGGCTCTGAACGCTATTGACCTTGGTGTCCTTGATTCGAACTGCCGGGCCGGCCGTCTGGGCGCGGGCCCGGGTGCCTGGCTTGAAGAGAGCCTGCACGACTCAACCCAGATCTGCCGGCGACCCGGACCCGCTGCCCGCACCGTAACGCGTCGCAGGAGGAGCACCTCATCACCACGTCAGCCGTCGCGGGGATCGACCCGCACAAACACTCGGGCACCGTCGCCGTCCTGTCCGCCACGGGCGAGCTCATCACCTGCGAGTCCTTCGAGATCAGCTTCGAAGGCCTGGCGCGCCTGCTGGAGATCCTCACGGGCACCGGCGCGGTCATAGACCGGGTCGGGGTCGAAGGCTCCGCCAGCCTCGGGGCGCCCGTGGTGGCCGCTCTGCGAGCCAGCGGGTATGACGTTCGAGAGGTTCAAGCCTCCCGCACCAACGACCGACGCCGCCGTCGGCACCGGGCCAAGACCGACATCACCGACGCCCACGCGATCGCAGCCGAGACCCTCGCCGATCCCGCGCTGCCGCCCGCCCGCAAGCACGTCGAGACCCCGTCACCGGCATGGGACACGCTGCGCGTCCTGAGATCGCAACGGGAATCTCTTGTCCTGCAGCGGGTTCGGCTGCTGACCGAGGCCGAGCCCGTCCTGTGCGCCCTGCCCGTCGAGATCCGCGACCAACTGCCCGCGACCAGCCGCGTCATGGCCGCACTGAAGACGATCCGCACCCTCGACACCGGCGCCCTGTCCCGTGCCGACTCGGCCCGGATCCGGTGGCTGCAATCAACCCTGTCAGCGGTCGACGCCATCACCATCGGCCTCAAAAAGCTCGACGCTGAAGTCCCCGCACTCCTGAGCGAACTGGGCTGCACCCTCACCGAGATCGTCGGTGTCGGCGTGGTCACCGCCATGACGCTGCTCACCGAAATCGGCGACCCGACCCGGTTCGAGACCGAAGCCCAGTTCGCCCGGTGGTGCGGCGCCGCACCCGTGGCCGTGTCCTCCGGAGAGGGCCACGGCCAGCCCCGACGACATCGCCTCGACCTGGCCGGCAACCGTCAAGTCAACAGCGTCCTGCACATCGTCCACGTCACCCAGGCACGCATGCACGAGCCAGCCAAGACCTACCTCGCCAAGAGCAGCGCAACTGGCAAGACAGCCCGCGGTGCCCGCCGCGCCCACAAGCGTCAACTCGCCAACGTCATCATCAGACACATGTGGAACGACGCCAAGCGAGCCCCAACCGCCCCCTCAACCGTCGCCGCTTGACAAGAGAGCTTCGAGTCCCTGCACGCCAGGTACCGGCGCGCGGTCACCGTGCGCGGGCACTTTCCGACCGAGCAGGCCGCCCTCAAGTGCCTGTACCTGGTCACCAGGGGCCTGGACCCCAAGGGCACCGGCCAGGCACGATGGACCATGCGGTGGAAGCCCGCGCTCAACGCTTTCGCCGTCACCTTCGCCGACCGCATGCCGGCCGCGGAGAACCTCTGAGATGAACGCCGGAAACACCGTTCATCGGACAGACCCGGCAAGCACGCCCCAGCCGACGGTGACCACTTCCCAGGTCGGCTGGGGCGGGGGGCAGTTGGGGGTGTGTGGATCCGGGAGGTGTGGGGTCGGGCCCGTCAGCGCTGGAGGTCGCGCAGGGTGGTGGCGCCGAGTTCCTCGGCCTGGGCGAGATAGAGCTCGGCGCAGGCGAGTGCATCGGTCAGTGCCTCGTGGGCGCGATAGCGGGGCAGCCCGAAGCGGGCGCGGGCGTTCCACAGCCGCAGCTGGGAGCCCTTGAGCTCGTCCCAGCCGTGGCCGAGGATCCGCCGCTGGAGCTGGAGGGTGTCGACGACGGAGGCGGGTGCCGGCGCACCGTGGAGTCGCTCGCAGGCGGTGGAGAGGAAGCCCTCCTCGATGTCGGAGTAGTGCGCCAGCAGGACCCGGCCGCGCAGCGCCGTGAGCAGCTCATCGACCGCGTCGACGAGCTCGACCCCCTCGGCCAGCCGGTCGTCGGTCAGGCCATGCACGGTCGCGCTCTGCCCGACATCCCCGTCCACCCGGATGACCAGCTGGCGCGCCCCGCCGAGCACGATGCTGCGTCCCTCCAGCGGCACGAAGCCGATCGACAGCAGCCGGTCCTCCCCCGGTCGCAGCCCGGTGGTCTCGAAGTCGACAGCCAGGAGCGGCAGCTCGTCGAGGGGCGTGGCCGGGTCCGGCGGCGACGTCGCGAGGAAGGTGCGCAGCGGGCCGTCGGGGAGGCGGGCGGCATACCTCTCCCGGCGCCCCTCCGCGCTGAACCGGCGCAGGATCACAGTGCGGACCCGGAGACGGCGCCGAGGGTCGACTGGGCCGAGCGCACGACCTGGAAGGCGTCGCGCAGGTGGCGCCGCTCGAAGTCGCTCAGCTCGGTCGGTGCGACGAAGTTGTCGGGCTGCTGGCCCGCGGAGACCTGGCGGGCCTGGTGGCGCAGCCGCACATAGGAGATGAACTCGAACGCGTCACGCAGGTCGGCGGCGCGGTCGCGCGACATGACGCCGGCGGCCGCGACGGCCTCGATGCGGGCCTGGGTGTTGACCGGCGTGAGGCCATGGGCGAGCGCATGCACTCGGGCCAGCTCGACGACCGCGCCGACGCCGCCGATCTTGAGGTCGAGGGTGTCCTTGTGCTCCCCCTCCTTCTGGAGCACGAAGCCGCGGAAGAAGCCCAGGGGCGGCTCGTGGTCGACGGCCGAGCGCACCATGTGGGCCAGGAAAGCCTTGCTGTGCGGGGCCTGCGCGAGCACCCAGCGGTGCAGGCCCTGCTCGAGGGACAGGTCACCGTGGACGGGGCGCATGTCAAAGAAGATCGTGGCGTTGAGGATCGCGTCGGGCTCCGGCTCCCGCAGCCAGGTGCCGAACTCCTTGCGCCACTGCGAGATCGGCTGTCGCCAGCGGGGATTGGTCGCCATGATGTCGCCCGGGCAGCGCCCATAGCCGCACCGCTCCAGCCCGTCGACGACCCACTCGGCCAGGCGCTCGAACCACTCCTCGTGCTCCGGCTGCATGTCGTCGGAGATGAGCAGCGCGTTGTCCTGGTCGCTCGACAGGCCCTGCTCGAGCCGCCCGCGCGAGCCGAAGACCACCCAGCAATAGGGCACCGGCGGCTCGCCCAGCGTGGCCTCGGCGAGCTCGAGCAGCCGCCGCTCGACCGCATCGCCGACGGCTGTGACGACTCGCCCGATGTCGTCGGCGGTCGCGTCCTGCGAGACCAGCTGCTCGACAAGCCGCGGCAGGCGCTTGCTCAGCTCGGCCAGCCCGGCGACGCTCGTCTGCTTGCGGATGTCGGAGACGAGATAGACCGGGCTCGCGTGCTCGAGCCGGATGAGGTCGGTCCCGGTGACCAGGCCGAGCGGCCGCCCGTCGGGTCGCACGACCGGCATGTGGTGGATGTTCTTGGCGACCATCTCCATGAGGACCTCAAAGGCCATCGTGTCCGCGCCGGCCGTCACGGGGTCGCTCGTCATCACCTCGGCGACCGGGTCACCGGGGTCACGCCCGACGGCGAGCACCCGCGAGCGCAGGTCCTTGTCGGTGAGGATGCCGATCGCGTCATCCGCGGCGCCGCCCCCAGACCCGTCGCCCTCACCCCGGGTGACGAGCAGCGACGAGACCCGCTCGGCCGCCATGAGCTCGGCCGCCTGACGGATCGAGGCCGTCGCCGGGATCGTGATGGGCTCGCGCGAGATCATCTCTCCCACACGGATTTTGAGGATCGCGCCACCCTGGTCGGTGCTCTGCTGGGACCGCACGGCGGCCCGCAGCCGGCTGGCGAGCAGCTCGACGAAGAAGCTGTGCAGCTCGGGGTGCTCGCGCACGAGCTCGCGGAAGTCGTCGCCCGACATCGCCAGCGCGAGCGTGTCCTCGATCGCGCGGACGTCGTGCTGGCTGCGCCCGCCCCGCAGGATGTTGGAGGTGCCGACGGTGGTGCCCTCGGCTGCGCGCTCGACGAGGACCCCGCTGGAGTCGGTGATGTCGACGGCGCCGGAGCGCAGCACATAGACGGTGTCGTTGGCCTCCCCCACCGCGATGAGCATGCTCCCGCGGCGGAAGTAGCGCATGGTCAGACGCGCGGGCAGCCGGTCGAGCACCCGGCCCGGCAGCCCGTCGAAGGGCGCGTGCGCGGCGAGGAAGTCGCGCACCTCCCGCAGCTCGGTCTCCATCTGCACATCGCACCAGACGACCAGCGGGTATGCCGCGTGCTCACCCCCGCGTGTCGGTCACCGGCGGCTGCCGCGCGCCAAATGGCCTGCCGGCCTCACGTCGGGGCCGGCGTCAGTCCTTGGTCCAGCCTCGGGCCTGCTTGGCCGAGGCCCGGCGCAGGGCGTCGATGCCCTCGCGCTCGGCCTGCTGCGAGGCGATCAGGTCGTGGGCGGCGAGCGCACCATAGGTGAAGCCGGACTCGCCTGCGGCCTCGGCCGCCTCGCACAGCTCGCGGAGCCGGACCAGCGCCACGGCGCCGTCCTGCACCTGGCCGAGCCCGTCGGTCACACCCTCCCAGCGGCGGGCCAGCTCGGCCGCCGGCTCGCCGAAGGCGTCGGCGAGGGCCTCGCTGGCGTAGCGGGCGGCCTTCGCCTTCTTGCGGGTCTCGTGGAGCAGCAGGTGACGCTCCTCCCCCTCGGCCTGCCTGGCCGCGTGCCACGCCTTGTCGACGCGGCGGTCTGCGGCGGCCACCAGAGCGGGGAGCACCTTGTGCGCCTTGCGCTTCGCCTTGGCCCGGACGGGGGGCTCTGCGACGAGCCGCACGAGCGCGTCGCACAGCGCGGCATACCGCTCGCCGTCCATCTCACGCAGCAGCTCGGCGCGGGTGCGGTCATGGGTCGCGTCCAGCTCGCTGGCCACCCGCTCGACCACCGGCCCGACGACCAGCTCGGGCGGCAGTGCCTCGACGCGCTCGGTGAGGCGCTCCTTGAGCACCTCTGCGTCGCGCGGGCCGCCGAGGATCTCGCCGAGCCAGCGCAGCTCGTCGCGCAGGGGGTCGGTCACCGAGCGGTCGAGGATCGGCCGGAAGGTTCGCAGCGCGCTGCGCAGCCGTCGGGCCGCGACCCGTGACTTGTGCACGGCGTCGGGGGCGTCGACCCGCACATCGTGCTCGAGCGCCTGGATGACACCGACTTGGGTGCGCACATAGTCCCAGAGCACCTCTGCCGCAGGCGTTTTGGGCGTATGCCGCGTGCCCTTCTCCGCGCGCCGCTCCACCTTGGCGGGCCGGTCACCGAGCGCCCGGGAGAGCTTGGACGGGGAGTCGGCGACGTCGATGCCCGCGTCGGCGAGACGCTCGGTGATCCGGTCGAGGAGGGCGCCGTCACCGGGGCCGACGAGCTCGACCTCGAGCTCGCGCCAGCTCTCCTCTGAGGGGTGGACGGTGACGGTGTCGTCGCAGAGCTGGGCGACGACCTCGCCCTCGACGTCGAGCAGGTCGGTCTCGATCCGGACCGTCTCGAGCACCGCGGCCGGCACCAGCGGGGCGCGCTCGACGATCTCGGCGACGGCCGCGCGGTGCCCGGACGGGACCCGCGCGGGAGTGACGCCCTGGGTCAGGGGCGCATGGACCTCGAGGCGGGTGCCGTCCTCGCGGGGGAGCTTGAGATGCCATCCCTCATCGGCCCCGCCAGTGCGCCGGCGCAGGGTCACCTTGGCGCGGATGAGCGCGAGGTCGACCGTGTCGAGATAGGTGGCGGTCAGCTCGTGACGGCGCTGCTCGCCGAGGGCCACGATCCCGGTGAGATCCGGCAGGTCCTGCTCTGCGTCGACCGCGAACTTCCGCTCGTGCTCAACCTGTTCCACCGCTTCGGCCCTCCTTGGGCGATGCGCCGTCGGGGCGCTGCTCTGCACCCGGCGCGACGTGGCGCAAGTCCTATCGATTCTTCCGGACGCGGCAGGGCAGCGGGGCGATAGTGGAAGCGGGTCCGGTCACAGGGTCCATACCCCTAGGGGTATCATCGAATCATGGAGAATCGCATGCGAATCGTCATCGTCGGCGGAGTTGCAGGGGGCATGTCGGCAGCGACCCGGCTGCGACGGCTGTCCGAGGATGCCGAGATCATCGTCCTCGAGCGCAGCGGATATGTCTCCTTCGCCAACTGCGGCCTGCCCTATCACGTGGGTGGCGTGATCGAGCAGCGCAAGTCCCTCCTCCTCCAGACCCCTGCAAGCCTGGGCGCCCGCTTCGGCCTCGACGTGCGGGTCCGCCACGAGGTCACCGCGATCGAGCCGGCCGCCAAGACCCTCACGGTCCGCGACCTCGAGGCCGACACCGAGGAGCAGCTGCCCTATGACGCACTCGTGCTCTCCCCCGGCGCCCGTCCCGTCCGCCCGCGGATCCCCGGCATCGAGCGGGCCCTGAGCCTGCGCGACATCGAGGACACCGACGCACTGGTCGCCGCGGTCGGCGGCTCGGGCTCAGCGGTCGTCGTGGGCGGCGGCTTCATCGGTGTCGAGATGGCCGAGAACCTCGCCCACCGCGGCATCTCGACCACCATCGTCGAGGCCATGCCCCAGGTGATGACGCCGATCGACCCCGAGATGGCGGCACCGGTGCACGACCGCATCCGCACCGCGGGCATCGGTCTGGAGCTCGGCGCCAGCGTCACCGCGATCAGCGACAGGGACGTCACCCTGGCCGACGGCCGCACCCTGCCCGCCGACCTCGTCGTCGCCGCCGTAGGCGTGCGCCCCGACACCACCCTCGTCGACGGGGCAGGGCTCGAGCGTGGGCCGCTCGGCGGCATACTCGTCGACGCCCAGATGCGCACCTCCAACCCCGACATCTATGCGGTCGGCGACGCCGTCGAGAAGGTCGACGCCCTGACCGGCGACAGCGTCCTGGTGCCCTTGGCCAACACGGCCAACCGGCAGGGTCGCATGGTCGCCGACGTGATCATGGGCCGAGACGCCGGAGACCGTCCGGTCCTCGGCACAGCGATCGTCGGGGTGTGCGGGCTCGCCGTGGCCGCGACGGGGTGGAACGAGAAGCGGCTCAAGGCCGCCGGCCGCCCCTATCGCGCGATCCACACCCACCCCGCCTCGCACGCCGGCTACTACCCCGGCGCGGAGGGGATGTCCCTCAAGCTGCTCGTCGACCCCGAGACCGACGCGATCCTCGGCGCCCAGGCCGTCGGCGGCGAGGGCGTCGACAAGCGCATCGACGTCATCGCCACCGCGATCACCGGAGGCATCACGGCCAGCCGGCTCGCCGACCTCGAGCTGGCCTACGCCCCGCAGTTCAGCTCGGCCAAGGACCCCGTCAACATGCTCGGCTACATCGCCCGCAACCTGCGCGAGGGCCTTGTCGAGACCGTCCAGTGGGATGCCCTCGAGAGCGCGGTCGCCGAGGGCGCGACGGTGCTGGATGTGCGGACCCCCAAGGAGTTCGCCGCCGGCGCCATCCCGGGTGCGGTCAACATCCCGGTCGACGAGCTGCGCGACCGGCTCGACGAGGTGCCCGAGGGCGAGCTCGTCGTGCACTGCGCGGTCGGCCTGCGTGGCTACATCGCCTGCCGCGTGCTCGAGCAGCACGGCCGCCATGCGCGCAACCTCGACGGCGGCATCCGCACCTGGCAGGACGGCACCGGCGCCGATCTCGGCTGAGCCGGGCGCGCCGGGTCAGCGGGTATGCCGCACCCGGTCAGCGGGTATGCCGCACCCGCTCCTAGGAGGTATGCCGCGGCGGCGCGAAGGCCATGCCGGCGCCGACATCGGCGGTGCGCATCATGACTAGGTCGCGGGCGTAGTTCTGGTGCATCTGCCAGGGCGCCTTTGTGCCCTGCTTGGGGAAGGCGCCCTCCGCTCGGTGGATATACCCGGCGTCCAGCGGCAGGAGCGGCCGCTCCTCCATGCGCCCGCTGGGGGTGGGCACCGCGACGGCATACCCGTGCCTGTCCATATAGGCGAGCAGCCGGCAGACATAGCGCGAGGCGAGATCGGCCCGCAGCGTCCATGAGGCGTTGGTGTAGCCGACGCACATCGCGGCGTTGGGCACGCCCGAGAGCATGACCCCGCGATAGACGAATGCATGGGCGAGGTCGACCGGCTCACCGTCGACGCTGACGTCGATGCCGCCGAGGGCGAGCATCTCCAGACCGGTGGCCGTGACGACGATGTCGGCCTCGATGAGCTGTCCGGAGGTGGTCCGGATGCCTTCTGGCACAAAGGTGTTGATCGTGTCCGTCACGATCTTCGCCCGTCCGCTGGTGATCGCCTCATAGAGGTCTCCGCCGGGGATGAGGCACAGGCGCTGGTCCCAGGGGTTGTAGCGGGGGGTGAAGTGCTCGTCGACCAACCGCTCGTCGCCGAGCCCCTGCACGTTGCCGGCCCGCAGCATCCGCTTGACCAGGCCCGGCCGGCGCCGGCTGAGCTGATAGAGCGTGGAGTTGACCGCGACCGACTTGGTGCGCGCCACCCGCGCCGCGGCCTTGGCCGGCAGC
The DNA here is from genome assembly GCA_050955755.1 of Actinomycetota bacterium. Lineage (GTDB taxonomy): Bacteria > Actinomycetota > Actinomycetes > Actinomycetales > Dermatophilaceae > JAJTBD01. Next base: position 3,608,558 of record CP192092.1, read on the forward strand.
CGTTGCTGGAGGGCGCGGACGACGACCTCCTCGGCCGGCTGGGAGATGACATAGGTCGGTGAGCGCTGGAGCATCGTCACGATGGCCGCGGTCTCGGCCATCGCCGGCACGACGGTCATGGCGGTCGCGCCAGAGCCGATGACGACGACCCGCTTGCCGGCCCAGTCGAGATCCTCGGGCCAGAACTGCGGGTGGACCACCTGGCCGGCGAAGTCCTCGATGCCGGGGAAGACCGGCTGATAGGTGGCGTCGTAGCGGTAGTAGCCGCTGCACAGATAGAGGAACGAGCAGGTGCGGGTATGCCGCGTGCTCTCGCCGGCCTCGTCGGTCACCTCGGTCGCGAGGGTCCACCGCTGCGCCGTCGAGTCCCACTGCGCGGCAACGACTTTGGTGCCGTATTCGATCCGCCGGTCGATCACGAACTCACGCGCGGTGTCGCGGATGTAGTCGCGGATCTCCGGGCCGGTCGCGATGGCCTTGGGCGTGCGCCAGGGGCGGAAGGGATAGCCGAGCGTGAACATGTCGGAGTCGGAGCGCACGCCGGGATAGCGGAAGAGATCCCACGTGCCGCCGATCGCCTGACGCCCCTCGAGGATCGTGTAGCTGCGGCCGGGGTGGCTCTCCTGGAGGCGGTAGGCCGCGCCAATGCCCGACAGACCGGCCCCCACGATCACCACATCGTGATGTGGCGTGCCCGCGCCTGTCGCGGCCGCGTCGTGGTCTGCGGGGAGCGGCGAGTGCGCCGTGGGTGCCGACATGTCTCAAACCTACCCGCGGTAGAGCCACCCGCGACAGGATCGGACCCCACCAGCCAGCGGGCCTCAGCCGATGACGCGCAGACGGATCGTCTCGGGCAGCGCTGCGATCTCGTCGAGGGCGTCCTGGTCGACCTCGGAGCCGCCGTCGGTGACGACATAGCCGAGCTCGCCGTGGGTGCCGAGGAGCTGACCGTCGATGTTGACATTGTGCTCGGCGAGGATGTTGTTGACCTTGGCCATCACGCCGGGGAGGTTCTTGTGGAAGTGGAGCACGCGGTGCTCCCCTGGCTCGTGGGCGAGGGTCACGGACGGCGCGTTGACGGACAGTGCCGTGGTGCCCAGCCGCATGAAGTCGGTGAGCTTGCCCGCCACGAAGCGGCCGATGTCCTCCTGGGCCTCCTCCGTCGAGCCGCCCACGTGGGGCGTGAGCACGACATTGGGGAGGTTCTGGAGCGGCGAGGAGAAGGCGTCGCCGCGCTTCTTGGGCTCGTCGGGGAAGACGTCGACGGCGGCACCGGCGATGTGGCCTGACTGCACACTGTCGGCGAGCGCGTCGTAGTCGACGACGAAGCCGCGCGAGAGGTTGAGGAAGAGCGAGCGCGGGCGCATCTTGGCGAACTGCGCCTTGCCGAAGAAGCCCGCGTTGCCGGGGCGTCCGTCGACGTGGAGGGTCACGGTCTCGGCGACCGCGAGCAGCTCGTCGAGGGAGCCGCAGCGGCGGGCATTGCCGAGGGCGAGCTTGTCGGCGGTGTCATAGAAGTAGACCTCCATGCCGAGCAGCTCGGCGAGCACCGACAGCTGGGAGCCGATGTTGCCGTAGCCGACGATGCCGAGTGTGCGGCCGCGGATCTCGTGGGAGCCCACGGCGTTCTTGTCCCAGACCCCGTTGTGGAGGTTGCGGTCCTTCTCGGTGAGCCGGCGCGCCATCACGATGATCTCGGCGATGGCGAGCTCGACCACGGAGCGCGTGTTGGAGAACGGCGCGTTGAAGACGGGCACGCCTCGGCGGGCGGCGGCCTTGAGGTCGATCTGGTTGGTGCCGATGCAGAAGGCGCCGATCGTCAGCAGGTCGGGGCAGGCGTCGAGCACGCGCTCGGTGACGTGGGTCGTGGAGCGGATGCCGAGCACGTCGACGCCCTGGAGCGCCTCGATGAGCTCGTCCTCGTTGAGCGCGCCGGGGCGCTGCTCGACCTCGAGGCCGGCGTCGGTCAGCGCCTCGACGGCGAGCTGGTGGATGTTCTCAAGCAGGAGGGCCTTCACAACCCCATTGTCCCCGAGACCGATCCGGGCTCGTCACCGGTGGTCGACATGTGGGCGCGTCGGCGCCCGTCAGCCCTTGCGGTGGAGCAGCTCGGAGACCTCACGGCGCAGGACCTTGCCCATGGGGTTGGTGGGCAGCTCGCCGATGTGCTCAAACTGTCGGGGGACCTTGTATGCCGCGAGCGCATGCCGGCAGTGGTCGCGCAGGCTCTCGTGGTCGGGGGTCTCCGGCGCATCGGGGGCCGGGACGATCGCGGCGGTCACCTGTTCGCTCCCGTCCTCCTGGCGCAGCCCCACGATGGCGACGTCGTCGACGTGTGGGTGGGCACGCAGGACCCCTTCGACCTCGGAGGGGTAGACGTTGAAGCCGCCCGTGATGATGACCTCCTTGATCCGGTCGACCACGGTGAGGAAGCCCTGCTCGTCCTCGGTCACGACGTCACCGGTGCGGAACCAGCCGTCGTGGAAGGCCGCCTCGGTCTCCTCGGGCAGGTCGCGATAGCCACCGAAGACCTGTGGGCCCTTGACGAGCAACTCGCCGGGCTGGCCCCGCTCCACCACGCGCGAGGGGTCCTCGGGGTCGACGACGCGGATCTGGACATCGGGGAAGGGCACCCCAATCGAGCCGGGGCGTCGGTCGTCGCTCATGGGGTTGCCGACGATCACCGGCGCGGTCTCGGTCAGGCCGTAGCCCTCGACGAGCCGCCCGCCGGTCGCAGACTCCCACCGCTCGACGAGCTCGGGCGGCAGCGCCATTGCCCCGGAGAGCGAGGCCTTGATGCCACGCAGGCTCGTGCCGGAGGACTCGGCCGCGTCGAGGATCCGGGCATACAGCGGCGGCACCGCGGGCAGGAAGGTCGGGGTGCGGCGGGAGATGGCGCCCATGACCAGGTCGGTCTCGGGGGCCGGGAGCAGCACCAGTCGCGCGCCGAGGCTGATGCCAAAGAGCACCGAGATCGTGATGCCGTAGGCGTGGAAGAGCGGGAGGGCCACGAGGAAGGTCTCCTCGCCCGGGACCAGGCCCGACACCCACGCCTGGCCCTGCACGACATTGGCCACCAGGTTGCGGTGGGTCAGCGGCACGCCCTTGGGCCGTCCGGACGTCCCGGACGTATAGAGCAGGAGCGCGGTGTCGCTGGCCGTCGGGTGCGGGTGATTGGCCGGCAGCGGGTCGGACTTCAGCAGCCGGGACCACGGGATCGCCTCTGGCGCAGGCGCGGTCAGCTTGGCCCGGCTCTTGCGTGCCGCCGGGATCGGCAGGCGCAGCGCGAGTCGCTTGGTGAACGGCAGGGCGCGCGTGAGGTCGACGGCGATCACGTGTTCGACGGCCGTGTCGGCCAGGAGGCCGGACACGGTCGGCACGGCCTTGTCCCACACGATCGCGACCGTCGCGCCGTGGTCGTGGAAGGGCGCGCGCAGCTCGTCGGTCGTGTAGAGCGGGTTGTGCTCGACCGCGACGGCACCGAGCCGCAGGACCGCCTCGAAAGCGATGACGTGCTGCGGGCAGTTGGGCATCAGCAGGGCCACCCGGTCGCCCGGGCCGATCCCAAGGTCCGCCAGCGCGGAGGCGACGCGGAGCACGGCGTCGCCGGCAGCGGCATACGTCATCGTGGCGCCGAGGAAATCGAAGGCGACCGCACGGGGATGGCCGGCGACCGTGCGCTCGAACTGGTCGACGAGGGTGGAGTCGTCGAGGTCGACATGGGCCGGGGCCCCGGAGGGACGGGGCGGGTTGGTGCTCATCGTCGCCATCCTCCCACCGGAGCCCGACCCGATGTCAGGGGAGGATGCGCGGGCGGTAGCCGGGCGCCTGGACGAGCTTGTCCTTGGCGGTCGCGGCGACCTTGCGGGCGATCTTGGTGTTGGCCGCGCCGAGGAGGACCATCTGCTCGAGCCGCTCACGGGCGAAGGTGCGCCGGGCGCTCTTGCCCCAGGTCGACTGGAAGAGGCGCTTGGCGCCGGCCACCGCATCCGGCGAGCGCATCGCGATCGTCTGGGCGAGGGCCGTGGCCGCCAGGACCGGGTCGTCGGCGAGCTCGGACGCGAGACCGAGGTCGACGGCCCGCTCGCCGCTGAGCACCTCACCGGTCATGGTCAGACGCTTGGCGATGTCGAGGCCCACCTGCTCCGAGAGCGACTGCACACCGCTCATGTCGGGGACCAGGCCCCACTTGGTCTCCATGACCGACCACTGCGCGTCGGGGGTGGTGAAGCGGTAGTCCGCGCCGAGCGCGATCTGGAGCCCGCCGCCGTAGCAGTGCCCCTTGACCGCGGCGATGACCGGCACGGGCAGCCGCCGCCAGACCCAGCAGGCCTCCTGGAAGGTGTTGGTCCCCCGCCACGGGCGCGGCACGAAGCTGCGTGCGATGCCCGCGGGGCTGAGGTTGACCGACCCGAAGTCGAGGCCCGCACAGAAGGACCGGCCCTCACCGGAGATCACGACCGCGCGCAGCGTGCGGTCGGCGCGCAGCCGGTGCGCGGTCGCGATGAGGTCCTCGAGCATCTCGAGGGTCAGTCCGTTGAGCTTGTCCGGACGGTCGAGGCGCACCTGCGCGATGCCGTCCTGGACCTGGCAGGTCACGTGGCTTCCCATGGCCGCCAGCGTAAGTGGATTGGCAGGGCCCGGACACGTGACGGTCAGCACACCGCCAAGGAATGGTCAGGACTTGGTAAAGAAGCATGGTCAGGGGCATCTATTTGACAACAACGCTGGAGATGTCAGGCGCCGGATCGGTAACGTCCGGCACACCTTGAGCGCGACATCCCCAGTCCGCCTCGTCCGCACCAGGTACTGCCGGCGTCTCCCCAGGACGCCGGACCCCTCCCGAACGAAGGTCCGCCCCCGATGACTGCCCTCACCGACCATCACGGCCTGCGACTGGTCACCGCCCAGCCCGTGCCTCCCTCGTCGCCGCGCAACAGCGCGGCCCAGAGCCCTGCGTGTGCGCTCGGCTTCCTGTTGGCCGGCCTCGTGATCCTCACCACCGGGCTTGCCATCTCCTGGAATGTCACCGGCCACTGGGTCGAGATCCCCTCGGTGCTCGAGGTCATCATGCTCGTCTGGCTGAGCGCGCTGCACCTGCTGGCCTTCGCCTGCGCCTTCGGGGAGGGCTTCGGTCCGCTCAGCACCCGCTGACTCCCGCCCCCGCAGCGCCACACAGGTTTGGTGGCCTGCGACCAGTGAACTTGAGACTCGATTCAACTAGGGTGAGCGCGACCCCGCCCCCACATTGAGGATCGAGTCCCGCATGCGCGCTGTCCAGGTTGTCTCCCTCGACGGGCCCGAGGCCCTCCAGGTCAACGAGATCGACGAGCCCACCGGCCCCGTGGTCATCGACGTCGCCCACGCCGGCGTCTGCTTCCCCGATGTGCTGATCACCCGTGGGCAGTACCAGGTGCAGCCGCCCACCCCCTTCGTCCTCGGCTCCGAGGTCGCCGGCGTCGTCCGCTCCGCCCCCGAGGGCGCCCACGTCAAGGCCGGCGACCGCGTCGCGGCATTCCCCGGCTTTGGGGCCTTTGCCGAGGTCGTGGCGACCGACCCCCGCATGGTCTTCCCCATCCCGGACTCGCTCGGGCTCGCCGAGGCCGCGGCCCTCCCGATGAACTACCTCACCTGCCACTTCGCCCTCGCCAAGCGCGGCCAGCTCAAGGGCGGCGAGTCCGTGCTCGTGCACGGTGCGGCCGGCGGCATCGGCACCGCGGCCATCCAGATCGCCAAGGCCATGGGCGGCCACGTCATCGCCGTCACCTCCACCCCGGAGAAGGGCGAGATCGCCCGCGCGGCCGGCGCCGACGAGGTCGTGCTCGCCGAGGGCTTCAAGGACGCGGTCAAGGAGGCCACCGGGGGCAAGGGCGTCGACGTCGTCGTCGACCCCGTGGGCGGCGACCGCTTCACCGACTCGCTGCGCTCGCTCTCGCGCGAGGGCCGCCTGCTGGTCATCGGCTTCACCGAGGGGTCGATCCCCGAGGTCAAGGTCAACCGCCTGCTGCTCAACAACATCGACGTGCGCGGCGTGGGCTGGGGCGCCTTCTGGACCAAGGACCCCGGCTACCTCCAGGAGCAGTGGGCCGAGGTGCTGCCGATGATCGAGGCCGGCCACCTCAACCCGCCGATCGGCGGCCACTTCGCCCTCGACGACGTCGCCAAGGCGCTCACCGAGATCGACGAGCGCCGCGCCACCGGCAAGATCGTCCTCGACATCGCCGGCTGATCCCACGGCCAACGAGGGGTATGCCGCGGGCTCACGTCCGCGGCATACCCCTCGTCTGTGGGTGGTCGCCTGCTAGCGGCCCGCGAGCCGCTGCATCGCCTCGCGGATGCCGGCACTGCCCGGATCGTCCTCTGCCGCAAGCCCTTCCACGACACGCGCCCGGTCCTCGGGGAGGCGGTTCTGGGAGAGCTTGACCTTGCCGTGCACCTCGGTGACGGTGATCTCGATGCCGACGATGCCGCGCAGCATGCCGTCGATGTATTTCTCGGGTGCGTCTGCGACAGCCCAGGGCAGTTCGCGGCCCCGCTCGTGGCGCTCGCTGAGGAGCGTCACCGCCTCGAGGAGCCAGTCGCGCTCCTGGACCACCCGGGCCGTGCCACGCAGCTGCACCTGTGTGTAGTTCCACGTCGGGACGACCCGGCCGTGCCGCTCCTTCTCCACATACCACGACGGCGAGATATAGGCGTCCGGGCCCGGGATCACAAGCAGCGCAGGCGAATCCGGCGCGATGCGCTCCCACTGCGGGTTGGCGCGCGCGATGTGGGCGACGACCCGGTCGCCGTCCCAGAGGATCGGCAGGAGGGTGGAGTCGGGCTCCCCGTCGGGACCGACGGTGATCAGGTGGGCAGCGGCCACCGCCTCGACCATCGCGCGGATCTCGGCGTCGTCCTCGATGCGGTTGGATGCGGGCACGTACATGCGACCAGCGTGCCACCGCGCGCTGGGTGGGAGTCAGGCGCCCCGCACGATGTCGGCGGTGATGTCGACGTGGCCGCGGTGCTGGACCAGCTCCTCGACGATGTGCATGAGGATGCCGCCCTGGGTCCTGGCAAAGGCGCGGGCGCTCTTGTCGTCCAGCGGCCCGCGCGGCGGTGCGCAGCCGTCGAAGTCGGCGAGATCCGTTGCGAGAGTGTCGCGCTGACCTCGGATCAACTCGACCAGGCCGACCACGTCACCGCTGGAGGTGAACTCGGCGTCGCGGTCGCGCGTGATGGGTCGGTCGGCGATGACCTGCCCGCCCCAGTACTCCATGACCCCCGCGCAGTGCCGCACGATGGCGTATGCCGTGTTGCCACCCGGGATGCCCGGGCTGCGGTTGGCCAGCTCGTCGCCGAGGTCCTCGAGCGTCCGGCACATCCCCTCGATCGCGAGGTCGAGGTGGAGCAGCACCTCGGCGGCCGGCACGTGGCCCGAGGCGCACCGGGGGCCGTGCTGCGCGGCATTCGTCGTCATGACACGGAAGCCTAGGTGTGGTCGAGGGCGCGTTGCGACCGAGTTCGACCGCCCGGGAGACTGGGGTGATGGAGCAGGTGGACACGATCGTTGTCGGCGCGGGTGTGGCCGGACTTGCTGCCGCGCGCATGGTGGCTGGAGCGGGCCGGCGCGTGGTCGTGCTCGAGGCCCGCGATCGTGTTGGCGGACGGGTGTGGACGGACCGGGCTGCCGGCCGCGCGACCGACCTCGGTGCATCGTGGATCCACGGGGTCACCGACAGCCCGGTCGCCGAGGCCGCCGAGGCGTTCGGCATGGCGATGGCCGAGTTCACGGTCGGCGGGTACCAGGTGGACGGCCGGCCGATCGCCTACTTCGGGCCGGACGGCAGGCGACTGTCGGATGCCGAGGCTGAGGCCTTCGCCGCAGACGTGCACGCGGTGGACGCGGCCCTGGTCTCGGTGATCGAGGACTCTGCGCCAGCCGACTCCTACCGCGATGTGACGGAGAGGGTTCTGGCACAACAGGACTGGACGCCCGAGCGTGCACAGCGTGTGCGGGAGTATCTCGAGCACCGCACCGAGGAGCAGTACGGTGCCTGGATCGACGACCTGGCCGCCCATGGGCTGGACGACGACCAGATCGAGGGTGACGAGGTCGTCTTCCCCGATGGCTACGACCGGATGCCGGAGAGACTGGCCGACGGGCTCGACGTGCGACTGGGAAGCGTTGTGACACAGGTGCGTTGGTCGCCGGATGGGGTGGAGGTGACTGTCGGCGAGGACCTGTTCACCGCCGACAGCGCTGTCGTCACGGTGTCGGTGGGGGTGCTCCAGTCGGGGGCCCTGTCGATCGAGCCGCCGCTGCCGGAGCCGGTCGCCGGGGCCCTGAGCCGGCTGCGGATGAACGCCTTCGAGAAGGTGTTCCTCGAGTTCGGGTCCCGCTTCTGGGGTGACGATGTCTATGCAATCCGCCAGCAGGGGCCGGAGGGGCGGCGCTGGCACTCCTTCTATGACCTGACCCGGCTGCACGGCATACCAACGCTGTTGACCTTTGCTGCCGGACCGACCGCCGCTGAGGTCCGCAGGTGGTCCGACGCGGAGCTGGTCGAGTCGGTGATGGTGCAGCTGCGCCGCCTCTATGACGCTGACGTGCCGGAGCCGGAGCGCGTCGTGCGGACCGCCTGGCAGGACGACCCCTATGCCCTGGGGTCCTATGCCTATATGACCCTCGGGTCGACGACTGCCGACCACGACGACCTCGCGACGCCCGTCAGCGGCGTGCTGCATCTGGCCGGCGAGGCGACGTGGACCGACGACCCGGCCACCGTCACCGCGGCCCTTTGCTCGGGCCACCGGGCCGCCTGCCGGGTCCTTGGTCGCGACCTGCCGATCGAGGCGCTGTGGGACGGCTCGCTTGGGGGCAGTGGTCGCTGAGGCCGTTGTCCACAAGGGGTGTTTCGGGTATGCCGTTGTCCCCAAGGTGGCGTTGGGCGGCTTGGGCTGTCGGTGGTCGCCGATAGCGTGTTGGCATGTCGGAGAACGGGTCTGGCCAGCAGGGGCCGGTGAGCGTGCGGGAGCGGTTGGACGCCCTGGACGCTGCTGTGGCCGCGCTGGACCTCGGCCCTGACGGGACCGCCCTGGGGCTGGTGCAGCAGGACGAGCTGGGTGAGCTGATGGCCCGGGTCGATGTGCTGGCGCGCCGGTGCGAGGCGGCCCGGTTCCGGGTGTGTGTCGAGGTCGTCGAGCGGGGTTTCGCCGGGCATGCCGATGTCGAGTGGGTGCTGGAGCACACCACTCACACCCGCCGCCCCCAGGCGTGTGCCCTGGTGCGGGACGTGCGCCGTCTGCGCGGGCGCCGCGAGCACGGCCCGGTGTTCGCCGCCGCTGTCACCGGTGGGCGGGTCACTGTGAGCGAGGCGATCGCGTGCCTGTCCGAGCTGGAGAGGATGGTCGACCGGCTGACCGAGCAGGCCGTCCCCGACGTGCGTGACGGGCTGGTCCAGATCTGCCAGGCGGAGGGGGTGGCGATGATGCGCCGCCTGCGCCCAGCCCTGATAGCTGAGTATGGCGCCCCGGGTGAGTTCGACGACCTGGCCGAGACCCAGGCCCGCCGCCGGGCCCTGGGACCGGGGTGGGCCGACGAGCACGGCATGGCCACCTACCAGCTGGTCCTCGACCCCGAAGGCAGGGCGGTCCTCGAGGCCGCCCTCGGCCCACTGTCGGCGCCCTGCCCCGACAACCACGGGCCCGACCCTCGCCCGTCCGAGCGGCGCCGCGCCGACGCGCTGGTCGAGATCGCCCGCCGAGGCGCCGCGTTCACCGAGCACATCGCCGGCCGCAAGACCGCGACCAAGACCCAGCTCGTGCTCACCATGACCCTGGAGAGCCTGCTGTCCGGGCTCGGCGCCGCGACCACCCTGGACACCACCGCCGACGGGGTCCAGCTCTCCCCCGCCGCCGTCCGCCGCCTGGCCTGCGAGGCGGCCGTCACCCCCGCCGTCCTGGGCACCCGCGGGGAGGTCCTCGACCTCGGCCTGGCCGCCCGCCTCTTCACCGCCGCACAGGTCAAAGCCCTCTGGCTGCGCGACCGCACCTGCGCCTTCGGCGACTGCGAGACCCCCGCCGCCTGGTGCGACGCCCACCACCTGGTCCACTGGGCCGACGGCGGACCCACCGACCTGACCAACGCCGCCCTGCTCTGCCCACGACATCACGCCCACGTCCACCGACGAGATCTCTACGGGTGGGTCGGGCCCGACAACACCGTCCACTGGGACACCACACCCGGCTCCTACACCCAGGCCCAACGCGACGGGCGCATCCCACGCCCGACCACCCGCACCGCCGCCTGACACCACCGGCGCCTAACCCTCGGCCGCCTGACGCGTGCGCCTGGAGCTGCGCCACTCCCGCTTGGTCTACGGGCTCTCGGGGCGCCAGTTCTGACGTGGGCTGTAGCCAGAGCGACGGAGCCAGTGCTCGGTATAGAGGATCCGGTGCGGGGTGATGACCGTCAGCGGGTCTGTCGGCGGTTCGTCCAGGGGCCTGCCGCGTTCGACATGATCGGACTGCCAGCGCACGGCCTCCCAGTACGGGTCAGCGGCCGGGTCTTCCCGCTCCAGCGTCCGAGCGGTCCCAAACAGCTGGGCTCCCCGGCTGCTTGCCTGGCCCACGAGCGGAGCAACGATCCCGGCTGAGACCCGCGGGTCGCGCCGCAGATTCCGCGACTTCACCGAGGCGTTCCAACTGGTGTAGAAGATCTCGAAACCCAGACTGAAGTAGCGCACCGGTGTCGCTGCGGGGCTGCCGTCTCGGTTGACGGTGGCGATGACGGCCACATTGCTGGACGACAGCAGGTTGAGGATGCGCTCCTCGAGCTGGTCTCGGGGCAGTTCCTGGTCGGATGTGGGTCCGGCTAGCCAAGGGTTCGTCAGCGGCATACCCAAGGCTATGTGATCGCCAGCGACACCTGATCCGCAGCGCGCGCCACCTAGATCGCCAGCTCCGGCTTGACCCGCGACGCCGTCCAGACGCCCGCCCGCTTGGCGGCGAAGGTCGAGAGGGCGTATGCCACCAGGACATAGCCGCCGAGCACGAGCAGGTCCACCCAGATGTGGCCGAGCGAACCGCCATACATCAGCCGGCGGACGCCGTCCACGGCATAGGTCATGGGCAGGGCGTGGTGGAGCGGGTGCAGGGGCGTCGGCAGCGTCTGCCACGGGAAGGTGCCGCCGGCGCTGACGAGCTGGACCACCATGAGCACCAGGCCGAGGAACTTGCCGACCGCGCCGAGTCGAGAGGCAAGGGCGTGCAGGATCATCACGAAGCACGCCGACACCGCCGCGAGGAAGAGCACCAGCAGGAGCGGATGGGCCGCGCTCACCCCGACGAGCAAGAGGGTGACCCCCAGAGCCGCCACGACCTGCACAGCTCCCAGGATCGCGGGCGCCAGCCACCCGCCCAGTGCCGTCCGCCAGGCCGGCTGGCCCGCCGCGAGGGCGCGCGGGCTCAGGGGCGAGACGACGAGGAAGAGCACATAGGCGCCGATCCAGGTCGCGAGGCTGAGGAAGAAGGGCGCGAGGCCGGCGCCGTAGTCGGCGGCAGAGGCGAGGCTGATCCCCTTGACACCGACCGGGTTGCCAAGGGTCTGTGCAACCGCCTCACGGGTCTTCTTGTCGGGATCCGGGATCTGCTTGACGCCGTCGGCCAGGCCCTTGCTCAGCTGCTTGGCGCCCGACTCGAGCTGGTCCATGCTGCGGTCGAGCGTCGCCGAGCCGTCGGCGAGCTTCTTGGCCCCCTCGGCGGCCTTGGTCTCGTTCGTCGCCAGGGTCTGCGCACCGGTCGAGAGCTTGGCGTTGCCGGCGGCGAGGTCGCTGGCCCCCGTCGACAGCGACTGCGCGCCCGTGGCTGCCGACGCGATGCCGGACTGGAGGGTCGAGGACGCGTCGGCGAGCTTGCCCGCGCCGGCTGCGACCTGGTCGGCACCGGACGACAGCTGGTTGAGCTGGTCAGAGGCCGTCTGCACCTGGGAGTTCGCAGTCGTGACCGGCTCGGCCAGACGGGTCAGCTCACCTTCGACAATCGCGATCTGCTCGGGGGTCGCGCCGGCAGTCTGGAGGCGCTTGACGACATTGCTGTTGACCTCGTTGATCCGGGTGACGATGTTGCCGGACGCCGTGGCCGCCTGCCTGCCGGCAGTCGCGACCTGCTTGTTGCCGTCGGCGACCTGCCGCGCCCCGTCTGCGAGCGCCCTGGTCTGGGCGGGCAGCTGGGCCGTCTTGTTGTTCATCTCCGTCAGTCCCGACGAGAGCTCGGATGCTCCCGAGGACAGGCGCTGGGCGCCCGACGAGGCGCTCTGGGCTCCGGCCGCCAGCTCCGAGGCGCCGGCCGCGAGCCGCTGTGTGCCGTCGGAGAGGGTGGCTGCGCCGGTCGCCAGCTCATGGGCACCGGCGTTGGCCTTGGTAGCACCGTCCGCCAGTTTCACCGCGCCGTCGGCGGCCTTCTTGATGTTGGCGTGGATGGTCGAGAAGCCCTCGAGCATCTGGCTCGCCGCGGTCTCGCTCACCTGGGAGGCGACCGACTTCGTCACCTGGGCCGTCAGCTGGTTGGCTATGGTGCGCGACAGGTAGTTGTTGGCGTCGTTGGTCTCGATCTCCATCTCGGCCTGCACGGGCTTGTAGCGGGTCGAGGACGTCAGATCGGACGAGAAGGACTCGGGGAGGATGAGCGCGAAGTTGTAGGTACCGTCCGCGACGCCCGCCGCGGCCTGGGCACGGTTGACCTGGTGCCAGCCAAAACTGCGTGACTTCAGCAGCTCCTCGGCCACCTTGTCGCCGAACTGGACCTCCTCGTCGTTGGCGAGCGTCGCCCCCTTGTCCTCGACGACGACCGCCGCCGGCACCTGGTCGAGATTGCCGTAGGGGTCCTTGTTGGCATAGAGGTACAGACCGGCATACAGGCTCGGCACCAGGAGGAGTGCGACCACGGCGAGGCGGGGGAGCTTGCCGGAGAGCAGCCGCATGAGCTCGGTGACGGCGAGGTGGATGGCGGTCATGAGGTCTCCCCAAGACGGTGGCGGACAGGCTGCCCCAGCTGGCTGGCAGTGCCCGGGGTGCACAGAACGATGACGGTCAGCCCCTCCTCTGCGAGCGCCTCGGCCCGCGCCCACCAGATCGACGGGTCACCGCCGAACCGGTCGGGCTCTCCGAGCACGAGCACGCGGCTGGCGGTGCGCTCGGCCGCGGCGTCCATCAGCAGCACCGCGCGCTCGGCCCCGTCGACGGACTCGAAACGCTGGGAGCTCAGGTGCTGCACCTCGTGCTGGGCCAGGAACTCATGGGTCGGCGCGCGTCCGGACGGACGGCCTGCAAGCGCGAGCTGCTCCGAGGCCGCAAAGGCGACGGGCACCTCGTCGAGCGGCGACGAGACGTCGGCGACGTCGACGAGCTGGACATGGCGGCGCAGCCGACGGGGGTCGGGGTCGCCATCGAGCAGGACCGACCCCGCCGCAAGCCTGATGCGGCCGCCGAGGGCGAGAGCCAGAGTGGTCAGTCCCGTCCCGGGCGGACCGGTCACGAGGGTCGCCCGCCGCGTGGGCGCGACGAGCGAGGTGGGTGGGAGGAGGGGGACGTGCGGTCCTGCGACGGTCGCGCGGTCAGCGATGAGCTCCACGTGGTCCTCTGCTGGTGGGTGGAAGATGATGCGCGACAGTGCGCCTAACTTGAGTCTACTCAAAATTGAGTGGATGTCATTTTCGCACGAGTAGCCGTAGGATGGTTCCCGTGTCCACCACGATAAGCCGCCGAGAGCGCAACAAGGCCGAGAAGCGGGAGCGCATCCTGTGCGCCGCCTCCGACCTGTTCAGCGAGCAGGGGTATGCCGCGACCGCCACCCAGGCGGTGGCCGCGCGGGCAGACGTGGCGGTTGGCACGGTCTTCCAGTACGCCGCCACCAAACCCGAGCTGCTGATGATGGTGGTCAACGAGCGGCTTGGGCAGCGCCTCGGCTCCGCCCGCACCGGGGTGGCCCGGATACGGACCCCCCACAAGGCCGTGCTGGCGCTGGCCGAGCCGCTGCTGGCGCTGGTCTCGCGCGAGCCGGAGAACCTCACGGCCTATGTCCGCGAGCTCATCTTCGGCGAGCCCGGTCCCCATCACGATGCAGGTCTGGGGCTGGTCTCCGGCCTCGAGCGGGCGATCGGCGAGACGCTGACCCGCACGTCGGGCGGCGGGCTGCGCGAGGGGATCGACGAGGTGACCGCGGGTCGGGCGGTGCTGTCCTCGCTGCTGCTCGAGCTCAACAGCACCCGCACGGGACGCGACCCGCGCGAGAGCCTTGAGCACCGGCTGCGCACTCAGGTCGAGCTCAGCCTCCACGGCGTGCTCGCTCCCTGAACACGGCATACCCAGTCGTGGGCGTGCCGCGTCAGGCGACGGTGAAGAGGGGCTCGCCCGGCGCGACGTCGGTGCCGCCCGCGGGCTGCACGACCGAGCCGGGCTCGGACTCCATGTGGACCACCAGCACGAGCGTGCTGTAGCCGGCGTCGTCGGCAGCGGTGGGGTCCCACTCGATGACCGGGGTGCCGGCGGTGACGCTCGACTTCTCCTCGGCCAGGATCGTGAAGCCCTCGCCCTTGAGGCGGACGGTGTCGATGCCGAGGTGCACGAGGATGCCGACCTTGCCGCCCATGATCACGAACGCATGGGGGTGGATCTTGAGCAGCTTGCCGTCGATGGGCGCGAGCACCTGCTGCGGCACCGAGCCCGGGTCGATCGCCACGCCCGCACCGATCCGCTCCTCGGCGAACATCTGGTCGGGCGCCTCGCTCATCGGCACCGTGGTCCCCGAGACGGGGCTGAGGACCTCGGTCACATCAGGTCCTCGATGTCCTCGGCCAGCGTGTCGGCCTCGGGGCCGACGATGACCTGGACGATCGTGCCGCTCGCCATGACGCCGTGGGCGCCGGCGCGCTTGAGCGCAGCCTCGTCGACAAGGCTCGCGTCCTCGACCTCGGTGCGCAGCCGCGTGATGCACGGCTCCATCTCGACGATGTTGTCGGCGCCGCCGAGGGCCGCCAGGATGTCCGCTGCCTTGCTCATGGGTTCTCCTTGTTGTCGCACGGCCCCGCGGCCGCGTCGTCCGAGTGTGGGTCGGTCTGGGTCACTTTGGCCAGCCCCCTGGGGGCATCCGGGTCCAGACCGAGACCTAGAGCCAGCCTGTGGATGGCGATCTGGGCCGGGACGATGGCCGCGATGGGCGCCACCTGCTCGGCGAGGTCCGGCCCCGGGAGGGTCCGCTCACAGGCCGAGTCGAATGCCGCCGTGCCCCCGATCCCGAGGACTCGAGCCCCTCGCTGGCGCAGGTCATGCGCAAGGTCGACCATCGCGTCGTCGAGCGGGCCGTCCTTGGCGGCGACGAGCACTGCGAGCATGTCGGAGTCGACGACCGAGATCGGCCCGTGGCGCAGGTCGGCATAGGAGCTGGAGCGCACCGGCGACAGGCAGGTCTCCTCCAGCTTGAGCGCGACCTCCATGGCCGTGCCGAGGAGGAGGCCGCGACCGGAGACGATCGTGTGGCCGCGCGCACCGGCCAGCATCAGCACCGCCGCGGCGAGGTCGTCACTGTCGCGCAGGGCGCCGACCAGAAGCTCGACCTCGTCAGGCACGCGTGCCAGATCCTGTTGCAGCACAGCGGGATCGGCCATCAGACCCGAGGCGAGCACGGCGAGTGCGGCGAGCTGGGTGGTGTAGGACTTGGTCGCCGGGACCGCGAGCTCCGGCCCGGCCTCGGTGACCAGCGCGAGATCGGCGCCGTCGGCGAGGGGCGAGCCCGCGGCATTCGTCACGGCGGCCGTCGCCGCCCCGCACTCGCGGGCCCACTCCTGGGTCGCGACGATCTCCTCGGTCTTGCCCGACTGCGAGATGCTGACCACGAGCGTGTCGGACAGGTCGACGCGCGCGCCATAGTGCGTCGCGACGCTCGGCGCCGCCATCGCGGCCTGGATGCCGGCGCGGGACTCGACGAGATAGCGCGCATAGAGGGCGGCGTTGTCGCTCGACCCGCGCGCGACGAAGAGCACGTGCCTGCGCCCGGCTGCGAGGCGCGCGACATCGGCCTCCCTGCCGGCGAGCCGCTCGAGCGTGGCCCGCAGCGCACGCGGCTGGTCCTCGATCTCCGTGAGCATCTGCTGGCCCACCATGGCGACTCCTTCGTCGTGGCCGCGCTAGGACGACTCGTCCCGATTGTCACAGCCCGGCCACGGCAGTGGCGCGGTCCTTGACAGACATCCTCGACGAGATCATCCTCTGACTGGTACGGACCAGAACGTACCAGCAATGCTGACCTCGGCGAAAGGGGGCGATGATGCCCGCGGCGACCACCCTCAACGGTGCGGTGCCCAAGCACCAGCAGCTGCGCGACGCCCTCGCCCGCATCGCCCGCGATCAGCTCACCCCCGGCGACCCGATCCCCTCCGAGCGCGAGCTCATGGGGACGTATGCCGTCTCGCGCGACACCGTGCGCAAGGCCATTGCCACTCTGGTCGCCGACGGGCTGCTGGTCCGCGCGCACGGCAAGGGCACCTTCGTCGCCAGCCCCCGGGTGGAGTCCCACCTGCACCTCGCGTCCTTCACCGAGGACATGCGCCGACGAGGGCTCGAGCCGTCGACGCGGGTCCTCAGCGCCAGGCTGGCCCCCGCACCCGCGCCCGTCCTCGAGTTCCTCGGCCCGGCCCCCCGCGACGAGCACTGGCGGATCGAGCGGCTGCGCCTCGCCGACGGCCAGCCGATGGCCCACGAGCTGAGCTGGTGCTCGGCGCCGGCTCTCCCCGACCTCGGGCGCCACAACCTCACGGGCTCGATCTATGCGGTGCTGTCCGACCACTACGGCCTGACGATCGACCGGGCCGAGCAGACCACGTGGGCCGAGGTGCCGGACGCGCAGATGTCCCGAGTCCTCGACCTGCCAGAGCGGACCGCAGTCCTGCTCTTCCACCGCCAGTCCACCGCCGCGGGCACCCCGCTCGAGTCGGTTCTGAGCACCTATCGGGGCGACCGCTATTCGCTCCACATGTCGCTGGACAGCTCGATGCCCACCGACGCACCATCACAACCCAACCGAAAGGCAGCGCCATGAGCACTGTTGACAGCACCGCCGGGACTCCCCCGGCCAAGTCTGGGAAGTCCCGCTTCGCGGGTGTCCAGAAGTTCGGGCGCAGCCTCATGCTGCCCATCGCGAGCCTCCCGGCCGCAGCCCTCCTCCTCCGCCTCGGCCAGCCCGACCTCCTCGGTGCGGACGGCCTCGGCTGGACCAAGGTCGCCCCGGTCATCGCGGCGGCGGGCGACGCCCTCTTCGCCAACCTGCCGCTGCTCTTCGCCGTCGGTATCGCCATCGGCATGGCCAAGAAGTCCGATGGCTCGACCGCGATGGCGGCTCTCATCGGCTACCTGGTCTTCAAGAGCGTCAACGACGCCATGTCCCCCGCGATCCTCGGCGAGCCCGCCGAAGGCGAGGAGCAGGCGCTGATCAAGTTCGGCGTCCTCGGCGGCATTCTCATGGGTCTGGTCTCGGCCTGGCTGTGGCAGCGCTACTACCGGGCAAAGCTGC
The DNA here is from genome assembly GCA_050955755.1 of Actinomycetota bacterium. Lineage (GTDB taxonomy): Bacteria > Actinomycetota > Actinomycetes > Actinomycetales > Dermatophilaceae > JAJTBD01. The sequence continues at coordinate 3,626,105 of CP192092.1, forward strand.
CGGACTACCTCGCGTTCTTCGGCGGCCGCCGTTTCGTGCCGCTGCTGACCGCGCTGGCCGGCCTCGTCCTCGGTGTGCTCACGTCCTTCCTCTACCCGGCATTCAACTCCGCGCTGACCGCGCTCGGTGAGTGGGTCGCCGCCAACGCGATCGCCGGTGGCTTCGTCTATGGCACGCTCAACCGACTGCTCATCCCGACCGGCGTGCACCACATCCTCAACTCGGTGCCGTGGTTCGTCCTCGGCGACTACACCAACCCGGCGACGGGTGCTGTCGTGCACGGCGACATCCCGCGCTTCCTGGCCGGCGACAAGACGGCCGGCGCCTTCATGACCGGCTTCTTCCCGATCATGATGTTCGCGCTCCCGGCGGCCGCGATCGCGATCTGGCAGGAGTCCAAGCCGGCCCAGAAGAAGGTCACCGGCGGCATCATGCTCTCCGCCGCCCTCACGGCATTCCTCACCGGCATCACCGAGCCGCTCGAGTTCGCGTTCATGTTCGTCGCGTTCCCGCTGTATGTCCTGCACGCGGTCCTCACCGGCACGTCGCTGGCGATCGTCAACGCGCTCGGCATCAAGAGTGGATTCGGTTTCAGCGCAGGCCTGTTCGACCTGCTGCTCAACTGGAACATCTCGACGAAGCCGGTGCTGCTGGTCCTTATCGGACTGATCTACGCCGCGATCTACTACGTGCTGTTCCGCTTCGTCATCCGCAAGTGGAACCTGCGCACGCCGGGTCGTGAGGACGAGGACGAGATCGCCCTCTCCGACGACACCGTCTCGGGCCGCTGAGCGAGACTGAGCCCGTGATCCTCACCGCCGCGACCGTCATCACCGCCGACGCCGTCCACTCCCCCGGGCATGTGCTCGTGGAGGATGGGCTCATCGTCGGGGTCGGTGGCGGTCGCGGCGGCGTGGACAGCCTCGACCTCGGCGATGCCGTGCTCACTGCCGGCTTCGTCGACATGCACTCCCACGGCGGCGGGGGCGCGTCCTTCACGACGGGCGATCCCGCCGAGACGCGGCGGGTCCTCGCGACCCACCGGGCCCATGGCACGACGTCGATGATGGCCTCACTCGTCAGCGACACCACCGAGGCACTCCAGTCCCACGTCCGGGCCCTCGCGCCCCTCGTCCAGTCCGGAGAGCTCCTCGGGGTGCACCTCGAGGGGCCCTGGCTCTCCGAAAACCACTGCGGCGCACACGATCCCGCGCTGCTCCGCGATCCTGACCCTGCTGCGATGGACGCCGTCCTCGACGCTGCTCCCGGCACGGTCCGGATGGTCACTCTGGCCCCCGAGCGGGAGCACGGGATGGCCGCGGTGGCGCATCTGGCCGCACGCGGCATACTCCCCGCTCTGGGCCACTCCGACGCCCACTACGACGTGGCGCGCGAGGCGATCGATGCCGGGGCGTCCGTCGCGACCCATCTCTTCAACGGGATGCGCTCGATCCACCACCGCGAGCCCGGGCCGGTGCTCGCTCTCGTCGAGGACCCTCGGGTCACCATCGAGCTCATCGCCGACGGCGTGCACCTCCACCCCGCGATCGTGCGCGATGTCTTCCACGCGGCGCCCGAGCGGGCGGTGCTGATCACCGACGCAATGAGCGCCGCCGGCGGCGAGGACGGGCACTACCGCCTCGGGCCGCTGGGCGTGACCGTCCAGGACGGGATCGCCCGGCTGGACGAGGGCGGCGCGATCGCCGGCTCCACGCTCACTCTCGATGCGGCAGTTCGCTTCTGCGTCAAGGCCGCCGGCGTCGCACTCGCGTCCGCGGTGCGCGCGGCGACCACCCACCCGGCCCGCACCCTCGGCCGTGACGACATCGGCGACATCGCCCCCGGCCGGGCTGCCGATCTGGTCGTCCTCTCCCCCGAACTGGACGTCCGCCGCGTCATGCACCGCGGCGCCTGGCTCGACTGACCTGGCCAGGCTCTAGCCCAGTTCGGCATGAACGCCAGCGCTGAGCCCGCCCAACGCCCGCACTTTCGCCCACTTGGGCACGAACGCCCGGTCTGAGCCCGCCTCACCCCCGCACTTTCGCCACTTGGGCAGAAGCGCGAACGACGTCAGTCGGCGAGGGCCCGCAGGGACTCGAGTGCGGCGGTCGCGGCGTCGCGCTTCGCAGCGGCCTTGTCGCGCTTGACCGTAGCCGCATCGAGGGCGCTCTGGGCATCCTCGACCTCGGCGTCACCCCGCTCGACTGCGGCCTCGGCCTGACGCAGGACCCGCTCGGCCGCGGTGATCGCCGCCGCCAGCGGGTCGTCGGAGTCGTCCGTGTCGGTATGCCGTGCCGCCGCCTTCTCGTCGCCCCCCGCCTCCGGCTTGGGCTTCCTCGCACTTTCGCCCACTTGGGCAGAAACGCGACCAGCCTCGCGCCCCGCCTCGACCTCCGCCTCCGGTTCCGCGTCGGGCTCCGGCTCAGCCTCCGGCTCCGCCACGACCTCCGGCTCAGCCGCGTTTTCGCCCACTTGGGCAGAAACGCGAGCGTCTTCGGCCTCCGGGTCCGGTTGCGATGGCGATCCCGAGTCGGGTGTCGCGGTAGCGCTTTCCGCCACTTGGCGGGTTGCGCCCCGCTTCCCGACTGCGGCGCGGATCGCCGCGGCCAGCGAGTCCGGCAGGTCGTCCGCGAGGCGCTCGAGCGCGGGCTCGTCCTCAGCGCCCTCGCGACCGTCGCCCTCCCCGTCGTTCTCGCCCTCGAAAGTGTCGTCGTCCTCGGACCCGGCCTCCTCTGGTGCATCGTCCCTCGGGGCGCTTGTCCCCACTTGGGCTAAAGCGCGGTCGGGCTCGGGCTCGTGAGCCTTCCCCGCGGTCCTGTCGGTAGCCGCGTTTGTGCCCACTTGGGCTAGAGCGCGGTCGGGGTCCGGCTCGGGGGTCGCCTGTGGCTCGGGCTCTGGGTCTGGCTCGGTGTCCGCCTCGGGCTCGGGCTCGGGCTCGGGCTCGGGGGCAGGCTTGGCGGGGGCGTCGGTCTTGCCGCCCTTGACCACCGAGAGCACGGCGCCAGAGGACGTCCGGGCGGTCACGGCCTGGCTGACATCAACCTCGCCAAAGCCCGAATAGCTCATGGTCTGGGCCAGAGCGCCCGAGAGGACCGCGGCCATGGCGTCCTCGCTGGCGAGCGCGGCGATCGCGGTGTCGCGCACCGACTGGATGCCGGCCGCCGACAGGCCGGAGCCGGCCTCATCCGCCGCACGCCCCACCGCCTCGACGAAACCGGCCACCGCCTTGTCGCGCTCTCCCCGCAGCGACTGGATCACCTTGACGTCGAGGGCCGACTGGGCGGCCCGCAGCCGCTCGCCTACGCCCGCGAGGGTGGCCAGCGCCGGATCGTCTTGTCGCACAGCCGTGTTGATCGCCCAAGCGGCCTGGGTCGGCTTACGAAGCTTGCCGATTGCGGTCGCTACGGCCTTCTCGCCGGCAGCCTTCGCCTCGGAGACCAGCTCCTTGCGGGCGGCCATGAAGTCGTCGGGCACGACGGCATACAGCCGCTCCATCGCCTGGAGCACGAGGCGTGACGGCTCGGCGCTCATGGCGACAGCCTAGGCGGCGAGACTCAGCGGCTGAAGATCGCGACGGAGTAGGGGGCGATGTTGACCAGACCCGACTGGGGCAGCCCGTCGCAGTCGTCCCAGGCCGTCTCGATGTCGTGGGTGTCGAAGTCGCCGAAGAGCGCGCTGTAGGTGCGGGCGTCGGAGTTGAAGCGGAGGCACCAGTGGCCCTCGGCCGGCATGCCGATGCGGTAGTCGCGCCGCTCGACATTGGCGAAGTTGGCCACGACCACGACGGAGTCGCCGTTCTCGGTGGACCGCTCGAAGGCCAGCATCTTGGTCTCGTCGTTGACGTGCAGGATGCGGGTGTTCTGCCCGGTCAGGCCCTTGGAGTGGTTGTACCAGTTGCGGCGCAGCGAGATCAGGTCGGCGACGAGGCGCACGATGTCGCGGAAGGCGTCCTTGCGCGGCCAGTCGACCGGCACGCTGTCACGGAACCACTCGTCCTCGAGGAACTCCTGGCCCTGGAAGAGCATCGGGATGCCCGGGGAGGTGAGCATGAGCGCCATGCCCATGGTCGCGCGCTTCTGGGCGGACCAGCCGGTCGGGTTGCCGGGGTCTACCTCGGAGGGCACGCGCGCCTTGCCGTTGGAGACCTCGTCGTGCGACTCGGTGTAGATCACGCGAGAGAAGGCGTCGCCGTAGTCCCACGTGACGGCCTTGGAGACCGACTCCATCGAGCGGAAGCCGTCGTCCTGGGTGATCAGCGCCGCGCGCATCGGGTGCACGAAGTGGGTGTCCCACTGGGCGTGGAAGTTGGCGCCACCCTCGTGACCGGACGTGACGGCCGGGTCGCCGTGGAGGTCCTCGGCGATCAGGATGCGGCCGGGGAACTGGTCGCGCACCTGGTCGGCGACCCAGCGCATGAGGGCCCAGCCCTCGGGGATGTCCTTGCCGGTGGCGTCGACCGAGCGCATGTAGGGCGTCATGTCCATGCGCAGCCCGTCGACGTGGTAGTCGCGCAGCCACATCATCGCGTTGTCGCGGATGAAGTCGCGCACCTCGGGACGGCCGTAGTCCGGGCGGGTGTCGCCCCAGGGGGTGGCCGAGCGCCAGTCCTGGAAGAAGTAGATGCCGCCCTTGCCGTTCTCGCTCCACCCGTCGAACTGCCACAGGTCGAGATCGCTCGGGCCGAAGTGGTTGTAGACGACGTCGAGGATGACCGCGATGCCGTGCTCATGGGCGCGCTTGACGAAGTTCTTCAGCGCATCGGGGCCGCCATAGGACGACTCGACCGAGAAGATGTGGGCCGGGTTGTAGCCCCACGAGCGGTCGCCGGCAAACTCCATCACCGGCATCAGCTCGATCGCGTTGATGCCGAGGTCGCGCAGGTAGCCCAGCTTGCCGGCGACGGTGTCGAGGTTGGAGTGCCCCCACTCGCCCGGCGCGAAGGACCCGATGTGGGTCTCATAGATCACGAGCTCGTTGTGCGACGGGCACGCGAAGCTGTCGCCCTGCCAGTCGAAGGCGCCGTGGTCGTAGATGATGCCGTTGCCGACGGAGTTGGTCACCTGTCGGGCATAGGGGTCGACGCGGTCGAAGTGGTTGTCACCGTTGGAGATCCGGAACTTGTACTCCTGCCCCGGGTGCGCGCCCTCGACCTCGCCGTACCAGTAGCCGTTGCCCTCGGAGCCGAGCGGGTGGGAGAACTCCGACCATCCGTTGAAGTCGCCCTTGACCGCGACATTGCTCGCGTGCGGGGCCCAGACCCGGAATGCCGTCCCGTTGCCGTAGGGGATGGCCCCCATGCCCTGGTGTGCCACGTGCTCTCCTTCGCTCATCCACCCCGCGCGGCCCGGTCCGGACCCGACGACGCGGCGCGCGCCGACGTTGGCGAGCGCCGCGTGATGCGGGGGTGCTGCTTGGGCAGCAAGGCACGATTCTACCGGCAGGTTGCCCACGGCCCGTCCCCTCACCCCGCTGACGTGCAGGTATGCCGCGTGTCCAGCCCCGCGGCATACCTCACCTCACGGCTGCGGAGCGGCCTGGGCGGCGAGCCGCACGGGGGTGTTGGCGGCCCCGTAGCCGGCATAGCCACCACGGCGCTCGAGGAGCTCGATGTAGAAGCCGTCGCCGAGCAGCGGGGTGTAGACGTGCAACAGCTCGCCGCCGGTCGCGTCCCTGTCATAGAGGATCCCGAGCCGGCGCAGGGTGGCGAGCAGCTCGGGGGCGAGCTGGAAGCGGGCGTCGAGGTCGTCGTAGTAGTTGTCGGGCACGGACAGCAGCGGCGCCCCCGAGGCCCTCAGCCGCTCGGTCGCGCCGATGACATCCGCGCAGCCGAACGCGAGTTGGTTGACGCCGTCCTCGACCTGACGGCCGGGACCGCGCACGGCGATGTTGAGGATGACGCGGAGCGGGCTGCCGGGCGCCGTCAGCGCCCGCGAGCGCAGTCGTCCGGTGGGGTCGAAGAACTCGCTGACCGGCCCCGGCTGGAGCCCGAGCATGGTGCGGAAGAAGGAGACCTCGGCGTCGGAGTCGTCGCGGTCCACGGCGATCCCGACGTGGTCGAGGGGTCCCCAGCCGGTCGCGTCGGGCGCCTGGGAGGAGGACTGCTCGAAGTCGACCCGCCAGTCGTCCTCGGCGCCCTGGGTGCCGGCCAGGAAGACCTCGACACCGGAGGGGGTGCGCAGGCCGGGCAGTGGGGCCTCGCCTGCGCCGCGCGAGGACGGCACCTGCGGCCACAGCAGCGCGGAGGCCCGGTCCGCGGCCTCCGAGACCGGCTCGGCCACGACGCCGAGCGAGGTGACCGACGGCAGGTGGCGGCGCTGTCGCGCCACGTCGTCGGTGCGCGTGTTGACGATGAGACTGGCCTCGCCGTTGGCCCACCACTCGACCGGCTTGGTGCGGTGCCGGCCACGCTGTGCGAAGCCGAGGGAGCGCAGCAGCCCGAGGGTGCCGGTGTCGTCGGGCGCCAGCGCGATCTCGGCGAAGCCGACCCCTTCGGTCACCGGCACCGGCGGGGGGTCGAAGAGCTCGACGCGCGGGCGCAGCGTCATGCTCCCCTGCTCGTCCTGCCAGCGCTCCCTCAGCTGCTCCTCGAGGAAGAGAAGGGAGCGCATCGCGTCAAGGGCGGTCTCGCGCGGGTCGGCCTCGCGCACGATGTCGCTGAAGACCTCGAGCGACAACGGCCCGCGATAGCCCGACTCCACGACGGCGCCCACGACCCCGGCGACATCGAAGGTCCCCTGCCCGGGGAAGCAGCGGTGGTGCCGGCTCCACTCGAGCACGTCCATCGACAGGTGCGGCGCGTCGGCGATCTGGAGGATCTCGATGCGCCCTCCGGGTATGCCGTGCAGCGCCTCGGCGGTGTCACCGCGCGCGAGCAGGTGGAAGGTGTCGACCGTCAGGCGCACCGCGGGGTGGTCGGCCCGGCGCACCGCCTCCCACGCCTGCCCCACCCTGTTGATGTGGGTCCCCCAGGCCAGTGCCTCGAAGCCCAGGGTGCAGCCGTGCTCCGCGGCCAGGCCACCGAGGCGGTGCAGCTGCTCGGCGGTGAGGTCCACGTCATCGATCGCCTCGGGCTGGACGCTGGAGCAGACGAGGACACTCGAGGTGCCGAGGCGCTCCATGACGCGCAGCTTGGCCTCGAACCGCCTTGCGACAGAGTCGAACTCGCCCGGGTCCCAGCCGTCCCCGTCGCGGAAGGGCTGGAGCATCTCGATGCGCAGGCCCAGGTCGGCACAGCGGGCAGCGATCTCCTCCGGGCTGAGCGGGGAGGAGACGAGGTCCTGGTCAAAGATCTCGACGCCGGCGAACTTCGCGGCCGAGATCGCCTCCAGCTTGTCCGGGAGAGCACCGGAGACGGAGACCGTCGCGATCGACTTGCGCATGGCTCAGCCCTTGTCCGCGACAAGCCGCTCGACGTGTGCGACGAGCCGCTCCGCGCTGGCCGGCCGGCCCGTGATCGCCTCGAAGGCGGCGGCGTGCTGGTATGCCGTCATGCCATAGCCGGTCACCACCCGGCACCCCTTGGCGCGGGCCACCCGCAGCAGCTCGGTCTCGACCGGGAAGTAGATGATCTCGGCGACCCAGTGGTGCGGGGCGAGCAGGTCGGGGTCGACCGGGAGTCCCTCGTGTCCGGTCATGCCGATCGGGGTGGCCTGGATGAGGCCGTCCGCACCGGGCAGCACCGACTCCACGGACTCGGCGGTCGCGACCCGGTCGGCACCGAACTCCCCCGCCAGCAGTGTGGCGACGGCCTCGGCGCGACCCGGGTCGACATCGACCACGGTGAGCCGCCGCGCACCGCCGCGCACCGCCGCATACCCCACGGCCACACCGGCGCCGCCCGCGCCGAGCAGGACGGCGTGGTCACCGACCGCCTCGGGGAGGGTGGCCCGGAAGTTGTCGCCGAAGCCGACCCAGTCCGTGTTGTGCCCGAGCGTGCGGCCGTCGCGGATGGAGACGGTGTTGACGGCGCCCAGCAGCCGGGCCTCGTCGGTGAGTTCGTCGAGGTGCTCGATCACGGCCCGCTTGAAGGGGTGGGTGACGTTGAGGCCGGTGAGGCCGAACCGGACCGCCCAGCGCAGCGCCTCGCCCAGGTCGTCCTCGCCGTAGCCGAGCAGGTCGGAGTCGACGAGCCGGTAGGCGACGGGGATCCCCTGCGCCGCGCCCTCGGCCTCGTGCAGCGCCGGGGCCATCGACTCCTGGATGGTCGCGCCGAGGAGACCGACGATCACGCTCTGGCTCACGCCGCCACCTCCGGCACCCGGCGGGCGTCCTTGCGGCCGACCTCGGGCGTCGGGATGAGGTGGGTCCGGGCGGGCCCGCTGGCGACCGCGGCCGCGGAGATCGCACACGCGATGGCCGCGAACAGCCCGGCCTTGAGCCACGCGTCCGACCCGGCGTCACCGATCAGCCAGGCCGCGATCGAGGGCGTGAAGCCGGCGAGGGCGAAGCCGAACTGCGTGCCGACGGCGGTGCCCGACAGACGCACCTTGGTCGGGAAGTACTCGGAGTACGTGGCCGGCCACACGGCATTCGTGGCGGAGTAGACGACACCGGCGAGCAGGACGCCCAGGGCGAAGATGAGCGGGAGGTTCTTGGTGGTGATCGCCCAGATGTAGGCGGGCGCCAGGATCGCGCAGCCGATGATGCCGGAGACGAAGACGGGCTTGCGGCCGACACGGTCGGAGAGGTTGGCCCAGATCGGGATGGCAGCCACCGCAACGAGATTGGCCACGATCGAGACCCAGAGCATGAAGGTCTTGGAGAGTCCGATGCCATAGGCGTCGCCGGTGGCGAAGGTCAGCGCGAAGACGGTGAAGAGGGTGTTGACCATCGCGATGAACGCGGCGAAGAAGACCCGCACGACATCAGTGAGGTGGTGGCGGAAGAGATAGGCCAGCGGCGCGGGCTTCGGCTCGTCGGTGGCCTCCTCGGCCTCGAACTCCGGGGTCTCGTGGAGACGACGGCGGATGATGAAGCCGACCACGACCATGAGCGCCGACAGCCAGAAGGGGATGCGCCAGCCCCACGAGAGCATCTGCTCCTCGCTGAGGAAGGCCTCCAGGGGCAGGAAGACCGCAGGCGCGAGGATCTGGCCGCCCTGGGTGCCCGAGAGGGTCCAGCTGGTGAAGAAGCCGCGGCGGTTGTCGGGCGCGTGCTCGAAGGACATCGAGTTGGCACCGGCCTGCTCGCCGGCCGCCGACAGGCCCTGGAGCAGCCGCAGGAAGACCAGCAGCCCCGGCGCGAGCAGGCCGACCTGGTGATAGGTGGGCAGACAGCCGACGAGGAAGGTCGACAGGCCCATGAGCAGGAGCGTGCCGACGAGCACGACCTTGCGGCCGAGTTTGTCGCCCCAGTGGCCCATGGCAAACGACCCGAGCGGCCGCGCCACGTAGCCGACACCGAAGGTCGCGAGCGAGGCGATGGTCGCCGCGGCCTCGTTGCCCTCGGGGAAGAAGATGTGCGGGAAGACGAGCGAGGCCGCGAGTCCATAGACGACGAAGTCGTAGTACTCGAGTGCGCTGCCGATCCACGCCGCGGCCGCAGCCTTCTTGGGCGTGCGTGCGGCCTCATAGACCGGCGGGTCGATGTCGTAGATGTGTGACGTCATTGTCGTGGTCCTTCCGGGGGCGGCAGCGGGGCTGCCGGCTGGATTGCGACCAAACGTAGGGAGGGGGCCTTTCACGGTGGCAACCGTTTGCCAAGATTTGCCGTATGCCGCCCTCCCGCCCATCCGCGCGGCCCGGGCCCGAACCGCCGGCGCCACCCAGGGCAGTGACGATCATCGACGTGGCGCGTGAGGCCGGGGTCGCCCCGTCGACCGTCTCGCGCGCCTTCACGAACCCGACGAGGGTCGGGGTGGTGACCCGCGAGCACGTCGTCGAGGTCGCCGAGCGGCTGGGCTATCGCCCCAACCCGGTGGCGCGGGCCCTCGGCACGGGGCGCACGATGACGCTCGCACTCGTGCTGCCCGACATCGGCAATCCCTACTTCACGGAGATCATCCGCGGAGCCGAGCGGCAGGCCCAGGCCGCGGGATACACGCTCGTCATCGCCGACTCCCAGGAATCGGCGGCACGTGAGGACGCCCTGACGGCCGCGCTGGTGCAGCGCGTCGACGGCATACTCCTCTGCTCAAGTCGCATGAGCGACAAGGCGATCGCGTCGCTGGGACGGTCGCGCCCGACGGTGCTGGTGGGGCGCGCGGCCCGCACGGTCGCGAGCGTCGTGCCGGACCAGGCCGCGGGCACCGAGCAGATCGTGGCGCACCTCGCGTCACTCGGCCACGAGCGGCTCGCCTTCCTCGCCGGGCCGGTGCAGTCGTGGCTGGGCTCCCGCCGCTGGGCCGGCATCTCGCGCGCCGCGGGCGCCGCGGGGCTGACCGTGACGCGGCTCGGGCCCTTCCCTCCCACCGTGGAGGGCGGTCGGGTGGGTGCCGACCCGGCCCTGGCCACGGGCGCCACCGCGGTCGTCGCGCACAACGACCTGATGGCGATCGGGGTGCTCAAGCGGCTGGCCGCTCGCGGGGTGGGAGTGCCCGACGACATCAGCGTCGTCGGCTTCGACAACATCCTTGGCTCCGACTTCTGCTCGCCGGCTCTGACCACCCTCGGCCACTCCACCGTCGACAGCGGCCGTGTGGCCCTGGACCTGCTGGCCCGGCTGGTCGAGCGTGACCAGGTCCAGACCCGTCAGGTGGTGCTGCCGACCGAGCTCCTCATCCGCGAGTCCACCGGCCCCAGATCTTGACAGAAGGTCATCTTTTGTCAGCACGACCTGCTGCGTGATACCCATATGCCCGGCCCATCAGTGCCGTCATCCCCCCGACGGCCGCCTCGAGCCCCCACCGCCGGCACCCCCAGTGCGGTGGGCGAGCTCGGCACCGGGCCCTGGCTTGGGCCGGCCTCGAGGGTGTCCGGCCCAAGCCGGACCCGACGGCCACGCCCGGGTCACCGCGCACAGGGGTGACTGTCGCCACGGCCCCTGCCGCGGGCGGCATACCCGCAACTAGGGTGAAAGGTGACTATCGCCCACGAGAGGGAAGCAACGATGCACCGTCACCTGTCGGAGGAGGACGCCGCCTTCCAGCAGAAGATGCGGGAGTTCTTCACCACCGCCATCCCGGAGGAGATCCGGACCAAGGCCAAGGAGGGTCGCGAGCTGTCCAAGGAGGACATCGTGACCTCCCAGCGCATCCTCAACGAGCACGGGTATGCCGTGCCGCACTGGCCCGTGGAGTACGGCGGCCAGGACTGGACCGAGCTCCAGCGCCACATCTGGCGCGACGAGATGCAGGCCGCGGGCGTGCCCCAGCCGCTCCCCTTCGGCGCCAGCATGGTGGGCCCGGTCATCGCGGCGTTCGGCTCCAAGGAGCAGAAGGACCGCTTCCTGCCGGGCACGGCCAGCCTCGACATCTGGTGGTGCCAGGGCTTCTCCGAGCCCGACGCCGGCTCCGACCTGGCCGGGCTGCGCACCACCGCGGTCAAGGACGGCGAAGACTGGATCGTCAACGGCCAGAAGACCTGGACGACCCTGGGCCAGCACGCCGACTGGATCTTCGCGCTCGTGCGCACCAACCCCGAGGCTCCCAAGAAGCAGCAGGGCATCTCGTTCCTGCTCATCGACATGAAGACCCCCGGCATCGAGGTGCGCCCGATCAAGCTGATCGACGGCGGCCATGAGGTCAACGAGGTCTTCTTCGACAACGTGCGCGTCCCCGGCGACCAGCTCGTCGGCGAGGAGAACGCCGGCTGGACCTATGCCAAGTTCCTCCTCGGCAACGAGCGCGTGGGCGTCGCCCCGGTCGGCATGATCAAGCGCTGGCTGGCCGAGGCCAAGGAGTATGCCGCGCAGGTCAAGCAGGGCGACGGCGTCGTCCTCGACGACCCGCTCGTGGCGGCCCGCATCGCCGAGCTCGAGGCCGAGGCCATGGCCCTCGAGCTGACCGTGCTGCGCGTGGCCGGCAACTCCAAGGACGGCCGGCCCGACCCGGCCAGCTCGATCCTCAAGCTGCGCGGCAGCCAGCTCGAGCAGGACACCCTCGAGCTGATCACCGACATCGCCGGCCCCATGTCGCTCATGTGGTCCGAGGTCGAGGGCGGCCCGGTCCCGATCTGGGCCAATGTCTCCACCCCGCGCTATCTCAACTTCCGCAAGGCCTCCATCTATGGCGGCTCCAACGAGGTGCAGCGCGGCATCATCTCCGGCACGATCCTCGGACTGAAGGGCTGACGCCATGGACTTCACCATCGACACCGAGCAGAAGGCCCTGCGCGACGCGGTCCGCGAGCTCGCCGGCAGCCTCGCCGACAACGCCCCGAGCACCGGCGACGTCCCGGTCGGGCCCAACGAGCACGACGAGAAGGCCTGGTCGGCTCTCGCCGAGATGGGCGTGCTCGGCCTGACCGTCCCCGAGGAGCTTGGCGGCATGGGCGCGACCCCGGTCGAGCTCATGCTCGCCGTCCAGGAGCTCGGCAAGGCCCGTGTGCAGACGGCGCTCCCCGAGGCCGTCCTCGCCGCAGGCCTCCTCGCCGAACTGGGCAACGACGAGCAGAAGGGCCTCCTCGAGGGCGTCTCCTCCGGCGAGACGCTCATCGTGCCGGCCATCCACGAGCCGATGCGCGCCTTCTCGCTCGAGGCCCACGACGTCACCGCGACCGAGTCGGGCGACGGCTGGAGCCTCAGCGGCACCAAGGCCCCGGTGCGGTATGCCGCGGCCGCCGACCGCCTGCTCGTCACCGCCCGCGCGGGCGAGCAGACCGGCGTCTTCCTCGTCGAGGGCGCCACGGCCGAGGGTGACGTCGTCACGCTCGACGGCGCCTCCGCCCAGCTCGTCGGCTCGCTCGACGGCGCCGGCGAGGCCCTCCAGCGCGCGGTCAACGTCTCGACGGTGGCCCTGCTCTCCGAGGCGCTCGGCGCCATGGAGGCGGCCCTGGCGATGACGACGGAGTACCTCAAGTCGCGCAAGCAGTTCGGCGTCCCGATCATGACCTTCCAGACGCTGACCCAGCGCGCGGCGGACATGTATGTCTCGGTCGAGCTGGCCCGCAGTGCAGTGCAGTTCGCGGCGATGGTCGCTGCCGAGGACCCGGGTGCGACGGACCACATCCGCCGGGCGCGCGTCGTCGTCGGCAAGGCCGGGCGCCACGTCGGCCAGGAGGCCATCCAGCTGCACGGCGGCATCGGCATGACGGCCGAGTACGCCGTCGGCCACTACACGTCGCGCCTGGCCGCCATCGAGCACACGCTCGGCGACACCCGTCAGACGATCGGCGAGCTGGCCAAGACCGTCCGCGACCACGGCGCGGTCGACGTCTTCGCCTGATCGGACCATCGGCCGGGAGACCGGCCGCCCACAGTGAGCCCGCCCCGGACCCGGGGCGGGCTCACTGCGTCGTTGCAGGTCAGACGCATGAGCGTCCCCTCATCTTCACCTCATGGTCATGTCACACACGTGCAGCAGCCTGATCTGCCATGAGCACACGAGCGCGACCAGGCCCGGCGGACAGGCGGCGCCGTGTCGCCCTCTATGGGCACGACACCCAGGGCCTTGGCCATCTGCGGCGCAATCTCGCCCTCGGGAGCGCGTATGCCCGTGGGACGGGCGCGCGGCATGACGCCGATGTGCTGCTCATGACGGGTGCGGCCGAGGTCGGCATGTTCCCCCGGCCGCGTGGCCTGGACGCCATCGTCCTGCCCGGCGTCCGCAAGGACGTGCACGGTGAGTATGCCGCGCGCTCGCTGCGTGCCGACCTGGACGACGTGCTCGCGCTGCGCAGGGCGACGCTGCGGACGGCGCTGCGCACCTTCGCCCCCGACGTGCTGATCGTCGACAAGGCACCGTGGGGGTTTGCCGGCGAGCTCACCGAGACCCTCTATGAGCTGCGTGAGCGCGGCACCCGGCTGGTGCTCGGACTGCGCGATGTGCTCGACGAGCCGGCGACCGCCGCCGCGGAGTGGGCCGAGCAGCAGGGTGATCTCGCGGTCACCGAGCTCTATGAGGAGGTGTGGATCTATGGCGACGCCACGGTCCACGACGTCGTCTCCGCCTGCGGGATGACGGAGGTCGCCGCCGCCAAGACCCGCTATGTGGGCTACCTCGCCAGCGACCGCCCCGACGACGACCCGAACCACCGGCCCCTAGGCGACACCCCCTATGTCCTGGTCACCTCCGGCGGCGGCCAGGACGGCGCCCGGCTCGTCGAGGCGGCGTCCCGGATGGGGCGGCTTCCAGGCGCGGAGACCGTCATCCTCACTGGCCCCCAGATGGATCCGGCCACGATCGCTGCCGTCCGCGCCGCAGCCGACGAACGACCGGGGGTGCATGTCATGCGCTTCAGCCGGCACAGTGCCGCATGGATCGGCAACGCCGAGGCGGTGGTCGCCATGGGCGGGGCCAACACCGTGGCCGAGATCCTGGCCAGCTCGACACCCGCCCTGATCGTCCCCCGGGTCACCCCGCGCCGTGAGCAGCTGGTCCGTGCGAGCGCCCTCAGCAGGTGGGGCGCCGTCGAGATGCTCCACCCCGACGACCTCACCCCGGCGGCCCTCACCCGGTGGCTGCGCGCCCGGCTCGGCGGCTCTATCGAGCGCACCGGCCTCGCCCTCGACGGGATCGACGAGACCGTCCACCGGCTGCGCCGGCTCGTGGGGCTGCGCCAGCCGATCCGTGTGGGTCCGCCCACAGACCCCCGACCGAGCCCGCTCCCCGAGGAGATCCGATGACCACCACCCTGACCGCAGCGGCCGACGCGCGGCCCGATGCCGCCGACGCACCCGTCGGCCGCCGGGTCGCCTATGTCACCAAGTCGTACCCGCGCTTCTCCGAGACCTTCATCGCACGCGAGATCCTCGCCCGTGAGGCGGCCGGAGAGGAGATCGTCGGCATCGCCAGCCTGCGGCGACCTCGCGACGGCAACTTCCACTCGCTCATCTCCGGGATCCGAGCCACCGTGACCTGGCTGCCCGAGGGGACCCGGTCGATGGCGTTGGCGTGGGCGGCGATGGCCCAGGTGCGCACGATGCTGTCGGCGCGCGGTCGCACCGTGCCCGAGGCCGCGCTGCGGGCCCTCGTCGAGGAGGAGCCGGACGTGGCCGTGCAGGGGATGCTGCTGGCGCAGTGGGCCCTCGAGCTCGATGCCGAGCACCTGCACAGCCACTTCGCGTCGGTGTCGGGGCGCACGACCCGCCTGGCCCACCTGATCACCGGGCTGCCCTGGACACTGACGGCGCACGCCAAGGACATCTTCCACGAGGACAACGACCCGGACCGGCTCCGTGATGTCCTCCAGGACGCCTCCACCGTCGTGGCCGTCAGTGACATGACCGCAGACCACATCCGCTCCGTCGCACCGCTGGCCCGGGTGGTGCGCGTCTACAACGGGCTGGATCTGGCCGACGCGGCCGCACACACCGCCCGCGCCGCCTCGCGCCCCGACGCCGGCAGGCCGCGCATCGTGTCGGTCGGCCGCCTGGTCGAGAAGAAGGGCCTGGGCGACCTCGTGGATGCCGTGGCCACGCTGCTGCGCGATGGCCACGAGGTCGAGTTGCACATCGCCGGTGACGGGCCGCTGCGCGGGGCGCTCATCGCCCAGGTGTGCGAGCGCGGCATCGCTGCCCACGTGCATTTCCACGGACCGATGCCCCAGCACGAGGTCATGTCGCTGCTCGCCACCGCCACGGCATTCGCCGCCCCGTGCGTGGTCGCCTCGGACGGCGACCGGGACGGGCTGCCCACAGTCCTCCTCGAGGCGATGTCGATGGGTGTCCCGGTCGTGGCCACGCCGGTCGCCGGCATCCCCGAGGCCGTGGAGCACGGTGTGACGGGCCTGCTCGTCGGGGAGCGGGACGTCGCCGCCCTCAGTTCTGCCCTGGCCCGCATTGTGACCGATGACGCTCTCGCGCAACGGCTCTCGAAGGCCGGCCGGGCCCGCATCGAGGAGAGGTTCGACGTCGCCGACCAGGCACGCCGACTGCGCGATCTGACCGAGGGTCTGGCGGTCGCGACGGAGGCGGGCCGGTGATCCCACAGCCGCTGACACCCCACCTCGTCTATGTCGTGACCGATCCCGGCGTGCCCGCCTACGGCCGCAAGGGTGCGTCGGTGCACGTCCAGGCCGTCCTGCGCGAGGTCTGCCGCCAGGCCGACCCCGATGCGCGGATCAGTCTCGTCGCAACCCGCCTGGGCGGTCCCACGCCACCGGGCCTCGAGCGCGTCAGTGCCGTAGAGCTCGGCCGACCCCACGCCGACGGCGCCGCTGCGCGCGAGCGCGCACTGGTCGCGCTGGACACCGCTGTCGCCCGCCTGGCGAGAGAGCAGGTGGAGCATCTCCACCGCGCAGATCCATCCAGGGAAGTCATTGTCTATCAACGGTATTCGCTGTGGAGCGCCCAGACTCTGGAGACTGCCGTCGAGGCGGGGGCACGCACCGTCCTCGAGATCAACGCCCCTCTCGTCGAGGAGCAGCGCGTGCACCGCGAACTCGTCGACGGCCCACGCGCAACGGCCATGAGCCGACGCGCCATCCGCGCCGCCCATGTCCCGTATGCCGTGAGCACCCCTGTCGCGCAATGGGCCTCGGACCTGGCCGAGGTCCCCGTCGGGGTCGTACCCAACGGCGTGGACCTCGCCAGATTCCCCTCCCCCGCGGCTGGCAGCCCGGCCGGGAGCACCCCTCTCATCGGGTTCGTGGGCACCTTCCGGCCCTGGCACGGGCCCAGCCTGCTCGTCGACGCGGTCGCCAGCCTCCGGCAGGAGGGCGTGAGGGCACGACTCCTGCTCGTCGGCAACGGGCCCCAGCTGGCGCCGGTCATCGAGCAGTGCGAGCGCCTCGGTGTCGAGGTCGAGACGACGGGAAGCGTTGCGCCCGAGGCGATCCCCGGGCTGCTCGACCGCTGTGACATCGCCTGCGCCCCCTATCCGGCGGGAGACGGATACTTCTCACCGCTCAAGGTCGCCGAATACCTCGCTGCCGGGCTGCCCACGGTCGCCTCAGCCATCGGCGACCTGCCCCGGGTGATCCGCGACGACGAGGCCGTCCTCGTCGCGCCCGGCGACACCGCGGCCTTCACCGAGGCCCTGCGCGGCCTGCTCCTCGACGAGGACCGGCGCCGACGGCTGTCCGAGGCCGGACGGAGGGCAGCACGGGAGCGCCTCGGCTGGGACCGGGTCGTCGAGCGGGTTGGCCGTCTATGGCCACCCACGCCTGACGACCGTGCGCCAGCCGGTCGACCGGATCGCTGCAGCGGCCGCGTGGACGATGGACCAGCTGCTCAAGGGCCAGGAGCCTCCGCAGCTGCACCAGCGCTTCGACCCGACGCTCATCGTGCGTGACTCGACCGCCCAGGTGCGACAGGACTGACCATGACATGGCCCACGAGTTCCGTTGCGCCACAACAGGGTGTGCCGTGACCGGCGAACTCCGCGTCGACCCCGGCCCGGGCATCCCGGCCGGCCTGGTGATCCCCGCCGCCGAGCTGGAGGAGCGCTTCTCGCGTGCGTCGGGTCCCGGCGGCCAGGGCGTCAACACGACCGACTCACGGGTGCAGCTCAGCCTCGACCTCGCCGCGACCTCGGTGCTGAGCGAGCGCCAGCGCGAGCGGGCCCTGGCCCGGCTTGGCCCGCGGCTGACCGGCACGGTGCTGACGGTCGACGCGGCCGAGACGAGGTCGCAGCGCCAGAACCGCGCACTGGCCCGGGAGCGGCTGGCCGCCCTGCTGCGCGAGGCCCTCGCTCCCCCACCACCCCAGCGTCGGGCGACCAAGCCGACTCGCGGCTCGCAGCTGCGCCGGCTCGACTCCAAGCGCCGCCGCGGCGACCTGAAGTCCTCCCGCCGCCGCCCACCCCCCGACTGATCCCCCCGCGATTTAGCCCACTTGGGCACGAACGCGACCACGCGGCGCACCCCCCTCACACCAACTCGCCAGTCCCACCCCCGCGCTTTAGCCCACTTGGGCACGAACGCGACCGCGCGGCATACCGCCGCGAAGTGGCGCCCCTCCGCGTCAGGGTGTGGTGAGGTAGTCCCGTGGCCGAGATCGGGAAGTTCGATGCGCTCCAGCGCAAGCACCCTGTGCTGGGCTTCCCCATAGCGGTCGCCTACAAGTTCTTCGACGACTTCGGCGGCTATCTCGCGGCGCTGATCACCTACTACGGCTTCGTCTCGCTCTTCCCCCTGCTGCTGCTCCTGACCACGGTCCTCGGCATCGTGCTGCGCGACTACCCCGACCTCCAGGAGAAGATCCTCGACTCGGCGCTCAGCGAGATCCCCGTCGTCGGTGACCAGCTGCGGTCGACGGGCACCATCTCGGGCGGACCGGCAGGTGTCGCAATCGGTCTCGGGCTCTCGCTCTATGGCGGGCTCGGTGTGGCACAGGCACTCCAGTACACGCTCAACACGGCGTGGATGGTGCCCCGCAACAGCCGCCCCAACCCCTTCGCCTCGCGCGGGCGCGGCATGCTGCTCATCCTCACCGCGGGGCTCGCGCTCATCGCGACAACTGCCCTCTCCACGCTGGGCTCGATCGACGTCTCGTGGCTAGGGGGCACCCTCAAGACGGCTACGCCGTTCCTGGCGATCGCGATCAACGCCTCGATCTTCACCTTTGCCTTCATCCTCGGCACGGCTCGGCGCACGACCGTGCGCCAGCAGCTGCCCGGCGCGATCGTGGGCGCCCTTCTCTGGCAGGTGATCCAGAGTTTTGGTGTCGTCTATGTCAGCCGCGTCGTCCAGCGCGCGAGCTCGGTCAACGCCGTCTTCGCCGTCGTCCTCGGTCTGATCGCATTCCTCTATCTCGCCGGCGTGATCGCGGTCATTTGCACCGAGATCAACGTGGTGCTGGCCCGCAAGCTCTATCCGCGTGCGCTGCTGACGCCGTTCACCGACAACGTCGTGCTCACCGAGGGCGACATGCGCGCCTACAGCGGCATGGCCAAGGCGCAGCGGCTCAAGGGATATGAGCGCATCGGCGTGGTCTTCCGGCCGGACGAGCCGAAACAGAAGTCCAGGCGCAAGCTCACCGCCGCCCACCCGGCACCGCAGCCGCCGGCCGACGAGGAGGTCGAGACGACCGCCGAGTTCGTCGACGAGGCGGCCCCGCCGTCAGACCTGCGCGACGGGCCGCCGCCCCGCTGACGCGGGCTCAGCTCTCGTCGTCGTCAGAGTCGTCCGAGCTGTCGGCAGAGTCGTCGTTCGAGTCGTCGGTGCTGTCGCTGTCATCGCCGCCGTCGTCCGAGTCGTCATCGGAGTCGTCGGTGCTGTCGCCGTCGCCCTCGGAGGAGTCGTCGGACGAGTCGTCGTCCTCGTTGGGGGAGTCGTCCTCATTGGAGCCGCCGTCGGAGTCACTCGTCGAGACTGGGGACTTGGGGCTCTCCTCGTCCTCGCTGCTGCCACCGAAGCAGCCGCCAAGGGTCAGGGCAACTGCCACTGCCAGGACGGGTCGTAGTGCGCGGGTCATATCGGGCCTCCATCGATCGGATGCGGTCTTGGGGGTCCGATTCACCGTATCCCGAGGAGCCCTCCGGCTACGAATGGGCCACGCAGCGGGTGGACCAGGGCCGCGCCTCGAGCCGACCCTCGGGGATCGGCTCGTGACAGGTGTCGCACTGCCCGTAGGTCCCCTCGTCGATCTTGGCCTCGGCCCTGCGCACCTCCTCGAGCATGCGCGTGAGGTTGTCATGCGTGGTCACCTGACTCATCCGCTCGACCGCGATGTTGGTGCCCTCGCCGATCCGCTTGCCGAAGGAGATGCCGCCGCTCTCACCCTTGTGGGACTCAAGCTCGGCGATCTCCGCCTGGAGCTCAGCGGCCTTGGCCGCCAGCGTGTCTCGCATCTCCTGCATCCGTCCAGCCTGTCACTGGGCACATACGCTTCGGGGCGGAATGTCCGAGATGCCCGTCACAGCAACTGGCGGGCCGACGAACCGTGGCGACGTCACGGCATACCTCCCCGGGCATCGCGCCTAGACTCGGGCGACCGGCGAGCGGGAGGAGACGCGGATGGGCCTGCGCGACACGTGGGAGACGCACGTCCTGCCCGTCGCCGTCGATCTGGCGCTGGCCGAGCCGACCGCGGGTCGCTGGCGACGCCGCCTCGTCGCGGATGTCGCCGGCGAGGTGCTCGAGGTGGGCTTCGGCTCCGGACGCACCCTGCCCTACTACCCCGATGCGGTATGCCGTGTGCTCGCCGTCGAGCCAGCCCTCAAGGCGTGGGACCGTGCGGCACAGCGCATCGCGGACTTTGGGCGACCGGTGGAGCACGTCGGTCTGGACGGCGCGCGACTGGAGGTGCCCGATGCCTCCGTCGACGCTGTCGTCTCGTCGTGGACGATGTGCACCATCCCCGATCTGACGACGGCGCTGTCGGAGTTCTCGCGGGTGCTGCGTCCAGGCGGACAGGTCCACTTCGTCGAACACTCCCTCGCCCCCGCACCCCTGACAGCGGCGATCCAGCGCCGGGTCCAGCCGGTGTGGGGCGCTGTCGCGGGCGGCTGCCATCTCGACCGGGATATCCCGAGGCTGCTCGCCGAGGCCGGCTTCGACGTGCACCTGCGGCAGGAGCGCTTCGTCGCACGAGGTCCCGCCCGCCTGGCGTCCTTCTTTGTCCTCGGGACGGCGACTCCGGGTACACCATGAGGGATGACGCAGAGCACGCAAGGCTCAGAGCTGCGGGTCGACCTCCGGCTGGGGGTCGCGGCCGTGATCGGCGCGGCGGCAGCCGCCCTGGCTCCACTGCCGGGTGATGTCGCCTGGGTGGTGCGGGCACTGCTCGGCTTTGTCGTCGCCGCGCTCGTGCTGGTCGTGCCGCTGCTCTTTGAGATCCTCCGGGTCGACGCGGCGAGCACCCAGGACTACGTCAAGGGGCACGCACCGAGCCGCTCGCAGATCGATCTCGTCGTCTTCGGCGCGGCTCTCGCGAGCCTGGCCGGGGTTGCGGTCATGCTGCTTGCCCCCACGCCGGTGCGCACAAACTCCTCGAGGCCGGCCTCGCCGTCGCCACCGTGGTGTGTGGCTGGGTGCTGATCCACACGCTCTACACGCTTCGCTACGCGCGTCACTGGTACAACAGCACGACCGACCCGCGCAGCATCGACTTCAACACCGACGAGGACCCCCGGTTCACCGACTTCGCCTATGTCGCCTTCGGCCTCGGCATGACCTATCAGGTCGCCGACACCGATATGAGGTCATCGCAGATCCGGCGCATCGTGCTGTTTCACACGCTGCTGTCCTATCTCTTCGGCACCGGCATCATCGCCGTCACCATCAACCTGGTCGCGGACTGAGCCAGTAGCACTGCTCGGACGGACTCCCCGCTCAGGCCAGCGTCTGGGTGATCGTCGAGACCGTCGCGGAGTGCTGGACACGGCAGAGCGCGCCGTTGACCAGTGGCAGATAGGGGGCCACGTGGCCGCACTCGACATCAGCGAGCAGGGGGACACCGAGTCCCCCGAGCGCGTCAAGGACTGCCTCGTGCTGGTTGAGTGTGGCGCCCCCCGGCGCGCTCGTACGACCCACGATGACCGCTGACGCATCATCGAAGAACCCGTTGAGCCGCATCCCGTGGAGGTCGCGGCAGATCGTGAACGCGTCGTCGCCAGCAGCCTCGACGTAGACGATGAGTCCGTCGCCGAGGTCGGCGAGCCGGGTGGGGTCGAGATAGGGCGTGCCTGCGAGGTTGGCCAGGGTCTCGATGCATCCGCCGATGAGCCGACCCGCGACGTCGAGATCTCCTCCCAGGCCATCGAGCCGGGTCCAGTTGCCAGGTGTCGCCAGGTCGTAGCGGGACACCTCCGGGTGTGCGACATAGTCGACGTGCCCGAGCCGGTACCGCCCCGGCGAGGATTGGACGAACGTCTCTCCTCCCGCCATCTGCACGATGTCGAGCCAGCTGACGAGACCGTCCGGGACCGCATACGGCGTGTCCATGAGGTTCTGGCCGTGCACGGTGGCCCAGCCGGCAACCAATGTCAGGGGCGTGATGAGGGTGGAGATGTCGGAGTACCCCACCACCCAGGTCGGCTCGGCCGCGGACAGCGCCGCCCAGTCCAAGAGGGGGATGAGGTCAATCGCGGTCTCCCCACCCCACGGCGGCACCACGGCGCGCACGTCGGGGTCGAGCAGCATCCGCTGCAGCTCGGCCGCTCGCTCTGCAGCGGGTGCGCTGACATGGCCCGAGCCGTCCATGCACTCGCCGACAGCGACCTCGAACCCGGCCGTGCGCACAGTCTCGACGGCGACGTGAAGGCGGGCGGCCAACGGACCCGATGCACCGCTTGACGGGCTCGTCACGCCGATGGTCTCACCCGGTTTGAGCGGCCGCGGGAACCTCAGATCCATGACCGCGACTGTAGATGTCACGCGGCGTGGCCGCGGAGCCATGCGGCGATCTCCGGGACGTCGATGCGGCCGGCTGCGGCTGCAACGACCATGGCCTCGGCCTCGTCGACCGTGTAGGCGAGGTCTCGGCCGTTGATGAGGTGGAATACCCGGCAAGCGGACCAGGCCAAACGCTTGTTGCCATCAACCAGGGCGAGGTTGCGCACGAGCGAGTGCAGGAGCGCTGCGGCCTTGTCCTCGAACATCGGATAGGCAGGCTCACCGAACACGGAGGTCTGCGGGCGCGCCGCCGCAGCGGCCAGCAGGCCCGGGTCACGGACGCCGACCTCGGTCAGGATGCCGCCGGCGATCTCCATGGAGTCGGCGACGGACAGGCAGTCGAAGCGCGCCCCACTCATCGGCCCAGCCGATCAAGGAGCTCCCGGTCCTCGGTCCGCACACGCTCAATGGCAGAGAGAATGCGCTCGGGCCGATCCGAGACATAGTGGGCTATCGCGGTCCTGGCGACCTCCTCCAGGGATCGCCCCTCCTGCTCGGCCCTGGCACGCAGGGCCTCCATCTCGGCATCGCTGAGCGGCAGATTCATGGCCATCTCGCCATGGTCCGGCGCAGCAACGCATTCGCGCGAGCCATTTATCCCTCACTCCAGCAGCGAGCGGAGGTCGTCGGCGGTGAGGCCGCCGGTGAGCGGGTCGTCGTCGACGACGCGGGCGAAGAGGTCGCGCTTGCGCTCCTGGAGGGCGACGACCTTGTCCTCGATCGTGCCGGTGGAGACCAGCCGATAGACCATGACGGGTTTGTCCTGGCCGATGCGGTGAGCCCGGTCGATGGCCTGTGACTCGGCGGCGGGGTTCCACCAGGGGTCGAGGACGAAGACGTAGTCGGCCTCGGTCAGGGTGAGGCCGACGCCGCCGGCCTTGAGCGAGATGAGGAAGACCGGGGCATCGCCGCTGCGGAACTCCTCGATCACCTCATCGCGCCGTCGCGTCGACCCGTCGAGGTAGCAGGTGGCGATGCCGGCCGCCTCGAGCCGCTCGCGCACCCGCCCGAGGAAACGGGTGAACTGGCTGAAGACCAGCGCCCGGTGCCCCTCCTGGGCCAGTTCCTCGATCTGGCCCAGGACGGTCTCGATCTTGGCCGACGGGGCGGCGGGGCCGTCGGGGTCGACCAGCACCACATCGAGCGCGAGCTGGCGGAGCCGGGTGAGGGAGGCAAGGATCTCGACGCGATTGGCCTCGGGGTCCTCGAGCAGACCGAGCACGCGCTGGCGCTCGCGCTGGAAGTGCCTGTCATAGATGCGCCGGTGGGCGGGTGCGAGCTCGATCGGCAGGACCTGGACCTGCTTGGGCGGCAGGTCGAGCGCGACCTCGTCCTTGGTGCGCCTCAGCATGAGGGGGCGGATGCGGCGGCGCAGCAGGGCAAGCCGGTCGCCGTCGCCGGCCTCGATGGGCTTGCGCCAGTCGCGCTTGAACTCATCGGGCCGCGGATAGAGCCCCGGCGCGGTCAGCGAGAGCAGCGACCACAGGTCCATCAGGCCGTTCTCGACGGGCGTGCCGGTCAGGGCGATCGTGACCGGGCGGACGAGCCGGCGCACCGCGAGATAGGTCTTGGACTGGTGGTTCTTGACCATGTGGGCCTCGTCGAGCAGCACCGCCCGCCACGCGACCTCGCGGAAGCGCTCGGCGTCGAGGCGCAGCACGGCATAGGACGTGATGACGAGGTCGGCGCCCTCGGCCAGCTCGGCGACGGAGGTGCGGCGCTTGGCACTCGTGCGCCCAGCAGTCACGACCCGCAGCCCCGGCGCAAAGCGCTCGGCCTCGCTGGCCCAGGTGCTCATCACCGAGGTCGGGGCCACGACCAGCACCGGCTCGGTCAGCTCACCGGCGACCCGCGCCCGCTCGAGCATCGCGAGCGTCTGGACGGTCTTGCCCAGGCCCATATCGTCGGCCAGGATCCCGCCGAGCCCGGCGTCCCAGATCGCGCAGAGCCAGCGGAAGCCGTCGGCCTGGTAGGGCCGCAGCTCGGCCAGCAGGCTCTCGGGCACCTGCACCGGGCTCTCGACGTCGACACCGGCGAGCGCCGAGACCTGACGCTCCCAGGCAGCGCACTGGCTCTCGATGACACCCAGCCCGGAGAGCTCCTCGAACCAAGCGACATCAAATCGGTGGACCGCGAGAGTGCCGGCCGGCCGGTCGACGATCTGGCGGCCCTCCTCGATGAGCTCGCGCAGCTCACGCAGGGCCGGCTGGTCGAGTGAGAACCAGCGTCCCGACGGCAGCACCATCATCTGGTCGCCGCAGCGCAGCGCGGTGAGGAGCTCGATGATCGGCACCTCCTCGCCGTCGATCGTGACCACGACCTGGAGGTCGAACCAGTCCTGACGGCCGCCGCTGTCGTCGGACACCGAGATGCTGATGACCGGGTCGCCCTCGGCCTCGGTGAACTCGGGGATCCCCTCATCGAGCAGCACGTCGACGTCGGGGCACGCCAGCGCGCGAGGCAGCACGCGCTCGAGGAAGTGCACCGCGCTCTCCGCCTCGAGGTGGGCCTCGTCGCGCAGCCGGACGTCGAGTTCGTGCTCGACCCGGTCGATCAGGTCGGACTCCTCGCCGAGATCGCGGCGGCCAGGCCTGGTCGGATGCAGCCGCAGCAGCTGGGCCGTGGGGTCGGCCAGCTCACCCGGCAGGGCATAGACGATGCCCCACCGGACGATGATGATCGGCCGGTCGCCCGCGCGGTCTGGCCCG
Organism: Actinomycetota bacterium; assembly: GCA_050955755.1. Classification (GTDB taxonomy): domain Bacteria; phylum Actinomycetota; class Actinomycetes; order Actinomycetales; family Dermatophilaceae; genus JAJTBD01. The sequence continues at coordinate 3,651,186 of CP192092.1, forward strand.
ACCCGCAGCTGGAGCCGCGGCCCCGGTCGCGCGTCGACGTCGACCGAGCCGTCGGGGCTGGTCACCTCGATGACGCGGCCCAGCCCCGGGAGATAGTCGGCGAGGAAACCGCCCACGTCCTCGGCGGGGACCGCGAGCGGTCCACCGCTGACAAGCGGGTATGCCGCGGGGTCGCGCAGCGCCAGCGGCCGGACTCCCAGCCACGGGCCGTCGGGCCCCGGCCGCCGCAGGACCAACCCCGTGGGGGGCTCGCCGATGGCCTCGACCGTGGTGCCGTCGGCGACCCCCTCGAGCCGGGGGACCACCGTGATGCCGTCGGGGCCCCGGGTCACCTCAAGGACCGGCTCGACGGGCTCGAGGGAGAGCTCGGGCCCACGCCCGGACGGGTCGACGACCGCCACCCCAGCGGCAAGCGCCCGGCGCAGCCAGTCCCATCCCGCCGGGCCGAGCAGGTCGAGACGGGGAGTGCCGCCGGTATAGGAGTGGTCGGTCTGGAGTGCGTCGCGGAGGCGCACCAGCTCGGTCGCCAGGGCGCGGTGGCGCGGCTCGACCGGCGTGGGATATCCGGCCGAGACCATGTCCCAGGAGGTGTTGCGCGACCACAGGCCGGCGCGCGACTCGCGGACCCCGAGGATCGTCACCTGGGCCGAGGGCGGGTGGCCCCACTGTGCCGGGGCGCTGCGCACCTCCAGCACGATGCCGAGGCGCCGCCCCGCAACGGACGGCCCACCGCCACCCCCAGCGTCGTCGGGACTCCCGTCTCTCCCGGCGACGACCGACTCGAGCGCCTCCCGCCAGGCCCTCGGCGCCGGCGGCGCGACCCGATCGCGGACGGTGAGCAGGACGGCGGCGGCGTGCTTGCAGTCGGCGCGGACCGGGCAGCTGCACCGCGCCGAGTAGGCCAGGCCCTCCCCCGGGCCGGAGAGCCGCTGGAGCAGCACCTGGTAGTCACTGGGGGCGGTCCCGGCCACCAGCGCGAGCACGAGATAGCCGTCACCCGCCGAGGTGACGGACGTGACGTGGCCTCCCGCGGCATACACCCTCGCCCGGGCTAGCGTCGCCTCGCCGAAGCGGCGCACCAGCGCGCCCTCGCTCACCTCGCCGGGCCAGGCCGGCCATGCCCCCGTGGTCTCCACCCTGACGACCCTAGGCGCGCCCACCGACAGTGCCGCCGGCCCGAGCGTCTCCTGTGGAGAAGCCGACATCGCGGGCACCGCCTGTGGACAACGGGGCCCCGGGATAGCCTTGCTCTGTCCCCCTCATCCCCGGCAGGAGACCGACCACATGGGCTCGTCGCACGACTATGTGCTGACCGTTGTTGAGGGCGGCAATGCTCTCTCCGACTTCCGCGCCGCAGCACTGCTGAGCCGGCTCCAGACGGTGGCACCAGGTGTGACCGGTGTGAGCGGCCGGCACATCCACCTCGTGGCGACCGGGACCGAGCCCAGCCCCGAGACGGTCGAGACCGTGACGCGACTGCTGACCTATGGCGAGCCCTACCGCGGCGACGCCCAGGGCACCCTCGTGGTCGTCGGCCCGCGCCTGGGCACCATTTCGCCCTGGGCCTCCAAGGCGACCGACATCGCGCACAACTGTGGCGTCGACATCCACCGCGTCGAGCGGGTCACCGAGTGGCACCTGTCCGGCTCCGTGACGGCCGAGGAGTGGGCCGCCTGCGCCGACATCCTCCACGACCGGATGACCGAGACCGCGCTTGCCAGCCGCGACGAGGCTGCCGCGCTCTTTGCCGAGCGGGAGCCCGAGCCGATGGAGCACGTCGACGTCCTGGGCCGGCGCCGCGCCGCGCTCGAGGAGGCAAACACGGCATACGGGCTCGCGCTCTCCGACGACGAGATCGACTATCTCGTCGAGGCGTTCACCGGCCTCCAGCGCAACCCGACCGACGTCGAGCTGATGATGTTCGCGCAGGCCAACTCCGAGCACTGCCGCCACAAGATCTTCAACGCCGACTTCATCGTCGACGGCGAGGCCCAGCCCCGCAGCCTCTTCGGCATGATCCGGCACACCGAGGCGATGTCCGGCGCCGGCACCGTCGTCGCCTACAAGGACAACGCGTCGGTCATGCAGGGCGGCGTCGCCCAGCGCTGGATCCCCGAGGGCCAGGACGGCCCGAGCCGGTATGCCGCGCGCGAGGGCGAGGTCCACGTCCTGATGAAGGTCGAGACCCACAACCACCCCACCGCGATCTCGCCCTTCCCCGGCGCGGCCACCGGCGCCGGCGGCGAGATCCGCGACGAGGGCGCGACGGGCCGCGGCTCGCAGCCCAAGGCAGGCCTGACCGGCTTCGCCGTCTCCAACCTCCACCTGCCGGGTACCGACGAGCCGTGGGAGCGCGACCCCTATGGCGCCCCCGAGCACATCGCGACGCCGCTGGAGATCATGACCGAGGGGCCGATCGGTGCGGCGGCCTTCAACAACGAGTTCGGGCGGCCGGGCCTGGGCGGCTTCTTCCGCGTCTATGAGCAGACCGTCGACGGCGTGCGCCGCGGCTATCACAAGCCGATCATGAGCGCCGGTGGCCTCGGCACGATCAGCGCGGAGATGACCGACAAGATCGTCTTCCCCGAGGGCACCCTGCTCGTCCAGATCGGCGGCCCCGGCATGCGCATCGGCATGGGCGGCGGCGCCGCCTCCTCGATGGCAGCTGGCGCCAATGCCGCGGAGCTCGACTTCGACTCGGTGCAGCGCGGCAACCCCGAGATCGAGCGTCGCGCGCAGGAGGTCATCAACCACTGCTGGTCCCAGGGCGAGGACAACCCGATCCTGGCGATCCACGACGTGGGCGCGGGCGGCCTGTCCAATGCCTTCCCCGAGCTCGTCGACGGCGCCGGTCTCGGCGCGCGCTTTGACCTGTCGGCAGTCCCGTTGGAGGAGAGCGGTCTTGCCCCCAAGGAGATCTGGTGCAACGAGAGCCAGGAGCGCTATGTCCTGGCGATCGCGCCCGAATCCCTGAGCCGCTTCGCCGCGCTTTGCGACCGGGAGCGCTGCCCCTATGCCGTCGTCGGCGTCGCCCGCAATGACGGCCAGCTCGTCGTCGCCGAAGGCCCCGAAGACGTTGCGGGAGAAGACCGCCCGATCGACATGCCCATGAAGGTCCTGCTCGGCAAGCCGCCGCGCATGACCCGTGATGTGCAGCGGGTCGAACGGTCGTCGGGCGGCCTGGACCTGGCCAGCGTGGAGCCGCGAGACGCGGCATACGCCGTCCTGCGCCACCCGTCGGTGGCCAGCAAGCGCTTCCTGATCACGATCGCCGACCGCACCGTCGGCGGCCTGACCCACCGCGACCAGATGGTCGGGCCGTGGCAGGTGCCGGTCGCGGATGTCGCTGTGACACTTGCGGATCACCTCGGTTTCGCCGGCGAGGCCATGGCCTCCGGGGAGCGTATGCCGCTGGCCTCCGTCGACGCCCCGGCCTCCGGTCGCATGGCGGTCGGCGAGGCGATCACCAACCTCCTCGCGGCCCCGATCACCCTCTCGGGCGTGAAGCTCTCGTGCAACTGGATGGCCGCGTGTGGCGAGCCCGGCGAGGACGCCGCGCTCTATGACACCGTCCAGGCCGTGGCGATGGAGCTGTGCCCCGCGCTCGGCGTCAGCGTGCCGGTCGGCAAGGACTCGCTGTCGATGCGCACCAAGTGGAGCGACCCGCTCGCCGGCGAGCGCCAGGTGACCTCGCCCGTGAGCCTCGTCGTCTCGGCGTTCGCGGCCCTGCCGGACGTGCGCCGCACCCTCACCCCCCAGCTGCGGGGCAACTCGGTCCTGCTGCTGCTCGACCTCGGCTGTGGACGCAACCGGATGGGCGGCTCGATGCTCGCCCAGGTCACCGGGCAGTTCGGTGGCGAGGTCCCCGATCTCGATAACCCGGCCTCACTGGTCGAGCTCGTCGAGGCGGTCAATGCCTTGCGCGCCAAGGGGATTGCCACCGCCTATCACGACCGCTCCGACGGCGGACTGTGGGCCACCCTGTGCGAGATGGCCTTTGCCGGCGGCATGGGGCTCGACATCGTCGCCCCGTCCGTCGAGGCGCTCTTCACCGAGGAGCTCGGCGCGGTGGTCGAGGTCCCGGCGGACCGGCTGGAGGAGGCACTCGACACGATCGCCGCCGCCGGCCTCAACGACGCCGTCTCCCAGGTGGCCCGGCCGAGCATCGACCGCCGGGTCCGCGTGCAGATCGGCGAGCAGGTCGTCATCGACGAGCCCCTGCGCGAGCTGGCGATGGCGTGGGACGAGGTCTCCTGGCGGATCGCGCGGCTTCGCGACAACCCCGAGTGCGCCGACGAGGAGCACGAGCGGGTCTGCGCCGACGACGACCCCGGTCTGCGGGTGAGCACCCCCTATGACCCGGCCGCCGACATCACGCTGCCCTATGTCTCGACCGGCGCACGTCCCAAGGTCGCCGTCCTGCGCGAGCAGGGCGTCAACTCGCACGTCGAGACCGCGTTCGCCTTCGACCGCGCCGGGTTCGACACCTATGACGTACACATGACCGACCTCCAGACAGGCCGCTTCGACCTGTCCGAGGTGGTGGGACTCGTTGCGGCAGGGGGCTTCTCATATGGCGACACCCTGGGCGCCGGCGAGGGCTGGGCCCGGTCGGTGCTGTTCAACGAGCGGCTGACCGAGGCCTTCCACGACTTCTTCCACCGCGAGGACACCTTCGGGCTGGGCATCTGCAACGGCTGCCAGATGTTCGCCTCCCTGGCCGACCTCATCCCCGGCGCAGAGGCGTGGCCGCGCTTCACCCGCAACCGCTCCGAGCAGTACGAGGCACGGCTCACCCAGGTGGAGGTGCTCGACTCGCCGTCGGTCTTCTTCCGCGGCATGGCCGGATCGCTCATCCCGATCGCGGTCGCACATGGCGAGGGCTTCGCCGACTTCTCATCGCGCGGCGACCTCGCGCAGGTGCACCGCGCTGCCCGGTTCGTCGACCACCGTGGCGGCCCCGCGACGGCATACCCCATGAACCCCAACGGATCCCCCGAGGGCCTCACCGCCGTGACCACCCCCGACGGCCGCTTCACCGCGATGATGCCGCACCCGGAGCGGGTGCAGCGCAATATCCAGATGTCGTGGACCAGCCAGGCGCCCGAGCAGCCCAGCCCCTGGCTGCGGATGTTCGCCAACGCCCGGGTGTTCGTGGACTGAGCGTCGGTGGCCCGCCCGGACACCTGACAGGATGGCCGGATGAGCGAGCGACTCCCCCGCCCGGACGTGCGCGGCCTGCCCGACGGCTGGACGGCCCGGATGCCGCGCGAGGGGGACGTGCCCGCCGCCGTCGCACTCGTGACCGCTCATCGGCGCGCAGCGCGCGGCGAGGGCTCCGCGGATCCCCAGTCGGTCGAGTCCGACCTGGTCGGCCTCGGCTCCTGGTCGCGCCGGCAGGCCGTTGTCATCTCGCCCGACGGTTCCCTGGCCGCGTGGGCCCAGGCCCACGACCGCGCGGCCGGCCGCATCAATGTCCCCGTCATCGTGGATCCGCAGCTCGCCGACGCCGACGCCGGCCAGATCGCGACCGCGCTCTATGGGTGGGTCGAGGCGGCGGCCCGCGAGATCGCTGCCGAGCGTGGCCTCCACGCGACCCAGCTCGATGCGGAGACGTATGCCGCGGACGCCCGCCAGCAGCGCTGGCTCGCCTCCGCGGCATACCAGCACACCCGCACCTGGCTGCACATGACCCGACCGGTCACGCCCGGCGAGCAGCCGCCGGGCCCACGCGAGGGCGTGCGCGTGCGGCGCGTCGAGCGGCACACCTCTGGGCTGCCGCTCGCGGACGACCTCCAGACCGTGCACCGCATGCTCGAGGAGTCCTTCGCCGACCATTTCAACTCCTACCGCGAGTCCTTCCCCGAGTTCCTCCAGCGCCTGCGTGAGGACCCCGGGCACCGGTGGGACCACTGGTGGATCGCCGAGATCGACGTCGACGGGCGCTGGGAGCCGGGCGGGGCCCTCGTCAGCACGGTCCTGCCGGCCGACGGATCCGGCGCGGAGGGCAGCTATGTCGACTACATCGGCGTGCACCGCCGCTCCCGCGGACGTGGTGTCGCAAAGGCCCTGCTGCACACCGTGATCCGCGACGCGGCCGAACGTGGCCGCAACCGGGTCGGTCTCGAGGTCGACGCCGACTCGCCCACCGGGGCCGACGGGCTCTACACGTCCATGGGGTGGGCACTCGACTACCAGACGTGGTCGTGGCACCGGGATCTGACGGTCTAGCGAGCAGGGCGAACTGCAGCACACCAAGGTGAACGCTGCACCGTGTGACGTGCGTCAAAGGGATAACAACAGACCCCTGACCAGTGAATTCTCCCCGTATCCGAGCATACTGAGGGGGTCATTGAGGACAACCACGTAGAAAGAAACACGCTGATGGCTCGTTTGCGGGGGTTTAGAGGAATAGCACTGCTGTCTTTGGTGCTCGTGTTCGCACTGGCACAGCTGATGGCACCGGCCAGTGCCCGGGCAGCGACCGCGACGGGGGTGGTGTTCAACAACCTGAGCCTCTCGACGGCCCTGAACGCCGACCCGACGTCGCCGGACCAGGCCGACGACATCGTCGTCCGCACCGGTGACCGACTCTATCTCGGAGCCTCCGCAGACCCGTCCAAGCTGTCCGGGTGGATCACCCTTGACGACGGCACGCGCAAGGCCTTCGCAGCCGGCGACTACACCCTCACCGACACCGGCGACCACGAGTACACCGTGGCCTTCCCCGGCCAGGCCGGCCTCAGTTTCTCGGTCGTCGAGTCCGAGTCGGTCCCCAGCATGTACATCCGCACCACGAATGGCCTGGACTGGATCGAGACCAGCAAGGACAACGAGGACGTGGGCGGCGCGATGAGCCTCGTCAACGCCGACGGCACCACGCGCTACAACGGCGTGCTCTCGGAGATGAAGGGCCGCGGCAACTCCACGTGGGTCTATCCCAAGAAGCCCTACCAGATCAAGCTCGACAAGAGCACCGAGCTGGTGACCGGAGCCGGCGCGCACAAGACCTGGATCCTGCTCGCCAACTACCTCGACGCCTCCCTCCTGCGCAACAAGGTCGCCTATGAGATGGAGAGCGCGGTGCTCCAGCGTGCCGGCGCCGCCGACTACGCCATCAAGGGCCAGATGATCGACCTGTTCATCGACGGCGGCTACCGCGGTTCCTACTACCTGACCGAGAAGGTCCAGGTCGCCCCGACCCGCATCGCCATCACCGACACCGACAAGCTCAACTCCGCGATCAACACCGCGCCCGCGCCCGGCGACGCACCCACCGCGCGGGCCGATGTGACCTCCTCGCAGTTCGCGGGGCTCAAGGAAGCGCAGTATGTCGACTTCCCCAACACCCCCGACGGCTACCAGCAGGCCGGCTACCTGTTCGAGATGGACTTCGCCAGCCGGTCCCGCGAGGAGCGGTCCTACTTCATCACCGGGCTCGGCACGCCCATGACCGTCAAGGCCCCCGAGGACGCCAACGCCCCCGAGGTGGCCTTCGCCGGCGGTTACATCCAGGACTTCGAGGACGCGCTCTACGCCCCGAGCGGCGTCAACGCCGACGGCAAGTCCTGGCGCGACTACATCGACGTCCCCTCGTTCGCGCGCGCCTATGCCCTGCACGAGCTGCTCGCCAACGACGACGCCTTCAAGTCGAGCACCTACTTCTACATGGACAAGGGCGGCAAGCTCATGGCGAGCCCGCTCTGGGACTGCGACCGCTGCCTCGGCGCGCTGCGGACCACCACGGCGCCGGAGGAGATCCACGTCGGCAAGTGGTCGCGCCCGAAGCCGCGCTGGATCAAGCAGCTGCTCTCGCAGAACGACTTCCGCACCGCGGTCCAGAACGCCTACACCAACGAGGTCGCGCCCGAGGCCGCGACCATCCAGTCCACCAAGCTCGCGGAGTGGGCCAGTGAGATCGCCTACTCCGCCAAGATGAACAAGCTGCGCTGGAGCCCGTCCTCGAGCTCGGTCAGCTTTGCGACCCCGGCCGAGGACATCACTCACCTGCGCCAGTACCTCACCACCCGCCGGAGCTCCCTGGCTCAGATCATCAGCGCCTCGGGCTACACCAAGGGCGCCAACCTGCCGGACGGCATCTACACCGTGCGCAACGGCCAGCTCGTCCTCGACGTGAATGCCGCGTCGACGGCCAATGGCGCCAACGTCCAGCTCTACACGGCCAACGGGACCGACGCCCAGCGCTTCCGCGTCACGCGCGGCAACGACGGCTTCTACACGCTGATCAATGTCCGCTCGGGCAAGGCCCTGGACGTCCAGGGCGCGGCCGGGGCCAACGGCACCAACGTGCAGCAGTACACCGCCAACGGCACCCTGGCCCAGAAGTGGGTCATCGGCACGTGGAACGGCACGACCTACACGATCGCCTCGGCCCTCGGGACCCCGGCCATTGCCAGCGCCGCCGGACCCGCGAACGGCTGGGTCCTCAACGCCGCCGGCAATGGCACGACCAAGGGCACCAACATCAACATCTGGTCCGACACGGGCCAGTCCGGTCAGCAGTTCACCTTCGGTTCGGCGACCACTCCCACCCCGGAGCCGCCGGTGGTCGCCGGCCGTTCCTACGCCATCGCCTCGGCCCTCAACCGCACCAAGGTGCTCGACGTCGCGGCCAACAGCTCGGCCAACGGCACCAACATCCGGATCTACAGCGACAACGGCTCGCGGGCGCAGCGGTTCACCTTCACCGCGGCCGCCGGAGGCAGCTATGTGATCCGCACCGGTCCGGGTGGGGCCGTCGACGTGGCCTACGCCGGCAAGACCAACGGCACCAACGTGTGGCAGTGGGCCGCCAACGGCTCGCTGGCGCAGCAGTGGATCCTCAAGCCGACGGGCGACGCCGACAAGAGCTACTACGTCGTCTCGCGCCTGAGCGGTCTCTACCTCGACGTCGCCCGCGCCAGCACGGCCAACGGCACCAACGTCCAGACCTGGACCAGCAACGGCAGCAAGGCCCAGAAGTTCTACCTCGTCGCCAAGTAGTCACCACCTCTGGTCCCGCAGCGGACCGCACAGGACGCCCGGCTGGGACACCCCAGTCGGGCGTCCTGCGTATGCCGTGCGCCTCGACAGCGCAGGTGGCCCGCTGGCCACAGCCCGCGGCATACCCCTGCGGGATCTGAGGTAGTGCCTTAGGCGACCTAAGGCACTTGCCCGATGTGCAGGCACCCCCTTACGGCGGAGTCTGGAATGGCTGACCCCTGACCAGGCACGAGGAGCACCGACGTGAACCCCTACAGCGACCCGACCTTCATCCACGCCGAGATGGACTGGCGCTACAGCCACGACCTCCAGCACGCCCACGCGGCCCGCAAGCGCCCGCACCGCTCCGGCACCCGCCCGAGCACCATCCGCACCTTCCTGCACAGCTTCTCGCGCCGCACCGAGGCCGCTTCCCGCTGATGCCCGAGACGTCCCGGATAATCCGGGACATGAGTCGATTCGGTGCCCTGCGCCCCCTGGTGGGCCGGGGCACCGAGCTGTCTCGGCTGACCAAGGCCGCGGGCATCGACAGCGGCGACGGGGGGATCGTCGTCGTCAGCGGCGACGCCGGCATCGGCAAGTCCCGGCTGATCGCCGAGCTTGCCGTGGGCGCCTCCGAGCGCGGGTGGCTCGTCCTCGTCGGCCACTGCGTCGGCCACGTCGAGTCGACGCTCGCCTATCTGCCCTTCATCGAGCTGCTCGGCACCATCGACCGCGAGATGCCGGAGGCCATCGAAGCAGTCCTCCCGTCGCACCCGGCGCTGGCCAACCTCCTGCCGGCCCGGCCCGACACGATCTCCGCGCCGACCGACGCCGGTCTGGTCGCCGAGGCCGTCCACGCCGCGCTCGTCGCCGTCGGCGAGCGCCAGCCGAGCCTCGCCGTCATCGAGGACGTGCACTGGGCCGACCACTCCTCGAGGGATCTGCTCACGCTGCTGTTCACGCGCGGGTTCTCCTCTCCCGTCTCGCTCGTCGTGACCTATCGCTCCGACGACCTCCACCGCCGACACCCATTGCAGGAGAGCCTCGTCGCCTGGTCTCGCCTGCCCCAGGTGCGCCGGCTCGAGCTGGGCCCCCTGTCGGACACCTCGATGCGCAGGTTCGTGCGCTCCCTCGACGAGAGCCCCGCCGACCGCGACGGGGTGGCCCGCGTCGTCGAGCGCGCCGAGGGCAACCCCTTCTTTGCGGAGGAGCTCGTCGCCAGCGGCGACCAGGGCCCCGGCCTCTCCCCCGACCTGCGCCGGCTCCTCCAGCTGCGCGTCGAGCAGCTCGACCCGACGGCCCAGCGGGTCGTGCACGCGATCGCCGCCGCCGGGCGGCAGGTCAGCCACGAGCTCCTCGAGGCGACGCTCGGCCTCCCCGACGCCGAGCTCGACGCGGCTCTCCGGGCGGCTCTCGAGCACCACATCATCAAGTCCGTGCCGCCCGCCGACTACGCCTTCCGGCATGCGCTCATGGGCGAGACCCTCGCCGAGGACCTCCTGCCGGGCGAGCGGCTGAGACTGCACCGGGCGTATGCCGCGGTGCTCACCGAGCGCCCCGAGCTCGGCTCCCCTGCCGACCTGGCCCGCCATGCTGCGGCGACCGGCGATATCGCCACGGCCATCGCCGCGAGCACGGCCGCGGGCGACGAGGCGCTGCGGCTCGGCGGCCCCCTCGACGCGCTCCAGCACTATGAGCGGGCCCTGCACTGGACCCCAGAGGACGACCCCGCCCGCGACGACCTCGTGCTGCGCGCCGCCCAGTCGGCGACGCTCGGCGGCGATGGGATGCGGGCGCTCGGCCTCCTGCGTGAGGCGATCGACCACCGGCCCGCGTCCCGGCCGCCGGCGACCCAGGCGCGACTGCTCGCGGCGGCTGCCATGGAGTACCGCCTGCTCGACCTCCCTGTGCGCCACCTCGACCTCACGACCGAGGCCGTCGGGCTGCTCGACGGCGCCGACGACGAGACGCGGCTGGCCGTCCTCATCGCGCACTTCCAGGCGCTCGTGGACGAGCAGGAGTATGCCGCGGCTGTCGCCACCGCGGACGAGGCGCTGGCGCTGGCCGAGTCGCAGGACGACGAGCGGGCCCGCTCCGAGATCCGCACGATCATGGTCCGGGTCCTCCAGGCCCGCGACGAGGTCACCGACGTCGACGACCACATGCGAGGGGTGCTGGCCCAGCTGCGCGGCACCGACGACCCGATCCAGATCAGGCTGCTGCACCAGATCGGCGGCCGCGCCTGGGGCGCGGGCCGGCTGCGCGAGGCGCTCGACGCCTACAACGAGGGCATGCGGGTCGCCGCCCGGCTCGACCGCCCGTGGGCGCCGTGGGCGATGGAGTGCCGGCTCTATGGCGCACTGGTCGCGATCAGCCTGGGCGAGTGGCCCGAGGCGCTCGAGCGGCTCGCACCGGGTGAGGTGGCGCTGCGCCAGCCGGGCCGCGGCCTCTTCCAGGCGGCGACGATGCTGGTCAAGGTCGGCCAGGGCGAAGAGCTGGATCCCGGTGTGCTGGAAGAGATCCGGGCGCACTGGCACCTTGACGGTCTGATGGTGCCGAACGCCGCGACAGCCGCCATCGTCGCCGCCACCCGGCGCGGTGAGGTGACCCGTGCGATCGATCTCGCGGAGTCGGCCGTCGCGACGCTCGACCGCATCTGGGGCGAGGGCTACCAGGCGATCATCCGCATCTCTGCGGTGCTCGTCGACGGCCTCGCGACCTGCTGGCCGCAGGCCGACAAGGCCCAGCGCCAGTCGATCCTCGCCATCTCGAGCCGGCTTGCCGAGCGCGCGGAGTCGGCCGCCTCACACAGCGACATCATCGGCCAGCCGTCACGGCGGCCCGGCCCCGAGACGGTGGCCTGGGCGGCATACCTGCGGGCAGCGATGCTGCGACTGCGCTGGAAGTCGGGCACCGACGTGCCCAAGCCAGCCGCGATGGTGTCCGCGTGGGAACAGGCGGTCGAGGGCTTCGAGGCCTATCCCGCGCCCTACGAGCGCGCCTGTGCCGCACTGAGACTGGCCGGGGCACTGGCCGCGTCGGGCGACGCCCGGCGGGCGACCGAGGTGGCCCAGGAGGCGCGTGCCGTCGGCGTCACGCTCGGCGCCCGCCCGCTTGTCGAGGCGATCGACGCACTGGCGACCTCGCCCGTCGCGGCCGGCGAGGTGTCACTCACCGCCCGCGAGTCGGAGATCCTGCGGCTCGTCTCCGAGGGCCGCACCAATGGCCAGATCGGCACACAGCTGTTCATCAGCCCCAAGACCGTCAGCGTGCACGTCTCCAACATCCTCGCCAAGCTCGGCGCCGCCACCCGCCAGGAGGCCGCCGACCTCGCCCGCCGCCAGGGTCTGTTGGACTGACGCGCATCAGCCCTTCGCACGGCGTGCCGGCCGCCAAGGGCTCCATCGCGGCCGAGTGCGTCGTTTGTGCCGTCTCGAGGCGCTGCAGACGACACAACCTACGCACTCGAGCTGACGGCGGGGTCAGCCGAGGGGGTTGTCGGTGTCGTTGAGCAGATCCAGCACCGCGGCATACATGCCGGTCTTGATGGCGCCGAGGGTGTCACTGGCCTTGTCCGCCAAAGCTGTTGCCGCGGACTGGGCGACTGGGAGGACCTCGTCCTCGGAGGCTACGAGGTCGACGATGCCGGCGCGCTGGGCCTCGCCGCCGCCGTAGCGACGGCCGGTCGTCATCGCCTCGTGGGCGGCCTGTGGCGTCAGGCGCGACTGCACCAGCGCGGCCATGGCCGGGGTGAAGGGGATCTTGATGTCGACCTCGGGCAGGCACCAGAAGCCGCGGTCGTCGCGCATCACGCGGAAGTCGTGGGACAGGGTCAGCATCGCTCCCGCACCAAAGGCATGCCCCTGCACGGCGGCGACCGTGATGAGCGGCATCGACAGATAGCGAGCAAACAGCTGCTGCACGGAGGCGACATACTCCGCCCGGCGGTCCTCGTTGGCGGTCAGCCAGTCGAGGTCGAGGCCGGTCGACCAGAACTTGCCGCTGGCCGCGGTGACCAGCGCCTTGGGCCGTTCGGCCGCGGCGACCTCGTCGAGCAGCCCGTTGACCTCGATGAGGGCGTCGGGGTGGAAGCGGTTCTCGTCGTCTCCGAGGTCGAGAACGAAGACGTCGTCGTGGCGGTCCAGCTTGGGCATCTCGGCTCCTGGGGTTGGTGCGTGTGCTGTCTCCATCATGGCCCGTGGCGCATTGCCTCCGTGCGCGGGTCACACCGACAGCAGGGGCACGATCTCGTGCCTGAGCACGACAGCGTCGGCGAGCTCGAGCCGACCGAAGGTGCCAGTCGGCTGACGTCGCTTGTCGGTAGGCGAGCCGGGGTTGAAGAGGCGCTGCCCATCCTGCTCGGTGTCCAGCGGGATGTGCGAATGTCCGAACACAACGACATCAGCCGCCGGGAACCGTCGCCGCATCCGGGCCTCGCGTCCCGGACGCGGCCCCGAGTCGTGGATCATCGCGATCCGTACCCCGGCGAGCGTCAGCTCCAGGGTCTCCTCCGCACCCCACGCGGCGATGTCCTGGCCGTCGTTGTTGCCGAGGACCACATGGACCGGGGCGAAGGCGGCGAGCGCATCGAGCACGTCAGGGGTGCAGACGTCCCCCGCGTGGAAGATGGCGTCCGCATCCTCCAGATCGGGCAGGAGCGCTGGCGGGATGCCCTTCCAATAGCGCGGGGCGTGGGTGTCCGAGAGGACAAGGAGCTTCACCCCGTCATTGTCCCGGGGCGAGTGCACAAGTGGGCGATACCGCAGAGGGGTATGCCGTGTGGCCGGCTAGATCTCGCAGCCGTCCGGCCCGCAGGCGCTGCCATCGGCGGTGTCGGTGGCAGCGCCGGTCGGGGTGACGAGCTGGATGCCCGAGCGCTCCTGCCAGGCCTGGGCGAGAGCCTGCTCGAAGAGCTCGACGGGCTGGGCGCCGGAGACGCCGTACTTCCCGTCGAGGACGAAGAACGGCACGCCGGTGATGCCATAGGCGCGGGCCTGCTCCTCATCGGCCCGGACCGCGTCGGAGTGGGCGTCCCCCGCGAGGAGCTCACGCACCTCGTCGGCCGGGAGGCCGATCTCCTCGCCGAGCCGCTGGAGCTCGGCCGTGTCACCGACCGCCACGCCCTCGGTGAAGTAGGCGCGCATCAGCCGCTCGTGGGCGGCGTCGGCCAGTCCGTGCCCGGCCGCGAGGTGGACGAGGCGGTGGGCGTCAAAGGTGTTGCCGAAGCGGGCATCCTGCCAGTTGAAGGTCAGTCCCACCTCGGCCGCGCGCTCGGCGATGCCGCGCTGGCTCGCCTCGGACTGCCCAAGGGACATGCCGTACTTCGTGGCGATCTTCTCCACGAGCGTGGCGTCAGCGACCGGCTCGATCGTCGGGTCGAGCTCGAAGGAGTGCCAGACGACCTCGACCTCGTCCCGGTGCTCGAAGCGCTCCAGCGCGAGCTCGAGGTGGCGCTTGCCGATGTAGCAGAACGGGCAGACGATGTCGCTCCAGATGTCGATCTTCACATCGGGCTGCAACGGCCCTCCCTCCACGGGCATTCCTCGCCGCACAGATTATGGCTACACTTGTGGCTATGAGCACCGAGGCGTCGATGGCGCTCCGTGACGTGAAGAACCGCCTATCCGAGGTTGTAGACCAGGTCGAGCGGGAGCACGACCGTGTCGTCATCACCCGCCACGGGAAGCCAGCCGCGGTCGTCATCAGCACCGACGACCTGGCCTCGCTGGAGGAGACCCTGGAGATCGTGAGCCGGCCGAAGCTCATTGGCCAGGTCCGTGACAGCCTGGCTGATCTGCTCGCCGATGAGGGTGAGGTGCTCACCAAGGACGAGATCCTCGCGGCCCTGCGGCACTCATGACCGAGTCGCACGAGATCGTCTGGACCCCCACCGCCAAGCGCGCTCTGCAGAAGCTCCCAGAGAAGGTCGCGACGGCTGCCATCGAGTTCATCTATGGCCCGCTTGCGGCGAACCCGCGGCGCGTCGGCAAGGCGCTGCGCTTCGAGCTCGATGGACTGCACAGCGCTCGCCGCGGCGACTACCGCGTCATCTACCGCATCGACGCACGCGTCACCATCCTCGCCATCGAACACCGGGCCGACGCCTATCGCTGATAGGGGTCGTCCTCGCGCTGACGGGGCTGAACAGGCAGGACCATGGCGAGCATCGGGGCGACCTCGTCGGGCAGCCAGTCGGGCCGGAACTCACCGACCGCCACCCATCCGCGCCGACGATAGATGTCGGCCGCGGGGCTGAAGCCCTGCACGACATCGAGGCACGCGGCATACCCGTTGGCGTGGATCCACTCGACCGCCTTGTCGAGCATCCGGCCGCCGAGGCCAGTCCCCTGCCAGGGCGTGCCGATGAAGAATGCCGTGACGACGGCGAGCTCCTCGGCCGGTCGGCCGTGGGCGGCAGCCCACAGCGGTGCGGGACCATCCGGGCCGCCGACGGGCCGAAGGACCGAGATGTGCCCGGCGAGCTGGCCGTCGACCTCGGCGACCAGCGCGAGCAGCTCGCCCTCCCGGGCGATGAAGTCCTCGACGGGGAATGGCAGCGGCCAGCGGATGGGATATCGGCTCGTCGGCCGCTGCTCGGCCAGCACCTCGACGAGGGCCGGCACGTCCTCGTCGCGCCGCGGCCGGATGATCTCGCCCATGCCTCAAGTGTGGATCAGATCGGCTCCATGACCCGGCGCAGGAAGGTCCGGGTCCGCTCGTGCTGCGGGTCGCCGATGACCTGACGCGGGTCGCCCTGCTCGACGATCACGCCGCCGTCGATGAAGAGGACCTGGTCCGCCACCTGCTGTGCGAAGCGCAGCTCGTGCGTGACGATCGCCATCGTCCAGCCCTGTGCCGCAAGGTCTTTCATCACCCCGAGCACGTCGCCGACCAGCTCCGGGTCGAGCGCCGACGTCGGCTCGTCGAAGAGCACGAGCTTGGGCCGCAGCGCGAGCGCCCGGGCGATCCCGACGCGCTGCTGCTGCCCGCCCGAGAGCTGGTGGGGGTATTTGTCGACGTGCGCCGACAGACCCACCTGGTCGAGGAGGTCACGCGCGCGCCCGGCCGCCTCCGCGGCATTCTCGCCCTGCACGATGACCGGCCCCTCCGTGACATTCTCGAGGACGGTCTTGTGCGGGAAGAGGTTGTGGCTCTGGAAGACCATGCCGCTCTGTGCGCGGTATGCCGCGAGCTGCTCGCGCTGGGCGCGCGGCAGCCGGCCACCCCGCCCGGGGGTGATGCCGGCGAAGTCGACGGTCAGGTCGCCGATGCGCACGACGCCGGAGTCGGGGATCTCCAGCGCGTTGAGCGAGCGCAGGATCGTCGTCTTGCCAGAGCCGGACGGGCCGATGATGCACGTCGCGCTGCCGGAGCGGATCTCGAAGGAGATGTCGCGCAGGACCTCGTGGTCGCCGAAGGACTTGCGCAGGTGCTCGACGTCGACGAGGTGCCCGCCGGCGGCGGTGGTGTCGGTGGTCGCGGGTGTGGTGCTCATGCGGTCACGTACCTGTTCAGTCGGGTCTCGGTGCGGCCCTGGAAGTAGGACAGGATCGTGCAGGCGACCCAGTAGTAGAGGGCGGCAAGGGCATACATCGTGAAGAACTCGAAGGTGGGTGCCGCGGCGATCTGCGCCTGCCGGAACATCTCCACCACCAGGATGGTCGAGACCAGCGAGGTGTCCTTGAGCAGCGACAGCAGCGTGTTGGACAGCGGCGGCACGGCCACCCGCGCGGCCTGCGGCAGGATGATCCGCCGCAGCGAGGTGCCATAGCCCATGCCGATCGTCTGGGCCGCCTCCCACTGGCCGCGGGGCAAGGAGAGGATCGCACCGCGGATGGTCTCCGCGGCATACCCGGCGACATTGGCGGACAGGCCGATGATGGCGGCCGTCCACGGGCTCAGCTTGATGCCGAACTGCGGCAGTCCAAAGAAGATGAGAAAGAGAAGCACCAGCAGCGGGATGCCCCGGATCGCCGAGATATAGGCGCGGCCGAGGAACGACACGAACGGGTTGGACGACATCCGGGCAAGGGCGACGCCGAGCGCCGCGACGAGACCGATGGCGAAAGTGATCGCGGTCAGCGGGATGGTGGCGGTGACCATCTTGACCAGCAGCGGCCAGGCGTTGTTGCGGATGAGGTCCCAGCGGCTCGCCTCGGAGCTCGCGGCGCCGAAGTACTTGTCGTAGATCCGCTTCTCGGTGCCGTTGGCCTTGAGCTCGACGATCGTCCTGTTGATCTCGTCCATGTATCCGCTGCCCTTGCGCGCGGCGTAGACCGACTGACTGACGTCCTTGGTCTCGGTGACGATCTTGACGCCCGGGTTCTTGACCGTGGCGAGGTAGTTGCTGATCGCGAGCTTGTCGTTGATGACGACATCGACCCGCCCCTGGCGCAGCGCCTCGATCGACTCGGTCATGCCCTCCATGCCGACGACCTCGGCTCCGGCGTCTCGCGCGACATCCGACCAGTTGCTCGTGAGGTTCTCGGCAGCCCGCTTGCCCTTGATGTCGGTCAGGCTCTTGATGGTGCTGTTGCCCTCGGCGACGACGACCACGCCGGTGGTGTCGATATAGGGCACGGACAGGTCGTACTTCGCGGCCCGCTCGTCGTTGCGTGTCACCTGGTTGGCGACGATGTCGAACTTGTCGGCCTCCAGCGCAGCGAACATCGCGTCCCACGGCGTCTCGACATACTCGACCTTGACGCCGAGCTTGGCCGCCACGGCATCCATCAGCTCGATGTCATAGCCGGTGAGCTTGCCCTTGGAGTCGTGATAGCTGAAGGGCGAGTAGACGCCCTCGGTGCCGACCCGCAGGGTCTCGGGTATGCCGTCCTGCCGGACGGCGGTGGTCACGTCACCGGCGCGTGCGGCCCCCGCCGGGGCGGCCAGTCCCAGCGTCACGGCCAGCAGCGCGATCGCGGCGAGCGCCGCATGAAGAAGTCGTCTCACCCGCGAATCGTAGGTCAATGATTTTCCCAACGCGAAGTTATGTCTGACAGGTGGGCGGACGGGTCCGGCAGCCCGGTGGGACGATGCCCACATGCGACGCCTGCTCAGCGCTGGACTGGTCGTGGCCCTGGCCGCGCTCGCCGCGCTCTGGCTGTGGGCTCGACCCCGGGCCGATGTCCCCCTGCCCGGACCCGAGGCGACGCCCGAGCAGGTGGCCGCGGCATACGTCGCAGCGGTGAATGGCCGCGACTTCGACACGGCAAACGCCATCCACGTCGGCGACCGCGAGAACCCTTGGGTGTTCGGCCGTTTCGAGCGGGCACCGCGGATGGACAACCTGCGGATCGGCACTCCCGTCGACGAGAAGGCCGGCACTCCCGCCGAGCGCGGGCACGGGGCAGCCGACTCGTATGCCCAGGCGTGGAACGTGCCGGTGGAGTTCGACTTCAGCGGCGGCGACGCGAGCATGGCTGACGGCCGCATGACCTGGGGCTTCATCCTCGCCCGCAAGAGCGAGACCGAGCGCTGGCGCATCATCGACGAGGGCTCGGGTTGAGCCGGCGCCATCCGGCGCACCCGGGCAGGACAGTGGTCAGATGACCGCCTCCGGGGTGTGGGCACCCCGGGAGCGGGGTGGTCGACTGGGGGCATGGACTTCACCGAGCGGCTGGGCCTCACCGACAACGACCCCAATGCGACCGACCGGCCGGGTGACGACGCGGGGGTCCAGCTCACCACGGGTGACGAGCACGCCAACACCAACGGGAACGTGCACGGTGGCGTCCTCGCCACGATGCTCGATGCCGTGATGGGGCGCGCGGTGCGCGCCGGCCTCGACGAGGGCCAGTCGACCGCCACGGTCTCGATGACCGTGACCTACCTGCGGCCCGGCAAGGTGGGCAAGACCCTGACCGCGAGCGCCGAGGTCCGCCAGCGCGGCGACTCGCTCGTCATGGTCGAGGCCGATGTGACGGGCGAGGACGGCAAGGCTGTGGCGCATGGCGTCGCGGCATACACCGTCCTCGACGGCGACTGACAGTCCAAGGGAGCGAGGCGGACCTCAGCCACCCTGTCGATCATGGCGCCACCCTTAGCCACCAGCGCTGCCACGGCGTCTCGACCGCCCCGGCGTGATAGCGCTCCCGCACCCACGTGATCGCCTCGTCCGGGCCCAGCCCATCCAGCATCGCGAGGGCTGCCAGCGCAGTTCCCGTGCGGCCGATCCCGCCGGCACACGCAATCTCTCGACACGCTGGGTCGCGCTCCGCCGGTGGGCCTCGGCGAACGCCGCCCACGCATCCGACCGACGCAGAGGCAGACCGAAGTCTGGCCACCGCACGTGGCGCTGCGGCCAGGTCGTCGCGGGTGCGCGCAAGGTGAGGTATAGCCCCCAGTCTGGATCAGGCTCTCGCGTGTCCCCCACCGCGCGCCCCCGTATCCTCCGACCGCTGGGCAGCTCGAGCGTGCCGCGCGCCCCCGGTTCCCATGTCATCCGACCATCCTGCGGACTCGCCCAAGCGAGGACAACTGGCCCGACGTGCTAGTGCGACGTGCCCGGTGAGGCGAGCACCTCCCCGTGCACGATGACGAACCACGCGTCGGGTCGCTCGCCCCACTCGGCCCAGGCCTGCGAGATCGCCTGGAGCTCAGCGTGATCCGCGAGGCCACGCTCGATCGCCTGTTCGGCAAAGGCCGACTGGAGCACCCGGTCACGCCAGACGCCGCCCCACCAGCGCGTGGCCTCCTCCGTCGCGTAGCACCACGACGACGCCGAGGCTCGCACGTCGGCGAGGCCGGCCTCCAGCGCCCATGCGCGAAGGCGGCGGCCGGCGTCGGGCTCCGCGTCGTTGCTCCGCGCGAGTCGGCGATAGAGGTCGAGCCAACGGGCCATCCCCTCGCTGGCCGGATGCCAGGTCATCGCCTCGTAGTCGGCGTCGCGCGCCGCGATGGCGCCGCCGGGGCGGCATACTCGGGCCATCTCCCGCAGTGCCGCGACAGGGTCGGTCAGGTGCTGGAGCACCTGGTGTGCATGCACGACATCAAACGAATCGTCCTCGTAGGGCAGCGAATACACGTCGGCCCGCTCGAAGACCGTTGTGGTGTCACCACGTCGGGCGGCCTCGGCGCGCGCGACCTCCAACGGCGCATCGACCGGCTCGATCCCGACGACGCGGCCGTGCGGCACATGGGTGGCGAGGTCCAGCGTGATCGAGCCCGGCCCGCAGCCGACGTCGAGGACGACGTCCGTGGGGGCGAGCCTCGGCAGGAGGTATGCCGCGGAGTCCGCTGCGGTGCGCGTCGCGTGCGAGGCGACAACGCTGGCGTGATGTCCGTGCGTGTAGTTGTCGGCCATGGCCCTCTCCTGCCGGTCCGGTCTCTAGGGTGGGTCCATGGTCACGCCGGAGCCGCTCGCCCCCGAACCCGATTCCAAGGACTGGACCTGGACGATCGACCGCCCTTGCCCCGACTGCGGGTTCGACCCCGCAGCCATCGAGCGCGCCACCATCCCGACTGCGATCCGTGAGGCGACGGCACCGTGGTCGACGGTCCTCGCCCGCATCGACGTCCACGAGCGCCCCGCCCCTCAGGTGTGGTCGCAGCTCGAGTACGCCTGTCACGTGCGGGATGTCTGCACGGTGATGGCCGACCGTTGCCGACTCATGCTCGAGCAGGACGACCCGGCATTCGAGAACTGGGACCAGGACGCGGCTGCCGTGGAGGACCGCTACTGGGAGCAGGAGCCCATGGTCGTCTCGGAGGAGATCGAGGCTGCCGCCGAGGACGCTGTGACTGCCTTCGAGAGCGTGCGCGACGACCAGTGGGAGCGTAAAGGCCTGCGCAGCAACGAGTCCGTGTTCACGGTGGAGACCCTCGGCATCTATCTGCTGCACGACCTGCACCACCACCTCCACGACGTGGGGGCCTGACGCGGGGCGCAGCGGCGATCAGACGATGGGCAGCGGCGCCCGGTGCTGGATCGAGCGGGACGCGAAGTACTCCGTGTCGGCCTCGACCTCCCCGGAGTCGATCATCTTCTTCCAGCGCGGAGGGATGTAGGCGCAGAACGGCTCGGACTCCAGGGGGTCACCGGTCACGGCATACGCCCTCGCACGCGAGCCACCGCAGAAGGCGCGGAAGTTGCAGACCCCGCACTTGCCCTTGAGGTTGGCGCGGTTGCGCAGCGCGAGGAAGAGCGGCGAGGTGCGGTAGACGTCGACGACATCGTCGGTGCGGATGTTGCCGGCAGAGACGGGGAGGAAGCCCGAGGGGAAGATGTCGCCGGTGTGGCTGATGAAGAGGAAGCCGTCGCCGTCGTTGACATTGCGGGCGCGGCCGATGCCATCGGACTCGGAGTGCTTGAGGCCCGAGGTCATCACGTCGATCTGGACCGGGCCAGCGTTGGCGACGACCGGCTGGTCCTCCTGCTCGGCGTGCTTGTGCTGCACGACGACGCGCGAATACTGAGGCGCCGCAGTGGCTTTGATGTCGAAGGGCGCGGTCTTGCTCAGCTCGTAGAGCTTGTCGAAGACCTCCTCGAAGCCCTCGGCCGAGGCGACATCCTCGGGCTTGGCCCGCCCCATCGGCACGAGGAAGAAGACCTCCCAGAAGACGATGCCGAGCGTCGTCATCAGCTCGCACATGTCGTCCATGTCGTCGAGGTTGTTCTTGCGCACGACGGTGTTGACCTGGGTCGACAGGCCGATCTCCTGGGCCTCGCGCAGGATCCGCAGCCCGTGCTCGAAGGAGCCCTCGACCTGACGGAAGGTGTCGTGGATCTCGGGGGTGGACCCGTCGAGGCTGACCGCGAGCCGGATGAGGCCGGCGTCGCGCAGCTCGATCATCTTGTCCTTGGTGCACAAGGGGGTCGTCGCCGGCGTGATCGCCATCCGCATGCCGAGGTCGGACCCGTGGCGCACCAGCTCGACGATGTCCTCGCGCTTGAGCGCATCGCCGCCACTGAAGACGAAGATCACCGGCCCGAACTCGCGGATCCGCGTCATCATCGCCTTGGCCTCGTCGGTGCTCAGCTCCAGCGGGTCGCGGTTGGGCTGGGCGGAGGCGCGGCAGTGCTTGCACGCCAGGTCGCACGCCTGGGTGGTCTCCCAGATCACGACGAAGGGCGCCTTGTCGAAGTCCATCGGCGGCGGCCCGCCGGCAGCGCCTTTCGCGCGTGCGTGCCCGTCGCCATGCGGGTGTCCGTGCGGGTGGCCATGGGGGTGCGGCGCCATGCTTCGACCCTAGATCGGACAGAAGGTGCGAAAGCCCCAGATCGGTGTCTATCCCGCCACACAAAAGCAGGGGTATGCCGCGTCGGGCGGACGTGCCCACGTGGCCCAAAGCGCCCACGGCATGGGGGCGGAACTCGCCAGTTGGCTTAAGCCTCGATCCACCGATGAGCTCGGGTCTTTGAGCGTGCCGTAACGACGAGATGCCCTGCCGTGCTGGGAGATTGGTTCTTGCGACAGTTCCAAACCACCCACCCGGAAGGGCATCTCTGGGATGAAACTCTGCCACACCCGCGCGGCGACGTCGGCGGTGTTCGATGACCCGAACCTGGTGTCGGCGGCCGGGCTGGTCCCGGTCCTTGCACTGGCGGACTCGGCAGGGCTCGCACGCCTGGCCGGTGAGCACTTGAGCGTGCCGGGTGACAAGGGCGCCAACGCCGGGTTGAAGGTGGCCTCCCTGGTCGCGGGGATGGTCGCCGGCGCCGACAGCATCGATGACATGGCGCTGCTGCGGCACGGCGGGATGGGCCGGGTCTTCGCCCGGGCGTACGCGCCGTCGACGTTGGGGTCGTTCCTGCGGGCGTTCACGTTCGGTCACGTGCGCCAGCTCGACGCGGTCGCCTCCAGGTTCCTGGCCAACCTCACAGCTGCGGGCGGCCAGGGCGCGCAGGTCCGGCGCGACGGCACGAGCACACGGGTGCTGGTCGACATCGATGACACGATCATCGAGGTCCACGGCCACGCCAAGCAGGGCGCCGGGTTCGGCTACTCCGGGGTCCGTGGCCTGAACGCGCTGCTGGCCACGGTCACCACCTCCGGGTCAGCGCCGGTGGTGGTGGCGCAGCGGCTGCGCAAGGGCTCGTGCGGGTCCCCGCGCGGAGCCAAACGGCTGGTCGTCGACGCGCTGAAGACGGTCAGCACCCTGCACGGCCGTTCAGATGTGAAGCCGTTGCTGCGGGCGGACTCCGCGTTCTATGGGGCGCCCACCGTCGGTGCCGCGCTCCGTGGTGGGGCCCAGGTGTCGATCACCGTGCGCCTGGACCCCAAGGTCAAGGCCGCGATCGCCACCATCAGCCAAGAAGCGTGGACGCCCATCGAGTACACCGACGCCATCTTCGACGAGGTCAGCAACACGTGGGTGTCGCGGGCTGAGGTCGCCGAGGTGCCCTTCACCGCGTTCACCTCCAAGAAGGCCACCGACCAGGTGACCGGGCGCCTGGTGGTGCGCCGCATCCCCGACCTCAACGCCGAGAAGAAGAAGGCCGCTGGACAGGGCACCCTGTTCGACACGTGGCGCTTCCACGCCTTCTTCACCACCACCGACCCCGCCGACCTGGACACCGTCGCGGCGGACAAGACCCACCGCGGGCACGCGATCATCGAGCAGGTCCACGCCGACCTGAAGACCTCCGCCCTGGCCCACCTGCCCTCCGGGAAGTTCACCGCCAACGCCGCCTGGCTGGTGCTGGCGGTCATCGCGTTCAACCTCACCCGCACCGCCGCCGCCATCGCCGGCAGCGACCTCGCCCGCGCGACCACCGCCACCATCCGCGCGAAGCTGATCACCGTCCCGGCCCGGGTGGCGTCCTCGGCGCGGCGGGTCACCCTGCACCTGCCGACCGCCTGGCCCTGGGAAGCCGCGTGGACCCGCCTGTTCACCCACGGCTGCGGTCCACCAGCACCGGTCACTTCCTGACCACCCAGCCCTCACGGCGCGACCCGAACTCGAAGTGGAACACCCTGACAGCGAGGTCAGGAGAACCGCTCTGCCCTCAGGCCATCACCGCGGCCCCCAGCGAAATCAGATCACCCCACCCAGGCCATCGGTGGATCGAGGTTAAGTCGGGGCGGGGTGGCCGTAGTCGCGGCTGACGGTGGCGATCCGGACGCGGTAGTCGAGATACCACTCCTCGCGGCCCCGGCGCTGGGCGTCGAGGTGCTCGGCGACGCCCTTCCAGGCCCGGGCGGCGGACTCGTCGGCCCAGTAGCTCACGGTGATGCCGAGGCCGGTCTGCGGGTCACGAGCAGACTCGATCCCCAGATAGCCGGGCTGCTGGGAGGCGAGCTCGTCCATGCGGGCCGCAGCCGCGGCATACCCATCGCTGTCACTGTCGTCACCGACGGTGCGCAGGGAGGTGAAGACCACCGCGACATAGGGGGGAGCCGGGGTCGGGGCGATTGGGCCTGCGGACCCCGGGGACGTGACAGGCTGGGGGCTGGTCCGGGCGGCGTCGCTCACCCCCGCAGTCTGCCCGGCCGCTTCCCACAAGGACAGCGCAAAGGAGCCCGATGAAGGCACTGGTCAAGACCGAGGCGGCCCCCGGGCTGGACCTCATCGACGTCCCCGACCCCGTCGTCGGCCCCAACGACGTGCTCGTCAAGGTGCTGCGCACGGGCATCTGCGGCACCGACCTGCACATCAACGCCTGGGATGACTGGGCCAGGCGCACCGTCCCCGTGCCGCTGACGATCGGGCACGAGTTCTGCGGCCGGATCGTCGAGCTCGGCAGCGAGGTCAGCGACCTCAAGGTGGGCCAGCTCGTCTCCGGCGAGGGCCACTACGTGTGCGGCCGCTGCCGAGCCTGCCTCGCCGGCAAGCGCCACCTGTGCCGGGCCTTCAAGGGCATCGGCTACATGGTCACCGGCTGCTACAGCGAGCTGTTCGTGATGCCGGCCGCCAACATCTGGGTGCACAAGCCCGGGACCGACCTCGACGTCGCCGCGATCTTCGACCCCTTTGGGAATGCCGTGCACACGGCCTTGCAGTTCCCCTGCCTCGGCGAGGACGTCCTGGTCTCCGGCGCCGGACCGATCGGGATCATGGCGGCACTGGTCGCCCAGCACGCCGGTGCACGCCACGTCGTGGTCTCCGACCTGTCCGACGAGCGGCTCGCCCTGGCCCAGCAACTCGGGCTGCGCGACACCGTCAACCCGGCACAGGAGCCGATCTCCGGTGTCTTCGAGCGCTTCTCGATGAAGGAGGGCTTCGACATCGGGCTGGAGATGTCGGGCTCGGGCGCAGCACTGCGCGACATGATCGACAACATGACCCACGGTGGCCGGATCGCCCTGCTGGGCACCCCCACCGGGCCCACCGAGATCGACGTCGCCAAGATCATCTTCAACATGCTCACGCTCCAGGGCGTGACCGGACGGCAGATCTTCGAGACCTGGTACGCGATGAGCGTGCTGCTCGAGAACGGTCTCGACATCTCCGGGGTCATCACCGACCGCTTCCACTACACCGAATACGAGCAGGCCTTCTCCACCGCTGCCACCGGGCACGGCGGCAAGGTCGTCATGAGCTGGGAGAGCTGATGGACACCACGACCCGCGACGAGCTGGCTGCCGAGGTCGAGACCCTGCGCCAGGAGGGCCTCTTCAAGCGCGAGGTGGCCCTGACGACGCCGCAGTCCCGCGAGATCGGAGTCGAGACCGGCGAGCACGTGATCAACATGTGCGCCAACAACTACCTCGGCCTCGCCGACCACCCCCGCCTGATCGAGGCGGCCAAGCGGGCGCTCGACGAGTGGGGGTTCGGCATGGCCTCGGTCCGCTTCATCTGCGGCACCCAGACCCTGCACACCCGGCTGGAGGAGGCCATCTCCGGCTTCCTCGGCACAGAGGCGACGATCCTCTACTCCTCCTGCTTCGACGCCAACGGCGGGCTCTTCGAGGTGATCTGCGACGAGCGCGACGCGATCATCTCCGACGAGCTCAACCACGCCTCGATCATCGACGGCGTGCGGCTGTCCAAGGCCAGGCGGATGCGCTATCGCAACCGCGACATGGCCGACCTCGAGGAGCAGCTCAAGGCAAGCCAGGACGCCCGTCGCCGGCTCGTCGTCACCGACGGCGTCTTCTCGATGGACGGCTATGTCGCCCCGCTGGACGAGATCTGCGATCTCGCCGAGCGCTACAACGCGATGGTCATGGTCGACGACTCGCACGCCGTGGGCTTCGTCGGGCCGACCGGGGCCGGCACGCCCGAGCGCTTCGGCGTGCAAGACCGTGTGGATATCGTCACCGGCACGCTCGGCAAGGCACTGGGCGGCGCCTCCGGCGGCTACACCTCGGCCCGTCGGGAGTTCGTCGACGTCCTGCGCCAGCGCTCGCGGCCCTATCTCTTCTCCAACTCGCTCGCCCCCTCCATCGCGGGAGCGACGCTGGAGACGATCGAGATGCTGCGCGAGTCGGGCGAGCTGCGCCAGACGCTGGCCGACAACACCGCGTGGTTCCGCGCCGAGCTCGCCAGGCAGGGCTTCGAGGTCCCCGAGAGCGACCACCCGATCGTGCCGGTGATGGTGGGCGACGCGGCGGTCGCGGCCCGGATGGCCGACGAGGTCCTGGCCCGCGGCGTCTATGTGCGGGCGTTCAGCTTCCCCGTCGTCCCCCGCGGCAAGGCGCGGATCCGCACCCAGCTCTCGGCGGCCCACACCCGCGCCGACCTCGAGCGAGCGGTCGCGGCATTCGTCGAGGCCCGCGAGGCCGTCCAGGGCTGAGTGCGCCCGGCACGGCCCCAGACATGGAAGGACCGGGTATGCCGTGTTCAGGGGGTCACGACATACCCGGTCGTTCTGTCAACTATGACACCGAATTGCCCGCGCGACTAGATGAAAGTGAAAATTACATTAGCGATCGCGCGCACGGCCTTCGGATCGAGTGCCATCAGGCCTGGCGACGCGGCATGAGCACCGTGTAGTCGAAGTCGAGCACCACGTTGGGCAGGTACTTGCCGTCCTCGCCCTTGTAGGGGAAGTCCGCACACGGCAGGTCCTTGGTCGCGACGGTCCGCACCCGCAGCGCGCCCACGTCGGAGCGGCCGGGCACCTCCATCTTGTCCAGCACCTCGGACCACGCGTGGATGGTGTCGCCGGCGAAGGTCGGGTTGGCGTGCGAGCCCGCGTTGATCGCCGCGACCATCTGCCCGTTGCCCAGCCCGTTGAAGGACAGCGCCCGAGCGAGGCTGATGATGTGGCCGCCGTAGATGAGCCGCCGGCCGATGCGCGAGTCCTTCTGGGCGAACTGGTTGAAGTGGACCTTGGCGGTGTTCTGGTAGAGCCGCGTGGCGAGCATGTGATCGGACTCCTCGATCGTCATGCCGTCGACGTGGTCGATCTTCTCGCCGACCTCGTAGTCCTCCCAGAGGTGCTCGCTGCCGGCCAGCGCAGTGTCATAGGTCTTGCCGGTCAGGTCGAAGGGCACGACGAGCTCCTCGGCCGGGACCGCCGCGGGCAGCTCGGGCACGCTCGCCTCGCCGGTCTCCTCGACGGCCTCGCGCCGGTTGACCATGACCCAGCGGATGTAGTCGAGCACGACCTCGCCGTCCTGGTTGCGGCCGACGGAGCGGACGTAGACATTGCCGTTCTTGCCGCTCGAGTTGGGCTTGAGCCCGATGACCGTCGAGGTCGTGGTGATCGTGTCGCCGGGGAAGACCGGCACGCCGAAGCGCCCGCCTGCGTAGCCGAGGTTGGCGACGGCGTTGAGGGAGATGTCTGGCACGGTCTTGCCAAAGACGATGTGGAAGGCGAGCAGGCTGTCGGCCGGTATCCGCTCGAAGCCCATCGACTGGGCGAAGGTGCTCGCCGAGGTCGCCGCGAAGCGCGGGCCATAGAGCGCGGTGTAGAGCGCGATGTCGCCCTCGGTCACGGTGCGCGGCGTCGCGTGGACGATCTCCTGCCCGATCGAGAAGTCCTCGAAGTAGTTGCCCTGGTTTGTCTTGCTCGACATTGCTCGCCTTTCGTCGCGCGGTCGGTATGCCGCGTGGCACGGTCCGCCCGCATCCTCCCAAGCGGGGGGCCGGGGGTGAAGGCGCCAGTGGCGAGGCGTTCGCCACGTTGAATTCCGGGGAGGGAAGAACATACACATGTTAATGTATGTGCATGTCCCTCATGGAGCGTCGACTGCAGCTTCTGCTCGACTCCGACCGCTATGGGCGCATCGCTGCCGAGGCGGAGCGTTCGGGTCGGAGCGTGGCGGCGGTGATCCGCGAGGCGATCGACTTCCGCTTCCCGGGGCTCGACGACCGGGTGCGAGTGGAGGCGGCGCAGGAGCTGCTTGCCCTGACGGCGACTCCCGAGGAGGTCCCCGGCGAGGGGACGCGGGAGCTCAAGGAGGCCTTCGAGGCACAGTTCGACGAGGTCCTGGGCCGGCCATGATCCCGTTGTTCGTCGACCCGTCCGTGCTCCTGCTTGCCGTCGGGGGTGAGCACCCACTGCGGGAGCCATGTCGCGCGCTGCTCACCCGCGCCGGCCGAGACGTGCGGCTGCACCTCAGTGTCGAGGGAGGCCAGGAGTTCCTCTTCCATCGGCTTCGTCGCAGCGACCCAGGCGAGGCCACTCGTCTCTTCGATCTGCTCGACAGGCTGGTGGTGTGGCACGACTTCGACGCAGAGGTGCTGCGCTCTGCCGTCGGCCTCGTGCGCAGTGGTCAGGTCCGCGGACGGGACGCCGTGCACGTCGCCACTGCCCGATCAGCCGGGTTCGACGCGATCGTCAGCTGCGACAGGGACTTTGACGCCGTCCAGGGTTTCCGCCGGATCGACCCCGCAGACATCCCCTGACGGGGCTTGCCCGGGCTGCCGCCGTCGGCTCGGCGCAGCTCACTGGCCACGCGGCATACCCACTGCTTAGATGGAAGTGTGACCCGTGACAAGGACCCGCTGGACGGGATCGACCTGCCGGAGGGCCTCGACCGCGCCGACCTAATGGCATTGCTCGACCAGATCACGCAGGGGGCGGGGGTCGGCCCGTTCGCGGCACGACGTAACCGCGAGATCGAGCTCCCCGACCCGCCGATCCACGCGAGTCTCCTCACGGTGAAGGTCAGCCTCGACGGTGCGAAGCCCCCGATCTGGCGCCGGCTGCGCATCCGCGGCGATCTCACGCTCGACATGGTCCACGAGTACCTCCAGGCCGCGATGGGCTGGAGCGGCAGTCACCTGCACCACTTCGAGCCAGACCGTGACCCGCGCTCGCCGCGGCACTTCCTCAACGACTTCGACGTCGAGGAGGGCGAGGAGGGGACCCCCGAGACCGACGCCCGCCTCGACCAGCTGCTGCGGGAGCCCGGCGACAGGCTGCGCTACCGCTACGACTTCGGCGACGACTGGGCCCACACGCTCCTCGTCGAGGAAGTGCGTCCCGCATCCGACGATGACCCGCCGGCCGTCTGCGTCAAGGCCGTCCGCGAGTGCCCACCGGAGGACATCGGCGGCATCTGGGCATGGAACGAGATGGCAGTCCAGGAGGAGGCGGACCTCGACTCGATCAACCTGATGCTCTCCCTCGTCGGCGCCAACCCCGAGGAGCTCCTGGCGGCGCTGGAGGGCGAGTTCGAGATGCCACCGATGCACCCGGCATACCGCGAAATCGTGGACAAGGCCCATCCCTCCGTGGTCCCGGAGCTGGCCACCCTGTTTGCGGCCGCGCTGGAATATGAGGCGCCGAGGAAGGAGGACCTGCTCGCGGCGCTCCATCCCTTCCAGACGGTGCTCGACGTCGCGGGCACTGACGGCATCCGGTTGACCAAGGCCAACTGGATGGAACCCGCTGCGTGCGAACGGATCTGGCACGAGTCCGGCCTCGCATGGGAGATCAGCAAGGGCACCCGCGAGCAGCACACCCCTGGGATGTCGCGGCTGCGACAGGCCACCGTGCGCGCAGGTCTGCTGCGCTCCCACAAGGGGCGACTCGTCCCCACCAAGCGCGGTCTGGCGGCTGGGCAAGACCCCGAGCTGCTCGCCAAGGCAATTGCTGGGTCGCTGCTTTCGGCCAAGGAGCCGGCCGACCAGGACGAGCGTGTCCTCGCTGCGCTGGTCGTCGCCTCCGGACTCGAGGTCGACCCGCAGGTCCTTGCCCAGGAGACGACCGAGGGGATGCGGCGGCATGTGCGGAAGGAAGCGGTCCTCGACGAGATCGCCCGGCTCATGACCGGCCTCGGCTGGGGGGTCGGGCACGGGCCCGTCCTCCGCATGCATCTGCACGAGGCCTATGACGTCCTCGGCCTGCTCTCGATGGGAGAGGGCGGGCCCATCCACCTTTCCCAGCTCCCCGGCCCGGGCGGCCGGTTCCTCGCTGTCCTCGCCCTGACCGACGACGACAGCTGACGCCGCGGGCCTGACACACGCCGACGGGGTCAGCCACCGGCAAGATCGACTATCACCTCGGGGGGAGCGCAGCGTGCGTGAGCACGCAGCCGCGGCCAGCTGGCCCGTGCTGGTAGTCGATCTTGCCGGGCCGGGGCACGCCCAGGACACAGCGAGGGGCGCCACCGTGATCGGTGGCGCCCCTCGTGGGCGGCTCGTGGTGCGAGCTTGTGGGCAGCTTGTGGGCTCAGTGCTCAGAACTGGCGCGGGGCCTCGGGGGCGGGGCCCTCAGGGAACTCGCGACGCGGGGCGGTGGAGCCTCCCGGGGCGTCGAAGCGGGGAGCGGTCGGGTCCTCGGGGGTGTCGCGGCCAGGGGCCATGGGGGCCTCGTCGTCGAAGCGCTCGGTCTGGACGGTGTCCTGGGAGACGTGGCCGGGACGGCCCTCGGCGACCTTGTCGACGCCCTTGGCGGCGGCGTCCTTGGCCTTGACGACCTTGTCGTGGTACTTGCCACCGGTCTTCTCGTCGACCTTGGTGGCAGCCTTGTCGAGGGTCGCGCCGATCTTGTCGCGGTTGTTGTGCGCGAGGTCACCGGCCTTCTCCTTGGCCTGGTGCGCAGCCTCGCCGGCCTGCTTGGCGAGCTTGTCGGCCTTGGTCTGGAGGTCCAGCTCCTCGGCCTTCTTCTTGATCTTGTCGGTGAACGACATCGCGGCACCCTCCTTGTGGGTCTGTGCTGTGCCGACCATGCAACTTGCAGGTCAGCGGACTTGTTCCAACCCAACCCCAACGAGCGCGGCGGCGCAACGGGCCAATCGCGCGCACGCGGCATACCGGCCGTGCCACGCTGGGCGCGTGACCACGAGCATGCAGCCGTCCACGCCCCCGCGCACCCAGCCGCCGAGTCAGCGGGTCCTGCTCGAGGACCTGCACCGCCCGGAGCCCCGGCCGTGGGTCCAGCTGCTGCTCGGCGTCGTGCTGCTGCTCATCGCCAACACGGTGATGGGCGTCGTGGCGGGCATCATCAACGTGATCGCCCACGGGATGCCCACCCAGCCCGACGGCAGCATCCAGGTCGGGGGCGGATGGTTCATGCAGGCTCCCGGGCTGCCGATCGGCCTGCTGGCCGAGGCGGCCGTGGCCTATCTGCTCTATCGGGTCTTCGTCAAAGGGGCCGCGGAGCGGCCGGTCTATGAGCTCGGCGGGCCGGGTGCGCTTCGGGAGCTCGGCGCGGGGCTGCTCGCGGGCACGGCCCTGATGACCCTGGTCGTCGCGATACTCGGGGCGCTGGGTGTCTATCGGATCACCGACGTCGGCTGGGACATCGGCATCCTGACCGGGCTGGCGATCGGCATCGGGCCAGGCGTTGCCGAGGAGCTGGCCTTCCGCGGCTTCTTCCTGCGCGTCCTCGACAAGCTCATGGGGACCTGGGGCGCGATCGCACTGACCTCGGTCGTCTTCGGGCTGCTCCACATCAGCAACCCCGACGCCACCCTCTTCGGCGCCATCGCGATCGCCGCCGAGGCTGGCCTGCTGCTCGGGGGTGCCTATGTGCTGACCCGGCGCATGTGGCTCGCGATCGGCCTGCACACGGCGTGGAACGCCACCCAGAGTGCGCTCTTTGGCATCGACGTCTCCGGCGCGGGCACCGGGCGCGGCCTCTTTGCCTCCGAGCTCAGCGGCAACCCGCTGGTCTCCGGCGGCGAGATGGGCGCCGAGGCCTCGGTCGTCGCCCTCGTGATCGGCACCGCCGCGGGTCTGGCCATGATCTGGCTCGCCCACCGCGCCGGCCACGTCCTCCCCCGCCGCCAGCGCCAGACCCAACGCCCCTTGGCCTAAGGCCCCCTGAGGTGTGACCGGGGGCACAACTAAGGCGCGGGATACGACATCCGCCCGATCTGCCGTGCTGCCTCAGCTCGCGACCGTGGAGACATCCACTTCACGCGAAGGAGCACACGATGAGCATCTACGGCACGCCCGAGTTCGTCCGGGCCGAGATGGACTGGCGGTATGCCGCCGCCGGCGTCCCAGCCCCAACCCGCCCCGGCCTCGCGCGGAGGCTGCGGGCTCAGCTCGCCGGCAGGTGGGAGTCGAGCCAGCCGATGAGGTCGTCGACGACCTCATCGCGGTTGGTCTCGTTGAACAGCTCGTGGCGGGCACCCGGATAAAGCCACATCGACACGTCCTGGATGCCGGCCTTCTGGTACTGCGCGAGGACGCCCTTGACCCCGTCGCCGCCCTTGCCGCCGACGGGGTCGGCGTCGCCCGAGATGAGCAGGATCGGCAGGTCCTTGCGGACGCGGGCGACGTTCTCGTCCTTGGCGATCCGCTGGGTCCCGTCGAGCATGTCGGCGAACAGCCGCGAGCTGCACACCTGCCCGCAGCGCTCGTCGGCGACGTACTTGTCGACCTCGGCGGTGTCGCGCGATAGCCAGTCGAAGTCGGTGCGCGCCGGCTTGAAGGGCGCGTTGAACTGGCCGAAGGTCAGCTTGTTCATGATCTGGCTGGGCTTGCGGCCGCCCCGGACCCGTCCCTCCAGCAGCGCGATCGCGCGCCCCACCTTGGCGATCGGCCCCGGGTCGCCGGCCGTGCCAGACAGCACCAGACCGGTGATCCCGTCGGAGCCCTCGGTGACGAGAGTGCGCGCCATGAGCGAGCCCATGCTGTGGCCCAGCAGGAAGTAGGGCAGCCCCGGCTGCTCGGACTGCGCCACCGCCATGACCGAGCGGATGTCGTCGACGGCCGAGTCCCAGCCCGCGCTGTCGGCGAGGTGCCCCAGCGTCTCGGGGGCCGCGCCAGGCCCGTGCCCGCGGTGGTCGTGGGCATAGACGGCATACCCCGCGCCGGTCAGGCGCTCGGCGAGCCGGCCATAGCGCTCGCTGTGCTCGGCCATGCCGTGCGCGACCTGGACGACCGCCTTGGGCTCGCCGTCCGGCAGCCACCGCCGCATCGCCAGGCGCGTGCCGTCGCTGGTCTGGTGGGTCTCGGTCGTGCTGCGCATCGTCTCGCTCCGCTTCTCGCCGGTCTCTCAAGGGGTATGCCGCGCTGTCGCCGCAGCGTAGCCGCGCCGGACCGGTGGTGGGGAGAGACCAGACGTGGGTATGCCGCGGGCGCACGCCCGCGGCATACCCATCGGTCGTCCTAGTGGTCCTCGTGCCCCTTGAGCACCATCATCGCGAGACGCCCGTTGAACTCGGCGAACTTCACGATCTGAAGGGGGATGTTGCGCCGCCAGCGCAGCGACGCCCTGGTCGGGACGGGTGCGTCCTTGTAGGCCGTGATGACCGGTGAGGTCTTGGCAGGTTCGCTCATGTCGTCACTCCGGGATGTACTGCCAGCCCGGCAGGGCCTTGGCCTTGTAGATGAACAGGTGGTGGAGCATGTACTTCACCCAGTGGCCGAAGAGGCCGCTGTCGCCACGCGTCCCCTTGAAGTCGCGCCCGCCCGAGCTCGGATAGCGCTGGTAGTCGGGCACGACGGGGAACATCGACATCGCCGCGGCCGAGCCCTCGCGCATGCCGGTGCCGGCCGAGGCCACGCAGGCCGCGCCGATCTTGGCGAGCGAGGCCTTGTGCACGGCCGCCGGCTCCCCGTTGATGCGGTCGCGGATCGTCATCGCCACGGTCTTGCCCATGATCCCCGAGGGCATTCCGGTGCGCGGGGGCGCCGGAGCGATCATGGTGCCGTTGCGGGTCTTGTTGGGCCGCGAGATCTGGTGGGGCGGGGCGAACGCGATGCCGACGGCAAAGACATTGGGCCGCCCGGGCACCTCGTAGGTCTCGGGCCAGTCCTCCGCGCGCCACTCCTCGTAGGGCTTGGGGGTGTAGTCGGCGTCGACCTTCATGAACCCCGCCGGGGTGAACATCGTCTCGGAGATGTCGTTGCCGGCACGGTCATAGGCCTTGAGGTCCACGCCACCGAAGGGCGGCAGCAGCATCGCGAAGTCGAAGGGCTGCTCGTGCATCTCGCCGTCGAGCGTCTCGTAGTGCACGACGCCCGGGTCGACCCTGTGCACGTGCGCGCCCAGGATCGAGTGGACGCCGCGCTCGGTGAACAGCGACTCCGTCCACATGCGGGAGGACTGCTGGTAGCCGCGCTGGCTGAACAGCATCCCGTCGACGCCGAAGTCGCCGAGCTGCGCCTCGTTGGTCAGATAGATCAGCTCGGCCTTGTCGCGGACGCCGGCCTCCTTGAGCTCGTGGTCGACATTGAAGGTGTACTCGAAGGCCGCGCCCTCACAGGTGCAGGTGCCGTGGCCCGTGCCGACGATGAGGGTCTGGCGCTCGCCCCTCTTCATCCGCTCGATCGAGGCCCTGAGCGCCGCGGACGCCTCGACCGCGTGGTCGGCGGTGCACACCGACACCGAGTTGCCGCCGTGCGGGCCAAGCCCCTCGGTCGCCTCGAAGCGCAGTTTGGGACCGGTCGCGTTGACCAGGTAGTCGTAGCGCAGCCGCTCCTGCTGGTCCTTGCGCGCGGGATCGGTGTAGACGATGTCGACGGCCCCGGTCGGGTCGGTCTCGTCCCCCTCCGGACGGACCGCCACCGCCTTGGCCTGCCGGAAGTCGATGCCCTTGCGCTTGTAGATGGGTGCGAGCGGGAAGACGACGTCCTTCTTGGACATCACGCCCACGCCGACCCAGATGTTGGACGGGATCCAGTTCCACTGGGAGTTGGGCGACACGACAGTGATCGTGTGCTCCCGCCCGATCATGCGGCGCAGGTGGAGGGCCGCCGTGTGTCCGGCCACTCCTGCGCCGAGGATGACGACCCGAGCCATCATGACCTCCAGGTGAGTATGCCGCGGAGCACCGGCCGGTGGCCCCGCCCCCAGGGCATCGCCGCAGCGACACTGCCGGGCCCTACTCAGGGTATACCCCGGGGGGCATTCTGTGGCAGGGTTCGGGCAAACGTCTGCCCCGTCACGGGAGCCCCCACCCGGCGCCCGCACGGCATACAGTTAAAGGGTCGCCAACTCAGGGAGGCGCACTGATGGTTCACACCCGTCCACCGGCCGTAGCCGGATTCTTCTATCCAGGTGAAGCAACCGCCCTCCAGGCTCTCGTCGACGAGCAGCTTGCGATCGCCCGCGCCGAGCTGGCCGAGCGCGGCCGCCGGGACGGCTGGCCCAAGGCGCTGATCCTGCCGCACGCCGGCCTCGTCTACAGCGGCACGACCGCCGCTCTCGGCTATGCCCTCCTTGCCCGCGCCGCCGGCACCGTCACCCGCGTGCTGCTGCTCGGCCCCACCCACCGCGTCTATGTCGAGGGCGTGGCCACCGCCGGCGCCGACTACTTCGAGACCCCCCTCGGCCGCGTGGCCACCCCCACGCCCGAGGAGATCACCATCCGCAGCGGTGTCCTCGAGCGTCCCGACGTGCACGCCGAGGAGCACTCGCTCGAGGTGCACCTGCCCTTCATCCAGACGGTGCTGCCCGAGGCCGAGGTCGTGCCGCTCGCGGTGGGCCATGTCTCGCCCGAGGCGATCTGCCGCTCGATCGGCGCCCTCTGGGACGGCGCGGAGACCGCCGTCGTCGTCAGCTCCGACCTCTCGCACTACCACCCCTATCCCGACGCCCAGCGCCGCGACGCCGCGACGATCCGCCAGATCCTGGAGTTCGCCGGCCCGCTCGAGCCCGACCAGGCCTGCGGCGCCTACCCGGTCAGCGGCCTGCTCATGTGCGGCGCCCGCCACGGCTTGCGGCCCGACCTGCTCGGGTCCTGCAACTCGGGCGACACCGCGGGCCGCAAGGACCGCGTCGTCGGGTATGCCGCCATCGCCTTCTGGGAGGACAAGCCATGACCGCTCACGCCACCTCACCGCCGGGTCTGCCCGCCGATGCCGGCAGCGTCCTGCTCGCGATCGCCCGAGGCGCGATCGCCGACCGGCTCGGCGCCGACGCCCCGCTCGCCGACGACCTAGGCCACTGGCTCGACGAGCCGGGCGCCACCTTTGTCACCCTCACCCGCGACGAGCACCTGCGCGGCTGCATCGGGTCGCTCCAGGCCCGCCGTTCGCTGCGGGAGGACGTGCGCGACAACGCCGTCGCTGCGGCGACCCGCGACCCGCGCTTCCCGCCGCTGCACGCGGGTGAGCTGGACGGCATACGCGTCGAAGTCTCGGTGCTCTCGCCGGCCGTGCCGCTCGAGGCGGAGACCGAGGACCAGGCCGTGCGCGCCCTGCACCCCGGTGTGGACGGCGTTGTCCTCCAGTCGGGCTCGCACCGCGCGACCTATCTGCCGCAGGTATGGCGGCAGCTGCCCGACCCGCGTGATTTCCTCCGCTCGCTCCGTCGGAAGGCCGGGCTCGGGCCGGAGCGGCTCGACGACGAGCAGATCTCGACCTACACCGTCACCTCCTGGCACGAGGAGGGGTGATGGGCCACCCGGCGCGCTACTGGCACACCGTGGGCGACCGGATCCAGTGCGATCTCTGCCCCCGCGAGTGCCGTCTGCGTGACGGGCAGCGCGGCTTCTGCTTCGTGCGGATGCGCGAGGGCGACGAGCTCGTGCTCGACACCTATGGCCGGTCCTCCGGCTTCTGCATCGACCCGATCGAGAAGAAGCCGCTGAACCACTTCTATCCGGGGTCGAGCGTGCTGTCCTTCGGCACCGCGGGCTGCAACCTCGGCTGTCGCTTCTGCCAGAACTGGGACATCTCCACCTCGCGTCAGGTCGACCGGCTCGCCGACCAGGCGACGCCCGAGCAGCTGGCCGAGACTGCACTCCAATGGCGTTGCGAGAGTGTGGCGTTCACCTATAACGACCCGGTCATCTTCACCGAGTATGCCGTCGACGTCGCGAAGGTCTGCCACGAGCGGGGCGTGCGCACCGTCGCCGTCACGGCGGGTTATGTGCACCCGGAGCCACGGCGCAATCTCTTCGAGCACATCGACGCGGTCAACGTCGACCTCAAGGGCTTCAGCGACGACTTCTATGTCGGGCTCACCGGCGCCCACCTCGAGCCGGTGCTCGACACCCTGCGCTATCTCGTCCACGAGACCGATGTCTGGGTGGAGCTGACGACGCTGCTGATCCCCGGCCACAACGACGACGATGCCGAGATCAAGGAGATGGCCCGGTGGGTCGTCGACGAGCTGGGACCCCATGTGCCACAGCACTTCTCGGCCTTCCACCCCGACCACCGCATGCGTGATGTCCCACCCACTCCCCCTGCCACGCTCGCGCGGGCCAGGGAGATCGCGATGGATGCCGGGCAGCACTTCGTCTACACCGGCAATGTCCACGACCGGCGTGGCGGCATCACCCACTGCCCGGGCTGCGGCACGGCCCTGATCGAGCGCGACTGGTACAAGATCCTCGCCTACCGCCTCACCCCTGACGGGAACTGTCCCGCCTGCGGCCTCGCCCTGCCCGGCCGCTTCGCCGAGCGCGCGGGCGACTTCGGCCCCCGCCGCATCCCCGTCCACATCGCCTAGCTGCAAGGCCCCCAGCCCTGGGCTGCTCCACGCAACGTCCAGATCTGGCGCGTAGCGGGCTCTCCGGGACGACGAGACGAGACTCCCGGACGCGATTGTCAGATCACGACGTACGAGGCGTTGGAGGCCGTGCCGTTGTTGGCGTCGGACGGGTCGGTGCTGGACGTGCCGCCCTGCTGGTCCTGCTGACCGGACTGGCCCTGCTGGTCGCCGCCGCGCATGCCGTGGCCGCCACCCGGGCCGCCGGTGCGGACCTCGATGGTCTTGAGGTCCTTGGAGACCTCGACCATCACCTGGGCGCCAGCCTTCGTGCCGTGCACGTCGTAGGAGCCGTCGGCGTCCTTCTGGACGGAGGTGACCGTGACGGCCGAGTCCTTGGCCTTGACCGCGTCCTTCACCTTGGTCAGCTCGTCACCCGTGACCGCGGTGTGGGTGTGGCCGGCGCCGCCCTTGCCCATGCCGGTGCGGACGTCGGTGACCTTGAAGTCCTTATCGAGCGAGACGCCCGCCCGGGTGCCATCGGTCTTGGTGGCCATCGCGCGATAGGTGCCGTCGGTCAGCTTCATCGCCCGCTCGACGGTCAGGGTCGAGTCCTTGGCCTTGACCGCGGCCTTGATCTTGTCGAGGTTGGCTCCGGTCACCTCGGTGCCCTGCTGCATGCCACCGTGACCGCCTCGGCCGCCGCCGCCCGGGCCACCCGTGCGGACCTCGATGGTCGTGAGGTCCTTGGAGACCTCGACCATCACCTGGGCGCCGGCCTTGGTGCCCATCACGTCATAGGACCCGTCCGGGTCCTTCTGGACGGAGGTGACCGTGACGGCCGAGTCCTTGGCCTTGACCGCGTCCTTGACCTTGGTCAGCTCGTCGCCGGTGACCTGGGTGTGGGCGTGGCCGCCCGGACCGCGCTGGCCCTCGCCCTGCTGGCCGTTGCCCTGCTGGCCGTTGGGGCCGCCCTGCTGGTTGCCGTAGCCAGGCACCGAGTATCCGGTCGAGCCCTGCTGCGGCTGGGTGTCGGCGTTGGCCAGGGAGGCGGCCGTGAAGGCCATCGCGCCGGCGGCGGCCACCGCCGCGGCGCCGGTGATGATCGTCGTCTGTGTCTTTGCCATGGTGCTACTCCTTGGGAGGGGATCGAACTTCCTCCACTGTGGGAGCCGAACCTGTGGCGCAGATTAGAACGGGATAAGTGTTGGGCAGCAGTCGCGCCCCGAGGACGGTGACGCCGCTCACGAGAGCGTATGCCGCGCGGCATACCTCCCCTCAGCGCAAGCTCCCCTCGCGCACGAGACCCGCCCGGCGCCGGAGGAGCGCGTCGGGCGGGTCTCGCCCCGGGGATCACCCGGGGGATGGCGACGAGGGATCAGCTGCCGTAGAGGGCGCGGACGCCGGTGCGGTCGCTGTCGGTCATCGACAGGTCATCGGAGGAGCCGTTGCACTGGGGGTAGTGCATGATCGAGGCGCTGTCGTAGGGGGTCAGCGGGCGCCAGTTGTTGTCCTCGAAGCAGGTGCCGGACTCGGGGCGGGTGTGCTCGTGGCGGAAGCCGAGGGTGTGGCCGAGCTCGTGGGCCATGATGTTGGACGGGGTCCAGGAGCCGGAGTTGAAGAGCGACTTGGAGACGACCAGGACGTTGCGGCCCGACTTCGGCGTGCTGGGGAAGAACGCGCGGGCGATGTACTGGGTGCTCTTGGAGGGCTCGACCGAGAAGACGACGTTGGAGTTGCGCACGGTGCAGGAGCCGTTCTGGCTCGCGACATAGACGAAGTTGATCTTGGAGGAGGCGGCCTCCCACTGTGCGGCGCCGTCGGCCATGGCCTGGGCGACCCGGGCGTGGTCGGTGCCGAACTTGGTCGAGACGCAGTAGGTCAGGTTGGCGACCTGCGTGGCCGACCACTTGTCGTCACGCCCGCTGACGGTGTTGACGATCAGGCCGTCGGTGGACGTCTGCTTGGGCGCGACCAGCGAGTCGTAGAACGAGCGCAGCTCGCCGGTGGTGCGGACCGGCTCGTCGCCGTTGACGATGTACTGGCGATCGGTGTCCTGGTAGGTCGAGGCCTGGAACTGCGAGAAGGTGGGCACCTCGCCGGTGGCAGCGACGGCGACGGTGGCGGACGATGCGGCGAGCGCGATGGTGGTGGCAGCCACTGCGCGAATCGTCTTGCGGGACATGGGGACTCCTCCAAGTGGGCAACTGCGGCGGTATGCCGCGGTCGCCCACGCTAGGTCGGAGAAGGTCATGCGATCACCCGCAAATGGTCAGCGGATGGTCAAGGTTTGCCCTGGACTTGGCAGGGTCGGGAACGGCTCGAACTCCGCGTGCGTCCCGCGTCTCAGCGCTGGTAGATGACCTCGAAGCGCTCGAGCACGACCGGCATGTCGGTGCTGAACTCGCGCTCGTGGGAGGCGTATTGGCGGAAGAAGTCCTCGTGGATGCGCCGCCACGACTCGAGGCTGCGGTCGTCCTCGCCCTCCAGCCGCGCGTGCTCGGCCGACACCTCGTCAAAGGGGACGACCTGCACGTCGGTGACACGGATCAGGGCGCGGGGGTGGCCGCCGCCGTCGAGGATGATCGAGAGGTCGCCGCGCTCGGGCAGCGCCTCGTCCTCGGCCTCGTAGTCCCACAGCGCGCCGGCTGTCGCGGTCTTGGTGCCGTCGAGGACGAGGGCGAGCAGCGCATCGGCCTGCTCTGGGGTCGCGCCGAAGGACCACGCCGGCGGCTGGAGCGACTCGTGCACGGTCGGACCGGTATAGAAGCCGGTGCGGTTGAGGTGGCCGCGCACACGCGCGTCTCCCCAGAAGGCGTCGATCTCGCGCTGGTCCATGACCAGACGCTACCCGCTGACGACGATATTGCCGCCGGCGTGGCCCGACTCGACGATCTCGACGGCATGCGGTGCGTCGTCGAAGGAGTGGACCCGGGCCACCGGGTGCAGGGTGCCGTCGGCCACGAGGCCGGCCAGGGCGGCATACGCCTCGCCCGTCCGACGCCGGGTGACGCCCGAGCCGCCGAAGGAGGTGGCGAGCGCCGGGTCGGCGGGGCTGACGATGCGGCTCGGGTCGGCGAGGAGGGGGACGGCGGCGTCGAGGACGGGGCCGCCGACAAGGTCGAGGACGGCGTCCACGCCATCCGGGGCGGCCCGGCGGCAGGCATCCGCCCACCCCTGGCCGGAGACGATGTGCTCGGCATCGCAGCGGGTGACGACGAGCTGCTTCTGGCCGGAAGCGACGCCGAGCACGCGCACGCCGCGGGCCGCGGCGACCTGGCAGGCGGCGGTGCCGACGCCACCGCCTGCGCCGATGACGACGAGCGTGCCGCCCTCGGGCACCGCGAGCTGGTCGAGGGCGTCGACGGCGGTGCCTGCCGAGACCGGCAGGCACGCCGCCTGTCGGTCGGTGACCCCGTCGGGGACGGCTGCCATGGCCGACGCGTCGAGCAGGACCCGCGGCGCGAGCGCGCCCGTGCCGGCCGCGGTCGAGCCGAAGACGTGCTGGCCGTGCACGAGCCCCTCGACGCCCTCGCCGAGCTCGACGACGGTGCCGGCCGCCTCGCGTCCGACGGCCATGGGGTAGGTCACGGGCACGGTGTCGCGGCGCAGGCCGCCGCGCACCTTGATGTCGGCGGGGTTGACGCCGGCAGCACGCATCGTGATGAGCACCTGGCCGGGGCCGGGCTCGGGCTCCTCAACGTCGATGAACTCCAGCACCTCGGGGCCGCCGTAGGCGCGGAAACCGTAGATCCTCATACGGATTCGTCCTCCTCACGCGCACGCAGCGCAGCCGCCGTCAGGTCGGAGAGCCGCTCGCGCTGACCGGTCTCGTCGGCGCCCTCGAGCCAGCGCTCGTAGGCCGGCCGCAGCAGCCGCCAGTCGCCGTCGGTCATGCCGTACCAGGCGGTGTCGCGGTTGCGCCCCTTGTAGATCGTCGCCTGCCGCCAGGTGCCCACATAGGTGAAGCCGAGCCGCGTCGCCGCACCGCGCGAGGGCGCGTTGAGGTCATCGCACTTCCACTCGTAGCGCCGGTAGCCGAGGTCGTCGAAGACGTGGCGCGCCATGAGATACATCGCCTCGGTCGCGCCGCGGGTGCGCGCCAGCCGCGGTCCGTAGATGATGTGCCCGACCTCGACGGTGCCGACCGCCGGCACGATCCGCAGGTAGGACGCCTCGCCGACCGTCTCCCCCGACGCCTGGTCGACGATGGCGAGCGGCACCACGTCGGGCGCGTCCGCCAGACCCATGACGTATGCCGCGAGCTCACCCTCGTCGGCGAAAGGTCCCGCGGGCATATAGGTCCAGTCCGGCTCCGTCCCGGCGCCGGAGGTGTTGGCGAAGAGCGAGGTCAGGTGCTGGCGGCCAAAGCGCTCCAGCCGCACAGACGTGCCCTCGAGGACGTCCGGGTCGGGCATCGGGCGGGGCGTCCAGCCCCCGACGGCCGCCCCGACAGGCTGGCCGTGCTCGTTGAGGCGAGCGTGCGCGGCATTCTCCATGGGTCAATCCCAGCACACGCTCACGGCGCTGTCTGCGGACTCAGCCCAACCCGGAACTGTGCGACATCCTCGGGCAGCCAGTCGGTGTGGTCATTGCGAAGGCCGGTGAGGTCCTTGTAGTAGGGCGAGTCGTTGGCGGCGGCGTGCCCGATGACCTGCTCAGCGGGTATGCCGTGCTCGGCCATGAGCTGGCGGACCAGCGCCCGGCCGGCCTCCACCTGGGGGGTGCGGGCCAGGATCTGCCGGTCGGCCCACTGCGCGCCGTTGCCATGGGAGGCCTGCACGAACTCGATGCCGATCGCGACGTGGTTGAGCCCGATCGCGTGCCGGCACATCGTCGTGGTGGGGACGAGTCCGTGGACCGTGCCGGACTGGTCGATGACGAAGTGGGTGCAGACGTTGGGCCGCTCGCCGCCGCTCGGGATGTCCTGGGCGAACAGGTCGCGCGCCGAGGTCCAGCTGTCGCCGTCGGTGAAGTGCAGGACGATCGTCTTGGGTGTCAGCCGCGAGGTGGCCACGCCGTAGCGGCGCTCGGCGTATGCCGCCATCTGGTCCTTGCGCGTCTGGGGATAGGGGATCCAGTCGGGCTGGACCGCGACCCTGCGCGGCTGTTGCGTGGTCGTCGACGGGCTCGTGGCGGTGGACGGACTCGCCGCGGTGGACGGAGTCGTCGTGGGGGACGCGGCCGCGCTCCCGGACGTGGGAGTGCCCGTGGTGTCCTCGCCGGCGCCGGTAACACCCGGCGACGAGCAGCCCACCAGCACGAGCGACAGGCCAGCGCCGATCACGGCAGCCGGCACGGGGCCTCGCCCGGCACGCCTCGATCCGCTCACGGGACCAGTGTGGCCGAGCGGGGGGCGGCCCACACGGCATACGCCTCGTTGCCCCTCGGACCTGCGATGCCGCTAGGTTGGGGGCATGCAGACGGCGGTACACACCCTCATCTACAGCGACGACCCGGCAGCGACGCGTGCGTTCTTCCGCGATGTCCTTGAGCTGCCCTTCGTCACCGACGGTGAGGGCGGTGAAGACCCGCAGGCGTGGCTGATCTTCGCCTCGGGCCCGAGCGAGATCGCGGTGCAGCCGACCTCCGACGACTTCGGCGACGACATGGTGCGTGCCCCCCGCCACCACCAGATGAGCCTGATGGTCACCGACATCGAGGCGACCACGGCCGAGATCCGCGAGCGCGGCGGCATCCCCCGCGGGCTGCCGACCGACCTCGGCTTCGGCATCGGCGTCGAGGTCGACGTGCCCGGCACCGACCCGATCCTGATCTACCAGCCCAGGCACGCGACGACGACGCGGGGCTGACCCGCACCACCCGAGGAGACACCCATGCAGGTCAACGACAACGGACCGAAGCCCAACGCCTTCGACATCGAGACCGCGACGGTCGAGAACACCACCTACCGCACGGTCGCCTGGAGCGGGAAGTATCTCCAGGTGACGCTGATGTCCATCCCGGTCGGCGAGTCCATCGGCCTGGAGCGCCACCCCGAGACCGACCAGTTCCTGCGTCTGGACGCCGGCCAGGGGCGTTGTGTCATGGGGCCGGACAAGGACAACCTCGACTTCGAGCAGGACGTCGAGGACGGCTGGTCGATCCAGGTGCCCGCCGGCAAGTGGCATGACGTCATCAACACCGGTGACGAGCCGATGCGGCTGTATGCCGTGTACGCGCCGGTGCATCACGCCGCCGGCATCGTGCAGGAGACGGCCCAGGACGCGAAGGACGACGAGGAGGCCGGCCGCGACGAGCCGCCGGAGTGGTCGGTCCAGCCGGCACCCGATGCCGAGGACAAGAGCGCCTAGACCGGCGACAGCTCGCGCTCGCGCACCTGCGCGGCTGGGCGGCGCGGGATGCTCAGCGCGATGACCGAGGCGGCGAAGCACAGCACGGCCGCGGTCAGCCAGGCCAGCTCGTAGGTGCCCTGGTGGGTGCGCATCTGGCCGGCGACGCTCGCGCCGATGCCGGCGCCGAACATGTGGGCGGCGAAGGTCCAGCCGAAGGCGACACCCGAGTCGGCCATGCCGAAGTGCTTGCGACACAACGCGACTGTGGGCGGCACGGTCGCGACCCAGTCGAGGCCATAGAAGACGATGAAGGCCCACATCGGCGGCTCGATGGTCGCGGCGAGGAGCCCGTTGACGAAGAGCAGCGACAGCCCGCGGCCGGCGTAGTAGACCGCGAGCAGCACCCGCGAGTCCATCCGGTCGGTGAGCCAGCCCGAGGCGATCGTGCCGATGATGTCGAAGATGCCGACCAGCGCGAGCAGCCAGGCCGCCGTGGTCTGCGGCATGCCGAGGTCGTGGGCAGCCGGGACGAAGTGGGTCTGGACCAGGCCGTTGGTCGACCAGCCGCAGACGAAGAAGGTGAGCATCAGCGCCGAGAAGGCCCAGTTCGCCCGCCACCGCAGGAGCACGTCGATCGCGGTCCAGAACGGGCTGCGGGTCTCCTCGACGAGCTGGGGCCGCACGGCCTCCGCGCCGGGGGCCGCCTCGGCGGGGTCGGA
This sequence comes from Actinomycetota bacterium, assembly GCA_050955755.1. Lineage (GTDB taxonomy): Bacteria > Actinomycetota > Actinomycetes > Actinomycetales > Dermatophilaceae > JAJTBD01. The sequence continues at coordinate 3,695,861 of CP192092.1, forward strand.
CCACTCGTTGGTCGGTGTCGCGTCGGGCTCGTGCCCGGGCCGCTCGGCGCCATAGGGCCGCAGGCCGACATCCGAGGGCCGGTCCCGCAGGAAGGCCATGACGAGCACGGCCATGAGGACGGCCAGGGCGGCGACGGCCAGCGCGGCATACCGCCATCCGGGGCCGCTCGCCGCGGCGGCGATCGCGGGGAGGAAGAGCAGCTGGCCGGTCGCGTTGGCGGCGGAGAAGATGCCGGTGACCAGGCCGCGGCGGGCGTCGAACCAGCGGTTGGCCATGATCGCGCCGAACGTCAGGGCCATCGCGCCGGTGCCGACCCCGATGAGCAGGCCCCACAGCAGCCACAGCTGCCAGGGCGAGGTCATCACGCAGGTCAGGGCGCTGGCGGCGCCGACGACGAGCAGCGAGATCGAGACCGTGCGGCGCACGCCCCACGACTCCATCACCGCGGCGGCGAAGGGCGCGATGAGGCCATAGATGACGAGGTTGAGGCTGACCGCGCCCGACGTCGTCGCGCGGCTCCAGCCGAACTCGCGCTCGATCGGCTCCAGCAGCACGCCCGTCGAGGAGCGGAATGCCGCGGCCGCGACGAGCGCTCCGAGCGTCACCGCCGCGATGACATAGGCGCGGTGGAAGCGGGAGGTGGAGGTGTCCGCCATCTCAGGCCTCGGCGAGGGACTTCAGCCGGGCCAGGCCCCTGTGGAAGTCCACGCCGATCATCCTGTCCACGAACATGACCAGCGCATAGAGGCGTGTCCCGTGATCTCCATCGAGCTCTTGCCGGCCCTGGCGTCGCCCTCCCAGGCATTGCTGGCGTCGACGCCCCGGTCGATCTCGGAGTAGTCGCGCCGCATCTCGGGGTCCAGCCCCTCCCACGGCGACCAGGCGACCCACTCGTGGAAGTCGCGGATCAGCGCGTGGATGCGGTCGGCGGGCGCCGCGATCGTCGTCGTGCGGCTCACGGTGTAGGTCTGCGCCATTGCCGCATTGTGCATCCGCGGGGGTATGCCGCGCTCGCCCATCCCGCTCGCGTCTCACCGCATGGCCGTCGGGCACACAGGGTGCGCACAGACTCGGCTGGCACGGTGGATGGACCATGACGACACAGCTCCACCCTCAGACCGCTCGAGCCCATGCCACCCCGGCGACCGCGTTAGAGACACACACGCCGGCGCTGGCCCTTGCCGCTGCGGCCACCTTCGGCGTCGGACTGCTGTATGCCGCGCTCGTCGCCACCCTGCGCGGACAGGCACTGGACACCGGGCTCATGAGCCGCATCGCGGCATACCACCCGGATCTGCACGCGGTCGCTGAACTGGCCCTGAGCGGGCCATCGCTCGCCGCGCTCGCGCTCGCCGCGGGCGTGGGGGTGCTCGTGCAGGCGGTGCGCAGCGGCTGGCGCGCAGCGCTGGTGTCGGTCGGGATCATCCTGGCGACCTTCGTCTCCGCCGAGCTGCTCAAACACGGGCTGCCCCGGCCGAGCCTGGGCGGGCACTCGATGATCAACTCCTTCCCCAGCGGACACACCGCCGCGATCGCCGGGATCTGCTCGGCGCTCGTCGTGGCCACCCGCCGCTCGCAGGCGCGCTGGCTGACCGTGCCGGTGGCCGCGGTGATCGCGGTCGGCGGCGGCCTGAGCACCGTCGTGACCGGCTGGCACCGGCCCAGCGACGCGGCCGCGTCGGTGCTGCTCGGCATCGCGTGGGGTGCCCTCGGCACCCTCGCCCTGAGGGGCCGGGACCGCGACCGGAGCCGGGCCGGCAGCTAGTCCCCCGCGAGGCGCTCCTGGACAAGCGGGACGACATCGGCGATCGAGTCGGCGACCCGCGTGGGGCGGAAGGGGAAGGTCTCGACGTCCTCGCGCCGGGTGGAGCCGGTGAGGACCAGGATCGTCCGCAGACCGGCCTCGAGGCCGCTGATCACATCGGTGTCCATGCGGTCGCCGATCATCACGGTGTGCTCGGAGTGGGCCTCGATGCGGTTGAGGGCCGTGCGCATCATCAGTGGGTTGGGCTTGCCGACGTAGTAGGGGTCGCGCTTGGTGGCGGCGGTGATGAGGGCCGCCACGGAGCCGGTGGCGGGCAGGGTGCCGGACTTTGACGGCCCGGAGACATCGGGGTTGGTGGCGATGAACCGGGCCCCGGCCTCGATGAGCCGGATCGCACGCGTGATCGCCTCGAAGGAGTAGGTGCGGGTCTCGCCCAGCACGACATAGTCGGGGTCGCGGGTGGTCATCGTGTAGCCCGCCTCATAGAGCGCAGTCGTCAGCCCCGCCTCGCCGATGACATAGGCCGAGCCACCCGGCCGCTGGTCGGCGAGGAAGCGCGCGGTCGCGAGCGCCGAGGTCCAGATGTTGTCCTCGGGCACGTCGATCCCGCTGCCCAGCAGGCGCGCCCGCAGATCCCGCGGCGTGAAGATCGAGTTGTTGGTGAGCACCTGGAAGCGCACGCCGCTGCTCTTGAGCGCCTCGATGAAGTCGGCCGCGCCGGGGATGGCCACCTCCTCATGGACGAGCACCCCGTCCATGTCGGTGAGCCAGGCGTCGACGTGGGACGCGTCCGCGGGAGGTGGGCTGATGGCCATGCGCCCCAGTATGTCGGGCGGCCGCGCCCGCGGTCACTCGCCGCCGAACCAGAAGCCCCGGCCGCCGAACCAGTCCGACATGTGCCCGCCGGTGTCGAAACCCCCTCGCGCCCCGAGGAAGGAGCCGACGACTGCGGCGCCGAGATCGTCGAGCTCGGGCGCGATGACGCGGCCGTCGACACGTCGGGCCATCGAGTCGATGAAACGCGCCAGGCCCGGGTCCTCGCCCAGGCGGAAGAAGGTCGCCTGCGCGCCGAGTCGCCTTGCGGTGTCGAGCTCCTGGACGGTCGCGTTGATCGTCTGGGGGCTCGGCGGATAGCTGAACCACGCCTCGCCGCTGCCGAGGAGGTGGGCGGTGGGCTCGCCGTCGGTGACGATGAGCAGCACGGGCTGGGCGCTGGGGTGCCGGCGGAAGAAGCGGTTGGCCAACAGCAGCCCGTGGTGGAGGTTGGTCCCCTTGTCCCACAACGCTTCCAGCGTGGTCAGCTCCTCGATGTCCATCACCTGCGCATGCCGCCCGAAGGCGATCATCTGGAGGTGGTCACCGCGGAAGCGGGTCGAGACGAGCTGGTGCAGGGCGAGCGCCGTGCGCTTCATCGGCACCCAGCGGCCGTCCATCATCATCGAGAACGAGGTGTCGACCAGCAGCGCGACCGCCGACTGGGTGCGCGCCTCCGTCTCGGTCACCTCGACGTCGCCCATCTCGAGGCGTATGCCGCCACGCGGGTCCCTGCCCTCGCTCGCCGCCCGGGTCACCGCGTTGGTCACGGTGCGCGTCACATCCCACGGCTCGGTGTCGCCGAACTGCCACTCGCGGGTGGCGCCCGTGCGCTCGCCTGCTGCGCCGGCGTGGCGGGTGTCGCGCTGCCCCTGCCGCTCGGACAGCCGGCCGGCGGCGTCCTTGAGCAGCTCCTTGCCGAGCCGGCGCATTGCCTTGGGAGAGAGGCGAAGTGCCCCGTCCGAGCCGCGCTTGAGATAACCGCTCTCGCGCAGGGCCTTCTCCAGCCGCGAGAGCGTCTGGGCGTCGACGACGGCCTCGTCGCCGAGCTGTCGGCGCAGTGCGTCGAGGTCGAGGTCGTCCATCCGCGCGCCGGCATAGGACTGCGAGAGCTGGTCGTGGAGGGCGTCGAGGTCGGAGAGGTCCTGGAGCACACCCGTCCCGTCGCCGAGGCCGAGCCCCTCCTCGCCGCTGAATCTCTCACTGCCAGACCAGTCCTCGCCAGGCCGCAGGCCCTGGAGGTTGGCGTCGAGCCGGGCGAGCGACTCCATCAGCTGGGGCGACCCGAAGGCCTGCTGGGAGAGCTGCATCAGCTCGGCGTGCTGCTCAGGCGTCATCGAGTTGAGCATCCGCTGGGCGGCGGCGGCGCGCTGGGCCATGGTGTCGATGAGCTCGTCGATGTTGCCCGGCTGCTCGGGGAAGAACTCACCGTGCTTGTCCATGAACTCACGGAAGTCGTCGTCGGTCTCCTCGCCGCGGGCGTGCTTCTCGAGCAGCTGGTTGAGGTCCTCGAGCATCTCGCCGATGCGGGCGCGGTCCTCGTCGGTCGCGCCCTCGAGGGCCTGCTTCATGCCGGCGAAGCGCTGCTCGAGCACCTCCCTGCCGAGCAGGTCCTTGATCTCCTCGTAGGCCTGGCGCGCGTCGCTGCTGCGCCACGGGTAGTCGGACAGCTCCGTCACGGCCTGCGCGGTCGACGGTGGCAGCGAGCCGAGCCGCATCTCCTGGAAGCGCGCGTCGTCGTCGAGGTCGCGGGCGAGCTGCTTGCGCTCCTCGAGGACCGCCTTGTCGAGCAGCTCCTTGACCTGCTGCATGGTGCCGTCGAGCGAATGCCGCGAGAGCAGCTCGCGACGCCGCTCGGCGATCTGCCGGGCGAGGTCGTCCAGACCCCGCTGGCTGTGCCCGCCGCGGCGGAGGAACTCGCGCATCGCGCCCTCGGGCGAGGAGCCGGCCATGACCTCCTCGCCGATGACGTCGAGGGCCTCGGACAGGTCGACGGGAGGCGCGAGCGGGTCCGGCCCGCCGGCATACCTGCCGTATCGGGTCCGCCTCTCGCTGCTGGACATCCGCGCCCTTCCCCTCAGCCGTAGACCGTCTCGTCGCCGTCGTCGTCCTTGCTGATCTTCTGGGCCAGATAGAGGCCCTCGAGGGCGAGCTCGACGGCGCTCGCGCGCTCGCCCGGGGAGGTCGCGCCGAGGCGCTCGGCGATCTGGTCGTAGAGGTCGCTGTCGCCGAGGTCGGGCAGCCCGTCGAGCAGCTGCTGGGCGGTGACGCGGTCGCCGGTCGTGACCGTCGCGCCGTCCTCGAGCGCGGCGACGAGCGGCGCGAGGTCGATGCCGCGGAAGTGCTCGCGCACGGACTGGGCGGTGGCCAGGCGCAGCAGGTGGGTGAGGATGTCCTGCTCGCGGCCCTCCTCGCCGGCCTCGAACTCGACCTTGCCGCCGAGGACGTCGACGGCGGCGTGCAGGTCGACGACGCGGGCGACGGCCTCGGGCTCGCCGAGGGCGGTGGCCCGGTGCAGGGCGGCCGCGGCGATCGTCTCGGCGCCGGCGATGGAGAAGCGCGCCGAGACGCCGGAGCGCTGGTCGACGGCATTCGACTCGCGCAACCCGCGGGTGAAGCGGGCGAGGATCTCGACAAGCGACTCGGGGACGGTCGCGACCAGGTGGGCCTCCTGGCGGATGACCGCGGTCTCGTCGGGCAGCTCGATCGGATAGTGCGTGCGGATCTCGGCGCCGAAGCGGTCCTTGAGCGGGGTGATGATCCGGCCGCGGTTGGTGTAGTCCTCGGGGTTGGCGCTCGCGACGACGAGCACGTCGAGCGGCAGGCGCAGGACATAGCCGCGGATCTGGATGTCCCGCTCCTCCATCACGTTGAGCATCGCGACCTGGATGCGCTCGGCGAGGTCGGGCAGCTCGTTGATCGCGACGATGCCGCGGTGGCTGCGCGGGATGAGGCCGAAGTGGATCGTCTCGGGGTCGCCGAGCCGGCGGCCCTCGGCCACCCGCATCGGGTCGACGTCGCCGATGAGGTCGCCGACGGAGGTGTCGGGGGTGGCGAGCTTCTCGGCATAGCGCTCGTCGCGGTGCCGCCAGGCGATCGGCAGGTCGTCGCCGAGCTCGGCCGCGCGCCGCTGGGACTCGGCGGTGATCGGGTCATAGGGGTGCTCGCCCAGCTCGGAGCCGGCGATGACGGGCGACCACTCGTCGAGCAGGCCGACAAGGCTGCGCAGCAAGCGGGTCTTGCCCTGGCCGCGCTCGCCGAGCAGGACGACATCGTGGCCCGCGAGCAGCGCGCGCTCGAGCTGGGGGATGACGGTGCGGCCAAAGCCGTGGAGGCCCGGCCACGGGTCACGCCCCTCCCGCAGGGCCGCGACGAGGTTGTCGCGGATCTCCTCGCGCAGGTGGCGCTGCTCGTGGCCGCTCGCGCGGAGCTCGCCGACGGTGCGGGGCTCGGGGGCGCTGGTGGGTGCTGCGCTGGTCTCGGGTGCCTGGCTCACCGCTTCACGCTAACCGCGGCCGCCGAATGCCGAAAGCCCCCGGTCAGGTGGTGGTCAGGCGGTGCGCATCCACCTGGTCAGCCCAGCCGTCGGACGAGCTGGAGGGGCAGAACCTTGAGCGCGCGGCCGATCGGCTCCCACGGCCAGGGCGGGACGAGGGCGTTGTGGGCGCGCTTCTCGACGGCGACGACGATCGCGCGCACGCCCTCCTCGGTCGAGACCATCAGGGGGGTGTCCTGCACGACGCGGTCGTTCATCTCGGAGCGGATGTAGCCGGGATAGACCGTGGTGACGTCGATGGCCAGCCCCGGCTCCCCCATGACCTCGGCGCGGATCCCCTCGGCGAGGTGGGCGACAAAGGCCTTGCTCGCGGCATACGTCGTCATGGCCTTGGGCATGCCACGCATCGCGGAGACCGACGAGATGACCACGAGGTGACCCTGGCCGCGCTGGCGGAAGACCTCCATCGCGCTCTCGCACTGGGCGAGCGCGCCGAGGACGTTGGTCTGTGCGGTCTCACGGTTGGCGGCGTCGCCGCCGGTGCCGATCGGCGCGCCCTTGCCGAGGCCGGCGTTGACGATGACCCGGTCGAGGCCGCCCATCGCCGCGTTGAGCTCGTGCACGACCTGCCGCACTGCCACCGGGTCGGTGACATCGAGCGCGCGCACCTCCACGCGGCGGCCGGGGTGGGCGGCGAGGAGCTCGGCCTGGAGTCCGTCCAGCCGGTCGACGCGGCGCGCGACGAGCGCGAGGTCGTGTCCGAGGGCGGCGAACTGCCTGGCCATCTCGGCGCCTAGACCGGAGCTGGCGCCGGTGATGAGGGTGGTGGTCACGACATCGAGTATGCCGCTGCCCCAGGGCGTAGCGGCCGTACGACTGGGGGCGTACTGGCCGGGCCGGAAGGTCGATACCTCGGGCTGATTCGCGGCATACCCCATCGGCGCGAATCTTGAGTCATGACAACAACGATCCTCACCGCAGCAGCCGTCCTCATCGGAATGCTCCTCATGGCTCTCATGGCGATCGTCCCTCTCCTCCTCAACCGCGAGGCCCGCCAGGAGGCCATGGGCGCCACCGTCCACGACCTCGCCGCCCACCGCGCGAGCCGCACGCACTCCGCCCACGCGGCGTGACCTCAGCCCAGCGGCAACAGCAGCGTGAATGCCGCCCCCTGGCCGGGTCCGTCGGACCCGGCCAGCAGCTCGCCCCCGTGAGCGCGGGCGATGGCGCGGCTGATCGTCAGGCCGATCCCGCTCCCGCCATGGTCGCGATCGCGCGCGGTGTCGGTGCGATAGAAGCGGTCGAAAAGGTGGGGCAGGTGGTCCGCCTCGATGCCATCGCCGGTGTCGCGCACCACGATCCGGAGCCGGTCGTCGTCGCGGCTCGCCTGGAGCGTCACCCGGCCCCCGGCAGGGGTATGCCGCAGGGCATTGACCACGAGGTTGTCCAGCACCTGCGCGATGCGGTCGACATCGACCGCGACGGTCACATCCGGGTCTGACCCGTCGGCGACCACCAGCTCGACGCCCTGTCGCTCGGCGGCCGCCCGGAAGGTCTCCCGGCTCCTGCTCAGCAGCGCACCGCTCGTTGTCACGGTGTGCTGGAGCCGGAGCTGGCCCTCTTCGATCTCGGAGATGTCCTTGATGTCACGGGTGAGCCGCAGGAGCCGGTCGGTCTGACGCCGGATCTCCTGGGGCACATCGGTGCCCGGCGTGACGACGCCGTCCTCCCACGCCTCGACGAGCAGGTTGATCGAGGCCAGCGGCGTGCGCATCTCGTGCGCGAGGTCGGAGAGCATCCGGGCGCGGACAGACTCGGTGGAGGCAAGTCGGGCCGACATGTCGTTGAAGGCGGTGCCCACCTCGGCCAGCTCGGTGGGGACACCGCGCGTCGGGACGTACTGGGTGTAGTCACCCGACGCGACCTGGTGCGTGGCGGCAGCCAGACCGCGCAGCGGCTGGGTGACCCGGCGGGTCAGCAGCAGGCTGAGGACGGCCGCACCGACGCCGGCGATCGTCAAACCCACTGCGAGAGAGATGAACCCGGCCGACCGGAAAGCCTGGTCGGCATGCTCGAGCACCTCCGGCTGGGCGCCATGCCCGGTCCGCCGCATGTGCTCGTCAAAGATGGGCGGGCCGACGATGAGCGCCGTGCCGATCATCGTCGCCGCCATCGCGACCAGGATGCCCGCCTGGCCCGAGAGCAGCCGCGTCGCCAGGCTGCGGGTGGGCGAGCTCATGAGCCGTCGCCCATGCGATAGCCGACTCCCCGCACCGTGCGGATGTAGCGCGGCTCCGCGGGGTCGTCGCCGAGCTTGCGGCGGATGTGGGCGATGTGGACGTCGACCAGGTGCTCGTCACCGACCCAGCCCGGGCCCCACACCTCGTCGACGAGCTGGCGACGCGAGAAGGCCAGCCGGGGACGGGCCGTCAGCGCGTCGAGCACGTCGAACTCGGTGCGGGTCAGCTCGACCGGTGAGTCGCGGACCTCGACCGTGCGGGAGGTGGGGTCGAGCGCGAGGTCGCCGAAGCGGCGCCGTGCGGACTCGTGGGTGCTGACAGCGCCGGCACGGGGCCGGCGCAGCAGCACCTGCACGCGCGCCACCAGCTCTCGGGCACTGAACGGCTTGGTCATGTAGTCGTCGGCGCCCACCGACAGCCCGATCAGCATGTCGACCTCGTCGGCGCGGGCGGTGAGCATGAGGACGTAGCAGTCGCTGAAGGTGCGGATCTGGCGGCATACCTCGATGCCGTCCAGGCCGGGCAGGCCGAGATCGAGGACCACGACGTCGGGGGCCAGCTCGCGCGCGGCCCGCACCGCGGCCAGACCATCGGCCTCGATGGTGACCGCGAGCCCGGCGCGCTCGAGATAGGTGCCGATGGTCCCGGCGAGGACTGGCTCGTCGTCGACCACCAGGGCGCGGGGCTGGGGCGCTGTCATGGCGCACAGTCTCCCCAATGCGGGTGGGCTGACCAGCGTCGAGGGGTGGCCGGGACCGCGCATCTTCGTCGTTTCTTCATGGAACGGCCAGCGCTTGGCCAGGGTGGCCGTCCGAGGGTGGGGCCATGACCACGCTCTCCCCCGCCCGCCCGGTGGCGGACTCCCGGCGCCTGCCCGCGATGCCGGAGGCGTCCAATGCCGCCCTCGCCGCCGTCGGCGGTCTGGCGCTCCTCGCGATCGCGCTGGGGCTCTTCCTACCGGACCGCACGGTCGGCGGTGACATGCCGGGGATGCCGTCGACGCACTACATGGGGCTGCTCGCGGCCAGCCAGCCGTGGAACCTGCTGCTCTTCATGGCCCTGCCCGTCGTCCTCGCCGAGACCCTCGCGATCACCGAGATAGCGCTGCTGTTCGGCCCGAAGCCCGCCTGGGTGCGCACCCTCAACCGGGTCGCCGGCCTGCTCGCCGGTCCGGTGATGCTCGGGATCCTCCTCCATCTCATCCGGTATGCCGTGGCGCCCCTCACGGTGAACGGTGGCTGGCGTGGGCCGGCCGACGTCATCGCGGTGCTGGCCTATCTCGCCGGCGCGGTGCCGATGATGGGCATCACGCTCGTCGAGCTCGGGCTGCTGGGTGATGACGAGCGCTCCCGGTGGCGACTGCACGCGGTCTTTGTCGCGGCCTTCCTCGTCGTCGCGCACATCGCGATGATCTTCGGGATGCTCGACCCGTCCGTGATGGGATGGCAGGACCCGGCGAGCACCCACCTCATGCCGGACGGCACGCAGATGCCGGGCATGCACCACTGACCCAGCCCACCCGATCTCCAGCCCACCACGACCGCGCCGCTGGCCCACCGCATCGCAGAACCCACCGCATCCTCGACACCACGGAGACCGACGAACCATGCGCACCACCCTCGCCGCCCTGACGCTCACTGCGCTCGCCCTTGCCGGATGCGGCTCCGATGACCCCAGCGGGAATGGGACGGCCGGGTCCGCCTCCTCGGCTGCGTCGTCCGCTGCCTCGCCCGCTACGTCGTCAGACGCTGCCTCGTCGGCGGCATCCTCGGGCGACCTCCTGGCGCGGAATGGCCTGTCCGGCAAGGATGCCCGCGCGATCATCGCCGAGCTGGAGGCCTCCCAGGAGGACCGCGAGGCCGGCCCTATGGGCTCCGTGCGGCCGGACCAGCTGATCCTCAGCGACGACGGTGGCGAGGTCTCGCTGCCGATCCCTGACGGACAGTTCTATCTGTCGATCGCGCCCTATCTGACCCGGACCCACGACTGCTTCAACCACAACCTGGCCACCTGCCAGGGCGAGCTCGCCGGCGAGGAGGTGGCGCTCAAGGTCACCGGATCGGACGGCAAGGTGGTCTTCGACGAGACGGTCACGACCGCGGCCAACGGCTTCGCCGGGATCTGGCTGCCCCGCGACATCGAGGCGACCCTCACCGTCACCCATGACGGCAAGACCGCCACGACGCCCATCGCGACCGGCGCCGACGACCCCACCTGCCTGACGACCGTCAAGCTCGCCTGAGCACGGTCAAAGTCGCCTGAGCCGATCCCTCACCCAGCCGCCCCGGCAGGTCTAACGTCGCACAATGCGGAGCAAACAGCCCCGCCCATGTGAGCGCGGAGGACCTGCCGTGAAGATCGGTGTCCCGAAGGAAGTCAAGAACCGCGAGTACCGAGTCGCCCTCACGCCCGTCGGGGTGACGGAGCTGACGGGGCGAGGGCACGAGGTGGTCGTCCAGGCAGGCGCCGGCGAGGGCTCCCAGATCGACGACGAGGCGTATGTCGAGGCGGGTGCCACGATCCTTCCGGACGCCGACGAGGTGTGGGGTGCCGCCGAGACCGTCCTCAAGGTGAAGGAGCCGGTCGAGGAGGAGTACGGCCGGATGCGCGAGGGCCAGACCCTCTTCACCTATCTGCACCTGGCCGCGGACAAGCGGTTGACCGAGGAGCTGCTGGAGCGCAAGGTCACCGCCCTCGCCTACGAGACCGTGCAGCTGCCCTCGGGAGCGCTGCCCCTGCTTTATCCGATGTCGGAGGTCGCCGGGTGCCTCGCACCGCAGGTCGGAGCGCACTCGCTGATGAAGGCGCAAGGTGGCCGGGGCGTCCTCATGGGCGGGGTCGGGGGTGTGGCCCAGGCCAAGGTCGTCATCCTCGGGGCCGGGGTCGCCGGCCAGAATGCCGCCAACATCGCCCTCGGCATGGGTGCCGACGTCACGCTGCTCGACACCGACCTCGACAAACTGCGGATGTCCTTCTGGCGCTACAACAACCGGGTGCACGGGCTGGCCTCGTCAAAGCTCGCGATCGCCCAGCAGGTGCGTCAGGCCGATCTGGTCATCGGCGCCGTCCTCATCCCCGGGGCGGCCGCGCCCAAGCTCGTCTCCAACCAGCTGGTCAGCGAGATGAAGCCCGGCTCGGTGCTGGTGGACATCGCTGTCGACCAGGGCGGCTGCTTCGAGGACACCCGTCCCACGACACATGACGACCCGACCTTCATGGTGCACGGCTCGGTCTTCTACTGCGTGGCCAATATGCCTGGGGCAGTGCCAAACACATCGACCTATGCCCTGACCAACGCCACGCTGCCCTATGTCACGGCGCTTGCCGACAAAGGGTGGCAGCAGGCCTGCCGCGACGACCGAAGCCTGGCCCTCGGGATCAACACCCATGCCGGCGAGCTGACCAACGCGCCCGTCGGCGAGGCCGTCGGGATCGATGCGGTGCCGGTCGAGTCGGTGCTGGACTGAGGAGCCCCCGCTCAGGGCAGCAGGCGGTGGTCGACCTGGAGCGGGGTGGCGAGCCGGATCTCGAGGTACTCGTTCTGGTCGACGACAGCCGGGCCGCGGCCGCCCATCGCCGGGAAGTTGTTGTCGTTCATGACCGCGATGGTCTGGCGGTCGATGAGCTCGACATCCTCGATCGTGAAGTAGGGGAAGGTGAACGGGTCGCCGACGCCGCCGAGCCCCTCGGGGTTGCGCACGTCCATGAGGTCGACGAGCAGCTGCTTGTGGACATAGCCGCCGTCCTTCACGCCACGGGTGTCGACGAGGTAGATCCGCTTGAACTCGGCCGCGTCGCCCTGGAGGTTGTCGCGCTCGATGACGAGGAACTGGTGCTTGTTTACGGCGATGAAGTCGCCGAGGGCGTGGGCCGGATCCTCCATGCGGTAGCGCAGGAAGCCGTCGGCGAAGTCACCGGCGCCCTTGCCCTTGAACGGGACCTCGTAGATCCGCAGGTCGCTGGCGAGGCCGGCGGCCTTGTCCTCTGCGGTGGCGCCCTCGAGCATCGGATAGAGCGTGCGACCGTCGGGTGAGATCGCCATGCCCTCAAAACCCTTGCTGTTGGCGAGGTTTGGCGTCGCCGTGCCGAGGGTCGGGTTGGAGGGTGACATCACGCCGGGCGTCGGGACGGGCGCCTCGAGCAGCCGGCCCTGCGCGTCCGTGTGCAGGAGATAGGGGCCGAACTCCTCGCCGAACCAGTAGGTCCCGTCGGCCGCGATCTGCATCGACTCGGGGTCGAAGTCCCAGCCGGTGAGGATGCGGTCGGGCTCGGGGCAGGTGTAGCCGGCGGGCAGGCTGGCGGCCTCGGCGCAGCCGCCGTCACGCCAGATCGTCCACGGGACAAAGCCGTTGGGGTCGCTGAGGTTGAAGACCTGCTTGAGGTATGCCGTGTCGCCCGTCTGCGGGTCCGGCTTCACCAGGTGCACGGCGAGGTTGAAGTCCGCACTGTTGGCCTTGGCGCCGAAACCGTTGTCGGACATGACCAGATAGGTGCCGTCGGCATTGCGGTGGGTGGCAGAGAAGCCCTGGACGGGCTGGCCCCGATAGGGCGCTGGGATCTGCGTGTTGCCGGTGGTCCAGTGGCCGGAGGTCTCGCTGCCGGGGACGTAGGTCTCGGCGGGCAGGACGGAGAAGCCGGTCAGCTCGGCCAGCCCCGGGTCCGGGAGGGGGCGACCCGGCGCGGTGCCTGCGCTGGCGGCGACACCCGAGGAGAGCGTCACGACGGCGGAGAGGGCGAGCGAGAGGGCGGCGGTGCGCAGCTGCATCGAGATCACTCCTACGAGATGGGGTTGTCGTGGGACCACCCCATCGCTCCCCGAGGCACTCAGGGCGACCGGCAGGTGACGACGAGGCGACCAGTGGTGGTCCACGTGGCGCGAGGTCACGACAGGAGCTCCGGCTGACCCGCCGGCGCGGGGCCGTTTGCCACGCTCGGGGAGGCACTGCCGCGTGGCACGGGGCTTGCCCACGCGCTCGGAGACACTGCCGCGTGGCGCGGCCGCGCGGCATACTCCCCTCATGGCCTATGACGAGGACCTGGCGGCGCGCGTGCGCGACCTGCTCGAGGGCGAGCCGGGTGTGACCGAGCGCAAGATGTTCGGCGGCCTGGCGTTCATGGTCGATGGGCACATGGCCGTGGTGACCAACCATCTGGGCGGGCTGATGCTGCGGTGCGGTCCCGAGACGGCCCGCGAGCTGACCGACGAGATGGGCATCCGTCCGATGGTGATGGGCGGACGGACCATGCGCGGGTGGCTCCAGTTCGACCCGGGTGTCGTCAGCTCGGCGGAGATCCTCGAGGACGTGGTGGCACGCGGACTCGAGCACGCCCGCGCCCTGCCGCCGAAGCAGCGCAAGCGACCCAAGTAGGCGGGCGAGGACGAGCTCAGGCGGGGAAGACCTCGAGTGTTGCCGAGCGCGGCCTCGGTGTGACCAGGTCGGCGACGATCGAGGCGTAGCGGCCGTACTTGGTCCGGTGGCCGTTGTCGGCCGCGGTCAGGTCGCCGTCGTCGTCGACCTCGCTCCACGTGACGTCATAGGTCGTCCCGCCGACCTCGAGTGCGCCCTGGCCCGTCGCGATGGCCCAGCGGAACCAGTCGGCGTCGCGACCGTTGGCCGAGCGGATGAAGACGCGCTCGGCGCCGTCAGTGACGACCCAGATGATGCGGGGCCGGCGGAGCGTGCCGTCCTTGCGGCGCGTGAGGACGTGGATCTCTTCTGTCGCAGCGATTTTGGCAATGTCGCTGGCGTTCCAGTCGGTCATGTGTTCTCTCCTTAGGTCAGGCGTCGAGCTTGGCCAGCGCGGCGGCATACTCCTCGTCGGTCACCTGCTCACCCCAGACGACGCCGTCGCCCTCCCACATGGCGAGGTGCTGCATGAAGCGGTCGGAAACCGCTCCGTGCCAGTGCTCCTCTCCCTCGGGGCACCAGAGGCTCTGGCCCGGGCGGACGATCTCGACGGCGTTGCGGGTGGCGACGATCGCCAGGCCCTCGGTGACGTGCAGGGTCTGGCCGAGGGGGTGGGTGTGCCACGCGGTGCGGGCGCCCGGGGAGAAGCGGACCATGTTGACGCGCAGACGGTCCTCGCCCGCGACATTGGCCATGACGTCGAACCAGACGTCACCGGTGAAGATCTCCTTGGGCGCGGCGACGGTGCCGTTGCTCTCGAGGAACTGCATGGGGTGCTCCTAGACGGTGGTCGGGGTGGTGGCCCAGCTCGCCAGGAGGGCGAGGGCCTGTGCGGACGGGGAGTCGGAGGCGGCGGTATAGACGTTGAGGCGCAGGCCCTCGTCGGCCGCGAGGTCGAAGGCCTCGAAGTCGAGCTCGAGGTCGCCCACGAGCGGATGGTGCAGGCGCTTGGTGCCGGCGCGGTGATAGCGCACGTCGTGGGCGGCCCAGCGCTGCCTGAATCGCTCACTGCGGGTGGACAGTTCGCCGATCAGGTCCTGGAGCTGGGGGTCGTATGGGTCGCGCCCGGCCTCCGCACGGAGGAAGGCCACGGCGTCGTCGCTGATCTTGGGCCAGTTGGGGAAGAAGTCCTGGGCGGCGGCGTCGAGGAAGACAAACCGCGCCGAGTTGGGCAGCGACTTGCCGTGGACGCTCGAGTCGTAGACCGGGGCGTAGAGGGCGCGGCCAATTGCGTTGGCGCCCAACAGGTCCATGCGGCCGTTGCGGACATAGGCGGGGGTGGGCAGGGTGTCGAGGATTCGCTGGACCGTCGGACGGATGCGGGTGCGGGTCGGCGTGCGGCGAGGGGGCCGGCGGGTGGCAAGTGTCTGGACGAGGTGTGCAGGTGGTCGCGCTCCGCCTCATCGAGCTGGAGTGCATGGGCCACGCCCTCTAGGACGGACTCGCTCACGTCGCCGATGTTGCCGCGCTCGAGGCGGGTGTAGTACTCGACGCTGATCCCAGCGAGCATCGCGACCTCCTCGCGGCGCAGCCCGGTGACCCGGCGGTTGCCGCCATAGACGGGCAGCCCCGCCTGGTCGGGCGTGATCTTGCCGCGCCTCGTGGTGAGGGAGTCGCGCAGCTCGTCCTTGGGATTCACGCTTTCACGGTATGCCGCGCGCTCTCCGCGAGGGAGGCCCTGTCAGTACCACCCGCGGTTCGAAACCTGCGGGTCCTGGTGCACGAGTCCGGACCCCTGGCCACCCGACGGCAGCGCCAGGGTAGAACAGCTTTGGCCGACAGACGTGTCGGGAATCGCCCCAGGAGCCAGCCCGGCCAGAACTAGAAGGGTGGTCCTTCGGCGGCTTCGGCGGCCCGGCGGGCTGTCTCGGCTGCGGTGGCGGCGGCCTGGGCTGCGGTCTGTGCCTCGGCGGCGGCGGTCTGGTGGCGGTTGGCCTCGCGCAGGAAGGTGGTCATGGCGTGGTCGGGCTCGGTGGTGATGGTGGTGCCGGTGGGGGTGGTCCAGGTGATGGTCCCCTCGGGGGTGAGGGTGACTTTCCAGCCCTGGCGCTGCTTGAGGCGGTGGTGGCGCCGGCACAGGCAGGCCAGGTCGGCCGGGCTGGTGGTCCCGCCGCCGGGGAGGGTGGACCAGGGGGTGACGTGGTCGAGGTCGGCGCGGCGGCGGGCGGTGCGGTTGTGGCCGCAGGCGCCGCCGTCGCCGGGGTGGGTGATGGCTTTGCGGGAGCAGCCGGGGAAGCGGCAGGTGCGGTCGCGGGTAGTGACGAACTCGCGGATGGCGCGGGTGGGGCGGTAGGCGGGGGTGGTGGTCTCGAGCAGGCACCCGGTGTGGGCGTCGAACAGGGCGCGGGAGACGGTGGTGTCGGTGCCGGCCAGGATCAGGGCGACGGTCTGGGCGTCGATGACGCCGACGCCGGGGACCTCGGCGGGGCCGACCCAGGAGGCCTGGGCGATGGTGATCGCGGTCGCGTCGCTGACGCAGTGGGCGTAGTCGCCCAGCGCGTCCCGCCCGGCGAGGCGGTCGTTGATCAGCTGCGCGACCAGGGGGTCGGTCTCCATCAGCCTCACCCATTCCTCCCCGTCCGGGTCGTCCTGCGGCGAGGCGATCGGCGCCGTCGCGGGCACACCGACCCACACCACATCCGCGACCAGACCAGACGGTGGAGTTCCCGGGGGCGCCCCAGAGGTCGGAGTGGCCGGTTCCGGGTCGGCGGCGGCAGTTGTCTCGGGGGCAGTGCCTGCCGTGGTCGCTGGCGCTGGCGTGCTCGGGGCCGTCGTCGTGGCCGGTGCCGCTGTCGTGCCTGTTGGCGGTGTCGGGGCGGCGGTGGTCGGGATGAACGTGGGTGTGGGGGCCAGGACCGTGGTCACGGTGCCGGAGCCGCCAGTCGTGCCGGTGCCTCCGGTCGTGCCGCTGCCTCCGGTTGGGACGGTGATGCTGCCGGCGGGCAAGGGGGTGCTGTTGGGCAGGGCGGTGCCGGTAGGCGATGGTACGACGCTGCTGTTTTGGGGGGTGCGGGTGATGGGGATGCCGAGGGTGACCTGGGCGGTGATGGTGGCGTTGCCTAGGACGAGGTCGGCCAGGGCGTCGGCGCGGGCGGCGTCGGCGGTCAGGGTGGGGTCGTCGGTGGTGTAGGTGTCGGCCAGGGTGGTGATGCAGGCCCACATCCTCGCCGACACGGCGGTGGGCAGGGTGGCGTCCCACAGGGACATCCCGTCCGGGCCGGGCGCGACCGCGACGCGGCGGCCGGTGGTGTTCTTGGCGCGCAGCCGCTGGGCCTGGCCGGGGGCGTGGTCCTCAACGGCCTCGCGCACGAGGGTGCCGACCCGGTCGGCCGGGATCACAGGGAGGCGGTCGCTGACGCCGCTGTCGATGTCCTGGCAGACCCCGGCGGGCAGGTCCTCGGCGGCGCGGCTGAGCTTGACCGCGCGGGCGCGGTCCACGCCCCCGGACGCGATCTGGGCCAGGGTGGCCGGGAACGCCGAGGCCAGGCGGGTGGCCAGGCCGACGCGGGAGCCGGCGGTGTAGCAGGTGGCGCCGGTGACCAGGGCGATCGTGTCGACCGCGTCGGCCTCGACGTGCCCGACCTGGTGGACCACGTCACGGGTGGTGAAGGTGGACTCGTCGAAGGTCTCGGGTGCGTCGACCTCGATCCGGGCGCGCTGCGCGATCGCGGCCAGCTGCAGCCCCTCTGCGGCGTTGAGGACCCGCTGCGCGGCCGCGACCACGGCCTCGAACTCACCCGCCGACCCAAACGAGGACGCAAGGAGACCACCGTCCGCACCGCCACCGGTCGGGGTGGGCCCGGCTGGGTTGTCAGCCGAGGCCCCGGCCGGTGTGGGGTCGGACGACTGTGCCTGGTCGGTGCCGGCGCGCACACACGTGAAGCCGGCCTGGAGGGCATCGACCATGCCGTCCAGCTGCTCCACGAGTGCCTCGAACATGTGTTCGAGTCTAGTCGGTGGCGCCGACAGCCGAAAGAGGATCACGCAGATCTGTGGACAACGAATCCTCTTTTCTCACAAGTGATTCCGGTGATCCGGCCGAGCCCGGACACCCCAGGAAATGGCACGCCGCCCTCACACATCACGACCACTGCACGTTCATCAAGCAGGACTCGCTGGACGAGCGGGACCACCCGCCGTCAGGATCGCCGAGTGAGGACCACCAAGTGACGAAACCCGACACCGCCCGGCAGGTCGGCGCGCAACCGCCCAACGCGCAGCCACCCAGTGCACCACCGGCGTCGGACCCGGTGGATCACGCCAACGACCCCAAGGTCCTGGCGGCGGCCGCCGTCACCGTCCTGCTGTGGGCGTCGGCGTTTATCGCGATCCGGGGCGCCGGCCCCGACTTCGATCCCGGCGCCATGGCACTGCTGCGGATGGCGGTGGGGAGCGTCGCTCTCGGCGGCATCGCGGCATACCAGGGCATCAAGCGGCCACCACGACGTGCGGTGCCGTGGATCATCGGCTGGGGCGTGGCGTGGTTCTGCATCTACAACATCGCGCTCAACACCGCCGAGCTCACCATTGACGCGGGCACGGCCGCGATGGTCGTCAACCTCGCGCCGCTCATGGTCGTCGCGCTCGGCGGGCTCTTCCTCGGCGAAGGCTTCCCGCGGGGCCTGGTGATCGGCGCGCCGGTGTCCTTCCTCGGCGTCGTCCTCATCGGCACCCAGAGCAGCGGCGGGAACATCGGGCTGTGGGGACTGTTCCTCGCACTCGTCGCAGCCGTGATGTATGCCGCGTGCACCCTCGTGCAGAAGCGCCTCCTCCGCACGGTCGACGCCACCACGCTCACCTGGCCGGGCGCCGTCGCCGGCACTGTCGCGCTGCTCCCCTGGGCCGGCCGCCTCGTCAGCGACCTGCGCAGCGCGCCGATGGGCAGCACCCTGGGCGTCGTCTATCTCGGCATCTTCCCCACGGCGATCGCCTTCACCACATGGGCATATGTCCTGGCCCGCACCAGCGCCGGCCGCACCGCTGCGACGACCTACGTGGTGCCCGCGATCGCCATCGTCATGTCGTGGCTCATCCTCGACGAGGCACCCACAGCGATGATGCTCGTCGGCGGCGCCCTCTGCCTGCTCGGCGTCTTCATCACGCGCCTGCGCTGGACTCGCCGGGACCCCGCGTCCCGCTAGGTGGCGCGACGTCGACGTCGCACCAGACCTCGACCAGCTCGACTACCAGCCCGTCGCACAGGGTCATGAAATCGGCGACCGCGAAATCCTTCAGCTCACCATCGACATAGCCCCGCACATGCGAGCGCCCGGCCGCACGGTCCCCGTCGCCCACGCAGTCCTCCAGCTGGAGGTCGTGGAAGTCCGGGTAGTCGGCGTTGAAACGCACCCACCCCTCGCGGTCGAAGGTCTCACCGGTATGGACCATGCGGGATACGAAATCGTCATGGAGCAGCCCACCGAGGCCCTCCCAGTCGTGCGCGTCGATCGTCTCGGCCAGCCGCCGCATCATCGTTGTCGCGTCCATGACCAGACCCTGCCAGCGACCACCGACAGCGGCGAGGAGATGGCGTTGCGTGGGAGCATCGGGCTCGTGACCACCGACGCGGACCGTCTCGCCGAGTTCGTCCGGCTGCGGCGGGTGCGCGACCGCATCGACCGCGAGTTCGCGCAGCCGCTGACGGTCGCCGAGCTCGCGCGTGGCGCGCACATGAGCGAGGGCCACCTCAGCCGGCGGTTCAAGGCGGCATACGGCGAATCGCCCTACTCCTATCTGATGACCCGTCGGATCGAGCGGGCGATGACGCTGCTCGCCGACGGCCACTCGAGCGTCACCGACGCGTGCTTCGCCGTCGGGTTCTCCTCGCTGGGCACCTTCTCGACGAGGTTCACCGAGCTGGTCGGTATGCCGCCGAGCGCCTACCGCCGCAGCGCCCAGTCGCTGGACCTGCCGGCCTGTCACGTGCGGGTCGTCAGCAGACCGGTCAGGAATCAAGAAGCACCGCCGCTTCGACGCACCTAGTCTCGTCGGCATGACGACCAAGATCGCCTCCAGCTTCCTCCCCCACACCGATCCCGAGGCCTCGCTCGCCTTCTATCGCGACACCCTCGGCTTCGAGGTCCGGCTCGACGTCGGCCAGGGCACGATGCGCTGGGTCACCCTCGGCGCGCCCGGCCAGGACGCCTCGATCGTGCTCACTCCCCCGGCCGTCGACCCCGGTCTCACCGATGCCGACCGCACCGCCATCACCGAGATGATGGCCAAGGGCACGTATGCCGCCATCAACCTCGTCACCGACGACCTCGAGGCGACCTTCGCCCGGCTCGAGGAGTCCGGTGCCGACATCGTCCAGGAGCCCACGGACCAGCAGTGGGGCGCCCGTGACTGCGCCGTCCGTGACCCTGCCGGCAACATGATCCGGATCGCCCAGGCCGGCTGACGACACAGCAGCGCCGCGCCCGCGGAAGGGTCGCGGGCACGGCGCCGGTCTGTCGAGGCAAGGCCCTCACGCGGCCAGGTCAGGTCGTCGCGGTTGGGGTGGCCGTCGCGGTCGCCGTCGCCGTGCTCGTCCCGTTGGCGTCCGTCGCGTCGGACGAGCTGGTCTCGGACGTGGCGGTCCCGGACCCGGACTTGCCCTGCGGCACTCCGCCGCCACCCGGACCGGCCTCGGTGATCGTGGCGAGGTCCTCGCTCACGTCATACATGACCTGCTGGCCATCGAGCGTGCCGAGCGCGTCATAGGAGCCGTCGGGATCCTCGCGCACCTGGGTGACGGTGAGGTCGGGGTACTTCGCCGTGACCGCGTCGGAGACCTTGGTGGCCGCGGACCCTGACAGCACCGTGTCGCTCGAGCCCTGCTGGCCGGGCCCGCCACCCTGGCCCTGCTGACCCGGCGCGCCATAGCTGCTCGCGACGGTCGTGGTCGACGGCGTGCTATCGAGCGCGTTGGCGGCAGCGGCCCCGCCGCCGAGGAGGATGAGGCCGGCTGCGGCCGCGCTGACGATGGACTTGGGGGTCATGTTGGGCATGCGGTGCTCCTTGGATAATGCGGCGAGTTCGCCTGTGCCAGTGACGTTCACCGACTGACTCCACAGTGGGCACCGCCCCTGTCCGCGGGCTGTAGGGCAGATGGGCCCCTCCTACGGAGGTGTCGCCGGGCACGCCTCCTCGCCTACCCTCGAGGAGATGACCACCCTCCAGTTCGAGCGGACGTATGCCGCGGCGGTGCCCCAGCTGTCGCTCCCGTGGCGTGCCGCCCCGGCCCCCGACCCGCAGCTGGTCGTGCTCAACGAGCCCCTCGCGCGCGAGCTCGGCCTCGAGCCGGACGCACTGCGCACCCCTGCAGGGGCGGCACTACTCACCGGCCAGGTCGCAGAGGATGTCGAGACCGTCGCGCAGGCCTATGCCGGCCACCAGTTCGGCATGTACTCACCTCGCCTCGGCGATGGCCGCGCCCTCCTGCTCGGCGAGATCCTCGACACCGTCGGGCGCCGTCGCGATCTCCACCTCAAGGGATCGGGCCGCACGCCGTTCGCCCGCGGTGGCGATGGCCGGGCGGCGATCGGGCCGATGCTCCGTGAATACCTCATGGGCGAGGCCATGCACGCCCTCGGCATCCCCACCACCCGCGCGCTGGCCGTCGTCACGACCGGCGAACACGTTGTGCGAGAAGGAGTCCTGCCTGGGGCAGTTCTCACCCGAGTCGCCTCGAGTCACCTGCGCGTCGGCACCTTCCAGTATGCCGCCGCGCACCAGGACCTGGACCTCCTGCGTTCCCTCGCGGACTACGCGATCGAGCGCCACTACCCCGCCGCAGCCGAGGCCGACGAGCCCTACCTCGCCCTCTATGACGCGGTCGTCGACGCCCAGGCCGATCTCGTCGCCAACTGGATGAACGTCGGCTTCATCCACGGCGTGATGAACACCGACAACATGACGATCTCGGGCGAGACGATCGACTACGGCCCCTGTGCCTTCATGGAACAGGTCGATCCGGCAACGGTTTTCAGCTCTATCGACCACCAGGGCCGCTATGCCTATGGCAACCAGCCCGCGATCGCGCAGTGGGATCTGGCCCGACTCGGCGAGACGCTGCTCCCTCTCCTCGGCGACGAGCAGACCGCGGTCGACAAGGCGATGGGCGTGCTCGGCACCTTCGGCGAGCGCTATGACCGCGCCGCGGCCGGCGGCATGGCGCGCAAGCTCGGGCTCACCCCCGAGACCGTGGCCACGGAACCGGAGGCGGTCCGAACCCTGATCCAGGACCTCATGGCCCTCCTCAAGGCCCACCGCGTCGACTTCACCCAGTTCTTCCGCCAGCTCTCCCTCGGTCTCGCGGAGGAGCTCTTCACCGACTGGGCACCCTTGCAGGAGTGGGACTCTCGCCGTCGGGCGCTCCTCCCCTACGACCACGACAAGGTGACCGAGCAGATGCTCGCCAGCAACCCGGCATACATCCCCCGCAACCGACGGGTCGAGGACGCCCTGGAGGCGGCGACGCAGGGTGACCTCACGGTCTTCCGCCACGTGCTCGAGGCGGTCACCGACCCCTATACCGAGCGTCCCGGATTCGAGGACCTGCTCGGCCCCTCCGAGGGCGGCATGCCGCACGTGACCTACTGCGGGACCTGACCCCTGGGCCGCCCGCGCACCGGCCCGCCGCTCCAGCGCGGCGATCAGCAGGATGCCAATCATGATCAGCCCCAAGCCGATCCATCCTTGGGTGGTGATGCGCTCATGAAGGATCAGCGTAGCCAGGAGGGTGGCGACGATGGGCTCGGCGAGGGCGAGCGTCGTGGCCGTCGACGCGGACAGCCCGCGCAGCCCATAGCCAAACAGCAGGTATGCCGCGGCCATCGGCACGATCGCGAGGTAGGCCAGCACCAGCAGGCCACGCCCGCTGAGGAGCGGGCCGGGGTGGCCGAGCGCGAACGCCGGGAGCAGGGCAGCGGCCGCGACGACGAAGAGACCGGCCATCACCGAACGTGACGGCAGCCCACGGCCGATGAGCGAGGCACCGGCCCACGAATAGAGCGCGTAGCCGAATCCCGCTGCGAGACCTAGGGCCACACCAAGCACGGGGCTGTCGCCGCCGGACGCGTGGGCCGACAGGCTGAGCAGGGTGATGCCCAGGACGGACAGCGCGGTCGCGACCGCCCAGCCACCGGAGACGCGGCGGCGCTCGATGACCAGCTCGAGCAGCGCTGCGAAGACCGGCCCCGACCCGAGGGCCAGGACATTGCCGATCGCGACGCCGACGAGGTCCATTGACCAGTAGTAGAAGCCGGCATACATGCAGACGCCGATCGCCCCGACGAACAGCAGCGGCCAGGTCGACCGGTCGCGCAGCAGCGCCCGCACCGGCCCGATGTCGACGGCGAGGAGCACCAGTGCGCCGAAGCCGAAGGTCGCCAGACCCACGAGCGCCTGGTTGCTGCCCGCCGGCGCGTGATGGGCGACCGTGCCGGTGGTGCCCCACAGCACCGCTGCGAGGAGCACGGCAAGGGTATGCCGCTGCCGCTCGCCACCCGTGGGTGTCCTCGGTGTGCTCATGTCCCTCCCCGCTGCCTGTGCTGCCGGAGCGAGTATGCCGCGCCATGCCCCTTCCCGCGCGGACGGTCCGTGCCTACCGTTGTCAGCATGGACGAGCAGATGCCGCCGTGGGAGCCGCCGATGGCGGGCGGCGAGTCGGAGCACCTCGTGGGGATGCTCGAGCGACTGCGGACGACCTTCCGGTGGAAGGCGGACGGTCTCGACGAGACGGGCCTGCGCTTCACGCTCCCGAGCTCGACGCTCAGCCTTGGCGGGCTGCTCAAGCACCTGGCCCTCGTGGAGGACTACTACTTCGGTTGGCGCATGCTGGGCGAGCAGCCCGAGGCCCTGGCCGCGGTGCCCGAAGGGGTGGACCACGAGGAGTGGCAGTTCACTGTCGGCGCGGGCGAGTCCGTGGCGAACATCTACGCGCTCTATGACGCGGCGGTTGCCCGGTCCCGCGCGCGACTCGCGCCGGTGGTGGCGGAGGGTCGGCTGGACGACCCGGCATACTTCGAGTTCGACGGGATGCACCCAAGCATCAGGCGCCTCGTCTGCGACCTGGTCGAGGAGTACGGCCGGCACACCGGCCACGCCGACCTGCTCCGCGAGGCCCTCGACGGCCGCGTCGGCGAGGACCCGCCGGACGACTGGCGGCCATCCGCCTAAGCGATGCCGTTCGGTGAGCGACGACGTCCCTGTGACGGCCACCTGCTCGGCTAGCCCGGCCAGGCAAACCACCCATCCGGCGCACCGAGCCGCAGCACGCGCCATGCGCTCTGACCCGCAGCGGTGATCGCCACACCCAGCACCGCCACCGCAGCGAGGAGCGGCCCGGCCGTCGGCGGCTGCCAGGTCCCCGACATCACGATGCCGATGGCGAATGCCGCGGCGGCGCAGAGCTGCACGGCCGCACCGACACTCACAGCGGTCCGCGCCAGCCGCGCACTGGCCGCTGCCCCGTCTCCAGCCGAGCGCGGCCCGAACCAGAGCCCGATGTCCCTCAGGACCCAGCCGACGACATAGACCGCGAGGGCGGCGCCCGCGCTGGGGTGCTCGAAGAGCGTGGGCACCAGCGCGTGGCCGAGACCGAGGAGGCCGACGACCCAGACCTCGGAGGCGAGGAACCAGGCGCCCTGGCGGGTGAGCGTGGCGGGCCCGGCAGGAGTCAGCGCCCGCACGCAGCGCAGGACCGTGGCGCCCTCGAGACACACGACCGCAGCCACGACGACCACGAGCGCGGCGAGGGCCAGCACCGTCGAGGCGCTCACAGCGCAAACACCAGCGGCTCGGTCTGGGCAGGCTCGCGCACGGGCGGCTGCCGGAGATAGCGGGTGATCAGCGTCCAGGCGCCGAGAACGGCGACGAGGTCCAACGCGACGAAGGCGACAGTGGTCGCCGCGAGCAGTGGCACCGAGTGGACCGACAGCGCGTCTTCGGTGCTCACCTTGCCGACGATGAACCACGGCTGGCGGGCCGTCTCGCGATAGAGCCAGCCGAGGAAGGTGGTCGCGATCGGCACGAAGGGCAGCGCGCGCAGCAGTCCGACTGCCCGTGAGGGACGCCCCGACCAGCGCCACAGCAGCGGCGCGAGCACCCAGGACAGCAGCGTCAGCACGACTCCGATGAGCATCATCAGGACGAGGCCGATGGTGGCGTATGCCGGGGGCACGCCGAGATAGGACTCCCTGGCCGCAGCGAACTGGAAGAGGCCGGTGACGAGGGCCAGGGGCGAGGCGATCGCGAGGATGAGCGCGCCGCACCGCCCGAGGAAACGGCCGGCCTCGGGGTCGCGGCGCCCGGCCGCAACTGCGCAGGCGAGCACCCACGCCCCGCCGACCATGCCGGCGACGGGGAGGATGTGGGCGATCGCCAGGAGGGCGCTGGGGTTGGTCAGCAGTGAGATCGGGTCCACCCACCCAGAGCCGGAACCCTCCCCGCCCAGCCGGACGCCGGAGGGGCGGTGGAGGTAGGCGTTGGCCGAGACGACGAGGAATGCCGACAGGGCAGCGGTGGCCGCGACACCCCACAGCAGCCCTGCTCGCACCCGCTCGGACAGCCGCCCGGGTGAGGCGAGGAAGAGCCCGAGCAGTGTCGACTCCACGAGGAAGGCGAGCAGCGTCTCGGCGGCCAGCGTCGTCGCGACCGGGTCATAGAGCGCCGGCGGGACGTTGTGCCAGTTCATGCCGATCTGGAGCTCGAGGATGATGCCGGTGACGATGCCGGCGCCGTAGTTGACCAGATAGACGCGGGCCACGACGTCCCTGGCCACCCCCAGGGGCGAGCCGGCGGCGCGACCGGTGCGCGCGGCATACGCCGTCTGGAGGGCGGCAAGGACCGGGGCGAGACCCAGTGTCGTCGCGACCAGGACGAAGTGGAGTCCTGCCGTGAGCGCGAACTGGAGCCGCGCGATATCAACGGCGTCCATCAGACCCGCACCCCTTGTCCCACAACGCGACTGACGATGCGGGGCAGCCACCAGTTGGCGTCCCCCATGAGCTCCATGAGGGCCGGCACCAGGACCATCCGCACGATCGTCGCGTCGATGAGGACGGCGACGGCGAGCCCGAGGCCGAAGACGGACAGGTCCACCGCGCTGCCGAGGACGAATCCGCCGAAGACGCAGACCATGATCGCGGCGGCGGCCGTGATGACGCGGCCGGTGTGGGCCAGTCCGCGCGCGACGGCGGTGCCGTTGTCCATGCCGCGGTCATAGAACTCGCGGATGCGCCCGAGGAGGAAGACCTCGTAGTCCATCGACAGCCCGAAGACGACCGCGACGAGCATCATCGGCACCCAGGCCGTGACCGCGATGGGCTTCTCGAAGCCGAACAGCCCGCCAAGCCAGCCCCATTGGACGATCGCGACGACGACGCCGAAGGATGCGGCGATCGAGAGGAGGTTCATCACGACGGCCTTGAGCGGCACGAGGATGCTGCGGAAGACGGCCATGAGGAGCACGAACGCCAGGGCGAGCACGACGCCGACGAAGAGCGGCAGCTTGTCCATCGTGTGCTCGGCATAGTCGATGACCGCGGCGGTCGTGCCGGTGACATCCGCGCTGACACCACCGTCGAGGCTCGACGGCAGCGTCTGGTCGCGCAGGCGGTGGACAAGATCGGCGGTCTCCTGCGCGTCGGGCGCCGTGGTCGGCGTGACGATCGCAACGGCGGCCTCGCCGTCCTCGCTGGGGAAAGGCCCCTCGACCGAGGCGACGCCCTGAGTCTGCTCCAAGGACGAGCGCAGCCCGGGCAGGGCCTCATCGAGCTCGCCGGCGCCGGCGTCCTCGCCGTCGACCGCGACAAACAGCGGCCCGTGGACGCCGGGACCGAAGCCCTCGGTCATCCGGTCATAGGCCTGTCGCTGCGTGGTCGACTGCGGGAGGCTGCTCGCGTCGTCGAAGCCCAGCCGCAGGTCGAGCGCGGGGATCGCCAGCACGAGGAGCATGCCGAGGCTGCCGATCGCGGCGGCCCACGGTCGACGCTGCACCGCGCGGCTCCACCGCTCGAAGAAGCCGTGCTCGCCGTCGGTCACCCCATGGCGACCCGGCACGGCGAAGCGGTCGATGTGGCGCCCGACGAGCGACAGCACGGCCGGCAGCAGCGTGAGCGCGGCCAGCATGGTCAGCGCGATCGCGAGCGCGGCGCCGATCGCGATGCCGCTGACGAGGGGCATGTCCATGATGAGCAGGCCGAGCACCGCGATGACGACGGTGACGCCGGCGAAGAGCACCGACCGACCGGCGGTGTCCATCGAGTGGCTGACCGCCTCACGGGGTGTCATGCCCTCGGCGAGCGCCTCGCGATAGCGGGTGACGACCAGCAAGCTGTAGTCGATGCCGACGCCGACTCCGAGCATGGCCGCGAGCGGCGTTGCGGCACTGGACATCTCGACGAGGTGGGCGCTGAGGCTCAGTGCCATGACGCCGGTGATGGCGCCGAAGATCGCGACGACGATGGGGACGGCCATGCCGAGCACCGAGCCGAACGCGATGAGCAGGATGACGACGGCGGCGAGGATGCCGATCCCCTCCCCCGGGCCGCCGCCGGCCGCAGGCGCGATATCACCGAGGTATGCCGTGGACAGCCCCTCGCTCTTGGGCGCCAGGTCGCGCAGCGCCTCCCCCGCCGCAGCGGGGTCCTCGGATTCTGGGATTGTCACGTCGAGATAGCCGATCCGGCCGTCGGCGGACACGCCGCTGAGGCCGGTGGCCTTGTCGTCGGAGCGCAGCTCCCAGTCGGGGTGCTCGCGGGTGATGTCGTCGACGAACCGGTGCAGCTTGTCGTCGTGTGCGGCCAGCCCGCCGGCGGACTCGAGGACGACCTGGCCTCCGTGGCCCTCGTCGTCGCTGAGGCCGTGGCGCTCGAGCAGCTCGGTGGCGGCGGACGACGGGGCGTCCGGCATGGTGTAGTCGTCGGAGGTGGGGCCGGGCTTCGCCTGGGCGAGCCCGATGAGGCCGGCGGTGAGGACCAGCCAGACGGCGAGCGTGAGCCAGCGACGGCGGATGCTGAGGTCGGTGAGTCTGGTCATGTCTCAAGGCTCTGCGCCAGCGCCCCACCCGCACATCGGCCGCACGTCGACACCTGCTGTCGCCCCCGGGCGACCTCAGATGTCGCTTCCGGTCGACATCGCCGGCCGCCGGTCCGTGGCTAGTCTGGCCGCGTGGCCGACCAGACGACCCGCCTCGTCGAGAGGGTGGGGTGGGGGCGCCTCGACCTCCTGCTCCCCCTCTTCACGCTGCTCGTGACCCTTGCTGGGCTCGCCAGCGCGGCCGCGCGCAGCCCGGCGAGCGTCGAGTGGTACCACTGGCTGCTGGCCCCTGCGCTCGGGCTGCTGTTGCTCGCGCGTCGCCGGTCGCCGATCGGTGTGCTCGTCGCCTCGATAGTCCTGCTCATCGGGATGTATGCCGCGGGCGGCCCGGCCCTAGGGCTCGAGCTCCCGGTGGCGGCGGCCTTCTTCTCCGCCGCCGAGCGGGGTCGGCTCCGGGTGGCGGCCGCAGTGGCAGTGCTGCTCCTGCTGGTCGCCTACGGCTATCGGATGTCGACCCAGGGCGGGTTCCTGAAGTTCATCGGCATCGAGACGACCACGTCGGCGGTGGTGCTCGGCGGGGCGATCGGGGCGGGTGACGCGGTCCGCTCCCGGCGCCGGCAGCGCTCGTCCCAGGAGGAGCGTGCCCGGCTGCTGGCCCGACACCGCGAGGACGAGCTCGCACGCTCGATCGAGACCGAGCGCCAGGCGCTGGCCCGCGATGTCCATGACGTGCTGGGGCACGCGATGGTGGTCATCTCGACCCAGGCGAGCGTGGCGGCCGAGGCGCTCGACGAGGCACCCGACGAGGCGCGCGCCGCCCTCGGGCACATCAAGGACACCTCGCGTCAGGCACTCACCGAGGTGCGCTCGTCCCTCGCCCTGCTGCGCGGCGGCGAGGGCGGGGAGCGCACGCCGGTCCCGTCACTCGACCTGCTCGACGGGCTGGTCGAGCGGGTGCGCGAGTCCGGCCTCCAGGTGGATGTCGACCGGCAGCTCGACGGACTGGTGCTGCCTACGACGGTCTCCAGCGCGGCATACCGCATCGTGCAGGAGGCCCTGACCAATGTGCTGCGGCACTCCACCGCAGAGGAGGCCCAGGTCCGCCTCTCCCGCAAGGCATCCGATCTCGTCATCGAGGTCTCGGACAACGGTCCCGCGCCCAACGGCTGGCGACCCGGCTCCGGGATCCGTGGGATGACCGACCGGGCGGCGGCCCTCGGCGGGCGGCTCAGAGCGGGGTCGGGCGCTCCGGCAGGGTTCATGGTGCACGCCGAGATCCCCGTGCCGGGGGCAGGGACATGAGCGACGACCCCACGAAGGTGCTCGTCGTCGACGACCAGGACCTCGTGCGCGCCGGTCTGGTGACGCTGCTCCAGCGAGACCGCGGGATCGAGGTGGTCGGCGAGGCACGCGACGGGGCGGAGGCGGTCGAGCTCGCGCGGGAGCGTCGGCCCGACGTGGTGGTCATGGACATCCGGATGCCCCAGCTGGACGGCATCGCGGCCACGCGGCGCATCCGCGACCTGCCCGAGCTGGCCTCGACCAGGGTGCTGGTGCTGACGACCTTCGACGAGGACGACAACCTCTTCACCGCCCTCGAGGCGGGTGCGGCCGGCTTCCTCACCAAGGACGCCGAGCCCGACGAGCTGCGGTCGGCGGTGCGGATGGTCGCCTCCGGAAACGGCCTGCTCGCTCCCGGGGTGACCACCCGTGTCGTGCGGCGCGCTGTCTCGGGCGCCCAGCGTGACCCCGATGCCGTCGCGCGGATCGCCGAGCTGACCGAGCGGGAGCGCGAGGTCCTCGTCGAGATCGCCCGTGGCGCAACGAATGACGAGCTCGCCGAGCACCTGTTCCTCAGCCCCGCGACTGCCCGGACCTATGTCAGCAGGCTGCTCGCCAAACTCGATGCCCGCGACCGTGTGGCCCTGGTGATCCTCGCCTACCGGGCCGGCCTGGCCTGAGCGGGGACAGTTCGCTCAGCAATCACGCATCCTTGCGTCCGAGAGCCGGCCAATCCGGTCGACGCAGAACGCGATCGGGACGGATTCGATCGAGTCGAGCGCAGCCTCGGGGATCCGACCTGGGGTCCCCCTGGCCGCGCCCGCCTTTCGGGCGCCCGCGCCAGCAAGCATGATGGGTCGGTGACCTTCAATGTCGTGGAGACCCCCATCGCGCGGCTGCGCGCCGCCCTCGAGTCAGGCGAGGTGACCGCGGTGGAGCTCGTCGCGGCATACCTCGACCGCATCGACCGCTATGACGGGCCGGACACCGAAACGGCGCTCAACGCCGTGGTGGTGCGCAACCCGCGCGCACTCGAGGAGGCGGCCGAGTCCGACGCGCGCCGCGCCCGCGGCGAGGTGCGCGGGCCGCTCGATGGCATTCCCTACACGGTCAAGGACTCCTATCTCGTCGAGGGGCTGACGGCCGCGTCCGGCAGCCCCGCCTTCAAAGACCTTGTGGCGCAGTGGGATGCGTTCACGGTCGGGCAACTCCGGGCGGCCGGCGCAATCTGCCTCGGCAAGACCAACATGCCGCCGATGGCCAATGGCGGCATGCAGCGCGGCGTCTATGGGCGGGCCGAGAGCCCCTACAACGGCGACTACCTCACGGCGCCCTTCACGTCCGGCTCGTCCAACGGTGCCGGGACTGCGACGGCGGCGAGCTTCGCGGCATTCGGTCTGGCGGAAGAGACCTGGTCGAGCGGACGGGGGCCGGCGTCCTACAACGGGCTGTGCGCCTATACCCCCTCGCGCGGCGTCATCTCGGTCCGCGGCAACTGGCCGCTCGTGCCGACGATGGACGTCGTCGTGCCCTATGCACGGACGATAGCCGAGCTGCTCGAGGTCCTCGACGTGATCGTGGCCGACGACCCGCAGACCCGCGGCGACCTGTGGCGGATGCAGCAGGAGGTGCCCATCCCCGCAGCCAGCGAGGTGCGTCCCGAGTCCTATCCCGCGCTGGCGCAGGGCCCAGCGGCGTTGCGCGGCAAGCGGATCGGCATCCCGCGGATGTATGTCAACGCCGACCCGGAGGCCGGGACCGGCGTGCCCGCACCCATCGACCGGGTGACCGGGCAGCGCATCGAGACCCGCGCATCGGTCATCGACCTGTGGGAGTCCGCCCGGCGCGACCTCGAGGCGGCAGGCGCCGTGGTGGTCGACGTCGACTTCCCCGTGGTGAGCAACTACGAGGGCGACCGGCCGGGAGCGCCCACGATCGAGACGCGCGGGCTGGTGCCAGCCGAGTGGTTCGACATCGAGCTGTGGGACCTCAGTGCCTGGGGTTTCGACGACTTCCTGCGCGCCAACGGCGACCCCGCTCTCGACCGGCTGGTCGACGTGGACGGCGCGCAGATCTTCCCCGACCCGCCGGGGGCGCTCCCCAACCGGGAGGCCGAGGGGACGCCGGGCATGGAGGAGTATGTCGAGATCGCCAAGCGGGGCATCACGCCGTGGGAGAAGACCCCTCACCTGGCGGAGGCGCTGCGCGGGCTCGAGGAGACCCGGCGGGTCGACCTGGAGGAGTGGATGGACGGGCTCGGCCTCGACGCCGTCGTCTTCCCAGCGGTCGCGGACGTCGCGCCCGCCGACGCCGACACCAACCCCGCCTCCAGCGACATCGCCTGGCGCAACGGCACCTGGGTGGCCAACGGCAACCTCGTCCCCCGCCACCTCGGCATCCCGACCGTGACCGTCCCGATGGGGGTCATGCCCGATATCGGTATGCCGATCGGCCTCACCTTCGCCGGCCGCGCCTACGACGACAGCGCCCTGCTCACCCTCGCCGCGGCATTCGAGGCCACCGGCGAGCGCCGGAGCGCACCGCCACGGACGCCGTGAGTCGAGCCGGCCAGGTCCCACAAAATCGACGCGTCCCATAATCCGCAACACCTATTGCGCCTAAGGCAACGCGTACGGAATGATCCTTCTCGCCGCCCGGAGCAGGACCGGGCGTCGGCCCCGAGAAGGGACAGCGATGCACACCACCACCCCCGCACGATTCGCGTGTGGAGCCCACCGATGAGCACCCTCGCGGTCATCGGTGCCTCGCTCGCCGGGCTGTCGGCTGCCCGCGCCGCCCGCGCCCAGGGGTTCGACGGCCGGATCTATCTGATCGGCGACGAGGAGCACCGCCCCTATGACCGCCCGCCGCTGTCGAAGCAGTTCCTCGACGGCACCATGACGGCCGGGGACCTCTCTCTGGAGGACCCCGACGAGGACCTCGATGTCGAGTGGATCCTGGGCAGCCGCGCTCTCGAGCTCGACTGCTCCGACCGCTGCGTGTGGCTGCACGGCGGCCGCCGGGTCGAGGCCGACCACCTGCTCATCGCCACCGGCGCCCGCGCCCGCCAGCTGCCGCTCGGCGGCGTGGAGCTCGAGGGCGTCCACACGCTGCGCACCCTCGACGACGCGATCGCGCTCAAGGAGGCCATCGTGCCCGGCGTCCGGCTCGTCGTCCTCGGTGCCGGCTTCATCGGCGCCGAGGTGGCGGCCACCGCCAAGAAGCTCGGCGCTGACGTCACCGTGCTCGAGGTGGCCGCTGTGCCGCTGGCCGGCCCGCTCGGCGTCACCATGGGCGCCGTCATCGGGTCGCTCCACGAGAAGCACGGCGTCCGCCTTCGGACCAGCACCTCCGTCGCCCGCATCGTCGGCCAGGAGCGCGTCACCGGAGTCGAGCTCGCCAGCGGCGAGACCATCGCCGCCGACGTGGTCGTCGTCGGCGTCGGCGCGCTGCCCAACGTCGAGTGGCTCGCGGGCAGCGCCCTCGAGATCGGCAACGGCGTCGTCTGCAACGAGGTCGGCGCGACCAATGTCCCCCAGATCGCCGCCGTCGGCGACTGCGCGTCGTGGTACGACCCGATCGGGGGCCAGCGGCGCATCGAGCACTGGCAGGGCGCCCTCGAGCGGCCGGCCATCGCCGTCGCCCACCTCCTCGGCACCGGGGCCACCGTCGGCCCCGCCGCACCGCCCTACTTCTGGTCCGACCAGTACGACGCCCGCATCCAGTTCGTCGGCGCATCCGCGGATGCCGACGACGTCACCTATGAGGTCGGCGGCCCCGACTCCGACTCCTTCCTCGCCGTCTATCGCGTCAAGGGCGAGCCCATCGGGGCGCTTGGCCTGTCCTGCCCCCGCGACTTCACCAGGTTCCGCCGCCAGTTCGCCAAGGACGCCGCGGCCCGCCGGGCCTGAGCCGACCGACCCAGCCCCGCACCCCCGCCGGCCCGTCCGGCGGACCCCCTCCACGGCATACCCAAAAACAGCCCACCAGACCACGCCCAGCACCGTTAGGAGCCACCCATGACCACCGAGATCGTCCCGTCCCGGAGCCTGATGAAGACCCTGCCCGGGAGCGCCTACTACGACCCCGCCTACTTCGCCGCAGAGCAGGAGAAGATCTTCGAGGAGTCGTGGTTCTGCGTCGTCCGCGGCACCGACATCCCCAAGCCCGGCGACTTCCGGACCGTCCAGGTCGGCCGCGAGTCACTGATCATCTCGCGCGCCCGCGACAAGTCGGTCAAGGTTTTCCTCAACGTGTGCAAGCACCGCGGCGCGCGCATCTGCACCGAGGACAAGGGCAGCGTCCAGCGCTCCTTCCAGTGCCCCTACCACGCGTGGACCTACGGCCTCGACGGCAAGCTCGTCGCCGCCCCCAACCTCACCTCGATGCCCGACGTCGACCGCGTCGAGTACGGCCTGACCGGCGTGCACGTCCAGGAGTGGCTCGGCTACGTCTGGGTCTGCCTCGCCGACACCCCGCCGTCCTTCGAGCAGACCATCCAGAAGGACGTCATCGACCGGCTCGGCGACGCCGACTCCATCACGCACTACGAGATCGCGGACCTCGAGGTGGGCAAGCGGATCGTCTATGACGTGAAGTCCAACTGGAAGCTCATCATCGAGAACTTCATGGAGTGCTACCACTGCGCGACGATCCACCCCGAGCTCACCGAGGTGCTGCCGGAGTTCGCCGACGGCTTTGCCGCGCAGTACTTCGTGGGCCACGGCGCGGCCTTCGGCGACGACGTCAAGGGCTTCACCGTGGACGGCTCCGAGGGCCTGGAGCGGATCCCCACGGTCACCGAGGACCAGGACCGCCGCTACTACGCGATCACCGTGCGGCCGCAGGTCTTCATCAACCTGGTGCCCGACCACGTGATCATCCACCGCATGTTCCCGCTCGCGGCCGACCACACGATCGTCGAGGTCGACTGGCTCTATCTGCCGTCGGTCATCGAGTCCGGCGCCGACCTGTCGAAGTCGGTCGAGCTCTTCCACCGCGTCAACAGCCAGGACTTCGACGCCTGCGAGCGCACGCAGCTCGGCATGGGCTCGCGCTCCTACCGCGACGGCGGCGTCCTCGTCCCGTCCGAGCACCACATCGGGGCCTTCCACGACTGGGTCTCTGAGGTGGTCGGTCCGGTGGGTCAGGCGTGAGCAGGGTCTGACCCACCCCCGCGGCCGGCTGGCCGCAAAACCCCACTGCCCCAGTGGTTCTGGACCTGTCCAGACCGCTGGGGCAGTGGTGTGTCCGAGGTGGGTCGCGGCATACCGGCCTGTCCGCGCCGCGACCTCAAGAGCGGGTATGCCGCGCAGCCCACTCCCAGCCCCCGCTCACCCCCCATCACTTAGGCCAAGTGGCGAGTCCCGCCCGCCGCGCTGTCGCCCAACTGGCCACAAACGCGCAACACCACCCCACCCCACAAGCCAAGTGGACAGTCCCGCCCACCGCGCTTTCGCCCAACTGGGCACAAACGCGCAGCGACCCCACCCCACAGGCCAAGTGGCGAGTCCCGCCCCCCGCGCTTTCGCCCAACTGGGGGGTCTGTCCGATGAACGGTGTTTCCGGCGTTCATCTCAGAGGTTCTCCGCGGCCGGCATGCGGTCGGCGAAGGTGACGGCGAAAGCGTTGAGCGCGGGCTTCCACCGCATGGTCCATCGTGCCTGGCCGGTGCCCTTGGGGTCCAGGCCCCTGGTGACCAGGTACAGGCACTTGAGGGCGGCCTGCTCGGTCGGAAAGTGCCCGCGCACGGTGACCGCGCGCCGGTACCTGGCGTGCAGGGACTCGAAGCTCTCTTGTCAAGCGGCGACGGTTGAGGGGGCGGTTGGGGCTCGCTTGGCGTCGTTCCACATGTGTCTGATGATGACGTTGGCGAGTTGACGCTTGTGGGCGCGGCGGGCACCGCGGGCTGTCTTGCCAGTTGCGCTGCTCTTGGCGAGGTAGGTCTTGGCTGGCTCGTGCATGCGTGCCTGGGTGACGTGGACGATGTGCAGGACGCTGTTGACTTGACGGTTGCCGGCCAGGTCGAGGCGATGTCGTCGGGGCTGGCCGTGGCCCTCTCCGGAGGACACGGCCACGGGTGCGGCGCCGCACCACCGGGCGAACTGGGCTTCGGTCTCGAACCGGGTCGGGTCGCCGATTTCGGTGAGCAGCGTCATGGCGGTGACCACGCCGACACCGACGATCTCGGTGAGGGTGCAGCCCAGTTCGCTCAGGAGTGCGGGGACTTCAGCGTCGAGCTTTTTGAGGCCGATGGTGATGGCGTCGACCGCTGACAGGGTTGATTGCAGCCACCGGATCCGGGCCGAGTCGGCACGGGACAGGGCGCCGGTGTCGAGGGTGCGGATCGTCTTCAGTGCGGCCATGACGCGGCTGGTCGCGGGCAGTTGGTCGCGGATCTCGACGGGCAGGGCGCACAGGACGGGCTCGGCCTCGGTCAGCAGCCGAACCCGCTGCAGGACAAGAGATTCCCGTTGCGATCTCAGGACGCGCAGCGTGTCCCATGCCGGTGACGGGGTCTCGACGTGCTTGCGGGCGGGCGGCAGCGCGGGATCGGCGAGGGTCTCGGCTGCGATCGCGTGGGCGTCGGTGATGTCGGTCTTGGCCCGGTGCCGACGGCGGCGTCGGTCGTTGGTGCGGGAGGCTTGAACCTCTCGAACGTCATACCCGCTGGCTCGCAGAGCGGCCACCACGGGCGCCCCGAGGCTGGCGGAGCCTTCGACCCCGACCCGGTCTATGACCGCGCCGGTGCCCGTGAGGATCTCCAGCAGGCGCGCCAGGCCTTCGAAGCTGATCTCGAAGGACTCGCAGGTGATGAGCTCGCCCGTGGCGGACAGGACGGCGACGGTGCCCGAGTGTTTGTGCGGGTCGATCCCCGCGACGGCTGACGTGGTGATGAGGTGCTCCTCCTGCGACGCGTTACGGTGCGGGCAGCGGGTCCGGGTCGCCGGCAGATCTGGGTTGAGTCGTGCAGGCTCTCTTCAAGCCAGGCACCCGGGCCCGCGCCCAGACGGCCGGCCCGGCAGTTCGAATCAAGGACACCAAGGTCAATAGCGTTCAGAGCCAGGGCCGACCGATCGCCCCTGCTCGCGAGGCCGAGGCGACGTGCATAGCCAAACACCCAGATGGCGTTGGTGGAGAACAGCACCCGGCGGATCTCCACGTCGTAGGCCAGGAAGGGGATGAACTCCTCCCACGCCGCTCTCCACATCTTGGGGATGGCCGGGTAGGGCTTGCCCCATTTCTCCTCCAGCTCCTCGAACGCCGCCCATGCTGCCTCGACCGAGGGTGCGGTGTAGATGCGGCGCAGGTCCTTGGCCAGCTGGTCCCAGTATTTCCGCGAGGCGTAGCGCAGCGTCGCCCGGATGAGGTGGATCACGCAGACTCCCGCTGTCAATCTGGGTGAGGCCGAAGGGTTTTCGACATGGCCGGCGCGTGGGCATGGTGAGGACTCCCGCGGGGGACGTGCCGCGGGAGTGGGTGGGGGGCAGGACCGGGGCGGGTCAGGCGGCGAGGGTCTTGTGGCCTCGGGCGGGGTCGTAGGGCTGGTGGTCGGTCCAGGCGCGCCACAGGATCCGGGTCCATCGGGCGCCGAGCCCGCGATAGGCGCGGAAGCGGCCCTGGTTACGGGCGCGGGCGTCCTCGTAGATGCTCTTCGACCAGTTGTCCTCACGGGCTGCGACGGTCATCCAGAAGTCGATCGCGTGGCGCATCCGCTTGTTCGCGGCGTACCGGAACCGCACCTGGTGGGTGCGCCCGGACGCGCGGGTCACAGGCGCGAGGCCGGTCTCGGCGAGCAGCGCGGCCGCGCTGGGGTACCGGGCACGGTCGTCGCCCATCTCGGCGATGAAGGTGGCGGCGATGACAGGCCCGATGCCGGGGAAACTGAGGAACAGGGCCCCGTCCGGGTGCCCGGCCACGGCGTCGGTGATCAGCGCGTCGTAGCTACGGACCTGCCGGTTGAGCAGGTCGAGCTGGTCGGCCATGGCCAGCGCTGCGACTTGCTTGCCAGCCGTCGTGCCCGAGGACGCGTCCAGCAGGTGCGGGCGAAGCCGTTCCACCAGGACCGCGGGATCGGTGCGTCCGGAGTAGCCGTGCCGTCGGCAGAACCTGGCCATCCGCTCGGGGCCGACCCGCCGCGCGGCGTCGGGACTCGGGTAGTCACGTAGGAACGCGAGGGTGATGTCGCGATCCAACGAGGAGAACAGGTGCAGCGGCGCAGGGTGGTATGCCTCGAGCACGGCACGCAGCCGGGACTCGACCATGCGTTGCATGTGCGTGATCCGCTCCCGGTCCCGCGACAACGCAGCGATCGTCGCCGTCGCCTCGCTCGGCACCGACAAGGGCCGCCAGTGCTTGTGCTCGTGACGCAGGGTGTCAGCCAGGACGAAGGCGTCGAAGGCGTCGGACTTCGTGTTCGCCAGCCGGTAGCGCTCCCGGGCGCGGGAGCTGATCTTCGGGCTGATGCAGAACAACGGCACCCCGACGGCCTGGACGTGCTCGACGAGCAGCCCCTCGCCACGCTCGATCGCGCAGATCACCGGCGCGATCCTCGATGCCGCGGTAATGAAGGAGTCGACCTCACCCAGCCCTGCGACCGTGTGCTCGACCCGCGCCTTCGCGATGACATCGCCGGCCTGGTCCACCGCGCACAGCTGGTGCTCGCTACCGCCCCAATCGATCCCGACGAATACCCCCGGCCGGGGCATAGGTGTGATGGTGGTGACCATGCTGCTCCTTCCAGCAGCCAGATCGCCTGCGACCGCGTGCGTGGCCGGCCCGTTCTCGGAACCTCATCTCGGCACTCGTAGTGCTGCTCCCGCTGGCCGATAGCTCGGGCCTGCCCCGCCGCGGGTGGACGGGTCTGCGTGTGGACCTCGAAGGTGACGCGTTTGCATAGGTCCTACCCGCGGCGGCGCAGACAACCAGCCAGACCTTCTGGCCACCACCAGGGTGCACAGATGAGGCCTGCACGATCGCCTGGGGGAAGACGGCGTTCACGCTGTCGGGCAGTCCTTTGAGGCCGTCGCAGACGATGAAGAACACGTCGCGCACGCCGCGGTTCTTCAGGTCCGCCAGCACGTTCATCCAGAACTTCGCCGACTCACCACCTCCCTGCCCGGCCCACAGGCCCAGGACGTCTCGCCGGCCGTTCAGGTCGACGCCGATCGCGGCGTAGAAGGGTTGGTTGCCGACCTGCCCGTCGCGAACCTTGACGTAGATCGCGTCGATGAAGATGGCCGCGTACACCGGTTGCAGCGGCCGGGAGGACCAGGCGGCCATCTCCTCGAGCACCTTGTCCGTGATCCTCGAGACCGTGTCCTTGCTGATGGAGGCGCCGTACACCTCGTGGAAGTGCGCGCTGATCTCACCGGTCGTCAGGCCCTTGGCGAACAGGCTGATCGCGACCGCGTCCACGTCCGAGAGGCGCCGCTGTCGCTTCTTGACGATCACCGGCTCGAACGTGCCGGCCCGGTCCCGGGGGACCGCGATCGTCACCTCTCCGGCGGCGTCGGTCAGCACCGTCTTGGGTCGGGTGCCGTTGCGGATGTTGCCGTTCTCCGCGGTGGGTACCCGGTGCTTCTCGTGGCCGAGGTGCTCGGTCAGCTCCTCTTCCAGCGCTGTCTCCAGGACGGTGGCGGTGATTGATTTGAGCAGCCCGTCCGGGCCGGTCAGGTCCTCACCACGGGCCCGGGCGGCTTTGACCAGCTCCCGGACCGCAGCCTGCTCGGCCTCGCTGCGCGAGGTCGTCTTCTTCACCTTCTTCGGCATCGAGCTCACGCTCGTGATCTTCTCGGTCATCACATGACCTTCCCCGCCAGCTGAGCCGGCGTGTCAGGCCAGAAACACCGTTTGGCGGACAGTCCCCAACTGGGCGAAAACGCGAAGCCGGACATGGATGTGGCCACCGCACTGCCATCACTGGCGGTGCGGTGGCCACATTGGGCGGGAGCGGGTCAGGCGAAGATGCCTGCGCCTCCGGCGGCGGGGTCGAACTCACGCAGGCGGCTGTACTCGGACAGGTCGCAGTCGACACCGGTGCGGGGCAGGTGCAGCGGCGCGGGGCTCGCGTCGTGGTCGTTGCCGGCCTCGCAGTAGGTGATGATCGCGGCCATGATCTGGCCGATGACCGGACCGTTCTTGAACTGGTTGCCGCTCGTTCCGATCGCGACGTAGTAGCCCGGGGTGTTGGTCTTGTCGTAGATCGGCACCCAGTCCGAGGACACGTCGTAGACATTGGCGATGCCCGACGGTGTGTTGGGGATCTTGAGGTCCGGGAAGCGGCGGGCGAGACGGTACGACTGCGCCTCGTACATCGCGCGGGTCGCCGACGAGTTGAACTGGTCGGGGTCCTCGAGCCACTCGAGCTCGTCGCAGGCCGGCTCGGCGCCGCCGTTGAGCAGGCCGCCGTTGGGCTCGCCGCGGAAGTAGGTGCCGAGGTCGGTGTCGGCCATGAACGGTCCGGGCGTCCCGTCGGGACGGGCGTAGCCCTCGGGCGCCTGGAAGTGGTGGACCTCAGCGCGCATCGGGCGGGTCGTGATGACGAAGTCCTCGAGGACCCCGGCCATCTCGTTGATCTTGCCCGAGTGCGGGCCGGCGGCGTTGACGACGACGTCGGCGCGGATCTCCTCGCCGTCGGCCAGGCGCACGCCGGTGATGCGGTCGC
This sequence comes from Actinomycetota bacterium, assembly GCA_050955755.1. Taxonomy (GTDB): domain Bacteria; phylum Actinomycetota; class Actinomycetes; order Actinomycetales; family Dermatophilaceae; genus JAJTBD01. The sequence continues at coordinate 3,735,553 of CP192092.1, forward strand.
CCTCGCGAAGGATGTCGGCCACCTCGGCGCGGAAGCGGAAGTTGGCGCCCCGGCGCTTGGCCGCCGCCATCATGTTGTGCGCCGAGAACTGCGGGTCGTCCATGAACCCGGCGTCCGGCATGAAGGTGCACGTGAGCATCCGGTCGGAGTCCTCCCAGAACTCCTCGGAGTCAACGGGCTTCGGCGGGTAGTAGCTGGTGAAGTCCATCGCCGGGAAGCGCTTGTGCAGCTCCTCGCCGGAGATGACCTCGTAGGGGACACCCACCTCGTCGAAGCGGTCGGTCAGCGCCTGGCTCGAGGAGCCGGGCGTGTCGACCGAGATGCCGCCGCACTCGACGAACTTCGCGAGCTGACCGTCGTCGGTGCCCTCCAGGTAGTTCTCCCAGTCGGCCCACAGCAGCTTGGCCTCATAGGCGACCGCGACCGTCGTCACGGTCGAGTAGTTGAAGCGGATGCAGGCCGACGAGGCGCTCGTCGAGCCCGCGCCGGGGCCGGGGCCCCGGTCGACCACGGTGACGTCGTAGCCGGCCTTGGCCAGCTCGAACGCGGTGTCGCAGCCGACGATGCCGGCGCCGATGATGACTGCGGATGGTGCCATGGGAGAACTCCTGGAGTGCGGGTGGTGAGAGTCAGAGGGTGGAGCTCACCACTCGGCCGAGCGGTCCCGCTCGGCCTCGATGGTGGTGTCGGTGCCGTGACCCGTGTGGACGACGGTGTCGCCCGGCAGGTCGAAGAGCGCCCGGCTGATGGAGGCCTCGAGCGTCGGGCGGTCGGAGAAGGACCGACCGGTCGCGCCGGGACCACCGTCAAAGAGCGTGTCGCCGGAGAAGAGCACGCCGAGATCCTCTGCGTACCAGCACATCCCACCGGGCGAGTGACCCGGCGTATGGATGGCGCGCAGGGTCGTCCCGGCGACCGTGATCTCGGTGCCGTCGGTGACGTCCTGGTCGGGCCGGGGGCCGTCCTCGCCATAGACGAGGTCCCACAGCGGGGCCTCCTCCGGCGCGAGCCAGATCGGGGCGCCGGTCAGCTGGCGCAGCTCGTCGGCCTTGCGGACGTGGTCGTCGTGGGCGTGGGTGCACACGATGGCCTTGACCGTCCGCTCGCCGATGTGGTCGGCGATGGCCTGGGCGTCGTGGGGGGCATCGAAGACGATGACCTCCTGGTCGTCGCCGACGATCCAGACGTTGTTGTCGACATCCCAGGTGCCGCCGTCGAGGCTGAAGGTGCCCGAGGTGACGATCTTCTCGATGCGGGCGGCCATCAGATCACCACCACCGAGCGGAGGACCTCGCCGGTCTTCATCTTGGCGAAGGCGTCCTCGACATCGCCGATGCCGATCGTCTCGCTGACAAAGGCATCGAGGTCGAGGCGGCCCTGGAGGTAGAGGTCGACGAGCATCGGGAAGTCACGCGAGGGCAGGCAGTCGCCATACCAGGAGGACTTGAGCGAGCCGCCGCGGCCGAAGACGTCGAGCAGCGGCAGGTCGAGCGTCATGTCGGGGGTGGGCACACCGACGAGGACGACGGTGCCGGCGAGGTCGCGGGCGTAGAAGGCCTGCTTGTAGGTGGCCGGGATGCCGACGGCGTCGATGACGACGTCCGCGCCGAAGGTGTCGGTCAACTCCTGGACGGCCGCGACGACGTCGACGTCCTTGCCGGACAGGATCGTGTCGGTCGCGCCCATCTCCTTGGCACGGGCGAGCTTGCGCTCGTCGGTGTCGATCGCGATGACCTTGGCCGCGCCGGCGAGCTTGGCGCCGACGACGGAGGCCATGCCGACCCCGCCGAGGCCGATGACGGCGACGGAGTCACCGCGGCCGACGTTGCCGGTGTTGATCGCGGCACCGAGGCCCGCCATGACGCCACAGCCGAGCAGGCCGGCGGCCTCGGGGCGGGCGGCGGGGTCGACCTTGGTGCACTGGCCGGCGGCGACGAGGGTCTTCTCGCAGAAGGCGCCGATCCCCAGGGCCGGGGACAGCTCGGTGCCGTCGGTGAGCGTCATCTTCTGGGCGGCGTTGTGGGTCGCGAAGCAGTACCACGGCTCGCCGCGGTTGCAGGCTCGGCAGTCGCCACAGACCGCACGCCAATTGAGGACGACATAGTCGCCGACCTTGACATTGGTGACGTTGTCGCCGATGGCCGAGACGGTGCCGGCGGCCTCGTGGCCGAGCAGGTAGGGGAACTCGTCGCCGATCCCACCCTGCTGGTAGTGGAAGTCGGTGTGGCAGACACCGCAGGCTGCGACGTCGACGACGACCTCGCCCGGACCCGGGTCGGGGACGACGATGTCGACGAGCTCGACGAGGGTGCCCTTGGCGCGGGCGATGACGCCCTTGACGGTGTACGGCATGGTGGTCCTTTCTCGGGCCGCCCCGGGTGGGGCGATCGGCTACTGGTCTTCGGTCGTGTGGCTGGTCGGTCGGTCAGGCGGGTCGTGCGTCGGTGAGCAGTGGGCGCACCTCGCGGGCGAATCCGGCGACATGCTCGGAGACGATCCGCTCGGCGGTGTCGGCGTCGCCTGCGACGATCGCATCAAGCACCTCGGCGTGCACGCGCACGTGCGCCGCGAGCTGCCTGACCTGGTCGATCACCAGGCTCCACACGCGGGTCGCGAGCTGGTCGAAGCGCACGAGCTCGTCGACCAGATAGGGGTTGTGCGTCGCGTCATAGATCGCGCGGTGCAACTCGAGGTCGACCGAGAGCAGGGCCGTCGCGGTGGCGTCGTCGCGCAGCGAGTCGAGCGTCCGGCGCAGGGCGCGCAGGCGGCGCAGGTCCTCCTCGGTGCGGTGGGTGGCCGCCAGGCGCGCCGCGAGCGGCTCGAGCGCCGAGCGCACCTGTGAGATGTGCTCGAGGTCGGCCGCGTCCACCTGGGTCGCGAAGGTGCCCCGCCGCGGGAAGGTGACGACCAGACGGTCGGTCTCCAGCCGCTTGAGGGCCTCGCGCAGGGGGGTGCGGCCGATGCCGAGCTGCTCGGCGAGCTGCTGCTCCGCGATGGGCTCGCCCGGGGGCAGCTCGAGGAAGACGAGCATGTCCCGGACTAGCCGGTAGGCCCGCTCACTCATCGTCTCGACCGGTGCGTGCACGGTCTGGGCGCTCACCTCAGGATCACCGTCCGGCGGCCATCGAGGAAGACGCGGTCCTCACAGTGCCAGCGCACGGCACGCGAGAGCGCACGGCATTCGACATCTCGCCCGAGCTCGACGAGGTCCTGGGCGGTGAGGGTGTGGTCGACGTCGGCGACGGCCTGCACGATGATCGGCCCCTCGTCGAGCTCCTGGTTCACGTAGTGGGCCGTCGCACCGATCATCTTCACGCCGCGGTCGTGCGCCTGGTGGTAGGGCTTGGCGCCCTTGAAGCTCGGCAGGAAGGAGTGATGGATGTTGATGCAGCGGCCGGCCAGCTTGGCCGAGAGGTCGTCGGAGAGCACCTGCATGTAGCGGGCGAGCACGATGAGGTCGGCGTCGAAGCGGTCGACGATCTCGAGCAGCCGGGCCTCCGCCTGGGGCTTGGTGGCCGCGGTGACCGGCACGTGGAAGAACGGGATCGAGTGCCAGCCGACGAGCCCGGCGTGGTCGGTGTGGTTGGACACGACCGCGACGATCTCGATGGGCAGGTCGCCGATCCGGGTGCGGTAGAGCAGGTCGTTGAGGCAGTGGTCGAAGCGCGAGACCATGACCAGCACCCGGGTGGGGCGGTCAGCCAGACGCATCTTCCACTCCATCGAGTAGCGCTCGGCGAGCGGGCCGAAGGCCTCGGTCAGCTTGGCGAGCTCGGCGTCGATGTCGGTCTCTGCCCCGGGCGTGGTGAACCACAGCCGGAGGAAGAACCGCCCGGAGTCGTGGTCGTCGTACTGACGGCTCTCCAGGATGTTGCCGCCGTGCTCCACCAAGAAGCCGGAGACGGCATGCACGATGCCGACACTCTCGGGGCAGGTCAGGGTGAGCAGGAAGCCCTCGGTCTCTCGCATTGCTACCTCAGCACTCGATTACGTTGACGGCGAGGCCTCCACGGGAGGTCTCCTTGTATTTGGACTTCATGTCCTTGCCCGTGTCGCGCAGGGTCTTGATGGCCTGGTCCAGCGAGACATGGTGTGAGCCGTCGCCGCGGCGGGAGAGCCGGGCGGCGTTGATGGCCTTGACGGCCGCGATGGCATTGCGCTCGATGCACGGGATCTGGACGAGCCCGCCGATCGGGTCACAGGTCAGCCCGAGGTTGTGCTCGATGCCGACCTCCGCGGCATTCTCGACCTGCTCGGGCGTGCAGCCGAGGACCTCGGCGAGGCCGGCCGCCGCCATGGCGCAGGCGGAGCCGACCTCGCCCTGGCAGCCGACCTCGGCGCCAGAGATGGAGGCGTTGTGCTTGATGAGCATGCCGATCGCGCCCGCGGTGAGCAGGAAGCGGATGACACCGTCCTCGTCGGCATCGGGCACGAACGCCTCGTAGTAGTGCAGCACCGCGGGGATGATCCCGGCCGCGCCGTTGGTGGGTGCGGTGACGACCCGGCCGCCGGAGGCGTTCTCCTCGTTGACCGCGAGCGCATAGAGGTTGATCCAGTCCATGGCGCGCAGCGGGTCGTGCTCATCGCTCTCGGCCATGAGCTTCTCGTAGAGGCCGGGAGCGCGCCGGGGCACCTTGAGGCCGCCGGGCAGCAGGCCGGAGCGGTGGCAGCCGCTGTCGACGCACTCGCGCATGACCTCCCACACGTGGAGCAGCGCGGCGCGGGTCTCCGCCTCGGGCCGCCAGGACTCCTCGTTGGCGAGCATGACGTCGCTGATCCGCAGGTCGCCCTCGGCGCAGCGGGCGAGCAGCTCCTCGCCGGTCGTGAAGGGATGGGGCACCTCATGTATGCCGTGCTCGGCCTCGAGCTCGCCGCCCTCGGTGACGACGAAGCCGCCTCCGATGGAGTAGTAGACGGTCTCGCGGAATTGGGTGCCGCCCTCGTCGAAGGCGCGGAAGATCATGCCGTTGGCGTGGCCCGGGAGGCTCTTGCGCGGGATGAGCACGACGTCGCGGTCGGGGGTGAGCGCGACCGGGTGGCTGCCGAGCAGGGCGAGCTGCTGGGTGCGCTCGATCTGTGCAAGCAGGTCTGGCACGGCGTTGGCGTCGAGGGTCTCGGGCTCCTCGCCCAGCAGGCCGAGCAGCACGGCCGTGTCGGAGCCGTGGCCGCGGCCGGTCGCGCCCAGCGAGCCATAGAGCTCGACCTTGACGCCGGCCACCGCGTCGAGCTGGCCGGCGTCGGCCAGCTCACGGGCGAACATGCGGGCTGCGCGCATCGGCCCGACGGTGTGCGACGACGACGGCCCGATGCCGACGGAGAAGAGGTCGAGGACCGACAGGCCGGTGAATGCCGCGGCCGTCGTGTCTGCGGCGGTGGTCGTCACGAGCCGGCCAGGTGCGGGTAGAGCGGACGCTTCTGCGCCAGCGCGCGGACGCGGGAGCTGAGGGCCTCGATGCTCTCGGCGGAGCCGTCGCCCGCGAGGGCCGACGCGATGATGTCGGCGGTCTCGGTGAAGTCCTCGGCGGTGAAGCCGCGGGTCGCCAGGGCGGCGGTGCCGATGCGCAGGCCGGAGGAGACCATCGGCGGGCGCGGGTCGAAGGGCACCGCGTTGCGGTTGATCGTGATGCCGATGGAGTGCAGCAGGTCCTCGCCGGCCCGGCCGTCGAGCTCGGAGTCGCGCAGGTCGACCAGCACGAGGTGCACGTCGGTCCCGCCGGAGACGAGACTGATGCCCCGGGCCTTGACGTCGTCCTGGCCGAGGCGCTCGGCGAGGATCTGGGAGCCCTCGAGGGTGCGGCGCTGGCGGTCGGCGAAGCCCTCGGACGCGGCGAACTTCAGGGCCACGGCCTTGGCGGCGATGACGTGCTCGAGCGGACCACCCTGCTGGCCGGGGAAGACGGCGCTGTCGATCTTCTTGGCCTGCTCCTCGCGGCAGAGGATGATGCCGCCGCGGGGGCCGCCCAGGGTCTTGTGGGTGGTGGTCGTCACGACATCGGCGTAGGGCACCGGGCTCGGGTGCAGGCCCGCGGCGACGAGGCCCGCGAAGTGGGCCATGTCAACCATGAGGAGGGCGCCGACCTCGTCGGCGATCTCGCGGAAGCGCGCGAAGTCGAGCTGGCGCGGGTAGGCCGACCATCCGGCGATGAGCAGCTTGGGCTTGTGCTCGCGGGCCAGCTCGGCGACCTTGTCCATGTCGACGGTGTGGGTGTCGGGCGAGACCTCGTAGGGCACGACGTTGTAGAGGCGGCCCGAGAAGTTGATCTTCATGCCGTGGGTGAGGTGGCCGCCGTGGGCCAGGCTCAGGCCGAGGATCGTGTCGCCGGGACGGATGAGCGCGTGCATCACCGCGGCATTCGCCTGGGCGCCCGAGTGGGGCTGGACGTTGGCGTGGTCGGCGCCGAAGAGCGCCTTGGCGCGCTCGATGGCGAGGGTCTCGATGACGTCGACGTTCTCGCAGCCGCCGTAGTAGCGCTTGCCGGGGTAGCCCTCGGCGTACTTGTTGGTCAGCACCGAGCCCTGCGCCTCGAGGGCGGCCACCGGAGCGAAGTTCTCCGAGGCGATCATCTCGAGGGTCTCCTGCTGGCGGCGCAGCTCGGCGTCCACGGCGGCCGCGACCTCGGGGTCGACGGTGGCCAGAGGCGCGTTGAAGTCGGTGGTCGCGTCGGCGCCGGTGGCGCTCGTGGCGGTCTGCTGGCTCATCGGTGCTCCTGAAGATGATGCGGGGGGGTACGAGCGGGTGATGCGAGTGGGTGGGTGGCCGGGCCGCGCGCCGGGAAGCAGGGCGCGACCCGGCCGGTGGGGAAGATCAGGGCAGGGCGTCGAGCACGGCGGGCAGGACCTCGTGCATGTCGCCGACGACGGCGTACTTGGCCTTGGTGACCATCGGCGCCTCCTCGTCGGTGTTGACCGCGATGATCGTCTTGCTCGTCGCGCAGCCGGCCCAGTGCTGGATGGCGCCGCTGATGCCGCACGCGATGTAGACGTCGGGCGCGATCCGGCTGCCGGTCTGGCCGATCTGCTCGTGGTGGGGACGCCAGCCGAGGCTGGTGACCACGCGGGAGACACCCACGGCGCCGCCGAGGCGGGCCGCGAGCGCGTCGACGTCGCCGAAGCCGTCGGCGCTGCCGGCGCCACGGCCGGCGCCGACGACCACACGGGCGCCGGTCAGGGCCGAGGTGTCGGCGCTCTCGCGCTGCTCCTCGCGCACGACCTGGGCGACCAGGTCGTTCTCGCCGAGCGTGACCTCGAGGGGCGTGACGGTCGCGGCGCCGGGCGCGGGTGCGTCCACGGGCTCGACCGCGTGGCCGGCCATCGCCATGAGCTTGATGCGCCCGGTGAGGCTCATCCGCTCGAGGGCCGCACCGCCGACGACCTGACGCTCGACCTCGAGCGGCTCGGTCGAGACGACGGAGACGACGTTGGCGGCCATCGGCAGCGAGCGGCGCGCGGCGACGTGGGCGAGGATCTCGCACCCGCGCGGCGTGCCACCGGCGACGACGTAGTCGGAACGGGAGGCGCGCCCGGCGGCCTCGGTGGCAGCGCCCCAGGCGGCCGCGGCATACCGCTCAAGCTCGGGGTTGCTGACCTCATAGACGGTGGCGACGCCCTGCGCAGCGCAGTCGGCGACGACCCGCTCGTCGGCCTTGCCGACGACGATCGCGTGCACCTCGCCGTGGTCGAGACCACGGGCAAAGGTGAGGGCCTCGCGGGAGACGACCGCGACGCGGTCCCCCTCGCGCTCGATGACGACCAGGACGCTCATCGCGACACCACTCCCAGGGAGACGAGCACGTCGACCAGCTTGTCGGCGGCAGCGGGGCCCTCGCCGAGGATCTCGACCTCGCTCGGCGGGGGCGGGGGGACACGCAGGGACAGCCGGCCCGAGCCCGCGGACTCACCGGTGGGCTCGACGACCTCGATCACGGCCTTCTTGGCCTTGAGGCGACCCGACAGCGAGGGGTACTTCGGCGCGACGCCGCCCTCCCAGATCGACGCGACCGCGGGCAGCGGGATCTCGTAGACCTCGGTGCCGTTGGGGCCCTCGCCGCGCATCGTCGCGGAGGAGCCGTCGACCTCGATCGTCTGGATCGCCGTGGCGACCGGTCGGCCGAGCGCGTAGGCGAGGCGCACGCCCACCTGGAAATCGCCGGTGTCGGCAGCGTCGTTGCCGGTCAGGACGAGGTCGTATGCCGTGCCGGCGGCCTCGCGGGCCCGGACGACGTCGGCGATCGCGGCGGCGACATCGGCCGGGCCATAGGCGTCGGCGTCGGCGTCGATGCGGATGCCGTCGTTGGCGCCGATGGCGATGGCGGCGCGGATCTGCTCCACGCTGTCCTCGCCACCGAGGCTGAGCACCGTGACGGTGCCGCCCGTGGCCTCGGCGATGCCGGTGGCCACACCGACGGCGGCCTCCTCGTGGGCACTCGTCGTATAGCCGGAGTACCGGCCGTCGACGCGCATCCCGTCGTCGGTGAGCACGAGCTCACCGGTCGGGTCGGCGGTCCGCTTCACGCAGACGAGCACATTGGTCATGAGTGATAGGGCCTCTCGGTGGTCACAGACCGCGGATGCGGTTGTTCTCGGGGTCGAACAGGGAGGTCGCGTCGATCGACTCGACGGTGACCGGGTAGCGCTCCTCCATGTAGGAGACGGCCAGCTTGTTGCCGATCGTGGCCTGTTCCGGGGGGAGGTAGGCGAGCAGGACGTGCTTGCCCAGGCTCGGGGCGGAGCCGGCGGAGGTCACATAGGGGTGGTTGCCGTGGCCGTCGGTCAGCTCGGAGCCGTCGGCGGCCAGGATGGCCTCGCCACCGAGCATGTAGCGCTTCACGCCGGAAGCGCTGGTGTGGTCGTCGACCGTCAGCGTGCACAGGACGGTCTTGAGCTCCTCCTGCGCCTGGCGCTCGAGCGCCTCCTTGCCGATGAAGTCGACGTCCTTGAGCTTCTTGCGGCCCATGCCCGCCTCGGCGGGCGTGCGGTCGGTGTCGAGCTCGGCGCCGAAGGCGCGGTAGCCCTTCTCGATGCGGCCGGTCGTGCCATAGACACCGATGCCCGCAGGGATCATGCCGAGCGGCGTGCCGGCCTCCATGAGGGCCTGCCACAGGGCGGCGCTGCTCTCCATCGGGACGTAGAGCTCCCAGCCGTACTCACCGACATAGGAGATGCGCGAGGCGAGGACGATCAGGTTGCCGATCTCGATCTCGCGGCAGGTGCCGAAGGGGAAGCCCTTGTGCGACATGTCGGCCTTGGTGACCTTGCCGAGGATCTCCTGGGCCTTGGGGCCCCAGACGCCCAGCGTGGCGTAGGACGAGGTGACGTCGGCGATGTAGGCGCCCTCGAGCAGGTGGTCGGAGAACCACTTGCGGTCGATGTTGCCGTAGGCGCCGCCGGTGACGACGCGGAAGCGGTCGTGGGCCAGGCGCATGACCGTCAGGTCGGAGCGGAAGACGCCGCGCTCGTCGAGCACCGGGGTGTAGATGACACGGCCGATCTTGACGTCGGCCTGGGCGACGATGATCCGCTGGATCGAGTCGAGCGCCTTGGGGCCGACGACGTCGAAGATGTTGAAGGCCGACAGGTCGATCAGCGCCGCGGCGTCGCGCATCCGCAGGTGCTCGGCGTTGATGATCGGGCTCCACCAGCGCTTGTCCCACTCGTGCTCGCGGTCCATGACGCGCTCGCCGTACCCCTCGACCAGGCCCGCGTTGGACTCGTACCAGTTGGGACGCTCCCAGCCGCCGCCCTCGATGAAGACCGCGCCGAGCTCCTTCTGGAGCGGGTACATCGGGGTGACGCGGGCCTGGCGGACCGACTCGTACTGCTCGGCGGGGTGCACGATGCCGTATGTCTTGTTGAAGGCCTCGGCGGTGCGGGCGCGGGCGTGCTCGCGGGTCTTCTGGTGGGGGTAGAAGCGCGCGATGTCGGAGTTGACGATGTCGATCGTCGGGTTGCCGCTCGTCATCCACTCGGCGACGGCGCGGGCGGTGCCGGGGCCCTCCTTGATCCAGACGGCGGCGGCGCTCCACAGGCCCTTGACCTCGGGCGTCTCGCCCAGGATGGGCAGACCGTCGGGCGTGAGGGACAGCAGGCCGTTGATGGCGTAGCGGATCTCGGCCTTCTCGTCGCCGAGCAGCTCGGGCATGAGCTCGATGGCCTGCTCGAGCTGGTCGTCGAAGTCGTCGCTGGTGAAGGGCAGCTCGGTGGGCGAGAGCTTGGACTGCTCGATCGAGGGGATGTCCTCCGGCTCGTGCATCATCGGGCGGTGGGCGTAGGAGCCGACCTCCATGTCGGAGCCGTGCTGGCGCTCGTAGCAGAAGGTGTCCATGTCGCGCACGATCGGGTAGGAGATCTCGCCGGGCTTGTCGGCGAGCGCCGCAAGCGGGCCGACCGAGATCATCTGGTGCACGTGGGGCACGAGCGGGATGTGCGCGCCGGCCATGGCGGCGATCTTGGGGCTCCAGACGCCACACGCGATGACGACGGTCTCGGCCTCGATGTCGCCCTTGGTGGTCTGGACCGAGCGGATGCGGCCGTCCTCGACCGTCATGCCGGTGACCTCGACATTGGGCACGACCGTGAGGGCGCCCTTCTCCTGGGCGCACTCGCGCATGATCGTGCCGGCTCGCAGGGAGTCGACGACGCCCGCGCCGGGGCTGTAGAAGCCGCCGAGGATGACGTCGGTGTCGAGGAAGGGCACGAGCTCGCCGCACTCCTCGGGGGTGAGCAGCCTGGACTCGATGCCCCAGGTGCGGGCGGAGGTCATGCGCCGGCGCAGCTCCTCCATGCGCTCCTCGCTGCGGGCGACCTCGATGCCACCGGACTGGGTGAAGACACCCATCTCCTGGTACTGCTCGACGGAGTCACGGGTGATGAGGGAGTTCTCGCGGCTGTGGTCGACCGGGAAGATGAAGTTGCTGGCGTGTCCGGTGGAGCCACCGGGGTTGGGCAGCGGCCCCTTGTCGAGCTGGACGATGTCGGTCCACCCGAGCTCGGCGAGGTGGTACGCCAGTCCGTTGCCGACGATGCCGGCACCGATGATCACGCAGCTGGCCCGCTCCGGGAGTGGGGACATGTCAGCCTCCAGTTAGATATATCAGTTGGTGGATGTCGCCCAATGTAGCGATGTCCCGGTCGGGGGTGTCAATGCCTACCGGGCGGGAATTTGTGGCGACTTCTCGGTGGACTTATACGGACCAGCCCGCCTTTGGGCGCCCGCCTGCGCGCTGGCCGGAATGCTTGACAGCGCCTCCCCCGCGGCCCCACTGTTGTTGCGCACTGCTCAATATCGTTGCATCTAGCGCAACCATCAGCATCGGGAGGCCCCCGTGATCCACATCTGCTCGGTCGATGGCCTGCCCGCCGGCGAGGCCCGCCGCGTCGTGATGGCACCCCCGATCGCCGTCTTCCACACCGAGGACGACGAGTTCTACGCACTCGACGACACCTGCACCCACCAGGACGCCTCCCTGGCCGACGGCTGGGTCGAGGACTGCCGGGTCGAGTGCCCGCTGCACGCCAGCACCTTCGACCTGCGCACCGGCACGGTCGACGCACCGCCGGCCAAGGTCGGCGTGCGCGCGCACAGCGTGGTCGTCAAGGACGGCGAGATCTATGTGGAGCTGTCCACGGAGGTGCCCAACCTGCCTCCGGGTGTCAGCTACGCCTGACGGTCGTGGACCGGGTCGCGCCCCCACGGCTGCCCGGCGCAGCCGCCGGCCTGCCGCTCCACGATGCGCACCCATCGTCGCGCAGAGCGCTACCGCCACGTAGCCTAGAGCGCATGCGTGCACAGCCGGACGACGAGAACGAGCAGGTCAGCGCCTCGACCATCCAGTCCGTCGACCGTGCGCTGACGATCCTGGACCTGCTGGCCGGGGCCGGCGGCGAGCTCGGGATCACCGAGCTCGGCCACAGCCTGGGCGTGCACAAGTCGACCGCCTCGCGCCTCATCGCGACGCTACGGGCGCATGACCTTGTCGAGCAGATTGACGAGACCGGCAAGTACCGCCTGGGCATCGGCCTGATGCGCCTGTCGCGCAGCGCCAACCAGGGCCTCGAGCTGGTCCAGCTCGCCCGCCCGGCGATGCGCCGGCTGAGCGCGGCGACCGAGGAGGCCATCCACCTGGCCGTGCCCTCGGGCCACGACGCTCTCTATGTCGACCAGCTGACGGCCGCCTCGCAGCTCCAGGCCAACACGTGGCTGGGCCAGCGCACCCCGATGCACGCGACCGCGGTGGGCAAGGCGCTGCTCGCGTGGCCGGAGGACCCGGACCTGCTCGAGGAGGTATGCCGCGCGCCCCTCCCCCATCTCGCAACGCGCACCATCACCCAGGCTCCCCTGCTGCGCCGGGAGATCGCCCTCGTCCGCAAGCAGGGGTGGGCCGCGACCGTCGACGAGCTGGAGGACGGCCTGACGGCATTCGCCGCCCCGGTCTTCGGCGCCGAGGGGACCGCAGTCGCGTCGATCAGCGTCAGTGGCCCCGGGGTGCGCCTGCTCGAGAGCCAGGAGGAGTTCGTCGCCGCTGTCCGCAAGGCGGCTGCGGCCGTCTCGCACCGCCTCGGCTACGCCGGCGACCAGTCCTAGGTCGGCGTCACAACCGGCCTAGGCGCGACCACGCCGGTTGCGGGGCCGCAGCCGCACGCCGGGGAGGACGGGCGCGGGGATGCGCTCGACCTCGCCGACATAGCCCTCGACGGTGCCGAAGCGATCGGAGTGGGCCTGCCAGGCCTCGCGATAGGCGACGATCTCGTCGTGGGAGCGGCCGACGAAGTTCCACCACATGACGATCTCCTCCTCGAAGGGCTTACCGCCGAGCAGGATCAGCCGGGCATCTTCCGAACCTGCTTGCAGCACAAGGCGATCCGGGCCGGGATCGAGACAGCCGAGGTCGCCGGGCGCAAGCACCGAGTCGTCCAGCGTCACCTCACCGCGGTCGACCAGGACGGCGTGCTCGTAGGCCGCGTCGACCGTCAGCTCGATCCGCGCACCTGGTGTGAGGTCCAGCTGGGCGCCCAGCAGCGGCGTGAAGGTCCGCACCGGCGAGCTGCCGACATCGGCGAGCGAGCCGAGGAAGACCCGGGCCTCGCCGGCGCCGTCCGGGAGCTCGACCACCTCGGGCGCGTGGTGCTCGAAGCCGCGCGCGGCCTCCCGGGCGCCCTCCGGCAGCGCGACCCAGAGCTGGACGCCGTGAAGGACGCTGGTGGCCGCGGTGGAGACCTCCGAGTGGCAGATGCCGTGCCCGGCCGTCATCAGGTTGATCTCGCCAGGTCGGACAAGGCCGACCACGCCGGCGCTGTCGCGGTGCTCGATCTCGCCCTCGAAGAGCCACGACACCGTCTGGAGACCGGTGTGCGGGTGCGGCGGCACGTCCATGCCGCCCTCGTTGCCCGCCCGCACCTGCGTCGGGCCGTAGTGGTCGACAAAGCACCACGCGCCGATGAAGGACCGGTCGCGGTGGGGCAGCGTGCGACGCACGTGGATGGCGCGCAGGCCGCCCAGCGGCACGTCGCGCGGGCGCAGGATCTCGACGGTCACGGGGTCTCCTCGGTCGGTGGGAGGCGGAGCTCGCGGGGCAGGTCCTCCAGCAGGCGCAGCCAGAGCTCGCTCACGGTCGGATAGCTGGGCACGGCGTCGCGCAGGACATGGACGGGCACCCGGCCGGTGATCGCGATCGTCGCCGCGTGGAGCTGCTCCCCGGCCTCCGGGCCGACGAACGTCGCGCCGACGACCAGGCGGGAGTCGGCGTCGACGACGAGCTGGGCCGCGCCCGACACATCGTCGCGCAGCAGCGCCGATCCGGCCGCAGAGCCATAGGGCACCTGTGCCACAACGACATTGGCGCATGCCGCCCGCGCCTCCTCCTCGGTCAGCCCCACCATCGCGACCTGCGGGTCGGTGAAGACGACCTGCGGCACGGGCGCCTCGGGGGAAGGGCGGGGCTCAGGGCGAGCGGTCGCCCGGGCGGCGATCTGGGTGCCCAGCACCCGCGCGCGGTATTTGCCCCAGTGGGTGAGGGGCGCCTCACCGCTGGCGTCGCCGACGAGGACCAGCCAGTCCGGCAGTGAGCCCGGGTCGTGGGTCGCCGCCTGCGGGTCGAGCCCGATCGACTCGAGACCCAGCCCGGACAGCCGGGGCCGACGCCCTGTCGCGACGAGCACCTCGTCGGCCTCGACCACTCCGTCGGAGGCCGTCAGGGTGACGGTGCCGCCGTGGACCCGGCCGAGGCCTGTGTCGGCGGCCTGCTCGCGCTCGCATGCCGTGACGTCGGCGCCTAGCCTGACGTCGATCCCGTTGTCGCGCAGCGCTGTCAGCACCGCCTCTCCCGCGAAGGGCTCGAAGCGGCCGAGCAACCTCTCGCCGCGCACCAGGAGAGTGACCTGCGAGCCCAGGGCGGCCATCCAGACCGCCGCCTCGCAGGCCACGACGCCCCCGCCGACAATGGCCAGCCGGTCGGGAACCTCCACGACCCCGGTGGCGTCCCGCGACGACCAAGGTGAGCAGGCGGCATACGTCTCGGGCACGACAGGCTCGCTGCCCGTGGCAAGGGCAACCGCGTGGCGGGCCTCGAAAACCGTTGTCACTCCATCGCTTTCGACGGCGACCCGGCGCTCGCCGACGATCCGACCGTGCCCGCGGACCACGCGCAGCCCGGCGCCCTCGGCCCACGACACCTGGCCACTGTCGTCATAGTGCGAGACCCACTCATCCCGCCGCGCCAGGAGGGCAGCCGGGTCGAGACCGGGCGCGCTCAGGCCGCCGAGATGGGCAGCACTCGCCGCGACCGAGATCGGCCGCAGCAGAGCCTTGCTCGGCATGCAGGCGTAGTAGGAGCACTCGCCGCCGACCAGCTCCTGCTCGACCAGCACGGCCGTGAGGCCCGAGTCCTCCGTCGCGTACTGCGCGAGGTTCTCGCCCGCGGGGCCCGCACCGATGACGACGACGTCGACGGCCTCGACGCCCATCTCAGCCCTCGGTGGCCTGCTCGTCCGCCCCGTAGACGAGCGGGATGTAGTCGGGGTGCTTGGCGATCCACGCCTTGATGAACGGGCAGAGTGGCATCACCTTGCGGCTGCCGTCGGCGCGGACGTCGTCGAGCCCATAGCGGGCGAGCGCCCCGCCGACACCCTTGCCCTCAAAGGCCGGGTCGACCTCGGTGTGGGTGAAGACGACCAGCTCGTCAGTCAGCTGGTACTCGGCGATGCCGGCCCGCTGCCCGTCGATGTGGGCCTCGTAGCGGCTCTCGGCCTCGTTCTTGGTCACGGTCACGTCGCTCATGGGCCGGCTCTCCTTCGCGTCGGTGGGTCTTCAGCCTGTCACAGCGGCCCTGACCTGCGCATCGAGCTCCCTGAGGCGCTGGTATGCCGCGAGGTCGGTCCGCGCGCCGGACTGCGTGCGTGCGGCGAGGGCCGCGACCTCGTCGGGGTCGAGTCCATGGGCGTGGGCTCCCTCGAGGCTGCGGGGTGAGAGCAGGTCGGGCAGGCGGAAGGTCGGGGCGCTGCCGGGGACCTCCGGGCCGTGCGTGATGCGCGGATCCCGGGCGGTCGCCGAGGGCGGCACGGTGACCGCCTCCGAGACGAGCCGGGCGTATGCCGCGTGCCCGGCTGCGCTGGGGTGGAAGGACCCCTCCAGCGGCCAAGCGACGCCGTTGACCCACTCGACCTCGTCGCAGACGGCATGCCCGACAAAGGAATCGACCACGTCGACGGTGGTGGCACCGACCGTCGCGGCGGCCTGGGCGATGACAGCCGCAAGCTCGTCGGCCGCGGCGTTGAGCCGCGACATCTCGTGGTCGGAGAAGAAGGTCGCCAGCTGGCAGTCCTCGCCGTTGAAGAGACGGGGATAGGTGGTGACGACGATCTCCGCCTGCGGAGCCCGATCACGCACCACGGCATACACGCCTCTGAGGCGGGTGGGCAGCTCGGTGCGGAGAGTGACCAGGGCCGCGTCGATCACGGTCTCACTGTCGGACATCCAGGCCGGCTCCGCGGCCGAGATGAGGACCGGCGCGAAGCCGATGTCGTTGCCGCCCAACGTGATCGAGACCAGTGGCGTCGCATCGGACAGCGCCCCAAGCTGGTGGCGCTCGACGTCCGCGACGGTCGCGCCGAGACAGGCCTGATAGGCGAGGTCGAGTCCGAGGGTGCGGGCGAGCAGGACCGGATATCCGGCATCGGCCCGCCAGCACTCGCTCACGCGCGGCCCGCCGCCGACGCCCGCGGCATACGAGTCACCGAGCGCCACATAGGCGGACGCCTCGGTCACGGTGCCAGGAGACGTCGATACGAGCGCAGGCCCGGGCCGAGCGAGCCCAGGTGGCTGACGAGCTCGTCTGCGACAGCGTGGAGCTCGTCGTCGGTGAAGGGGTCCAGCGCATCGAGGATGAAGAGCGCGGAGGTCGTGTCGTCGCGCAGCTGGGTGCGCCGGCACTGCCGCCAGTTCCAGCGTCGGCAGGTCACCCCGGCATCGTCGGCCCAGACCACCTCGCCGGCATCCGGGTGCTCGACGACGTCCTCGCCGCTTGCCGTGGTGTCAAAGGGCTCGTCGCCGGTGGCCCGCACGAGCCGGGGCGGACCGGCATACCCGGCCAGGTCCTCCCCGCCGAGCGGGATCTGGTGCAGCACGGACAGCGCGTTGTAGACATCGGTGAGCCGGTTGACGCGGGGCAGGCCTGCGTCGGCCCGCCGCAGGAGCGCCTCGAGGCTGTTGCGGGTGCGCTGCGGCTTGGACCCGAAGGCGCGATAGGCCTCCCGCCAGGCGGCGACGTGGGGGAGGTCCTCGACGGCCGTCTCGGCCAGGGCGGCGCGCGCCGCGGTCTCGGCCGTGGCAAGCAGCGTCTCGCTCGCCTCGTCGGTCGGGCCGGGCGTGATGCCCTCGACCGTGAGCAGGAGGGCGCGGTAGTCGGGCCGCAGCTCGAACACGGCGTCGTCGACGGTGGCCCGGGCAAGGAAGGTGTCGTCCACGTCGGCAGTCTCGCACCCGTGGGGCGCCCTCGCAGAGCCTCCCACGGCATACGCCCTCGTCGTAGCCTCGTGAGGTGGACAACCGGAGCGAAGTGTGCGAGTTCCTCCAGACCCGGCGCGCGAGAGTGACACCTGACCAGGTGGGGATCCCCACGACAGGCACCCGACGGGTGCCCGGGCTGCGGCGCGGCGAGGTGGCCGCCCTCGCGGGGGTGAGCGTGGAGTACTACTCGCGGCTCGAGCGCGGCGCGATCGCCGGCGCCTCACCCAGCGTGCTGGAGGCACTCGCCCGCGCGCTGCGGCTCGACGAGGCCGAGCGGGCCCACCTCCTCGATCTGGCCAGGGCCGCGGAGGGATCGGGCCGCCGTCGGCGCACACCCAGGCGGTGGCAGCCGAGCCCGACGCTCCAGTGGCTGCTCGACGGCATGACCGAGAGCGCGGCATTCGTCGCCAACGGGCGCACCGACCTTCTGGCCAGCAACGCCCTGGGCCGGGCCCTGCACGACGAGGTGTATGCCGGTGCCGCAGTCCGGGGACAGGTGCCCAACTTCGCGCGCTTCATCTTCCTCGACGAGGCCTCCGAGCGCTTCTATCCCGGCTGGGATCTCGCGGCCAGCACCAATGTCGCGATGCTGCGCACCCACGCCGGACAGGAGCCGCACGACCGGGAGCTGCACGACCTGATCGGCGAATTGTCCACTCGCAGTGAGGACTTCCGCACCCGGTGGGCAGCCCACAATGTGCGGATCCACTCGAGCGGGACCAAGCGCTTCACCCCTCACGTGGTCGGCGACCTCGACCTGACCTATGAGGTAAAGGACCTGCGCTCGGACCCCGGCCTGAGCGTGACGGCCTATACCGCCGAGCCGGCCTCGACGTCGGCCGAGCGGCTGCGGCTGCTGGCGTCGTGGGCCGCCACCGACACCACCGCCCCGACCCACTGAGCCCAGGAGGACTGCATGGCAACGGTTCTGGTGACCGGATCGACCCAGGGACTGGGAAGCGGGGCGGCCGAGGAGCTCCTCGACGAGGGGCACCGGGTGATCGTGCACGCCCGCAACGAGGACACCCGGCACGGCCTCGACGACCTCGTCACCCAGGGCGCCCTCGCGGTCGTCGGCGACCTCGGCGACCTCGACCAGACCCGGGCGCTCGCGGAGCAGGTGCGCGAGATCGGCCCATGCGATGCGGTGATCCACAACGCCGGCGTCTATGAGGGGGCGGCGCTGCTGCCGGTCAACGTCGTCGCGCCCTATCTCCTCACGGCGCTACTCCCCCGACCGGAGCGCCTGGTCCATCTCAGCAGCGGGATGCACCGCGGGGGGCACGCCCGACTCGACGGTCTCGACTGGACCGGGTCGCGAGAGAGCGCCAGCTATTCCGACAGCAAACTGCTCGTCACCGCCCTCACCCTCGCGGTCGCCCGCCTGTGGCCGGTCGTCATGACCAATGCCGTGGACCCCGGCTGGGTGCCGACTCGGATGGGCGGGCCCAGCGCACCCGACGACCTGCGCCTCGGCCGGGTCACCCAGATCTGGCTGGCCACGAGCGACGACGCCGAGGCCCGGACGACGGGTGGCTACTGGCATCACCAGCGTCGGCAGGACCCGCATCCCGAGGCGACCGACCACGGCATACAGGATCGTCTCCTCGCCGCACTCGCGGAGCACACCGGCGTCGAGCTCGAGCAAGCCGGGGCGTAGCGGACAGGCAGCCGGCGATCGCGGACGACTATCCCGTGGCCAACTCGGCGACGAAGCCGTCGGGCTCCTCCCGGACGAAGCGCATGTCCTCGGCCGACATCCGACCGAGCCGCACGATCCCGTCGAAGTAGCCGATGTCCTCGTAGTAGAGGACAAGCACGCGATTGGGCGCGTAGTAGCCGATCTCGTCTGCCGTCGGGTCCGCGCCCGCCGGGACGCCGTCCATCGTCGGTGCCGCGGGAAGAGTGGCGGTCTTCTCCTGCCCCCCGAAATCACTGAAGGTCAGGCTCAGCGGCAGCCACGCGGCGAGGTCGCGGGCGGTCGCGCTGTCGTCGAGCTCGATCGGGATGGTGCGCCCGCCGATGGTCAGGGTGAGCTCGGTCATCTCGGCTCCTGTCGTGGCGGACGGTGCGGACGTCCCGGCTGTCTGCGTGGGCGCGGTGCTCTCGCTGGGCGAGGCGGACTGGACGGTCTGGGTGCCGGTGCTGCCGGCCCCGTTGTCCACGGTCGAGGCGCAGGCCGTGCCGGCCAACAGCATCCAGAGCGGGGCGAGTGCGCCGGTGACGCGGCCGTGGCTCATGGGACCTCCCTGCTTGGGTCCCTCGACGGTATGCCGTGTCGCCGCCTCCAGGGAGGCCCTGTCCGGGCACCCCTCCTGGGCCGGAGCGGTGGGCGGGTCAGCGCAGCGGGCGGCCCTGGGCGTCCGGGACCTTGCGCAGCACGATGAGGATGAAGTCGACGAGCGGCCAGATGCCGAGCGTGACCCAGGACAGGAAGAGTTTGGCGATGCCCAGGCCGACATAGCCGAGATAGAAGCGGTCGATCCCGAGTCCGCCGAGGAAGAAGGAGATGAGGATCGCCGCGTCATAGCTCTTGTCGGAGAAGACACCCGGGGCGTTGACGGCCGGCACCCACGCCTGCCCGGCATAGCTGACGCCATCGGTCGGGCTGAGCTGGCCGGCGCGGACCATCGCCCGCACGTGCTCGAGCGGGAAGGGCCCCTGCTCGACGCCGTTGACGCTCACGCGATAGCTGTTGGCCAGCTGCGGGGACGCCCACCTGTGGCGCGGCCTGGGGCACGTGGTCCTGCGGGTACTGGCTCATGACGGTTGGCTCCTTGGCGCGGGCGGCTCGTTGCTCGTTCACCGTATGCGCGGGTGTGGGGTCGACGCCCGCCGAACGCCGGAACCCGGCTCTGCCGTCCAGCCCTCGGACTCAGATCCCGGTGGCGACCCACAGCCCCACGATCGCGGCCAGCACAGAGCCGCCCACCATCGCGAGCAGGTATGCCGTGGCGCGGCCGCCGCCCTCGGTGTCCCAGAGCCGCACTACCTCGAGCGAGGCGGTGCTGAAGGTCGTGAAGCCACCGCAGAAACCCGTGCCGACCACAGCCTTGGTCTCGGCGGGAAAACCGCTGTGGCCCAATGCGATTCCTGTGAGCAGCCCGAGGATGAAGGACCCGGTGATGTTGACGGTCAGGGTCCCGAGTGGGAGCGCGCCGAGGCGGAGCCGGCGGTTGACGAGGGCATCGACCACGAAGCGGGCCACCGCGCCGAGGCCGCCAGCGAGAGACACGAGCAGCAGGGTCATGCACCCAGCTCCGGGACTGGCGCGCTCGGGCGACGACGCGCGATGACATAGCCCGCCGCGGCGGCGAGACAGCCGAGGACAACCGAGCTCACGGCATACCCCATGGCGAGAAACGTTGTGAGACGGGCGGTCTCGACGGCAAACGTGCTGTAGGTCGTGTAGCCGCTAAGGAACCCGGTGCCCGCGCCGAGCCGCACCTGACGCCGCCAGCCCGAGTCGGGGCCGCGTCGAGCGAGGGTCTCGAGCAGCAGTCCGAGCAGGAAGGCGCCGGTGATGTTGATGGCGAAGGTCACCCACGGCCAGTCGTCCGCACCAGCCGGGAAGGCATGGCCCAGCGCGGCGCGGACAGCGGTCCCGAGCGTCCCGCCGACAAAGACGAGGAGCAGCAGTCGCGGGTCGTGATGAGCAGGAGGGGTATGCCGCGCGGTCGCCCCGGGCGCCCGGCCGCCGGTCACTCCCACGGGGCCTGGCCCTTCCAGTCGACGACCTCGAGGGGCACGACGAGGACGGGCCGGTGCTGTCGGTGGGAGAGCTGCACGGCGACCGAGCGGTGCACGAAGTCGGGGACGCGGCGCTGCCGGGAGACGTGGGTGCCGATGACGAATGCCGCGGCGTCGACCGCCCGCGCCAGGTGGGTCAGCGCCCGGTCGGTGCGTCCCGCGAGATAGCGGAACTCCCAGGGCAGGTCCTGTCCGGCCATGGCCTCGGCGACCTGCTGCTCGAGCAGGTGCTGGGTGTCGCGCCAGGAATCGTCGGCGTCATCGGGGCTGAGCGGGACGTGGCGGACCGAGCCGTCGGGTAGCTCCTCCTCGGTGAAGCGGGTCGCGTCGACATAGGCGAAGCAGACCGCTGGCGCGCCGGTCGCCCGGGCCAGGGAGGCGGCGGTGAGGGCGACGAGCGGGGGCTGGCCGGGGACGACGCCGACGACGACGGGGTGGCCGGCGAAGTCGGTCAGCCGGTCGGGGTGGGGCTGGGGTGGCGTGTGCTCGGGCATGGCCTTCTCCGCGCGTCGACTCGGGTCGTCAGCATTATCCCCCCGGGCCCTGGTCAGGACCGTGCGCAGTCGCGGGGGTGATGGCCCCTCCAGGTGCGCACGATCAGTGTCGCGGGGGTTAGCGCAGGCCGGCGCGGTCGGCGAGGATGCCGACCTCGACGCGGGAGGACGCGCCGAGTTTGGCCTGCGCGTGGGACAGGTGGCTCTTGACGGTCGCCTCGCCGAGGAAGAGCTCGGCCGCGATCTGGGGAGTGGACTTGCCCTGGGCGACGAGGCGCACGATGTCGCGCTCGCGCTCGGTCAGGGTGGCGACGAGGGCAGCAGCAGACTCGCGCAGGTCTCGGGCCGGGTCGTTGCGCAGGTGCTCGACGACCTGTCGGGCGCTGCGGGAGGACAGGGCGCCCTCGCCCGCTGCGACATTGCGGACCGAGGAGATGATCTCCAGCGGCGAGCTCGTCTTGAGCAGGAAGCCCGCTGCCCCGGCACCCAGCGCCCGGAGCAGGACGTCGTCGAGGTCGAAGGTCGTCAGCACGATCACGCGCGGCGGCTCGGCGAGGCGCTGGAGCTCGGCGGTCGCGGCGATGCCGTCCTGGCGGGCCATCCGGATGTCCATCAGCACCACGTCGGGGTGGTGGCGGTGGACGGCCTCGACGACCTGGTCGCCATCACTGACATCGGCCACGACCTCGATGTCGTCGGCGCTGCCGAGGATGCCCCGGAGCCCGCTGCACACCAGCGGGTCGTCGTCGACGATCAGGACCCGGATCACGGTGAGACCTCGCTGTCAGTGGTGGTGGCGTTCGTGGTGGCTGTGCGAGTGGTGGCTGTGTGAGTGGCGGCCGGGCCTGTGGTGGCCGCGTCGGCGGGTCCGCTCGCCTCGGCCCACACCCACGGCAGGTGGGCGGCCGCACGGAAGACACCGTCGTCGTCGACCCAGCAGCGCCACTCGCCGCCGAGCTGCTCGACGCGCGTCTGGGCACCGGTCAGGCCGCGACCCGGGCGGACCGTGGCCCCGCCGCCGGCCGGCACGCGGTTGGCCAGCTCGATGTCGACACCGGAGCCGGGCGTCGCACGCACGAGCACGCGCACACCGAGGCCGGGGGCGTGCTTGCGCGCGTTGGTCAGCAGCTCCTGGGTCAGCCGGTAGGCGCTGCGGGAGGTCTGGAGGTCGAGCCGCTCGACCGACTCGAGCTGGACCGTGGAGACGACCGTGACCCCGGTGGCGAGCGTCTCGTCGACGAGCGCGGCGACGTCACGCAGTGTCGGGACGGCCGTGGCGACGTCGGGGGCATCGGGTGTCTGGAGGGTCGCGAGCAGGTGGCGCAGGTCGGCCATCGACTGCTGCGCGTTGGCCCGCACGAGGGCCGCGGACTGGGCGAGCCGCGGGTCCTCGCCAGCGGTCATCTCGAGCGCGCCTGCATGGAGCGAGAGCATGGAGAGCCGGTGCCCCAGTGCGTCGTGCACCTCGCGGGCGATCCGCTCGCGCTCGGCCTGTCGGGCGACCTCGTCGCTGAGCGAGTCGACGACGACCTGCTGGGCCGCGTCGGACTCCTGCCTCGCACTCGTCTGCACCCGGTCGCGGATGAGCATGGCGATCCCGAAGGTCACCGCCACCAGGGCCGACGAGATCGCCAGCACCACCCACAGCGCCAGCGGCTCTAGGCCGGTCGCGCCCTCCTCGGCTCGGAGCATCTGCCAGAAGGACGCAGCCGTCGACGTGCCCCGGCTGTCGCGCCAGGTCGAGGCGGTCGTTGCGGCGAAGAGCAGCGCGGCCAGCGCGGCCGTGACCCGGTCGAGCCGGCGGACCGTCGCCGAGCCAAACGCGATGAGCGCCGGCACCGGGTCGAGCGGGAGCAGCAGGGCGACCAGGCTGGTGACGATCGAGACGATCTCGGGGAAGCGCCGGCGATAGGCCAGGGACGCTGCTGCGCCGAGGCCGACGAGCCAGATGAGCAGGGCCAGGCTGCTCGCGGGCGCATTGGGGGTCGCGCCACCGCGGACGTCCCACGAGCTGATCGCCAGGACCGAGGTCACCAGACAGATCGGGAAGTAGAGCAACCACGTGCGGCCCTGGGCCGAGCGCAGCCACCGCTTCCAGCGCGCGCCGCCTGTGGCGGGCTGCGGTGGTGCGTAGGCGGGTCCGGTGGTCACGGTCTGACCGTATCCGCTGGCGCCGACAGCCGGCCTCCCCCGATCGGCTGGGCACGGCATACCGGATCTCCCCCAATCGGCTGGGCAGGTGCGGCCGATCGTGTGGAGACCCAGGGGTATGCCGCGCGATGGAGTTGGTCTCAGGCAGACCGCCCACCGCCAACAGCGGCTCACGACAAGGAGATTCCCCCATGAGCACCCCCTCCGGCCCCAACCAGCCCCAGCAGCCCGCCCCCCAGTGGCAGGGCCAGCCCCAGCAGTGGCAGCCGACCAACCCGCCCGCACCGCCGGCGCCGGCACCCAAGCAGAAGAGCTGGTTCGCCCGGCACAAGATCCTCACCGGCCTGCTCGCCCTCTTCCTCCTCGGCGGCATCGGCTCGGCGATGGGCGGCGGCGACGGTGCCGCGACCGACGCGGCCTCCACCGAGGCCAGCCCCGCCGCGAGCGCCAAGGCATCCTCGCCCGCCAAGGCATCGGCCGCGAAGTCCACTGCGGCACCTGCGAAGTCGGCCCAGTCGGCGGAGAAGTCCGCAGGCATCGGCACGAAGGTGCGGGACGGCAAGTTCGAGTTCACCGTGACCAAGGTCGAGTCCGGTGGCACCCAGATCGGCGACTCGTCCTTTGGCGAGAAGGCCCAGGGGACCTTCCAGCTCGTCCACGTGACGATCAGCAATGTCGGCAACGAACCGCAGACGATGTACGACAGCAACCAGAAGGTGACCGACGCGCAGGGCCGCGAGTTCTCCCCCAACTCCGCCGCCGCGATCATGCTCGACAACAACGACATCTGGCTCCAGGAGATCAACCCGGGCAACACGCTCAAGGGCGTCCTGGTCTATGACATGCCGACAGGCAGCACCCCGGCCTCGATCGAGCTGCACGACTCGATGTTCTCCGGGGGCGTGGACGTCTCACTCAAGTGAGGCGATGGAGGGGGACGGGCGGCGGCTGGCTTCGGTCAGCCGTCGTCCGCCGTCCTGTGCCGGTGACACCCACGGCTCGAGGACTGCCCCGAGGGGGACGACGAGCCCGGCGAGCAGCCCCCAGACGTCGAGTCGTCGGGCCGCCGCACCGATCAGGCCCAGGGGGACGCCGAAGAGGAGCGGCGCGATGAACCAGTAGAAGTTGCTCGCCCAGATCCCCGACTCATAGATGCCCGTCACCTGACCGATCCCGTAGTGGGCGACCAGCGCCAGCTCACCGGAGAGCACCCCCGCCAGCGCGGCCTGGGCGGGACGACGCACCAGCCAACCTGCCAGCACCATCAGACCCGCCCAGACCGCGCCGGCATTGACGAGCTTGCTGACGTAGAAGCGCACGGCGAGCAGACCATTGGCCTCCCCAGACAGCTGCGCGACGCTGGTGATGTTGCTCAGCAGCGAGACGACCGCGAGCACAAGCGCCCAGACGATGACCCGCCCCCACGGCGATGCCGGGCTCAGTGTGCGCATGGTGCCTGATGCTGGCACACAAGCGGACGGCATACCTCACGCCACTCAGCGCGCCGCGCAACTCGGCCTCACCCACCCCTTGGGCTGGGGACTCTGGTGCATCCGCGGGGCTGCTCATAGGGTGAGTCGACAGCGACAGGACGGGAGCAGCGCCATGGCAGCAGGGTCGGGCAGGTCGGTCGGCAGGGCCGGCCGCACCATGCTCCAGTGGCCCGTGCTGCGCCAGGCGCGCGAGGGCGATTTCCTCGGGCGCGGCCCGGCGGTCACCAGCCCCACCACCCGCGAGGCGCAGCCGCGCACGGTCACGGCCGACCGGGTCGTCGACAGCGTCTGCCCCTATTGCGCGGTGGGCTGCGGTCAGCGGATCTTCGTCAAGGATGACAGGGTCGTCCAGATCGAGGGCAACCCCGACTCCCCGATCAGCCGGGGACGACTGTGCCCCAAGGGATCTGCCAGCGAGCAGCTTGTCAACGTGGCGGGCCGGGTCACCACCGTCCGCTACCGCCGCCCCTATGGCACGCAGTGGGAGGACCTCGACCTCGAGACGGCGACGGACATGATCGCCGACCGCTTCGTACAGGCCCGCCGGGACTACTGGCAGGAGCAGGACGAGGAGGGGCACACCGACCTGCGCCGCACGATGGGCATCGCGTTCCTCGGAGGGGCGACCCTCGACAACGAGGAGAACTACCTCATCAAGAAGCTCTTCACCGCTGCCGGTGCGATCCAGATCGAGAACCAGGCGCGTATTTGACACTCCGCCACAGTCCCCGGTCTGGGGGCTTCCTTCGGGCGCGGCGGCGCCACCCAGTCACTCCAGGACCTTGCCAACGCTGACTGCATCGTCATCCAGGGCTCCAACATGGCCGAGTGCCACCCGGTCGGCTTCCAGTGGGTCGAGGAGGCAAAACGGCGCGGTGCCACCGTGATCCACGTCGACCCGCGCTTCACGCGCACCTCCGCCGTCGCCGACCGCCACATCCCCATCCGGGTCGGCAGCGACATCGCCCTCCTCGGCGCGCTCATCAACCATGTCCTCAGCAACGACCTGTGGTTCAGGGACTATGTGCTCGCCTACACCAATGCGGCCACGCTGGTGCGCGAGGACTTCCACGACACCGAGGACCTCGACGGCGTCTTCAGCGGCTTCGACGGCGAGACCTCGTCCTATGACCTCGACAGCTGGGCGTATGCCGCGAGGGACGACGGCGATGTCGGCTCGCCTTCCGAGACCCACGAGGAGGGCGACGAGGCAAGCGACGCCGCCGTGCCCGAGACCCACGGCTCCGGCGGAGCGGCCCTCGAGCACGCCGAGGCACTGCGCGACGAGACCCTCCAGGACCCCCGCTGCGTGATCAACGTGCTGCGCCGCCACTACGCGCGCTACACCCCCGAGATGGTCGAGGAGGTCTGTGGCATCTCGCAGTCCGACTTCGCCTGGCTGGCCGAGCAGGTGACGCGCAACTCCGGGCGCGAGCGCACCACGGCATACTGCTATGCCGTCGGCTGGACCCAGCACTCCGACGGCGCCCAGGTGATCCGCGCCGGCTCGATCCTCCAGCTGCTGCTCGGCAACATGGGCCGCCCCGGTGGCGGCATCATGGCGCTGCGCGGGCACGCCTCGATCCAGGGCTCGACCGACATCCCCACCCTCTACAACCTGCTCCCCGGCTACCTCCCGATGCCCAACGCCGGCGAGGACGACACCTTCGAGGAGTATCTGGACTCCAAGGCGTCCAAGGCCCAGAAGGGCTTCGCCGCCGATGCCGACGCCTACACCGTCAGCCTGCTCAAGGCGTGGTGGGGCGACGCGGCCACGCGCGAGAACGACTGGTGCTTCGACTATCTGCCCAAGATGACCGGCGCGCACGGCACCTATCAGACGACCCTGTCGATGCTCGAGGACGAGGTCGCCGGCTATTTCGTCGTCGGGCAGAACCCGGCCGTCGGCTCGGCCCACGGACGCATCCAGCGCAAGGCCCTCGCCCACCTCAAGTGGCTCGTCGTGCGCGACTTCCAGATGATCGAGACCGCGACCTTCTGGCAGGACTCCCCCGAGATCGAGTCGGGCGAGCTCGTGACCGAGCAGATCCCCACCGAGGTCTTCTTCCTCCCCGCCGCCAACCACACCGAGAAGGCCGGCTCCTTCACCCAGACCCAGCGGCTGCTCCAGTGGCGCGACAAGGCCGTGCCGCCGCCGGGCGACGCCGAGAGCGAGCTCCAGTTCTTCTGGACGCTCGGCCGCAAGATCCGCCAGCGGGTCGCCGACTCCGGCGACCCGCGCGACCGCCCGCTGCTCGACCTCACCTGGGACTACCCGCTCGACGGCGACGGCGAGGTCGACCCGGAGGCCGTGCTTGCCGAGATCAACGGTCGGCACCTGACCGGGCCGGACGCCGGGCGGCCCCTCACGGCATACACCCAGATGCGCGCGGACGGGAGCACCGACGGCGGCTGCTGGATCTACTGCGGCGTGTATGCCGACGGGGTCAACCACGCGCGGGACCGCGTCCCCGGCCAGGAGCAGGACGAGCTGGCCCCCGAGTGGGGCTGGGCCTGGCCGGCCAACCGGCGCATCCTCTACAACCGCGCGTCGGCCGATCCCGACGGGCAGCCGTGGAGTGAGCGCAAGCGGCTGGTCTGGTGGGACGCGGACGCCGGCGAGTGGACCGGCGAGGACGTGCCCGACTTCGTCGTCGACAAGGCGCCGGACTATCGCGCGCCCGCCGGCACCGGCGGGCCGGAGGGGCTCGACGGCATCGATCCCTTCGTCATGCAGGCCGATGGCAAGGGCTGGCTGTTCGCGCCCCGCGGTGTCGTCGACGGCCCGCTGCCGACGCACTACGAGGGGCCGGAGTCGCCGGTGGCCAACCCGCTCTATCGCCAGCAGGCCAATCCCGCCCGCGTGACCTTCCCGCGCCGCGACAACCTGCTCGCGCCCTCGGGCGGGCAGCCCGGCGCCGACGTGTATCCCTTTGTCTTCACGACCTATCGGCTGACCGAGCATCACACCGCGGGTGGCATGAGCCGGTGGCTGCCCTATCTATCGGAGCTCCAGCCGGAGATGTTCTGCGAGGTCTCCCCCGAGCTCGCTGCCGAGCGTGGTCTCGTCCACGGCGACTACGCCACGATCGTCTCGCCACGGGCGGCGATCGAGGCGCGGGTGATGGTGACCGAGCGCATGACACCGCTGCGCGTCGGCGGGCAGACCGTCCACCAGATCGGGCTGCCCTATCACTGGGGGTCCGGCGAGGCCGCCGTCGTCACCGGCGACTCCGCCAATGACCTGATCGGGCTCGTGCTCGACCCCAACACCCAGATCCAGAACGCCAAGGTGGCCTCCTGCGACATCCGCCCGGGGCGTCGCCCGCGCGGCGCCGCGCGGGTCGCCCTGGTCGAGGACTACCAGCGGCGGGCCGGACTCGGCACCGACACCGGCAACGCGGCCCTGGGCACCGTCCCGTCCGCCGAGGAGGGATGAGATGGGCTTCTGGCGCCAGCAGCTCGAGGGAGCGACCAATCCGGCCCGCGACGCGGGGTGGGAGAGCGCGCCCAAGCGCAAGGGCTTCTTCACCGACACCTCCATCTGCATCGGCTGCAAGGCCTGCGAGGTCGCCTGCAAGGAGTGGAACCAGGTCCCCAAGCGAGGCCTCGGCGAGGGCGTCAACCCCACATCCGGCAACTCCTATGACAACTCCGGTCACCTCGGCGCCAACACCTGGCGGCATGTTGCCTTTGTCGAGCAGGACGCTGACCAGATCCGCAGTGCCCGCGCCTCAGGTGCCGAGAACGCCTCTCGCGCAGTGGATCTCGGTATGCCGACGCTACGGCCGGTCGATGCGGCTGGCCCTCCCAGCGGGTCCGGCTCTCCGGCGGGCGCCGCCCCTGGGTCGTCGCAGGGTGAGGCGACAGCGGACGGCGCGGATGCGGCATACCTCCCGCCGGTGCGCTGGCTGATGAGCTCCGACGTCTGCAAGCACTGCACCCACGCCGCATGCCTCGACGTGTGCCCGACGGGCGCGCTCTTCCGCACCGAGTTCGGCACCGTGGTCGTGCAGGCCGATGTGTGCAATGGCTGCGGATACTGCGTGGCGGCCTGCCCCTTCGGCGTCATCGAGCGGCGCGACAAGGGCATCGTCGAGATCGGCGGGCAGGAGCAGGAGGTGCCCAACGGCGGTGTCGCACAGAAGTGCACGCTCTGCTACGACCGCATCTCGGTGGGCCAGACACCCGCCTGCGCCCAGACCTGCCCGACGACCAGCATCAGCTATGGCGACCACGACGAGATGGTCGCCAAGGCCCGCGCCCGGCTCGCCGAGTTGCACGCCGAGGGGCGCACCGAGGCCCGGCTCTATGGCGCCAACCCCGATGACGGCGTGGGTGGCACGGGCTCGATCTTCCTCCTGCTCGACGAGCCCGAGGTATATGGCCTGCCGCCCGACCCGGTCGTGACGACTGCCGACCTGCCCGACATGTTCCGGATGGCCGGCATGGCAGGCACGGCGATGATCGGAGCGGCCGCGGCGGTCTTCGAGGCCTGGCGGCGATACGGATGAGGGCCATTGCCACGCACCACTATTCGCCTGACATGGAGGCACTCCAATGAGCCCACGGCAGGACAGGTCGGCGACGGTGCCACCGGTGGAGTTCACCTCCTACTACGGCCGCAATGTGGTGCACCCCGCGCCGTGGGGGCACGAGATCCCCGCCTACATCTTCCTGGGCGGGCTCGCCGGAGGCTCGGGTGTCGTCGCGGCAGGCGCCCACCTGGCCGGCCTGCGGCTGCTGCGCCGCAACGCCAGAGCCACCGCGCTCGGTGCGATCGGCCTCGGCAGCGTCGCCCTCGTCAAGGACCTGGGCCGACCGGAGCGGTCGCTCAACATGATGCGCACCGTCAAACTCACCTCGCCGATGTCGGTGGGCTCGTGGATCCTTGCCGGCTTCGGGTCCTTCACCGGGGCCGCGGCCATCGCCGAGGTCGTCGCACCGATGCTCCCCGAGGGGAGTCGCGCGGCAAAGGCCCTGGTCGTCGCGGACCCGCTAGCGAGCGCAGGGTCGGCGTTCTTCGCACCGCCCCTCGCGGCATACACCGCTGTGCTGCTGTCGGACACGGCGACGCCGCTCTGGCACGAGAGCTATCGCGAGCTGCCCTTCGTCTTTGTCTCCTCGGCCCTCGGGGCGGGCGCGGGGGCGGCGATGGTGACGACGCCTCCCGCCGAGACGGGGCCGGTGCGTGCCGTCGCCGCGCTGGCCGCCGCCTCCGACCTGACGGCCGACGCCCTCCTCACGCGGCGACTCGGCGAGATGGGCGAGCCGCTGCACCACGGCAAGGCCAGGCGGCTGCACACCGCCGCCCGGGTGCTGACCGCCGCCGGCGGCATCGGGAGCCTGCTCGCCCGGCGCAGCCGGGTCGCTGGCGCACTGAGCGGGCTGGCCCTGGTCGCCGGGTCGGTGTGCACGCGGTTCGCGGTCTTCGAGGCCGGCATGGAGTCGGCTGAGGACCCCCGCTGGACGATACAGCCACAGCGTGCCCGCGCCGACCGCGCCGCCGCCCAGGGCCGCGGCGCCACCCAGCCCGGCGGGGCCTGGCCCACCTGAGACTCCCCCCACCCGTTGAGTTGTGACAACTCGAGCCTTCCCGGCCCGTTTTGGGCATGAGTTGTGACAGGTCAACTGTCCGGCAGGCGTTGCGTCCGCCCGGTATGCCGCGTGGCCCGGGTCAGGCCCGGATGGTCACCAGGGACTGGCCCTGCGGCACGAACCGCCCGATGACCGTCCCGCCGGGGATCTCGCCGGCGAGCAGCAGCCCGCCGGAGGTCTGGGCGTCGGCGATGAGGATCAGCTCCTCCTCGCCGACCTCGGAGTCGACGTGCGGGCGGGCCCAGTCGAGGTTGCGGCGGCTCCCGCCGGGGACGAAGCCGTCGGCCAGCGACTGGCGGGCCCCGTCGAGGTAGGGGACGGCCGCGGCCTCGATCTCGGCCGTGACACCGGAGGCACGGGCCATCTCGACGAGGTGGCCGAGCAGCCCGAAGCCCGTCACATCGGTCGCCGCACGGATGCCTGCCGCCAGCGCCGCCTCGGAGGCCTCCCGGTTGAGCGTGGTCATCGTGGCGATCGCCTCGGGGAAGACCTCGCCGGTCGACTTGTGGCGGTTGTTGAGGATGCCGAGCCCGAGCGGCTTGGTGAGCGTGATCGGCAGGCCGGCCTTCGCCGCATCGTTGCGCAGCAGCGCCGACTCGCGGCCCTCGCCTGTGACCGCGAGGCCATAGATGGGCTCGGGCGAGGTGATGCTGTGGCCACCGGCGAGCGGGACGCCGGCTGCACGGCATACGTCCAGGCCGCCCAGGAGCGCCGCGGTGGCGAGGTCCATCGGGAGCTGCTCGCGGGGCCAGCCGAGGAGGTTGATGGCGAGGATCGGCCGCCCGCCCATCGCATAGACATCGCTGAGCGCGTTGGTCGCCGCGATGCGCCCCCAGTCATAGGGGTCGTCGACGACGGGGGTGAAGAAGTCGGCCGTCGAGATCACGACCTGGTCGTCCCGGCCCGTGCGCACGACAGCCGCGTCGTCGCGGTGCTCGAGCCCGACGACGAGGTCGGGCCACGCGTCGTGGGTGAGATCGGCGACGAGGTGGTCGAGCTCGCCCGGCGGGATCTTGCAGGCGCATCCCCCGCCGGCTGCGGTCTGGGTCAGACGGATCGGCTCCATGGGGGTCAACCCTGCCACGCAGGCCCGGTGGCTAGAGTGACGACCCACGGAGGCGTCTGGGTCCTGGTGGGCCCCCCGGTCTTCAAAACCGGTGAGACCGAGCATCTCGGTCTGGCGGGTTCGATTCCCGTCCGCCTCCGCCACCGCCGACCGCGAGGAGGGTGTCCGTTGAGCGACGAGGCGCGCCGCCGCATCCCCGCGACCCATGTCCTGCTCGCCGATCCCGACATCGCCGCGGCCGCCGAGCGCCTCGGTGCGGCTCGGGTCAAGCAGGTCGTCACCGAGTGCCAGGCCGCGGCGCGCCGGGGTGAGCTCGACCCTTCCGCGGTGCTCACCGAGGCCAAGCGGCGCATGCCGCGCAGCACCACCTCCCTGCGCCGCGTCATCAACGCCACCGGCGTGGTCGTGCACACCAACATCGGGCGGGCTCCCTTGTCGGAGGCCGCGATCGAGGCGGCGGTCGCCGCGGCCGGGACGACCGATCTCGAGCTCGACCTGGCCACCGGACAGCGCGGCCGACGTGGTGGGGCGGTGCTCGAGGCGCTCGTGGAGGCGACGGGCGCCGAGGCCGCGCTGGTCGTCAACAACGGAGCCGCAGCCGTGGCGCTGGCGGCGACCGCGCTGGCCGCCGGACGCGAGATCGTGGTCTCGCGCGGTGAGATGGTCGAGATCGGCGACGGCTTCCGCATCCCCGAGCTGGCCTCGTCGACGGGTGCGCGGCTGCGTGAGGTCGGCACGACCAACCGGACGCGCGCCGCGGACTATGCGGCGGCCGTCGGGCCGGACACCGGGTGCATCCTCAAGGTGCACCCGAGCAACTTCGAGGTCGTCGGATTCACCTCTGCGGCCACGGTCGAGCAGCTGGCCGAGCTGGGGCCTCCCGTCGTCGTCGACATCGGGTCCGGGCTGCTGCGGCCCGATCCGCTGCTGCCCGACGAGCCGGATGCCGCGACGGCGCTGGCCGCCGGTGCCGCGATCGTGACCGCCAGCGGAGACAAGCTCCTGGGCGGACCGCAGGCCGGCATCGTCCTGGGCCGCGCCGACATCGTCGAGCGGCTGCGGCGCCACCCGCTGGCCCGGGCCCTGCGCATCGACAAGCTCACCCTCGCCGCGCTCGAGGCGACGCTGACCGGGCCCACTCCTCCCGTCACGCGGATGCGTCGACTGACGGCCGCCGAGCTGGAGCCGCGCACCCGCACCCTCGCGGAATCCCTTGTGACACAAGGCCTGTCCGCCGAGGTGGTGGAGAGCATCGGCCGCGTCGGCGGCGGCGGGGCGCCTGGTGTCGAGCTGCCTGGGTGGGCGGTCGCCCTCCCCGAGGGGTATGCCGCGGCGCTCCGCACGCGGGACCCCGCCGTCCTCGCGCGGGTCGAGCGTGGGCGCTGCCTCGTCGACCTGAGGTGTGTGCCCGAGTCGGAGGACGGGGTGGTGCGCGACGCCGTGCTCGCCGTCGCCGCGGGCGGCCGATCGGCGGAGGGCGCCGGGGTCGACGCACACGGCATACCGCCTCTCGACGCATGAGGGTCATCGCGACCGCGGGGCACGTCGACCACGGCAAGTCCACGCTGGTGCGGGCGCTCACCGGCGTCGACCCGGACCGGTGGCCAGAGGAGCGCGCGCGGGGCCTGACGATCGACCTCGGCTATGCGTGGACCACGCTGCCGGGCGAAGAGGACCTCGCGTTTGTCGACGTCCCGGGGCACGAGCGCTTCATCGCCAACATGCTGGCCGGCGTGGGGCCTGCGCCCGCGGTGATGCTGGTGGTCGCCGCCGATGAGGGCTGGCGCCGGCAGAGCCAGGAGCACCTCGATGCGCTGGCGGCACTCGGAGTCTCTGACGGCCTGGTCGTCGTCACCCGGAGCGACCTGGCCGACCCCGGCCCGGCTGTCAAGGAGGCCCGGACGCGTCTCGCGGGGACTCCTCTCGAGGGATGCGAGGCCGTCGCCGTCTCCGGCGCGACCGGCGAGGGTCTGACCACCCTGCGCGAGGCGCTTGCCAGGCTCTGCGAGCGGATGCCGCGCCCCGATCCCGCCGGCCGCGCGAGGCTGTGGGTGGACCGGGCCTTCACGATCACGGGCGCAGGGACCGTCGTGACCGGCACCCTCGTGTCGGGGACACTGCGCACCGGTGGATCCGTCGGCCTCGTCGGTGCGGATGTGTCGGCGCGGACCGTGTCGGTGCGGGGCCTGGAGTGCCTGGGCCGACCGGTCGAGCAGGTGAGTGCCGTGGCCCGGGTCGCGGTCAACCTGCGTGGCGTCGCGGTGACAGACGTGCAACGCGGTGACGCGCTCGTGGACGATGGCGTCTGGCACCGCACCCAGGCGGTCGACGCGCGGCTCGCCCGCTCTGCCGGGTCGCTGCCGGAGCACGTGATGGTGCATGTGGGCACGGCCGCACTGGAGGCTCGGGTGCGTCCGCTGGGCGGGGCGAGCGTCCGGCTGACGTGGGCGCGGGAGCTGGCGCTGGAGGTCGGCGACCGGCTCGTGCTGCGTGACCCCGGGCGCCAGGAGGTCCTCACCGGCGTGACCGTCCTCGACATCGACCCACCGCGGCTCAGCCGGCGTGGCGACGCGCGCCGTCGCGCCGAGCAGCTGGCCGATGCCTCGGCGGCCTTCGATCCGGAGCGGGAGATCGAGCGGCGCGGCTGGATGGCGGCTGCTGAGCTCACCGCGCTGGGCGGGGACGGACTGATCCCGCCATCGGACAGCCAGGCGCACGCGGGATTCGTTGTCTCCCAGTCGCAGTGGGCGGACTGGGCCGAGCGGCTGCGCGCCGCCGTCGCGGACCACGTCCGGGCGCGTCCGCTCGAGGCAGGCATGCCAGTGGGCGCTGCCGCGGTGGCGATCGGCCTGCCGGACCGGCGCCTGGTCGAGCCGCTGGCCCAGGCCGCAGGTCTGGAGCTGTCGAGTGGGCACGTGATGGTGCCCGGGCAGGCGAGCTCTCTCGGACCTGCGGAGGCCGGAGTGTCCGAGCTCGAGCGACGGTGGGAGACAGCGCCCTTCGATGCGCCGGAGCGTGACGACCTGACGGCGCTCGCGCTGGGTGTCCGCGAGGTGGCTGCGGCGGCCAGGGCCGGTCGGCTGCTCGATCTCGGCGACCGGGTCGTCCTCGGGCCATCGGCGCCGGCTCTGGCCATGCGGGAGCTCTCCCGGCTCCCCCAGCCCTTCACGACCAGCCAGGCCCGGCAGGCGCTCGGCACCACCCGTCGCGTTGTAATCCCGCTGCTGGAGCACCTCGACGGGCGTGGCTGGACCCGTCGGATCGATGCCGGCCACCGCGAGGTCGTGAGCCGACCGCCAGCGCACTGAGGTGGGCGCGCCGGGACGGCGCGCACGCGGCATACCCGGAAGTGCAACGGCATACCCACAAGGCCCCCCGACCACTAGCGTTGATGCCATGGGCATGACGTGGAACCCGCTCCTGCGCGATCAGCTCGACTGGCACTGGACCAACCAGCTGAGGCCGCGTCTCGATGGTCTGACCGACGACGAATACCACTGGGCGCCAACCTCACTGGCAGGGCCGGTGTGGGGCGTGCGGCCGCGTGGCACCAGCACCGCACCCATGCAGGCCGGCTCGGGCGACTACACGATCGACTGGGGGATGCCCGAGGAGGGCGCTGCCCGGGAGCCCTTCACCACGATCGCGTGGCGGATGGGACACGTCATCGTCGGGTGCCTGGCGATGCGCAACCACTCGCACTTCGGCGCACCGGCGGGCGACTACTTCACCTGGGACTACGCGGGGACGGCAGCGGAGGCGCTGGCCCAGCTCGACGAGCAGGTGCGGGTGTGGCGTGACGGGGTCGCAGGCCTCGGCGAGGAGGGGCTGGCGCGGCCATGTGGCGAGGCGGAGGGGCCCTATGCCCAGGACCCGCTGGGGCGGCTGGTGCTCCACATCAACCGCGAGCTGATCCACCACGGCGCCGAGATCAGCATGATGCGCGACCTCTATGCGCATATGCACTGACGGATCGGGGCGGAGAGCCCGCGGATACCAAAACCGGATCGGATGCTGGCCGAGCCCAGACCCTCTCTCTACCCGGCGCTGACCATCGCGGGGTGACTTCTTGACAGGGCCGTTCCTACGGTGAGTCCCACTGCCGGTGGCCACAAGGGCTGTTGGCTTGTAGATCAAGGGGATTCAACGATGAACCGTCGAATTGCTCGCGCCGCCACGGCCGCCACCCTGGCCGCGTTCGGCATCGGAGGCACCGCAGTCGCCGCGACCCAGGCACCCACCTTCGAGGAGTTCTCGGCGTCGACCTATCAGGACGTCGACCGCCAGTACATCGTCAACGGCGATGAGCCCGTGGCCAACAAAGGGGCACTGCGCTCCTACTACAAGGAGATGACCGAGGCGCCCACGAGTGACGGCCTCATCATCAACCGCACCTACTCCGGCGACGACAAGTGGTCGGCAACCCGGGCACGCAACCTGACCTATTGCGTCTCAACGCGATTCGGCACCAGCCAGTCCGCGGTCGCCAACGCGATGGCCTCTGGCGCGGCGCAGTGGGAGGCCGCCTCCTCGGGTGTCAACTTCGTCTATGTGTCCAGTCAGAACAGCAACTGCAACACGAGCAACCCCAACATCGTCTTCTCCGTCGAGCCGGCCTCGTCCAGCTCGTCCTACATCGCCCGCGCGTTCTTCCCCAGCACCTCGAAGTACAGCCGCAATGTGCTGGTCAACACCTCGCAGCTCTTCAGCGCCGGCTCATGGACCCCGTCCAACATCCTCGCCCACGAGCTCGGTCACACCCTCGGCTTCCGCCACGAGCACACGCGCCCCGAGGCGGGCACCTGCTTCGAGGACAACAACTGGCGTCCGCTGACCGCCTATGACAGCAGCTCGATCATGCACTACCCCCAGTGCAACGGTTCGTCCGACGACCTGTCGATGACGAGCAGCGACCGCGCCGGCGTGCGTGCGGTCTATGGCTACTGACACCGCAGCCTGAGCTGCGCACTGGCGGGCCGTCGGAGCGATCCGGCGGCCCGCCAGTGCGTGGTGCCGGCGACCCGTTGCCGTGGGCGGGCCCGTGGAGGATCCTTGCGCCATGTATGCCGTGCTGTCGGTCCATGTGCCCAAGCCCGAGTACCGGGGCGATCTCAGCGAGTCGATGCGGCGCTTCGCGACGGCTCTGCGCGGGCAGCCGGGCGTGGTGGGCATCCACACGCTGGAGGAGATCGAGGGTGAGCGGCTCGTCGGGCTGGCGCTCTTTGTGTCGGTGGAGGCCGCGGAGGCACTGATGCCGCTCGCGCGCGCTGCCGTGGCCGATGATGACTTCGATCTGTGGGAGGCGCAGGACGTCGAGGGCCTGCGACTGCTGGAGATCTGAGCCAGGCCACCACCCGCTCGTCCATCAGCCTCCGAGGAGTCCCGTTGCGCCACATCGATGACCGCGAGCGCCGCGCGCGTCTGGCGACCCGGCATGGGCTGCATCCGCGCCACCGCCTGGACAGCGCCCCTGCCGTCGCCGAGGCGATGACCGCGCTGCACGCCACCGAGGCGGCCACGGTGCATCTCGCGGTCCACACCAGGGCTGATGGCGTGAGCGCGGCCGACGTGGACCGCGCCCTCTATGAGGAGCGGTCTCTCGTCAAGCAGCTCGCGATGCGGCGCACCCTCTTCGCCTTCCCCCGCGACCTGCTGCCGGCAGCCTTGGGCAGCGCCTCGGCGCGCGTGGCTGCCGAGCAGCACCGGCTGGTGGCCCGGGACGCGGAGCGACACGGGGTGGCAGAGGACGGCGCCGCCTGGCTTGCCGCCGCCGAGGCGGCCGTGCTCGAGCGCCTGGCCGGTGGGGAGGCGTTGTCCGCCAAGGCACTCCGCGAGGAGCTCCCCGAGCTCCGGGGGACCATGACCGTCAACCTCGACAAGCGCTATGGCGGCACCTTCAACCTCGCCCCGCGTGTCCTCACCGCCCTCGCCGCCAAGGGGCTGCTCGTCCGTGGCCCCAACGCCGGCCCGTGGCGCATCTCGCGCCCCACGTGGACGCTGATGAGCGAGTGGCTCGGCGAGGAGGTCCTCCTCCTCGGCGCACAAGAGGGGTATGCCGTGCTCGTCCGACACTGGCTCGCCACCTTTGGCCCCGGGACGCTCGAGGACATCCAGTGGTGGCTGGGCTCGACCAAGGCGGCCGTCCGCACGGCTCTGGCCGAGGTCGAGGCGGTCGAGGTCGGACTCGAAGGCGGTCTCATGGGTTGGGTGCTCCCGGATGACCTCGAGCCGGTGCCCGAGGTGGAGCCCTGGGCGGCACTGCTGCCGACCCTGGACCCGACGGTGATGGGCTGGAAGTCGCGCGGCTTCTATCTGGAGGCGGAGCACACGGCATACCTCTTTGACAGCAACGGCAACGCGGGCACCACCGCCTGGTGGGACGGCCGCATCGTCGGCGCCTGGGTGCAGGACCCGGACGGCGTCGTGCAGGTCGTGCCGTGCCCCGGCGTGCGGCTGGGTCGTGGCGCGCGAGCGGCGCTGGACGCCGAGGCTGCGCGCCTGACCACCTGGCTGGACGGCACCGTCATCGCGAATGTCTATGCGTCCCAGCTGATGAAGGGCGCCCGCCTGCCCTGACCGCCGGAACTCGTGCTGTGGGTGCGCTGCGGATGCTCCTCCCCGCGCAACGACGACCACGGTTGGCCCAAGGAGGCCGGCGAGCGGTCGCGGCACGCGGGAACGCCACCTTCGGCCGGCGACCATGGTCGTCACTGTGCAGACCGCTCGGCGATCAGCCGAGAGTTCACCTGCCGGGCACTCCCGCTCATGAGCGGGCGGGTCTATCTTCACGGGCATGCGACGCCGCGCTCTGCTCTCGTCCCTGTTCGCCGTCCTGCTCGCCGTCGGCCTGGCCGGGCCAGCCACCGCGGCGGACCCCAACCCCTGGCTCGACATGCGGGTGATGAACATGGCGCACTCGGGGGGTGAGGACGAGGCGCCGATGAACACGATGTACGCCTTCAAGCGGGCGGTCGCACTCGGCGCGGACATGCTCGAGCTCGACGTGCAGTCGACCAAGGACGGTCAGCTCGTCGTCATCCACGACGCGACCGTCGACGCGACCACCAACGGCACGGGGCGCGTCGTCGACAAGACCCTCGACGAGATCAAAGCCCTCGACGCGGCCTACTGGTTCGTGCCCGGCCGCAGCGCGGTGCACGGCCTGCCCGACGACGCCTATCCGCTGCGGGGCGCGCGCCACGGCAAGCCCAAGGTGCGCGGCTACAAGCCGAGCGACTTCAAGGTGCCGACCCTGCGCGAGGTGCTGCGGACCTTCCCGGACACCCCCATCAACATCGAGATCAAGGGCACGAGCGACGCCGACACCGAGTCCTTCCTGCGCACCGGACGCCTGCTCTCGCAGATGCTCAACAAGTCGGGCCGCACCGACATCATCGTCGCCTCCTTCAACGACGCCGCGATCGCCGACTTCCACGCCCGATCGCCCCAGATCGGCCTGTCGCCCGGCATGCAGGGCCTCATCGGCTATGTCCTCTTCGGGCAGCGGCCGATCGAGGGCACCGTCGCGCTCCAGGTGCCGGTCACCTATGCCGGGATCCCCGTCGTCACAAGGGATTTCGTCACGCGCGCCCATGCCGATGGGTATGCCGTGCACGTCTGGTTCTCCGGCTCGGCCCCCGACGACGCGGCCACCTACAACGCGATGATCGACACCTGTGCCGACGGGCTCATGCCATCGAAGCCCACCCTGCTCGAGTCGATCCTCGACTTCCGCGGCATCGAGCGGCCGGGCACGCCGGGCCTCGACCCCTGCGCTGCGGCGTGATCCACCGACCTGATCCTGGCGGGCGGCTCCTAGAGTTGACCCATGGAGCCACAGACGATCGTCATCACAGGCGCCAGCGACGGGATCGGCGCGGCATCGGCACACCAGCTCGCTGAGAAGGGCCACGACGTGGTGGTGGTCGGCCGTGACCCTGCCAAGACGTCAGCCGTGGCGCAGGAGATCGGATCCCCTTGTCACATAGCCGACTTCGGCGAGCTCGCCCAGGTGAGGCGCCTCGCGGACGAGCTCCTCGCGGCATACCCCCGCATTGATGTCCTGGCCAACAACGCGGGGGGCATCTTCAGCAAGGCCACCACCGGCGACGGCTTCGACAAGACCTTCCAGGTCAACCACCTCGCGCCCTTCCTGCTGACGCATCTGCTCATGGACCGGCTGGTCGAGTCTCGCGCCAAGGTCATCCAGACCTCGAGCATCGCGGCGCGCGGCTTCGGCCGGCTCGACCTGGACGACCTGCAGAACGCGCGAAACTGGCGCTCGCACAAGGCCTATGGCGACTCCAAGCTCGCCAACATCCTCTTCACGCGAGAGCTGCACCGGCGCTATGGCGACCAGAGGATCAGCGCCGTCGCCTTCCACCCCGGCGGCATCGCGACCAACTTCGCCAACGACACCTCCAACCTGATGCGGCTGATGTACCACACCCCGCTGCGGCGCTTCTTGACCAGCGTGGAGACCGGCGGCTCGCGGCTGACCTGGCTCGCCGAGGGGACGCCGGGCGAGACCTGGCAGCCGGGCGAGTACTACGAGAACAACAAGGTGGCCAAGCGGGTCAACCCGCAGGTGCGCGACGACGCTCTGGCTGCGGGGCTGTGGGAGCGCAGCGAGGAGCTGCTCGGGCTCTGAGGGCCCTTGGCCGTCAACTGCTCCAGACCGGTGCGCGATCGCAGGCCGTCCAGGCGGCGTCGCGCACTGATGGACGACTGACCAGCATGGTGACAGCAAAGCATCAACTGCAGTGATGCTATGATGGCCAGCATGCGGACCACGGTCACCCTCGACCCGGACACCGAGCATCTGATCCGGCAGCGCATGTTGGACAAGGGCGTGTCGTTCAAGCAGGCCCTCAACGACGCGATCCGTGAGGGTGCCTCTGGCCAGCGGCGAGAGGTCTACGAGACGCCCGTCTTTGATATGGGGATCCCGGCTGTGGATGTCACGAAGGCCATGCGGATCGCGGGTGAACTCGAGGACGGGGAGCTCATCGCTCGGCTCCGGCGCGGCGCATGACGATCGTCGACGCCAACGTCCTGCTCAACGCCATCAACCGATCGGCACCAGACCACAAGGCCGCGAAGGCCTGGCTGGACCACGCGCTCAGCGGGGGCGCCCCGGTGGGGTTCGCGTGGGTTGTCCTCCTTGCCGTCCTGCGCTTGGCCACCCGCCCCGGGCTGTTTGCTCGACCGTTGACCACCGAGGAAGCGACCGGGCTAATCGGAGGCTGGCTGGGTGCCCCGTCGGCGACTGTCGTCCAGCCCGGGGCGCGCCATCTTGGCATCCTCTCTGGCCTCCTGGCCGACGCTGGCACGGCGGGAAATCTCACCAGCGACGCCCATATCGCGGCCCTGGCGATCGAGCACCGGGCGACGGTGGTCACCTTCGACGCCGACTTCGACCGTTTCCCAGGAGTGCGCTGGTCCCGGCCCGCATAGCGGGCATGCAGGGGCATGCTTGGACGGTGACCGACTACAGCATCGAGCAGCCGCTCCGCGAGGACATCGACGCAATGGCCGGCCCGGCGGTCGTCATCTTCGGCACTGAGTAGTGCGGATACTGCCGCGCGGCCGAGCGCTATGTCGCCCCTGCGCTGGCCGACCATCCGGAGGTCGCCGTCGTCGGCGTCGAGGACGGTCCTGGCCGCCCGCTCGGCCGGTCCTATCGGATCAAGTTCTGGCCGACGCTGGTCTTCCTGCGCGACGGCGTCGAGATCGAGCGGGTGGTGCGCCCCACCGGCCGGGCCCCGCTGGACGAGGCGCTGGCCAAGATCACCCACCCGGCCGCGACCGGGCCCGCCTGAGCGCACCCCGGCTGCGGCACACCTGAAACCCACTGCCTGACAAGGGGTGCCGCCCGACCACGGGCGTGGTCGGGCGGCACCAGGCGCGCGGCATACGGTCAGGCTCGTGGCGTCGGCCAGTCAGCCTGACGCAGGTGCGGGTCGTGACCGGTGTCGTGAGCCGCGTCCGTGTACCAGAAGTCCGCGTCGTCGATCCCGAGTGCGGCGGGGTCGAAGGTCGGGTCGACGCCGGCCTTGCGCTGACGCTCGTAGTCCTGGTGGATCTTCCTGACGAGGGGGAACATCAGGACGAGGCAGACCACGTTGATCCAGGTGATCAAGCCGAGGCCGATGTCACCCAGCGCCCAGATGAGCTCGGCGTTGACCAGCGAGCCGAAGAAGACGATGAGCAGCGTGCCGAGCTTGAGGAGGTTGATCGGCCACTTCAGCTCCCGGCCCTCCAGCAGGAAGATCAGGTTGGTGCTGGCCACGTAGTAGTAGAGCAGCAGGCACGTGAAGCCGAAGAGGAAGACGGCGATCGCCACGAAGCCCGCGCCCCAGCCCGGGGCCATGGTGTCGATGGCCTTCTGCACCCAGCCCGCGCCGGCGTCCATGCCGGGCAGGTTCTCGATGAGGAAGCCGTCCGAGCCGTCGCGCACGTTGTACTGGCCGGAGACGACCATCATCAGGCCGGTCGCCATGCAGATCAGCAGGACGTCGATGTAGATGCTGAAGGTCTGCACCAGGCCCTGCTTGCTGGGGTGGGAGGTGCGGGCAGCGGCGGCGGCGAAGGTGGCCTCACCCAGACCGTTGGAGGAGGCGAAGACCGCGCGGCGCACGCCCCAGGCGATGCTGGCGCCAGCGATGCCAGAGAGCATGGGCTCCATGCCGAAGGCCGAGCGGAAGATCAGCGAGAGCGCCTCGGGGATGCGGGAGGCGTTGACGGTGATGACGGCCAAGGCCAGCACGAGGTAGCCCACGGCCAGGACCGGCACGAGGAACTGCGCCACCCGGACGATGCGGTGCGTGCCGCCGATGACCACCAGGGCGACCATGAGCGTCATGACGACTGCGGGGACCCAGTTGGGAAGGCCGAAGGCCACCTGGGAGGTCGAGGCGATCGTGCAGACCTGGAAGCCCGGGAAGATGACCACGGGCCGCAAGGCCGAGCTGCTCTCCCACCACGACCGGCTCATCAAGGCCGGCGCCGCGCAGGACGGCGCTCTCGCCGAACTCATCACGACCGAGTCGATTGACGCCGCCACCTCACGCATCGACAGCGCGCTTGGTGCGGAGGCCAAGAACGGATCCTGACCACATCTCAGCCCCACCGAGCCGGTCGCGGCCGGCTGACTTGGCGCACTTGCCGTGTCAGGCACCCCGCGGCGCATACATGATCAGGGCCACACCGACGAGACACACAAGGCTGCCGGCGATGTCCCACCGGTCGGGCCGGAAGCCGTCCATGACCATCCCCCACACGAGCGACCCGGCGACAAACACCCCGCCGTACGCCGCGAGGATCCGCCCGAAGTTGGCGTCGGGCTGGAGCGTGGCCACGAAGCCATAGAGCCCCAACGCGATCACACCGGCTCCGACCCAGAGCGCGCCGCGGTGCTCCCGGACCCCTTGCCAGACAAGCCAAGCGCCACCAATCTCGGCAATGGCGGCGAGGACGAAGAGGGCAAGCGACCGGAGGATGTCCATGGCCCGATGCTGTCAGATCTGCATCAGCCAACGCTCAGTCCGCCCCATGCCTCCACATCGCACTGGCCATGCGAGTTGTCGCCTATGGCGAGCACCGTGCCATCGTGGCGCAGAGCGAGCGTATGCCGCGCGCCCGCCGTGATAGCGACGATCCCCTCCCAGCCCTCAACCGCACACTGGCCAAAACTGTTGTCACCGACCGCGATCACACGCCCCGCGGAGGTGAGGCCGACGCTGTGATAGCTGCCAGCCGCGACGCTGACGATGTCGCGCCATGACTCCACTCCACAGGCACCGGACGTGGTGTCGCCGGCTGCAAGGACGCGGCCGTCGCGGGTCAGGCCGAGGGTGTGCAGACTCCCAGCAGCGACAGCGCGCACACCGGTCCACGCGTCGACTGCGCACTGTCCGCGCCTGTCCACGCCCACTGCGACGACGGTCCCGTCAGCTCGCACACCGACGGAATGCCAGTCGCCACAGGCGATTCCAACGATGTCGCGCCAGTCATCGACGGCGCACGCCCCCTCACTGGGCCGGCCTGCCGCAACGACCGTGCCGTCCTGACACACGCCGAGAGTCCGACGCCAGCCGGCTGCGATCCCACGGATCCCCCGCCAGGCACTGACGTCGCAC
This sequence comes from Actinomycetota bacterium, assembly GCA_050955755.1. Classification (GTDB taxonomy): domain Bacteria; phylum Actinomycetota; class Actinomycetes; order Actinomycetales; family Dermatophilaceae; genus JAJTBD01. The sequence continues at coordinate 3,779,244 of CP192092.1, forward strand.
TGGCCATCACCGTTCCAACCGGTCGCGGTGACGGTCCCGTCGGCGCGCAGGCCCACGGTGTGCGAGCGCCCGGTGTTGCTGGCTGCGTGGACATTGCCCGCCGCGGTGGCGACGATGCCCGCCCACTCGGCCACGCGGCATTCGCCAGAGCTGTTGTCACCCGTCGCGACGACTGTCCCGTCCGCACGCAGGCCGACAGAGTGCCGACGGCCCGCAGCCAGCGGCATACCAAACACGTCAGACCCCGCCGAGCTCCTGCGCGAGCATCACGAGGATGCCGCTGGGCCCGCGTAAATGGGTGAGCCGGTAGGCGTCCTGATAGGTCGCGACACCGCGCAGAGGATGGCAGCCGTGGCTCGCCGCGATCTCGAGCGCAGCGTCGAGGTCATCGACCGAGAAGGCGACCCGGTGCATCCCGATCTCGTTGGGGCGCGTCGGCTCGGTGTCGATGGCGTCGGGGTGGATGTATTCGAACAGCTCCAAGCGGCCATTGCCGTCGGGAGTCTGGAGCAGGGCGATCTTGGCGTGGTTGCCGTCGAGATCGACTGCGGTGTCGGCCCATTCGCCACTGACCGTGTCGCGGCCCACGACGCTCAGGCCGAGGTCGGTGAAGAAGGCGATCGCAGCGTCGAGGTCACGCACGGTGATCCCGACGTTCTCCATGGTGATGGCCATGCATCCACGCTAGCGGCACAGGCAGGAGCGGGTGGGGCGACTCGGTGCGCGTCAGCCCGGCCTACCAGGCAGGCAGCTCGCCCTCACCAGGCGTGACTCGCAGGTCCGCCTCGTCGATGGCGACGTCGTTGATAGAGGCCTCCCGGCGCTGCATGTAGCCGAGCTCGTCGAACTCCCACAGCTCGTTGCCGTAGGAGCGCCACCACTGCCCGTCGCCGTCGTGCCACTCGTACTGGAAGCGCACACCGATGCGGTTGTCGGTGAAGGACCACAGGTTCTTGCGGAGCCGGTAGTCGAGCTCGCGCTCCCACTTGTCGGTGAGGAAGGCGACGACCTCATCCCGGCCGTTGATGTGCAGGTCGCGGTTCCGCCACTGCGTGTCGGCGGTGTATGCGCCGGCTACGCGCTCGGGGTCGCGCGTGTTCCAGGCGTCCTCGGCCGCCTGGACCTTGGCGAGCGCGGTCTCGTGGGTGAACGGCGGCAGCGGCGGGCGGGTCTGGTCGGTGCTCATGGGTCAATCCTTCACGACCGGCGGGGGCCCGCCCTCGACTGTCTGGTCGGCGAGCGCCGCCACACTTGCTGCCATCGCCACCAGCCCGGCAAGCACCACCAGACTATCTGCCAGCCGCCTTCGCATGAGGGGAGTCTCGCACGGGCTCAACTGCCTGCGTACCGTCGACGCTCGCTGTCCTTGCACAGCAGGACTGAAGTGCCTCGCCCAGGCGGGAGCGCATGTGGCGGCCGGTGGTCCATTAGGGTTCCGGAATGGATCTGCTGTCGCCCACGCAGGAACTCGCAGACGCGCTCGACCCCTACCGGGCAGTCGATCGCAGCGCCCCCCAGGGGGAGGCGTGGGTGCTCGGGCACATGGTGGCCGGCATCGACGGCACCGCCGCGGTCAACGGCAGGGTGGGTGCGCTCTCGGCAGGCCCCGACCAGGACCTCTTCCGCCGTATGCGTGAGCTCGGCGACGTCGTCCTCGTGGGGGCGGAGACGGTCAGGCTGGAGGGCTACGGGGCGATCCGCCTCAGCGCCGCTGCCAAGCAGCGACGCGTCGACGCGGGGAAGCCGCCGACACCCCCTGTCGCGATCGTGAGCCGATCGCTCGAGCTCGACTTCTCGGCGTCGGTCTTCGCCGATGCGCCCGACTACGCGCCGACTCTGGTCGTCACCGGGTCGGACGCACCCGCTGACCGGCTGACGCTGGCCAAGGAGGTCGGCGAGGTCGTGGTGGCCGGCGACGCAGGCGTGGATCCGCGTCGCGCTGTTGCCGCCCTGGCTGAGCGTGGGCACGCGGTCGTGGTGTGCGAGGGAGGTCCGACTTGGTTGGGTCAGTTGGCCGCCGCCAACCGGTTGGACGAGCTGCTGCTGACGATCTCCCCCGTCATGGGCGGCGACCCGCTGCCCGTGGCAGTCACCCCTCCGGGTGCCGGGCTGAGCCGGTTCGAGCTGCGCCACGTGCTCGCCGAGGAGGGCAATCTCTTCCTCCGCTACGAAGCCGTGATCACGGGGGCCTGATCCGGTCCGTCACGGCCTAGTGTCGGGGCATGGCAGCCCCGGACCCTTCCAGCAGCACGCCCTTCGTGGCACAGATGGCCGCGGCCGACCCTGCCCTCGTCGTGGTGACGACAGCCGCGGGGGGTGTGTGGGGTGGGTGCCTCGCTGGCTTCCACTGCCAGACGAGCATCGACCCGCCGCAGTATGTCGTCTGGGTCAGCAAGGCCAACCACACCTATCGCGTCGTCCTCGAGGCCACCCATCTCGCCGTGCACCTCGTGACGCCTGCCGACCGCGAGATCGCAGAGCACTTCGGGACCGTGACGGGCGATCACAACGACAAGTTCGACGGCTGGGCCAGCAGTCCCGGACCAGGTGGGGTCCCACTGCTCGACGCGCTGCCGCACCACTTCGCAGGGGAGATCCGCGCCATCACGGACACCCGCGGCGACCACGTCGGCGTCACCATCAGCGTTGACCACGTCGGTGACGGCGGGGCATTCGAGGTGCTGCCGGTGTCCAGCGAGCAGCACCTCACCGCCGGCCACGAGGCCGACGAGCGAGCGGTGTCGCCGGAGTGAGGTCCCGCGGCTCCTCCGGGTCGGGCCTAGGCGGGCGCCGGCCCTCAGGACATCAGCCCAGCAATCTCGCGCGCGTGATGAGCGGTTTCAGCCTTGGCGGGACCTGCAAGAGATCGACCACTTCGAGATCATCACCGATGACGATCGCAGACTTCGGCCAACTCGACATTTTCTAATCAAACGGCCGCAACCAACCCTCGCCCTCGGGAGCCAGGGCGCTCAAGGATGGAACTTAGAGTTCATCGGGCAAGAGTTCAATCTTGGCTGCCGCTGTCGAGATGCAGCCAACATCGCACAGCGCTGAGCGTCGCACCTTGCACATATCGAGCATTTCCGGACGACCGTGCATTGTAGGCGGCGGCCGCTCGGTGTCAGGTTGGCAGGTGGTCGACGAAGATTCCGATGAGCACGACCTCATCGCCAGCATCCTGGGCGATGGCGAGATGGATACGGTTGCGGTGAGGTTCGATCTTCGAATGCCACTCACATACGTATGACTTGCCACCGAACTCGACTTCGCGCAACCGCATCAGCTTCGGCGCCCTTCGCGTGTTGGGGCTCTCCATCGAGATGTCAAGGCCGAGGTGGTGCGCGACCAGGTCGGAGCGGCCGTTCTGCGCGCGGTAGACGCCGATGAAGTCGCGATCGAGGATGCCGAGGTGACGCACGACCTGGGGCAGCAGAGCCTTGAAGTCGCCGTCGAATCTGTTGAACCGCAGCCCCGGTACGAAGCGGGTATGAGGAAATGCCAGCGCGGCGTGCGCGAAGAAGTCGTCGTCGTTCTTCGCCTCGTCTCTGATCACCGCCTGGTAAAAGACCCCGCCGCTGTCACGGTCCCAGACGGCGGGGACGGCGCACGCGTCCGCCCCGGGGCGGCCCACCCCGAGCGGCGATTTGCAGGCGCCCACCACGAACACCCCAACTCCCGCCCCGGCCCGTCGGCGCTCGTACGCCGCCGCAAGGCCGTAGCTCTCGCGGGCCTCCTCGGTGACGAGCACGGCTGGCTCCACGACGAACGACGGGTCCTCGTCGAGGTGGGCGCACTTGTCGAGGAGACGCAGCGCCCGGCCGCGCAGTTGCCAGACGTCGCCGACGCGGTCTCCCGAGAGGGCGGAGGTGTCGGGCTCGTCCCAGGCGTCGCCATACCCGCTGATGATCGCGATCTCTTCGGCATGCCCGCGGACCAACTCCATCTCCTCGACAAGGTCGGCGAGTGCGTCCATCATGTCGTCGCGCTCGAGAGCGCGCGCCGTGACCGAAGTCTCGTCCACGATGAAGCGCGCGTCACCCACGACGTCTAACCTTGGCGAGCTGGTGCAGGTCATCATCGGCTTGGTCGAAGAACCCGGCGGGCCAATCGGAAACGCGGCCGAGCTCGGTCACCCACAGGCGCTGAGGGGCGGTGTCGCGACCGAAGAACTGGATCACCACGTCCTCGGCCGCCAAGGTGTGGTCGAGTGCCACCGCGCGGCGCACGCCGTTGACGACGTGGTCGCTGTGCGTCTCGAGGACCACCTGCACCCCGGACCCGGCAATGCGGGCGAGGAACGCCCCCATGGCCGACTGTGCGGAGGGGTGGAGGTGGACCTCGGGGTTTTCCACGATGAGCAGCGCGTCGTCATTGGCGGGGGCGGCGAGCGCGGCCACGACGATCGGCAGGGCGTACGAGATGCCGAAGCCCACGTTGCCGGGGTGCTGCCACTCAGCGAACACGTCGTCGCTCTTGAAGCGGAGCGTCGCGGCGGTGGTGTTCGGGATCCAGCTCGCGTCGACCTGCAGCGGTCCGACCATAGCCCTCATCCAGAACTCGACCTGGGTCTTGAAGGTGCGCACCCCGCCCTTAGCCGCGGTTTCGGGGTGCAGGCGGGCGTCGGGCACCGTGACCCGATCGGACTGGGTGAGCACATGCGCGGTGTACTGCCCGACCTCGCCGACGACGACGTTCTCGACGGTCTCGCCGCCGACCTCAAGGAGTTCACGGGGGCCGAGTCGCTCAGCGCTGAGGTACGTGAACCGGCGACCGAGGGCGGCGTCGATGGCGAAGCCGTCGGGGAGTGAGTAGTCGACGATGGACAAGCTGGTCGCCCGCTCATCCGGGAGGACGAGCCGCACGCCTCCCTGCCAGTCGTCGGTCACCAGCGAGAGGGTGATACCGGCGCTATCGTCATCGGCGTCGAAGTGCAGCACGTCCGCGGCCTCGCCGAGATGGAGCCCGAAGGGACCGTTGAGGGCGAGGCGGTGGCCAGCGAGCGGCTTGGAGTGCAGCAGAAGCAGCGCCTGGATGCACGAGCTCTTGCCGCCGCTGTTGAGGCCGGTGAGCAGGGTTAGGCGCCCGAGTTCGATGTCCGCCCTAGCAAACCGCTTGAAGTTCGTCAGGCCCACGGAGCGGATCATGCGAGCACCTCATCGAGGAGGCGGTCGACGGCCCGGAAGCGGTATTCGACCCGGTTGGGGTCTCCCGTCGAACTCGTAATGGCCGAGAGGTAGTCGTAATCCTCGGTCATGAGGGTGCGCGCGCTCTGGGCGATCTCGAAGGCGGCTTTACGGACGCCCGCCTCGTCGCGGGCCGCGAGGCAACACACCCACGTCTCGAACAGACCACGATTGAAGGGGTTACGCCGCTCGGTGTCGTACGGCCACTTGCGGAAGGCGTGATCCCCAAATACGACGAGGGAGAGGTCCAGGCCGCGTGTGAGGGCCTGGTGGAGTTCGGCGAGGTCGTCATCCGTGAGGTCACTGGGGTTGTCGAGGCGCTCCGTAGTCCTCCAGAGGAGGTCCTCCATCGGGCCGACCTTGCGGTATTCCTCGATATCCCCCATGAGGGAGAACGCGACGAAGCGCAACACGACCTCGCGGTCAACCATGCGGTTGTTGTGCTCCAGGCTCCGCCCTGTCGCCTCGCGGAAGAGGTCAGTGTCGGCCTGAGCGCGGAGGAAGTCGCGACTGCGGGCGCTGCTCATGCAGTGTCGAATCTCCTGCGCGGTGAGCGGGGTGCCGCCGGTGTTGATGCGCCGGAAGATGTCGTACTTCACGGCGGGTGGCGTCGACGGGTCGATGACGTGAGCGACAATTTGGGTGTTGTTGATGCGGCGCTTTAGAGGCGCCGCCAGCGCGTCGAAACGCGCGCCCCGTATGTCGTCGATGTATTCGAGCTGCTCGAGGGCGAACCCCTTTTCGTTGCCGCCACGCACGAAGTCGTGGATGGTCGAGAGGCGCTGGAGGCCGTCTACGACGCGCATGGCGCCATCCCTGTCCTCGGCGAAGTAGAAGGCGGGGAGGGGGATCTGGAGAATGATCGACTCGATGAGCTGGGACTTCTGCTTGGGCTTCCACACCCGCAGCCGCTGGAAGTCGGGCGCCAGGTCGAGGTCGCCGTCGTCGACGAGATCGAGGATGTTGCGGATCGAGAAGCTCTTCGTGGTGACCCGGATGTCCTCGGGGTTCCACGGCTTGACGTAGTCCTCGAACTCCTCGTCGGTGTCGACCTCCTCATGCTCCACATCGAGGGGCCGGTCGTCCTCGGAGTGTTCTTCGCGGATCGGGAGGCTCTGCTCTGTCATTAGGCCCTCTCAGCGGTGGCGGGGGCCACCCGACAGGTGGATAAGCTCCCGTGCGTATGAAGCGGCAGTGCTGGCCTGCCAGTGTTCACTGTAGTGGCCAGCCGGGGTCTCGACACCCCTCTGCCCAGCGCGGCTACCGAATACCGCCTTGCACGCGCGCCCTCAAGCTCGTTTGTGGAGGGCGTAGGCGAGTTCGAACTGCTGGCGGTCGTCGAGGGAGTGGGCGAACTGGCGGCAGTGGGCGCGTTGCTTGGCGGTGGGCTTCTTGCCACCCCAGGCGGGTGACAGGTCGGGGTGGGCGTGGGCGACGTGGACCCACTGCCAGGTGAGGGCGAGGTCGTGGTCGCCCTCTCGGGCGTCGGGGCGGTTGCGGCGGGCCCATTCGTTGAACCAGCGGGTCATACCGAGCCGGTGGCGGATTGTGGCTTCGGTGGCTCGGTAGTCGCGGCGTTCGGTCTCTTCGCCGGCCCGCCAGATGCGGCTCTTCCACTCGTCCGCGCTGACGAGCATGGTGGCCGAGCGGGCCCGGGCGCAGCGCACTCCCATCGAGCCGGGCATGTTGAGCGCTTCGGCGGCCGCGGCCCAAGAGGTGACGTCTGGGTGGAACCGGGCCAGGGACAGGGACGCGAACAGCCTCACGGTTTCCTCGCTGGAGGTGGAGGCGCCGTCGAGGTGCTCGAGGTACTGGGCGTGTGGGATGACTTGCGGGATGAGGGTGAGGTTGATCGGCATACGCCCTCCAATTTGATGGTCGAGGTGGTGGGAGAGGCGCCGGTGTGGGGCGCGGGCGGCCATGACCAGCCGGGTCAAGGTGGGGGTCATGACGGTGCGGTCGGCGAGCCACCCGAGCGGGCCGTCGTTGGTGGTCGGGGTGAGCTCGGTCCACGGCGTCAGCCGGGCAGCAGCCTCGTCCACGTCGGAGGCGGCGAGGATGCCGTCGGCCGTCGCCAACGCTTCAGCGCGCAGAGCTGGCGGCTCTGGTGGGCGTAGGCCCCAGCGCGGTCCGCGCTCACGGCTTCGGGCGTCGGCTTCCTCGGCCAGGTTGGACACCCAGGGCGCGAGCTGAGTGGCGCCAGGCTGGCCTGCGAGGTGGAGCAGGAGCGTGGTGAGGTGCCGCAGGTTGGCCAGGCACGCCGCGGGCTGGGCTGCATGTCCGAGGACGGTCACCTCGTGACCAGCGATGGCGTCGTCGACGCGGCTCTGCACGGCCAACACGTCGTCGCTGGCGGGAGTCCTGGGGATGGCGGTGAGGTCGTGCTGGCACTGCTTCGTGGGGCCGGCACCGAGCGGGTTCCCGCACACGAGGGCGGCGCCGACCCGGCGCAGGTGGGAGTAGCGCTGGTCCCGGAACGGTCGCCGGCACGAGGGGCACCGCGCGACGAGGAGCAATTCGTGACGGATGCACGTGGTGACGATGAGGAGCCGCCACGCACTCTGCCAGGCACCGTCATCGGCGAGGCATGCAGGGCAGATCTGGGTGCCATGCGCGGGTGCCCAGCCTCGGGCGGCGACCCGCCGATAGGAGTGCCGGTCGCCCGAGTCGAGTCCGGTCAAGTCCAGTGCGGTCCCGTCGAACACGGCGAGGGTGGCGGCATACACGTCCTGCTCGTCGACGCGGGCGAGGGCCGCGAGCCGGGCGATCGTTTCCGGTGCTGGCGCGAGGGTGAGGTAGCGGGTGCCTGCTCGTCCACTGCCGGTCGCAGTGAGGAGCTGAGCGGTGGTGAGGCCGTTGGCGTCGGCGAGGTGCTCGAGCCAGGACTCGATCGACTCCCCAGGGCGTGGCGTCACGGAGACCGGCAGGGCCGCGGTCATGGCACATCTGGGGGTGGTGTGCGCGCCCCCCAGGCCCTGTCGTCCGGCAGGTGATCCTGGGGGTTACTTCCCGGTCCCTCGCAAGGGTGGGCGTTCAGATCAAGGCTACGGCGCCTGGCCTGTTTCATCGCCCCACCGGTGCCGTGCCGACAGGGTCGAGTCCGTTGTGGAGTGCGTCGGCGAGCTCGGCTTTGGTGGCCGGTTTCGTCCGCTCGGCGGCCTTGCTGATGTGGCGGGCGCTCTCGAGGACCCAGACGAGGTCGTCGTCGAGGTAGGCGGCCTCGACTCCGGGACGGAACCCGTGCCCGGCAAGGAACCGGGTGATGGAGGCTATGAGGTCGCCGAACAGGTGGTTGGGCAAGTGTCGAACGACGTCGGGCAACCCATCCTTCGCGATGGAGCCGCGCAGTACGTCCTCGATGTCTCCATCAGACTCGGCAACGCCAGCGCCGACGAAACGGCGTCTGCTCGTGTCGACAATCAGCAGGCCCCGCAGGTGGGTGCCATCGGCCAGTCGCAGGAAGGTGGGGTTCAGGTGCCAGGTTGTCATGCGGTCCTCTGTTGTGTGGGGTGGCGGTCGCGCTCGGGGCGTCCGTTGCGGTAGCCGCGTCCGGCGGCGATGCCCGTGTAGGCGGAGAGTTCGGCGAGGTCGGCGCACTCGGCTTGAACGGGGCATGCGTCACAGAGCGTCGCGGCGTCGGTCAGGGCCGCGGCGCGTGCTGCCGTGGTGGGGGCTGCGGCATACGTGTTCTCCCACGCGGTCCACTGGCTGGTGAGGTCTTTGCAGGCGCCGTCGGCCAGGATCCAAGCGGCGTCGCGGGCCAGGACGTCGCGGCTGATGCCCCTCATCGGTGACCCCATGGCGGGCCGAGGCAGTTGGTCGGGATATCCGCCGTGGTGATCGTGATGCTCGCCAGGAGCGCGGTGTCAGGGCCGTGCTGGTCAAGGAGTCGGCGTTGGAGGGTGGCGCGTGCCTTGATGGCGGCATGTTCGGTCGCGTAGGAGCCGGCGATGTCGTGGCAGTTCCAGAGCAGCCACACACGGGTCACGGAGGCGTTGACCGGGTGAGGCTGCGCGAGGAGTTCTTCGACGAGCATTCGCAGTTCCTCGGCGTAGTGGGCGTAGTAGGTGGCGTCCATGGCCGGGATGGGGGTGGCGGCCATCGTGTGCAGGATCCGGGCTGCTCGGGTGCGGAGGTCTTGATGGTCTGGCTCGAGCTGGTTCATCCGTACTTCCGAGTGACTCCGGCCCAGGTGGCTTGGGCTGCGGGGATGGTGAGCAGGTCGGTGTCAGCGAGCAGTTGCTGGCCGGTCTCGTGCAGCAGCAGTCGGGTCTCGGGGTCGATGCGAGTGTCGAAAGCGTGGATGTCCCGGTCTGGGATGTGCGGCCAAGGGCTGGAACGCATCGGGCCGTGCGTGAACCTCGTCCAAATCCACCCCAACGCCATGACCTGGATGTCAGTGCGTGCGGTGCTCGGCGGGAGGCGCCGAGTGGTGCTGGAGGGGAGCCGCGTGACGGCGCGCAGGGTGTCGCGGCGGCGCTGGTAGTCGGCGAGCCCGCCGGCGAGGAGCGCGTCGAGGGCTCGGCTGAGCAGGTCGGCGTCCTGGTCGCGGAGGCCGGAGCCGGTGTGGATGCCGTCGATGAGCAGGCTGGTCGGTATGCCGGTCACGCCGAGCGCGGCGGTCGCATCCTCTGGGGTGGGGTGGCCGTCGAGGGCTTGGGTGATCAGCAGGTGCAGGGCGACAGCGGCGCGAAGGGGAATCGCGCAAATATTTGCCGGACGGACACGCCGAGGACCCCTGCTCAGCTGCCCCTGATTTATGTGTCGGCGCATGTTCGTGCAGGTCGAGTCGATACGCTAAATATTTGTAGTGCGGGGCCGCTCGACCGAGAGTTGCCTTGGGTACTCGGCTGAGACCTTGGAGGTGGGTACGGTGGGGTCACCAACCGTTTCGGGGCTGACCACCCCGACGAGGAAAGCCCTCGATGATCTGATGAGCCGACGCCTGAACACCCTCGTTCCCTTGGAGCGGGCAACCTTGGCCACCGTGGCCGACGCAATCCCCCGCGCTGTCCTGTCCGCCGCCAAGATGCCCTGCCTCAACCCCAGCTGCCTGCGCAAGGTCACGCGCCCGAAGGCTGGCCGGCTGCCGCTCTTCTGCGGGCGGCCATGCCGTGAGGCCTTCGACTACGAGCGCGCCGAACTGCTCGCGGACATTGCGGTGCTGCTGCAAGCGATCGAGCGCGGCGAAGGCACACACGCCCAACGGCGGAAGGTCCAGGTGGAGCTGGCCAATCGGCGTTGGTGCCTTCAGCGGTACGCGGTGCCCCCGGACCGAAACCGGCCTGAACTGCACGCCGCGCCGGCGTCGGACTCCTAGGGCAGGATCACCACTGTGCCGAAGATCTTTGACAACCTCACGCCGGAGAGTCAACTGGGCGTAGCCCTCCGGGACTACTTCGAAGGGTCTTACGAGTCGTTGGACGTCGCCACGGGCTACCTCGACCTTCGAGGCTGGGGCCACCTCGGAGACATCATCGGGGGCAAGCCCTTCGCCGAGGGGGACCCGCCTGTCGCTCGGGTCCTCGTGGGGATGGTTGCCCCGTCCGACTCCCAGGCCATCCTGAGCTCGCTCCAAGCAGAGCTTGCAGAGCAAGGGGCCGGCGCGGCCATCCACGACAACAGCAAGGCGCTCGATCAGAAGGAGCGGCTCGTGCGCCACCTGCGAACGCAGTTGATGCGCGGGCTGCCGACCAAGAGCGGGCAGGCCACCCTTCAGCTCATGAAGCGGCAGCTGGAGTCGGGGCGTGTCCAGATCAAGGTGTTCACCAGGCGACCGCTTCACGGCAAGGCGTACATCCTTCGCGGGGGCGGTGGCCCTGCCCCGCTGTGGTCCTACCTCGGGTCCTCCAACTTCACGGGCGCCGGCCTGTTCAACAACCTTGAGCTCAACATCGACATCGCGGACCAGGACCCCAACCAGAAGCTGGTTGCTTGATGATCCCGCAGGTCTCTACTTCGCCGTCGTTTCGTCAGGCATGTTCATGGTGTGGCAGAAGATGGTCGGTGGGCGAATCAAGAACGACCCAAGGTTCGCAAGTACCGTGACTTGGAATACGTTCCCACTTCCGCGACTCAGCGCATCAGACCGGAGCGAGATCGTGCAAGCCCCTGTGCGTCAGGATGGGGTGAGACACCACTGCTGATCTGCTACTGACCTCGCACGGGGCGAGAGATGGACACTTTGAGATGACTATGACGACTGCTGATGTCGGCACCGATGATGGGGTCATGTCCCCTCGTGCTGACCAGCCGAAGCGGCGGAGGTTCACCGCTGAGTTCAAGGCCGCGATCCTGGCCGAGTACGACGCCGCCGACCGCGGTGAGCGGGGCGCGATCCTGCGCCGGGAGGGCTTGTACAGCTCGCACATCATCGAGTGGCGCAAGGCCGCCGCCGCCGGAGCGCAGGCCGGGCTGTCCGGCCAGCCACGCGACCGGCGGGACAAGGAGGTGCAGGCACTGCGGGCCCGGGCGGAGAAGGCCGAGGCCGAGTTGGCCCGCACGAAGGCGGCGCTGGATCTGGTGGGAAAAGCACACGCGCTCTTGGAGACGCTCTCCGAGAGCGCGGACAAGCCGCCGCGGTCGCGGCGGTGATCAACCCGGCCGTCGACGACCTCACCGGCCACGTCGGCACCGCACGTGCCTGCGGGCTGCTGGGCCGCTCCCGCGCCGGCCACTACCGGGCCAAGAACCCGCCACCCGCGCGCCCACAGAGGCCGCGGCCGGCGCCGGCGAACAAGCTCACCGAGGCCGAGCGGGCGCACGTGCTGGCGGTGCTGACCAGCCAGGAGTTCGCGGACAAGTCGGTCGCCCAGGCCTGGGCGAGGCTGCTGGACGAGGGCACCTACCTGTGCTCCCAATCCACGATGCACCGCATCCTGCGCGAGCACGACCTGGCCGGTGAACGACGCCGGCAGGCCACCCATCCGGCCAGGGCCCGGCCCGAGCTGGTGGCCACCGGACCTGGGCAGGTGTGGAGCTGGGACATCACGAAGCTGCGCGGCCCGGACCGGGGCGTGTACTACGACCTGTACGTCGTGCTCGACATCTTCTCCCGCTTCGTCGTCGCCTGGACGATCGCGGCCCGCGAGGACGCCGGCATCGCGAAGGACTTGCTCGAGCGAGCGATGGGTGTGCACGGTGTGCCGGACGCGGTGCACGCCGACCGAGGCACCTCGATGACCTCGAAACCGGTCGCCCAGCTGCTGGTGGACCTGGGCGTGGCCAGGTCCCACTCCCGCCCGCACGTCTCGAACGACAACCCGTACAGCGAGGCACAGTTCAAGACGATGAAGTACGCCCCGGTCTTCCCCGACCGTTTCGGGTCCCTGGCCGACGCCGGCGCGTTCGCCGAGCAGTTCTTCTCCTACTACAACCACGAGCACCGCCACTCCGGGATCGGGCTGCACACCCCCGCCAGCGTCCACTTCGGCACCGTCGACCAGGTCCGCGCCCAACGCCAGTCCACCCTGGACGCGGCCTACGCAGCCCACCCCGAGCGCTTCGGCCACCGCCGACCCCAGGCGCCCAAGCTGCCCCCGGCCGCGTGGATCAACCAGCCCTCACAGGAGGCCCTCATACAGACCGCCTGACGGAAACTGTCTCACCCGACTTGACACCTTCCGTCGAAATAGTCAGCCATGGGGTGACATCCGTCGGACAGTCATGCCGCCCCGCCGAGGTGAGTGATGGCTGTTTGAAGCCACGAGGGCCAAGCGCTCTGGATGCGCCTCGGCCTTCCTGGGCGCAGACCGAGGTCGAGGAGGACGTAGTCCTTGAGCGACATGTCTCGCAGTGCTGAGGCTTCCTTGCCTCGCAGGAGGTCGACGAGCGAGGGCCCTCCGGCCTCAGCCACGGCAGCCGCGACATGGAGATCCTCGACCTCGAGGATCTCTAGTGCCGCGACGTCCTCTCCGAGAAGGACTCCCGCCGCGCCCAGCGCCTCGCGAAGGAGGGTCATGAAGATTGGCCCGCCGACTGCAGCGCCAGCAACGACCACTACCGGGTGGAAGCGTCGCCCGCCTTCGAACCGGTGACCCGTCAAGGCCTCCTGACGCTCCCTGAGGAGGTTGATCGTGGCATCGAGCTGACGCGCCTTGCGCACGATGGCTTGGAGGTCCTGCTCCACGCTCTCATCGTCGCTGCCCGCGAAGGTTCGCAGTTGAACGCCAGCAGTGGTGGCTTCGAGCACGATCCACGCATTCCCGTAGTCGACGGCGACGTCGGCAACCTTGTGACGCCGGCCGAAAGCGTGCCGAAGGTCGTCTTCGCTGTAGGCGCGTTGAAGTGATCCGGTGCCGACAACGTCGTCGACGAGGCTGGTGACGTGGTGCTCGAACAGGTGGGCGTAGCTGCCTCGCACACGTTGGCCCGTGGAACTGTCGCCGCGGCTCTCGAGCTCTCGAGCGATGTCGTAGAGCGGCCATGTCCCCGTCGCGCGGTCGATGACCAGGTCCGGGTCGAGCACGGTGAGATGGCCAGTTGCCCAGCGAACGACCGGGTACTGCTGAAGCGTCTGAACGGACCAGGCGATGCCCACAGATGCGCCTTCGTCGCTGAGCATCTGTGCCATCTGCTCGGGCGTCGCGGAGACCAGCTGGAGGGCGGCATTCAGCCGGTCTTCGCTCCAGCCGAGCGCGCCGAGGAAGTTTGGCGCCAGGTGCGGGGTTCCGTTGTTGGCGGTCGCCCACATGGCAGCACACACTGTCACGAGATCGTCGAGCGGGACACCGGTGGCGTCCTCATACGCGTCAGACATGTCGACCACACGGGGGTGCGCGGCCAGCTGGGCCGGCAGCTGTCGCCAGCACTCTTCGAACGTGGCCCATCGACTCGCTTCGTCGCGGTGGCGGTTCGCCAGCTGGTTCGCGATCACCTCCCGACCCAGTGCACCCGGCGCGCCCGTGATGACTTGGTTGGCCCCTGACTCGAGGTCCTCGTCCATCTCGGAACCGAGGTGCTCGGTGAGACCGAGCAGCATGAAGACCAGGGGGCGTTGGTCGTGCGCTTCGGGGACCCCCCGGGGCGGACAGTTCATGAGGGCGATCTTCGCCAGGACGAGCAGCGCCTGCGGCACAACGAGAACCCGCCCAGCCTTCACGAGGTTCAGGACGCGTTGACGGTGAGGCTCGGCGAGGTAGGTGGTGGCGAACTCGATGTCGACGTCCTGCTGTCGCACCCCCGGTCGGCGCAGCTTGGCCATCCAGTCCGCAGTCCACGGCAGGATGTCCTCGAGGGAGTGCCAAGACAACACCCGGTCCAGCACGTCGACCGAGATGCTCTGGTCGAGGCTCTCCTCAGCGGTGAGGTACACCTTGGCCTGGTCGATCGGCTGGGGCCGCCGCATAGTGCCGACAGGAACGAGCAGCCCGCTCGCCGTCGCCTCGAAGCGAGCCTGCAGCACCGGCGCCACGGTTCCGCGGAAGAGCGGGCGGTCCGCGTAGATGGGCACGACGGCCGCACCGGGTGTGGGGTCGTTACCGGCCACCAGGCCCCGGAGCCGTCGAAGATCATCGGCGTGGTCCATGACTCTCCCAAGCTGGAGGTCTACATTCTATCCACTCTTCGTTCATGCGTTCGAACGATTTGCATCGATGGCGAAGTAGTCATTCGCCGTGCTCGCTCATCGGCATGCCCGTTAGGGCGCCCAGGCGCAGGCGGGCGCGTCCCAGAACAAGAACTTCCTTGCCCGCGGCTCTCGAGCAAGGATCCGCAGAGGCCGGTGTGCTACTCGAGCGGGTCGGTCACGCAGCCGGAAGGCCGAGTCCCAATGACTGCGCGTCGGCTGCCTGGCGAGCAACTCGGGATCTGCGTGGTGCTCGGGTCTGCTTATCCGCTCGCGGGCCGCCGGGGAGAACCAAACACCGTGACGCGACACACCCGAGATGCATAACATCGGCTAATTCATGGAATCAGCAGCACTTCTTACAGTTTTGAGTGCATCTCGACAGGAGCCAGGGCGCTCAAGGATGGAACTTAGAGTTCATCGGGCAAGAGTTCAATCTTGGCTGCCGCTGTCGAGATGCAGCGAAGATTGCGCGTTGATCACAGCAAACCCTGCACGATCAGGGTCCTCGGGCGGGGCTGCGCAAAGTAGCGCTGGGTGGCAGATGTCGACGGCGCTGGACTGTCAGGATGCTGCTGGTCGTCGCGGGCGAAGAAGTCGGCTACGCCGAAGCGGTGCACTCAGTCACGCACGTCCGCGTTCTCTGCCAACCAGAGGACTTGGGTAAGTAGGGCTTGCGGTTCGTCTCCCTCGGTCTCCCCAAAGGAATCAACACGCACCCTCACCATCGGTTCTGCCGTCGATGCGCAATCGACGATGGTTGCCAGCGGGAACCATGGAGGTACCTCTCGATACCGACGACGTATCCCAACGGTGCGGTTGTCGTCGTGGTCCAGGGTTTCAGTCCAGGGGGCGCAGCAAGTCATCAGAGTGAGGAGAATCTCGGGTCGTCTGCTCAGCGCGCCTGCGAGCCTTTCTTTGACGTGCTCCGCCGACGTGGCCCTGGCCCACGCCCAGAACATCGCGTGGCCGTTGGCGTCGTCAGCATCCCAGGACTCCGGGTCAGCCCAGTCCACGGAATCGCAAAGTTCGACAAGGGCGTCCCTAGCCGCGTCGCGCGGACCGGGGCGGTGTCTTCTCTCGTTGGCGTGGGCCGATTCCTCGAGAAGGTGTACCGCTGCAGACATGGGGCGGCGGCGAGAGTCCTGATCCGTCATCTCAGCCAGCTCGTCGTCAGTTGCGTTGCCCGCGACAGAAGCCGCGAGGTAACAGGTGGCCGACAGGTCGATGGCCATGGCGGAGAGGATGGGCGGGATGCTGGCCGCCTGCTCGGCTGCTGCGGCCAGTTCCGCTCTCAGCGCGCCATCGTAGGGGCGGTGATTGACGCGTGCGTACGGTCGGGCCCGCTCGAGTAGCGCCCGGTGCTCTTGTAGTGGGTCTCGTGCGACGGGTTCCGGCTCGGGCTCCGGCTCACGTGGGGGCTGCGCGACCGCCTCCCCCCGCCAGGCGGCCGCGAGTGAGGCCATCGCCTCAGAAAGGGCAGACAGCGACTCCTCGAACTCGTCGTCGTCCTCCAACTCTGGCAGGCCCGGCCACCTAGAGGAGGTTCTGATGACTTCGTCGATGGAATGCGCAGCCCATGCGGCCCACGGCTCAAGTGCGGGACGGCCCACCCGAATGGCCGCGAGCTCCACCTTCACATCGTTGCCCAAGGGAGTGACTGCCTGCGCGGCGACCTCCAAGGCTTCCAGCAGAGCCACCCTGTGCTGTTCCGTCTCGATACGGGAAGGCTCCACGTGCACGGTGTTGCCATCCTGGTCCCAGACCGACGTTCCCCTCTGCACACGGGCTCGAGTTGCACGCCAAACAGCCGCCTGCGCGGCTGGTCCGCTTCGAGCCTCGCGGGCCGCGAGGGCGAGACGTTCGGTGGCACGGACTGAATCGAGGACTGCTCCAGCATGGTGATATTCGACCGCCTGTGATGAGGCCTCAAGCACACGCCCGGCCTGCACGTCTGTCAACGGCCACCCCCGCTGGGCGTGATCGTGCTCTTCGAGTTGGGACTTCTTCCAGTCACGCAAGAGCTCCGCCGGATACTGGTCCGGGAGCGTATCCACCTCGTAGGAGTGCTCGATGCACAGGAGCAGCAGGTTGTCGCTTGCGCGGTTGGCCTCAGGCTGCATCTCGATCCACCGTGGACCCCCTGGGCGGCGCGCGTGAATGTGCGCGACGCGGCTGTTCAGCACCAGCTCACCCGTGTCATTGTCTTGCTTGTACAGCGGGCGTGAGCAGCCCGGCCGCGCACAACGGAATGCCCTCGCGTACAGGCTCTTGACCATCGCGGTAGTCGGTTCAGGGTGCGCCTTCGGAGTCACCATCTCATTGTGACCGACCGCGCTGACAGGTGCTTCCTCCTGCCTCCGGTCAGGTCTACGAGCCATGACCCGCGACCCGGAAAGGTGTGTGGGAGCGTCAATTGGTGGCTCCCCCAGACTCGGAGCTGATCAGCAGCAAGCCCACCAGGACGGGGCCCTGCGCGCTGGCGACGGGCCCTGGGTCGTCCAAGGTCTTGTACAGGCACTCATCCAGGCCTCATGGGTGTTCCGGACTGCGAAGTGCTTGGTGCTGGCGGTTGGGCGGGTTCCTGCGATGAGACCATCGCACCGACCTGGAAGGCGATGGCGGCTAGTGCCAGGGCGAAGGCTCCGACCTTGTAGAACCAGACGAGTTTGTCGTCGGAGTGCATGTCCTTGCGCCGACTAAGCCAGCGAACGGCTCCGCGGGTCCTGTATGTGCTGCCTGCCGTTATGGAAGCTGTCATGCCCGCTTCGGGCAGCGTTCGCTTGATCTCATCCTCGATTTGAGTTCCGTGTTTCACCGAGGCCTTGAGGAGTGGGTGGTACCAGACTCGGTCGACGAAGTAGAAGGCGTACCACAAGAGAAGTCCGATCACGATGACGAGGGCTCCGAGGGAGAACCACCCGACACGGGTACCGTCCTTGGCAGCAACGCCGGCTGCGCCCAAGGCAAACGTCGCCACGGTGAGCGCCAAGCCGCGGATGCGCCACTCGATGTCATTGAAGTGCATCTGTACAACTGATATGGAGCGACCTCCTGTCAATAGGCAGGGTGAGGCGCCCGTCCCCGAATGCTCTGGGGGCGGGCGCCCCGTGCTTCGTCGGCGTCGGTCTCGGTGAGCGTGTCGTTGGCGACGCGCGGTCAGACTGATATGCGCGGGTTGGCTACCGCAGGACGGTGATTCGGCTGGAGCGCTTCCGCTTGTCTAGGAGCGAGCGTCGATCCCGAAAGATCTGCTCATAGTTGTTTCGCGGGTCGCTCCACGCGCTGTCACCGAGCCGATGCTGATGAAGCAGATCGCGGCCGGAGGGCTACATGTCCTCGAGGACGGCCAGGGACCAGCACCATCCGGCGAGCTCGCGGGCGATGGCGATGTTCGCCACGTTCGGGCGTTTGCGGCGTTCAATGAAACGGACCCAGCGCTGGTGGAGGCGACGGTTGCCCTCATCGCCTCGGACCCGCGCAGCGGCTGGCGCGAGGTCCCATCGATCCCGCATGGTCTTGCCGATCCGGTAGCGGGCCCGGTGGTGCCAGGCGGCCTCGACCAAAAGTCGGCGGGCGTGGCCGTTACCGGTCTTGGTGATCGAGCCCTGACTGCGGGTACCGCCCGATGAGTGCTCAGTGGGGACGAGCCCGACGAAAGATCCGATCGTGTTGCCGGTGAACCGGTGCCAGTCGCCGATCTCGACCGCCAACGCGAACCCTGTCAGCGTGCTCACGCCACGCAGGCAGCCCAGTCGGCGGACGACCGCAGTGAACTCCGAGCCCGCTGCCATCTCCTCGATAGCCGCGTCAAGCCGGTCCCTGCGGGACTTGGTGGCCAGCACGGTCTCGTAGTCGTTATCGAACGCCATCCGCGTCGCCCGCTGGGACAGCTGCGGGAGCGCTTCGGTGCGCAGCCACTGGTCGTGCTTGCCGGTCCAGGCATCGCCGCCGTAGTACACGATCCCGTGCCGCAGCAACAGCTTCGAAAGCCGGTGCCTGGCACGCATCAGGTCGCCACGGCAGTCCTCGCGAGCCCGGACCAGATCGCGGGCGGCCTCGGTGTCGACCGATGGGATCGCCACGGCCGTGATCTCGTCCAGCCGCAGCAGACGGGCCAGGTGGACCGCGTCCTTGGCGTCGGTCTTGACCCGGTCACCAGCCGGCTTCTGCAGTCTCGACGGTGCGACGACCTCGCAGCGGATCCCGGCCGCAGTCAGATACCGGTAGAGCCCGAAGCCAGTCGGGCCTGCCTCGTAGGCCACCGCCACCGGACCTGGCAGGCCGTCCAACCACGCGCGGATGTGCTCGTGCGAGGGGGTCAATCTGCTCTGCATGAGCTCGCCTGTGACGCCGTCGATCGCTGCAGCCGCGACCGATCTTGCGTGCACGTCGAGCCCAACGCTCGTACGCTCGGTAAACACCGGGGCCTCCCACAACTGTCGGATAGACCGAGCAGGCGGCCCCTGCTCGGTAACCCACGAATCTCTGTGAGTGAGGCCCCGGCCCGCAACCGCCTCAAAGCGAGCCGGTCACGTCATACCGTCTAGGGCCTGCTTCCACATGTCGATGTAGTGGCCGATCTCCTGGTCTCGTGTGAGGCGTTCGGAACATCCCTCCCCGACGGGTCCAGCACTCTCATCATCCATCGAGGTGCCGGGGTCCTCGCCGGTCAAGGTGCACCCACTAGCGAGGCCCCGAAGACAGGCAGGACTTCGTTGATCTCGCGGTGGCAGGTGAGTCTGGGAACGATCTCGCCACTTCCTTGGCTCAGAGCCGCTTCCCGTGCGACGTCCCCGTCAGTCCAGTGCGTGACTCGCCGCAAGAGGTCGTACTCGGGTCGCTTCTGCGCCTGGCCGTACGCGGCGTGGACGTCAAGGACTCCTGCGCCTTGTGCCATCGCGATGTCCTTCATGAGGCTGTCGCCAAGGTAGGCGACCTCGGCCGGGGTGCATTGCTGTTCGGTCAGGATCTCCAGGAGCACTTGCTTGTTCGGCTTGAGAACACCCATGGGCAGTTGGTTGTGCTGGGTGGCTTGCAACCCGTACGTGCCTGTGTGCCGCCCTGTTCTGAGTTCCTCAGGGGCGACGCCGGCGGCGACGTCATGATCGGGCGAGGAGTACAGCACGTCGATGACACCGTCGAGACCCGTGTTGCGGAGACGCCACTCCGTCCAGTAGGCACCCGATTCGGTGTACGCGACGATCCGGACTCCTTGCCGCTTCAGCACCTCGAACGTCTCGTCCACACCTGGGTACAGCCTGGTGGCGCGCTTCCGCGCGGAGTTCTGGGCGTGCAGCGCCTCGTCGAAGACGTCGAACGGGTCGGCCGAGCCGGCGAACTCGACAAGGGCGGGGACTTCGCGGACGAGGTTGGAGTACTCCGTGGTTCCGCGTCGCTGGTGGACGGCCTTGATCTGGTCCTCCAGTACCTGCCGGTCCAGGCCGGAGATGGAGACGAGCCCATCGAGCAGTGCGCTGAAGGATTGGTACCACGCCTCGAACCAGTCCCAGAGCGTGTTGTCCAGGTCTGTGATCAGGATGCGCGGTTCCGCCGTCATGTTCATCACCCTAGAGGGGGCCACCGACAGGAGCTGGACAGCGTGACTCATGCCCGTTTGTGCAGCGCGTAGGCGAGCTCGAATTGTTGCTGGTCGTCGAGGGAGTCCTCGAACTGGCGGTAGAGGGCACGGTCCTTGGCGCTGGGCCTGGTGCCGTGCCAGGCAGGTGAGAGGTCGATCTGGGCGTGGGCGACGTGCACCCATTGCCAGGTCAGCCCGTAGGTCACGCTGGTGTAGTGGGTGCTAGGTCGACACTGCCGGGCCCACTCCTGGAACCAGCGACTGGTCAGGTGGAGGCGGTGCTGGATCTTGGCTTCGGTGGCTCGGTAGTCCCGGCGGTCCACGTCTTGGATGGCTGCCCAGATCCGGGCCTGCCACTCGTCTGCGCTGATCAGCAGGCTGCGTGTGCAGGCGCGTGCGCAGCGGGTGCCCATAGGTCCGGGCATGCCGAGGGCTTCTGCGGCGGCGGCCCAAGTTGTCACGTTGGGATGCATGCGGGCCAGGGAGAGGGAGGCGAAGAGCCGGACGGTTTCCTCGCCACTGTCTGAGGCACCGTCCAGGTGGTCCGTGTACTGCTGGTGTGGGATGACCTGCGGGATGACCTTGTGGTTGATCTTCATCGCGGCTCCCGTCAGTGGGTGGGTGTCGAGGTGGTGGGACAGCCGGCGTTGAGGAGACCGTGCGGAGAGCACGAGCCGGGTCAGCCTCGGCGTCATGACGGTGCGGTCGGCCAACCATCCCAGCGGCCCGTCGTTGGTGGTCGGAGTGAGCTCGGTCCACGGCATCAACGCAGCCGCAGCGGCCTCGAGGTCGGGGGCAGTAAGGATCGCGTCGGCGGTTGCCAAGGCTGTTCCCCGGAGGCCTGGAGATTCGGGCGGGCGCAGGCCCCAGCGAGGCCCACGTTGCTCGGTGCGCCGCTGCGCTTCTGTAGCTAGGTCGGCGGGCCAGGTAGCGAGTCTGCGGGCGTCGGGTTGGCTGGCGAGGTGCAGCAGGAGCGTGGTCAGGTGCCTCAGGTCGGTCAGGTAGATGGCGCCGTCGACCGGGTCGCCCAGGACGGCGGCGGTGTTCCGGGTGAGGGCGTCCTCGACGCGGGTCTGCAGGGCGAGGACTTGGTCGTCGGCGTGCTCGACGGGGATGGTCGTGAGGTCGTGCTGGCACTGACGGGTGGGTCCGGCACCGAGCGGGTTCACGCAGAGGTTCCGCGCGCCTACACGGCGCAGGTGGGAGTGTCGTTGGTCGCGGAACGGGCGGCGGCATGCCGGGCATCGGGCGATCAGGAGGGTGCGGTGGCGGGTGCAGGCGGTGACGATGAGCAGGCGCCAGGTGGTGCGCCAGGCTCCGTCCTCGGCGAGGCAGATGGGGCAGATCTGGGTGCCGTGGGCGGGAGCCCAGCCGCGGGCGGCGACCTGCCGGTAGGAGTACCGGTCGCCCGGGTCGAGGCCGGTCAGGTCGAGGGCGGTTCCGTCGAACGTACCGAGCGTCGTTGCCGTGACGGTCTGCTCGGAGATGCGGGCGAGTGCGGCGAGGGCGCGGATGGTGCCCGGCGCGGGGGCGAGGTTTAGGTAGCGGGTGCTGGCGCCGCGGCTGCGCAGGTGGGTCAGGAGCTGGGCGGTGGTCAAGCCGTTGGCGTCCGCGAGGTGCTCGAGCCAGGACTCGATGGACTCTCCGTCGCGCGGGCGGACGGAGACCGGCAGTGCGGGCGCAGCGGTCATGCCGTCTTCCTGTTCCTTCGTGGCTTGTGCGGGTCGGGGAGGCGGTAGGTGTCTTCGCGGCCGTTGCGGTATGCGCGGCCGCCGGCGATGCCGGTGTACCCGGAGAGTTCGGCCAGGTCGGCGCACTCGGCGAGGATGGGGCACCCGGAGCAGACCTCGGCCGGTGCGAGCAGGGCCCGGGCCCGGCCGTCGACGGCCTCGGCCTCCAGGTAGTTGCGTTCCCACCGGCTCCACCGGGCGGCCATGCCCTTGCAGTTGCCCTCGCCGAGCGTCCACGCCGCGTGTCGAGCCAGCACCTGGCGGCTTGTGTCCTTCATCGGAGTGGCCATGCCGCGCCGCGGGCGGCAAGTTCGAGGATCGCGGTGCTGATGGTGATGCTGTTGGTGAGGTCTGGGTCTGGGCCGTGGTCGCGCCGTAGCTGGTGCTGCAGGTCGGCGCGTGCCTCGGCGGCCTCCTGCTCGCTCAGGTAGCAGGCGACCGGGTCCTGGCAGTCCCACACCAGCCACACCCGTTGCGCGTGTCCGGCGGAGGTGCGGCTGGCGGCGGTCAGGAGGTTTTCGACGACGAGGCGCAACTCTTCGAAGTAGTGGGCGTAGAAGGTGGGGTCCATCGCGGCGATGGGGGTGTCGTCGATCGTCCGGAGCAGGCGCCTGGCCAGCCGCGTAATGGACTCGGTCGGGATCGGGTCGTCTGGTGTCATCCGTACCTCCTGGCGATGCCGGCCCACGTGGTCTGGGTGGCGGGGATCTGGAGCAGGTCGGTGTCGGCGAGGAGCTTCTGCCCGGTCTCGTGCAGGACCAGCCGCGTCTCCGGATCGAGCCGCTTGTCGAAAGTGGCGACGTCTCGGTCGGGGGTGGTGGGCCAGGGGCTGGAGCGCATGGGTCCGTGGGTGAACCGGGTCCAGATCCACGCCAGCGCCAGCCTCCTGAACGCCGGTTTCGTGGTGACCGTCGGAGGCAGCCGGCGGAGGGTGGTCCCGGGCAGCCGGCTGACGGGTCGGAGGGTGTCGCGGCGGCGCTGGTAGTCGACCAACCCCGCTGCGAGCAGCTGCCGCAGCGCGGTGGTGAGCAGGTCGCCGTCCTGCTCGCGCAGGCCCTGCCCGGAGTGGATGCCGTCGATGAGGACGCAGGAGGGGATGCCGACGACCCCCAGCGCGGCCATCGCCGCCTCCGGCGTCTCGGTGTGACCGGTGGCCTGGCTGATGAGGATGTGCAGGGCGGTGGCGGCACGGGTCAGCGACAGCCACGCCCCGGGCTTCCGCTCCTCCTCACCTGGGGGTGGCGGGAGCATGCTGGGCACGTGGCCCGGGCGCAGGCCGTCCTGGTGGACATGGTGTCGCAGCCGAGTGAGGAACCAGTACAGCCGGTCGCGGTCGGCGTCGGTGAAGAGGGCCGATTGATGGCAGCGCAGGTGAGCGGGCTTGCTGGGTCGACCACGACGTGGACCGGTGAGGACTAGTAGCGCTGCGACGGTGGTTGGGTCCGGGCAGGGGTAGGCACGCCAGCCGCGAGCCGCGGCCAGGTCCACCGGAGGCAGGTCGCCGCCCAGGTGGAAGAAGTCACTACCCATGGTGGCGGCCAGGTCTTGGCAGCGGCGACGCCGCCGGTACAGCACCTGCCTGGCACCGCGGTCCTCGACGGAGTCCTCAGCCAGCGCGGTGAGGTACTCGACCGCCTCAAGGACGCGTTGGTGCGCCGGCACCACGACCTGCGAGGAGCCGGCTCGGATCAGGTAGCAGGAGCAGCGCTGGCAGACCGGGACCAGCGCGGTCTGCCACAGCAGCTCCCGGTGGTCGGTCGATACCGTGCAGGACGGACAGACCCAGGAGACGGAGTGGTGTAGTCGCCACCCGTGGCGCCGCTGGGGCCCGTGCCCACGGACGGCCAACGGGTAGCGGTCCAACGTCATCCGGGCTACGTCCGCTGGCTGGAGTCTTCCCAGTACGGCGACAGTGGCCAACTCGGCCTTCGGGACGGCGATGTCGTGCCGCCACGGAGGCAGGACCCGGGACGGGGTCACGCCGTTCGCTTCCGCCAGTCTGACGGCATACCCAGAGAGGGGCTCACGCGTTCCGGGCTCGGGCCGAACCGGGAGGGGAGCGATCTTCACGGCCGCCTCTTCTTCCAGCCGGTGGCTGCGCTCTCGATCTGTCCGTCGAGGGAGCGTTCGCTGAGGGTGACGGCGTCGAGGTCATCGCGGGTGATGGTGGAGCGCCGGTCATCGAAGGCGTGCAGGACCGAGCCGGCGACGAGTTTGGCGACCTCTCCGACGAAGCCCTGGGTGCGCTGCCACATGTGGTGTGCCAGGCCGGTCACGAACAGTCCGGGTTCCGCGTCAGGCAGGTGGCCAAGGGGGCGTTCCTCGGCGGTGTGGAGCAGCTCTTGCCAGGCTGCTCTTTCGTCGACCGTGGTGATCTGAAAGGCGCCGACCGTCATAGTGGTGAGTCGGGCTCGGATCTGCGGATCGTCCAGGATCGAGGTGCTGTCCAGGTGGGCCCCGACGAGGATGACTGTGCCGTTGCATCGTTCGCCGAGTTCAGTGTTGAGGAACTTGATGTAGTCCAGGACCGCGCGGCCCTGGGCGTTGGTGGAACGGAGCATGTGGGCGTCATCGAGGATCACGACCCGGACCCCGTGCATCCGCAAGGCATGCAGCACTCGGGTGGTGGTTGTTCTGGCCAGCCCTTCGGGCGGATAGCCGAGGTAGAGAAGGATCAAGGCATTGACCTCCTTGATGGAGCTGGAGGCCATCAAGGTGACGTAGACGACGGGGCACCAGTCGGCGGTCACCCCTGGCTCGGGAGACCAGGTGGGTCGGTCTTGCTTGATCTGCGTGCCGAGGGTGTCGCGGTACACGCGGAAGCCCCACTGCTTGATGAGGGTCGACTTGCCGGCCGAGAACGGGGCAGTGAAGGCCACCATCTGCATGGCGCCTGGTGGTCGGAGGCGGTTCGCCGCTACGACCTCGTCGAGAAATGACTGGGCTGCCGCCATCGGCTTGGAGACCAGGATCTCGGAGTTCATGGCAGTGGCCAGGTGTCGGAAGTAGTCGGTCTTCTCCCGGCCGGGCATCTTGTCGTAGTCGTGGTAGGAGACCGGCTCGGGCCATTCGGGTGGTGTGGCGGTCGCCTGCCGGTGCCAGTCGTGGGCATCCATGTCAGACCATCTGCCGGTAGTCGGGCCACGGCTCGTCGTCTCCTGGATCAGCGTCAGATTGGCCATCGGCGCCAGGGTCGTCTCCCTTGGGCACCTGCCCGGAGGGGAATCGCACAACGTTGGAGCGGCGGGCCAGCTCGAGAACGCGATGAGCCTCTGCGACCTCCGCGTGGTCTCGCTGGGCCTGTCCCCAGCGGATGTATGCCGCGGAAAGCTGCGCGCGTGACTCGTCGTTGCCTTTCGGTGTGGTCAGATCCCCGAGCTCGTCGATGATCTGCAGCATTACGGTGCGCTTCTTGAGGGCCCGGTTGCCACCCCGCTCCTTGATGCGGTCGTTGACGCGGTCGACGAGGACGTCGACGAGGGGAGCGTGGATGAGGTGCCGACCGCGCCAGCCGATCTCGTGGATCCGATCGGTGTCGGGATGCCGGAACCAGATGCGCGTCATGTCGCGGGGGTCGTGGTGGAACGGGATCGCGTTGTCCTGCTCCCTGAAGGTCCCCTTGCGGACGTCGCGGAACTCCTCGAGGACTTCGTCGTCGTAGGTGAGGTTCTTGAACTCCACGCCAGCGTGGCCGGGTGCCAGCCAGATGATGGGCAGGAACTGGTAGATCAGGTCTGGGTGCACCGGGATGGTGACTCGACCAGTCGTTGCGGCCAGCGCGTCCCAGTACTCCAACGGGGTGAGGCGGATCCCTGGCGCTCCGGGCAGGACGAGTCCGTCGTGGGGCTGGCGGTGGTAGTCGAGGGTGAGGAAGCGTTGGAAGTCGGTGAGGTACTTCTCGGCGGTGCACATGGGCTCGTCGGCGACGACGCCGACCCACGACCCGCGTTCGTAGACGCCGCGACCTTTGAAGGATGGCGACTGCTGGTAGAAGCGTTGGTAGGTCTCGTGTAGTCGCTCGATGTGCGGGTTGTCGCTGGGTTTCTTGCCTCGGCTCAGCTGCAGAGTGATGCCGAACTGTCCGAGCAGGGAGCGGAAGTGCTTGCCGACGTAGATCGAGCCGCGGTCCGACCGCACGGATGACGGTGTGACGCCTGGGACCCGGTGCTCACCGATGATGGACAGCCCCACCTTGGTGGCACGGCGTCTGCCGCTGTGGACCGGGTTGCCGCGAAAGTCGAGGGACTCCGGGACCCCGACCCAGCGCCAGTCATCGATCGTGGGCCCGTCGGGGCCGGCTTCGACGAGCATCGACTGTTGGCGCATCGTGTCGTAGAGCAGCAGGCCGACATCCACGCCGTTGGCGGATCGTGGGAACAGTCTCATTGCTGTGACCACACAGGTGGAGATGCTGAGCATCGATCCGATCTCGACGCTGACGGGTCGGTCCTGGATCGGGTCCCAGATGAGGTTGTCGCCCCTGGTGATGTCGGTGCAGCAGGCGGAGGGGTGTTGGGCGGCGAAGCTCTCGTGCCCGGACACCTTGCGAAGGCTTCGGGACTTGTGTGCTCGTGTGGTGCGCCCGAGCGCGCGCCAGTGATGACTGAGGTACTCCTCCATCAGCCGCTCAGGGAGGTTGCCGACGTCGATGCCCTCCTGCTTCATCTGCAGGCGGATACGCCGCTCGATCTCGTTACGGCTGACGGCACTGCGGCGGCCGTCGAACTGACGGAACTGCTCCTCCGCGATCCGGCGGAAGTTGGCGTCCAGAGCGTCGAAGCCCTGACGGTCCCGAAGGCTACGGCCGTCAACGAGGCCGGCTAACCCTTCCTTGCGCCACAGGGTGTCCCATCGGAGCAGGGTGCGAGGTGCCACCGTCGGAGACTTCAGCTCTCCGTCGTAGACGCGCTGCATAATCGCCCTGCTCACAGAGCGTTCGAAGCTGATGACCTTGCTCATGGCTTCGTAGCGCTTGGTGAGGCTGAGCCCGTAGGACTCGCCGAAGGGCCAGAAGGGTTCGCCGGGCTGGGCAAGCTCGGCAAGCCCTCTCCGGAAGCCGGTCTGGACTTCCATGACGCACTCCTGACGGAACAGGGCGGTCGCCTGGACATCCTCAGGCAGTCGAGCAAACCAGGGCAGCAGGGATGCATGAAGCGCCTGGACTCCATCCGTGGTGATCTCTCGCGCCTCGAGCCCGGTGAACGCAGTGAAGTAGGTGTGACCGGTGAAGTCCTTCAGATGCACGCCGTGTCGGTCGAGTTCAGTGATGACCGCCACACCACGGTTGGTCAAGACGCGGGCGCCGGCTTTGATCTCGACCGTCGCCTTAACCATGGGTCGACTCCCCTACCCAAGAGATCGGCGTCGATCGGCGGATAGCGTGATCGAGGTCAACGGCGAGCTCTCCGCGCCAGACGTAGTGCCAGAGAGCCGACACGAGGTGTCCGGATCCAAGGTCGGCGCTGAGGACGTGACCAACGGTCGGCGCCGGCCTCCTGCAGATCTCCAGGAGGGCTGGCTTGGCTGCCACGTGCCACGGCATCGATGTCCGGTATGACGCCAGCCACCTGAGGTTGTACTTCTTCGCCCTGGAGTGACCTGGGAAGACTCCGTAGCGCCAGCCCACCTCGTGGCAGGCGATCTCGGTGGCTCGGCTCTGAGCGAAGAACTTGTCGTCCTGCCGTTCCGAGGACCGTGCGTTCCAGATGGTCACGTCGCCGTCCCGATCGAGGACCAGCAGGTCGGGCGTGTGGACCGTGCGACGGCCTGTCGACATCTTGATACCCAGTCGGGCCGGCTGGGGGACGACCCAGGCGGCTTCCGGGTCCCTCTCCACCACGAGGAGCAGGTCGTACTCCAGTCCCGACTCCAGTGTCAGCATCGTCTGTGTCACGAAACAGTGCGCCTGCACCGGGATATGCCTGGACTTCTCGGTTGATCGAGGCGTTCGGATGGGCGCGAGTGTGCGCACGTCCGGAGCGCCGCCATCCCAGTTCCAGCGCTGTGGAGGCTCCGAACCCATCCGGAACGTCCAGTCGGTCACCTGCCCCACAGGGGCTGGCCTCGACCTCGTGCCGTCAATACACTGATCCAATGGAGGACCCTCGCTTGTCATAGAGCGTTCCATCGGGTCCACCGCCGAGGGCGTGTCCTGTTCCAGCAGGACGCGCCCTCACTCGTTGGAGTGCAGCAGCAGCGTCGGACCTTGGCTATCACAGTAGCTGCGGCGCGCCCAACATGGCAAGCATTCTGGGGGACTTCGACGCGCCGTTGTTCACCGCAACTGGGTGGGCCATCCGGGACCAATGCATGCCCGATTGCCCTGATTGCTTGCTGCGACCCGTCCACCTGAAGCTCATGGCGAGGCTGTTTCCGCAGGTCGCACCACAACGTCATATCTCTCCATACACTGATTGGCATGGGTGGAGAGATACGACTCAGAGGAGGTACTGTGAGCAGCACCAACCCGCCCGCGCCTGACCAGCGCAATGACCGACGAGACGTGCTGATGACTCGCTCACTGGAGACACTGATGGCTGCCGAGCCAGACGCAGCCATCACCAGGGTGCTGGAGATGCTGGACGAGTGCGTGCCGCTCGAGGAGGGTTACCGGTGTCTCAACCCGACCTGCGCGGAGCTCTGCGCGTGGCCCAAGATGAAGGGGCAGGGCAGACCGAAACTGTACTGCTCGAAGACTTGCCGTCAGCAGCACGACCGGGTGCGCGACCGCTTGATGGCCGAGGTGAAGGATCTAGAGGCTGTGCGTGCACGTGCAGGCACGACCCGACGACAGGGAGAAGAGTTGAGTTCGGCGATCGGTCAAAGGCGATGGGCGCTGGCCCGTTATGTCGGAGTCGACCTCGACACAGAGACCGGTCCTGATGCCATCAAGGACAGGCCCAAGTGACCGGCTCGCGTCTTGAGCTTCTGTGGCCCGGGAAGGACAAGTTCCTCCTGGTACCGAAGGACGAGGCGGGCAAACCGGTGTGGGTCGAACGTGACCACCCCGCCGCCTCAGAGGTCAGGCTGAGCGACTTCACGGGCACGGTCGGAGAAGTCCCTGAGAATCCGCATGCCGCGAACCTCCTCTTCACCGGTGACTCGTTGGACGTGTTGCGAATCCTGTGCGAGGTGCCCGAGTACCGGTCGATCTATCGCGGCAAGATCCGGCTGGTCTACATCGACCCGCCCTTCAACACGGGGCAGGCGTTCGAGCACTACGACGACTGGATGGAGCACTCCACCTGGCTCTCTTTCATGCGCGAACGGCTGCTCCTGATCCGCGACCTCCTCACACCAGACGGCTCTGTTTGGGTCCACCTCGACGACGCTGAGCAGCATCGGATGCGCTGCCTGATGGATGAGGTCTTCGGGCCGGCGAACTTCGTGGCGAATGTCATCTGGGAGAAGGCAGACTCGCCGCGCAACTCAGCCCGGCAGTTCAGCACGGACCAGGACTACGTTCTCGTGTACTCCCGCGATCCGGAGTGGTCACCGAATCGGCTTCCGCGGACGACCGAGTCCGACTCGATCTATACCAACCCTGACGGCGACCCCCGGGGTCCGTGGCTGCCAGGTGATCCCTACGCGAACAAGCCATACTCGAAGGGGTTGTACGAGAAGACAGGGCCCACAGGCCGGGTCTTCGCGCCCCCTCCGGGCAGGTATTGGCGCGTCTCGGAGGAGAAGCTCGACGAACTTGATGCGGAGGGTCGCGTCTGGTGGGGGCCGACCGGGAATGCTCGGCCCAGCATCAAGCGGTACCTCTCAGAGGTCTCGGACCTGGTGCCTCGGACGATCTGGTCCAAAGGGGACGTCGGCAGCAACCGCACGTCGAAGAACGAGATGCGAGCACTCTTCGCGGGCGTGAGCAGCTTTGCGACACCGAAGCCGGAGCGTTTCATGGAGCGAGTTCTGAGGATCGCTTCCACCCCTGGCGACATCGTCCTGGACTGCTTCGCGGGATCCGGGACGACGG
Source organism: Actinomycetota bacterium (assembly GCA_050955755.1). Taxonomy (GTDB): domain Bacteria; phylum Actinomycetota; class Actinomycetes; order Actinomycetales; family Dermatophilaceae; genus JAJTBD01. Next base: position 3,809,284 of record CP192092.1, read on the forward strand.
CTGCCGTCGCGCACAAGATGGGGCGGCGATGGGTCACAGCGGAGTTGTCGCCCTCGACGGTTGAGCAGTTCACGCTGCCTCGGCTCATCAAGGTCATCGACGGGGAGGACCCGGGCGGGATCACGAAGAGCGTCGAGTGGGAGGGTGGTGGCGGTTTCCGGACGGTGACGGTTGGGCCTTCGATGTATGCGGCCACACCGTTCGGTGTCCTCCTGGCCGAGTGGGCGACCAACGGGCACTTCGCTCGGGCGGTAGCCGGTCAACTTGGGTTCGAGTTTCAGCCGGACGCGGCCCCGCTGTGCGGGGTGCGCGGACGGATGCGGCTGGCCGTGATCGACGGGGCAGTCGGCCCGGAGGAGATCCGACAAATCGTCGGGACACTCGGCGAGGAGGAACGGGTCACGCTGGTCGCGAAGTCCGTCCTCGATGGGGCGGAGTCCACGCTGAAGGAGATCAGCCCGGGATCACGCATCCGGAAGGCGCCACGCGATCTCCTCACCTCGGGCGCGCAGCGGATGCGCAGACGCACGGAGGCGAGCACACGGCATACCTGCACTTCGACGGAAGGATCGCAGTCGTGAGCATCGACTACGACCCAGGACTGGTCGAGCAGGTCAGTTACAACTTGGACCTACGCGAGCCGAACCAGCTCGCCCTCGATGCCGTGGCAAGGGCCTTGGACACCGCAGAGCCCGGCGCCCGCTTCATCGCCGATCTCGCGACGGGGGTCGGCAAGACCTACATCGCGGGCGGACTCCTCGACTACCTCTACGAGTCGGGGGTGCGCAATGTCCTGATCGTCACTCCAGGCTCGACGATCCAGCGCAAGACGATCGACAACCTCACGCCGGGGCACCCGAAGTACCTGCGTGGTCTGCAGTCTCGTCCGATGGTCATCACGCTGGACACTGTCGAGCGTGGCGAGGTCGGGGCGGCTCTTGCGGACCCAGACCGGTTCAAGGTATTCGTCTTCACCGTCCAGTCGTTGCTGAGGCCCAACAAAGCCGACCGACGACGGGCGTTCCAGCCCCACGAGACGCTCGGGACTGCGGTGCGCACCTATCTTGAGGACGCCGATGACCTCGTTGTCATCGCTGACGAGCACCACGTCTACTACTCCGGCTCTGCCAAGAAGTTCGAGGCCGCCATCACCGAGCTGCACCCGCTGGCGACTATCGGCCTGACGGCGACGCCTCACGAGTCGTCGGAATCGATGATCGTGTACCGGTACCCCCTGTCCGAGGCGATCGCGGACGGCTGGGTCAAGATCCCGGTGCTGGTCACCAGGCAGGACGGAATTCATGACGTCCGTACTCAGCTGGCGGACGGGCTGACTCTGCTGGATGCCAAGCGCGAAGCCATGCTCGCCTACTGCGGCCAGGTCCGGGGAAGGAAGTTCGCCGAGCCGGTCATGTTCTTGGTCGCGTCGACGATCGAGGAGGCGACCGAGTATCGCGATCTGCTGGTGGGGTCCGACATGTTGGGGTCGGCGGAGCAGGTGCTGCTCGTGACCTCCGAGGAGCCCGACACCACCCTGGCCCTGTTAGACAAGCTCGAAGATCCGGACTCGCCAGTTCGTGCAGTGGTGTCGGTGTCGATGCTCAAGGAAGGCTGGGACGTCAAGAACATCTACGTCATCGCCTCGGTTCGCTCAATGGAGTCCAACCTGCTGACGGAGCAGATCCTGGGCCGGGGGTTGCGGCTCCCCTTCGGGCAACGGACCGGGAACCCGATGCTGGACACGGTCGAGGTACTGTCCCACCGCTCGTTCGCCAGCCTCCTCAAGCAGGCCAAGTCGCTGCTCGAACAGACCCTCGGTGATCGCGTCGACGAAGCAGCGATGGTCGTCAACCCGGTCGACGGACGCCATGCCCCTGGCGTCGGCATCGCTGCCGACGGCGAGATGCCCCCGGACGTTTCCTTCCCGGACTCAGGCACTGTGGAGTTCGAACTTCCAGGCTTCGCGGCCACCGACCCGAACCAGGAGACGCTCTTCGACCTCGATCCCGACGAGGAGGTTGGCGAAGCTACGCGACATACCGGTCTCATGGTCTCCACCCTCGATGACCGGGTGAACGCGGGTGCTGCTGCGAACGAGGCCTTGCGGCGGGTGCTCACTCCCCGCACCCCGGGTGGGGTGACTATCCCGCTCTTCCTGCCATCAGTTGTCACGCGTTGGGTACGAGATCGTTTCACGCTCGCCTCGATCAACCTGGACTCGGTCGAGTCGCTGGGGCAGACGTTCGCTAACGACAATGCGCCTACTCTGATGCGCAAGGCCGTTGACGCGGAACGGGACAGTACAGGCGAAGCCCGTGTCGTCATCCGCGACCAAGTCGAGCAGGTCATCGCCACCCAGACGGTGATGCCGTTCGACACGGTCGAGAACGACCTGGTCGCGCGGCTCATTCGCACCAACGCTGTCGAGGCCTCGGTCGGCGAACTCAACGCGGCGGTTGGCGTGGCAAAGGCCTTCCTGACAGGAGCGGGAGTCACCGAATCGACTCCCTGGCGGCCCGAGCACGGCAGGCTGGCCACTGCTCGCCTTACCGAGTGGATCGCGGCCATGCAGACGTCGTCGCCTGCGCGGGAGGTGCGCGAGGTGCGGCCGGTGCGCTGGCCCGAGCCGTCCGAGAGGTACGAGACCAGGCCACCTGCCGACCGGCAGGTCGTGACTTCGTCCCGCGAGTTCGTGCGCGGCTATCCCTATGCGGGCTACGCCAAAGCGGTCTACGAGGTCAACTCCTTCGACGCCTACTCGACCGAGTTCGTCCTTGCTGACCTCTTCGAGCGGTCGAGCTCGGTACGGGCGTGGGTTCGGGTCGACGACACTGTCCCGCTCCGGATCACGTATCTGTCCGGCGCCGTCCAGCGACAGTACGAACCCGACTTCATCGTCATCGACGCTGAAGGTGTGCACTGGATCGTCGAAGGAAAACGCGACTCCGAGATGACCTCGCCCATCGTGATCGCCAAGCGCGATGCGGCCGCCGCCTGGGTCAACACCGTCAACGCCTCAGACGAGGTGCACGAGACGTGGGCCTACCTGCTCGCCTCAGAGTCCGTCTGCGCCGCTGCAACCTCGTGGGACGCGCTTAGGTCGGGCAGCCAGGTTTTCCGATGAACGCCGAGCCCGACAGCATGAAACTTGAGACTCCGGGCCCTGGGTCCAGGCTGTTTGAGGAAGCAAAGGCTCTCGGAGATAGGGAGACCAAGAAGCTCGGATTCCTACCCCACGCGGCGTGGGAAGACTACGCGGACGCAAGGCACATCTTGGTGGCTACCGAGGGAGGGCAATTGCTCGGTTATACCGCCTATCGTGTTCCACGAGCCGAGGTTCGAATCGCCCACCTCGTCGTTCATCCTGACGCCCGGGAGCGGGGGGTGGCCCGCGTCCTAGTCAAGGAACTCGCCAGCCGGCACCACGAGCGCAGAGGCATCGGCCTCAGTTGCAGGCGGGACTGGGCGGCCAACGCAATGTGGCCCAAACTGGGCTTCGTTTCTCTCGGAGAGAGACCGGGCCGCGGGTCTGACGGCAGCATTCTGACCGAATGGTGGTACGACTTCGGACACCCAGACCTCCTCTCCTGGGCTCCGGGCGGAAGCATGCTCACCGCAGTGATCGACGCCAATGTGTTCATCGACCTGCACAGCCGCCAATCAACCGAGACTAGCCAGCAGACGCGGCAGCTGATTGACGCGCTCTCGGACCGCGTGGAGATCGTTGTCACACCCGAGCTGTTGAATGAGCTCTACCGTCAGGAAGACCCAGCGGAGAGGCAGAGGCTTATGCAGACCGCCCAGACGTACCCCCGCCTGCGTGCCTCTGTCCCGGAAGTAGACCGTTGGGTGGAACGACTTGCGGGCACCAGCTCGCATCCGACGACGTCGGAGCAAGACCGTAGCGACCTTCGACATGTTGCTTGGGCAGCGGCATCTGGCGCGGCCATAGTGGTCACGCGTGACCGGAAGGCTAGACGCACGCTCAAGGTCGTCGCGGACGAGGCTGCCGGTGTCACGGTGTGCACGCCGGGCACCTTGGCATCGGTAATCCACGAGCGCGAGCACGCAGGCGCCTACGCACCGGCTGCGCTCAGCGCCACTGAGTTGTCTCTGAGAGACATTTCGAGCAACCCTGACCTCGCCGCTCCGTTGCTCAGCCACGCGACTGGCGAACGGCGGAGGGACTTCGACCGTCGGCTGGAAGAGATCTCGGCCGCCAGGCCCAACTCACGCCTGACGCTGGTGGAAGATCCCGAAGGGGACGTCTTGGCCGCTGTCGGCGCCACGGCGCGCACGTCGACCCTCACCGTGAGCTTCGCGAGAGTTCAGACAGGTGCGCTAGAGACCACTTTGGCCGCACAAGTAGCGCACTACCTCAGGGACACTGCCCGTGCACTGGACTGCTCAAGCATCATCGTGCAGGACGACCACCTGTCTCCAACATTCCCCAAGGCGCTTCAATCCGACGGGTTTACGCAGGTGGCTGCCGGTCATTTCGCTGCGTTGACGATCGATGAGCGGGTTCCCTCTGCTGAGTTGAGTCCTGTCTTGGCCAGGGTCACGAACGGCCTCGGCCAGGCCCAGGCAGACGCCCTGTTGGGTCTGGCTCAGTCCTTGGCCAAGGATTCACCTGCCGCGTTGGAACACGCCTTTCGACCGCTGCGACTCCTAGACGCCGACTTGCCCACGTGGTTGGTGCCCATACGGAGGCATTGGGCATCCGAGCTCTTTGGACATCCGGCAATGCTCCTCCCGCGGAGTCTGGGCCTCGCTCTCAGCACAGAACACGTCTACTACAAGAAGGGCAGGGCGGGCGAAACCGCGCCCGGGAGGGTCCTCTGGTACCTCAGCGGTGACCCGGGTGGCGAGGTCTTCGGTTGCAGCCTGCTGATGGACGTTCGAGACGGACAGCCGAAGGAGCTCTACCGCGACTTCCGTCGTCTCGGGGTTTACACATTCGATGACGTGAAGGGTTCCGCGAATGAGAACGGGCTTGTCCGTGCACTCAACGTCACTGACACCGAACTCCTCCCCGTCCCAGTGTCATTGGCCCGACTCAGGTCACTTGCAGCCAAAACCAAGGACGGGGTGAACCCCGTGGGGGCCCATCGGGTCAGCCAGGCGCTCTTCCAAGCCGTCATCCGAGAGGGACACCGAGATGCCGACTAATTCCCGACTGATGGTCATGTCCATACACACGAAGCACGCGAACAGCATCATGCGGGGCGAGAAGACTGTTGAACTACGCAAGACGCGTCCACTGGTTGAGGCGGGACAACCCGTTGCGCTCTATGCGACCTCACCCACACGTGCGGTCGTCGCCACCTGCGTCATCGACAGCGTCGAGGTGGGTGACCCCCGAGAACTCAAGGATGTCCTGCTGGAGCGAGCGTCCATCACCAGTGCCGAGTACGACGCGTACTTCAGCGACTCATCTCAGTGCGTGGCCCTGCACATCAGGAACGTAAGCGTGCTCTCCCAGCCGATTACTCTCGATAGCATTCGCCAGCGCCGCTCGTGGCACCCTCCTCAGACCTGGCACTTCCTAAACTCGGACCGCGTCGCCGCGTTCATGGGCTCGACGCTCAGGACGATCCTGGCCGAACCGAGGTAGTCAATGCTCACATGCGACGAGGCTGATCAGCCGCGTCGCCCTTGCCCGCAACTGGATCGGGCAAGAAGCGACGTCTCCGCTCGTTGCCAAGCGGAGAGACCCGGGGGCTACTCGTAAGCAGGCACCATCGCCACGCCATCAATAACAAGCCACGCTCCAAAATCTGGTCCATCAATAACACGCGGTTTATGACACATACGAACCCGGTTTGGGACATCTTCGCTGCATCTCGACAGCCGCCTTAGAAGTTCTGCGCCATATTCGAGAACCGGGCGTAGTGGCCCTGGAAGGCAAGCACGAGATCCGCGGTGGGGCCATTACGGTGCTTGGCCACGATCACGTCGGCCTCGCCTTCACGCTCCGGGTTGTCCCGGTCGCGGTGGAGCAGGATGACCATATCCGCGTCCTGCTCGATAGACCCCGATTCTCTCAAATCGGACATCTGCGGGCGCTTGTCGGTGCGCTGTTCGGGGCCACGGTTCAACTGCGAGATCGCGATGACGGGGACCTCGAGCTCCTTGGCGAGGAGCTTGAGCGCACGCGAGAACTCCGAGACCTCCTGCTGGCGCGACTCGACGCGCTTGCCCGAGCTCATCAGCTGGAGGTAGTCGATGATGACGAGCTTGAGGTTGTGCTGCTGCTTCAGGCGCCGGCACTTGGCGCGGATCTCCATCAGCGACATGTTGGGCGAGTCGTCAATGAACAGAGGCGAATCGGAGATCTTGCCCATGATGCGGGCGAGCTTCTGCCAGCCCTCGTCGTTGATCGTGCCCTTGCGCAGGTCCTGGAGCTGGATCTGCGCCTCGGCCGCCAGCACACGCATCGTGATCTCGGTGCGGCTCATCTCGAGCGAGAACACCGCCGTCGCCCGCTTGTGCTTGATGGCCGCGGCGCGGGCTATGTCCATGCCGAGGGTCGAGTTGTGGGTCGGGATGCGCGTCGGCCCGGCCAGATAGAGGTGCTCGTCGTTGTCGACCTCGACGCAGCGCACGGGCACCGACTCGATCGCGCGCACCTGGACAACTGTGCGCTCGTCGCTCTGCACCTGCTGGCCGGCAGCCAGCTGCTCGGTGACCACGATGCCGGCACCCTCGATGGCCCACTGGTGCTGGGCGTCGGCGACGATGACGGTGCCATCAGAGAACTCGACCTCAAAGCAGGGCCGGCCCTCCATGACCTCGGTGGCACCGACGACCCGAGTGGGGCGACCGTCGGCATCGAGCAGCTCGTCACCGACAGCCACCTCGCCCATCGTGGTCCAGCCGGTGGGCGTGGGCAGCGGGGTGTCGAGTGCGAGCGCCTTGCCGACGGCAGGTCTCGCCGCGACGACGATCATCTGGCCGGGGTGGAGGCCGTGGGTGAGCTTGTCGAGCTCGATGAAGCCGGTGGGCACGCCGATCATCTCGTCGGAGCGGCCGGCGGCGGCCTCGACCTCGTCGAGGGTCTCCTGGAGGACCTCGCCGAGCTGGACATAGTCCTCGCCGCCCCGCTTGTCGGCGACGGCATAGACCTCGGCCTGCGCGGCATTCACGATGTCCTCGACGTCGCCGCCGCCCTCGGAGTAGCCCATCTGGACGATGCGTGTCCCGGCCTCGACGAGCCGCCGCAGCATGGCGCGCTCGCGGACGATCTCGGCGTAGTAGCCGGCGTTGGCGGCTGTCGGGACGGCCTGGATCAGCTGGTGGAGATAGGCCTGGCCGCCGACCCGCTGCAGGTCGCCGCGCTTGGTCAGCTCGTCGGCGACGGTGATCGCGTCGGCCGGCTCACCGCGGCCATAGAGGTCGAGGACCGCGTCATAGATCAGCTCGTGGGCCGGCCGATAGAAGTCGAGGCCGCGCAGCCCCTCGAGGACGTCGGCGATGGCGTCCTTGGACAGCAGCATGCCGCCCAGCACCGACTGCTCGGCGATGAGATCCTGCGGGGGCAGCCGGTCGGACGGCGGCGGCCCGTCAGTCGGCCCGGCGAAATCACGGTTGAGCTCTGTGACCGACACCGGCGGACCTCCTGGCGGCGGCTCACGGCGGTATGCCGCGGGCCTGGTTGGCTGGTCCACGCGGGCTCTCGCGCGCGTGGTTTTCAGGACCGGGAAGGACCCTGACCACCCATGGAAACACTGAGGTCCGACAGCCGAAAATCGGCCTGTGGACGAGGGTGGGGACAACCTGTGGGAACCGCCCGGTCACGCTGTGCACAGGGCGTGGACAACTCTGGGGATACTCGCGGGTTACCGCGGGTCACATGCGCGATGACCTGCTCGGATGCGCGTCCACCGGATGTGGACGGAAACAACTTTCGGGCGTGTCGTCCTCCACACTGCCTACCCTTGGCGCATGTGCCGCAACATCCGACAGCTCCACAACTTCGAGCCCCCGGCCACCCCTGACGAGGTGCACGCTGCGGCCACGCAGTATGTCCGCAAGATCAGCGGTTCGACCAAGCCCAGCCAGGCCAACCAGGCCACGTTCGACGCCGCCGTGGAGGAGGTCGCCGCCGCCACCCAGCGCCTGCTCGACCACCTCACCACGAGCGCCCCGCCCAAGAACCGCGAGGAGGAGGCCGCCAAAGCCCGCGCCCGCGCCCAGGCCCGCTACGCCTCCTGAGGACGTAGGCCGCGTCAGGCCTGCTTGAGGGTGCGCTGGAAGAGGTCGCGCACGCCGTCCGGAAGCTCCGGGTCTGGCACGGTGACGTCGACCCCGGCCTCGGCGCAGGCGACCCGATAGATGTAGGCGTCGCGGTATTCGGGGCTGCGCTCCATCGCCAGGCGCTGGAGGGTCCGGCTGCCGAGCAGGGTCTGCCACACCTGCGTGTCGTCGTCGGGCAGGTCGGCCAGCCGGGTGCGGACCTCCTGGGTCCTCCCGGCGAAGCCGCCCGAGCGGCGCACCAGCAGCTCTGCGTCGGCCGCCGGCACGTCACCGACCGGCCCATCGGCCTCGTCACCAACGCCGTCGGCGGGGCCGCCCCCGGGTGCCTGTCCCCCGCGCTCGGCCGGCTCCCCCTCCCCAGCGCCGCTGCCGTCCAGCACACCGACGTCACGCCAGGCCTGCTCGACCGCAGCCGCCTCCGACGACTCAGCGCCCCAGGCCTTGCGAGCGGCCTCGACCACGAGGCCGGCGAAGGTGACGAAGTCGCAGTCGGCGGACACGCCGGGGCCGGTGAGCGCGGCATACCAGACAGGCCCGACCGTCTCCCAGGCGTTGCCGCCGATCGCGGTCGCTGCGAGGTAGTAGGCCCTGTTGGGGATGCCCGAGTTGATGTGGACGCCGCCGTTGTCGTCGGTGGTCTCGACGTAGTCGCGCATGTGCCCCGGCTGCGGGTCCTTGCCGAGCACCGGGTCGTCGTATGCCGTGCCAGGCTCGCGCATCGACCGCAGTGCCACGCCCTTGACGCCGGGCATGAGCAGCTCGGCACCGATCAGCCAGTCGGCATCGGCGGCACTCTGGCCCGAGATGTGCTGTCGCACAAGGGATCCGAAGACATCCGACATCGACTCGTTGAGCGCCCCCGACTGGCCCTGATAGAGCAGCCCGGCCGTGTGCTCGGTGACGCCATGCCCGAGCTCGTGACCGATGACATCGATGCTCGCGGTGAACCGGCCGAACACCTTGCCGTCGCCGTCGCCGAACACCATCTGTGTGCCGTCCCAGAACGCGTTGTCGTAGTCGGTGCCGTAGTGGACCGTGCCGAGCAACGGAAGGCCTTTGCCATCAAGGGAATTGCGCCCGAATGCCGCGTTGAGCAGCTCCCAGGTCGCGCCGAGCCCGTCGTAGGCCTCGTCGGCCGCCACGTCACCTGTCGCGTCACTGCCCTCGCCGCGCACGAGCGTCCCGGGGAGCTTCTCCACGCCCTTGGCATCGCTGATCCGCCGGTTGGGCCCGTCGACCCCAGGCGTCCCGCCGGGCAGGCTCGCCTTGCCCTCGGCCCGCGCGGCCCGGTGCTGGTGGCGGAAGGTCGCGTCGCTGCGCAGCGTCTCGCGCGCCCGGGCGGCGGTCTCGGGGTCACCGTGGTCGGCGACGTGCTCGAGGATGTAGGGCGGGATGATCTGGCAGTGCGTCATGGCCCCCAGTCTGGACGGCACCACTGACAGCCGCATCCGGAGCGCCTCACGGCAGGTCGGTCCACCTCTCGCCGAGCGCCTCGACCGAGCCGGTGCCACGCGACTCGGCGTCCACGAGCGCCCCGAGCTCGGCCAGACCGTCCGAGGGCGCCGAGAGCCGCACGACGGCGAGGCGGCCGGAGCCATAGTCGACGCCGTCCACGGCATACCCCCGGCCGCGCAACGTGTGCTCGAGGCGACCGGCGTCCCCGGGCCCCACGGACACGCGCACCTCGCGCAGCAGCCCACGCTGCACGAGACCCGCGTCCTCGAGCGCGAGCACGGCCGCGTCGCCGTAGGCCCGCACGAGGCCGCCCGCACCGAGCAACACCCCGCCGAACCACCGCGTCACGACGACGACCACATCCGAGACGCCATGCCCCTGCACGGCCCGCAGGATCGGCGCACCCGCCGTGCCCGACGGCTCGCCGTCGTCATTGCTCCGCGCGACCTGCCCGTCGGGCCCGAGGACAAAGGCCGAGCAGCGATGTCGCGCGTCCCAGTGCTCCTTGCGCGCGGCGTCGATGACCGCCCGCGCGTCCTGCTCGGTGTCAACGCGCTCGGCGACCCCGAGGAAGCGGGAGCGCTTCACCTCGGTCACCGCCTCCCCACGGCGGGCGATGGTCGCATAGCGCTCGGTCATGCCATCTTTTCTACCGTGACCGCCCACCGACAGGCACCAGCCGAGGGGATGCCATGTTGACACGCCCAGCGAGCGCCCTCGCCCTCGCCACGGGGACCGCGATCGCGGTGTCCGCACCCGCCGCCGCCGAGACCGGGCCACCGTCACCGCCGCCGACCGGGCCGGTCACCTCATAGGCGCCGACGTCCACCGCCGAGCCGTCCCCCCCTCCCCGGCCGACGGCTGGGCGCGCCTGTCGGCAACCTCCGTGCCCATCGGCGGCAGTGTCACCGTGGCGGGCGTCGGGCGCGCCGTCGGCACTGATCCCACGGCGCATCCGAGGTATGCCGCCGTGCCCGGGCCGGGCGCGACGGCATACCTTTGCGTCGTGGGAGAACCGGACGGACAGGTGAGTGAGAGCAGGCAGATCCTGCGCCTCGCCGTGCCGGCCTTCCTCGCGCTCATCGCCGAGCCGCTGTTCCTGCTGGCGGACTCCGCGATCGTCGGGCACCTCGGCACCGCGCAGCTCGCCGGGCTCGGGGTGGCGAGCGCGACGCTGCTGACAGCGGTCAACCTCTTCGTCTTCCTTGCCTATGGCACGACCTCGGTCGTCGCCCGGCAGCTCGGCTCAGGCTCGGTGCGTGGCGCCCTCCAGGCCGGCGTCGACGGCACCTGGCTGGCGATCGGGCTCGGCGCGGTCACGGCCCTCGCCGTCGGGGTCTGGGCCGAGCCGCTGTGCCTGCTCTTCGGCGCGAGTGACGCGGCCGTGTCGCAGGCGGTCACCTATCTACGGGTCTGCGCGATCGGCATCCCCGCGATGCTCGTCACGCTCGCCGTCACCGGGGTGCTGCGCGGCCTGCTCGACACGCGCACCCCGCTCATCGCCTCGGTCGTCGCGTTCAGCGCCAATGTCGTGCTCAACCTCCTCTTTGTCTATGGCCTTCACTGGGGCATCGCGGGCTCCGCGTGGGGCACCGTCGTCGCCCAGTGGGGGATGGCGCTCGGGCTGCTGGTCGTCATGGTCCGGGGGGCGCGCCACCAGGGGGCCTCGCTGCGGCCCCACCCGGGGCGGGTCCTCACCGCCGCGCTCGGCGGGATGCCGCTCCTCGTGCGCACCCTCGCCCTGCGCGCCATCCTGCTCGTGACGACCTGGGTGGCGGCAGGTCTCGGGGACGTCCCGCTCGCGGCATACCAGGTCAGCTCGACGATCTGGTCCTTCCTCACCTTCGCCCTCGACGCCCTCGCGATCGCAGCGCAGGCGCTGACCGGCCGGGCTCTCGGTGCCTCCGACACCACCGCAGCGCGGTCGGCGACCTCGCTCATGGTCCGCTGGGGCCTCTGGGGCGGGGTCGTCCTCGGGGCGCTCGTCCTCGCCCTCCACAGCGTGCTCCCACCGCTGTTCACCGGTGACCCCGCCGTCCAGCGGGCCCTGGCCGCCGGTCTGATCGTCGTCGCGCTCATGCAGCCGCTGTCGGGTCTCGTCTTCGTCATCGACGGCGTCCTCATCGGCGCGGGCGACGGGCGCTGGCTCGCCGGCGCGATGGTGTGCACGCTCGTGCTCTATCTGCCGGTCATCCTCGCCGTCCGCGGGGCCGGCCCGTCGATCCTCGCCGGCGCCGACGGGCAGGCCCACGCGGTGATGTGGCTGTGGGCGGCCTTCACGGCTTTCATGGCGGTCCGCGGGCTGTTCTTCTGGTGGCGCATCCGCGGCGACCGGTGGGTGGTCACCGGCGCCACCCGCTGAGGGTGCGAGCCCGCGACGGGGCGGACGTGCCCACGTGGGCTCAAGGAGAAGGCGCGGCCGGGTGGAGGCCGACGGGGCGGACGTGCCCACGGGGGCTAACCCCGGATCCACCGATGTACTTGGGTGGGTGAGCGTGCCGTAGAGGGAGAATGCCCTTGCTGGGCGGAAGAATCGGAGTTCTTCAGGCAACGATTCACACCAGCGGCAAGGGCAGTTCTGAGGTGAAACTCTCTCACAGGCTGCGATCGACGTCGGCGGTCTTCGATAACCCGAATCTCGTGTCGGCCGGTGGTCTGTGAGAGCTAACGGGATGTCCGGAGACTCGGTTTTGTGTCTCACCCAGGCCGGGCGAGCGGGTTCTGTGAGCGTATTGAAGCTGCTCGAGGTGTGCGGGGTGAGATCCTGCAGGGACTCGCGGGGTCGGTCGGTGTTGAAGAAGTCGACCCACTCAAAGGTGGCGACCTCGACGTGTTGACCTCTTGCCAGGGACCGTGCCGGTTGATCTGCTCGGTCTTGAACGGTCCCACGGTCGTCTCCGCCTCGGGTTGTCGTACGCGTCCCAGGTGCGGGTTGCCGAGCCGCCAGATGACGGTGACTTGGGCGCGGGCCAGGTAGAGGTGCCCACCGACGCTGGCCTGGTCTGACACACCGTTCTGCTAGGCCATCATCACTCTGAATCGAGTCAAGGCGGTCAAGTACCGTCCTGCTCGCTGCTCCCCGGTTGCACACTGTGTACGGTGCGGCGGGGACGCCCGCATCACGGATCACTGCCGAGCGCCCTCGTGCCAACACTCGCGTGAGCCCACGGCTCCTGCGAGCCGAGGCCTGGTCCACAGAACCCCAACGCATCAGGGGTTGAAGGAAGCTGTGGCCAGACGATGTGCCTCGAACCGTGAGCAAACCCCATCTCGGGCTCAGCCGCTGCCTGAGCCGACCGAGCGACCAGACGAACGGCGCTGGTCGTTAACCAGCCCTGGGCACAGTTCCTGTGCGGGCAGTCGACCGCTCAGGATCCCCCGGCAAGCCACGTCCAGGGTCCTGCGCAGAACTGTGAGAACGGCTGCGCGCGGGTGACGGCACGCGACGCCACCCGAAGACGGCAGCCACGCTGCATGCGGAGAACAGCGAGCCGACGGACAGGAAGGAACCCACGGAACCCGCGGAGAGGGCGGAACCGGCGGAGAACAGCGACATGAAGGAGCCGGCCGACCCGATGCTCAGCACTGAGTCCGTCGACCACAGCGACAGGACCGAGTTGCGGCTTCCAATGGACATCCAGTTCATCGTGGCTCCTGCAGCATAGGGTGCACCACGCGCGGCGTCGTGGATGCTTCGACCGACGGATTCGGGGCGAGCTGTGTGAAGGAGTAGCGACGGCTGTTCGCGGCGGCGACACACCCGAGGGTGAGGACCACCAGACACCCGGCCATGAACCAAGCGGAGCCGAGGGTGAAGGGCACGATCATCAGTGTGCTGAGGAGTTCCACCGCGATAAGGGCCAGAAGGATACGCCTGATCGTGGACGGACGCATGCGGGAGCACAGCCAGGCCCCCAGAGGCGCCCCGATAGCGCAGATAGGGGCTGCTGCCCGCCAGTACTCGACGGGGACGCCATGGAAGGAGTCGACCAGGAGGACGTGGCTGAGGAAGGCAGCCACCGACACCGCCGCCATAAGGATGACTGTTGTGGGGGTCGCGATCGCCTCGCTGAGCCGGAACAGCAACACCAGGAGTATGAACATGAGCGTGTTCTCCCCGACTCCCACCAGCGCGCTCACCGTCCCTCCCAGGACGCCGGTGATGACAACTGTCGCTTTCTCGCGCGGCCCCCAGATCGGGATCTGGGACCAGCGTCGGCCCTTCTCGTGACGTCCCTGTACTAGGAGCGCGATCGCGAGAGCGGTCAGAAGGGCGGTGAACCCCACCCGGATGAAGGTGGGGTGGCCCAAGCGGGTGGACAGCAGCGTCGCCGGTACTGCTGCGATCACAGCCGGTGGGATTCCCCAGTAGAGGGCACGTCTCTCAACCGGGACCTTGCAGGCCAGGATGGAGATGCTGGCGCACGTCATCCCGATGCTCTGCACAGCGAACGTGAACAGGCGGGCGTCAGGGGCGGGGACCGAGAGCACCTTAGTCAGGACAGGAAAGCCGATCGCGCCTCCCCCTTCGCTCGTTCCCCCGCCGACGAGCGAGCCGAACGCCATGGTCAGGGCCACTGGCCAGTGCTCACGCATGTTGTCCAGATGCGCCGCCGGACCAGTGAAGGTGAGGAAGGCCAACCAGACGAGGACTGCCAGGGTCCCGTTGACGATGGAGACACGTACGAGGCTGGCATGGCGGCGGACCGCTTCGGCGAAGAGCGGCGGGGCGGCGTAGGCGGGTTGTTCAGTGGTCACGGGTCAGCTCCTGTGCTTGCGGTCGGCCGGGCGGCGTGTGTTGGCGAACGGGGTGGCGCGACCCGTCGGTTGCAGCGCTGGTCAAACGTGAGTGCGAGACCGCAGCTGGGTCGGGCTGCAGGGCCGCGACCTCGTGCAGTCCACTGCAGAGACGCATTGCGGCCTCGGGTTGCAGGGCTATCCCTGGAGATGCCCAGTCAGCGGCACTGAAGCAGGCGATGGAAGCGACTCGTCGTGCCCCCAAGGCGTGCAGGACTGGCAGCACGGCGGGCGCCAACGCCGCTTTGCCAACCGCAGACCCCGAGGTGCCGAAGACCGCCACGACCTTTCCGGTCAGCGCCGTGCGGGGAAGGCAGTCCAGAGCCACCTTGCACAGGCCGGAGAAGCTTGCGTGGTAGACAGGCGTCACGATCAGCACTGCCCCCGCCGCGGCGACCAGTTCCACCAGCTCCCCGGCCGCCGGGGACATGCGGTCGACCAGTTCGGCGACGTCCATGTCCCGTACCGGCACCAGGCCCACCGCCCCAAGGGACACAGGCGCATCACGGGCTACCACCTGCGCCAACGCGGCCGTGCTGGAACTGGGCGAGGACCCCGCCTCTATCACGAGCGTGCTCACGGCAACCTCTTCTCGACGGTGGCCACGGGAGGTGCCCACAGACTCAGCCGGGCCCGCGGCTCCAGCCACATCGGGTCTTCTGGTCGTGTGTCGAACGCGGCGTGGAATGCGTCGAGGTGTCGCACAACCTGGTCAGATCTGATCTCGGGGGGGCAGTGGGGGTCTGACATGAGCCGCTCGACCGCCTTCTCGGGGCGGCGTTTGGCTCTCCACAGGCGCGCCCACTCGAGGAAAAGGTCGCGGCGCGCCGCGAGGTCCGCCCCGGACAGTGCGTCGTGGGCAGTTGCCAGCCCGACGATGTCGGCTAGGTTCTCCCCCAGGGTCCGTTTCCCGTCGACCTCCCCGTCAGGGGTGTCCTCGGGCCGGAGCCCTTGGAAATGCGAGGTCAGGAGCTCGTGCTGGGCGAGAACATAGGCTCTGTCCACATCCTCGACCCACGACTCCAGACGCCCGTCTTCGTCGAACTGCATACCGATGTCGTCAAGGGCGTGGGCGAGCTCGTGCGCGATCAGCGCCCCGAGTCGGCCGTGGTTCCGGGCTGGCGGCCAGTCCGGGTCGAAGTAGGGCGCGGCGAGCATGGCCAGCGGAATGACCACCTCGTTGCTGGTCGCGTCGTACCCCAGATTCGGCGTGTGGGGGTGGTGATAGAACCATCTGTCCACCTCGAAAGGGGTGCCGATTCGGTCCGCCTCATGATCGATCAGGCGGGCGGTGAGTCTGGCGATGTTCTCGATGAGGGTCCTGTCATCCAGTTCGACGATGGCGCAGACTTCGAGCTGGTCGGGGAACGCCACCTTCAACGTCACCCCGTGGAGCTTGCGGACGGCCCGGGTCCTGGTGGCTGAGCTGAGGTGGCTGGCCCGCTGGACCCGTCGAACCAGCGCGTCCCTCAAGCGGTCGGCCAGAGCCTCGGCGGCCTCCTTCCGAAGCTGTGCATTCGGGACCTGCGCTATGTACAGCTCGGTCACCTCGGGCGCGGCCAACGCCAGCGTCAGGTCAACTCCTCTCTTGGTCCGAGGGGACTGTGCGCTCAGGCCCATCAGCATCTCGCCGAAGAAGTGGAAGTAGCCGTCAACGAACTCCTGTGGCAGGAAAGGCGCGCGACGGTAGAGGGTCCTGGCCAGGAGCCAGCTCTTCCAGCGCTCCAGGTGCGACTCGAGCAGGAGTCCATCGACGGCTGTCAGGTAGGCGGGGTCGGTGACGACCATCGCTGTCATCGGCCACGCTCCACCGCTGAGGCCCTCGGCCCAGCGGGTCCAGTCGAACCTGGGTGCGGCAACCCTGAGATCTTCGACGCTGGACAGCCTGCGGGTCGTGGTGGCACCCCGGGACGCGGCCGGGATGGCGTGCGCCAGTTCCGTCTCGAGGGCTACCGCCCGGGCCGAGGTGCCAGCAGGATCGGGCACGTCCGCAAGCGCCATGGTCCCCGCCAGGTAATCGCGATACCCGCCGACCACATGCTCGAACCCGGTGGCCACATACAGCGACGGGTCGGGCAGCGTGAGGCCTGCCGGCTCGAGATGGGCGGCGTTGAACTGTGGTGTCGAGCCGTCGGGGCCCACCCAGACCTCGAACGGCCCGGTCACTCCCCGACGGGCCAGGGCGCCGAAGGCATGACATAGAGAAGGTATGTCGACGACATTCCGGATGACGGTCAGATCCGGCTCGAGCGCGGCCAGCGACAGCTCGTCGATCGCGTCGGTGTTCATGAAGCTGTTGAACAGCCCCGAGACCAGCCGGGCTGACGCATCGGATCGGTCGGCGCAGACGATCGCGACCAGGTCCTGACGGAGCCGTCGCGTCACCTCATCCACCATGCGAACTTCGGTTTCGTCATCCGGGATGCTGGTGTTCGAGAGCCAGTCCCCGTTCGCGTGGTGGTAGAGGCTCTGGGTGGGGCCCGTGCCGCCGAGGGTCCCCGGTGACACGGCGGGTTCGGCTGCCTGCGTGCTCATCGTCGACTTCCCCTTCTCGTGTTGTCGGGACTACGCGGAACGGGACTCCAGCTGGCTCTTGAGACCTTCATAGATCTCCGGGGTGTCCCGGTGGCAGGCGGCTGCCGTGTTCGGGGCCAGGCCAGTCAGCGTGACGTCCAAACGGGTCTTTCCCTCACCGGCCTCATGCAGCTCATAGGTGAGCAGACCAGCTGGCTCACCCTCCACGTCGGCATCCCAGTGACAGTTGAACGACATCGCCAGCCGCTCGGACCGGCTGTTCTCCTTCACGACGCCGTCGATCATGTTGAATCCGTCTGCGGCCTGCGAGTAGGGCGAACCTGTCTCCCAGGTCGATTCGGTCACGGTTCCGTACAGCCAAGGGCGTGGGGTGCCAACTGATGTCAGTTCGTCCCAGACCTCCTGGGCGGGACGGTCGATGGTGACGGAGTAGGTGCAGGTGTCGTTGTTTGCCATGTGGGTTTCCTTTCGGGGATGTGTCTTGGTCTCACGGTTCAGGCTGTTGCGGGAGCGGCCTTCCAGTACTCCTTCCCTGTCTCTGGCAGTGGCGCGGCCTCGAACGTGGCACGTGCCAGATGGGGGATGGCGAGTCTCTGGAAGTCCATGTCGGCTGAGCTCTGTTTGATCGTGCCCTCCACGACAAGCAGTGCCAGGACAGGCAG
This sequence comes from Actinomycetota bacterium, assembly GCA_050955755.1. Classification (GTDB taxonomy): domain Bacteria; phylum Actinomycetota; class Actinomycetes; order Actinomycetales; family Dermatophilaceae; genus JAJTBD01. The sequence continues at coordinate 3,826,992 of CP192092.1, forward strand.
GGCGAACTGGGGACCGCTTCGCCGGCCATGGCGGGCCTGCAGTCCGAACAGGTCGGAGGTGAACTTCGGAAGGCTGAAGTCGTGCGCCGTCAGCCCGTGGTGGTGCCGGATGAGGGCACGCATCTCCTGGACGAAACTGTCGGTGGGCTCGCCGGGGCCGGTAGCGTCCACGGGCTCAGAGACCCCCCAGACGACCTCCGCGCAGGTGCGCCCGTCGCCTGTGGCAAACCCGTAGAAGAAGGCCGAGAAGGACCGCAGGGAGTAGTCGTCGAGTCGATAGACAAGTCCGCCGTCCAAGAGCACCGGACCGGAGCCCGTCAGGTAGAGGTTGCCGGGGTGCATGTCTGCGTGGAGGACACCGTGAGAGAACAGGCTGGAGAAGAAGTAGTCCATGACCTGGTGGGCGGCGAGAGAACGTGGCTGCGACTCGGCAGTGGCCCAGCTGGCGCGCTCAAGCCCGGGCACCAGCGCGGTGACAAGAATATCGGCGGAGGAGGCACCTGCGATGGGTTCGGGAACGTGGACTCCCCAGGGGCTGGCCAGGGCGGCCAGGCTGCGGAGGTTGTCTGCCTCTTTGCGCAGGTCGAGCTGGTCCTGGAGTCCTGCCACGACCTGGCTGACAACCTCATCGACCGGGACTGTGGACATCGACGAGGTCCGTGCCGCGAGCCTGGCCAGGGCGCGGAGCAGCCTGAGGTCCTGGCGGAGTTCGTGGCGGACGTGCGGACGCAGCATCTTGACGGCGACGGGTTGCCCATCCAGTTCGCCGCGGCAGACCACGGCGACGCTCCCGGCCCCCAGGACCTCCGGGGAGATGGTGAGACCTCTGGTGCCACTGGCGTGCGCGGCATGGGTGATGGTCTCCCTGAGCTCCCGGTCGGTCAGCTCCACCTGGTCGTGCAGGGGGCTGAGCTCCTGGCGGATGACCTCGTCGATGAGGTCTGCGCGGGTGGCCAGGATCTGGCCGAACTTCGCTGCCACCGGACCGGACCGTTGCAGGACGTGTCGCAGGGCTATTCCCGCTCCGAGCGAGGACGACCACTGTTCCCGCCGAGCGAAGACCTCCCGTGCGGCACCTGCGACGGCGCGGGCCATGGCCCCTGACCGTGCCATGACGGCGCCGGGCGCGACGGTTCGAGGCATGGGTCAGGCCATGTTTCCGGCGCTCAGGCCCGCGTTGAGGTCGAAGAACGTTCCTGTCACATAGCGGAACTCGGGCTTGGCGAGTTCGACGATGAAGCCTCCGACATCGCCGGGCTCGAGGATGCCGACGTCAAGGAGGTTGATGCTGCGGAAGAACCCGTCGAGCTCGGCTTCGCTGCTGACACCTGCCCAGGCGTAGGCGGCCTCGTTGAGGATCATGGGCGTCCGCGTGACGGTCGGGTTGACGCCGACAACCCGGATCTCGGAGCCCGCGACCTCGTACGCGGCGCACTTGGTCAACCCGATGAGAGCCCACTTGGATGTGATGTAGTGCGAGGAGCCGGAGCCGCCCTCGCGCGCCTCTGCGCTGCCGACGACGACGATGGTGCCTTTGCCCTGCTTCTTCATGTGCGGGATGGCTGCGCGGAGAGTGAATGCCGTGCCGTTCACGTTGACATCGATCACGTCCTTCCACTCCTGCGGGTCCATGGTCGACAGGTCGCCGAAGTTCAGGACGGCCGCATTGGCCACAACGATGTCCACGTGCCCGAACTGGGTCGCGGCCTGCTTGAACACGCTCGTCATGGCCTCGGCGTCCCTGATGTCGGCGCGGACCATGTGACACCGCGCGCCCGCTGCGCGGACCTGACGGGCCGTCGTCGCCAGCTCGTTCATGGTGCCGAGCGGGTAGGGAACTGTCGGAATACTTCCGGGGACATCGACGGCCACGACGTCAGCTCCCAGTCGTGCGAGGCGGACGGCGACGTCCCGGCCGATGCCGCGTGCGGCACCGGTGACGACGGCGCACTGTCCGGCAAACGGGCGGGCCGCGCTGGCGTGCGCAGGGGCGGGCCGGGCTGTCACCGCAGTCGCGGCAACGGCCCCTGCTCCGAGGGACTTAAGTGCGGCGCGCCGTCCGAACTGCTGGGGCTTGCGATCGTCGGTCATGTCAGTTCCTTGTCTTGTTGAGGGTGAGGGCGGAAAGGAGGGTGGCCAGGTCGGCATGGTCGTTGAAAGCGTGCACGGAGATCACCACGTGGCTGTCCGAACCGCCGACCAGCACCCGACGCTCGGCGCAGTGGCGGCGCAGCAGGGCCGCGTCGGGGGTGGGGATGACCAGGGCTGGTCCGTGGCTCTGTCCATCCGGTGAGTGGCGCAGTGGCGTCAGGCCCCGGTCGGTGCACTCGTGGCCGAGCTCTTCCAGCAGGGCTGAGACGTACGGCCAGACCGGTGCCGCCTCAAGCAGTAGCTGTGAAGTGGCTTGCAGGGCAACGATGTTGAGGATCTGAGGGGTCCCCTGCTCGAATGTCGCCGCCCCGCCCGCGTCGAGAATCTCGCCATCCTGCAGTACCGCGTTCATCCAGTTGTGGCTCAGCGGCGTCAGGGTGGGCGCCTGTGCAGACCGGTAGAGGACTGCGGCGCCGGGCGGCGCCATCAGCCACTTGTAGGAGTTGGTCACGGCAAAGTCGACGCCGCTGTCGACAAGGTTGACCGGGATCACGCCCGCGCCCCGCGTCAGATCGACACACAGGGCGGCGCCGACGGCGTGGCACTCCTGGGCAAGCGCCGTGACGTCGAGGACGTGGTAGTGGCTGTCGACCCAGGGAGCGACCACCAGCTCTGGAGGGCGTGCCGTCCTCAACGCTGCCCGGTACTCCTCCAGCGACGGAGAGCCAGGCGTGCGCCCGTCGACCCAGGTCACCTCCGCAGTCGCGACACTCGCGAACGGCAGCGACATGGCGGGGAACTGTCCACCGGCGACAGCTATGCGCCGCCAGGACCGCCCGTTGGCCACTGCGCCGAGACCGGCCGTGGTGCTGGTCACGAAGCTCAGCGACGCTGCCCGCGCGCCGAGGAGCTCACCGACCTGTGCGCGGGTCTGCTGCACACAGGCGAGGTGGTCAGGCAGGGCTCCGCTTCCCACAGCCGCGAATGAGCGCAGGGACGCAGAGACGGCATCGATGGATGAGAGCGGGGTCGGACCCACGGAGGCCGTGTCGAAGTAGGCGTAGACGTCAGTGACGGGGAACTGAGACCTGGGGAGGCTTGGCATGGTCATCTCTCGCGTTCGGTGGGTCCGGATGGTCTCGGGCAGACGCGCCTGCCCGAGACCATCCGGGTGTGCGCTATCAGCCGTCGACGTCGGTCAGAACGCTCATCGACGCGGCCTTGGCCGCGTTGACGATGCCGCGGTCGTTGAACAGCTCGACCACTCCCTGCTGGACGTAGGGAGCGTGCAGCGGCGGCAGCTGGGTGATCGTGGACAGCATGTGGGCGGGCTGACGGTTGCGCAGCCGGCCGTACTTGGTCTCGATCTCCAGGTTGACGAACTGCGAGCTCGAGACACCGTTGGAGATGTCCTGGTCGAGGGCGATCTCCGTGCGGCCGAAGGTCGGTCGAAGGAACGGGTCGACCCCGCGGCCGACCTTCATCAGGACCTCGGTGTCCTCGCCGAACAGGACGTGAGAGACCGTCCTGCCCTCGATGGCCAGGATCTCGATGTCGAAGCGCAGACCCCCGTCGGCCGTGAAGACGGGGTCCGGGACGATGACCTCACAGCGCTCGATGTCGAACGTGATGGTCTCGACCGGTGCGTCCTCGCTGGACGGGTTGGGTCCGCCATGGATGGTCATCTCGGTGCGTGCACTCATCGAGTACCCGAGACTCCCGTCGCTCAGGCGGGTCCGGGGGATCATGAACTCCATGACCTGTGCGTAGCGCGACTTCAGGTAATCGAGGTCGCGCAGAACGAGATTGCTCATGAGACGTGCCTCCCTACTGGGTGTCGGTTCTGGGCTGGAGCCCAGCTTGACGGCGTGGTGCCGTGCAAGTTGTGAGGTCACCCGGGGCCGGGCGGCCAACCGGGTGAAAGAGGGGTGGGTGCTCTTCTGCCGCAAGGTCGGACAGTGCAGCCCGCCCCCCTTCGATGGCCGCCGGGGCGTGCTGCCCGGCCCGGGCGAGGAGCTCAGCCCACGCATTTTCGGTGCACGGCCCCGCGTACCTGGCGGCGTAGCCGAAGCCCCACCACAGGGCGGCACGGGCTCGGGTGTTGTCCACGCCCTGGATCGACAGCTCCGCCCTCTCTGGCCTGGCCGCGTGGATGAACCACAGGGACCGGCCGACTCCGCGGTAGTAGCCCGAAGGGCGCAGTGGGCCGCCGAGGGTCGCTTTCGTGGCGAAGAGCCCGTCGTGGAAGCCGGCACCTTCTCTGACCAGATCGAGCTGTGAGGGGTCTCTCCATCGCGGCCTGTCCTCGGGAGATCTGTTGAGCGCCGCGCACGCCCACCCCTCGCCGATCGTGACGAGGCGGCTTCGCGCCGGGCCGAGCGCGCAGTAGAGCCGTGCCCACCGGTGACGGCCTGGGATGGGCAGATGGTCGAGCAGCGCCGACGCCATGCTCGCCCCCTCGACCGCGAACGGCATGACGGCCGCGTCCTGCCTCGAGAGCTCGTCGACGAGCTGCGCGGTGGTGGGTGTGGACAGCGCGACGTTGAACGCGTCCCGGAAGGCGTTGGTGCGCGCCTGGATGTGTGACCGGACCTCCCCGGGCGCCGACGAGAGGTCGTCGGAGGTGAATGGCTCGGTCGCCTGCAGACCCATCAGCCGCAGACGCAGCTGCCCCGGGATGCTGTGCACCGCCCGCAACGGGTTCATGACCGGGCCGTCTGCAGGGCCGGGGGCGCGGGGGCGACATTGCGCACCTCCGGCACAAGGACCAGGGGCAGCACCGCGGCCACTGCAGCCACAGCGGCTGTGACCAGGACCCCGCTTGTTCCCACGATGGGAAGCGCGGCCGCCACCAGCACGTAGCCCAACGGCATTCCCACCAGGGTTCCGAACCAGTCGAAGGCAACGACACGCGCGATCCGCTCGGGGTCGACCCAGTTCTGCAGCAGACCGCTCCACATCGACAGGAAGTAGCCGCAGCCCACACCGCCGAGGAACTGCAGCGCAGTGACCAGCCACAGCGTCATCGGCAGGGCCAGAGCGAGCATCGCTGGTGTCATGAGCATCACCAGCGAGGAGCCCACCAGAAGCGGGCGTTGTGGCAGCCAGACGGTGGCCAGGACCCCACCGGCCACGCGGCCCGCGCTGAGGCCCACCAGGATGACGGCCCAGTCTCCTGCGCCGTCGAACGCGGTGTCGGAGACCACCGGACCGAGGCTGTTCAGCGGTGCGATGACGGCTGCGAACATGACGCTGACGGAGCAGATCGTCATCCACAGCCAGCGGCGGGAGGTGAACTCCTGCCACCCGACGCGGAGGTCCTCAAACACCCCGCCGGCACCGGGGGTCGGCTTGGCATGTGGGTGGTTCATGACGATGACGGCGGTCGCGGTGAAGGTCAGGAGTATGACGTCGGCCAGGAACACCCAGCCGCTGCCGCCGCGCGCCATCACTGCCGCGGCCAGAGCCGGTCCGGCCACCCACGTGATGCCGTTGGCCATCATCAGGGTGCCGGCGGCCTGGTGTCGCTGCCGCGAGTCGGTCACGATCTCGTTGAGCAGGCCGCTGCCGGCGGGCTGCGCGAATGCTGCGCCTGCACCGTAGGCGAGCATCATCAGCGCGAAGGGCCACGTCCGGTACTGCTGTGTGAGCAGAAGCCAGGCGGTCGCGGCGCCGGCGACGATCCGCAGGAGGGTGGCGGCCAGGAACACTATGCGGCGAGGGGCCCGGTCCGCCACGACGCCGCCCACCAGTACCAGAGCGACCATGGCGGCTGCCTCTGCCATCAGGACCAGTGCCACGTCGCGTGCGGGGGCGTGGTGCTCCAGCACTGCGAAGGCCACGCCGACGGGAACCATCGCGTTGCCCAGCCAGGAGCAGGTGCTGCTCATGAGCAACAGGCGGAAGTCGCGGATGGCTGACAGTCGCGTCGGCGGGCCCTCCAGGACTGGTGTCTGGTTCATGTCAGCGCACCGGGACGTGGGCGAAGTCGATCAGTTGGGTGTTGGCCTGGCCGCCGTTGACGTCGAATGTGCACAACCGGGGCGCCTGCCCCGGCGACTTGCGCGGACAGACGGCGTAGGCGGGCTGCCTGGTGTCGGACCACGCCAGCAGTGCCTGGTTGCCCCGCACGAGGAGAGCGTCGTTGTCGCCGTAGAACGTCCCCTGATCGATCTGGGTGGGGACGGGGTTGGTGGAGGTCGTGACCCGACGCGTGCTGATCCTGGTGCCGTGGATGGCGCTCACCGAGATGTCGGTGCCACCACTGGTCTGCGCGTCTCCGTACTGGCGGTCTCGGTAGCTGACGACGAGGGTCCCACCTCTGGTGTACGCAGCGGATGGCCAGAACTGGTCTGTGCTCTGCTGACCGGCGGACCGGGTCAGTGACGTCCCGCGCTCGACGGGGACGTCCGCGCCGGTGAACGAGCGGGCTCCGTTGTCGGAGTAGGACACCATGATGTCGTTGTTGCAGCCCGCCTGCTTGACGTTGTTGTACAGGGGAAGGACGGTCGGCATCGTCAGCCCTTCAGGGCTGCAGTCCTTCTCGCGCGAGTTCGGGTTGATATAGGACCCGTAGACCAGGGCGAGGCGACCGGTGCGCGGGTCCACTGCGCCGGTGACGGAGTTGTACACGCGGAACAGGGACCGCTTGCCTGCGCCCTTCTCGGGCAGGCATGCGACGCCGCTGGCGCCGAGCGTGGGCGGCGTCCCCTGGTAGGTGTTGCAGTCGGGGGCCTCGTACGTGGTCCCTCCAAGCACCGGGGCCGCGAAGGTTGCCCCGCCGTCTCGGGAGGTGCTGACGACGACCTGCTGCTTGTTGTCGGCCTCGCTGGACTGCTCGCCGTTCCGGTTGATCCAGGCCAGATGAACGGCTCCGTCGCGCCCGACGAGGAGTTTGGGGCTCAGGTTGAGGTTGCAGGAACCGTGTTCTGTGCTCAGTCCGTAGCTGTTGACGCAGAGGTCGCTGGAGGAGCCGACATTGACGGGCTTGGTGAATGAGCGGCCATAGTCGCGGGAGGAGGCAACGTAGACCGAGGAGGTGTAGTCGGGACGGGTGAAGACCCAGCCGACATAGATCGTGTCTCGGTTCGGGCTGCTGGGGTTCGTGTCGATCGCCATCGTTGAGTAGTCGAGGATGGAGAAGCTGTCCGGTCCTCCGGAGAGAAGTTTGTTCTCGGCGACGGGGGTCGGCATGTACTCCCAGGAGCTGCCCTTGGTCTGGATCGAGCGGAAGAGGTAGATGCCGCCGCTCATGTCCGTGGACGGGGACACGCTGGCCACGCCGCGGTTGTAGGCGGTGCAGAGGACGTATGCGTTGCCGCGGCTGTCCCACCCGGGGACCGGCGAGGCGGTCGAGTCGTAGTACTCCCGTGGCTTCCCGACGAAGTCACCGTTGACGTAGCCCGATGGGATGGGGCTGTTGCGCCAGTCGCGTCCTCCGCTTGTGCTGAAGGCGGCGTGGCAGCGGTTGTCGGCTGAGCGGTAGTCCACCCACGTCGCCAGGACGTTTCGGTCATTGGTCGGGTCTGCGGCCAAGGATGGGGAGTTCTGGGCCTGACCGCGCCCGGAGACGGTCGACCATGCGGAGTCGATGGCCGGGCAGTTGTCACTCAGCTGTGCGTTTCTTCCCCTGCGGGGCTGACAGACGCCCGGGGGGTCCACCGGCTGGAAGTTGGTGCCGGGCACCGCGACATGGTCCGGACGCGGGGCGTCGGGTTTCGCGGAGGTTGCCGGGGTTGCGGCGGTTGGCGCACTGGCCTGGGCCGGCGGCAGCGCGAACGCGGCGGTGGCGATTGCGGTGGCGGCGGCGAGGGCTGCCAGGGAACGGCTCGGGAAGTGGGTCATGAGGGGTCCTTCGCTGAGGCGGTGCGCTGGTAGACGGAGATCTGCATGGGACTGGTGGGTTCCATCGGGTGGCGGTTCCAGTCGGACCACCGGTGGACCAGGCTCAGGCCGGACTGGTCCGCCATCAGGTCCATCTGCGGCAGGGTCAGGTATCGCAGGTGCACGGGCAGGAGGTGGGTTCCGCCGCCGGTGATGAGAACGTGCTGAACGAGGATGGTCTGTAGGTCGGGGTCGTGGTCGGCCGCCATGAGGAGGACAAGATCGTCGACGACGTGCGCAGGGGTCAGGGTGAGTCCGGCGGCGGCGTGCTGCTCGGGAACCCGTGCGTATGTCTCGACCACGACGTAGCCGCCGGGCCGGACGGCCTGGGCCGCGGAGCCCAGACAACGGGCCTGGTCTGTGGCGCTGGGCAGGAGGAACAAAGTCTGCGCCAGAAGGGTGGCGACGCCATAGAGCCCGTCGCCGTGCGGCTCGGTGATCACTCCCTCCAGGAGCCGGACCGTCCCATCGGGGTCCTTGGCGCTTAGCCGCTCGAGCATCGCAGCAGAGGCGTCGACGCCGGTGACGGCGGCGCCGGCGGTGGCGAGCGGGAGCGCGACCCGACCGGTTCCGACGCCGAGTTCCAACACCGGTCCTTCTCCGGCCAACTCCCTGATGGCTGTGACGGCGAGGTCCACCTGCGTCGATGTCGGGTACAGGTCGTCGTAGATGTCGGCGAAGGTCTCGCCGTATGTGCTGGCCTGGGTGCGGTTCATGACGCGATCTCCTGGCGTCTGACGAAGTCGACGGTGGCTTCATCGATTCCGGATCTCAGCTGGTCTGGGACCTTGGCGGGGGTCAGTGGCCCGCCGGTTGCGGAGGTGTTCATCCATGCCACGGTCTGGTGTCCGCGTGCGATGAGCTCGAGCGTGGGTGAGTTTTCGCGGAACACCTCGAAGTGGAGGCGAAGGCGGTTGAGGTGCTGGTCACCGGCGTGCATTCGCAGCAGGACCTGGTCGAAGGCGAACAGCTCGTTGTAGAAATCGAAGTGGGCGTCGACTGTGACCAGTGTCTGGCCCTTTCCGATGGCCGCAAGGACGTCCGGGGCGTATCGCGAGAGGAACATCTCGCGTACCAGGCCCTGCCATGTGAAATAGGTGGCGAAGTAGACGTTTCCCACGGCGTTCGTCTCCGCGTAGGTGACGAGGTGACGGTGTTCGAACGCCGGCTGCTGCTGCCTCATCAGGACTCCCCTACCGTCGCGAGCTCGCCAGTCGCCACTGACCTGTGGCCCGCATCTGTCGGCTGCCGGTCCTCGGTCCCCTCGTCGTTGTCCGAATCGTTGGTTCGGGGGTGGGCGGCTGCTGAGGCGCGCACCGCGACGGCGATGGCGTGCTCGCCGGACTCCAGCGACAGAAGGCTCGCGTGCACGTGGTCGTCACCGGCCTGGACGGTGATCCGCGTCGGGTCGACGTGTGTGAGGGTGAGGGGTGTGTCCCATGGCACGCCTGCTTTGAACACTGCCTCGGAGATCGTCCACACCAGAAGCCCCGCGGTCTGCAGGTCCCTGTCGAGGGCAGGCTGGAGTTCCTGGGCCAGGGCGTAGTGCCGGGCGGAGAGAACCTGGGGCCAGTTGCGCAGTTCCGAGTCCACGGGTTCGATGTCGACTCCGACGCACCTGGACCGGGATGACGCTGCCACACAGGTGCTCCCGGCGTGGCTGAGTGTGACGTGAAGCTCGGGGTCGCTGGCCACCAGCGGGTGCCCGTCGACGCGCTTGGTCAGGTCGTGGTGGTTCACGCCCGCGCGCTCGAGTGCCTGGGCACGGGCGGCCGGGCCTACGCCGACCCCGATGTGGACGGGCAGCAGCGTGCCCGCTTGCGCCTCCAGCTGACGCTCGATGCATGCTCCCGCCAGCTGGTCTGACCAGTGGCTGGGGGTTGCTGTGGCCCCTGTGACGGCGTAGGTCAAACCGACCCACTGCTCCACTGGGGTCCCGGCGTCGTCGGTGACGGTCAGATCGACGGTGAGCGACTCCCCGACGTGGGCCGTCTGAACGATCTGGACCCATCTGTCAGGGTGGCTGTCGGCCACGCCGATGAAATCGATCCGGTCCACGCTGACAGGCAGGAACCTGCTCTGAGGGATGCTCGCCTGAGCGCAGTGCAGCGCGCCGTCCCGCAGACCCATCGAACCTAGGACCAATTGGGCGGGGAGGTAATGGTGGAACCAGTCGTCGGTGGGGGAGGCGGTCAGATGGCCCTGCACGTGATCTGCGTGGACGCCGGCGAGCCTGTCGACGGTCTGGAAGCGTGGCCCGTGGAACAGCAGCGTCTCGTACATCTCGGCGGGAGTGGCCACGGCGACGGGACGCGTCTTCTGGGTGCTGGCCTGGTCCGGGCTGTCCGTCGGGCGGCAGCTCATCGTGGCGGTGAAGTGGTCAACGCTGAAGCCTGTCTGGTCTGTTCTTACAGCGAAACGCACCTCCGCCGTGCGGCGGTCGGTCACCAGCGCTGCCACCCGGATCGTGGTCGGCTGCCCATCCGAGACGGTGATGGGGGCCGCGAACCGGACGCCGCTGGCTGCTTCCGGTGCCCGCCCGACAAGCGCGGTGTACACCTGGGCCATCGCCTCGAGACCGGCGACCGCTGGGAAAACGCCCACCCCGTCCAGCGCGTGGTCCTGCAGATATGGGTCGGTGTCGATCGCGAGAGTGGCCTCAGTTATAAGTTCAACCCCGGGTGTGAAGACGCTCGCGTTCTCGAGGAAGCGAAGCAGAGGCATGGACCGCAGGGGGTCGGGCAGAGTGGGGGGTCGGCCGAACCTCGAGGCGACACACGGACGTCCTCGTCCCCGCGCCAGAAGCTCCAGGAACTCACTGGTTCCCGCGCTGACCGTGATCGGGGACACACCCTGCCGGGCAAGGGCCTCGACGGTGCCCAGCCGCTCCCCCATCCCCGCGCCGGACCACACCGACCAGTCGACAGTGGCCAGCCGGGTCTGCGCCCAGCGGTCCTGCAGCTGCGAGGTCGTCAACGCCAGCCAGTCGTTCGCGAGAGCGTAGTGGGCCTCTCCGTGCATCCCGATGCGGGCGATGACGGAGCCGAACGAGATCCAGACCTTCGGCGCCTGGCTGAGGGCGTTGGCGGTGTTGGTCAATGGTGCGAGCTTGGCCGCGATGGTCGTGGCGATCTCGCCGGTCTCGAGGTTGGCCAGGGATGCGGGCGAGTTGTGCCCTGTGGCGTGCACGACGCCGTCGACAGCACCGTGACGCTGTTCCAGGTCGGCGACCAGGGCGCGGGTTGCAACCGGGTCGGTCAGATCCACCTGGTGGTACTCGAACCGGTGTCCGCCAGCTTCGAGTCGGCGCATGGTCTCGGTGACCGCCGGCGTCGAGGGGTCTGAGCGACCTGTGAGAACGACACGGCACCCTGCGGCTTCGGCGAGCCCCGCCGCACACTCTGCGGCGATGCCGTGCCCTCCGCCCAGGAAAAGCACAGTGTCGGCCTCGGAGACCGTGCTCTCAGACGGGTCCTCGCGCTCGGTTGTGGCGACCTGCAGCGTTGCTGCCTCGACCTGTCCGGAGGGGAGTATCCGAAGCTCACGGAAGCGGGTGGTCGAGTCGGCCAGACCCAGCAGGAGCTCAGGGCTGACGCCCGATGCCGCGTCTGGGTCGATGGCGATGGCGGTCACCGTCAGGTTGCCCCGTTCGTGCACCAGGCACTTGGCGGCGGCGGCGGCATTCCCAGTGTGGAGAACGACAAGTCTGTCTACCCCGGGGTCCAATGCCGCGCGCAGCGCAGTGAGGTACTCCACCGCGTCCGTGGGCGTGATGCCAGCGGGTGCCACGACGACCAGTCCGCGTTGGGATGTGGCGTGAGTGGGGGCAAAGGTGTCCAAGGCCAGCTGCGCTGCGACGGGGGAGGCTCCGGCGCATGCCTTCACCGCCCAGGACGTGAGGGACAGCGGGGGGTTCAGCTCGCACCGCTCCCAGGTGGTGTCGAAGGCGCGCACCCACGATTCGACACCCGGGACGATCTCGCCGCTGCTGGCCTCCGCTGCTTCCAGCAGCTCTGCCAGGTCGCCAACAGTCATTCGCACGAGGTCGCCGGGTGCCAGAGCTGTCTGGACGCCCAGGGTGGACGCGGCCTCCGCCGCGAGCTCCGCCACGGCAAGAGAGTTGAGCCCGAAGTCGTCGAGGAGGCGGGCATCGAGGCGGACCTGCTCGGCCGGCAGCTCCGTTCTCTGTGAGACGACGTCCAGCACAACATCGAGTGCTGACGCCGGGGTGTCTGCTCCGGGCCGGGCCTCGGTCTTCGGCACTGTCAGTTCGGCGCGCTCATCGTCCGGCGCCGGTGGGCGGCCGAACTGGGCGGTCGGGACAGGCGCGGGATGAGGCTCTTCGGCCGGGATGCCCTCGGGCTGCTCGCCGAGGGCCCTTCCTGAGCGACCACCTTCGAATGCGACGGCCTCACATGGGTTGGCCAGGAAGTTATGGGGTGCGAGCGGGTCGGCCAGTCGCTGCTCACGGCCGTGCTGGACCGCGGTCCAGACGATCGGGTGTCCGAGTGCGTACCCTGCGGCGGTCGCGGCAAGGAAGCTGCGCGCAGAGGGTGTTCCGACGTCCAGGCTGAGGACGCTGGCCGGCACCTGTCCCGCGGCCAGGTCGCCGAATACGTGCCCGGGACCGACCTCGAGGAGCATCTCGACGCGGGGGCTGGCGTGGCGCAACGCGTCGCTGTACAGAACGGGTGCCTGGAGCTGGTCGACGAGGAGGGCGCGGGTATCGTCCTCGGCGGTGACGTCCTTGCCGGTGACGGTGGAGACCACGCAGGTGTTGGGGGTGCCGACGTCGACCTTGTCCAGTTCGTCGCGCAGCGGGTCACGCGCGGGAGCCATCAGGCTGGAGTGGAAAGCGTGGGAGACCCGCAGTGGTATGGCTTTGACTCCACGGGCGGCGGCGCGGGACGCGGCTGCCTCCACCGCGGACATCGCTCCTGACAGGACGACACGATCGGGGCCGTTGACGGCGGCAACGTCCAGTCCCAGACCTTGGGCGAGCTCCTCGACCGTGCGCCGCGGCGCACGCACCTCCACCATCCCCCCACGTTCCTGGCATCGGGAGGACATGAGGTGGCCTCGGGCTGCGGCCAAGGTCATAGCGTCTGGCTCGGACAGGGCGCCGGCGACGGCGAGGGCGGGGATCTCCCCGAGAGAGTGGCCGATGCACAGCGTGGGACGGATCCCTACGGCGTCCAGGGCCGCCGCACCTGCCAGCGAGGCAGAGACAATCGACGGCTGGGCGATGGAGGTGTCGGTGATCCCGTCGGTGGTCTCCAGTGGCGGCAGGGGGTAGGCGCCTGTGAGGTGGGGAAAGCGGCGCCCCAGGAGCCCGAGGTCGCGCCGTGGCGGGGCGGCCTGCCCCGGAAAGATGAAACCGATGGGTGCAGCCTCGATGTGCCTGCCGAGGAAAATCCCCTGGTCGGGGTCGATGCTGCTCCGGTCGGTCCCGTCCAGGGCGCCCGCCCGCAGCGCTTCGGCAGCGGCGGCCAGCTTGTCGGCGGCATCTGTCGGGGCCTCAACCAGGACTGCGACCCGGAATGGTCCCTGTTCGGGTGCACGCTGCTGGGCCACTGCCAGGTCGCGCAGTTCAGCCAGGCTCGCGTGCCGGGTCCGTTCCGTGAGGTCGTCCACGGCCGCGAGGAGCTCCTCGCGGCTGGCCGCCGAGAGATGGAGCACCTCCACGTCCTGCGGGGTGGACGAGGCGCCAAGACCGAGCACGTTTGTCTGGCTGCGACGAGGTCCGCTGTTCGGCGGGGCGTCGAGGAGCAGATGTGTGTTCACACCGCCGAAGCCCATGGCGCTGACGGCGGCACGGCGCGGTCGGTCGGGCCACGGAAGTGGCTGCGTGGTGGCATGGAGCCCGCTCTCGCGGGTTGCCAGCTCGCGGCGAGGCGTGGTGCAACCGGTCATGGGCGGGATTACCCCCGCATTGACTGCCATCGCGGCCTTGATCAGCCCCGCAACACCGGCCGCAGCCTTGGTGTGCCCGATGTTCGCCTTGATCGACCCGATGAAGGCCGGCACATCGGTGTCACCGCGCATCTGCGCGATCGTGGAGATCTCGACCTCGTCACCCACAGGGGTGCCGGTGCCGTGGCCCTCGTACAGGACCACGTCACTGGCTTCCCACCCAGCGTGGCTGTAGGCCCGCTGCAGCGCGATGGCCTGCCCGTCCCTCTCGGGTCGAGTCGTCCCGCCCCGCCCGTCTGAGGAGATACCCCACCCACGGAGGGTGGCGTAGACGCGCTCCTGTGCAGTCAGGTCGCTCTCGCGTACCAGCACAACGAAACCGCATCCCTCGCCCGGCCAGAAGCCGCTCGACCTGTCGTCGTACACCCGCATGACGGACTTGGTCAGGGCGGAGGCCCGGGAGAACCCGTTCAGCTCGAAGGGGTCCAGGCTCAGATCGACACCTCCGACCACGGCGACGTCAAGATCGTGGCGCAGGAGAGCCTGCGCCCCTTGAATCACGGCGAGGAGGGAGGAGGCGCAGGCAGCATCGACGGTGAAGGCCCCGCCGTGGAAGTCGAAGTAGTTGCAGATCCGGCCAGCGATGACATTCGGCAGGCTCCCGGCGAGAGTGTCGGCGGTGGGCTCCGGGTAGGAGCTCTTGTACAGCTTCTCGGCCTCTGCCAGCACCTTGCCTGTGGTCTCGTCGCCAAGGCCTTCCTGGCTGCAGACCCGGTTGAGAACTCGTGCCACGTAGGGCCAGCGCAGACGAAGCGTCTGCGCACGCATGAACTCGCCACCGAGCGTGTTGCCGACGATCACTCCGACCCTGGCGTTGTCGGCCTCGTTCACGGCGGCAGCTGTCGCGTCCGCTATCGCCCTGCCTGCGACGTCCAGTGCGAGCCACTGGGTCAGGTCTGTGCTGCGATAGGTGGACGCGTTGACCGAGTGCGCCACCCGGTCGAACTCGTAGTCGGCAAGCACAGATGCGGTCTGTGAGTATGTGCTGTCGATCGGGCTGGTGGACTGTGAGTGGTAGTCAGCACCGAGCCGGCTGGAGGGAATGCGACGGAAGGACCTTCGCTGCTCAAGCACGTTGTGCCACAACTGCTCCGGCGTTGAGGCGTCGGGGTACTCGCAGCCCATACCGACGATGGCGATACCTTCACTCATGCCGGGGTCCCTTCCTTGGTGTCCTGTGTTCGGAGTTCAGCGGCTCTTGCCGCCACACGATCACGCCACTGCTGATAGGCGCTGCCTGCGCTGAGGGGTTCCAGCCCGACCAGGCAGTCGTCGTGGATGGTCAGGGCGTCCTGGATGGACAGTCCGGTCAGCACCGCGACTGCCGCCTCGGTGTCGGCGTTGTCCGCCGCTCCCGCGGTCCTGGCCTGTGCTGCGGCGATGCTGCCCACCGCCAGCTCGCGGCGGTGCTCACCAGACGCTGTCTGCAGCAGTCGCAGCTGGTGCTGGTCGGGACCTGCGGCGTATGTGGCCGCCAGACCAACCCCTCCCCACAGGTCGGGATGCCGTGTGTGGGGTGCGGTGGCGATCAGACGTGGGATCGCCTCCGCCGGCACCAGAAAGGGGAGGCTGCGGCCAATCCCCTGGTCCACATGCCTGGCCGCGTCGCCGGACACCCGTCCAGCGAGCCCTCTTGGCCCTGTCAGGGCACCTGCGCCCTGACGGAACATGCGTGCAAAGCCGATCCCGTCGAACACAAGCCAGCGCATGAGTGGGTCGCACCAGGCGAGGTGACGGGGTTGGCGGCCAAGACGCTCGAAGGCCCACCCGAACCCGCAGTGGAGTGTGTACGGATGCGAATCCCCATACGCGTCAAGGAGGTTGACCGACCGCCGCATCCTGCCTCCGGGACGAATGCCAGCCGGGTCGAGGAGGTCGATGAGGGCGGTGGCCATTCCCGCACCCTCGACTGCGAACCCGATCGCGTGGCGGTCCACCAGGTCGCCGAGTGGGAGCTTGTGGGCGCGAGAGGGTTCGGCGAGTGCCGCATTGAAGCCAGCAGCGAAAGAGAGTGATGCGGTGTCTGCGGCGGCCGTTGCGCGGGAACCACCCAGGCTGACCCCCCGACCCGCGGCTGTGACAGCGTTGGGACGCAGCCCGAACGAGGGTGCCACCCGCGCCCACAGTTTGCTCGGATGTCTGAAAAAGGGCGCGCTCGAATGACTTAGCCTCACAACACTCCCCCTGAAGTGAACGTGGACAAAACAGAACAAGAATGAACGCCGCCTAGCCGTCACTGGCTCCGCGACTTTCCGTCGGACGCAAATCTCGACCAGGCCGACAATCACTGTCAACCCCTTTGGGAAAACTTTCGCCAGCGGTTTCCTGTAGCGCCCATTGGGTAAAGAGATCACCCGCGAAAGGTCAAGAGATCGTAAAATACTCGCCGGTTAGGGAAACTTCTCGCTTTCTCTTGACAGGCTCCCGTGAGGTCCGGTCAGATACCGCCAGCGACGAAGAAACGAACCGCCCACGGCCAGCCGGCCCGACGGGCCCCGCCTTTCGAGTCGCAAGCTGTCGTAGGGGAAATATCGACAACCGTTAATGGCAACGTTCGATCCTTGCTGCCCATTTACGGTTAATCGGGGATCAGGGGAAAGACGTTGCGTGAATCCATCAGACGTTTGGTCACCCCGGTGGTCGCCATGACGTTCATCGGTGCGGCCTGTGTGCCCATGGCCCGCGCCTCAGGCATACGGGTAGCTGCTGACGACGACCATCGGTTGCAGTTCAAGTCTGCGCCGGTTGAGCCGGTCCGAGATCACATCTGGCAGGGTGTCAGAACCGTGCCGCCGGCCTTCAGGCACATCGATGGGTGGGTGTCCGCGGTGGGAGCCGCGGCGGCGCTGACCGATGTCGACCGCGACGGCCTGGCTAACGATGTCTGCCTTGTCGATCCCAGGGCGGACACGGTCACCGTCACCCCGGCACCCACCACAGGGCGTCGGTACGAACCGTTCCAGCTTCGCCCACGGGGCCAGCGGTACGAGAGCGTGGAGATGGCGCCGACTGGGTGTCTGCCGGCCGACCTGAACGAGGACGGCATCCGGGACTTCCTCGTCTACTACTGGGGCCGCAGCCCCGTGGTGTTCCTCGGCCTCGAGGACAAGGGCCCAAACGCCTCGACCTACCGGAGCCAGGACCTCATGCCACACGTTGAGAACTGGGCCAGCGAGACCGCTCTCGTGGCCGACTTCGACGGCGACGGGCACGTGGATGTGCTGGTGGGGAACTACTTCCCCGACAGCGTGGACCTTCTCGGACGCAAGGGCAGTTCCTCCCAGGAGGCAACCAACGCGATGCCCACATCCATGTCGTGGGCAGCCAACGGCGGCCGCAACCGCCTCCTTAGAACGGTTGCCAGCACCTCTGCTTCCTCTGCCAATGGGCCCAGTGTCACCTTCGAGGACGCCTCGGACTCCCTGACGGGAATCGCCTCGACCGGGTGGACCCTCGCCCTCGGCGCCCACGACCTGAACAGTGACCAGCTGCCCGAGGTGTACGTGGCGAATGACTTCGGTCCAGACCGGCTGCTGCTGAACACCTCGACCCGGGGCCGTGTCTCCTTCAAGGAGGTCCGCGGGAAGTCCGGGTCGACCGTGCCGCACTCCAAGGTCCTGGGGAAGGACTCGTTCAAGGGAATGGGTGTCGATTTCGGGGACCTGGACGGCGACCGTAGGACGGACATCTTCGTGAGCAACCTGACGGCCCCTCGTGGTCTGGTGGAGACCCATATGGCGTGGGTCAGATCCGGCGGCGACGACGAGTTCCGTTCGGGCAAGGCCCCGTTCGTCGAGCGGGCGGACAAGCTCAGGCTCGCCACGAGCGGATGGGCCTGGGACGCCAAACTCGTGGACTTCGACAACGACGGTCAAGACGAGATCCTGCAGACCACCGGCTTCCTGCGGGGCCCTGGTCGCAGCGCCTGGCCACAGCTTCAAGAGCTGGGCACTGCCCAGGACACCCGACTGGCTGATGTGAGCAACTGGCCCAACTTCAGCTACGGGCTCGACATCTCCGGCCACGAGCCGGACGCCCTGTTCACGCGAGAACCGGACGGGAGCTGGGTGGACGCGGCCGGGCGGGCCAAGGTCGACTCGGACGTCCCGTCACGCGGGGTAGCCCCTGGTGACGTCAACGGGGATGGGCTGATGGACGCGGTGGTCGCAAAACAATGGGCCGCTTCCACGCTCCTCATCAACACCTGCCGTTCCTGCGACGGCTCTCTCACGGTGATTCCCGTCATCAAGAACACCCAAGGGTCATCAAAGCCGGTGAACCTGGTCGGCCGCGCTACCCCCGCAAACACCAGCCCCGCGATCGGAGCCAGTGTCACGCTCGCAGACGGCCGGACCCAGCAGGTCGACGGCGGGAACGGCCATGCCAGCGTCCGGGCACCCGAACTCCACTTCGGTTCGAAAAACAACGCCGCCCCCATCAACGCACGCGTCACATGGCGGGACCGGAATGGCAAGACGCACACCTGGTCAACACAGCTGAAGCCCGGCGTGAACACGCTGGTGCTCGGTAACGGAGGATGACCGTGACTCAACCCGCTACGACAGCCGTGACCCAACCCGCCACGGCCAAGACCGGCACTGCCAGCAGTCCTAGACCGACTCCGGACAAGCGGGTCATTGCCCTGCGCCGGTTCGCCATATCCATCACCGTTTTCGGGATCGTCGGCAGGCTGTTCCTCGGGTTCGAGCAGTCCTGGCTCCAGTGGGGCGTGAGCCTCGCCGCCGGATACTCATTCGAGCTCATTCTCGAGACCATCAACGCCCGCCTGCATGGACGCCGCGCCGGCTACGCCGGCGGCCCGGGAAAACTGGCCATATTCCTTCTACCGGCGCACATCTCCGCCACTGCGGTCGCCATGTTGATCTATCCGGGCTCCCGGCTGTGGCCGTTCATTCTCGCGGCCGCGATCTCGTCAGGATCTAAATACCTGTTCAGGGCGCCTGTGAAGGGACGCTGGCGTCACTTCATGAACCCGTCCAATCTGGCAATCGCAACATTGCTCACCATGTACACGTGGGTAGGACCGGCCCCTCCATACCATTTCACCGAGGCAACCTCAGGGTGGGGGGACTGGGTCATACCGGCCATTCTGCTGGCCTCTGGACTCCTGCTTAACATCAAACTCACCGCAAAACTGCCGCTGATCTTGGCCTGGGTCGGAGGTTTCATAGCCCAGGCACTGGCGCGCGACATCCTTCTCGGGGACCGCGCACCGGCCATTCTGTCCGTCGTGGTGGGAACCGCTTTCATCCTCTTCACGAACTACATGATCACCGACCCCGGCACCACTCCCACCCGTCCTAGGAACCAGGTTGTCTTCGGTCTCACCACGGCGGCGATCTACGGCCTCCTGGCCGCGGGCGGGGTGACTTTCGGCCTGTTCTACTCCCTTGTCATCACGTGCGCGATCCGCGGCATCGTCCTTTGGGCAGTGCACCTGCGCAGCCTCTTGAACACCCGACGCCAGAGCCGCGCGGCGGCCGCAGAGAAGGAAGCGCTCCACGAGCCGGAGCCGACCGACACCCCCTCCCTCGCTCCCGTACCGGTCCTGCAGACCAGGGTTTCGACACCAGGCACCGCACACCCGAGCGCTGGCTGAGGCGCTCGCCACCAACAAAGGAGCTGGCATGACGGCCACATCCGCCCCGTTCGCCGTCCTTGGCGCAACGTTCAGGCTCGAGACGACGGATCTGGTCGGGAGCACCAGGTGGTTCGCCGCCGTCCTCGGAACAGAGGCGATCGAGATCTCCACGGAACTCGTCGAGATCCCCGCCTTCGGCGATGTCTACATCCAGCTGGCACTGGTCCCAGCACAGCCAAGCCCTGCCACCCTCGTCCTTGCGGTAGACCGCCTCGACAGCGCCATCGACCACCTCAACTCGCTTGGCCACAATCCGGGTCAGGCCGTATGGGTCCAGGACTGGTTCCGGATCATCTCAGTCCCCGCAGCCGAAGGGCACACCCTGATGCTGCTCGAAGAAGGACCCTCGACGGCCTAGGTCAGTCCTCTGGTTTCGCGAACCGGAACCAACCTCACCACGGCGCACTCCCAGCTCCCGTCAAACCGAGCGGTCAGGACTACCAAACAACCCCCAACGACACCGATGCACCTCGATTCACGAGGTCCCGATCGATAGATCCAAGACGACTGCATGCACAGCTCCCCGGCACCAGCTTTCCGGGACAGTGGGAACTATCGCATTAACGGTGTAAGAGGCCTGATCGCCCCGGTGGGGCAGGAGGGTCGTCATGACCGAGAGCACGACACTGGTTGATGTGGGGCCACCAACAGCACACTCCGGCGAGGGGCCGGAGGATGGTTCGTCATCGGAGCTGACACCGGCTGAGCAGGACGCGGTGCGTGAGCTGGTGCGCCAGGCGCGGGCGTCCGGGACGGCGTTGACCGGCCCGGACGGTCTGCTCAAGCAGCTGACGAAGATGGTCGTCGAGGCCGCGCTCGATGAGGAGATGAGCGAGCACCTGGGCTACGACAAGGGTGATCAGGCTGGCCGGAACCGGGGCAACTCCCGCAACGGCAAGCGCGCCAAGACGGTGATCACCGACAACGCTGGCCCGGTGAGCATCGAGGTCCCGCGGGACCGGGAGGGCACGTTCGAGCCGGTGATCGTGCCGAAGCGGGCTCGGCGCCTGTCCGACCTGGACGCGGTCGTCCTCTCCCTCTCGGCCAAGGGGCTGACGCATGGGGAGATCAGCGCTCACTTCGCTGACGTGTACGGGGCGAGCGTGTCCGAGGACACCATCTCGCGGATCACCGACCGGGTCATCGAGGAGATGGTCGCGTGGTGGTCGCGCCCGTTGGAGAGCGTGTACGCGGCGGTGTTCATCGACGCTGTCATGGTCAAGGTCCGCGACGGGCAGGTCCGCAACAAGCCGGTCTATGCCGCGATCGGGGTCGACCTGGCCGGCCACAAGGACATCCTGGGCATGTGGTCCGGAGACGGTGACGGAGAGAGCGCGAAGTTCTGGTACGCGGTCCTGACCGACCTGAAAGGCCGCGGCGTCAAGGACGTCTTCTTCGTCGTCTGTGACGGCCTCAAAGGCCTGCCCGACAGCGTCAACGCCGTCTTCCCCCAGGCCATCGTGCAGACCTCATCTGTGCACCCTGGTGGTGGCCAGAAGGTCTGGCTGGTTGTCTGCGCCGCCGCGGGTAGGACCTATGCAAACGCGTCACCTTCGAGGTCCACACGCAGACCCGTCCACCCGCGGCGGGGCAGGCCCGAGCTATCGGCCAGCGGGAGCAGCACTACGAGTGCCGAGATGAGGTTCCGAGAACGGGCCGGCCACGCACGCGGTCGCAGGCGATCTGGCTGCTGGAAGGAGCAGCATGGTCACCACCATCACACCTATGCCCCGGCCGGGGGTATTCGTCGGGATCGATTGGGGCGGTAGCGAGCACCAGCTGTGCGCGGTGGACCAGGCCGGCGATGTCATCGCGAAGGCGCGGGTCGAGCACACGGTCGCAGGGCTGGGTGAGGTCGACTCCTTCATTACCGCGGCATCGAGGATCGCGCCGGTGATCTGCGCGATCGAGCGTGGCGAGGGGCTGCTCGTCGAGCACGTCCAGGCCGTCGGGGTGCCGTTGTTCTGCATCAGCCCGAAGATCAGCTCCCGCGCCCGGGAGCGCTACCGGCTGGCGAACACGAAGTCCGACGCCTTCGACGCCTTCGTCCTGGCTGACACCCTGCGTCACGAGCACAAGCACTGGCGGCCCTTGTCGGTGCCGAGCGAGGCGACGGCGACGATCGCTGCGTTGTCGCGGGACCGGGAGCGGATCACGCACATGCAACGCATGGTCGAGTCCCGGCTGCGTGCCGTGCTCGAGGCATACCACCCTGCGCCGCTGCACCTGTTCTCCTCGTTGGATCGCGACATCACCCTCGCGTTCCTACGTGACTACCCGAGTCCCGACGCCGCGCGGCGGGTCGGCCCCGAGCGGATGGCCAGGTTCTGCCGACGGCACGGCTACTCCGGACGCACCGATCCCGCGGTCCTGGTGGAACGGCTTCGCCCGCACCTGCTGGACGCGTCCTCGGGCACGACGGCTGGCAAGCAAGTCGCAGCGCTGGCCATGGCCGACCAGCTCGACCTGCTCAACCGGCAGGTCCGTAGCTACGACGCGCTGATCACCGACGCCGTGGCCGGGCACCCGGACGGGGCCCTGTTCCTCAGTTTCCCCGGCATCGGGCCTGTCATCGCCGCCACCTTCATCGCCGAGATGGGCGACGACCGTGCCCGGTACCCCAGCGCGGCCGCGCTGCTCGCCGAGACCGGCCTCGCGCCTGTGACCCGCGCGTCCGGGCGCACCCACCAGGTGCGGTTCCGGTACGCCGCGAACAAGCGGATGCGCCACGCGATCGACTTCTGGATGACCGTCGCAGCCCGTGAGGACAACTGGTCGAAGAGCATCTACGAGGACGCCCGCGCCCGTAACCAGGGCCGCTTCCGCGCCTATCGCGGGCTCGGCGCCCGATGGACCCGGATCCTGTGGCGCGCCTGGACCGACCACCAGCCCTACGACCCCGCCCGAGGCCACAAGACCCTCGCCGCCTGACCCGCCCCGGTCCTGCCCCCCACCCACTCCCGCGGCACGTCCCCCGCGGGAGTCCTCACCATGCCCACGCGCCGGCCATGTCGAAAACCCTTCGGCCTCACCCAGATTGACAGCGGGAGTCTGCGTGATCCACCTGATCCGCGGCACCACCCGGTACGCCTCGCGCAAGTACTGGGACGAGCTGGTGCGCGACCTCAAACCCATCTACCAGGCAGCCAACGCCACCGCCGCCGAGGCCGCCCTCGACGCGCTCGAGGCCAAGTGGGGCCAGCGCTACCCGGCGATGATCCGGCTGTGGCGCAACGCGTGGCCAGAGTTCATCCCGTTCCTCGACTACGACGTCGAGATCCGCCGGGTGCTCTACTCCACGAACGCGATCTGGGTGTTTGGCTATGCACGTCGCCTCGGCCTCGCGAGCAGGGGCGATCGGTCGGCCCTGGCTCTGAACGCTATTGACCTTGGTGTCCTTGATTCGAACTGCCGGGCCGGCCGTCTGGGCGCGGGCCCGGGTGCCTGGCTTGAAGAGAGCCTGCACGACTCAACCCAGATCTGCCGGCGACCCGGACCCGCTGCCCGCACCGTAACGCGTCGCAGGAGGAGCACCTCATCACCACGTCAGCCGTCGCGGGGATCGACCCGCACAAACACTCGGGCACCGTCGCCGTCCTGTCCGCCACGGGCGAGCTCATCACCTGCGAGTCCTTCGAGATCAGCTTCGAAGGCCTGGCGCGCCTGCTGGAGATCCTCACGGGCACCGGCGCGGTCATAGACCGGGTCGGGGTCGAAGGCTCCGCCAGCCTCGGGGCGCCCGTGGTGGCCGCTCTGCGAGCCAGCGGGTATGACGTTCGAGAGGTTCAAGCCTCCCGCACCAACGACCGACGCCGCCGTCGGCACCGGGCCAAGACCGACATCACCGACGCCCACGCGATCGCAGCCGAGACCCTCGCCGATCCCGCGCTGCCGCCCGCCCGCAAGCACGTCGAGACCCCGTCACCGGCATGGGACACGCTGCGCGTCCTGAGATCGCAACGGGAATCTCTTGTCCTGCAGCGGGTTCGGCTGCTGACCGAGGCCGAGCCCGTCCTGTGCGCCCTGCCCGTCGAGATCCGCGACCAACTGCCCGCGACCAGCCGCGTCATGGCCGCACTGAAGACGATCCGCACCCTCGACACCGGCGCCCTGTCCCGTGCCGACTCGGCCCGGATCCGGTGGCTGCAATCAACCCTGTCAGCGGTCGACGCCATCACCATCGGCCTCAAAAAGCTCGACGCTGAAGTCCCCGCACTCCTGAGCGAACTGGGCTGCACCCTCACCGAGATCGTCGGTGTCGGCGTGGTCACCGCCATGACGCTGCTCACCGAAATCGGCGACCCGACCCGGTTCGAGACCGAAGCCCAGTTCGCCCGGTGGTGCGGCGCCGCACCCGTGGCCGTGTCCTCCGGAGAGGGCCACGGCCAGCCCCGACGACATCGCCTCGACCTGGCCGGCAACCGTCAAGTCAACAGCGTCCTGCACATCGTCCACGTCACCCAGGCACGCATGCACGAGCCAGCCAAGACCTACCTCGCCAAGAGCAGCGCAACTGGCAAGACAGCCCGCGGTGCCCGCCGCGCCCACAAGCGTCAACTCGCCAACGTCATCATCAGACACATGTGGAACGACGCCAAGCGAGCCCCAACCGCCCCCTCAACCGTCGCCGCTTGACAAGAGAGCTTCGAGTCGCTCAACGCCCGGTTCCGGCGCGCGGTCCGCGCCCGAGGCCACTTCCCGAACGAGCAGTCGGCCATGAAGACGCTGTACCTGGTCGTGCGGGCACTGGACCCCAAAGGCACCGGCCAGACACGATGGGCCATGCGGTGGAAGCCGGCCCTGAACGCATTCGCCATCACCTTCGCCGACCGCATGCCCGCGGCCGAGAAGCAGTAACCAAATGAACGCCTCTTACACCGTTAGCGCGACAGTCCCGGACAGTGACAACGGGAGTTACCGCGAGCGCAAGAAGTGCGTTAAGGGGACGGACGGGGGTTTCACCACGTCGGCCGTGGTGTCGTGGTCGTGGGCTTGGTGGCGGACGCGCAGCGCCTCGGCTGCGGCGCGGGCCGCGCGGTCGGGTGGGATGCGTTCCTTGCGCCAGTGCGGCGTCGAGGTATCGTGCCCGGCGAGGACGCGGGCCGCGAGTGCGGTCACGTGGGCGTGCTCGCAGACCATGACCCCGGCACCGTCGGGGGCGAGGTCGTGCCGGGCGATCACCGTCCGGCCGCGGTGGCGATGTCCTGGTGCGGGTTGCCGGGCCGCCAGGTGACGGTGACTTGGGCGCGGGCCAGCTCGGGGGCGACGGAGTAGAAGTTGCCGCGCCAGGCTCCAGCGCCTGCGCGGACACCGTCCGCTCCTCGCTGATGCTCACAGGGAACGAGACCGGTGGGCTCGGCGCCAAACGCTCCCGGGCGGCGAGGGTGAGCACGAAGGTCTTGCCACCCGGCCCCGCCGAGCGCATGCGGGCATCACCGCGAGCAGCGCAGAACTTGTCCAGGGAGGCTTGGGCCTGCTCGGCCGTGAGGTCGTCGAGCAGGGCGCGCCACCGTCTCTGGACGGCGGTGTCGTTGGCCTTCTCCACGACGCCCTTACGGTGCGCGGGGGTCAGCGGCGCGCGGGGCGGCGCGGGGGTCACCAGCGGCCGTGGCCGCGCAGCTCGTGGAAGTGGTGGACGGGTCCCTGGCCGTGGCCGACCGCCAGCTCCGGGCCGTGGCGCAGGGCGCCGGTGAGCCAGGCCTTCGCCTCGATCATCGCTGTGACCCAGTCCGTGTGCCGCGGCCGCAGCGCCACGATCGCCGAGGACAGCGAGCAGCCCGTGCCGTGCGTGGTGTCGGTGTCGACGCGGGGCTGGGAGACCCAGTGCTCGCCGGTCGCGTCGAGGAGCAGGTCGACGGCGTCCGCCCCGGAGAGGTGACCGCCCTTGAGGAGCACCGCGGCGGCCCCTCGGTCACGGATCGCCCGGGCCTGGTCGAGCATCTCCTCCTCCGCCGTGGCGCCCCGGGCCGCACCGCCCCGCCCGTCGCCCGCGAGGATCGCGGCCTCGGGGAGGTTGGGGGTGACGAGGTCGACGAGGGGCAACAGGCCGATGACGGCGGCCGTCGCCTTGGGGTCGAGGAGCCGGTCACCACTGGTCGCGACCATGACCGGGTCGAGGACGACCGGGACCGCTGCCAGCACATCCCCGCGCAGCCGACTGCCGACCTCCTCGACGATCTCGGTCGTCGCCAGCATGCCGATCTTCACGGCATCGACAGAGATGTCCTCGAGGATCGAGTCCACTTGCCACCCAACGAAATCCGCGGGTGGCACATGCACGCCCGAGACCCCTTGGGTGTTCTGCGCGGTCAGCGCCGTGATGACCGCCATCCCATAGGCGCCGAGCGCGCTGAAGGTCTTGAGGTCGGCCTGGATGCCGGCCCCGCCGGAGGGGTCGCTCCCGGCGATGGACAGCACCGCCGGAGGGCGCGGGGACTGCGTCAGCGGGGACTGGTCGAGGTGCTCGGTGGTCGGGGCCATGGTGCCAACCGTAGCCAGACCCGCTACGGTGAGGTCATCCCCACGGGAGCCCTCGGCAGAGGGCTGAGAACGGGCTGTCGCCGCCCGGACCGTTGAACCTGTCCGGGTCATGCCGGCGAAGGAAGAGAGGACACGCCATGTCGTGTATCCCCGAGATCCACCCGCAGCACCGTCTCGCCCACCGCGTCGAGGGGGACATCAGCGTCCCCGTCACCGCCGTCTCCCTGGCGGACTCCCCAGACGGCAGCCCCAACGCCGACGTCGAGCTCTACCGCACCTGCGGGCCCGGCTCCGACCCCGCCCGCGGACTCGACCCGCTGCGGGCCGGATGGATCGCCACGCGCGGTGACACCGCGGCATACGCGCGTCGTGCCCGCGACCTCGCCGACGACGGACGGGCCGCGCAGCGCCGGGGGGAGGCATCGCAGGCGTGGCGGGGTGAGACCCGAGATCCATTGCGCGCCAAGGACGGACAAACCGTCACCCAGCTGCACTACGCGCGACGCGGGGAGATCACCGCCGAGATGCGCTATGTCGCGCTGCGCGAGGGCGTGCACCCCGAGCTCGTCCGCTCGGAGGTCGCCGCGGGGCGCGCGATCATCCCGGCCAATGTCAACCACCCCGAGAGCGAGCCGATGGTCATCGGCCGGGCCTTCCTCACCAAGGTCAACGCCAACATCGGCAACTCCGCCGTCACCTCCTCGATCGCGGAGGAGGTGGACAAGATGGCCTGGGCCACCCGCTGGGGCGCCGACACGGTCATGGACCTGTCGACCGGCGACGACATCCACACCACGCGGGAGTGGGTCATCCGCAACTCCCCCGTGCCCATCGGGACCGTGCCGATCTACCAGGCGCTCGAGAAGGTCGACGGTCGCGCCGAGGACCTGTCGTGGGAAGTCTACCGCGACACGGTGGTCGAGCAGGCCGAGCAGGGCGTCGACTACATGACCGTCCACGCCGGCGTGCTGCTGCGCTATGTCCCGCTCACCGCCGGGCGGCTCACCGGCATCGTCAGCCGCGGCGGCTCGATCATGGCGGCCTGGTGCCTCGCGCACCACGAGGAGTCCTTCCTCTACACACACTTCGACGAGCTGTGCGAGATCTTCGCGCGCTATGACATCGCCTTCTCGCTCGGGGACGGGCTGCGGCCTGGGTCGATCCGCGACGCCGGAGACGAGGCCCAGCTGTCCGAGCTGCGCACCCTCGCCGAGCTCACCCGCCGGGCCTGGCAGCACGACGTGCAGGTCATGGTCGAGGGCCCCGGGCACATCCCGCTCCACAAGGTCCCCGAGCAGGTCGAGTTCGAGCAGGACTGGTGTGACGGCGCGCCGTTCTACACCCTCGGTCCGCTCGTCACCGACATCGCGCCGGGCTATGACCACATCACGAGCGCGATCGGCGCGAGCGTCATCGCCCAGCACGGCACGGCGATGCTCTGCTATGTCACGCCCAAGGAGCACCTCGGCCTGCCCGACCGCGACGACGTCAAGACCGGCGTCATCACCTACAAGATCGCCGCGCACGCCGCCGACCTCGCCAAGGGCCATCCCGGCGCGCAGGTCCGCGACGACGCGCTGAGCAAGGCTCGCTTCGAGTTCCGCTGGCACGACCAGTTCGCGCTCTCGCTAGACCCCGAGACAGCGATGTCCTATCACGACGAGACGCTGCCCGCCGAGCCGGCCAAGACCGCACACTTCTGCTCCATGTGCGGGCCGAAGTTCTGCTCCATGCGGATCAGCCAGGACATCCGCGACACCTATGGCGCGGCCGCCGGGATGGCCCAGAAGTCACGGGAGTTCGTCGAGCTCGGTTCGTCGGTGTATCTCGACGAGTCCGCGGCCCCCGACGGGTCCACCGCGGCGCTCGACCCGGCCATTCGATGAGCGCCCGGTCGGCCATCCGCGGCGGGGTGGTCGGCAACTACGTCGACCAGCTACACATCTTCCTGCCCATGGTCGCACTCGCCCCCGCGATGGCGACGCTCGCGGGGCCGCACGCGGCGGTGACGGGCACGGCATACGCCATCGTCGCCCTCCTGCTCGGACGGCCGGTGGGCGCCGTCATCTTCGGACGCATCGCGGACCGGCTGGGGCGCACGCACACCACCGAGATCGCGATCCTCGGCACGGCCCTGTGCTCGCTCGCCGTCGCCGCGCTGCCCACCCACGAGGTGCTCGGCGCGTGGACGCTGCTCGCACTGCTCGTCCTGCGCTTCCTCGGCGGGGTCTTCATCGCGGGCGAGTACAGCGCGGCCATCCCCCTCGCGATGGAGTGGTCCCGGCCGCGCCAGCGCGGACTCGTCTCGGGGCTGATCATGTCGATGGCCCCGTGGGCGCAGGCGACGATCGCCCTGGCGACCCTCGGGCTCCTCGCCGCGCTCGGCACCGATGCGTATGCCGCGTGGGGCTGGCGCGCTGCCTTCGCCGCCGGCGGTGCGGCCTCGTTGGCGATGCTCGTCTACTACCGGCGTCACGTCAGCGACGCGCGGATCGTGGCGCGGGCGGCGGTCGACGCGGATCCAGCCGGGGCGCATCCGGTCTCGGCCTTCTGGCGGCTCTTCGGGCTGATGTCGGGCCTGTGGCTGCTGACGAACTCGACGGTGATCCTCCTCGCCGCACGGCTGCGCACCGATGGTGGCCTCACGGCACGCGAGGTCTCCCTGGCGATGGCCTGCGCCGCGATCGCCCAGGCCGTCGTCATGGGCCTGACCGGGCATCTGTCGACACTGACGGGTCGACGCAGGTTCTTCATCGGCTACGGCCTGCTCGGCGCCGCCGTGGGGCCGGTTCTGTGGACCTGGCTGATGAGCGGGCCCCCCGTCGCCGCGGTCGCCGCCGGTGCCGCGCTGCTCCAGGTGGTCACAGTGTGCGCCTATGGCCCAGTGGGCGCCTATCTCTCCGAGCAGTTCCCGCCGGGCGTGCGTTCGACGGGCTATGGCGCGGCCTACAGCCTCTCGATCATCGTCCCCGCGCTGCACCCGCTGTGGCTCCCGTGGCTCGAGCCGCTGCTGGGCCGGGATGGCCCGGTCGTCGCGATGATCGCGCTCGGTGGCGCTCTTGTCGCGTGGTTCGGCGCCTTCGGTCCCGACCTCGTCCCCGAGGAGATGGCCGGCCAGAGCACATCCACCCCCACCTCCCCCGCCCCCTTCAGCGCAATTGGGCACGATCGCCCCACCGCAGGCACCCATGGCTGACACCCCCGCCCCGACCCCGGCACCAGCCCCGGCAGCCTCCAGACCCCTTGCCCCATTTGGGCACGATGGGCCCGCCGCGACGCTCTCCCCCGGCCCCGTCCTCGCCGCGGTCCGCGAGCGCGCGCCCCTCGTGCACTGCATCGGGGCGGCCGTGACGGCGCCGCTGGTCGCCGACGGCCTGGTCGCCGCCGGGGCCCGCCCGATGATGACCGACTCGGTGGAGGAGGCCCCAACCCTCGTCACGGCGTCCGACGCCCTGCTGGTCAACCTCGGCCAGCTGAGCGCCGTTGCGGCACAGTCCATCCCGCTCACCGTCGCCGCCGCTGACGTGCACGGGATCCCGTGGGTGCTCGACCCCGCCGCCATTGGTCTGGCGCCGGTCCGCACTCCTCTGGCCCGGGACCTCCTCCGTCAGGGGCCGGCGGTCATCCGGGGCAACGCCTCCGAGGTGCGCGCACTGGCAGGGGCCGGCCCCGGCGGCCGGGGAGCGGACAGCACTGACGAGGTCGACACCGCCCTGACGGGGGCGCGCACGCTCGCGGCCGCCGGCCCGGTCGTCGCCGTGTCGGGCCCCGTCGACGTGCTCACCGACGGTGACCGCCTGGTCCAGATCGCCCGTGGCACACCGCTCCTCGCGCGCGTGACCGGCACCGGCTGTCTCCTCGGTGGTCTGACGGCAGCCTGCGCTGCGGTCGCGCCGCCCTGGGAAGCAGCGGTCACCGCTAGCCTCTGGCTTGCCCTCGCCGGCGAGGACGCCGCGGCCGGCGACCCAGGCCCAGGCACCTTCCGGGTGCGACTGCTCGACGCGCTCGCGGCGATGGCCCCGGAGCGCCTCGGCGAACTCGCCGACGTCCCTGGACCCCCCGAGGAGGACCAGCCGTGACCCGCCCCCTCGACCTGCGCGTCTATCTCGTCACCTCCGGCACCGGCCGCCGCACGGTCGAGACGGCCGCGGCCGCCGCCGCATCCGGAGCCGGCACCATCCAGGTCCGCGCCAAGGAGCTCTCGACCCGGGCCCTGCTGGAGCTGACGTGCTCCGTCGCCGAAGCCGTGCACGCGGCATACCCCACGGCCACCGTCCTCGTCGATGACAGGGCCGACGTGGCGTATGCCGCGCGGCGCCTCGGCGCGCATGTCCACGGGGTTCACCTCGGCCAGGATGACCTTGCGCCCGAGGCGGCCCGCGAGCTGCTCGGACCCGAGGCGATCGTCGGCTGGACCACCGGGACAGTCGCACTCGCCCGGGTGGCCGAGACACACGCGGACGTCATCGACTATGTGGGGGCCGGCCCGTTCCGACTGACCCCGACCAAGGACAGCGGGCGCCCGGCGCTCGGGGTCGAGGGCTATCCGCCGATCGTCGCGGCGACCAGTCTGCCGGTCGTCGCGATCGGCAGCGTGACCGTCGCCGACGTGCCGGCACTCTCCCGGACCGGCATCGCCGGGGTGTGCGCTGTGCGGGCGATCATGGACGCTCCTGACCCGGGTGCCGTCACGGCCGCGCTCCTTCGCGCCTGGCAGTCGGGCGGGCAACAGCAGCGGGGCGAACGTGCCCACGTGGGCTAGATGAAAGTGGCAGTCAGCTGACGCCTGTCGCCGCCTCGCGGCGGGGGTCGGCGGCGGCGGACAGCTCGCCGCCGGGCGAGAGGAGCGCCGCTCCGACGCCGCCGAAGAACATCGACGGGCCGGGGTGGACGACGGTCGGCAGCCCGGACTCGGCTGCCGCAGCGAGCATCTCGGGGTCGTCCTCGTGCTCGAGCCGCACCGACGAGTCGTCCATCAGCCGCACGTGCAGCCGCGGCTTGTCGATCGACTCCTGGAGGCCCTGGCCCATGAGCGCATAGCGCGCGAGCACCTGCATGAGCGCGGTCGTGATGCGGTCGGCGCCTGGCGAGCCGATCGCGAGGACGGACCCGTCGGAGGACCGCCCGACCGTCGGCGCCATGTTGGACGCGAGCCGCGTGCCCGGCAGCAGGGCGTGCAGCCCGAGGCGGTTGAGCTCCGGCTCACCGAGCGCGTTGTTGAGCATGAGGCCAGTGCCGGGGACCGTTGCGCCAGAGGAGTATCCGCTCGACGCGGTGATCGCGCAGGCTCGCCCTTGCTCGTCGACCGTGGACACGTGGATCGTCGACGACGACGTCGGCAGCCCCTTGAGCCCATGCCGCTCGACGGCCGCCAGCAGCGCATAGCCGTCCTCCTCGAGGTCGGTCGACTTGTCGTGCACGTGGTGGCGATAGGCCAGCACATGCCGCTGGATCTCGATGACATCGCGCCACGTGCGCCCCTCGCGCGCGGCGAGCTCGCCCATCATCACCGCGAGCATCGGCCCGCCCACGGACGGCGGCGGGTTGGTGTGCATCACCCAGTCGCCCACCCTCACCGGCAGGGGCGTGCGGACCTCCGGCTGGTATGCCGCGAGGTCGGCCTGCGTGATCAGCCCGCCCTCCTGCTCCATCACCGCGGCGAGGGCGTCGCCGATCTCGCCGGAGTAGATCGCGGACGCGCCCTGGCGACCGATGGTCTCGAGCGTCTCGGCGAGCTCGGGGTTGACGAAACGGTCGCCCTGCTCCAGCGCCGAGCCGTCGGGGCGGCGGGTGAGCCGGCGGGCGTGCGGGTCCCATCCGAAGAGGTTGTCCTTGGTCACCGACAAATAGAGCGCCGAGGCCCCGCCGATGCGGAAGCCGGCGCGCAGGACATCGGCCGCGGGCTGGACGACCTGGGCCCATTCAGCCCGGCCGTGCCGCTGCTGCGCGACCTCCAGCCCCGCGAAGGTGCCGGGCGTCGCGACGGATCCGTAGCCGGCATACAGCGTCACGCCGCCCCCGTAGGGCGTGGTGATCTCGCGGACGCCCGCGCCGAAGCGCTCCTTGGGCAGGCCGCGGCCGGGCATCTCGGTGTTGCCGTCGATGACCTCGGGCGGGCCGTCCGGGGGCAGGACGGTGATGAACGCGCCGGACATGTGGCTGACGATCCCGGGCTCGGTGCCCATCGAGGTCATCACCGCGGCGATTGCGGCGTCGACGGCGTTGCCGCCCTCCCGGCCGACCCGCAGTCCGGCCTCCACGGCCTCGGGTCCGGTGGCGGCGACGGCGACGCGGGTGCTCATCCCCCCATTCTGTCGCGCGTGCGCTCCGACCGCTGGCGGTGTCCGGATCGCGCAGAATGGGGCCATGGAGCGACCGCACCACGAGACCTCCGGACCCTGCCGAGGCAGAGTGTCGGCCAGCCGCGGGACGGCCGCCGGCGCCCTCGCGCTCGCGCTCGTGCTGGCCGCCTGCTCGGGAGGCGGCGACGCCGAGTCGACGTCCACCTCGACCCCCGCGAGTGTCGCCTCGGCGAGCACGGAGTCGTCCGGCGCCACGGTCCGACGCGACCTGCGCTATGCCGACGGCGGCACCGACTCCCACCTGCTCGACGTCCACATCCCAGCCCCCAGCGGTGACGCGCCGCCCGCCCTCGTCGTCTATATCCATGGCGGCGGCTGGCAGGTCGGCTCCAAGGCCGACCTCGACGGGGAGACCCCCGCGCGGGCGGACGTCATGCGCGACCTCCTGCTCAAGGAGGGGTATGCCGTGGCCAGCGTCAACTATCGCAAGCGCTCCGACGCCCAGTGGCCGGCCCAGGGCGAGGACGTGGCCGCCGCCATCGCCTACCTGCGCCAGCAGGCGAAGTCGCTCGGCGTTGACGGCGAGCGCATCGTGACCCTCGGGGACTCGGCCGGTGGGCACCTGGCCCTCCAGACGGCATACACAACCGACGGCATCCGGGGCGCGGTCGGCTACTACCCCGTGACCGACTTCGCCGGGTGGCAGGGCGACCTCGAGGCGGCCAAGTGCGAGGAGACCGAGCCGCAGGAGGCGACCGAGCTGCTGGGCGCCGACCCCGCGACCGAGGAGGGCGCGGCGGCGTCACGGTCGGCCAGCCCCCTCAACGCGGTGCGGGCGGGGCTGCCGCCGACGCTCCTGTTCCACGGGAAGTACGACTGCGAGGTGCCGCGTGCCCAGTCGACCCGGCTGCGCGACGCGCTGGAGAAGGCGGGCGACAGCGTCGAGCTCGTGAGCAATGACAGCGGGCACAGCGACCCGCTCTTCTTCAGCGACCCGGCCATGCAGCAGCGGCTCGTCGACTTCCTCAAGCGGGTCACGCAGGGCTGACCCGCGCGCACCCAGGGCGCTTCTCCGCGGGTGACGTTTAGCACTTTGCACGCACAGATCTGGGCGGCGCGCGGCTTCGTGAGCAGAACGCAAGGTTTCCGCCACAGAGCCGCAAACTAAGGTCAGTAGCATCCCGCGCGGGGAGGTCACTGTGGACCTCACTGTCGCGAAGGATCCATCGTGTCCTATCCATCAAGTCGGCGGCCCGGGGGGCCGCCGGTGGCGTCACTGTCGTTGACGTCGCCCGGGCGCTGGCTCGCCCTGCTCACCTCCATGGCGCTCGCCCTCGGCGTCATGTCCTTCTTTGCCTCGCCGGCCTCCGCCGCTCCCGCCGCGGCCCCGGCAGCAGCCCCTGCCGCAGCTCCCGCCCTCCTCGCCGCCGACGCGCCCGTCCGGGTCCTCATCGACCAGGAGGGTGCCAATGACGAGCCAGGTCAGAAGGACCTGACCCGGATGACGACGCAGTACAACCAGGACGGCAGCGTCAACGTCACCTTCAACTGGGACGAGCTCGGCACCTCCGGCAACAACTCGCTCGACGGCTGCACGCTGTTCGACACCGACGCCGACGGCAAGGCCAACTACTCGCTCTGTGTGACGGCAAACGGCGACCCGGCCACTCTGACGAGCACGACGCTCTACACGTGTAGCGACAACTCGCCCGACGTGTGCACGAACGCGAAGGCAGTCACGGACCAGATCGGCACGACCTGCACCGTGACGCAGTCGACCGACGACCCCTTCGCCACCGGCGACTTCTCGCCGCGCGACACCAAGGCCACGTGCACCATCCCGCTGTCCGATGTCGGCGGCGCGGGCAACACCAACCTGCTCAACGTCTGCTCCTACCCGAGCAAGCAGCCCAACTCCGACCCGTCCGACTGTGTCGCGACCGTCGGTGACGGCTTCATCAAGGTCATCAAGCAGGTCGTCGGTGGCACGCCCACTGACCAGTTCGACTTCACGATCGATGGCACCCCGGCCGGCCCGCCGCTGACCGATGGCGAGTCCTTCGCCCAGTCCGTCACCACCGGCGAGGCGCACACGCTCTCCGAGACCGTCGACCCGGCGCTGTGGACGACGGCGACCTCGTGTGACAACGGCGTGACGGGCGGCGCGAGCGTCGACGTGACCGTCGCTACCGGCGCGACCGTCACCTGTACCGTCACCAACACGCGCAACTGGCAGGAGCCGACGGCCACCAAGACCGCCACCGGCCACGTCGCGCGCGACTACACCTGGACGATCGACAAGACGGCCGGCACGCCGGTCATCGAGGGCGACACGGCCACCGTCGACTACGGCGTGACCGTCACCCCCAAGCTGGCCAGCGAGAAGGCCACCGTCACCGGCTCGATCACCGTGACCAACCCGAACGGCTACGCGGTGCCCTTCACCGCGACCGACGTCATGGCGGGCACCGAGTGCACCGTCACTCCCGCGACCGTGACGGTCGCCGGCGGCGCCACCGGCACGTTCGACTACTCGTGCGCGCTGCCCAGCACGCCCGAGGGCACGGTGACCAACACCGCGACGATCTCCTGGACCGGCGACGCCCCGATCAAGCCGGGCTCGACGACGGCGACCGCCGATGTCGACTTCACCAAGGTCACCCCGACCGTCAAGGGCGACGACGTCACCTTCACCGACACCAACTCGCCCGACAAGGTCTACGGCCCGTTCAAGGCGGCCGACGGCCCCAAGACGACGACCTACAGCCACTCCTGGCCGGTCGTCGCGGGTGCGTGCAAGGACTACACCAACACCGCGACGCTCAGCACGGGCGGCAGCGACTCGGCGACCGTGACCGTCTGCAAGGACGCGCCGCTGACGGCCACCAAGACCGCCACCGGCTCCGCCGCGCGTGACTACGAGTGGACCATCGACAAGAAGGCCAAGGACACCACCCTGACCGCGGGCGCCGACGGCGCGACGGCGACCTACACCGTCACCGTCACCCCCACGGTTGAGTCCGAGTCGGCCACCGTCAGTGGCTCCATCACCGTCAAGAACCCGAACTCGGTGGACGTCGAGGCCACGGTGACGGACACGATGGAGGGTGCGACCTGCACCATCACCTCCGACGAGCGCACCATCCCCGCGGGTGGCGAGCTGACGGTCGACTACACCTGCACCTTCGCGAAGATCCCCGCGGGTGAGGTCGTCAACAAGGCCAAGGTCACGTGGGAGAAGACCGACTTCGTGCCTGCCGGCTCGCTCGAGCCGACCGCCACGGTCGACTTCACCAAGGTCGCCCCGACCATCACCGACGGCACGACGACCTTCACCGACCCCAACGCGCCGGAGGAGAGCTACGGCCCCTTCAACGCGGCCGACGGCGCACAGTCCGTGGAGTACACCCACGTCTGGACCGTTGACCCGGGTCAGTGCAAGGACTTCACCAACACCGCCACCCTGTCGACCGACGACAAGCCGTCCGCCTCGGCGACGGTCAACGTCTGCCGCAGCGCCGGCCTGACCGCGGCCAAGACCGCGACGGGCAGCGCCGAGCGTGCCTACGGGTGGGACATCGACAAGAAGGCCGGCGAGCCGGTGGTCAAGGACGGCAAGGCCGTCGTCGACTACACCGTCACCGTCACCCCCAAGGTCACCTCCGAGTCGGCCACCGTCTCGGGAGCGATGACTGTCACCAACCCCAACTCGGTCCCCGTCCCGGTGACCGTCACCGACACCCTCGAGGGCGCCACCTGCACCGTGGCCCCGTCCGCCGATGGCCCTGCGGCCAACGCCGACGGCACCTACACCGTCCCCGCGGGCGGCACCGCTACGGTCAGCTACATCTGCAACTACACCAAGATCCCCACCGGTGAGGTCACCAACACGGCGACCATCTCCTGGGAGGCCACCCGCTTCGTCGCCGCCGGATCGACCACCGCCTCCTCGGCCCCGGTCGACCTGACCAAGGACGTCGCCGTCACCGGAGGCACCGCGACCTTCACCGACGAGAACTCCCCCGAGGGCACCTACGGGCCGTTCAACGCCGCTGACGGCGCAGCCACCGTCACCTACTCCCACACCTGGGATGTCCCGGCCGGCTCCTGCAAGGAGCTCACCAACACCGCGACCCTGTCGACCGGTGGCAGCGACTCCGCCACCGTCTCGGCCTGCCAGGGCGCCGGCCTGACCGCGGCCAAGACCGCGACGGGCAGCGCCGAGCGTGCCTACGGGTGGGACATCGACAAGAAGGCCGGCGAGCCGGTGGTCAAGGACGGCAAGGCCGTCGTCGACTACACCGTCACCGTGACGCCGAAGATGACGTCGCAGTCGGCCATCGTTGCCGGTCAGATCACGGTCAGCAACCCCAACTCGGTGGCGGTCCCGGTGAGCGTGACCGACACCCTTGAGGGTGCTGAGTGCACCGTGGCCCCGCTGGCCGAGGGCGCCGAGCCCAACGCGGACGGCACCTACACCGTGGCGGCCAACGGCACGGTCGTGGTCGGCTACACCTGCAACTACACGACGATCCCGGCCGAGCCGGTCGTCAACACGGCGAAGATCTCGTGGCCGGCCACCGGCTTCGTCCCGGCCGGCTCGACCACCGCCTCCTCGGCCCCGGTCGACCTGACCAAGGACGTCGCCGTCACCGGAGGCACCGCGACCTTCACCGACGAGAACTCCCCCGAGGGCACCTACGGGCCGTTCAACGCGGCCGACGGAGTCCAGAGAGTCACCTACAGCCACACCTGGGATGTCCCTGCGGGCGGCTGTGTCGACCTGACCAACACCGCGGTCCTCTCCACGGGCGGCAGTGACTCGGCGACCGTCTCGGCCTGCCAGGGCTCCGGCCTGACCGCCACCAAGACCGCCGAGCCCAAGGCCACCAAGGCCTGGACCTGGACGATCGACAAGACGGTCAAGGACGACAAGCTCCAGGCCGGCCCCGACGGCACCGCGACGGCGACCTACACCGTCACCGTGACGCCCAAGCCGGAGTCCCAGCAGGGCACCGTCACCGGCACGATCACCGTCAACAACCCCAACTCGGTGGCGGTCCCCGTGTCCGTGACCGACGCGATGCCTGGCGGTGACTGCACGATCACGTCCGACGCGACCACCGTGCCGGCCAACGGCAGCCTGGCCGTGACCTACAGCTGCACCTTCGCTGAGGTCCCGTCCGGCGAGGTGACCAACACCGCGAAGATCACGTGGGCGGCCACCGGCTACGTGCCGGCCGGCTCGACCACGGCCACGGCCACGGCGGACTTCGCCAAGGCCACCACCGTCACCGGCGACACCGTCACCGTCACCGACGAGAACGCGCCCGAGGGCACCTTCGGCACCTACAACGCCGCCGACGGTCCCAAGAGCGTGACCTACACCCACACGTGGAAGGTGGAGCCGGGCCAGTGCGCCGACTTCGTCAACACCGCGGTGCTCTCGACCGGCGGCAAGGACTCGGCCACCGTCAACGTCTGCGCGCCTGGCGACCTCACGGTTTCCAAGACCGCCACAACGTCGATGAAGCGCGCCACCACATGGACGATCGACAAGACGGCCGGCGAGGTCAGCTATGACATGACGGCCAAGACCGCCAAGATCCCCTACACGGTCAAGGTCACCCCGACGACCGTGGACAGCGACTGGGCGGTCACCGGTGTCATCACCGTGACCAACCCCAACGCGTGGGCGGTCACCGCTGACGTCACCGACACCCTGCCCGGCGGCACCTGCACCGTCACCGACGGCCAGGACGCCACCGTTCCCGCGAAGGGCAGCGTCGAGCTGGCCTACGCGTGCACCTTCGCCAGCAAGCCGGCATACACCGGCACCAACACGGCGACGGTCACGTGGGACGGCGGCAAGGCCACCGGCACCGCGCCGGTCGACTTCACCAAGGGCACGATCACCCAGACCGGCCCGTCGACCATCACCGTCACCGACACCTTCGGTGGCGAGACGGTCACCCTCGGCACGACCAGCACGGAGAAGGTCTTCACCTACGTCAAGACCGTCCCCATGCCGGCCACCTTCGGCACCTGCACCACGGTGACGAACACGGCCACGATCACCGAGACGGGTCAGAAGGACTCGACCAGCACCGAGGTGTGCAACAAGATGTGGAAGGGCCGCACGCCCGGATACTGGAAGAACCACACCAACAACTGGCCGAAGTTCTCCGTGACCGGCACCAGCGGCAAGACCGTTGCGGTCACGCCGTCGACCAAGGTCGGCGACGTGTTCAACATCCCGGCGCAGTGCTCCTACCTGCGGACGAAGACGCTGACTCAGGCGCTCGCCCTCCGCGGCGGCAGCACCTTCTGCGGTGGCGCGGAGATCCTCCTCCGTGCGGCCACGGCAGCGCTGCTCAATGAGGCATGGGCCGGGTCGCAGTACCCCGGCGCGACCAGCCCGCAGGACCTGATCCGTCAGGTCAACGCGGCGCTCGCCTCCGGCAGCCGGGCGAAGCTCATCTCGCTCGCCGCCACCCTGGACTACTGGAACAACGGCATCCACTAGTCCCATAACGAGCGCGGCCCCCGCACCCACCTCGGGTGCGGGGGCCGACTCATGCCCGGGCCGGCTTGCTGGCCGCGACGTCCGGTCCCGTTGAGTCCCAGCGGTTCAACGCCAAACCCTCGCCTGATGCGTTGAAAACATTGGTTTCAACGCCAAGGGGGCGGGTTTGACGTCGAGTCGGAGAGGTTCAACGCTACGAGCGGCGAGCGCGAGACGCGGGTATGCCGTGTGAGCGGGCTGTGCGCGCGAGGTGGGTATGCCGCGGGGCCGGGCACACGGCATACCGCCCGCTCAGGAGCCCGGCTGGGTCAGGCGGGGGCCTCGGGAGGGAAGGGGGTCGCGGTCAGGCGGTAGCCGATGCCGCGCACGGACTCGCCGACAGCAGGGCCGCCGGCCTCGCGGATCTTGCGGCGCAGGCGGGACATGTGGACCTCGATGCCGTGGCGGCAATCGACCTCGCCCGGCCAGAGCTGGGCGGCGATGTCGGTGCGGCGCACGACGGCGTGCGGGCGCTCGAGCAGCATCTCCATGAGCTCGAACTCGGTGCGGGTGAGGTGGATCTCGCAGCCGTTGACCGTGACCCGCCGCTCCGCACGGTCGACGCGCAGCGGCCCATGGACCAGCACGTCACCGAGCTCTCCCGCAGCGGCCGCGCCCCTCCGGAGCAGGGCCCGCATCCGGGCGAGCAGGATGCGAGGCGAGACATCGGAGGTGACATAGTCGTCGGCGCCGAGGTGGAAGAAGAGCAGCTCCTCGATCTCGTCGGCATCCGCCGTGACGACCAGGACGGGGGTCCGGCTGCCGAAGCGGCGGCACAGCTCCTGGGCGCCGTTGTCGGGGACATCGGAGCCGACCACGAGCAGGTCGGGGCGCACGGCGTGGTAGGCGTCGATCGCTGCGGCTGTCGCCTCCACCGGCAGCACTCCAAGACCCGCGGCGCGCGCGACATCGGCCACCGCGTGCCTGCGGCCGGCGTCGTCAGCGACGACCAGCACGGTGCTCTTCATCTACCACTTCCCCTACCCCAAGACAGCTGGGACGCACCCCCGTGCGCCTGCGGAGCAGGATAGGGAAGAACGCATAGCGCCGTGGCCGGTTTGGGCCGACACCCCACGGAATTGGAGGGGGGTGGGCTACCCCCCTCCCTGCCGCGGCGCCAGGCCTCAGGCCTCGGGCGCGGCCACACCCGAGCGCTCGAGCTCGTGGCTGAGGGTCTCGAGCTCCTCGCCACCGGCCATCTCGCGGGTCAGCTCCGCGAGCGTGATCTCGTCGCGGTGCCGGTCGAGCACGACCCGGCCGAGCTTGAGCACCACGAAGTGGTTGCCGACGAGGAACGCGTGGTGGGGGTTGTGGGTGATGAAGATGACGCCGAGCCCGGCATCGCGGGCCTTGAGGATGTACTTCAGCACCACGCCCGACTGCTTGACGCCCAGCGCCGCGGTCGGCTCGTCGAGGATGAGCACCTTGGCGCCGAAGTAGACGGCTCGGGCGATGGCGACGACCTGCCGCTGGCCGCCGGAGAGCGAGCCCACCGGCCGGTCGAGGTCGGGGATCTCGATGCCCATCTTGGCCAGCTCGTCGCCGGCGATCTGATTCATCGCCCGGATGTCGAGGGTGCGCAGCGGCCCCCGGGTGATCTCGTTGCCGAGGAAGAAGTTGCGCCAGACCGACATCAGCGGCGCGAGCGCGAGGTCCTGGTAGACCGTGGCGATGCCCGCCTCCTGGGCCTGCCGCGGCGAGGAGAAGCGTCGCTCGCTCCCGTCGACGCGCATGACCCCGTCGGTGTGGTCGTGCAGCCCGGCGACGATCTTGATGAGCGTGGACTTGCCGGCGCCGTTGTCGCCCAGGACGCAGGTGACTTCGCCAGCGCGCACGTCGAGGGTGACCCCGCGCAGGGCGTGCACGTTGCCGTAGGACTTGCCGACGTCCTCCAGCTCCAGCAGGGCCGGCTCCGAGGACGGGTATGCCGTGCCGCTGGCCTCCCGCTCGAGGCTCGCGTCGGTCTCGGGGTGGGTCTCGTGCCCGCCGCCCACCCAGCGCTCGGTGCTCATCGGGCGTCCGCCTTCCGCTTGACCCAGGTGTTGGCGATCGTCGACAGCAGGAGCATGACGCCCAGGAAGGCCTTGAACCAGTCGGGGTTCCACCCGGCATACGTGATGCCGAGCTGGGTCATGCCAAAGATGAGCGCGCCGATCGAGGCGCCCACCACCGAGCCGTGGCCGCCGGTGAGCAGGCACCCTCCGATGACCGCGGCGATGATGTAGATGAACTCCTTGCCCACGCCCTCGCCGGACTGGACGGTGTTGAAGCCGAAGAGCAGGTGCATGCCGACCAGCCAGGCCGCGAACGCGACGAACATGTAGAGCAGGATCCGGGTCCGGTGGACCGGCACGCCCACGGCGCGGGCGGCACGGTCGTCGCCGCCGACGGCGAAGACCCAGTTGCCGAAGGTC
The DNA here is from genome assembly GCA_050955755.1 of Actinomycetota bacterium. GTDB lineage: Bacteria > Actinomycetota > Actinomycetes > Actinomycetales > Dermatophilaceae > JAJTBD01. The sequence goes on from CP192092.1 coordinate 3,868,362, forward strand.
GTGCGCAGCAGGAGCCACGCGCCGAATGCCGTGAGCAGCAGCCAGTAGAGGATCGGGATCTTGAGGGTCGTCCCGCCGACGTGCCACTGCGACGCGAAAACCGCCTTGGCAGAGGCGAACCCGTCCATGTCGGAGATGTTCTTGCTCGCGACGTTGCCGGTGACGAGACGGGTCACGCCGAGGTTGACGCCTTGCAGGACAAAGAAGGTGCCGAGGGTCACGAGGAAGCTCGGCAGCCCTGTCCTGTTGAGCAGCCAGCCGTTGAATGCTCCGATCAGCAGGGCGATCAGGAGTGAGACCAGCACGCCCGACCAGACGTTGAGGGTGAACCACCACGCGACGAGTGCGGCGGACAGACCGGCTGTCGTCGCGGCGACGCCGGCCGAGAGGTCGAACTCGCCACCGATCATCAGCAGGGCGACCGGCACGGCCATGATCCCGATGGGCGCGGCCTGATAGAGGATCGTGCCGATGTTGTCGGGGTTGCGGAAACTCGGTGCGACGACGAGGAAGAGGGCGGCGACGGCGATGGCGGCCAGGAGCGAGCCGATCTCTGGCCGGGACAGCAGTCGCGCGCTCAGGCTGCGGTTGCCCACCCGGTCGTCGGCCGCGCGTAGGCGGTCAGGGGCGGGGTCTGGCTCGGAGGTGCCGGAGTCGAGGGCTGCGGTCGACATCAGCGCTTCCCCGACTTGGCGTACTTCTCGACGCTGGCGACATTGGTCTTGTCGATGAAGGCGGGTCCGGTCAGGACGGGCTGGCCGCCGCCGATCTCGTTGCCGTTGAACTTCTGGAGCCAGAGTGCGTCGACCGCGAGATAGCCCTGGAGATAGGGCTGCTGGTCGACGGCCCACGCGATGCTGCCGTCCTTGATGGCCTGGATCAGCTCGGTCGAGGTGTCAAAGGTGACGATGCGCGCCTTGCTGCCGGCGTCGCCGGTCGACTTGATCGCGGTCATCGCAAACGGCCCACCGAGGGTGAGGATGTTGTCGATGTCCTTGTCCTGCTGGAGTTTTGAGGTCAGCGACGACTGCACGCCCGGCATGTCGGAGCCGGTGACATAGAGGATCTCGGTGGAGGGGACCTCCTCCTTGACACCCGCGCAGCGCGCCTCGTGGCCGACATTGCCCTGCTCGTGGATGACGCACAGGACCTTCTTGGCGCCCTCCTCGGCGAGCCGCGCGCCGGCCTCCTTGCCGGCGATCTTCTCGTCCTGGCCGAAGTAGCCGACCAAGCCGTAGTCCTTCCACACGTCCAGCCCGCCGTTGAGACCGGTGACCGGGATGCCGGCCTCGACGGCCGCCTCGACGTTGGCCTTCATGGCCTCCGGCTTGGAGAGGGTGACCGCGATGCCGTCGACCTTCTTGTCGATGGCCTGCTGCACGAGGTTGGCCTGGTTGGCACCGTCGGGGTCGGCGGCATACTCCAGCTTGACGTTGTCCTTGAGCGCGGCGTCCTCGGCGCCCTTGCGCACGATGTCCCAGAAGGTGTCGCCGGGCCCGGAGTGGGTGATGAGGGCGACGGTCATGACGGGCGTGTCGGCGCGGCCAGCCTTGGCCTGCTTTGCGGCCTCCTCGGCGGCCCGGCCGCCGGTGCTGCTCGCGCAGCCCGCGAGCCCGATGGCGGTCACCGCGGCGATCGCGGCGAGACGTGTGGTCCTCATGGGTCCTCCGTGTCAGCGGACAAAGTGGCGCTATGTCAGATGTCAGTCTGGCATCTCACCTACTTTCTCAGCGGTATGCCGCCGCCGCCACCGGTGCGCCGCGGCATACCTCCACGCACCCCCGCACCCCTCACCCCTCAGGCCGAGTGGCGAGCTCCCCCCCCCGCGCTTTCGCCCAGTTGGGCACAAACGCGAGCGCGAGCCCCCGCCTCTCAACCCAACTGGCAAGCCCCGCCCCCCGCGCTTTCGCCCAGTTGGGCACAAACGCGAGCGCGAGCCCCCGCCTCTCAACCCAACTGGCAAGCCCCGCCCCCCGCGCTTTCGCCCAGTTGCGCACAAACGCGCGCGCCGCGGCTCACCCGCTGTAGCGGATCTCGACGCGGCGGTTCTTGGCGCGGCCCTCGGGGTCGTCCTCGCCGCCGGACTCGTTGGGCGCAACCGGGTTGCTCTCGCCGTAGCCCTTGGCGTCGACCTTGAGGTCGGAGCGGGAGTCCGTGATCGCCTTGGCGACCGCCGCGGCCCGACGCTGCGAGAGCGTGCGGTTGCTGGCGTCGGAGCCGATGGCGTCGGTGTGGCCGCCGATCGACACGGTGACGCCCTTGGGTGCCTTGGCCACCAGGTCGCCGATGCGCTTGGCGGCGGCAGCGTTGACGTCGGCCTTGCCGAAGGCGAAGAGGATGTCGGACTTGAGCGTCACGACCGTCTCGCTGCCCTCCTTCTTTTCGGACTCGATGTCCTGCGCCTTGGCCTCCAGGTCGTGGCCCGTCGCATCCAGTCCGTGCCCGGCAGCGGTCAGGTCGTGCGTCGCCCGGCCGAGCTGCTCGGGGGTGACGCTGCCGGGCTCACTGGGGTCGGCGGCATACGCCGGGCCGGCCATCCCCATCGCGACGGTCACGAGGACGGCGGCCGCGGCATACCTGGTCACTGGGGCACCGTGACGCCCGTGAACGCCGGCGCCGCGTCGTGGAAGAGGATGTCGACCTTCTGCGCGCCCTCCGGGTAGGGCACGAATGCATGCCAGAAGGTGGTCTTGTCGGGGAACATCGGGCTGGCCACCGAGTCGCTCTCGGTGCGCCGGCCCGGCTCGATCTCGATCGACTCATAGAGCTTGAGACCCTGACCGTCGATGACCCGCACCTTCGGTGACGATCGGCCGAATGCGTTGTAGACGTTGACCCGTTCGTCGGCGGCGTCGCCCTCCATCGTGGGCGTCATGCCGAGGACGACCTTGAGCAGCTTCTCCCGGCGCTCGACCTGGACGAGGTCGACCTTGATCGACGCGATCTTTGTGCTGTCGTCACCGGCGATCGTCATGGACGACAGCGGCTTCGGCAGGTTGTTGGCATCCAGTCCGGCCTCCGCCGCGCTGCCCTTCTGTTCCGCGTCGTCGGAGGCGGGGTTGCTCTCGGACCCCGAACCGTCGCCACCCGTGGACGTCGTCTGGCCCGCTGCACTGGACGAGCCCGAGGCGGGTGCGTCGTCGCCGCCGGAGCAGCCGGTGAGCGCGATCGCTGCCGCGAGGGCGAGGCCGATGGCGGCGCGGCCGGTGGGGGTGCGTCGTGTCGTCATGTCGTCTCCCTTTGGTCGTGCGGCCTCCCCTGACCGCCTGCCGACGACCCTAGCAAGGCCTTTTGCACCTGCAAAGGGGTTGCGCCAGGGGAGCACTCCCCGGTCAGAGGAGGGGGCGCTGGGCGCGCTTGGCCGCGGCATACCTCTCGTATGCCGCCTGCGTCGTCGCGAGGTCACTCACCCCGGCGACCGGCACCTCCCACCACGACTGCGAATCGGGCGCGTGGACAAGGGGATCGGTCTCAACGTGGATCACGACCGGTCGCTCACCGGGTGCGGCCTTGGCCTCCCGCACCGCCTTGGCGAGCGCTGCGGCGGTGTGGACCTCGATGACGTGGGCGCCGAGGCTGCGGGCGTTGGCGGCGAGGTCGACGGGGAGGGGGTCACCCTGGAGGCGGCCGTCCTCGCGATAGCGATAGGCGGTGCCGAAGCGCTGGTTGCCGAGGGACTCCGAGAGGGACCCGATCGAGTGGAAGCCGTGGTTCTGGACCAGCACGACGATGATCTTGATGCGCTCCTGCACGGCCGTGACTAGCTCGCTCGGCATCATCAGATAGCCGCCGTCGCCGACCATCGCGAAGACGTCGTGATCGGGCTCGGCCCAGCGCACGCCGATCGCGGCCGGGATCTCGTATCCCATGCAGGAGTAACCGTATTCGACGTGATAGCCCTTGCGCTCACGCACCCGCCACAGTTTGTGGAGGTCGCCCGGCATCGAGCCGGCCGCGCAGATCATCACGTCGTCCGGATCGCTCAGCTCGTTGACGGCGCCGATGATCTCCGCCTGGGTGAGCCGGCCCTCGGCGAGCTCGCCGGTGACGTCGGGGCCCGGGAGATAGGCCGCCTCGACCTGCGCGTCCCACTCGCCCCACAGCCCGGCCTGCTCGTCGATGTATGCCGCGTGGACGCGGTGGCCGTCGAGCGCCTCGGTGAGCGCGGCGAGGGCCTCGCGTGCGTCGGCGACGACTGCGAGGCCAGCGTGCTTGCCGGCGTCGAAGGAGGCGATGTTGATGTTGATGAAGCGGACATCGTTGTGCTGGAAGGCGGTCCGCGAGGCGGTGGTGAAGTCGGACCAGCGGGTCCCGATGCCAATGACGAGATCGGCCTCTCGCGCGAGAGCGTTGGCTGCGGTCGTGCCGGTGGACCCGACTGCTCCCATCAGGCGTGGGTTCCCGTGCAGGAGAGCGCCCTTGCCGGCCTGGGTCTCGGCGACGGGGATGCCGGTCGCCTCGGCGAAAAACGCCAGCGCGTCCTCCGCGGCGGAGTAGTGGACGCCACCGCCGGCGACGATGAGTGGACGCTCGGCGGCGCGGACCATCTCGGCAGCGGCGGCGATGCGGCTGGGCTCGGCCGGGGGACGCGCCACGTGCCAGGTGCGCTCGGCGAAGAGCGCGGCCGGCCAGTCGTGGGCCTCGGCCTGGACGTCCTGCGGGAGGGCGATCGTGACGGCACCAGTCTCGGCCGGGTCGGTGAGCACCCGCATCGCCTGGAGCAGCGCGCTCGGCAGCTGCTCGGGGCGGGTGACGCGGTCAAAGAATCGGGAGACCGGTCTGAAGGCGTCGTTGACGGTGAGATCGCCCCCGTGTGGCGCCTCCAGCTCCTGGAGGACCGGTTCGGCGACCCGGGTAGCGAAGGTGTCAGAAGGCAGGAGCAGCACGGGGATGCGGTTGACTGTCGCCAGCGCCGCCCCGGTGACCATGTTGGTCGAGCCCGGCCCGATCGATGCCGTGCACGCCCAGGTCTGGAGCCGGTCGCGCTGTCTGGCGTAGCCCACCGCAGTGTGCACCATGGCCTGCTCGTTGCGGGCGAGCACATATGGGAGAGAAGGCGTCTGGCCCTGATCGGTCGCAGCGAGCTCATGCTGGAGGAGGGCCTGGCCGAGGCCTGCCACGTTGCCGTGGCCGAAGATGCCGAGCACCCCGGCGAAGAGACGCTGTCGCTCGCCATCACGCTCGACCCACTGTGCGGCGAGGAAGTCGACGACCGCCTGCCCCACTGTCAGCCGCACCGTCGTCTGCTCAGTCATCGCGCGCTCCCATCGGCAGCCTCGGGTCGACCTCCTGGCCGTCCCAGGCGGCACGGACCGCGTCGTGGGCGGGGTCGAAGCAGATCCGCCAAGCGCGCTCGACGCCCGGCCCGGCCATAACGTTGAGGTAGTAGAGGTCGGCATCGGGAGCCGCCATCGACGGGCCGTGCCAGCCGTGTGGCACCAGCACGACATCGCCGGTGCGGACCTCTGCGAGCACGTCGATCGGACGGTCGTCGGTGCCATAGACCCGTTGGTAGCCAACAGGATCCGAGTCAGGCGCCTGTCGTGGATCGGGAATGTGGTCGATGCCCGCGGGCCGCGTCTCGAAGTAGTAGATCTCCTCGAGCTCGGTCTCCTCCCCGGGCCGCTCCTCGTCGTGCTTGTGCGGCGGATAGGAGCTCCAGTTGCCTGCCGGCGTCAGCACCTCGCAGGCGATGATCCGCTCGGCCTCCAGCACGCCTGGGGTGCCGAAGTTGCGGACCTCGCGTGAGCACGTCCCCGCGCCCCGGAGCTCGACCGGCACGTCGGCGGCGGCGAGGTGGGTGATGCGGTATGCCGTGTTGCCCGCCGTCGGCGCGCTCACGCGGGCCCGGCAGATCGCCACCCGCACGGGCTGGTCGGCCGCCGCCACGACGTAGCCGATGCTGTCGCCCGCTGGCAGGTAGGCGATGTCGGTGACGCCGCTGAAGACATCCCGGCGGCCGGTCAGCACGACCTCGTCGAGGGTGACGGGGCCGGCGTCGCCCGAGGCGTCCGTGGCACTCGGGCCGAGCGCCTGCACCCGACAGGATCCCGAAAGCGGGACGACAATGATCTCCTGCTCGCTCAGGCTGCCGCCCACGCTGGACTCGGGCTCGAGCGCGCCCATGAGCAGCCCCGCGTGCTCGAGCTCGCCGGTCTGCCAGCCGTGGACGATCGGGTGCTCGGGCTGGGGTGCGTCGGCGAAGAGCCGCACCCAGCGCCCGTTGTCGGCCCCCGTCGCCGCCCGGCCCGGGCCCAAGCCGCTCACGGCGCCTCCCCCGCACTTTCGCCCACTTGGGCACGATCGCCCCCCGCGCTTTCGCCCACGTGGGCACGATCGCGCCCCGCGTTTTCGCCCAGTTGGGCACGATCGCGGGCGACGTCCTCGTGGCGGTGCGAGCGCTGGAGCATGGCCGTCACCTCGGAGGTGGTCGGCATCGCCGTCGAGCACTCGAGCCGGCCTGCGACGATGGCACCGGCGGCGTTGGCCATCTCGATGGTCCGCCGCAGCGGCCACTTCCCAAGTAGTCCGTGCACGAGCATGCCGCCGAAGGCATCACCGGCGCCCAGGCCGTTGACGACCTCGACGGGCACCGCCGGCACCTCGAAGCGCTCGGACGACGTCGCAGCGAGCACGCCCGCAGGCCCCTGCTTGACGACGGCCAGGCTGACGCCCCTCTCGAGCAGTGCGTCGGCCGCCCGGTGCGGGTCCCGCTCCCCCACCGCGATCTCGCACTCCTCGAGATTGCCCACGGCCACCGTGACGTGGTCGAGGGCCCGGCCGACCAGCTCGCGTGCCTCGTCGACGTCGGCCCAGAACATCGGTCGCCAGTCGAGGTCCAGCACGGTGTGCGGGGCGCGGTCACGCGCCTCCCACGCTGCGAAATGCGCTGCGCGAGAGGGCTCCTGGCTCAGACCGGTCACGGTGGCCCAGAAGACACCGCAGCGCTCGATGGCCGGGAGCGGCAGCTCGTCGGCTTCCAGCATCAGGTCTGGGGCGATGGGGTAGCGATAGAAGTAGAGCGGGAAGTCGTCCGGTGGGTGCACCTCGCAGAAGGTCACGGGGGTGGGCGGGCCACCCGCGGGAATCGTGGTGATGAAGGCATCTGACACCCCCAGGTGCCGGGCCTCCCGCCGCACATAGCGCCCGAAGGGGTCGTCGCCCACGCGGGTGACCAGGGCGGCATACCGGCCATGCTGGGCCGCCGCGACGGCGACATTGGTCGCGCTGCCGCCGAGGAACTTCTCGAAGGTCCGCACGTCCTCCAGCCCCACGCCGTGGTCGAGCGGGTAGATGTCGACTCCCGTGCGTCCCATGGCAATGAGGTCGTATGCCGCGTCCTGTCCCGACATCGTGTGGTCGGCGTGCTGGTGGCCGAAGAGGTCGGCCGCGAGGATCGGGTCGCTCATGTGCTCCTCCCGTCGAGCCTGCTGGCGATCTCGCGGATGGTGGCCACACTGGCACGGGCGTCCGCGAGTGGGTCGGGTGTCACGGCACCCGATGGGGCGGCACTCAGGATGGTGTCCTGCTCGAGGACATACCAGCCCGAATATCCTTGCTGCTCAAGCGAGCCGACAATCGAGGCGATGTCGACATCACCCTCCCCCAGCGGGCGATACATCCCACCGCGGATCGCCTCGGTATAGGTGGCCTCGCCATGCTGCACCCGGCGGGCCCACCCGAGATCGACGTCCTTGAGGTGCACGTGGGCAATCCGGTCCGGGTGCTCAGCGGCCAGGGCCACGGGGTTGCCACCACCGATGAGGAGGTGGCCCGTGTCGAGGCAGATGCCGATGCTGCTGCCGTCGATGACCCGCTGGATCTCCTCGCCGCTCTCGATCATGGTGCCGACGTGGGGGTGCAGGGTGGGCGTGAGGGCGCGAGAGGCAGCGACCGCGGCGAGCCGGTCGAGGTTGGCCAGCAGAGCACGCCAGCCGCTGTCGTCGAGGACCGGCCGGTCGTCATATCCGTCAACGCCGGTCGCGGCGGCCAGGACCAGCGTGTTCGCGCCTGCTGCGACGAGGCCGTCCATCGCGTCGGCCACCTCGGGCAGCGGGTCATGGGACGGGTGGTGGAGGACGACAGGCACGAACTGGCCAACCGCTCTGAGACCGGCAGACCGCAAAACCTCGGCCTTGCCGTCGGGCGAGTCGGGGAGGAACCCCTCGGGACCGAACTCCGTTGCGGCAAGGCCGATCTCGCGCATCTGGCGCAGGACGGTGCCGGTGTCCAGCTGGACTCCCCAGTCGGGCACCTCACACACGCCCCAGGTGATCGGGGCGCCGGCGATCCGCTCGGCGATCGGGGCTCTCGTCGGGGTCATGCTCCCGGCACCTCCTCGAGACGGACGATGCGCCCCTCCGCCCGCGAGAGCGTGGCCGCCTCGGCGAGCCGGGTGGCGGCAAGGGCATCGGCAAGCGAGCAGGGCGATGTCGCCCCCGGCTGGGGGGCGAGGGCGATGAAGCCGGTGAGCTCGGCGGCATACGCCTCGGTGAAGCGGTCGAGGAAGAAGTCATAGGGCTTGCCGCTCGGCCAGGACACTCCCGCCTCGGCCGACCGCAGCGGGGTCGCGTCGTCGAGGCCGACGCAGACCGAGCCGCTCTCGCCGGCGAGCTCCATCCGCACGTCGTATCCCGCGGCGTTGTAGCGGGAGGCCGACAGGGTCGCGATCGTGCCGCCCTCGAGCGCGACGAGCGTCGTCGCTGACGAGACGTCGCCTGCCTCTGCGAAGACCGGGTCGCCGTGCGCGGACCCGGCGGCGAGGACCCACTCGGCCTCGAGGCCGGTCACATAGCGCAGGATGTCGAAGTCGTGGACCGAGCAGTCGCGGAAGATCCCGCCGCTGCCCAGGACGTATGCCGCGGGCGGCGGCGCCGGGTCGAAGGTGTTGCCCCGCACGGTGTGCAGGTGACCGAGGTCGCCGGCCCGGACAAGGTCGTGCGCCCGCTGGTAGCCCGGGTCGAAGCGACGCTGGAAGCCCACCTGCACGAAGGAACCGCTCTCCCGCTCGAGGCGGGCCAGCTCAACGGTCTCCTCGAGCGTGGCTGCCACCGGCTTCTCGCAGAAGGCGGGGATGCCAGCCTCCACCGCGGACCGGATCAGGCCGGCGTGTGTCGGAGTGGGGCTGGCGATGACCACGGCGTCGGGTCGCTCGGACAGCAGGACCTGGCTCGAGGCGACGAAGGTGAGACCGAGCGAGTCGGCCAGGGCGTGGGCCGCCTCGGGCGCGGTGTCGGTCACGAGGACCTCGCCCACAACCGGCAGACCCGCGAGGATGCCGGCGTGGCGGGCACCGATGCGCCCGACCCCGACCAGACCGACCCGCATCACCGCTCCTCAACTCGTGGACCTCAACCCTCTCCACCTGCCCTGACGGTGTCAACACGAACGGTTGTGCTGTCCACAGCTTTGTCAGGACATTCGCACATCAACTCAACCGGACGGATAGGGTCGAAGCCGTTCGCTGGTCAGCCTGTCCTGCGGGCAACACGACAGGACTGGCGGACAGCACGACAGGCACTGCACGAGCAGCACTGCACGAGCAGCACAGGAGGAGGCGGGACGGTGGACGACAGCGGCGAGGCGACGCCACTGGCCGTGAGCATCGACCGCTCCTCGCCGGTGCCGCTCTATCACCAGCTGGCCGAGCAGCTCACCGCCGCGATCGACGAGGGTCGCCTCCAGCCGGGCGACCCCTTTGAGAACGAGCTCGCGATGACGGCTCGGCTCGGCGTATCCCGCCCGACGGTCCGACGGGCCATCCAACAGCTCGTCGACGCGGGACTGCTGATCCGGCGCCGGGGCCTCGGCACGACAGTTGCCGCACGCGCCGTCCACCGCAAGGTCGCGCTCACCAGCCTTTTTGACGACCTGGAGCGGGACGGACGCACGCCGCGCACGACGGTCCTCGAGTTGGAGATGGGCGAGTTCCCCACTGCCGCAGCCGCTCTGGAGTTGCCGCCGGACACCCCGATGCTCTCGATCACCCGGCTGCGGCTGGCCGGCGACCTGCCCTTGGCGGTCCTGCACAACTGGCTGCCGGCGTCCCTGCCCGATATCTCCAAGGATGAGCTGGAGAGCAGGGGGCTCTATGCCCTGCTGCGGGAGCACGGCATACGGCCCGTCGTCGCGCACCAGAGCATTGGGGCGCGCATGCCGACCGCCCGCGAGCGCCGGCTGCTCGAGCTGCGCGGCACCCAGCCGGTCCTGACGATGAGGCGGGTCGCCTTCGACGCCGCCGGCGGGCCGGTCGAGCTGGGCGAGCACAGCTATCGCTCCCAGGACTACTCCTTCGAGCTGATGGTCGACACGCGCTGACGTTGCGGGTCTCGACAGCCGGCCCTTGTCAGCCCGGACCGGCGAGCCCACCATGGAGGACAACCGACCCAGGTGGAGGTCCCGATGATCGAGCAGGCCGGCCAGCACACCTTCGACTATCTGCTGCACGACGGCACGATGCCGATCGACGTGCAGTGGCATCACTACGGCGAGTCCCGCATGCCGGTGGCGGTGCAGACCTGGCGCTCCCCCGAGGGGGCCACAGAGGGTATGCACGCCCACGGGGACGTGGACGACCCGATCGAGGAGATCTACCTCGTGGTGCAGGGCACCGCTCGCATGACCGTCGATGGTGTCAGCCATGACCTCGGCCCCGGCGACTCGATCCTGGCCCGCCCGGGGGTCGACCACGACCTGGTCAACACCACCGCGGGCGAGCTGGTCGTCATGGTGGTGTGGGGCCGGGAGGCCCCGGCCAGGTTCTCGGGCTTCCGCATGGCCAATCTCGCCGCCGAGGCCCGTGCCGGCGGATAGTGCCGGAATCGGGATGCACCCGCCTGCTCGATCGGGTGTGATGGTCACATGCGCAGCCTCAACCGCCACGCCGAGCGCGGCAAGACCGACCGGGAAGCCCTCGACGCCCTCCTCGACGAGGTGCAGTGGGGGGTGCTCGCCACCGTCGACGACGGCCAGCCCTGGCAGGTGCCCGTGCTCTTTGCCCGCGTCGGGGACGACATTGTCGTGCACGGCTCTACGGGCGCCGGTGCGCTGCGCCAGGCCGGCGCCGGGGCGCCAATCTCCTTCTGTGTCAACTCGATCGACGGTGTCGTCGTGGCGCACTCGACCTTTGACTCGTCCGCCAACTACCGCTCCGCCGTGCTCATGGGCACCATGCGTGTCCTCGACGGCGACGAGAAGTGGACCGCTCTGGACGCCCTGAGCGACCGCGTGATCCCGGGCCGCACGGGCGAGGTGCGCGCGATGACCAAGAAGGAGCTCGCCGCGACGACGGCCCTCGCGCTGTCGATCACCGAGGGCCAGTGGATCCTCAAGGTCCGCACGGGCGGCCCCGGCGCCTCCGACGAGGAGCACGACGCCTGGACCGGCGTCGTCCCGATGCGCGTCGTCTATGGCGAGCCCGAGCCCGTCGACTCCGCCCGACCGATGCCGGCCTCAGTCCGCGCCCTCTCCGAGTCCGACTGAGGGTATGCCGCGAGGGCGAGCTCCAGCAGGGCCGCCTCTCGCGGGACGGTGACGTCACAACCGGTGAGCTCACGCACCCGGCCGAGCCGGTTGAGCACCGTGTTGCGATGGCAATAGGCCTCTGCCGCAACGGTCCCCACCGATCCGTGAGCGAGATAGAGCCGCACCGTCTCGACGAGCCGGGCGCGCTCCGCGCCAGGCAGGGCGTCGAGCCCGGCGAGCACCTCGGTGACGAGATGCCGCCCGGCCGCGCCCATCGCGCCCACCGCCATCGGGGCCCAGACATCGCGCACGCTCATCGGCCCGTCGACCTGCGCCGGCAGCGCCGCACAGGCCGCGCGGGCGATCTGCACGGCCTCCGGCAGGTCTGACACCGACTCGGCGAGCGGGCCGACAACACAGGGGATGCCCTCGAGCCGGTCGAAGGCAGCGGCGCGCTCGCCCTGCCAGGGCACGAGCAGGAGCACCTCGAGCCCGAGCGGCTGCCAGTGGGCGGGACGGCCTTCGGCGTGCAGGTCACGGGCCAGCCGGGCAAGACCTCGACGGCGAGCGGACGGGGTGACGATGACGACGAGGCGCTGGGCGGGAGTGAGGCCGAGTGCGAGCTCGACAGCCGTGACGAGCCGGTCGGTCACCGGCCCCTCGAGCAGGCGGGTGACGAGGGCGCTGCGCTCGTCCTCCATCTCGCGGGCCATGACGGCCTGCTCGCGCAGATAGGCCCCCTGCACCGCTTTGGTGTAGTCCTCGATGACATGCCACAGCTGGTCGACATGCTCGACGAGCACCGGCACTTCGTCCTCGGGCACGTGCATGCGCATCCGCCGCCACACGACGGTGAAGTCTCGCCGGATCGCGGACATCAGCGCGTCGAGCGGGACCCGCCGCCGCGCCCGGTCCGCCCCGAGCACGAGCGCCGGGCCGGTGTCACCAGCAGGGAGCCGGCCCTCCATGCGGTCGAGCAGATAGTCGAAGGACAGCACCGCGTCGGCCCGGATCACCTCGGTGGGCACGGCCCCCTCGGCATAGGCCTCGACCTCACGCACGAGCCCGAGGAAGTCTGCGACTAGGTCGTCGCGCTCGGCGCGCACCTGACGCAGCAGCAGCGGCCAGCGTGGGTCCTCCGGGTCAGCAGCGGGCAGATTGGGCATATGCCCAACCTAGTACCCGGAACGCTGGGCGAAGTCCGCTCCCCGGCGACCCCGCACCCTGCGATGCTCTGCCAATCACCTGCGACAACCGCACATTTCCCCCGCTCGCCACCCCCGCGCCACGCGCCCCACCTGTCGCGGCGACCAGATCGGGCAGGGCCTACGCACAGTCAAGGAGGACTGAGTGCACCTCACGCCCCGCGAGCAGGAGCGGCTGCTCATCGCTGCCGGCGCCGACCTCGCACGCCGTCGGATCGCCCGCGGCGCCCGGCTCGGCGTCGCCGAGTCGATCGCCCTCGTGTGCGACGAAGTCCTCGAGGCGGCCTGGGACGGCGCGAGCCTCCGGGAGGCGATCGAGGCCGGCCGCCGCGCGGTCCCCCACGACGCACTCCTGCCCGGCGTGGCCGCCCTCGCGCCCGCCGTGCAGCTCGAGGCCCTCTTCCCCTTCGGCACCGTGCTCGTCCACGTCGAGTCCCCCTTCGGCGCACCCGACGACGACGGCCCTGGCGCCGTCCGGGCCGCCGCCGGGCAGCGCGAGCTCGCCGCCGGGCGCCCCCGGGCCGAGGCCACCCTGACCAACACCGGCCCGGCCGCCGTCTGGGTCTCCTCCCACTATCCGCTCGACGCCCTCAACGGCGCCGTGCGCGTCGACGGGCTGCCCGAGGGCCGGTGGCGGCTCGACCTGCCCGCTGGCGTATGCCGCGAGCTCACCCCCGGCGAGCCCCTCACCGTCCGGGTCGTCCAGACCGGCTCCACCCAGACCGGCTCCACCCAGACCGGCGCCACCCAGCCCGCGGCAGGAGACGGCGCATGACCAGCCTCGACCCCCGCGAGTACGCGACCCTCTATGGCCCGACGACGGGCGACCGGGTGCGCCTGAGCGACACCGGCCTGTGGGTCGAGGTCGAGGGCGATGACACCGAGCCCGGCGAGGAGATGCTCGGCGGGTGCGGCAAGACCGCCCGGCACGGCGCCCTCGTGACGAGCCGGGCCGGCCGGGACAGCGCCCTCGACATGGTCATCCTCGGGGCCCTCGTCATCGACCCCCTGCTGGGCGTGCGCAAGACGAGCATCGGGATCAAGGACGGGCGCATCGTCGGGGTCGGCCGCGCGGGGAACCCCGACCTGCTCGACGGGATCGACCTCGTCGTCGACAGCCACACCGCGATGATCACCGCCGAGGGCCTGATCGCCACCCCCGGCCTCATCGACTCCCATGTCCACATGTCCAACGCCGACCTCGTCGCGGCGGGCGCCTCGTCCGGGGTGACGACGATCGTCGGCATGGGCATCGGTGGGGTCTGGGATGTCGGCGCCAACCCGGCATACAACCTCCATGCGCTCATGCGCGGCTGGGCGCAGGCGCCGATCAATGCGGCCTTCCTCGCGCGCGGCAGCTCCACCTCGGCCGGGCTGCTCGAGTCGGCCGTTATGGCGGGGGCCGGCGGTTTCAAGATCCACGAGGACTGGGGCGCCTCGCCGCAGGTCATCGACACCTGCCTCGGGGTCGCCGAGCAGGCCGACCTGCCGGTCGCGCTGCACACCGACACCCTCAACGAGACCGGCTACCTGTCCGACACGCTCGCCGCGACCCAGGGCCGGTCCGTGCACGCCTATCACGTGGAGGGCGGCGGCGGGCACCCCGATCTGCTGCGCATCGTCGAGCAGCCGCATGTGCTCACCTCGTCGACGACGCCGACGCTGCCGCTGACCCGCGCGACGGTCGCCGAGCTCGGCCCGATGACGATGACCGTGCACCGCGGGCACCAGCACCTGCCCAGCGACAAGGCGATCGCGGCGGTGCGCATCCGCGAGCACGCGATCGCCGCCGAGAACGCGCTCCACGACACCGGGGCGATCTCGATCATCAACTCCGACGCCCTCGGCATGGGGCGGATCGCCGAGATGGGCCGCCGCGCCTGGCAGCTCGCCCATGTGCAGGCCGGCCTCGCCGGCGAGCTGGGCCCCGACCACCCCAACAACGCGCGCGTGCTGCGCTATCTCGCCAAGCTCACCCTCAACCCCGCGATCGCGCACGGTCTGGCCGACCAGGTCGGCTCGATCCGCACGGGCCGGATCGCCGACATCGTCCTGTGGCACCCGGCGTGGTTCGGCACGACTCCCGAGCTCGTCGTGAAGTCCGGCTTCGTCGCGTGGGGCAATGTCGGCTCGGGGTCGGGCTCGACGCGCATCACCCAGCCGCGCCGGATGGGGCCGCTCTATGGCGGCTCCGGGGACGCCCCCGCCCACCTGGCCCACCTCTTCGTCTCGCGGGAGGCGTTGTCCGACAAGGCATCCCGTGATGCGCTTCCCGCCGGCCGGACCTATACCCCCATCTCCGGGTCTCGCGGCCTCACCTGCGCCGACATGCACCTCAACACCGCGACGCCGCACGTCGAGGTCGCCGGCGAGCCGCGCCCGGTCGTCGTCGACGGCGCCGAGGTGCCGGTGCACTACGCCGACGACCTGCCCCTCACCCGACTGCACCACCTCGCCTGAGGAGAGCCCATGGACATCGACCTCATCCTCCGCGGCGGCCCGATTGTCACCGTCGACGAGCGTATGCCGCGGGCCACCGCCCTCGCGGTCCACCACGGCCGCGTGCTCGCCGTCGGTGACGACAGCGCACTCGAGGGGCTGAGCGCCGCCACGACCGTCGACCTCGGGGGCGCCACCGTCGTGCCCGGCTTCGGCGACGCGCACAACCACATGGCGTGGTTCGGCCTCGCGCTCGACGAGATCGATCTCGTTGGCCAGACCTCCCTCGACGAGCTCTACCGCCTCGTCGCCGAACGGGCCGCGTCCCTGGGCCCGGACGAGATGGTCGTCGGCTCCGGCTATGACGACAACCTCCTCGGCGGCCACCCCGATCGGGCCCGCCTCGACGAGGCCGCCGGTGGCCGGGAGGTCTGGCTCAAGCACCGCTCGGGCCACGTCTGCACGGCCAACACCCCTCTCCTGCAACGGGTTGGCGTCATGGACGGTTCGGCCGCGGTGCCGGAGGGCGGCGTTGTCGTCATGGACGGGGACCAGCCCACCGGGGTGCTCCAGGAGCAGGCGCAGAACCTCGTTGTCTCGGCTGTCACCCCATACCCGCTCGAGCAGCTCGCGACGGCCCTGGCCAAGGCGAGCGCCCACTACGCGACCGAGGGCCTGACCCATGTCACCGAGTGCGGGATCGGCGCGGGCTGGCTCGGCAAGACCCCACTGGAGCTCGCGGCATATCAGATGGCCTCTGCGAGAGGCGAACTCATGGTCCGCGCCCAGGTGATGCCCTGCGTCAGCGCGCTCCACGAGGTGACCGGGCACGCGGACGACGGCATCGACTTCGGGCTGGACCTCGGCCTGCGCAGCGGCTTCGGCGACGACCGCGTGCGCGTCGGCGCGATGAAGATCTGGACCGACGGGTCGCTGCTGGCCCGCACGGCCGCGATGACCGAGCCGTTCGCCTGCCGCTGTGGCGAGCAGCCGTCGACCGGCTATCTCCAGGACGACGCCGAGCGGATGCGCCGGCAGATCATCGGCGCCCACCGCGGCGGGTGGAATGTCGCCGCCCACGCCATCGGCGACGCCGCAATCGACTTCGCCCTCGACACCTTCGAGCAGGCCCAGCGCGAGCGCCCACGGCCCGAGGCCCGCCACCGCATCGAGCACGCCGGCGTCATCTCGGACGCCCAGATCGCCCGGATGGCGACGCTCGGGGTGACCCCGACCCCACAGATCCGCTTCATCCACGACATCGGCGACTCGATGCTCGCCGCGATAGGGCCGGAGCGCGAGCACATGCTCTACCGCCACGCGTCCTTCCTCGAGGCCGGCCTGCGGGTGCCCGGCTCGAGCGACCGGCCGGTCGCCGACGGCGCCCCGCTCAAGGCGATCGCCTCGATGCAGAGCCGGCTCAGCTCCGGCGGCCGGGTCATCGGCGAGCGCGAGCGCGTCGACGCGATGACCGCCCTGCGCGCCTACACCGTCGACACCGCGTGGATGGCCGGCGAGGAGGACCGCCGCGGCATGCTCCGGCCGGGCTACCTCGCCGACCTCGCCGTGCTCGACCACGACATCACCGCCGTCGACCCGGCCACGACCGAGTCGACCACCGTCCTGGCCACCGTCCGCGACGGCCTCGCCACCCACGACACCGGCCTCGGCCTCCCGGCCGCCGGCTGATCTCGCCACCCTCAAGGAGAAGTCATGTCCAGCACCGTCCCCGCCAACGATCCGCACGCCCTGCCATCCGGCTATGACGAGGGGGCCGAGGCGCGCAAGGTCGCCTTCGGCGCGTTCGTCGGCACCGCGCTGGAGTGGTACGACTTCTTCCTCTACGGCACGGCGGCCTCGCTCGTCTTCAACCGGCTGTACTTCACCGGCGACGACGCGCTCGTCGCGACGATGGCTGCGTTCGCGACCTTCGCCGTCGGCTTCCTCGCCCGCCCCGTCGGCGCGGTGATCTTCGGCCGGATGGGCGACAAGGTCGGTCGCAAGAAGACGCTCATCATCACCGTCGTCATGATCGGCGTCGTCACGGCGCTCATCGGCGTGCTGCCTACCTATGCCTCGATCGGTGTCGCGGCGCCGATCCTGCTCACCGCGCTCCGGCTGCTCCAGGGCATCGCCGTCGGCGGCGAGTGGGGTGGCGCGGTGACGCTGGCCGTCGAGCACGCGCCGGCCGAGAAGCGCGGGCGGTACGCCGCGATGCCCCAGATCGGGTCGCCCATCGGCACCCTCCTCTCCTCGGGCGCGTTCATGGCGGTCGGCCTGCTCAGCGACAAGGACTTTGACTCGTGGGGCTGGCGCCTGCCCTTCCTCGCGGCGCTGCCGCTGCTGCTCATCGCCGTGTGGCTGCGGGCCCGCGTCGAGGAGTCCCCGCTCTTCGAGAAGATGCTCGAGGAGGACGAGCTGGCCCAGACGCCGGTGAAGTCGGTCTTCCAGAACGCCATGCCCGAGCTGCTTATTGGCGCCGGCTCGACGCTGCTCGGCGTCGGCGGCTTCTATCTCGTGACGACCTTCATGATCAGCTATGGCACAACCGTGCTCGAGCTGCCCAAGTCCCTGCTGCTCCAGGCCACGCTGCTCGCCGCGGCGGTCGAGATCGGCGTCCTGATCCTCTTCGGCCGGCTCACCGAGCGGTTCGGCGCCGGCCCGGTGACGGTCTTCGGCGGCATCGCCTCCGCCCTCGTCGCCTACCCGGTCTTCCGCATGGTCGACACCAAGGAGCCCTGGATGGTCATCCTCGGCGTCGTCATCGGCATCGCCTTCCTGTCCATCCCGTATGCCGCGTCCGGCGTCCTGCTCACCTCGCTCTTCCCCGCCCAGCTGCGATACTCCGGCGTCGCGCTCGCCGCCAACATCGCCGCGATCGTCTCCGGCTTCGTGCCGCTCGTCGCGACGGCCGTGCTCGCGGCCGCGGGCAAGCAGTCGTGGGCCCCGGCCCTGCTGCTCGTCATCCTCGCCCTGATCACCGCGTTCTCCGGCTGGCTCGCGATGCGCCGCCGCGACCACGCGGCCGAGGAGACCGCCCTCCAGAGGCAGGCCGCGTGACCGGGCGCACCGCCGGCCACGCGATCGTCGAGCAGCTCGCGGCGCTCGACATCACCCACGCCCACCTCGTGCCCGGCGAGTCCTATCTCGACGTCCTCGACGGGCTGCACGGCAGCGCCATCGACGCGGTCGTCTGCCGGCACGAGGGCGGCGCCGCCTTCATGGCGATGGCCCACGCCCGCCTCACCGGGGGTGTCGGCGTCGCGATGGTGACCCGGGGGCCTGGGGCGGCGAACGCCGCCATCGGCGTCCACACGGCATACCAGGACGGCACCCCGCTCGTGCTCTTCGTCGGGCTCATCCCGGTCGCCGACCGCGACCGGGAGTCCTTCCAGGAGTTCAGCCTCGAGGGCTGGTTCGGCACGACGGCCAAGCGGGTCTTCGTCCTCGACGACGCGACGCGGGCCGCGGCGGTCACCCGCGATGCCGTCCACGCGGCCCGCTCGGGGCGTCCCGGCCCGGTCGTCGTCGGGCTGCCCGAGGACGTGCTCGTCGAGCAGTGTGACCAGGCCGTGCTCCCCGCCCGGGCGCTGCCCGTGACCGAGCACACGGGGTCCGCCGCCGACCTCGCCGCCGAGCTCGCAAGCGCGCAGCGGCCGCTCGTCGTCGTCGGCGGGGACCTGTTCTCGCAGAAGGGATCTGACGACCTACGCCGCTGGGTCGAGGCGTGGGGGCTGCCCGTGGTGAGCGACTTCCGCGCCCACGACAAGCTCGACCACGACTCGCCGAGCTGGTGTGGCTTCCTCGGCTACGGGCGGGCCGACACGAGCGCGCGACTGCTCGACGAGGCCGACCATGTCGTCTTCCTCGACGCCGTGAACTCCGACGTCCTCAGCGACGGCTACCGGCTCGGCGACCCCGACCGGTCGGTGACCGTCGTCGGGCTCGAACCGCGGCTGCTCGCCCACGACGGGCGGGTCGACCGGCACCTGCTCGCGCACCCCGATGCGCTGTGCGCCGCCCTCGCCGAGACCGCGTCGCCGGACGCGCGGCCGTGGACGGGGTGGGTGGAGCAGGCCCGCGCGGGCTGGGTGGAGTTCGCGACGCCGCAGCCGGACGGGGTCGGCGACGGCGTCGACATGGGCGCGCTCATGGCCGCGCTCGTGCCCCGCCTCGAGCGGGATGCGGTAGTCACCTATGGCGCCGGGAACCACGCGATCTGGGCCCAGCGCTATCTGCCCTCGCACGCCTGCCCGTCGGTGCTCGCGCCGCGCAATGGCGCCATGGGCTTCGGCGTGCCGGCCGCGGTGGCCGCCGCGATCGCCGAGCCGGGCCGCCGGGTGGTCACCGTCGCGGGCGATGGCTGCTTCCTCATGAACGGCCAGGAGCTCGCGGTCGCCTCCGCCCGCGGCGCTCGGGTGCTGGCGATCGTCATGGACAACGGGCAGTACGGCACGATCCGCGCCCACCAGGAGGCGCACTATCCCGGCCGGGTCAGTGGCACCCAGCTCGCCAATCCCGACTTCGCCCTCCTGGCCCAGGGCTACGGCGGGCTCGGGATCACCGCCCGCACCACCGACGAGGCGGTCGGCGCCCTCGACGAGCTGCTCGCCCACGACGGCGTCACCCTGCTCCACGTCGTCGCCGACCCCGCCGTCCTCGCGCCCGTCACCTGAGGCCCCGGGCCCACACACATCGGTGACATATGCCGCGGGCTCGCCCCGCGGCATACGTCGCCATCGAAAGTGGCGGCGGCTGCGGTCACCCGGCGCTCCACTCCGGGTCGCGGCCAGACAGACCGAGCAGCCGGTCGAGGGGCGGGGCGTCGTCCGGGACGGCGACCGGCGGGGCAAAGGACTTGCCCTCGCCCTGGTAGTCGGGCGTGAGCATCCCGGGCGCGAAGGCAAGCGATGCCTCGACGCCGTCGTCGGGCGGCGACCACTGCTGGCCGGTCGAGCGGGCGAGGTCCCAGCCGTGCATCTGGTACTCCCACAGGATCATCGACAGTGCCATCTCCCCCGGCATGCCGGCCTCGCCGATGCGCAGCTCCCGCGCCGCAGCGTCGGGCAGGCTCGCTGCCAGGGAGGCCGCCGCGTCACGCACCTGCTGCGCCCCGGTGCCCTCGACCTGCACGGCCTCGGGGTCGGAGCAGGTGCCGTCCTCGGCGGCATACCCGTCGGTGAATGCCGTGAGCCAGCCGAGCGCGTGCTGGCGCAGGGTGGCGACGTCGTAGTCGGTGCACGACGTGGGGCGGTCTCCCTGCTCGGGCTCGATGTTGTCCAGGACGCCCGCGAGCCGGTCGAGCACGGCCTGGAGTTGGCCGGTGGTCTGGGTGGTGGACGGCTGGCTGGTGGTGTTGTCGGTCATGGCAACGACCGTAGGAGGGTCCCTAGGCCGGCCGATTGAAGATTCACGACAACCTCCCGGGTCGTCGGGGTCCGCCGCTATGGTCGCGTGCGTGACCGACCTGCCCGAGGACACCCGGGGCATCATCGCGCCGACGACGATGCTGCGGCACGTCGACTTCCGGCGGTATGCCGTGCCCGAGCCGCTCGATGGGCTGGTCGACTGGTTCTGGTCGGTGGACTGGCGCCTGCCCATGGGCTTCCGGCACAGCCAGGAGGTCGTCGCGCATCCCGGCGTGAACGTCTCGGTGGGCACGCCGCCCCCACCCGGTTTCGCGCCGCCGCCGGGCCCATATCCGCTGCGCACCGTCGTCAACGGTGTCGCGACCGATCGTACGGCCCGGGTCCTGACCGGACACGGGTGGAATGTCGCGGCCAAGACGAGCACCGGCGGCTTCGGCGCGTGGGTCGACGACGTGTCTGCGCTCAACGATCTCGCGCTCCCCGTCGACGAGGTGCTCACGCTCGACGGCCAGGCCCTCGCCGCGGCCTGCGCGGACGCCTGGGCGGCGGGCCGGCCGGAGGAGACGGTCCGGCTCATCGGCGACGCGCTCACGGCGCTGCTGGACCGGCGCGACCCGGCACGCATCGCGCTGGCCCGCGAGGTGGCGCGGGTGGCCGCCGTGGCCGAGGCCGATCGCGACGTCCGGCGCGTCGAGGAGCTGGCCTCGCTCGCCGGGGTGACGCCGCGGACGCTGCAACGCATGTTCGCCTCGTGCGCGGGGGTCAGCCCGACGTGGGTGATCCGGCGCTACCGCCTGCTCGAGGCCGCCGAGTCGGTCCGCGAGGGACAGTCCGTCGACTGGGCCGGGATCGCACACAGCCTCGGGTATGCCGACCAGGCCCATCTCGTGCGCGACTTCACCCAGACCGTGGGCCGCAGCCCCGCGGCATACGCCCGCGAGTGCCGGGGCTGAGGCGATCCGTCAGCGGGACGCGCGCTGGCGCTTGCCCCAGTGCCACTCGGGGCGGGTGAGCAGGCCCTGGTCGTCGACAAAGGTCTCGCCGAGATCCTTGTGGAGGCCGATCCGGCTGACCTCCACCGCCGGCCGGTCGGCGCCGCTCGACCCCGTGACCAGCCCACCTCCCGCCGTAGCCTCGATCGCGGCGAGCAACGGCTCGGAATGGCTGACGACCACGACCTGGCTTCGGTCGGCGGCCGCGACGACGAGCCGGGCGAGCGGCTCGATGAGCGAGGGGTGCAGGCTCGTCTCGGGCTCGTTGAGGACCATGAGCGGTGGCGGCTCGACGGTGAGCAGCGCAGTGACCCAGAGCAGATAGCGCAGCGTGCCATCGGAGAGCTCGGCGGCCCGCAGCGGCCGGAGCATGCCGGGCTGGTGCAGGGTCAGCTCAAAGAGCCCATCACGCGCGGTGACCTCGACGCGTGACCCGTCGAAGGCGTCGGCCACGGCCGCATCGTGGCCGCCCTGGCCGAACTCCACGATCGTCTGCCAGGCCGCGGCCAGGTCGGCGCCGTCATCGGCAAGGACCGGCGCGCGGGTCCCGACCTGGGGCCGACGGGCCGGCGCATCGGGGTCGACCCGGAAGCCGTCATAGAAGCGCCATCCCCTCAGCTCCTCGCGCATCGCAAAGAGCTCCGGGGCGAGAGTCGGGTCGGCCAGCTCGGTGAGCATCGAGCGGTGGGTGGGCAGCCGCGCGGGTGAGGGCTCGAGCGCGCCCCAGTCGTCGCGCAGCCGCACCCGGCTCCACGCCCGCGCCGCCGTGACCGTCGCCTCGCGCATCACCGGCCCCGACCAGACGACCTCGCGTTTGATCTCCGGGTCGCGGTCAAAGGCCGACTCCGCCTGCACCGGCAGTCCGAGGTCGACCAAGTAGCCGCCGTCATCGCCGGCGACCCCGAGCAGCAGCGAGATCGGGCCGCTGCGCCGCGTGCCCTCGACCGGGTGGCCACGTCGCCGCGCCCCGGCCAGCGTCTCCGGGCCGGCCCACAGCACGGACTGGAGCCCGCCCTCCCGCGCGAGCGACCCGATGACCCGTCCCTGCCCGCAGTCGGCGAGCAGCCGCAGCGCCCGATAGACATTGGACTTGCCGCTGCCGTTGGGCCCGGTCACCAGCGTCAGCCGCCCGAGCGGAAGGGCCACATCCCGCAGCGAGCGGTAGCCGCCGATCGCGATGGTCGAGAACACGAATCAGACGGTATGCCGCGCCACCGACAGCCGAACCGGCTCACCCACGCAGGCACACGGCATACGCAAAGGCCCGCCACCCCCACGGGGCAGCGGGCCTTTGACGGAACGAGCTGGCTCAGCCGGCCTGCACGTCGACGTTGAGCGTGGCCTGCACCTCGGGGTGCAGCCGCACCAGCGCGGTGTGCGAGCCAACGGCCTTCATCGGCGTGGGGATCTCGATCTTGCGGCGGTCGAGGTCCGGGCCACCGGCCTCCTTGACCGCGGCGGCGACATCGGCGGTGGACACGGCGCCGAAGAGGCGGCCGTCCTTGCCGGCGTGGGCCTTGACGCGCACGACCGACGCCTCGAGGTTGCCCTTGATCGACTGGGCCTCCTCGAGCGACTTCACCGCGCGGGTCTCGCGACCCTTGGCGATGGCGTCGACCTGCTTCTGACCGCCCTTGGTCCACGCCGTGGCGAGGCCGCGACGGAAGAGGAAGTTGCGGGCGTAGCCCGGCTTGACGTCGACGACGTCGCCGGCGGCGCCGAGCGCGGACACCTCGTGGGTGAGGATCACCTTCATGTTCGTCTCCTTACCTTCCTAGGCCCGGATCAGCGGTTGGAGCTGGAGTAGGGCAGCAGGGCCATCTCGCGGGCGTTCTTGACGGCCGTCGCGATGAGGCGCTGCTCCTGGACGGAGACGCCGGTGACGCGACGCGCGCGGATCTTGCCGCGGTCGGAGATGAACTTGCGCAGCAGCGCGGTGTCCTTGTAGTCGATGTTCTCGATCTTGGCGACCTTGAGCGGGTTCGCCTTCTTCTTGGGCTTACGCACAACGGGCTTGGCCATCGTGGTGCTCTCCTTCTCGGATGAGCCCGAGGGTGATGCCTCGGGATGGGTTCTTGCTTGTCTTGGTATGCCGCGCAGTCACCTGCGCGGCGGTGTGCTCGCTCGCGGGCGGGCTCGGATCAGAACGGGGGCTCGTCGTAGCTCGGGGCCTGGCCCCAGCCACCACCCTGCCCGCCGCCCTGCTGGCCGCCGCCGGACTGGCCGCCCTGCTGCGGGGCAGCGTTGCCGCCACCCCAGCCGCCCTGGCCGCCACCCTGCTGGCCGCCGCCGGAGCCGCCGGAGGCCCACGGGTCGTCCTGCTGCTGACCGCCGCCACCGAAGCCGCCGCCCTGGCTGCCGCCGAAGCCGCCGCCACCGCCACCACGCTGGGTGCGGTTGACCTTGGCCGTGGCGTAGCGCAGCGACGGGCCGACCTCGTCGACCTCGAGCTCCATGACGGTGCGCTTCTCGCCCTCCTTGGTCTCATAGGACCGGGACTTCAGGCGACCGGAGACGATCACGCGCATGCCCCGCTGGAGCGACTCGGCGACGTTCTCCGCCGCGTCACGCCAGATCGAGCAGCGCATGAACAGCGTCTCGCCGTCCTTCCACTCGTTGGACTGCCGGTCGAACTGCCGGGGCGTGGAGGCCACGGTGAAGTTCGCGACGGCGGCCCCTGACGGCGTGAAGCGCAGCTCGGGGTCCTGGGTCAGGTTGCCGATGATGGTGATGACGGTGTCGCCAGCCATGGATCAGGCCTTTCCAACTTGTCGGGCAGTCCCTCGGTGGGACGTGGGGTCAGCGAAAGCGAGCGGTGCGGCTCAGGCGCCGGGGCGCAGGAGCTTGGTGCGGAGGATCGACTCGTTCAGACCGAGCTGACGGTCGAGCTCCTTGGCCGTGGCCGGCTCGGACGTGAAGTTGACGACGGCGTAGATGCCCTCGGGCTTCTTCTTGATCTCGTAGGCCATCCGGCGACGGCCCCAGATGTCGACGTTGTCGACAGAGCCGCCGTCCTTGGTGATGACGGAGAGGAACTTCTCGAGCGACGGAGCGACGGTGCGCTCGTCCAGCTCGGGGTCGAGGATGACCATGAGTTCGTACTGACGCATGCGGTAACCCAGCCTCCTTTGGTCTCAGGCGGTCACGGTCTCTCCGTGACAGGAGGGTTGCATGTCTGTCGCCTCGGCTGCGGGCGTTGTCCACAGGGTTAGGCGACGAACCGTCCAAGAGTAGCGGCTCGGCCCCTCCCCGACCCAATCGGAGCAGGTCACCTGGGTGGGCCGCTCAGTGGGTCGCTCAGTGGGCCGACGAGGCGTATCCCGCGGGCTCGGGCTCACGCACGGGCCCGCCGGTCCCCGGCGCGGGGACATCGGCGAGGTGCGCCCCTCCAGCGACCCGGCGATAGCCGCCCTCTGCGGCCTGCCACATGAGGTAGCCGACGGCCAGGACCCGCAGGACGAGGAAGACGAGATACCACGCGGGCGGCAGCCCCCGGTCGGCCTTCACAGTGGCCGACATGTGCAGCCACAGAGCGACGAAGTGGAGCGCCTCACCGGCCGCCCAGACCAGGTGGTCGCGCCAGCGCAGCCCGGCGAGGGCGATGAGCGGCACGAGCCACAGGGCGGCCTGGATCGGATAGCTCTTGCCGGTGATCGAGACCAGGGCGACCATCACGAGCGCGATCTCGGCGACCGATGGCCTGGCCATCCGGCGCAGCGACATCGTGACGCCGACGACGATGGCGGCCAGCCAGCCCGCCACGGCGAGCGCCGTCACGGCGACGACCGGCAGCGGGTGGCCGAGCAGGTCAGGGATCTTCCAGATCGTGCCGAGCCCGGCGGGCGAGGACCACCACGCGCGGTAGGGCGCGAGGAGCGCCTCGGGGGCGAGTGCGAGCAGCGGCAGGGCGGTGAGCAGCGCCGAGAGGGCGGCCGAGACCAAGGTCACCAGGGAGTCGCCCCGGCGCTCCTCGCGGCCGGCCACCAGCAGGATCGCGAGCAGGATCAGCAACGGATAGGTACGGGCCATCACCGCGAGCCCGAGCAGGACACCGGCGAGGACGGGCCTTCGACGCACCCACGCCCACAGGCCGAGGCTGGCGAGCGCGACACCGACCACGTCTGCGGACAGCAGCGTGGCCAGGGCGACGACAGGGCTGAAGGCGACGTGCGCGGCATACCCCGCAGTGCGGGGCACCGCGCTGGCGACGCTCCACACGACCGCCATGAGCAGGCCGGTGGCCAGCACCGCCCAGGTGAGGAAGTAGAAGAGCGAGGCATCGGCCCCCGCGCCCGGGGTGAGCCCGCCGAGCAGCGCCATGACCGCCGCCGTCAGCGGTGGCTGGTCGAGGCGGCCCGGACCGTCGAGCCAGCCGTCGACACCGGTCGAGAGCTGGGCGAGCTCGTATTGGGAGACCAGGTCGGAGAAGCACATCCGGGAGAACTGGTCGGTGCCGCTCCACCCGTTGGCGATGCAGTGGCCGCGCTGGACCACGCCGAGCGCCATCGTGGCCGCGACGCCCAGGAAGAGCGTCGCGAGCAGGGCCGGCAGGCCGCGGGCCCGGGCCGACGCGTGCCGGCCCAGCGGCCCGCCCGCGACCGTCAGGCTGCGCTCGGCGAACCGGTCGGTCACGAGCCGGCTCCCCCGAGACGGGTGCCGTGGCGGTCGGAACGGGTCATGGATGAAGGCTACGGCGTCGGTCCGACAGCCGCGCTCAGCCCCCGGACGTCGCGCCGGCTGGGGACTCGACGACCTTGGCCGAGGGCTGTGTCTCCTTGGGCGTCGCCGTCGGCTTCGGCTGGGCCGGTGTGGTCTCCTTCACCGGCGGAGGCGTCGTCTGTTTCACCGTCGGCTTCGGCGTCGTCTGCTTGACCGTCGGCTTCGGCGTGGTCGGCTTGACCGTTGGCTTCGGCGTGGTCGGCTTGACCGTGGTCGGTTTGACGGTCGGCTTCGCCGTCGTCGGCTTGGCGGTCGAGGAGGACGACGACGAGGACGAGCTCGACGACCTCTGGGTCGGGGTCGACCGCTGCTGCGTCACCGGCGGGACATACTGCTGGGTCTGCTCCTGCGTCGGCTGGGGGGTCCAGGTGCGCAGGCGCTGCGGGCTGGCGGTGCCGCCGGGGATGCCCCAGTTGGCGCGCGGCGGGAAGTCCTCCCACTTGACGCCGTCCATCGCGTCGAGCATGTAGCTGGTCCAGATGCGCACCGGGATCGAGCCACCGGTGATCTCGGCGTATCCGCCGACGCCCTTCATCTGGTTCTCTTCCTTCTGCGTGCCGTCGCCCTTGTACATGCCGACGGCCGTCTCGAGCTGCGGCGTGAAGCCGTTGAACCACGCGGCGTAGTTGCTGGTCGTGGTGCCGGTCTTGCCGGCGACCGGGCGGGCCAGGCGGCTGGCATAGGTGCCCGAGCCCTCCTTGACGACCCGCTCCATAGCGTCGATGGTGTCGGCCATGACCGGCTTGGCGAAGACCTGCTTGGCCGTCGATTTGTGCTTGTAGGTGTAGTGCTTGTCCTGCGTCGAGATGCTCTTGACGAGGTAGGGCGTGGTCCGCTTGCCCTCGGCCGCGATCGTCGAGTAGGCGCGCGCCATGTCCCACACCGAGACGGTGTCGGTGCCGAAGACGTTGGAGTAGTAGTTGCCGACCGGCGTGGTGATGCCGGCGGTCTTGGCGACCCGGGCGGTGTTCTTGGGGCCGA
Organism: Actinomycetota bacterium; assembly: GCA_050955755.1. GTDB lineage: Bacteria > Actinomycetota > Actinomycetes > Actinomycetales > Dermatophilaceae > JAJTBD01. The sequence continues at coordinate 3,895,530 of CP192092.1, forward strand.
CGCGGATGTTGAGCTTGGCGTAGACGGTGTTGACCGAGTTGGCGGTGGCCGTGCGCAGGTTCATCGAGCCATAGCTCTGGCCGCCGAAGTTGGTCACGCGGCCCGCGCGCTCGCTGGCGGTCTTGCCATTGGAGTCGGCGAACTCGGGGAAGTACTGGGGGGAGGCACCGCTGTAGTAGGTGCTGGTGGCGACCTTCTGCTCCAGACCCGCGATGAGGGTGAACGGCTTGAAGGTCGAGCCGGCCTGGAGCTTGGCGTCCTTGGCGGCATTCCACTGGTTCTTGAGGTAGTCCGAGCCGCCGTACATGGCCACGACGGCGCCGTCACCCGGGACCATCGAGACCAGGCCGACCTTGATGCCCTTGGCGTCCTCGGGCATCCGCTTGGCCACGGCCTCCTCGGCCGCGGTCTGGCGCTTCTTGTCGATGGTGGAGACGATCCGCAGGCCACCGGTGTCGATGTCCTTCTGGGTCAGCTTGAGGGTGCCCTCGAGCTCGTCCTTGATCGACTTGACGATGTGGCCGCGCGGGCCGCCGATACCGCGGTAGGGCTTGGACTTGACCGGCTTGGGCAGGACCATCGCGTCGGCCTCGGCCTGCTCGAGCCAGCCGTTCTTGGCCATGCCGTCGAGCACATAGCGGTAGCGGGCCTCGGCGTTCTTCTTCTGCTGGGCGCCCAGGGCCGGGTCGAAGTTGTTGGGGGCGTTGATGACCGTCGCCAGGAGCGCGCCCTGCTGCACGGTGAGCTTGCTGACGTCCTTGCCGAAGTAGGCCTTGGAGGCGGTCTGGATGCCGTAGGCGCCGCGGCCGTAGTAGATCGTGTTGAGGTAGTTCTCCAGGATCTGGTTCTTGTCGAGCTGCCCGTCGATCTTGACCGAGATCAGGATCTCCTTGAGCTTGCGGCTGATCGTGCGGTCCTGGGTGAGGAAGTAGTTCTTGACGTACTGCTGGGTGATCGTCGAGCCACCCTGCTTCTCGCCGCCCCGGATGCCGACCACGACCGAGCGCATGATGCCCTTGGGCGAGATGCCGTTGTTCTCGTAGAAGCTGCGGTCCTCGGCCGAGATCATCGCCCGCTGCACGTGCAGCGGCACGCGCTCGAGCTCGACGTTCTCGCGGTTGACGTCGCTGATCCGGTCCATCTCCGTCTTGCCGTCGGAGTAGTAGATGATCGAGGTCTGCGCGACCGCGACGTCATTGGGCTTGGGGATGTCGACGGTCGCGAACGCGACTCCGACAGCGGCAAGCCCGAGGAGGAAGACGCCCAGGATCGCGGCCCCGATGCGACCCAGCCAGGTCTTCGGGACGAAGCGGCGGGCGCGGGTCGCGCCGCCGGCGGCAAGGGTTCGAGTCTTCTTCGGGGCAGGGTTATTCGACGAGCTCATCTGCGACTTTCGAAGTGGGTCGGGGTGGGGTGTGCGTGCGCACGATCCCCCGATCGGGCGCCGGTGACGGCGACGTCCAACCCATCAAGTATGCCGTGCGAAACGGTGAGCCCCTGACCACAGCCAGCCCGTGGACCGGCGAAGGCGCGCCGAAAGTGACGCGACACACCCCAATCGATGTATCGCCTCGATATGTCGGCTGTCCTATAGTGACCGGACAAAGCCCGACTTTGTCACCCCCTCGCGCGCCCGCCGCACCCGAACCCGCACGCCCCCAGGAGACCCATTGGCCCGCCGCCCCCAGCTGCTCGAGCTGGCGATCTTGGGTCTGCTCCACGAGGGGCCGATGCACGGCTACGAGCTGCGCAAGCGGCTCAACCTCGCCCTCGGCGCCTTCCGCGCGCTGTCCTACGGCACGCTCTATCCCGCCCTGCGCCGGCTGGTCTCCCGCGGCATGATCCGCGAGGCGGGCCCCGCGACGGTCGTCGGCGCGAGCCGGCGCCAGCGGATCGCCTACGAGATCACCGAGGCCGGGACCGCCCGCTTCCAGGAGCTGGCCTCCCGCGTCGACGCCGCCTCCTATGAGGACGACGACTCCTTCGACGTCCACTTCGCCTTCTTCGCCCGCACCGAGGCGCCCGCCCGCCTGCGGATCCTCGAGGGCCGCCGGGCCCGGCTCGAGGAGCAGCTCGCCCGGGTCCGCAGCGTCGAGCGCGAGGGCCGCGGCGACAGCTATACCGCCGCCCTGACCCGCCACAGCCTCGAGCGCATCGAGGCCGACATCCGCTGGCTGTCCGACCTCATCGCCGCCGAGCGGGAGCCACAGGCCGGCCAGTCGCCCGGCCACCCGCCCAGCGCCACGGCCACCACACGGCATACCCCCTAGCCCGCGGGCAGCGCGAGCTGACCACACGGCATACCGCAGCAACCACCAAGCCCACAGAACAACCAAGGAGAACAACCATGGGTGCAATCCGCGTCGGCATCGTCGGCGTCGGCAACTGCGCGAGCTCGCTCGTGCAGGGTGTCGAGTACTACAAGGACGCCGACCCGGCCGGCACCGTGCCTGGCCTCATGCACGTCAAGTTCGGCGACTACCACGTGAGCGACGTGCAGTTCGTCGCCGCTTTCGACGTCGACGACAAGAAGGTCGGCAAGGACCTCGCCGAGGCCATCAACTCCAGCGAGAACAACACGATCAAGATCTGCGAGGTGCCGACCTCCGGCATCACCGTGCAGCGCGGTCACACCCTCGACGGCCTCGGCAAGTACTACCTCCAGACGATCGAGGAGTCGGCGGCCGACCCGGTCGACGTCGTCCAGGCGCTCAAGGACGCCGAGGTCGACGTGCTCGTGTCCTACCTGCCGGTGGGCTCGGAGGAGGCCGACAAGTTCTACGCGCAGTGCGCGATCGACGCGGGCGTGGCCTTCGTCAACGCGCTGCCGGTCTTCATCGCCAGCGACCCCGAGTGGGCGGGCAAGTTCGAGGCGGCCGGCGTGCCGATCATCGGCGACGACATCAAGAGCCAGGTCGGCGCGACCATCACCCACCGCGTGATGGCCAAGCTGTTCGAGGACCGCGGCGTCGTGCTCGACCGCACCTACCAGCTCAACGTCGGCGGCAACATGGACTTCAAGAACATGCTCGAGCGCGAGCGCCTCGAGTCCAAGAAGATCTCCAAGACCCAGGCCGTGACCTCCAACCTGAACGGCCCGCTCTCCGGGGTCGGCGCCGACGACCGCAATGTGCACATCGGCCCGTCCGACTATGTCGCGTGGCTCGACGACCGCAAGTGGGCCTATGTCCGCCTCGAGGGTCGCGCCTTCGGCGATGTGCCGCTCAACCTGGAGTACAAGCTCGAGGTCTGGGACTCCCCCAACTCGGCCGGCATCATCATCGACGCCATCCGCGCGGCCAAGATCGCCAAGGACCGTGGCATCGGCGGCGCCCTGCTGTCCGCCTCGTCCTACCTGATGAAGTCCCCGCCCGAGCAGCGCGAGGACACCGAGGGCCGCCAGCGGCTCGAGGCCTTCATCGCGGGCGACGAGCCCCGCTGATCTCCTGAGCAACAGACAGCGGTATGCCGCGTCGCCCAGCCGGGCGACGCGGCATACCTGCGTCTGGGGGCTGGGGCTACTTCTTCTGCGGGCCGGTGATGAGCAGCTGGGTGGGGGCGGGGCACGAGGCCGTGGTGCCTGGGTAGTCCTCGAAGAGGTCGGCGGGTGTGCGGGCGATCCGCTCGTTGATCCGCTTCGCCGCGGCCGGGCAGTCGAAGCCGTCGGCGAGCTTGACCGTCAGCGTGGGGCGGGTGTCGCTGCCCTGGCAGGGGTCCACGCCGTCGATGCGCAGGGCATGCTCGGCCGGCACGACCAGCTGGAGGACCTGACGGGCGTCGGACTGCCACGAGCGATAGCCCGCCACGCACTCCTGCCGGGGGTCGCCGCGCCCGGAGAGATGGCCGCTGGCGAGGACCGCGATGCCGATCAGGGTGATGACGGCGGCGGTGGCGAAGGGCCACCACGGACCCCTCTTGTCCTCGCCCTCGCGCGCGATCGCGCGGTCACGCATCGAGGCGGGGCGCTCCGGCAGACCGGACTGGTTGGTGCTCACCTCGCAACCCTCCCACGCGCTCTCACCGGCGATACCGTGGGGGGACACCCATCCGGCCCGCGCCGGAGCGCGCGGTCGGTCTGCGACAGGAGCGGATCATGCGTGCGGTTGTGTTCACCGGCTACCAGACCTTCCCCGAGCTCAAGGACGTGGCTCGGCCCACGCCCGGACCCGGCGAGGTGCTGCTCAAGATCGCGGGTGCGGGCGCCTGCCACTCCGATGTCGGGATGTTCCACGACTTCGAGTCCGACCCCACCGGGCTGATGACCCCGCCCTACATCCTCGGGCACGAGAACTCCGGGTGGGTCGAGGAGCTCGGCGAGGGCGTCGCGGGTGTCGAGAAGGGCGCGGCATACCTCTGCTATGGCCCGATCGGCTGCGGACGGTGCCCCGCGTGCTCGCGCGGGCAGGACACCTACTGCTACCAGCCGACCGAGGTGGGCTATCTCGCCAACGGCATCGGGCGCGACGGGGGCATGGCCGAGTACATGACCGTCCCCGCCCGCAATCTCGTGCCGCTCGGCGATGCCGACCCGGTCGACGCGGCGCCCCTGGCCGACGCCGGCCTGACGCCCTACCACGCGATCAAGCGCGCGCTCCCGCACCTGCAGGGCGGCGGGCGCTCGGCCCTGGTGATCGGGCTCGGCGGTCTTGGGCTGATCGGCGTGCAGATCCTCGCGGCCCTCTCCGGCGCCACGATCATCGCCACCGACATGAAGCCCGAGGCGATGGCCGAGGCGGAGAAGTACGGCGCGGTCACCGTCCCCGGCGGCGCGGGCCAGGCCGAGCGGATCCGCGAGCTCACCGGCGGCCGGGGCGCGGACGCGGTCTTCGACTTCGTCGGGGCCGATCCCACGATCGCGCTCGCCGCGGCCAGCGTCGCCCAGCGCGGCGCGCTCACGGTGGTCGGCATCGGCGGCGGGACCTACCCGTGGAACTTCTTCGCCGTCCCCTACGAGGTCAACTTCTCCTCGACCTACTGGGGCACGATCGAGGACCTCCACGAGGTCGTGGCCATGTATCGCGCCGGCCAGATCGTCCCGTCCGTCGAGCGCTACTCCCTCGACGACGCGCTGGAGGCCTACCGCAAGCTGCGCGACGGCGAGCTGTCCGCCCGGGCGGTGGTCGTCCCCCACGGCTGAGGGCTGCCCCGGGAGTCGGGGGTCAGGCGTCGGGGGTCAGGCGTCAGGCGTCAGGCGTCAGGCGTCAGGCGTCAGGCGTCAGGCGAGGATGGCGAGGATGTCGCCCTCCTGGACGACGTCGCCGACCTCGACCTTGACCTCCGTGACGGTGCCGGGCTCCTCGGCGAGGACGGGGATCTCCATCTTCATCGACTCCAGGAGCGCCACCTCGTCGCCGATCTCGACCCTGTCGCCGACCGACACGGCGATCGACATGACATTGGCGACGAGGTCGGAGACGACATGGCTCATGTCCGCGATCGTAGGGATTACCCATGGGTACAGCGGAATGGGCCGCCGGCCCGCCGCAGTCCACTGGGCACGACACGCCGTGCCGGCAGCGGGGGGAGACGGCGTGTCCTCCCCAGTCGACTGGGTGGGAGGCGGGGGACCGCTCGCCGCATGAGCGCTGCGGGGAGGTTGTCGGGGCTGGAGGGCCGCGGCTAGGTTGCCCGGAACGTCGGTCAGGGTCGACCGGCCTGGTCAGGGAGGACCGCCATGTCCCGTCGCACCGTGCTATCCCTTTGCCTCGCAAGCGCTCTCGGGCTGAGTCTGGCCTCTGGGGGAGCGGCGAGCGCCTCAGATCCAGCGGCGCCCAAGTCCCTGGTGCCGATCGGGGGCGGCTACAGCACCGCCTCGCTCCAGGGCTTTGCCCGTCAGGTGATGGAGCAGGCGACCGGGACCAGTGTCGACATCGCCGTGATCCCCTCGAGCTATGGCGACGCCCCTGCGGACCGGGCGGAGAACCTGCGGCTCGCCGGCCAGCGGGCTGCCCAGATCGACCGCGAGTGCGAGGCAGTCGTCGACCGGGCCCGCTTCCCGGACGGGTGCACCGCCCCGCTGCTGCCGCTGCTGGCGCGCGAGGATGCTCTCGACCCGGCCAACTCGGCGATGCTGACCGACCCCGACACCGATGGGGCCTATGTGCTCGGCGGGGACCAGGTGCTCGCGATGCACGTGCTGGCCAACACGCCTGCCGAGACTGCGCTCGCGGGCGCGTTCGCGCGCGGGGCGGTCGTGGGCGGCACCAGCGCAGGCAACGCCGTCGAGTCGCGCTCGATGGGCGCCGGCTACCCCGACGACGGCTACCCGTGGAACGCTCTCGAGCGCGACAAGTCGCTGATCTTCTGGGGTGACGACCTCGCGAGCGAGGAGCGCGGCCTGAGCTTCGGATCGCAGCGGGTCATCCTCGACCAGCACTTCTATGAGCGCGGACGCTTTGGCCGGCTGCTGTCATGGACCGCGCAGTCGGTGGAGCGCTACGGCGGCGCCGGCAAGGTCGGCGTCGGAGTGGACTGGGGCACGGCCGTGGTGGTCGAGGACGACGCCCGGCTGGTCGACCCCTTCGGCGCCACCTCCAACACCGTCATCGACATGACCGGCACCACGCCTCGGTGGGTGGGACCGCAGGACACGCTCTCGGTGCGCGGGGTCCGCACCCACCTCATGGCTCCCGGGACCGGCGCGGCATACGACCTCGTCACCCGGGTGCCCACGCTGGGTGGGTCACCCGTCGGCGTCCCTGCGGGCGAACGGCTGCCCCAGCTCACCACTCCCGGCAGCGGCACGCTCTGGCTCGGTGGCGGCGACAACGACACGGCCGACTCCGCATCGCTGCGCCAATTCGCCTCCGCCGCAACGGGTCTCGCGCGCGGAGCAAGCCGCAGATCTGTGGTCGTCATCGCCGCCGGGTATGCCGACGCGAGTGCGGCTCGCGCTGCCGCAGCCACCTACCGCAGCGCGCTGGCCGGGGCGGGCTGGAGTGGCGACGTGCGGGTGCTGGCGCACGGGACCGACGCGTTGACTGCCAGGGACATCGCTCAGTCCGCGGGGGTCCTCGTCATCGGCGGGGACCAGGCACGGCTCGACGGCCTCGTGGGCGACGCGCGGCTGCGCGAGCTCCTGGCAGACGCGGTGGAGCGGCCGACGCCGGTGATGACCGACGGCGCCGCCACCGCGGCATTCGGGGAGCGCTATGTCACCGACCCCGATCCGACGACTGCCCAGGAGTCGATCGACATGTTCCTCGCCGACGGGGTGCACACCGCCCCCGGTCTGGGCCTGGTGCCCGGCTGGACCATCGAGCCCACGCTGACCTACGACTACCGCTGGGGTCGGCTCTTTGGCGCCGCCCACCAGGCACCCAAGGTCGCGTCGCTCGGCGTCAGCGAGCTGACCTCCGTCGCCGTCAGCGCCCGCGGCGCCCAGGTCGTCGGCGAGCGCTCGGCGATCACCGTCGACGGCTCGTCGGCCGCCTGGCGGGTCGGCAGCAACGGTGCGCTCGGCGCCGCGAACGTCTGGCTGAGCGCCTCCGGGCCGGGTGACGCCATCGGCTGACGCGCGCGGTGGGTCGAGTGCGTAGGTGTGGTCGTCTCGACCGGCCGCAGACAGCACAACCTGCGCACTCGGCGCGAGATTGCCGCCGACCCGCGGCATCCGCCTCATCGGCCGGGGTGGTCGCGCTCCCAGTCGGCGATCGCCGACTCGTAGGCGCCCCGGCGGAACTCGAAGGCGAGGTCGCCGTAGTCCAGGTGCGGTCCCCGATAGCGCACCATGTCGCGCCAGGACACCGTGCCGTGCTCCACCGCGATGCGCACGCAGAGCGGGCCGCAGCCGATGACGCCGCAGGTGCAGCCCAGCAGAGCCGTGCGGCCGTCGAAGTCCTCGTGGTCGCCGGCCCCCGGACCCGAGCCGTCGCCGGACCACTCGCCCATAAGGAGCGCGCGCACGTCGATGCCGATCGGGTGTCCCAGGTAGTCGCCCGAGCCGGCCGCCGCCCGTCCCACCCAGTCCTGTAGCCGGCGACCGTCGAGGACGAACTCGACCGTCGGGTAGCTGGGGGCGCCCGCCCAGGGCAGCTGGCCGGCCCCGGCACGCAGCTCGAGCCGGGTGATCTCGTGGGTCCTCGCCAGGTCCGTGGCCATGGGGAGAGAGTCGCACGGTCGCGGGCCCGGCGCGACGGGATTTGGGGTCTACTCCCCTGAGGACGGACCGCCCCCCGCGGTGAGCCCGTGCTCGGGAGCGACCACCACGACCGTCACGTTGTCGCGGCCCCCCGCCTCGAGCGCGGCCTGGACGAGGGCGTCAGCCGCCGACTGCGGGTCGTCACAGGCCTCGAGGATGGCCTGGATCTGGTCATCGCGCAGCTCGTTGGTCAGTCCGTCCGAGCAGATGACGAATCGCTCGCCGGGGAAGGCCGGCAGGACCCACAGGTCGGGTGCCGGGGCGGGGTCCATGCCAAGGGAGCGGGTGATGACATTGCGCATCGGGTGGTGCGCGGCCTCGTCAGGGGTGATCAGGCCTGCGGCGAGGAGCTCGTGGATCTCGGAGTGGTCGGCGCTCACCTGGTCGAGGCGGCCGGCAGTCCAGCGATAGATGCGGGAGTCGCCGACGTTGAAGGCGATCCAGCGGTCGGCACCGTCACCGGCCGCCACGGCGAGGCCCACCGCCGTCGTGCCCATCCCGCCCTGCTCCGGGTGCTGCTGCGAGGAGGCATGCAGCCGCTCGTTGGCCGCCGCCAGCTGCGCGGCGACCAGATCGGGCGTGAGTCCCCCGCGTCCCCCGAGCTCGGCCAGCGCCTCGGCCACGATCCGGCTGGCGACCTCACCGGCGGCGTGCCCACCCATGCCATCGCACACGGCATACACCCCGTCGGCGACGACGACGGCATCCTCGTTGTGCTCGCGCACGCGGCCGACGTGCGTCGCGTGACCGACGCGGAGCGTGGACGACGTGGGCATCAGGCTCTCCTGGTCGCTGGACGGTGTGCGGACACGATAGACGGCCCGGTCGTATGCCGCAGGGCTCCCCGCGCGGGGCGGCGGCCGCGATGGTTACGATGCCTGCGGACTTTTCACCGATCCAGCAGGGGGACCGTGTGGGCCTGAGATCCAGCCATGTCGTCATGGGCGCCGGAAGCCTGGCTCTGGTGGCCGCGCTCGCGGTGCCGGCCAGTGCCAGCGATGTCGAGGTGCCCATCCTCGGCCAGACCGTGTCGCTGCCGACCAACAGGGACGAGGCCCCAGGCCTGGTCCTGACCGTCCACGGCGTGCGTCGCGTCGCCGGTGGGACCGTTGTCTACTGGAGTGGCGGATACCCCGCCAGCGCGGCGGGGTCGAGCCTCGAGCTCGCCGCGAGCGCCTCCCTCGGCGGAACCGCCCTGAACTACTTCCGCAAGAACGTCGGGGACGCGCTCGGCAACGTCGCGGCGATCGATCTGGAGGGGCTCAAGGCCTACAGCGGTCTCGTCGACAGCTCCGGCCGGTGTCTGTGCACCGCCGCTGACCAGTCCGGCACCCTGCCACTGGCGGCCAAGCCGGGCCAGGCCCTGGTGATGTACACCGCAATCCCGGAGCTGCCCCCCGAGGTGACGACCGTCGATGTGGCACTCGGCCAGCAGGTGATCCCTGCGGTGCCGGTCGAGGATGGCGCCCTCACCCCAGAGCTGGACCCCAGGAAACCCATCGTGCTCGGCACGGGGTGGCCGAAGATCGACGAGAGCAAACTGGCGACGGCCGACACGCCCGATCAGTCCGTCTACCCCGTCACGACGAGGGTCGCCGATCTCGAGCAGCAGGTCGCGACACGCAAACTGGCGGGCAAGACCTCGGTCGACATCTCCTCCGACGTGCTCTTCGCCGTGGACAAGGCCGACCTGACCCCCAAGGCCAGGTCCACCATCGCCCGGGCGGTGGCCGATCTGAAGGCGGCTGGCGTCAAGGGGTCGGTCAGCGTCGTGGGACACACCGACTCCGACGGGAGCGACGCGCACAACCTCGATCTGTCCAAGCGTCGGGCCGCCGCGGTGTCCGCAGCGCTCAAGCCGCTGCTGCCAGGCGGTGTGGCCGTGAGCGTTGACGGCAAGGGCGAGAGCGAGCCAATCGCGTCCAATGACACGGCGGAGGGCAAAACCCTCAACCGCCGTGTCTCGATCACCCTCTCGGGAGGGGCCCAGTGACCCGCCGAGCCGACCTGCGCGCCGTGCTCACGGCTCTGCTCGCGACCGTCGCCCTGGCCGGGTGCAGCGGCGACTCAGGCGCCTCGGACACCGCACCCGGCGACCAGGGTGGCCCGGCCTCGTCCGCCTCGTCCGCCTCCTCCAGCCCCTCGGGCTCGGGCAGTGCTGACTCGGCCGGTGGCGCGGACCAGTCGGCGCAGGTCGTGGACTACACCCTGCCGACCCCCGTCGCGACGGGCTCGGGCAAGCCCCCGCGAGCAGCCCGCCCCGGGACCTACACCCTGTCGGTGGCGGCCCTGCGGGCCACCCCGTCCGGCGCGGTCCTCACGTGGTGGATCACCCACCCTGAGTCGGCGTCGATGGTCGACTACGGCGAGCGGGCGCTGCTGAGCCAACCCCCCAGCTCGTCGACACCGCGGCGCAGCGGCAGTACGGCCCCGTGATGTTCCGTCGGGCCGACGGTGACGTGCGGTGCGTCTGCACGAACATGGGGACGGCGTTTGGCACGCCCCACCCTGGCACCGTGCTGTACCCCCCACTGCCCGAGGATCTGACGACCGTGCAGGTCAAGGTGGCCGGCTTCGAGCCGGTCACCGTGCCCGTCACCCGCGGGGCCGGCTGACCAAGACCCAACGCCGGTCAGTCGCGGGCGGCCCACCAGGCCCGGAGCCGCTCGGTGGCGGCCTCGCGGCCGATCGGCCCCTCGTCGAGCCGCACCGACAGCAGGTAGTCGTAGGCCTCGCCGAGGACGGGGCCGGGTCGGATGCCGAGCACCTCGGCGATCTCGTTGCCGTTGAGGTCGGGGCGCACCTTGGCCAGCTCCTCCTCCGCCGCGAGCCGCTCGATGCGGGCCTCGAGGTCGTCATAGGTGCGGGCGAGCCGAGCGGCCTTGCGGGCATTGCGGGTCGTGCAGTCGGCCCGGGTCAGGCGGTGCAGACGCTGCAGCAGCGGTCCGGCGTCGGTGGCATACCTGCGCACGGCCGAGTCGGTCCACGCTCCCTCGCCATAGCCGTGGAAGCGCAGGTGCAGCTCCACGAGCCGGGCGACCGCCTTGGTCGTCGCCTTGTCATAGCGCAGTGCCCGCATCCGCTTCGCCGTGAGCTTGGCGCCCACGAGCTCGTGGTGGTGGAAGCTCACACCCCCACCCGGCTCGAACCGCCGGGTGGCGGGCTTGCCGATGTCATGCAGGAGTGCGGCCAGTCGCAGCACGAGATCGGGCCCGGGCACCGACTCCTCGGGGCCGTCCGCCGGGCCCTCGAGCGCGATCGCCTGGTCGACGACGGTGAGGGTGTGCTCGTAGACGTCCTTGTGGTGGTGGTGCTCGTCGACCTCGAGGCGCAGCGCGGGCAGCTCGGGGAGCATCTGGTCGGCCAGCCCGGTGTCGACGAGCACGGCGAGCCCCTCACGCGGCGAGGGCGCGAGCATGAGCTTGCTGAACTCATCACGGATCCGCTCGGCCGAGACGATCGAGAGGGTCTCGGCCCGCTCGACCATGGCCTCGCGCACCTCCGGGGCGAGGGTCAGCCCGAGCTGGGCGACGAAGCGGGCCGCCCGCATCATCCGCAGCGGGTCGTCACCGAAGGAGACCTCGGGCGGGCTGGGGGTGCGCAGCACGCCGCGGGCCAGGTCGCCCAGCCCGCCGTGGGGGTCGACGAACTCGAGCGCGGGCAGCCGCAGGGCCATGGCGTTGACCGTGAAGTCGCGCCGCACGAGGTCGTCCTCGAGGCTCTCGCCGAAGGCGACGATCGGCTTGCGGGTCTCCCCGTCATAGGCGTCGGCCCGATAGGTCGTCACCTCGACGGTCACCCCGTCCTTGGTCGCGCCGATCGTGCCGAACTCGCGCCCGATGTCCCAGTGCGCCTCGCCCCACGGCCGCAGGATCGCCTCGGTCTGCTCCGGGGAGGCACTCGTGGTGAAGTCCAGGTCGGTGCTCCCCCGCTCGAGGAAGGCGTCGCGCACCGGCCCGCCGACCAGCGCGAGCTCGTGGCCGGCCTCCGCGAAGCGGCCGCCCAGCTCGGTCAGCAGCGGCAGCACCGGCGCCAGGTGGGCGAGGGCACGCTCGAGCAGCACGGGAGGGATCGTCTCGGACATGATCGACAAGCCTACGGGGCGGTATGCCGCGTGCCCGCCACGCGGCATACCCGCCAGATCCGTGCGGGGCGGGATGGACATCCGTGCGGGGCGCCTGAGACGGGTCCCACGAGGTAGGTGTGGCATTCGATTCGCCCCGTTATGGTGACAGGGTGACCAGTGCCGCCGCGGACTCGAGCCGCCTCCACCGCCGCCTGCCGGCCGTGGAGGAGCGCTCTGCGGGGGGCATCGTCGTCGACGTGCAGGGCGGGGTCGCCCAGATCGCGGTGATCGCGCGGCGCAACCGCGCGGGCCGGGTCGAATGGTGCCTGCCCAAGGGGCACACCGAGGGCGAGGAGACCCTGCCGGAGACCGCGCAGCGCGAGATCGCCGAGGAGACGGGCATCCACGGCAGGGTGCTGATCCCCCTCGGCACCATCGACTACTGGTTCGTCACGGGCACCAAGCGGGTCCACAAATACGTCCACCACTACCTCCTCGAGGCGATCGGCGGCGAGCTGACGATCGAGAACGACCCCGACCAGGAGGCCATCGACGTCGCCTGGCTGCCGTTGCGCGAGGCCCACCAGCACCTGACCTTCCCCAACGAGCGGCGCATCGCCAGGCAGGCGTGGCAGCGTCTCGCCGGCGACGCGTGATGCGGCACGGCCGCACAACTCCTGACAGACTGCGGTGTCCTGTCACGCCCCGAGGAGCCACATGACCGACCAGCACCGGCCCGACCCGACCGCGCCACACGGCGCCCAGGCCGACGATGTCGTGACGGCCATGGACCTCGAGGTCGGACCGGACGGTGCCGCCGAGGCCCGCGCCGCCGAGCCTCGCACCGCCGAGGGCTCGATCGCCCGCTCGTCGGCGCTCATGGCCTCCGGCACGATGGTCTCGCGAGTCCTCGGCCTGGTCCGCGGCATGGTCCTGGGCGCGGTGGTCGGCGGAGCCCTGACCGGCGATGCCTTCGACGTGGCCAACTCGCTGCCCAACCAGTTCTATCTGCTGCTCGCCGGCGGCGTGCTCAACGCCGTGCTCGTCCCCCAGATCACCAAGGCGGCCACGCACGACGACGGCGGGCACGAGTTCGTCAACCGGCTGCTCACGATCTCGATCGCGATCATGGCGGTGGCCACGGTCATCGCGACCGCCGCCGCGCCCTGGCTGGTGCGGATCTTCTCGACTCCGAGCTGGCACCAGGACACCTTCGCCCTGTCCACGGCATTCGCCTTCATCTGCCTGCCGCAGATCTTCTTCTACGGGCTCTACACCCTCTTTGGCCAGGTGCTCAACGCCCGCGGCCACTTCGCGGCATACATGTGGGCGCCGGTGATGAACAACATCGTGGCCATCGCCGGCATGGTCCTCGGCTGGTGGATCCTCGGCTATCCCAAGCAGGCGGTCTCGGGCGAGTGGACCGTCTCGATGATCTGGATGATCGCCGGCACCGCCACCCTCGGCGTCGTCGCCCAGGCCTTCGTGCTGCTGATCCCGCTGCACCGCAGCGGATTCCGCTATCGCCCCGTGTGGGGTCTGCGCGGCGCCGGTCTCGGCGGGGCCTCCCGTGTGGCGATGTGGACCTTCGCCGCCGTCGCGGTCAGCCAGATCGGCTTCATCGTCACCTCCCAGGTGATGACCTGGGCCAACGACGCGCTCACCCGGGCCAACCTCGAGGGCGCAGGCAAGCTGGCCTACTCCAACGCCTTCCTGTTCTTCATGCTGCCGCACTCGCTGATCACCGTCTCGCTGGTGACGGCGCTCTTCACCCATATGTCGAATGCCGTGCACGCCGGCCGGACCCAGGACGTCGTGCGCGATCTCGGCAGGGGGCTGCGCATGCCCGCGGTGCTGCTGGTGCCGGCGACCGTCGGCGGTGTGCTCGTCGCGCGCCCGGTCATGGACATCCTCTTCCACCAGATCATGGGCTGGTCCGCCACGCAGGCGACCGCGCTCGCGTGGGTCTTCATCGCGATGGTCGTCGGCCTGGTGCCCTTTGGCTGGCTCTATCTCATCCAGCGCGTCTACTACGCCCATGAGGACGCCAAGACGCCGTTCTATCTCCAGATCGTGGTCACCACCGTCGCGACCCTGGTCAACCTCACGGCGTATGCCGTGGAGCCCCGCCACGCCGGCCTGATCGTCGGTCTCGGGCAGACCCTGAGCAACACGGCCGCGGCGCTCGTCGGCTTCTGGCTGCTGCGCCGCCTGCTCGGGCCCCTGCGCCTGAGCCATGCGGTGCGCACCTATGTGCGGCTGGCCATCGCCTCCGGCGTGGCCGGGCTGGTCATGTGGGGCCTGCTCGAGGCCCTGGGCGGTGTCGTCGGGACCGGTCTGTTCGGCGGCCTCGCGGTCCTCGTCGCCAGTGGCGTGGTCTTCCTCGCCATCTTCCTGGCCATCGCCCACGTGCTGCACGTGCGCGAGGTCCGCGAGGTCATCAACCCCATCCTGCGTCGCGTCGGCCGCGCCTGACCCACCCGCAGGGGAGGTCCCGGGTGAGGGCAGCGGCAAGATCGACTACCACCTCAGCCACCAGCGGACTCTGCTGAGCACGAGCGACCCGCGGATCGGCCGGACGTGATAGTCGATCTTGCCCAGTCGTGGGCGGGGAGGAGCGGCGCGGCCGCGCCCCAACTCCGGGCAAACGGCATACGCGTAGGTCCGCGCCGCGCCGCGTGAGGAACGGCGGGCCCGCAGCCCCGCGCCTTAGGATGGCTGCGCTGCGGCGACCCGCCGCGGCATCCGTCGATCGCTGGGAGTGGGAGTGCAGGGGATCGGACCGGGGTCCACGCTGGGCGGTCGCTATACCGCGCAGCAGCGGATCGCCCAGCCGCACGACGCCGAGCGGTGGACTGCGCGCGACACGACTCTCGAGCGCGATGTCGTGGTGACCGCGCTCCCGCTGGACCACCCGCACGCCGAGGCCATGCTCGACGCCGCGCGCCGAGTCGCGAGCCTCGACAACCCCCGCATCGTCCGGGTCCTCGACGTCGGCCGCACCGACGAGCTGGCGTTCATCGTCGAGGAGTCGGGCGACGAGGCACAGTCCCTCGACTCGCTTGTCGCCGAGGAGCCCCTCCCCGCCGAAGAGGTCCGCCGCATCGCGGGCGAGACGGCCACCGGGCTCGAGGCTGCCGCCCAGCGCGGTCTGCACCACCTGCGCCTGACCCCCGAGTCGATCCTGCGCCGCGCCGACGGCAGCGTCCGCATCGGCGGGCTGGCCACCGCGGCCGCGATCGCCGGTGCCGACCCCGACGACCTGGCCCCGGGCGAGGCCGCCCGGCACGACGCGGTCGGCATCGCCGGCCTGGTCTATGCCGGCCTCACCGGCCGCTGGCCGCTCGGCACCTCCTCCGGGCTGGAGCCCGCGCCGCGCCTCGTCGACGGCGTGGCCGCGCCCTCGGAGATCGTCCCCGGCGTGCCCGGCGACCTCGACGCGCTGTGCCGTCTGACCCTCAACGACGACGTCGGCCCGGTCAGCCCCGGCGACTTCGCCGCCCAGATCGCGCCGTGGGCTCCCAAGCAGGTCGAGTCCGGCGTCTCCAGCGCCATGCAGCAGTCGCACCACCCGGCGACCGGACCGTCCCCGCAGTCGGCGGCTGTCACCGGCGACAGCGCGGCACTGCCCCCTGCGTCCAGCGCTCCGGGCGGTATGCCGCGTGCAGCCGCCCCCGGCGCCGCGTCCGCCGGCGGGTCAACCGGGTCCAAGGCCGCGGGCGCCGCTGGTGCCGCCGCCGTTGGTGCCGCTGGCGCTGCTGCCGCGGCCGCTGCTGGTGGCGGCCCTGCGGACGATTCCGCCAGGGACGAGCAGCACGAGACGGTGCTGTCCGCACTGGAGCGCTTCTGGAAGCGGCGCCGCACCCCCAGGCCGTCCACCGAGGAGACCGTCGCGCTCGACACCGGCGCCGCGGCGGCCGGCTCAGCGGTCCCGTTCGACCAGGAGGCCGACGCCGCCGACGCCGCTCGGGCCGAGTCCGACGCCGACTCCCGCGACGGACAGGACGGCGACGCGCCTCGGCCGTCCGGGTCCGCTGCCGCGATGTCCCCCACCCTCGTCCTCGACCGCGACGCCCACGGGCGCGATGACGAGGAGCCGGTCGGCGGCGAGGACGCCGTGGCCGGGCCCGTCCTCGAGGGCGACGACGCGGCATACCTCGATGACGCCGACGACGACCGCACCGCCGAGGAGCGCGAGCGCAGCAAGGCGACCAAGGCCGCCGCGGCCGGGGCCGCTGCCGCTGGGGCCGCTGCCGCCGCAGGTGCCACCGCGGTCGCGCGTGGGCTTGGCCGTGGCGCCTCCCAGATGGGTGACGCCGTCGGGCGCAGCGCCCACCAGATGGGTGACACGGTCGGCACCTTCGCCAAGGCCGCCAGCGACAAGGCCTCCGAGCGCCGGGCCGCCCGAGCCGAGGCCGCCGCGCGCGACGAGAGCCAGCGGGTCAGCCTCGACGAGGCAATCGCCCGCCAGGGCACCGGGGTCGAGCCGCCCGTGCCGCTGCTGCCACCGATGACCACCGACCGTCTCGCCCCCGACCAGTCGCGCAAGGTGCTCGGCATCCTTGCCGGCGGGCTCCTCGTGGCGGGCTCGCTGGGCGCGTGGGGTGTCAGCCGGATCGGCTCCAACACCGACTTCGGCAGCCTCAGCGCCGGCGCGACCGGCAGCCCGACGACGCTGTCCTCGCCGACCTCCTCCGCCGTGGTCGCCGGAGCGCCCATCAAGATCGTCGCGATCCGGCCGCTCGACCCGCTGGGCGACCAGGCCGAGCACGACGAGGAGCTGCCGCGGATCATCGACGGCGACCCCGACACGTTCTGGTCGACCGAGTCCTATCGGACCGAGACGCTGAGCGGCAAGGGCGGCGTGGGCTTCGTGGCCAGCACCGGCCGTGACGACATCTCGCCCAAGACGATCAGCGTCACCCTCCTGGACCCCGCGGCGACGGTCGACATCTTCCAGAACCGCACCTTCGCCCGCGACGGCGCAGCCAAGCTCGGCAGCATCTCGGGCCAGACCGGCAAGGTCACCATCCCGGTGACCACCACGGGCGAGGGCCGCTACATCATCTTCTGGATCACCCAGGTCGGCCAGGACACCAACGGCAAGTACCGCGCCAAGGTCGCCGAAGTCTCGATGACCAGCTGACCGGGCCGACCGTGAGACCCGCGAGCCTGGCCGAGTGTGATGACCGGGAGCTGATGCGCCGCCACTGTGCGGGCGACCCGGATGCCTTCGGCGAGGTCTTCCGTCGCCACCGCGACCGCATGTGGGCCCTGGCGCTGCGCACGACCGGTGATCGCGAGCTCGCGGCCGACGCCGTGCAGGACGCGTTCATCTCCGCCTTCCGGCGGGCCGACTCCTATCGGGGGGACGCGGCGCTGACCACCTGGCTGCACCGCATCGTCGTCAACGCATGCCTCGACCGCCTGCGCCGGGTCAAGCCCGTCTCCCCACTCCCCGACCGCGAGCTGCCCGAGCTGACCGACCGCCACGACCAGGCACTCACCCGCCTCGTGGTGCAGGACGCGCTCGCCCAGCTCCCCGAGCCCCAGCGGCTCGCCCTCGTGCTCGTCGACATGGAGGGCCGCTCCGTGGCCGAGGCCGCCGCGATCCTCGAGGTCGCCGAGGGCACGGTGAAGTCGCGCTGCTCCCGTGGCCGGGCCACGCTGGCCCAGCTGCTGGGCAGCGCCAGGGGTGACAGCGCCGAGGCCGGCGCGGGCGCTGGGGAACCAGGAGGCGCGCCGTAACGTCATATCAACTGCGCCACCGCGCGACGCCCACCGCCCCCACACCCCGGAAGGAGCGTCATGACCAGGCCTGACCATCCTTCCGAGGGTGTCCCGGACGCGTTTGATGCCCACGACGACTTCGACGCCGACCCGACCGGCATGCGCGACCTGCTCCGGTCGCTGCCCGACCCGGGCCCGATGCCCGATGACCTCGTCGCCCGCATCACCGCGGCCCTGCATGACGAGTCGGCGCGGACGGCGTCGGCGCTCGACGAGCCGGACCACCACGAGCCCCCCTATGGCGTGGTCACGCCCATTGCACCCCGACGTATGCCGCTCTGGCAGCGGCTGGGTGCCGCGGCCGCAACGGTGCTCGTCCTCGGTGGCGGCGGTGCCCTGGTGCTGGGCAACCTGCGCGGGGGGAGCGACAACGTGGCCTCGTCGGTGGTCGACTCCTCCGGCAGTCGCGTCGACGGCTCCTCGACGGACGGCTCCTCGGCCGATGACTCCGCCTCGGGTCCGCTCGCCAATGCCGTCCCCGAGTCGGGCAGCAGCCCGGCCGAGCCGTCGACCACCGGTCCGGATGAGGGCGGCATAGCCCAGGGCGACACCGGCACGCGGGTCCTGGTCACGGGCGCGGCATACCGCTCGGCCGACCTCGCCACCCAGGCGCGTGACCTCGTGGCCAGCACGGCGACACCGCTCCCCCCGCTGGCCTCCGAGTCCCCCGGGCTGGGCCCCATCACCACGCCACTCGGGCTGCGCGACTGCGCCCGGGGCCTCGACCTGCCCGGCGACGCCACCCTCGTCCTCGACATCGCGACCGTCGACGGGCGACCGGCCGCGGTCCTGGTGGCCACGAGCGCCGGCGGGTCCACGGCATACGCCGTCGAGCGCACCTGCTCCGCCGCCGACCCTCACCGCATCGCCGGCCCGGTCCCGCTCCGCTGACACCAGCGCGACCCTCGCGGACAGGTACCACCGACGCGTCCGCCGTAGGGAACAATGGGTGCCCACCGCGTGTTGACCAAGACTCGCGTATAGACCGACACCTATATGACATAGGACCCCGAGGAAAGGCCCCCCGTGAGCACCGACGTCCGCAACGTCATCATCATCGGCTCCGGCCCAGCGGGCTACACCGCAGCGGTGTATGCCGCGCGCGCCAACCTGAAGCCGCTCATCTTCGAGGGCTCGGTCACTGCCGGCGGCGCCCTGATGAACACCACCGAGGTCGAGAACTTCCCCGGCTTCCCCGAGGGCATCATGGGTCCCGACCTGATGACGCAGATGCGCGCGCAGGCCGAGCGGTTCGGCGCCGAGCTGGTCACCGACGACGTGACCGCCGTGACGCTCGACGGTGACATCAAGGTTGTCACCGACGGCGAGGGCACCGAGCACCGCGCCAAGTCCGTCATCCTCGCGATGGGATCGGCCTACCGCGAGCTGGGTCTGCCCGATGAGAAGCGCCTGTCCGGCCACGGCGTCTCGTGGTGTGCGACCTGCGATGGCTTCTTCTTCCGCGACCAGGACATCGCGGTCGTCGGCGGCGGCGACTCCGCCATCGAGGAGGCGACCTTCCTGACCAAGTTCGCCAAGTCCGTCACCGTCATCCACCGACGCGACGAGCTGCGCGCCTCGCGCATCATGGCCGACCGCGCACTGGCCAACGACAAGATCCAATTCGCTTGGAACAGTTCGGTTTCCGCCATTCACGGCGATGACAAGGTAACGGGAGTGACGCTGCGCGACACCCAGACCGGCGAGGAGCGCGAGCTGCCCGTGACCGGGCTCTTTGTGGCCATCGGCCATGACCCGCGCAACGAGCTGGTCAAGGGCCAGATCGAGCTCGACACCGAGGGCTATGTCCTCGTCAACGGGCGCACGACCCGCACCAACGTCCCGGGCGTCTTTGCGTGTGGCGACCTAGTCGACCACACCTACCGTCAGGCCATCACCGCCGCCGGCTCGGGCTGCTCGGCTGCTCTCGACGCCGAGCGCTACCTCGCCTCCATCGAGGACGCCGGGGCCACCGACGCCGAGATCGACGCGACCCAGGGCGCTGACGCCGGAACGGCCTGAGCCACAACGCTTTTCGCCAGCCGATCCGGTATGCCGTCTGGCCGTGTCCCGCTCGATGGCGCCAGCTGTCGCCCCGAGCACGTACCGTAGGGGACAGCACTGCGGCCACCGGTCGCACACAACACCTGACCACACACGAGCACAGACCACACGAAAGAGAGAGCCCATGGGTGCCACCAAGCCGACCACCGACGCGACCTTCGAGCAGGACGTCCTCAAGAGCGACAAGCCCGTGCTGGTCGACTTCTGGGCCGAGTGGTGCGGCCCGTGCCGCAACATCGCGCCGATCCTCGAGGAGGTCGCCCAGCAGCACGGTGACAAGATCACGGTCGTCAAGCTCAACACCGACGAGAACCCGGGTGTCACCGGCCGCTACGGCATCACCTCGATCCCGACGATGAACCTCTTCCAGGACGGCGAGATCGTCAAGACGCTCGTCGGCGCCATGCCCAAGCCCAAGCTCCTGCGCGAGCTCGAGCCCTGGCTCGCCTGAGTCCCACCCTCGTCGGCCCCCGGCAGGCGAGGTGACGAAGCCCCTCATCCGGTCTTCCGGATGGGGGGCTTCGTCGTGTGGTCGCGAGGGCCTCGCAGATGCAGGTGGGCCGAGCGGAGGACCGCTAACGATCGCTCTCAGCGAACTTGTGTGGCTGCCTCAGCAGTCCGGATTGCCAGATTCGGCCGTGCGATTGTCGATCAGACGGGATTACATCCGTGTAATTCGGTGCAATACTGGTGTCTCAGCCACTCTGACGACCCGGCACGGAAGCGCCTGATCAGTGCTCGGTGGAGACTCCGAGGGTCTCCAGGATGCGCCGCAGGTCCTCGACCGATGCGAACTCGACCGTCATCCGGCCCTTGCGCTGGCCGACCTGGATCTTGACCCGGGTGTCGAGGCGATCGGACAGCTCGGCGGCGAGGTCGTCGAGTTGGGGACCGCGCTGTGTGGCGGCGCGCTGGGCCTTGGCGGCCGGCTCGGCGTCGCCACCCATCGCCACGATCTCCTCGACCGAGCGGACCGAGAGGCCCTCGGCCACGATCCGCTGGGCCAGCCGCTCCATGGCCCCGCCGTCGGGGAGGGTGAGCAGGGCACGGGCGTGACCGGCCGACAGCACCCCGGCCGCGACCCGACGGGCGACGAGCGGAGGGAGCTTGAGCAGGCGGAGCGTGTTGGAGACCTGGGGGCGCGAGCGGCTGATGCGCTGGGCGAGCTCCTCCTGCGTGCACCCGAAGTCCTCCAGCAGCTGCTGGTAGGCCGCGGCCTCCTCGAGCGGGTTGAGCTGGCTGCGGTGCAGGTTCTCCAGCAGGGCGTCGCGCAGCAGTGCGTCGTCCTGGGTCTCCTTGATGATCGCCGGGATGACCTCGGCTCCGGCCTCCTGCGAGGCGCGCCAGCGCCGTTCACCCATGATGAGCTCATAGGCGATGCCGTCCTCGGGCTCGGCGATCGGGCGCACGACGACCGGCTGAAGCACGCCGATCTCCTGGATCGAGTGCACGAGCTCGGCCAGCTCGTCCTCGTCGAAGACGGTGCGCGGCTGGCGGGGGTTGGGCCGGATCGCCCCTAGCGGCACGTGCGCGAAGCTCGCGCCGGGGACCGGCTCCAGGTCGACCTCCGCCGGCACGGACGAGGGCTCGGCCGACTCAGTCACGACCGCCGCCGGGACCGCCTCGGACCGCCCGGTGTCCGCGGCCTCCGAAGGATCCACTGGGGACTCTGATGTCCCCGAGGCGGCCAGCGGGGTGTCGTGGTGCTGAGCACGGGCGTATGCCGCTGCCGCCCCACCCGCGGGGGCGCCATCGCGGCCGGGCGCGGCATACCGGCCGTCCTTGAAGAAGATGTCGGACGGCCGCTCCTCGGTCGAGGGACCGTTGGGGATGAGGGCTCCCAGGCCCCGGCCGAGTCCGCGTCGCTTCTCGCTCATCGAGTTGTCCTTGTCGTATTCGCAGTCGTGCCAGCGGGATTGGGCGTGGAGGGGGTCAACGGACGCGGCTCGGTGTCACTCACGTCGCAGCACCGCGCCGGGCGATCTCACCGGCCGCCTCGAGGTAGGAGAGTGCGCCCGTGCTGGTGGGGTCATAGGTCAGGACCGTCTGGCCGTGGCTGGGGGCCTCGCTGATCCGCACCGAGCGCGGCACCGTGGTCCGCAGCACCTGCTCGGGGAAGTGCTCGCGCACCTCCCCGGCGACCTGGGCGGCCAGGCGGGTCCTGGCGTCATACATGGTGAGCAGGATGGTCGAGACGTGCAGACCCGGGTTGAGGTGGGCGCGGATCATCTCGATGTTCTTGAGCAGCTGGGAGAGCCCCTCGAGGGCGTAGTACTCGCACTGGATCGGGATGAGCACCTCCTCGCCGGCCACGAAGGCGTTCACCGTGAGCAGCCCAAGGCTCGGCGGACAGTCGATCAGCACGTAGTCGGGCTGGTCCTCGTCGGCGAGGTCGCCGAGGTACTGGGCTATGGCCTTCTGCAGGCGCGTCTCACGGGCCACCAGCGAGACGAGCTCGATCTCCGCTCCCGCCAGGTCGATCGTGGCGGGGACGCAGGTGAGATCGGGGATGTCGGGACAGGTCTGCACGACCTCGCTGATCGGGGTGCCGTCGACGAGCACGTCATAGACGCTCGGCACCTCGGCATGGTGGTCGATGCCGATGGCCGTGCTGGCGTTGCCCTGCGGGTCCAGGTCGATGACCAGGACCTTGAGCCCCGACAGGCCGAGCGCGGCGGCGAGGTTGACCGTGGACGTCGTCTTGCCGACGCCGCCCTTCTGGTTGGCGACGGTCAGGACACGGGTGTGTGCGGGCCGGGGCAGCCGCTCCTGGGTGAGCTCGCGCTGGCGGCGGCGGTTCTTCTCCATCGCCTGGGCGATGGGTGACTCCTCGGGCGTTGCCGGGGGATCAGGAGTTGGCTCCGGCTCCGGCACCGGCCCAAGGTCACCACCTTCCGTCGCATCCGTTTCACGTGAAACATCCACGACCGGGGCCGGCGATGTTTCACGTGGAACATCGGCTTCCACCGACGCGTCGCCCACCCGATGGTCGGCAGTCTCCGGGTCCTCCGAACCGCGGGTCTCGAGGGCGACGCCGTCGACCGACACCTCCTCGGCGCCCGATGTTTCACGTGAAACATCCTCACGCAGCACCCCATCGGGGGCGGGGAAGCCGAGCGGGGTCGTGCCGTGCCCACGCGTGCGGGGCCAGCCCAGCGTGGGTGCGGTCTCCACCGAAGCCATGGTCACCTTCGTTTGATCTGGGGTCGTGCTCTCTGGCGATCCCGAGCAGTCTATGTCCTGATCAGCGAGGCGGCTGACCCCGTGCCTGCTTGTGGATTCGCCCAAACTCCACCGTCCATTTGTCGGAGTCCAGCACAGTGTCGCGAGGCCCGCGGATATCCAGCATGGTTGCACCTACTTCACCATCCGCGGTGAGTCCGTCGACCTGGGCAAGGTCGAGCAGGACAGCTTCATCGTCGCGGGCAAGACAGACCACATCACCCCCTGGGACGCGTGCTACCAGTCCTGCTCGATGCTCGGTGGCACAACGGAGTTCGTCCTGTCGACCAGCGGTCACGTCGCAGCGCTCGTCAACCCGATCGACAACCCCAAGGCGTCCTTCCTCGCCGGCCCCACCTCCGACGAGACGACTGCCGAGGAGTGGCGGGCCGATGCCCCCGAGCACACCGGATCGTGGTGGACCCACTACGCCGCGTGGCTCGACAAGCGTTCCGGTCGTTGGAAGGCCAGCAGCGGGCTGCGTGCCCCCGCCTCCCTCGGCCCTGCGCCTGGCGAGTACGTGCACGTCCGATGACGGCCGCGGGCTCGGGACGGGCCGACTCCCTGCGCGAGCGCTGGGTCGACGTGCGTGGCACCTCGATCCGGGTGCGCGTGCGCGGCTCGGGGCGACCACTGCTGATGCTCATGGGCATCGGCGCCAGCCTCGACCTGTGGCAGCCCCTCGCCGACCGGCTCGTGCTGCGCAACTTCAGCGTGATCACCCTCGACCTGCCGGGGGCCGGCCTGAGCGAGGCGCCCTTTCCGCCCGTGCGGATGGACGGGCTCGCCGATGTCGTCGACGCCGTCGCCACACACCTCGATCTGGAGAGCTATGACCTCTTGGGCGTCTCCTTCGGCGGGATCGTGGCCCAGGAGGTCGCCCGTCGCCACCCGGGCCGCGTCCGCCGGCTCACCCTCTGTGCCACGGCTCCCGGTCTCGGCGGCCTTCCCGGCAAGCCCTCCGCGCTGATCCACATGTGGCACCCGCTGCGCTACTGGTCACGGGGATACGCGCGTCGCGTCGCGCCGCACATCTACGGCGGTCAGGCCCGTCGCGGCGAGCCCGGCGCCCGGGCCACCCTCCACCACCGCTTCGACCACGCCCCCAGCCTCTACGGCTACCTCACCCAGATGTATGCCGTGACCGGCTGGAGCAGCCTGCCCTGGCTGCGGACCCTGCGCGCCCGCACCCTCGTCCTGCACGGCACCGACGACCCGATCGTGCCCACGACAAACGGCCGCCTGCTGGCGAAGCTCATCCCCGACGCGCGGCTGTACCTCATGGAGGGTGGTGGCCACCTCTTCGTGCTCGACGAGCCCGGCCACACCGCCGCAGTCGTCGGCGACTTCCTCGCCGCCCCCTGACCTGCGCTGTGGGCTCTAGCGATTGTGCAACTTTGTGCAACTTTCGGGTTGCCGACGAGGTGTCGCCTTGGCGGCGTCGGCCGGCGCCCGCGGTGCTCCGGTGTGGGCACGTCACCAAACAGCGGGAGCGCTGCACTCCAAGCCTCAGCGGCGGGGCTTGCGGCCTCGCGTTGGGCGGCGCTTGGGGCGGGCGGGCTTGGGAGCCCCCACCTCGACGTCGATGACATAGGTCGGGGTCTCGAGGAGGTCCGCGCCGAGCTCGCGGGCTTCGGCGGATACGGCACCGAGGCGCGTGAGGGCCGCACGCTCGGCCTCGAGTTCCTCGGCGGCCGAGGCCCCCTTCATCGCGATGAGGTGGCCGCCGGGCTCGAGCAGAGGGAAGCACCAGCGAGCCAGCTTGTCGATACGGGCCACCGCGCGGGCCGTAACCCATTGGGAGACAAAGGAACCCGCGACATCCTCGGCGCGGCCGCGCACGACGGTCACGTTGTCCAGGCCGAGATCCGCGACGGCATCCTCGAGCCAGGTGGTGCGGCGCAGCATGGGCTCGATGAGATGCAGGGTGAGGTCGGGGCGACGGATGGCCAGGACCAGTCCGGGCAGGCCGGCGCCGGAGCCGACGTCGCCGACCAGGGCGCCCTCGGGGAAGGCATCGGCCAGCACGGCGCAGTTGAGCACGTGACGGTCCCACAGCCGCGGGATCTCGCGGGGTCCGATGAGCCCGTGGCCGACGCCGGTGTCGGCGAGCAGCGCGGCATACCTCTCGGCAAGGGCGAGCCGCTCACCAAAGAGCTCGCGCGCGGCGTCAGGGGCGGGCGGCGGCGGACCGGTGACGGGCTCGATGGCGCCGGGCATCGGTATGCCGCCCACGCCGGGCCTGCGGGGCGCCTGCTCAGTCATGCCGCCATTGTCCCCCGACCAGCCGGGCCGTCCCGACCACGGAGACGGGGTCGCCGGTCAGCCATCCCACACGGGGATCTCTAGCCCGTCCGGGACGTCCGCGGCGCTCGCCGGGTAGCCGTCCATCCGCCGTGATGAATCGGCCCACCACTGAAGCATGCGCGCGCGGAGGGGCCCGCCTCTCACGCCGACATCTGTCAGGGCACCGGCGAAACAAGCCGACCCGGCTGCAAGCATCTCCGCCGCCTCACCGTTGCCCGAGTGCATGCGGATGACCTCAGACTCCGAACCCAAGGTGCCCGAGTAGCGCGCGGGACCACCCAGCGCCTCGCCCCAGTAGGCCGCCACCCGGGCCCTGTGCTCGGGGTGGAACCCGCGCGAGAAGGCGTGCTGGACAACGGGATCGGCCAGGCAGCGCTGGTGCCAGGCGTCCGCGAGCCGCCTGATGCCGGTCTCCCCGCCCATGGACTCGAACAGGGTCGGTGTCGTCATGCCTCCAGACTGCCGCGTCACGGTGAATGGGTCTTGAACAAAGCGGCAAGACAACAACGGCAGAGAACCGAGGACCGGCGCGCCTGCCTGACCCGCCCACGGCCGGACAGGTCCAGCTCCGGTCCCTGGGGCAGACAGCGAACTGCCGCCCACCCGAGATGGGTGGGCGGCAGTTTCACGTGAAACTCCTGGGACGACTCCCAGGTCTCCTCGGGGGCCTCAGTCGGCCGGCAGCACCGAGACGTAGCGGCGCGGCTCCTGGCCGTGCGACTCGGAGACGAGCCCAGCGGCAAGGACCTCGTCGTGGACGACCTTGCGCTCGAAGGCGGTCATCGGCTCGAGGTCGACCGCCTCGCCCGACTCCTGCACCTCCGCGATGGCCTTCTTGGCCTCGTCGACAAGGGCGGCCCGGCGGGCGGCGCGGTGGCCGGCGACGTCGAGCATGAGGCGGCTGCGCTCGCCGGTGGCGGACTGGACCGCCAGGCGGGTCAGGTCCTGGAGGGCCTCCAGCACCTTGCCGTCGGTGCCGACGAGGCGACGGGGCACGCGGCCCTCCTCGGAGTCGACGATCGAGACCGCGGCGCGGTCGCCGTCGACGTCCACGTCGATGTCGCCGTCGAGGTCGGCGATGTCGAGGAGGGTCTCGAGGAAGTCGGCGGCGACATCGCCCTCACGCTCGAGAGCGGCCCGGCGGGAGCGCCCGCCCTTGGCGGCGCCGGCCTCCTGCCCCTCCTGTTCAGCGTCGCCCTCGGGCTGACCGGCGACGTCCGCGCCGGTCTCCTCGGCGTCGGCGGCAGCGGTCGGCTCGTCGACGATGACGTCCTCCTGCGTCTCCACGGACGTCACCTCGGGGTTGTCAGTCATTGATTGTCTCCTGGCATGTGCGGCCGGGGCGCGCCCCGACGGTGGTGCGCTGCGAGGCGGGTGCAGCGCGAGGTCTGGTGTGGGCCGGGTCAGTCGCGCCGGTCGGCCGCGTCGCTGTCGGTGCCGGGCTGGTCGGACGAGTTCGCAGTGGCACCTGGCTTGCGGCCCTGCTGCTTGGCGCGCTTCTTGCTCATCGGCTGCTGGCGCTGGCGCGGGGCCGGGGCAGCGGTGGCACCCTCGTCGGACACGCCGTCCTTGGTGATCGACTCGATCGTGGCGGCGGTCGGGATCTCCTTGCCGCGGGCCTTGCGGCGGGCGTGCAGGGCCTGCTCGGCGGGCGAGCCGGGGGTCGGCATGTGCCGGATGACGTAGAACTGCTGGACCATCGACCAGATGTTGGTGACGGCCCAGTAGATGAGCACGCCGATCGGGAAGTTCACGCCGGAGACGGCGAAGATGACCGGCATGATGTAGAGCAGCATCTTCTGCTGCTGGGCGAAGGGGTTGTCCAGCGCCGACGCGGGCATGTTCTTGCGCATCAGCTGGTGCTGGGTGGTGAAGGTCGTCACCGACATCACGATGATCAGGATGACCGTGACGACCTGGGTGTTGATCGTGTCGGCGCCCAGGAAGGTGTCGGACAGCTGCGCACCGAACATCGTCGACTTCTCGGCCTGGGCGGCCAGCGTCTTGGTGATCGGGCCGACCGGCTCGATCGTGCCCTTGGCGATGTCGTCGAGGTTGTTGAGCACCCGGAAGAGGCCGAAGAAGAACGGCGACTGCACAAGGATCGGCATGCACGAGGAGAACGGGTTGGTGCCCGTCTTCTTGTAGAGGTCCATCTGCTCCTGAGTCATCTTCTGCCGTGACTCAGGGTCGGTCTTGCCCTTGTACTTCTTCTGGATCTTCTGGATCTCGGGCTGGATCAGCTGCATCCGTCGCGAGGCGTGGATCTGCTTGACGAACAGCGGGATCATCGCCGCGCGCATCACGACCACGAGGCCGACGATCGACAGCCCCCAGGCCAGACCGGATGCCGCGGGCAGTCCGATCGCGGTCAGCAGCGAGTGCCAGCCATAGAGGATCCAGGCGACGAGCCACTCGAAGGGATAGATCAGGTTCGACAAGGCATGTCCTCGTTGGTGTGCGGGTCGGACGGGTCAGTGGGTAGCGGCGGGCCCGTGCGCCCCGCGCGGAGGGACATGGTCGACGCCACCGGCCGACCATGGGTTGCACCTGAGCAACCGCCACGCCGCGAGCCGGGTTCCCTTGAGGGGGCCGTGCCGGCGGATGGCGGTCAGCGCGTATGCCGAGCAGCTCGGGTAGTAGCGGCAGGTGGGGGGCGTGAGCGGCGAGATCACCCGCTGGTAGAGCAGGATCAGCGCCTCGAGCGGCCAGGACAGCACCCGCGTGGCCAGCGAGCGGGTCGCCTGCGGGGGCGTGGTCGTCATCGCGCGCCTCCGGAGCCTGCGAGCCGGGCGGTCACGCGCGGCAGCAGCTGGTCGAGGGCGGCCTCCAGCTCGGCGTAGCTCGCCTGAGCCGCCGGCGGGTTGGCCCGGATGACCAGGTCCGTCCCGAGGGGTATGCCGCCCAGCCGGCTCGCCATCGCGGCCCTCAGCCGGCGCTTGGTCCGGTTGCGAACGACCGCGTTGCCGACGGCTTTGGAGACAACAAGACCGACCCGCGGCGGGAGACCCGCTCGCGTGTCGGTCTGGCTGGCGTGAACCACGACGAGGCGAGAGCCCGAGCGTGCTCCCCCTGGTGCTCGGATCGCTGCCGCGAAGTCGGCGCGCTCACGCAGCCGGTGCTGCGCGGGCAGCACGCCGAGTGCCTCAGGCGGAGAGCTCGGAGCGGCCCTTGCGGCGACGGGCGGCCATGATGGCGCGGCCCGCGCGGGTGGACATCCGCTTGCGGAAGCCGTGCGTCTTGGCGCGGCGACGGTTGTTGGGCTGGAAAGTACGCTTGCTCACGGTGTTCTCTCTTCTTCGCGTCCGGGCGCGGTGGCGCCGGTGGTCATGCGGGGGTCGACTGCGTCAGCCGCAATCGGAAGCCCACAGGGCTGACCGCACCCGCGGACTGCCGACGGACACGCGGATGGGGAGACCAACCGGTGGGCCGAGGTGGACCGTGAGGGTGCCGGAGCGCTGCTGGGCATGCGGAAACGTCCGACGCACAGGACTGATCCAAGGTACGGGAGCGTCCGCACGAGGGTCAAACCGGGCGCTCGGCACAGAGCCGCACCGGGACAAAACCAGCCACTCTGTCACGGCGAGCGGTTAAGTCAAGAAGACACGCGGCATACCGCAGATCGAGTGTCCCCAATCTGCCCGGATCGGCTTGCCCAGGCGGGCCACTGCTTGTTAGCGTCGACGCTTGTCCCCAGATCCGCGCCGGATTTACACAAGGTGTGGATAAACATGTGGACAGGACCCATACAAGTCGAGGCGAGGGGCTCTCCCATCGCGATCCGAGGTGAAGCCCAC